>NZ_CP039833.1:0-3051700 GCF_005155585.1 Haloprofundus sp. MHR1
CCGGCGGGCGTCGTCCTCCCGCGCACCGTCGAGGACGTGCAGGCGGCGGTGCGAATCGCCGCCGACTACGACGTGCCGATTCTGCCGCGCGGCGCCGGTTCCTCGCTGGCGGGGCAGGCGGTCGGCCCGGGCTGCGTCGTCCTCGACTTCTCGAAGTACATGGACCGGATACTGGACATCGACGCCGACGCCAAACGCGCGCGAGTGCAACCCGGCGTCGTCCAGGACGACTTGGACGACGCGCTCGCTCCCTCCGGATTGAAGTTCGCACCCGACCCGGCCTCGTCGAACCGCGCGACCGTCGGCGGCGGCATCGGCAACAACTCGACGGGCGCACACTCGGTCCGCTACGGTATCACCGACGCCTACACCGAGGAACTGGACGTAGTGCTCGCCGACGGGTCGCTGATTCGCACGCGGGACGTGGTCGTCGACGGCGACGAGTGGGACGAGATAGTGGCGAAAGACGACCTCGAAGCCGACATCTACCGCACGGTTCGCCGCCTCGTCGACGAGAACGCCGACGAGATAGAGAGCCGGTATCCCGACCTGAAGCGCAACGTCTCGGGCTACAATCTGGACAAAGTCGTGAGAGAGACCGACGAGGGCGAGCGGGTGTTGAACCTCTCGAAACTCGTCGTCGGCGCGGAGGGGACCCTCGGCGTGGTCGTCGAAGCCGAACTGTCGCTCGTCACCAAGCCGGCGGAGACGGCGCTGGCGGTGTACTGCTTTTCGGATCTGGTGGACGCGATGGCGGCGGTGCCGGCGGCGCTGGAGTTCGACACGAGCGCCGTCGAATTGATGGACGACGAGGTGTTCCGACTGGCCCGCGAGTCCGGCGAGTTCGCCGAGTACGCCGCGCAGATGCCCGAGGGGACGGCAGCGGCGCTCATGTTGGAGTTCGACTCCGAACTGCACGACGACTTCTCGGCGGCTATCGAGCGGACGAACGACCGCTTCCTCGCCGAGGGCGAGGCGTTCGATGTCGTCGAGGCGTACACCGACGAGGCGCAGGGTCGGCTCTGGAAGCTCCGAAAGGCGGCGATTCCGTTGCTCATGTCGCTACCGGGCGACGCGAAGCCCTATCCGTTCATCGAGGACGCGACGGTTCCGCCCGAGGAGTTGGCCGAGTACGTCGAGCAGTTCGAACGGGTGCTGGAAGACCACGGTACGTCGGCGGCGTACTTCGCTCACGCGGGGGTCGGGACGCTCCACATCCGACCGATCTTGAACCTCAAAGACGGCGAGGACATCGAGACGATGCGCTCTATCTCCGATGCCGTCACCGACCTCGTGTTGGAACACCACGGCTCGTTCTCGGGCGAGCACGGCGACGGACTCGCGCGGACCGAGTTCAACCCGAAGATGTACGGCCCGCAGTTGTGGGCGGCGTTTCAGGAACTGAAGACGGCGTTCGACCCCGACTGGCGGATGAACCCGGGGAAGGTCGTTTTCCGAGAAGAGAGCCCGACCGACATGCGGCAGTCGCTGCGCTACGGCTCCGAGTACTTCTCGACGGAGTGGGAGACGAACCTCGACTTCGAGGAGCACGGCAGTTTCTCCGAACTGGTCGAACTCTGCAACGGCTGCGGCACCTGCCGACAGACCGGCGGCGACACGATGTGCCCGACGTACCGGGCGACGCGCGACGAGGCGGCGACGACCCGCGGGCGAGCGAACCTCCTTCGCGCCGCGATCACCGGCGAGTTGGACGAGGAGGAGCTCTATTCGGATCGGTTCCAGTCGGAGGTGTTGGACCTCTGTATCGGCTGCAAGGGCTGTGCGAACGACTGTCCGACCGGCGTCGACCTGGCGAAACTCAAAGCCGAGGTCAAACACCAGTACCACGAGCGCGAGGGCAGCGGCCTCCGCGAGCGGGCGTTCGCAAACATCGACCGCCTCGCCGCGGTCGGCAGCGCCACGGCACCGGTGTCGAATCTCGCGCCGAAGCTTCCCGGCGTGCGTCCGCTTCTGAACCGGGCGCTCGGCCTCGCTCCCGACCGCGAACTGCCGACGTTCGCCCGTCAGTCGCTCGAACGGTGGTTCGACGAGCGGGAGGCGACGGTCGCGGCGGCGGACGCCGACGAGAGGGTGCTACTGTTCCCCGACACGTACACGAACTACGTCTACCCGGAGGCGGGGAAGGCGGCGGTCCGGGTGCTGGAAGCCGCGGGGGTGCACGTCGAGCTCGCCTCCGGCGTCGCGCCGAGCGGTCGAGCGGCGTACTCGGGCGGCTTTCTGGACCTCGCCCGCGAGCGCGCGAGCCGGAACGTCGACTCCCTACATCCGTTCGTCGAACGTGGGTGGTCTGTCGTCTTCGTCGAGCCCTCCGACGCCGTGATGCTCCAAGACGAGTACGCGGACCTACTCGACGGCGACGAGGTGCTGACGGTGGGCGCGAACGCCTACGGCGTCCTCGAGTACCTCGACACCCATCGGTTGGACGAGCGCCTCCCGTCGCGGGCGGTCCGCGAGCGCCTCGCCTACCACGGCCACTGCAACCAGAAGGCGCTGAACAAGGACCACCACGCGGCGAACGTGCTCCGCGCCGTCGGCTACGAGGTCGACCACCTCGACTCGGGCTGTTGCGGGATGGCCGGCTCGTTCGGCTACGAGGCCGAACACTACGACCTCTCGCAGTCCATCGCGGACATCCTCGTCGAACAGGTGGACGCGAGCGGCGGCGACACCGTCGTCGCCCCCGGCGCGTCGTGTCGGACGCAACTCGGCGACCGAGAGGACGCGAGAGAGCCGGCGCATCCGGTCGAACTCGTCGCGGCCGCGCTCGACTACTCGGCGAGGTAGCCGGGGAGCGGTCGGCACGCGAGAAACCGGCATCGTGCGACGAACACCCATGGCTTTTTCTCGCAGTCCGCGAAACGGAGGGACATGTCCGACGCGCCCGACGTCGACGAACTGACACCGCCGCAGCGAACGCTGATGGGTCCCGGACCGAGCGACGTCCACCCCCGCGTGTTGCGGGCGATGAGCACGCCGTTGGTGGGCCACCTCGACCCCTCGTTCATCGAGATCATGAACGAGGTGCAGGAACTGCTCCGCTACACGTTCCGCACCGACAACCAGTGGACGATTCCCGTCTCGGGGACGGGGTCGGCGTCGATGGAGGCGGCCATCGGCAACCTCGTCGAACCCGGCGACACGATGCTCGTGCCGACGAACGGCTACTTCGGCGGGCGGATGGCGAGCATGGCCCGGCGCGCGGGCGGCGACGTGGTCGAAGTCGAGGCACCGTGGGGCGAGCCGCTCGACCCGGTAGACGTCCAAGACGCCTTCGACGAACACCAGCCCGACGTGTTCGGCTTCGTCCACGCCGAGACGAGCACGGGCGCGCTCCAACCGAACGTCTCGGAACTGACCGACATCGCGCACAGCCACGACGCGTACGTCGTCGCCGACACGGTCACGTCTCTGGGCGGCGTCGAGTTCCGCGCCGACGAGTGGGGTGTCGACGTGGCGTACTCGGGCCCGCAGAAGTGTCTCTCCTGTCCGCCGGGCGCGAGTCCGCTGACGCTCAACGACCGCGCCATGGACAAGGTTCTCTCGCGGGAGGAGGAGCCGCGCTCGTGGTATCTCGACCTCTCGCTCCTGGAGGGGTACTGGGGCGACGACCGCTCGTACCACCACACCGCGCCCATCACGAACGTCTACGCGCTGCGTGAGGCGCTTCGACTCGTCGCCGAGGAAGGCATCGAAGAGCGCTGGGACCGCCACCTGCACGTCGCCGGCGCGCTCAAAGCGGGCGTCGAGGCGATGGGACTGGAGATGAACGCCGACGACGACTACTGGCTGCCGAGTCTCAACGCCGTTCGCGTCCCCGACGGAGTCGACGACGGCGCGGTCATCTCGTACCTGCTCGACCGGTACGACCTCGAAATCGCCAGCGGACTCGGCGACCTCGACGGCGAGATATTCCGCATCGGCTGCATGGGCCACTCGGCGAACCCGAAGAACGTCACGTACCTGCTCGCGTCGCTCGCGGACGCGCTCGACGCACAGGACGTCGGCGTCTCCGGTGACGAGGCGCTGGACGCGGCGGCGGCGGAGTTGCAGAAGTAGCTTCGGGACGGTCGGCGAGTCGCGTGACTGTCGGCGCTACGTCGCGCTCTCGTCGAGTTTGCTGAAACTGCCTCTCGTCATCTCGTGGAGAGCGTCGCTGCCGCACGGACAGCCGGCGTCGGTGCCGATTATCCGGACCGGCTGGTCGGTCGGTTTTCTGGCGGCGTAGACGCTCCCGCAGTCTCGACACCGGCACAGCGTCCGGTTCACCGCGGGACCTCCCGGCCGGCGTCGACGACGGAGAGCGCTCTCGTCGTCGTCGGAGTCGACGAGACGACGCGGTCGTCGCGGTCGTACGACAGGAGACCGGCGTCGTCGAGTCTCGGAAGGTGAGAGTGGACGAGCGAGACGCGTAGCGTCCGGACGTCGTCCTCGTCGGCGTCGTCGGGGGCGAGCGCGTTCGCCAGTAACGCGACCGGGAGCCGGGGGTCGGCTCGCTCGACCGCGTCGAGAATTCGGCGGCGTCGCTCGTCGGCGAGCGCGTCGAACAGTTCCGTCAGAGTCGGCTCGTTCTCCGCGTCGAGCGGAGTGCGTACGCTGGACATCGTTGTGATTCACCAAGAAGTACATAGTTACTCTGTAAGCGAACCACGTGTGGAAGCGTGACCGGGCCGTGTCGTGGGACGACTTTGGCCGCTGTCCGAATCGGCTCGGACGGACGCGTACTGTGTAATCGTGCGTTCCGTCGCCACCTCACCGCGCCACACGTATCAACCTGCTGCCTGTGACGGATGCGAACACAGTTCGCGCAGCCGACGCGGAGAACGTTCAGAGCGAGATTTCCGAGAGGTCCGCCTCCAGGTCGGCGACGTGGTCGTTGTAGGCGTCGACGAACGCGACGAAGTCGTCGGCGTGTTCGCGGACGTCCGGCGCCGACGGCGGTTCGTACTGCGAGACGAGGTACGTTCCGCTCTGTCCGCCGACGCGGAGGTACGAGACCCGCGCCTGTTCCCGCTTCAACTCCCAGCGAGCGCCGTTGACCCGGGCGGAGAACGTCCCGTAGTCGGTTCCGTCGTAGCGGTGGAGTTCGCCAGCGATGGCGTCGGCGACGTCCCGGATGCGCTCGACCAGGCGGTTCCGCTCGGAGACGACGGAGTCGGTCGTCTCCACGGTCGGAAAGTCGCTCCGCACGTCGTCGAGGACGCCGTCGAGCGACCGAACGTAGCGGTTGTACGATTCGACGAACGCGTCGTAGTCGGTCATCGCGCGGTGGAGGTCGGTCGGTTCGGGCGGTTGCTTCGTCGAGACGACGTAGACGTCGTCTCCGGAGCGCCCGCTGAAGCGGAGGTACTGGAGGTCGCCGGCTTCGTACTTCAGCGTCCACTCGCCCTCGTCGGTGCTGAACGTCCGCTGGCCGTAGTCGCCGCCCTGCAGGAGCGCGAGTTGGCGGGCGATCTGGCCGGCGTGGGAGCGAACCTCGGCGACGACGTCGTCGCGGTCGGCGACGAGGTCGTCGGTGGACTCGGCGTCGGGGAACTCGGTCACGGTGAAGCGGATAGGCGGGTCGTCCCTATAACCGCTGCGTGTTCGACAGCCGGGTTACGAGTCGATAGACGTGATTGCGAGTCGAGAGCGTAATTACGAGTCGATAAACGTGATTACGAGTCGGGAGGCGTCCGTCGCGCACGCGCCTCGAGACCCAGAAGCATCTCCCGCTCCATCAAGAAGTGGGCGGGTTCGTCGACCAGAAAGTACAGGAGCCGACCGGCCCGGCTCGAAATCGGGGCCGCCCGCGAACGAACGAGCAGTCGCGTCGTCTCCGCCGCGATGGGTTCGAGCACGAACGCCCACGTCCCGCCGTCGAATCCTTGGAGAACGAGCACGCGTTCGGCGTCGAGTTCTCGAACGGTGAGCGTCGTCACCGGCGGACTGACGAAGTACTCGGTCGGGGCGAGACGGACCGTGTCGGCCGGTGTCAGCGTCTGTTCGTCGGGCAGAGTCCGGTCGGCGCTGTGGGCGTCGGTTCCGACGAAGTTCCCCAACCAGTCACAGCCGTAGAAATCGCTCTGTCCCGGTCGAACGAGCCACGACCAAACCTCGCCCGGCGGCGCGGCGATGGTCACCGCCCGCGTCGACTGGGCGAGCGCGTCGTCGAGCAGTTCGTCGCCGGGCAGCGACGACCGGCGTTCGGCCGTCGTGGCCCCCCACGACGTGTGCCACGGCCGAACCAGGTGTCGGTAGAGAGTCGTCGCGAAAGCGAGTCCGGCGAGTGCAACGAGGCGGCGAAGCGTCAGGAGGCGGCGTGAACTATCGGACACGGGCGGTCACCTGTGGAGGGGTCCGCGAGTAGCGACAAAAAGCTTCGAGGGGGAATTTGAACTACGCGAAGACGGACCTGCTCGCTCCGCTCGCAGGTTGCGACTTCTCTACTTCTAACCCTCTGTGGCGTTTTCACTGCTCACTCTGTCTGCGGGTGACCTAAAAGTCGCCTGCACGGCCTGCGGAACCTTCGGTCTCGCGTCGTTCGCAGAAAAACGGGCCGGGAGGGATTTGAACCCCCGACCGACGGATTAAGAGTCCGTCGCTCTCCCTAACTGAGCTACCGGCCCTCACTACCACCTTTCGAGGGTACGCTAAAAGGCGTTTCCTTTCGGAACGGCAGCAACGCGGCAGACCCGACCGTGTCGGCTCTCCGAGCCGGCTCATCCGCGGTACGGTATCGAACTCCTGTTTCGTGTTGCCACGAAGCACACCAAACGGTTTAGCTGGACCGTTTAATGGAACTCCTCCCGACGATGTAGATAGCGAGCGGGTGTCCGTTCGCTCGCTCTGCAACGGCCGTGACGCCGGTGCAACCGCGTCATCTCGCCACGACCGCCGCGACAGAGCGATGGTGTGTCAGGGCCGCGGAGTTCTCGCGGCCGAACTCGTCTCCGGAGCGTCGCATCGGTAGCGCCCTCTCGGGAGAGAAACGAATGCTGTTAAGTGTCGTCCGCGGGTACATGAGGTACTGATGAGTTCTGAGGTCAGCATCTCCTCGATGTCTACGTACGCTATCTTGGGGTGCGGGAGCGTCGGGCATGCCGTCGCGGACGAACTCGCGGCCGGGGGTAAAGACGTCCTCATACTCGACAAGGACGAGAGTCGGGTGGAGGCACTCCGCGACCAAGATTTGAACGCGCAGAGACAGGACATCCGAGAACCGGAGGTCGCGTCGGCGGTCGAGGACCGCGACGTCATTCTCATCCTCTCGTCGGACGTCGAGGCGAACAAGGCGGCCGTCTCGACGATTCGAGAGCGCGGCGGCGACCAGTTCGTCGTCGTGCGCGCCTCGGACCCCGTCTCCGAGGACGAACTGACCGAACTCGGCGCGGACGTGGTCATCAACCCCTCGACGGTCATCGCCGACTCCGCGCTCCGGACGCTCGAATCCGGCGAGTTAGAGTACAAGGCCCGGCAGTTGGCCGACGTGCTCGTCGCCACCGACGGCGAGTTGGCCATCCTGACGCACGACAACCCCGACCCCGACTCCATCGCCAGCGCCGTCGCGCTCAGACAGATCGCCGAGGAGTACGGCGTCGACGCCGACATCCTCTACAACGGCGACATCGGCCACCAGGAGAACCGGGCGTTCGTCAACCTGCTCGGCATCGACCTGCTCTCGCGCGACGAAACGAAGCCGCTGTCGCAGTACGGCGCGGTCGCGCTCGTCGACCACATGAAGTCCGGCGACTTCGACGTCGAGGTCCCCATCGACATCTTCATCGACCACTACGAACCCGACCGGGAGTTCGACGCGACGTTCACCGACGTCCGACCCAACGTCTCCTCGACGTCGACTATCCTCACGAAGTACATCCAGGAGTTCGACCTCAGCCCGAGCGAGGAAGTCGCCACCGCGCTGCTGTACGGCATCCGCGCGGAGACGCTCGACTTCAAGCGCGACACGACCCCCGCCGACCTCACGGCGGCGGCGTACCTCTACCCCTTCGCCAACCACGACACGCTCGAACAGGTCGAGTCGCCGTCGATGTCGCCGGAGACGCTGGACGTGCTCGCCGAAGCCATCCAAAATCGGGAAGTGCAGGGCAGCCACCTCGTCTCGAACGCGGGGTTCATCCGCAACCGCGAGGCGCTCGCGCAGGCGGCCCAGCATCTCTTGAATCTGGAAGGTATCACGACCACCGCCGTCTTCGGCATCGCCGAGGACACTATCTACCTCGCCGCACGCTCGAAGGATATCCGGATGAACATCGGCAACATCCTCCAGGACGCGTTCAAAGATATCGGCGAGGCGGCCGGCCACTCCACGCAGGCGAGCGTCGAGATCCCGCTCGGCATCTTCACCGGCATCGAGACGAGCGAGGACAACCGCGACACGCTGCTGGCGCTGACCGAGGAGGCGGTGCGTCGAAAACTGTTCCAGGCGATGGGCGTCGACGGTAGCGAGAGCGGAAACGGTAGCTAAGCCGCGTTAGACCGCGATTTCTGACTCTTCTTCCGGTTGTTTCAAACGCTCGATGACGTCGTTGATGAGGACGACGTCGCCGACGGCGCGAACCCAGCGGTACGGGATGAGTACTCCCTTGCCGCGCTCGATGCGGCCTTCGAACAGCTCTCGGTTCAGTTCGGCGAGGGCGAGTCCCGTGACGACTTCCTGGTCGAGGTCGAGGCGAACGTCTTCGACTTCGCCGACGTACACCCCGTTGTTGGAGTACACCTCTCGGCCGACGAGCGTCGTGATTTCTTGTGGCGTCCCGTCCATACTCGCCCTCATGGAGGCCCGGGTCTTTAATGTTCGTAGAGTCCGAGCGCGGCGTCGGACGCCGGTCGCACCGCGGACGGGCGAACCGACCGCGACGTCGTTTCACCGTCCGTTACTCTCCGCCGGACAGTTCTCAGCACGTGAGTCTCGCAGTGAACGGTTTTCGTGCGGCCGTCGTCCTCGTCGGCGTGACCCGAAATCGAGCCGGTGACGGACGAGATTCCCTCCCGACGTTCTCCAGGCGGCAGACCCTCCGAGCGGCCGGTGCGGCCGCCGTCGGGACGGCGACAGCGCTCGCCGGTTGCTCGACGGGCGAGGCGGGGTCGGACGCGACGCCGACCGACGGCGAAACCGGTGGCGCCGGCGAGTCGAACGGAACTCGGACGGGGGCGTCGACGGAGACGATGGAGACGACAGAGACGACGGAGGGGGCGCAGACGGAGTCGGCGGAGACCGAGACGCCCGACGAGGAGTGGGAGTCGTGGTTCGGGCCGACCGACAACTACGACGGGTTCGCCGACCGAACCGGCGAGGCCGAGGTGACGGTGATGGTCGGCGCGGACGGCATCGAGGGTCCGCACGCCTACGAACCGACCGCGATTCGCGTCTCGCCGGGGACGACCGTCGTCTGGGAGTGGACCGGCGCGGGCGGTACTCACGACGTGATAGCCGAGGACGGCAGTTTCGAGAGCGAACTCGTCGCCGACGAAGGCCACACCTTCGAGCGGACGTTCGACGAGACGGGAACGACGAAGTACTTCTGTACCCCGCACAGGGCGATGGGGATGCGCGGCGGCGTCGTCGTCGAAGAGTGAGCGACGACGCGCTCCGAGTCTCGAAGACGGGGGCGGCTCAGCGCGGGGCGACGAGTTCGACGGGGTGCTGCGTCGGCCGCGAGAGCAACGCGTCCAGTTGTTCGAGACAGGACGTCCCCGAGGCGACGACGGCCCGGTCGGCCGCGTCCGCGGCCTCGAACTGTTCGCGGATGGGTTCGCCGACGTCCATGCTCAGTTCGTAGTACTCGCGTTTGTAGCCGAACGACCCGGCCATCCCGCAACACTCCGTCTCGGAGGTGACCACGTCGTAGCCGAGGTCCTCGAGCACGGCGACGGTGTACGATTCGAGTCCGAGCGTCCGCTGCTGGCAGTGACTGTGGTACGCGACGCCCGCGTCGTCGGCGTCTCTCTCGTCGGCGTCTCTCTCGTCGGGGGCCGACAGGAGCGTCGACTCGGCGCCGGCGTGGAGCAGCCCGTAGACGTACTCCATCACCTCGTAGCTGTGCATATCGAGTCGCTCGAACGACTTGGGCGCGAGGAACTTCTCGTACTCGCGGCGGAACATCGCCAGGTCCGAGGGCTCGACGACGACGACGTCGCGGTCGGCGTCGATGTGCTCGGCCAGCGCCGCGTACACCTCGTGAGCGTGACCCTCGGCGGTCGACACCATCCCCTGCGAGAGCGGGGCGCGGCCGCTCGACGGCACGTCGGGAACGACGACGTGGACGCCGAGCGCTTCGAGCGTCTTGACCGCCGCCTTCCCGCGTTCGACCTGCACGTGGTTCGTGTAGAGGTCCGGGTAGACGACGGCCTCCCGTCTCGCCCTCGCCTGCGGCACTTCCGACCCGCCGCGGCGCTCGAACCAGGCGCGGAACGTCTCGCGCCGAAACGCGGGGAGTTCGCGTCGGGGGTCGACGCCGACCGTCTCGGCCAGCAGCCGCCGCGCGGGGCGCGTCCCCGCCAGCCAGTTCGAGACCGGCGCGGTGGCGCTCCCGAGTTTTGCTACCGTCGAGAAGTTGCCGAAGAAGCGTTTGCCGAGGTCCAGCCCGCCGGGTTCGGCGTCCGGAGTCAGTCCTTCGACGAGGAAGTCGAGCCTCCCTCCTTCCCCCCGGTTGATGCGGTCTCTGACGACCGTGTTTATCCACGGGATGTCGATTTTGACCGGACAGGCGTTCACGCAGCGCGAACAGCCGGTGCAGAGGTCGTTGAACTCGGCGGCCACGTCGAGACCCTCGATGCCGGTCTCCCAGCCCGTGGCGATGCCGCCCGAGTACGTCTCGCCGCCGAAAGCGTGCCCGCCGACGCTCTGGAAGTTCCCGCAGGAGTTGGCGCACGCCGAACACCGGATGCAGTAGAGCGTCTCTTTCAACTGCTCGTCCTCTCGCATCGCCATCCGTCCGTTGTCGACGAGGACGAGGTGGAACTCGCGGTCAGAAGTGCGCGACGGTACAGAGCTACCGTCGCGCTCCGTCCCCCCGGCGGTCATCGGCACGTCGGGGTCGTCGAACTCGACGGTCGGCGAGTCGACCGGCGGCGTCAGAAGCGAGATGTACGAGGTGATATCCTGACCGGTGCCGGAGCGACCGATGAGTTCGACGAACGGCTGGAAGTCGGTGACCGAGGGGACGATCTTCTCGACACCCGCGACGGCGACGTGCGTGTCTGGAACGACCGCCGACTTTCTCGCGTTGCCCTCGCTCGTGACGAGCAGCAGCGTCCCCGAGTCGGCGGCGATGAAGTTCGCGCCGGTCATCCCCACGTCGGCCTCGGCGATGCGCTCGCCCAGTTTCTCGCGGGCGAACGCGGTCAGTTCCTCGGCGGTTTCGAGCGGTTCCTCGGTGTCGAACGTCGCCTCGAACAGGTCGGCGATGCCCTCCCGCGACTTGTGGATGGCGGGTGCGACGATGTGCGACGGCGCCTCGTCGGCGAGTTGGATCACCCACTCGCCGAGGTCCGTCTCGACCACGTCGACGCCGTCCGACTGGAGCGCGTCGTTGACCTCCAGCTCCTCGGTCGTCATCGACTTGCTCTTGACGAGGGTTTCGGCGTCTTTGCGCTCGGCAACCTCGCGGATGTAGCGGTTGGCGTCGTCGGCGTCGTCGGCGACGTAGAGGGTGCCGCCGTTGGCTTCGACCGACTCCCGTAACTGGTCGACGAGTTCGGGGAGACGCTCGATAGCGTCCTCCTTGATGGCGCGGGCGCGGTCTTTCAGTTCCTCGTAGTCGTCGAGTCTCGCGACCGACTCGTAGCGCCCGGCGTTGAAGCCGCGGGTCCCCTCGGCGACGGCGTCGCCCTCGGTGGCGAGGAAGTGCCGGATTCGCGCCGCCTTCTCGTCGCGCGTCGAACTCATTCGACGACCACCACGTGCACCTCTTTGGGACCGTGGGCGCCCTTCACGAGCGCGCCCATGTCGGCCGTCGCGCTCGGTCCCGTGGCGACGATGGCGCTGTCGCCCTCGGCGGTCCACTCGGCGAGTCGCTCGAACGCCTCGGGCATCCCGGGGACCACGTCCGCGGCGCGGACGACGGCGACGTGGACGTCCGGGAAGAGGCTCACCTGCTCGGTGGCGTCGGGCGTCGCGCGAATCACGACGCTGCCGTAGTCGGCGACGGCCATCTCGGCGGCCGTGACGCCCGTCTTCGCTTGCTCCAGTTCGGCCGGTGTCGGGTCGGTCCGTATCCAGTCGGGCAGCGAGCAGTTCTCGAACGGCAGCGGTGCGCCGACGACCGGGTCGAGGGTGACCGACGCGAGCGCGTCGTCCAACTCGTCGGCGCTCGTTCGAGTCGACTCCACGTCGAGCCGCCCGAGAGATCGTTCGAACGTCGACAGTGTGGCAGTAGTCATGTCACCACTTAGCGTGGCGTCTGCCATTGTGCTTTCGGTTGCAGAACTCGTGAAACGAACGGCCCAAAGCCGGGAGAGCCGACGGACTACCGCGTCGTCTCGCGCTGCCTCGTCCGGACGTTTATAGTACGATACCACACAACACATAGACGATGGTATCTCACTCTTCTTCCGCCGGGTCCGCGAAGTCGTCGGGGGACGCCGAGCCCGCGACGGACGCCGCGGCGAACTACGACTACGTCGGCGGCGACGTGGCCCGTCCCGGGCTCGTCCGCGACCTCCAGTCGCGCGTCGACGGCGACGTGCGCTTCGACGAGTACACCCGGCAGTTGTACGCGACCGACGCCTCCGCCTACGAGGTGACGCCCGTCGGCGTCGTCTTCCCCACGTCAACGGCCGACGTGGCGGCGGTCGTCGACTACTGCGCCCGGCGCGAGATTCCGGTCCTCCCGCGCGGGGGCGGCACGAGTCTCGCCGGGCAAGCCGTCAACGAGGCGGTCGTTCTCGATTTCTCCCGGTACATGGACGGCGTCGTCGACATCGACCCCAAGCGAAGAGAAGCGACGGCGCAGGCGGGGACGATACTCGGCGAACTCAACGAGGAGCTCGCACCGCACGGCCTCAAGTTCGCGCCCGACCCGGCGTGGGGCGACCGCAGCGCCATCGGCGGCGCCATCGGCAACAACTCCACGGGGTCGCACTCGCTGAAGTACGGGAAGACCGACTACTACGTCGAGGAAGTCGAGGCCGTCCTCGCCGACGGCACCGTGACGAGATTCGGCGAAATCGAGGTGTCGGAACTCCGCGAGAAGGCCGACCCCGCGTCGGCGGCGTGGGGCGACTCGGGACCGGAGAGCGACCTTCTCCCCCGAATTTACGCCGAAGTCGTTCGCGTCCTCGACGAAGCGGCCGACGAGATAGACGCCCGTTATCCGGACCTGAAGCGCAACGTCTCGGGGTACAATCTCGACATGCTCGTCGACGAGGCCCGCGGCGAGCGCCGGACGCCCGACGACTCGGGAGTCGACCCCGAGAGCGAGGCGGGGACCGTGAACCTCGCGCGACTGCTCGCGGGTAGCGAGGGGACGCTCGCGGTCGTCACCGAGGCGACCGTCTCGCTCGAACCGATTCCCGAGACGAAGTCGGTCGCGCTCCTGACGTACGAGAGCGTCGCCGACGCGATGGAGGACGTCGCGCCCATCCTCGAACACGGTCCCGCCGCCGTCGAAGTGATGGACGACGTGCTGCTCTCGCTGGCCCGCGACACCGCCGAGTTCGCCGACGTGGTCGGCTTGCTCCCCGAGGGGACGGACTCCGTCTTGCTCGTCGAGTTCTACGCCGAGGACGACGACCACGGCCGCCAACGGGTCGCCGACCTCGTCGCCGACAGAGTGAACAGAGAGCTATCGACGGCCGACCCGTCGCCGGGCGCGGCCGACAAGACCGAGAAAGAACGCTACGCCGTCACCGCGATGGAGGCCCACGACGACGAGACGATGGCGAAGTTCTGGAAGATGCGCAAATCGGGGCTGCCCATCCTGCTGTCGCGCACGTCCGACGCCAAACACATCGCTTACATCGAGGACACCGCGATTCCCGCCGAGAACCTCCCGGACTACGTCGCCGACTTCCAGGAGATTCTCGACGAACACGACACGTTCGCCAGCTACTACGCCCACGCCGGGCCGGGCGTGCTCCACATCCGCCCGCTGACGAACACCAAGACCGTAGAAGGGGTCGCGGAGATGGAAGCCATCGCCGACGCCGCGACGGACCTCGTCGTCGAGTACGGCGGGTCGGTGTCGGGCGAGCACGGCGACGGCCGCGCGCGGACGCAATGGAACCGAAAACTGTACGGCGAACGTCTCTGGAACGCGTTCCGCGACCTGAAGTCGGCGTACGACCCCGACTGGATTCTGAACCCGGGGAACGTCTGCGGAGACGCCGACATGACCGAGAACCTCCGATTATCTCCCGACTACGAGTTCGACGCAGGGTTCGACCCGGCGCTGAACTGGGAGAACGAGAACGGCTTTCAGGGGATGGTCGAACTCTGTCACGGCTGCGGGGGCTGTCGCGGCGGGCAGTCCACGGTGGGCGGCGTGATGTGCCCGACGTACCGCGCCGCCGACGAGGAGAGCCTCTCGACCCGCGGGCGGGCGAACATGCTCCGGCAGGCGATGAGCGGCGACCTCGGCGAGGAAGCGCAGTTCGACGTCGAGTTCATGCACGAGGTGATGGAGCTCTGCATCGGCTGCAAGGGCTGCGCGCGCGACTGTCCGAGCGAGGTCGACATGGCGAAGCTCAAAGCCGAGGTGACCCACGAGCACCACGAACGTCACGGCGCGAGTCTACGCGACCGACTGTTCGCGAACGTCGCCTCGCTCTCGGCGCTCGGGTCGCGGTTCGCCCCGCTCTCGAACTGGGCGACGAAGGTCCCGGGCGCGCGGACCGTGCTGGAGAAAACCGTAGGCATCGCCTCCGACCGGACGCTCCCGACGTTCCACGCGCAACCGTTCGGGGCGTGGTTCGAGAGTCGCGGCGGGTCGCGCGTTTCCGAGTCGCAGGCGACGCGCAAGGCGCTGTTGGTCCCCGACACGTACACGAACTTCAACCACCCCGAGGCGGGTAAGGCGGCCGTCAGAGTGCTGGAGGCCGCCGGCGTCCACGTCCGCGTGCCGAGCGACGTCGCCGACAGCGGTCGACCGGCGTTCTCGAAGGGGTTTCTCGACGAGGCGTACGAAACCGCCGAGTCGAACGTCGCCGAACTGGCCCCGCGAGTCCGCGACGGCTGGGACGTCGTCGTCGTCGAACCCTCCGACGCGGTGATGTTCCAGTCGGACTACCTCGACCTGCTCGGGGGGGAGCCAGCGACGGTGACCGACCCGACGAAAGCCGAGGAGCGCGCCCCCGACGAGACGCCCGACACCGACGTCGGTGTCGTCGCCGCCGCGACCTACGGAATACTGGAGTACATCGACACGTTCCGCCTCGACGAGTCGATGTCGTTCGCCGACGGCGGGCACCGCGAGTTCCTCACCTACCACGGCCACTGTCACCAGAAGGCGACGAAGAAGGACCACCACGCCGTCGGCGTGCTCCGGCGAGCGGGCTACGACGTCGACCCGCTCGACTCCGGCTGCTGCGGGATGGCCGGCTCCTTCGGTTACGAGGCCGAACACTACTCGATGAGCGAAGCCATCGGCGAGGTGCTGGTCGAACAGGTCGAACGCGCCGGCGGTACCGTCGTCGCGCCGGGAGCGTCCTGCCGGACGCAACTCGGTGACTTGGCGACCGACGAGGAACCGCCCCATCCCGTCGAGAAACTGGCCGAGGCGCTGAGCTAACCGGTTTCCGCTCGTAAGCACCGCGCCGAGGGCGTCGACTCCGGCGCACATCTGCGCGGATGCGCGCAGAGCACCCGAGAGAGCTACTGGTCGGAGCGCATCGGGAGCGGGGTCGCACCGGCCCACCACTCGGCGAACATCGACTCTGCCCACTCGACCGCCTCGGGGCTGTCGTTGCCGATGAACACGTAGGCGCCGGTGTCACCGTACAGCAGCAGACTCACCTCGGGACCCGTCGGCGTCTCCGCGCAGACGAGGCTGTACGGCGGGTCCGACGTCGTCTGTCGGATGTGGGCCCGACCGGTCGAGAGCGCCTCCCGTAGCAGGTCGTCGTAGACGGTGACCAGGCGTTCGACGACCGCCTCCGAGAGGGCGAGTTGCGCTTCCAACTCGCCGTCCATGAGACGGTCGTGATATATCTGGACCTGCTGCGGGAGAACCGCCGGGGCGAGCGCACGGACGGTTTCGGCGCGAGAGACCACTTCGCCGTGTCGCGTGACCGGTTCGTGCGGCGAGTGCTTCTCGGCGTAGACGACGTCCGCGCCGTCGAGAAGCGCCGTGTCGAACTCGGTTTTCGGATGGAGCGTCCCGAGCGCGTCGAGTGCTTCGACGATGCCTCCGAGACGGGAGGTGAAACAGTCGTACTCCGAGAGAACGAGTTCGCCGGCGAGCGTCCGCCGGTAGCCGTCGTCGGTGCGCTCGACCAACCCCTGCCCTTCGAGTTCCCGAATCGCCCTGTCGACCGTCGAACGCGACACCGAGAGTCGTTTGACGAGGTCCGACTTCCGGGTCCCTTCGTCGAGTGCGCGGAGAGTGCTACCGCGTCGGGCGACGGCAGCCATTATCTCAGAGGGACCCAGCTGACTCATCAGGTAGTGTAGCCTGGACGACGGACAAAAGCGTTCGGATGCGACACATCGTACATAAATGTGCGATGGATTTATATACTCTTCGTCAGGAGTTGGCGAGCGACGACGACAGGTGATGTAAAGATACCCCCACCCGTACTCATCAGTGCCGGGGTGCCTCTGACAACCGGCAGTCGTCGACCACCGGCTCTGCCCGGACTGGTGGCCGACGGAGGGAGAATCGTCGGTTCGGTCGGCGGACGGCTCTGCCCGGACCGTCCGCCGGCCACCGGCTCTCCCGATGTCTCACCGATTCACGCCTTCGAGCCGCGCGCTTCGTCGTGTGCTCGCGTCGCCGCCCGCCGAGCGTCGTCGACGGTCGGCCAGTGCGCGAGATGCGACCGACACCCGCAGTCCGACGACCCGAACCCCGGTATCGGGCCGTCGTCGAGCGCGGCGGCGACGGTACACTCGACGTCCAGTCGCGGTGTCGTGACGACGTCGCGTATCGTCGCCGCCGGATGGCCGAGCAGGTAGTCGACGTGCCAGTGACGAACGTCTCGCTCGCCGGCGGCGACTTCGCGGTGTCTGTCGACGCGCGCGAATCCGCCCGGACCGTGCGCGCTGCCGGTGTACGTGTAGCCACCCGCGAGCAGCTCGACGGCCCCGAGCGCACCGACGGTCAGCTGCGCGTCGGTGGCTACCTCCACCACGAGCGTGTACGTTCCCCCGTCGCCCGCACCGCTGTCGTCGGCGGTCACGTCCGCTCCAACGCTTCGGGCCGTTCGGCCGCCGCCGCGACGAGCGCGTCGAACTGCTCGCGGGCCGCGTCGGTCAACGGATAGCTGTCGTGAACGTCGTCGGGGTCCCGCTCGCGGCCGCTGGCCGCGCCGACGGCGGCGGCGATGCGGTCGTAGCTGTCGCGGACGAGTGAACTGACGATGCCGGGCGTCCCCGCTCTGTCTGCGAGTTCTTCGGCGGCGGAACGACCGGCGTACGCGCGCCCCCGCCGCGCGTCGACGAGTACCATCGCGAACGGCGTCTCGCCGAACTGCGCCTCCAGCGCCGCCTGCGCGGCGTCGTCGTACCACGAAATCGCGCCGATATCGTCGAGTCGTCGGAGCGCGCGGGCGGCGACGGAGCAGTACGGACACTCGCCGTCGTAGACGAGCACCGCGTCGTAGTCGGCCATACGCGCCCGTTAGCGGTAGCCGAACAAAACCGCGTTGAACGCCGTATCGGACGGGTCCTCTCTCCCCGCGTCCCCCGTCTCGAACGAGGATGCGCCGCGTAGAGCGGCGGCGGCGGGCGGTACGGGCAGCGGTCTCGGAGGGGGCCCACCGCAACCGTTAGGCGCGTCCACTGCCGAACGCGGACGTGGACGAGTTCATCGCGTGGCTTCGGGACCGACCGTACTATCGGGGGCAGATAGCCGACCACCGGACGGTCCCGGCGCGCGACCCGGAGTTCGCCGACGTGGACCTCGAACCCAGGCTCGGGTCGGCGCTCGAATCGCGGGGCATCGACCGCCTCTACCGCCACCAGGCCCAGGCGGTCGAAGCCGTCAGAGACGGGGGAAACGTCGTACTGGCGACCCAGACGGCCAGCGGGAAGAGCCTCGCGTACACGGTTCCGGCGTTCGAGCGCGCGATGGACCACGGCGGCCGGACGCTGTACCTCGGTCCGCAGAACGCGCTCGTCGCGGACCAAGCCGAGACACTCGGCGAGTTGGCTCGGGACCTCGGCTTCGGCAGTCGTGTCTCCGTCGCGCAGTACACCGGTCGCCTCTCGCAGTCCGAGAAACGGGCGGTCCGGGACCGCGCCCCGACGGTGTTGCTGTCGAATCCCGATATGCTGCACTACGCGCTACTGCCGCACGCCCATCGGCTCTGGGAGTGGTTCTTCTCGTCGCTCGAAACGGTCGTCGTCGACGAGGTCCACGGCTACCGCGGCGTCTTCGGGAGTCACGTCGCGCTGACGCTCCGGCGGCTGAACCGCATCTGCGAGCGGTTCGACGCGAACCCGCAGTTCGTCTGTTGTTCGGCGACCATCGGCAATCCCGTCGAACACGCCGCGCGCATCACCGGACAGAGAGAATCGTCGTTCGCGCTCGTCGACGAGGACGCGGCGGCGACGGGCGAGAAGCACTGGGTGCTGTGGAACCCGCCGGAGTACGAGAGCGACGGTCAGGGAGGCGGGAGTGGGCGGCGAAAGTCCAGCCACACAGAGACGAAGAACCTGTTCGTCGACCTGGTGGCGAACGACTACCAGACGCTGGCGTTCACCCGCGCTCGACAGGCCGCCGAACGCTACGCGACCGACAGCGGCAAAGAGCTTCGACGGCGCGGCGAGCGCGACCTCGCGCGGAAGGTTCGGGCGTACCAGGCGTCGCTGAAGCACGACACCCGAAGAGAGATCGAGGCGCGGTTGCACGACGGCGATTTGCGGGGCGTGTGGAGCACGAACGCGCTGGAACTCGGCGTCGACGTGGGCGGCTTGGACGCCGTGGTTCTCGACGGCTACCCCGGCACGCGGATGTCGACGTTCCAGCAGGCGGGGCGAGCGGGCCGCGGGGCGGACGCGGCGCTGGTCGTCCTCGTCGCCGGCGAGGACCAGCTCGACCAGTACCTGATGCGGAATCCCGACGAGCTGTTCGAGGGTGCCCCCGAAAAAGCGGCGTCGGACCCCGAGAACACCGAGCTGCTGCCCGACCACGTCGCCTCCGCGGCCGCCGAAAACTGGCTCTCGGTCGACGACGAGCGGGTTTTCGGGCCGCCGTATCCGGACGTCGTTTCGAGGCTCGAAGCGGCGGGACGACTGGACCGCCGCGACACCGAACAGGGGTTGCGGTGGATTCACAGCGGCGAGGGGAGTCCGCAGCACTCGACGAGCCTCCGGACCATCGAGCGCCGGGAGATCGACCTCGTAGTTCGCGACCGAAACGAAGTCGTGGCGTCGCTGTCGTTCTCGGACGCGCTCCGCGACGCGCATCCGGGCGCAGTCTACCACCATCAGGGCCAGTCCTACGAGGTAATCGACCTCGATTTGGACCGCGATATCGCCGAGTTGCAGGCGACGTGGGCGGACTACTACACGCGCGTGCTGACGGACAAGGAGATCGTCGTCAACGAGGATATCGTCGAGAAACCGTTGTCGGCGCGGCCCGACACCTCAGTTCGCTTCGCCGACGTGACGATGACAGAGCAGATAACCGGCTTCGAGCGCCGCGACCCCAAGCGCGGCGAAGCAATCGGACGGAAGGCGCTCGACCTCCCCGAGACGAGTCTACGGACCAAGGCGCTGTACTTCACGGTCCCCGACGACGTCGAACGCGAGATGCGCGAATCGGCAGGCGACCGGGGATTCAACGGCGGCATCCACGCCGCCGAACACGGGATGATTTCGCTGTTTCCGCTCGCGCTGCTCTGTGACCGCGCGGACATCGGCGGCCTCTCGACGCCGCACCACCCCCACACCGGGAAAAGTACCATCTTCGTCTACGACGGCTATCCTGGCGGCGTGGGGCTCACACGCGGCGGCTACGACCGAGTGGAGACGTTGATGGCGCGCACCGCGCGACTCGTCGACGACTGCGACTGCGCAGACGGCTGTCCGGCGTGCGTCCAGTCGCCGCACTGCGGCAACGCGAACGAACCGCTCTCGAAAGAGCCGGCAGTTCTGTTACTCGACTCGCTCACAGGTCGCTCTCGTCGCTGACGGGTCCGTCGGTACCGCTGGGTCGTCGCCGTCGCGGGCCGCCGCTGCGAGATGCGCCGTCGAGACGCGGTCGTTCGAATCTGTGACTGTTCGGGCGATTCGCGCAGTCAAAAGGTGAGGCCGACGCGTCGACTGTCGAGTGCATGGCACGACAAACGGTGTTGTCGACCTCCAGAATGTCATGTCTTCTGAACAGTCATAAGTCTTTATGGAAACTGACGGCGTCTGACGTAATCTACCTCGACAAGTAGCGATAACCGTCGAATACGTCCGCACGGACGGACGGTGAGTTCGGTAGTTAGACAGGATGTACGGTGTGTTTGAACTCCTAAACTCCGGGATTCGGATCGTCGAGCATCGTCTCGAACTCGTCGACACGGGCCCGTATCTCGCTGAGTCGTTCGCGCGATTTGGCAGTCGTTTGCGCGGTTTGACAAGACACTGACAAGACCCGGGCTGTCCGCGTTCAGACCACCGCCTCGGCGGGCAGTCGTGCTGGCGTCACCTCGCTCATCGCTCGTCACTCGCCCACCGGGAGCACCGCGACGTGGTCGACGTACAGGCCGCGTTCGTCGGCTTCCAACGCCTCGCCGGAGACGACGTCGCGGTTCTCGACCGACGGGCCGAACTCGACGGGCGCCGGCTCCGCGCCGAAGTTCAGCGCGACGACGTACCTCTGCCCGTCCTCGCGAGCGAAGGCGACGACGCGGTCCGACTCGGACTCGTAGTCGACGCGGCTGAATTCGCCGTCGTAGCGGAGCGCGTCCGTCTCGTTGCGTGCCTCGATAAGCGACTCGTAGTGGTCGCGGAGTTCCTCGTTCGCGTGGCCCCACGCGAGCGCGTCGCGTCGACCTCGCTGCCCGAGTTCCTGTCCGCCGTACAGCATCGGCACGCCGGGAAGCGTGAACAGCGCCGCACCCGCGGCGTACGCCTCGGCGTCGCCGCACTCGACGACGTATCTCGTCTCGTCGTGGTTTTCGAGGTAGAGCATGAACGACGCGTGGTCGGGGAAGCCGACCTCCGTGCGCTGTTCGACGGCGTCGAGGATGGCTTCGGCGGGTTCGACGCCGCGGCCGACCTGTCTGAGTGTGAAGTACAGCGTCGTGTCGAAGTGCATGTCGAACGCGAGGTCGTGGAAGTCCGCGACGTACGGAATCGTCTCGTCCAGCAGGAGAAACTCGGGGTCGCGCGCCTTCAGGCGCTCGCGGAGTTCGGTCCAGAACGGCCGCGAGACGGCCCACGCCATGTCGCAGCGGAAGCCGTCGGCGATTTCGGCCCACGTGTCCGCCGCGTCGAGCAGGTGCCTGCGGACTTCGAGGTTCGTGAAGTCGAAGTTGGCTATCTTCTCCCAGTCGAAGTAGGTGCCGGGTTCGCCGCTCTCCTGCCACTCGTACCAGTCGTAGTACTCCGACTCGGGGTTCCGGTAGGCGTCCTCGAAGAACGGGTGCTGGCGCGCGGAGTGGTTGAGCACGAGGTCGAACAGCACCTTCATCCCGCGGTCGTGGGCGGCGTCGACGAACGCCTCGTAGTCGTCGCGGGTGCCGAGATCCTCGGCGATAGAGAAGAAGTCGGTGATGTTGTAGCCGTGCGGGGCGTCGTCGTTCTGCAGCACGGGCGTGAGCCAGAGGCAGTCGACGCCCAGTTCGTCGAGGTAGTCGAGTCGCTTCGTCAGCGCCTCGAACGTGTTGTCGCTCTCCTCGTCGTCGGACGCGAAGCCGCGGACGTAGATCTCGTACAGCGTCGCCTCGGTCGACCACTCCGGCGGTTCGTTCAGCCGAACGACGGAGACGTTCGCGTCCGCGTCGGCCGACGAGTGGCCCTCGGCGTCGACCCGGCCCGAAGACGTGATTTCGCCGCGCTCGACGGCGACGGAGTCGGGTACGCTGTACGATTCGCCGACGGCGACGGCGTGGACGCGGGCGAGTTTCGGCAGTTTCGAGACGGGGACGCGGAGCTCCCAGCCGTCTATCGTCACGTCGCGGCCGCCGAGGTCGTCGCGGTCGTCGACGAGGAACTCCACGTCGAGCGAACCGCGAGGTCGGTCGCTGTTCGGGTTCGGTTGCGGGTCGGCGCGGACGACGACCTCGTCGCCTTCGACGGCTCCGTGGAGCTGGATTCGGGGCCGACCGCCGCCGCTCCCGCCGGACCCTGCGCCGGACCCCGACCCGCCGACACCGCCGCTCTCGCCGGTCGGTCGGGTCGAACCGCTGGCGAACCCGCTCGCTCCGCTGACGCCGCCTGCCCCGCCCGCGGGGGCGAGGTCGCCGGGGAACGCGCGAATCGTCTGCCGGTGGGTTCCGTCGGGCGCGTCGAGTTCGACGACGTACGTGCCGGGCACGTCCGGGACGATGAACTCGACGGGGTCGTCGTCGACCGACGCTCGGCTGGTGAGCGGCGCGGTCTCGACCCGCCAGCGGTACGTCGCCTCGGGGTCCGGGTCGGTCGGTGCCAGTTCGAGCGTCCGCCCGGTCGCGGTGAATCTCGGCGGGCCAGGATGGTGCATGGGCGTCGTATCGTATCCCACCACATTGACTTTACGCCCCATCGAACAGTTGCCGTTCGCGAGACGGAGTCGGTGACGCCGCGAGCGACCGCCACCAACGCTTATGCTATTTCGTCTCGCTTCTCCTGCATGAGACTCCGAACCGCGTTGAACGATTACAAGAGAAATCGTGGCGCGCGTTTTCCGGAGGAGTGTCCGACCGCGACCGGGGCCTTTTCGGCGCACGGCGACCGTCTCGTCTACGTCGACCCCCGCGGACGCCTCCGGGACTATTCGTCTTCGCTCTCCGGGCTTTACGGCATCGACCGGTCGCGTTTCGGCATCGAGACCGACGACGGGACGCGCTGGTTCGACGAACTGGAAGCCGTCCGACAGCACTACTACCGCGAGACGAACGTCGTCGAGACCGAGTACGACGCCGGGGCGTACACGGTCCACCAGTACGACCTCACGCTGGGCCGGGCGCACGTCACGCACGTCGAACTCCGCGGCGCGATTCCCGCGGACGCGCACCTGACGGCGTTTCTCACGTTCGCACCCGAAGGGAGAGAGACGCGCGTCGGCCGACTCATCCACGAGACGGCGGGGCCGAACGGCACGAAAGCCGTCGAGGTGTTCCACCGGACCGAGCACGACTACGTCACCGCCTCGACTGGATTGGCCGACGTCCGCGGGCAGATTCCCGAGCGGTTCGAGGAGATGCTCTCCGACGACTCCTTCGAGTTCCCCCGCGAAGCGGTGTTGAACCGGTACGAGGACACCCACCTCAGCGGCGACATCGTCGTCTCCGCGCCGTTCGAACGCGAGGGCCGCGCCGCCCGAACGACGCTCGTCACGCAGCTCTCCGACCACGGCGAGTTGACCCGCGACCAAGCGCTGGCGGACCTCCGCGACTGCGCGCTCTCGCACGCGACGGCCGACGATTTGCGGAAAGCGGGACGGATGCGCGCCGAGGTGTACGTCCCCGACGGCGCGCCGAACGCCCGCGTCGTCCGCTCGGACCTGCGGGCGCTGTCGCTTCTCACCGCGCCGACCGGTGCGCACATCGCCGGCCCGGAGTTCGACCCCTTCTACGCGCACTCCGGCGGCTACGGCTACACGTGGTTCCGCGACGACGCCGAGGTCGCCGCGAACCTGCTGGAGAGCGACGAGCTGCTGGACCTCGATATGGACGACCAACTCCAGCGGAGCGTCGGCTTCCTCTGCGAGACGCAGGAGGACGACGGGTCGTGGCCGCACCGCGTCTGGGCCGTCGACGGGTCGCTCGCGCCGGGGTGGGCGCACGGCCGCGTCGAGGGCGGCGACAGCGACGAGTACCAGGCCGACCAGACCGCGAGCGTCACGACGTACCTCGCCACGTACCTGCGAAAGCGCGGTGAGCGGCTGAGTTCGTCCGAGCGGCGGAACGTACGCGAGGCGGTCGACCGGGCGGTGACCGCGATGGACGAGACGCTCGACGACGACGGCCTCCCGATTCGCTGTCAGAACGCGTGGGAGAACATGAGCGGACGGTTCACGCACACGGCCGCGACGTTCCTCGAAGCGTACGCCGCCGTCGCGCGTGCGCCCCTCGACGACGACCTCCGCGACCGCGCCGAGAGACGGGCCGAGGCGGTCGCAGAAGGTCTCGACGCCCTCTGGTCGGAGGACGACGGCCACTACGCGCTCCGCCTCGACGGCGGCCGCCTCGACGACCGACTCGACTCCAGCACGCTAGCGCTCGTCGACGCCTTCGACGAGTACAGTCACCTCGAAGAACCGACCGAGACCGAACTCGACCGACTGCGCGACCACGTCGGTGCGACGCTCGACGGGCTCTACCGCGACCCCGACGACACGCCCGTCGCCGGCCTCGTCCGTTTCGAGGGCGACACCTGGCGACGCGGCGACCAGGAGCCCTCGAAAGTGTGGTCGGTGTCGACGGCGTGGGGGGCCAACGCCGCGGTCACGCTCGCGTCGCTGCTCGCGCGACTCGGCTACGACGGCGAGGCGTTCCTCGCCCGCGCGGAGACGCTGTACGAACTGCTGTTGCCGGAGGGGCCGTTCGCCACCGAGGCGGGCTATCTGGCCGAACAGATATTCGACGACGGCACGTTCGACAGCGCCACCCCGCTGGGGTGGTCGCACTCGCTCCGACTCGCGACGACGGCGCTGTTGCGCGAAGTCGACGCGCTCCCGGTGAGCACGCCCGCACCGTCGGGGCCGGAGGAGTGGCCCCGGTGGACGACCGGCGAGAAGTACGGCGTCGGCACTGTCGCCGACCACGGCAGCGAGGACCCCTCCCGCGTCTGGTTCACGCTCACCGAGGGCGCGCTGACCGAGGTTCGGTTCCCCCGCGTCGACCTGATGAACCTGCGGACGTTGGACTTCCTCGTCGTCGACGCCGAGGAGGAGTCGAGCTACACGGCCAGAACGTACAACGAGACGCGCCGCGACGACGCCGCCGAGACGATAGAGCGGCGGGCCGAAATCGTCGAGGAGGACGCGCTCGTCTTCCGTCACACTATTTCCGAACGCGGCGACGGCCGCGGCCACGAGTGGGAACTCGTCGTCGAGTACGCCGCCGACCCCGAGCACGACGCGCTGCTCGTCGACGTCGACTTCGAGGCGCTCGACGACAACGAGTACCAGTTGTACAGCGTCGCGGACACGTCGCTGACGAACACCGGCACGAAGGACCGCGGCATGCGACTCGGCAAGCCCGGCAGCTACCACCTCGTCGCCCGCGACGCCGGCGCGTACGACGTCGGCGACCCGCTTCTGACCGACGAGGAGGGCGAACCGTACAGCGTCGCCCTCGCGCTCGCGGCGGCGCACCGCTTCGAGTGGGCGACCGTCGGCGTCGCCGGCTCGGAGTACCTCCACGGCCTCTTTTCGGGCGGCGAACAGCCCGACTCGCACTCCCGCGTCGACGACGAGAACATCGTCCTCGTCGGTCGGGTCGGCGTCGGTACCGACCTCGCTGAGACGCTCGCGCTCGGCTTCGGCGAGAACGCCGACACCGCGGCGGCGCTCGGCGAGGCCGCTGGGGCGCTGACTCGCGGCTACGAGACGGTCCGGTCGGCGTACGTCGGCTCGTGGGAGGGGTTCCTCGAACCGAAGGAGCTGCCGAGCTGCGTCGTCGACGACGACGACCTGAGGGCGCAGTACAAGAGCTGTCTGATGGGTCTCCGCGCCGTCGAGGACAAGACGTTCCTGGGTGCGGGCATCGCCTCGCCGTCCGTGCCGTGGGGCGAGGCGGTCAGCGCCGAGGAGGCGAAGGGGTACGGCTACAACTTCGTCTGGGCGCGCGACCTCTATCAGGTGTTCACGGTCTTCGAGGCGGTCGGCGACCTCGAGACGGCCGAGGACGCGCTGTCGTACGTCTACAACTACCAGCAGGACGACCACGGCTTCATCCCGCAGAACTCCTATCTCGACGGGCGGACCCGCTGGGGCGGCGAGCAGATAGACAACATCTCCTTCCCGCAGGTGATGGCGTACCAGCTCTTCGAGGACGGCGTCGACTTCGAGGACACCGACTACGACTACCTCAACGTCAAGCGCTCGGCGGACTACGTCGCCAGAAACGGCCCCGCGACGGCCCAGGAGCGCTGGGAGGAGGAGGCGGGTTACTCGCCCTCCTCTATCGCCGCCGAAATCGGCGGGCTCGTCTGCGCGGCCGCCATCGCGCTCGACGAGAGGCGGACCGACGACGCGCTCGTCTGGTTGGCGCTGGCTGACGACTGGACCGAGAACGTCGAGACGTGGACCGCCACCGAGACGGGGACCGAGCTACACACCCACACGCCGTACTACGTGCGGGTGACGCGCGACGGCGACCCCGAGGCGGGCCACCTGCGGACGTTGGCGAACAACGGTCCGACGCTCGACGAGCGCGAGATAATCGACGGCGGGTTCCTCGAACTCGCGCGACTCGGAATCAAGCCGTGGGACGACGAGGTGATTCGGAACACGCTGGTCGAAGTCGACGAGACCATCCGCGTCGACACGCCGTACGGGCCGGCCTTCTACCGGTACAACGGCGACGGCTACGGCGAGCAGGGCGGCGACGAGGAGGGCGCGCCGTGGTCCATCGAGACCAAAGGACAGGGTCGGCTGTGGCCCATCTTCACCGGCGAGCGCGGCGAGTACGAACTGCTCGCCGGAACCGAGGACGGCCCCCTCGCGCCCGAGAACCTGCTGCGGACGATGGCGGCGTTCGCCAACAGCGGGCGGATGCTCGCCGAGCAGGTGTGGGACCGCGACCAGGAGACCGAGTACAACTGGCAGTTCGGCGAGGGAACCGGCTCCGCGACGCCGCTGGCGTGGAGCATGGCGCAGTTCGTCCGTCTCGCCCACGGCATCGACGCCGGGAGACCCGTCGAGATGCCGACCGTCGTCGCCGAGCGCTACCTCGAAACCGAGCGACCCGAGGGGCCGGCGGTCCGCGTCGACACCGACTTCCGCGGCGACACGATTCACGTCAGCGGCGAGACCGACGCCGCGGTCGTCGCAGTCCGGACCAGCGAGGGGACGGCGCTCGTCGAACCCGAGGACGGGACGTACGAGGCGGCGATCGACATCTCCCACGGCGAGAACCAGATAATCGTCGCCGCGGCGACCGACACCGACCTCGAAACAGCGGGGACGACGGTGAAGCGGTTCACGCTCTGAGCCGAAGCGCGCCGATTCTCACCGACGGTCGTCGCGTCGACGCTGCGGGACGAGTTTCCCGACTCGGTCGCAGACGAACGCGAGCGCGACGAAGACCAGCCACCGAGTCGGCGCGTCGGGACCGCCGGGATTCACGCTCACTCGCTCTCTGCGCCGGGCCGCGGTGACGCGTCGCGCGCCTGCTTCTCGCGGACGTAGACGTACGCCAGGAAGGCGGGAATACCGGGGAGGAACCCGGCGAAAAACAGCGCCGTCACCCCGAGCGCCCACGCCGGGGCGTAGTCGAGGCCGTTGCGTTTCGCGTCGCTGTAGACGAACAGGCCGGCGCCTATCGGGATGACGAGTATCAGGAGGATAATCGTCAGCTCGGGACCGCCCGGCAGTGCGCCGAACAGCGGGGTTGGAGGGGTCATGCTCCCGAAATAACAGCGCGGGAGAATAACTCTTGTCTACAGACCGCCCTTCTCGCGCACGTAGAAGTACGCCGCCAGCGCGAGCAGACCGGGGAAGAACCCGGCGAAGAACAGCGCGACGACGCCGAGCGCCCACGCCGGGGCGTAGTCGAGGCCGTTGCGTTTCGCGTCGCTGTAGACGAATCCGCCGATACCGACCGGGATGAGCAGGAACAGGAGGAAGAGGATGAGCAGTTCGGGACCACCGGGCAACGCGCCGAACAGCGGGGTTGGAGGGATCATCACCGACACGTTTACCACAGACGACAAATATCGTTCGGATTCGATCGGATACTTAACAGTACCGCGGGCATGCGTCACACACTCCGAGTACGGTTAAGTGACAACCCAGTATAGAGAAACCTGCGACGCCCCCGCTGGCGTCTACACACGGAGGATACGACCCATGCCAAACTACGAAATCCCGACCGACGCCGACCGAAAGCGCACGCGCTGCGCGTTCGGCGAGCGAGTCGGGGTCCTCCGCGTCTCACTCCTACCGACGGGGCCGCGCGGGAACTAACCCCGCTCGACTCCGTCGACGCGCTACCGTTCGAGAGCGACCAGCGACCGGTACGTCCGGTCTCCGAATGGGTCCTCGCATTGCTTTGGCCCCACTTCCGCTTCGCTCTCGCTGGCGCGTCCCCGTCCAGTCTCCGACGACCAACCACGACTACAAGCAACCGATGTACACCACGTCACAACACCGCAGTACCGCTCAGACGACCACCACGGCCGACCCCACGTTCGGCGTCACCGTCGCGCTCGCCGTCGCCCCTTTAGCGATATTCGTCGCCCTGTCGTACGCGGCGTTCACCGCCGTGTTCGTCGTCGGCGTCCTGACGACGCTGGCCGTTTCGTTCGTCCGCCGCCGACTGTCGGAGACGGCTCGTCGCCGTGAGACGGCGTTCGACCGCGCGACCCGCGCGTGAGCGTGAGACCCGAGTGGCGGCCACTTCGGCACGGACGACCTTTTGCGTCTCACGCCCGTAGTTCAGACACCGATGGCCGTCTACAAGCGACGAGTCCGTGTCGCCGCACCGCTGGACGAAGTGTGGGAGTTCTACTCCCGAATCGAGGGGCTGAAAGCGCTGACCCCCGAGTGGATGGGTCTCAGCGTCGAAGCCGTCCGCGGCCCCGACGGGGAGGCAAACCCCGATGTCCTCGACACCGGGACGGAGATTCGGATGGCGATGCAACCGCTCGGCGTCGCGCCGAAGCAGCGGTGGACCTCCGTCGTCGTCGGCCGCGAAGAGGGGGACAGTTCGCCGTGGTTCCGCGACGAGATGATCGGCGGACCGTTCCCGAGGTGGGTCCACACCCACGAGTTCTACGGGGACGGGGACGAGACCGTCGTCTCCGACACCGTCGAGTACGAACTTCCGGGCGGTGAACTCGGACGGAGAGCGAGTCCGCTCGGCCGCGTCGGCTTCGAGCCGATGTTCCGGTACCGACACCGGAAGACGAAACAACTACTGGAGTAGTGTAGAACGTCGCCGCCGTCGCCACGCGACGCCGACCGTCCCCGCACGGTTTTGTCGGGTCGCGTCGATGATTTCGTATGGATATCTCCGTCGTCGACGTCGACCACGTCGCCATCCGCGTCTCGGATATCGACCGCACGCTCTCGTTTTACCGCGACCTGTTAGGGATGGAAGTTCGCGACCGCGAGCGATTCGAGTCCGGGGAGGTGCCGTACGTCGCCGTCGTCGCCGGCGGGCGGCACATCCACCTCGTGCCGACCGACGACGACATCGACGTCGGCGGCGAGCACATCTGCCTCCTGCTGCGCTCGAACGAGATGGAAACCGAAGCGGAAATCGAGACGCTGCTCTCGGAACTCCGAGAGGAAGGCGTCGAAGTCGAGGAGGGCGAGCCGTACAAGCGATACGGCGCGTACGGCCGCGACTGGGCGGCGTACGTCCGCGACCCGGACGGGCGGCGCGTGGAGTTGAAACTGCACTAACTCGGTCGAAACTGCACCAACTCGGTCGGAACTGCACTAATACGGTCACACTGCACCGAGCGCTCTGCGCGCGCTCAGTCGTCGACGGCGCGCGCTCCGTCGCCGGGCGGGTCGGCGCGGCGCGCACCGGTCGTGACGTAGATTCCCCCGAGAACGACGGCTCCGCCGGCGAGCGTCGCGGGCGTCGGCACCTGCGAGAGCAGCACGAGCGCCAGGAGCGTGCTGCCGACGGGTTCGCCGAGCAGCGAGACGCTGACGACGCTGGACTCCAGATGCGCGAGCGCCCAGTTGATGACGGTGTGGCCGAACAGCCCCGGTCCGAGCGCCATCGCGGCGAACAGGAGCCACTCGCGGCGGGGGTAGTCGAGAAGCGGGAGGCCGCGGGCGACGACCAACGCGAGGAGAACGAGCGCACAGACGCCGTAGACGACCGTCACGTACGGAAACAGCGCGACGCGCTGTCGTATCGAGCGGCCGGCGAGCACGTAGCCAGCGGCGGTCACCGCCCCGACGACGGCGAGCGCGTTGCCGTAGAGGGGGTCGTCGCCGACGACTGCGGCACCGGTGAGAAAGTCGCCGAGCGACATGACGACTATCCCGACGAGCGCGATAGCGATGCCGACGACGGTTCGACCGGTGACGCGCTCGTCCAACAGCGCCCACGCGCCGAGGGCGACGAACAGCGGTTGCGCCTGCACGAGCGTCACGCTCGCGGCGACGGAGGTCCAGTTCAGGCTCTCGAACCACGAGGCGAAGTGCAGCGCCAGCGCCGCGCCCGCCACCGCAGCGAAGAACAGGTCTCGGGAACCCAGTCGAGCGAAGTCGCCGCGGTTTCGGGTGAACGCGACGGGGGCGACGAGCGCGAGCGTGAACAGCACGCGGTAGAACGCCTTGACGAGGCTCGGCGCTTCGCTCCACGTGACGAGGATGGCGCTGGTGCTAACTGCCAGAATCGCGACGACGAGTCCGGCCAGCGGCGAGACGCGGGCCTCGGGAGCGGAACGCACGTGACGCCCGACGAACACCGAGGGTTTACCGGTTGCGGATGCGGCGTCCGGCGGGCGGTCGGTGGAGACTCAGTCGGACGCGTTTGCGTCGTTCTCGCCGGACACGTCGAAGTCGCGGAACGGTTCGCCCGTCTCCTCGCTCAGGATGTCGAGCGCGGCGACCGCGCCGTCGCCGGCCGAGATAATCGCTTGTATCTTCTCCGCGCGGGCGGCCCATCCGGCGGCGTAGACGCGGGGGGTGGTCGTCCGCATATCGGTGTCGACGACCACGGTACCGTCGGCGGCGCGCTCACAGTCCACGTCGGCGGCGAGTTCCCGCACCCGACCCGACGCGAGGACGAGGTAGTCGGCCGCACACTCGCCCTCGTCGGTCGTGACGACGAACTCCGAACCGTCTTTCAGCAGTTCCGTCACGCGCTCGTTCCGACGGTCGACGCCGTAGCGGTCGGTCTGTCGACGGGCGCGCCCGACGAGCGTCGTGCCGTCGACGCCGTCGCCCTCGTCGACGCCGAGGTAGTTGAACAGCCGTGCGCGATGCATCGGCGTCTCGTCGGCGTCGAACAGGGTCACTTCGAGCCCGTTCTTGGCCGCGAACAGCGCGGCACTGAGCCCGGCAGGGCCTCCCCCGACGACTGCCACGTGTGTCATGTGCGTACAGAAGTCACAAAGGACGATAAGGGCTCTCCGAGTCCGGAGAACCGATAGGTCTCGGGAACGGGCGGGTGGTAGAGGGGCCGGAGTCGACGGAGAGAATCGATTCGAGTCACCGCGTGCACGCGTGGACGCGGCGGGGTGGAAACGGAGCGAGGTGAAAACAGAGCAAGGTGGAAACGGAGCGGGGTGGAAACTGAGCGGGGTGAAACGAGGGAAATCAGTCGGCGTACTGCGGCCGCTCGGCGTACTCGATGGGGTCGCGGACGCCGACGTTCTGGAACGCTTCGAGCCGATAGGCGCAGGAGTCGCAGGTGCCGCAGGCGGGTTCCTCCGCGCGGTAGCAACTCCACGTGTGCTCGAACGGGACGCCGAGTTCGACGCCGCGGGCGGCGATATCGGTCTTCGAGTCCTCGACGAACGGGACTTCGACGGCGATGTCGGTTTCGGGTTTCGTCCCCACGTCGACCATCGCCTCGAACGCCTCGAAGAACTCCGGGCGGCAGTCGGGGTAGCCCGCGTAGTCCTCGGAGTGCGCGCCAACGAAGACGGCCTCGCAGTCGTTGGCTTCGGCGTAGGAGACGGCCATCGACAACAGGTTCGCGTTGCGGAACGGAACGTAGGTGTCGGGAATCTCCTCGCTTTCGGTGTCGGCGTCGGCGACGGCCATCGCGTCGTCGGTGAGGCTCGACGCCCCGATGCGTTTCAGATGGTCGGTCTCGATGTGGAGAAAGTCGCGCGCGCCCAGCTCCTCGGCGAGTTTCGTCGCGCAGTCGTACTCTCTGGTCTCGGTCTTCTGCCCGTAAGAAGTGTGCAGGAAGTGGAGTTCGTAGCCGCGTTCCTTCGCCTCGTAGGCGGTCGTCGCGCTGTCCATCCCGCCGGAGAGGAGCACGACGGCGCGTTTTTCGTTCGGTTCGTCGTCTGTCGGGGTCGCATCCGCGTTTTCGGAGTTGTCGGGTGTCATGAGTGAGCGTCGGGGGAGTCGGTGGAGTTACTTCTCGGGTGCGTCGTTCCACAGGTCGACGTGGACGCGCGGCGTGTAGCGGTAGCCGTGTTCGAGTGCGAGGTCGGCGACGACGCCGCGCGTGCCGTCCAACTGTTCGCGGGTCTGTCCTTCCGGCATCAACAGCACGTCGTCGTCGTAGACGGGCGTGTTCGCCGTCTCGCGGACGTCGGCGACGAGCGACTCGACTTCGGGCATGTCGTCGGGCCCGGTGACGACGAACTTCAACTGGAAACTGTGGCGGTCGACGAGCGACGCCAGCGCGTCGAGGTCGATGCGGCGCTCTTCGTGGCGCTCGGCCCACTCGCCGTCGCCTTTCGGGTCTCGGTCGGGCGTCGGCGTGCTACTTTCGAGTTTGGGGCTGATACTCGCCAGATCGACCGGCGCGTCCGGGACGATGGTGCCGTTGGTCTCGACGGTCGTGTGGTAGCCACGGTCGGCGAGTTCGCGCAGGAGCGTCGCCGACGCGTCGTGAATCAGGGGTTCGCCGCCCGTCAGGACGACGTGGTCGGCGTCGAACGACTCGATCTCGGCCAGCACCTCGTCGAGACTCACCCAGGCGTGCGTCGGTTCCCACGAGGTGTGATAGGAGTCGCAGAACCAGCACCGCAGATTACAGCCGCTGGTCCGGACGAAGATGCTGGGAACGCCGGCGAGTTTCCCCTCGCCCTGCAGCGAGACGAACAGTTCGTTGAGGGGGAGCGCGTCGCCTTCGGGGGCGTCCCCGTTTCCGTCGACTCGCGAAGAAACCGGCATCAGTATCCGCCGCCGCAGAGTTCGCTCGTCTCGCTCACTTCGACGGCGACGTCGCGCACGGTGTCGGGCAGCGCTGCAGCGAGTTTCTCCTCCAAGAGGACGCTCATCACCTCGGCGGTCGGCGGCGCGTCGAGGACGACGGTGGCGTCGGCGTCGCCGGCGTCGGCGAACGCCTCGACCAGCGGGTCGCCGTCTTCGAGCAGGAACATGTGGTCCCACTCGTCGATGACCGCCGTGACCTCGCCTTTGTCGACGACCCACCCCTCCTCGGTGAGGTCGCCGACGAGGCGGACCGAAATCTCGTAGTTGTGACCGTGCGGGCGGCTACATTTCCCGTCGTGATGCATGAGCCGGTGACCCGCGCTGATTCGGATGGGGCGGTCGCGGCCGATGTGGAGGACTCGCTCGCCGGCGCGGGAGGCGAGCGTCTCCGAGTCGTCTTCGAGTGCACTCCGAGTCATACCTCGAGAATATCGTGTCGGCTATAAATACGTGGCGTCAGCTCGTCCGACGGGTCGCTCGACGGAGGACGTCGCCGAGTCAGAGTCAACAAATTCTAAAAACTGTGAAGTTCGTAGAGTCTGCACAATTTGTACAAATTGTACAATTCGCACAAATTGTGTGATTTGTGCGGATTGTGAGAATCTCGGAGGGCGCGTAACGCGCTCACTCCAGCGACGGTTCGTACTCGCGTAGTCGCTCGCGCCACTCGGTCGGAACCGCCGTCGGGCGCTTGGTCTCGCGGTCGACGACCACCTGCGTCGTCTCGGCGGTGGCGACGACGTCGGCGGCGCGGAGTTCGTACGTCATCGTGAAACTCGACTCGCCGAGGGAGGTCACGGCGACGGCCGCCGTGAGGTCGTCGTCGAAGGTGACGGGTTTTCGGTAGTTCAGTTCGAGATTGGCGACGACCATCGGCAGGTCGTCGGCGGTGAGACCGAGCACCTCCCGGAGGTAGCGGATGCGCGCCTGCTCGCAGTAACTGGCGTAGACGGCGTGGTTGACGTGGCCGAGCGGGTCGAGGTCCCGGAACCGAACCTCGATGTCGTGTTCGTAGGCGAAGTCGGTCATCGAGGACACTCGTCGGTCCACCGAGTAAACGACGGCGATTCGACAGTGGTCGGCGACGGTTCGAGAGACGAAATCGCTCGACGGGAGTCGAGAAGTCCGCTCTCCCCGTCCTCGTGAACGTAGTGAACGAGGGCTCGTGGCGAGCGAAAGCGAAGCCGCGGTGATCTGAACTCCGGAAGACATTCCGGGTCACTCACTACGTTCGCTCCCGGGGTGCGACTTCTCGGCCCAAATCGGGGAGAACAGTCCATCACATTCACCACTGCTCGCTCCGCTCGCGAGTGGAGAAAGTTCAGTCCGCTCTCCCCGATTTGAACGGGGGACAAGCCGATCTACAGTCGGCTGCTCTGCCAGGCTGAGCTAAGAGCGGTACCCGAAGATAGGTCGACTGTCGAACTTAAGAATTATCATCCCGTTCGGCGAGCAACCGCTCGACGGCGCGGTCGAGTTCCCCCGTCACGACCTCCAGTTCGGGTATCGTCGTTCGGTTGTACTCGCGCTTGCTCACGTCGACGTGGCCCGGGACGATTTCGTGCGCGCGCTCGGAGCAGTCGGCGATGCGGCGAAAGAGGGGAGTATCGCGCCACTCGGGGAGGTAGAGCTTCGAGACGGCCGCTTTCGAGAGGCTGGCCTTCCCCTCGCCGCCGAGTTCGCGCAGGCAGCGCTGGTACGGCGCGGAGTTGAGCAACCCGCAGAGAAAGTGCGCCTCCCGGCGGTCGTCGGTGGCGACGAACATACAGTGGTCGCCGGGGACGACCGTCTTCTCGCCCAGTTCGGGGTCGTCGACGGTCGAGACGACGACGAAGTGGGGTTTGAATCCGAGGCGGCACCAGACGACCTTGTAGTCGGCCCACGTGTACGGTCCGAGTCCGAACAGGTTGTAGAACGGTCCGCCGTCGAACCACGTCGACGCCCGCCCGTCGAGCGTTTCGCGGTGGTTCGCGAGGTAGTCGTACGTCCGGGGCGCGTCGCGGGCGAGTTCCGACTCGTTCTCCTCGTTCGTGCGCCGCTGTGGAACGAGGTGACGGTCGTGACCGAACAGGCCGAACTTCACGACGTGTTTCGAGCGGAGGTACGGGTAGAGGTGGTCGAGTTCCAGCGTCGACACCAGTCGGTCGTCGACGGTGAACACCGCCTTCGCGTCGTCCTTGAGCCCGTGTCGAATCTCGTGGGCGCACGGGCCGAGCGCCGCGCGTTCGGCGTCGACGCGGACCCAGGAGCCCGCGGGGTCGTCGACGTCGACGGGGACGAGTCCCGTCGTCTCGGTGTCGAGCGTCCGGTGCATCGCGTCGAGACTGTCGAACGCGGGCGGGGCGGGGGCGTCGGGGTCGCTCCGTGCTCGCCACGTGCGAAAACTCACCGGAAACTCGGTGTCGGCGTCGGCGGTGAACTCGTACAACGCCGCCGCCGCGCGCACTTGGTCGCCGAACGGCGCGAGAGCACCGAAATCCTCGACGCGGCGCAGCGAGAGCGGGCGGTCGCCGACGCGGAGTTGCCTGAGCAGTCGCCCCGCCGGTCCGCTTCGGAGGTCGCGTTTGAGCACGAACGCCGCGCGGCCGCCCTCTTCGAGATAGCGCTCGATGCAGACCCAGACGAACGGCACCGACAGGTCGTCGTTGGCGTGGCCGAGCAGCCGTTCTGCCCCGCGACGCGGCAGGAGGCCTAAGCGGTCGATGTGGCGTTCGCGCCACCGCGAACGCGCGCGTTCGCTGAGTCGCTCCCACGTGAGCCACGGCGGATTCCCGACGAGCACGTCGGCGCGGAGGTCGGTCGTCGGCGAGGCGGTCCGGGCGGGAGCGGCCGACTCCCCGCCGAGGCCCAACGAATCCCCTAAGTAGACGGGGAGTTCGACCGTCGGCGAGTCGACGTCGGCGAGAAGCGGCGTCAGCGTCAGGAGATACGCGAGGCGAGCGCAGCGAACGGCGACCGGGTTGAGGTCGACGCCGACGACGGTCGAGGTGATTCGGTCGAGCGTCTCTCGGGGCGTGAGGTCCGAAAGCGCCGCCCGCTTTCGGTCGACGGCCGCGGCGAGGAAGACGCCGGCACCGCACGCGGGGTCCAGTACCGTCTCGTCGGCGCAGTCGCCCGGGAGCGCCAGTTCGGCGATTCCTCGGGGGGTGTAGTACTCCCCGAGTGAGAGTCGCGCGCGCCGGGAGACGGTTCGCTCGTAGAGGTGGCCGACGGCGGTCGGTCCCAGCGAGTCGAGGGTAGCCGGCTCCGCGGATTCGAGTCGTGCGAGTCGCGCCGCGCTCTCCTCGTCGAAGTCGTCTCGAATCCGTCGGTGGGCGGCGTCGAAGGGTACGGTGAAATCGGCGTCCACGTCGACGCAGGCGGGTGCGGGCGACGACCGACAGTCGGCGTCGAACGCGGATTCGACCGCACGTCTGAGTCGTGAAACGGCGAAATCTGCGGCGAGAACGTCGAGAAAGACTGTGCGTTCCGTCGGGGCGTCGGCTGCTCGGTCCTCGAGTGCCGCGGCGTCGGCCGCTCGGTCGGTGGCGTAGAACACCGCGCCGTGGTGGTGCCGGACGAACGCCGTCCATCTCTCGGCCGCGTCGACTACGGCGACGTCGCCGTCGCGGAGGCGCTCGGTCGCCGCCTCTCGGTACGTCTCGCAGAGTCGCTCGGCGGATTCCAAGAGCGTCTCGTTCGATATCGGGTCGGTCATCGCCGACGCGCCGGCGAGAGACGGTCCGAAAGCGGCGCGGGCCCGGCGAGCGAGGCGGGAATCACGGTTCTCGTGGACGGTCTTGCGGAAGCGACTTAACGGTAGTTACACCGGTCGAAATCTCCCGCGGGCGACCCGAGTGCAGAGCGTTGATTACGTCGCCGCGCCGTCGGTTCGGCATGACCGACGAGCGACAGGCGACGTTCGGGTCCGACGGGAGCCTCCGGGCGAACACGCCGCCGGAAGCGACCGGGGAAAACGACTTCGGCGAGGAGAAAGCGGAGAACGAGACCGACGGCGGCTACAGCCGGTACGTCGTGTCGAGTCTGCTCCAGAAGGCCGTCAGGCGGTCCGACGAGGAGGTCGCCGCGTGGGCGGCGTGGGAGCTCGCGCGCTCGGGGTTCGGCTGGAACCTCTGGGACCGCCTCAACCTCTACGTCGTCGAGGACCTCCGCGCGGGCGACGAGGTGGCGCTGACCATCGAGCGCTACGAGGAGCTCGCGACCGACCGGTGGTCGATGGACTCGTGGGAGGGCCGCCTCTGCGCCATCCACGCCGCGCTGGCGGCCGCGCGCGCCCCGTCGACCCGCGAGGCGTCGAACGCCGACGAGTACTTCCGAAAGGTCGCCGAGGAGCGGGCGGCGGCGCGCGAACGCGGCGAGGACCCCGCCCACGACTTCCCGGTCGGCGACCTCGAAGCCGGCGGGACGTTCGACGCCGTCTTCGACGGTCACACCGGCGAGGGGTCGAAACGCGGGCGGGGAACGGAGTTCTTCAAAACCCGCGGCGCGCGCGTCGGCCCCGAGGGAGAAAGCGAGTTGAGCGCGCGCTGGCAGCGCCTCGCCATGGTGTTAGACGACATCGACTACACGGAGGAACAGATTCGCCGGGCCGTCGAACCGGTCGACCCCGAAGCGCGGTGGGAGGAACCCGAAGAGTTCTGAGTCGATTCGGACGGGCGCTGCGGGAACTCAGTCCCAAAGCGCGTACATGTCGTCCGCCGGCGGCGACGCGAGGAACTCGTCGCCGAGGCGGAGTCCAGCCGCTTCGTGGTCCGTGTCTTCTGGCCGCTCGACGGTGCCGATTTCCGCGGCGTCGACACCTGCGTCACTCAGCGCCGCCAGCGCTTCGTCGACGGCTGTCTCGGAGACGGTGGCGACGAGTGCGCCCGACCCGAGAACCCGGAGCGGGTCGACGTCCGCTGCGTCGCAGAGTCGGCGGGTCTCGGGACGGATGGGAACGTCGCCGGGGTCGACCGAGAGCACGGCGTCGCTGGCGACGGCCATCTCGGTGAGACCGGCGGCGACGCCGCCCTCGGTCGGGTCGTGCATCGCCGCCGCGAACGGTTCGAGCGCCGCCGCGTCCGGGATGACGCTCAGGTCGTCGAAGAACGACGTCGCGTCGGCGACGAGGTCCGCGGGGAGGTCGAACTCGTCGGCGAAGTCCGACGCGAGCACGGCGGTTCCCTCGATACCGGCGGCCTTGGTCAGGAGAACTCGGTCGCCCGGTCGCGCGCCGCCGGTCGAGACGTACCGGTCGGCGGCGCCGGCGCAGGTCAGCGAGAGAAGCGGTCGGGAGAGCGCCGAGACGGACTCGCTGTGACCGCCGACGATAGTGATACCGAGCCGGTTCGCTTCGGCGTCGAGTTGAGCGGTGATGGTGTCGAGCAGCGCCGGGTCGTCGTCGGGCAGGAGAATCGTGCAGGTCAGCCACTCCGGAACGCCGCCGCAGGCGGCCACGTCGTTGGAGACGATGGCGACGCCGAGCGTCCCGATTCGTTCGGCGGCCAGCGAGATCGGGTCGGTGCTGACGACGAGCGTCTCGCCGCCGACTCGCACGGCGGCGGCGTCCTCGCCGAACGCCGGGCCGACGAGTAGGTCGTCGTTCGGTGCGCCCGTCCGCGAGAAGACGTAGGCGGCGAGGTCGTCGGGCGTGAACTTGCCGGTCATGGCCCACTCTGCGAACGGGCGGGACATGTGTCTTCCCGTCGCGGCCGACGCGAGGATGGCGGATAAAGGGGGAGGACGAACGGAGTGGAGGGCGAAATCGCCGCCGCCACCGACGGGCTAAAGTTCCGAAGCGCGGAGACACGAGTATGCTACTCACGCCCGGTCCGACCGCCGTTCCGGAACCCGTTCGACGCGCGATGGCGCGCGAGCAGCCGAACCCCGACGTGGAGGAGCGCTTCCGCGTCCGTTACGAGGGCCTGTGCGAGAAACTCGCCGAGGTGTACGACGCCGACCACGACGTCGTCGTCCCCGGCGGCGAGGGGATTCTGGGGTTGGAAGCCGCCGTCGCCTCGCTCGTCGAACCCGGCGACCGCGTGCTCTGCATCTCGAACGGACTCTACGGCGACGGGTTCGTCGACTTCGTGGAGAACTACGGCGGAGAACCGACGCTCGTCGGCGTCGAACACACGGAGGCGCTCGACGTCGACGCCGTGGAGGCGGCGCTCGAACGGAGCGAGGAGCTGGACGAACCGTTCGAGTTCGCGACGATGGTTCACTGCGAGACGCCCACGGGGACGCTCACGAACCTCGAACCCGTGTTGGACGCGCTCGACGACCACGGCGTGCTCTCCGTCGTCGACGCCGTCTCGTCGCTCGGCGGGACGCCCGTCCCGACGGAGCGTATCGACGTGTGCCTCGGCGGGTCGCAGAAGTGCTTCAGCGCGCCGCCGGGGCTGACGACGGCCGCCATCAGCGACGAGGCGTGGGCGGCGATGGAGGCTCGCGACCCCTCGTCGCTGTACACGAACTTCCTGCCGTGGCGCGACGTGAGCGAGGAGTTCCCCTACACGCATCTGACCGCGAACGTCGCGGCGCTCGACGCCGCCGTCGACCTGCTCCTCGAAGAGGGGTTAGACGCGGTGTACGACCGCCACGTCGCCGCCGCGGAGGTGTGTCGCGAGCGCGGAGAGGAGATGGGTCTGGAGCTGTTCGCCGACAGCGCACGGCCCTCGCCGACGGTGACGGCGTTTCACGTCCCGGGTCGAGCGAGCGAGTTGCAACGCACGCTGGCCGAGGAACACGACGTGATTCTCTCGACCGGGCTGGGTGACCTCGCCGACGACGTCATCCGCGTCGGCCACATGGGCCACGGAGCGGATATCGAGAAGGTCGACCGAGCGATGGACGCGCTCGAAGCGGCACTCTCGTAGATATCGACCGTCACAGCCCCGCGTAGGGTGTCGACCGGACAATCCCCGCGTGTAGGGTGTCGACCGGACAATCCCCGCGTGTAGGGTGTCGACCGGACAGCCCTCGCGTAGGGTGTTGACCGTCTGACTATCGGACCATCTGGTTATCAGATTATATCACTGTCAGAAAACCCGATTATAAGATTATCTGACTGTCTCATCGTCTGACCGTCGCACGAAAGCGAACGGCGCGGGCGGCGGCAGAAAAGATAGATTCGTCCCCCAAAAAGGAGGTTGTCAATCGAGCGTTCGAGCGGTCGAGCGTTATTTGCGTGATTAGGCGCTCCGGTTATATATCTGGAGCCTTTCTGTAAAGGTGAGGGTTTGAGAAATAAAAATGTCCGGGCAGTCAGGCGGAGATAGACAGAGAGACATCAGCTACGACCCCGAGAGGAACCAGTACAGCGTCGAGTTCGACCGAGCGCGGGACGTTCCGAGCATCGTGCTCGTCGGCGCGCTAGCGGAAATCGAAGGCAGAGACACCAACGACATCGAACCGCTGTACGGGACGGTCGACCCCGATGCGATAGATACGATTTTCCAGCGGGATTCCAGAACGACCGCCGAACGAAACGGGCACCTCACGTTCGACTTCGATGGACGGACAGTGACCGTGTGGGCCGAAGGTCGAATCGATATCTCCCTCAGTGACGCCGAACGAGACGGAGCGGACACACGCCGAGACGAGACAGACGAGAACGGTGCGGAAGAAAGTGAACACGTCGAGGGACGGCGGGACGACGAGAACGTCGAATCGGGACTGACCGACTGCGACTCGGCCGAGGAAGACGAGTCGTCGGAACGCTAACTCGGATGCCGCGAGTCGCTCGGATAGCTCCGTTCGATTCTCGAACTGCGTCGTGCGAAGTGACAGCGTCGGACCCCGGTCGGTACGGGAGGCGTCTCGGTAGAAATCAGTGGTGCGACGGCAACGCGCGGCGGGTCGGTTCGCCGGGGTCCTACTCCTCGCCGCCGGTCGGCCACGCACCCGACTCACGGACGCGGATTCCTTTCTCCGCGAGATGCCGCAGTTGGCGCTCGGCGAAGTCCTCCTCCGGCGACCCGCGGGTGGCGAGCACGTACACCAGGGCGTTGCCCGCGGGCCGCATCGTCCGGCCGGCGCGCTGTGCGCCCTGTCGCCGTGACCCGCCGAGACCGGAGGCGACGATAGCGACCTCGGCGTTCGGGAGGTCGATACCCTCGTCGCCGACGCGGGAGACGACGAGCGTCCGCAGGTCCCCGTCGGAGTCGCGGAACTGCCGGAGGAGCTGTTGGCGGCGGTAGTGCGGCATCTCGCCGCTGATGAACGGCGCGTCGAGCGCGTCTGCGAGCGCCTCGCCCTGTTCGAGCCAATCGACGAAAATCAGGGCTTTCGCGTCCAGATGCTGTCCGCGCAGGTGGCGAACCTCGTCGACTTTCGCGGGGTTGAGCGCCGCGAGTTTGTAGCGCTCGCGGCCGTCGGCGCTTCGGTACTCGTTTTCGGCCATCTCGTCGGTCCACGGGACGTACCGAATCTCGACTTCCGGTTCCTGAACGAAGCCGGCGTCGAACAGTTTCCCCCAGTCGGTGCCGATGGGCGGGCCGACGAGCGTGAAGATGTCCTCTTCCTTGTCGTCCTCGCGGATCGGCGTCGCCGACAGCCCAAGTCGGTGCTTCGTCTGGAGGTCGGCGCTGCGTCTGAACACGCGACTCGGGATGTGGTGGACCTCGTCGTAGACGATGAGTCCCCACGCGCGCGAGTCGAACAGTTGGCGGTGGCGGTCCATCCCCGCGGTCTGGTAGGTGGCGATAGTGACCGGTCGAATCTCCTTTGTCCCGCCGTGATACTCGCCGATCTGCGCGTCTGTGAGCGTCGTGTGTTCGAGCAGTTCCTGTCGCCACTGGCCGGCGAGTTCCCGGCTCGGAACGAGAATCAGGGTTTCGCCGCCGACGGCCGCGAGCACCCCCATGCCGGCGATGGTCTTGCCGCTGCCAGGTGGGCCGACGAGGACGCCCGACCGCTGGTCGACGAAGCGGTCGACCCAGTTCTGCTGGTAGTCGCGTAACTCGACGTCGAGTTCGATTTCGAGCGGGTCGCCGGTGTCGAGGTCGCGCTCGTCCGTGACGGGGTAGCCGGCCTCGTAGAGGACGCGTTTGATAGCCGCCTCCTCCCCCTCGCGGACCCAGCTCTCGGTGTCGGAGATCGGGGCGTGGAGGTGCTGTTCGGTGAGCTTCTCGCGAGCGACGTTACCCATCAGGTCCTCGTTGGCCGCTTCGAGGACGACGTAGCCGTCCTCGTGGGTTTTGAGGGTGAACTGGTGGGCGCGTTTCCACTGCCGTTCGACCCACTCCTCGAGGTGCGGCGAGCGCCGCGGCAGCACCGACCGCATGCTCCGCAGCAAGCCGTCCAACTCGTCGAAGGGGGCCTGCCAGACGTCCTCGGTCCGAATCGTGTAGAGGTAGCCGCGTTCGTCGGTGTCGCCGCCGGTCGTATCGACGAGGTGCGCGAACTGCGACAGTTGCGCGCGGGTGTACTGCTCGGGTCGGTCGACGACGATTTCGCGGCGTTCGGGGAAGAGGATGACCCGTTCGCGCGCGGCGACGTCGCTCCACTGCGTCGGATACCAAACGACTGGGTCGGACTCGACGTCGACGCGCTGGACGGTTCCGGCGCCGGCGAGCGCGTCGAGCGCGTCGACGGCGTCAGCCTGCGAGACGTCGAGTCGGCGAGCGACCTGCTGTGCGGTGACGACTGGTCGCCCTTCGGCCTGCAGCGCATCGTAGAAGGAGTCGAGGGTGACGGAGTCGTCTTCGTTGTCACCGTCGGCGCCGTCGGCGCTCGGCGGCGTCGATACCGCGTCTCGGCGGCTCTCATCGCCGTGGTCGTCGGTCATCGTCCCTGGTAGGAACGCCGACGGAAAACCGCTTCCGACTCTCTCGAAACTGAGTCGATATGACCGCGCACCGTGGGCGGAACTTCACGTCCGCGAGTCCGAAGGTGTCGTCGTCGGGCCGGTCGACGGCGTGACCGACACGCGGGACTCGGGGGTCGACACTCGAAAAGGAGTGACCCTTCTGGAGTCGACGTTCTTCTGGGGTCGACGTTCTTCTGGAGCCGACGTTCGGGGGAAGCGATTTTTCTGGCGCCAACGCTCGGAGAGAAGTGACTTTTCGGGAATCGGATGCACGACGAGAGTCATAGACAATATCCGACAGTCGGTCAGACCGGGGTTCTCACTCCGGCGGGAGTTCGCGTCGGTGCCGTTTTTCGAGTCGGCTGTAGACGGATTCGATATCGGTCCGGTCGAGCCAGTTCGGGAGTTCGTCGAGCGAACTGTAGCCGTCGAGATAGCTGTACTCGAACGGTTTCTCCGCGAAGTTCCGGAACGCTTCGACGGGGCGGCCGTCGACGACGGCGACGAACATCCGACCGTCGGTGTCGACGTGCGGCGTCACTTCGTACTGGAGATAGAGGGCGCTGACGGCCAGTGCACTGGCGAGCGGAACGGGTCCTTTCGTGAGTTGCCACGTCACGTCCCTGTCGGTGTACTCGACGGTCGCGAGGTAGCCGTCGGCGACGCCGAAACACTCGACGACGGTGCCGGCCTTGCGCCACCGTACCTCGTTTCGCGTGAGCCAGACGCGCTGCCAGGACCGACTCGACCGCTCCGAGGCGAGTCGAGTCTCGGTCCAGTCGATTCCCGAGCGAACCGACTCGACGGCCGGCCAGACGACTCGCAACACTGCCCGTCGTGTTCGTGTTGCTGCTCTCCCGAATGCTGGTTTTCGCATAGTGAGCTCTCCCGCCTCCGAGGCTCATCCTCCCCTCGGCGGACGATACCGTACGTTCGTACTCTGAGTAGTTATATTTCCGCTTGTAGAGCCTCCACCGGACACTCTCGGGGTCTTGATTGTCAACAATACTGAATCCTCGAACGTCGGGATGATCGCGCAATCGAACGCACGAAATGGCGGTACCGTCGGGATGTGGAAACGGCGGTACCGTCGAGATGTCGAAACGGCGATGTCCAAGCAGCGGCGTGGTAAACGCCCGACGACAGGGTCGCGAACTGTGGGATGCGCTTAGCCCCGACGACAGGCGGTCGTGAGCAACTGTCGTTTCGACCGGAACCGACCTCGGCAGTCGCAACACTCGACGTGGCCGTCGCCTGCGGCGGTCGTGAGTCGGTGTTCGCCCATCTCGAACGGGCGTTCGACGATTCGCGGACGGATGCGTGACGGAATCCGGCAGTCGGACTCCTCGCTGAGCGCGGCTCTGAGACGAATCGTGTGAACGTCGTCGACCGTCCAGCGGTCTGCGGCCATCGCCTCGTCCCAATCGTCGATTTCGGTCCACGCGGTGACCACGACCGGCGAGGTCGTCTCCGTGTCGCCGACGACGACGAGGAACCGGACGCCGTTGCGGACGAGGGCGAATCGCCACCCCTCGGTCCGGTTCCACCGAAGCTGTCCGTACTCGATGGCGTCGCTCACCGTAGAGAGTGAGACGTATCGACCCGGCTGTCGCAGTCGCTCGCGGAAATGGTCGGTGAGCGCGTAGAGAGTCGGGTCTCTGAGCGGCGGGTCGTGTGGCGTTCTTTTCGAGCGGATGCTCGGCGATTCGACGCGTTGACCGCCGTGTCGAGTGGCCACTGTTGACACGTATACCTCCGCCCGATATTGACTGTTACGCCCACCGGCAGTCAGTGAAACACCGTCGAGAGGGTCACGAGTACGGTGTACGGCTCCGTGTCTGTGGGTAGAGAACCGCGGCGACGGGCGCGGCCCGACGAGCGTGTCCCACACCGCGTTTCCGGTGAATGTGAGATTGTGACGGACCGCAGTAGAAGCCCGGACACGCGATTCCACACCGCAGTCGACCTCTCACGTACAAGGTCGACCGTCACCGAATTTCCGGTGAATTTCGAGTAGATGCCGGGGAGAGTGTGAGAGACACCGAGTTTCCGGTGAAAGTCGAGGAGGTCTCTGTATCTACGTTTGACAGACACCTTGTTTCCGGTGAAATCTGATATTGCCTCGGCGAGAACTGGTGTCCGCTCTGAGACGCTGCGCACGGCGTCGCACAGTGGAGTGTATCCACTTGGAGTGGTCTGTCACAGACTCGTTGTAGACTCAGAGGTTGTGGGTACCAGGGGTTGTCGGTGCCAGAGGCTGTCAGTACCAGAGGTTGTCGGTGCCAGAGGCTGTCAGTACCAGAGGTTGTCGGTGCCAGAGGCTGTCAGTACCAGAGGCTGTCGGTACCAGAGACTCGTTACGGAACACGCGAGAGTGAGAAACCGGGTGTCCGCGGGCAAGTGCGGGCAAGCACGAGCAAGTACGAGCAAGCACGAGTGTTCGAGTAGGTGCGAGTAGATGCGAGTAGGTACGAGTAAGCCAGAGTGTCGCACACCACGTTTCCGGTGAAAGCGTATCGAGGAAGAATCCGTAGCGTCCGACGAGAGGTGACGTTCTACAGTTCGGAGGACGAACTGTGGTGTTTTACGATTAAACGGGAATAGGTGCACGAGTGTCCAGGCGGGCGCGGACACACCACGTTTCCGGTGAACGGGGAAGAAACGTCGCTCGGAAACGGTGCACCGAACGAGAGGGGGAGGGACGGTTGTCGTTCTGGGGGATATTTGCCGGTGGTCTGTCGATGAGAGCCGCTTCGATAACCTACTGATTTATCACACGTAACCTACAACAGTCCAGTAAATCGGTTGCAGTAGTTCTATCGAGTGAGGTTGCGAACGGGTTCCAGATGAATCGACGGTCGGTGAAGCGTTCTGCGGGTAGTTTACGAAGAACTCTCAGAGACCGACGACGTACCGCAGAGACCGACGACGCACTTCGTGTGCGACCGGTGCAGGGAGCATCGGACCAGCTGGCTCGACGGTTCGATTCGCCTCCGGCCGTCCTCCCGAGATGTTGAGTTCTAATCTCCGTAGTCGTTGGTTCTAATCTCCGTAGTCGTTGCCCGGTCTGAACCCATCACATTCTGTACTCCTCGTTTCTCGTTCCCTGTACTCACTGTTTACTCCGATCCTCCGAACGTTCACCTCCGTCGTTGCACCTGTAGTTCGCGACCCCCGCCGGTTGGAATCTTCCGGGAAGGGAGGGGTCACCTCGTTTCCGGTGAACCGAAACCCCCGTTTCGTGTGGACCCTCTCCTCACCTTTGACCCCGTTCACCGGAAACGTGGTGTGTGTGTCGACGGTCGGAAATCCGAAACCATTTCACCGGAAACGTGGTGTGCTCGGGTATGCCGGACGCAGGGGACGACCTCTTCACGCGCGAGGACCCGATATTCGCCAACAAAGAGCTACTCGAGATCAGCCACCTGCCGGGTGAGGGTCGAATCGTCGGCCGCGACGACGAGATCTCGGACCTCGCGACGGCGGTGAACCCCGCCATCTTCGGACAGAGTCCCAGCAACGTCCTCATCTACGGGAAGACGGGAACCGGAAAGTCGCTCTGTGCGAAGTACGTCTCCCAACGACTCGTCGAAACTGCGAGCGAGGAGGCGGTCAACGCGACGTTCGCCTACGTCGACTGCGCGCAGGACACGACCGAGACGCAGGCGGTCCAGACTATCGCCGACAGCGTCAACCAGTCGGAACTCACCGACATCAAAGTCCCCGACAAGGGCCTCAGCACGGCGACGTACTACAAGCGCCTGTGGCGGATCTTGGACGTGACGTACGACGTCGTCCTCATCATCTTAGACGAGATAGACAAACTGGAGAACGACGACATCCTTATGCAACTCTCGCGTGCGGGCGAGGCCGGCAAGATCGAGAACTGTAAACTCGGCGTCATCGGCATCAGCAACAAGATACAGTACAAAGACCGGATGGACGAACGCGTCAAGAGCAGCCTCTGCGAGCGCGAGTTCGTCTTTCCGCCGTACGACGCCAACCAGCTCCGTGATATCATGGACGCTCGCAGCGACGCGTTCCGCGACGGCGTCCTCGACCCGTCGACGATTCCACGGGCGGCGGCACTCGCGGCGCGCGAACACGGTGACGCGCGGAAGGCTATCGACATCCTTCGATACGCCGGTGAGATTGCGCAGTCGAACGGCGCACCGACGGTCAAGGAGATCTACGTCACGCAAGCGCGCGAACGCGCGGAGACGGACCGCTTCCGTGAACTCATCCGCGGGTCGACACCGCACTCGCGCTACGTTCTGCAGGCGCTCGCGGTTCTCTCGCTGTCGAATCAGCGGAAGGACGGGTTCAGGACCAGTCGCGTGTACGAGATTTACGAGAGTATCTGTCGACAGGAGGGGTCGGACAGCCTCTCGCTTCGTCGCGTTCGCGACTTACTGAAAGAACACGCGTTTCTCGACATCATCGAACAGTCGAAACACAGCGGCGGCAGCGCCGAGGGCAGCTACACGAAACACCAACTACTCGAAAATCCCGAAGTAGTGAAAGAAGTTCTGACCGAAAACGGCGACTCGTAGTCGTCTCCGCGCTCTGAATCGGTGGGAGGGCCGAAACTGGTCAGCGAACGGTGACTGCGTTTTGCTCGTCGTCGGAGGCTGTTATATATTTTCTCACTGACTATGTACCCGAAACCATCACGCGTGACGGGGGCCATCACACCGGCCTCGACTCGGGTGCCGACGTCACCGTCTCCGCCAACCGTTCTCCCGCTACTCCGAGAGCGTCGTCGAGACCGGATCGACCTCGCTGGCCGTTTCGCGGACACTCTGGTACTCGCTTTCTACCCACTCGACCAGTTCCGGGTCGTCGCCGTCGAGGCACGCGACCAGGTTTCCGGTGTCGTACGCGCCCAACCACGCGTAACCGTCGAACAACGCGAGGCCGACGTCGATCGGCGAGGGCGATAGATACAGCGAGAACTGGTCGAGTTCGGCCGCTCGCTCGGTCGCCTCCGGGTCGACCGCGGGCGAGGCTTCGAGCACTGACGTGTCGACGACCAGTTCCATCTCGGTGTTCGGTGCGATGACGCGCGCTGCCGCCTCGTTGAACACTCGGCTTACGATGGGTGTCATCCCGCGGAACCGGCCGACGGAATCCGTGCCGAGCACGGAGAGAAATCGGTGGATGGGCGCGTGTGGGTCCTCCGACGTTCCGACGGTTATCGTCGCGCGCTGGCACACCTCGTGTGAGAGGTCGGTGAGCGAGTCGCAGACGTTCGCGGCGAACGGAGCGATGCGTCTCGCGTCCTCGTTCGCTTCGACGAGCGCGTGGTACCGATCCAACACGAGTTCACCGCCGAGTGTGAGATGGTACTGCGGCGAACGCTTCTCGACCCACCCTCGTTCGGTGAACCCCGCGAGGGCGCGCTGAACGGTCTCGCGCGTGCAGGGACACGTCTCCGCGAGTTCTATCGGTCGCTGTGGCGTGCGCTGGAGTTGTTCGAGTACAGCGACTCGACTCGCCGAACCGACGAGGAACGCGATATCCTCGCGTGCGGTCATCCACTCGACTCTTTTTGCCCCCCGTATTTGACGGTTTTGTCCGAGACGATGCTGCGGCCGACCTCCTCCGGTCGCCTCGCAGGGTCCGGTCACGTCTCGCGTGATAGCGTCGTCGACGCGTTCGTCGTCGGTCAGCCGAGTAGACCGAGGTTCTGAATTCGTTCGACGATCTCTTCGACCGCTGTCTCGGCGTCGTCGGTTCGTTTGCCGCCCGTGATAACGATTTTCCCGCTCCCGAACAGCAGAATGACGACCTCCGGGTGGTCCATACGGTAGACGAGTCCCGGGAACTGCTCGGGTTCGTACTCGACGTCCTCGAGACCGAGACCGATCGCGAGCGCGTTGAGGTTGAGATTGTGGCCGAGGTCCGCACTGGAGACGATGTTCTGGACGGTGATCTCGGGGCTCTCCTCGACGGGAATACGCAGGTCACGGAGTTTCTCGAATATTATCCCGAGCGCCTCGTGGACGTCGTCGATGCTCTTGGCACCAGTACAGACGATCTTCCCGGAGCGGAAGATGAGTGCGGCCGCCTTCGGATTCTGCGTCCGGTAGACGAGACCGGGGAAGTTATCCGGATTGAAATCCGCCCCGGGAAGGTCCTCTGCGAGCGCCTCCAGGTCGAGCTCTTGTCCAATACCAGTCGATGCGACTACGTTCTGTATCTCGATTGAATCTGCCGGCGTCGTCATTGTTCGGTCTGGTTTCCTCGCCCCGGCCTTATAAACCGACACGAATCTTGTCTCACACATGCGTGCGAATGATAATATTACTATCGCGTCCATCCGCTCTCCACCCGCCGAGTGCTACGGTGTCGCATCGACTGAGAACTGATCTGTACCGTGCCGGTGAGTACCACGTTGAACGGTAACTCGAATTTGTGGATATTTTTCGTAGATAGGAGTGAATCAACAGCGTTAAGTTCTACGTACCACTCAATAGAAATGCAGCAAGACGCAGTGTGGTTCGGTGGCCGTTCAAGCCGGTCACCAATCACGGACCGCCAACGAGATTCGACGGGTTTATACCCGACAATCGCATTGGTTCAGGTCCGAAGGAAATGAGGATTCCGCCCCTGCGGTCCGCCGTACAGACGGAATCTGATGTGAGCCAACGTAGTTCGGTGACACCCGACCGACCGACGGTCCCGTCGCCGAACTCGGACCATGCAATACCTATAACGGTGATTCGCTCTCGTCAGAGAGCAAATCCCGCCACCCCCTGACCCATTCGGGTCAGGAACATTCCGGTTGATCCTGCCGGAGGTCATTGCTATCGGGGTCCGATTTAGCCATGCTAGTTGTACGAGTTCAGACTCGTAGCGGATAGCTCCGTAACACGTGGCCAAACTACCCTACAGAGAACGATAACCTCGGGAAACTGAGGCTAATAGTTCATACCGTACCCACGCTGGAATGCCGAGTACCAGAAACGCTCCGGCGCTGTAGGATGTGGCTGCGGCCGATTAGGTAGACGGTGGGGTAACGGCCCACCGTGCCGATAATCGGTACGGGTTGTGAGAGCAAGAACCCGGAGACGGAATCTGAGACAAGATTCCGGGCCCTACGGGGCGCAGCAGGCGCGAAACCTTTACACTGCACGACAGTGCGACAAGGGGACCCCGAGTGCGAGGGCATACAGTCCTCGCTTTTGTGAACCGTAAGGAGGTTCACGAATAAGAGCTGGGCAAGACCGGTGCCAGCCGCCGCGGTAATACCGGCAGCTCGAGTGATGACCGATTTTATTGGGCCTAAAGCGTCCGTAGCTGGCCGCGTAAGTTCATCGGGAAATCCATCCGCTCAACGGATGGACGTCCGGTGAAAACTACACGGCTTGGAGCCGGAAGACCCAAGGGGTACGTCCGGGGTAGGAGTGAAATCCCGTAATCCTGGACGGACCGCCGATGGCGAAAGCACCTTGGGAAGACGGACTCGACAGTGAGGGACGAAAGCTAGGGTCTCGAACCGGATTAGATACCCGGGTAGTCCTAGCCGTAAACGATGCCTGTTAGGTGTGGCACCCACTACGAGTGGGTGCTGTGCCGTAGGGAAGCCGCTAAACAGGCCGCCTGGGAAGTACGTCCGCAAGGATGAAACTTAAAGGAATTGGCGGGGGAGCACTACAACCGGAGGAGCCTGCGGTTTAATTGGACTCAACGCCGGACATCTCACCAGCATCGACAGTAGCGATGATCATCAGGTTGATGACCTCTATGTTGAGCTACTGAGAGGAGGTGCATGGCCGCCGTCAGCTCGTACCGTGAGGCGTCCTGTTAAGTCAGGCAACGAGCGAGACCCGCATCCTTAATTGCCAGCAACACCCCCGGGTGGTTGGGTACATTAAGGAGACTGCCGTGGCTAACACGGAGGAAGGAACGGGCAACGGTAGGTCAGTATGCCCCGAATGTGCTGGGCAACACGCGGGCTACAATGGCCGGGACAAAGGGTTCCAACCTCGAAAGAGGACGGTAATCTCAGAAACCCGGTCGTAGTTCGGATTGTGGGCTGAAACTCGCCCACATGAAGCTGGATTCGGTAGTAATCGCATTTCAGAAGAGTGCGGTGAATACGTCCCTGCTCCTTGCACACACCGCCCGTCAAAGCACCCGAGTGAGGTCCGGATGAGGCTTTCACACGAAAGTCGAATCTGGGCTTCGCAAGGGGGCTTAAGTCGTAACAAGGTAGCCGTAGGGGAATCTGCGGCTGGATCACCTCCTACTGACCCGTGACCAGGCCGACGCGCCTGGCACACCTTTCATTGCACGCGTCCGAGATCGCCGACGACCATCGCTCGGTCGGGCACCTCAGAACTACGTTGGCTCCACAAAGACGCTCCCAGCTCTCGACTCAATTCGGTCGACGACTGGGAGTGGGCCCATAGCTCAGTGGTAGAGTGCCTCCTTTGCAAGGAGGATGCCCAGGGTTCGAATCCCTGTGGGTCCATCACTCGGAGTGAATCGAAGACCGTGTCCCTTAAGTGGGAGACGCCACTCGATTCAACTCCGAAGCAAGACCGATGCACCACCCCGTGCAAGCGCGGGTGGGAAGGGTTGAACACGTGACCATTCACTCCGGCACGTGTCATGAAACCGTGTGTACGTGCAATCCAGACGTCCACTGGACCCGTTCGATTGACTCGAACGGATTACAGTGTCCATCACTATACCATCGTATGGCTACTTTGCCATCTGGTGGATAGCTCGGCTCGAGAACCGAAGAAGGACGCGCCAAGCTGCGATAAGCCTCAGGGAGCTGCATGGAAGCCAAGAACTGAGGATCTCCTAATGGGAATCCCTTCACAATTGCCTTTGCGCAATGGGGAACGTCGGGAACTGAAACATCTTAGTACCGACAGGAAAAGAAAGCAAACCGCGATGTCGTTAGTAACGGCGAGTGAAGACGACACAGTCCAAACCGAAGCCCTCACGGGCAATGTGGTGTTCGGACTGACCACCATCGACCAATCATCGACGAGAAGTCTTCTGGAACGAAGCGTGATACAGGGTGACAACCCCGTATCGTCGACGAGCGGTCGTGGGTCAACTCCAGAGTAGCGGGGGTCGGATATCCCTCGTCAACATGGCTGGCATCCTCAGCCAAGACTAAACATTCCTCGAGACCGATAGCGAACAAGTAGCGTGAGCGAACGCTGAAAAGCACTCCGAGAAGGACCGTGCAATAGAGCTTGAAATCAGGTGGCGATGGAACGACGGGGCATGAAAGGCCCCTCAACAAACGACCCGGAAGCGATTCCGCAGTAGGACTTGAGGGGAGCCGATGTCGCGTCGTGCGTTTTGAAAAACGAACCAGAGAGTGTACCTATTCGGCGAGTCTAACTCGATTATCGAGGAAGGCACAGGGAAACCGATACGACCGCAGCCTCACGGCCAGGGTCACCGTCTTCAAGGGCGGGGAGCCGAGTGGGTACGACCCGAAACCGAGTGATCTACACGGGGGCAAGGTGAAGCGTGGCGAAAGCCACGTGGAGGCCTGTTAGAGTTGGTGTCCTACAATACCCTCTCGTGACCCATGTGTAGGGGTGAAAGGCCCATCGAACTCGGCAACAGCTGGTTCCGACCGAAACATGTCGAAGCATGACCTCAGCAGAGATAGTTCGTGAGGTAGAGCGACCGATTGGGAGACCCGCCTCCGAGAGGAGTCGGCCTCCCTGTCAAACTCCGAACTTACGAACGTCGTAGAAGCTGGGAGTCCGGTTTGCGGGGTAAGCCTGTGAACCGTAAGGGAGACAACCCAGAGCTGGGTTAAGGACCCAAAATGTGGACTAAGTGCAATCGAAGATAGTCTCGAGCCCTAAACAGCCGGGAGGTGAGCTTAGAAGCAGCAACCCTCTAAGAAAAGCGTAACAGCTTACCGGCCGAGGTTTGAGGCGTCGAAAATGATCGGGGCTCAAGTCCACTTCCGAGACCCGGCGGTACTCTTACAGAGTAATCCAGTAGGTCGGCACTCTGAGCGGGTGGAAGCACGGGTGAGAACTCGTCGTGGACCGCTCAGTGACGAAAATTCTGGTCACAGTAGCAGCGAGAGTCGGGTGAAAACCCCGACGGCCTAATGAGCAAGGGTTCCTCGGCACTGCCAATCAGCCGAGGGTTAGCCGATCCTAAGTCCCACCGTAACTCGAATGGGACAAAAGGGTAACTGGTTAATATTCCAGTGCTATCACCACTCAAAGTCGACGCCTGGGGGTAGATCGAGCCGGACAGTCGTCCGGTCGAATCACTAAACTCCGTGGAAGCCGTCATGGCACGAAGCGGACGAACAGTGAGACAGCGAAAGTCGATCCAACCTCGGGCCCGTGAAAAGACGAGCGTGATACTCGTACCGAGATCCGACACAGGTGCTCAGGCGGAGAAAGCCAAGGCCTGTCGGGATAACCGACGTTAGGGAATTCGGCAAGTTAGTCCCGTACCTTCGGAAGAAGGGATGCCTGCCCCTCACAGGGCAGGTCGCAGTGACTCGGACGCTCCAACTGTCTAGTAACAACACAGGTGACCGCAAATCCGCAAGGACTCGTACGGTCACTGAATCCTGCCCAGTGCAGGTATCTGAACACCTCGTACAAGAGGACGAAGGACCTGTCAACGGCGGGGGTAACTATGACCCTCTTAAGGTAGCGTAGTACCTTGCCGCTTCAGTAGCGGCTTGCATGAATGGATCAATGAGAGCGTCACTGTCCCAACGTTGGACCCGGTGAACTGTACATTCCAGTGCGGAGTCTGGAGACCCCCAAGGGGAAGCGAAGACCCTATAGAGCTTTACTGCAGGCTGTCGCTGAGACGTGGTCGCTGATGTGCAGCATAGATAGGAGCCGCTACACAGGTACCCGCGCTAGCGGGCCACCGAGGCGCCATTGAAATACTATCCGTCAGTGACTGCGACTCTCACTCCGGGAGGAGAACACCGGTAGCCGGGCAGTTTGACTGGGGCGGTACGCGCTCGAAAAGATATCGAGCGCGCCCGAAGGTTCTCTCATTCGGGTCGGAAACCCGAAGAAGAGCGCAAGAGCAAACGAGAGCCTGACAGTGACATTCCCAACGAGTGTCGCTGACACGAAAGTGTGGTCTAGCGAACCGACGAGGCCCATAGATGGGGCCCGTCGATGACAGAAAAGCTACCTTAGGGATAACAGAGTCGTCACCGGCAAGAGCACATATCGACCCGGTGGCTTGCTACCTCGATGTCGGTTCCCTCCATCCTGCCTGTGCAGAAGCAGGCAAGGGTGAGGTTGTTCGCCTATTAAAGGAGGTCGTGAGCTGGGTTTAGACCGTCGTGAGACAGGTCGGCTGCTATCTATTGGGGGTGCGAGGTATCTGACGTGAACGATCGTATAGTACGAGAGGAACTACGATTGGTTGCCACTGGTGTACCAGTTGTCCGACAGGGCAGTTGCTGGGCAGCCACGCAACACGGGGTAAGAGCTGAACGCATCTAAGCTCGAAACCCACATGGAAAAGAGATACCACCAAGGTCACTCGTAGAAGACGAGTTCGATAGACTCGGGGTGTACGCAACGAGGCAACGAGTTGTTCAGCCCGCGAGCACTAACAGACCAGCCATCACTCATACCGCATGGGTATAGAGGTTTTCAGACGCTGCATTCGTTCGACCGTCGAACGGGTCCAGGCGTTTACTGGATTGCACGTACAACACGGTTCGAGTAAGCCCAAGACATTCGTCTTGCAAGACCGACTTTGGAAGCGAGAACGGTTCGACTCCGTTCGTCGGCGTTAAGGCGGCCACAGCGGTGAGGTAACACCCGTACCCATCCCGAACACGGAAGTTAAGCTCACCAGCGTGAACGCAACTACTGGAGTGCGCGAGCCTCTGGAAACACGTTCTCGCCGCCTACCACTCATACTTCATCCACCACCCGCAGAGCGATAGCACCGCTCCGCGGGTCGTTTCTATTTCGAACCACATCGCTATCCTTAAGCGGACGACGCCAATACACTCAGATGCGCCAAGGTGGCAGAGTCCGGCCGAACGCAGCGGCCTGCAGAGCCGCCCATCGCCGGTTCAAATCCGGCCCTTGGCTTCTCATCGATTCGTCACAACGTCCACAGAAGCGACCGCGATTCGCACCGTCAGGTACCGTCGCCGGACCCGTTTCGGTCGCCCTCGCTCGTGCTCGACGTTATCCGGGACGTAGTCTGAACTGCAGTCGACCCGTCCACACCCAGTTCGAGAGAGATCTTCGAATGCTGCTGTAGTCGGTTTCTGTCTGCCAACTCTCTAACCCCTCGAAGGGATCGTGGGGGCCACCGACGTGGGTCGGTCTCCGTCGGGACGTCCCGTTTGTCTCCGTGATGCTTCCGATTTATATCAGGTGGTGCGGAATGGCCTGCTATGACGACGCCTCCGCTGAGTGAACTGGTCCCGTTCGGCGCCGAAACCCGGCCGACGAGGGTCCTCCTCGTGGACGACGACGAGGAGGCAGTCCAGACGTCGGCGGCGTTTCTCCGGCGGGAACTGGACAGCGCCGAGACGACGGCGCTCACCGACTCGACGGAGGTGCTCGAAGCGCTGCGACACGAGGAGTTCGACTGCCTCGTGAGCGATTTCGATATGCCGGGGACGACCGGCCTCGAACTCCTGCACGAGATACGCGAAGCGGGTATCGAGACACCGTTCGTCCTGTTCACCGGAAAGGGAAGCGAGGAGGTTGCGAGCCAGGCGATAACCGCGGGCGTCGACGAGTACCTTCAGAAAGGCGGTCCGGAGGTGTATCCGGTGCTCGCCAATATGGTGGAGAACCTCGCCGAGAAACACCGGGCGGAAACGTTGGTCCAGCGTGCGTTCTTGGCGATCGAGTCGGCGGAGGAAGCCATCGGAATCGTCGACGAGAACGGCGTCTATCGGTATCTCAACGAGGCGTACGCCGCGGTGTACGACCACACTCGCGCCGAACTGATCGGTCGGCACTGGGACGTGTTGTACGACGAATCGGAGGCCCGGCGGTTTCACGACGAAATCCTCCCCGAACTCGAACGGCGGGGGACGTGGCGCGGAATCTCGACTGGGCTAACGAAAGAGGGAGCCCCGGTCCCCGAACGGCTCGTCCTCACACGGATGGACGACGGCGGACACGTCTGCATCGTTCGGGAACTCGCCCGCGACGGCGAACTGGAGGCGGAACTGGCGCTCAAGACCCGAGCCCTCGACGCGGCACATCTCGGTGTCGTCGTCACCGACGCCACCGCGGAAGACAACCCCATCGTCTGGATAAACGAGGGGTTCGAGAACCTGACGGGGTACGGCCGCCGGGAGACACTCGGCCGAAACTGTCGGTTCCTTCAGGGGGAAGCCACCGACCCGGAGACGGTAGCGGAGATCCGGCGGGCGATCGGCAGCGAGGAGGCGATTTCGACGGACCTCCTCAACTACGACGCGAGCGGTGACCCGTTCTGGAACCGGCTCCACGTGTTTCCCATCGAGGACGGCCACGGGTCGGTCACGCATTTCGTCGGCTTTCAGGAGGACGTGACCGAGCAGAAGCGAAACGAGAGACTGCTGCGCGCGAGCACGATGCGGCTGGAAGCGCTGTTCGAGCACTCGCCGGACATGATCGCCATCCACGACGCCGACGGGACGATACGCGACGTCAACGAGCGAATCTGCGAGGAGCTGGGCTACACCGAAAGCGAACTCGTCGGGAGAGCGGTCTGGGAGATAGACGCGACCGCCGACTCCGAGCGTGCACGGCAGTTCTGGGCGGCGCTCCCGACGAACACGCCGCGCCGCTTCGAGGGGGCGCTGGAGCGACGAGACGGGACGACCGTCGCCGTCGAGGTCCATCTGATTCGCCTCGAGCTCGACGGCGAGGACCGATTCGTGGCGATGGACCGAGATATCGGCGACCGGAAGGCCCGCGAAGCGGCGCTCGTCGAACAGAACGAGCGGCTCGACAAGTTCGCGAGCGTCGTCAGCCACGACCTCCGAAACCCGCTGCAGGTCGCGCAGGGTCGACTCCAGCTCCTCGAAGAGGATTACGAGAGCGAACACATCCCGCACATCTCGCGCGCGCTCGACCGGATGGAGGCGCTGATAGCGGATCTCCTCGCGCTCGCACACGGCGGCGAGGCCGCGATGGAACTCGAACGAATCCAGTTGTCGTCGCTCGCGCGGGCGTGTTGGGAGACGGTCGAGACGGCGGATGCGACGCTCGTCGTCGACGCCGACGGCCACGTCGAGGCGGACCGAGACCAGCTCCGGCAACTGTTCGAGAATCTGTTTCGGAACGCTGTGGAACACGGTTCCGCAGGCAGTCGGCCCGCGTCCGACGACGATGTCGAACACGGCTCGAACGACGGGTCCGAAGCGGCTGACGACGATGCCGACCCGGTCACCGTGCGGGTCGGCCGAACGCCGACGGGCTTTTTCGTCGCCGACGACGGGCCCGGCATCCCCGAGGCGATGCGAGAGGAGGTGTTCGAGGCGGGCTACTCGACCGCGGCGGAGGGCACAGGGTTCGGACTCAACATCGTCGAGCAGGTTACGGAGGCTCACGGTTGGCGAATCGACGTCGTCGAGAGCGACAGCGGCGGTGCACGTTTCGAGATAACCGTCGCCGCCGACGGCACCAGCGACGCTCCCGAGTAGCGACCGTCGTCTCCGCGGGCACCGGCCCCGCGTTCGTCGATTCCTCTCGCGCCGACCACCGCGTTGCGGGTCCGCGAAAAGTAATTGTTATACCCCGTCTCTCCTTTGCCCAAACTATGCAACGACGCGCCGCAGCCATCTCCGTCGCGTTCTTCTTGTTAGTCGGAGCGGCCTCCTACTCGCTCATTGCGACGGCCGAAGAACCGACGATACAGTTCGAGAACGCCGAACACGAACTTCAGGAGGGTGACCAGTTCACTCAGGGAGGACAGCAGTACACCGTGACGTCGCTCGACGCGCAGGTCGAAGGCGGCGACCACGGCAGTCCGACCACGCTCTCTCGCACCGGTGAAATCGCGTGGACGAACGACTCCGCACGCTACACACAGACCTGGGAGAACAACTCCTCGGTGTCGGTCTCCAACGAGAGCTACCGCGTTCTCATCCCCAACGACTCCGACCCCGACAGCCTCACGCTCCGTGAGGAACTGAACCGCACGGCGCTGCTGCAGGCGAACGAGTCCGTCGACAACGAGATGGTCACGCGCGACGGCCAGCGGTACGTCGTCTACAACGACGGCAGCGGTAACCCGACGCTCGTCCCCGAAGACCAGTTCTTCCCGGAACCGGAGAGCACCCAGTACGACGAGGGCCAGCAGTTCGACTTCGAGGGTAACCAGACGACCGTCGAGAACATCACCGCCAGCGAGGCGACGCTGGCGTGGACCGCGCCGCAGAACAACACCGCCGCCCTCGAAGACCAGGCCAACGTGACCGTCGGCGACCAGCAGTACCTCGCCTACTTCCCGGAAAACGAGACCGTCTACCTCACGCAGGACAGAGCGAGCTACCAGGCACAACAGCAGGAGATCGCGACGTACAACCGTCACCTGAAAGGACTGCAGGGCGTCACCATCCTCTCCGGAGCGCTCGTCGTCCTGCTCATCGGTTTGGCGTACCTCCCCTCGCGGTACTGAAGCTCTCTCCCCGCGCGGAACCAGACGCAGTTCGGCCGCGTTCCCCTTCTTCCGACGCCACTTCGCGGCGATAGCCCGCCGCACGCTCGGCGACGCCCGGGCTCAGGTGTCGTCCCGCTGACGCACCGCGAGAACCGGAGCCGAGACGGTCCGGAGCACGCGTTCGGTCACGCTGCCGAGTAGATACCGTCGAACGCCGCTGCGGCCGTGCGTGCCCATCACCACGAGGTCGACGTCGTTCGAGGAGACGTACTCGCCGATCTCCTCGTGGGGAACGCCGTGGACGACGGTGGCCTCGCCGTCGACGTCGGCGTCGCGGGCGCGTTCGACGACCGCGTCCGCACCCGTCTGCGCCCGTTCCTCGAGCCGTTCGACGAAGCCGCTGTCGACGCCGCCGGCGTTGAACAGACCGCCCGCCTCCACGAGATTCACCGCCGAGAGCGCGTGGAGCTCCGCGTCGAACGCGCGGGCGATGGCCACCGCGTGTTCGGTCGCCACCGCCGCACAGTCGCTGCCGTCGGTCGGGACGAGAATCCGCTCGTACGGCGAGGCGTCGTCGTCGCCGTGGACGGTCATCACCGGACAGTCGGCCAAGCGGACGACCCGCTCGGCGACGCTCCCGAGGAGATATCGCTGCAGGCCGCTGCGCCCGTGCGTACCCATCACCACCGCGTCGACGTCTCGTTCGTCGGCGTCGGCGAGAATCTCCTCGTGCGGCACGCCCGTCCGAATCGACGTTTCGACGGGCACCGCCGTCGACGCCGCTCGTTCGTCGGCGTCGTCGAGCGTACGCTCTCCGAACCGGCGGAGGCTGTCCTGTACGTTCTCGGCGTCGCGTTCGTCGGTCGAAGCCGCGACTTCGTCCGGCTCGGCGTTGACGACGTAGAGCACGTGCACCGACGCGTCGGTCGCTTCCGCCAAGAGCAGTGCGTGGTCTACCGCCCGCGCCGCCGCCTCACTGCCGTCGGTCGGAACCAGTATCGTATCGTACACACTCGAACACCACGGAGTGGTATGTCATAACTCGATATGAATGGTTCCTGCGCCCGACGGTCGGATAGAAGTGCCTCGCGGTGCAACGGCGGGTGTGTCCGAACCCAACGACGACAACGAGACGCCGCCGGCCGCCGACGTCGACGATACGCCGACGGTTCGCTGTACGCGCTGCGACCGCACCTGGGACCTCGGTTACGAACTCGACGAGCTGAGCGTCGGCAACCAGTCGTTCGAGCAGTTCGCGCTCGACCACAGACGCCACACCGGCCACTTCCCCGACGACGTGACGCCGTGGGTCGCCACCTGCCGACGGTGCCCCGACGGCGACCAGTTCCTCTCCGAACACCCCGCGCGTCGGTGGGCGGAGACCCACGCCCGACACACCGGCCACACCGTCTCGCTCGACTACGGTGACGAGCAGTCCATCGTCGAACCGGAGTGAGGTCGGCGCGAGCGACAGAGCGGGGCCGACACGAGCAACAGGGCAGGGTCGGTGCGAGCGCGGTCAGCGGCGGTACGACAGCGGTTCTCGCAGCCGCCAGACGTCCGTCTCCGGGTCGAGTCGGTGCGGTTCGGCCCCTCGTTCGGTGAGGATGCCAGCGTGGTACAGCATCGCCTTCAACTGGAACACCGTCGGCGAGTGAAAGACGTCCCCCTCCCGAAGCGCTTCGAGCCGGAGGTCGCCGTCCCCGTCCAACACCCGACTGCGAACGTCCCGGGTTCCCCGAACGAACAGTTCCACGGTGAACGTCGGGTGGAGGACGTGCAGCCACTCGACGAGGTCGACGAGCGACGGGTCGCGGACGCCGTCCTCGTGCATGGTCTGCAGTTCCTCGACCAACAGTTGGGTCGCCGGGTACGCCCAGACGACGCGTCTCGTCAACTGCCCCACTCGGGGGCGAGGTCGCAGAACCGCGTTCTCGACCCGCGCCACTCTTCGAACGTCGACAGTGCGGCGTCGACCGAGTCGTATCGGCGCAGCGCGAACCGGACTACCTCCTCGCCGAGCGACGTGAGTTCGGTGCGGTCGGGACGCTCGTCAGTGAGTCCGAGGAACGCCGCACCCAACGGGTGGAGATGATGACCTTCGGCGTAGTACTCATGGCTGCCTTTCTGTCGGCGGTCACCACAGACTTAACACCGATACTCATATTCTAATTTCAAAGATTTCACCAACTCTGTGTTCCGGATAATTCGGCTGGTAGTCGTCTCAACCCGTGCGGGCGGTTGCGCATCTCGTGTCTATTCATCGCAGTCCCGCCTTTCTCCCAGCTTAGGATTCTTCTGGGCTTGTTGGGTAGCCTCCTCCAAGAATGATGGTGTTAGTGCCCAGGTAAACTGCTCTAAGTTCTCCGAAAACTCGAGACTAGATCGAGTCTTTCCCTTGGTCGTGAGGATGCCAGAATGCCAAAGCATCGACTTAAATTGGTGTACAATCGAGGGTCGATAGAGCTTGGGATTCCACAGTTCATTAGGTGTCGAATCACTCCCAGCTGGCTTCCAATCGAAGGAATCAATCTGTTCTCTCCTCTCAGACGTGATGAAACAACTCCGTGCGAATTCAGGGTCACGGTGGTAGATTTCTTGGACGAGAAGTGGTAGAGGGAGGGCAGAATCGCCTCGCACTATTTGAATCTCCTGCATGAGCGTGACAAGTCGTGCAACCCCTGGCTGGTTTCTCATCACTTCTTGTGTAATTGATCTCCACTCTGGGAACCTATCGAGGAATTTCGTTCGTCGCCTATAGAGAGAGCGAAAAGCTTCGAGTGCAGCCTGTTTGCTCCCGTGCTCAGTCGTTCCAACAGTAACTACACGCTGACCTAAGCCAGTAATCATGTCGACATCAGCGGTAGTCGTTATCAAGCCCAGATTCCGAGCCCCATCTCGAGATCCCTCTACGTCACCGTTGATCTTCTTCTCGTTCTCGTTTTCCATATTGAGGAGAGTAGCCGCCTCAATATCTAGTTCTGATGCGGCACTCGCAACTGCAATTGTATAGCCGAAGTAGTTTTTCGGGTGGTTGAGATTGAAATCGGGTATAATCGGACTCTCTTGCATTTAGATGCCAGCTCGGTGTGCGATTATTTGAGTCTATCCTGATTGTCCGTCGTATCAGAATTGGGCTAAAGACTTCAGTTACGGAACAACTCTATAGTGCGTGGTAAGACTCTTCAAATCTCATTTACACGATTGAAGAGTTCACACCCACTTCGGTTCCAAGAACCGTTGTGAATGAATTTTTCGACTATAACACCAAGTATTACCCACGAGGGCTAACTCGAGTTGCGGAGGGTCGGTAGCCAATAGCCTAGAAAGGATCAAATACGTATCGAAGGCTACAGTCAGTAACAGCGCCGATTATTCTAATACACTTCGTTCATGTTCGATAGACCGGTCTCTTGCTGTTGAAAATAAAACCAAGACTTTCTCGTTGTATCGTGGATGCTTCCAAGTCTGTTTCGATATTCGAGGTAGCCAAAGTCCGTCTGTTCGTCAGACACAGCGACTGAGAATTGGCGATTACTCTTTTACAACTGCGAGACCCAGCTCCGACTTCAGATACGTCGCTACGTCCTCGTACTGATTCTCGACGATTTCACAGAGCTCTCGGTTCATCAGAAGGCCACCACGAGTGATGTTTGCGGATCCGATATAGACGTATCCGTCTGTGACGATTGCTTTCGCGTGCAGGTCGTCGACTTCAGTGACCGTTGCGGACTGACCCATCCGTGAAAGAATGAACTCGTTGTGAGATTCTCCCTGTCTCACGTAGACATTTAGCTCGGTCTCGAATCGACGGAATGCCTCCGAGAGGGGCATTCGTCTGTTCTGAACGTCTGTTCCGAGTGGGAGGCGAAGTTCGACATCGCTCAGCCACGGTGAGCAGATCGCCACGCGGTCGGCGTGGACGAGTGAGTATCCAAGCAGATACCGGAGCCCGCTAGAGGGTAACGAAAACGCTCGTACCATCGTAATCACCTCCCGGGAGTGCCTCGATGTCGAAGATGCGCGTGACGACTTCGTCGCTAGGAACTCGTTCGATAATCTGCTCTCGAAGGAGTTCGAGGAAGACGTAACTGAGTGCATCTGATTGGTCGTGAGGGGAAATACATTCGGAGAGATGGAGATTATCGACACAGCCGTCGATGTCCGGCGAGAAGAACAGTCGTTCCGCACGTTCGTACCCGTCGAAGTCCGGATCGAGTTCTGAGACTGCTACACGGGGGAACTCGTCGTTTCCAGCGACGCGCTCGCGTGCAACCACGTGTTTTATGTGATATGCTGTGCGGCGGGACGTCGTTTCCTCTTTTGCGAGCTGGCCTGCCCGGTCGATCGAGGACCGTACTTCTTCGACGACGAGGTCAACGATGTGGTCGAATATCGGAACGACATCGGACTCTCGTACGAGTGTTTCGATTGTCTCTCGATCAGGTGATACAGGAGGTAATTTTTCGACGAACTCCGAGTCGGCCCACAGACGTTCGTTGAGCACCTGCGGGTTGTACGAGATCCGAGTAATCGACTCGAGAACAGTTGCGGGGTCCTCACGGAGGTCGTCGAAGACCATGTCAGCGATTCCTTGTCCTCCCTGCGAGCGTTCGAATACGTACACCTCTTCGTTGTCGAGGTCGACACCGTAGAAGAGGCTGTTCGGACTGATTCCTGCGAGGTCGGCGACGAACTGCGTGTAGAAATGAGCAGCCGTGTGTGCGGCTACGTAGGTCGGCGAAGTCTCGTCGAAACTCTTGTATTGGCGTACTCGTTCCTGTATCTCGCCGTCTGCCGCAGCGTCAAGGAACGTACTGATATCGAATAGGAGACCACGTGTGTCGAGGGTGAACCCGAGCGTCTGCTGAGGTGCTTCTATTTCTCGCTTGATTCGGTCACCACCGGTGAAGATGTATTCATTCGAGCTTCGATTGTACGTTGCAGGCGTAATCTCGAGAGATGTACCGGTCAGTCGTACCTTCCCAGAGATGTCCGCGAGCGTCACACCTCCTCTCGTCTGCTCCTCACTTCGTTCGGTTAACGTTGTTTCGACGTTTGGACTGGCATGGATCTTGCCCAGCTTCGAATCATTGTGACGCAGACAGCTACTGTCGTCGATAATCTGGAGGCACTGCGGACAGTAGCGAACAATGTTGAGCGCTTGAGTGCCACTCAAGTCCGTAATATCAGTGAGGATAATCGACTCTGGTATCAGCAGATCAGGGCGTTCTTCACCGTCGATGTCGCTAAAGTCGAAGCGGACTGTACCGTCCTCAATGACAGTCTTTGGTACGAAGGCCTGGAGGTGACCTGCGTCCTGTTGATACTCACTACGAAGCGGTGTGTACGAGTGGACGAGTTTGTCAATCGGTTCTTCTGACCCTCCAATCCGATTCTCGTCGCTGAAGACGGTGAAGTACTTACCCGCGTCGTCGAAGTAGTTGTCCGGGATGTACCACACCTCGTCGCTCAACGCTTTTCCGCTCGCACGAAGGAACCGATCGTAGTAGTAGCCACCCCGAAGGAGGTGTTTGATGAAGTAGAGACTGAGGTAGTTCGTCTCGATTTTGTGATACTTGTGCACCTCCTCGAGCGCCTGCATCAGGTAGTAGACCTGTTTCTGTTGACGTTCGAGCTTCCCGATCTCGTCGTCATCAGTTAGCTCTCTCAGCTCCGTGACCTGCTCTTGGATATCCTGCGCTTGGAACTGGAATCCTCCGACGTCGACGCCCTGGCTCTGGGCCTGATTAGTCACGAGCATGACGTCGCCGGTGATATGGAAGAGGTTCGGTAGCAGAGCTTGGAACTGGTCGGCAAGAGCGTCGGTTTCCCCTGCATCGTCGGTAGCTGCTGCTCTCAACGACTCCAGCTTCTCTTCGAGGGCCGACAGTTCACTCTCCTCCAGTATCTTACTCGGGTGAGACCGACACGTCTCAATCATCTCTACCCGTTCCTGGATAAATCGAAGGATGTTCTCGCGAACTGCCTCGGTGAGGGAGACAACCACCTCGGTACCTCTGTTCCCGTCGGTACCGGCGATGTTCGTCCGTTGATTCAATCGCTCTCGTTCCCCCTCTAAGGTGGCGAGGAGGTTCATGACCGGTCGCTGTCCTGTGAATGCATCAAATGACTCATAGATGTCGAACTCGCGAGAGAGAATTTTCGAAGGGTTGGTGAGTAACGTATAGTAATCTCCCCACCCGAGTTCGTCTACGAGGAACGCTTTGTAGAAAGCGTCTTTGTCCTTTTGCGTCGAAATGTACCCTTCGTCAAGTATGCCGCTCATGACGGCATAGAACGTCTCGAACTGGTCGTGAATCCACTCTACAACCTCGTTATCTGTTTTGAGCGGCGTTCTAATTTCAGATCCGAGGAATCGGTCAGCGCGGTAGAACATATTGGAGTCGGCTGTGAGGTCTGAGAGAAAGACGAAGATGTGAGAATCGGTCCCCTCTTTGCGTGCTGCGCGCCCGGCACGTTGGACGAACGAGGAGAGATTCCACGGCGTTCGGTACTGAGTCACGATCGTAATGTCCCCGACGTCGATACCCACTTCGAGGAAGTTCGTCGAGAGGAGAACGTCGCTCTCGGTAACGGACGCATCGAACCCTACGTCAGAGTAGACGGAAGCGAAATCGAGGTTCTCGTTGAGGAAATCGTAGCCCATCTCCTCTGCCACACGTTCCCAATCGTCTGCTTCTCCTGACCCGACGTGGTACTCCCAGAGCTGTCTGTTCTGATCGGCGTCCTCCAGTTGACTTCTCTTCTGATTTACCTGACTGATGCTGTCTATGAACGAGAGAATCTTCCCTTGAGGTGCGTCGTTCTGTTGCAGCAGACCATGACCGAGTAGCATGATCTGTTGGATGAACATCGATGACACTCCTGGACCGTCTGCCGTAGATTTCAGGAAGTAGTAGTGTTCCTCGTCGTTGTGGTCTGTGTCGAAATCGGACTCAGCGGGGGAGACGGATTCGATTCGGCTCGTCGGGACCGGGAAGATCTTCCCTGTGAAGCGTTTCGCATCGTCTACGGTGGCGCTCGAGCCAAGCCAGAGAAGGGCGTCGTCGGTAACCGACTCGATGTTTTTCACGATGTTCGCAGTGTGCGCACCTCTGAGCCCAGTGTAGAGGTGGATCTCGTCGAAGACGATCGTATCTGCGTAATCTATGATATCGTAGTTGGGCTTCAGCCCGAAGAGTTCTAGTGACTCTAACGTAGTTAGTAGAAGATTCGGCTGTCCGCCGTGACGCATATCGGTCCGGTTGAGAATCAGTTCACGGCTGGTAAAGGAGTGGGAGGGGTCGTTCTCACAGACGAGTTCGTATCCATCGTCCCCACCAGTGAAGATGAACGAGTGATTCTCATCGTCGTCTCCGCACCAACAGTTAGCCAAACGGAATTTGCTTCTTCCATTCGACCGTTCGAAGAGCGCAGATTGGTTTTCGACATCCGATCGATCGTACGGCGTGTCCCCGGTCCAGATTCCGACAGAGAGTTGGTCGTTACTGGTCGTTTTGATCTGATGAAGGTGTTTGAGTATTCGACCGAGCTGGTCTTGGAGGAGGGCACGGCTCGGATAGACGAGGACTGCCATCTCCTGGCTACCGTCACGGAGTAGTTGGTACAACGGTCCGAGAAACGCCTCCGTCTTTCCAAAACCAGTCGGTGCAGAGAAGATCGCACCTTGGGAGCGATTCTCTCTTTGTCGTGTCGCGTCGAGGTCGCGAACTAACCGCCAGCTGTCTGCCTGAAAGTCGAGTGGATCGAATCCAAATATCTCGACAATTTCGTCGATGAACGGGTCCTCTCCCCTATACTTGTTCTCTTCTACGTCTCGCCGCTTCTGTGGCTTCCGGGTGTACTTTAGCGCGTCTGTGACGTACCGAGGGTTTTCATCGTCCGGTCCGAAGATCTGCGTGTTCTCTAAGAGGCCCCGCAGGAGCGGTCGAATATCCTCGTCCATCCGCGAGGGATTTGAATTGCGGTCGAAATACTTCATCAGGCTGCTTACTCCTTGCAAGTAGTGACTTCCTGTTCAATGCTTCGACAAGCAGCGTTTGTTTCGGTCGAGGAAAGATAGTACCGATAACGAAACCACTGGCGAATCTAGGCACCTTCACATCACCTAAACAACGGAGGTGTTCTGTCACCTTCTGACTTGAATTCTAGCAGAAAGAAAAGTCGAGCAGTAGACCTCACGTACTCTCTATTCTATCAATTGAGACTATTGGGCGTGTTAGTGTGGACAGCTATAGACAGATCAGGAAAGATAATTGTGGAAGAGTACACCCGAGTTGAAGATTGAAGCTCCAGACGAATCGCTCGTGAAACAGATTTAATAGCTCACTCAAAAGGTAGCAACAACAACAATAGAATGCAATCTCCACAAGACACTCTCGACGCGGCGGTCGGTAGGGCTGCCGAAATTACGTGGTGGAATCGCCGTATGACGAAACTCTCAGGCATCGACGGAATCTCGAACGCACAGTCGTTCGTCTCCGAAGAGCTCATCGAACGAAAGGGTCCGTTCGTCGAGTTCGTCGATGCTCCAAAGTTCCACGAACAGACAGCCGCCGCGTTCCTCGACGAACTCGGCTACGACGAAACGATTACAGAGACGATTATCGCCGAACTGTTCGGTGGTAACGGATCCGGATCGCTGTATCAACACCAAGCCGAGATGATTCGGCAGATCGAGACGACGAACCGTGACAACATCCTCGCAGTGCCTACGGCAGCTGGTAAGACGGAGGCGTTCTTCCTACCGATTCTCAACTATTGCCTCTCGACAGACGAGGAAGGGCTGAAGTCGATTATCCTGTATCCGATGAAGACGCTGGGTGTCGACCAGCTGAACCGGTTCATCACCTACCTCGATCACATTAATCGAACACGCGACCCTGACGACCGGATAACGATCGGCATCTGGGACTCCGACACTCCACAACGAGTTGGAACACGGAGTTACGAAGTCGAAGAGGGATCGTACATCAGAGGCCTCGTAGATCCCCGAGATGAGAGTGAAAAGCTTCGTGTCCTCAGTAACACGAGTGTCGGAACGGACGACAACCAGTACTCGTGGATTCGAGTCACCCGCGAGGCCATCCGACAGGGGGTAGATATCCTCCTGACCGTTCCGGAAGCGCTCGATTACATGTTCGTCTCGAACAACGACGAGACGAGAGGTCTGCTCGGTGATCAGCCCGGTGATCAACCCCTCAAACATATCGTCTACGACGAAGCACACGTCTGGAGTGGGATACAGGGGGCAGCAGTCTCGCTCTTGTCCCAGCGGTTGAAAGCGTTTTACGCCGACAACGACCCGCAGGTGACGATGGTTTCCGCGACAGTCGATAACCCGCGATCGCTCGCTGCATCATTAGCTGGCGTGGAGACTGAGCCCGAGGATATCAACGCCGTCGAGTTCACCCCACGAGGTTTTCGGATCAACGGTGAGCCTTCGTTCGACCGCTTCGCACCATGCGATTTGAGTGACCTCACCCACGCGCTCGCAGTCGCTGCGCTCGATGTCGAGAACGCTGAGGCCCTCGTTGAGGAATTGGACGTTACGAACGGAATTGCGACACTCGCTGAAGTCGGCCTCGTTGACCGCGACCAACTTACGGTCTCTTCGGATGCACCTGAGTGGGTTGTCAAGCCCATCGTGAGAACTGTCGCGGAGCTACAACAACAGGACGAATTCACAGATAATGATGACGTTCTTCGGTCGAAGTCGGGACGAAGCCGAATCGTAGAGGCCGTGATCGAAGAGAGCGGATTCACGAGCGGGTGGTACGACTTCGTCATCGACTCCGTTCCCGAAGTGGCTGCGTTCACCGAGTGGTTCGACACAGGTACGACTGGTGTTGTCGGGTTCAAAGCGTACGATGCGTTGCTCGAGAACGCCGCAGAACGAGGCGCAGACGTACCGAAGGGTACCGTCGAGACCATTATGGCGTTCGGTCGACTCGCCGGTATCGTGACCGAGAAGTACCATGTGTTCCTCAAGCCACCGCACAGGGTCTTCTGGTGTCGTAGATGCGAGAGGCTCACGCGAGACGAGCGGTGTTCGGAGTGTGGGGACGCGCTACCCGAGGTCCAATTCTGTCGAACCTGTCACGAGCCGTACGTGGAACTCGAAACCGAGGAGGAAGAGGTATTCGTACCAATCGAGTCGGCGTCACGGTCCGAGCACTGTCCCGGATGTGGTGGACGTCCAAAGCTCAACGACGTGGGTGTGCCGACATCTTCGCTTCTCTCGTACATGCTGACCGAAGTCTGCCACGTGACTCCGTCGAAGAAGACCCTCGTCTTCTCCGACTCTCACAGCGCAGCGGAGAGCGTCGGTGACACGATTATCGAGACGGAGTACGGCCTCATGGCGCAGACACTCTACCTCGAAGAACTCATCAAGGAGGGTGGGAGGGCCGATAACTACGACCTGTACGTGACGGTCGCATCGCGACTTCAGTCGGAGTACTGGGACCCGCTCGTCCAGAACCAGATCGACGAAGACTCTGAGGCGTACAACTTCCTGCAACCGCTCCAGAAGACGATCAGGAATCACGCCGGTCTCTCGAACTGCGATGCGCTCCTCGATAGCGCACTCGTCACTGGAGACGTCGTCGCCGATCGGTCAGACCCCGTCGAGATGACCATCGCCCACGAACTGTACAAACTGTTCGTGCTGAACAACGCGTCGTTCACGTACAACAGAGTCTCGTTCAACGGTCTAACGCGGTCGAAGATTCTCGATCGATTAGACGACCGACTCACAATCGAACGTGGGCGAATCGACGATCTTGTCGATGACGTGCTCGCGGACATGCTCGAAGCGGGTATCGTCTCGATCATGCCCTTCGACGACGTCAAACAATCTGTAGACTCGTCGAACGCAGACGATTCCAAGCTCGAAGAGCTTCGGGCGTACCTCGAGTCAGCACGAGAGCAAGTCAACCAGATGGGAGTACTCGACGAGCCGGCTGACAGCGGTATCTTCACTAGGATCATCACGAAGGATCGATCTGAACTCGTTCTTCTCCCGGAAGTCGCGTTCTGCGAGGAGTGCTATTCGTCACATCCGGTGACCCAAGATGGGGAGGCAGTTGACCACTGTCAGCATTGCGGTGATTCGATTGATGTGTACCGCCGGTTCTCCGAGACGAGTGACGGCACGCTCACCGCAACGCCGGGCTACGCTGATATCGACTCAGAGTGGGAGTACGCCCTCGACCACTGGGCACACGACGTAACGCGACCGATTCAGAACGGACAGTCTCCAGAGTTCGTAACGGTCGGAATCCACAAAGGGAACATCCCGCACACCGTCCGGGGGGCGATTGAGGAGAGTTTCCGGAAGGAAGACCCCGACGTAAACATCGTGAGTTCGACACCGACGATGGAACTCGGTGTGGACATCGGGAGCCTCGACACAGTCGCTCAAGTCGGAGTCCCGCCGACGCTGACGAACTACGTACAGCGGTCGGGGCGTACGGGACGGACACGGGGTAGTTCCTCGCTCGTCATGACCGTCGTTCGTGGTCAACACCCTGTCGACGGCCACTACTACGCCAACCTCGACAGCTACCTCGGTGGCTTCGAGCCGGTCCGTGTTCCCCATCCGTACGATTTCGACGAACTACTCGCCGGTCACGTTGCGACCGAAGTGTTCGCCTACCTCGCGCGGAACCCCCACGAGACGAACGTCTTCATGCGGATGTACAGCATTCCGGAGCCCGAACGTGAGAACCTCACCAAGTTTGTATCTGCTGTCCAGGAGCGGCTCGGAATTCTCACGGAGTTCATCACGGAAGAGAGAGCAGATGTCCTTCGCGAGCACGTCGGCGAAGTGTTCGGTGACCGCGGCGTCGAAGTGTTCGATCGAATCTTCTTGGACGGGGGACCACTCTCTCTGTCGACTCGTAGCGAACAGACGTTCGGTCGACTGCGAACCATGTCGAGCGGTGCGACGGCGAATCGTGACCTCACGCAGAATGCGAGCCGATTAGATCAGTGGCTCGACAGGCTCGGCTACCTCGCCAACTATCGGTCGTTCGGTCAGTCCTTCCCAGTCAAGTTCAGCGGGTACAGTGACGAAATCTCGTTCGAGAGCAGCGGACGACTCTACGACATGTATCCCGGTGAGGAGAACGACCTCGGAGCGTTAGTTACTCTCCACGGGACTGACTACCTCGTAGGCGACGTCCGCGGGACCCCGACGGCGCTCGCCGAGGTCGCTATCTGTGACAACGAGGAGTGTGACCGTCGCTTCCAGAGTTACGATACCAGTGAAGTAGAATGTCCCCACTGTGATTCGGAGCTCAAGACGACCGAGGTCCACGGAATCGCTAACGTAGAGTGCCAACTCGCCCGTGGGGCACAGAGTGGTTGGCGGACCCACGGCCAGATGTCGACGTACATAGAAACCATCGACGGGGGGATGGAGACGAAGGAGACGACACTCTTCGGGCTTCCGTGTGAAGTCGAATACGGGCAGTACGAAATCACCGACTTCGTCTACGCCTTCGAACGAGGTCACTCAACCAGTCCGGATACCACGGTCATCCGGTCTGAAGCGCTGATCGAAGAGGACGAGAGTGAGACCTCGTCGTCGAGTGGTCTTTCGTGGCGTGACCGTCTCAACGAGGCGGAGGCGCAGAAGTACCGCCCAGTAGGGCAACAGTACCACACCCAGGGGCTCACCCTTCGATTCAATCGCGAAGCACTCGAAGAACGATACAACCACGCGACCCACGACTCGAAATCGTGGCCACAGGCGCTCACCAGCTTGGAACAAGCGCTTCAGCGTGCTGTCGCGATTGTTGCCGAATGTGACCGTAGTGACTTCCGGATCAAATCGACGACGACTGGCGACACCGTAGAAATCTCCCTGGTCGACAGTCGGCAAGGTGGTAATGGCATCACGTGGCGCGTCCAAGAGAGCCTCACTCAGGTCGGTGCACGGGTGGACGAAATCGCCGACTGCGACTGTGTTTCCTACTGCGACGAGTGTCTCCTCCTCTCGCGGACGCCGGCTCACTACCTCGAGAACGACTTGCTCGACCACCGGACACTCGCTGCGATTATCGGGGTGGCGAGCGCGTGAAGCTCGCTGCGGTCAAACGTCGTCTCGAGGCGAACGAAGTCGCCTTCATCCACGACCCAGAGGGTAGTGTCCACTTCTGGAAGCTCCGTTCGCTCCCGGCGCTTCAGCACCTCGGCGTCGGAGATTTCACGTATCCAACGTCGTGGCGACAACTGAAGCAGACGTGGGAGTACGAGAAAGGAGGGAGGCAGTACGAGTTCCCTGGATGTGACTACCACGTCGTCGGAAATATGGACCTCACAGCTGACGAGGACCTCGCCGTAGTCACGACGAGCTACTACGAGCATCAGACGAAGTATTCGATCAAACAACTCGTGGATCGATACACCGTCAGCGAGGGGTCGCTAGTCGTCGTCGCGGACGACCGCACGTTTCAACCCGTCGGCGGAACTCGCCCGCTGTACCAAGAGCAATTCGTCGACCGTGTCGGGTCCTACGAGCGTGTCTACGAGGCAATCGAAGAGTCGTACGCCGACGCCGGCTGGCAGCTCCCGCTTCGAGATACGAAGAACCTCTTCGCACAGGACAATGCGGTTCTCTACAAGCTCGTAGAGGGAACTCGTCTCATGACTGTCGAGGAGCTCCTCGATGTGTTACCGGATGCGCCTTATCTCCCAATGTATGGGACATTCTGTGAAATCTTCGCGGCAGCAGATGCACAGGGAAGTGGGCCACTCGAGAATGACGACAAAATCGAGGCGCTAGGTGGGTGGCTCAGACGACGCATCGAGTGGGACCGTCAGGAGAGCATCCAGATTGCGCGAGAACTGAATCGGGCTGTCGCTGACGACGTCGAAACGTTCGATCTTTCGTATGCAGCGCGGAGCCCCAAACATCGAAAAGCGAAAGAGGCGGCGAAAGAATTGACTCCCGAAGCGAATGACATCGAATCGAAATATCACGACTGGTTAACGAACGATCTACCATGAGCGAAACTGAAGGTTACATACTGAACACGGTACAGACACCAGCGCCACTACAGACCGTCTATCGATCGATCAAGCGCGGCAACACGACGAAGGAGTCAGTCCAAGAGGATACTGACCTTCCAGAAAATCTCCTCTCGCAAGGGTTCGGAGGCCTACAACAGATCGGTCTGATCGGGCGCGAGGAGCCCGACTACTACACCATCGACTACCCCTGGGAGACCGGAGATGACGATTTGAACTTTCGTCTGGCCGCCCTTCACCAGCTTGCGTCGAGTGCAACGCCGGATAGCTGGGGGAAACAGTCAGTCGTCTTGCTGAACTATCAATATTTACTCGAAGAGAACATTCAGACGTTCAAGTCGAATGCCGAGTCGACATATTCCCGAATGAATCGCTTCGCGAGAGAGCGAGGGTATGAACCCCGCTCTCAACAGGGCCCAATTGACATGAATGAGCCTAAAATGATCAACTGGTCCCGCTTAGCGAGATTTCTGGGTCTCATCTACAAAGCCAGTGGTCGTGTCTATACGACGTATCCAGATGAAGAGTTGATTTACGAGTCAATCAGACTCGCCTCGAACGCCGCTGGCCGTGAGAGAATTACGATCCAGTTCTACGAAGAGTGGCTCAACGACAATTTGCTTCTCGTAGATATGGGCCCTGATGGCGTTCCTGCCCCACTTTCGCGTGTCCTCTTCAACCTCGTCGCAGACGACCGGATTAGAATCGTCGAATCAGGGGACGCTGGGGCGATTAATCTCCAACAGGTTCCGATTCGACGTGGAATCGACAGTCAGGCAAACTCTATCGAGGTACTCTCATGAGCAGCTATGCAACACCGGTAGAGAGTGAGAACGGACGCTGTCCTCACTTCGATGCAGTCGATGAAAAGACGCTACGAAGACTCTTCAGCAAGGTCGCTGCCGTTCGGTCTGAGGACTACGACCTCTTTTCGTTTACACACCGTCCGATGGAGGTTTACGACGGGTCTGACCCACGCACTGAACGAACAGTCAGTGAAGACCACGTCTACAGGCAATTCTCCGAAGAACGAGAGGGGAACTTCGTCGTCGTTATCGAAGGTGTAGTTGGAACGGGTAAATCCGAACTCTGCGCGTATCTCTCGCACCGGCTCGAAACAGAGGACGATCGGCCAACTCTTCACATCGACAAGAACGACGACCTAATGACGATCCTCTCCGATCGTATTCCCGAGTTCTACGAGGAACACTTCGGTGAGGAACTTCCGGGCGCGAGCGAGTTCAAGAACCTCAAATCAGACATCGAACACAACCCACAGACGGTCGCTAACAATGCAACGTCTGGTGCGATCCTGAATCTCCGTCGGTTGGACTACGAAGTCGAGACGACCGCAGACCAAGAGAACGAGATCCGTGATTACGTCGCGGACAAACTCGTCCAACTCGTCCAGCGGGGAGAGTACGACCGGAAAGTCCAGTTCGTCGGCGAGAAGGAGTTCGAACAGAACGATTACTTACAGATCTTCGAAGGCGATATTCAATCCAGCGAGGCGGCGAGTGCCTTCGATGCAGAGCTCTGGCGAGAGATTCGAGACCGGTACGACACCGCCTCACTAGATCAAGTCCTGGAGCGAGTCGGTGAACGATTCGAGGATACACGTCCAGTACTCGTCTTCGAGGACTTCTCGATCGCTGCGATGGAAGCGAAGAAGCTCCGGAATTACATGGAGCGTGACAAAACGAGCGACAACTGGGACTTCATCATTGCCGGTACGCACGACTCGACGGAAGTTCTCCATACTCAGACTGCGGGTGACCGTTTCGAGTTCTACCAAACGAACACCCCCAACTCCAACAGTGTACCTTTCCTCACCGAACAGACAGCGGTCGATTTCGTTCGGCCATATCTCGGCTATATAAAGAATCACGACGAGAGTGTCCGGTACGACCGAGACGACGACTCGTTCGACCTGAAACCTGCACCGGCAGGATCGATCTGTGCCGAGTGCGGATTCTGCGACGAGTCATTCCGTGATCTCTTCCCGTTCAACGAACCGTTCCTCCGGCGAATCTACACGGGCCTCGAAGAAGATCAACAGTCGCCGCGCGAGCTGATCATGGTCGTGTTCGAGGTTCTTCGAGATTTCTACGACGGAATCATCGAAGTACCGTCAAGCGCTGATGTTCTCAAGCCGCTCCGGAACACCGTTTCCGTCGCAGACGCTGTCTACGACGAAGCTGAGGAGTACGCTGACTTGGCGAAGTGGTACGGCGTCGAAGAGGATACCGTAGTAGTCATCGACCGAAAATTTGTCGATGCCTTTGGCCTGCCAGTCGACGGACTCCCCGATGAGATTGAAGTCGGTTCTCAGGAGGTACGCGTCAACAAAACTGGTGGCACTAACCCTCCACCAGAGGGATGTCCAAACTGTCATGCACCAGTGTCGAAGTTTATCACTGAATCTGATGGGACGATTAAATGCGGCGAATGCAGCGAAATAATAAGTAGGGGGCGTAGCTCTCTTGAGATAAAGATAGAAAAGGCGAAACAAGAGGTCGACTCTTGGCTCGAAAAACCTCAAAAGTACCCAGACACGAATATGTATATTCGGCGGGGGCTCAGAGACCTCCTCAAGGACCTTACTGACGACTTCAGACTCTACGAGGGCCAGCCTCTGCGATACAATCTCAGCAGCGAAAAAGCCCCATTCGTGTATCCGGACTCGAACGATGCACCGCAGTGGGATCAAATTCTCCTCGACCGGGAGGATTTCCAGCGGTCGGACCTCCGACAGTTAGTTGAATTTGGTGTTCGGCGAGTTGAGAAGCCACGAAGCGCCAACTACGAGAAGATGCGTGAGCGCATCGGCACGCAATTAACCGGATACGCAAACCGCTGGCGTCAGCGTATCTTTGAAACACAGCTCGACAACGAAAACGTGTTGTACAAGCAACATGCACAACTGGATTTCTCTGACTTCCTGCTCGCTTCGTATGCGACGCTCGTTCTTCTCGACAACCCGACGAAGCCAGTAACCGCCGAACGACTCAACGAACGGTACCAAAGCGATGAGAGTCTCTCACTCGATCCGGACCTTAAAAAGGCGCTAAAAGGAGTAGCCGACAAAGCTGACTATCCTCACTTCTCGAACGCGATGGATGACGCAGCGTACGTCGAGTCGCTAGTCGGAGAGGTCTTCGGTGTTTCTGCAAGTGCCCTTGACGTGCCGAAAGTTCGCCGACGACTGGACCGCAACTCACCATACAAAGTGTTACAGATGCTCGGTCGCGGCTACATTCAGAACATTGAGGCACGAGTGCGGTTCGAGACCGGACACAACGTCAAGGACTTCGCAGATACGATGTACGACGTACGGAAGGTACTCGACGAGGTTGTGAAGCGAGGATACGACGATGAGACGGTGGACTACGTTACATCGACCGTAGAAGGGACAGATATGGACCGGGTCGCCGAAATATACGATAGCCTGCGAACATACGATGGTGTCGACGCAGAGTTCCGTGAGGCGCTCGGAAAGGTCTGCCGGCATTCGAACGAGGACGTCGTGGCTGCGGGGGAGACCGCTCGACTCGCCCATGAGTTGTCGTCTGGAGACAAGTTCGATCGGATTACAGCTGCACTCGCAAGTCAGAAGCTCTCGAACCTCAAGGTAGTTACGCGCTTCCGAGGGGTCCCCTTTGCAGGCAAGGGAGGAAGTAGCGGCGACTCGATCGGCGGCCTGTTTCAGGAGGTGAGTTCGCACTATGTCGAGTAAATCATTCGAGCAGAGGCTTGAGGAGGTTTACGAGAAGTATCAACACAGCGAACTCGAAAACCGGTTGAATGATGTCGCCCAGACGATGGAAGAGACGGTCCTTCAGCGAGTTCTTGCTGAGGAGTTCCTTCATACGGACATCGAGATCGACGTGAGAGCAAAAGAAGCCGTTGAAGAAGCGAAAGCACACCTGAACGACGGCGACCTCGATTCACTCTCAGAGGAGATTGAGGAGTTAGAGCAGATGGTCGACGAAGAGGAGCGTAAGGTAGACAACCGTATCCAGGAAGCCCGAATCTCGATGTCGAAGAAGATGAACGGGATGCAGCGGTTGAACCAGCGTGTCGAGCGAGTTAGCGAAATTAAGCTGGAATCGATCGCTAGTCTTCTTGACGACTGGAATTGGAAAGAGCAGGTCTACCGCAACGACGACGCAGCTATCGAGACGCTCAAAGACCGTTCCCGTGAGTATGGTTCCGACATGCGACGGTTCTACGAAGAAGCGAAAGCTGATCTCTTCGGACCGTACAAGGACACTCCGCTGGAGGGAATCGTAGACGGTCTACTCGACGATGAGCGCTTTGCACTTGACGACTTGAGCGACGCCCAACTCCAACAACTCCGAGACTCGGACTTGGAAGAGCACGTAGAGTTGTCACTATCGTAGCGGCCATCTGTAGAAACCCTTTATTCAGGTCTGACTAGAGTGGACTAATCTAGTATCTTCGAAGACTCGATGTCGGAGGACGAAGCAGCTGGATGTTCTTGGAGATAGTCAATGAGCTGCTGAATATTCTCGTTGCGGAAGTGTTCTGTCAGTTGAAGTGCACGGGGGTCGCGGGGGAAAATTTCACCTCGACCGTACGCCTCGAACCCGTCTTCGATTACCTGTCGGTAGTTTGAGCTCGCCACATACCCGACGATATAGTCGTACGCATCACCGTGCGTCTCGAGATATTGCGTCACTCGCTTCGTCACGAGCTCACGCTGTCTCGTGTCTTCGTTCGCCAGCACGTACTCGTACTCAAGAACGGGGTCCCGTTGCTCCATCTCCTGAGGAACTGGACCGTACATCCCCGAAACAGTCACCTTGTGTATGCGGTCCGACTGGCTCCCTAACTTGTCCCAGAGGACGGAATGCGTCCGCGATTCTGAGTACGGCTTAACTTGACTGCACGGAATCATGAGGAGTACGTCTTTGTTCTTCGGTGGCTCGTACCTCATCTGAAGAATATCGAAATCGCTTGGCCGGTGCTTGAGCGAAATCGTCTGAGTCATCTCCAGGTCTTCTACGCCACCGCCCCATTCGGTGAGCCGCTTCTGATCGGTCTTCAGCCCAGGCCCTGGTATAAGATCCTCTGCGCCAATTTCTCGAAGGTCCTTTGTGAGTTGATTTGTTGGGTCCTGTACCTGTGCCTGTTTTAGTCCTTTAGCGATGTCGGAATGTTCGCGAGCGAGTCCGACGACGTACTCGAGGAGTCGTCCATCTGATATCGCATCCCGGACACGCTGTAACTCGTCGTTGTAGACCTCGAAATTGTGGCCGGCAAGGAGTGCGTAGTAGTCGCTTTTGATCCATTCGTCATTCTCCTTTCGAGCTTCGCGTTCGTGATAATCGAGGTTGAGGTTGAGCTCCTCGTTCAGGAGGGTATAATCGACATTGTACTCACCACTACACAACGGACAGTTCTCGAGTGCACAGGGGAATTCTCCTTCCTCGAGATACGCCTCGAGATCGTCGAGTTTGACGTGTTCCCACGTGTCCGGAACGAGGTACTTCTTGTACATCGCGGTCTGCATGTGGCTCGAACAGTCGAACGAATCCGCACCGAGCAGCGAAAGTAGCCCGACCTGTTTCCCACCGATACCGAATACGTGAAGACCGACGTCGTCGTCGAGCCCTTTCTGTTTTATCGCTTGTTTTGCACCATTGACTATGTTGACCAAGATATCAATACTACTTCGGAGGGGAACGAGCGATCCGATCGCGAATCCCTCGAACGAGTCTTCGAGGCCCTCTTCTTCGACCCGTTCGATAAATTTCTGAACGTACCAACTGACCCACTCGTCATCGTGTCCGTGGATGGCGATGTAGACACCGGGCCTCTCTTGACCACCCTTTGTGGGATCGAAACCCCCAGTCTGGATTCGCTCGGCCACAGTCGGATTGAGGAGCGTGTCGGTGTCGAACTGGTCAGGATTATCGAGTAATTGGAGACAGCGTATCGAACTCTCGATGCTCTTCCACATCCGTTCTTCGCGCTCTTCAGCGTTCAGGTTCGGCGGAACGGGATAGTCGAGCGTTGCAACGATGTCGGCACCAAAGTCAATTTGGAGGCCGAGGATACTTTCTGGATTCGTGTACAGTCCCCACTCGTTCTCTGCACCGCCCTCTGACGGTGCTGCACCGAACGTATCGGAGTTCATAAGCTTGAATCCACCAGAATCAATGAAAACCGGGGCATTCAGGCTCTCGTATTTTTCGTGGAATGTTTCGGTTCGCCAGAAGTTGTTTAGATTGTCAGGAGAGACGCCATAATCCGTGAAGCTCATGGCTTGAAACATAACGCCTTGGAGACGATCCGCAGAGATGAGTCGTTCACGCATTCGACGCCATACACCGCCAGATGCCTTCGTTGTCCCTCCGATGAGATTGATAACGGGAAACAGAGCAGGTGTATCGACGGAGTAAGAGGGGAGGTCAAGAGTCCCGAGTCTCCCGTACCCATCGTCACCCTCCTCCTCGACACGAAAGACAGACATCGCTTTCCTTGGTTATTCAGCGTAGGTTGTTAGTCGCTTTGCTTTGCGTTATCGGTCGGTCCGTCGACTATACACCTCCAACGTCTGCTTTCATTCTGAAAGCTAGACCTTCTGAAATTCCGTCTACTCGAACGAGTTCATCGAGTGTCGCATGTTTCAGGTCTGCAACTGATTCAAAGCCAGCAGCAATGAGAGATTCGGCCTCTCCCTCTTCGATACCACCGACGGCACAGAGTTCTGAGACCGCTTGTGTGGACCTATCTCCAGATGAGTTCGACGTGTCCTGTGAGTCACCGTCTCGGGGTGTCACATCACCCTCATCGACCCACTCCCATCCGTCTACTGATGGGCGCTCGGGGAACTTAGCGAGGGCTTTCTTGGCGCGTGTAAGTTCGTGTTCTGTCTCAACGAACACTGCGAGTGGTTCAGCGGTATCGGGGATCACAGGTACACGAAGCGACCGTCCCGCATCGACTTTGTCGAGGCTTTCGAGGAGATTTCCAATAACTGGGTCGACTACCGCTGTTTCGATTACCTGAAACTCGGTCACAGAGTCACCGTCGCCATACGTAGCTCGATACTCCTTCATGCTAACCTCTGATCGATCCGACTGTTGGGGCCCGTACCCCTCTTCCCATCCCTCCAACCCTGACGAGAGGAACTGCGATAGAAGGTCTCGCCACTGACACATCAGCGAATCTGTATTTTCTGGATCGACGTGTTCTACGAGCCCATGCACTGCCCGGCTGAGTTGCCAAAATTCCTCGTATCGTTCAGCGAGTTCGGATGGCGAGACTGAATGCGAACTAGGCTCCTCTGGAGATTCAGTGTCGCCAGCTTGTAGAAGAGCATCGACCTCTGACTGTGCCGAAACTCCCGCTGCTGTCTTCAGTTCTGGCCAGGAGTCACAGTACCGGTAAACGTCTTGAGGAGTGTATCTTCCATACGTAGATTGTTGACCAAGCGTTGGAGGAGTTCCGACTTTCTTAGCGACTTCGCGGACATCCTTTATGAGGTCCGACTCTGGATTGAGGTCTGTAGCCACAATTGCCTCGTACCAGCTGCCAAATTCGTTGGTGACCTCGTGTTGCTCGTATTCTCCATGCTCCTCCATATGAGATCCGTTCGGAACTCTACCGACTGTGTCGGCCAGCTTTTCGAGAGATGTGAGAATCTCATCACGCCTCTCAGTCGAACCTTTCTCTTGTGGTTCTGGCACTTCAATCGCTTCCTTCGCTTCTTCCCAGGAACCGAAGTGGTTGTAGACATCGCCCGACGAGTAGGTCCCGTGTTTATCCATCTCTGTCGTCGTCGGTGGACGGCCCAACGACTTCGCGACAGCTTCTAAATCGCCAATTACGTCCGACCGATAGTCGAGGCTCGTCTCTTCTATGGCTGCCAGCCAATTTCCGAATCGGTCTGCATAGAGTTGGGAATTGTAGAGGCCATGTTGGTCCATCTGACGAGCAGTCGGAACACGCCCACGTTCCTCGGCCAACTTCTCAATCGCATTACAGAGGTCTTCGTTCGTCGCCGAATCGACCCGAGATGCCTCTAAAGCTCTCGTCCATGTTCCGAAAGCTCGTTCTAGCCGGCTGAGTGTGTACTCTCCATGAACGCCGTATTCAGCGGAAGTAGGTCGTCTTCCTAATTTCTCGCTAACCGATCGGAGATCATCAAGGAACGCCTCATAATGTCCAATATCCGTCGCTTTGACGACGCCCGACCACGAACCGAAGTGATCGTAATAGGTGTTGAGATTATACCTTCCTTCGAGTCTCATATCCTCGTGTGATGGAATACGGTTGAGCTGGTTAGCAAGTTGCTCCACGTGAGAAAGAAGCTCGTCTTGAGATGGCTCGTGGTCTTCGTATTTGCGTAGCAAGGTTCGAAGGTGGTGCGAAAACTGATCGAAAGATTCCTCGCGCAACCCCTTCGTCTGGCCCACAGCAGGTAGATCGCGAATATCATCCAGGAAATCACGAATCTGAACGATGTCGCTTTCTGATAGTGGATCAGTCGAATCACTAGATTGCTCCGTCAATTCCACGAGCACTCGTTCGTCGGCAGCGATGAGTTCAGCGTACTGTTCCAACCCTTCAATATCCTTTTTCAGTGAATCGATGCGCCGACGTGAGGTTCCATCATTACTAGGCGCGCTCGAGCTGAGTGAGTTGAGCGCAGTACAGAGCGAACTATGTGCATTGAGAACTGAGCGATACACTTCGTTCGGGTCTTCGTGGGCTTTAGAGACTGACTCAAGCGATTGATTCGCATCCTGGATGTACTTGTTCACACCTTCGTCGTGGCTACGTGTTCGGGACACCGTGTCATATCTCTCCTTGGGGTAGATTGTACGTCAGGTCAGATAAACGTACACTCTGCCGTAGGTGTTTTGGGGACACGTTGACGGCTTTCGTCCGCGGTACGTACTCGCAGTGGTGGACAGTCACTTCTACGGGTGATTTGAATTCGTGAACGAAGGTTACACTACCGTCCCTACTCCTTTCGTGGTCCGCGTACTCCCCAGAAACCACGGAAATGAAAACATCACTTAGACGCTTACCGTCCTCCGAGATCACGTCAATGGTCAACTTCTTTTGTTGACTCCCGGTCATCTGGTACAACCAAACCGGTCCTTGCATTTACCACTTTACTTTAGCTTTTAGCTGACACCAGTGTTCTCTACCGAGTTCCTGGTTAGCGCAGTTTCTGCGGACGTGCCGAACTAACTATTCACCTGCCACGTAGTCAACAACCCCAGCACTATGCGATTACTGAGAATTTCGAGTGGGGCTGGCCTTTCAAGCTAGTGAAGACGAATCTTTGGTAGTAAAGAATAAGGCCTCGGCGAAGAGAGACCAGTTAATGTCTTTACTATTGGTCCAATCTTGCTCAAATTCGAAGGTAGAGGCCCCAGGAAGGCACCCTGCATTGGAATTGTACTCCGGATACTTCTACAAAATAATCAAAAAGTCGATAAGAGAGGACGAATGGCGGTCTGACATGGAGTTACGAATCCTCTCGGCTGAGCACGGACTTCTTCAACCAGACGATCAGATTAGTTACTACGATCGACGAATGGATACAAAACGCGCTGAAGAACTGCGACCAAAAGTCGTCGCCGAACTCAGGAGGCTTATTACTGATGAAGAATACGACCGCATTATCGTCAATATGGGGCGCGAATACAGGGCAGCAATCGAGGGCTTCGACCGGGGACTCGACGTCACCACCGAGTTCATCAAAGGAGATGGAATTGGGTACAAGGGGCAGGTTCTCAAGCGAGTCATCCGTGGTGACGATACTGCTCTCAAGGTGTCTGCTTGAATGTCATTTGACATTCCAGAAACCAAAGTCGCTAGTTTCGAAGTCGATTCCACAGTTGGAGATGCTCGGGCAGGTACTCTTCGAATAAAGGATACCGAACTCGAGACCCCTAATCTCCTCCCCGTGGTGAATTTCTACGCTGGAGGGTTAGCACGAAGTCTCTATGGTGGCGGAATCCATCGGACGATGAAGGAGTTCATGACTGGCGACGACGTAATCGGTGGGGATGACTACAGCGAGTACTTCGATGGCGTCATGACCTCTGTCGGTTCACTCACCGATTACAATATCTCTCGAGAGCGGTACGAAGACTACGTCGCAGAGCCGGTCAAAGAACGTGAGGTCTTCGAGGAGTTCAATGGGACCTTGTTTTTAGATTCTGGAGGATTCAAATTCCTCGGCGGATACGAACTCGATGGCAGCAACTTCGAAGTCGAGATTGATCAAGCGAAAATCTTCGAGATTCAACAGCGGATGGGCGGCGATATCATCGTCAACTTAGACCGCCCAATCGCACCGGACGACGACTACGAAACCAGGGTCGAGAAGGCCCGACAGACCGCAGAGAACGTCGTCGAATTTCTCGACCTCTCAGAAGGAACGACGAGCGCGCGTTTCCTGACGCTCCACGGACACAACTACTCGATGCTTGATACCTTTCTGGGGGAGATCGACGATATCGTCGGTTCTTCGCGAGTACACGATGAGTTCGATGGTGTGGCGTTGGGTAGCCTCGTTCCGCTCAAGGACAACAAGGGTCGCCTCATAGACGCGATACAGGACTGCCGGTCAATACTCGAAGACTGGGGATTCGACGACTTACCGCTCCACGTACTGGGAATCTCGTCGAGTGCAATTCCCCTCTTAGCAGCGGTCGGCGCAGACTCATTCGACTCATCCTCGTACCTCCACTCTGCGATTAACGGTAAGTACGCTACCTCATTGACCGAGTCGAAGTCCATCGACGAGGTGAATTTCGGCGAGTGCGGCTGTCCAGTTTGTTCCAACGAGGAGCTGGTAAGTCGAATGAAAGGCAATGCCGAGTACAGAAAAGACGAACTCGGTCCTGTGGCGATGCACAATCTCATCATCCAGAAACGTGAGGTGGCCTATATTAGGGACTGCATCCGCTCACCGGGAACAGACGACCTTATCGAATATCTCGAATCGACACTCGGACAGAACAAATCAATGCGGCTGTTCGCACACCGCGTTGTAAACGAATCACTCGGCGGGTACTTCTAACATGCAGGAAACAACTCCAGAGAGACAGACGAGGAAGCGACCGAAAGTCAACGAAGTGAACGAGTTTTTGGAGATTGCGAGCGACTTCGAGGACCCGCTCGAAGTTATTCGTGAAGCGCTTTCGAACAGTTACGACGCTGGGGCGACGGAGGTAGAAATCAGTATTAAGAGCCGTGCTCAGGAGTCAGAGATCATCATCGAGGATAACGGTCGAGGTATGTCTGAGTCGGATCTCGAATCGTTCTTCGACCTCGGCAATTCGACGAAGAGTGACCCTGAACACGACTCAATTGGATACAAGGGGCACGGAACAAAGATTCTCTACAAGAGTAACCAAATCATCGTCGACACGGCCCATGAGGGGAAAAACCTCCACGCAGTGATGGACGAGCCGTGGGAAACACTCAACAACCGAGAGCTCCCTGAGTACGAGGTTACTGAGTCAGCGACGCGTCCGGGTAATGATGGTACGCGTATCAAGGTAACTGGTTTCAAATCTGGCCGCGGTTTCGCTCCTGAGTCACTAACATACAATAAAATTGAACACTACCTCAAGTGGAAGACATTAGCTGGATCGACGAAGTATCACTTCCATCCAGAGCAGTTCCGTGAGATTGAAATCACCGTAAGGCTCGACAACGGGATTGACGACTCGCGAGAGAGATTAGTCACGAACAACAAGCTTGAGTTCCCGGAGGAACAACTCGATCCCGGTGAGGAACCGTTCCCGGAAGCTCGGATGTGCAAGCATTATGGGCCGAAAACCCTCCAGATAGAGGCGGATAACGGTGAGAAAACTGAATTAGAGGTCGTCGGAATGGTTGGGGGTAAGGATGCCAGAGATGAGCTTCCGACGTACGGTCGACACTCCGCGCAATTCGGGATCTGGCTCGCTAAAGACCATATCAAGGTCGAACGGCTCAACGAGGCAATATCGCACGATAACGAGTTTATTCACTTCCTATTCATCGCGAACTCCCAGGACATAGAACTCTCTGCGAACCGAGAGAAGATTCGTAACAAGTCAAGCGCCATCTACCAAGCGATCGAAAAGGAACTTAACTACTTCCTGTCGAAGATTGCCGCTGATCCATGGTTTAAGGGGTATCTCGAACAGCGACGAGTTGCAGAGTTGAATCGGAAGGCATCGACTCAACAAAAGTCCGTGGAAGAACGGAAAAAAGCGGTAACCGAACGTGGCCGTTTCGAAGCAACGAATCAATCCGAAGTCATCCTTGGTCTAGAACGGTCAAACAGAGAAGGAGCGAAGCCGACAATCACCGTTGAAGACTTTGACCTCGGTGCGGACGTAAACGCACTCGTGGAACAGAACGGTCGTCTCTACGGGAGCTCGGTGCATCTGAAGCTCACTGATCACTTTGAAGAAGACAAACCGCTCGAGAGTGTAGGAAAGATCCTCTGCTGGGAGATCGGCGACCGAGACAAGCTCCGCGAGATCGAACGTCGCGGGTATCAGAATGGACACGTAGAGTTTGACCTCAAGAGCAACCGAATTACGTACGGTACCGAGTCTCGGCATACCATTCACATCGTCGAAGTTCGCTCACGGTTCGACTAATTTCGGCGGAGACTAACACCACGGCTATTCTCTACGTGAGTTTTCCTGGCCAAACTACTCTAATTATCCCACTAACTGATATATAACCGATACATTGTTATAGGATGATATGAATATCATACGTGAATGAGTAGGTGTGGCACGGTTCATACCTCATCTGTCGCATGCGACCGTTCTAAGGAAGCAATAGGGGAGGGGTTGGATGAATATCGATAAGATAGCAGACGCCAGTACTGGCCAGAAAACACCGCGCGAAATCTTTCAAGATGAGTGGCTCAGAGGAATGCCCAAAGCACAATGGCCCTCGTACATTGATGAGTCGGCGACGTTGGTGATGGAAGGTATAACGATTGGCGACACCAATCTTACGAAGGGCGACTTCTCAATTGAGACGGGGACTCTCTATCGACGCGGGCTGGCACGGACAACCGGAAGGCAACGTTCGGAGACGAGCCTCCCTGTTGGAAGTGTATCTGGTCGTGATCTCGGAATCGTCATGTGGGCACTCAATGGCCTAAAACGGGATATTGAGACCTCACAACATACGAACTACACTTCGACGAGCCGAGCGGTGGAGGCTGTACTGAACAAGGCGATGATTGGGGCAGTTGCCGACCAGAATTTCGACTATACAGACTTCGAGCGGATTCGTCTTCCGGAAGGAGCAGCCGTAACCGACCTCATGGCTGAACTCTTCTGTCGTCCGCGGAGCGATGCGTTTGTAGATGCGTTAGTAGAAATCTCAGAAGAGAGTCGACGGTCGGGAGAAAGCCTCCTACAGCTACTTGAACAACCGAAGATGGTGACCGCACTCTGGGAGCACCAACGAGAGGCACTCGCCGAATGGCTTGACTCCGGCTGTCGAGGATACGTCGACATGGCGACTGCAACTGGGAAGACGTTCCTCGGCCTTGCAACCATCGCACATCACTTCGGGGACTTACATCCGAATGATACCGATCTCACGCGAAAGAATCTCCGTCCAGACACAGACAGTGATGCAACCGTGGTCGTCGTCGCACACCGGTCGGTCATCCTCGACCAGTGGAAGCGAGAGTTCGACCGGCATCTCAATATCCCGAAAGAGGCGTCAGCTAGCGACGGAGAATACACGGCTCGCTATTCGTGGGGAGAGGTGCATTTCTGGACGCCAAATCGGTTGTTAGAAAGAGATGTCCCCGATGCTGACCTCGTCGTCCTCGACGAGACGCACCACTACGTAGGAGGGAGCGGCTTCGGCGCTCTCTTGGACCAGATGAGTGGTCATTTGCTGGCGCTCTCGGGGTCGCTCAACGAGAAGAACAGTAACACACTTGAGCGACGTCAGATACCGAAACTGTTCGAGTTCTCGCTCCGAGACGGCCAGCGTGTCGGGATTATCCCTCAGTGTGATTGGCACGTCAGAATTGTCCCGTTCGAAGGCCAATCAACGCTCGCCGAGGTGACAGAGCAGTATCGTACCGGTTATGACCAGTACTCCGACGGATCAGCAGCGTCAGTTCTCGAAGACGTAGCTGATGACCAGTTGTCTTTCAATTCGCTCTCTGAGGCACGGTCTATTACGCAATCTCGATACGGTCGAGAAGTGAAGGAGCGCAACGACGAGTTCCGGAAGTTCTCTGCTGCAACCAAGTCTCGGGGGTTGACAAAGTACAATCTCTCGCCGACGCTCTCTGCGATCACGTCTATCACGCTAAACCACGTTCATGACCACAAATGCGTAGTCCTCCTCAACTCCGGGGATGAGATCGAAACCGTCGTTTCAGGACTGCGCAGAGAACTGAACGAAAACTTCGACGATCTCGTGGTCGACCTCGATAGTTACGATGGCGATCCGCTTGAGGCAATCGAGTCGTTCGACGAGAAGCGGGAGGTGGGTGTGATTATCGGAACCGCCTCCACACTCGGAGAGGGTGTCGACATCAAAACCGCAGACGTCGGGATCAACCGTTCAAGCGGTCGCCTTAGCCACTCGCTCGTCCAACGAATTGGTCGAATCCTCAGAAACCCTGATGGCGACAAACGAGCGACCTTTTACCACGTTGTCGGGATTCCTACAGAGGAGGACGCAGTACTCCTCAAAGAGGACGGACAGGAATTGCTCGACATGGCGAGTCAGCTCGTCAGTTGGGGAGAATCGTTCGACGCCCGACCGGGGTTCGAGACGATGGAAGTGGGTGTCGACGAGTCACTCTACCAACTCGAACAGCACGGAGCACACGGGATTCTTGGATCGGATTCCTACTCCTGGCCGACGAACGAAGACGCTCGAGAACGACTTCGTAACATCTGTGAAGAGATCCGCGGAAGCGAGGAGTCAGTTCTCCTCAAAATGGACCCTCAGCTCACGTCTGGCACACAACCATCGAACAGGACGAACTACGTTTCGAGTCACAGTGATTCTAAGATTGAACTTCCGATGACTCTCTTGAAGGCCGTTTCAGAGCACGTTGAGGGGAACGCCTCTATCGGTCACGATAGTCGATTCATTGAGCAGGCCATTCGAGAAGGACTCGAAGAAATTGAGATTGCGAAGATAGGTGCCAGTGAATCTGATTCGGACACAGACTTCTTGAGCGCCGTCGAAATTAACCCAGTACTCTGTTCAGTACTGCGAGTCGCGCTCGCGTCAACCGGAGTATCGTCCAGCGAGTTCGCTCAGATGGCGGTCAAGAAAGCCCTCTCCAAACATGTCATCGACAACAACGAGGACGCATTCGATGCGAGGTCATCAAAATGAGTTCACAAATCGAAGGCGAAGTTAGGCGGTTTACGCGGTGGAACCGCCGGTCACGATTACTGAAAGCCGGAGTATTACTGCTACTTGTGGCGACTGTCTGTGCCATACTCTGGGATTTTAAACAGGCTACAGCTCTGGCGTCGACCAATTCTGGTTCGTATATTCTGCTTGGAGTACTCATCTCGTTCGGATGGGTAACGCATCGACGGAAACAGGCGATAGTGTCGGTCGAAACTGCGGCAAAGGAACACTTGGCACAAGAACGGGAGAATATCGACGACGACCTCGATAGAGGTGCAGCGGAGAGCGCAACAGTCCGTGTTGAATCGCTTGAACAGACGTACCAATCACTCGTAAATGAGGTAAGATCAGAGAGGCTCCGAGCGGAAGCCAAATCTCACCTTGTAGCTATCGATGAATTGCGGACACAGGTTGAGAATGGGGCTGCTGAGTGGGAAACGCTATCTAGCTCAATCGAACCTGTCGAGGAAAAACTGGACGCTGCTGAAGATGAGTACGAGGCTGAAAACTTCGATTCAGCATTAGAGATATATCGCACACTCGAATCCGCAATAGAGGATCTCTCATCAGCAACTCTCACTGCTACATCGTCCTCTGGAAACGCCTTAGCGCCCGTCGAAGCGGTATCATCGAAATATTGGCGTAACTACTTCCAAACAGCGCTGACAGTCGGCTACATTCAAATACAGGAGGGGGACGAACTCCTGTCCCGGTCAGCTCAAAACGCGTGTGAGACGTACCAGGAGGCAACGAAAAACATCGAGCAGGCCGTCGATCTCGCAGAGTCGAAAGACATCACCTACAATGATATCGACTTCCTTGGCTCGCCGATACCCCAACCCACACTAACTGACATAGATGGTATTGGGGAACAGCGAGCAGACTCACTACGTGACCACGGCATCGAGTCGCCAGTAGACATCGTCGAGGCCAATTCTCTCTCTCATATCCCTCGGATTGGAGAGAAAACAGAGCGACGTCTCCGCCGTTCTGCTGAGTCTCTAGTCGAAAATTTCCTGAAAGTTCAACACAGGAAGGCACACACGAAGTATTCGAAGCTAAACGACTGGGTCTGCCTTCACGATGAGAGTATTAGTCTACTAGAAAAGGCTGAGGACGCAGTTGTCAAAGCGCGTACGAGCCTTCAAGAGGGAAAAGACGAGGAGACAGAATCTGAGTTACAAAAGGCAGAGCAGATTACTGATGAAGTAGAGAACAAACTGCGCTCGCTCGTAGAGAACGAGTTTGAAGTGGAACTTTCCACACAAGTCGACGAACTCCGTAACCAGTTGACGCGCGTAAATCAGTCTATACGACTTCTCTCTTCGATTACTGCCTGTGACGAGCGGATCGGAATTATCGAATCAGCGATTCAAGATGGAAATTTCACCTCTGCTCTCGACCACGTGAATCGCGGTGGGAAACACCTCGATGCGGCAAACCAAATTACCACGCAGTTGAGCGAACACGAATGGACTCAACCAATCGAGCGCCGTAGAGAAAAGCTCGACAGACTGGACAATCAGATACACGCTGAACTCGAGACACAGAAGATCGAAAAACGACTCGATGAAGCAGAGCGTGATATCGAGCACGCAATCAATGGGCTCGGTGAGGATACGACCGCGATCAACATTGAAGCTTCAGGTGATCATCTTGAGTCGGCAGCCAGTACCATCGAAACGGTTCAACCCATTGTCGAGAGTGTCGGCGGAGCAGCACAAGAACGGTTGGAGCACTTGGCGAACCAAGCCGAGGAGACCGAAGAGTTAGTTGAACGGCATCGAAACTCACTAGAATTCGACTCGTTGATCGAATCGGTCGAAGAGCAGATCGAAGCTGGCGTCGAAGCGAGTAAAGAGGGCTCGTATCAAAGTTCGAGTGGACACTTTGGGCACGCGAAACAAGAGCTAAATGCGGCGATTGAACTTGTCGGAGAAGTCGACCGAAGCGATAGCCGAAAACAGGTCAGACAGTTATCCCGCCGTTTGGAAAGTGAGCGCTCCGACGCGCTCCGACGGAAGCATTTCAGGATTTGTTGGAGCTCGATGGAACTCGCTGAGAAAGCAGTTGCTCGAGCCATTGACGACCTCGAAACCAACGCGTACGATGACGCAGCGAAAGGATTCACCGAAGCAGTAGAACATCTATCCGACGCCGAACAGTGGGCTCAGAGATCCGACTTAGCGGAACAATGGGAAATCGAGCAACGCCTAGAAACGCTCCGTGAGTACAGGTCGAGTGCCGAGTCGTCTCTCGAAACGTATCGAAAGCGCCGCTCGTCGGAGGCTGCCCACCATCTCGACAGAGCAAGTCAACTCATCTCGAAGGGCAACCAGCAACTCGATATCGAGGACGCAAGTGCAGCTAACGAGAGCTGGATGACCGCTCGCGACTCGCTCGATATGGCCAAGGAAATAATCGGTGATTCACAGCTGCAAAATGCCGCTGATCTCGAGGAAAGACACCGTGAGACGGAAAGCCGTCTCATAGAGTTGCGAAACGCTATCGAACGGTCTGGGTACGACATTTCTGGAGCGAGCCGCACCAAGCTCGTTGATGAACTCCAAGAACTGGCGGTGACCATCGGAGAATCCCCGCGAGAAGAGTTCGTCGACGCCTGTGGGAGGTACCCCTCAGACGAGTATGTAGAGATGTTCGGCTCGTGGGAGGATGTTCTTCGTGCAGCCAACTTGGAACCGGTCGACTGGGCTTCCAGAAATCGACGCAAATACACTCGTGTCGATATCCTTGAGTCAATCGCCGAACTGACGAGGACACTCGGTCAATACCCGAGCAAGGCCGAGATGAATGATCAAGGTTCGATGTCTGTTTCAACGGTAGAAACTCGGTTTGGGACGTGGGAGAGCGCCCTCGATCTGGCTGAGCGCATCGAGCTTAGTTCGGAGTTGTCGAGAGATGACGTAGTTGCCGAACTTACTAGGATTAGTGGCGTAACAGAGACTGAAGCGTCGGTTCTCTACGATGCTGGATTAACCTCAGTAACAGAGGTGCAGAAAGCAACGATAGATGAACTCGTTGCTATCGATGGAATCTCAAAACAAATCGCGTTGCGGATGAAAGCTGACGTTGGTGAGCTAACTCCGGGGTCCCAAGCGGGTTAGCTTCCACATAGGAAAGCGCTCTAAAATTCGGATAAATGCATATTTTTCAATGCTTTGTATATCGGTGTCACTGAACTGCCTCTGATTATCCTTCTCCACGGAGATCTCTCCTGAAGTGGCGATTCTCCTCACCGCTAGAATTAAGTCAGAACGAGTACCATTTGACTCCGACGAACCGCAAGACGGCGGTGACGCCGACATGCCACATAACGAACTCCAGAGGGTGGGTAGAGGTGTTATTTATAAACACCTCTCTGCTGTCTGTTGATTCGGAAGCGCTATGAATTAGAACGGACCCGACGGGATTTGAACCCGCGACATCTTGGTCCGGAACCAAGCACTCTGTCCACTGAGCTACGGGCCCTCACCCCGACGTACACGATAACTGGCTATAACCGTTGTGACCTAACCTCGCCGGCGCTGCCGTCTCGAGAGCCGTCGTCAGAAGAGAAAAAATCGAACAGTCGTCGACCGATTACGGTGCAGTACCGGTTTCGATGGTGAAATCCGCACGCGGGTAAGCGACGCAGGTGAGCGTGTAGCCCTCGTCGAGTTCGCCCTCGTCGAGCATCTGCTGGTTGTCGTGGACGACGTAGTCCTCGGAGTTGCCGCCGGATGTGATCTGACCCGCACAGGAGACGCACTGCCCCTGTCGGCAGGCGTACGGGAGGTCCCAACCCTCCTCTTCGCCGGATTCGAGGACGGTCTGGTTGTTCGGAATCTCGATGGTCGAACCCTCTTTGACGAACTCCACCTCGAAGTACTCGACTTCGTCCTCGGGGATGTCAGCGGGGCTCGAACTCTCTTCTTGGGCCTCGCCCTCTTCGAGTTCGCCCTCCTCGCCCGCCGCCGCGCCGCCGACGGCGACGGCGCCGCCGCCGCCGATAGAGCGGTTCATCGGTTCGGGGAAGTCGGTCTCGGGGACCGTCGACGCGCGCTGTTCGAGCACTTCCTGGGAGATGTCGGCGGTGGCCGTCCACCCCGTCCCCTTCGAGAAGTGCATCGCGACGGCCAGCGCCGTCAGCGCCGCGCCCAGTCCTACCGCCACTGGGTCGATGAGAGACATATCGGCGGCTACGGAGTGCGGGTTTACAACAGTTGTGATTCCGCCGATAGCCCGGCGGCGCGGCGGTCGGCGCTCGGAGCGTCGCCGGCGAACCACCGGGAACTCCCGCTGAGCGCGTTCGCTACTCCAGCGGAATCCGCTTGAACTCCTCTTCGCTGCGGGCACGTAGCTTGTCGAATCGGCTTCGAGCGCTCACGCGCGTCTCGCCGAACGTCGCCCCGAGGAGCGCCCCGACGGCCCCGCCGGTGCTCGCGGCTTCCTTACCGAACAGTCCGCCGAGACCCGCGCCGATGGCTGCACCGATTGCCGCGTATCGCGCCCGACTCAGCATCCGTCGAAGGTGAGCAGTCGCATCGTTTCTGTCCATACTCCCCGTACGCCGCGGAGTCAGATAACGCTGTTCTCGGTTCCTCCGTCGAAACGTCGGCGCAGTCAGGGCGTCTCTGTCGACGGGGGGACCGGCGAAACTGGCGAGGCCGACGAGACTGGCGGGGCCGGCGAGACTGGCGGGGCCGGCGAGACTGGCGGGACCGGCGACTCCCGTCGTCGCGCAGTCGCAGTCCGACGGGCCTCGACCACTCGCCCGAGCAACTCGTTCGCGACCACCGGCGCAGCACCGATGAGACCTGCACCGAACGCCAGTCCGTACCAACTGAGCACCCCGCGCGGAGTCGTCTGCACCACGTAGAGCGCGGCGACTGCCGCCAGAAGCGTCGCCGCCGCGAGCGTCACGCCGCATCCGAGCAGAAGCACCGCTCTGCGGAGTTGTCTCCCCCGTCCGAGAACCGATGTCATACTTGATTCCTCGCTTCTCAGTAGTACGCTCGCCGAGGGGATAGCGTCGTCCCCGCGGTCAGTGGGACGGACCGTCCGTCTCCGAGACGCTCAGTCGCGAGCGACTTCGTGACGGCCGAAGCCGTAGCGGAGTCGGTTCGCCAACCGCCGCGAGAATCGTCCCTCGTTTCGGCTGTCGAAGCGCTCGGCGAGCGCCTGGTAGATGAGCGGCACCGGAATCTCCTGTTCGAGCGCCTCCTGGACCGTCCACGTGCCGGTCGAGCCGCCGGCGACGTGGTCGGCGACGTCGCCCAGATCAGAGCCCTCCTCGGTGAACGCCTCTTCGCAGAGTTCGAGCAACCACGAGCGGATAACCGCGCCGTTGTTCCACGTCCGGGCGACGGCTTCGAGGTCGAGGTCGTAGCGGCCGTCCGCGAGGAGTTCGAAGCCCTCGCCGTACGCCTGCATCAGCGCGTACTCGACGCCGTTGTGGACCATCTTCACGTAGTGGCCCGACCCCGACTCGCCCATCCGGTCGTGACCGTCGGGTCCGGTGGCGACGGCGTCGAAGACGGGCGTCAGTTCGTCGTACGCCCACTGGGGGCCGCCGACCATGAGCGAGAAGCCGAGTTCCGCGCCCGCGGGACCGCCGCTGGTGCCGCAGTCGAGGTACGCCGCCCGGCAGGCTTTCGCGCGCTCGACGGAGCGCTCGAAGTGGGAGTTGCCGCCGTCGACGACCACGTCGTCGGCGTCGAGGTAGGCGTCGAGGTCCGCGAGCGTCGCGTCGACGGCGTCGCCGGCCGGAACCATCAGCCAGATGCGCTTCTCGTCGCCGAGTCTCTCGACGAGGTCCTCGACGCTCTCTGCGGGCTTTGCACCCGCGTCGGCGGCGGTCTCGACCGCTCGTTCGCTCAGGTCGAACGCGACCACGTCGTGGCCCGCGGCGACCACTCGTTCGACGACTATCTGGCCCATTCGTCCGAGTCCGATGACGCCCAGTTGCATGGTCGGAGGTTTACCGGAGGGAGGTAAGGGGTTGTGGTTCGTCGGAGTCGCGGGGGTGACCCTCGCCACTCGGAGCGCCGCTGGACTTACGCTTCCCGAACCCGTACACCTCTCGACATGACGCTCTCTGACATCCTCGATGCAACCGTCGCAACGGCCGCGCCGACGACGCCCGTCGGCGACGTGACCGCCGCGATGCGCGAGGGGTCGCTCGAACTCGTCGCCGTGCTCGACGAACAGCGACCGCTCGGGCTGTTGACGCCCGCCGACATCGGCCGCGCGTACGTCGCCGGCGAGGACCTCGACGGCGAGACCGCCGGCGAGATACTCTCGGACGACCTCGTCACCGTCCGCGAGTCAGAGGACCTCTCGGCGCTGGTCGCGCACCTCGCGGACGAGAACGCTCGCCGCGCGGCCGTCGTCGACGACGCGGGCGACTTCGTCGGCGTCGTCCGGTTGGAGGACGCGCTCGTCCAGTACGGCGAGGATCTGACGCGCATCCTCTCGATGTTCGACGGGTGACGACGGCGACCGTGGTTGGTCGGCGGTCGTCCCTCCGCGTACGCCGCCGGAACCGCCCCGTTTTTCGGCCAGTCGCTCCTCCACCCGCACATGGACGAACGCGTACGCGAGCACGCCGAGGTGCTCGTCGACTGGAGCGCACGCATCGAGGCCGGTGACGACGTCGTCGTCAGCGTCGCCGAGGACGCCCACGACCTCGCCGTCGCCGTCGCGGAGAAACTCGGCGAACGCGGGGCGAACGTCGTCACCCTCTACGACTCCGCGGAGGTCTCGCGGGCGTACCTGAAGAGCCACGACGGCGAGTTCGACGAGGACCCCGCCCACGAACTCGCGCTCCTGGAGAACGCCGACGCGTACCTCCGCCTCGGCGGCGGGCGGAACACGACCGCGACCGCGGACGTGCCCGGTGGGACCCAACGCGCGTTCGCTCGTGCACGCGAAGGAACCCGCGAGGCCCGCATGGACACCGACTGGGTCTCCACCGTGCACCCGACGCGCTCGCTCGCCCAGCAGGCCGGGATGGCTTACGAGGAGTATCAGCAGTTCGTCTACGACGCCGTGCTCCGCGACTGGGAGGCGCTGGCCGACGAGATGGCGCAGATGAAAGAGGTGCTCGACGCCGGGAGCGAGGTCCGCATCGAGAAGGAGCAGACGGACCTCATCATGTCCATCGAGGGGCGAACCGCCGTCAACTCGGCCGCGTCGGTCGCCTACGACTCGCACAACCTCCCCTCGGGCGAGGTGTTCACCGCACCGTACGCCACCGAGGGCGAGGTGCTCTTCGACGTGCCGATGACCATCCAGAGCAAGCGCGTCACCGACGTCCACCTCACCTTCGAGGACGGGGAGGTCGTCGACTTCGGCGCCGGTCAGAACGAGACGGTCCTCGCGGACATTTTCGACACCGACGAGGGCGCGCGCCGCCTCGGCGAACTCGGCATCGGCATGAACCGCGGTATCGACCGCTTCACCGACAGCATCCTCTTCGACGAGAAGATGGGCGACACGATTCACCTCGCGGTCGGTCGCGCGTACGACTCCTGTCTCCCTGAAGGTGAGTCGGGCAACCAGTCGGCAGTCCACGTCGACATGATAACCGATATGAGCGAGGACTCGCGACTGCTCGTCGACGGCGAACTCGTCCAGCGAAATGGACGGTTCCGGTGGGAAGACGGCTTCGAGGAGTAACGGTCCCGCGCTTTTTGGTGCAGATTTTTGCCGAGCGAGCGGAGCGAGCGAGGGAAAAAGGTGCAACGGACAGTTCCGGTGGGAAGACGGCTTCGAGGAGTAACGGTCCCACGTTTTTTGGTGCAGATTTTTGCCGAGCGAGCGGAGCGAGCGAGGGAAAAAGGTGCAACGGACAGTTCCGGTGGGAAGACGGCTTCGAGGAGTAACGGTCCCACGTTTTTTGGTGCAGATTTTTGCCGAGCGAGCGGAGCGAGCGAGGGAAAAAGGTGCAACGGACGGTTCCGGTGGGAGGACGGGTTCGAGGAGTGATCGTCGCGCGGCTACCGACGCTCGTCGTTCGAGTCCCCTTCGACGTCGATACTGAGCGGCTTGCTCTCTCCCTCTGACTCCTCGCCGCCGCCGAGGAGCCTCGACCGGAGGTCGTCGGTGAACGACTGCACCTGGTCGCGGATGGTCTTCACCTCCTCTTCGAACTTCTCGACCGTTCGCTCGACGTGGTACACTCGCGTCGCCGGGATTCGGTGGACGATGTCGCGGCCCTCGTCGTCCTCGCCGACTTTCACCAGCCAGTGGTCCTGGAAGTACGCGACGTGTTCGTTCTGAACGTTCTTCTCTATCGTCTCGCCGTCGGGGTCTTCGTACACGATCGTCGCCTCGCCGAGTTCTTCGTCGACCATAGGTGAGAGTGAGCGCCCAGACACGAAGTAGTGTGGGTCGATTCGACGCCGGTTGCTCGACCCGACGGCTGTTCGGCCCGACTCGACTCCCGCACGGAAAGCACTTACCGGACGACTCGCTTCTCTCCGTATGCGTCGATACGCCCTCCTGTTCGTCGTCTTCGGCCTTCTCGTCGCCGGTTGCACCAGCGTCCCGCCGGCGGACGACCCCCCCGAGACGACCGCGACGGAGTCCCCGACCGAACCGCCGGCGACGACGTCGCCGACCCCGACTACCGACGGACACTCGACGACCGCCTACGCCGACTGTCCGTACCTCCTGCACGTCGAACTCGCCGACGAGGACAGGGCCGCGGAGGCGGATCGGACGCTGGCGTACGAGAATCTCTCCGCCGACCGACGCACCGAGTTCGACCGCGCCCGCGAGAACGGAACTCTCTCGATGGAGTCGCTACCCGACACGTGGAGCGCGCCGCGAATCGTCGAGTACGAGGGAGAAGCGTACGAGACGGTCGCGGCGACCTGCTAACGTCGACTTCGGACCCCGGCGGTCGGACCCACTACCCCTGCTTCGGTTCGTGGACGTGGCCGCACTCGGGGCACTCGACCTCCTCGGCGCGCAGCTGCGCGCTCGACTGGCGGACTTCGCGCATGACGCTCGAAATCCGCTCCTCGGCGTCGAGTTCCTCGGCGACGGCCAGGTCGACGCCCTCTACTTCGAGGAGGAACTTCGCAATCTCGGTCACTTCGTACATCGTCTCGTCCAACTCTTCGGCGGTGAAGAAGCCGCTCATCGCGCCGTAGAGGAACGTCGCGCCCGCTTTCTTCACCTTCCCCTCGAAGGACGAACGCGCCTGATTGACCGCCTGCGGGGTGTACGTGTCGGTCATGAACGGCACCAAGCGGGGGAGATTCTCGCCGATTTTCGTCATCTCGACGCCCGTCTCGGTCCGGAAGTCCGCGCAGAGGCGCGCGATGGCCCACTCGCGGGCGGTGATGTACGTCCGGTCGCGGAGGAAGCCGTTGACGCGGTCGTACTGCGCGCCGTCCATCTTCTTGAAGCGGGCGTACTTCTGCACGTCCTCGGGCACGTCCTCGGTGGCGGTGTCGTCGACGGAACCGTCGGCGTCGGCAGGGCTGTCGGCGTCGACGGTTCCGTCAGCGTCGGCGTCGTGGCGCTCGCCGTCGGTGTCGACGGGGCCGTCGCTCGCCTCGTCGGGCGCTGCCGCGCCGTTTTTCGTCTCTGTTGTCCCGGTCTCCTCTCTCTCCGCTGCGTCCGCCGTGCGGTCGTCAGCACCGACTGTCTCGTCGCGCGCACCGTTTTTCGTCTCTCGCTCGGGCGACTCCGAGGGCGTCGCGGGGTCGTCTGCCATACTCCGCCCTTGTGAACCGGGTACAAAAGGGTTGTCGGCGTGGTCCGACCGGCATCGGGACCCGCGTCGAAGCCGTCGACCCCCGCCTTCGGCGGCAACTGTTTTGGCCCCCGCCTGCGACTGCCTCGCACATGAAGGTGTTACTGGGAATCGGCGGAAGCGAGGACTCGTATCAGGCGCTCGAACGCACGGTCGAACGGGCGGTCGCCGCGGCCGACGACCTCACCGTCGCCATCGTCGAGAACCCGGACTCCGACGCGACGCCCGAGGAGATAGAGACGCACGTCCGCGAACGACTGGAAGGCGTCGCCTTCGACGCCGAAATTCGACACGTCGAGGGCGACCCCGGAAGCCGACTGGTCGACCTCGCCGAGAGCGGCGGCTTCGACCAGGTCGTCCTCGGCGGCGGCCAGCGCAGCCCGATGGGAAAGATCAGCATCGGGAGCATCGCCGAGTTCGTGCTCCTGAACTCCCACAAGACGGTGAAACTAGTGCGATGAAGCGAGAGCGTCTCTACCCCGACGAACCGGCGGGTCCGTTCGACGCCCCGCCCATCGAGTTCGAGGACCGCGAAGGTCGCGCCATCGAGGTCCGCACCTACGACCCCGACGGCGACGACTACGAGCGACTCGTCGAGATGTACACCGAGTTCGACCCCGCCGACCGCGCGCAGGGTATCCCACCTGGCCGCGAGGAGCGCATCCGGTCGTGGCTCGACACGATTCTCGACGCCGACTGTCTGAACGTCGTCGCCTGGCACGACGACGAGGCGGCGGGACACGCGACGCTCGTCCCCGACGAGGACGCCTACGAACTCGCCATCTTCGTGCTCCAGAAGTACCAGCGCGCCGGCATCGGCACGCACCTCATCGAGGCGCTGCTCGGCCACGGCCAGACCAGCGGCGCCGAGAAAGTGTGGCTCACCGTCGAGCGGTGGAACCGCGCGGCCGTCGCGCTCTACAAGAAGATCGGCTTCGAGACGAGCAACGCCGAGAGCTTCGAGTTGGAGATGGCGATTCGGCTGAACTGACCCGACGCCGGCAGAGAACGTCCCGTGGACCGGCCACGAACTGTCCGAGGGCGTTCGCGCGCACACTCGCCGAACGCGTTCTTCCGAGAAGCGTACGACTAAGCACGTCTCCGTGCAGCACTCTGTGTATGACTCGCACACCGGACGTGCTACTGGAGAACCAGACGTGGACGGACATCGAGAACGCCCTCGAAGACGGGACGCGAACCGCAGTCGTCGCCGTCGGCTCCGTCGAACAGCATGGACCGCATCTACCGCTCATCATGGACACGCTCGCGGGCGACGAACTCTCGCGGCGCATCGCCGAGAGACTCGGCGACGCGTTCGCCGCGCCGACGATTCGACCCGGCTGTTCCGGACACCACATGGACTTTCCCGGTACGATCACGATTCCGCCCGAGACGCTGATGGAGCTGATTCGGTCGTACTGCCGGTCGCTGGACGCTCACGGTTTCGAGCATCTCGTGCTCGTGCCGACCCACGGCGGTAACTTCGCGCCGGTCAACACCGTCGCGCCCGAGATCGCCCGCGAACTCGACGCGAACGTCATCGCGCTGGCGGAGCTCGACACGCTGATGGAACTGATGAACGAGGGCCTCCGCGCCGCGGGCGTCGAGTACGAGGAACCGGTGATTCACGCGGGTGCGGCGGAGACGGCGATGGTGATGGCCGTCGACGAGGGGCTCGTCCGGACGGACCGGCTCGAAGTCGGCCGCGAGGGCGACATCTCCGTCTCGCGGCTGCTCGGCGACGGGTTCAAGGCGATAACGGAGAACGGCGTGCTCGGCGACCCGCGGGAGGCGACGCCCGAGGCGGGCGAGGCGATATTCTCGAAACTCGCCGACGCCTACGTCGAGCGAATCGAGGCCGAGCGCGACGCGGTCTGATCCGGCAGAAGCCGCTCAGACCGACAGCACCGGCTGACTCGCGTACAACAGCACGTACTCGGCGGCCTTTTCGAGCACCTCGCCGGGGTCGCCGGAGACGGGCTCGCGCGGGACGACGATGAAGTCGGCGTCGAGCTCCTCGGCGGTGTCGAGGACGACGCTACCGGGGTGTCGGGTCTTTACGTGCGTCGAGAAGCCGTAGGCGGTCGACGTGGTCACTTCGACGTCGTGCACCTCGGCCATCTGCGCGACGTTGTCGGTGAACGACTCCGTCTCGGCGGCGACCTCGTCCTCGTCGACGGCGTCGCTCTCGATGGCGCGAACCATCTCTTCGCCGAGCACGTAGACGGCGTGGACGGCGGCGTCGTATCGCTCGGCGATGCCGATGGCGTACTCGATGGCCACTGTCGACTCGTCGCTCCCGTCGACCGGCACGAGCACGATGTCGAGTTCCAAGGGCGTCGTCATACCCCTCTCTGTGCGGGCCTACATCAAAAACGCTCCCCCCGAGCCGTCGCACTCGCCGTCTCCGCGCACCGACCCCCGTCGGTCGCGCGTGGTTTTATGCCGTGGCCGGGCGAACGCGGCGATATGTTCGACACCATCGTCATCGCGACAGACGGCTCCGAGAGCGTTCGCCGTGCGGTGGCCGTCGCACTCGACCTCGCGGAGACGTTCGACGCGTCGGTGCACGCGCTCTACGTCGTCGACAGCGGGGAAGTGGACTCGTCGCCGGACCGACTCCGCGACGAGATGCGCGACGCGCTTCACGAACGCGGCGAGGAGGCACTCGAAACCGTCCGCGCGGAGACGACCCGCGAGGTGACCACCGCCGTCCGCGAGGGCCGTCCCGCGGCCGTCATCAGCGACTACGCCCGCGAGCACGACGCCGACGTGGTCGCCACGGGGACGCGCGGGCGACACGGCGAGAACCGGTTTCTCATCGGCAGCGTCGCCGAGCGGGTCGTCCGGACGTGTCCGGTCCCCGTGTTGACGGTGCGACAGCTCGACGCGTCGGAGAGCATCTGAACCGCGCGTTGGACTCCGGCACCGAAAGCTCGCGTCTCCCACCTCTCGGTCCCGGCTTCCGCCTCAGACCGACTTCTCGGCAGTCGGTTTCGGTCGATTCTCGGCCGACCCGACCGCGGTCACTCGCCGTCGACGAGCAACTCGACGACGGGCGTATCGGCGTCTCCGCGCTCTCGCGCCGCGAGCAGTTGCCACCGGGTGACGACGCCGGCGAGCCGGTCCGCGTCGTCGACGACCAACACGAACCGCTCTCCGTCGCCGAGCGCGCGTTCGAGACACGTCTCGGCCGGAACGCCCGCCTCCACGACGAGCGGTCTCTCCGGGGTGAGATCGCCGACCGTCTCGGGCGCCAACGGGTCGGTCTCGTCGCGTTGCACCTGTCTCGGACTGTACACGCCGAGCGGTCGCTCGCCGTCCAGCACGACGACGCACCCGCTCGGGTCGAGCCCGTCGGCCAGCGCGGCTAACGGCGTCCGCTGCGATACTCCGTAAACGGGCAACCCCAACGTCGGTTCGCCCGGCTCTCCGCCGGGTCGACCCCTCTGCACACTCCCTGACATCGCGTCTCCCTTCGGACTGTCAGACGTTAGTTACTGACAGGCTACTGTTTGTGTCAACGGGTGCTTTACCCCCGTTCGGAGCGTGGCGGTCGCTCGTGGGGCTCTCGAAAACCGGGTGACTGCGGGACGGTCGAACTCGGTTTCGCTTCCGACGGCGGTGGATTCGGCTTCCGACGAGGTGTTCGGCTTCCGACGCGGTCGAACCGGGAGAGAGCGAGAGATTCACGTGATTTGGCTCGCTGACGCTCGCCAAATCACCGCCGTTTTCACCCCGCCACACCTCCGTCCCGTATGGACGACGACCTCATCGACTCCGGACTGCTCCCCCTCTCGCGGAAATCGCTGCTCCCCGGGACCGGCTTTTTCTACCCCGACTCGCTCGACGAAGACCGCGCCGACGAACGCGTGAAGGAAGCCGTCGACGGCGCGGAAGCCGTCGTCGTCGCCGACCTCGACGCCGACGGGCTCGGCTGCGCGGCGCTGATTCGAGAACTGTACGACGCGGCGCTCGACCCCGAACCGTTCCTGGAGGACATCGAACGCCGCACGAGCGACGACCCGCTCGCCGCAGACGAGGAAGCCGAGGACGCGGACGAAGACGAGGAAGACGAAGCGCTCGACTCGCCGGTCGCGCTCGTCGGTGCGGGTCCGCACAACATGGAGGACGCCCTCGAACGCGTCGCCGAGTACGCCGACGACGGTATCGACGTGTACGTCTGCGACCTCTGCCCGGACAGGTACGAGTACGTCGAGGAAGCCGTGGAGTCGATAGTCGCCCACGCCGACAGCGTCCGGTGGTTCGACCACCACCAGTGGGACGAAGCGGTCGAGAGCGCGGTCCGCGAGGCGGGCGTCGACCTCGTCGTCGGCGACTCCGACGAGGAGTGCACGACCGACGTCGCGCTGCGCTCGCTCGACTACGAGTTCTCCGAGCAGTTCGAGGAACTCGCCGCGGTGACCCGCGACCACGACCTCTGGATTCGAGACGACGAGCGAAGCGACGACCTCGCCGACTACGCCTACTGGGTCGACAACGAGGAGTACGTCGCCGTCGTCGGCGCGTACGGCGCCGACCTCCCCGAGCAGGCGCTCGCGTACGTCGAACACCGACGCGTCGAGAAGGAGCAACTCGTCGACCTCGCCGTCTCGCGCGCGGAGTTCAAACGCGTCGGCGAGTGGACCGTCGGCGTCACGTACGGCCGCTGTTCGCAGAACGAAGTCGCCGAAGCGCTCCGCGAGCAGGGTGCCGACGCCGCAATCATCGTCAAGCCCGCCGGGAGCGCGAGCATCCGCGGTTCGGAGGGCTTCGAGCGCGCGCACGAAGTCGCCGCGTACGTCGACGGCGGCGGTCACCCGCGCGCGGCCGGCTGCAAACCCGACATCTACGACGACATGCTCGACTACGCGAACCACTGGAGTACTCAGGGAAGCGCGGCCAAGCGAGTCATCCTGGCCGCATTCGAGCGCGTCGCCGAAGCGGTCGAAGAAGAGACGGACGCCGAGGAAGGCGTCGAGACCGAACTGTAGACCGTCTCGCTACGCGTCGACGACCCAGCGGTCCGAGTACGACTGCCCGCACTCGCACTGGGCGTAGGCGTGAATCACGTCGCCCTCGGCGTAGAGGCCGCCGACCTCCTCGTTTTTCGCCTCCGCGAACGCGAAGACGAACTTGACGCGGTGGTCGCCCTCGGCTCCACCGTCTTCGTCGCTTTCGGCGGCCGGACACTCCCCGCCGCTCAGGTCGTCGGCGATGGTTCCCTCGGTGTCCATCGCGCTCTGTGCGAACTCCATCGCCTTCATCCCGGTTCCGGCGGCGAACAGCTGTCGCCCCCTGTCGCCGGGTTCGACGAGGATAACCCCGCCCTCGACCGTCTCGCCGTAGTTGGCTATCTTCCCCTGCTCGTCGAGGTAGTCGTCGGTCAGAAACAGCGCCACGTCGTCGAGGCGCTCGCCCGCGAGAAACTCGTCTCGGTCGCTCATGCACTCCCGTCGGCGTGCCAGCGGTAAAAAGCGCGTGACTGCGAGTCGCTCCTCCTCACTCGTCCAACTGCTGGGCGATGTCCGCCAGCGACGACTTCGGCTGTCGCGTGACGCTGTAGACGGCGCGTTTGCCCGGCACGCGGAGCCCGTAGAGGTGACCGGGTTCGACCTCGTCGAGTTCGACGCTCGTGCCCGGCGTTCGGCCGTTCGTCTCGGCCCACTCGACCAGTCGGTTCTCGCCCTCGCCGGGCGTGCGGGCCAGACGGCGGTTGTCGTACGCGCCGCGAATCAGCATCCCCTGGGCGTCGCTGTCGATTTTAGCGTGGTGCTCGTCGCCGTCGAGGACGAGCCTGACGATGTCGCCGTTCTCGGCGTTGAGTCCGTCGGGGAGGCGGAGACAGGGGCGTCGCGTGCCGCCGCTCCGTTCGAGTCGCGCGCGGTACGTCGTCACCGAGGGGTTCTCGTGAGACACTCGGTCCGGCATGGTCGCCACTCCGGACGCGGTGGGGAAAAACGGTCGGAATCGGGTCAGGGCGTTACTCGTCGTCTTCGTCGCCGTCTTCGTCGTCGCCGCCGAGCGCGTCGGCGACGCTGCCGCCGTCGACGACTTTGGCGTTGATCTGGACGACTTCCTCGCTGATCTCGCGGCCGCGGACGCTGATACGCTTGCGCTCGCCGTCGCGCGAGGGCTTGTAGCCGACGCCGCCTTCGAGCAGCAGCGACTTGAGGTTCGGTCCGGGGACGTCTTTGCGCATCGGTCGACCGGCTTTGTCGGAGCCGCCGGTGAGTTCGAGGGTGAACCCGTCGAGGCCCACCGCACCGCCGTCGACCTCGTCGCCGAGGTCTCGGCCGAGGAATCGGTTCGCGTCCTGTCCGTCCGCGTCGAACTGGTGCGTTGAGCCGTCTTCGGGGTCGGCGACGACGACTTTGAAATCTGCCATACGGGGTACGAAACGGTCGCGGATAAAAAGAACGTCGAAAGGCGTCGCCGGATTCTCGCGCCCCCTCCCGGTCGTTGTCGGGTGTTTCGGGGTGTGACTGGTTCGCTCAGTTCACGCCTCCGGAAGCACCAGTTCGGGGTCGTCGAGCGCGAACAACACCCGCTGGTCGTTCGACAGCGGTCGCAGCGCCACTTCGAGCCGCCCGACGCTCCGCGCGGCGCTCGCCACGCCGGCGATGTCGGCGATGTCGTAGTACAGCGGGACGAACACGGCCCGTTTTTCGCCCGAGGCTTTCATCACCACGACGGCGAGGACGACGCCGTTCTCCCGCGTGCGAAGCACCTCCGATTCGTCGAACGTCGACGCCTCGACGACGCCCTCGACGGCGGTGAACTCGTTGCCCGGCAACAGCACGTCGAGTCCGCTCCAGCCGGGGCGTTCCTCGGATACATCCGTCTCGTCGCCGCCGAGTTCGTCCTCAACGTCCAGCCCGATATCGACGTTCGAGAGCGGTACCACGTCGCCCGGATGGAGCTCAGTCGTCTCCCAGCCCTCCTCTCGGTACGCCTCCGCGGTTGCCTCCATGTCGGCGACGACGGCCTCCCACGCCGCCTCCTTCCCCGACAACGGGTGGTCGTTCATAACAGCGCCGTCCCGGAGCGGAGCCAAAAAGCTTCGTTTCGGCGACGCCGTGAATCCGCTCTCGACGACAGACTCCGACGGACGACTCTCCGCGTCCGTTACTTGTTTTCGTCTCAAAATAAGGCACAACAATCATACGTGTCGTCGTGGCCCTATCCTATGCAATGTCGATTTTAGGGCAATCGCAGAACCAGACGACACGAGAATCGCAGCAGGAGATGGCGCAGGCTCAGGAGTCCGGCGCCGACGTCGCGCTCATCGCCTCGGCGCTCTCGGTGGCGCTGTCGTGGTATCAGTTCTACATCCGCGGCAACAAGACGCGCGGCATCTTCATCGGCCTCTGGCCGCCGACGTTCCTCGCGTTCGCCAGCTACATGCGCCAGAAGGGGATGGCGGACCGACTCGAGAACTCGGTCGTCGTCAACCCCGAGAGCCAGGGTCTGCTGAGCCGCGTCCTCGAATAGGCCGATAGACGACCGATAGACGCTCGACGACAGACGGTAGACGACGGACGACCGATAGACCACCGACGACCGACACGCGACGAGACGTACTCCCGAGGTGCGCCTCGGGTTTCGACGGTCGCGGCTCATTTTTCGGGGCGACCCGCCGCCGGAGCGACTCCGCCCGCAGGTTACTCTCTGACGTTCGCGCCCGCAGCGTCGCCGAACGTCGACGACAGCGCGCCCGTCTCGCCCTCGGGGTCGTAGACGACCCGCCCGCGGACCGTCGTCACCCGCGGGAACACCCCCGAGAAGCCCTCGAACGGGGTCCACTCGCAGTTGCTGTGGAGTTCGTCGCCGCGGATCTCGCTCGGGTCGTCGGGGTCGACGAGCACGAGGTCGGCGTCCCTGCCGACTTCGACCGCGCCCTTCTGCGGCAAGTCGAAGATGCGCGCCGGGTTCGCGGCGGTGAGGTCGCGGACGCGTTCGTACGTCAGCCGTCCCTCGCGGGCCTCGTTCAGCAGCAGCGGCAGCATCGTCTCGACGCCCGGGACGCCGCTGGGCGCGCTCCAGAGGTCGGTCTCCTTCTCCTCGCGGGTGTGCGGCGCGTGGTCGGTGGCGACGATATCGACCGTCCCGTCGGCGACGCGCTCGTAGACGGCTTCGCGGCGCGCCTCGCTCCTGAGGGGCGGATTCATCCGGCCGTAGGTGCCCAACTCCGAGAGGTCCTCGCGCGACAGCAGCAGGTGGTGCGGCGTCACCTCACAAGTCGCGCCCGCCTCGCTCGCGGCGTCGACGCCCTCGGGCGTGCTCGTGTGGGCGATGTGAATCGACGCGGCCGACTCCGCACCCACGTCGAGGGCGCGTTCGACGGCGGCGGCCTCGGCTTCCGCGGTCCGAAAGGCGCTCCACAGGTCGGCGTCGGCGTCGCGACCCTCGCCGCCGGCATCCTCGTCCTTCGCGCTCTCGTCGAACAGTTCAGCATCTTCGGCGTGGACGCTCACGGTCACGCCGGCCTCGGCGGCGCGGGCGACGGCGTCCGCGAAGAGGTCGGCGTCGATACCCATGTCGCCGGTCGAGTCGGCGAGAAACACCTCGCCGAGCGCGAACAGCGGCCGGTCGAACAGCGAGTCGGGGTCCCACTCCTCCGTGACGCCGCCGCTGATGCCGTAGTCGACGAGCGATCTCTCGGCCAACTCGGCCTTCTCGTCGAAGGCGTCGCCGTCGACGGTCGGGGGACTGGTGTTCGGCTGGTCGACGACGGCGGTGACGCCGCCGGCGGCGGCGCTCTTCGACCCCGTCTCCCACGTCTCCTTGTGTGAGTAGCCGGGTTCGCGGAAGTGGACGTGTGCGTCGATTGCACCGGGGAGAAGCAGACGGCCGTCGGCGTCGAGTTCGCGTTCGTCGCCGTCGGGCGAGAGCGACCCCGCGGGCTCGACCGCCGCGATGGTCTCGCCGGCCGTCCGGACGTCTACCTCGCGGCCGTCGGCGAGGCGTGCGTGCGTGATGAGCATTGTCTGGGTGTCCGACTCTCGTCGGGCGGGGTGGTAAACGGTGACGGTCCGCGCGAGTGACGCCGCTCCGGTCGAAGCGTCGTCGGTTCGCGGGTATCGCTTATCGTTGTGGGCAACGTTCTCTACACGATGTCTCTCAACGTCAACTCGATGAACAAGCTCAGTATCGTATCGACGCTCGTCGACGCCATCGTGGCGTTCTCCAAGGGGCGGCGCGTGAGCGGCGTTCTGCTTCTCGCCGCGGCCGCGCTCTCCTCGCGCGTACCGGGAATCGGGACGGCCGTCTCGATGCTGCTGCGGGTCTACCGACGAGTGCGATAGCCCGTTTTCACCCGGTCTCCGCTTCGACGCGCTCGACCGTCGCGTCCCGGTCGTCGACGAACGCGTCCTCCAGCGCCCGAGCGACCGCTTCGGCGTCTCCATCACCGCCGGCTCGGGCGACACTGCCGACCGAACCGGGGTCGAACGGAACCGCCAGCGCCGCGTACACCGGCTTCAGAACGTCGGCGATCTCCTCGTGGTCGGCGACGAGCACGCACCCGGAGACGAGCGCCGCGCCCTTGCGGACGCGCTGGGCGACGCCCGCGATTTTGCCCGCCGACTGCACCGAGTGAGCGCCCGGACAGAACGATTCGGGTGGTTCGCCCCGCTCGGCGTCGACCCCCACTGTCCGGAGTGCGCGGACCACCGTCGTCACCGCGTCGTCGTACCGCTCGTCCAACCCGCGCCGCATGTCCTCGACCGGTCGGGCGTGCGCGAACGCGAGCGTCGTTCCGGTGTAGGCGACGGCACGACCGCCGACGCTCCGCTCGACGGGCGGGTACCCGCGCGCTTCGGCCGCCTCGCGGGCGGCGTCGTAGCGCTCGGCGCGCGCGTCGCGCCGTCCGAACGCGAGTTGTCGGTGCGGCGACCAGACGCGGAGCGCCGGGACGCCGGTCTCGGCGGCGTCTTCGAGCAGCGTCGCCGTCACGTCGCGGTCGGTCTTCGGGTCGCTCGCCCTGCCGCGTACGACTCGCATATCGCCCTCTGCGCGCCGAGTGAACCTAATCCTCCCGGCTTCTCGCTCCCGTGTTGCCGTTCTTCTCACTGCCGCCTCCGTCGGCTTCGACGGGGCTATAGCCTCGAACGCCCACCTCTCGCCAATGGCGGTCACGCTCTCTTCGCCCGTCGCCGAGCGCTATCGACGCTTCTCGCTGTACAACTCGCCGTACCCGGCGCACGACCGCGGCCGCGCCGTCGACTTCTACCCCGAGACGAACGAGGGGCTCTCGCCGATTTCGGGGGAGGTGCTGGACACGAAGTCGGTTCGCGCGCCGCCGAAACCGTACGCCGTCGAGCAGGACCACCTCATACTGGTCGCCGTCGACGAGGCGAACTCGCCGGGAGTTCGGTTCGACCGCGGAGAGCGGCCCGAAGACGGCGTCGACGGCGACGATGGCGTCGACAACGAGGACGACCACGTCGCCCGAATCCTCCACGTCGACCCGGCGGTCGAACCCGGCGACTACGTCGAGGCGGGCGAGCCTCTCGGCGAGATGGTCCGGTCGGGCTTTTTCGGTCGGTGGGTCGACAACCACGTCCACCTCGGCTTTCGTCGCGCCGACCAGAACGCCTACCGCGCGGGCGGGTCGCTCCCGCTGACGCTCGACGTACCCGTCGAACCGCTCGCGTGGGACGGCACCGGAACCGTCGTCGAGGTCGGCGAGACGTACGCGCTCCTCGATGCGCCGGCACATCCCGACCCCGGTGCGTACTTCGCGGGCATCGCGGCCGACGACGGACGCGTTCTCGACGGCGGGTTAGCGCACTACGCCGGCGGCGGAGTGCTCTCGGCGGCGGACGGTCGCGGAGGTCGGGAACCGGCGGACGCACCGCTCTCGTTTCTCGGCTTTCCGGTCGGGTCCGTGGCCGGACGCGACGTGTGCTGGAACGATTTCGACGTGTTGGCCGACGGCGAGCGTGCGACCGGGCTCTCGCTGTTTCTCGCGCAGGATTCGGCGTTCGGGGCGAAACTCGTCTTCCACGAGGGCCACGCGTTCGCCGTCGGCGACGACGTCCGCGTCGAACTCGCGGAGAGCGACGACCCGATTCGCCTGGGCTGAGTGAGCCGTCGAGACGGCGAAGGGAAGTCGGCGGTAGGACAGAGTCGACGGTAGGGCGGAACGGCGGTAGGGCGGAGCGGCGGTAGGGCGGAGACGACGGAACAGAATCGACGATAGAGCGGGGTCGACGCCGGAGTCGGTGACCGGACTAACCGTGTTTCTCGCGGTGTTCGCGCTTCCGCTCGGCGTACGTCTCGTCGGCTTCGACTCTGTCCCACCAGACTTCGTAGACGAGCGCCGCTTCGCGTTTGTCGTCGTCGGCCCAGCGCTGGGCCTCGCACTCCTCGCCGTCGTCGTCGTACTTCTTGCCCCCGGGGTAGCGCGCGTACCGCATCGAGCGGGTGTAGCCCATCTGGAGGTACTTTCGGGCCATGTCCATCCCGACGAAGTCGTCGTCGTCGCGGTAGTCGAGAAATCGGTCGTAGATGGCGTCGCCGGATTCGTCGGCCGACTCCCGGTCCGCGTAACCCCACAGCGGCAGGAGTTCGTCCTTGTACGGTTGGACCTTGAAGACGCCCTCCTCGCCGCGTCCGACCGAGTAACACTCGGGGCGGTCACGGAAGTTCGTCTCGTACTCGGGTCCGCTGTCTCCGCTGCCTCCGCTTCCTCCGCTTCCTCCGCTGCTTTCGGAACGTGAATCGCTGTCGGGCGTCTCTTCCGACTGCGTCTCTTCGGTCGCCTCGACGTTCGATTCGTCCGTCGGTTCGTCCGTCGATTCGGTCCGTTCGGTTCCGCTCGCCGCCGACTCGTCGCCCGTCCGACTTCCGTCCGACGTTGAGTCCATGCGCCCAGTACGCCGTTGTTCCGTATTATTCCACCGTCGAACTCGCCTCGGAGTCGTCGGCTCGCGGTCGACGAATCGGCGGCTACAAACACCTCCGCGGACGAACACGACCATGGACGACTCCGAATCGTTCCCGTCGGACGCCGCTGCGCTCCTCCAGCAGTTCATCGAACAGGAACACGGCTACCTCTCGTGGTTGAACACGCGCGTCGACAGCATCGAGCGCGGACGCGTCACGATGTCGATTCCGTACGACGAGAAACTCACCAACACCACGTCGCCGCCGACTATCCACGGGGGCGTCGCCGCGACGCTTGTCGACACCGTCGGCGGCGTCGCCCAGCGGTCGACGTTCGAGAACCCGGCGCAGGGCGGCGTCGCCACCGTGAACCTGAACGTCAACTATCTGCGCCGCGCCTCGGGCGACCTGACGGCGACGGCGGAGGTCGTCCGCGCGGGCGGGAGCATCGGCGTCAGCGAGATCACCGTCGAGAGTCCGACCCCCGACGGGGGGACCGAGGCCGTCGCCACCGGACAGGCCGCCTACCGACTGTTCAGGTGACTCGGTCGAACGTCACGTCGTCGAGCGTCGTCGTCTCGCCGAACAGCCAGTCGGCGTGGTCGACGGCGTACTCCTTGTGCCCCTCCTTGATGTAGCCGAGCGCGTCCGTGACGAGAATCGGCCGGAAGTCGCGGAGCCCGGCGCTCCCGGCGGTGTGGAGCACGCAGACGTTCGCCAGCGTCCCGCAGATGAGCAGGTCCCTCACGCCGTGGGCGTTCAGCCAGCCCTCCAGTTCGGTCCGGTAGAACGCGTCGTACGTGTGTTTGGTGACGACGTGGTCGTCCTCGCGGACGTCGAGTTCGTTGACGAGTTCGGTCTCCCACGTCCCTTCGACGACGTGTTCGCCCCAGCGGTCGAACTCGTCGTAGTAGTGGTTGCCGTCGAACTGTTCGGGCGGGTGGACGTCGCGGGTGTAGACGACACGCGCGCCGGCGTCGTGCGCGCGGTCGACGAGCGTCGATACCGGGCCGATGGCTTCCTCGCTGGCGGGGGCGTAGAGGCTGCCGTCGGGGTGACAGAAGCCGTTCTGCATGTCGACGACGACGACGGCGGTTCGGTCCGAATCGTACATACGCGTCTCTCGGCTCGCGGTGAGTAAATCGTTTGGCAGGTCGAAGTCGCCACCGCGGCTCGCCGTCGACGACACCCGTGCCGCCACGTCTCGTCGAGGACGACATCTGCACCGCCACGTCTCGCCGTCGACGACACCCGCGCCGTCGCAGGCGACGACGCTCGGGCGACGATTTTTCACCTTCGACACCGTTGGAGACGTATGCGACGTACTCTCGCGGTTGCGGTTGCCGTGCTGATGGTGTTGTCGGGTTGTGCCGGGTTCGTCGGTTCGGAGGAATCGACGCCCGCCGCCCCCGACGGCGCGGACGACACACCGTCGAGTGCCACGGACGCGGCCGATTCGGCCGCTTCGACCGACGACGCCCCGCCGGCCGGTGACGCGCCCGGTTCCGGCAACGCGATGGCACAGTCCCCGCCGGACCCCGACTCCGACAGACTCGGTTGGGAGGGCGGCTACTGGTACAACGAGACGCTCTCGGTCGACCAGTCCGACGGCCTCAACGAGTCGGAACTCGACACGGTCGTCAATCGCTCGATGGCGCGCGTCGAGCGGATTCGCGGCCTGGAGTTCGAGCAGTCAGTCCCCGTCGAAGTGATCTCGCGGGCGGAGTTCCGCAATCAGTCCGCGGGAGGCGGCGCGAACTACCCGCCGCAGCGCCGCGCGTTCGACAACGCGAAGTTCGAGGCGCTGTTCATGATCAACGAGTCGACCGACTCCATCGCCGTCCAGAACTCGAATACCGGAGCCTCCGTCGGCGGCTACTACAGCCCCGCCGAGAAGCGCATCGTCATCGTGAGCGAGAACACCACCTCGCCGAAACTGAACGAGGTGACGCTCTCGCAGGAACTGTTCCACGCGCTGCAGGACCAGCAGTTCGACCTGACGCGCTACAACCAGTCGACGCAAGAGAGACACAACGCCGTCGACGGCCTCGTCGAGGGCGACGGCAACTACGTCGACTGGCTCTACGAACAGCGCTGCGACGGCGAGTGGGACTGTCTCGAAGACAGCGCCCGAGGCGGCGGTGGCGACGGTCTCGCCAACTACGGCCCGTACCTCATCCAGTACCAACCCTACAGCGACGGTCCCGCGTTCGTCCGACAACTCCGCGAGCGCGGCGGCTGGGAGGCGGTCAACGCCGCCTACGAAAACCCGCCCGCCAGCACCGAACAGGTCATCCACCCCGACCGGTACCCCAACGACACGCCGGTCGACCCCATCGTGACCGACCGCACGAGCGGCACGTGGCAGCAACTCGAACCCGAGGGTCGGCCGAACTACGGCGAACTCGGGGAAGCGGGCGTGAACGCGATGCTCGTCTACCCGCTCTACGAGACGAAGGGACAGACGCAGATAATCCCCGCCCAGCAGTGGTACAACCTCAACGAGAGCGGCGAAGTCGAGGAGTTCGCCCCGTTCAACTACGACCACCCGTACACCGACGGCTTCCGCGGTGACCGCTTCGTCGCCTACCAGAACGACGCCGGCGAGACGGGGTACGTCTGGAAGCTCGTCTGGGACAACTCCTCGCAGGCCGGCGAGTTCCTCGACGGCTACGAGCGACTCCTCCAGTTCCGCAGCGCGCGAGAAGTCCGAGACGCCTCCGGGCCGGGAACCGTCTACCGAATCGCCGAGGGCGACAACGGCTTCGCCGACGCGTTCCGCGTCGTCCACGACGGCGACACCGTCTACATCGTCAACGCGCCGACCGTAGACCAACTTTCGAACGTCCGCGCGACGCAGTCGTAGCCCGCGCGGACCGAGGTCACGTCCGGATTCCGCGTTTCGGTCTCCGCCGTCGTCGACGGTTCCACTCGAACCTCCTCCTGTGGGAACGCTTTTCGCGGCGCATCCCAACGTAGAGGTGTGTACACGCGCATCACAGTCGCACTCGTCGCCTGCGTGGTCCTCGCCGGGTGCGCTGCACCGTTGACGGACGGGTCGCCGTTCGACGGCGGGTTCGGGCAAAGCGACGGCGAAGACCGCCTCGGCTGGGAGAACGGCTACGCCGCCGACGATTCCCTGAACGTCGACCAGTCCGACGGGTTGAACGAGACCGAGCGCGAGGCGTTCGTCGCCCGGACGATGGCCCGCGTCGAACTGGTCCGGCAGTTGGAGTTCGAAGAGCCGGTCCCGGTCGAGGTCATCTCCCGCGAGGAGTACAGACAGCAACGGGGCGGAGCGACGGATCCAGCGTACGAAGCGTGGAACAACCAGGTCTGGGAGTCGCTGTTGCTCGTCGGCGAGGACCGGAACGTCTCGGACGTGATGGACTCCGTCTACGGCGGCTCTGTGTTGGGGTACTACTCGCCGAGCGAGGACCGCATCGTCATCGTCAGCGACTCCGAGACGCCCGTCATCGACCGGACGACGCTGGCGCACGAACTCGTCCACGCGCTGCAGGACCAACACTTCGGCCTCGAGAGCGGCGCGGCGACGCAGGACGGCCAACTCGCGCGAAACGGCATCGTCGAGGGCGACGCCCGCTACACCGAGACGCTGTACGAACAGCGCTGCGGCACCGAGTGGGACTGCGTCCCCCGGCCGAACAGCGGCGGCGGTGGCGGCGGCGACAGCGGCGCGCCCGGCGTCTTCCTCACCATCTACACGCCGTACGCCGACGGCCCGCAGTTCGTTCACGAACTCCACCAAGAGGGCGGCTGGGAGGCGGTCGACGCCGTCTACGAGGAGAAACCGCAGAGCACCGAACAGATAATCCACCCGGCGAAGTACCCCGACGAGCGGCCGGTCAACGTCAGCGTCGAGGACCGCTCCTCCGAGGAGTGGTCGCGCTTCGACACCCGACCCGTCGCCGACACCGTCGGCGAGGCGTCGCTGTACGCGATGTTCTGGCAGAACGGCCACATCAGCCGGGAGAGCCTCCGGAACAGCCCCGACGAGTACTCGCCGTACAACTACTCGCACCCGGCGACCGAGGGGTGGGCCGGCGACGCCGTCGTCCCCTACGAGAGCGACGACGGCGAGTACGGCTACGTGTTCGAGAGCGAGTGGGATTCGGAGCGGGACGCCCGCCAGTTCGCCGACGCCTACCGCGCGACGCTGACGAACCGCCTCGGCGCGCAGCGGGTCGGCGACGGCGTCTACCGCGTCCCCGACGACAGCTCGTTCGGCGACGCGTTCCGAGTACGACAGGAGGGAACGACGGTCTCCGTCGTCAACGCACCGACGACCGAGCAGTTGGACGCGGTTCACGCGTCGGAGTGACGCGCGCTCGCGGCGTCACTCTCAGTCGTATCGGAGTCTCAGAAATTTCGTGATAACCACTATCACAGTCGGTGTCGTCCATCCGATATGCCACGGGAAGTGTTGATACCAACGGACGGGTCGCCGCTCTCGAAGGACGCGTTCGAACACGCGACGGCGACGTTCCCCGACGGAAACATCACCCTGCTTCACGTCATCGACCCTCGACACACCGCCCCGGACGACGACGAACTGAGCTCCGGACGGGTGTTCGCGGAGTTGCTCGACGCCGCCGAGCGCCGCGGTATCGAGGTCGAAACCGAGACGCGAGTCGGTCACCCGAGCCGCGAGATCGTGACCTACAGCGAGCAGAACGGCGTCGACGAGATCGTGATGGGAAGCCACGGCCGAGAGCGGACGTCACGAATCCTGTTCGGGAGCGTCGCCGAGCGCGTCCTGCGACGAGCGCCCGTCCCGGTCACTATCGTTCACCCGCACCGACGGACGGGCGAGAAGCACCACCTCGTCGCGGTCGACGGCTCGGAACAGTCGAGGAGAGCGCTCGAATACGCCTTCTCCGTCTTTCCCGACGTCGAGACGACGATACTCCACGCGATCGACCCGATGGAGACGCACTACGGCGAGGGGCAGTTGGTCTACTCCGAAGCGGAGTACGAGCAGATCGAGGAGGAAGCCGAGCGGTTGCTGGCGGACGCGCAGGACCTCGCGCGGGAGTACGACGTCAGCGTGACGGCGACGACGATCACCGAATGGGGGCCGAACGAGCCTGCGGATGCGATTCTCGACTACGTGGAAAACAACGACATCGACCACGTGATTGTGGGGAGCCACGGTCGGTCTGGTGCGTCTCGGCTCCTCCTCGGAAGTGTCGCAGAAACCGTCGCGAGGCGGTCTCCCGCGCCCGTGACCGTCGTCCGGTGACTGTCCCTCCACCTGATGTAGACGCCGAGCGGAGAGGCCCCCAGTACCGACGACAGTACGGGCGTCCGGTGCGGCCTCGTCGAACTCCCTGACCGAGCGTTTCGACGGAGCGATTCCGCCGTCCGCGCCGCTCGGCGCGCAACAGGGTGACTTTTTGCGTCGGCCGTCCGAACGCGACCGTATGAGCGACAGCGAGTTCGACATCGTCGGTTCCGAGGCCATCCGCGAGGGCCGCGCGACCGACGCCTACTTCGACCGGACCGAGACGACGCTCCGACACGCGGGCAAGAACCCGCCCGTCGTCGCCGAAGTCACCGCCGACCAGTTCCCCTCCGGCGACTTCGAGCTACTCGCCGGCGTGAAAGACGCCGCCGCGCTGTTGGCTCCCCTGGACGTCCGCGTCGACGCCCTCCCCGAGGGGACGCTGTTCGACGGCGGCCCGGTGATGCGAATCGAGGGCGACTACCTCGAGTTCGCGCGCTACGAAACGTCTCTCTTGGGCTTTCTCTCGCACGCCTCCGGCGTCGCCACCGCGGCGCTCGAAACCCGGGTCGCCGCCCCGGAGTCGAACGTCCTCTCGTTCGGCGCGCGCCACGTCCACCCCTCCATCGCGGCGATGGTCGAGCGCAGTGCGCTCCTCGGCGGCCTCGACGGCTTCTCGCACGTCGCCGCCGGCGATGTGCTCGGCCGCGAGGCCAGCGGGACGATGCCGCACGCGCTGCTGCTCTGTTTCGGCCGCGGCAATCAGGAGGAGGCGTGGCTGGCGTTCGACGAGGCGGTGCCCGAGGACGTGCCGCGCGTCGCGCTCTGCGACACGTTCTCCGACGAGAAGGACGAGGTCGTCCGCGCGGCGGAGGCGCTCGGCGACCGTCTCTCCGGTGTGCGCCTCGACACGACGAGTTCGCGCCGCGGCGACTTCCGCCACATCGTCCGCGAGGTGCGCTGGGAACTGGAGGCCCGCGGCATCGACGGCATCGACATCTTCGTCAGCGGCGGTCTCGGCCCGGCGGACCTCCGCCACCTCCGCGACGTGGTCGACGGCTTCGGCGTCGGCGGCTACGTCTCGAACGCCGACCCCGTCGACTTCGCGCTCGACATCGTCGAAATCGACGGCGAGGCCATCGCCAAGCGGGGCAAACTCTCCGGCGTCAAGGAGGTGTACCGGACGCCCGACGGCCGCCACCACGTCGGTCTCCGCGGGGCGGAGCCCCCGGCGGACGGCGAGTCGCTGATGGAGCCGCTGGTCCGCGGCGGCGAGGTCGTCCGGTCGTTCGACGTCGACGCGGCCGCCGAGCGCGCGCTGGCCGACGCGGCGAAGACCGGGTTCGGCGGGGAGTAGCGCCGCTGTCGCCCTCGGGTGTCGTCACTTGGTGACTGCCCCGAGCAGTTCGGTAACGATGGCGACACCGGAGAGTACGCTGACGACGACGCCGCCGAAGAAGAGAACGAGCTGTGGAACTCCTCCCTGAAGCGGAAACCAAACACCGAGGAGCCTCGCAAGCACACCTCCAGCGGCGACGCCGACCGACGTCACGCCGAGAGCGAAGACGAGCGCGTGCGGGAGGAACCGAAGCGAGTACAGAACCGTGGAGTAGGGGCTGGTTACGGGTGTTTCAACCATTGCTTTTCAGCACTTGAACCACCGCCAAAACTCCGTCGGAGGTGAGCGCGAGGTGCAGTCGGTTTGGCTGTGGCTGGGTCGTAGCGATTCGAAAAATCGGAATCGGCGAATTACAGTTCCTGGACGCTGCCGCCGTCGGACCGCTCGCGGAACACTTGGCCCTCGAAGAGCGTCACCATCGTGTCGTCGTCCTTCCAGGCGAACGGCGAGAGCCGCGCCTTCCGGCAGACGCGCGTGAGGTACTCCTCTTTGCTCCAGCCGTTCTCGACGGGAATCGTCGGGTAGAGCCAGCCGTGTTGTCCGCCGCTGTCGACGGCGACCCCGTGGGTACCGAGTTCGAGGTCAGTGAGGGGGTCGTTGGTGAGAATCGTGTTGTTGACGATGCAGACCGAGATGTTCAGATTCGGAAGTTCCGGCGGTTCGACTTCCGAGCCGCACGAGTCGCCCGACGCCGCTTGGATGGCGGCGTCGACGATCGCGTGACCGAGCTGGTCCTTCCCTCGATAGGCTCCCGCACAGCCGCGGAGCTGTCTTCGCCCTCGTGTGGACTGCAACCGGACGAAAGCGCCCGTTCGAGCGTAGAACGCGTCGCGCATGCTTCCCGGTTGCTCTCGTTGACCGTGCAAAACGAACGATTCGACCGATTCCCGAGCGAGTTCGACCGCTCGAGCCCCATCCTCGTAGGAGAGGCGTATGGTCTGCGCCTCGGACATACAACCATTCTGGAGCGCAATTGACTTGAACGCTTCCCTTCACACAAGCTATCAATTTAGCGGATTTTAACGGCTGCATAACGGTGTTGAACCCGACCGAACGACTTATTCGACTCCTGAGAGTAGTTTCGCTCGGCAGAGAGAGCCCGACCACCGTGACCCACGGCGCGCTCGCGCGCCGCCGGGACATGAGGAAAGTCCCCCCACCGTCCGAACAGGTGACCGGGCGCAAGCCCGGAGTCGGAGACGGCTGGCTCTGGAACAGAAACGAGACCCCTCGGTCCGACCGATGACGTGTGCGAATCCGACCGTAAGCGAGGAGAGTTAACCCACGGAGGGTGGACGACCGAGAACGGATGGAACGGCGAAACCTCACCGGTGCAAGTCCGCGCCACGCGGCCGACGCGGCGCGATTCGTGCGTCGCCCGGCCGCACGGTAGTTCGGACGACGGACGCGGACGCTCAGCCGAATGTCGGGACGAACAGAAGGGGGCTTACTCCTCTCAGCCGCTTCTCGCGCCGAGCGACGCGGTCGTCCTCGAACGTGTTATTAACGAGAACCCGCACCAGTAATAGCCTCGGCGTAACTCACCCCCCGATTCTGGTAGTTCGATTAATAAGCGTGGACCGACTACTTCGAGTCGATGACCGATTCACGCCCGAACGACACCGACGACTGTGGGTGTTGCTCGGCGCACGACCGCGAGTCCACGTCGGACTCGGGACCGTCGGAGTGCGGTCACGACCCCGCCCACGACGGCCACGGTCACGACCACGGCTCCGACTCGCCACACCGCCAGGACGCGACTCCTGCGGCCCGGGGCGGTACCGACGACGAGACGCATCTCCGCCTCTCGGTCCCCGAGATGGACTGCCCCTCCTGCGCCGGTAAGGTCGAGCGGAGCGTCGAGACGCTCGACGGGGTGAGAAACATCGACCCGCAACCGACGACCGGCACGCTGCTCGTCGACTACGACCCCGAACTGACGACCCCCGAGGCGGTCAGAGAGCGCGTCGAATCCGCGGGCTACGCCGTCGAGACCACGGCCCGAGAGACGCTCCTCGTCCCCGAGATGGACTGTCCCTCCTGCGCGGGGAAAGTCGACAACGCGCTGAAATCGACGCCCGGGGTCGTCGCCGTCGAGACGCAACCGACTACCGGTCGCGTCGAGGTGACGTACGACCCCGACCGCGTCTCGCGCGGCGGCCTCGTCGCCGCCGTCGAGTCCGCGGGCTACGCCGTCGAGGAGACGACGGACTCGACGGAGTCCATCTGGCGGAGTCCCCGCGCGCTCAAGACGTGGACCGGGGCGGTCCTGCTTCTCGGCGGCGTCCTCTTCGAGTGGATTCTCCCCGGTCTGGACGCGACGCTGTTCACCTTCGTCTACGAGGTGACCGTCGCGTGGCTGTTCTTCCTCGGTGCGGCGGCCGTCGCCGGGCAGGAGATCGTCCGCAACGGCTACTACTCCGCGAAGAACCGCAGCCTCGACATCGACTTCCTGATGGGGACCGGCGTCGTCGGCGCGATACTCGTCGGGTTACCGTTCGAGGCGGCGACGCTCGCGGTGCTGTTCAGCGTCGCCGAACTGCTCGAACGCTACTCGATGGACCGCGCGCGCAACTCGCTTGAGACGCTGATGGAACTGTCGCCGGACACGGCGACGGTTCTCCGAGACGGCGACGAGACCACCGTCCCCGTCGAGGACGTGGCCGTCGGCGAGACGGTCGTCGTCCGACCGGGCGAGAAGGTGCCGCTCGACGGCACCGTCACCGACGGACAGAGCGCCGTCGACGAGTCGCCCATCACCGGCGAGTCGGTCCCTGTGGACAAGTCCGCGGGCGACGAGGTGTTCGCCGGGAGCATCGCCGCCGAGGGCTATCTGGAGGTGGAGACGACCGCCACCGCCGACGAGTCGACGCTCTCGAAAGTCATCGAGATGGTCGAGGACGCCCAGCGCGGTCAGACCGAAAGCGAGCAGTTCGTCGACCGGTTCGCGGCGTACTACACGCCCGTCGTCGTCGCCGCCGCCATCGTCACGACCGCCGTCTCGCCGTTCGTCTTCGGCGTCGCGTGGACCGAGGCGTTCACCCGCGGGCTGACGCTGCTCGTCATCGCCTGTCCCTGCGCGTTCGTCATCTCGACGCCCGTCTCCGTCGTCTCCGGTATCACGAGCGCCGCGCGGAACGGCGTGCTCATCAAGGGCGGCCAGCACCTCGAAGCGATGGGTCGCGTCCGCGCCGTCGCCTTCGACAAGACCGGTACCCTGACCACGGGCGAGCTCGGCGTCACCGACGTCATCGCGCTCAACGGCAACGACGACACCGAGGTACTCGGCTGCGCCCGCGCCATCGAACAGCGCAGCGAGCACCCCATCGCGACGGCCATCGTCGACCACGCCGAACGCGAAGGGGTCGCCGACCGCGACATCGAGAATTTCGAGTCCATCACCGGCAAAGGCGTGAAAGCCGACCTCGACGGTCGCACCCACTACGCCGGGAAACCCGGTCTGTTCGCCGACCTCGGCTTCGACCTCGAACACGCCCACGTCGAGACGGACGGGGGGGTCGTGAGTGGCGCGAACGAAGCCGAAACCGAGACGAAAGACTGCCACCACGGCACGTATCTCGACCTCGTCAACGAGACGATTCCCCGCCTCCAGTCGGAGGGGAAGACGGTCATCGTCGTCGGCACCGAAGACGAACTGGAGGGCGTCGTCGCCATCGCCGACACCGTCCGCCCCGAGGCCGAGCGCGCCGTCGCGCGACTCCACGAACTCGGCGTCGAGCGCGTCGTGATGCTCACCGGCGACAACGAACGCACCGCCCGCGTCATCGGCGAGCAGGTCGGCGTCGACGACGTCCGCGCGGACCTCCTGCCCGAACAGAAGGTCGAGGCCGTCGAGGCGCTGCGCGAGGAGTTCGAACACGTCGCCATGGTCGGCGACGGCGTCAACGACGCGCCCGCGCTCGCCACCGCCACCGTCGGCATCGCCATGGGCGCGGCCGGCACCGACACCGCGCTCGAAACCGCCGACGTGGCGCTGATGGGCGACGACCTCTCGCGGATGCCGTACCTCTACGACCTCTCGGCGCGCGCCGGGCGCGTCATCCGCCAGAACATCTGGAGTTCGCTCGCCGTCAAAGCCATTCTGGCCGTCGGCGCGCCGCTGGGCGTCGTGCAGGTCATCCACGCCGTCGTCATCGGCGACATGGGGATGAGCCTCGGCGTCACGGGCAACGCGCTCCGACTCGCGAACGTCAGCCCCGAGGACAGCGCGCCCGAGGCGGTCGCCGCCCAGAGCGACGACTGAGACGGGCAGCTCTCCGCTTTCGAGCCGTCTGTTCCGATAGAGCATCCGACGCGACACGGTCCGTGTACCGGTTTTTCGACGTAAGTCTTCGACTACGTGAAGGGTCGCAACGCTCATACGTTCGTCTGTAGCAACTCATCGTATGTCGTCTCGACTGCCGACGCTCGCCGTCGTCGCCCTCCTCCTCGTCGCGGGGTGCCTCGGTTCTCTCGCCGACGGCGGCGGCTCGTCGGACGTGCCGCTTCCGAGCAGTTCGTCGACCTCCACCGACCGAGAGCGAGCGACCGCGAGCACCGGGACCAACCCGTGGGGCGACGACCCCGTCGTCGTCGCCATCGAGAACCGCGACGAACCCGACCGCGAGTTCGCGCCGCTGGTCCGCGAGGCGACGAGTTACTGGGAGCAGAACGGCCGCGAGTACACCGGCTTCGACGTCGCGTACCGCGTCGTCCCCGACGCGGAGGACCCCGACATCGTCGTCGAGTTCGTCGACGAGGTGCCGAACTGTAGCAACGTGACCGGCGCGGCGGGCTGTGCGCCGCGCATCACCGACTCGCGACAGATTCAGCGACCCGAGACCGTCTCGGTCCGAACCGGCCTCTCCGACGCGTCGACGGAACTCGTGTTGCGTCACGAGTTCGGGCACACGCTCGGACTGGGTCACGACGACGAACCGGCGGACGTGATGGCCGCCTCGTCGGTGCTGCACACCGAACCGCAGCCGAACGCCACCGAGCGGGCGTTCCCGTGGGCCGACCCCCACTTCACCGTCTACGCCGACACCGACGACGCGTCCGACCCCGAGGCCGCCCGCGAGCAGATTCGCCACGCCTTCGGCTACTACGAGGAGGGTACCGACGAGAACGTCCCCGGCAACCTGACGTTCGAGTACGTCGACTCGCCCGAGGACGCCGACGTGCGAATCCAGTTCGCCGAGGACTCCGCCTGCGACGACGGCCCCGGGTCGTGCGCGGTGTCGTCTGGGCCGGACCCCGACGGCGACGGCGCGATAGAGGAGTACGAACGGCTCGAAATCACGCTCGTCGAACTCGACAGCGACGCTATCGGCTGGCACGTCGGCACGTGGTTCGCCACGTACGGCCTCGGTGCGGAGAATCCCGCCGACAAACCGGAGCCGTTCCAGGACCCCGACCCCGACTACGACGAAATCCGGAGCGAATGGTGGGAGTGAGTCGGTAGCGGAGTAGCTTCGTTCAGTTCGTCGACGCCGTCCCGCTCGGATTCTCCGTGCTGGTCTCGCTCTTCGCGTCGCTGTTCCTGTTTCTCTCGTGGTGGTGACGACTGTCGTCGATACAATCATTTCACCTCCGGCCGAACGGAAGGCATGGCTCCGCATCCGACGCCCCGGAGTTCGGTCTCGCTTTCGGTTCCGCCATCGGACGGCCCCGACGGCGGTGACGGCCGCCGCGTCGAGTGGCGTGCCGCGCCCGACGGCGAACTCGACCAACTCGCCAAACACGGGTTAGTCGGCCTCGTCGTCGCGTTTCTCTCCCTCGCCGTGGCGCTCGCGACGTTCGCCTCCCTCGACGCCCCGAGCGGCGGCTTCGGACGCGAGTGGCTGCTTTTGATTCTGCTTTTCGTCGGCGGCCCGGCGTCGCTGCTGTATCTGGCGGCGGCCGTCGGCGTCGAGGGGGGCGAGTCGGTGGCGTCGCTGTTTCCGGGCGTCGACACGCTCTCGCTTCCGCGTGTGACGGCGGCGACCCTCGTCGGCGGTGTGATACTTTCGACGACGCTCCTGCACCCGCTGTTGCCCGTCGCCTACGGCGTCGGACTCGTCGCACTGTACGTCGTCGACAGGGCACGGCACACCGAGGGGGGTCTCGACACCGAGTCGGCGACGCTCGCGCGTCCGGTCGCCGACAGCCAACAGCGCCACGATATCTCGTCGCTGTCGGGGTACCGTTCACTTCGTCTCGGCCGATACGTCGTCTGTTGGCTGCGGTACGACGACATGGCGCTCGATGCGCCGCGCGTAGTCGTGTTTCCGGCAGCGTCGTTCCCCGCGATTCGGACCGTTCTCGACGAGATTCGAGCGACGGAGCGCGAGAACGCTGCGTCCGACCCCGCCGTCCGCGTCGCCGCGGGCGGACTGGGACTGCTGTTTCTCGGCGTGGCGGCGTTCGTCGTGCTCGTCGTCGGCAACCCGCGACTCTCCGTCTACGCCGTCTGTATCCTCGGTCTGTTCGCGGCGCTGTTGCTGTTCGCCGCGTGGCGAGCGTGAGCGTCACCCGGCCCGCACAGCGTTTTGTGGCTCGCGCGCGAACGAGAGAACGTGAACCTCGACGAACTCGACGCGGCGCTTCGCCGCGAGTTCACCGGTGCCGAGGCCGAGCGACGCGTGGTCGTCAGGCAGGCCGGTGACCTCGCCGACACCGAGAAGGCCGAGACCGACAGGGGCGTTCCGCTCACCGTCGACGAGATCGTCGACAATCTCTCGGACGCGCCCGACGAGGGCGTCGCGAGTCGGTGGAACTGGTGGATGGGGGCGCTCGAAGCCGCCTACGGCGGCTACGAACCGTTTCAGGTGCGACGGATTCCGAAGGAGTAGCGCTCGGCGACGTTCGCAAACGCTTCGCGTTTGCTCACTCCCGCCGTCGGCGGACTCAGTCGCGCCGTCCCCGCGAACGCGGCTGCTCGGGGACGAGCGTCAGTCCGGGGGCTTCTATCAGCGCCAGATAGCCGTGGGCGTCGATGACGTGTCTTCGGAGCGTGTCGACGGAGACGCCGACGAACGACTCTCCGCAGTCGTCGACGGGGCAGAGACCGGTGACCGCAGACGACGCGTCGTCCGCCGACTCTCGGTCACTCACGCACGACACCCCCGACCGACGCTGCAACTCGTTTTTCCATCATTTTTCTGTCTGGTGAGACGCGATACACGGCGGTAACTGCGATTTTAACGTTGTAAACCTTCTGTTGACTGCCCGCCGAAACTGTCCGAACGGCGACCGTTGTTGCGGCCCGCCGTCGCACAGCGGCCGCAGTTCGGTTCACCCGCCGTTCACCCTCCCGCGGAGGTCAGGTCGTTCCCGACCGGAATCGACGGACCCAAACCGTCCTCTCGGCTAGTGGCCCCAGTGAAACTCCAGTTTCTCGGCGGCACGCGCGAGGTTGGTCGCAGCGCCATCCTCGTCGACGACCGTCTCCTCCTCGACTACGGGATGCTGACGGGGAACCCCCCGCAGTTCCCCGTCGGGTCGGTCGACCCCGAGGCCGTCGTCGTCTCCCACGGCCACCTCGACCACGTCGGCGCGATTCCCACGCTCCTGTCGGGCGACGCGCGCCCGCCCATCCACTGGACGCCGCCGACGTACGAGCTGGCGATGACGCTCGCGCGTGACACGCTCAAACTGCACGGCGGAACGTACAGCTGTCCGTTCACCGAGAACGACCTCAAGCGCGTCACCGAGGTCGCCGAGACCCACGGCTACCGCGAGACGTTCGAGGCCGCCGGGTACGAGGTAACCCTCTACAACGCGGGTCACATCCCCGGCAGCGCGCACGTCCTCGTGGACGACGGCGAGACGCGGTTGTTGTACACGGGCGACTTCCACACCGACTCGGCTCGCGGACAACGCTTGGTGTCGGGCACGACCGCACGGCCCGAAGCCGACGTCGTCGTCTGCGAGAGCACGTACTCGGACGTCGACCACGAACCCCGCGCCGAGGTGGAACGGCGCTTCGTCGAGTCGGTGCGGACGACGCTCTGGGAGGGCGGCACCGTCGTCGTGCCGGCGTTCGCCATCGGGCGCACGCAGGAGCTGATGCTCGTCTGCGCGGCCCACGACATCGACTGCTACGTCGACGGGATGGGTCAGGGCGTCACCCGGATGCTCCGCAGCTACCCCGAGTTCGTCCGCGACGCCGACGCGCTCAAACGGGCGACGTCGAACGCGCGCTTCGTCACCGGGAGAGACGGCCAGCGCAAGCGTATCGCCCGCAAGAACACGGTCGTCATCACCACCTCGGGGATGCTCTCGGGCGGCCCCGCGATGACGTACATCCCCGAGATTCGGACCGACCCGGTGAACAAGATCGCGATGACGGGGTACCAGGTCGAGGGGACGCCCGGCCGCGAACTGCTCGACCGCGGCCGCTGCGAACTGAACGGCGGCGTCGTTCCGGTCGCCGCGCAGGCCGAGGCGTACGACTTCTCCGCGCACGCCGACGCCGACGGCCTCCGCTCGCTTCTGGACGAGTACGGGGGTGCGAGAGTGCTGGTCAACCACGGCGACCGCTGCGAGGCGTTCGCGGCCGAACTCCGCGACGACGGGTTCGAGGCGACAGCGCCGGAGCTCGGCGAGACGGTCCGCGTCTGACTCGCGGAAACGACCGAAAGCGAGTCGGCCGAACTCCGAGTTACAGTCCGCCCGCTCCGGAGCCGGCGTCGGGAAGATTCACTTCTTCGGCGGGCAGGCCGAGCGCTTCGAGCGCTTCCTTCAGGTGCTTCCCTTCGGCGTACTCCGCGCCCTCCTCGACGCGCTTTTTCTGCGCCAGCGCGAGCACCTCGCCGCGGTGTTCGTCGGGAATCTCGAACTTGTCGGTGGAGAGTTCGATGACGAACCCGTTGTGGTCGGTGGTGTACAGCGAGTGGAAGATGCCGCGGTCGAACTCGTTGTAGCGGTGGCCGCGCTCCTCGAGAGCTTGTTTTATCTCCTCGATGCGCTCCGGTTCGAACTGGAAGGCGACGTGGTGGACGCCGCCCAGCGGCGTGCGCTGCGGACCGCGGTTCGACTGCCGCCCCTCCTCGACGAAGAACGTCAGCATCCGGCCGTCGCCCGTGTCGAAGAACAGGTGGGTGACGTGCGGCGCGTCGAGGTTCGGCTGTTTCAGCACCAGCGGCATGCCGAGCACGTCGCGATAGAACGCGACTGTGTCATCGACGTTGCTGCCGACGAAGGTGATGTGGTCGACGCCGGCGGTGTGAAACGGCGCGTCCGGTAAGTCGGCGGTGACTTCGAGCTCTGTCGTCGACTGGTCGTCGTTCATGCTCCTCTCTAGTCGCCGATAACGGAAATACACTCGCTGACGCGAGCGTCACCCGGTTACCCGCGTGTCAGTAGCGGTCGGTTTCGGCGTGTCGGACGGTGAGAGGTAGACGCGGCCGATACCGCCGGACGGGGCGCTTCGTCGGAGCGCCACCGCGCCGTCACTGTATTTCCCGATACGGCCACTCGGGGTCGCGCTGGTCGCGCACCGTCGGGTCTCGTAAGTCCTCGGGGCGCTGCCCGTGTCCCGCCCAGCCGAACCGTCTCACGTTCTGCCACGCGTCGACGAGTGCGTCGGGGTTCTCGCCGCGAGTCACGGTCACCGACTCGAACTGCTCGGGATCGTCGGTCCACGCGCAGATATCACAGGCGTCGTACGACCCGCGTTCGCCCCGGCTCAGCGTCCGAAACCCGCAGCAGGGACAGAACCCTCGCAGTCGAGAGTGCCGTCGAGCCATACCGATTAGTCCACGCCCGAGTATATCAATCTTTGCAGACTTTCGGTGAGATAATCACTATTTTACGACGGTGCGCCGCGGTGGAGAGTGACAATTCGACGTACGTTGTATCCTCGTGGAGTCGGCTCGTGGTGTCGACGGTGGGTGATCTGCACTGCGTTGTCGGCGAGCGATTTCGACCGCGTGGCCCGGCCCGTCCGTTCACTCGCTCGACGCGTCGGCCAGCGCCTCGAAGTCGTACTCGACGCCGGTCAGTTCCTCGGAGACGCTCCAGAGTCGTCCGGCGGCCACCTCGTCGTAGGAGCGCTCGCTCGACTCCTGTACCTCGGGGTGGCCGCGCATGTTCATCAGCCCGCCGGGGCCGACGTAACTTCCGCCGGGAACGTCCTCGGTGGCGGCGTACAGCATCGGCAGCGCCCCCCACTCGGCGGACTGTGCGAAGATGGCGTTGGCGACGCGCATCGCCGTCTTTCTGACTCTGGACCCCTTCGCTTCCGGTCCGCGGTACTGGAGGTTCGTCGCCGCGTAGCCGGGGTGACAGCCGACGCTTCGGACGTTCTCTATCCCCTCGTCGTCCAGTCGCCGCTGGAGTTCGTAGGCGAACAGCAGGTTCGCCAGTTTGCTCTGTGCGTACGCGCCCCACTCGTCGTACGACTCCTCGCTCTGCAGGTCGTCGAAACCGATCTCGCCGCTCTCGTGGACGCCGCTGCTCTGGGTGACGACGCGCACCTCCTCGCCGGTCATCTGGTCGAGCAACAGCCCCGTGAGCGCGAAGTGACCGAGGTGGTTGACGCCGAACTGGGTCTCGAAGCCGTCTTCGGTCTCGCCGCGCGGAATCGCCATCACGCCCGCGTTGTTGCAGAGCACGTCGAGTCGGTCGTGGACGTCCGCGAACGTCTCGGCGAACGTCCGTACCGAGTCGAGGTCGGCCAGGTCGAGTTTCTGGAGTTCGAGCGCGCCGCTGGGTCGGCTCGCGGCGAGTTCGCCTCGGGCCTCCTCGCCCCGTTTCATATCCCGACACGCCATGACGACGTGCGCGCCGCGGTGGGCGAACGCGCGCGTCGCGTGGTATCCCAGGCCGCTGTTCGCGCCGGTGACGACCACCGTCTGTCCGTCGAGTCGCGGCACGTCGGCTGCCGTCCAGTCGTCTCTCGTCATGACTCCACGTACGGTTTCGAGCGCAAAGAACGTTGTAGCGCTGTCGCGTCCTCGGTCGGTTTAGTTGGCGGACTCGTCGAGTTCGTCGGCGTCGCTCGCGTCGGCGTTGTTCGCGTCGGCGTCGCCGGCGTCGTCGAGTTCGTCGAGGCCGAACTCGTCGATGGTCGTCTGCTCGGCCTCGATCATCTCGTGGTCGCGGTACTTCTTGTAGAGGCGCTTCAGTTTCGGGTAGCCCGCCTGCTGCTGGAGCGTCCACTCCGTCGCGAACGAGCCGTCGTCGATGCCGTCCATCTTCTCGCGCATGAACTCCCGGAGCGGTTCGCGGTCGAACTCGTCGATTCCCGCCAACTGACCGTACTGGCTCGTCATCGAGTGCAGCGGCATCTGCTCGACGAGTCCCATCGTCGCCGCCTTCCGGAAGATGTGGCTCAGTTCCTGGGAGAGGTACTGCTCCATCAGGATGGCCTCGGGCGGCGCGCCCGCCTCGCGTTCGACCTCCCACTTGGCGATGAGCGCGTTGGCGATGACCGGGATGAGCCCCTGTTCGGTCAGCAGGTCGAGTTTCGTCTCCGTCTCGAAGTCGCCCTCGATGACGCCCGAGCGCGTCGCGCCGATGCCGTGGGCGACGGCGAGCGCCACGTCGAGCGCCTCTCCCGAGGCGTCCTGTTCGACCGCGAGGAACGCGGGAGCGCCGCGGCCGTCGACGTACAGTTCGCGGACCATCGCGCCGACCATCCGCGGCGCGACCATCACCACGTCCACGTCGTCGGGCGGCGAGATGTACTCGTAGGTGACGTTGTAGCCGGAGGCGAAGTTGAGCACGTCGTCGGATTCCAGATTCGGCTCGATGTGCTCCTCGTAGACCGCGGGGGCGACCTCGTCGGGGACGAGCAGGAAGACGACGCTCGCGACGGAGACGGCCTCGCTCGTCTCGTAGACGGGGAAGCCGTCCTCCTGGGCCTCGTCCCACGAGGCGTCCCTGCGGTTGCCGACGACGATGTCCTCGACGCCCGCGTCGCGGAGGTTCTTCGCCTGCGCCCGTCCCTGGTTCCCGTAGCCGATGATGGCGACGGTGCGCCCGGAGAGCGCGTCGAGGTCGGCGTCCGATTCGTCGTAGACGGTGGAGTCGGCCATGCCTCTCTCTGCGTACGAGTCTCTGAAATAGCTTCGTGCCGACGCTCCCCGACACCTTCCGACATCTTCCGACACCTCGCGACGCCGCCGGCGGACCAGTACGGCCCAAGGACTTTGCCTCGTTTCGTCCTACCCATCCTATGCCACACGCAGGCGACATCGACGAGGACATCTCCGAGGCGGAGCGACAGGCGCTCCACGAGTTTCAGGTCGGTATCGAGTACGTCTACCGAGGGTACGGGGCGCTGCTCGACTTCCACCACCACCTCGGTCACGCGATGGACCGCATGGCCGACGCCGAAGACCACCTGCGCGCGGCGGGCCACGAGGAACTGGCGGACGAACTCCGGGACCGACACCTCCCGTCGGGTGCGCTCGACGACCGCTGGTCGTACGAAATCGTCGGCGACTTCCGTCGGAGCTTCCTGCAGGAGATAACCGACTACGAGGCGACCGTCCGCGACGAACTCGTCGACGGTCTTGACCACGTGACCGAGCGACGGCAACAGACGGAGTGGCGCGAGCGCGCCGAGAGCGACGCGTGGAAGTCGGAGTGAGAACTCAGTCGTCGCTTTCGCCGTCTCCACCGTCGTTCGCCGCCTCGACGCGTCCGGCGTACTTCTCCAACTCTCCGGCGAGCGTTCGCGCCTCGTCGGCGGTGAGCGTCACCCGGTCGGCGTGCGCTGGAAGGTGCTCTAACTGAGTGTTGTCGAGTTCGAGTTCGAGCGTGACGGCGTCGGGGTTCTTTCTCGGCGCGGTGACGTTGAGGACGGCGAACGCCTCCTCCTCGAACTCGTGTCCGTGCGCCTCGCCGTCGAGCATGTCGAACGTCGTGTAGGCGTTGATGCGGAGCAGTCGGTCTGGCATACTCGCCTTTGTATTTGGTCGACAATGGGCGTGACGGGTCGTCGTCGGAGAAGCGACGAACGTCCGACTCGTCGGGTGACTGTTCTCCGAAGGTAACGACGAAAATTAGCCAATAAGGGCGTTTTCACTTCGTCCCAATGCCGATATTCATCCGGGTGGTCAAAACTGCGGGGCCGCTCCCCTTGGAGCGTTCACGGAGTTTGGTGTCCAGATTTTTTTGAACCTCGGATATCTGCTCTTGCGAGAGGTCGGCGACCAACGAGGCGGCGATGGGATTACTGTTAATCACCATGTTCCAGAGATGCATGGCGGACCGGAACTCCGTGTCCCACACGTCGGTGTCGATGCGGATGTCGTTCAGTCCGGCGTCGGCCAACTGCTCACGCAGACTCTCGGGATCTGCCACCTGGAATGGTAGGGGTGGGGGATCCATCGGGAGCCCATCGAAGTCGGGAACGGCCGCTTGCAGAGCCCCCACGAAGAAGGTGAGAAACTCCGCCTCGGTGGGCGGACCAAACGCTAGAATCAACACCCGACCATCTGGCTTTGTGACACGCACCATCTCGCGCAGCCCGCGCTGCATGTTCGGAAACAGTGAAACACCGTTCTGCGATGCGGAGACGTCGAAGGTATCGTCCTCGAGCTCGAGGGCGTGGCCGTCCATAACGTGGGCCGTGACGTTGGACAGACCCTCGTTCTGCGCACGCGCCACGAGCAGTTCCACCATCGCGGGGGAGATGTCCGTCGCCACTACCTCTGCGCCGAGGCGTGCCACTGGGATACTGAGCGCTCCGCTGCCGGCGGCCACGTCCAGAAATCGCATTCCTGGATGAAGGTCAACTCGCTGAAGCACGGTCTCCGCGAAAGAGATGGTAAAAGGAGTGGCGTACTCGTCGAAGCCGGCAGCAATCTCGTCCCAGGCGGCCTCTGTCTCTCGGGTATCCTTAGCGGTCATGGGTATCCCTCACTTTGTCAGACCGGCAGACGGGACTGTGAAATCGCCCTTGAACGCCTCTACCTGTACTACCGTCTGCCGAGTTCACGTGCACTGTCATCGTAAGACCACTCCTAGAGACGCGACGAGAGAGCAAGCCATTTGCCACTAATGATAATTATATAACTTCAACGTCATACAAGGGAGGGGGAGTTTCCTCGGAATCCCCTCTCCGCGAATCGACCCCCTGTCTACAGCACGTGGTTCCTATCAAGGGCTGAGGATTCTGACAGAACCGCCAACGAGTATCTCTACCGCGAGCGAGCGAAACGAGCGAGCGGGCCGAGAAGCGAACGGCGGCGCGCTTTGCGCGCCGAAGTGAGCGACGGGTGTCCTCGTGAACGAAGTGAACGAGGGCTCGTCAGAGCTCCGCTCTGACGGTGCTTTTGGTCCGAGAGCAGACGCTTCGCGTCTGCTAAGCCTTCGCGGTTTCACCGCGAAGAGAGCTTTTGCCGAGCGGACGGCGAAGCCGTCCGCGCAGCGGAAAAGGTGGGTTCTAGTCGTCCGACGTAATCGGCGTCCCGTCGGCCTCCGCGGGCGCGGGGCTGTCGTCCATCTCGTCCTCGTCGGCGTACGGGTACCACGTGAGCTTCGTGTTGTGCATCATCGGGTCCTCGTAGTCGGTCTCCTCGGGTTCGACGAGTTCGGCGAGTTCCTCCTCGTCGAGGCGTTCGACGAACTCGCGGAACGTCTCGCTTCCCTCGCGCCGTTCCTCGAAGTTGGCGAGCAGGTTCCTTATCGCGCCGGGAACCTCGTCGGCGGGGACGCGCTGGCCGACCCAGTCGGCGAACTGCGGATTCTCGCCGAGACCGCCGCCGAGGCCGATGTCGAGCGCCTCGACGGCCTCGCCGTTCTTGCGCGTCTTCATCCCGCGGAGGCTCACGTCCGCGATTTGGGGCTGCGCGCAGGAGGCGGTGCAGCCCGAGAGGTGGATGTGGAAGTCCTCGACGCCCTCGGGGAGGTCGACGTTCTCCTTCAGCCAGCGCGCGTAGCGCACCTGGCGGTTCTTCGTCTCGACGATGGAGAGCGAGCAGAACTCCGTCCCGGTGCAGGCGATGGAGCCGCGCATGAACGGGTGCGGGTCCGGCGAGTAGTTCTCCAGCAACTGCTCGGCGAGCAGGTCGTCGAGTTTCTCCTCGGGCACGTCGGTGACGATGGCGTTCTGGCGCTGCGTCAGGCGAACTTCGCCGGAGCCGTACTCCTCGGCGAGGTCGGCGAGTTCGAGCACGTCGGCCGCGCCCATCCGGCCGACGAGCACGTCCAGTCCGACGTAGTAGTTGCCGTCGTTCTGCTCGTGGACGCCGACGTGGTCGGAGTGACCGCCCGTCGCGTAGCCGGAGTTGTACGAGTACTCCTCGCGGAGGTCCTCGCCCGCAGTGGGTAGCTCCCAGTCGACGTACTCCTCCTGGAGGACGCGACGGAACTTCTCGGGGCCCCACTCGTCCATCAGGAACTTGACGCGGGCGTTGTAGCGGTTCTCTCGGTCGCCGTGGTCGCGGAACAGCGCCGAGATAGCGCCGCCGACCTCACTGGCCTTCTCGGGCGTGACGAACACGTCGAGGCCGCGGGCCAGTCGCGGTTCGTTGCGGGCGAGGCCGCCGCCGACGCGGACGTTGAACCCCTTCCGTCCGCTCTTCGTCGCCGGCTCGAACGCGAGGTCGTTGATGTCGCCTTGCCCGCAGCCTTCGCGGCACCCGGTGACCGACACCTTCCACTTCCGCGGGAGGTTCGTGTGGTCCTCGTGGCCCTTGTACGTCTCGTGGAGGTCCAGTGCGACGGGGAGCGCGTCGACGTGCTCGTGTTTGTCCTTGCCGGCGACGGGACAACCGACGATGTTCCGCCAGGAGTCGCCGCAGGCCTGCTGCGTGGAGAGCCCGTGTTCGTCGAGTTTCTCGAAGATAGCCGGGACGTCCTCGATGCGAATCCAGTGGAGCTGGATGGACTGCCGGGTGGTGAAGTCGGCGTACGCCGCGCCGAACTCGGGGTTGACGCCGGGGCCGCGGGCGAACTCGTCGGCGATCTCGCCGACGGCGCGGACCTGTCCCGGCTCGAGCACGCCGTTGGGCGTCCCGATGCGCATCATGAAGTAGCTCTCCTGGCCGTTTCGCTGGTGGTACAGCCCCCACCACTTGAAGCGCTCGAACCAGGCGTCGCGTTCGTCTTCGGGAATCGACTCCCACCCCTGCTCGGCGAACTCGAACAGATGCTCCCGTATCTCGTTACCGTACACCTCGGACTTCCATCGCTCCACGTCGGTCGGCATTGGAGTTCCCTATCGCCCACACGCCTAAACCACTCGTTGCCCCGTCAACCATCCCCGGTGCTCGCTGAAAGCGGATAATGTTGCCCACTCACGGTCGTCGACTCGCGTTCGACGGCAACAGGCCGTCACGGTCGACAGTTCGCCACTCGCCGTCGACGACGCGGCCGACCGGCAACCAGTCGGTCGTCGTCTTTTCGCCGCAGACGATGCACTGACAGACCGCTCGGAGTTCGACCGTGCGGCCGTCGATTCCGGGTTCGACGAGGTTCTCGACCACCGCGTCGGCGAGGTCGCAGTCGCAGAAAGCGGGGTCGTAGAGGCGCCAGAGCTCTCCGACGCCGACGCGTCGTTGGTCGTCGACGGAGAGCCACGCGCCGTCGTCCTGGATGCGAAGCGAGACGGTCACTATCCGTCGTTCGGCCTTCGGATACCTGTCTACGTCGGTCGATGCAAGCTTCCGACATCCCCACGACGGACGGTGCGCGAACAATCGCGAGACTGCGGCGGGCCAATCCCGTTTCGGCCGTCAGAAATAGCGGCAACCGGTTCCCGTATCGGGGAGTGCTGGCACGGTTTACTACCGAAGACGCCCTTATTCGGTCGACGCTCTCAATGGGTACTGTGACGAATCTCCACGACGACGCGACCCGTCGAGAACACGCGTCCGCCGACGTCGCCCCCGAACTGTACGAGGAGGTCGATGCGGCGGATGAGTGACCCGGCGCACTCCGAGAAGAGGACGCCCGACGCCGACCGCCCGGCCGATGCCGACCGCCCGACCGACGCCGACCGCCCGACCGATGCCGACCGCCCGACCGACGACGACGACGACCACTTCTCGGGTCTCGAAGACGGCGCCGGCTGTACCGAAATCTGGGAACACCTCTCGGAACGCCGAGCGCAGGCGGACGCCCGCCCGGCCGAGAACGCCGACGACTGACTCGAATCCTCCTCAAACTCCCACAATGAGCTGCCGACTCCCAGCGCCCCGTCGTTCTCTGCGCCGCCGACCCCCAGTGCTCCGTCGTTCTCTGCACCGTCGAATCCCAGGGCTCCGCCGACAGCCGCCCGTAGTCGATATCCCGACCTGTCGGTATCGCACCCCGCAGGCCAGAGCACGGGACGCTTTTGACCGACCCCGCCCAACGGACCGTAGATGAGAGACGACCCGACGTCGAACGTGCCGCCCTCGGAGGCCGACCGCACCTCGCCCGTCGGCGAACCGGTCGTCCGCTCGGACCCCGCGGTGACGGGTGAGCGGGCGCGCGAAGCGGTCGGCTTCGACCCCGACGACCCCGAGAGCGTCGCCCACGCCGCCGAGACGGTGCGTCAGTTCGCCGACTCGACGGTCGGCAGCGCGGACAACGTCTACATGCTCCGCGGTGCCGCGGCGTGTGCGGCGCTCGTCCGCGGCGTCGGGTCGTACAAAGCGGCGGCCGAGGAGGCCGGCGGCGACGTTTCCGTCGCGTTCATCCGCAAGTGGGCGCGGGTCCACGACCTCCCGCGGTCGGTTCGTCGTCACGTCGCCCTCGGCCACATCGCGCCCACCGCGGCGAAGCACATCGCTCGCGTCTCCGGCGAGGCGCGGTTCGCGCTCGCGTGGGCGACGCTCGACGGCGACCTCACCGTCCGCGAGGTCCGTCGCCTCGCCAGCGCCGTCAACGACGGCGAGAGCGTCGAGTCCGCCCTCCGCGAGCGCGGAATCGAACTGGGACACATCTCCGTCTCGCTGCCGCCGGAGGCGTACGTCGAACTCCGCCGTCGCGCGTCGCTGTCGGACCGGTCGCCCGACGACGTGCTGAGCGACGCGCTCGTCGCGTACCTCCGCGACGGAGACGAGTAGCCCCCGCAGTTGTAGCCCCGTCAGTTCTCCGCGAGGTACCGCCGCGCCGCCATCGCAATCGTCGCCCGCGCCGTCTCCACGTCCGGCCAGTGGATCGTCTCGTTCGGGAAGTGCGCCTGTTCTATCGTCCCCGGTCCGAACACGACGGTCGGGACACCGGCCTCGACGTAGTGACGCGAATCCGCGCCGTAGGTCGCGCCGCGGGCTTCTGTATCGGCTAACCCCGCGTCGCCCATCGCGGCCTGTAACGCCGCGACGACCGGTTCGTCGGCGTCGATTTCGGCGGACTCGAACTGGATGGTGAACCGCTCGAACTCGGGTGGGTGTTCGGTGAGCCACTCGCTCTCCGCGACGACCTCCGCGAGGCGCGCCTCGTACTCCTCCTCGACCTCGTCCACCGTCTCGCCGGGAGCGACGCCGATGCGAATCTCCGCCGTCAGCGACGCCGGAACCGTCGAGGACCACGACCCGGCCTCGACGCGGCCGATGCAGATGGGCCACGGGACGGGGAACTCCTCGTACAGCGGGTGGTGGACGCGCTCGCCGCGTTCGGCTTCGAGTTCCTCGAAGGCGTGACGAATCCGCTCGAAGTGCGGCAGGACCGACTCGCCGACCCACCGCGTCGCCGCGTGCGCCGACCGCCCGGTGAGGTGGAGACGCTTCATCACGGTCCCCTCCGTCGCCGTGACGACGGTCAGGTCGGTCGGCTCGGCGACGATGGCGGCGTCGCGGTCGAACGGGTAGGGGTTGTCGAGCGCCGCCGCGGCGGCTCCGATACCCCCGTCTTCCTCGCCGGTGACGCTCTCGACGACGATTCGACCGTCGAGTGCCAGTTCCCCGTTTTCGACGGCGTCGCGCACGTCAAGCGCCGCGAACACGCAGGCGGCGACCCCCGACTTCATGTCCACCGCGCCGCGGGCGGTGAGGTCGTCGCCGTTCCACGTCGGTTCGAAGGGGTCGCTGTCCCACAGTTCGTCTTCGGCGGGCACGACGTCGCTGTGGCCGTTCAGTACGAGCGTCGGTCCGGCGTCGGGGTTTCCGAACTCCAGCACGCCGGCGACGCTCGGTCTGTCGGCGACGACGATGTCGTCGGGGTCGTCCGGAAACGACGGATGCTCGGCGAGACGGTCGGCGTCCGCGTGCCACTCGACGGTCTCGAAGCCGAACTCGTCGAGTCGCTCGCGGAACCACGACTGCGCCGCCGCTTCCCGACAGTCGGTCGTGTCGAAACGGAGAAACTCCTCGGTGAAGGTCTGGAGATTCATGCCCACACCGACGACGCCCCCCCGCCTAAGCGTTCGGACGCCCGAGGGTTTCGCCGCGTTGTCGGGCGGCCGCCGATGTAAACACTTTTCAGCGCTCTCGCGTAACTCAGTTCGAGGGCTGGTAGCTCAGTTAGGCAGAGCGTCTGGCTTTTAACCAGACGGTCGGGGGTTCAACTCCCTCCCAGCCCGCTTCTGCGACGAACCACCCGACGAGCATCGCGTAGCGGTGCGAGTCGCCCACGAGGAGCGAAGCGACTCCGGAGAGAGTTGAACTACGGAACGAGGGAGCGAAGCGACCGAAGTTTCGGTGGTTCAACTCCCTCCCAGCCCGTTTTCCTGCGAACCGAGTGAGCAGTGAAAACGCTACAGGAGGTGTTGAATCAGGGAGTGAAGCGAGCGCCAGCGAGCGAAACGACCGTGGTTCAACTCCCTCCCAGCCCGCTTCTGCGACGAACCACCCGACGAGCATCGCGTAGCGGTGCGAGTCGCCCACGAGAAACGAAGCGACTCCCGTCGGTCCGCCTACTCCGTTCGCTCCCCGCCGACATCCGTTGCTCGTGCTCTGATGTGACGCAGAAGGTGGTGGGAGAACGGACGGTACGTGCTCTGTCACGCACCGTGAGCGATCTCAACGTCTCCCGAAGTCGAACTCTACCCAGTGACGTGGGTCAGCCAGCCATGTCTGATGCGGTCGTCGCGTCTGTCAGTGTTGTGATGAACGGAGACAGATTGGGGGTGCCTCCGGTCGCTCCGCTCAATCTCGTGCACTGACGCTGACTCGCCCGTCCGCTCTCACGGCGACCTCGAACCCTTCGTAATCGAAGGCGAGTTCGCCGCGGATGTCTCGCGGCCGTCGCGAATCAGGGCCGAAGAGTGCAGTCTCGAGCGCGTCGACGTCGACGCTGTCGTAGAGCGGGGAGAACTCGTTGTGCAGCGGGTCTACGCCCGCCGCGTCGGCGACAGCGCCGAGGATAGTGACACTCAAGTCGAGGGACTCACCCGGGCGATACCATGCCTCTGATGTTCCAGGTGCGTCGTTCGCGCGCCCGTCCGCGTCGACGCTGTCCTCGGTGCTCGAGTGTTCCATCGATTCGACCTCTCCGACCATACTCCATATGTAATGAGAGACTGTGTAGCATCCTCGGTTGACTGTTCAATCATTTATATACTCTAACTCCCGGTCACTCCAGTCGACGCCGGCGAGTCCGTTCTGGACGAACGTTTTGTGGGCGCGTCGGAGGCGAACCGAGGCCGCCTGTGCGGAGATCCCCATCTCCTCCGCGAGTTCGCTCAGCGTCGTGCGCCGCGGCACCTCGAAGTATCCTCGGTCGAGCGCCCGTACGAGAATCTCGCGCTGGGGCCCCGTCAGACCGAACGACTCGCCGGGCAACTCGCCGCTCTCGCTGTACACGGCCGTCAGGTGACGGGTCACGTCGACGTCGAGGTCCTGTTTGTAGTACGCCTGGAGCGCTTCGCGGTCGGGAAACCGCATCCGAATCTGCCAGACGCCGTCCTCCCACGTCATGTTGATATTCATCGCGCCCAGTTCGACCACTGCCGGGTACGCCGAGAAACTGTGCCCGTACTCGGTGTATTCGAGGTGGTAGAGGCGTTTGTCGTCGACGTCGACGAGCGGGGTGAGGTTGGTCACCGTCGGGTCGTCGTCGACGGCGGCGGCGAACTCCTCCGCGGAGATTCCCGTCACCCAGACGAACAGCTGAATCACGCCCGCCTCGTCCGTCTGTATCAACTCGACGTCGGCGACGACGCCGGGTTCGGAGGAGAGTGCCTGCTGGAGAATCGGCGTGTCCAGAACGAACTCCCCGATGAGACTCATCTAGGCGCATCCAGTCGTCTCGAGGTAAAAAGGATGACTCTCCGACAACGTTTGCCGTGCGAACGGTTGGCTCCCGATACGTCGTTACAGATTCTCGCCCTGGTAGCTCCCGTCGTAGGTGCCGTCGTGGTCGGCCGCCGCGAGCACCAACTGCGCGATTCGCGCCCCGCGCTCTATCTCGACGTCGTGGTGGACTTCGAGGAGACCCTCGCCTTTCCCCTCGTAGCCGGCGTCCCACACCGCCGTGTTCAGCATACAGGAGTTGCGCAAGAGCGACGACCGCGGGTAGATGAAGCCGACGTGGTCCTCCGGGATGCGGACCGTCTCCGCGTACCGGACGACGTAGCCGCCCGGCGGGAGGTAGTACGTCTCCGTCTCGCCGTCGGTCTCCTCGCGTTCGACCGCCTGTCGGTCGCCGACTTCCTTCCCGTCGCACCCGATACGACCGGGTTCGCGCTGTTCGAAGACCGCTTCGAGCGTCAGGTCGACGCCGTTCGGTTGCAGCTGCTCCGCCGAAACGGGCGAGACGTTGTCGCCGACGAACGAACCTGCTCGGTACATGTCTCGGCATGTCGGTTCCCGGCAGATAGCCGTTCCCGTTTTCTACGGGCAATTCTGTCCGCTACGCGTGTCGCATCACACAACGGTTATCACCGTCACGCCGCTACAGGTTCGGTAGTTATCGATGGTCTCTCGACGCTCTCTCACCGTCGGCGTATCTGATGTAGCGGTGATTTTAGCCGCCGTCTCGGCGACGCGGCGGCGACGGGTTGCACGCGGACAGCAGGCGACGACACTCGGGCTCAGAATCCCTCTCGTCGACGGTCTCAGAATCTCTCTCGTCGACGGTCACCGGTGACGGTGGCGCCGACCGTCACTCGACGCCTCCCCGGGATGGCGCTCCTGGCCGGTATCGCGGTCGTCGCGTCCGCGGTAGGGTCGGCGGTCCCGGCCGTCGACGGCCTCGTTCTCGCCATCGCTGGCGGCGCACTCGTCGCCAACACCGTCGGCGTCGCCGACCGATTCCACCCCGGTGTGGCTCTCCACACGCCGCTGCTGGAGGCGGGAATCGTGCTCCTGGGTGCGAGTCTCTCCGCCGAGGCCGTCCAGTCGTCCGGGCTCCTCCTCGTCGGCCTCGTGACGGCGACTGTCGTCTCGGGACTCCTGTTTGTCGAGGCGCTCTCGCGGGTTCCGTTCGACCTGCCGACGAAAACCGGGTCGCTTCTCGCCAGCGGCGCCAGCGTCTGCGGCGTCTCGGCGGCGGCGACGGTCGGCGGGAGCATCGGCGTCGACGAGGACCAACTGGCCTACGTCGCCGCCAGCATTCTCCTCCTCGACGCGGTGACCATCGTCGTCTTTCCGGCGGTCGGGAGCCTGTTGGCGCTCGACTCCACGGAGTTCGGCGTCTGGGCCGGTCTGACGATGTTCAGCACCGGGCCGGTGACGGCGGCGGGGTTCGGCTACGACGCCGTCGCCGGACGGTGGGCGACGCTCACCAAACTCCTCAGGAACACGTTCATCGGAGCCGTCGCCGTCGGCTACGCGCTCGCGTACGCCGCCGACACCGATTCGAAATCGGTGGCGGCGCGCCTCTGGTCGGGGTTCCCGACGTTCCTGCTCGGCTTTCTGCTGCTCGCGGTCGTCGCCAATCTCGGCGCGTTCTCGGCCGGGCAGTTGGAAATCATCTCGCGGGCGGGTGACTGGTTGTTTGCGCTCGCCTTCGCGGGACTCGGGCTCGAAATACGACTCGAGGCGATGCGCGACGCCGGTCTCAAACCGCTGTTGGTGTTGACGACGTACCTCCTCGTCGTCGGCGCCGTCGCGCTCGTCGTGGTGACCGCGCTATTTTAAACGCGTCGCCGCCGCGGTCGAGTTTTACTCGGTTCCGGATTTACACCGCCAGTTTCGCGAAAATTGCCGCCTCGATGCGATTCCACACGGTTCTTCGGGTAGGAAACACGCGGGATTTATATCCGACGGGAGACGACCATCGGACGTTATGGGACAGACGGTAACTGAGAAAATTCTCGCCGACCACCTCGTCGAGGGTGAACTCACGCCCGGCGAGGAGATCGGCATCGAGATCGATCAGGTCCTCACGCAGGACACGACAGGAACGATGGTCTGGCTGCAGTTCGAGGCGCTCGAACTGGACGAAGTCCAGACCGAACTCGCGGCGCAGTACTGCGACCACCAGACGTACCAGTTCGACTTCAAGAACACGGACGACCACCGCTTCCTCCGCTCCGCGGCGGGTACGTTCGGCGCACACTTCTCCCGACCGGGCAACGGCATCTGCCACAACGTCCACAAGGAGAACTTCGCCGCGCCCGGCAAGACCCTCCTCGGTTCGGACAGCCACACCCCGACGCCCGGCGGCCTCGGTCAGCTCGCCATCGGCGCGGGCGGCCTCGACATCGCCGTCGCCATGGGCGGCGGCGCGTACTACGTCGAGATGCCGGAAGTCGTCAACGTCCGCCTCGAGGGCGAACTGCCCGCGTGGTCGACGGCGAAGGACGTCATCCTCGAGATGCTCCGTCAGCTCTCGGTGAAAGGCGGCGTCGGCAAGGTGTTCGAGTACACCGGCCCCGGCGTGGAGACGCTCTCCGTACCGGAGCGCACGACCATCACCAACATGGGCACGGAACTCGGCGCGACCTCCTCCATCTTCCCGACCGACGAGAAGACCAAGGACTTCCTCCGCCGCGTCGGCCGCGAGGACGAACACGTCGACCTCCAGCCCGACGACGACGCCGAGTACGCCGACGAGATCGTCATCGACCTCTCGGACCTCGAACCGCTCATCGCCAAGCCATCGATGCCCGACAACGTCGTGCCCGTCCGCGAGGTCGCGGGCGAGTCCGTCGACCAGGTCATCATCGGCTCCTGTACGAACGGCGGCTACCCCGACATCCTCCCGGCCGCGAAGATGCTGAAGGGCCGCGAGATCAACAAGAAGACCGACCTCATCGTCGCGCCCGGCTCGAAGCAGGCCTCCGAGATTCTGGCCCGTCAGGGCTGGACCGCCGAGATGATGGCCGCGGGCGTCAACTTCTCCGAGGCGACCTGCGGTGCGTGTATCGGCATCGGTCACGTGCCCGCCTCCGACTCCACGTCGCTGCGCACGTTCAACCGCAACTTCGAGGGCCGCTCCGGCATCGAGGACGACTCCGTCTACCTCTGCTCGCCGGAGGTCGCCACCGCGGCCGCCCTCAAGGGCGAAATCGTCGACCCGCGCGACCTCGCCGACGAACTCGGCGACCTCGAGGATCCGGGCCTCGAACTGCCCGACAAGTACGACGGCTCGAAGGCCGACCTCATCGCGCCCGACGAGGCCGTCGACGACGACCTCATCAAGGGCCCGAACATCGGCGACGTGCCGCTGAAGGACCCGCTGCAGTCGCACCTCGAAGGTGAGGCGCTCCTGAAGATGACCGACAACATCACGACGGACCACATCATCCCGGCGACGTCGGACATCCTCAAGTTCCGCTCGAACGTGCCGAAGCTCTCGGAGTTCACGCTCTCGCGCGTCGACGAGTCCTTCGCACAGCGCGCGCTCGACGCCGACGGCGGCTTCCTCGTCGCCGGCGAGAACTACGGTCAGGGCTCCTCGCGCGAACACGCGGCGCTCTGCCCGATGTACCTCGGCATCGAGGGCGTTCTCGCGCAGTCGTTCGCCCGCATCCACAAGGCGAACCTGTTCAACTTCGGCCTCGTCCCGCTGACCATCGACGAGGAGACCTACGAGAAGATCGAGCAGGGCGACGACGTCGAAATCGTCGACGACGTCGGCGACGGCGTCCGCTCCGGCCAGGAGGAGTTCACGGTCCGCGTGAACGACGACTGGGAAGCGACCGCCCAGCTCGACGCCTCCGAGCGCGAGCGCGAGATTCTCGCCGCCGGCGGCAAGCTCTCGTGGACGAAGCAGCAGTACGAAGAAGGCGGCAGCGGCGCGACGCCCGCCGACGACTGAACGCGCGTTCGCACCCGACTTCTCTATTTTTCGCTCGCCGAGCGGCCGCCTCGTCACCGCCGTCTCGGACGGTCACTCGAACGGTCACTCGAACGTGACTGTTGCCCGCGCGCTTATTATTCGTCGCCTCGAACGGCCTCCCGTGACCACCATCCCCGCCGACGCCGAAGGAACGACCGTCCGACGCGCCGAGCGGGCGGACCTCCTCGACGTGTTCCGAATCGAGAAGACCTGTTTCAAGCAGCCGTGGCCGTTCGCGGCGTTCGAGCAGTTTCTCGGTGAGCCCGGTTTTCTCGTCGCCGTCGACGGCGTCGACCAGTCAGCGGAACCGAGCGACGACGGCGTTCGTGTCGAGCGCGACGACGGCGGGTGCGCCGAACGCGTCGTCGGCTACGTCGTCGCCGACGTGATGCCGAACTACGGCCGCGACATCGGCCACGTCAAAGACATCGCGGTACACCCCGACGCACGCGGACGAGGGCTCGGTCGGATGCTGTTGCGGCAGTCGCTCGTCTCGATGGCGCTCGGCGGCGCGAACCTGGTGAAACTCGAAGTCAGAGAACACAACGAACCGGCGAAGACGCTGTACGAGAGCGAGGGCTTCGAACCCCTGCGGCGCATCCCGCGGTACTACGAGGACGGCGAGGCGGCGCTGGTGATGGTCGTCGACGCCGACGAGTGGCAGCGCGGCGGCGAGGAGTAGTACGCTTTTTTCGCTCCGGCGACAACGACGAGCATGGGATACGCCTGTCCGGTCTGCGACGTGCCGCAGCGCGACGCCGAACATCTCGCCAACCACCTCGCGTTCACGGCGATGCTCCGCCACGAGGAGCACGAGGCGTGGCTCGACGAGCAGATTCCGAACTGGAGCGAGCGCGGCCCCAAAGAACTCGCCGGGGTCGTCCCCGACCACGCCGAGGAGACCGAGTACGACGAGGTGTTCGAGGACACGGTCGGGTCGACGCACACCGAGCGTGGCCACCAGCACGGACACGGCCACCAGCACGACCACGACAGTTCCCCCGGCGGCTTCTTCGACCCGGGTTCGGCCGCGCAGCGCGGGTCGGGGTCGATGAACGCGGAGGCCCAGCAGGTGCTACAGGAGGCGCAGGAGTTGACCCAGCAGATGCTCGAAACGGACGAACCGGAGTCGGACTCGGCCGCGAACGAAGAGAGCGAGAGCGAGGTCGACGACGCCGAGGTCGGTGACGGCGACACCGACGAGGAGTAACCGGCGACCTGGGACGGAAACGCGTTTAGGACGACGCTCCGACAGGGCGAGCATGCAGACTGACGGCGCGTTCGCGCCCGACTCCGAGGACGAAGCGCGCGAGCTGTACGACTCGGTCGGCCCCGCCGCACAGGTCGTCGTCCGCGAGACGGCCAAAGCGATGGAGTTCGACCGCGACGAGTACCGCGACCGAGTGACCGGCGAAGTCGTCGAGACGGCACGCGACGCGCTGTTTGCCTCGTTGCTCGTCGTCCACGACGGCACACGCGAGGAGTTCGAGGCGTGGTGCGACGAGCACCCCGACTACGAGGTGGAGCGACTCGGCAGTGAGAACGTCGACAACGTCGTCTGGCACGCGGTTCCCTTCGCGGACCGCGTGCTCGCGGCGACGTACCAGAACGAACCGGAGGCGGCGGCGGGGACGCTCCGGCGGCAGGCGTTCGGCCGGGTGTACCGCGACCTGTTCTGACGCGATTCTCCGACTTCGCGCCGCCGCGAGCGCAACCGGTTTACTTACCCCGTCCGAACGACGGACGTGCGACCGATTACGCGCCGCGTGCTGGCGCTCGTCGTCCTCCTCTCCGTCGGCCTGCTGGCGCTGGGGGCGCTCCCGAGCTATCTCGGCACGGGCGACCCGTACTACCTCACCGCCGAGGAGACGGACGCCTCGGGCCCGGCCGTGAACGTCACCGACTTCTCCGGCCAGCGGTATCCGTACCTCTCGACGGCGCTCGCGGAGGGCCGTTCGGAGGGGTATCAGAAAGGTCCGTTCGGACTGAAGGAGTCGTTCACCCACTCGCCGTTCGACGAACGGGACGCGCTCACGACGCAGAACCCGGACGCCGAACGCGACGGACGGGTACTCGTCGAGTACGACGGGACGCGCTACTGGGTCGCCGTGGAGCAAGTGCAACCATGAGCGACGAAACACACGACGACGGCGACCGCGACGACAGTAGGACGAACAGCGCAGCCAACGGCGGTCGCCGCGACGCGCTCGGCGACCCCAAGTGGCCCGTCCTCGACTCGAAGGCCGAGTACGAGACGGGGTGGTTCACCGGCGGCTACGACCGGGTCCGGCAACCCGACGGCACCGAGAAACAGTACTACTGGGCGGAACTCTCGACGGCCGTCGTCGTCGTCGCGGTGGCGGAGGGCCACGTCCTCTTCGTCGAGCAGTACCGACCGACCGTCCGCGAGACGCAGTTGGAACTCCCCGCAGGAATCGTCGAGCAAGGCGAGTCGTTCACGCAGGCGGCCGAGCGCGAACTCCGCGAGGAGACCGGCTTCGAGGCGTCGAGTCTCTCGCTGCTGCAGGAGTTTTGGACCTGCACCGGCCTCCTTCGACACCGCCGCGGCATCGTCTTCGCGGAGGGTCTCTCGCCCGGCGAGCGAGAACTCGACTCCAACGAGTTCCTGACGCCGAAGGCGGTACCCATTGACGACGCCGTCGCCGTCGCCCGCGCGCAACCGACGAACGACGCGACTATCGAGGGACTGTTGCTGGCGAAAGACGACGGGCTGTTGTAATCTATCCGTCGAGCGACTGCAGACCGACGACGACTCGGTTGACCACCTCGTCGACCGTCGGCGACGGAATCGACTCCGGTTTCTCCACTTCCGTCTCGCCGACGTCGCTGACCGTCGCCTCGAACTGGCCGGTCGAGACGTCGTCGCTCATCAGGTAGTGTCCCGCCGAGGCGTCGTCGGTCACGTTCATCGTCGCGCGGGTGACGATTTCCCGGTCGCGGTCGACGTGGAGCGTCAACGTCGCGGTGCTGTTCTGACTCCACGGCCCGAAGTACATCGCTCTCGTCTCCTCACCGGTGAGGTTCGCGCGGAGGACGAGGGTCCCGTTGTCCGCCGACACCTGCTCGAATGTCGCGTTCTCAACCTGCTGCGGTCGGAAGAGGTGAATATCTGTGTACGACTTGCTCGGCTTGGAGTTCCACGCGCTCGGTGTCTCGGACGTGGTGTTTCGCGTCCACACCGTGTGGTGGGTGTACATCGCCTCGTACCGGCGGTCTGCGATATCCGCGCTGCCGTGCGCGCGTCCGCTCCGCCCGTCGACAGCGTACGCGAACCGGTCGTGTGCCCCGCTCTCGAACCGAACGTCGAGGTCGTAGGTGTAGTTCGTCGCTCGCAGGTTCTCCATCGCTGTCGTCGCTTTCTCGGTCGGCGTGTCGTCGGCGGCGATGGCTCGGTGTTCGGCGGTCGGTGCGGGTTGGAGTGTCAGCGCGCCCGCCGCGGAGACGACGAGGAGGGTGACGAGGAGGAGGGCTATCCGTCGCGGGGGTCGTTTCATATCACGAAATTACGTAACACAATAATAACCGTTTCCCCGCGACCCGCGCCCTTATCCGTCTTCGCCGGAATGTCGTGATATGGACGGCGAAATCACGCCCGAAGAAGTCGAGGAGCTCCTCGACGGCGAGAACCCGCCGCGAGTCGTCGACATCCGCTCGCCGGCAGCGTTCGACCGCGAGCACATCTCCGGCAGCGAGAACATCCCCTTCGCCGAGTTGCCGAACCGCGTCGAGGCGCTCGCCGACGCGGACCGAATCGTCACCGTCTGCCCGCACGGGCAAGCCAGCCAACAGGCCGCCCGCCTCATCAAATCCTACGAGGGGACGAAAGACGCCCGCGTCGAGAGCATGAAAGGCGGACTCACCTCGTGGACCGGCGATGTCGACTCCGCGCGGCCGACCGAGAGCGACGAGGGACCGCAGTCGCCGTTTTAATTCTCCATTCGGAAGGAGACGAGTTTCGTTACGACACCGGCGACGACGACGGACTGCACGAAGAGAAATCCGTAGACGAGTAGCCAGATACTCGCCCCGGAGTCACCCGGAAACTCGTAGTAGAGATACCAATCGGTGAGTGAGGCGGCGACGATAGCCGGCGCACCGACTATCATCAGGTCTCGCGGAATCAACCCCCACTCCGCCAACGCGACGACGACGCCGGTCACCGTGAACATCGCGAGCGTCACCCGACCCCACAATCGCCTCGTACCGCCGTCTGGGGCGAACAGATTCGGAGCGTTCACGCTCATCGCTCTCCGTCGTCGCACAAAAGTATTGAGTAAGTGACACCCGTCCGCGGCGGCCGGGTGGACTCGCCTCTCTACGAGGGGAGCGGTGAAAGAACGGAGACTCGACGTGAGGCCGAGTCAGGAGTTGGTCATGCGGGCGTGGTCACGCGACGTTGAACCCTTTGTCGCGGAGGAAGTCCTCCACGCGACCACTGTGGTTCCCCTGCAGTTCGATGGAATCGTCTTCGATGGTTCCACCGCAGGCGAACTTCGACTTCAGGTCCGAGGAGAGACTGCTCATGTCCACGTCCTTGGGGTCGAATCCTTCGATGACCGTTACCTCCTTCCCGTAGCGGCGCTCGTCGATGCGGATGCTGATCTCTTGGGACTCTCGCGCCACGTCTTCGCAGACGCAGAGTTCCTGAGGCAGCCCGCACGTCGAGCAGACTTCCGACATTACAAGGCGGAACTACTCGATGGGGGTACAAAACAGTGTCGGGAACCGGTCCCCTCGGTCGCTTTCCGTGGGCTCTCACCGCGGGGGTCGCCTACGACCGAGGCTGCGACCGACACCGCGGCTGTCGCTGGTGACGACCGCTACGACCGGAACCGTCCCAGTATCGGCGTCGACCGGCCGACGAGCGCGTCGACCGTCTCGATCGCCGACTCCGCCTCGTCGCGGCTGACGCCCGGCCCGTACCGGGCGCGCTCGTACACCTCACCGACGCGGAGCGCTCTCTCGTCGAGGCCGAGTCGGGAGAGACTTCGCAAGTACCGCCGCGGCGTCTCGCCGGGTCGACGCGCCCGGTACTGTCGGGACAGCAGGTATTCGAGTCGCTCGAACGCCCGCTCGGTATCCCGCTCGGGCGTCCGTCGCCGTCCCTGAACCCGCACCCAGACGCTCCGATACGCTCGCGTGCTGACACCGGTTCGGCGCGCCACCGCCGCCAGTCCGACGAGCGCCGCCAGTCCGACGCCGAGCGTCTCGCTCGACGGGAGGCCGCCGCCGGCGTCCTCCTCGGCTGCGCCGACGCTCTCGCTCGTCGTCGGCACGGCCGTCTGGTTCTCTCCGAGTCCGCTCACCGCCCCACTGGGACGGCTCTCGTTCGCGCCGGACTGCTCGGCCTGCGGCCCGTCGACGTCCGCGCTCGTGTCGGTGGACGTCGTGTCGGTAGTCGTCTCGTCCGGCGTCTCGGTGGGCGTCGGCGTCCACTCGCCCTCCGAGGAGTTGTCGGTGTCGACGTTGCTCTCGTCGCCCTGTCGCGCGCTCTCCAGACGAGCGTTCTCGGCGGACTGACGCGGGTCGCTCGGCGTCGGGTCGAACTGCACCCAGCCGACCTCCGGGAAGTACACCTCGACCCACGCGTGGGCGTTCAGCCCGCGGACGACCCACTCGTTCTCGGCGACCTGCTGACCGGGCGTGTAGCCGGTCGCCATCCGCGCGGGAATCCCCTCCGAGCGGAGCATCACGGCCATCGTCGACGCGTAGTACGTGCAGTATCCCGCCTCCATCTCGAAGAGGAACGCGTCGGCGACGTCGCCCGACGGTTCGTCGACGGTCAGCGAGTACTCCTTGGTCGACTCCAGATGCTCCTCGACGGCGACGGCCTTGTCGTAGGCGTTCTCCTCGCCTTCGGTCACGTTCGCGGCCCGCTCGCGGAGGCGGTCGGACGTGCTGTCGGGTAACTGGAGATACCGCTCCGCTACCTCGTCGGGGTAGTCGTCGCTGGAGCGCCGCAGCTGCTCGGACGTGTAGCGCGGCGGTTCGCTGACGACGGTGTAGCTCTCGTTCGCGCGGAGCGACCCGCCGGCGCGCAGCGTCCCCTGGTCGGTGACGAGCGCGTCGTCGGCGGGGCCGCCCCGCAGTTCGACCGGTTCGGCCGCCGCCGGCAGCGACTCCAGCCGCGTCCGCGCGGTCACGCGCTGGGTGAGTTCGCGGCGCTCGCCCGGCCCGCTCTCCAGTCGGCCGTCGTACACTCGGGTCTCGGATTCGGACCGCACCCACCCGCCGCCGGTGTAGCGGTCGTACACCGAGGTGCGCCAGTAGCGCGGTTCAGCGCTCTCGACGCTGAACCGCACTTTCGGTGACAGTCTGATGCTCCCTTCGATGTCGACTTGGTCGCTCGACTGGACGAGATTCTGTTCGCTCGTCGGCGCGTTCGTCTCCGGGAGCAGCGGTTGCGTCGCACCGCCCGGAACGACCGACAGCGACGCCGAGGCGACGATCATCGCCGCGATTACGATAGCGAACGTATCCAGTTGCGCGCTGACACCTCCGCGGGCTTCGAGCGTTCCCAGGCCGACCGCGCCGGCGACGCCCACGACGCCGGCGAGCGTCGTCAGGGGGTCCGCGTCGCCCGTGAGTACCAACAGCAGGAGCGTCGCCCCGCCGACCGTCGCCGCGCTCACGTAGCGCCGACGGAGCGCCAGATACCACGTGAAGAACACCGGCGCGGGCGTCGCCGCGAGCGCCCACACGTCCGCCTGCGCCAGCCGCAGCACCGACAGACCGGTGAGCAACGCCACGACGTCTGCGAGCACTCCGTCGAGAGAGAACGCGGCGCGCTGCGCCTCCGGTAAGGAGAAGAAGTACGCCGCGAACCCCGCCAGGAGAAACAGCAGCGTCAACACGAACGCCGTTCGCGGCCGGAACAGCCGCGCGACTCCCGTCGCGGCCAGCACGGTTCCGGCGACGACGAGGAGATACGTCGCACTCTCGCCGACGCCGACGACGTCGGTGATGTGATAGAGCACGCTCGTGAGCGCGAACAGTAACAACGCGACGGCCGCGAGCGCGCCGCCGCGGAAGGTGCGGCGACTCGTGCGACGGCTCACGCAGTCTCACCCGTCGACCGCTGGCCGCCGTCCGAGCGCGCGGTTTCCGGCCGGTCGGTCGACGACTCCCCGTCTGCAGCGGCGCTTCTGTCGGTCGCCCGTCGCCTCTCGGTCAGCGCCTCGAACGACGTCTCCCGGTCGTCGACGAGCACCCGAACCGCGTCGCGCTCGGCGCGGACGACCACGTCGGCGGTCGCCTCCGGCGGTTCCCCTCCGCCGGTTCGCGCCAGCAGTTCGAGCAACCGCCGTCTGTCGCGGGCGGTCGGTTCCGCGTCGATTCGTCCGCCGGGCGCCGAGACCGTGACCGGCACGCCCGCCTCCAACAGCGCGAACGAGAGGCTGGCGACGGCCTCGGCCATCGCGTCGGCGCGCTTTGTCTGCCCGCCCGCCGTGAGCGTCACTGCGCGTCGCTCCTCGTCGGCGCTGTACTCCGTGACGATGAGGTTGCCGCGCTTGGCGCTGGAGCGCCAGTGAACGTCGCGCAGGGCGTCGCCGGGGCGGTACTCGCGGATGGTGTTGAACTCGTCGCGGTCCTCGGTGAGTCCGACGCCGTGGACGCCCGAGAGCTCCGCGCGCGCCCACCCGGGGACCCGCCGAACCGACGGATAGACGAGCACGCGGTCGGTGTCGCGGCAGGTAAACTCCGTCTCGAGCAGCCCGAACACGTCGCGCGCGACGACGGTCACGGGACCGAGCGTGCGCTCGCCTCGTCGCTCGTACGTCACGTCGTAGCCGACGGGGTCGCCGCCGACGGTGGTCTCGGTTCTCGCCGCGCCCGTCCGGCGCGAGAGGCCGTCGCCGACGCGGTCGACGACGTCCGCGCTGTACGGCGTCCCGTCGGTCGCGAGTTCGAGCGTCACCTCGTGGGTCTCGCCGACGAAGCCGTCGTCGGGGACGGCGCGGTGGACGCTCGGCTCGTCGAACGACTGGAGTTGGACGACCGCGGCGACGAGCGCGACGAGCGCGGGGAAGACGACGGCGTTCAGCGAGCGGGAGCCGTACAGTTCGGCGGCGACGACCCCGGCGACGCAGACGCCGACGACGGCCACACCGCGCCGCGTGAGTCTCATTCCACCGAGACGGCCTCTAACGCCGCCTGAACGACACTCGTCCCGGTTTCGCTTCCCGTCTCCGGACGGATGCGGTGGGCCCACACGCTCCGGAGCTCCGTCTGCACGTCGTCGGGAACGACGTACTCGCGGGCGTCGAGCACCGCTCGGGCCTGCGAGGCGCGAACCAGCGCGATGCTGCCGCGCGGACTGACGCCCAGTTCGGCATTGTTCCGCGTGTACGTCGCCAGTTTCGAGACGTACGACCGGACCGGCTCGGACACCTCGACGGCGGCGACCGTCTCTCGCGCCCGCAGCACGTCTTCGGTGGTCGCGACCGGTTCGAGCGTCTCGATGGGGTGCCGGTTCGAAACGCGGCCCAGCAGTTCCGTCTCGTCGGCCTCGTCCGGGTAGCCGAGACGGAGCTTCTTCATGAAGCGGTCGATCTCGGCGATCGGTAGTTCGTACGTGCGACTGAGTTCGACGTCGTTCTGCGTCGCGATGACGGTGAAGGGGTTCGGAAGCGGGTGCGTCGTGCCGTCGACGGTGACCTGCGACTCCTCCATCGCCTCCAACAGCGCGCTCTGAGTTTTCGGCGGCGCGCGGTTTATCTCGTCGCCGAGGACGACGTTGCCGAACACCGGACCGGGCTGGAACTCGAACTCGCGCGTCTTCTGGTCGAAGACGTTGACGCCCGTCACGTCCGACGGGAGCAGGTCCGGCGTGAACTGGACGCGCGTGAACGAACAGTCGACCGAGCGGGCGATAGACCGCGCGAGCATCGTCTTACCGACCCCCGGCACGTCTTCGAGCAGCAGATGCCCTCTGGCGAGAAGCGTTATGACCATGTGCTCGATGGCGTCGCCGTGGCCGACGATGACGCGCTCGACGTTCTCGGAGATCCGCCCGACGAGGGCCGCTGTCTCCTCGACGGGTAAGGCTGTGCGTTCGCTCGCTCCGTGGGTCGTCGTCTCTGCGTCAGTCATATGATGCGTAGTGAGGACACATTCGGCACTGCTCGGGCGTCGCGTCGGTCCGGGTTAACTGGCCGTGAGGCTGAGGCGCACACGTCTCTCGCTGTTCTATAACGGTCGAATCCACGTAACTTTGCCGGGCGTACGCGTGTGGCGCCGCGACGCTGCGGCCCGTTGTCGTGTGGCTTTTACCGCCCGCGCTCCCCTCTCTCGGTATGACCGCGGTCACGGGACCTCCGGCGAAGATGCGGGCGAACCGCGAGGACCTGACGCCGATGCTGAGCCAGTACTACGACCTCTGCGCGGCGTACGACGAGTTCCTGGTCCTCTTTCAGGTCGGCGACTTCTACGAGACGTTCTGCGAGGCGGCCGAGGAGACCGCCCGCGTGCTCGAACTGACGCTCACCCAGCGGGAGGACTCGACGGGCACCTACCCGATGACGGGCATCCCCATCGACAACGCCGCCTCCTACGTCGAGACGCTCTTGGACGCGGGCTACCGCGTCGCCGTCGCCGACCAGGTCGAAGACGCCTCTGAGGCCTCCGGCCTCGTCGACCGCGCGGTGACGCAGATCGTCACCCCCGGAACCGTCGTCGACGACGAACTGCTCGCGCCGGGGTCGACGAACTACGTCGCCTGCGTCGCCAGCGCGGAACGAGACGACGCCGGCCGCGCCACCGACGACAGCGACCCCGCACACCACGCCGTCGCCGCCGTCGACGTCTCTACGGGCGAGTGCCTCGTCACGAGCGCCGACACGCCCGAACGCGCGCTCGAAGAGCTTCAGCGAGTCGCCCCCGCGGAGGTGGTCGTCGGCCCCGACGCCGCCGTCGACCCCGCAGACCTCGACGGCGACGCGATGCGCACCGAGTTCGACCCCGACGCGTTCGAGCGCGACGCCGCCGGCGAGACGCTCGCAAAGTACGTTCCTCGGCCCGAGGCGGTCGTCGGCAACGACGCCGAACTGCGCGCGGTCGGCGCGCTGCTCGCCTACGCCGAGTACACGCAGGGCGACGAGACGCTGGAGTACGTCTCGCGCATCCGGCGCTACGACCCCCGCGACGGCCTCCGCCTCGACGCGACGGCGCTGCGGAGCCTCGAACTGTTCGAGTCGCAGGGACCATCGGCGGGACCGACGCTGTTCGACACCCTCGACGACACCGCCTGCGCGCTCGGTCGTCGTCGCCTCCAGCAGTGGCTCCGCCGCCCCCTCGTCGACCGCGAGCGCATCGTCGCGCGCCTCGATGCCGTGGACGAGCTCGCGTCTCGCTCCTTCGTCCGCGAGGACCTCCACGACCACCTGCGGGACGTGTACGACGTGGAGCGACTCGTCGCCCGCGTCTCCCGCGGCCGGGCAAACGCCCGCGACCTTCGCTCGCTGAAGGCGACGCTCGACGTGGTGCCCGAGGTCAAGGAAGCGCTCGAAGACGCCGAGAGCGACCGCCTCCGTTCGCTCCGCGACTCGCTCGACGAACTCGAAGACGTGCGCGACCTGGTGGGCAGGGCCATCGCGTCGGACCCGCCGATGGAGATTACCGAGGGCGGCGTCATCAGGGAAGGATTCGACGACGAACTCGACGAGTTACGCGCGACCGAGCGCGAGGGTCGCCAGTGGGTCGCCGAACTGGAGGAACGAGAGCGCGAGCGAACCGGCATCGACTCGCTATCGGTCGGCCACAACCAGGTCCACGGCTACTACATCGAGGTGACGAACCCGAACCTCGACCGAGTGCCCGACGACTACACGCGGCGGCAGACCCTCAAGAACTCCGAGCGCTTCTACACGCCCGAACTGAAGCGCCGCGAGGACGAGATTTTCGGCGCGTCAGAGCGCGCCGACGCCCTCGAATACGAACTGTTCAGAGACGTTCGTCGCGACGTCGGCGAAGAGAGCGAGCGCATCCAGTCGGTCGCCGACGCGCTGGCGACTATCGACGTGCTGACCACCTTGGCGACGGTCGCCGTCGAGAACGACTACACGCGCCCGGAACTCGGTGCGGACGGCATCCGCATCGAGGGCGGCAGACACCCGGTCGTCGAACGCCAGCAGGAGTCGTTCGTCCCCAATCCCACGGACCTCACCGACGAGCGAATCGCGCTCGTCACCGGACCGAACATGAGCGGCAAATCCACCTACATGCGGCAGGTCGCGCTCGTCGTCGTCCTCGCGCAACTGGGGAGTTTCGTGCCCGCCGACTCCGCTCGACTGCCGGTCGTCGACCGCGTGTTCACCCGCGTCGGCGCGTCCGACGACATCGCGGGCGGCCAGTCGACGTTCATGCGCGAGATGAGCGAACTGACGACGATTCTGCACCACGCGACCGAGAACTCGCTCGTCCTCCTCGACGAGGTTGGCCGCGGCACGAGCACGACCGACGGCCTCGCCATCGCGCAGGCGACGACCGAGTTCCTCCACGACGAGGTGGGGGCGACGACGCTGTTCGCCACGCACTACCACGAACTCACGGGCGTCGCCGAGGAGTTGCCCGGCGTCCGGAACCTCCACTTCACCGTCGAACGCGGAAACGACAACGACCCCGACGGAGACGAAACCGGAGCGGAGGTGACGTTCCTGCACCGCGTCGCCGAGGGCGCGTCCTCCTCGTCGTACGGCGTCGAGGTCGCGCGGATGGCCGGCGTGCCGAGTTCGGTCGTCGAGCGCTCCGAACGACTCGTCGACGACTCGCAGACCGGCGACGGCGGTGGCGACAGCACCGACTCGGCGACCCAGACCCGCCCCGAGTCGCGCCCGACTCGGGCCGAGAACACGTCGCTCGTGTCGTTCTCGACGAACGGACAGTCCGCTGACGAGACCGACGAAACCCCCATGCTCGCGGAGCGACAATCGACAGACGGCACCGACGACCGCCTCCGCGAGGTGGCCGAAACCCTCCGCGACGTCGACGTGGCGACGACGACGCCGCTGGAGGCGTTGACCCTGCTGAACGACCTCCAACGCACCCTCGACGAGTAGATTCGATGATCTCACGATTAGACAGCGAAACGATAGCGAAGATCGCCGCCGGCGAGGTAGTGACGCGCCCGGCCAGCGTCGTCACCGAACTGGTGGAGAACAGCCTTGACGCGGGCGCGACCCGCGTCGACGTGACCGTCGACGGCGACGGCACCGAACGCATCCGCGTCGCCGACGACGGCGCGGGGATGGGCGAGGACGACGCCGCCCTCGCCGTCGAACGCCACACGACGAGCAAACTCGACGGTCCCGACGACGTCGACGCCGTCGACACGCTCGGATTCCGCGGCGAGGCGCTGCCGAGCATGGCATCGGTGGCGACGCTCGACGTGACGACGAACGACGGCGGCCCGCGGGGGACCCGCGTCGTCGTCGAAGACGGCGAGAAGCGCGTCGACCCGGCGGGACGCGCCGTCGGGACGACCGTCGAGGTCCGCGACCTCTTTCACAACCGCCCGGCGCGGCGGAAGAGCCTCGCCGCCGCGCGAACGGAGTTCGGCCGCATCAGCGACGTGGTGACCCGGTACGCGCTGGCGAACCCCCGCGTCAGATTCTCGCTCACCCACGACGGCCGCGAGACGTTCAAGACGACGGGAACGGGCTACACCGACGCCGTCCTCGGCGCGTACGGCCGCGACGTGGCCGGACAGAGCACCGAGTTCGACCACCGGACGACAGTCGAGTTCGACGGAGACGAGTACTCGCTCGAAGTCGAGGGGCTGCTCGTCTACCCCTCCATCACCCGCGCGCAGCACAGCCACGTCCACACCGCCGTCAACGGCCGGGCGCTGCGCGACGAGGTGGTCCGCAGGGCGGCGGTCCGCGGCTACGGTAACCTGCTCTCGAACGGTCGCTTCCCCGTCGCCGTCGTCACCGTCTCGCTTCCCCCGGAACTGGTCGACGCGAACGTCCACCCCGCCAAGGAACGGGTCGCCTTCCGCGACGAGTCGGCCGTCGCCGACGCCGTCGAGACGGCGGTAAACGACGCGCTCACGACCGCCGACCTCCGCCGGAGTGCCGCCGTGGCGATGGACCTCGACTCGTCTCTCGCCTCCGCCTCCCGCGACTCCGACTTCGACGACGTGAGCGTCATCGGGCAGTTCCGCGAACTGTACCTGCTCTGCGAGGCCGACGACGACCTGCTCGTCGTCGACCAGCACGCCGCCCACGAGCGCGTCAACTACGAGCGTCTCCGGGCGGCGCTCGACGGCGAGGAGGTGGCGTCGGTCGACGTCGACCCCGCCCAGACGCTCTCGCTGTCGCCGCCGGAGGCCGCCGCGGTGGAGAGCCACCGCGAGACGCTGTCGAGACTCGGCTTCGACCTCGACCCCTTCGGCGGGTCGGCGTTCCGACTCACCGCCGTCCCCGCGCCGCTCGGGCGCGTGCTCGACGCCGACGCGCTCCGCGACACGCTCGACACCCTCCGGGCGGGTGCGAAACCCGAGGAACTGCGCGACGAGTTGCTGAAGGACCTCGCCTGTCACCCGTCGCTGAAGGCGGGCGACACGCTCTCCGGCGAGGACGCGACGGCGCTCCTCCGGCGACTCGGCGAGTGCGACCAGCCGTACGCCTGCCCGCACGGCCGCCCGACGGTGCTCTCCATCGAGGAGGAGGCGCTCGTTCGCGGTTTCCAGCGCGGGCAGTCCCGGTTGGCGTAGTCGGGCGCTGCCCTCGCTTCGTCTCGCTACCGCGCTACCACGGCTTGCAGTCGATACAGACGAACCCGTCGGTCTCCTCGTCGCGCCAGCGCCGCTGGACCGTCTCGCCGCAGGCGTCGCAGGCCGCGCCCGTCGACGACCATCGGAACGTGGCGACCGCCGGTTTCGCGTCCTCGGCGTCGCCGTCGTTCGGTGACTTGATGTCGCCGTCGTTCGGTTCGCTCCGCTCGGTGTCTTCCTCTGGCGACTCCCCGTCGCCGACGCTGTCCGCCCCCGACTTGCCGAGGAACTCGTCCAGCGAGCGGTCCTCTCCCATGCTCGTTCGTCGTCGTCGGCGACGCTTAAGCGGTTCCGTTGAACGGTTCACGCGGTGCGCTCGGTGTCGGAGACGAGCGACCGGACGAGGATGCCGAGTGCGGCCAGACGGGACGCCGAATGCGACCGGACGAGGACGCCGAACACGGCCATCGCCGTGAACGGCGCGACGACGGACGCTAACCACCAACACCCATATACCGGCGGTTCCAACGCCCGTGCATGGTTACGATACTCGACTTCCTCACACAACTCGTCGTGAGCGCGTTCCAACTCGTCGGCCTGTTCGTCACCGACGTGCTGCTGTCCGGCGGCGACGTCGTCTCCACCGTTTTCCGCGCGGTTTCGATGGCCGCCGGCGGCGCGATGGTCGTCGGCGCGTCGCTCGTGCTGCTCTACCTCGCCGCCGGCGCGGTCGTCCGCGAGTTCGGCGTCAACGTCTCGTCGCCCGGTCGTACGCGCGTCCGGCGAGACTGATCGCGGATTCGAGGTCCGGACCGAGCGGCGACCCGACGACCACGCCGTCGGCGTGCCGAAGCACCTTCTCCATCCGCGTCGTCACCTCGCCGACCGTCCCGGCCATGCAGAACGCGTCGACCATCGCGGGCGTGACGAGGTCGAAGGCTGCTGAAAACTCGCCCGCGCTTATCTTCTCGCCGATTTCGCCGGCCCGCTCGCGGTCGATACCGTGTCGCTCCAGCACCGGTGGGGCCGCCCCCGCGGCGATGAACGCGACCGGCGGCCGGGCGGCCTCGCGCGCCGACTCTCTGCCCTTGGCGACGCTGACCGAGGCGTAGGCCGCGAGGTCGAACTCGCTGCGCTCGTCGGGTCGGTCCGCGAGTCCCTGTTCGACCTGTTCGCGCGCCCACGCGAGGTCGTCGGGGTGGGAGCCGTTGAACAGGAGGCCGTCGGCGTGCTTGGCGGCCATCCGGCACATGTGCGGCCCCTCACCGCCGACGTACACGGGAATCTCGCCCGGCGGGTCGTAGTTCAACCCGGCGTCGTGCGCCTTGAACGTCCCCTCGTGGTCGACGCGCTCGCCGTTCCAGAGCTTCTGTGCGACTTTGAACGCCTCCAGCACGGGTCGGAGGCCCCGCTCGTCTTCGAGGCCCAGATTTCGCAACGTCGAGGGATCGCCCGGCCCGATGCCGAACGTCGCGCGGCCGTCGCTGGCTTCCGCGAGCGTCGCCACCTTCGAGGCGAGCGTGACGGGGTGCGTCTCGAAGGGGTTGGCGACGCCCGGGCCGAGTCGAACCGAGTCGGTCGCGGCGGCCAGTTGTGAGAGGACGGCGAACGCGTCGCGGTTGTTGTAGTGCGCGGAGACGAACACCGAGTCGAACCCGGTCTCCTCGGCGGCGACGCCGAGTTCGACGAGTTCCGAGACCGGATGTTCGGGCGTCAATTCGATGCCGAGCATCACCGCTCACCTCGTCTCGTCGGTCGGCGGCGGGAGTGGCGGCGCTTGCGGGGTGTCGTCATTCGTGTGCGCCGAGGGTGTGCGCAAATAAAAAGACCGGCGTCCCGTCACGACCTGCCTCTGTCTGCGCGCACTTCGCCGGTTCCGGCCGCCTGCGTTCGCGTCACGTCGTCGCCCACCGTCGCGCGCGAAACGCCGCCACGCGAACGTTTTTGCGGCGCTGGTCGCCACCACGACCATGGCAACACCCACCGAACGCGTCCGGGCGGTCGACCGCTCCAGCATCCGCGTGATGTTCGACCTCGCGGAGGCGACCGACCGCGACCTCGTCCGCCTCGAAGTCGGCGAACCGGACTTCGACACGCCCGAACACGTCGTCGACGCCGCCGCCGAGGCCGCTCGCGCGGGAGAGACGCACTACACCTCGAACGCCGGCCTCCCCGAAGTCCGCGAGGCCATCTCCGGGACGATGGCCGACCGCTTCGACGTGGAGGTCGCCGCCGACGAGGTCGTCGTCACCAACGGCGGGATGGAAGCGTTGCTGCTCGCCGTGCTTTCGACTGTGGGCCCCGGCGAGGAACTGCTCATCCCCTCGCCCAGCTGGCCGAACTACTGGGCGCAGGCGAAACTCGCCGACGGCGTCCCCGTCGAGGTGCCGATGCCCGCAGACGAGGGCTACTCGCTCGACGTCGCGCGCGTCACCGACGCGCTGAACGAGAACACCGCCGCGGTCGTCCTCTGTTCGCCCTCGAACCCGACGGGGCGGATGTACGACGAAAGCGCGATTCGAGAGGTTGTCGCCGCGGCCGCCGAGTACGACGCCTACGTCATCGCCGACGAGGTGTATCTGGGACTCGCCTACGACCGCGACCCGACGGGCATCGCGGCGCTCACCGGCCATCCCGACCACGTGCTGACCGTCAACTCCTGTTCGAAGACGTACGCGATGACGGGGTGGCGCGTCGGCTGGCTCTGCGGCCCCGGCGAAATCATCGACGAGGTGACCAAGATTCACGAGAGCACCACCTCGTGCGCGTCGAGCGTCGCCCAGCACGCCGCGCTCGCGGCGCTGACGGGTCCACAGGAACCGGTCGAGGCGATGTACGAGGCGTTCCGCGAGCGCCGCGACTACGTCGTCGATCGCGTCGACGGCATCGACGGTCTCAGCTGCCCGAAACCGCAGGGGGCGTTCTACGCCTTCCTCGACATCGACGTGGAGGGGTCGAGTCTCGACGTGGCGAAGGAACTTCTCACGGAGTACGGCGTCGTGCTCGCGCCCGGCGACGGCTTCGGCGACGCCGGCGCGGGGAAGCTTCGGCTCAGTTTCGCCAACAGCCTCGACCGACTCGAACTCGGCTTCGACCGCATCGAACGCGCGCTCGACGAGCGCTGAGTCGCTTCGCCGCGCGTCGCGTCGCTCGCCGAATCCCTTCAGTTCGACTCGAACGTCCACTCTCTGAGCGCCTGCCGGACGAAGTCGCCGTCGACCTCGCGGAAGTGCGCGTCCGACCCCTCGTGGTCGCCGAACTCGAAGCCGCGGACGACGACGACGGGCGTGCCACCGTCGCCCTCGCCGGCGACGAGGTTCGCCGCCGCCGCGAGTTCGTCGACGACGTTCTGGACCGTCACGCCGAGTTCGCGGCCGTCGCGGTCGGACTCGCCGCGCCAGTCGCGGGCGGCGGGCATCCCGGCCCAACCGATGGCGACGCCGCGCTGGCCGTGGCGGAACGGTCGCCCGCAGGTGTCGGTGACGACGACGCGGTCGGCGGGGAGTTCCTCGCGGATGCGCTCGGCGCTCTCGGAGGGTCGTTTCGGCAGGAGGAGGAGGTCCGCGTCCGCCACGTTCGAGCGGTCGATGCCGGCGTTGACGCCGACGTGGCCGAAGCGCGACTCGGTGAGGAGAAACGGAGCCTCCATGATAATCTCGGTGCTCTCCTCCAGGACGGCCTGTGCGAATCGCGGGTCTTTCTCGTCGCCGGAAATCGCTTCGAGGCGTGCGGCGATCTCTCTGGCGCGCGGCCCCGCCGGGAACTCCGAGAGCTCCGCGAGGCGGCCCTCGCTCTTCGAGACCACCGTGCTGGCGACGCAGACGACGTCGTCCGGTTCCAGTTCGATACGCTCGCGAATCAGCGCCGCGAGGTCGTCCCCCGGCCGAATCTCCGGGAGGTCGGGGACGGCGAGCAGTTCCATACTCCGAGGTTGCGGAGCGGCGTGAAAAGCGCCGCGCTGCCGGTTAATCGAACTGCAACTCCTCGTACGGTCGCAGCGCCGTCTCGTACTCGCCGTCTTCGACCTGCGCGACGAACATCGTCGGTTGGGCGGTCGGCGGCGCGCCGGTCGCGCTGCCCGGACGAAGCACTCGAACGCCGTCGACGCGCTCGTCTGTCGGGTCGTGGTCGTCGCCGAGGACACCGACCACGTCGAGGTCACCTTCGGAGTCGTCGCCGACGGGAGCGCCGTCGAGACGCTCTCGCACGGCGTCGGCGAGGCGCGCCCGGTCGCGGGTCACGACGAACGTGACGCCCTCCAACTCGACGGCTTCGACCGGTTGAAGGTCCAACTCCGACGGGTCGGCGTCGCCGGCCACCGCCGTCAGCATGCCGTCGGTGAGCGCCAGCACCGTCTCGTACGCCTCGACCGAGTCGAACTCCCCGGTGTGGAGCGTGTAATCGGCGTCGGCCAGCCGAGTCCGAACCCACTCGGGGAGGTCGTCCGCACTCGACGGAATGTGCGTGTCGCCGAGTTATAGCAACCTGCATACGGAATAGACGGCCACGTCGACCACAAAAGTCGTTGTGCCGGTCGACTAACGTCGCGTATGACTCACGTCGTAACGGTCTTTCTCCGCGGCGGCGCGGACGTCCTGCTGGTTCGACGAAGCGACGCCGTCGGCACCTACGCGGGGCTGTGGGGCGGCGTCTCGGGCTACGTCGAGGGCTCGCCCGAGGACGCCCCCGCGGACGCTCGCCGCGAGGTACGCGAGGAGACGGGCATCGACGGTGCGACGCTCGTCCGCGCGGGCGACCCGCTCGACGTCACGGACGAAGCGAACGACCGCGAGTGGACCGTCCACCCGTTTCTGTTCGACTCCGACTCGCGCGAGGTGTCGCCCAACGAGGAGCTCGCCGACTGGGAGTGGCTCCCCCCGCAGTCGATGCTCGACCGACCGACCGTTCCGAAGCTCTGGGAGACGTATCGACGCGTCGCACCGACCGTCGATAGCGTGCGAGGGGACGACACCCACGGCGCAGCGTACGTCTCGGTTCGCGCGCTCGAAGCGCTGCGCGACGAGGCGGCGGACGTCGCGCGCGGCCTCGAACGCGGAAGCGGCGGGGGAGGCCGTGAACACGGCGACGACGGTGAGGACGGCTGGGCCCGCGTCGCCGCCGTCGCCCGCGAGCTCCGCGACGCTCGGCCGGGGATGGCCGTCGTCGCCAACCGAATCAACCGGACGATGTCCGAGGCGGCGGAGAGCGGCCAAACGCCGGCGGGCGTCCGCGACGCGGCGGAGGCGGTGATTCGAGCGGCGCTCGACGCGGACGAGGGGGCGGCGGCGCGGGCGACCGAACTCCTCTCGACGCTCGACGAGGGCGCGATAGCGACGCTCTCGCGCTCCGGGACGGCGACAGCCGCGCTCTCGGCGACCGAACGGCCCGTGCTCGTCGCCGAGTCTCGGCCGGGGGGCGAGGGCGTCGACGCCGCCGAATCGTTCGCGGAGGCGGGACTGGACGTGACGCTCACGACGGACGCGGCGCTCGCGCACGTCGCCGCCGAGAGCGACGTTTCGGCCGCGTTGGTCGGCGCGGACACGGTCTTTCCGGACGGGAGCGTCGCAAACAAAGCGGGGACGAGGATGCTGGCGCTCGTCGCCGAGCGCGAGGGAGTCCCTCTCTACGTCGTCGCCGCCGCGGACAAAGTGAGCGCAGACGACGAGTTCTCGCCGGAGTCGCGGCCCGAGTCGGAGCTGTACGACGGGGCGGCGCCGCTGTCGGTCGAGAACCCGCTGTTCGACCGGACGCCCGCGGCGTTCGTCTCGGGAGTCGTCACCGAGTCGGGCGTTCTCGACGCCGAGGAGGTGGCGCGGTTGGCCGAGGACCGACGCGAGTGGCGGGAGTGGAGCGAGTAGCGGTTCGGCCTCCGTCGACCGCGCCGCGACGGCGGACCGTGACGGTCAAAACCCCGTCTCTCGTACTCCCGGTGGGCGACAGTGACGAGGGTTACCCCCTCCGAGCCCCTTGTGACGACACCCTCACTCCGAGTCGCCCTTCCTCACGACCGCCAGCGACGACTCCGGCGGATTCGACCGGCCTCGAAACGTTCAGGAGCGTCCTCCGTGACGTACCCCGTATGAATCTCACTCGCATCGCGGTTCACGAGTCGGTCGAGGAGGCGCTTCCCGGCGCGGCGCTCGCGGACGCGCTGTCGGACCTCGACGTCCCGGTCGAGCAGGTCGAAGACGGCACCGAGTTCGGGTCCGGCGACGCGGTCGTCGCCTTCGGGCCCGGGACGGGCTTTCTGGACGCCGACTGGGTCCACTGCATCCGCGCGGGTTACGACGAGTTCGACGTTCCGGCCTACGAGGAAGCCGGCGTCGCGCTGACCAACAGCACCGGCATCCACGGGACCACCATCGGCGAGACGGTGGCCGGGATGATGCTCTCGTTCGCGCGCGGACTGTACGTCTACCGCGACGCGCAGAACGAACGGGAGTGGACGCGCCTGCCGTACGAGCGACCGTTCACCGTCGACGGCGAGCGAATCTGCGTCGTCGGCCTCGGGACGCTCGGCCGCGGCATCGTCGAGCGGGCGAACGGCCTCGGGATGGACGTCGTCGGCGTCCGCCGGTCGGGCGACCCCGTCGACGGCGTCGAGACGGTGTACACCCCCGACCGCCTGCACGAAGCTATCGCCGACGCGCGGTTCGTCGCGGTGGCGACGCCGCTGACCGAGGAGACGGAAGGGCTCGTCGACGCGGCCGAGTTCGAGGCGATGCGCGAGGACGCCTACCTCGTCAACGTCGCTCGCGGTCCCGTCGTCGACGAGGACGCGCTGGTCGCGGCGCTCCGCGAGGGCGAGATTGCGGGCGCAGGGCTCGACGTGTTCGCCGAGGAACCGCTTCCCGAGGACTCGCCGCTCTGGGAGTTCGAGCAGGTCGTGCTGACGCCGCACGTCGGCGCGATGACGCGCGACTACCACCGCGATATCGCCGGCCTCCTTCGGGAGAACGTCGAGCGGGTTCGGGACGGCGAGGAGATGGTCAATCGGGTCGTCTGAGCGGTCTGACACTCGGCGACGGAGACGACGCGGCGTCAGAAGTAGCTGGAGCGACGCCCGACCCGCGTCTGCGGGTGAAGCGGCCGTTCCGTCCCGCTGGTCTCGCGGTCGTCAGCCTCGTACTCCGTGACGTACTCGTCGACGATGTCGGCGAGGAGGTCGTCGACGGAGCAACCCTCCTCCGCGGCGATATCGGTGACTTTCGTGTACTGTTCGGTCGTGAGGTGCTGTGAGAGCACCGTCTCTGTCTGTTTCGTAGCCATGGATGTCACCGGCGCAGTGAGAACAGCACGAGGGACCATAAATCGTGTATGGGTGTTCTTGACTATATAGAGACAGTTCGGCCGTGGTCTATACAGCGCGGCAGTCGAGAGCCGACCCGCGGACGGGACCGCGCCGCTACTTCACGAACTTCAGTAAGTCGTCTCGCTTGGCCTCGTGAAAGTGGAATCGGAGCGCCTCCTTGAGCGGTTCGATGCTGCCGCGTTTGGCGCTGATGGGGGCGACGACCTCGCCTTCCCACTGCTCCCACGGCGGAAACAGGCCGAGACGGTCGCAGAGTTCGTTCAGTCGCTCGTCCCTGTCGTCGACTTTGTCCATCTTGTTGACGGCGACGACGACGGGGACGTCGAGTTCGTCGAGGAAGTAGAACATCTCCACGTCGTGGGGAATCTCGTCGTCGTTCGTGTGGCGGTCGATGATGTCGACGACGCTCTTGCCGTCGACGACGAGCACCGCGGCGAGAATCGAGTCGGCGTTGTCCTCGATGTAGCGGACGATATCGGTTTTGATCCGCTCGCGACGGCCCTCCTCGACGCCGGACATGAAACCGAAGCCCGGGAGGTCGGTGAACATGAAGCTCTCGGCGGCCCAGTCGAAGTGGTTCGGCTCGCGGGTGACGCCAGGCTTCTTTCCGGTGCTGAACCCGGAGTGGCCGGTCAACTCGCGCATCAGCGTCGACTTCCCGACGTTCGACCGGCCGACGAACACCACCTCGGCGTCGCGGTTCGGTCGGTTCTCGAACATACGCTCGATAGTTCGCTCGGCCGGATAAACGCCGCGGGACGCGCCGCTCGTCGTCGTCGACTCCCGTCCGCGCCGCCGGACGCCGTTCTCGCCGGGGGGCGTCGCTCCGGGCCCGTCCGAGGCCGCCCGACTCGGGGTCATTCGGGTCTGTCCGACTCGGGGTCGTCCGAGTCGGGCGCGGACCCGGTGATCTTTTCGTGGCGTCGGCGACAACCCCCTCGCGATGGAGAAACAGGACCTCCGCGAACGCGTCTGGACCACCCTCGAAACCGAGGGCGTCAACCGCTTTCCGTACCCGCCGGAGGGCCGAATCACGAACTTCGCCGGAGCGAAAGCGGCCGCCGACGGACTCGCCGACACCGACGAGTGGCGAGCGGCGGAGACGGTGAAGGCGAATCCCGACGCGCCGCAGCTGCCCGTTCGACGCCGAGCGCTCCGCGACGGCAAGACGGTCTACGTGGCCGTCCCCCGACTCCGCGACGAGGAACCGTTTCTGAAACTCGACCCCGCGGAGATAGCCGACATCGACGCCGCGACGACGATCTCCGGGTCGGCGAAGCACGGCGTCCCCGTCGGCCCCGACGAGATGCCGCACGTCGACTTCATCGTCGCCGGCAGCGTCGCCGTCGCCGAGACGGGTGCACGAATCGGCAAGGGAGAGGGGTACAGCGACCTCGAGTTCGCGGTGCTTCGGGAACTCGACTGCGTCGACGACGAGACGACAGTGGCGACGACGGTCCACGAACTGCAAGTCGTCGACGACGCCGAGGTGACGCCCGACGCCCACGACGTTCCGCTCGACCTCGTGGTGACACCCGAGCGGACGGTTCGGACCGAGACGCGGTACGACCGGCCCGGCGGCGTCGACTGGAACGCGCTCGGCGCGGAGAAGCTCGCCGAGATACCGGTACTACAGCGTCTGGAACCGAACTGAGCCCGCCGTCTCCTCGGACGACCCACTCCTCAGGATATTTCCCCTCTCGCTGTGAGTATCGGGTGTGCGACTCGTTCAGGTGATGGTTCCGGCGGGCAAGCGGGAGGCGATTTTGAACCTCCTCGACGACGAGGGCATCGACTACGCGCTCTCAGACGAGACCAGCGGCCGCGAGTACATCGCCATCGTCTCGATTCCGTTGCCGACGAACGCGGTCGAACCGGTGCTCGAGAAACTCCGAGAGACGGGAATCGAGCGCGACGCGTACACCGTCGTTCTCGACGCGGAGACGGTCATCTCGCGGCGCTTCGACGGTCTGCGAGAGAAGTACGCCGAGGAGGAGGACAACGGCGACAGAATCGCCCGCGAGGAGCTCGTCGCCTCGGCCGAGCAACTCGCCCCGGAGATGCCGGTGTTCGTGACGATGACGGTGATCAGCGCCGTCGTCGCCACCGCGGGACTGCTGCTCAACGACGCCGCGGTCATCGTCGGGTCGATGGTTATCGCGCCGCTCGTCGGCCCCGCGATGGCGACGAGCGTCGGCAGCGTCGTCGACGACCGCGACCTGTTCCTGAGAGGGGCCAAACAGCAGATCGCGGGCGGTGCCCTCGCCATCGTCAGCGCCGCCGTGTTCGCGTTGATTCTCCGTCTGACCGGCATCGCGCCCTTCGGCGTCCAGGAGGTGTTTCAGGTTCAGCAGGTGCGCCTCCGTCTCGCGCCCGACGTGCTCTCGCTGGCGGTGGCGCTCGCGGCGGGCGTCGCGGGCGCGCTGAGCATCTCTTCCGGGGTCTCGGCGGCGCTCGTCGGCGTGATGATCGCCGCGGCGCTCGTCCCGCCCATCGCCGTCGTCGGCATCGGTATCGCGTGGGGGAGTCCGGCGACCGTTCTCGGGTCGTTCGTCCTCGTGTTGGTCAACTTCATCTCGATAAACTTCACCGCTCTCGGGGTGCTCTGGTACATGGGGTACCGCCCCGTCGACCTCTTTCAGCGCCCGAGCGCCGAAGACGCGACGTTTCGACGCATCCTGGTGCTCGGCGTCGCCATCCTCGTGCTCTCGTCGTTTCTCGGGGGCGTCACGTACGCCAGTTTCCGGACGAGTAGCTTCGAGGAGACCGCCCGAACGTCCGTCGACGCGGTGCTGTCCGAACACGAGGACCTGACGCGTCTCAACCTCGAAGTCCAGTACGACGACGAGATTCCGTTCCGTCAACCGCGGCAGGTCACCGTCACGGTCGGCCACCCGGTCGGTATGGACCCGCCGCCGGTGGCCGACGCCATCGTCGAGCGCATCCGCGCGAACACGAACGCACCGTTCGGTATCGCCAGTTCCGAACGAACCACGGTCGTCGTCAGATACGTCGAAATCGACCGGTCGACGGACCGGACCGGGTCCGTGTCGCAGTCGGAGGAGGTAGCAGCCCGGTCGGCGGTTCCCTCGCGGACGCGCGCGGCGGTATGTAAAACGGCTCTTTGTGCTTAGCGCGCCTTGATAGTTTCAGGTGACTATCTGACGGTATGCGCCTCAGATTACCCGCAGTCGTGTTGGCCGTCGCGCTGTTGACGGCCGGGTGTCTCGCACCGTTACAGACCTCGTCTCCGTCCGCCGCCGACGGTCAGCAGCTCTCCGTCTCCGGGTCGGGCGAAGCCAGCGCCGACCCGGACGTCGCGGTGCTCTCGGTCACAGTCGAAGCGCGCGCCGACAGCGCCGCCGAGGCCCGCGACACCGTTGCTAACCGCTCCGACACGCTCGTCGCGGCGCTCGTCGACGCCGGCGTCGCCGAGGACGATATCACCACCCAGTACTACGCCGTCCAGCCCGACTACGACCACAGCGGCGAGGAGCGTCGGGTCGTCGGCTACACCGCCCGCCACGCCTACCGCGTGGAGGCGACGCCCGACCGCGCCGGCGAACTCATCGACGTCGCCGTCGACAACGGCGCCTCCCGCGTCGACGGCGTCCAGTTCACGCTGAGCGACGAGAAGCGCGCCGAACTCCGCGAAGAAGCCATCGACGCCGCCGTCGCCGACGCCGAGGGCGAGGCGTCGAGTCTCGCTTCGGCCGCCGACCTCGAACTCGGTGAAGTCAGAACCCTCTCGACGACTAGCGCGAGCGACCCGTACTCGCCCCGCTACGAGATGGCCAGCGACGCCGGAGCGGCCGGGACGAGCGTTCGCCCCGGACCGGTCTCCGTCACCGTGACGGTGCAAGCGACGTACGCGGCCAACTGAGCGACGAAGTAGAGTGGTCCGATTGGTCGTCCGCTGACGCCACCTCCCTCCGCGGTTCGCCTCCCGCTGACGCCGTCTCCCTCCGCGGTTCGCCCCGCTGACGCCGCCTCCCCAACGGTTCGCCCCCACCTCCCCGCTGACGCTACCGCCCTCCGCGGTTCGCCTCTCGCTTCCCCGCTGACGCGGCCCCATCCGCTCGACCCGATACACTCCTACTGGTGCTTCGGACGCTTTCTCGCCGATACTGTCCCCTCGCTCGGTGAGCGACGACGGTTCTGCCGAGCGTGCTGCATCGTCACCTCGTCGAACACCTGCTCCCACCAGGCCTAAGTGTGCTAATAACCAACACGGAATGCAGTATGCACTCACCCATCACTCGCACGGACAAGTCCGCGTTTGACCGGGTTCGAGATGCAATCCTCAACCGCGGTGACAAGGAGGACGACGAAACGCCGATGGGGCCCGGCACGCCCACGCCTGGATGACCGTCTACCGGTAGCGGACAGCCGTTCGGGCGCTATCCAGTCACTTTATTTCGGAAACCTACCGAACACTTCGAGGGAGCCCTCGGCTTCGGCTTACTCGCGCCGCGACGGCGGGATGTCAGGTTCGAAGCCGACGGCGTCGACGGCCATGTCGAGCACGTCGTCGACACCCTCCCCTTCGGTGACGCTCATGTAGGCGTCGGCGTCGACGTCCGTCGAGCGGTCGCTCTTGTTACAGACGGTGAGGACGGGCGCGTCGAACCGTCGCTGCAGTTCGTCGCGGAGCTCCAACTGCGCGTCGAGCGGGTAGCCGCAGTCGCCGCTGGCGTCGACGACGAACAGCACGGCGTCGGCGAGGTGTTCGAGTGCGCTGACCGCCTGCCGCTCGATGTCGTTGCGCTCGGCTTCGGGTCGGTCCAGGAGGCCGGGCGTGTCGATAATCTGGTAGCGGATGCGGTTGCGCTCGAAGTGACCGAGTTGGACGCCTTTCGTCGTGAACGGGTAGGAGGCGATTTCGTTGCTCGCGCGGGTCACCGTGTTGACGAACGACGACTTGCCGACGTTCGGGTAGCCGGCGACGACGATGGCCGGTTCGTCCGGGCGCACGTCGGGGAGATTCTTCAGCGCGTCGCGCGCCTCGCTGACGCGCAGCAGGTCGTCTTCGACCTGCTCGATTATGTCGGCCATCCGCGCGAACGCCTGTTTGCGGTGTTTTCGCGCCGTGTCGATGTTGCTGCGGCGGAGCTTCGAGACGTACTCGCGGTGGAGCTCTTTGATTTGACGCCCGGCCCACGTGAGGTTCGCGAGGCTCTGCCGGAGCGTGTCGACGCCTCCGTCGCCTTCGATATCGTCGGCCTCAGACGCGAACGTCCCTTGCCTGCGGAGCACGGCGTCCGCGAGTTCGTAGTAGAACGGGTCGACCGTCTCGAAGTCCGGCCACGCCGTCACGACGTTCTGGACGTTGTCCGAGAGGATGTTCGCCGCCGTCTGCAGCATCGACTCCTGGGCTTCGAGGCCCGACTTGGCTCGCCCCGCCCGCGCCGCCCGCGAGAACGCTTTGTCGATGAGCTCCTCCGACCGGGGCGTCGTCGGAAGATTCTCGAAAATCATGGTCATCCTTTGACGACGGGCGTACTAAAGGGCGTCCGTTTGTGTGGCCCGTGCGCCAACGTTTCACGCTCGGTTCTCTCCGGGGCCCAAATCCGGCCCAGGCACGACGCTTTTGCCCCGTGACGACCTACGTTCGCCCATGACAGATTGGCGCGCGGTCGGCGTCGGCTTCGTCGTCCTCCTCGTCGTCGGAGCCGTCGGCCTCTCGGTACCGATAGTCGGACAGATCGGCGCGGGTCTCATCGGCGGGTTCGCGGCGGGCTACCTCGCGGGCGGGAGTCTCGGCCGCGGCGCGTGGCACGGCCTCGTCGCGGGGTCGATCTCGGGTATCGTTCTCACCCTCTTCGTCGCGCTGCTCGGCGGCCTTCTCGGCTTCGCCGGCGGCCCGCTCGGCGGTCTCGTCGCCGGCGGCGGCATCCTCGTCGTCGGCGCGGTGATCACCCTCCTGTTCGCCGTAGACAGCGCGCTCGCGGGTGCGGTCGGCGCGTGGGCGAAGAGCTGAGTCGACGCCGCGTCTCGCCGGTTTCCGGGAGTGTCCGAGAGTTCGTCAGACGAGTTCAATATCCTGCGTCGCGTTCTCTCCGTTGCTATGGCAGAGTTGAACTGGCGCGCAATCGCCATCGGATTCGTCGTCACGCTCGCACTCGGACTACTCGGCGGCAACGCGATCCCGCTGACCGACCTCACGCTCCCCGTCGTCGGATGGGGTGTGACGGGTATCGTCGGCGGACTCGCCGCCGGGTACGTCGCGGGCCACGGAATGGGCAACGGTGCCGTCAACGGTATCGTCGCCACGACTATCGGCGCGATACTGGTGTACGCGGTGCTGGCGGTTCTGGGGACGGTACTCCTCGGCTTCGTCGGCCTCACGTTTGCGCTCGTCGCTCTCCTGTTCCTCGGCCTCTACGCCATCCCCGGCGCGGTCGGCGGTGCGATTGGTGCCATGCTGAAGCGTTCGTCGCCCGTCGACCGGACCCAACCGACCGGTCGCTGACGAACCCAAACCGATTTTCCGCATTTTCGACGTTGCTGACGCTCCCGCGTCCGGTGACTATACTCCCGCATCCGGTGACTACACTCCCGCGTCCGGTGACTACTCACTCCCGCGTCCGGTGACCACTTACTCCCGGTCGAGATACTCGGCCTGCACTTCGACGACTTCGGTCGAGTCCGCACACGAAGCGTAGCGCCGCAGCGGCTCCTCGTTCAGTTCCAGAAAGGTGTGGCCCCACGTGAACTTCGAGAGAATCTCCTCGGCGTAGTCGTCGTGACCGAAGATACAGAGCGCCGCCGCCAGCGCCTCCACCGTCGTGAGTTCCATCGGTCGGCCGAAGTTCACGGGGTTGCCGGCGACGAGAAACGGCAGTGCGCGGTGGATGCCGCCGAGCGTGAACATCGCGCGTTCGGCGGACTCCCACGAGCAGTCGAGCGCGACGAGTCCCCGCTCCTCGGCCCGTGGCGCGTCCGCGGGCGACAGCGCCTGGTCGGCGTGGGGGTTGAGGATGACGCCGCGGGGCGCCGCCCGGTCGGTACGATGTAACTCCGTGAGGTCGAATCGGGCGAGTTTCCTCGCCGTACATTTTGTCGGGTCGTCGTCTCCCTCGTACCGGACGTGAAGCTCCACACCGAGGATGGACGACCGTAGCAGAAAAACGCCTCGTTCGCCGGCCGGACGACGCGTCACTGCGAGCGTTTATCCGCGATGACGGGGCCACCTCGCCTCGTGACCTGACGAGCCGACGCGCGTCGAACGAGGCGGGAGCGCGAGCATCCGACGTGCGACTTCGACGACCCACCGATTCGCTCGTCTGTTCGCCAAAACCATCATACGGCACCACCACGGAGTGAGGACACATGGACCACGTCGCCGTCGTCCGCGCGTACTACTCGGCGCTCGACGAACACGACTACCCGGCGCTGTCTGACCACCTCGCGCCGACGTTCGTCCACGACCGTCCCGACAGGACGCTCGACGGCCGCGAGACGTTCGTCTCGTTCATGCGCGACGAGCGACCGAACAAGCGCACGAGTCACGAACTCGACGAGATATACGAGAACGGCGACGGCTCGGAGCTCGTCGTTCGCGGCCGTCTGCTCGGCGTCGACGGCGAGCGCCTGTTCGAGTTCGTCGACGTCCATCGGTTCGAAGGTGACGTCGTCGCCGAACTTCGGACGTTCGCGAGAGACGACTAACTCAGCGGGAGTCGCTACGTCTCCCGTTCGAGGCGCTGTCGGCGTGATTCGTACTCCTCGTCGGTCAGTTCGCCGCGGGCGTAGGCGACCCGAAGTTCTTCGAGCGCCCGGTCGCCACCGCGCTCACCGTCACCGCCGAGCGCGCGGAGTAACAGGTAGCCACCGCCCAGCACGGCGAGAAGCGGCACGAGCATCCAGAGGGCCATCACGACGAACGCCCCCACGCCACCGCCCCACGCGTCGCCGGCCATGTGGCCGCCCGCCCACCATCCCATCGGCGGCCCGCCGACCAACGCCACCGTCAGCAGCGGCAGTGCGACCAGTATCGTTAACCCGACGAGACCGATTCGAGCGACTCTCGTAACTGTCTGGCCCATGAGAGAGGGTAGGCGTCGAACGAGAAACAGAGTGTCGCCGATTCCCGGCGAGAGGGAATCAGTCGAGAAAGGCCCGAACTCAGTCCTTCTTGCCGGCACCGACGGCGCTCTCGCCGACCGGTTCGTGGCCCTCGATGACCTCGCGGCCGCCCATGTACGGCCGGAGCGCCTCGGGCACCGTCACGGTGCCGTCGTCGTTCTGGTAGTACTCCAGCAGCGCGACCATGACTCGGCCGACGGCCGTTCCCGAGGCGTTGAGCGTGTGGAGGTACTCCGCCGACTCGTGGCGCTCGGGGCGGTACCGGAGACCGGCGCGGCGCGCCTGGAACTCCTCGAAGTTCGACGCCGACGACACTTCGAGCCACCGACCGCCGCGGTCGGGGCCGTCGTCGCTCTCGGTGCCCGGTGCCCACACTTCGATGTCGTACGTCTTCGCCGACGCGAAGGTGAGGTCGCCGGTGCAGAGCGTCAACACGCGGTACGGCAGGCCCAGGCGCTTCAGCACTTCCTCCGCCTCTTCGACTAAGGCCTCGAGACGGTCGTAGCTCTCCTCGGGTTCGACGAAGTTGACGAGTTCGACCTTGTTGAACTGGTGGACGCGGACGATGCCCCGCGTCTCGGTTCCGTGTTCGCCCGCCTCGCGTCGGAAGTTCGGCGTGTACGCCTGGTGTTTGAGGGGGAGGTCGTCCCTCAGCAGAATCTCGTCGGCGTACATGTTCGTCACCGGCACTTCGGCCGTGGGACAGAGCCACAGGTCGTCGTCCTCGTACGCTTCGGTCTCGCCGCCGCCGATGCGGTAGGCGTCCTCGGCGAACTTCGGTAACTGTCCCGTGCCGACCATCGACGCGCTCTTGACCGGAATCGGCGGGAACAGGTCGACGTACCCCTGCTCGCGGTGGACGTCGAGGAAGAACTGGATGAGCGCGTGTTCGAGCATCGCTCCTTCGCCCTTGAGGAAGTAGAATCCCGACCCGGTCGTCTTCGCGGCGCGCTGCTCGTCGATGATGTCGAGTTCCTCGCCGAGTTCGAAGTGCGGCGTCACCTCGTCGGGAAGGTCACGCAGGTCGTCGAACCCCCAGCGGCGGTCCTCGACGTTGTCGTCCTCGTCGTCGCCGACGGGTACGTCCTCGTGGGGGACGTTCGGGAGTTCGAGAAGCGACTCCTGCAACTCGGCTTCGAGTTCGTCGGCGCGCTGCTCGACGTCCTGAAGCTTCTCCTTCAGTTCCTGTGAGCGAGCGATGGCCGCGTCGGCCTCGTCGTCCTTCCCGTCGGCTTTCAGTTGGCCGATCTCGCTCGACACCTGGTTGCGCTCGTGCCGCAGGTCGTCGCCCTCGCTCTTCAGCGAACGCCACTCCTCGTCGACGGTCAGAATCCGGTCGAGGTCCACGTCGTCCATCCCCCGCTGGTCGAGGGCGGCCCGGACCTCCTCGGCGTGTTCCCGGAGGTACTGTCTGCTGAGCATTTGTTCGAGATTCAGTCGGCCCCGGCAAAACCGTGTCGCATCCGTGTGCCGTCGTCTCACCGTCGCCGTCGCGTCGCCGCCTCTGGACACGGTCACCGCCGTCCGAACGCTTTTCTCCGCCGCGGACGCCAACGGTACATGGCAATCGGCGACGTCGCTCCAGTTCCCGGTACCGAGGACACCTACTACGTCGACACCGGCATGTACGACACCGAGTCGTACGGGTCGGTCTACCTCGTCGACGCGGACCGACCGGCGGTGGTCGACACGGGCATCGGCACCCACTACGAGTACATCCTCGACGCGATGGACGAGGTCGGAATCGACCCCGAGGCGGTGGCGTACGTCCTCCCGACGCACGTCCACCTCGACCACGCGGGCGGCGCGGGCTTTCTCGTCGAAGCGTGCCCGAACGCGTCGGTCCTCTGTCACGATATCGGCGTCCGCCACCTCGTCGACCCCTCGCGTCTCGTCGAGGGGACGAAAGCCGCCGTCGGGGACCAGTGGGAGTTCTACGTCGACCCGAAACCCGTCCCCGAAGAGCGCATCGACGGCATCGAGGGCGGAGACGAGATAGACCTCGGCGACCGGACGCTCGACGTGATTCACGCGCCGGGACACGCGCCCCACCAGGTGATGTTCCACGACCGCGAGACGGACGCGCTCTACACCGGCGACGCCGCCGGTATCTGGGTCCCGAGCGAGAACGAGATTCGGCAGACGTCGCCGCCGTCGCAGTTCGACCTCGAACAGTGCCTCGAAGACGTCAACACCATCGTCGAGCGCGACCCCGAAACGCTCTGTTTCGGTCACTTCGGCCCCTGTGAGTTCAGCGAGGAGCTGATGGGCGAGTACAAGCGCATCCTCGTCGAGTGGGTCGAAGCGGTCCGCCGCCAACGCGAGGCGCTCGACGACGACGAGGCGGTCATCGACCACTTCGCCGAACACACCGATATGGCGGGGACGTGGGGCGAGCGGAAGGCGACCGCCGAGGAACGGTTGAACGTCCGCGGCGTGTTAGGCTACCTCGACTACCGCGACCAGCAGCGCGAGTAACGCCGCCGACGGTTCGTTCTCTCCCTCGGGTCGATTCAATCCTATACAACGCACGCCGCGTTGTGGTGTTCGCAAACGTACATTCTTTTAAATGTGGGATACCGTATCTGCGTGGTATGAACTGGCGGGACGCGGAAGCGGCGTACGACAGCGAGGTCCTCGGTCGAACGACGCTCCCCGTGATGTTCGAGGAGAGCGCCGAACGCAACGCCAACCGCATCGCCCAGCGGTACAAAGGCGGCATCTACGACCGCTCGCTCGCGCCCGACGTGGTTCCGGCGGCGGCGGCCGACGAGTACGGCACCGTCACCTACGCGGAGATGCGCGATATCGTTCGCAACCTCGCTGCGGGCTTCCGTGGCCTCGGCCTCGAAACCGGCGACCGAGTCGGTATCCTCTCGCACACGCGGATGGAGTGGGCACAGACCGACTTCGCGGTTCTCGCCGCCGGCGGCGTCGTCACCACCGTCTACACCTCGTCGTCGGAGCGACAGGTGAAGTACCTGCTCGGCGACCCCGACGCCTCGGCCGTCGTCGTCGAGAACGCCGACCTGCTGCGGAAGGTGCTCGCGGTCGAAGACGACCTCGACCTGGAGTTCATCGTCGTCGTCGACGACCTCGCCGACGGCAGCGGGATGGGCGGGGCGCTCCGCGACCGCGACGACATCCTGACGCTCGGCGACCTCCACGACCGCGGCGCGGCCGTCTTCGACGAGGCCGAGTACCAGTCGTGGCTCGACGCCCGCGACCCCGAGGACCTGGCGAGTCTCATCTACACCTCCGGGACGACCGGCCAACCGAAGGGCGTCCAGCTCACCCACCGGAACTTTCGCTCGAACGTCAACCAGTGCTACCGACGGTTCGGGCCGCGGCGCGACAAGGGCGACTTGCCCGTCATCGACACGCAGTCGACGACGCTCTCGTTTCTGCCGCTGGCGCACGTGTTCGAGCGCCTCGCCGGTCACTTCCTGATGTTCGCGGCGGGCGCTACGGTGGCGTACGCCGAGAGCCCCGACACGCTCCGCGAGGACTTCCAACTCGTTCAGCCGACCGTCGGCACGAGCGTCCCTCGCGTCTACGAGAAACTGTACGACGCGATTCGGACGCAGGCGTCGGAATCGCCGGTCAAAGAGCGCATCTTCGAGTGGGCGACCGGCGTCGGTCGCGAGTACCACACGACCGAGAGTCCCGGCACGCTGCTCACGGCGAAGCACCGCGTCGCCGACAGACTCGTCTTCGACCAAGTGCGGGAGGCGCTCGGCGGTCGCATCGACTTCTTCATCAGCGGCGGCGGCAGTCTCTCGGCGGACCTCTGCGCGCTGTACCACGGGATGGGCCTGCCCATCCTCGAAGGCTACGGGCTGACCGAGACGTCGCCGGTCGTCGCCGTCAACCCGCCCGAGAATCCGCAGATCGGCACTATCGGTCCGCCGGTACAGGACGTAGAGGTTCGCGTCGACGACAGCGTCGTCGGCAAGGAGACGCAGGAGTCGGCGGCCGGCGACGTGGGCGAACTGCTCGTCAAAGGCCCGAACGTCACGCAGGGCTACTGGAACCGCCCCGAAGAGACCGAAGACGCCTTCGACGAAGAGGGATGGTTCCGTACCGGCGACGTCGTCGAGATTCGACCGGACGGCTACATCGCCTTCCGCGAGCGCGCAAAGCAGATTCTCGTCCTCTCGACGGGGAAGAACGTCGCCCCCGGTCCCATCGAGGACGCGTTCGCGTCCAGCGCGCTCGTCGAGCAGTGCATGGTGCTCGGCGACGGCCGCAAGTTCGTCAGCGCGCTCGTCGTCCCCAACTTCGACGGCGTCCGCGAGTGGGCCGAGCGCGAGGGTATCGACCTCCCGGACGGTCCGAAAGCCATCTGCCGCGACGACCGCGTGTACGAGCGAATCGAGGCCGAAATCGAGGAAGCGAACGAACAGTTCGAGTCCTACGAGCAGATAAAGCAGTTCCGCCTCGTCCCCGAGGAGTTCACGGAGAACAACGACCTGATGACGCCGACGATGAAGAAGAAGCGCCGAAACATCCTCGACCGATACGCCGACCAGGTCGACCTGCTGTACGACGCCCCCGCGGCGAACTGAGTCGGGCAACCCGCCGACACCGACCGCACTAGGTCGACCGCCCACCCGGGACGCGGTTTCGGCCTGCGACGAGACGATTCTTGAGCGCCGCCTCCCTACCGACGCCCGTGCAAGACCTCTCGCACCAACTCTCGCCCGACACGCCCGTCTACCCCGGCGACCCGTCGGTCCGACTGCGTCCGCACGCGAGCCACGCCGCGGACGGCTATCGTGTCACCGACATCGGGGTCGGTAGCCACGCCGGCACTCACGTCGACGCGCCGTCGCACGTCCTCGAAGACGGCGACCCGCTCTCGGCGTTTCCGGTCTCGCGCTTCCGACTCGACGCGGAACTCGTCGACCTCCGACCGCTCGACGCGGGGGCGACGGTGTCGCCCGCGGCGCTCGAAGCCGCCGACCCCGCTCCCGACGGCGAGGCGCTCGTCCTCCGCACGGGGTGGGATGTCCACTGGGGGACAGGCGAGTACCACGACCACCCGTCGCTGTCGCCGGAGGCGGCGGCGTGGTGCGCCGACCGCGGCTACGACGTGGCGCTCGACTGCGCCAGCCCCGACCCGTTCGGGAGCACCGACCTCCCGGCGCACCGGGCGCTCTCGGGCGCGAACCGGCTAATATTCGAGAACCTGCGCCTCGCGGACGCCGACCTCCCTACCCGATTCCGTCTCCACGCGTACCCGCCGTCGTTCGTCGGCGTCGACGGCTCGCCAGTGCGCGTCGTGGCCGAGGAACGCGCACCCGTCGTCACCGAGTAACGTTCACGAACGTTTATCGGAGTGTCCACGAAACCGGGGCGTATGCACCACGTACAGGGACCGCTGCTCTCCATCGACGTCGGGGAACGGACCGCCGAGCGAATCGACGTGGACGACGTGCTCGACTCGTTCGTCGGCGGCCGGGGCGTCTGCACGAAACTCGCGTCCGACCGCATCCCGACCGACGCCGACCCGTTCGGACCCGAGAACAGCGTCCTCTTCGCCACCGGTCCGCTGCAGCACTCGCAGATGAGCTTCACCGGTCGGATGAGCGCGACGGGTCTCTCGCCGCTCACCGACGGCCTGCTCTCCTCGAACGCCGGCGGGTTCCTCTCGCGGAACTTCGTGGCTGCGGGCTACGCCGCCGTCGAGGTGACCGGCGCGAGCGACGAACTGCTCGCCGTCCACGTCACCGACGCGGGCGTCGAGTTCGAGGCGGTGCCCGAACTCGTCGAGGCGACGACCTCCGAGGTCTCCGACTACGTCGAGGAGACGCACGGACTCGGCTCGGACCACGTGCTCTGCGTCGGCCCGGCGGGCGAGAACCGCGTCCGCTTCGCCTCCATCATGACCTCCGAGAGCCGCGCGTTCGGTCGCGGCGGCCTCGGCGCGGTGCTCGGCGCGAAGAACGTGAAACTCGTCACGTTCGACGGCGACGCGGAGTCGACGCTCGACCTCGCGGACGTGACCGCGGAGATCCACCGCGAGGCGGCCACCACCGACCACCCGATGAAGCGGTCGGGGACCGCCGGGATGACCGAGTACGCGAGCCAGGTCGGCGCGTTGCCGACGCGCTACTTCTCGGAGCTCTCCTTCGAAGGCGCGGAAGCCATCGGCGGCGACGCCGTCGCCGAGAAGAAGTACAAGCGCGGCACCTGCTCGGCCTGCGCGTTCGCCTGCAAACTGCCGACCCGCGACGAGGAGAGCGGCCTGGAAACCGAGGGTCCCGAGTACGAGACGGTGATGGCGTTCGGCGCGAACGCCGGGGTTTCGGACCTCGTCGCCGTGATGAAGTCGAACAGACTGTGCGACGAACTCGGGATGGACACTATCTCCTGCGGCGACACCGTCTCGGCGTACCTCGCCAGCGAGGACGCCTTCGGCGACGCCGACCTCGTCCACGAACTGGTCGAGCGGATCGCCTACCGCGAGAGAGTCGGCGACACGCTCGCGGAGGGCGTCGCCCGCGTCCACGAGGAACTGGGCGTCGAGAACTGGAGCGCGAAGGGGATGGAGTTCCCCGCCCACGACGGTCGCCACCTCAACGGACAGGGCCTCGCGTTCGCCACCTCGAACCGCGGCGCGGACCACATGTACGCCGAGTTCTACGCCAAGGAGTACCCGCTGGTCCCCCGCGACCAGGCGGTCGACCCCGACGGACTCGACGGGAAAGCGCCGCTGGTCGTCGAGAAGGAGAACCACAACGCGGTGCTCGACAGCGCCGTCGCCTGCAAGTTCTCCCGCGACTTCCTCTCGCCGGAACGACTCTCGACGCTGCTCGACGCGCCGTACGACGAACTTCGAGAGATCGGCGCGCGCGTCGTCGAACTCGAACGCGCGTTCAACAACGCCCGCGGCTTCGACCGCGACGACGACGCGGTCCCGTACGACCTCCCCGACTTCGACGCCGCGCTCGACGAGTACTACGAGGTCCGAGGGTGGAACGCCGACGGAACCGTTCCCGGCGCGGTCGACTCGGCCGGTTCGTCCGACCCGACCTCCGCAGACGACTGAGGCGCGACGGTGCCGCGACGCTCAGCGACCGTTCATCCGCCGACTGAGACGCCGCGACGGTCAGCGACCGCTCATTCGCCGACCGAACGCGTACACCACCGCGGCGAGACCGACGAGCGTCGACACCGCACCGACGCCGGCGGTCGTCGCTCCGCGACGCTCGACGGACGAATCGACGGCGGCGTGTGCGGTCTCCGAGAGATTCGAGGCCCCCCGTCTCGCGCTGATTCGTTCGAGGCTCAACCGCGTCCGACCGCCTTCGCGGCGGTGGTTCTCGACGGCGAACAGCGACCCGGTTCGGAGCGTCGACGGTCCGAGAACGAGCAGGTCGACGCGGGTCGCTCGAACACCTCCCGCGGCGGGGTCGACGACCACGACTTCGTACCGTCGAACGTCTCCGTCGACCGAACGACTTTGTCCCCCGGAGGCGGCGTCGGTGTCGGTCTCCGCGACCCGGCCGACGACGTGCACCAACCGGCCGGTGTAGTCGGCTCCCTCGGGCGTCGGCTCCGAACCCGCCGCCACCTCGGCCGTGACCGTCTCTCCCTGTCGTTCGTCCGGATTCACCACGAACGCCGGTCCGACAGTCGTCGTCCCCGACCCCGACGCGGCGGCGCGGACCAGCTCTCGCCGCGTCACGCCGACCGCCGTCTCGTCAGCCTCCGACATTCTGATACGAGCAGAGACCGACGCCACCCCAATAAACGATATCACTTCTCTCACGGCGGGCGAACGCGGATGACAGCGCGGTGATGTGATGGCGCGACGACGCGACGGTGCGACGACGTGACTGTGCGACTACTCGCGGTCGGCGGAGCGGCCGAACCAGAGGGCCGCGCCGCCGAGACCCGCGGCGGCAGCGAGCTGACCGAAGCCGGGCGTCGTCGTCTCCGTCGACCCCGTCGTCTCCCCATCGTCGGCCGCGTCTTCGCCGCCCGTCGCGGTCGACTCCTCGCCGGAGCCGCTCTCGGTGGCCGCGCCGCCACCGTCACCGGTAGAGACGTTTATGGTACTGGCACCGACGGATTCGAGTTCGAGCTCGACGAGCGGACCGCCGCAGGACTGCTGGTTGCTCACCACGTAGAGGTTTCCGACGCCGAGCTCGTCGGTCCCCTCGACGGCGTAGAGCAGCGTCTCCTCGCTCGGGTGGTCGTCAGCGGTGCGGTCGATGAGGCGGACGACGTAGACGATGGCCTCGTCGTCGCTGCCGAAGAAGTCGCAGCTGTCGAGCCTGGAGACGCTCTGGTCGTTCGAGACGCCTCGAACGTGAACGAACAGTCCGGTGTAGTCGGTGCCGCTGAACGTCGGCGCGTCGCCCGAGATCGCCGCCGTCGTCGTCACCGTCTGCGCGGACCCGACGGCGGCGGGCACGCTCGTCGCCGCGAGTCCGGCGACGGAGACGCCCGCGGCGCGTAGCAGTCCTCGACGAGTCGTCTCCGCACGCCCTGACGTATCGTTGCGAGCCATCGCCTCGGAGGGCAACGCCCAGCCGTAAAAATCAAGCGTCGGTAGCGACGCTCCGCTCTCCGCCGTCTACCGCGAGAACTCGATGGCCGCGCCCTGACGCGACGACCTTTTTCGCTTCGCTCCCTCGCTGACGCTCGGTCGCTCGGAAAAAGCTCGAACAAAAGCCGCCGTCGGGGCCTTCCGTCCGGTCGGACCCTCCTCGGCCCGCACCCGCTCGCTCGCGCTTCGCCCCTGTGGTCTACCGCGAGAACTCGATGGCCGCGCCCTGACCGAAGCCGACGCAGAGCGTCGCCAGTCCGCGGTCGACGTCGCGGCGAATCATCTCGTGGACGAGCGCCACGGGGAGGCGAGCGCCGCTCGCTCCCAGCGGGTGACCGACCGCGATTGCGCCGCCGTTGACGTTGTACTTCTCCTCGTCGATGCCGAGTTCGCCTCGGGCGTAGACCGCCTGCGAGGCGAACGCCTCGTTCAGTTCGACGAGGTCGTAGTCGTCGATGGAGCGACCGTTACGTTCGAGGAGGTTCCGCGTCGCCGGGACCGGGCCGATACCCATCACCGTTGGGTCGACGCCCGCGACGGCGTTGGTGCCGATCTCCGCCAGCACGTCGAGGCCGTGGTCCTCGGCGAACTCGCGGCTGGTGACGAGCGTCGCCGCCGCCCCGTCCGAGATCTGCGAGGAGTTGCCCGCCGTCACGGTGCCGTCGCCGGTGAACGCCGGCGGCAGGTCCGCGAGCGTCTCCAGCGACGTGTCGCGGCGAATCCCCTCGTCCTCGTCGACGACGCCGTCCTCGGTCTCGATGGGGACGATCTGGTCGTCGAAGTAGCCTTCGTCGGTGGCCGCCGCCGCTCGCTCGTGGCTGCGGAGCGCGTACTCGTCCTGTTCCTCGCGGCTGACGCCGTACTCCTCGGCGACTTTCTCGGCGGTCATCCCCATCTGGAGTTGGAAGATGTTGTACCGCTCGGAGAGCTCCGGGTGGAGGTGCTGGTAGGAGTCCCCGTCCATCGGCACCCGCGACATGTTCTCGACGCCGCCGGCGATGATGGCGTCGCGGTTGCCAGCGGCGACGGCGTCGCTGGCGCTGATGATGGCCTGCATCGAGGACGCGCACCAGCGGTTGATGCTCGTCGCCGGCGTGTTCTCGCCGAGTTCCGAGAGCAGCGCGATGACGCGGGCGACGTTGTTGTCCTGCTCGCCGCGCTGCTGGGCGACACCCCACATCAGGTCGTCGATGTCGTCGCCGGAGAGTCCCGTCTCGTCGAGAATGGTGTCGATGAGCGGAACCGAGAGGTCTTCGCTGCGGACGTCCTCGAAGACGCCGCCGCCCTTGCCCTGTGCGGTCCGCCGCGCGGCCGCGATGACTGGTGTTGGCATACCTGCCCATCCGGGGTCTATCCTGATAAACGTGGGAGAACCGGGGGCCGGAGAAACCGAGTTTATCCGGCGTCCGTTGCGGCGTCGTCGCGGCTCGAACGCTCGCCGAGCGCACTGACGACTTCCGCGTCGCCGTCGACGACTTCCGCGTCGCCGTCGACGACTTCCGCGTCGCTATCGGCGGACGCGCGGTCGGGGACCGACGGTCGGTGTCGCTCGCGAGTGGGGCGTTCGCGCCGGTTCGACGGTATTAAGATTCTCTGGCAGCTAATTCTCGGGGATGAGCACCCCGGCTCTCGAAGTCGTCGAATTCCTTCTCACGGCCCACGTGTACAACGAAAACCGGGAGTTGGACGAGAACGACCTCCCGCCACGCTATCGGCGCGTCTTCTGGGCCGAGCGCGACGGGGACACCGACACCGACTCCGCGGAGGTCGAGCCCCTCGGCGGCGTCGAACGCCCGCTCTCGGTCACCGAGGCCGACGCCCGGACGGCCACCGGCGTCGAACGTCCCTGGGAGGCGGTCTCGGACCTGTTGTTCACCGACCGGACGGAGTTCTCCGGCACGCTCTCGTTCACCCAACCGGAGATGGCGCTGGAGTGGTACCTCAAGCGCGCCGACCGCGACCGCCTCGTCACGAATCCGACGCTCGCGTTCGTCGCGGAAGGCCGCGACGGCATCGACGTGACCCACGAGGAGGCCCGCGAGCAGAACCGCCCCATCCACGCCGACCGCGTCTGGATCGACAGCCTGCTGGAGGCGTACTTCGACACCGACGACGAGGAGGGCGACGCCGAGATGCTCGACCTCGTCCACGTCCGCGCGCCCGAGGAGATAGAGATGACGCTCGACGACCTCGTGCTCACGAGCGACCAGGAGGGCGAGATCAGCAAGATCGTCAAAGCCATCGAACACCGCGACTACCTCGCCGAGATCGGCCTCCGCGAGATCGGAAAACTGCTGTTCGTTGGCCCGCCAGGAACCGGTAAAACCACTATCTCACGCGCGCTCGCGCACGAGCTCGGGCTCCCGTTCGTCGAGGTCAAACTCTCGATGATCACCTCGCAGTACCTCGGCGAGACGGCGAAGAACGTCGAGAAGACGTTCGAGGTCGCAAAACGGCTCTCGCCGTGCATCCTCTTCATCGACGAGTTCGACTCCGTCGCCAAAACCCGCCGCAGCGACGAGCACGCGGCGCTCAAGCGCGCGGTCAACACCCTGCTGAAGAGCATCGACGACATCTCGCTCATCCGCGACGACGTGCTGCTCATCGGGGCGACGAACCACCCCGACCAGCTCGACGCGGCGGCGTGGCGGCGCTTCGACGAGATCGTCAACTTCCCCAAGCCCGACCGGCAGATGCGCGCGGACATCCTCCGCGTCATCACCCAGCGGATGGAGATCGCCGAGTTCGACCCCGAGTCGGTCGCCGACAGAACCGAGGGCCTCACCGGGAGCGACCTCCGACTCGTCCTCCGCGAGGCCGTCTTGGAAGCACTGACCGAGGAGCGGATGTCGCTCACGCAGGAGGACATCCTCGACGCGGTCGCCGACTTCGAGGAGCGGGACAACCTGAAGAACATGGACATGATGGACAGCGACTCCGACTCGCTCATCGCGGGCAACGGCGAGTCGTCGGACGCCTCGGACCGCGGCGACGACCACGATCACGCGCACGACCATCAGCACTGATGCGCGTCACCCTCCTCGGAACCGGCGACACGACGGGCACGCCCACCGTCGGGTGCGACTGCGACACCTGCCGGGCGGCGCGCGAACGGGGGGTCGAACGCTCGCGCTTTTCGGTTCACGTCCAGAACGAGCGGACCGGCGAGGCGCTGCTCGTCGACGCCAGCCCCGACTTCCGAAGCCAGTTTCTCTCCCACGACGTGCCGCTGCCCGACGCGCTGGTCGTCACCCACATCCACTTCGACCACCTCGACGGCCTCGGCAACGCCTACCGAATCTTCGACGACCTCCCGGTGTACGCCGCCGACGAGACCGACCCGAAGACGGGCGAGAGCGTCGCCGAGACGGTCCGTTCGAAGTTCGACTACCTCGACCGAATCACCGTCCACGCCGTGACGCCGTTCGAGTCGTTTCGCGTCTGCGGCTTCGACGTGACGCTCGTCCCCGTCGACCACCCGCCGCTGCTCTGCTACGGCCTCGCCGTCTCCGATCCCGAGACGGGTGCGAAGCTCTCGCTGTCGGGCGATACGAGCTACGACGTCCCCGAGGACTCGCGCGCGGCGCTCGCCGGCCCGGACCTCTTTCTCGCCGACGCTATCGTCCCGGCGGCGCTCTGCGAACACCACCCGGCCGGCGGCCGCCACCGCGACGAGGAGGGCGTCCCGCGGACGTTCGGCCACAAACACATGACCCGCGAGGGCGCGCTCTCGATGGCCGAGGAGCTGCGCGCGAAGCAGACTCGTTTGGTCCACACTTCGCACTTCTATCCCGCCGACGAGGCGTTCGAGGAACCGCTGGCGGTCGACGGCGAGCAGTACGTGTTGTAGCTCTCACCCGAACTGGTCCAGCCCGCTCTGTCGCCGCGCGACACCCGAGGGTTCCCGGACCCACGGCGAGCGCTCGGCGCGGATCGCGTCCAACCCCAGTTCCGACGGATCGCTCGCCTCGAACCCCGGACACGACTCGCCGCAGTCGCTGCCGGGGTCGACGACGCGTCCGAAGTGCTCGCAGTAGGGTCGCCCGTCGTCGGTGAGGCTCATCCGGGCACAGGCGGGCAGGTCGTAGCTCCGCCACCCCTTCCCGTACGCGCGTTCGGCGATTCGCCGCCGCTTCCGCGCTTTCTCGCCCGCGCCGACGACGGCCACGTCCGTCCGGAGCGGCCGCTCGTCGAGCAGTTCGACGCCGGGGTCGGCGACGGAGAGCGTCGCCGCCTCGCGGACGACCTCGCGCTCGCCGCTGTCGGGGTCGAAGCGCCAGACGCCGACCTCCTCGGGGATTCGGTTGAGATGCGCGCGCGTCACGTAGCTCTCGGTGGCGAGCACCACCTCGTCGAACAGCGCGAGACTCACGTCCGTCCTGAGTTGTCGTTCGAGGTCGCCCGGTCGCCCGAGGTCGGGTTTGTTCTCGATGCCGACCAGGCGGGAGAACCAGTCGTCGGGGTAGCGCGTCGTCCGGCGGACGTACTCGCGGCCGCCGCGGCGCTCGCGCTCGAAGAACCCGAGTTCGACGGCGCGGTCGGCGACGCGGCGGGCGACGTCGGGGTGGCAGTCGAAGGCGTCCTTCCAGTACGTCGCGCGGCCGACGCCCGCGGCGCTCTCGACCGCCAGCGCGGGGATGGTGCTCGGGGTGATTCGCGTCCGCGCGTCGAACTCGGGCCCCGGTTCGACGAGGACGGTGTCGACGATGCGGCTGCCGGGGGAGGCGACCGCCGCCCCGAGCTGTCGGGCGACGAGCGAGTCCGTCGTCTCTTCGAGATGCGCACAGAGGGCCAGCTCGAACCCGAACTCCTGCACGGGCGAGCGGAGGCGGCGGGCGGGCAAAAGGGAACTGGTCGTCGCCGACGCGGTGCGCGGCGAACCGCCGACGAGTCGGCGGAGACTCGCGGAGGGCTCCGAATCGCCGAAATCGAGTCGGTTGTTCACACGGCGCGAACCGTCAGCCGCGGTGAGAACAGCAACTTTATCACTCGCACGGGGCGAATCTTTCGCAAGATTGCTCTTAGGAGGTCAATGGTGACACAAACACAACAACCGGAGGTGAACATCGGACTCGTCGGCCACGTCGACCACGGGAAAACGACGCTGGTGCAGGCGCTCAGCGGGTCGTGGACCGACCAGCACTCGGAGGAGATGAAACGCGGTATCTCCATCCGCCTGGGCTACGCCGACGCGACGTTCCGACGCTGTCCGGGTATGGACGAACCGGAGTGTTACACGGTCGAAGAGGAGTGCGAGAACGGCGAACCGAGCGAACCGATTCGCACGGTGTCGTTCGTCGACGCACCCGGCCACGAGACGCTGATGGCGACGATGCTCTCGGGCGCGGCGCTGATGGACGGCGCGGTGCTCGTCGTGAGCGCCACCGAGGACGTGCCGCAGGCGCAGACCGAGGAACACCTGATGGCGCTCGACATCATCGGCATCGAGAACGTCGTCATCGCACAGAACAAGGTCGACCTCGTCGACCGCGACCGCGCCGTCGAGAACTACGAACAGATCAAGGAGTTCGTCGAGGGAACCGTCGCCGAGGACGCGCCCATCGTCCCGGTGAGCGCCCAGCAGGGCGTCAACCTCGACCTGCTCATCGACGCCATCGAGCGCGAGATTCCGACCCCCGAGCGCTCCGACAGCGACGACGCGCGGATGTTCGTCGCGCGCAGTTTCGACATCAACCGACCGGGGACGACGTGGGAGGACCTCTTCGGCGGCGTCGTCGGCGGCAGTCTCGTCGACGGGACGCTCAGCGTCGACGACGAGATCGAACTGCGCCCCGGCCGCGAGGTCGAAGAGGGCGGCCAGTCCGAGTGGCAGCCAATCACGACGACGGTTCGCTCGCTGCAGGCGGGCAGTCAGATGCTCGACACGGCGACGCCCGGCGGACTGCTCGGCGTCGGCACCGGTCTCGACCCGAGTCTCACGAAGGGTGACGCGCTGGCGGGGCAGGTCGCCGGAACGCCCGGCACGCTGCCGCCGACCCGCGAGGCGTTCGAGATGGAGGTCGACCTCCTCGAACGCGTCGTCGGCGGGGACGACGAAATCGACGAGATTTCGACGGGCGAACCGCTGATGCTGACCGTCGGCACCGCGACGACCGTCGGCGCGGTCACGAGCGCCCGCGAGAACGAGTGCGAGGTGTCGCTGAAGCGCCCCGTCTGTGCGGCCGAAGGGGCGAAGATAGCCATCAACCGCCGCGTCGGCGCGCGCTGGCGACTCATCGGCATCGGAACGCTCGTCGAGTAACGGATGGTCGTCGTCGCCATGGACACCAACGCGCTCATGATGCCCGTCGAACTGGACGTCCGCGTCTTCGACGAACTCGACCGACTGTTCGGTCCGGGGACCGTCGACCTCGTGGTCCCCGAGACCGTCGTCGACGAGTTGGAGACGCTCTCGGCGGGCAACGGCGAGGAGAGCGTCGCGGCGAGCGTCGGTGCGGATCTGGCGGCCGACCGCTGTCAGCAAGTCGAGACCGAGGCGACGTACGCCGACGACGCGCTGGTCGAACTCGGCGCGCGCGGCGACTGTGAGTACGTCGCCACGAACGACCAACCCCTGCGCGACCGTCTGCTCGAACGCGGCGTTCGGGTAATCGGTTTAAGGGGTCGGAACACACTGAGTATCACAGAACCATAACATGTACAAGAGGGTACGACTCAAGGACACGGTCGAGGTGCCCCCGCGGCACCTCGCCGACGTGACGCCCGAACGGGTGAAGCGTCTGCTACAGGACAAGTTGGAAGGACGGATGGACGAGGACGTCGGCAGCGTCGTCAGCATCGCCGAGGTGGTAGATATCGGCGACGGCTCGGTGCTCCCGAACCGACCGGGGGTGTACTACGAGGCGGAGTTCGACGCGATAACGTACGACCCCCACATGCAGGAAGTCGTCGACGGCATCGTCGTCGAAGTCGTCGAGTTCGGCGCGTTCGTCGGTATCGGTCCGGTCGACGGACTGCTGCACGTCTCGCAGATATCGGACGAGTATCTCGCCTACGACGGCGAGAACCAGCAGTTGGCGTCGACCGAGTCGTCGGACACACTCGGCGTCGGCGACTCCGTGCGCGTCCGCGTCGTCACCAAGAGCATCGACGAGCGCAACCCGCGCGACTCGAAGATCGGCCTCACGGCGAAACAGCCCGGCCTCGGCAAGCACGGCTGGCTCCAGGCCGAACGCGAGGAGCGACAGGCCACGACGGAGGGTAACTGATGGCTAAACCCCGCCTCGCCTGCCGTGAGTGCCACTACATCAACGAACCGGACTCACAGAGCTGTGACCACTGCGGGTCGTCGAGCCTCACCGAAGACTGGGCGGGGTACGTCGTCATCACCCACCCGGAAGAGAGCGAAATCGCCCGCGAGATGAACGTCGACGAACCCGGCGGCTACGCGCTGAAGGTCCGGTGAGCCGCTGATGCTGCGGCTCCCCGAAGCGCTCCGGGGAGCGTTCAAAGAGCCGCTGGGTCCCGTCTACGTCGACGCCGAGCGACTGCTCTCGGAAGCAGAGGGTCCGATTATCGCCGTCGGCGACGTCGTCACCTACCACCTCCGAACCGCCGACCGCGACCCCGACGTGGCCGTCGTCGACGGCAAGACCAAGCGCGAGGCCGTCGGCGACGAGATCAGCCGCGTCCTCTCGGGGGACAACCCGCGCATCGAAGTCGAGAACCCGGCGGCGACGCTCTCTCGGGAGTTGCTCGCGGCGCTCCGCGAGGCCGTCGACAGCGACGAGAACACCGTCGTCGTCGTCACCGAGGGCGAAGAGGACCTGGCGACGCTCCCCGCTATCTTGGTCGCTCCCGTCGGCGCGCTCGTCGTCTACGGCCAGCCCGACGAGGGGATGGTCGGTGTGGCCGTCACGCCGGATGCGAAGGCTGAGGCGCGCGACCTGATGGAGCAGTTGGAGGGCGACTCCGACGCAGCGTTCGAGACGCTCGGCGTCTGACCCCCGACTCGCATCTCGCGGCCGTCGTCCGCTCCCCCTCTCTTCGAAATCCTTTTACTTGCTTCGCCGGGATTTATGAGCAACTGAACTATGGAAATCGAAATCATCGACGAGGAGGAGAACCCAATGTTGCACAGAACGGACGTTCGATTCACGATGACCCACGACGAGGCGACGCCCTCGCGCCTCTCGGTCCGCGACAGCCTCGCGGCGAAACTCGACAAGAACTCCGACGAAGTCGTCATCCACGAACTCGACACGAAGTTCGGCATGCGCAAGACCGCCGGCTACGCGAAAGTGTACGAGAGCCCCGAGTTCGCCCGCGACGTCGAGCAGGAGTACATGCTCGAACGCAACAAGATCACCGCGGAGGACGGCGACGCGGAAGCCGAAGAAGCGTAATCCGAGACGTGCGCGTTCTGGGTATCGAAGGGACGGCGTGGGCCGCCAGCGCCGCGTTGCACGATACAGAACGCGACGAGACTTTTATCGAATCAGACCCGTACGAACCCGACAGCGGCGGCATTCACCCGCGCGAGGCGGCCGAACACATGAGCGAGGCCATCCCGCGCGTCGTCGAAACCGTTCTGGAGCGCGCCGAAGCGACGAGTGGGGAACAGAGCCCTCCGATAGATGCGGTTGCGTTCTCCCGCGGCCCCGGCCTCGGCCCGTGTCTCCGCATCGTCGGCACCGCCGCCAGAGCGCTCGCCGGCGCGCTCGACGTGCCGCTGGTCGGCGTCAACCACATGGTCGCGCACCTCGAAATCGGTCGCCACGAGTCCGGTTTCGACTCCCCGGTCTGTCTCAACGCCTCGGGGGCGAACGCCCACCTGCTCGGCTACCACAACGGTCGCTACCGCGTCCTGGGCGAGACGATGGACACCGGCGTCGGCAACGCCATCGACAAGTTCACCCGACACGTCGGCTGGACCCACCCCGGCGGGCCGAAGGTCGAACGGGCGGCCGCGGACGGCGAGTACATCGACCTCCCGTACACGGTGAAGGGGATGGACTTCTCCTTCTCGGGCATCATGAGCGCCGCAAAGCAGGCCGCTGACGACGGCGAGGCGGTCGAAGACATCTGCTTCTCGCTCCAAGAGCACGTCTTCGGCATGCTCACCGAAGTCGCCGAGCGCGCGCTCTCGCTCACGGGGACCGACGAACTCGTCTTGGGCGGTGGGGTCGGACAGAACCGGCGCCTCAGGGAGATGCTGGCGTCGATGTGCGAGGAACGCGGCGCGGAGTTCTACGCGCCGGACCCGCGTTTCCTGCGGGACAACGCCGGGATGATCGCGGTTTTGGGCGCGAAGATGTGCGCCGCCGGCGACACCGTCCCCATCGACGAATCCGCCATCGACCCGAACTTCCGCCCCGACCAGGTGCCGGTGACGTGGCGCGGCGACGCGGAGTCGGTCGCCCGCGCCGTCGACGACGACGGCGCCGTCAGGGGCGCGGAAGCGACCGTCGAGTTCCACGGCGAGCGCGTCGTGAAACGGCGCGTCCCGAAGGCGTACCGCCACCCCGAACTCGACGCGCGGCTCCGCCGCGAGCGGACGGTCGCGGAGGCGCGGCTCACGAGCGAGGCGCGGCGGGCGGGCGTCCCGACGCCGCTGGTTCGGGACGTCGACGTGCGCGAGGCGACTATCACGTTCCAGCGCGTCGGCGAGGCCGACCTCGCGGCGACGCTCGACGCCGACGCCGTCGCCGACGTGGGTCGCTCCCTCGCGTCGCTGCACCGCGTCGGAATCGTCCACGGCGACCCGACGACGCGGAACGTCCGGGTCGGCGAGAGTCGGACGTTCCTCATCGACTTCGGCCTCGGCTTTCACACCGGCCACGTCGAGGACCACGCGATGGACCTGCACGTGTTCGAACAGAGCATCGAGGGGACGGCTGCCGACCCCGACCCGCTTCTGGAGGCGTTCGAGGCGGGCTACGCGGAGACCGGCGGCGACGACGTGCTCGCGCGCCTCCGCACCGTGGAGTCGCGCGGGCGCTATCGCTGACCGACCGGGTTGCGCTGACCCATCGACCGGGTCGCGCCGCGATTTGCACGCGCGACGACACAGCCAAAACGATTTATCAGAGGCGAGTGTATCGCTCTCGTATGGCCGACAAACCCGAGACCGGCGAACTGTTCGGCGTCCCGTACAACTTCGAGCGCCCGAGCGCCGGTCGGATGCTGTCTTCGTACTGGCAACCCGGTGACCGAATGCTGGTGAAGAAACCGTTCGGCGTGGGCTACACGCTCAACCTCGCCAACTGGCGCTCGTGGGTCGTCCTGCTGGTCGCGGCGGTGCTGCTCTTCCAGGAGCGCAAGAGCCGCGAAGAAGCCGAGTACGAGGACGACGGACCGGTCGAAGTCGTCGTCGACGACGACTGAACCGCGCTCTTCTCCCACTTCGACGGACCGCGAGTCGTCACTGACGCGAACGAGCGAGACCCGTCGCGCGCCAGACGTTGCCGCGCGTGCCGACCGGACGCAGTTCCAGCGGAACCGACGCCCCGGCGGGCAGTTGCTGTAGCGTCGACTGCAACTGCGAGGTCTCGTACTCGGCGATGTGGCGCGTGGCGTTCGAGTCGACTGCCTCGACGGTCATCGCGCCGTGCGCGTTCATCTCCTTCCTGACTGTCACCAACTCCACAGCGCGCTGTTGCCGTGCCCCGGACATACCCGGCTTGTTCGACCCTACTGGCTTAAAACCTGATATTTTTCTTACCTTCTGATACCGAGTCCTATGTAGTTCTCGCCCCATGACAAACGATAATACAGTTCCTCCCGGCGCGTGTGCTCTACGCGTACACTCCGCGTGCGGTCGGCGCTTCGCGAGACCGACGCCTCTTTGCGACCGGCGACCCCCTCCTCGGATATGCTCCACTACGTGACGACGAACGAGGGGAAAGTCGCGGAGGCGACGTCGTACCTCGGCGAGTCGGTCGGACAGGTCGACTTCGACTACACGGAGATTCAAAGCGACGACCTCGGGCGTATCGCGGCTCACGGCGCGCGCGAGGCGTACCGACAGGTGGGCGAACCCGTCCTCGTCGACGACGCGGGGCTGTTCGTCGACGCCCTCGGCGGGTTTCCGGGTCCGTACTCCTCGTACGTCGAGGATACCGTCGGCGTCGACCGCGTCTGGCGGTTGGGCGAACAGGAGGAGAACCGGAAGGCGTCGTTCCGCTGCGTGCTCGCCTACTGCGACGGCGAACCGTTCGCGGCATCGCCGGACCCGGTGGACCGCGACGACCGCGTCGCCGCCGCCGCGGCGGGCGCGGAGCGAGACGCCGAGGAGACCGAACCTCTGCCCGTCAAACTGTTCGAAGGCGTCGTCCGCGGCCGGCTCGTCGCCCCGCGCGGCGAGGGCGGATTCGGCTACGACCCCATCTTCGAGCACGACGGAAAGACGATGGCCGAGATGAGCACCGAGGAGAAAAACGCCATCTCGCATCGGGGGCGTGCGCTGGCGAAGTTCGGGGAGTGGTACGCCGAGCGATAGCGAGGCGTGCCTCGGAGGGCTCTGTCCTCCGGCGGTTCGCTGAACGGTAGCGAAGCAAACCTCGTCGGGCGCGAAGCGTCCGACGTAGGTTCAAACGCGAACGAATTGAGCGTTTGAATGTTCGAGTCGATATAGCCGCTGAACAAACACTCTCTAGATAGCTGTTCGGAACTCCCTCACCGTTTTCTATCACCGACTATCAAACAGTCCCGACCACGGCCGCTTACGTCCGCGGGTCGCGGTCCGGGCCCGGATACTCGCCGCCTTCGACTTCCCGATACAGACTCGCGGCGTCGAACAGCGTCGCGAACGCCTTCGGGTGGCGGACGCTCAGCGAGACGCGTTTCCGAAGCGTCGCGCCCGCCTGCGCCGTCTGGAGGCGCGGGTCGAGCGTCAGGAGGTGCATCGCGCCGCCGTGGTACGCCGAACCCAGCGCCGGGTGGTCGCCGTCGGCGTGGTCGACCGGTTCGCGCAGCGTCTCGACTCTCTCGCGCCAGTCGGTCGCCAGTTCCGCGTCCGCCAGCGAGGTGACGACGGCCTCGGCGTCGTCCAACAGCGCGTCGCTGGCGACGAGCGTCGTCCACGAGTGTTCGCGGAGACAGTCGAGCGCTCGCCGGGAGTCGCCGCCGACGAGCAGGTCCGCCGCGAGCACGTCCGCGTCGGCGACGACGCGCGCGGGAGACGCCTCGGATCGCTCGGTCACTTCCGCGCGCTCAGTCATCCTCGCTCCGCCTCCGTTCGAGCTCGTCGCGCACCTCGTCCTCGGCTACGTCGTACTCCGGTGCTCGCTCGAAGAGGTCGGCCCAGGTCATACCCGAAGATGGCGGCGCGACCACAAGACGCTTACCGGTCTGCGGTCCCGGCCACGCCCAACCTCGACGCGCCGAGCCACAGCACGACTCCGACGACGAACGCGACGCCGACGTTCGTCGCCACTCCGACGAGGCCCACGAGAACGGTCAGCGCGAGCGACTCCGTCCGAACTGCGCTCCGAGCCAACTGCGCCGCGACGAGCACCAGGAGGACGCCCAGAAGCGCCATCGGGAACGCGAGCACGACGCCCGCGAACAGCGCGGCGACGACGTAGAGGGCGCCGAGGACGACGTTCGCGCCGCCGGTCCGCGCGCCGAAGGCGTACTTGCCAGCGAGACCGCCGCTCCCGTGACACATCGGCAAGCCGCCGAAGGGGACGGAGAGAAGCGTCATCACGCCCATGCTCGTCGAGAGGTCGTCGGCCGACACGTCCGCGTCGAAGAGGTCCGAGCAGAGAAGCGACGTGGCGACGGCGGCGTTGCCGACGGTCATCGCCAACTGCGCCGTCGCACCCTCCACGGCGCCGAGGGTGAGCGCGGGGCCGCCAGCGGGGAAGACGCCGAGAGCCGGTAGCTGCGGCGTCGGCACGCCGGCCGTCGCGGCCGCCATCGCCCCGCCGACGCCGAGGACGACGAGCGTCGCCGCTCGGGGTCGGCCCGCCGCGGCGACGCCGAGCGTGAGCGCCACCGCCAGCGCCGCGAGCGCGAGATTGCCGAGGCCGAGTTCGACGCCGGTCTGCGCCAAGAGGAGCGCGACGGCGAGTTGGACGCCGCGAACCACCGGCTCTCCGACGTAGCGTTCGACCGACGAGATGGCGCTCGTCCGTCCCGCCAGAAGCAGCACCGCGCCCGCGACGAGGCCGGCGGCGACGAGTTCGCCGTAGCTCAGCGCCCCGGCGATGGCGAGCGCCGCGAGCGCTTTCATCGGTTCGACCGACAGCGGGAGGCCGTAGGCGACGCCCCAGACGACCTGGAACAGGCCGAAGGCGACGAGGACGTGCGAGAGCGACATCGGCGTCAGCGCGCCGAGCGCGACGACTATCGGGAGGACCGTAACCGAATCACCCAACGCGCCGGTCACCTCCCCGGTGTCGAACCGAATCGTCCTGCTCTCTCGAACGTCCGCGAGTGCCATTACCGGGCGCTGTACGGCGGGAATCATGAGTGTTCTCAGTAATCGCATCTCTCCACCCGAGCGACCGGACGAAACCGCGAGCGGTTACGGCGAGTGAGTAACACTTAACCACCCGCTCTCCATCGATGAATCCATGAAGATACAACGTCGACGGTTCGTTCAGGCCGCGGGCGTGGGGGCGATTCTCGGGCTGAGCGGCTGTTCGAGTCAAAACCCCTCCGAGAACGACACCGACAACGGTTCGACGGGCAACCAGAGCGACAGCGGCGGTCAGGGCGACGGCGACGGCGACGGCGACGGCGACGGCGGTGGCCGACGAGAACTCACGCTGGCGACGACGACGAGCACGTACGACACGGGTCTGCTCGACGAACTGAACCCGATGTTCGAAGAGCGGTTCGACGCGACCATCAACACCATCCCGCAGGGAACCGGCGCGGCCATCGAGACGGGCGCGGCCGGCGACGCAGACGTGATTCTCGTCCACGCGCGCGGGGCCGAGGACGAGTTCCTCCAGCAGGGCCACGGCGTCAACCGCCGCGACGTGATGTTCAACGACTTCGTCGTCGTCGGCCCCGAGAGCGACCCGGCGGGTATCGACGGGATGGACAGCGCGACGGAGGCGTTCTCGACCATCGCCGAGACCGGGTCGACGTTCGTCTCCCGCGGCGACGACTCGGGGACGAACAAGAAGGAGTTGCTCGTCTGGGAGGAGGCGGGCGTCGACCCCGGCGGGCAGTGGTACCGCGCCATCGGTCAGGGGATGGGCGACACGCTCAACCAGGCGAGTCAGTCGGGCGCGTACACCATCGCCGACCGGGGGACGTACCTCTCGATGCAGGACGAAATCGACCTCGTCGTCCACGTGCAGGGGCCGCTGCAGGGCGGTCCGGTCATCCTGCAGAACCCCTACGGCGTCATCCCGGTCAACCCCGCCCAGCACGACAACGTCGAGTACGACCTGGCGATGGCGTACGTCGGCTTCCTCACGAGCCCCGAGGGGCAGGGCACCATCGACAGCTACACCGCCAACGGCTCGCAGCTGTTCTTCCCGAACGCGCTCTCGGAGGAGCCGAACTTCGAACAGTACGTCCCGCAGGGGTACAGCGCCGAGGAGAGTCAGTCGCTCTCGCGGCGCGACAAACAGTATCTCTACTGGGTCGAACACCACGTCCCGGCGGATTATTAGTCGGGTGCTACCTCAGACAGAACCGTGATTCCGGCCTTCGGCGATCTGAACCTGAACTACCTCGTCAGCGTCACCATCGTGTCGCTGTACGTGAGCACCGTCGCCGTCGGCATCAGCACGCTCGTCAGCCTCCCAGTCTCCGTCGGCGTCGCGTTCGGCGACTTCCCCGGAAAACGCCTCCTCACGACGGTCATCAGCACCGGGATGGGCTTTCCGAGCGTCGTCGTCGGTCTCGTGGTCCTCCTGACGCTCTCGAACGCCGGCCCCCTCGGCGACCTCCAGTTGCTCTTTACGCCGCAGGCGATGATTATCTCGCAGACCATCCTCGCGACGCCGGTCGTCCTCAGCGTCTCCATCTCCGCCGTCGAGAGCGTCGGCGGCGACCTGCGCGACGCCGCCTTCGCCGCGGGCGGAACGAACACCGACGTGGGGCTGCTCGTCCTCCGCGAGGCGCGCTACGGCATCGTCACGGCCGTCCTCGCGGGCTACGGCCGCGCCATCAGCGAGGTCGGCTCCGTGCTCATCGTCGGCGGCAACATCGTCTACCCGCCCGAACAGACCTCCTTCACCCGGACGCTGACCACGGCCGTCACCGTCGAGGCTCGCCGCGGGAACTACGAGACTGGACTCGCGCTCGGCGCGGTGCTCCTCGTGCTCGTCCTCGTCGTCAACGCGCTCGGCGGTCGCATCCGCGACGGAGGGCGGGCATGAGCGGGCGGAAAGCCGTCGACCGCCTCCGCCTCGTCGCCGACGGAGTCTCTCACGGCTTCGACGGGAAGCCGGTCCTCGAAGACGTCTCGCTCACCGTCGAACCCGGCGAAGTGCTCGCCATCGTCGGCCCCTCCGGAACCGGAAAGACGACGCTGCTGCGACTCCTGGCGCTGTTCTCGCGGCCGAACGGGGGCCGGATCGCGCTCGACGACGCCCTCAGCGGCACCCACGGTGCGACCGACGGCGGCTCCGTCGCCACCGTTCGAGCGGACGGGCAGGCCGACGCGTCGATGGCCGGGCAGGCCGACGCGTCGATGGCCGGGCAGGCCGACGCATCGACGGACGGGCACGCCGACTCCGACGCCCGCGACGCGTGGTCGCTGTCGGACGAAGAGCGTCTCGGACTCCGGCGACGCATCGGCCTGGTCGCGCAGGACCGGTCGCTGTTCTCGGCGTCGGTCGGCTACAACGCCGCGTACGGTCTCGGCGTCAGACGTTCGCGGTGGGGTCGTCTCCGCGGTTCGCTACTGCGAACGGTCGGCGCCTGGTCGCCCCCGGACGCCGCGCTCGACGCGCTCGACACCGTCGGCATGGCAGACATGGTCGACAAACACGCGGAGTCGCTCTCGTCCGGCGAAGCCCAGCGCGTCGGCGTCGCGCGGGCGCTCGCGGTCGACCCCGACGTGCTCCTGCTCGACGAACCGACCTCGAATCTCGACCCGCGGAACACCGCCGTCATCGAGGACGCCGTGCGCGAGGCCAAAGCGCGCGGTATCGGCGTCGCGCTCGCCACGCACGACATGGCGCAGGCGCGCCGCGTCGCCGACAAGACGGCGGTCGTTCTCGACGGGACGTGCATCGAACACGGGCCCACCGAGCGCGTGTTCGAGTCGCCGCACGACGACCGCGCCCGCCAGTTCGTCGCGGGCGAACTCGTCTACTGAGACCGAGGCGCTCGGGAGTGGTGGACTCATTACGGGGGCCCGCGAACGGACGGTATGGACGGCGCGTTCGAGGCGTACCTCGCATCCGACGGCGTCACCTTCGACGACGACGACGCCGACCTGCTCCGCGCGGTCGACGACTCCGGCTCCGTCAGCGCCGCGGCCGCCGCGCTCGGACGCTCCCGCGCCCGCGCGCTCTCTCGACTCGAAACGCTCGAAGGCGCCTTCGGCCCGCTCGTCGAGCGTCGACGCGGCGGGGCCGACGGCGGCGGGAGCGAACTCACCGACGGGGCCGGAGCGCTGCTCCACCGATTCGCGCGCCTCCGCGCGGCCCTCTCGGGGACGACGGGCGCGCGCGAAGCCGTGCTCTACGGCCGAGTCGCCGGCGTCGACGGCGAACTCGGCGTCGTTGACACCGACGCGGGACCGGTTCGCGCGCTCGTCGTCGGCGCCGACGGCCACGTGGCCGACGGGGTCGACCCACAGACGCCCGTGCAAGTGAGCGTCCGCGCCGACGCCGTGACGCTGCACGCGCCCGACGACGCGCCCCCGTCGGCGGCGACGAGCGCCCGCAACCGCTTCGAGGGCGTCGTCTCCGACCTCGACTCCGGCACCGCCGTCGCCACCGTCGCGGTCGATATCGGCGCGGACGTGCCGCTGTTCGCGCTCGTGACCGCAGAGAGCGTCGAACGGCTCGGATTGGGTGACGGTGTGCCCGTCGTCGCGTCGTTCAAGGCGACGGCGACGCGAGCGACGGTAGTCGACGACGAACGGTAGCGACTCCGTGGACTCGTCTTACAGTTCCGCGACGAGCGCTTCGAGCTCTTCCCGCGCCTCGTCGTCCACCGGTTGGTGCGGCGCACGGGCGTAGCCGGCGGGCGCGCCGCGGGCACGCATCGCCGCTTTCAGCCCGGGGACGCCGTGGACTGACGTCACCGCGCGGTTCAGTTCGACGAGACCGGCGTTCAACTCGCGGGCGCCCTCGGCGTCGCCCTCGCGGTGGCGTTCGTATATCTCGGCGCACGCTTCCGGGGCGACGTTCGCGAGGCCCAAGATGCCGCCGTCGGCCCCCGCGTCGAGCGCGTGCGCGGCGACGCTGCCGGCACCGACGAAGAACTCGAACTCGTCGCCGGCGAGTCGTCGGGTGCGGCCGAACGCTTCGAGGTTCCCGCTGGAGTCTTTCATCCCGGCGATGTTCGGGTGACCGGCGAGTCGACCCGCGGCGTCGGACGAGAGCGTGACGCCGGTGTACGCAGGGACGCTGTAGAGGTACACCGGAATCTCGGCGTCGTCGGCCACCTCGCGGTAGTGCGCTTCCAGCGCCGCCTCGTCGTGCGGGAAGTAAAACGGCGTGACGACGAGCGCGCCGTCGGCGCCCGCGTCGGCGGCCAACCGCGTCTGCCGCTTCGTCTCGCGCAGGCCGGGGTGGCCGGTTCCGGCGAGCACCGGCACGGAGGCCTCCTCGACGACGAGTTCGACGACCCGGGCGCGCTCTTCGACGCTCATCAGTTCGGCTTCGCTGTTCGACCCGCAGGGGACCAGAAAGTCGACGCCTCGGGCTTCGACCCAGGCGACGAGCGCTCTGAGCGCCTCCTCGTCGAGGTCGCCGTCTTCGTCGAACGGGGTCGCAAGCGGTGGTCCGATTCCTTCCATGGCGCCCGGTCACGCGCGGCGAAATTGTAGCTTTGGGTCGGGGTCGCACGGTCCGCTTTCTCCGTCGTCGCGGGCGGAAACGTGTCACACGTCTGAATGGCCGAATTCGGCGTCGTACAGCAGTCACACGTCCGTCTGACGCGGATTTAAGTCCGTCCACAGGCTCCGTTCATTCGGGCGCGTAGACGGCATCTGTTCCCATCCTCCCACCCGTTCGCGCCCGGATGCACGCCGAACCCCACCCGACTGCATCCGAGTTCGCTCCGGGCCGGCCGTCCCCCGCGACCGACCCCGGACCGACCACGTTTTCACGTACTCCGACTCGATTCCACTGCCGACTCGACTCTACTGCCGACTCGACTCCATTGTCGACTCGATTCAGGCGCTCTCGACCGCTGCGTCTCCGAGTAGTTGTCTGCGGACGTCTTCGAGTGACTCCTGCTCGACGATGAGCGCGACTCTGTCTCCGACTTCGACGGTCGTCTGCGGCAACGGAATCGTCATCGCCTCCCGGTCGTCGCCGTGAGCGTAGATGCGGGCGGTCGACGGCAGCGCTATCTCGCTGACTCGCTTGCCGACGACCGGCGAGCCGTCGGGGATGGTGACCGCCGACAGCTGGAGATTCTCGGTGAGCTCGCCGATGGCGTTGAAGTTCCCGCCCAAGAGAGCGGTTTTCGCGCCCGCCGCGCCGAGTCGCTCCGGGTAGATTATCTCGTCGACGTCCTCGGCGTACTCTTTGTATATCTCCTCGCGGTAGTCGGCGTCGATGCGGAGGACGGTCCGACAGCCGTACTCTTTGGCGATCATGCAGACCGCGTAGTTCGTGTTCAGGTCGCCCGTGATGCCGCCGACGGCGACGGCGTCGTCCAGTCCGGCGCGCTCCAAGACGGCCTCGTTGCTCCCGTCGCCCTCGATGACCTCGAACCCGGCCTCTCGGGCGCGTTCGACTTTGTCCCTGTCGTTCTCGACCAGAACGACTTCGTGGCCCTCTTCCGCGAGGATTCGCGCGGTTCGAGAGCCAACCCGACCGTACCCGACGATAACGAATCGCATGCCTCTGTATACCGCGCTCCGCCTCAAAAAGCTACGTCCCATCCGCGACTCGTCGTCGCTCCCGTCTCGCCCTCGGTCGCTCGTCGGTTCACCGTCCGCGCCGCTGTTCGAGTCGTCCGACGAGCGAGTCGACCGTCGCCGAGAGTCTGTGCGTACCGAACAACGCGACGAGCGCCGCGCCGACGGCGTCGAAGACGAGGTCGGTCAGGGTGTCTTCGAGGCTGTACTGAACGAGAACCGCCTGGAGACCCAGCAGGTCGGTGACTCCGCGTACGCTGAACTCCAACACCTCCCAGAACACGCCGAAGGCGAGCGTCACGACGAGGACGAACACGGAGAGAAACGGCGGCGGGAAGTACACCGCTCGCGTGTGCTCGTCGATGGCACGCACCGTCGCGTAACCGACCCCGGCGACGACCGACGCCGACAGCGTGTGCGTGAGGCTGTCCCACCACGGTATCGCGGTGTAGAGACCGAGCATCCCGAGCGAGTGCAGCGAGACCGCGAGCGTCACCCAGAGCGTTACGCCCGCGCCGAGGCTGATGTCGCTGTCGCGTTCGAGCAGCGCCGGCAGAAACGTCACCGCGAGCGCCATCGCCGCGTTGACGACGACGCTGAGGTTACGTCGGGCGACGCCGACGACCAGCACCCCCGCGATGACGAGTTGGAGACCGCGACTGAGCCGTCGTTGTCGACGCACCGACAGTGGGAACAACGCCATCGTACCGTGTTCTCGCTCCCCGGCTTAAACGGTGTTCCGTCGGCCCGACGAGCGCTGTTTCCGGCGGAGACGCGGTCGTTCGCCCCCGCCGTATCGTGCGCCGCGTTCCCACGGTTCCCGACACGGTTTTTGTCTCGTACACCTTACTCGGGGGCGATGATGGCCACCACGCACGCCCTGATAGGGGTGGTGCTCGCGCTCGTCGTCGCCCCCGACGGCGGCCTCCTCCCGGTCGCAGCCGCCGGTCTCGGCGGACTGTTCCCCGACTTCGACCTCTACGTCGCCCACCGAAAGACGCTCCACTTCCCGGTGTACTTCTCGCTCGCGGCGTTCGTCGCCGCCGCCGTCGCCGCGCTCGTCGCGTCGCCGGTCGCGCTCGCAGTCGCGCTGTTTCTGGCGGCGGCGGCGATCCACTCCGTGATGGACATCTTCGGCGGCGGCCTCGAACTCAAGCCATGGGAGGCCACCTCCGACCGCGCGGTGTACGACCACTTCAACGGGCGGTGGCTCGCGCCCAAGCGCTGGATTCGCTACGACGGCGCGCCCGAGGACTTCCTCCTGGGGGCCGTCTTCGGTATCCCGGCGCTCCTGGTGCTCTCGGGCACCGCGCAGACGGTCGTCGCCCTCGCGCTCGCCGTCTCGGCGGCGTACTCCCTGCTGCGGAAGGCGCTCGTCGAGGTGGCAGAGCGCCTCGTCGGCACAGCACCGCCGGAACTGCTCGTGTACGTCCCCGAACGCTTCGTCGAGGACTTCCGGTAGACGGTCGGCGATTACCCGATTTCGCGCTCGCAGAACGTGAACCGCCAGCGTTCGCCGTCCGAGAGCCGCCGTCCGCCGACCGTCCACTCGTCCACCGACTCGTCGGTGAGCGGCCGCGCGACGAGGTAGTTCGGACTCGTCACCCGCGAGAGCGGCCCCTCGTCGTTCCGGGTGAAGCCGTACTTACCGAGCAGTCGCTCGGGGAGCGCTTCGCCGAACACCGATAGCAGGTCGGCGTCCTCGTTGTCGGCGACGACGCGCGCGAGCAGCGCGTCTACCGCGTCGACCCACGCCTCGCCGCCGGTGAGCGGAGCGACGTCCGTGACGTGGACGACGGCCGAATCGAGACCCAGCTGCGTGCCGACGACGAACGCGGCGACGGGACTGCCCCTCCGCTCGGCGAGGAGCGTCTCGTACTCGAACCGCGGATTCGCGTACCGCCAGGCGTAGAACTCGGCGTCTCTGTCCGCGTGTACGTGCGAGAGCGGCGACGCGGCGACGAGGCCCGCCAACTCCTCGGCGGGGACGCCCGTCTCGCGGCGAACGCTCACGTCGGCGTCCGCGGGGGTGCCGGTCCGGAGCGAGAGATACCCCCGAGTCGCCGCCGTCGCGAGTTTGCCGAGCGTCTTCCCCGCTCGCTCCCCGCCGAGCGACGCCAGTGCGGTCGGGTTCTGCACGCGGTAGTACACCGGGAACTCGCGTGTGACGCCGCGGTGCAGCGACAGTCGCTCGCCTAGTTTGTCGAGCGCGCCGAGCACCGCCTCGTTGGGAAAGCCGATGGAGACCTGCGGCTCGCGGGTCGCGTAGTGGTCGTAGACGTGGGTCACCATCTTCGAGAACAGACCCCGCCGGCGGTGGTCGGGGTCGACCATCGGGTCGACCTGCACCACCGCGAGGACGCGCTCGTCGCCGGCGCGGAGCGGAATCGGGACGCTCGGGCGCGCGCCGACGATTTCGCCGTCGCTCTCGGTTTCGGCGACGGCGACGGGGGTCTCGTCGAGGTACGGGTTCTCGACGTAGCGCCAGTCGAACCAGTTCGGGTCGGTGCGGTCGAACACTGTCTCGTAGAGCGACAGTACCGCCTCTCGGTCCGTCGGTTCGTACTGTCGTACGCGGTAGCTCTCGCGCTCGTCGTCCTCGTCGTCCATCTCGTATCGCCCTTACGTCGACTGCTGACATAGTTGCACGGTGCGACTACCCTTTCTGTCCGAGAGTAGAGGCCCGCTACTGGCATAAATGTCAACTTTAACCCACTCCTTAGTTAGCGGACGCTCGCGGAATTCGTGTCGTAATCTCGTAACGGACATCGTTCTTTTACCCGACTTCGGCGAAACGAGGGTGTGATGCACCCTGGCGCGTTCTCCCCCGCTGCACGATCCGGTAACGCGGCGCGCGTGTACGACGAAACCGCCGCCGAGCGCGGCGACGCACTCGCCCTCGAAACCGGGAACACGCGGTACAGCCACGCCGAACTCAGCGACCGGTCGGCGCGGCTCGCCGGGGCGCTACACGAACGCGGCCTCGACCCCGACGACCGGCTCGGTATCTTCCTCTCGAACCGTCCCGAACTCGTGCTCACGGCACTGGCCGCACTGAAGGCTGGACTGCCGTTTTCTCCGGCAAATCCGCAGTTCACGGCGTACGAACTCGCATCGCAGTTGGACGACAGCGACGCCGAGGCGCTCGTCACCGAACCGTCGCTGCTCCCGAAGGTCGAAGACGCGCTCGACCGCCTCGACGCCGACCCGCTGGTGATTCTCGTCGGCGACGAGCAGCCGCCCAACGCCGTTTCCGCCGACGTCGACACCGTCGCCTTCTCGGCGCTCGACGCCGAGCCCACGATGGTCCACCGCGATGACGACGACGTGGCGATGCAACCGTACACCAGCGGGACCACCGGGGAGCCGAAGGGCGTACTGCTGACGCACCGAAACCTGCGCGCACAGTCGTTCATCGCTTTCGAGCGCTCGGCGCTCCGCGCCGACGAGGAGCGGTTCCTCTCGGTGTTGCCGCTGGCGCACATCGCGGGGTTCGTCAACCGGACGTGGCAACCGCTGATTCGCGGGGCGACCGTCTACCTGCGGGACCCGAGCGAGTGGGACCCCGAGGCGGCGATGGAAACCATCGAGCGCGAGCGGATCACGAAGTTCGGCGCGGTGACCGCGATGTACGTCGACCTCGTCAACCACGAACGGTTCGGCGAGTACGACCTCTCCAGTCTCGAAGAGGTGATGGAGGGCGGCGACCGGATGCCGTCGGCGGTCCAGGAGCGCTTCGAGGCGACGGCGGGCGTCGAACTGTTCGAGGCGTACGGGCTGACCGAAACCGGCGGCGGGACCCACGTCGGTTTCGGGTCGACGTTCGGTCCGCGACTCGGCAGTATCGGTCAACCGCTCCGGGCGACCGACTGCAGGGTCGTCGACGACGAGGGTCGCGACGTACCGCCGGGTGAGACGGGCGAGCTGCTCGTCCGCGGCCCGCACGTGTTCGAAGGCTACTACGACCGGCCCGAGGAGACAGAGGCGGCGTTCACCGAGGGCGGCTACTTCCGCACCGGCGACGTGGCCCGCCGCGATGCGGACAACTACTACGAGATCGTCGACCGGAAATCGGACGTCATCGTCACCGCGGGCTACACCGTCTACCCGCGCGAGGTGGAGAACGCGCTGTACGAACACCCGGACGTCGTCGCCGCCGCCGTCGTTGGCGTCTCGGACGAGCGCCGCACCGAGACGGTGAAAGCCTACGTCGTTCGCAGGCAGGGCTCGGCCGTCGACGCCGAAACGCTTCGGGAGTTCTGTCTCGAACGCGTTGCGCCGTACAAGCACCCGCGGACCGTCGAGTTCGTCGAGGAACTTCCCCGGACACACAACAGCAAAGTTCGGCGCGTGGAGCTGCGGGAGGGGACGTAGTTTGAGAGGCTCTCAAACTCACGCGTCACTCATCGCTGTCGTCCGTCTCGCGAGTTTGTGAGAAAAGCCTAGGCCGGGATTTGAACCCGGGCTCTCGTCCTTACCAAGGACGCGCTTTACCGCTAAGCTACCCAGGCGCTTGCTGCGCATTCAGTCGTTTGCCCGATTCGTCTTTAGGCGTTTCGATTCGGCTCAGCTATCGGTAGGCGATGCCACGGGGTCGTCTTCCCCGCCGCCGGTCGCCAACCGCTTGGCGGCCGTCTCGGACAGGGTAGAGGGAACGGGTGGAAACGCCGTTCCGTGTTCGGCGGCGAGTTCGTCGGCGTACGTCGAGAGCGACTCCGGCACCGACTGTCCGACCGCCGTCGCGCCGGCGAGCACCGCGAGGTCGAGTACGTCGGCCTCCAGTCGACGGTCGAAGGTTTCGGTCTCGCGGTCGGACTCGCCGTCGTCGACGCTCGAAGCCGGTCGACGACCGAGCGTCTGGTCGCGTCCGAACGCGCGGACGGTGTCGACGGCGCGCGTCGCCGCCTCCGTCCGCGCGAGTACGAAGAAGCCGCGAGCGACGAGCACGTCGGCGGCGAGAACGAGCATATCCGCCTCGATACCCGCGATGAGGTCGCCAGCGCCGTTCTGTCGCGCCGAGACTCCGTCGGCCCACGGTTCCTCTCGGGCGAGGTCGCGAGTGAGACGGAGGCCCTCGTAGATCAGTTGGACGCCGGCGGCGCGTTCGGCGAGCGCGTCGGCGTTCACGTCGGGGTCGAGGGCCCGCGCGCTCCCCAGTGCGAGCGCTCCCGGCAGCATCGATGCGTCCGCCAGGCGCGCATCTAGCGCGTCTAACAGTTTCGGAGGGTCGATATCCGAGAGCGCTTCGCGCGCGGCATCGCGGGTCCGCACGGCGTCGTCCATCAGTGGACGGTAGCGACGGGAAAGGCAAAGACCTTTGGAAACTCCCCCGCAGAACCGGTATGGTTCGCTTCACCGACCGCGAGCGCCTCCGCGTGGTCACCCTCGACCGACCCGAGCGGCGCAACGCGCTCCGCCCCGAGGACCTGGACGCGCTGGAGGCCGCGGTCACCGGTGCCGACGCCGCCGACGTTCCGGTCGTCTACCTCCACGGCGAGGGACCGGCCTTCTGCGCCGGAGCAGATTTGGACGTGGTCGCCTCGCTCTCGGACCCCGAAGCGTTCGCCCGCCACGGTCAGCGCGTCGCAAACGCCATCGAAACCGCGGACTGTGTCGTCGTCGCCGGTATCGACGGTGCGGTCCGCGGCGGAGGTGTCGAACTCGCGTTGGCCTGCGACCTCCGCGTGGCGACGCCGGAGGCGACGTTCGCCGAACCCGGCGTCCGCTTCGGGCTGTTCGGCGCGTGGGGCGGGACGGTCCGTCTCCCGCGGGTGATGCGCGAGGGCGACGCGCTCGACTTCGCACTCTCGGGGCGCGCTATCGACGCCGAGGAAGCACTGCGGACGGGGTTAGTCTCTCGAATCGAGGAGGAACCGCTGGCGGTCGCCGAACGCCTCGCGGCCAACGAACCGGACGCACTGGCAGCGGTGAAAGCGCGGATGCGAGACCGGCGGGGGAGAGACGCACAGGAGGCCGCAGAGGCGGAGGCGTTCGGCGACCTCGTGCGGGCGCACGCCGCCGACATCGCGGCGGACAGAGGGTGAGATTACAACTCCAGCGCGTCGGGTGCGGGCGGCATCGACCGCTTGTGAGCGCTCTGAGCGACCAACTGTTCGACGCGCGCTATCTGTGATTCGGTCACGTCGAGGTGCCGCGCCGTCGCCGCCGTCGACAGCGGGCCGTCGACGTGCAGCGCGAGAATTGCGTCGAGCGCGTCGTAGCTGATGCCCATCTCCTCTTCGTCCGTCTGTTCGAGCCACATCTCGGCGGAGGGCGTCTTCGTCACGAGGTCCTCGGGTACGCCGACGTGGGCGGCGAGCTGGCGAACCTGCTGTTTGTACAGGTTGCCGATGGGGTTGCAGTCGACGGCCTGGTCGCCGTACTTGGTGAAGTAACCGGTCATCGCCTCGCTGCGGTTGCCCGTCCCGAGGACGATTCGGTTCTTGTGGTTGGCGACGAAGTAGCCCAGCACGCCCCGAGTGCGCACGTAGACGTTCCCGGCGGCCATCCGGTCCTCGGCCGCCTCGGGGAAGGCGGCGAAGAACTGCTCGGCGATGGGCTGAATCTCGATTACGTCGTAGGAGATTTCGAGTATCTGCGCGACGCGCTCGGCGTCGCTCATGTTCTCCTCGGTGTTGACCGAACTCGGCATCACGAGGCCGTGGAGCCCCTCCTCGTCGAGCGCCTCCACGGCGAGGTAGGCGGTCAGCGTGCTGTCGATGCCCCCCGAGAGACCGAGCACCGCGCCCTCTGCGCCGGCGTCGTCGACGACGCTCCGGATGAACGAGACGACGTGTTCGCGCGTCGCTTCGAGTTCCTCGTCGGAGAGGCGGAGGTCCAGCGGTGCAGTGTCGTCGAGAATCGGCGTGTCGCTACTCATCGACTAATCGTAGACGCGTCGGTGACTAATAGGCATCTCTTCTCGGGATTTGCTGGACGCGCGTCCAGTTCCGCGAAACGCTATCTTGAAGTGTTCCCGTCCGGTACTTTCGGCCGCACTCGACGCAGTGAGCGCCGATGATTCACTGAACGCAGTGAAGTGAATCCCGGGGCGAATGCAATGAGCGCCGATGGTGAGCCGAACGAAGTGAGGCGAACCGCGGGGCGCGAGTGTAACGAGCGCGCCGATGGTGAGACGGACGCAGTCCGTCGAGGTACGGTGCGAACGCAGTGAGCGCCGATGGTCCAATGGTAGGACAGTGGCTTCCCAAGCCACCGGTCCGGGTTCGATTCCCGGTCGGCGCACTCCCTTCGGTTGGTGCTTTCGATATACTCTCTGAACCAGTATTATCCCTTGGAACCGATATTAGTCAATTGTTCCCGGAGCCAATTTTCGAGAGACGATCGTGTAGTCCACCATTTTACAGTACAATCCTCTAGAACAAACCAAACAGTGACGCTATCTGTTGGCTTGGAAGAGGTAGTGTATATCTTAATATCATAGCGATATGTTTCACCTTTTACTAGCTGAGGACGAGTTTCTCCGCTCTTAAGGGGAACTGTAACTGATTCTGGACGTCGACCTCTTGCGTGCAAGAAGACTCGTTCGTCGGAATCCTGCAGTATAATCTTCTTTGGACGCTCATTTAAATTGGCGTAGTACCATGGACTTTCGTGGGATAAATCAACCGTTGGTATGTGATTCACCCACTTCTGGAACTTGCCAAATCCTGCTTCAGACAAATGGACTAATGGTGGCGGAATCCGGACAGAACGGTTATCGTGTAATGGAGTTACTTGTTTCGTGTTCTTATTTTCGATAGTCCAATACTCATGAAGTGTCACCCCTGAACGTCCTTTATTTCCGATATCGAAACATATCTTAAGTTTGCTTGGAAACTCCTCGTAAGCCAATTCGTTCGTCCTAGCTCCACAAAAACCCTCTTGAATTGGGTCTGGAAAGTCATGCTCCTCTTCGGAATCTATCCCAGATACTCTCTTTATTTTCTGCGAGCTCTCCACTGCTATTTCTTCCTCGCTACCTTCACCAGTAAATGGAACAACGTGGATTCGTGAGAGAATCTTTGGGTCGGGATTGGAAGAGAGGTAGTACCACAACAACCCAAATGTGAGTGCAAAAGGAGGGACTCCCAAAATCATTTCTGGCAGTTTAGGTGCCCAAGATGGCTTGAGCTCCAAATAGAAATAAAACAGAATAATTACTATTACTGACAGGATAGCCATAAAAACGTTCACTCCACGGTAATACGTTAGACTCGAAAGCTTTCCCATCATTGATGTTGACTGTCAAACAAAGTTAACAATCTTTCTATCCCCGAACCCCCGGTCACTCAGTGTACGGCTTCTCGATGTCGGGATCGGCAGTGATGAGCGCGCTGATCCGCCGAGTTATCGCGTCGAACACCGTGATGATGGGCGAGAGCGCCCGCTCGACGAGCCGGATGGGTGACGCGACGCGTAGCGACCAGTTTTCCGCGTTGCCGAGCCCGTAGGCTTTCGGGACGATCTCGCCGAATATCAGGACGAGACAGCTCGTGAGAAGCGTCGTCGCCGCGATAGCCACTCCGGGCGGGAGATAGCTGGCGATGAGAACGGTCACGATACTCGAAATCGCGATGTTCACGACGTTGTTGCCGACTAGCAGCGTCACCAGCAGCCGATGCGGGTCGTCGCGCAACGTCCGAAGCAGTTGCGCGCGGCGGTCTCCCGTCGTCGACTGCTGCTCTACCCACTCCGTCGACAGCGAGAAGATGGCCGTCTCCGAACTCGAAAAGAACGCGCTGCACACGAGCAAGACGCCCGTCGCTACGACTCCGAGAACTGCCACGGTCGAACTCTCCATAGCCCGCTCTTCTAGTCGTACGTGAAAGAGCCTATCGCCGTCCTCCGTTCGGAGGGTCGACGCGGTCGAGCCCGTGGTGACCCGCACGTGGATCGACGCCGAGGCCGGTCACCGAACGACGAACCCGCGGTCACCGAACGACGAACCCGCGGTCACCGAACGACGTACCCGTCGTCTTTCATCGCCCCGACGACCAACTCGTCGAACGCCGTCGCCATCTCCGGGGCGAGTCGCTCCACCGCGGGGTCCTGGTCGTGGAACTCGACCGTCCGTTCGCCGGCGTCGACGAACCCGTATCGTCGCCCGTACTTCTCGCCGTTGTTGCCGTAGGCGAGGACGGTCACGTAGGGGTCGCGCCCGTCGTATCTCCCGATTTCGTGAACCACCACCGTTGCGAACTCGGTGAGGTTGGTCGCGTAGTTGCCGACGACCAACCCGCGTTCGAGCGTCTCGCGGTCCCACTCGCGGCGCTCGCCGGTTTTGATACTGCGGCCGACGACTCGCTCGGGCGTTATCTCCTCGACCTCCCACTCGTCGATGCGCGCGGAGGCGACGTCGCGGTCGGCGTTCTTGATTCGGTCGCCGACGCGGACGCCGAGATACACCGCCCGTCCGGGTCGCCACTCGACGCGAATCTCGTCGGGGTCGAGGTAGACGCGCGCCTCCTTTCCGGCGATGGTCCGCCGCTCGATTCTCGTGTGACTGTCGATGTCTCTCAGCGCCATGGTGTCTCGGAGGCGCGCTGAGGATTTAACCCGCGCGCCGGACCGGTTTCGAGAGTGTCGGGTCCGCCGCTGTCGACGTTTCGGCCCGCCGCGCTATCCGAACCACGGCGCACCGGCCCCCTCTCGGCCGTCTCCGTCGACAATTGCTCGAAGCTCCGCCGTCGCCGGCTCGTCGTACCAGAAGCGTCGCCGCCACCACGGACCCTTTCCGGAGTCGTTCGACAGTTCGGTGACGAGGCGGTTCGCCGTCGCCCCCGCCTCGCGCGAACTCAACGGGACGACGCGCTCGAACAGTCTCGACTTCTCGTCGCCTTCGACGAGCACCTTCGCGTCGAACGGGTCGCGCTTGACGTGGGCGTTCTCGGCGAATCGCTCCCGTTCGGTCGACGAGAGCGCCTCGTACTGCTCGCCGGTCACCGCCCGACGAACGCGGAACTCGCCGATGAGGTAGGTCCCCCAGTCGTCGTCGACGACGCGGTCCGAGGTGGGTGCGCCGCCGTGGAGACTCAGCGTCGCGTAGAAGAACAGCGAGTCGCCCGGCGACAGCTCCGAGAGCGGTCCGGCTTTGACGCCGTGCTCGTCGCCGTAGGTGTGCCGCGTCGCGCCGTGAACGCCCGCGAACGCCGGGTCGAGATGGACCGACGTATCGAGCACCGACTCCGGGAGGTCGAAGCCGAACGAGAGGTCGCCGTAGGTCGGCACTCGCTCGCTCGTCCCCGCTCGCTCCGGAATCGGGACGTACTCGAACCGACCGTCCGGATACACCGGTCCGCGGAAGCCGGGGAGGTTCGTGTTCGCGGCGACGTTGATGGCGATACTCCGAGTCACGCCGTCGCTACGGGAGCGCCCGGTAAAGAGTCGTCCGGTCGCTCATCCCAGCCGCTGGGCGCAGTTGCGGCAGAACGTGAACGTCGTGTCCGCTTCGTTCTCGACGCCGCAGTGCGGACAGATGCGCTCTGTCGCCGACTTCCGGAACGCCTCCGTCGTCGCCGCCGACATCGCCGGACTCAGGCTCGCGGCCGCGGTTCGATCGTGGGCCATCTCGCGCTCTGCGGATTCGTCGCCGCTCCCGCCGCGCCGCGCGATTGCGCTGTCGGCCTCGGCGAACGCGCCGCCCTCGCCCCCGAGATATCGGTAGACGAGCAGTTGGAGCACGACCAACCCGAGCACGTACACGAGTATCCATCCCCACAGTGCACGCATACTGTGCTATTTGTCATCATGGGACTTGTGTCTTCGGTTTGCTTATAAACGAACGTCGCCGACGGCGCGCCGGCAGCCGGCCGTAGTGGAGTCGAGAACCGCGGACGAGGGGCGCTGAGACGTGACGAGAGCGGCTGTCGAGCGAACCGGTTCCGTCCGACAGAATCGGACGGTCGCTACTCCGCTTCGGGGAAAAAGCGGACGACCCTGTCGTCGCCGTCGCGCGGCTCGCCCCGCCCGTCGCGGTTGCTCGTCACGGCGTAGAGGTGGCCGTCCGGACCGGTGAACACCGTCCGGAGCCGACCGAACTCGCCCTCGTACAGGGGTTCGTCTTCGACGACCTCCGTGCCGTCGATGCGGAGGCGGCGGAGGTGTTCGCCGGCGAGCGTTCCGAAGAAGAAGTCGCCCTGCCACTCGCGGTACGGACCGTCGTAGAACGTCGCGCTCGCGGGGGCGATGGTCGGGGTGTACTCGGTGATAGCGCCCGTGTACTCGTCGGTGCTCTCGGTGCCGCCGACCTCCGGCCAGCCGTAGTTGTTGCCCGCTTCGAGCACGTTCACCTCGTCGTTCTCGGCGGGGCCGTGTTCCGTCGAGAAGATGGTCCCCTGCCGGAAGGCGAGTCCCTGCGGGTTGCGGTGACCGTAGGTGAACACCTCGTTGTCGAAGGGGTTGTCCGGATGCGGCTCCCCGTCGAACGTCAACCGGAGCACCTTCCCGTTGAGCGAGTCGGTGTCCTGCGCGCGGTCGCGGTCGTTCGCGTCGCCGACGGTGGCCAGGAGGCTGTCCTCGTAGACGGCGAGGCGACCGCCGTCGTGGATGATGTCGCCGGGGATGCCGTCGACGATGGGCTCCCACTCCCAGCCGTTTTCGAGGTCGTGGCGGACGATACGGTTCGTGAACTCGTACTCGCCGCCGGAGTACGTGTGGTACGTGTACGCCGCCGGTTCGTTCGGGTGAAACACCAGCCCCAGGAGGCCGCCCTCGCCGTCCTGGACGACGTCGTCGACGGTGAGCAGTTCCTCGGGGTCGCCCTCCCCGTCGGGGATTCGGACGATTCGCCCGAGGCGCTCGGTGAGGTAGAGGTCGCCGTCGCGCCACGCCGCTCCCCACGGAATCTCCAGCCCCGTGACCACCGTCTCGTGCTGGATGGTCTGCGGCGGCGGGGAGGTGGTCTCGGCGTCGTCCGTCGACGGCTCGGCGGAGTCGTTTCCGGGCGGGTCGGAAGTGGTCGGGTCGTCGAGGCAACCGCCGAGGGCGACGACGCCGGCGAGGCCGAGATAGGTCCGTCGGTTCATAGCCGAATATCTGCTTTCGCTAACCAAAAACTATCGCAAGAAAATCACGTTTCGACGTTCAAACCTCTCCGAACGTCGAGGGCCGAACGCTCGGCTCAGTTCGACGACTCGAAGTCGCGTCCGAACTCGTCGAACACGTCGACACCCTCGGGGAGGTCGTACGGAATCTCGCGCTCGGCCTGTCGGTTCTCGCCGCCGGCCTCCAGCGGTTCGGCTTCGTCCTCCCACCCCGGCTTGATTTTCACGCTCTTCGCGGGCGTGCCGACGGCGACGTGGTGGGCAGGAACGTCACCCTGTACGACCGACCGCGCCCCGACGACGCTGTTCTCGCCGACTCTGCAGCCGGCGCGGACCATCGCGTCGTAGGTGACGCGCGCGTCGTCCTCGACGACGGTGTGGAAGTTTTTCACCGCGGTCTGGTCGACGATGTCGTGGTCGTGGCTGTAGAGGTGGACGCCGTCGGAGATGGAGACGCGATTCCCGATTGTGAGTTCGCCCCGGTCGTCGAGGTGGACGTCGTCGTGGACGACGGTGTTGTCGCCGACGCGGATGTTGTGGCCGTACGTCATCGTGATGCCCTTGAACAGGCGGAGGTTCTCGCCGGCCTCCTCGAACAGGTGGTCGGCGAGCATCTGTCGGAACCGGAGGGCGAACTCCACGTTGTCGGCCATCGGCGTCGCGTCGAACTGCCGCCAGAGCCACTGGAGATGCTTCGAGCGCTTGAACTTCTCCTCGTCCTTCTCGGCGTAGTACTCGGACTCCAACGTCGAGTTACACGGGTCGTACCCCTGCAGGCGGACGCGCTCGGCGTTCGATACGTCTTCGCCCGCCTGCCAGCGCTCGTACGCCTCGCGGTCGCCGTAGAGGTCGACGAGCACGTCTTGGACCACGTCACAGGTGTCCTCCTCGCCGGAGAGTCGTTCGTCAACCTCGTCGATGAAGGCTCGAACTCCTTCCTCGGCCGCGAGGGGGAGCGAGATGTGACGTTTTGTCATCGGACCAATTTGGCTATCATCGCTCAAATCGGTTCGGGTGTGTGCGCGCCGGGTCAGACCACGCGAAACCGGGAGATACACTCTTGTCGAGGCAGATTCTCATCGAAGTCATGCGCAGACGGCGATTCTCGCGGGGCGTCGTTTCGGTCGCGGTCGGCACGGTTCTCGTCGGGTGCGCCGACGGTACCGCGACAGATAAGCCGACCGCCGTCGCACGCGAGCGGGCACCGCCTTCGGAGAAGTCGAGAAAGGTACTGCTGCAGAACGACGATACCAGTCGCCGTTCTCTCTCGCTCTCCGTCGCGTACGCCGGCGAAACCGTACTACACTCCACCTACGAGTTAGAGCCCGCCGAGATGCGCGACGACAACAGAATTCCCGGAACGGACGAGACGACTCCGTTCGTCGACGCGACGGGAACGTACCGAATCGACGCCGAAACGAGCTCTCGCTCGAAACGGTGGGAGTGGTTCGTCTCGAACAAATCGAGAAACGGACAGCTACGTATCACCGAGGACGGCGAACTGACGTTCTCCGAAGTTCCGCAGCTGTAACCTCGCGTCGAGCGCTATCGGGAGAGATTAGAGCCTGCATCCGACAGGCTACAGCATGCAAGACGACTCCGAGCGGCGTTCCCCGGCCGAGGACCGCCGCACCCCGGCGTGGACCCGCGACCACGCCGCCGGCATCGAGCGCTCCGAGGACACCGTCGCGCCCATCATCTACCCGCCGGAGGCACCCGTCGACTCCGACCTCCACATCTGGGACACGTGGTTCCTCCGCGAGCGCGACGGCTCGGTCGCCGAAATCGACGGCTACCGCGTCATCCTCGCGCTCACCTCCTCCTCGGAACTCCTGCCCGGCAAGCGCCACGACGTGGCGACCGTCCGCTACTTCTACTCGCGCGACGGCGAGAACTGGGAAACCGGCGGCCCCGTCTTCGACGTCGACGAGAGAGGGCCGCTCGGGTCGCGGCAGTGGGCCGGGAGCGCGCTGTACGACCGAGGCGAAGACGACGAAGGAACCGTCTACGCCTACTACACCGCCTCGGGTGCACGAGGTGAGGAGGAACTCACCTACACGCAGCGGCTCGCCGTCGGCCACGGTGGCACGATAGAGGCGGACGAAAACGGCCTCCGCATCGAGGGGCCGTGGACCCACGAAGTCCTGTTGGAACCGGACGGCGAGTACTACGAGACCGAGAGCCAGTCGCGCGGAATGATTTACACCTTCCGCGACCCGTGGTTCTTCGAGGACGACGGCACGACTTATCTCCTCTTCGAGGCCAACACGCCGGTTCCCGAGGAATCGGACGCCTGCGGCGGTGACGCCGCCCAGCAGGAGTTCAACGGCAGCGTCGGCGTCGCCGAGTCGCCGACGGGCGACCCCGCCGACTTCGAACTCCGGCCCCCCTTACTCGACGCCGTCTGCGTGAATCAGGAACTCGAACGCCCGCACGCCGTCCGCCGCGACGGGCGCTACTACCTCTTCATCTCCAGTCACGACCACACGTTCGCGCCCGGTCTCGACGGCTACGACGCGCTGTACGGCTTCGTCGCCGACTCGCTGCGCGGCGAGTACGAACCGCTCAACGGCTCCGGTCTGGTGCTGACGAACCCCGCGAACGCGCCGTTTCAGGCGTACTCGTGGCTCGCCTACGACCACGGCGACGAGTTGCTCGTCACCTCCTTCTTCAACTACTTCGAGTTCGACCGGCCGAGTCTCGACGAGGTCGCGGTGCTCCCCGAGGCCGAACAACTGCGTCGCTTCGGCGGGACGCTCGCGCCGACAGTCCGGCTGAAACTCGACGGTAATCGGACGAGGGTGGTGGGCACGCTCGGCCACGGACACCTCCCGCTGCCGGACGAGAGACTCCCGGAACCGTGGTGGGAACGCGGCGAGGAACTGCCGAACGAGAGCGGGTACGGGCGGCGGACGTAGGCTGTCAGAGCCGTCGCCTCAGGACCGTCGCTTCCCGGCCGGGAACGTCGCTTCGAGCTCCCACGCCCTCGCCGACCGTAGCGTCGCGCCGCCGCCGACCGCCGCCAGCGACACGCCCTCCGCGTCGTCGCGCGTCGGGTAGACGCGGCTCGTGAGGCACCGGCGCTCGTTCGCGAACAGTTCCAGAACCGAGCCGTCGACGAACGCGCGAAGCGAGAGCGAGTCCCCCCCGACGGGCATCCGTTGTTCGCCTCTCGCCGCCGGACCGTGGCTCGACGCCGAGCGGTCGACGACGACCGACTCGCCGTCGTATCTGACTACCGTTCGCTCCGAGAGCGCGGGTGACTCGAAGGTGCCGAGTTCGAACGTCGCACCCTCTTCGAGGGCGACGTCGAACGCCAGTTCGTAGCTGTTACCCGTCACCCTGAGCGCCCGGCGTTCGCCCGCCGACAGCGACACGTCGCCGGAGAGCGCGCTCCGCTCGCGGAGGCTCGCCAGTTCGGCGGCCGGTCGCTGGACGATGTCGCCTCCGGACACGTCGAGTTCCCGCGGCAGCGACATCGCGCCCGACCAGCCGGCGCGCCACTGCGCGTCGAGGTCGCGGGCTTCGGGGAGCCACCCCCACGTCAGCACGCGGCCGTCGGGCGCGCGAAGCGACTGCGGGGCGTAGTAGTCGCCGTAGTCGAGCACGCCCTCGTTCGTCGGGGCGAAGTCGGGCGCGTCCAAATCCGCCTCGCCGACGAAGTAGATGGTCCGGTCGTAGTTCGAAACCTGCAGAAGCTCTCCCTCCTCGAACGTCAGCAGCTCCGGGCACTCCCAGACGGTTCCGGGGTCGGGCTCCTCGCGGCCGAACAGCGGGCCGACGTACTCCCACTCGTCGAGGCTCTCGCCGCGGTAGAGCAGCACGACGCCGCCGCCGGACTGCGCGCCCGCGCCGATGAGCTGGTACCAGACGCCGTCCTGTCGCCAGACGCAGTGGTCGCGGAACTCGGCGTCCCAGTCGTTCGTCGCCAGCACGGGCGGGTCCGTCGGCGCAGCCTCGATGACGGGGTTCTCGGCGTGCTTGGTCCACGTCCGGAGCTCGTCGTCGGCTGCGGTCGCCAGACAGGGCAGTTGGACGCGACCGCGGCCTCCGGTGTACAGGAGCCTCGGCGTTCCGTCGGTGTCGACGACGGTGCACCCCGACCAACAGCCGTCGCGGTCGGGACCGTCCGGCGACGGCGAGAGCGCCACCGGTTCGTCGCGCCAGTCGACGAGGTCCTCGCTCGTCGCGTGCCCCCAGTGAATCGACCCGTGGAACGGCCCCGCGGGGTTGTACTGGTAAAACAGGTGATACCGCCCGTCGTGGTAGACGAGCCCGTTCGGGTCGTTCAGCCAGTTCGCGGGTGCGGCGAGATGGTATCCGGGTCGGTGGTGGTCGTCGGAAAGCGCCGTCCGGACCGTCTCGAACCCCTCGGTATCGTCGGGTCGTTCGGTGAACGTCGGCCACCGGTCGGAAGAGAGCGACGCCAGTAAGTTCCGTGCGAACCGGTCGCATTCGCGCGTCTCGCCGCTCTCGCAGTCGAACTGGAGATGCTCGCCGACACCGGCGACCGCCCCCGCGCCGACGCGCCACGACAACAGCGACTTGTGACCGACCAACAGGTCGTCGCCGCGCAGTGAACTCCCGAGAACCTGCCCCCGTTCGGGGACGAGTGTCTCGTATCGCGCGAACTGTCGGCCGTCGTCGGGCGACGCCAGGTGGAATCGGTCGTCGAACGACTCGAACACCGGGTGGTCGGCGTAAAGCGCCTTTCGCGCGAATCCGGCGGGTTCGTGAACGTCTTCGACGCCGACGGCGTCCGGGCGGACGCTGTCGATGCCGAGGGGTTCGACCGCGGAGAGGGCGCGAAGCGAGAGAAGTACTCCGCCGCCGTCTTCGAGAAACGAGTGGATGCGTGGAGCGCTCTCGCGGACCACCGCCGGCCCGTCGTCGAGAGGCGCGTCGCGGTGCCACCAGACCGCGTCGTAGGCGCCGAGGTCGACGGCCCCCTCGGCGACGGCGGCGAACGAGACGATATCGGCGGTCGTCGCCGCCTCCGCGCACCACTCGTACGCCGCCCGCTGCTCCGGCGAACGGTCGGTTACGTACACACACGCGACGCGTGCTGGGAGCGTGTCCATCCTCTACGACTGACGTCGCTGGGCGATTAAGCGTTGCCGACTCCCGTTGGCGACCGGACGCGCTTCCGACCTGACTGTACGTGGGTTCAACAGACGGTAAGGCGAACGCCTCGGGGACGTACTCGCCGCCGGATAGTCGAGCACTCTCCCCTGGCGGGTGCCGGAAGCTCAATCGGCGGCCTGTTCGGCCTTGCGGGTCTCTTCTACTCGCAGCGGGTCGGCCGTCGAGGTCGCGGTGACCAGTCGCAGGACCTGTCCCGCGTTCGTGAGGAGTTTGTTCTCCGCCTTCCGGAGGTGTTCTTCGTACGTCGAGCGAGCGACGGCCGTCTTGCCGGCCAGTTCCCGGAGGGAGGTCTTCCGCGGTTGCTCGTAGTACCCGCTTTCCAGCGCTAACTGGAGTGCAGCCAGCTGCCGGTCGGTGAGGTTCTCGAACAGCTGATTCGCCGGGGCTAACATGCTGTGCGGAATCTGCGTCTCCGAAATCGAGGTTTTCGAGAGCAACTCGATTTCCCTATCGGCTCGCAGGTCACCAAGTAGGTCCCGAATATCTTCGCTGTCGAACGCGACCACCGTGTAGTGCTCCCATCCCTGGCGGTAGATCGTCGGCGACTGGTACAGGCAGTTGTGCTCCTCGAAGCGGTCGATGATGGACTCCTCGAGCGAACAGAGACAGGACTGCGTGACGACGTGATACCCGCTGTCGTCCTTCGACTCGTGCAGGACGGTCCCGATCTGGCCGATCTCCTCGAGTAACTCGTCGGTCGGCGTCGTCTCCGAGGAGATTTCGAGCACCTGGCAGTCGCTCAACGGCCACTCGCGTATGGTCAGGTCCGGGTGCCGTTCCGAGATCTTCCGGTACGGACACTCGTGTTCGACCCGAATCGAGGCCTCGTACAGACTCATGGGACCAACTTTGACCCGGTGACGATTAAGGGTGCCGGCCATGTCCGGCAGTGCCTATATGCAAATACGAATCTTATCCGTGAACACCGATGCGAGAGTTACCGGCGGGAGAACCCGGCGAACAGTTACGAAACGCGGCAGTACACCGCTCGTCCTCGATATCCGTCACGAAGACAACGAGGAGTGGCGTATTCCGGGCAATCTCAACGACGACGTCTACGACGAACGAACACTCGTCCGAGAACTCGCGTCGAACCGGAGCATCCCGAGAGCGCGTCGAGCGGACGAACGTCGGGCGGGAATCAGCCCCGTCGACGAGTCGGCCGAACCGGGTCCCAACAACTGCGCGACTGAGTGATTCATGAGTACGGAAACCGAACTCAAACAGGGCATCCGCGAGCACCTCGGGCAGTTCTCGCTACACGTCCTCTTGGTGTTTGCGACGGGCCTGACCATCGGGTCCGAGCGCGCCGTCGTCCCCGTGCTAGGTCGTGACGTACTCGGCGTCGAGTCGCTGCTCGTCATCGGCTCGTTCGTCGTCTCGTTCGGGTTCGTCAAGGCGCTGCTCAACCTCTACGCCGGCAAGTGGGGCGGCGAATACGGCCGCAAGCCAGTGCTCGTCCTCGGGTGGGCGACTGCACTACCGCTTCCGGTCATCCTGATCTTCGCGCCGAGTTGGGGCTGGATCACCGTCGGGAACATCCTCCTCGGCATCAACCAAGCGTTGACGTGGAGTATGGCGATCAACGCCAAGATAGATATCGCAGGTCCCGAGCAGCGAGGGCTGGCCGTCGGTATCGACGAGGCGTTCGGTTACAGCGGCGTCGCCGCCGGTGCCTGGGTCACGGGGGTCATCGCCGCCCGGACGAGTCTCCGACCCGAGCCGTTCTACTTCCTCGCTGTCGTGGTCGTGTTGGCGTTCCTCATCTCGATCTTCCTTATCAAGGAGACGGTCCAGCTCGCGGCGGTGGAAGTCGACGACGACGACCACCACGACGCGAATCTCCCGTTCATCGAGGTCCTGAAGCGGGCGACCTACGGAGACAGAACGCTGTTCGCCGCGGCACAGGCGGGTCACATCGAGAAGTTCGTCGACACGCTGTTCTGGCTCGCCGTCCCACTGTATCTCACCGGTCGGGGGCTCGGAATCGCGGCTGTCGGGCTCGTTATCGGTATCCACAGTGCGATGTACTTCTTTCAGATCGCAACCGGTGGCCTCGCGGATCGGATCGGTCGCCGCCCGCCCGTCGTCGTCGGCATGTTCCTCGCCGGCGCGGGTATCCTCGGAATGGTACTCGTCGAAGGGTATCTCCCGTGGGCCGTTCTCTCGGGCGTTTCCGGGCTCGGAATGGCGCTGCTCTACCCGAATCTGATGACCGTTCCGGGCGATGCGGCTCATCCGACGTGGCGTGCGACGGGGATGGGCGTCTACCGGATGTGGCGTGACGCTGGCTACGGAGTCGGTGCGATCCTGATCGGACTCTCGATGGAGTTCGTGAACGTCGAAGCCGCGTTCTACACGACGGCGCTCCTGATGTTCGTCTCCGGCGCAATCGTCTACGTCTGGATGGAAGAGACCCATCCCGACTTCGGGACTCACGAGCCACCCGCTCCGGCTACTGAACCGCCGACTCGTGTCGTGTCTGAGGACTAGTGTTGTGGCCCGGGCCCTTTCTGGACTCGTTCGTCCTCAGTCTGTTTTGTCACGTCGGAAAATCCCGGCTGTCGAGAACCGATGCGGAAAACCCGTCCAACCGAGTCGCCGAAAAGAGCTGTTTGTAGAACCGCGGACCGGCCTTCGAGAGATTTTGTATCTCAGTATGTGGTTTACTCCTGGGCGCCCGCCGACGACGGCGACGGTCGCCCTCGACCGCGAAACGTCGACGGCACGTCGGTTCTGCCGGTTTCGACGGTCGAACCGGTTCCGATAAGTGTCGTCTCACCTTAGCTCGCGGTATGAACTACCGAACGCTGGGCGATTCGGGAGTGGAAGTGAGCGAAGTCGGCTTCGGCGCGTGGGTCGTCGGCACCGACTGGTGGGGCGACCGAACCGAACAGCAGGCCATCGAGATGATCGAACACGCCCTCGACCGGGGGATCACGTACTTCGACACCGGCGACGTCTACGGTCACGGCGACAGCGAGAAACTCGTCGGGAAGGCGCTTTCGGACCACCGCGACGAGGTGACGCTGTCGACGAAGATCGGCTACGACTTCTACAACCACCCGCAGGCGGGCCACGGCGAGTTGCCCAAGCGGTTGGACCCCGAGTGGATTCGAACCTGCGTCGAACGGAGCTTAGACCGGCTCGACACCGATTACGTCGACTTCCTCCAACTGCACAACGCGAACGTCGACGAAGTGACGCCGGAAGTGGTCGAGACGCTCGAATCGCTGCAGGAGGAGGGAACCGTCGACGCCCTCGGTTGGGCGCTCGGCCCCTCTATCGGGTGGCTCGCGGAGGGTGACCGCGCCGTCGAACTCGACTTCGACGCCGTTCAGACGGTGTTCAACGTGTTCGAGCAGACTCCCGGACGCCACTTCCTCGACACCATCGCACGCGAGGGGGCGGACACGTCGGTCATCGCCCGGGTCCCCCACTCCTCGGGACTGTTGAACGAACAGGTGACGCCCGACACCGAACTGGATGCCGGTGATCACCGCGGGTTCCGCCCCGACGAGTGGTACGAGACGGGATGGGAGAAGGTCGAAGCGCTTCGGTTCCTCGAGCGCGACGGAGAACGGACGATGGGCCAAGCGGCGATTCAGTGGCTACTCAGCCACGACGCCGTCGCGTCGGTGACGCCGACGTTCCGGACGGCGGACGACATCGACGAGTGGGCGGCCGCCTCCGAGACGCCGCCGCTCTCCGAGGCAGAAGTCGAACGCGTCGAGACGCTGTATCAGGATAACTTCGGCGTATCCCGCGACGATGGCATGGATAGCCTTCGCTCCTCCGTCGACGGTGCGGACCTGGTCGGCACCGGAAAGCAGAACGCCGGGTTGTAAACCTTCTACTGCGATACGAATTCCCGAAGAACGAGCAAGCGACGTTCCGCGTGTACTACAGCGACCACGGCCGCGACTTCGAACTCGACGACATCGCCGAAGACGCCCGGCCGGGAGCCGCCCAGCGCGACCTCCGGTGAGGTAGCAGACCACTTCGACTCTCGATGAACGCGATCTTCGAACGGCTCCGTCGCGGACGGGCGGATCTCGTCGCAAAGACACTCTCGCTGCTCTCACTGGGTCGGTCGGCCGTCGAAGGAGCGCGACGCGCCGTGTTCGCGGTTACTTAATACCCTCCCACACGAGGCCCCGGTTATATATCGTCGGCCATTATAGTAACTAACTGACAGTATGTGGTCCAGCCTTCAGCGAAGAACGAGCGTCGCTACGTGCTCGGTGAAACAGTTCGGTCGGCACCTCGGCGTCGACCACGCCTCACCACAGTAATGTCCGCGAACGACCCCGAACGATCGCTCTCACCGTCGACGGTGTTCGAGTTGCTCGCCGACCCCTCGCGCCGGGGCGTGCTGTACGCCCTCTCCGAGTCGGACGACGGTATCCGGTACGAACGACTCGTCGACGGCCTCCTCCGTCGAGAGATCACACCGTTCGACGACCGACGCCGACTCCGCCTCGAACTCCACCACACCGTGATACCGAGACTGACCGCGTCCCCGTTCGTTCAGTACGACCGCCGGACTCGCCGTCTCCGACTGACCGACCCGCAGTCGGAACTCGAACCGTATCTCGAGTTTGCACGGTCGATGGACCGTTCCCGGTAGTCGCGTGCTCCGGCCATCCGCATCCCGCTCTCGCACCCCTCCGCTTCGCTTCGAATCGGACGGCAGGCGACGGTGCGTGCGCTCACCCACCCACTTTCACTGCGCACCCTCGACAACCGTCGGAAAGTAATACGTTCATCGACGTCGTCGGTATCGTATGACCGACTCACACGTCCACGTCTCGGTTTCGGTCGTCGCCGACGGCGAGACTATCGGCCGGTACGACTCCGACTCGCAATCGACCGCGAACGCGTCGGAGACGACAGAAGACGCCGACGAGCGGGGTCGAGCCGCCCCGGCCGAAACGACCGAAGCCGCCGAGACGCACCAGGCGGTCGAGACGCCCGAAACGGACCACGAACCGGACGCCGATGCCGGAACCGATTCTGACGACTCCGAATCGGACGCGGCGGCGACGTTCGAGCTGTACCGCGACAGAGCCGACGAGTGGCGCTGGCGGCTCCGACATCGAAACGGCAACATCATCGCCGACGGGGGCGAGGGTTACTCGTCGAAGGCGGCCGCGAAAAACGGTATCAAGAGCGTCCGAAGGAACGCGCCGGGAGCGACGCTCGTGACGCGCTGAGCCGACTGGGTCGTGCGACCCGACCGAATCAGCCGGGTCGTCTCAGGCGAGGAAGACGTGTCGCGGCCGGTCCGCGAGCACGTCGCGACCCCACTGGACCGTCTCGCGGAACTCGTCGCTGCGGAAGAAGCCCATCGCGTCCTCCTTCGAGCGCCACTGACTGGCGATGAACATGTCGTCTTCGTCCTCGACGTTCACCATCAGGTCGGTCTCCTGGTGGCCCTCCATCTCGTCTAAGAGACCGCCGACGGTGCCGAACTTGTCGACGAACTCCTCTCGGTGGTCGGATTTGACCGTGTAGAACATCCCCATCGTGCCGAACCCGGACCCTTCGCCCGCGCGCGAGACGATGCCGGGGAGCTCCGAGAGGAAGCCGGCGGCCGTCTCCGCGGCGCTCTGGGTCTCCCAGATGCTGACGACGGCCGACCGACCCCGCTCGTTCGCCTCGTAGACGGCCGTCTTGACGTGCGTCCCGTAGTGTTCGAAGTTGCCGCGGAGCCCCTCGACCTCGTCGAACACCTCGTCGGTGTCGGCTTCCGAGTACAGCACCGTCGCGTACACGTCCTCGCCGTGGGGCTGTCCGGCGTAGATGTTCAAGTCGGTGAGTTCGCCGCGAATATCCTCGTCGTCCGTCGACTCCTTATCGTGGCCGTCGTCACCGTGGTGACCGCCGTCGCCGCCGTGGTGACCACCGTCGCCGCCGTGGTGACCACCGTCGCCGCCGTGGTGGTGACCGCTGCCCTCACCGTGATCGTGGTGTCCGCCGCTCTCGCCGTGGCCGTGACCGTGGTGGTCGCCAGCGCCGTCGTGTTCGCTCGTCGGCACCGGTTCGCCGTCGAGGTACGCGCCGAGGTCGGTCGGCGGGAACCGACGACCGACGTAGAACTGCCCGAACTCGCCGTAGCGAGACGACGCCTCGTCGAAGCGCATCTCGTAGACGATATCCTTGATGTCGGTCGGGTCGCTGCCGAACAGGGTGACGCCCCACTCGTAGTCGTCGAAGCCGACGCTGGAGGCGATGACCTGCTTGATTTTGCCCGCGTACTTCCGCCCCACGTCGCCGTGGCCGGCCATCAACTCGGCGCGCTCCTCGAAGGAGAGGTCGTACCAGTTGTACTCCTCGCCGCGGCGCTTGCTCATCGGGTAGAAACTGACGTACTCGTCGTCGGGGATGTCGGGCTTCATCTTCCCCTCGATGTAGCGCCGGAGACCCTCGTCGACGGCGTCTGCGCCCTCCTCGAAGTACTCGTCGGAGACGTAGCCGCTGACTTCGGTCACCGAGACGTACGACGTCGGTTGGTCGGTGAACCCGGCGAGCGCGGTCCGCTCGAAGCGGCGCTCGGCGGTCGACAGCGCGTCGAGTGTCGGCCGGAAGTGCAGTACCAGGAGGTCGGCTTTGTGACCGACGACGGAGAACACCGCCGACGCGCCCGCCTCGTCGTCCTCGACTGCTTCGTGCGACTGGAGGTAGTCGACCGCTTCCTCGACGGCGCGGTCGCGCTCTCGCTGGGGTGCGTTGCGCCACGCGTCCCAGTCGATGCTCCGGAAGTCGTGCAGCGCGTACCACCCTTCCTCGGTCTGCGGCGCTCGTGGCATGCCCCGACGTTGGACCCCGTCGACTAAGGGCGTTTTGAGTCGCGACGCGGAGAGCCGCCCCCGCACCTGATTTCACCCCAACTGGTTTTACATCAGAGAGCGTCGGTCGAGCCACTATACGATGTCCTCTACGACCGACGACCCGACGGGTGCGACTCTCTCGTACCGACACATCATCGAACGGGAGATGGAGAACGCGCTCACCGAGATGCACCGCCCGGTGAAAGGCGTCGCAATCTCCGGGTTCGCCGCGGGTCTCACGGTGAGTTTCGGCGCGCTGTTCATGGGGATGGCGCTGACGTTCCAGCCGAACTTCGGGTCGACGCTCGCGAAGCAGCTCACCCTCGGCGGCGTCTCCGCCGTCGGCTTCCTGTTCGTCATCATCGGACAGACCGAGCTGTTCACCGCGCACACGACGATGGCCGTCCTGCCCGTGCTGACCGACCGCGCCTCGATCCGTGACCTCCTCGAACTGTGGGGGGTCGTTCTCGCGGCCAACCTCGTCGGCTGTCTCTGTTTCGCCGGACTCATCGCCGCCATCGGCCCGTCGATGAACATCGTCGACCCGGCGGCGTTCGGGTCGATGGCGGAGGCGCTGCTCCCGTTCCCGTGGTGGGTCATCACCGCCAGCGGCGTCGTCGCCGGGTGGCTGATGGGGCTTCTGACGTGGCTCGTCGCCGCGAGCCGAGACACCATCAGTCGGGTCGTCATCATCCTCGTCGTCGCCGCGACTATCGGATTCGCGCCGTTTCACCACGCGCTGCTGGGGACGACGGAGGTGCTCGCGGCGATGTTCCTCGGACAGGGCGTCACGCTCGGACAGTTCGCGCACTTCCTGACGTGGACGACGCTCGGTAACGCCGTCGGCGGCGGCGTCTTCGTCGCGCTGCTCAACTACGGCCACGTCGCGCTCGCGGGCGACGACGTCGACGTCGACTACGATGCCGGGTCGACGTCCGGGTTCGGCGACGACACGACCGACAGGGAGTGACACGACAGCTGTTTGACCGACCAGTCGAAGTCCTACTAACCGAAACGCTTTCACAACGCCACCCTGATGGGCAACCAATGCGGAAAAGCGGCCCACCGAAAGGCCTCATCTCGTATCTGGTTCTGGAGTTGTTGGGCGAGAGACCCCGGTACGGGTACGAGATTCTCAAGGAGATACGCGAGATAAGCGGCGGACACTGGGAACCGTCGTACGGTTCCGTCTACCCGATTCTCTACAAGTTCGAAGAGAAAGGCTGGGCCGAGCGGGTCGACCGCGAGGACGAACCCGACCGGAAGTACTTCGCGCTGACCGACAGCGGCCGCGAAGAGCTCCGCGAGAAGCGGGTCGAAACCGGCGGCAAAGCCGAGGAGTTCGCCGACGTCATCCTCGGCTTCTACCACGTCTACGTCGCGTTCGCCACCGACGGTCGGTTCGACGTCGAGAGCCCCGAGGAGGCGTGGCAGTTCGACGAGACGTTCAGTTCGTGGATCATCGAGCAGTTGATTCGCCACCACGAACGCGACTTCGAGACGTTCGAACGAATCGACGACACTCCCGCCGAGTTCTACGAACGCTACGGCATCGACTTCGAGTCGTAAACGCCCGAACGAAGCAGCGACGGGAAACGGGAGGCCGCCCGCTCAGGAGAGCAGTTGCGGCCCGAACATCAACAGCAGGAGACTGACGAGCATCAGCAGACCGATGCCCGTCGTAATCGTGCTCGTCAACTGCTGTTTTCCTTCGACCGGCAACCGCGAGACGACCGCCTCGGTCGAGGTGCGGAGGATGCGGCCCCCGTCCAGCGGGAACGCCGGGATGCAGTTGAAGAACGCGAGGTTGAGATTTATCCACCCGACCCAGAAGAGGACGTTCGCGAGGACGAAGACGCCGCCGCCCAGCGCCGCGAGCGGACCGCTGATGGTGTAGAAACTCGTGTTCGCGGCGACGAAGCCGGCGAAGTTGGTCTCTAACCCCGGGACGACCGTCCCCGCGAAGGGGAGAAAGAGGATGAACAGCACCTGCGAGAACAGTCCTCCCTGCACGTCGCCGCCGAGGATACCGAGGAACTGCTGTGTGGGGTACGAGACGACGCCCAGGCTGTTGACGCTGATGCCGCTGAGTTCGGGCCCTTGCGTCACGCCGACGAGGCCGCGGTCGGTGCCGTCGTTCGCCGTCGCGAGCGTCACAGTGTACGTCTGCAGTTGTCCGTCGACGTAGGCGGTCACGTTCACTTCGTCACCCGGTTGTCCGCCGTCGAGCGCCGCCTGTACGTCCGAGTAGTCGAGCGTCCGTTCGCCGTCGATGCTCGTGACGACGACCTGTTCGCCGCCGGGGACGTCCGTCTGCTCGCTCAGCGGTCCGTCCGGCGAGACGCCGAGAAGAACGCCGATCGGGCCGGTCACGTTCGACTCCTCGCCGCGCTGGTCTTCGACGGTGAGCGTGACGACGGGGTCGTCGGAGACGGCCTGACGCAGCCCGGACTCGGTGTTGACCGTCGTTCCGTCGACGGCGACGATGGTGTCGTTCGTCTCAACGCCGGCGCTGCCGTCGGCGGCCAACGGCGAGTTCGGCGACATCGCGGTCACCAGAAGCGAGCGCTGCACCGTCCGCTCGGTTCCGTCCGCGAGCGTCACGGTCACGTTCGCGGTGTCGCTCTCCTCGAGCGCGTTCTGGAGCTCCGCGTCCGAGGTGACGTTCGCGCCGTCGAAGCCGACGATTCGGTCGCCGGCGTCGATTCCGGCGGCGGCGGCCGCCGAGTTCGGGAACGTGCTGCCGACGGCCGCACCGGGAGCCGCCGCGATCGCGCCGGTCACCGGACCGAACAGCAACACCAACGCGATAGCGGTGACGGCGAGGTTGTTCGTCACGCCGGCGGCGAACATCCGGGTCCGTCCGCCCCGACTCGCCTTCCGCTGGCTCTCCTCGTCGGGTTCGACGAACGCGCCGATGGGGAGAATCGTGAAGAGGACGACGCCCATCGACTCGATGTCGATGCCCTCGACCCGGCAGAGCAGGCCGTGGCCGCCCTCGTGGACGACGAGGCCGACGAGCAGGCCGAACGCGATCTCGGGAGCGACCGACAGCGGGAGGAAGTCGTTGACGCCCGGGATGACGAGGACGTTTCGCGGGGCGTTCACTGCCGTCGGCGCGGGGGGATTCTGGAGAATCTGGACGCCGCGGAGCACGAGGAGGACGAACGTGCCGAACATCACGACGAGGGCGATGCCGACACCGACGTTGCTCCACGCCCGCCAGAACCGTTTCGGTGTGGCGAGCCAGTCGAGAAACGCGCGGCCCCGACGCGTGTGTATCGTCATCAGGGGACCTTGCATCTTCACCGAACTCGGGAGGACACCGAGCTGTCGCAGGACGAGGGCGAGTACCGTGTAGAGGATCACGCCGATAAGTATCCACAGCAGCGTGTTCATTGGCCCAAGAAAGGGATGGTAGCGGGAAAGACGTTCGGATTGTATCGGCGAGTCGCCGCCGCCGCAACGACGGCGCTACGCTCTCCTCTTCGGCCGACGGGGCCGTCCCGTACTGCGACCGCCAACAGAAATCAGCTCTCTCGACTCTCTGCCTCACTCCTCGCGCCGAAGCCGCTTCACCACGAACGCCGCTTCGAGTTCGCCGAGGAACTCGCCGAGGCGCGGTCCCTGCGTCTGGTCGAAGAAGAGCAGATAGCCCGCCTGGAACAGGTCGCCGGTCTGCACGTCGTGCACCTTCGCCGCCTCGTAGATTTCGCCCTGAATCTCCTCGCCGGTGTGGCCCTCTTCGACGAAGTCGGCGAGGTCCGAGAGCGCGGCGGCCACGTCGCCGTCGAGGTCCACCTCGGGCAGTTCCGTCTGGAGGCGGTAGTTGTACTCGTTGTCCATCCGCTCGGCCCACGTCCGGGCCTTCTCGACGCGCTCCATCGCGTCTTCTACGGCCCACTCGGGCGTCTCGTCGGTGACGTGACCCTCGTTCTTCGCCATCTGTACCCGGAGTTCGGGGTCGTCGACCATCCCCAGCACCGCGGCGAACGTGTAGGGAAGACGGACCCGGTCTTCGCGAACCTCGTCGACGAGGAGCGGGTATGCCCGGTCGGCCAGCGCTTCGATGTTCTCGTCGGTCTCCTCGCCGAAGTAGACGCGCTCGAAGCGGTCGAAATCGTTGACGAGGAGGTCTAACCGGCGCAGGTCGAAGTCGCGCGCGCGGCGCGGATTGAGCGCGAAGAAGTACCGAAGCACCTCGGGTTCGGCGAGTTCCAGCACCTCGGCGACGGTGACGATGTTGCCCGCCGACGAGGAGAGCGGTTCGCCGTTGAGCGTGAACCACTCGTACGTCATCGGCACCGGGGGTTCGATACCGAGGACGTTCCGCGCGATGTCCTCGCCGCTGGGCCACGAGCCCTCGGCGTGGTCCTTGCCGAACGGCTCGAAGTCGACGCCGAGCACCTGCCACTGGGCGGGCCACTCGAAACGCCACGGGAGTTTCCCCTCGCGGAACGTCGCCGTCCCCTCGTGACCGCAGCCGGAGATGGTGTTGTCACCTGCGGTCATGTCGGTGCAGACGTAGTCGACGGTGCCGGCGTCGAGGTCGATGGCCGTGACGGTCTCGGTTATCTTCCCGCAGTTTCCGCAGACGGGGTTGAACGGGACGTAGTCGTCGTCTACCTTGCTCTGGTACTCGGAGAGCACTTCGCGCGCGGTGTCGGCGTTTTCGAGCAGGTGCCGGACGACCGGCTCGAACGTACCGTCCGCGTAGAGTTCGGTGTTCGATATCATCTCGACGGGGACGCCGAGTCGCTCGGCGTCGGCCTCGATGAGCGCCGCGAAGTGCGCCGCGTACGACTCGGCCTCGCCGAAGGGGTCCGGAATGTCGGTGTACGGCTTACCCAAATTCTGACCGAGCGCGCCCGCGTCGACGTCGCCGAGACCGACGATGTTCCCCTCCTTGTCGGCGAGCTTTCGGGGGAGCTTCCGGAGCGGGTCCTTGTCGTCGCTCGTGAACACCTGCCGGACCTCGTAGCCGCGCTCTCGGAGCACCTCCGCGACGAAGTAGCCGCGGAGAATCTCGTTGAAGTTGCCGAGATGCGCGACGCCTGAGGGCGAGATGCCGCCCTTGACGACGATGGGTTCGTCGGGGTCGCGCGCGAGAATCTCGTCGGCGACCTCGTCGGCCCAGAACGCGTGGTGGGTGTCGCCACCGTCTTCCCGCCCACCTTCGTCGTCGGCGGCGGTCGTCGGTTGGTCGTCGACGGTCGTCGGCTGGTCGTCGTCGACGCTCATCGCTGGGACCAGTACGTCGGTTCGGTGCCCGCGCCCGCGGGAACGATGTCGGTTCCCTCGTGGTCGCCGCGGAGCACCGCGCGTTCGAGTCGCTGCGGTTCGGTGCCGTCGAGGACGATGGTTCGCATTCCGGCGCGTTCGATGAGTTTCGCCGCCAGCAGGTCGACCGGTGCGGACGAGCCGGCGTCGGTGCTCATCGGCGCGATGACGCCGACCAGTTCCTCGGGCGTGAGTTCCTCGAACTTCTCGGCGCCGTCGTCGCTTCGGGGGTCGGCGCTGTAGACGCCGTCGACGCTCGTCGCGTAGACGAGCAGGTCCGCGTCGACGTACTCGGCGAGCGCCGCGGCCACCGCGTCGGTGGTCTGTCCGGGGACGACGCCGCCCATCACGGAGATGTCGCCGCGACGGATGGCCTCGCCCGCGTCCTCGTAGCTGTGCGCCGGAGCGGGGTTGACGCCCGCGCCGAGGCCGGCGATGAGCAGGCGCGCGTTGATGCGCGTCACGTCGATACCGATCTGGTCCAACTGGACCTCGTTCGCGCCCAGGCCGCGCGCGGCGTCGATGTACTCGCGAGCGACTCCGCCGCCGCCGACGACGGTGCCGAGTTCGCAGCCCTCGCGGGCGAGTGACTCGATTGCGGCGGCGTGGGCCTCGACCCGGCGGGCGTCGAGCTCCGGCGCGAGGACGCTTCCGCCGATAGAAATGACGACTCTCATTGCAACCGGGTTGCTGGGATTCGGTCTTAAGGGTTATCAACTCCGCCACGTTCCGCGGTGCGAGAACACCCGTCTCGCGCGGTGTCGGTTCGCCCCCGAGCGTCGTCGACGCCTCGCTGAGCAACACTAAAGCCGTTCGGTCCCCCGTCTTCCGGGTATGCGCACACTCTGCGTCGTCGGTCCGGGCGCAACGACGCTCACCGAGCGACTCGCCGCGCGACTCGACGGCCGCGTCGCGACGGTCGAACGGCTCCCCGACGGCAGCGACCCCGCACCCGACTCGGCGGCGTCGTACGGTCTCTCCGACGACGGCGTCTGGGTCGGCGCGGGCCGCGACCGCTCGCGCGACGAACTGCTCGACCACCTCGCCACCGACTACGACTTCGCGCTCCTCGCCGGGTTCGAGTCGAATCGTCTACCGACGGTGGTTCTCGGCAGCGAGTCGGCGCCTGACGACAGTTCGCACGCTCCGCTTCTCTCGGCACGGTCGCTCGACGAGGTCGACCTCGACGACCTCAGTTCCCGTATCGAGGCGCTCGAACCGTACGTTACGCTGGAATCACTGGTCGAGCGGGTCAAGCGGGACCCGCGCGCCGATCGCGCCGGTGCGATTGCGACGTTCACCGGTCGCGTGCGGGCGAAGGACGCGGACGACGACCCGCGGACGACGCGGCTGACGTTCGAGAAGTACGAGGGCGTCGCCGAGGAACGACTCTCGGAGATCAGACGCGACATCGAAGCCCGCGACGGGGTCGAACGCGTACTGATGCACCACCGAACGGGCGTCATCGAAGACGGCGAGGACATCGTCTTCGTCGTCGTCCTCGCCGGCCACCGAACCGAGGCGTTCCGCGCCGTCGAAGACGGCATCAACCGTCTGAAGGACGAGGTCCCCATCTTCAAGAAGGAGACCACAGTCGAGTCGGACTTCTGGGTTCACGACAGATAGCCGCGACTTTCGCGTCGAGGCAACATTCTCCTCGTTCGACCACTGTTTCGGGGCGGTTGGGAGTGCTAAAAGCCGCTATTGTCGCCCGTAAACGGTCCAGCAACCAGCTAATCTGGCATTTCTTTTTTGTATTATAGATATCGAATAATAGTCTCAAAACCACTTGTAAAAGTTCTAAGGGTCTGAAAAAACGTCGTAAAACGAATCCTTTGCGTCGCTTCAGCCTGAAAGAGGCCGAACTGTGGCTAACGTTCCTGCCTTTATAACATCTCTACCGGCCATGTGGTGAACGAGGTCAGAACGAAAATGAGCGCAACAGCAAACCCCTCCACCGACGGACGCTCGAAAGAGACCCGACTCAAGCAGTATCTCGTCGAGAAAGCCCAAGACGGGGAACTGTACTTCAAGGGTAAGTTCATCGCGGACGAGGTCGGTCTCTCGCCCAAAGAGATCGGCGCGCTGATGGTGAAACTCCGCGACTCTACCCACGAGCTCACCATCGAGAAGTGGTCGTACACGAGCGCGACCACCTGGCGCGTCGCCCCCACCTCGTAAGGGTAACACCCCGGTCCCCGCGACCCGTTTCGGCGACGGTCCTCGCCTTTCGACACCGCTCGCGAACCATGCAACTCCTTCGTCTCCGGACGACGGCGGCCTACTTCCCACCACTCCGCTGACGACACGCACCGCCTCTCCCGTCGCCGATACACGCACTTCTCCCGACGCTGATACACGCACCTCTCCCGACGCTGATACACGCACCTCTCCCGACGCCGACACACCCGGCGTCGTCGGGCCTTCGTCGGCATCGACACCGGATTTATACTCCTCTGTGCGGTAGACGTAGTATCAGATGGACGAGGCCGATAGCCCTCCGTACGGCCCCGCGGCCGCCCCCGCAGACGGTCCCTCGCTCGAACAACTCGGCTCGGTGTTCTACGTTCGTGAGGTACGTACGGACGACGAAAGACTGCTGTACTACGGCGAGTCGCTCGTCTCGCGCCGCTCGCTGCTCGAAGAGGTCTGGCCTTCGTTCCGACAAGCGGGCTACGACGTTCGGCTCGCACGGACGAACGACGGACTCGACGTGCTCGTCGCCGAACCCCTCTCGGTCGGCCTCGAGGGCGTCCCCTGGAAGAACCTGTTGCTGTTCGTCGCGACCGTCACCTCGACGTTGTTCGTCGGCGCGTACGCGTGGTACTACATCCCCGTAAGCCAGATTCAGGAGAACCCGCTGGTCGCGCTCGAAGCGTGGCCCTTCACTGCCGCCGTGCTCGGCGTCCTCTGCGCGCACGAACTCGGCCACTACGTGATGGGTCGCTACCACGGCGTCGACGTCTCGCTGCCGTATCTCATTCCCTTTATCTTCCCGTTCGGCACGATGGGCGCGATAATCCGAATGCGCGGGCAGATGCCCGACCGGAAGGCGCTGTTCGACATCGGCGTCGCCGGGCCGCTCGCCGGGTTGGCGGCGACGGTTCTCGTCACCGCTATCGGCCTGTCGCTCGACCCGATTACGATTCCCGAGCGCGTATTCGTCGGGAGCACCGAGGTCATCCAGTTCAACAATCCGCTGCTGCTGGACCTCATCGCGACGTTCCTCGGCCAACCGAGCGACTACAGCTATCCGCAGACGGTGAACCCGGTCATCATCGGCGGCTGGGTGGGGATGTTCTTCACCGTGTTGAACCTCTTGCCGGTCGGTCAACTCGACGGCGGCCACATGGTCCGCGCGATGCTCGGACGGAGACAGGAGACCGTGGCGACGCTCGTTCCGCTCGGCCTGTTCGGCCTCGCGGGCTACCTCTACTACGTTCGCGACCTCGGCCTCCAGGAGTCTGTCGGCCTGTGGGCCTTCTGGGGGCTGTTCTCGCTGTTCATCGCCATCAACGGCCCCGCCCACCCCATCGACGAGTCCGGTATCGGCTGGAAGCGACAGCTCGTCGGCGTGTTCACTTTCGCGCTCGGCCTGCTGTGTTTCATGCTGGTGCCGATTCAGCTGATGAGCGCGTGAGAGTCCGAGAGCCGGGGAGCCGAGACGCTCGCGTCGGCGGCGCTACGCCGAGTGCGTGTACCCGCGGTCCGGAAGCGACTCGTCGTCGAGTGTTACCCCCGCACTCGACTCGGTGGCGCGTCCGATGCGTGCGACCGGCACCGGTGAAGCCGACGTCGCGCGGTCGAGCGCGGACTCGGGGAGCGTGAACACCAACTCGAAATCCTCGCCGAAATGAAGCGCCGACTCCCAGTAGTCGCTTTCACCGTCGGTCGCGTCCTCGACGGCGGTGTCGACCGGAATCGGCGCGGAGTCGAGCGCGAACCCGCAGTCGCTCGCCTCCGCCAGCTGGTGGACCGACCGCGCGAGCCCGTCGCTCGAATCCATCATCGCCGTCGCGTAGTCGGCGAGTACCGCGCCCGCGGTCACACGCGGTTCGAACCGGAAGAGGTCGTTGCCCCGCTCGATGTCGCCGCGCTCGAAGGAGCGAAGCGCGGCCGCCGACCGCCCCAGCGTGCCGGTGACGCAGAGCAGGTCGCCCGGCTTCGCGCCGGACCGAAGCACCGGGTCGTCCGTCCGGCCGATGGCCGTCGTCGCCGTCGTGAACTCGTCGTGCGTGTCGAGGTCGCCGCCGACGTACTCGGTGCCGACGAGTTCGCAGACGTCGCGGGCCCCGCGGACGAACGCACCCAGTTCGTCCTCGTCGAACGTGGGCGCGGCGTACGCGGCGACGGTCGCCACGGCGTCCGCGCCCATCGCGGCGACGTCAGAGAGCGACGCGCCGACGGACCGCCACCCGGCGGTGTAGCGCGTCGTTCCCGCCGGGAAGTCCGTCGTTTCGTGGAGCATGTCGGTCGTCACGACCAGTCCGTCGACGACTGCGGCGTCGTCACCGGCCGCCTGGAGTTCCGCCGCCAACGTTCGCAGCGCCGTCCGCTCGTCCATGCTCGGCCTTTCGGCGTCGGCGCGAAAAAGCCACCGAGGCGTCCGGCGTCGCGTTCTCGTGCGAGTCGATCGCACAGTACCACGGCTACCGCGTCGGAAGCGAGGCGTAAGTTATCGCTACCACTGCTGTCGGTTCCGGTGGCTTAATGCCGGCAGTTGACGTTCGGGTTGATATGTCTACGGAGAACCTCCGGGCCACCGTGCTCGGCTTCGCCGGTGCGTTGGTGGTGTTCGCGGTTCTCTTCTCGTTCATCGGCGTCGACGACCTCGCCACGCAGTTACAGAACGCCGACATCCGGTTCGTCGCCCTCGTCGTCGTTGCGACGCTCGGTTGGCTGTTCGCGTGGGGGCTGTCGCTTCGGACCGTCCTCTCGGTGCTCGGCGTGGAGATTTCGGCGCTGAAGTCGTTTCTCGTCTTCTCGGGTGCGATGTTCTCGAACAACATCACGCCGTTCGGACAGGCCGGCGGCGAACCGGTGACGGCGCTACTCATCTCGCAGACCTCCGACGCCGAGTACGAGACCGGCCTCGCAGCCATCGCCAGCGTCGACACGCTCAACTTCGTCCCCTCGATAACGCTCGCGCTCGCGGGTGCCGTCTACTTCGCGACGGAGACGACGCTCGGACAGAACCTCGAACTGGCGGTCATCGCCGTTGTCGTCCTCGCGACGGCGGTCCCCGGCCTCGTCTACGTCGGGTGGCAGCGGCGGTACCAACTCGAACACAAAGCCGTCAGCGTGCTCACGCCCGTCATCCGACGCGTCGCCGATTTCGTCCCGCGGATTTCGAAACCGACCGCGGAGAGCATCGAGGGGCGTATCAGTCGCTTCTTCGCCGCCATCGAACGCGTTGCGACGAACCCTCGCGGGCTGCTGCTGGCCGTCTCGCTCTCGGCGGCCGGCTGGCTCGCACAGATGCTCGGTCTCTGGCTGGCGTTCCACGCCGTCGGCACGCCCGTCTCGCCGTCGATTATGCTGTTCGTCGTCCCGATCGGGGCTATCGCGGGCGTGACACCGCTCCCCGGCGGCGCCGGCGGCATCGAGAGCGTTCTCCTCGTGCTCCTGCTGGCCGCGACGGGCCCCGCCGTCACGCAGTCGGCGATTCTGGCGGCCATCGTCATCTACCGCGGTGCGGTGTATTGGCTGCCGACGCTCATCGGTGGCGTCGTCGTCAGCGTTCTGGGTCTCAACAGCGCCTGACCGCCGCTCGTACCGGGACCGAAAAGCCCGCTGGATAGGGGCGACGACGCCAATACGATGCTTTTAAACAGCGCTACGCAGAACTCGTAGCCATGGTAACCCTCTATGACGTTCCGGCGGACGACCTCATTCAGGAGGTCGCCGACCGACTCGAGGACCGCATCGAACAGCCCGACTGGATTCAGTTCGCCAAAACCGGCTCGAGCCGAGAGCTCCCGCCCCAGAACGACGACTTCTGGTTCGTTCGCGCGGCCAGTGTCCTCCGGAAACTCGCCACGAAGGGTCCGTTCGGCGTCGAACGTCTCGCCGTCGAGTACGGCGGCCGCAAGCGCGGGTCGACGCGCTACCGCGTCGCCAAAGCTCACACCGACACCGGCAGCAAGAAGATCATCCGCGTCATCCTCCAGCAACTCGAAGAAGAGGATCTCGTCGAGAGCGCCGGCGGCGACGGCCGGCGTATCAGCGACGAGGGCCGCGCGTTCCTCGACGACGCCGCCGCCTCGGCCTTCGAGTCGCTCGACCGTCCGGAACTCGAACGCTACGCGTAGAGGACACACACGCTTTTTCAGAGGTTCGAGACCGCCAGCCGTCTGGCTGTCCGTAATCGTTTTCTGCCGCGCGCGAAAAGTTCGTGTATGAGCGGAAATCCCGACGACGAACGGCTCGACGAACTCCGTCGAGAACGCCTGCAGGAGCTCCAAGACCAAGCGGAAGGCCAGCAGCAACAGCAAGGCAACGAGGAAGCCCAGCAAGCCGCCGAGGAGCGCGCACAGGCGCAGAAAGACGCGATTCTGCGCCAGTATCTCACCGACGGCGCGCGGCAGCGTCTCAACGCCGTCCAGATGAGCAAACCCGACTTCGCCGAACAGGTCGAACAGCAGCTCGTCGCGCTCGCACAGAGCGGCCGCATACAGTCGAAAATCGACGAAGAGCAGATGAAACAGCTGTTGAAGGAACTCCAGCCCGACAAGAAGCGCTTCAACATCCGCCGTCGCTGATGGAACTGGCCCTCCTGTACAGCGGCGGCAAAGATTCGACGCTCGCCGCCCTCACGCTCGATTCGTTCTACGACGTGCACCTCGTGACCGCACACTTCGGGTTCACCGACGACTGGACGCACGCGAAGACGGCCGCGGAGACGCTCGGTTACCCGTTCGAGACGGTCGAACTCGACGAGAACGTCGCCGCCGACGCCGTCGACCGGATGCACGCCGACGGCTACCCACGAAACGGCATTCAGCAGGTCCACGAGGCGGCGCTGGAGGCCGTCGCGGGACTCGGCTACGACGCTATCGCCGACGGCACGCGCCGCGACGACCGCGTTCCGACCATCTCGCGCGCGCAGGCGCAGAGCCTCGAAGACCGTTACGACGTCGACTACCTCGCGCCGCTGTCGGGGTTCGGTCGCCGGGCGGTCGACCGACTCGTCGAGGAGACGCTCGACATCGAGGTCGGTCCGAGCGACACGGTTCCGAAAGCCGATTACGAGGGCGAACTCCGGCAGTTGCTCATCGAAACGTACGGTACCGACTCGGTCGGCGAGGTCTTCCCCGAACACGAACAGACGTACGTCCACGGGCTGTTAGACTGAACGCGGCAGTCGACGGGTTGTCCCGCCGGCGGCGCGCGCCCTCGCTCTCCGAACCCGGAACGTTCGACCCCCGGAACGCCGTCGAGGGGAGGCTTCAGCCTGAACGTACCCGCCCGATATCGGGTGCCTCTATCGGCGGTAATCGAACCGCTCATGTCGTCGTAGACGCGAGCGGTAGCCGTGACTTCGGGAATCTCGTACTCGCTCGTCGCGGCCGTCGTCTGGGGCGTCTACCTGTTCGTCCTCAAACGGTACTTCGACGGGATTCCCGGTTCGGTTCTCACCGTCCTCGTCAACGTGGCGGCGATCGCCTGGTACGTTCCGGTGCTTCTCACGTCCGTGTCGCCCTCGGAGACGCCGTCGTTCGCGTCGCTCGGCGTCGAGGCGCTGGGCGTCCTCGTCGGGACAATCTGCGCGACGGGCGCGGCGTTTCTCATCTTCCTCCGGGCGCTCGACGCGGGCGACGTCTCCTACGTCGCGCCGATAAACAAGGTGGTCCCCGTGTTCGTCCTCCCGATAGAGATACTGCTGCTGCACGAGCGACTCGCGCCGATTCAGATGCTGGGCGTCGTCGTGGCGACGCTGGCCGTCTACGTCGCTAACTACCGGGGAGGACGCCTGGCCGACCCGATCCGTGCAGCGTCGTCGTCGACGGCGGCGCAGCTCGCGCTGTTGAGCGCCGCCTGTTACGCCGTCAGCGACGTGGGAAAACGCGTCGTGCTCCAGGAACTGAGCCTCCAGCCGCAGCTGTGGGTCGTCGTTCTACTCGGCGGCGTCACGGTCGTCGTCCTCCCCTTCGCAGTTCGGTCGTGGTCCGACGGCGCGCTCACGCGACGAACGCTCGGCGAACTCGCCGTCGGCGGGTTCCTCGTCGCGCTCGGCGAGCACGTCACGTCGTTGGCGTTCGCGGCGGTGCCGGCGAGTATCGCCTCGCCCATCATCAACACGCAGGCGGTGGTCGCCGTCGTTCTCGGTGGCGTGCTCCTCCGCGAGGAGTTCTTCGGGACGCGACTCGTCGCCGCGGCGCTGGCGGTCTTCGGCGTCGGCCTCATCGCGCTCGATTCCGGGACGTTCGGTGCGGCTCTCGGCTGGTTCTGAACGCCGATTTCGAGCGGCTATTTTGCGTGGCTAACAGGCGACTCCGTCTCGGGTCCGCAAGCGGCGCGTCGCACACCCGCCTCGGCCGCGTTGCGTCGATTCGTTAGTGCACCCGCGGGAGTGGTTCCGTCACCGTATTTGAACGTTCACTCCCGTCGTTCGCCCGACGAAAGGACAGGCTTCAAGCGACCGCTCCGCAAAGCACCGTGCATGTACGACCGACTCAAGGGGTTTCGTGACTTCTACCCCGACGAGATGGCTCCCCGACGGGAGGTCATCGACACGCTGGAGGACGCCGCCGCGCGGTACGGCTTCCGCGAGGTGGGAACGCCCGCGCTCGAACGGACGCAGATGTACGTCGACAAATCCGGCGAGGAGATCGTCGACGAACTCTATGCATTTACCGACAAAGGCGGCCGCGAGGTCGCGCTGACGCCGGAATTGACGCCGACGGTCGCGCGGATGGTCGTCGCCAAACAGCAGGCGCTATCGAAACCCATCAAGTGGGTCTCTACTCGTCCATTCTGGCGCTACGAGCAGGTCCAACAGGGTCGATTCCGGGAGTTCTACCAGACGAACGTCGACATCTTCGGTTCGTCGGAGCCAGAAGCCGACGCCGAAATTCTGGCTTTCGCGGCCGACGCACTGACCGACCTCGGTCTCTCAGCGGAGGACTTCGAGTTCCGCGTCTCGCACCGCGACATTCTCGGCGGTCTCCTCACCTCGTTCCGTCCCGACGTCGACACTCGCGCCGCCATCCGAGCCGTCGACAAGCGCGCGAAAGTCGACGAGACCGAGTACCTCGGGCTTCTCACCGACGCGGGTCTCTCGTGGGACGACGCCGAGCAGTTCGACGCCCTCGTCGCGGGCGGCGACCTCGACGAGATCGCGGAGTTCGGCGGCGACGACGTGGAGACGGCCGTCGACAACCTCCACGAGGTGCTCGCCGCCGCCGAGGACTTCGGCGCGCGCGAGTACTGCACCGTCTCGCTGACGACCGCCCGCGGACTGGACTACTACACCGGCGTCGTCTTCGAGTGCTTCGACTCGACGGGCGAGGTCGGCCGCTCGGTGTTCGGCGGCGGGCGCTACGACGACCTCATCGAGAGCTTCGGCGGCCAGCCGACGCCCGCCGTCGGCGTCGCGCCCGGCCACGCGCCGCTGAACCTCCTCCTGCAACGCGCGGGCGTCTGGCCCGAGGGAGCGGCCTCGACTGACTACTACGTCCTCTCGGTCGGCGACACCCGGTCGGTCGCCAGCCGCGTCGCCCGCGACCTGCGCGCGGCGGGCAACACCGTCGAGACCGACGTCTCGGGGCGGAGCTTCGGCGCGCAGATGGGCTACGCCGACAGCATCGGCGCGGAGACGGTCGTCATCGTCGGCGAGCAGGACCTCGAGAACGACGAGGTGACGGTGAAGGAGATGGAGAGCGGCGAACAGACGACCGCGCCCGTCGACGACTTCCCCGGCGACCGCGACGCGCCGCGGTACGACGACTACGTCTGAACGGCGGTCCGCGGGGGCGCGTGTTCGCTCTCCGGGTCGTAGACGAGAAACCAGTTCTGGGAAATAATTATGTTTCAATTACACGTATCGCCGACGGATGGTCCTCTCGCATCCGACTGCCCTCCTCGTTCGGTGGCTCCACGTCGCCGGGGTCGCCGTCGCCGTCGGCGGTGCCGCCCTGACGTGGGCGGCGAGCCACCGAGCCGATTCGACCGGCCGCATCGACCCCGCGCACACCGCTCTCGCCGTCGCAGCAACCTACGAGTGGCTCTTCTGGGGCTCGCTCGGCGTCGTCGTCGCCGCCGGTGTCGGGAATCTCGGCTCGCTCGGACCCGGTGTCTCCCCTCTGGAGACGACGTGGGGGACGACGCTCGCACTCAAACTGGCGATACTGACGGCGTTTCTCGCGGGGTCGGCGGTCCGGACGCTGTGGATATCGTTCGCGGCGGGGCGACCGAGTGACGACGCGATCTCGGTTACTCGTCTCCGAACCGTCTACGGCGTTACGACCCTCACGCTGCTCGCACTCGTCGGCTTCGGAGAGGTGCTAGCGCATGGCTGAGCCGCCGGTGGGCGAGTGTACCAGAGGGCAGAACCGACACGGACCGGACGCAGAGACCGAGGGGAGGCGACCGCTCCCCGCGCTGGCCGTCTGGGGTCTCGCGACGTTTCACGTCACGGCGCTGGTGGTCGTTCTCGTCGTCGCGCTCCACGTCGCCGGGCCGCTCGGAGAGCTCCTCTCGGGGTTGAACACCGCGGTCGGACTGGGCGTCTTTGCGTACCTCTGGGCGCTCACGTGGTGGACCAACCGGCGCGCGCTCGCCGGCGCGTGGGACGGAGACGGGTTCGACTCCCGAGCGGCCGCGAAACGGGCGACGCTCTGGGGCGGCGTCACCGGCGTCTGCTTCCTCCTCGCTCCACTGGTGGCCTCTTCGGCTTTTCTGGTCATCGGGGGTGCGTCCGTGCTCGCGGTGCTCGCCATCGGACTGCTCGCGGCGCTCGTCTCGGCCGCCGTCGGCGCGCTCGTCGGCGGCGTGTTCGGCGCCGTCGACGTAGTGCTACTGCGCGCGGTCGACGCCGTTCGCGGTCGACCGTAGCGCGACCGGCCAGCAAACACACACGTATCTCCGTGCTGTAGGCCTCCATGGTGATCTACGATGTACGATACGATTCTCGTCGCCACCGACGGCAGCGACCCTTCGGAGGCGGCAGTCGACCACGCGCTCGACCTCGCGAAACAGTACGGAGCGACGCTCCACGCGCTCACAGTCGTCGACACGAGGGTGTACACCGACGTCGACATCCGGGCGACGCCCGTCTTCGACGCGCTCGAAGAGCAGGCGCAGGAGACCGTCGACGCCGTTGCGGAAGCCGGAGCGGCCGTGGACGTCCCCGTCGTGACGGCCGTCGAACACGGCTCTCCCGCCAGCGCCATCGTCGACTACGCGACCGGTCACGACGTCGACGTCGTCGTCGTCGGCACGCACGGCCGCCGCGGCGTCAGGCGCGTGGTGCTCGGGAGCGTCGCCGAGCGCGTCGTCAGAAACGCCCCCGTTCCGGTGTTGACCGTCCGTGACACCGAGAGTGAGACCGACGACGCGAGTCGTCCTCGTTAAAGTTCTCTCGTCCGAACGGTCGGCTATGCGCGCGTTCCGCCTCGCCTACGACGGCCAGCCCTACTACGGCTTCCAGCGCCAGCCCGACGTGCCGACGGTCGAGGGGGCGCTGTTCGACGCGCTGGCGAAACTCGGCGTCTACGACGAGACGCGCCATCGGCCGTCGGGCTACGCCGCCGCGGGACGTACCGACGCTGGCGTCTCCGCCGTCGCGCAGACCGTCGCCTTCGACTGTCCCGACTGGTGTACGCCGGGAGCGGTCAACAGCGAGCTCCCGGGAACCGTCCGCGCGTGGGCTGCAGCCGACGTTCCCGACGACTTCCACGCGACGCACGACGCGACTCGGCGCGAGTACACGTACCACCTCTACGCGCCGTCAGGCAGTGGACGCGACGGCGGCGATGGCGACGACGCCGACTACCCGACGCCGGACCCCTACGCCGCCGTCGACGACGACCGAGCGCGGGCGGCGCTCTCGGCGCTCTGCGGCGAACACGACTTCGACAATCTCACGCCCGACGACCGAAACACGGTTCGAGAGCTGTCGGGGTCGCTCCGGCGCGACGGCGAGTTTCTCGTTCTCACCGTCTCCGCGCCGGGGTTCGCCCGCGAACTCGTCCGCCGGGTCGTCTCGCTCGTCCGTATCGTCGGCTCCGGAGCGCCGACGGAGCGAATCGAGCGAGCGTTCGCCGCCGACTCGCTGGAGGGCCGCGAGGGAATTCCGCCCGCACCCGCGGGCGGGTTGGTGCTCACCGACGTCGACTACCCGGGCGTCGAGTTCGAGCGCGACGAAGACGCGATAACGACAGTGAAAGAGGTGTTCGGCGCGTCGCGCGTGGAGAGCGCGGTCAGAACGCGCGTCTGCGAGACGGTGCTCGACGGGACGAGAGCGTAGTCACTCCCACTCGGCCGGCCAGAGGTCGGCCGCGCGCATCCCCACCTCGAAATCGTTCTCGCGGAACGTGGCGGCGAGGTCGTCGAGGTCAAGTCGTGGGGCGTCCGCCGTCGCCAGGTCGTCGACGAGCAGCGCCGTGAGGATGGCGTGCTCACGGATGTTGCGGTCGTCGACCTTGTCGCGGGTGTCGGCGTGGGTGTGACCCCAGCCGCGGCCCCGCTCGCCGCTGTCGCTGTGGAGTTGGAACGCGGGGACGCCCTCGCGCACGAACGGCCAGTGGTCGCTGAACGGGTGCGGCGCGTCGTCGACGTTTATCGGCTGACGGGTCGACTCGTCGATTCGCTCGGCGGCGGCGCTCATCGCGTCGGAGTTGTGCGTGAGCGCGACGAGGTTGCGGAACCGCCCCGCGCCGTCGACGTTGACGACGGCTTTCACCTCGCTCAGGTCGGTCGTCTCGGCGACGCGCTCGGCACCCAAGAGCCCGATCTCCTCGCAGCCGACGCCGGCGACGCGGACGCCGACGTCGAGGTCGACCTGCGCGAGAATCCGGGCGGCCGTGACGACGGTGGCGATGCCGCAGCCGTTGTCGAGCGCGCCTTCGGCGATGTCGTGGGCGTCGTAGTGCGCGAGCAGGAGCAGTTCCTCGTCCGTGTTCGGTCCGACGTGCCCGACGACGTTCTGACTTTCTCCCGGTGTGGTCTCGGCTTCGACGGCGATACGGAGGCGACCGGTCTCCCCACTGTTGTTCGCGGCGTACTCCTTCAGCCACGCGCCTGTCTCCTTGCTCACGCCGACGGCCGGGACCGACCCCTCGTCGCCGAAGGTGAGAGAGCCCGTGGGCGGTAGCTGGCCCTCGATGTGGTTGACGAAGACGAACGCTTCCGCGCCCGCCTCGACCGCACAGCCGTACTTCTCCATCCGGTGGATGAACCGGCCGGAGGGCGTCGTGGTGCTCGCGACGACTATCTTCCCGTCGACGTCCTCGGCTGCTATCTCGTCGGGCGTGCCGTAGCCCACGTCGACGAGTTCGGCCTCCACGTCGCCCGACGGCGAGTACGGAAGCGCGATGGCGTCGAACGGCCGTTCGACAGGCGCGGTGAGTTCGAGCTCGGTCCACCCGCGTGTCCACTGGTTCATCTCGAACGTGTCGAGTCCGACGTCGTCGACGCCCGCGTCCTCGAACGCGTCGGCGACGAGGTCGGCCGCTCGTCTCTCTCCTGCGCTGCCGCCCATCCGGTCGCCGAGTGCGGTGAGGTCGGTGATGAAGTTCCACGGCCGGTCGTCGGTCCACGTGCGGCCAATCGCGGCGGCGAACCCGTCTGTCGTATCTGCGGCGTCGCCGGCCACTGCGGCGTCGCCCGGCGTCGTCTCCTGTTCGGACATAGCCCGCGGTTGGGCACACCGTGGCATAGGTGCTCGGTTCGCGGAAGTCGCTGTCTCGCCTCGGCTCCGTCGTCCGCCGCTCTCCCGTCCGGCGTTCCTGTCACCGAGAACTCCTCGGCAACTGTTGCCGTGTTTCGACTTGGCAAAGTTTACCCTCGCACCGGCTAACCTCCAACCATGAGTTCGGTTCCCGAACGCGGCGACATCGACGAGGAGTACAAGTGGGACCTGGAGAGCATCTACGCCTCCGACGACGACTGGAACGAGGCGTACGCGGACGTCGAGTCGCGCATCGACGACATCGCGGCCTACGAGGGTCGAGCGGCCGAGGACGCCGAGACGCTGTACGAACTGCTCGAACTGCTGGAATCGGTGATGCGCGACGTCTCGAAGGTCACCTCCTACGCGCAGCTCCGAGCCAGCGAGGACACCCGGAACCAGGAGTATCAGGCGCTGTCGGCGCGGGCGCAGTCGTTGGCGGCGAACGCTCAGAGCGCCGCCAGTTTCGTCGAACCTGAACTGCAGGAGCTCGACGAGGACGACGTGCGAGCGTACGTCGACGACGAACCCGCGCTCGCTGAGTACGAACACTACTTCGACGACGTGCTCCGGGCGAAGCCGCACACGCGCTCGAAGGAGGTCGAAGAACTGCTCGCGGACCTCTCGGAGGTGATGGGCGCGCCGAGCGACTTCTACTCGATGCTCGCCAACGCCGACCTGACGTTCCCGACGGTGGAAGACCCCGACGGCGACGAGATAGAGATCTCGCAGGGCAACTTCACGAAACTCCAGAAGCATCCGAACCGCGAGTTCCGAAAGGAGGTCCACGAGCAGTTCTACGACGAGTGGGAGGACGTCAGAAACTCGGTGGGTAGTTCGCTGAAAAACAGCGTCAAAGCCGACGTGAAACTTGCCGAAGCCCGTAACTACGACACCGCCCGCGAAGCGGCGCTCGACGGGCCGAACGTCCCCGTCGAGGTGTACGACAACCTCCTGGAGACGGTCCGCGACAACCTCGACAAACTCCACCGACACGCCGACCTGAAGCGGCAGGCGCTCGGCGTCGACGACCTCCAGATGTGGGACCTCTACATGTCGCTGACGGGCGAGGAGGGCCCCGAAATTAGCTACGAGCAAGCGAAGGAGTACGTCGTCGAGGCCGTCGCACCGCTCGGCGAGGAGTACCAACAGCGGATGGCCGAAGGATTAGAGGACCGCTGGGTCGACGTGTACGAGAACCGCGGTAAGCGCGCCGGGGCGTACTCCTCGGGCACGTACGACACCCAGCCGTTCATCATGATGAACTACCAGGACGACATCACCTCGATGTTCACCCTGGCGCACGAACTCGGCCACTCGATGCACTCCGAGCTGGCGAAGAACGAACAACCGTGGCAGTACGCCGACTACGAGATTTTCGTCGCCGAGGTGGCGAGCACGGTCAACGAGACGCTTCTCACCCACTACCTGCTCGAAAACGCCGAGAGCGACGAACTGCGCCGCCACGTCCTCGACGAGTACCTCGAACGGTTCCGCTCGACGCTGTACCGCCAGACGATGTTCGCCGACTTCGAACTCCAGATTCACGAGGCGGTCGAGGCGGGCGAACCGCTCACCCCCGACGCGTTCGACCAACTGTACGGTGACCTGAAAGCGGAGTTCTACGAACCCGCCGAGGTCGACGACCGCATCGCCCGCGAGTGGATGCGGATTCCCCACTTCTACTACAACTACTACGTCTACCAGTACAGCACGGGCATCAGCGCCGCCGTCGCCGTCGTCGAGCGCATCCTCGACGAGGGCGATGACGCCGCTGCCGACTACCGCGAGGCGCTCGCGATGGGCGGGAGCGCGTACCCGATGGAAGTACTGGAGACGGCGGGCGTCGACATGACCTCTCCGGAGCCTATCGAGGACGCGCTGGGCGTCTACGGCGACTACCTCGACCGCGTCGCCGAGTTGCTCGACCTCGAATAGCCGTCGCTCTGCTTTTTCCTCTCTGCTTTCGCTTCGATACTCTCGTGTTCTCGCCGAACCGTGTTAGATGATAACATCCATCACTTAGACACCTCTTACGCGAAATAAGCCATTAACAAATATTATCATTATCAATCATTACCTTTATTGCTCATTTCCCAGTCCCTCCTGATGCGGTGAATCAGCATGGCAGTACACGTACATCCCACGACCCGCACAGCGCCCGACTCTCGAACCGACAGCCGACCGATTCAGCGACCGAGACCACCCATATGACCTACACCGATCCGACGCGACGCGACCAGAATACGAGAACCGACCGCCGAACGCCGCAGACCACCATTCGAACCACTTCGATGCGACCTACTGAGAGCGAGGCGGACGCGCCGCTGGTCCCCTTCATCCAGACCGACGAGACGACCGACACGCGACGCGAGTTCCGGACCGAGTTGACGAGCCTGAAGCGTCAGATCACCCGGCTCGAACGCGCGCTGGACAGACAGGAGCGACAGACCGAGACGGCCCGACCGGAGGAACGCCGATGAGCCAGAACGGCGAGACGCCGCCGGGCGATAGTGACGAGCGGCCCACCGGCGACGCCATCACGACCCGCGACCTCGACAACCCGATGGGCCGCGAGTTCCGCCGAAAGCTGGACGAACAGCCGTACGTGTTCGCGCCCGGGCTCTACCACGCGCTCGACGCGCGCCTCGCCGAGATGACCGGTCACGACGCCGCCTACATGAGCGGCTACTCCACCGTGCTCGGCCAGTTCGGCTTCCCCGATTTGGAGATGGTGTCGATGACCGAGATGGTCGAGAACGCGAAGCGTATCGTCGACGCCTGCAACATCCCGGTCGTCGCCGACTGCGACACCGGCTACGGAGGGGTTCACAACGTCCGCCGGGCGGTCCGCGAGTACGAGAAGGCCGGGGCCGCCGCAATCCACATCGAGGACCAGACGACGCCGAAGCGCTGCGGCCACATCGCGGGCAAGCAGATCGTCTCCCGAGAGCAGGCCCGCGCGCGCTTCGAGGCCGCCGTCGACGCCAAGCAGTCCGAGGACACGGTCATCATCGCCCGGACCGACGCGTACGGTTCGGCGAACGGCGACTGGGAGGAACATCTCGAACGCGGGCGCATCTACGCCGACGCCGGCGTCGACATCGTCTGGCCGGAGATGCCCGACCCGAGTCGGGAAGACGCGATTCGCTACGCCGAGGAGATTCACGAGACCCACCCCGACCTGACGCTGGCGTTCAACTACTCGTCGTCGTTCGCGTGGTCCGAGGAGGACGACCCCCTCACGTTCGCCGAACTCGGCGAGTTGGGGTACGGTTACATCTTCATCACGCTGTTCGGCCTCCACTCGGGCGCACACGCCGTCTACGAGGACTTCCAGAAGTTGGCCGAGGACGGCGAGGAGGCGCAGTTCGACCTCGAATCGCGCTACCTCGGGCACCCGACCGAATCGCACCACGAACTCTCGTTCGTCGACCGGTATCAGGAGACCGAGATGCGCTTCGACGCCGAGGCCCGGTCGCGCATCGAGGAGTCGGCGGGCTACAGCGAGGAACAGACCGACCCCATCGGCACGGAGGGAGGCGATTAGATGCCCGACGTCACGCTGCGCCGGAGCCAGCTGGCGACGCCCGGCAGCGACCCGAAGATGATAGAGCGAGCGCCCGACTCCGGGGCCGACGAGGCGTTCCTCGACCTCGAAGACTCGGTCGCGCCGAACGAGAAGATCGACTCGCGCCGAAACGTCGTCGAGGGCCTCGTCGACTACGACTGGAGCGAGACGCGCCCGTGCTTCCGGATGAACGGCGTCGACACCCAGTGGTGGTACGACGACGTGATCGAGGTCGTCGGCGAGGCGGGCGAGTACCTCGACAGCATCATGGTGCCGATGGTCCACGACCCGGCCACGGTCAGAACGGTCGAGAACCTGCTCGCGCAGGTCGAGGCGAACAACGGCCTCCCGGTGGGCGAAATCGGGCTGCAGACCCAGATCGAGAGCGCCGAGGGGATGAACAACGCCCCCGAAATCGCCGCCGCGAGCGAGCGAATCGAGTCGCTCGTGTTCGGTCCCGGCGACTACACCGCCAGCGTCGGCGCAGCCGGACTCACCATCGGCAGCGGTGAGAACTACCCGGGCCACTACTGGCACTACCAGCTGGCTCGACTCGCCCACGCCGCGAAGGCACGGGGGCTCCAGCTCATCGACGGGCCGTTCGCCGACATCGAGGACACCGAGGGATTCCGCGACTCCTGTCGGCACGCGAGTCTGCTCGGCTGCGACGGCAAGTGGGCCATCCACCCGAGCCAAATCGAGCCGGCCAACGAGGTGTTCGCTCCCGACACCGAGGAGGCCGAGAAGGCGCGGCGCATCGTCGACGCCTACGAGACGGCGACCAGCGAGGGCCGCGGCGCGGTCTCCGTCGACGGCGAGATGGTCGACGAGGCGACGAACAAGATGGCGAAGAACGTCGTCGCCCGCGCCGAGCAGGCGGGCGTGCTCTAGCGTCGGCGGCGTTCGGAAACCCGACAGCTCTCGGCCGCTCGCCGGTTTTCGTGTAACTTCGCTGCCGAGTTTCGTGACCCAAAGGCCCATTTACGCGCATCCCCATGGTTCGGGTAGATAATGTCTCGGAGTCCCTCGCTCCCCGACCGCCCCCGGCTCGACCTCGACCCAGAGATGTCGGACGCCGAGCGGCTCGCCGCGATGCAGAAGCACTTCGCACGCATCGTCCAGGTCAACGAGGAGTTAGACGAACGGTTGACAGAAGCCGACGACCGGATGGGCGACCTCCAGTCGGAGGTCGACCAGTTGAAACGCCGCAACGACACCCTGAAGAAGGCGTCTCTGTACCTCGCGTCCGTCGAGGAGGTGACCGGCGACGGCGTCGTCATCAAACAGCACGGCAACAACCAGGAGGTGCTGACCGAGGTGTCGCCGCAACTGGAGAACAGACTGGAGGCGGGCGACCGCGTCGCCATCAACGACTCCTTCGCCGTCCAGCGAATCCTCGACGACGAGACCGACGCCCGAGCGCAGGCGATGGAGGTCGACGAGTCACCCGACGTCGCCTACGACGACATCGGCGGCATCGAGGAGCAGATTCGGGAGGTCAAAGAGGCCGTCGAGGACCCGCTGGCCTCGCCGGAACTGTTCGAGGAGGTCGGCGTCGACCCGCCGTCCGGCGTGCTCCTCTACGGCCCGCCGGGCACCGGCAAGACGATGCTCGCCAAAGCCGTCGCCAACCAGACCGACGCCACCTTCATCAAGATGGCCGGCTCCGAACTCGTCCAGAAGTTCATCGGCGAGGGGGCGCGACTGGTCCGCGACCTGTTCTCCCTGGCCGCCGAGCGCGAACCCGCCGTCATCTTCATCGACGAGATAGACGCCGTCGCCTCGAAACGGACGGACTCGAAGACCTCCGGCGACGCCGAGGTCCAGCGGACGATGATGCAGTTGCTCAGCGAGATGGACGGCTTCGAGGAGCGCGGCGACATCCGCATCATCGCGGCGACGAACCGCTTCGACATGCTCGACGAGGCCATCCTCCGACCGGGGCGGTTCGACCGCCTCATCGAGGTGCCGAAACCGAACGAGGAGGGCCGTCGGCGCATCCTCGAAATCCACACGAGTCGGATGAACGTCGCCGACGACGTGGACCTCGAAGCGCTCGCCGACGACCTCGACGGGTTCAGCGGCGCGGACATCGCCAGCCTCACCACCGAGGCGGGGATGTTCGCCATCCGCGACGAGCGCACCGAAGTGAGAATGGAGGACTTCGAGGACGCCCGCGAGAAACTCGTCGAGACCGACGACGACCCGGTCGGCGAGTTCACCGACTACCAGTACTAACCACCGACCTGTTTTCGCAAGCGCTTACTTCTCGCCGCCTCGTCTTCCGGTAATGAGCACGATTCGCGTCGTGAGCGGCGTCGCCACGGGCCCGACGCCGATGTCGTCGTACGACGCCGCCCTCGCCGAAGCGAACATCCACAACTACAACCTCGTCGCCGTCTCCTCCGTCGTCCCCGCCGACGCCGACGTGGAGTACGTCGGCACCGCACCCGACCTCGGCCCGGCCGGTGAACGGCTCACCGTCGTCGAGGCGCGCGCGACCGCCGCCGGACCGGGTCGCGTCTCGGCCGGCCTCGGATGGACGACCGGACCCGGACCGGGGCTGTTCTACGAGTCGGCGGGCGAGACCGACGCCGAGACCGTCCGCGAGCGGGTGACGGCCGGTCTCGACGCCGGGCGCGACCTCCGAGAGTGGACGTTCGAGGAGGAACGCGTCGAGGTCGCGTCCGCCGAGGCCGACTCGGGCGAGTACACGACGGCGCTCGTCGTCGCGGCCTACGGGGAGAGCGAACCGATTCTGTAGGTTTGCTCCTGCCGACGCCTTTTTAGTCGGTTACCGCCTAAAGCGGACGATTGAGTTAGTATGAACGGAAACACCCCCTTTGCGGGCGTTCCGGACGCCGTCGACACCGACCAGCCGAATTTGTCGACGGAGCTTACCGGCGACGAGCGCCAACAGCTCCGCCGAGCGGTCGCCAGCATCGTCGCCCAGACCCGCGAGTATCTCCCCGACGGCTACGCTATCGGCTCCGAGCTCTCCTACGACTCGAACGGTCCGCGAGCGACCGTCGCCGTCCACCCCCCGGCGGGCCACGCCGTCAGCGCCGGATTCACCCCCGACGTCGACGACCTCGAATCCGGCCTCGACGACGACGACCGCCGCGAGGTCGCCCGCGGACTCGCCGCGAGCGCCGCGATGCAGGCGATGGCCGCCGTCGGCGACGGCATGACGCCGACAGCGCGATAAACAGTCGTTCAGGTCTTCTCTCCGGTATCCCGACCGCCGAGAGCGTTCTCTCGGCTCGTCGGTCACGTCACAGGAGAGAGGACGCCGCGCGACGCCGCGTTTTCGCTACCGTCGATATCTGTCGTGGCTCTTCGCACGGCGTGCGCCGCCCGGCGGTCGGGTCGTCGGGTCGACCGGCGAATCGACAAACAACCCGTACCCTACCAGCGTCGCGGCGACGAGGCCGCCGAGTGCAGCACCGTGTGCGAGCGAGAGTGTCGACAGCAGTCCCGCGAGGAGGCCGGCCAACAGCAACGTCGGGATGAGTGCCAACAGCAGGTCGTAGCGCGAGACGCGCGTCGTCGGAACGGCGGTACTACCGGGTCTGTCGATTTTGACACTCATTACTCACCACCTCACGAGACAGTAACGGGAGCGGACTACTAAAATTTCACTTCACGTCACGCACTCGTGACCAACTGGGGGGTTCTGCGTAACGTACGAACCGTCACCGCCGCAGTCGTCACGTCTCGCCGGCTACTCGGCGGTCGATTCGACCGGTCTACTTCCCCCAGAACGGGTCGCGGCGGCGGTGTTTGTCGAGGTACCCCTGTAGCGCCTCCAACTCGTCGCCCGGAATCTCGCTCGACAGTTCCTGTTCGAGAATCTTCGCGTGTTTCTCGGGGAGTTCGACCCACAGTTCGTCGCCCTCGTCTATCTGGCGGCCGACCGTCGGGCCGTCGATAGCGACGCTGACGCGGTTGCCCGCGCGGACCTGTTTGACGTCCTCGCCCTGCTCTTGGATGCCCGAGAGTTGGCCGACTCGCGTCGGCTTGTCGCCGTCGAACTTCACGACGCGCATGTTGTTCTTCAGGGTCCCGGACATTATCTCGACGCCGACGACGGCGGGGTCGTTCTGACGGAACACGTGGTCCTGGAGGATGCGGAAGCGCGCCGGGCGGACGATCTTGTCGAGCACCGTTTCCTGCTGGGCGCGCTTGCGCTCGTCGACGAACGCCTCGTACTCCTCGATGAGTTGGTAGATGACGTCGTCGTCGAACAGCCGCACGTTACTGTGGTCGAGTTCGTCGTCGGCGTTCGGCAGCACGTCGACGTTGAACGCGAGGATGACCTTGTGCTCGTCCTCGCGGGCGGTTCCGGCGACGGCCACGTCTCGGGGGGCCACGTCGCCGACCTCCGCGCGGAGAATCGGAATTTCGGCCTCTTTCAGCGCGTTCGCCATCGCCTCCAGACTGCCGAGGGTGTCGGCTTTCACGACGACGCCCTCCTCTTCGGTGCTGACCTCTATCTCGGCGAGTTCGGCCTGGACGTCCTGAATCACGTCGTCGACGTCGCGGCTTCTGACGACGCGCACCGGGGCGCCCGCCATCGCCTCGTCGAGGTCGGGGGCGGCGATCTTCACACCCGCCGCGGCCTTCACTTCGTCGACGCGCTCGAAGCGTTTCTCGGTGCGAATCTCGGCGAGCGGTTGCGGTTGCAACAGCGCACGAATCTCGGTGACGATGGGGCCGTTGGTGCCGCCGACGACGATGGTGTCGCCCTCGCGGACGGTGCCGTCGTACAGCACCACGTCGAGCGTCGCGCCGAAGCCTCGCTCCTCCTTGACTTCGAGCACCGTCCCCGCGCCGGGACCGGCGATGTCGACGGCCATCTCGGCTTTCATGTACCGCTGGGAGAGGCCCATCAGGACGGCGAGCAGGTCGGGAATCCCCTCGCCGGTCATCGCCGAGACGGGGATGACGCCGACGTTGTTCTGGAAGTTCTGGACGCGCCAGTAGAGGTCAGCCGACAGCCCTTCGTCGGAGAGTTGGCCGATTATCTCGTAGAGGTTGGTGTCGAGCATCTGTCGCGCGCGGTCGCTCTGACCGTCGTACGACGGCTTGATGGGCGACCCCTCCTGCGGGTTCCACCCCGGCGTGGTGTCGACTTTGTTGGCGGCGACGACGAACGGCGTCCCCGTCCGCTTGAGGATGTCGAGCGCCTCGACGGTCTGCGGTTGGAAGCCGTCGTTCACGTCGACGACGAGGATGGCGATGTCGGCGAGCGCGCCGCCGCGCGAGCGAAGCGTCGAGAAGGAGTGGTGCCCCGGCGTGTCGATGAACAGCAAGCCGGGCAAATCGAAGTCGTCGGGGTCGACGAGGCTGCCGGCCATCGCCGACACGGTGTCGAGCGGCACGGCGGTGGCCCCGATGTGTTGGGTAATCGCCCCGGCCTCGCCCTCGCTGACGGCTGACCCGCGAATCTTGTCGAGGAGGCTGGTTTTCCCGTGGTCGACGTGACCCAGAACGGCGACGATGGGTGTGCGAAGCGTCTCGGCTTGTGGTGGCTGGTCCGTATCTGACATGAAAATCGCCCCGGAGAAGTTCTCTTATCCGTCGAATATCGGGGACCGAAGTTAAGTGTTTCAACTCCGTCTGACGGTGATTTCATCGACGGAGAGACACACGAAAAAGAGACGTTCGTCTCGGGTTGGACGTTCGACGCGGCGGGTCCCGACAGACGCTCGTCAGACGACCCCGTGGCGTTTATGTGACCGGACTCGAATAGGCGGCTATGGCCGACATACTCGCCGAGAACCTCTCGGGCAAAGCCGTCATGGGTTCGGACGGGACCGAACTCGGCATGCTGTACAACATCACGATGAACCACAAGACGGGCGCGCTCTCGGACCTGCTCGTCACCCCCGACGAGGAGGCGCTCGGCGTCGACACGGGGTCGTTCGACCGCGACGACGCGGGTCGCTTCCGAATCCCGGTCAGCCACGTCAAAGCGGTGAAAGATTACATCGTCGTCCAGCGCTAGGTAGATGCAAGTCCTCGATTCTTCGGCGTTCATCCACGAGTACCACACCGACGAGCAGACCGCTTCGATTCCCGACGTCCAGGCCGAGTTAGAGGGCGAACACGCCTTCCGCTTCGACGCGATGGAGGGCGCGGGGATGCACATCCACATCCCCGCGGAGGGTGCCGTCGAGACGATCGGCCGCGCCGCCACCGAGACCGGCGACGCCGACGTGCTCTCGGAAACCGACATGCGGCTGCTCGCCACCTCTTTCGAACTCGACGCGACGCTCGTCACCGACGACTACGCGATGCAGAACGTCGCCGAACACCTCGGCGTCTCGGTGAAGGTCATCGCCCGCGACGGCATCGACGAACAGCGCAACTGGCGGTTCCAGTGCGCCGGCTGCGGCCGCGAGTTCGACGAGAAACACGACCGCTGTCCCATCTGCGGGTCGGACCTCACCCGGAAGAACCCGGCGTAGCCGCGACGCCGACCGACTGCGTACCGTTCTCTACGCGCCGAGAAGTTCCGTGCTCTACGCGCCGGGAATCAGTCCGGTCGCGATAGCGTACTGGCCGAGGAACTGGTAGGAGTTGAACAGCCCGTGGACGACGGCGACCACGACGAGGTTCTCCGTTCGTTCGTACAACAGCGCGAGCACCGCCCCGAGGACGAAGATGACGGCGATGCTCGCGACTCTGCCGCCGCTGCTGCCGACGAGCGCCAGCCAGTGGGCGACGGCGAAGACGGCGCTGGCGACGACGACGGCGACGGCCGGTCCGTAGGTGCGGCGGAGTTTCTCCTGGACGATGCCGCGGAAGATGAGTTCCTCCATCGGGCCGACGAACAGCATCGTCACCGGAATCATGTAGAGGAAGTAGACGGGGTTCTGCTGGCCGGTCGTGATTACCTGGTTGGCCGCCACCTGAATCCCGAGTTGCTGGATGACGACGGAGACGCCGACGAGCGCGGAGACCAGAATCACGAGGCCGCCGACCATCCACCCGAAATCCCGAAGTCGGGGGACGCGCCAGCGGACGATGTGCCACTCGTTTCGTCGGCTCAGGTAGAGGTACGCCGCGATGCCGAACCCGACGTACTGCAGTGAGGCGAGCACGGCGCGTGGTAGGGGTGTCTGCGTCGACACGCCGAGGAGTTGGAGCAACAAGACGCCGACGAGCGAGACGGCGATACCCACGGCGAACGCACCGGCGACGACGAAGACGACGTTCGCTGCGGCCTGTAGATGCGTCTGTGATCGAGAGGTCTGCGGGGATGGGTCTGACTGCATCTGCTCGTCGTACCTACTCGCCGACGCCGAATAGATGCACCGGTCGGGGATGCCGCCCCGAGGCGGAGCGAAGACCGAGAAGACCGCCTACTCGATTTCCAGTCGCGTCTTGTCGCTCACCGCGTCGGCCTCCTCGAAGTCGCCGCCGCCCAGCAGTCCGCGAGCGGCGCGCTTGCCCCACTCGACGGCGGGCTGGGTGAACGTCGAGACGTTCTCAAGTTCGCCGTACAGCACGCAGGCGGCCTCCATCCCGTAGAGCAACTCGCCGACGCCGCGCTCGTCGACGCGGTCGAGTTCGACTCGGACGTTGGGCTGGCCCGCCGCGGCGAGACTCGCCTCCGTCGCCTCGAACTCCGCGTCGAGCAGTTCGCCGAGCGTCGAGCCGCCGAGGTACGACAGCCCCTCTAACTCGGTCTCGGGAATCGGCCGGTCCTCGCGTTCGCGCGGACGGACGAGCGTGACCAGTTTGTCGTGACGTCCCGCCCGATACAGTTGGAGTTGCGAGTGCTGGTCGGTCGCGCCGAGCGCGCGCGCGGGCGTCTGGCCGACGCCCTCCTTGCCCAGGCTCTCGGCCCACAGTTGCGCGAACCACTCGGCGAAGTACTCCAACGACTCCGCGTAGGGCATCATCGCGTTGACCGTCGCGCCGCGGCGGTCGAGCGCGTATGCGGCCGCGCCGTAGGCGTACGCGGGAGAATCGAACAGCGACCCCGAGAGTCGGTCGGCTTCGTCGCCCGCGCCAGCGAGAATCGCGTCGAGGTCGTGGCCCTGAATCGCCGCGCAGGCGAGGCCGACGGTGGAGAGCGCCGAGAACCGGCCCGGAACGCCGTCGGGCACCTTCAGTGCGGGCAGGTCGTGTTTCTCGGCCAACTCGCGGAGGTTGCCTTCCTCGCCCGTGGTGACGAACGTCCGGTCGGTCCAGTCGACGCCCGCCGACTCCATCGCGTCGCGGACGACGAGGAAGTTCGCCAGCGTCTCGGCCGTCGTGCCGGAGCGAGAGACGACGTTGACCGCCGTTTCGTCCAGCGGCAGGGAGTCCAACAGCGCGGTCGTCGCCTCGGGGTCGACGTTGTCGAGGAAGTGCGCCTCGACGTCGCCGCCGAGCGCCTCCGACACCGTTGCTGCGCCGAGGGCGCTGCCGCCGATGCCGACGGTGAGGACGGCCTCTGCGTCGCCGAACGGTTCGACCGCGGTACGAATCTCGTCGGGGTCGGTCGTCTCCGGGAGATTCAGCGCCGCGTAGCCGTGTTCGGCGTCGGCGCGACCCTGCTCGATGCGCTCGTGGGCGTCGGCGACGCGCTCGTCGAGGCGCTCCAACTGCTCGCGGCTCAGTCCGGGCGTCGAATCGAGGACGTTGCCGAGGTCGACGTACATGGCCGAACGCGCGCGCGCCGACACCAAAGGCGTTGTCTTCACCCGCGACGCCTTCGAGGTGGTATCGACCGACTCCGGACCAATCGGCTTAATCGCCCCCGGTCCCAAGCGCCGACGATGGCCGACGGTTACAACGGCGTCTTCGGCGCGTTCCCGTACGCCCTGACGCACTCGACCTCGTGGCTGTTCCGCCTCTACGTCGCCGTGAGCGCGCTCGTCGCGCTGTTTCTCACGCTCGTCGTCGCGATGGGACTCGTCGTCCTCATCGCCAACACGGCGGATTTCGGCGGCGGACAGCTGACGCTCTCGCGGTCGTTCTACGCCGTCGTCGGACTGCTCCTCGTCGCGCCGATTCTCGCGCCGACCCTGTTCGTCGCCCGACGACACCGACGCGAGGAGACCCGAGAGCACGAACACTACGATTTCGCACTCGGACTCGCGGGGTTCGTCTTCCTCACCTCGCTGTACGTCGGCGCGGTGATCACCGTCCCGCCGGACCTGCAGACGCCGGTCACCGGCCCGCTCGCGCCGCTCGTCGAACTCCTCTACGGACTCCCGCAGGTGGCCGGGTTGGTCCCGCCGCTCTCGGCGGCGCTTTTCATCTTCGGCCTCCACCGTCGGCTCCGGTGACGCGGCGAGCGTCTCCGGTCGACTCTGTCACGACGCCGCACACCGCCGAGACGACGAAACCGAAAAACGTCGCGGCGACTTATCGCTGGGCATGAGTAACGACGAATCGAAGGAAGGGACGTTTCTCGTCACCGCCGCCGACGACGAGACGGCCGTGTTGAAAGACGTCGAGGACGGGCAGGTCCACGCGCTGGCGTCGAACCCCGGCGTCGAACGACACGACGCCGTCGAGGGCGTCGTCGCGCCAGACCCGCCGATGAACGTCACGTGGCAACTCGTAGAGGTAAAATCGCGTCGCCCGCTCCGAATCGAGGAGAGCGACGAGTCGCCGACGACGATGGCCCGCGACGTCGCCGCCGACCAGCCGACGGGCGAACTCACCCGCCGCGAACGCGCCGGTACCGGCGAGATTCACGTGGTTACGGTCCCCGAGGAGACGACGGAGCAGGCCGTCGCCGACGTGCTCGACGACGAGGAGGGACTGCTGTCGCGGGCGGCGAGACTCGGCGTGAATCGGGTCGAGATACGCTCGTCGCCCGGCGTCGTCGTCGTCCGGTACATGCCGTGACGGCGTCGCGCGAACGGAGACGCGTCGCTCGTCGGGTTTCGAAAATGCCGAGAACGTCACGTCGGCGACAGTTGCGCATCGACGGCTCGCCGCGCCGTCCGGAGAAATCGATTACTGGATGTGGCCTTCTTGGCGGAGCTGCTCGGCGTCCTGGTCGGTGTAGCGCCACTCGATGTTGGCCTTCTCGTCCTGCCAGTCCCACGGTTCGACGAGGACGACGTCGCCCTCGTTGATCCACGTGCGGTACTTCATGCGGCCGGGAATCCGGCCCATGCGCTCTTTGCCGTCGTTGCAGCGGACGCGGACGTGGTTGCCACCGTTGTGCTCGGTGACGACCGCGAACAGCTCGTCGTCGTTGGGCATTCGAAGGTTTCGACGCCCGGTTTCTTCGCTCATAGCTTAAGAAGGATACGGAGACGGTTAAGACGTTTGGGGTCCGCGTTAGCGGATGTCACAGCGTGCCACGAGCGACGCGCGACTCCGTCAGTTGGGCGACCACAGCGCTCACCTCGTCGGTTGGGCGGCCGCAGCGCTCACCCCGTCGGCCCCGCTTTACTCTGCACGCGCCATCCGCCCTCCATCGTCTCGTCGCGTTCTGTGTACGCCACCTCCGTCTCGTCGCCGACGAACTCGCCGCCCTCGACGGCTTCGACGCGGAACGGGACGTCGAGACTGTCGCCGCAACAGCCGACGTCGACGAACGTCTCGAACGTGTCGCCGACGGCGGCCGCATCGAGTTTTCGCCGGAGGTAGCCCCGGTATCGGTCGGACGAAATCTGGTCGCGACCCCAGTCGCTGAGGTTCTTCGGGTGCGAGAGGACGACCCGCGTCGCGGTTCGTCGACCGTTCTCGTCTTCCGTCTGGTTGTTTCCGTCGTCCGTCCGGCTGTTTCCGTCGCCCGTCCGGCTGTTCCCGCCGTCCGTCCGGCGGTTTCCGTCGTCCGTGTGGGTGGGTTCGGCCATCGAGAGCCGTACGTGACCGACGCACAAGAGCGCACGGGAATTTAAGAAGGCTTATTCGACGCGCTGACTACCGCCCCGCATGGTCGCATTCGACGTACCGGAGGTCGATTACACCCGGTACACGAATCGCCAACTCGCGGCGGTTCCGCTCGCCGTCCTCGCGCTCGCGCTTCTCGTCATCGCGGTCACGTTCGCGACGACAGGCGCGCCCGTGGCGCTCGGAACCGAGTTCTCCGGCGGAACGGAGGTGCGACTCGCCGTCGACGCGCCCGACGGACAGGCCGAACAGGTCATCCAGCGGGCGTTCGACGCGGACATCGAGTCGATTCAGTCCGTCCCCTCCGACGGGACGTACGTCGTCACCTTCGGCCCCGGCACGGACCCCGCGCAGTTGGAACAGACGGTAGAGAACCCGCCGAACGACGCGGCCCAACAGCTCGAAATCGAGAGTTTATCGACGGTGTCTGCGAGCTTCGCCGGCGATTCACAGCAACTCGCGCTCGGCGGCATCGCCGTCGCGTTCGTCGGGATGAGTCTCGTCGTCTTCGCGCTGTTTCGGACGTTCGTCCCCTCCATCGCCGTCGTCGTCTCGGCGTTCTCCGACGTGGTCATCCCGGTGGCGATGATGAACGCACTCGGCATCGAACTGTCGCTCGGGACCGTCGCCGCGCTGTTGATGCTCATCGGGTACAGCGTCGACTCCGACATCCTCCTGAACGACCACATCCTGCGGCGGTCGGGCGACTTCTACGAGTCGACGTACCGCGCGATGCGGACGGGTGTCACGATGACGCTCACGTCGCTGGCGGCGATGGTCGTCATGACTATCACGGCGACGTTGTTCGGCATCCAACTGCTGTCGGCTATCGGCATCATCCTCGTGTTCGGGCTCACCGCCGACCTGATGAACACGTACCTGCTGAACCTGAGTCTGCTTCGCTGGTACAAGTTCGAGGGGGTGAAGCGCTGATGGGCGCGCTCCGCGACAACTGGCGCGTCATCCTCCTCGTCGTCCTCCTCGCGGCGAGTATGGTCGCGCTGTTCGGCCCCGCCGGCGGGGCCGCCGGAGGCGACGGCGGCAACGAGACCGTCGGTAACGATACCGTCGCCGGAGCCAGCGACGGGCCGACGAACCTCGTCTACGGGCTGGACCTCTCCGGCGGGACGCGCATCCGCGCGCCGCTCGTCGGCGTCACCGCCGAGGAGGTCGAGTTCGAGAACGACTCCACGCCGCAGGTGAGCCGAAACGTCGCCGACGAACTCGACGGCGTCGACGTCACCGACGTGACGGTTCGTCAGCCGACGCAGGACCGTCCGGCGACCGTCGAGGTCACGACCCGAAACGTCACGACCGACGACCTCGCCGCGGCGCTCGACGCTGCGGGCTACGAGTACGGCGACGTCCGCGACGGCGTCACCGAGGAGACGCGCGAGCAGACCGTCGACGTCATCAGCAACAAGATCAACCAGGCGGGGCTCTCCGGGGGCTCCGCGCGGGTCGTCTCTACGTCGACCGGCGACTACTTCGTCCTCATCGAAGTGCCGAACGAGCAGCGCTCCGACGTGCTCGACCTCGTCAGCCAGCAGGGGCAGGTACAGGTCGAGGCTTACTACCCCGACGAAGGGAACGGCTCGACCGAGTACCGCCGCGAACTGGTGCTCGAACAGGGCGACTTCCAGGACATCGGCAACGCCGAGCAGGGTCAGGGCAGCACGCCGCCGAACGTGCCCGTCGTGATCCGCGAGTCCGAAGCGCCCGAGTTCCAAGAGAAGATGGTCGAGACGGGCGTCGCCGGCAACGGCGGCTCCGCCTGCACGTACGACGAGAACCCCAACGGCACCCAGCCGTGTCTGTTGACCGTCGTGGACGGCGAGGTAATCTACTCCGCCGGAATGAGTCCGGGTCTCGCACAGGACATGCAGAGCGGTCAGTGGGAGAACAACCCGCAGTTCGTCCTCCAGACGGCGAACTACTCGGAGGCGCAGCAGCTCTCTATCAACCTCCGCGCCGGCGCGCTCCCCGCGCCGCTGGACATCGGTCCGGGCGGCGAGGGGACCTCGTCGTACATCTCGCCGACGCAGGGTGAGAACTTCCGCATCAACTCGCTCATCACGGGCATCATCGCCGTCCTCGCCGTCAGCGGCGTGGTCTTCTTCCGTTACGGCTCCGCGCGCGTCGCCGCGCCGATGGTGTTGACCGCGCTCTCGGAGGTCGTCATCCTGCTCGGCGCGGCCGCGTGGCTCGGCTACCCGCTGGACCTGGCGGTCATCGGCGGATTCATCGCCGTCATCGGGACGGGGGTGGACGACCTCATCATCATCGCCGACGAGGTGATGGCCGAAGGTGACGTCCGCTCTCGAAAGGTGTTCCAGTCGCGGTTCAAGAAGGCGTTCTGGGTCATCGGCGCGGCCGCCGCGACGACCATCATCGCCATGAGTCCGCTCGCCGTGCTGTCGCTCGGCGACCTCCGCGGCTTCGCCATCTTCACCATCCTCGGTGTGCTCGTCGGGGTCATCGTCACCCGTCCGGCCTACGGTGACATCCTGCGGTCGCTTCTGACCGACCGCTGAACGGGTTCCGACGCCCAGATTTCTCTCGGTTTTCTCGCCTTTCACCCGGTTTCGAGGCGGTTCTCGCCTGAACGTCTGATTCGACGCGACTTTTCGCCCCCTCGTCCGACTCGAATCCTATACGCACAAGGCGGTGGACGTAGAACCGGTGGATATGCACCTACCATCGCTCGGCACACCGGAAGGCGCGTTCGACTACCTGATGATCGTCCTCCTGGCAACGACCGTCTTCTTCGGCCTGTTCTTCGGCGCGCTCGAACTCGGCGTGTTCTGACTCGTCCGTCAGAACTCAGACAGCGCCGACTGCTCGGCGGCCGCTAGCACGTCGGCACAGGTCTGCCAGGACGCCCGCGCACAGTCGGGGAGCGCGCCGTGTTCGCGGACGTACTCCCGCAGGAACGTTCGCGTCGTCGGGTCGCTCGGATAGCCGCTGCCGACTTCGCCGTACTCGTCGGCGATGGCGGCCACGCGGGCGTCGCGTTCGACTTTGGCGACGACGCTCGCGGCGCTGACGACCGGGTGAGCCTCGTCGGCGCGGTGTTCGGACCGCACGTCGATGGTTCGACCGTCGGCTTCGACGGCCGTTCGAACCCGGCGACCGAACCGCGCTTCGTCCACGTCGCCCGCGTCGACGACGGCGACGTCGCCGTTCTCGGCGGCGGCGGCGAGCGCCTCCGCCTGCGCGGCGACGGTCAAGCCGTTCATGTCCGTCTCCGGGTCGTCGATGCGCGCGGGGGTGACGACGGCGACGCCGACGGTCACCGCCGAATCCTCGCGGAGTCGCGCCGCGAGCGACTCCCGCCTCGCGGGCGAGAGCCGCTTCGAATCGTCGAGTCCGTCCGGCAGCGCCGCCGAGGGTGCGCGAACCGCCGCCGCGACCATCGGCCCCAGTACCGGACCCTTCCCCGCCTCGTCGGCACCGAGTTGCATGGTCGCGCCTCTCGCGGCGAACGCTAAGGTGTTTCCGTCCGCGTCGGTCACCTGTCCGCGTCTCGCGAGATACGACAGATACGGAAACTGTGTCAGTGAGTGAGTGGTATGACAATAATTTATTATGTCGCTGTCGTAGGAGGCCCCGCGGGAGGCGAGGTGTGTCAACCAGAGGTGGATGCTGTGGACCTCCGTCCGACCGCAGGTGTGTCAGCGTCCTCCCGCAGTCCGTCAGCACCCATGCGACGGCTAAGCGCAGCCGGTAATAATTCTTGCTATGATTGCGTTGGTATTAACTAGTTCTGCCGACTCGGAGCCGCCTCCGTCTCCGAACTACCGACGGTCGAGTAACAGGAGCGACGCCGCCGGAACGTCGGCACGCGGACGATTTGCGGGCGTCCACCCGTCGGCGGCACCCACCGAGTTGCTCATGAAGGTACGCTCGCGTGCGTGAGAGCGGATTCTCGCACCGTCCGGCGGCGTCTGCGTTACTGTAAAACGCGATAACTGATAATCGTGTTGACCATTATCGCGCGGTGAGACGTTGTTCGTCCGCGGCGAGCTACCTGAAGAACTCCTCGCGCTCGAACGGTTCGTCTTCGCCTTCGACGGCGAGCACGTCGAGGGCGGTGACGACGGCGGAGACGCCGAGCAGGTCGGCCAGACTGGGTTCGGTTCGGCCGTCGTCGCCGGAGACGAGTTCCTTGATGTAGAGGCCGCCTTCGCCGTGTATCTCGACCGTCGCGTGGCGGTCGTCGACCAGTTCGGCGCTCGCGTCGTAGACGTGCCGCGTTCGCGTGAGGTTTGCGCGTCGGTGGTCGACCCGCTGCGGCGTGTACTGTTCGATAGTCGCGCCGGTGAGTTCCTCGACGGCCTCCGAGAGCGCCGCCTCGCTCACGTCGGCGTCGAACTCGACTTCGGCGCGGTACGTCTTGCTCGCGTCCAGTCCCTTCACCCGTTCGACCATGTCGTGTTCGGCGAGGCGGAGTCCCTCGACCTCGACCTTTCCGTCGGCGAACGCGTTGATGTCGCCTTCGAGGCGCTCGACGTCGACGTCGCGGCGTCGGGGTTCCTTGACTTCGACGACGAACGGGCGACCGGTCCCGAGCATCAGCGCGTCGACGTCCTCGCGGCCCGCGCCGTGGAACAGCGCCTCGACGCCGTCCATCACGTCGAGGACGAGGGGCGCGCTCAAGCCTTCGACGCTGTCCTCGTAGAGGTAGCCGCTGCCGCCGCAGTGGTCGCAGGTCTGTCGACCCTGTCGACCGCTGCCGTCGCACTCGCGGCAGGGCCACTCCGTCTGCGGGATGTCGCGGACGAGCTTTCGGTACCGACCGTAGACGAACGCCGAGTTCACCTCGGTCTCGACGGTGTCGGAGTCGATGTCGAGGACGAACTGCACGTCGGGGCGTTGGAAGTCGACGACGGTGTCGGTGAGGCGGCCGAACCGCTTGCCGACCTCGCGGTTGAACTCCGATTTGAACGGTTCGCCGGCGTCTCCGGGGAGACCGGCCATCTCCCGAAGCAGCGCCTCGTTCTCCTCGACGAGCGGCGGCGCTCGGGTGCCGACCTGGTACGTCTCGAACTCGACAGTCTCGCCCTCGCTTCCGTCGCTGCCCTCGACCGTCGCGGCGGCGCGCTCGGCCCACTCGTCGAACCGTCCGCAGAGCCCCTCGCAGACCCAGCAGTCGGCGGGGTCGACGCTCTCGGGTTCTTCGTCGTCTTCCAACGCCGCGGCGACGCGGAGCGACCGGCCGCGCTCGGCGTTGGTGAGTCCGTAGCTTCGGTCGGCGAACACCCGGCCCAGACAGGCGTCGCAGAGCGGCCCGCCCTCGGTCAGCGCGCGCGCGTCGTCGAGAATTCCCATAGACGGTACTCGCGTCGGCGTTCCTTTCCGTCTTGCTATTCGGCGGCCGGCCTCGACGGGCGTCCCCCGGGGCCGCTCGGCGACTCAAACGGTCGTTCACTATGTATCACGGTCCCGGATGAACCGCGGTATCACGACTGCGAGAAGCTTCTTGTGCCCCCGTCTTTTACGCCCGCTACCACCTATCGGAATGAGCCGCTATCGAAATCTCGCGTTGTTCCTGACGCTCTCGGTCATCTGGGGTACCGCCTATCTCGCAATCGACGCCGGTCTGACGACGCTGCCGCCGGTGCTGTTCGCCGCGCTCCGCTACGACGTCGCGGGCGCGGCGCTGTTCGCCTTCGCGGTCGCCCGCAGCGACCGCTGGCGGCCGCGCACGTTCGCCGAGTGGCGACTCGTCGCCGTCGGCGGTCTGTTAGTCATCGGGCTGAACTTCGCGTTTCTGTTCTCCGGCCAGCGCTACGTCGGCGGCTCCATCGCCGCCATCGTCGCCAGTACCGCGCCCGTGCTGACGCCGCTCTTCGCCCGGTTTCTGCTGCCCGGCGAGCAACTCGACGCGCGAGGCGCTGTCGGCGTCCTGCTCGGGCTGGCAGGCGTCGTCGTCGTCGCCACCGGCGGGAGCACGCTCGGCGGCGACCTCGTCGGCATCGTTCTCCTCGCGCTGGCGGCGGTGAGTTTCGCACTCGGAACGGTCCTCACCGAGCGCTACGACGCGCCGCTGTCGCTGGTGCCGACGCAGGCGTGGATGATGCTCGTCGGCGCGGCGTTCCTCCACGCGGTCAGCGGACTGCTCGGGGAAACCCCACCGCTGGCTCTGTCGTGGACGCCGACCGCCTTCGCCGCGCTCGCGTACCTCGCGCTCGTCTCCAGCGCCGTCGGCTACGTGCTGTACTTCGACCTGCTCGACCGCCTCGGGGCCGTCGAAATCAGCCTCGTGAAGTACGTCGTCCCCGTCGTCACCGCGCTCGTCGGCTGGGCGGCGCTCGGCCAGTCGCTCTCCGCGGGCACCGTCGCGGGCTTCGCGCTCATCGTCGGCGGGTTCGCGCTGCTGAAAGGCGGCGACGCGTTCGACGAAATGGTTCGCCTGCAGGCGCGCGTCGGTCGCGGCTACGACGCCGAGAACGTCTACGTCCCCGACAGCAGCGCCCGGCGTAACACGGCGTTCGGCGACGACTGAGGAGACTGACGCAAGTCAACTGGGGACCTCGTGCGGTGAGGTGCCTCAACCGTCGTCGGCAGCGTCCGGCCCACCCCGACGCTCGGTTCGAGCAACCACTACGCGGTGTTCGGATTGACGACAGGTCACGGCTCGGTCGCCGAACTCGACGGTGCGCAGTTTCCTGTGCGGAGCTAATCGACCAGTCGACGACCCCTACACGAGCGGGCTCGCATCGTCACCGAACCCGCTTCCGTACGTCTCAACGACTTCCGTAACGGTGACCTCGTACGCATCGTACCACTCCGTCCACCGCTGCTTCGCGCGTTTGTGGTCCGCATCCGCTCCAAACGACTCGAGTGCGTCCGACGACTCCCAGTAGTAGACGACGAGAACCTCCTCGTCGTCCGGCGCGTGCCACGTCTGCTTGCCCAGATATCCCTCCGTGTCCTCGGCAGCCGCCTGTATCACGTCGTTCAACTCGTGAAACTCCGCATCGTACTCGCCGGGAGCGAGGCGGAACGTTACCAAATACATCTGGACTATCCAGTCGTCCCCGGGAACAAGACGCTTCCCCCCGCGAGCAGACGACGGTTGGGCCCACCGACTCGCCGACCCATCACTGAGGCGGGTTTGGGTCTCTGGCCCCCCTCGCCGGAAACTCCACACCTATTTTCCGCGACTGAGAACAGCCCTCTGAACGCTTCTCTAAATCGAGGCCGAGAGGTTCCGTGGTGAGTATTCGATGACACGACACGACAACCAGTCCGACAGGAACCGATTCGCGACCATCGCAGTCGGCGCAGCCAAAGCCGAGACGCGTCCTCGCGGGGATGGAACGAACGACGTCGTCCCGCCGCTCCACCTCTCGACCACGTTCGAGTGGACCAGCGGGGAGGACGCCAACGAACACGACTATTCGCGCGAGAGCAACCCGACCCGGGCAGCCCTCGAAGAGCAGTTAGCCCGCCTCGAAGGCGGCGAACACGGGTTGGCGTTCGCCTCCGGGATGGCCGCCACGTCGACGACGATGCTGTCGCTGGTCCCCCCGGGGGGCCACGTCGTCTCCTCGGACTCCGTCTATAGCGGAACCGAAAAGCTCCTCACGGAACACATGGCCGGACATCTCGGCGTCGACGTCGACTTCGTTGACGTCCGCGACCCCGACAACGTCGCCGATGCAGTCGACGCGAACACGGACCTCGTCTGGGCAGAGACACCGTCGAACCCCTTGATTCGGCTGTGCGATATCCGAACGATAGCCGATATCGCCGACGACCACGATGCGCTGTTCGGCGTGGACAGCACCTTTGCGAGTCCGTACTACCAGGCCCCACTCGAACTGGGTGCCGACGTCGTCGTTCACAGCACTACCAAGTATCTCAACGGGCACTCCGACTCGATCGGCGGAGCCGTTATCACCGACGACGGGGAGGTTTTCGAGCGATTGGCGTTCGCACAGCGGGTCGGGCTCGGGAATATGCTTTCGCCGTTCGACTGCTACCTCGTTGCGAGAGGTATCAAGACGCTGCCCGCGCGGATGGAACACCACGAGAAAAACGCGACGGCGGTTGCCCGGTTCCTCGAAAGCCACGACCGGGTCGCTCGTGTCCGCTATCCGGGTCTCGAAAGCCACCCGCAACACGGTCTGGCGAGCGAACAGATGTCGGGGTACGGCGGAATGCTCTCCTTCGAGTTCGACGGCACACTCGTCGAACTGGAGGCGTTCGTCGAGGGACTCGAACTGTTCACGCCGGGAGCGAGTCTCGGTGGTGTCGAGAGCCTCATCGAGGTACCGTCGCTGATGATTCCCGACGAGTTCAGTCGCAGTGTGGACTCAGCGGAGATTCCCGAGACGTTGGTCCGGGTATCCGTTGGTCTCGAAGACGCCGACGACCTCTGCGAGGATCTCCGGACGGCGCTCCCGTAACCTCGGCCCCGTTCGTCGTACCCGATTGCTGGGTCGACCGACGTGGATGCGAGTGACGAACTGCTGCAGACACCTCCGCATTCAGTACGCCGTTAGTATCGACCGAAACGTAGTCTACGCCCCGAAAACTGGCGAAATCGAGCCGGTGAGCTGTCAGACCAACTGCCCCACGAGCCACAGCACCGCCAGCGTCGACACGACACCGAGCGCGAGCAACAGGACGAACAGCCCGCCCACGACGACTGTGAAGAACCGTCGGTCCACCTCGCCCGCTCGCGGGTCGGCGCGGCGCGCCTCGGCGAGACGGACGTTTCTGGCGTTCGCCTTCCACACCGCGTCGAAGAGGTCGCCGACGACGGGGACCGACCCGACGACGGCGTCGACGGCGAGGTTGAACAGCATCCGAAGCACCGTCACCTTCGGAACCCCGAGGTAGGCCGCCTCGGCGACGATGTACGCCGACACCGCGGTGATTGGAACGTCGCCGACGACGGGAATCAAGCCGATTATCGGGTCGAGACCGATGCGGTAGTTCGTCCCCGGAATCCGAATCGAGTTGTCGAGGAGGCGGCCGAGGCGTCGCAGTCGACGGAGCGTCTCCGCGTGCTCGGCGACTCGGCCCGCCGAGGTGGTGTCGCCTCCTCCGTTCGCCCTCTCGACCGCGCTGGGGGGTGTCTCCGCCGATTCGGTCACACCACTCCTTCGGCGGCGACCAACAAAACGTCTCGGCGTCTCAGCATCTCGGCGGACGAGATGGTCGAAAGCACACTACTGCGGTCACCTGATACGAAGAAGGCTCTCCGATGGGAGTCGAACCCACCTCCGCCGGAATCGCCCGGCGTGTCCCACCGCTGGACCGCGGAGAGTGCGCACCACGTCGCTCACCGCGCTCACGCGTCGCGGACATCGCGCACCTCCGAGACGACCGACGCCCGTTTGACGCCGAAACTGTCCAACAGCTGGGCCTCCAGCGCGGCGGCGTCTCGGCGCGCCGTCGCCCCCTCGCCGGCGTCCACGTCGAGTTCGACGACGAGCGTCGCGCGGACTTCGACCGTCAGGTCGTTCAGGCCGGGCCGGAGGCCGCAGAGCTCGAACGCCTCGACGTTCGTCACGCCGTCTAGCTTTCGCAGTCGCTCGCGGACGGCCGTCCGGAGGTCGCCGGAGGCGTCACGCGAGACGAACACCGTCAGGTCGGCTGACGCCGACACGGAAGGCAGTTTCTGCACTGACATGAGGGGGTCGGGAGGGAGTCGATTCCTCACCTGTCCGCTCGATGGACCGCTCTGGCCGCTTGAGCTACCGACCCCACCGCGCGAGGCGGCGGCTTCGGTCGGAAGACGTTTCGTCGGGCGACGGCGGACGCGGCACGCGCCGCGGTGCCGACGCGCGGGTCCGAGACGCGCGCGTCGCTGCCGTCGATAGTCGCCGGAGAATGAACCGTGGGGTTCGACTCCGACGACCGCGCTGGATACGCAGACGCCGGGGGCGTCGCGCGCTCACGCGATGACGGAGTCGAACCGACCGTACGGCTTGGATGGGCCAGACCCAACTCCGGCGCAGTTGCCGGTGGACACACCGCTCGCCGGCCGCTCGGTGGCGGGAGTGGGCGACGTGGTGTGGTGGGTCTGGCTGAGCATCGTTCACCGTGCCCGCTTCTGCGGGCGCTTACGGGACACGTCACGCGGTTAATACATAAACGTTGTCGGTGTGTGTCACGGTCTGTCATTCAACTCCCGTACACCGCGGTAACATCGCTGTAGCCGCTCATCGCTGTAGCCGCTCCCTCTCGCGCACGCGAGCGCGAAGGCCTTAGGCGTGTCCGGCACTAACTCCTACTTGGTTAGCTCCATGACACTAACACCGCCGACGGACCCGTCCGACGAGGGCGGCGACGTCCCCGAGTACGAGGAAGTACGCGTACCTGTGCTGGTCGTCGGCGCGGGGGCCGCGGGCGCGCGAACGGCCATCGAACTGGCCGAGCGCGGCGTCGAGAGCCTCGTCATCGGGAAACGCTCGCACGGCGACGCACACACCACGTGGGCCGCCGGCGGCATCAACGCGGCGCTCGGAAGCCTCGACCCCGAGGACGACTGGCGAATCCACGCCGCCGACACCTACGACGAGGGTCACTTCGTCAACGACCCCGACGCGGTCGAACTGACGACCAAGCACATGCCCGACCGCATCCGCGAGCTCGCCGAGTGGGGCATGCCGTTCGACCGAGCCGAAGACGGCGAAATCGACCAGCGCTACTTCGGCGCGCAGTCGTTCCGCCGGACCTGCTTCGTCGGCGACCGAACCGGCGAGGCCATGCTGGAGACGCTCGTCTCCAGAGCCCGGGAGCTCGAAATCCCGTACCGCGAGAACGTGATGGTGACGCGTCTGCTGTCTGACGGCGCGCGCGTCCACGGCGCGGTCGCCTACGACATGGACGACGGCCACTTCGTCCTGTTCGAGGCGAATCACGTCGTGCTCGCGGCGGGCGGGTACTCGTCGCTGTACGACCGCCACTCCTCGCGCGACGAGGAGAACAACGGCGACGGACAGGCGCTGGCGTACGAGGCGGGCGCGGATCTGCTGGACCTCGAGTTCGTCCAGTTCCACCCGACGGGGATGGTCCAGGACCCCGGCTGGGAGGAGGAGTGGTCCGGTCGTCTCGTCACCGAGGCGGTGAGAGGAGAGGGCGGTCGCCTGTTCAACGTCGAGGATGGGCGGTTCATGGAGGACTACTCGCCGAACCAGATGGAACTCGACGCCCGCGACGTGGTGGCTCGTGCCATCGCTCAGGAGGTACGAGAGGGCCGTGGCACCGAGAACGGCGGCGTCTACCTCGACATCTCTCACCACGACCGCGAGTTCATCGAACGGCGGCTGCCGAAGATGTACGAGCGGTTCCAGAGCCTCGGTATCGACCTCGCCGAGGAGGCGGTGGAAGTCGCGCCGACGGCGCACTACTCGATGGGCGGCGTCGACATCGACTTCCGAACGGGGGAAACGCGCATCGAACGCCTCTACGCCGTCGGCGAGACCGTCGCGGGCGTCCACGGCGCGAACCGCCTCGGCGGCAACTCGCTGGCGGAGACGGTCGCCATCGGCAAACTCGTCGGCGAGCACGTCGCCGATGTCGTCGACGAATCGACCGACGGCGAGCCGTCGCTGCCCGCCGGGATGCGGACGCTCGCCGAACGCGAGTTTCGCGCGCTCGCAGAACTCGCCGAGAGCGACGGCGACACGACGCCCGCCGAGTTGCTCGCTGAACTCCGCGGTGTGATGGAGGATGACGCAGGCATCCTCCGCGACGAGGAATCGCTGGAAGAGGGACTCGAAAAACTCGCCGCGCTGCGCGAGAAGACGACCGACCTCCGTCTCGACGGCGACCGGACGAGTCGCGCGTTCGAGGACGCGGTCGACCTCTCGTTCATGCTCGTCGTCGCCGACGGCGTCCTGCAGTCGGCGAAGCGCCGCACGGAGTCGCGGGGTGCGCACTACCGCACCGATTACCCCGAGAAACGCGACGAGTGGCGCAAGAACGTCCTCGCCCGCCGTGGCGACACGGGGATAGCACTGTGGGACCGTGCGGCCGGTCTGCCGAGCGAGGAGGTGCAGGAGGCTATCGACGAGGGTCACGAACTGGAGTACCACCACTTGGAGTAGTCGGAGTCGCCCCCGACAGTACGGCCGTCGGTGAGTCGCGCCGATGCTCGCCCCTCCTTCGACGCTCCACCACCCGTTTCACCCGTCGTGACCGGCGCTACCACACCGCGTTGCTTCCCCCTTCGCTGACCTTAATCCGTTCCGTCGCCGACGACCGACAATGACTGCCGCCATCGAAGTTCGCGATTTGCGGAAGCGGTACGAAGGGGTACAGGCGCTCGACGGGGTGTCGCTCACCGTGCCCGAGGGCTCGTTTTTCGGTCTCCTGGGTCCCAACGGCGCGGGGAAGACGACGTTCATCTCGATTCTCGTCGGTCTCGTCCGCAAGAGCGGCGGGACCGCGGAGGTGTTCGGCCACGACGTCGAAGACGACTACCGCGAGGCGCGCGACGCCATCGGCCTCGCCCCGCAGGAGTTCAACGTCGACCGGTTCTTCCCCATCCGCGAGGTGCTGGAGCACAAGGCGGGCTACCACGGCATCCCGGCCGAGGAAGCCCGCGAGCGCGCCGACGAGGTGCTCAAGCGCGTCGGCATCTACGAGAAGCGCGACACGCGCTTCGACTGGCTCTCCGGCGGGATGAAGCGCCGGTTCGTCCTCGCGCGGGCGCTCATCACCGACCCCGACTTGCTCATCCTCGACGAACCCACCGCGGGCGTCGACGTGCAGCTCCGCCACGACCTCTGGGAACTCATCACCGAACTCAACGACCAGGGGACGACGATTCTGCTCACGACCCACTACATCGAGGAGGCAGAGCGCCTCTGCGACGAGGTCGCGATTCTGGACTCCGGACGCATCGTCGCCGTCGACAGCCCCGAGGACCTGATGGACCGCGGCGCCGACCGCATCGAGATACAGTTGCGAAACCCACCCGCGGAGGCCCCGTCGCTCGCGGCGGGCGAGGGCAACGTCGAGAGCGTCGAACTCGAAGACAACCGCCTCGTCGTCACCGCCAGACAGGGCGGGTTGGTCGCGCCGGACGTCGTCCGCGAACTCGACCGCGAGGGCTTCGAGATCGTCGACCTCGAAATCTCGCGCACCTCGCTCGAAGAGGTGTTCGTCGAGATGACGCGCGGCGAGGAAACCGTCGGCGACGAGGACGGCGACGAGAGCGAGGCCGAGAGAGCGACCGCGGCAGCGCCCGGCGCGGGAGGTGACCGCTGATGGCGGTGTTCCCGACCGGCTTCAAGACGCTGACGCGCCGCGAGATTCTCCGGTTCGTCCGCCGCCCGCGCAACACGTTCGTCCCGCCGCTCATCACCAACGTCCTCTACTTCTCGGTGTTCGGCGTCATCCTCGGCGACCGCGTCGGCCAGATCGCGGGCGTGCCGTACATCCTGTTCATCCTGCCCGGCCTCGTCGTGTTGGGAGCCATCTCGAACGCGTTCGAGAACGGCTCCTTCTCCATCTTCCACGGCCGGTGGAACGAGTACATCCACGAGGCGCTCACCTCGCCGCTGTCGTACTCGCAGATGGTGTGGGCGTACACACTGTCGAGCGCGCTCCGCGGCGTCATCGTCGGTATCATCATCTCGGCGGTCGGCGCGGTGTTCACGAGTGTCGGCGTCGAGCGCCCGCTGTACCTCGTCGCGTTCGCCGTCGTCATCACGGTGCTGTTCGCCAGTTTCGGCATCGTCGGCGGCCTCTGGGCCGACGACTTCGACGACCTGACGATGATGAACCAGTTCATCCTCAGGCCCTTGGTCTTCTTCGGCGGCGTCTTCTACGCGCTGGAGAACCTCCCCGAGGGGCCCCTGCAGACGGCGACGCTCCTGAACCCGATGTTCTACATGGTCGACGGCGTCCGGTTCGGCTTCCTCGGCACCTCCGAGGTCGACCCGAACCTCTCGCTCGGCGTCTTGTCGCTGATGGCGGTGACGATGGTCGGCGTCAACACCGTGTTGTTCAAGCGCGGCTACGGGCTGACGGACTGAGCGAGTCACGGACCTGAGGAGACTGGTTCTCGACCGTCGTCGTCGACGACGGGTCACTGAAACGGTGTGTCGTCAAGCGCTTTTCACACTCGGCCCGGTACACTCGCGGGATGCACGACACGATTCTGGTTCCGACAGACGGGAGCGACGCGAGTCTGGCCGCCGTCGACGAGGCGCTCGAAATCGCCGCGCCGCAGGACGCGACGGTCCACTTCCTGCACGTCGTCGACGTCGGGACGGAGATGTCGGCGGCGGCGTCCGGACAGATCGCCCAAGAGCTCTCGGACACGCTCGAACAGCAGGCCGACGACGCGCTTGACGAGGCCGTCTCGCGCGCCGAGGGCGCCGGCGTCGACTACGAGCGCGTCATTCTCGAAGGGACCCCCGACTCGGCCATCGTCGACTACGTCGAGGAGCACGACGTCGACCTCGTCGCGATCGGAGCGACCGGACGCTCCGGCCTCGCCGAAAAACTCCTCGGAAGCACGACCGACCGCGTCGTGCGCTCCGTCGAGGTTCCGGTGCTGCTGGCCAGGGCGTAGCGTTCGGCGTCCGGGAACGCCGCGAAAGCGACTCGGCGGGACCGTCTCCGAGACTACTGTCCGAGGAACCGGTCGGCGTCGGACGGCCCGCGGACGACGCGCTACGAGAGCGACCGCTCGGCGGCGTCGACGAGCGTCTGTACCTCGAACTGTCGACCACCCTGTTTCGAATCGAAACGCTTTGTTAGGCGTACGCACATCACCGACCATGAGCGCGACTGTCATCCGCAACGCGACGATTCACACGGCGACCGACGAGGGAACCGTCGAGGGCGACGTACTCATCGAGGACGGCAAAATCGCGGGCGTCGGCGAGGTGGCCGCGCCCGACGACGCCGAGGAACTCGACGTCGGCGGCGCGCACGTCACGCCGGGACTCGTCGACGCCCACAGCCACGCCGGGATGGCCGAGTGGGGCGAACCCGAGGACGGCGACTTCAACGAGGGTACCGACTCAGTGACCCCGCACGTCAGCGCCCTCGACGGCTTTCACCCGCGAGACGAGGAACTGAAACACGCGTTCCAGAACGGCGTGACGAGCGTCTCCGCGCGGATGGGCTCCGGGAACGTCGTCGGCGGCGTCATCTGCTCGATGAAAACGTACGGCCTGACCGCCGACGAGATGTTCATCAAGGAAGACGGTATGAAAGCCGCGATGGGCGAGAACCCCAAGCGGTTCCACGGCGAGCGCAAGGACCGCCAGCCATCGACGCGACCGGGCGTCGCCGCCACCCTCCGGCAGGCGCTGATGGACGCCGAGGACTACGTCGCTCGCCGCTCGAAAGCCCGAGAGGACGGTGAACCGTTCGACCGCGACCTCGGGATGGAGAACCTCGCCAAAGTCGTCGAGGGCGACTTACCGCTCCGCGTCCACGCCCACCGCGCCGACGACATCGTGACCGTCTTCCGCATCGCCGACGAGTTCGGCATCGAGGACCTCTCCATCGAACACGCCACCGAGGGCCACCTCGTCGCCGACGAGTTCGTCGAGCGCGACGTTCCCGCCGTCTGCGGGCCCTCGCTGTACTCGGGCGCGAAGTACGAACTGCGCAACATCACGTTCGAGTCGCCGGGCATCCTCCACGACGCCGGCGTGAAGGTCGCCATCCAGACCGACGCCCCCGTCCTGCCGCAGCAGCACCTCGACGTCTGCGTCGGCCTCGCGGTGCGCGCCGGTCTCCCCGAGGAGGCGGCGCTCGACACCGTCACCCGGAACGCTGCGGAAATCCTCGGTATCGAAGACCGAGTCGGCACCCTCGACGTCGGTACCGACGCCGACATCGCCGTCTGGGACGGCCCGTTCTACGAGATCGAATCGAGCACCCGACACGTCTTCGTCGACGGCGAACACGTCTTCGACCGCGAACGCGACGACGTAGACCCGCGCGAGGAGTACGCCTGGTAGTCGACCGGACGTCGGCCGAGTGTTCGTCGTCGACCTGGCGGCGTTTCGTTCCGAGCCCTGACGCCCGTCTCCGAGCCCTGACGCCCGTCTCCGACTACTCACGCTCGCCGGCGACTACTCACGCTCGCCGGACGATTTCTCGGCGGTGTGCGCGACTTCGAGGCCGAGCGACGGCAGCGGCGGTGCCCCGTCGCGCCACCACCGGAGGAGACCGACCACCGTCACGACGAGGCCGAAGGCGACCCCCGCCGTCAGTTCCAGCTGGAGGAAGAACTCGACGATGCTGTAGTCGTACTCGGGTTCGTCGACCGGAATCAGCGGCCAGACGAGGAAGGCCAGCACGCGAACGTTCCCCTGACCGAGTTGCCAGAGGACGTCGCCGAGCAGGTGCGAGGCGTACCCGACGACGAACGCGTCGCCGACGCGGCGACGGTCGAAGCGGCGAGCGACGAACGCCACCGCGAGGAGGAGCGGGACTGCGACGAACAGGGTGTGCGCGAGCGTTCGCCCGCCCGGAAGCACCTTGAACGTCCACGAGAGCGGTTTGTCGACGAGGTCGGGGAACTGCGTGCCGACGGCGAGCGCGCACGTCGCCGCCAGTCCCGACGGCGGACCGGTGCGGCGGAGCCGAAGCCCGTACGAGTAGAGGAGGTAACCGAGAGCGGCGTGACCCCAAGGGAGCATCGTCGTCGAGTACGCCGGTTCGGAGGATAGGCGCTTCGGCCCGCACCGGGTCGTCGCCTCGAATCTCACGTCGCCTCCGAAGGGCAACTCTCATCTACCTGGTCTCGTCGCATAGGTCATGGACCGTGACCTCCTCGTCGCGCTCGTCGTCGGCGTCGTGCAGGGCGTCTTCGAGTGGCTCCCCATCTCCAGCGAGGGCAACATCGCGCTCGCGCTCACCGCCGTCGGGAGCGACCCCTCGCGGGCCGTCGCGTTCGCGCTGTTTCTACACGTCGGCACCGCCGTCTCCGCGACGGCGTACTACCGCGACGAACTTCGGACGGTGCTCGCGGACCTCCCGCGGTGGCGACCGAACACGGCGTTCTCGGCGACGCCGACGCTGTCGTTTCTCGGCGTCGCGACGCTCGTCTCCGGCGTCGTCGGCGTCAGCGCCTACCTCCTGTTGGTCGAGGCGGCGTCGGCGCTGACGGGCGGCCTGTTCGTCGCGCTCGTCGGCGCGCTGCTCGTCGCCACCGGCGTCCTCCAGCGCGTCGCCTCGGGGTTCGAGTTCGCCGGGCGCGACGCGCCGAACCTCGTCGACGCCGTGCTCGTCGGCGGCCTGCAGGGACTGGCCATCCTGCCGGGCGTCTCCCGGTCGGGCGTCACCGCGAGCGCGTTGCTGTTCCGCGGTCACGACGGTCCCGAGTCGTTCCGTCTCTCGTTTCTGCTCTCGATTCCGGCGGCGCTCGGCGGCGGCCTCATCGCCGTTCTGGACGACGGGCTGGCCGACGTGACGCTCACGGAGGCGGGCGTCGCACTCCTCGCGGCGGCCGTCGTCGGCTATCTCTCCATCGACGCGCTGATGCGCGTCGTCCGGCGAGTCTCCTTCTGGGCGGTCTGCGTCGGCCTCGGCGCGCTCGCGCTCGTCGGGGGCCTCGTCGTCACGCTCTGAGCGTCGTCTCTCGCGCTCCTTCGGAGGCGCACTCTCGCAGGTGTACTACCAATGTGTTGGGCGTCGTACACTCGCCCAGTGTCCGAGTCCGCACACAGTCAGCCGACCGACGAGGTTCTGTCCGCCTACGACGCAGAGCGCGGCGGTTTGTCGTCGACGGACGCGCGCGAACGACTCGAACGACACGGCGAGAACGACATCGTACAGAGCGGTCAGCGCTCGTCGACGGCCATCTTCGTCGCCCAGTTCGACAGCGTGCTCATCTGGGTGCTCGTCGCCGCTGCCGCGCTCTCGGTCTGGGCAGGACACGCCGTCGACGCGGCGCTCATCGCGCTCATCGTCGTCGCCAACGGCGTCTTCGGCTTCGTCCAGGACTACCGCGCCGAGCAGAGCCTCGAATCGCTCCGAGAGCTCACGACGCCGACGGCGACCGTCCTCCGCGACGGCGAGCGCGTCGAACTCGACGCCACCGAACTGGTCCCCGGTGACGTCGTCGTGTTGAGCGGCGGGGACGTGGTACCTGCGGACGCGCGGGTCGTCGAAACGACCGACCTCGCGGTCGACGAGTCCGCGCTCACCGGCGAGAGCGCGCCGGTCACGAAATCGGAGACGCCCGTGAACGCCGGTACCCCGCTCGCCGAGCGTTCGAGTATGGTGTTCAAGGGGACGAACGTGACTCGCGGACGGGGCGTCGCCGTCGTCACGGCCACCGGCATGGGGACGGAAGTCGGCGCGATCGCGCGCGAGCTCGCGGCGACCGACGAGACGGAGACGCCGCTCCAGCGGGAACTCGACACGCTCGGTCGACGGCTCGGCGGCGGCGTCCTCGTCCTGGCGGCGGTCGTCGCGCCGGTTCTGGTCTACCGAGACACCGAACCGATTCAGGCGGCGCTCACCGCAGTCTCGCTGGCTGTCGCCGCGGTCCCCGAGGGGCTACCGGCCGTGGTGACGCTCACGCTCGCGCTGGGGGTGCGGAAGATGGCCGACGAGAACACGCTCGTCCGCCGCCTCCCCGCGGTCGAAGCGCTCGGGGCCGTAGACGTCATCTGCACCGACAAGACGGGCACGCTCACGGAGGGTCGGATGTCTGCGAGCAGGGTCTGGCTGAACGACACCGTGGTCGACCTTCGCGGACGGGACTCGACCCGCGAGGGAGGCGACGGCCTCGACCGCGCGGAACGCCTCTTTCGAATCGCTGCACTCTGCAACGACGCGACCGACCCCGACGACGACCCGACCGAGTGGGCGCTGGTCGAAGCGGCCGAACGGTGGGGTCTCGACGTGCCGCGGTTGCGCGAGGCGCATCCGCGGACCGGCGAAGTGTCGTTCTCCTCGGAGCGGAAGTGGATGGGGACCGTCCACGGCGACGTCGGGTACGTGAAGGGTGCGCCCGAGGTCGTGCTGTCGAACGCCGACTCCGTCCTCACCGAGGACGGTCGGCGACCGCTCACCGACGACTCGCGCGAACGCATCGAGTCGAGAGTCGGCGAGTTCGCCGACGACGCGCTTCGAGTGCTGGCGTTCGCCTACACCGACACGCCGGCGCGACTCGACGAGGGACTCACGTTCGTCGGGCTCGCGGGGCTCATCGACCCGCCCCGCGAAGAGGTCGCCGAGGCCATCGCCGCGACGAAACGCGCGGGAATCGCCGTGAAGGTGGTGACGGGAGACAACGTCCGGACGGCGACGGCTATCGCCGGGTCGCTCGGTATCGACGGCGAGGTGCTCGAAGGGGACGAACTCGAACAACTCGACGGCCGGGCGCTCCGAGAGCGAGTCGAGTCGACCACCGTCTTCGCGCGCACGTCGCCGGCGCACAAGGTGCGAATCCTGCGCGCGCTCCAGGAGAACGGTCACGTCGTCGCGATGACCGGCGACGGCGTCAACGACGCCCCGGCGCTGAAAAACGCCGACATCGGCGTCGCGATGGGCGTCCGCGGGACGGACGTCGCAAAGCAGGCGTCGGACGTCGTCCTCCTCGACGACAACTACGCGACCATCGAGCGGGCGGTCGAACGAGGGCGCGCTATCTTCGACAACGTCTGGAAGTTCGTCGCGTACCTGTTGAGCGCGAACATCGCGGAGGTGGCGCTCGTCTTTCTGGCTTCGATTTACGGCTATCTCATCCTGCCGGCCGTCCAACTGCTGTGGATCAATCTCCTCACCGACGGCCTTCCCGCGCTGGCGCTCGGCGTCGACCCCGAGAGCGGAGACGTGATGGAGCGCCGGCCGCGAAACCCCGACCGCGGAATCGTCGACCGGCCGATGCTGGCGCTCGTCGCCGGGATGGGGACGGTGACGTTCGCCGTCGTCTTCGGGCTCATGTTCCTGACGCTCGACGGGTCGCCGGTCGTCACGCCCTACGCGATGACGATGGTGTTCACCGCCTTCGTCGTCCTCGAGTTCGAGAAACTGTACGTCATCCGGTGGCTGCGCGAGACGCCGACGCGTTCGAACCGCTGGCTCGCGGCTTCGGTCGCGGTCTCGCTTCTCCTCCAACTGCTGGTGCTGTACACGCCGCTCAATCGGTACTTCGGCACAGTCCCGCTCGGCCTCGACGACTGGGCGCTCGTCGGCGGCGCTCTCGTCGTCTGTCTCCCGGCGTACGTCGCGGTTGCGCTCGCGACGAAACGGCTCACGAACGGATGAACGGGGAACACCCGCGGCTTCGACCGCGGGTCGACGACTCCAGAGTTAAGCCCCTCGTGACCGTCTTCACCGTGCTATGACAGTACCGATACGGCGGCTCGTCGTCGACCTCCTGAAGCCCCACGAACCGGACCTCGTCGCGGTCGCCGAAGCGGTCGCGGAGAGCCGCGGCGTCGACGGTGTCAACGCGGTCCTCGTCGAAACAGACCGCGAGGTCCAGAACTGCAAACTCACGGTCGTCGGCGACGGCGTCGACCCGACGGCAGTCGAGGAGACGGTCGATCGCCTCGGGGGGACCGTCCACTCCATCGACGAGGTCGTCTGCGGCGAGGCGATGGTCGAACAGAGCCCGACGCCACAGGACCGCTGAGTCTCCGATGACGAGCTATCGAGAGCTCCTCCGACGCGACGAGGTTCGGTCGATATCGCGCCGGTACTTCATCTCGAACGGCTTCGACGGCACGCTGACGAGCATCGGTATCGGCGTCGGAGCCTATCTCTCCGGCGTCCCGGACGGACTCACGGTGTTCAAAATCGGACTGGGGGCCGCGGTCGGTCTCGGAACCTCCGGCGTCTGGAGCGTCTGGGAGATCGAGCGCGCCGAGAAGCGCGCCGAAATCGCCCGCATCGAGCGCGCGATGCTGACTAACCTCCAGGAGACCGACGTCCAGCAGCGACAGGAGAGCGCGCGGAAGATTAACGCGGTCGCGAGCGGGGTCGGTCCACTCATCGGCATCATCTTCCCGCTTTTGCCCTTCCTCGCCGTCGGGGCGTCGCTGTCGCTGTTTCTCGCCACCGTCGCCTCCGTGCTCGTCGGCGTGCTCGTGCTGTTCGTCTTCGGGGCGTATCTGGGCACCATCTCGAAGCAGAACTGGGTCGTCGCCGGGATTCGGATGGGAGCGGCTGGGCTCGTCGTCGCGTTTCTCAATCTGTTCCTCCCGGGATGACGACCCGTGCTCCGGACCGGCGGTGTCACGTCGAGTACCGTTCGAACCGCGGAGTATCCCGGTGTATGTGTTGTTTTACCACAACCTCAGTCGGAATTCATATCTTGCTGGTCGGTGTGCGTGGGAGTATATGCAAACGCTCGTGCTCGCCGCCGGGCAGGGGACGCGGATGCGCCCCCTCACGGAGAGCCGTCCCAAACCCATGCTGCCCGTCGCCGACCGACCGCTCGTCGCCCACACCGCGGACGCCGCCGTCGCCGCCGGAGCGTCCAAACTCGTCCTCATCGTCGGCTACGAGGCCGACGAGGTGAGAGAGTACTTCGGCGAGGAGTACGCCGGAGTCCCCGTCGAGTTCGCCGTCCAGGAGGAACAGCGCGGAACCGCCGACGCCGTTCGCGCCGGTGCCGAGTATCTCGACCCCGGGCCGTTCGCCGTGCTCAACGGCGACGCGCTGTACGACCACCCGTCGCTGGAAGCGCTGTACGACGACGGCCCCGCGGTCGGCTCCTACCGCGTCGACAACCCCAGCGAGTACGGCGTCCTCGACATCAGAGACGGCAACGTTCGCGGCGTCATCGAGAAACCCGAAAACCCGCCGTCGGACCGCATCAACACCGGCGCGTACATCTTCCCGGCGGAGGCGCAGAACTGGCTCGACGTCGAGACGAGCGAGCGCGGCGAACTCGAGCTAACCGACGTACTGGCCCGCGCTTGCGAGGAAGCAGACGTCACCGACGTGCCGTTCGAGCGCTGGCTCGACGTCGGCCGACCGTGGGAACTGCTCGCGGCCAACGAGTGGAAAGTCGGCGAACTGGAGCGCGACATCCGCGGCGAGGTCCACGGCGGTGCGGACCTCCGCGGCGACGTCGTCGTCGAAGCGGGCGCGGAGGTCGACGCCGGCGTCGTCGTCGAGGGGCCGGCGCTGATTCGCTCGGGCGCGTCGGTCGGCCCGAACGCCTACGTCCGCGGTGCGACCGTCGTCGGCGAGGGCGCGAAAGTCGGCCACGCCGTCGAAGTGAAAAACAGCGTGTTCATGGAGGGAGCGACGGTCGGCCACCTCTCGTACGTCGGCGACAGCGTCCTCGGCCGCGACGTGAACTTCGGCGCCGGCACGAAAGTCGCGAACCTCCGCCACGACGGCGAAGCCGTGAAACTCACCGTCAAGGGCGAGCGCGTCTCGACGGGGCGCCGGAAACTCGGCGTCATCTGCGGCGACGAGTCGAAGACGGGCATCAACGCCAGCCTCAACGCGGGCGTCATCCTCTCGGAGGGCGCGGCGACGAAACCCGGCGAGTCGGTCACGCGCGACCGGTAGCGTCCGGTCGCGTCCCGACTCGTCTCCGGTTCGATACTGCTCTCTCGGACGACGCTGGTTCGGTACCGTTCTCGGACGACGCTGGTTCGGTACCGTTCTCGAACGTTCCTCGACTCGGTACAGTTCGACTAGCCTAGAGAAAGCAAAGTTCATCCCGCTCGTTGCGGACGCCTCTTGTATGTCTATTCAGTCGGCCGTCGTACTCGCGGCGGGCGAGGGGCGACGTCTCCGCCCGTTGACGAGGAACCGCCCCAAGCCGATGCTTCCGGCGGCGACTCGGCCCATCATCGAACACGTCTTCGACGCGCTGCTGTCGGCGGGTGTCACCGACCTGCACGTCGTCGTCGGCTACAAGCGCGAGCGGGTGCAGAACCACATCGGCCCCTCCTACGAGGGCGTCTCGGTCACCTACCACGTCCAGGAGAAGCAACTGGGGAGCGGTCACTCGCTGTTGCAGGCGGCCGACGCCGTCGGCGACGAGTTCCTGGTCGTCAACGGCGACCAGGTCGTCGAACCGCAGTTGGTGCAGGCGGTCGTCGAGACACACGACTCCTACTCCGAGAGCGAACGCGAAGCCGTCGCGGCGACGCTCTGCGTCGTCGAGAGCGAGCGGGCGTCGAGATACGGGTCGGTGCGTCTCGACGGCGATCGGGTCGTCGAACTCGTCGAGCAGCCGAAAGAGGGGCGTTACCGCCTCGTCAACGCGGGCGTCTACGCATTCACGTCGACGATATTCGAGGCGATCCGCGAGACGCCGGCCGTCGACGGAACGACGGCGCTTCCGGACACCATCGCCCGACTGGTCGACAGCGACGCGTCGGTCCGCGGCGTCCTCTCGGAGGGGTACTGGACCGACGCGACGTACCCGTGGGACCTGCTGGCGGCGACGCGTCGGCTGCTGGCCGACGGTACGCACCTGTTCCGCTCGTCCGCCGACACCGAGACGAGAACGGACGCCGGGGTCCGGTGTCACGGCGACGGCGTCTGGGTCGCCCCCGGCGCGCGCGTTCACGAGAGCGCGACGCTGCAAGCGCCCGTCGTCGTCGCCGCCGACTGCGAGATCGGTCCAGGAGCGGTCGTCGGTCCGAACGTCGCCGTCGGGCAGAACGCCACCGTCGAGTCCAACGCCGTCGTCGTCGACTCCATCGTCGACGAGGACACCCGCGTCGGACCGAACTCGACGGTCGTCGACTGCGTCACCGGTCAGGCCGTCTGGTTCGGGCCGTCGTGCGCCGTCACCGGCGGTCCCGGCGACGTCCGGGTCGACACGCGGATTCACGAGGGGAAGCGACTCGGTGCGGTCGTCGGCGACCGCGTCCACGCCGAAGGCGACGTGAGTTTCGCGCCGGGAACGCTCGTCGGGTCGAACGCGACGCTTCGGACGGGGACGACCGTCTCGGGCGTCCTCGACCCGGGTTCGGAGGTGGTGCGCTGATGTGCGGCATCATCGCCTGCGTCGGCCGGGGCGACGAGACGCTCGACGTGCTGATGGAGGGCCTCTCGAAACTGGAGTACCGGGGGTACGACTCGGCGGGCGTCGCGCTCTCGAACGGTGACGCCGACGTCGACGTCGTCAAGCGGGCGGGCGAACTCGACGCGCTCCGCGGGGCGCTCTCGGAGCGCTCGGTCGGCGGTCGAGTCGGTATCGGCCACACGCGCTGGAGCACGCACGGCCCGCCGACGGACGTGAACGCGCACCCGCACACCGACTGCAGCGGCAGCGTCGCCGTCGTCCACAACGGCATCATCGAGAACTACGACGAACTCCGCGAGGAGTTGGAGACGGCGGGCCACGAGTTCCGAAGCGACACCGACACCGAAGTGGTTCCGCACCTCGTCGAGGAGAAACTCGCCGCCGGCGCGTCGCCGGAGGCGGCGTTCCGCGCGGCGGTCGACCGCCTCTCGGGCAGTTTCGCGCTCGTCTGCATCGTCGCCGGCGAGGAAGCGGTGTTCGCCGCCAGACGGGACTCGCCGCTGGTGCTGGGCGTCGGTGACGACAGCTACTACCTCGGCAGCGACGTGCCCGCGTTCCTGGCGCACACCGACCGCGTGGTCTACCTCGACGACGGCGAGTTCGCGACGCTTCGGCCCTCGGGGTGGACGGTCCGAAATGGGGCGGACCGCCGCGTCGACAAATCCGTTCAGACGGTCGACTGGAACGTCGAGGACACCGGCAAGAGCGGCTACGAGCACTACATGCTCAAGGAGATCAACGAGCAGCCGCGGGCGCTTCGGCAGTGTCTCTCCGGGCGCGTCGACGAGCGCCGCGGCGAGGTGACGCTGCCGGAGCTCGACGGACTAGAGACGCCCGAGAGCGTCCACCTCGTCGCCTGCGGCACCTCCTACCACGCGGCGCTGTACGGGGTACAGTTGTTCCACTCGCTCGGCATCCCCGCGCAGGCGTTCCTGGCCAGCGAGTACGCGACGGGCGTCCCGCCGCTGGGCGACTCGCTCGTCGTCGGCATCACCCAGAGCGGCGAGACGGCCGACACGCTGTCGGCGCTCCGGGAGGCGCGCGCCCGCGGTGCGCAGACGCTCGCGGTGACGAACGTCGTCGGCAGCACCGCCGCCCGCGAGTGCGACTACGCGCTCTACATCCGCGCGGGCCCCGAAATCGGCGTCGCGGCGACGAAGACGTTCTCCTCGCAGTTGGTCTCTCTGAACTTGCTCGTCGAGTATCTCGCCGGCGACCGTCGCTCCAGCGAGGAGCGGCGAGCGGTGTTGCAGACGCTGCGCGACCTGCCGGGACGAGTGCAGCAGGTGCTCGACGAGTCGACGGCCCGGGAAGTCGCCGACGAGTATCTCGGCGGCGACGGCTACTTCTTCATCGGTCGGGGGTTGAACTACCCCGTCGCGCTGGAGGGGGCGTTGAAGTTCAAGGAGATCACGTACGAGCACGCAGAGGGGTTCGCCGCCGGCGAGCTGAAACACGGGACGCTCGCGCTCGTCACCGAGAACACGCCCGTCTTCGCCGTCGTCACCGGCGACGACGTGCCGGCGAAGAAGACGCTCGGCAACGTTCGCGAGGTCGAATCCCGCGGTGCGCCCGTCGTCGCCGTCACCGACGACGACCAGATAGAGCGCTACGCCGACGCCTCGCTGCGCGTCCCGTCGGGCTCGGCGCGGGTCGCGCCGGTGCTCGTGAACGTCCAGTTGCAGTTGGTCGCCTACTGGGTCGCAAACGCGCTCGGGCGGTCGATAGACAAGCCGCGGAACCTCGCGAAGAGCGTGACCGTCGAGTGAGAGCCGTCGAGGCGCTCGTCTCTCGACCGACGCTCACGTTCGGCCCCGGTCAGTAGGGGGAGCCGTCGCCCTCGACGTTGTCGCGCAGCGCCGGGTCCTGCTGTTCCTCGACTTTCTGGTTGAACAGCTCGTCGTCCAGTTCCTCCCCCGGTTCGTCCGTCGTATCGTACGTCGAGACGCCCATCGAGAGTAGTTCCTCCATCGCCGCCTGTCGGTTCAGGAACTCGCCCTGTTCGACGAGGCGGTCGATGCGGTCTGAGAGGTCGTCCGGCAGCGTCACTTCGACTCTGGACATACCCGACCGGTCAACGTTCGGCCGAATAAAACCAAGCGTCGGGGCGAATTCTCTCGCCGCTCTGTCGGAACGTCCCCACTTCGTCGGGAAGCCTCCCGAACGCACCCGTCGCTGCTACGCCTTCGACGACTGCGGCTGGTCGCCCGACTACGAGTCGACTCCGGCGTCGACGCCGACGCCGCGGTTCCAGTAGTCGTCGACCGCCCGCACGGCCCACTCGCGAATCTCGGAGTCGGTCGACTCCAACAGCGCCCGCAGCAACCCGTCGTCGTCCCTGAGGAAGAAGAACACCGTCTCGTCGGCGACGCCGACGGCGAACGGAATCGGCTCCTCGGCGAGTCGGAGGTCGGCGTCCTCACAGCTCAGTAGCTCGCGGAGGCGGCGCTGCGAGGCCGGGTCGTCGCGGAGCGTCTCGACCGTCTCGCGGGAGAGGACACCGCGCAGCGACTGCGTCCCCTCGACGACGGCTCCGTGCAGCGTCTCCAGCATCTCGTGGTTGAGGACGTAGGAGGCGACCAGTTGCGTCTCCGCCCGCGCCGATAGTTCGAGCGCCCGCTTCAGCGGTCCGTTCGGACTGGTCCGCGTCGGCCGGGTGATTCGTGCGTCGCCGAAGCGGGCGAGGTCGACGTCGAGATGCGCCGTCGGCAGCCACTGGACGACCGGACGGATGTGAACTTCGGTCTCGACGTTCGACAGGAGGTCGGTGAAACTCGCCGCGACGAACGACCCCGACGGCGTCGGCACGTACTGCGTCCCCTCCCGCTCGACCCAGCGACGCTCCTCGAAGTCGCGCAGAATCCGCGCGAGCGTCGGCTGTGAGGCGCCGACGGCGTCCTCCAACTCGCGTCGCGTGTGCGGACCGCTCGCCACCGCGTCCAAGACGGCGATCCGGTTCTGCGAGCGCGCGAGGAACTCGATCTCCTCGAGCGGGTCCGTCATGGATAGAGTTCTCACAGCCTCCGGCATAGCTGTTGAGATACGGTTCGGGGCGTATTCACGGCGTGAATAACTCCCGAGCGCCGACTATCCGACGCGGGATGAAATATCGAAACGTCTCGAATACTTTTCTGGACAAATATATGTTTCTACGCCTTTTAGCGTTAGATATGGCAGCACATTCGGCGTTCGCCGAGGACACGACTGCGGTGGGAGATCAGAGAGCGGAGCACCGTTTCGAGCCCGCACCGGCGGCCGTCTCCGGCGGAGACGGCGTCTTCGAGCACGTCCTCCTCGCGGTCGACCCCGAGATGGACGAGCGCGTCGCCGAGGTCGCGCTCTCCGTGGCGGCCAGCCACGGCGCGCGCGTCGACGCGCTGTCGGTCGTCCGGATGAACGCCTCGGTCGACCACTGGGACGTGGTCGTCGAACGTCGTGAGGAGCGTGCCGAGGAGGCGCTGGACGCAGTCGGCGACGCCGCCGCCGACCACGACCTCTCGGTCGAAAAACGACTGCGCTACGGTACCCCGGCCGAGGAGATAGCGAAGTACGCCGAGCATCACGACGTCGACCTCGTCGTCGTCGGTGAACCGAGTCGAAGCGGCCTGCGTCGGTTCCTCTCACCGAAGAGCGTCACCGACCGCGTCCGCCGGTCGACCGCCGCGCCGGTGCTGACGGTTTAGTACGGGCGACCATTTCTCTGCGAACGCCGTATTCCCGCGAGGCTCACGCACTCGTTGCGGGTGCGCTTGCTTTGTCGAAATCGTTAGAACGTAATAGGAACCGCGTGCTGAATAGAGAGGGTGTATGCAGCAGATAGTCGTTGTTCGTTTAGCCTCCGCGACGAAACAATCGTTAGGGAGGTAGGCTTATGGAACACTCACGAGATTACGGCCAGTTCTCAGGAAGCTCTTCCTGATGGTTGGCGATGAGCGTGACGAGTGGCCGTATCTCTTCGAAGTTCGGCCCGCGCGTGATAGTGTTGGATTCGCGGTCCCAATCGATGAATCCAGCATCCGCGAGCTGAGGTAGATGGTTGTGATGGAGCGTGACGATGAACTGTTCGAGTTCTCCGTCTTCTGTCGTAAAGTCAGACCTCTCGAACTCGTCCACATCCCGTGGATTATCTTCCGCGAGGGTTATCAGTATCCGGCGGCGAGTGGGATGACTCAGAGATATGAATTGTTGGTCGAGTGTAGTGCTTCCAGTTTGTAGGGCGTCGGTGATTGCTGTCATGGTTGCGTGGCTCGTCAGGAACGCGTGATACTGCGATGCATCCGCGTGCCGGCCACGCGAAGGGAACAAGGGAACAGCGTAACAACCGGGAAGGCCCGGTTCAAGCGACCTCTTCATCATCAAGGTCGAACGCACAATGTGTACTCGTGGTTTCTGTATAGGAAAGAACGGGCCACAAATGGATAAGGGTGCCGTCTCTGAAAACTTCTCTACTGAGCAATGTAATCTCTGTACCGACCGATTTCGCTACCAGCTTGTGACCGATATGCGCACTGTATTCAGCAGTCGGTGAACGAATTCCTCAACTGCTGTCAGTAACGGAGTGCGAGATACAGAGGGTGCATCCATCACAGAGGTAGAGCTATTTTCAGGTCAAATACTTGAAGATAACCTTCGGGGAAGGGAGCGTAGTAGTCAATCACCATTCTTGACGGTAGAGAGGTTATCGACACGACTCGGGATATTTGACACTAATGTACAGATACCCTTCTTGGTCGATGCCAACGTCCAGCCCAACACAGTCTCCTTGTTCTGTCAGTTTAGCAGTTTCCCACTCACTATCGTTTTCAGCTATCTCTCGGTCGGCGTCTACATAGAGGACATATTCACCAGAGTCTGAAACTGGATTTTCCCAGTATGTCCCACCAGCAGTAGTGTAGTGCGGAGCGTTCTCCGCTTTTGTCGCCGCATCTGCAGTGTATCGTTCCCAAAAGACGACAGTCTCCGTCTTCGCATCCCGAATCATCACGTCAAATAGGTGGGGTTCGGTATCGAGATTCACGATGGTAATATCCGTTATGTAAACTTGTGATGGCTTCTCTCCAAACGGATTGTATGATGAACAGCCAGCCATCCCACTACAGAGTGCAATACCAGATAGTCGGAGAGCTGAACGGCGCGAAAATCCCATACCACGAACTAATTACAATCTGTTAAATATGTTTCTCAACTGAGGACCTCTACTGTACTTAGTGTTGTGACTTATCTCGATTTGGAACCTTACCGTGCGGCATACGCGCGTTCTATTCAGCACACTCTCACCAAGTTGTCACTGACTACGCGTTTCGATAGAGCTCATACTCTCCAACTCGTTCGTAGAACGCACAGCCGAAGAGACCCAACGAGTGTTAGCTCGCCGTCTCCGGCCCGATGGTGATGTTTTCGAGGTGGAATCCGACGTTGTCGACGGTGAACTCGATAGCGCCGATCTGATGGTCACGACCGTCGATGGACACCGTCGCGCCGTCGGTCGACAGGGTCGCGTCGTCGATCGTGTAGCTCGCCTCGTCGATTTCTAACTCGGGGAAGCCGGACCCGGTCAGGTGGACGTCGGTGATATCGACCGTCAGGTCCGTCACGCCGATTTCGTGGGCGTCCGTCGCGGTCGACTCGGTCGAGGTGTCGGCGAGCGCGCTCGTGCTCGCGCCACCGAGCAGGAGGGCGGTCACTGCGAGCGCACAGAGGGTGTATCGAAGGAACGTGTTCACGGGTTGGTGACCTCCACTGTAACTACCGGGTCGCCCGCGACGAGGAAAGCTCTTCTGCCCACATTCGGACTAACCAGACCTTCTGCGCCGAACGAACGTTTCGAGTGGTCGCGGGACGAGGGGTCTCGGTGATTCTTTTCGACGTGGCTCCGCCATCCCGTAGTCGACCACGGGCCACCTGCGCCGCGGAACTCTCGCTGTGCTCCTCAGAACCAACTCAACTGTGCGTTCAGCCAGTCGATTACCGGCAGGACGTGACTACTCCCACGACTAAAGTCGCGAACTTCCCTCACGGAGGGTTAGTTTCACGTCTTCTGGGGAGTTCGCAGGTTCCATCTCGCCGTTCGTTCCCGTGAGTACGACCTGCGTTTTGGGCTGAGCCACAACAGCCCCCACCGTCGATAGCGGACTCTGAATGTTCTTACCGACGGCTCGTTTCGCAATATTCGATGCGCCATTTTTGTCCGCGTTATCCTCTAACCCGCAGTCGTCACACTCCAACCGACCCTGTACTTCACGGTTCGTGTTCTGCGAGCCACACCGCCAACACGTCACAGATGTGTCGTACTCTTTGACCGGGATACATTCCCGCTCATCGAGGTGGGCCTTGTACGTGAGGATGTTCGCCGTCTTTGCAAACGGCATTTTGTGAGTCTTGTCGTTCACGTACCGTCCTTTGTCGTTATCGAAGCGCAACCCGGTCATATCACCGAACACGATGACGGCGTTGCGCTCACGAGCGCGAGAAACAAGTTCGTTTACCACCTGATGCAGTTCGTGTTCAACCGTCCGCGATTCCTTGTCTCCGATGCGCTCGATAACTTGTGCGCCCTGCCGGACTTTCGCCTTCCCGATGGACTTGCGGAGTTGCTTGTAGTGCTCACGAACCCGCCGAACTTCCGCGCCATGGAACTGTGTGTTGCGGTCGGAGAGGAAGATGCTGACGGCGATCCATTTTGCGCCCATGTCGACGGCGAGTACATCGTCGTACTCGTCTGCGACGGCCACAGACCGCTTACAGACGAGATGAACGTACCACTCGCCGTCTTGGTGGACGAGTTGCGAGTCACGGATTTGCTTGCTGTTGAGTAGATGTATATCCTTCTCAGGGACGTAGACAGGCACCCAGATGCTGTCTCCCCGTTCTTTCTCCGGGTTATAGACGGGCAGTTTGAACCACCATGATGAGATAACGGTGTCTTCATCGTGTTCGATAGTGATGCAGTCATTGCGGAGAACGACTGGTTGTTCGGTGTCTTCTCGTGGGTTCTTATTTGACCGAACATTCCCCGCTTGTTGTTTGGTTGCGGAGTAGAGATTCGCGTTGGTGTCACCGTGAACGGCGTCTTGGAATGCGCTGTATTCGCGTTCGACGAGTTGGACTTTCCGCTGGGTGAGCGAGTGGAGTTTAATCCGTACCGTCGTGGTGACTTCGCGGTGCATCTTATTGTCCCGTTTGTGCTTCGATGTATTCCCCGATGGTTTGACTTGACACCTCGCCTGCGCTTGAGACGAAGTACGAACGTGTCCACAACGAGGGAAGGCCGAAATCAAACTCGTCACGGAGTGTACGAGATGTGTGGCCTTTGACCTGTTGAATAATCTTGTTCGGAGAAAGTTTCGGATTCCCCGTGATAAACAAGTGTATGTGGTCGGGCTCGATTGTCAGCCTGAGAACCTCGAGGTTGAGTTCGTCGGCTTTCTCCACGATGAGCGTTTTGAGGCGGTTGGCAACTTCGTCAGTTAACACCGGTTTGCGGTACTTTGGACACCACACGAAGTGATAGTGGAGATTTTGAACTGATGTTCGTTCTCGACTATACCCGCGTGGCATGGTCTTAGATAGATGTCATTCATTATTGAATGTATTGTATTTATCAAACCTACATTGTGCTATCGAGGATGGTTTGTGTCTGTGTTATCGGGTTCATCCCACGACTCACGTCGTGGGCTTTCTCCTTGTATTTCTGTAGTGGGAATTCACTGGCAGTACCGACGACTGAACCACCAAGTTGTCCAGCTGTACCCCTACATTACGGGTACAACGCTGTCGAGGTTCTCCACGTCTTCGCGTTCGACGCCGTCGAACGAGAGGACGAACTCCGACCCGAACGCGGAGGCGGGCGTCTGAAAACCCGCCGAGACGTCGCCGTCGAGGACGCGCCGCGCCGCCTCGACCGCCGACTGAGCGGCGAAGTTGTACGTGTCGGGCGTCTTCAGTCGCGCCGCGGCCCTGTTGCCCTCGTCGTCTTCGACTTCGCCGAGGATGTGGTTCGCGCTCTGGGCGCGTTCCTGGGCGGTCGGCCCGGAGACGACGGCGTCGACGACGCCCATCAACAGTCGTTGGACCGGCGGCGTCGCCGCCACCGCGACGAGCGGTCGAGTGCGCTGCATCGCGCTCACGGCGAACTCGGGCACCGTCGCGTACACTTCGATGTTCTCGATGCCCGTCGTGTAGTACGCCGCCGAGACGTCGCCCCACGGCACCGTCACGCCCGTCTTCTCGCCGCCGCCGAAGTCGAACCACCGCGTCCGCCACGCCGCCGGAACAGTCCGCAGCGCCCCGTTCTCGCGGACGACTCCCGACTGCGGGAGCTCCTCGACGATGGATTTCAGCGTTCCCGGCGAGAACGTGCCGAGACCCTCTAACGCGAGCGTCAACGACGTCGCCGACGGGAGCCGCGATTCGAGATGGGCGGCCAGACAGTCGGTCGGGACGACGTCGAAGCCGACGCCCGGCAGGACGGTGACGTCTCCTTTCTCGGCGTCGCGGTCCAGTTCGGCGGCCGCCTCCAGAACGTCGATCTCCCCTGCGAGGTCCAGATAGTCGACACCCTCCCGCAGACACGCGGTTCGCAGTTTATCGGCGGTCCGCGAGAACGGTCCCGCGCAGTTCAACACCGCGTCGACGTCGGTGATCTGCCGGCGGACGACGTCGGGGTGGTCGAGCGCGAAGACGCGGTAGTCGACGCCGAGTTCGAGCGCCTGCTCTTCGACGCGCTCGGTGCGACGGCCGGCGATGACCGGCGACAGTCCCTCGTCGACCGCGGTCCGCGCGACCAACGCACCGATGTAGCCGTACGACCCGTATACGAGCAGGTCTGTTGACATATGGTGGAGTCGACGCGCAGTCGCAAATAACACGGTGTGGGTCGTCCCGTCTCGGTCGCCCTTTTCGTCGTCGGTCCGCTCGGTCCGCTTCGCTCTATCTACCTCCGAGCGAATCGCCTCGCTCAGCCACCGGAGCGAAGACGCTTATCACGCCGACACCCCTACTGTGAGTCGATGTCCTCCGGTGAGTACGCGCAGGTGGGTGGCGATGGGTACTGCTAGCGGGTCGGTCACCTCGGCGGCGACCGCGATCGTCAGCGGGACCGCCCTCGGCGTGTTCGGTCTCGGCTTCGGGACGCTCCTGGCGGCACTCGTCATCGTCGCCGTGCTGTCTTCTGGCGTCGCCGAACTCTCGCCGACGCTCGTCTTGGTGGTCGGGTTGGTGACGACACAGGGAATCGGCTGCTTTCTCACCGCTGTCGTCTACGCGCGGTACCGACACCGAATCGGGGCGCTGCTCGCGAGAGTCGTCGGCCAGCGGAGTTGGTTGCCGACACAGCAGTTCGCGATTCCGGCTCGCATCCCTTCGCTCCGTGACCTGCTGTTGGTGGTCGTCGCCTACGTCGGCGTCTTCGGACTCGTCGGCGCCGTCGGCTACGCGATCTCGGCCGCGGGCGTCGAGGGTGCGACGAACAACAGCGTGGCCCTCGGATTGGAGAATCCCGTGCTCTTGCTGTGGCTGATTCCGGGGTCGATTCTCCTCATCGGTCCCGGCGAGGAGCTTCTGTTCCGCGGCGTCGTCCAGGGGCGGTTCCGCAAGCGGTTCGGCCCCGTCGTCGCCATCTCGCTCGCGAGCGTCGTCTTCGCGTCGGTGCACTACTTCGCGCTGTCGGGGGCCGCGAGTGCGCGCTTCGTCACCATCGGACTACTGCTCGTCCCCGCCGTCACCTTCGGCGTCGTATACGAACTCTCCGAGAACATCGTCGTTCCGGCGCTCGTCCACGGACTGTACAACGCGACGCTGTTCGGCTTTCTGTACCTGAGTACGCTCGTCTCGTGAGTCGAGAGTTCACTCACCGACGGGAGCGGTCGCTCGTAGACGAAGTTGGTTACCGAGTCGAAAGCCGCCCGCAGCCCCCCAGCCGCGGACGAGCCATGCAGTGAGTGAGATGACAGTCACAACTCACGTGCCGTCGTCAGGACACGTCGGAGAACGGGGCCCCCGAAACACGCCCGACAGTTGTGTCTCTGATACGCCATATATAGGTCTTTTGTGTTTTACAAGACAGTTATGTTTCAGAGAGATAGCACCGAGTACAGAATCAGTCGTCTCGAGAGTACTACTCAGCAAGAATGGCTTATTCTCCATTTCGGCTAATCCCTTGCAGACTGGGTTGTTACTGTCTCGAACGGTAGCCACCAGCTACGACATCCGCTCCAGCGTGAATTCGACCTCGAACGAGAGCACTGAATTCGGCGTACCGCTATCCAAACTGTAACTCACGGTCTCTTCAACTCGGTATGTGCCTGCACGCTGCGGCACAGTATCATCGGGGTAGCTGTCCGTTGTACTCGGGAGAATTTCATACCTTTTGGAGAGCTGCTCACAGGATTTGAGTTCGGAAAGGATTCCGATATCGCACCACGACCAGCCACCGTCAAATCGGTTGATACAGCCTTCATCCTCGTATTCGCGCCACAAGAGGAACGATTCGTTAGTTTCTGTCGCCTCCGCGTACAGCATCCCGAACGGTGGGACCGTCCCAGAGAATATCTCTTGGGTCTTGGGACTTCGGTTTCGGAGACTGAAGTCAATTGCTCCAGGGCTCTCTGGAGCGACGTATCGATCGGCGATCTCGGCGGTGAACTCGATTGCCGGGGGTGCATCCGGGTCGAGATGGTGAAGTGTCAATCCGATATGCGTGTACGTATCGTCTTTCGAGACACCCGTAAAGAAGTCCACGCGCTCGATTGTCTCAGGTAGGCCTTCAGGGACAGTCTGTGATTTCCATTCGCCCTCCAAAATTGCCGTCTCGATCGCTGTTTTCACTTGTTCGTCTTCAACGTCCTCGATGTCGACGACCACTTGTTCTTCGTCAGTTCGAGACGCCTCGCGGTCGACCGCGTCTGCAGAGTAGAACGCCGACGTCTCGAGGATGTACTGATGAGAAGGGCGATCGGTGTCTGTCGTCACCTGGAGGTCAGCGAGCTCGAACTCTGCATCAGCTGGTTTTTCTCGTGTATCGGGTGTAGTCGTCGGCGATGACTCACACGTCGGTTCGGAGGGGGTTTCGGTCGATTCTGGGATTTCTGTCGCAGACGATGCGTTCTGATCGCTTGCTGTAGAAGCGGCAGTACAACCCGAAACGAGGAGGCCAACACTGCTGAGGAGGGCACGACGACGCATACCTCCGATTGTAGTATCGAGGATAAGTGCTTTCTGTTGATGTATTCCGGTTGAGAAGTGCGTGGTAAACCCAGGTTCACAATTCCCAATCCTGTCAGTACGGTCGCTCGTATTCAGCTTCCAAATACGAGCGATTTCACGACGACGGGGACTGTTTGGCCGCCCTCCAGTGGATCGCCGATATCGAGATAATCGCCATCAGAGGCCACGATTTCGTCTACGACGATAAGCGGGGCAGTCGTATTCGACGCAGAGCGTAATTGCTGGCCGAGCGCCTTCGCACAGTTCTGTCTCGTCAGTACGATTCGGGGGAACCCGCTCGTGAAATACTGCTTGTACACCTCGTCTAGTGTCTGTGCAAGCGCTTTGATTCGCTCGTAATCTAATGGCGTAATCGATGGCAGAGACAGTACGAACGGCGACGTCTCGTCACTCTCGTATAGCTCACATCCCCGCTCGAAACAACGCTGTAACTCACTGACGAGGAGGTTCGGGTCTTGATTCTCGGTGATGGCTGGCCCCTCAACGACCGGCAGGTTCCGAAGTGGGAGTACTGACTCGTCGATATGGGTCGTCGTCCCGCTGAACGACGCCGTTTGGGTTCCGACACCGACGACAGTTGCTCTAATGTCTTCGTCGGCTTGGCGGACCTGAAGTGACCGCCGGTCGAGTTCTCGTCGAATTGCAGACGCGAGGACGACACCGAAGTCGTCGAACGCGAACGGTGAACACTCGTCTGCTTTCTCTATCGTCGAAATCAGGCGACCAACGCCACCACTGAACACGACGGTGTCGACCGTCTTCTCCGAGTACCCACTCGTTCCAATGGTGAAAGAGTCGGTGACTGAAGTCAGTGGTGGACCCTCTATCGTGTCGAATATCAGGTCAGCCATCGCGGCTGCGAGTCGACGTAACTCGGCATCGGTCGGTTGCGTACTAACGTCGATATCGAGATCGTGGATATCGACGAGTCGTCTCGCAGGTTCCGAGATGTGCGTTACGTGTCCCGACTCGTCGAATCGGAGCAGTCGGCCACCGGCGTCGAGACACCGTGTCTCGACGATATCGTCGCCCGAAAACAGACACATATTGGTCGTCCCGCCCCCCACGTCGACGTTGAGCACTGTTTCCTGACTCTCTGTAGCCCACGCTGCGGCCCCCGACCCCTTCCCTGCTAAGACGGCTTCCAGTTCGGGGCCTGCTGCTGCGACGACGAACTCTCCGGTGCGAGTAGCGATGTGGGTGACGAGTTCCTCAGCGTTCTCTTTGTACGACGACTCCCCTGTGACGATGACAGCGCCGCTGTCGATCGTCGAGGCTGGGTAGCCTGCAGCGTCGAGTTCCGATTCGACGAGTCCGCGGACTGCGTCCGTGTCGAGTGTTTGTCGATCTAAAAGCGGCGTCTCGTGGATTGCTCCTCGATAGACGAGTTCCGTCTCACCGATATCGACGGTGACAGCCCCGATACCGGACCGATTGACCGTGAGTTCGCTCACGATGACCTGCGTCGTCGTCGTTCCGATATCGATACCGACGCTGGTGAGCGTCGGAGGGCTATTTTCGGTCATACGTCGTTTCGGCCTTAGTTGAGGTCGATGCCACTGCCCTGCTGTTCGTGCATTCGCTCGACGAGGGCTATGATCTGTGCGCCCGCTTCGACCGCTGGAAGCCCATCGGCGTGGATGTTCGAGATGACCGATTTCTTCGCCGTCGGTTTCTCTGGGTCTGGGTCGTACACCAGATAGGCACTCAGACTCTCGGCCGTGTTCAGTCCAGGGCGTTCCCCGATGAGGTTCACGACGCTCGTTGCACCGAGTGTTTCACCGATTGTGTCCATTACGTCGACGCGACCGAACTTGACGAACAGTGGCGTTCCGACCTTGAATCCGTGTTCTTCGAGTCCATCTGCGAGCATCGGCAACAGATCGGGGACGTTCGCCTCAACCGCCGTGGAACTCAGTCCATCACAGACGAGAATCTGGACATCCGGGTCCAGCGTGCACTCGTCTCGAATACGTGCTTTGGTTTCGTCGCTGATCTGTCGGCCCAAGTCAGGTCGAGCGAGATATTCGTCTTGGTCCGTGACTCGGCTCTGAATCGGTGTTAGGTCTACCTCGTCGACCATCTCGTCGGACACCTTCGTCAAGACCGCGTCGCGGGCTCTGGCGTGGTCAGCCCGAAACGACAGCATCGACGACGTCCGAGGCCGAGTTCCGCTTCTTCCGACGCCGAGTCGAGACGGGCTCGCATCGACGATTCGTTCGAGCGCCTCCTCGTCAGTGGGCCCTCTCTCGCCCGGTTGACGTGAGTCGCTCATCGGGTACCCTCCAGAAACCGCGTTGGGTCGCCAGCGCGTGCGGTCAGCCGTCCATCTTTCATGAGTCCCATCGACTCGAGCCACATTTCGAACTCTGGAGCGGGACCCACGTCGAAGATGTCCCACAGCGCCGAAGCGTCGTGATAGCTGTTCGATTGGTAGTTGAGCATCGTATCGTCGCCCATCGGGACGGTGATGAAGTAGTTCGACCCGGCGGCGGTGAGTAAGACGGCGAGGTTCTCGATGTCGTTCTGGTCGGCCTGGATGTGGTTCGTATAACAGGCGTCGATGCCCATCGGGATACCGGTCAGTTTGCCCATGAAGACGTCCTCGAGTCCGGCTCTGATGACCTGTCTTCCGTCGTAGAGGTACTCTGGACCGATGAATCCGACGACCGTGTTCACCAAGAACGGGTCATAGCGCTTGGCGAGCCCGTAACACCGAGCTTCTAATGTGACTTGGTCGACGCCTGCGTGTGCATCGCTCGACAGCTCTGAGCCTTGCCCGGTCTCGAAGTACATGATGTTTGGTCCCGACGCGGTGCAGTGTTGTTTCCCGAACTCGTAGGCCTCGTCGAGGAGGTCGACGTCGATGCCGAAGCCTCCGTTGCCGGCTTCGGTTCCCGCGAGACTCTGAAACAGCAAGTCGGCGCGTGCACCGGCGCGGACGGCTTCCATCTGCGTGGTGAGATGTGAGAGCACGCAGTTTTGCGTCGGAACGTCCCACGTCTCGATGAACTCCTTCGTCACGTCGAGCAGTCGCTTTGTTCGCTCTGTGTTGTCTTCGACCGGGTTGATACCGATGACGGCGTCACCGACGCCGTAGGAGAGACCTTCCCGTATCGAGTGACGGATGTTTTCGACGTCGTCGCTCGGATCGTTCGGCTGAAGTCTGAACGAGAGTGTCCCCTCGGTGCCGATAGTGTTGTTACACCGAGCGGTGATCTGCATTTTCGAGGCCGCCTGAATCAGGTCCATGTTCGACATGAGTTTCGCAACGGCGGCGATCATCTCACTCGTCAATCCCGGTCGAATGCGCGCGATCTCGGGTTTGCGCGTCTGTTCGTCGACGAGAAACTCGCGGAACTCCGAGACCGTCCAGTCTTTGATTCGGTCGTACGCAGCCTCGTCGACACCGTCTTCGATGATTCGAGTCACCTCGTCGTCTTCGTATGGAACAGCAGGCGATTGTCGGAGTGTTTTGAGTGAGAGCGAGCCGAGCGCGTCCTTCGCAGCGATGCGTTCGGCTTCGGAGTCTGCTGCGATTCCTGCGAGTTGGTCTCCGGATTTCTCTTCGTTTGCTTTCGCCAGTACTTCTCGAACCGAGTCGAACGTGTGTCTCGACCCGGTGATGCGTGATGCAATAGTCATCTGTGTCTTCCGTAGCGCGGTCGGTTTCTGTCGTGACTTCTAGAAATTGCCAAGCTAGGTCGTCTGTTAGCCTTTTTCTGGCGTCGAAGGTAGCCTACGACGATGGGTTGTCGAGGTGTTCGGTCGAATCGCGTGGCGTGGCAACTTCTAGCACAACCTAGATTCTCAACAGCGCGCGACTTGAGTGTTGCTCGAATCCACTTCCGAGTAGTGTCGACTCGCAGGTACCGAGTTTTCGTCGGAAGAATTAGCTCGACTGCATCGATTTGCGACGCTCTTAGGAGGTGATTTTGAAAGCGTCTATTTATCTCTCCGCTGAAAGACAGCGTCAGGGGTGCCAACGGACGACGCTGCCTCTCCGCGAGGACGACGGTGACAGGTGATGGTAGGGGGTAAGGTGGATGGAGAATCAACCGGGCAGATTCTCCACATCGGCTGATGCTGACGCTTCCCTCAAGTCGCTCGGTGCGTCCCTTCGTGGCGACCCCGTAGGTTTCGTCGTCCTCGCTGGTGCGACGCCTCAGTGGCGGTGTGGGAGTGGGGCCGCCATGTTCTATGAGTGATTGGAACGTAATAAATTTATTCCGGATAATGAGTTACAGTCAATCTGTATTGGAAATAATATTGTCACGAGAGGGGACGTTTACAGGGACGCTCGCGGAGGACTGATCCGCGATATTTCGGGCGACGGGTCGGTTCGAACTCCGGCCGGGAGCGACGTCGGGAGAGAAGTCTTCATATACTTCCAATCGCTTAAGGGGTGCAGAATCTCTACAGACACCGACGAGGACCCTCCGTACAGCCGCTCCAAAACAGATACCCGACGATAATGGACACACAGCAAGACGATAGTTCCGCGCTCAGGGAGTTCGAGCAGTCACTCGAGACGCTCCTCCTAGAGGCGTTCGCTCGAGGCGTACCGCTCGAAGGGCGGTGGCAGATAACACTGAACTCGCCGAACCTCCCCGATTGGTCGATTCAAATCAGCGAAAAGCCGCCAGCACAACCCGAGTACGACCCGGATTTCATCGAAGAGTGACATCCAACCGTTCGATGACCGACCTCGGAACAGTAGTTCTCCGGTAGAGAGTCCGCATCTGTGACACATGTGAGGGACATAACACTTATGTAGTTTACTGGCTCTGACTCTTACTGTACACTGCTGAAGTCGGCGGCGAAAGGACTGGAGACGTATGCTGTGTAGGCAGGTACGGAGAAGGTACATCATGACTACAAAAACAAGTGACACAAACCCTTCAGATGGCAATCCGAATCTTTCGCCGTCGGAGATCTTTTCGCTGCTGTCGAACGAGAGACGTCGGTACGCGCTGTACTATCTGACCACGCAAGTCGGAGCCATCCACCTCGGTGAGCTAGCCGAGCAGCTCGCCATCTGGGAGGGCGAACCGACGATGGACCACTATCACCGAATCTACGTCGGATTACTCCACAACCATCTCTCGGCGCTCATCCGCGCCGACGTGGTCGAGTACGACGCCGACGAGGAACTGATCTCCATCTCGGACGGAATTCGTCCTGTCCGTCCGTATCTGGAACTCTCAGAGTCCGAGGATATGAGTCACTTGGATTGGTGAGCTCTCTCCCCATCTCGCAGTAGTTTCCGCTCAAAAATACGGCGACGTACCGTACACCGACGAGCGGAGTCGAGGCTGTTCTACGCGATTCACCGAAGCTCGTCCCCGTCGACAACTGCACGACGCGGGACGATTCTCACCAGTCGGGAACCAGATTCCGTATTTATACTCCCACCGGTACTCTTCTCAACTGTACTATGAAGACGATAACCGCTGCCAACCGATTCGAAAGCACCATCGGTGGACTGACTGTCGGCGCCCGCGCACACAGCCTCAGCGTGTGGTTCGTCCTCGCGCTCCGTCTGATGATGGGCTACGCGTTCTTGTACTCGGGCTGGACGAAGCTCACCGGACCCGAGCCGTTCGCCGCACAGGGGTACTTGGCGAACGTCGCCGCGACGAACGGGAACCCCCTCGCCGGCGTGTTCGCGTGGATGGGAACGACCCCCTGGTTCGTCAGCTTCGTCGACGTGGCCGTACCCGTCGGTGAACTGCTCATCGGGCTCGGACTCCTCGTCGGGCTTCTCACCCGCCTGGCGGCGTTCTTCGGCGCGACGATGATGGCGCTGTTCTACTTCGGTAACTGGGACATCGCCCACGGGCTCATCAACGGCGACTTCGCGTACATGCTCGTGTTCCTCGCCGTCGCGGCGTTCGGCGCCGGCCGCATCCTCGGCCTCGACGCGCTCGTCGAGAACCACGAGGTCGGCGGCGAAACGCTCGTCGAGAAGTACCCGAAACTCGAATACGTCCTCGGATGAGCGGTCTCGTCTGAGGCTCGGTTCTTTTGCACCGACCACGCGCTACTTCAGTCGGAAGCTCCCTCGCTACTGGAGTCTGAGACGCGTTGTCGACAACTCGGTCTCCGACAGGCTAGAAAACTCGCCATCGAGGCGGAGTGTAGTCGAGGAAGATATACACCGGTCTACCGCTGTCGAATACGCTCGTGGCGTGAATCGTGGGAGCGACTAGGTGGTGTAATACTCGGTGACGTTCTCGCCGAGGCTCGCTTCGAGGCTGGCCTTCAGCGGTGTGGCCTCCTCGGTGAGCTCGACCGAAATCCAATCGCCCTCTCCGTCGTATTCGACGATGTCGGCGGCTGCGAGTTTGGGGAGGTGCTGATGGTAGAGTGTGGTCAGCACCTCCTTGACGTCCTCGTCGCTCGGCGAGTCGTACTCTCGGCGCGCGACCGCCGCGGCGAGGTCTTCGAGGAGAACGGGCCGTTGCTGCTCTGTGAGGTGTGCAAGGACGGCTCGACGACGAGGATGACCCACCGCGTCTGCGACGAGCGTTTCGAGGGAGCCACCAGAGAGATACTCGAACGCCCGATCCGGTGTCGCATCCTGCGAGGGCTTCATCATGTGTACTACGATGGCCTCCACAGGGGCGTGAAGTCACGGCACGTAAATTCCGGGAGTATATACGTCGAATTCACGTGTTTCGGACGGTATCCTGCGTTGTCAGGTAGAGCGGCTACCGACGACGCGAGGCTCTCGGATACGCCCGGTTCTAAGACGACCCTCCCTGGCGACGGCCGCAGACAACCGTTCACGACGCTCAATACTCACGCACCACAGCTATCCTCTCTCCCCGCTCTCTCTACAGAGATGAAGCGTCGTTTGCTCCAATGTTCGGGCTGCAACGGGTACGTGCTCGGTCAACGCACGCAAGACGAGAGACTCATCCCGGTCGGCACGAAGGACTGTCCGGACTGTGGAAACGCTAACTTCACGGTTGCCGACCGGTAGACACCGCCGTCTCCGTCGCCGCTCTGACAGCGGGAACCTCTGTACGAGTAGACCGGTCTCCGGAGTCGCGAACGGAGTGAAACCGCCCCAGAACCGACGACGCGGACTTTCCCTGGATTCGCGTCAAATGGTGCACTCGACTCTCCGAGCTGTCGAATGGTCGCTACGGGCCGTCACTGTACGCGTGTGCGGAGACGCGTCCGAGAGGATTCTCTGACTGGGTTGCTGGCGGGGAACTACCCTCAGGCCTCGTATTCGGGTATTCCCTCGAACGTCCCCTATCGTCGCTCTCACACCGAATCGGTGTAGAGAGTAGGGCAGCCAGCAACCGTAGAGAAATTCAACGTCTAGCGATAACAAACATCAACCTACTATTTTAGGCAAAAATACGACCGGGTGGTCACCTACTCGTCAGTCACCTACTCGTCAGTCACCTACTCGTCAGTCACCTACGAGTGAAGCGTGGACTTCCGCTTCGGACGATCCGTAACCGGGTTCACGCCGGGCCGGCCCGTCGACAATTTTTGGAGACGATAGTCGGTTAATTATATACGTTCGGGGAGAATGATGTCGCCAGACTTCCGTGACTGCAATCCAGATCGAAGCGCTCTACAAGAGGTACGGAGACGTCACCGCGGTCGACGGGCTCTCCCTCGCCGTCGACGACGGCGAACTGTTCGGCCTTCTCGGTCCAAACGGGGCCGGCAAGACCACGACGATGGAGATTTTGACCGGCCGACTCACACCGGAGCGCGGTCACGTCACCGTGCTGGACGTCGACCCGGTCGAACGCCCGACTGCAGCCCGCGAACGAGTCGGAATCCTTCCCGAAAAGGAGTCGCCTCCTAGCTTCATGACTCCCCGGGAGTACTTCGAGTTCGTCGGTGCAGTCCGTGGAATTTCTGACGACGAGCTAGACGAGCGAATCCGGACGTGGGCCGACAGACTCGGTTTCTCGGAGAAACTCGACACACTGTCCACGGATCTCTCGCGGGGCCAACAGCAGAAGGTCATGATCGCGAGCGCGTTCCTCCACGAGCCTGCGCTCGTGTTCATCGACGAGCCGCTGGCCAATCTCGACCCAATCGTCCAGGAGCGGGTGAAGCGCTTTCTGCGCGAGTACCGAGATGCCGGCAACACGGTAGTCGTCACGACGCACGACGTGGATGTGGCCGAGGAGCTGTGTTCGCGCGTGGGGATCGTGTACAACGGGACGCTCGTCGAAGACGTTCGCCCGGCCGAACTCGCGACCGACCAGACGCTCCTCGACGTTTTCTTAGACCGCGTCGACGCGACCGTCGAACGAGGTGTTCCAGCGGGTGACTGACGGCCGAATGCGCCGCGTCTTCGTCGAGATGTTCGTCGAAGAGTGGCGAATGCACAGCCGCCTCTTTCGCGGGAGTCATTTCGCTCTGTTCCCGGCGTTTGTCGCCCTCTTGACTGCAGGGATGGCGTGGTTGCTCGTCGTCACCGGTACGGAGCCGGAAACCGTGTTTGCCGGTCTGCACGCGCTTGCACTCGTCTTCGGTCTTCACACGGGGTCGATAGGTTTCGTCGGACGGGACGCACTCCAGAACCTCCTCGGCGACGTGACGCTCTTGGTCTTTACCGCCCGGACGCTGCCGCTCTCACAGCATCGGTTGCTCGGCATCTTCGTCGTGAAGGATGTCGTCTACTACGCGCTATTGTTCCTGTTGCCGATGACATTCGGGACGGTGTTGGTCACCCTCGAGACTGGGGGATTTCCGGGGTTGGTCTCTACGGGCGAGACGGCACTCGTCCTGTGGACGACTCTGACTGCGACGTTCGTTCTCGGGATGGGAGCGACGATCGCAGGACTCGGACTCACTCGGCGGGGCGCTTCCGGTCTCGCGATGCTCGCGCTTCTCCTCGCGGCCGTTGCTGCGGCGGCCGTCGGCGGCGTCGACGTCGCCGCTTACACGCCCTACGGCGTGTTTCTCGAACCGACGCTCTCGCGAATCGGTGCGGCGGTGACGCTCGTGCTCGCGGTCTTTCTTCTCGGAGCCGCTACGTTCGATGCGACTGCACCCCGTCCGGCCCGCACTGTCGGACCGTCGTTTCGTCGATGGTGGCGTCGTATCGGAGATCCGCTCGCGACGAAGACGCTCCTCGACGTACACCGCAGTGCCGGCGGATTCTGGAAGGTGTTCTTTTCGGCGGCAGTTCTCTTCGGCGTCACCGTCAGTCTCGTCGATTTCGCCGGCCAGATCACCGGCGTCTCGCCGTCTGTCGGCGTTTCGTTCGGCGCGATTCTGGGGCTCTCGGGGTTTACGACGTACAACTGGCTCACACAGTCTGACGACCTCGACTCGTACCTCGTCCATCCCGTGTCCGTTCCCGCCGTCTTCGAGGCGAAGTTCCGGGCGTTTCTCCTGCTCGGTCCATCTGTCGGACTCGCGTTTTATGCGCTCGCGCTCGGCTGGCGCGGGAGTCAGTATCTCGACGCAGTCGTCGGAGCCGTGTTGCTCGTCGGTGTCGCGTGCTACATCTTCGGGGTTACGGTGTATCTGACGGGACTCTCCCCGAACGAGTTTCTCTTCGACACTGCCCTGTTTGCGGTCTTCGGTGTCGCACTGATGTTCCCGCTGGTTCCGATTCTCGTCGTCGGGTTTGCACTCGCACCGCTGTCTCTCGGTAGCGTGGTCGCACTCGGGGGTGGCGGGGCCGTCCTCGCAATCGCCGGCGTCGTCCTGTATCGACGGTCGATTCCGCGGTGGTCGAGACGATACCGGGAGCTCCGGTGACTCGCGACTGCAGTCGTGGACCTCAACCTCGCATCTAACGTCGTGGGCCTCAACCTCGAATCCGCTGTGACGCGCTACGCGTCGGGGACCGTAAACGAGAACGTCGCTCCCTCGCCGGGGTCCGAGTCGGCCCAGATATCACCGCCGTGGCGCTCGATGATCCGCTGACAGACCGCGAGTCCGATGCCGGTCCCATCGTACTCCTCGTGGGTGTGAAGTCGGTTGAAGACCTCGAAAATACGATCCGTGTCGTCGGGGTCGATACCGATTCCTTCGTCGTGCACCGAGACGGCCCACTCGTCTCCCGCTCTCTCGGCCGAGATGTGAACGCGCGGGGGTTCGTCACCGCTGTATTCAATCGCGTTGTCGAGCAGGTTCTGGAACACCTGCCGGAGCTGGCTTGCGTCACCCTCGACTCGAGGGAGCGGGTCGGACGTCACGTCGGCGTCGCTTTCTTCGATCCGTAACTGCAGGTCTTCGAGGACCTCGTCGAGAACTGAATCGAGATCGGTCGGTTCGAGCGGGTCGCCCGACGTCTCGATGCGCGAGTACTGGAGCAACCCCTCGATCATCGCGCGCATGCGGTCGGCACCGTCGACGGCGAACGCGAGGAACTCCTCGGCGTCTTCGTCGAACGCGTCACCGTGGCGACGCTCGAGCAGTTGCAGGTAACTCGATACCATCCGGAGCGGTTCCTGGAGGTCGTGGGAGGCGGCGTAGGCGAACTGTTCGAGCCGCTCGTTGGACTCTTCGAGGTCGGCGACTAGCTGTTCGAGTTCCTGCTGGTACTGGCGGCGCTCGATCGCCTCCGCGAGAACGTTCGCGATACTCTGGACGAAGGTCACGTCCTCCTCGGAGTACTCCCGTTTCTCGGTGTCGTGGGTGCCGAGGATTCCCCACGGCTCGTCGAACGGGCCGATGACGGTGCTGAGACCGCTTCGGACGTCGTGGCTCCGCAGCAACTCGGGGCCGTCGAAGCGCGGGTCCGTCTCGAGGTCTTCGACGACAATCGGGTCGTCGTTCGCCAGCGTGTACGCCGCCTGGGAGTCCGATTCGGTGGCTGATACCCTAGCCTCGCCGACGATGCCGTCGCGCCAGCCGACGCCTTGACGGAGCAACAGTTCTTCGGCGTGCGAGTCGAGGTCGAGCACCTTGCAGTACTCGTTGTCAAGAGCGTCCGCCACCTGGCGCGACGCTCGGTCCATGAGTTCGTCGAGGTCGTCGTTTTCGAGCGCGAACTGTCCGAGGTCGGCCACGGTCTGCTGCTGATTGGCGCGGCGTTCGAGTTCGCGTTCGCGCTCCTTGCGGTCGGTGACGTCGGTGATGACCCCCTCGATATCGACGAAGTTGCCGTTGTCGTCGAAGACGCCGCGCCCAAAGTCCCTGACCCACCGGCTCTCGCCGTTGGCCGTCTCGATTCGGTAGGTCACGGAGAACGATTCGCCGTCGGCCGCGGCTTCGTGGATCTGCTCCCACAGATTCGGGTTCTCCGTCTGGTCCATGACGTCGTCCCCCCAGGAGACGGCATCGGATTCGAGCGTTTCGGCTTTGTACCCGGTTATCTCCCGACAAGCGTCGCTGACGAACTCCATCGGCCAACCCTGTTCGTTACGGCACCGATAGACCATCCCGGGGACGTTGTCGATCAACGTCGAGAACTGCCGTTCGCGCGTCTTCCGCTCCGTGATATCGTTCTGAACGGCGACGAATCGGTCGATCTCGCCGTGCTCGTCGGTCACGGGCGCGATCGTCTGCTCGGCGTAGTACAACGCTTCGTCCTTTCGCTGGTCGATAATCTCTTCTTCCCACACTTCGCCGGCCCGGACCGTCTTCCAGAGCCGTTCGTAGTAGTCGTCGGTGTGTTCGCCCGACTGGAGGATGCTCGGCGTCTCTCCCACCGCCTCCTCGGCCGCGTAGCCCGTGGTCTCTTCGAACGCCGGGTTGACGTACGTAATCTCGCCGCCGGGGCCGGTCATGTATATCGCGTGACCTGTAGCTTCGACCGCGCGCTCGAAGCGTGCGAGCTCCCGCTCGCGTTCTTTCTTCTGTGTGATGTCTCGGAAATAGACCGATAGGCCCGTATCCGATGGGTAGATGGCGTTGTAGAACCACCTGCCGGCCGGCTCGTAGTACTCCTCGAAAATCACGGAGTCCTGCGTTTCGAGGGCTTCGTACAGCGCGTCTTCGAGGGGGGCCGTGGAGACGGCTTCGTCGCGGATATCTGCACCGATGGCGGACTCGTCTACGCCCAGCGTCTCCATCGCCTGATCGTTCAGATACCTGAACCTCAACTCGTCGTCGAGCGCGTAGAACCCGTCCGAGATGCGCTCGAACACCTCGTCGAGTTCGGTTTCGAGTTCGTCGCGCTGGCGTTTGACACGCTCCGTCTGCGTCTCGAGGCGACGTTCGTACTCCCGTCGGTTGGTCATGTCCCGGGTGACTTTGGTGTACCCCTCGAGCGTGCCGTCGTCGTTTCGAATCGCGGAGATTGTCACGTTCGCCCAGAACGTCGACCCGTCGGCTCGGACCCGCCACCCCTCGTCTTCTACCGAGCCGTCACGTGCGGCCTTTTCGAGGTTCGCCTCCGGGACACCGGCCGCGCGCTCGTCGTCGGTATAGAACGTCGAGAAGTGTTCGCCGACGATCTCGTCGGCCGTGTAGCCCTTGATCTGTTCGGCACCTGAGTTCCACGTCCGGACGCGTCCGTCCGGGTCGAGCATGAAGATAGCGTACTCCTCGGTCGCCTCGACGAGCGAGCGAAACTCGGCGTCCGATGTGTCCGATTCCGCCGTGGACGTTCGTTCGTCCGGGACCGGCTGCCACCAGACGCGTCCATTGCCGCCGACTTTCTTCGTTTCGAGTCGACCGCGATCGACGAGGCGTTCGAGGCGCTCGTAGGCGCTACGACGGCCGAGGCCGGTTCGGTCTGCGATCTCGGTCGTCGTCACGGGTGCCCCTCCCGCTTCGAGGAGAGCGAGGGTCTCCCGAAGTGCGTCGGTTAACTGTACGTCGCTCACTACTTTAGTTTCTCGCGATACTGCCGGATAAATCCTCCGCAGTTGGAGGGTGTGTCGTCGGTCGAAGGGAGTGAACGGAATTCCATCGGACGATTTCGCGCGGCGTTCAGCACGCTCGCAGTAATGCACTTTCGGCCGCTAGCTCCTCAGCCGCCAGCTCTCCGACCGACACTCCTCAACCGCCACTCTCCGACCGCCAACTCCCCGATCGATAGCTACGTACGAACCTCCCCCGAGAGAAGACGTAGGTTCTGACACACCACCGCGTTCTCTCTGATCTGACACACCACCTTCTGGGGTGCCTCATCGGCGAGCAGTTGCTGGGAGTCACTCGCCACTACTGTGTAGTCGCTTTTCGAGTATTAGCGGTGTGGCTAATCGTTTAGGATCCATGAGTATCGTTAGAAAGACACATTCGGTTCGTGTACAAAACGGCCACGACGGATTCGGCGGTAGTCTATGTGTAGATTATCCAATACCTAGTATTTCACCCGATGCGACCGAGTACAGTGATATGAGGCTTCGACATCGGATTCGGTCAATCGAGTGGGAGGCCGTCGCGGGGTTGATCGCCGCCGTTCTCGCGCTCGTCCTCCACTTCTTGCACATCATCGAGGAGGGCGTACTGGTGATGATCACGCTGGTTCTCCTCTCGTTGCTGTTCATCCGGGACCTTCGGCGCGAAGAGCAGACCGAAGAGATCGCTACTTCGGTCGAACGGACCGAAAATCTCGTCCGCGACGTTCGGGGGGCGCTTCCCGCCCCGAGCGTCGAACTGATCGGCCCCGAGTCGCTCCGCTCGGAAAGTGCTCGGTTCGGACGGAACGCGAGCGGCGACATGGTCTGGTTTCACGTCTGCTTGCTGATGTTCCGACCGCAGAGTCTGTTCGATGCGCTGCTTCGACCCGCGATCGAGAACCCCAACGTGGACTCGATCCAGTTCGTCCTCGACGAGAGCGAGCGGGAGAACTGGAGGGCACACGTCGAACCCAAAGTAGCGGCGTGCGAGGGTCACGACACCGTCGAAGACCCGCTTTGGTACGACCTCGACGAGAGCGTCTCCTTCATCATCACCGATCACGTCTCCGGGGAGTCGCAGGCCCTCTTGAGTTTCTGGGGCGAACCCTTCATGGCCCGCACTACCGAGAGAGACGTCCCGCGATACATTTTCAGGGTGTACGAAGAATCCGGGCTGCTCTCACAGTTCCGAGAGATGGAACGGATGTACCGACTCCGAGGTTGATGCGTCGCTCTTGTGACTTCTCCCACTGTCCAGTCTACCCGATACGCGCGTTCCATACGACGTAGTCGCTGAATCCTTCATCGTCTCTACCGGAAGCCCCGTGCTGAATGCAGCGGATGGAGCTCGAAAGCCACTATCCCTTGTTCACGTGTGTACCGTCGGACGCAAACCGGAGAGTTACCCTTGTTTCTCGCCGATAGGTTCTTGCCAAAGGAGGATGACGCCCGAGCCCCCGGCGAGTACGACGCCACCGACGGCGAGTGCGAACAGCGGCGAGACCGTATCAGAGATAACCCCACTCCCGAGTTGGAACGGGACGACCGCCAGCCCGCTGACCATCGCCATCGCGCTCAGCACGGTGGCGCGGCCGAGCGTCTCGATGCGGTCGTTGATGTACTGTCCGGCGAACGAGCGGGTGACGTCCGAGAGCCCTCGTATCAACAGGAACGTCGGAAGCGCCAGTAACGGGACGAAGTACATCCCGACCAACGCACCGCTGACGGCAAACGGCAGAACGAGAAACCACGTTCGCAGTCCCACGGTCCGCTCGATGGTACCGGTGTAGTAGCTGAGCACTGCGCCGACGATACTGTACGCCGCGTAGAACCACCCGAGCAGGCTCTCGACCTGTGACTGAGCGACCCCGAGGTCGAGAACGACGGTCTCGAAAATCGGCTGGAGGAAGACGAACACGAGGTACGTCACACCGGCGTACAGAACGTAGTAGTACAGGAGGAACGCCCGGAGTTGGCGGCGAGTAAGGACATCACGGACGATGCCGACCGTTTGGCGAAGACTCAGCGCCTCCGAGTTCGTCCGCTTGTACGTCTCCGGATCGTCGAGGGAGAGCAGTACGACGATCCCGATGCTCGTCACGCCGGCAGCGACGAACCACGGGTACGAGAGGTCGATGCTGCCGAGATACCCGCCGACCACGGCCGCACCGGCACCGACTGCCAGCGCGACCGACTCTCCGCGCCCTCTCACGCGAGCGAACTCGTCTTCCGAGAGGTCGTCGGTGAGCGTGTCGTAGAGCCACGCGTCTTCGCTGCCCGAGCGAAAGTTGTAGCCCATCGACCAGCAGACGTAGAGGCCCGCCAGCGGGAGAAACGAATTCGAGAGGCCGATACCGAGAAGCGTCAGCGCGATGATCGACGTCCCGATGAGGAGACTGTTGCGCCGTCCGACTCGGTCACCGATGTACCCAGTCGGGATCTCCCCGAACAACGTCGTCAGATTGTACAGCGCCTCTAAAATCGCAATTTGGGTGAACGAGAGCCCCTGTGCCAGAAAGAAGAGGTACATAACGGGCCGGTAGAACTCGACTGCTTTCGTCGCCTTGTAGAGATAGTACTTCAGAATACTCCCAGAGAGCGCCCACCGAGTCCCGATACCCGCACAGCCAGTCATATGTGTGTGCCGGCAACGGAGGGCTACAAAGTATATCCTGTTATATTATTTTTTATTCACGAAGTGGAGTTCTTCGAGTGGGCTGCCAGAGTCTGAAGTTTTCGTCAAAAATCAGTCGAGTTGTCTGTGAGTGTAGGAACTTTCTCATCTCTAAACGTGTAATTGTTGAGTATCAACTTATCACAGGAACTGTGTCGCGAGAGAGCGGGACTTCTCTCGGTCGATGCTGTCAAATGCATCGTCCTGCTCCAGTGTCTCGAGAACAGCGAGTGCGTCGATCTCGTCGAGAATACTCTCTACAACGGACTCTGTGGATTGGTCAGTGTCAGAGGAATTTGAGGTATCTTCGCCGGGAGTGTCCATCGATGGTGTGTTTGTTGACCAACCTGCATTGACCTCTTTCGAAATGAACGGGGTTGTGTCGAAATGAAGGGGCCGCACTCGAAATGAAACACCAACCAGCGTCGGAATGACCCTGTCAATCTCGAAATGAACACCCTATACTCGAAATGAACTCCCTATCGTCCCAAAACGACCCCCACCCACCAATCGAAATGAAATCGCTCACAAACACTCTTTCCACACGCACCTAGAGAACCATCTGTTTCCTCGAAATGAAATTCATACTGAAAACGTCGAAAGCCGTGTAAGCCTCGTCCACAGACCTCGAAAACCCAAATACGACTAGATAGACCTCCGATTCATTTCGAAGACGGTGTGTGAGACTCCCTTCTCTACTCTCTTTCTTGAGAGATTTCATTTCGAAATTCGGGGGTGTGACTTCCCTCTCACCACTCCACATTACTGTTGAGTTCGCCTCGCTGAAGGCGGCTACAGTCTACGCTATCTTAGCCTTCAACGTGCCTACAGCATCTCTCAACTTCGTGCACGAGAGGATATTATTCGCCTGCGAGCACTGCGTTGACGATGACGCCGACCATGAGCATCGACGCGGCGACGTAGAGGCTCGTGAGAATGATGATGATGCCGCTGAGGACGCCGTAAATCGCGTACCGGGTTGCGTTTATGGCGTACAGGTGGATGACTAACAGAAGCGCCGACCAGCCAACGGCGGCGGTGAGGGCACCGGGAACTGCCCCCGACCACGACGTCACGGCTCGGGAGGGGACGTAGTACATCGGGAGGAACGCCCCGGTGAGGACGACGAGCAGAACGACAGACCCGACGACCCCGAGCAGAGGCGTGGCCGGCAGTAGTGCGAACACCGCGCTCGTGACGACGATCATCGTGAGCGCGAGGCTGAACGAGACGAGCGTAGTTACCGCATCGCGAAGTTGCACGCGAAGCGACCGCTCGGCGGCGTTCTCGATGCGTTCGACGACAGCCAGAAACCCGGTCGCAATGTTCGCCCCGCCCCAGGCGAGGACGACGATCGCGAACACTCCTGCGCCGGTCCGTCCCGAGACTTCGGTCATCGCGTCGTACATCAACCCCTGGGCTTCGACTGTGAGAAACTGCGGTGTCGTCGTATATAACTGGAGTGCGAGCCTCTCGCCGATGATTGCGAACACTAACACTGAGAGCGGAACGAACGAGACGAACGCATAGTAGGCCAGTGCGCCGGCCGGATACTTGATTTCCTCCTCGTACGCCGCCCGAGCCACAGCTACGGTGACATCGAGTACGCGCGCCAACCCTCCCATACAGGAGTAAGTGTACCTACAGACAAAGAGGTTGCACCGGAGCTCGTCACGCGGATTCGGAGCGAAAGTTCACTGCTTCAGCCGCGGAGCTACGGAGTACGGTCGTTGCGTTCGAGGCGAGACGCCCTCTACATTCAGCGGGTCTCGAGGAACATACCTCGTCTACGAACTCTCTCGAACCGAAGCCGACATCGACGCAAGCGCCTCCAGAATACCCGGATTTGTGGGATAGATACACGCCACCGGTGCCGCGGCGACGGAACGAGATACCGGTCCAGTACCAATCAGTTAGCGAACCATACATTAATTACAATTTATGAGAATGTCTTACGAGAAAACGTATGCAGGAGCGAAAACACGAGGGGCGAGAGAACATCGGGGAGTTCGATCCTGCCGTATCTGGCGAGCAGTGTACCGTCTGCGGTACGACTGAGCAGATACGAATCCACCACATCGATGGCGTAGAAGCGAACACGGAGGCAGAGAACTGCGTTCCGATGTGCGAGGTCTGTCACCAGCGAATTCACGCCGATTCTCGGGATTCGGAGACGTGGATGCAATACGACGTTGCCGTTCCTGACGACGTTGCCGCCTCGGTCGACCGAGAGTTCGTCCGTCTCGTCTGCGAGTGCAACCAGGTACTCGGATGGCGTCCGGACAAACATCGGCATTACCTTCCGCTCGTCGTCGTCGACGGTGTTTCAGGCGTCGAAAAACTGGACGCGGCCACCTTCTACGAACGTCTCGACGAACGTGGTCTCCTACAGTGAACACGCCAGCGTATTCGGGAACTCGAAAGCAAAACGGATATGCTAGAACGCGCAATTTTCCTCAAAAATGAGTCCGCTCTATATCGCCTTCCTCATCGGCCTCTGGGTATCGACGCTCTCGTTCATGTGGCTGGTTTCCTACCTCTGGATGCACAAAGCACCGGTCGTTCGCTGAGAAGGAGTTAATCTACGAGCGTATGCTCTGCTATGGATCTATAGCTGTAGTGGCAAGGATCTCGAAGGCTCGCCGGTCTCAGAAGGGAGCGCGCCCCCAGTTGTGCGCTCTCTAGTTACGCTTCGACCATCCGGTGTCGGTCTTCCCACGAACGCCGCTCGCGAATCGCCTCTCTACCTTTCTCGGTGATCGCGTAGTAGTTCGTTCGACGATCTATCGGCCCTTTCTCCACGTACCCCTTGTTGACGAGGGTGTCGAGGTTCGGGTAGAGTCGCCCGTGGTTGATCTCACCGTCGACGTACTGTTCTAGCTCTTTTTTGACCTCTTGTCCTGACGGTTTGTCGAACCCAGAAATCACGTACATGAGGTCTCTCTGGAAGCCACTCAAGTCGTGCATATGATATACTCCACAAATTTGCATATAATGGTTCGCAGTGTCACTTATGCTGACAACTCTGAACGAACTCTCGGCGTCTGGACGGTCGGCGTCGTCGGTCGGTGAACCGAAAGCACGAGATCGGCGGGCAGACGTTCGTCGAACAGTCTCCGGCGCTCGAATACAGCCGCGGGTGAGATGTCTCGGCTCACTCGTTTAAGGAGCGTTCTCATAATCGGACATCGTGTGCTTCGAGCGCTCTATTTGTCGTTTTCGCGGATCACTCGTTGTCTATTGCCGTTCATACTCAGTCATGTTCACCGCAAGAGGACAGACGGTGGTGACGAGAATTCTCTCTAGGAGGTATCGAGAAGGAAACGTAGAATGGGTCAAAATTAACCCACGCGCCCGAAAGTGGCTTGTAGAGTCGATATAAGCCGTGTTTAGATAAGAGAAAGAGATTGAGGTCTCTGGGGGATTCGTCTAGTAATCACTTTCAATTCTCATAATCGGTCGCCGTCTATCGGTTTTGTATCTTAGAGGTTGTGGTTCGTTCGAGAATGGGCCAGCTCGAACACGAAAACTGCTGTGAGAGGCACCGAAACATCGATTCGTGGCGAATGGACACACATCTCGTCTGGGTTATCACTGGCTTCATACTCTCACCTCGAACGGTGGATAGACGGTCTCTTGCGGGTTGTGAGGCCGATTATGAAACTTCGATTGATTCGTTTCGCTGCTCGAGAGGTGGTGTGGACTGTTCTAACCGGATGGGACTGATTATGAATCGAGGTGTTCAAATCCGCTGACTCGTTCACCTGTTCCACACAGATGCAAGGAGGAAGCCCACGACTTCAGTCGTGGGTCACTAACCCGCTCGGGACGTTACTTGCATATTGTTTCAGCCGCCATACACTCATCGTCAGAGACGACTGAGTAGCAAACTCAGAATCCACCTCGATTGCTCTCTGATAACTGGTCGCGCAACCACTCGACCGGATACATCGCTGTCAACCCGGGTGTCTCGATGCGGAACTGCTGTGGTGGGGTCGTATTCGCATAGGTTTTCTCGACGCGCGGGTCGCCCTCGAGCGGGTCGTTGAGCGCTTGCAGTACTGCGTGGCCTGCAGATTGAGTCATGACGACCCAGATGGCGTCGTCAACGTTGCAGTCGGCGATCTTATCGAAATCTTCGGGGACGGCACGGCGAATGTCGTGATTCACCCGCTCGGCTTCGACGGCAACGACGATAGTGCCATCAGCACCGAGGCCTGCGATGTCGAGACGACGGCGGTCATCGATATCGTAGTACGGAATCACGTCGACGACAGGCGACTCTGGGTCTTCGAGGTACGCTTCGACGAGGTACTGTCGGGCCACCTCGATGGCGAGGACGTGCTGGCTCGACTCTTCGAGGTCACCTGCACCGTGGCCGTAGTCGACGCCTTGACGGTAGCTTTCCCCAATTTCGCTTCGACCATCGGGCGTCACCGAGTAGAGACGGTGTGGGTGGTCGGTATCGTGTCGAAGCAGTCCGTCGTCGATGAGACTCTCGACGGCCGCTGACTCGATTCCAACGTATTCCTGTAAGCGGAGCATCGAATCGTGTAACAGATCGTATTCGAGTGGGGTATATCGAAGTTGCTGGGCATTATACACAGCCTGGAGGAACAGCAGCTGTGTATCCGTATACCCTGAGACAGCCCGCTCTTCAGGAGTGAGCTTGAGGTTTATCTCGCAGATCGGCACGTCATCGCGGTCGATGTCTCGAAGTGAGAAACAGCACGCAATGGCGCGCTGCATGCCCTCGATGGTCGGGTCGTAGCGATTGTAACAGTCCGTACAGAAAAGCGCATGAATGGAGTCACTGTAGCGAACCGTCGGTGGCATCCGATTTGTGTACGGAAGCGCAGAGTCGACTCGCTGCTGTGGGAGCGATGAGCCATCATCTGAGGCAGCTGTCTCTGTCTTTGTATCTGAGTCTACATCCGTCTCATTCGATGTCTCCGCACCGCCTTCATCGGATGTGGCCGTACTCGGGAGGGTAAGCGTCAGTCCGTAGTCGGCTATCGTTCGTTCACGACATCGCGTCAGTGCACCCTCGAACGCCTCCTGTTGGGCGGCCGTAAAGGGGTGGTCGCCTGACGGATCACCGGGCGGCAACGCAGCTGATTTGACGAGAAATGGACGCGGCTCCGGATGGTCGAAACCAGCCGGGAGGCGGACGAGCCACTTTCCACGGCGGAGTGCTCGTAACCGATTGCCGATTGCCTGCGCATCCATATCGTCGGTGGCGAGTCTCTCAGCGAGACGGCGGTCAACGGGGACGTTGCCCGTGATGAACGTCGAGATATTGTTCAACACCTCGTCGTAGACGTCGTCGCCGTACGCACGGAGTTGGGCGGGAAATTGCATCGACAGCGTTAGCGAACAGCCGAAGCTGCGTGATTGGGCGAGTAACTGTTTGAGCAAGTCGGAGACGGCGACGCTCGCAGCCTCCTCGATATAGACGTTGACGAGCGGGAGTTCACCGTCCGGTGTGCGCTTCGAGCGACGACGAAGCGCGGTCCACAGATTCGAGAGGATGACGAGTGTGAGGACGCGCTGTGCCTCACTGCGGAGGTCGCCCGTATCGAAGATGATGACGACGTCGTCGTTCAAATAGCGAGCGAGGTCGAAAACGGGCGTGTCTGGGTCGTCTACGGCAACGTGATTGAAGATACGCGCAAGACGCCGGTCAAGCGGGATTTTCTCGATTCGATTTGCCACGCCTTGCATAATCTCGTCGAACGACCGTGCGCGATTCGCAACGACGCCCGCGAGCATCCGTTCGAGATCGGCATCGGAGACCGCAGGAGCCACTTGGCGTTCGTGCATCTGTCGGACTGCCGTGTGGAGGTCACGGTGTGAAAAAGCGTCGTGTCCACTGACGGGGTCGAACATCGCTTTCGTGAGATAGCGGATGATATCGGGCGAGCGAACGGCTTGCTCGAAGCGGTCTGTTCCCATGATTTGAGAGAGAATTTCGATGTAGTGGTCGACCGTATCCTCGACGGCCGTCGTCCGAGAGACGCCTGCGTCGAGTTCATCGCGAATGTCGAAAAATGAGAACGCAGGCAGTACCTCAGCGCAATCGAAGTAGATGACGTTATCGAGCGTGCCGAATCTTGCGAAATGTGCTGTCAGGTAATCGACTGCCATCCCGTCGCCTTTCGGTTCGATGATGATGTCTGCGCCTGACGTGGCGCTGTGATTGTGCAAGATGGCGTTGTTCGCACTCGTCGTCTTGCCTGCGCCAGTTTTGCCGAACCACCCAACGTGTAACGACTGCAGACTCGGTGGGAGCGTGAGCGGTTCGGTCGCTTCAGTCCCATCCTGGGTGAGTGGCGTTCCGAGAAGCAACCCCTGTCCGCGATAGCGTGCGAGCAACTCTTTCGGTGGCTGTGCCAACGGCGTCCGCTCGCCGGGCGTCGGGGCAACAGCACGCACCCCGGCTGCGGTGAGCGCGTTGGCATCGACGGCGAAGAAGTTCGCAACCTCCGTTGCGTCGGCGACGATTGCCCGACTCTGTGGAGTGCGCCACGGGAGGCGATTCGAGAACTGTGTGTACGTCGGTGCGTAGAACGTCCGCTCACAGATTGCGGTCAGGAGGTGGCTGGCTTCGTGGCCACGTCGAACACGTCCTGTGAGTTCATACGACGTTCGACCGACGGGCGCAAACGCCGAGGCGAGTTCGTGAGCAATCGCCGTGGCCGCAGTACTTGTGTCTTCACCGTGAGAGAGAATGGCGATGCGGGCGTTCACGTCGAACGAGCGGTGTGTTTCACGGACCGCGAGTTCGTCGAGTCTCGCTTCGTCACTGTGTGGAATCGGGAGGTCGTCGTCTGGTGGGCCGAATACGGCAGTCGAGAGTTTGCCACCGAGGGTGTCCTGACTCGTCTCGAGTGCTTTTCGTCGGACGTCGGCCGCAGCCGTCCAATCCGGTTTCGGGCGTAACAGTGTCTGGTAGATAATCGAGCAGTCGCTGGCTGCCATCGTCTCGATGATGGCTGCAAGCGGGATTCGCGTGTGCGTCTTGCTCTGACTCTGGTTCTGGTTACTCTCGCCGGCTTCGAACTCGCTGAAGGGCGTCAGTCGCGTTTGCCAATCTCGGGGTCGTTCGACACAACCCTCGTACTCGACAGCAGCGATGCAATCGGACGCATCGTCTGTTTCATTCGTTGAGTCTGGGTTGGACCCATGTGCTCGGATTTCCTCGGCAGTTCGGGTTGTCCGTGTGAGTTCGTACGAGTCGGGAAACAACCCTCTGAGGACGCGTTCGAGTGTATCGGTCGCTTCGGGTTCGTTGACGCCGAACAGATACGTGAGACTCGCCTCACCGGCTCCTTCAGAGATGAGCAGACACTCGATTGTTGGCGGTGAGGGGCGATCGAAGAGTTTGATCCCTGCTGAGTGGCGCTGTTGTGGGAGTTGGTGGAGACGGCGTACGTGTGTCGCAACGGTCTCTGGGTTCAGCGATTCGTCTGCTGGTCGGACGCGAATGTAGGTTCGTGCCTGTTCGAGCGGTACTGGGAGGTCGGTATCATCAGCCATCTAGTAGCGTCGGCTTCTTCAGATTCTCGTGAGTATGCATGGGCCGCACTCGTGTGGCTGCGTCTGCAACAGAATGTGAATCCAAGAGACAAACGGCGGACAGCTGAGCAGTTCAATACGATTTGAGATAGCATTCACACCCTCAAGCAACGAAAGAAGCGAGCGAGTAAGCCGAGGGGGAGCCGAAACGGGATGCGACTACCCTCGCTCAATAGCAGACCGATGTCTGAATTTAAAAAGCATTACGGATACATCCCCGGTCATGGAGGTCCGACGTACCGCACCCGTTAAAATTGTTGTTCCTGACGGACGACGTAGCGACCTCCACGAAACCGCTCGACAGTTCTTGTACTGTGCCAATCGTGCCAGTGAGTACTGTTGGGACGACACCTCGTACAAAAATTGCGTCACGTCAAACACGAAAGCCCGTAGTGCGCTCTATTACGAACTTCATGAGGAAACCGACCTCGTGGCAAACCTCGTACAAAAAGCAATTCGACGCGCCGTCCAAGCCACAAAAGGGTGCGTCGAACACTGGAAGAACGGGCGACGAGTAAGCCAACCAGAGTTCACGTCGTGGAGCATTGTCTACGATAAACGGAGTGCAACGTTTTACCAAAATAAAGTATCTCTCTCGACTGTCAATGGACGCGTTGAGTGCGACTTCGAGCTCCCCGCAGAGAGTCCAACACCTTATGAACAGTACGTACTGTCAGAGAAATTTGAATTCCGAACAAGCACACTCCAGTACGACGCAGTAGATGACGAGTTTTACTTCCACATCAGCACACGAAGATACGACCGCGACGGCGAAGACGATTCTGAGGTTCTGGCAGATACTGAGCACCAAACAGTCCTCGGTATCGACCTCGGCGTCAACTCGCTTGCTGTCGCTTCAACAGGGAGGTTCTGGCAGGGCAACGACTACGATCACTGGTGCCGCGAATTCGAAAAACGGCGTGCTAAGATGCAACAGCGCGGGACGCAGGCCGCTCACAATGCATTGCTTCGACTCGGAAAACGTGAGGAAGGGTGGCGGAAGCAGTACATCCATACCATAGCGAACGAAATCGTCAAAGAAGCGGTTGAAACTGGTTGTACCCAGATTGTCTTCGAGAACCTTGATGGTATCCGGGAACGCCTTCGATTCGCTAAATGGCATCATCTGTGGGCGTTTCGACGGATCGTTGAGTACGTTGAGTATAAGGCAGCACAGCAGAGCGTCGCTGTTGAGAGAGTAAAACCCAATTTCACGTCTCAACGCTGTTCTCGGACGGACTGTGGATTCACCCACGAGGGTAACCGTCACGGAGAACACTTTGAGTGCTTGAAATGCGGATACAAGGTGAACGCGGATTACAACGCGGCCAAGAACATTGGTATGAGGTACGTTCAGAAGCGACAACACAGACTGCACTCCTTGCCTATGTCGGAGAGTGTAGACGCATCAGTAAACATGCGTATAAATGGTGGACTGATGAACGGCGACGGGTATCAGCCTCTTGCTGAGACCTGATTGCTGGGAGTTCACATCAAAACAATGGAGGGCCTGACCTTTCGCAGTCTCACCGGGATTCTGTTCCGTCGATGGCCCCAACCCCAATAAAGCGAGGCGCGTCAGCGCCGAGCGAGTAGGGTTGTGTAGTTTACATGAAATGTACTCTCAGACTCGGTGCTCCCGTTAAGGAGACAGTGTGAAGACAGACGAAACGTCCTCTCTTTCCCGAAATGCGTTCGCTGAATTCGCGTCTGTGAGGACGTTTGCACCGCTGGCTACGTCTCAGAGTTTCTCATACTATAGGGTATGACCACTCGTGAGCGACCTGGACGGAAACCAGAAGAGAAGTGTAACTCTGTGATTCTGAAAGTCCGCGCCGTGTCGCTGGCTGCGACTCGCTGCGGTCCTTACGTCGTCATCAGAGACCGCTGGTTTCTGATTGGCTCGCAAGACGCACACGTCTTACGAACGTCTCGCTCAAGCGACACGGCGGCCCCTTTCGACCCCACCCTGTGGTTTGCGTTGGTTCCTCTTGCTCGGTGTTTTGGCGTTTGCAGCGTGATCTCGCAGTACTCACCGCGATACGCCTGCCAATTTTATCACACCCCCGGGGGGTGCAGGTGTTACTCAGTGCACCAACCAACGTTCCGACGACAGATCGGTGGTCGACTTCGAACGATTGTCTCTCGATTCAGGGGCAGAAAACATCCAGCACTGTCCAATCCTCAGTGTGCGCATCCAGGCTCAGACCGGTCGCTGTACCTCATCGGGGCTGAATCACTGCAGTGCTGTGAGTTCTGTGGTGCGGTGTTGATGCGGAGAGCGCTTCCAGAGTCCGCAGGGACGACGTATCTCGTTGATGAGCCGACCGATGAAGGTCGATCAGAGGGGGCGATATGAGTTCGCATCGTTTCACCGTCGAGTTCCGAACACGCGACGGCCAGAGACATCGTATCGTGTATCGAGCAGATATACACGGCGTGCGGTGGTCGCGTTGCGAGGAACAGTATGAGAATGGCCGCTGGCGACAGCGTGGTGAAGAACAGATTTCTGCACCGATGTTTGAAGTACGACCGAGTGGCGTGGGCTTCTTTCTGGGGCCGTGAGAGCCGCGTGATTGGTATCGCGACGAAGTTGCAAGAAAGCCTTATGCTACACAGACGTATAGCAATTGTATATGTCTGATGCTGATACTGGGACCGGCGACAATGGGCCGGAGATGGTACAAATCAACCTTCGACTGAGCAAAGCCTTCCTCGAAGATATCGACGCGACGTGGGAAGAACAGGGGTTCAATTCCCGAAGCGAGTTCCTTCGTTACGCGGCTCGTGACGCCATTAAGCATCCCGAGTTCTCACGAGAAGGGTGGAAGCAGATTGCGGCGAGCGAACACGACATCCGGTCGGGCGATGCGGAGTTAGTTTCACGAGATGAGGTTCTTGAGATGATGGATCGGGGCGCGGATGACGAGTGAGGGGGATTGGACATGGAAGTTCGCACCGCGTGCTGCGACCCAATTCGACGGACTCGAGACACACGTCCAGGACCGTATCGTCTCGAAGCTTGACGAAATCATCGACTCAGAGTGGCGAGAGCCGGACGACTTCGTTGAGCCCTTGACGGGCGGCCCGTTCTCGAAACTCCGCATCGGACAGTACCGTCTTGCTTGCATCGTCGACTACGACGAGTCCGTTCTCGAAGTCCATCGAATCGAACACCGAAGTGGTGCATACACCGCTGACGATTGAGATTCGTCAGTTACCCATGACTACAGTCGTGGGCTTCCACCTCGTATCTGTGTGGATCGCCTCGGGATCAAGCCCCGAGGCTTCCCGTTTTCACGACGCGCTTTGTAAACTACGCAGGCAATTCTCTCAACCCATAACGAACCAGCATCTCACACCACCGAAGTGCTTGTATGCATTATAGGGAAAGTATATTGTCGGGGGTGTGGCTTTTTGCCGGCGAACTACCCCGGTCAAGTCCCACAGCACTCGGCCTGCCTCGTCTATAGAATGAACGGAGAAAGCGTCACTCTCCTCGTCAATTATCGGGGCGCGGCATCGATTCTAGCTCTTTGATTCGACTCGTCTTCTCGACAGCGGCGTACTGTCGTTTCCATGCGTCTTCTGGGAAGAGGCCATTGCGATCGAACAGGTCGCGTGCTTCGGCAGTGAGCTCGAAGAACTGGTAGGGGTACCCCCGGATACGATTCCCGGTCTCGAACTCGCGTACCTGGATAACACCGACGTCTGCGAGGGTGTTGAGGTGGCGACGGATCGAGTCGTCGCTGAGTGGCGGATTCATGTAGTCGAGTTCTTCGACGCTGGGTGCGCCCACCGGATGACCGACGATATCTGCGATTATGTCTGCACGCTTTTTGTCAGTTGCTCGCTGGAGTGCACGCCATGTATCGGACGTTGTATCACCCACGTTGGTTTCGTCTTTAGGTACCGGCTCTGTCTCCGGTCTCATATCTCTATCTTGGGGTGAGGCTCTCATAATACTAATCGCTGCATCATACTCTCCATTCACCGATTCTGAGAGAATGTGTCTTTAGCACTGAAGTTAGGAGAATATACTATAGAAAAACTGATTGTAAGAGAGAGTTGACGCCGTAGCAGGTGACATTCCAGGACTCTTGTATTTCCTTTGCAACTCCTTCGAGATCGTCGTGACGGCGAGAGCGGCGTTCTTCGATTGCGTCTTCGAAGGCGTCAGCCTGCTCGTCCGAAAGAACTCCAGCAAGTTCGAAAAGAGAGCGCTCGACAGCGAGAGGAAGCACGACATCCGAGAACGATTCATCGTCCTCTTTGTGGGCTACAAGTCGATTATAGGATTTCTCGGAGAGTCGAATGCTCTTGGACATCTGCATACGGATGTGTCAGATTCTGGATTTGTCTGTTGGGGTCCGTTTCGAGATGGAGAGACACGTCAATCACTTCTTTTCGGTCGTTTCAGAACCCCGGTCTTGTCTCTCAGCCGTGGCACGCCCCGCTCGCCGCCTGTTCCGCCCTCCGTTCGCTCGTCCAGTTGGACGCCAGCGGGTTAGCCAGTCGGTCCGTGCGCTCCGTGGGTGCGCCGGACCGCCACGCTAACTCCGCTGGCCGCTCACTGCGGGCGGGGCGGCGCGCGTAGCTGGTTGGCTGATTCTTTCCGCACGCGCCGCTTCGCGCCCCGGGCGCGAAGCGAAGGCGCAAAGCGGCGCGTGCAGACGTCTCTGTCGAGAAACAGTCGGTGTGGTTGTGTAGAAAACCGCGAGTGGAGTCGCGGTTGTCGGGCGTCGTGAAACGCCTTCGGTCAGTGAAGACCAATGGCAAGTAAGAACGCAATCGGTAATGAAGTTGCGGGACAGCGCGGTGAACATGGTCAGTTCGAGAACACGGGCGTTTTCGACGAAGACGGCTTCGAGGTCGTCGACGAGGTTGCAGAACGCGAACGGAATCTCAGAGCGACCGTGGAGATGGAGATTCGGGCGAGAATCGACACCGACCACTACGAGACGCGGCGGCGTGGACTGACGCTCGAACAGGAAGAACGGATCGAGGCGAGAGAGTGGGAGCTCAGACAGACGAGAGTGCGGTTCGACAGACAACAGGAGTCGGACCGGGAAGCGCGGACGCGACGAGTGGCAGTGCGTGGAAGCGTCGAACGTCGACGTGCGTTCTGTAAGCGAGCGGCGAGCGTAGACCCATGGGCGGACCCGGATGTGGTAGATCCTCGTGAGCAGCTATCGTGTAACGAATTGGGTGCTGTGAACCGGGAAGCAGCGCGATTGGCAGGGAAGCTACCGGGGTGGTCGCAGGCAGCGATTAGTCGACGAGTAGCCGAGCGCGTCGTCGACGGGTGTGAGTTGATGAGCGCAGTCATCGGGGTGTTCGAGGAGTTTCGGACCGACCCCGGTCGAGTGGTTCCAATCGAAGCACTCGGGGAGGTACAAAGCCACGAGGTGAATATCTCTGGGACGATAACCCAGTTGTGGGAGCCACGGAGCAGAGCGATTCAGCAGGTTGGGCTTATCGAAGACGAGAGCGGGCGAACGAAGTTCACGGTATGGGAGAAGTCGAACGTGCCGATGATGGCAGAAGGCGACCAGGTGGTGTTGCGGAATGTAGCGCGAAATTGGTATCAGGGTCGGTGCTCGGTTGCACTGACGGGCTGGTCGTCGATATCGTTCCCCGAAGGTGAGCAATGGTGGGCTGAATAGCTAATTCGGCCATTCTTTTTCTGGCTCTGTTAAACCCCCCAATCGGTGACAGGTTTCGGGAGTCGTGCTGCATACAGGTCGCAAGTCGGTTAGGAGGCATGTGACTGCTAGTCGCATCAATCGTCGTCAGCGGTGTAGGCACCGCTTCGACGTTTGATACGGGCAACTACCATTCGGTATTCGGATTGGCGGAAGGTCACAGCTAAGCGGAACTCACCGATGCGCACCTTCTTGTGCGGACTATTCTGAAGTGGTTCACCATAGTCTGGTGGATCGCGCCACGGGGAATCGACAATTTCGTTGAGCTTATTCAGTATCCGCTCTTGCTCAGGTGGAGACAGCGCCGAAAGGTCGTTCTGGGCGTTCGATGCTAATTCCCACGTCCAGTCGCCCTCACTCATCGCTGTCCGTTCCGAATTGCTTGCGAGCTTCGTCGGCGCTCATGGTCTGTCCGTTACGGATATCCTCCTCTGCCTGGAGGAGGGCGATGAGTTCATCGCGGTCGAACGTCGGAAATTCTGTTGCATCTCGGAGGGTGTAGCGAATGAATTCGCTTCGGCTATTGAACCCACGTCCCTGCCATGTTGTGTCTATTTCGTCGAGAAACGACTGTGTGACTTTGAAATTCACCGTGACGATTTCGTCATCGCCGTTTGATCCTGTGGTTGCTTCAGACATACGCTTGTGTTACTCCTGTCTTACTAAATCAATTTCGACGCTACACGTTGAGTAGCGACTGGGATTTTCCGTCTACTGAATACATTCTCTGTATTTTGTACGATGCTTCGATCACTAGCTGGGGGTTCCAACAGAGCCTTTTTCTGGACGCCAGCTTCCTCCCCAGCCGTCGTCCTCGCTTCGCTCGGACGCCCCTCGCGCGCGATCGTGGCCGCGGGCCACTCCTCGCACGCGCCACGTACATTCATTCCTTATTCCACCCTCTGTGACTCCGCTCTACCTATTGACCTGCGGAATACGTGCGATTTGACGACTACTTCTACAGATAGACAAAACGAGTGGCTCAAAGTCGTTTGGAAGACCGAAGGTCTTCAGTCATGACGAGGGACCGAGAGTCTTTATAGCCACTTGACCTCTAGGCGGTTCATTCTAAGGTAACTCAGAATACGGTATTTCAGAATACCCTATTCTCGGGTACCGTATTCTCCAAACGTCGATGAACAAGTAGACAATTCGCCGCTGTAGACCTCGTGGTTGTGCCGCGATCTTCCACCGTGTGCGGCGAAAAGCCTGTCACGCTCACGTTCGAAACTAATCCCCATGAAGAGTGCCAAACCACGAAGATGATTTAAAATCCAGACCATGTTGAAAGCATCAACTGGTGACCTGTTCTAAGAGTCGTGCTGTATACGTCGCGCAAGTCGGTCAGCGGTTCTGCGCTCTACGTTACCGAACTGAATCGTTCAGTACAGGGCGCGAGTCGGTCAGCGACGATTCCAAGTCCAATCTTCTGGTGAGACCGTCTATCTGGTTTATGCTCTGCGGTGGCGTAGAATACTAATGGCAGAGATATTCCGAGAGCGGATGGCTGCGGAGATGGACGACGGATTCGTGATCTACATCAACGGGATACGGCTCAACAAGCTAAGCGCGCTCCCGCACTGGTTACTGGCGAACTGGAAGGTCGCGAGGATGTTCAAGGAGCTGGAGGCGGACCCCAAAAGCGGGTTCCTCGGGTACACACCGATCTTCCTTGGGCTCCGGAAAGGGGCTGCCATGCAGTACTGGCGGTCGCTCGAAGACCTCCAGCGATTCGCGACCGAGCAAAACGGCTCTCACGTCTCAGCTTGGAAGTGGTACAACGAGAAAGTCGACCCGGACGGAGGACTTGGGTTCTGGGCGGAACTCTACGTCGTCGACGGCGACTCGTTCGAGACGTTCTTCCGCAACGTCCCGCCTATCGGAATTGGGAAGTACGCGAAGATGGTTCCGATGCGCGAACACAAGCGACGACTCGGGCTCTCACCCGACGGGAGCGCCCGGAAAGCAACGTCAGCCGAGGAACCCATCGAGAGTTAGACACCCCAACCTCGAATCGCCGGCAAACGATTTCTCCTCAGGCGACCAATAGAATTCGGTGAGCAGTTCATGAGCCAATACGTCGATGGATACGTGCTGCCGGTCCCGAGTGACAAGATCGAAGAGTACCGTGAAATGGCGGCGGAGGCGGGAAAGATCTGGATCGATCACGGCGCGCTTCAGTACTTCGAGTGTGTCGGAGACGACCTCGCTCCGGACATGGGGGACGTTGAGTTGGCAACGTTCCCCGACCTCGTGGCTGCGGACCAGAACGAGACGGTGATATTTGCGTTCGTCGTCTACGAGTCCCGAAAACACCGCGACGAGGTCAACGCCGCGGTGCACGAGGAGATGGAGGCGATAGAGGGAGCAGACGAGATCGAGATGCCGTTCGACGTTGCCCGAATGGCCTATGGCGGCTTCGAGGCTCTCGTCGAGTACCAGGCGGAAGCGTCGGACGAAGAGCCAATCGAAACGAGCGGGTAGATCTCGGAGTCGATCCCTTTGCCGACAGCAATGGATGTATGCTCTGTATCCTGTACGATACTTCGATCACTAACTGGGGGTTCCAACAGAGCCTTTTTCTGGACGCCAGCTTCCTCCCCAGCCGTCGTTCTCGCTTCGCTCGAACGCCCCTCGCGCGCGGTCGTGGCCGGGGCCACGCCTCGCACGCGCCGTGTCAAACATCGGGCTTCACTAAAGCGCATTCACAACATCTTCAGCAGTGAACAGCGAGACGTCATCACGTTCAGTAGCGATTTCTCTCAGCGAGTTTGTGAACCCACTTTTCGAGAACACGGCATACTCACATTTGCGCTCACCACCTTGTTCTGGGTTCCAACGAAGCTCTGATTCGTGACTTTCGAGCGTACTCAATACATCGTACCCGACCGGCGAATTCTGGAACTTGCACTCTCCGACGAGCAGTACATCGCTGTTAGTGATCCCGACGACGTCGATCTCATGGTTTTGGTACCACCATCGTCCGGTTCGAGTGATAGTATATGAGGGGTAGAGCTCCCGAAGGGCGTGTTGGGCAAGCGTCTCAAACGTCCCGCTAGCGAAGTCGTTCATCTTGGGTTCCACAACTGTGTCATATGCACCTGGCGTAAGCTGGTCGTACTGAATAGGCGTTCCATAGAGGAACCGGAACCAGAACTCGAACATCGAATCTACGATGCGGTATTGGCCTCTCCGGGACTTCTCAGGCCGCTCCGTAATCGGGACCTCTCGTTCGACAAGACGAAGCCGCTTGAGGCGGTCGATATACCGAGAGATTTGATCTGAGTCGACTCCACTTGCCTGTGCGATTTCGTTGAGAGTGGTGTTTCCACCGGCGATGGCTTCTAGAATAGAGAAGTATCGTGTCGGTTCGCTGAGTTCCATCCGGAGTACATAGTCGGGATCGTTGTGAAGAGCTGAATGTGATGAAAGGAGTGTTTGTTCGATTGCGTCGCTAATGGTGTTGTACGTGGCTGCTTCTTCGATGTAGTAGGGAGTGCCTCCGAATACAGCCCACAGCAGAATTTGCTCGCTGGGGCTGTAGCTATCGGGATAGAGGCTCATTGCTGCATTGAACGGCAGCTCGGTGATATCGAGTTTTTCAGAGCATCGACCATACAGCGGACTGTTTCCTAACAGTGCTGCGTCTTCCATCATGCTGATTGACGAGCCGACTAACACGAGTGTCAGTGCGGACTCGTCCACACCATAGTCGTACAATTCTTGAATGACTGAGGGGAGACTGGGTTCTTCTTCGATGAGATATGGGAATTCATCCAGCACTACGATGGCGTCTTGGTCTGCTAGATATCCAATCAATGAGTCCCAGTTTTCGCGGATACGCGAGATACCAGGGAAGGACTCTTCGGCCGTATCGACGAACTCTCGAATCTGGAGTTCCTTCGTCTTCTGTTTTGCTTGGAACAGAATGGCGTCCTCGTAGTCAGTGAGAGATTGGCGTACGAGGGCCGTCTTTCCTAATCGGCGACGACCATAAATCACCGCTAACTCTGCTTGATCAGAGTTGTATAGCTTGGTGAGCCGGCCAAGTTCTGCATTCCGGTCGACGAACTCCATGCTGAGATATTCGTGTGCTACAGCAAAAACGTACTGCTAAGGTAATTCAGAATACGGTATTTGAAAGTACCCTAATTCTGAGTACCGTATCCGTTGTGTGTAAACTGCCTCGGAACGTGATACAGAATCGAGTGCATACCCCGTCTTCGGGCGTGAAAGGAGGCCAGTTCGATGCTGTTTACTTCTCAGATTCTTCGCGCAAGTCGAGTCGGCGAATCTTCCCCGTCGACGTCGTCGGTAACTCGTCGACGAACTCGATGTGCCGGGGATACTCGTACGCAGCGAGTCGGTCGCGGACCAAGTCCTCGATCTCCGTTCGGAGCGTCTCCTCGTCGAACGCGTCGCTCGTCGGTTGGACGTACGCTTGGATCGCTTCGCCTCGCGTCTCGTCGGGGACACCGACGACACCCGCTTGCTCGACGTTCGGATGTCGGAGAATCGCCTTCTCGACCTCCATCGGGCCGACGCGATAGCCGCTCGTGAGAATGACGTCGTCGGCGCGCGAGACGAACCACAGGTAGCCCTCGTCGTCCTGCATGACGATGTCGTCGGTCAGGAACCAGTCACCGTCGAGTCGCTTGTTGGCCGTTTTCTCGGGTAAGCCCCAGTATTCGTCGAAGAACACGCGGTCGTCGTCCGGACGGACGGCCAACTCGCCGGGTTCGCCCGTCGGGAGTCTCTCGCGGGTTTCTTGGTCGACGACGGCCACGTCGTAGCCGGGAAGCGGCTTGCCCATGCTGCCGGGCTGTGCCTCGAACCAGTTCGAGCTGTTGCCGACGACGAGATTGAGCTCCGTCTGTCCGTAGAACTCGTTCACCGGCACGTCGTCGAACGTCTCGTCGACCCAGTCGAGAATCTCGGGTGTGAGCGGTTCGCCGACCGCCGCGAGCGTCTCCAGAGCGAGGTCGTATTTCTCGGTGGGGTTCTCGACGGACATCAACATCCGCAGCGCCGTCGGCGGCATGAACGCCTTCGTGACCCCGTGGCGAGCCATGAAATCGAACACGTCCTCGGGGTCGAAATCCTCCCGCGGCCACCCGACGATAGTACAGCCGTGGTGCAGCGCTGCGAACAGCGTTCCACCGAGCGCAGCGCCCCACGCCCAGTCGGCGGGCGTCCACAGCGTCGCGTCGTGGAGTCCCTGGTCGAAGTAGTTGTAGGCGGCCGCAGCGCGTCCAAGCCAGAGTGCGTGACTGTGGAGGACGCCCTTCGGCGGACCGGTGCTCCCGCTCGTGTACATGATGGCGCTCGGCGTCTCCGGCGTCGAGTCGTACACGTCGATGCCAGGCTTCTCGGATGCGACGAGGTCGTCGAAGGCGTGTGCGTCTCCCTCGACGTTCGACCCGAGCTCGACGACGTGTTCGAGGTCGGGACACGCATCACTGATTGCGTCGATTTCGTCGCGGACCGCGGGGTCGACGACGACCGCTTTGGCCTCGCTGTCGACGAGTCGGTATTCGAGCGCGTCTCGACCGAAGAGGACGGTCAACGGGACGGACACCGCCCCGAGTTTCCAGTTTGCGAGATGCGTGACCGGGTTCTCGGGCTTCTGGGGGACGACGACGCCGACACGGTCGCCTGCCTCGATACCTAGCGCTGCGAGGGCGGCGGCAAGGCGGTCAGAGCGGTCGTCGAGGTCACGAAACGTGAGGTTCGCCGACGGGCCGTCCGGGTTCTCGTACCGAAGCGCGACGCGCTCTGGGTCGTCGTGCTTTCGGAGGAAGTCCGTCGCGGGGTTGTAGCGGTCGGGAAGCGCCCACTCGAACTCCCGTCGGGCCTGTTCGTAGCTCTCGAACCGTGGCATGATTTGCCAAGTCATACCATAACTCAGTGGTCTCAGACTTCAGTGTTCGCGACGCGGTAACCAAAGAGAGTTTATCCACCCCTCAGGGGTGCGGGGCGCTCACTCCGAGCGCGTCGCTGAAACCCAATGACCGAACATCTACTGTCGAAATTGGCACCGTCTGGTCGCGTTCTCGATCGAGCACAGTACGAACCGTTGTGCTTCTCACTTCTCGATGGTGACGTCCTCGTTCGCAACGAGCGTTACACCGACCCAGAGAACCACGAGTACCGAGTCCAGATCGAAAACGGCGTTCCTATCGCCTGTGAGTGTCCTGCAGACGAAAAATATCCCGGGGCGTGCAAACATCGAGTTGCCGTTGCAATCCGTAGCGTCGTTGTAGATGCAGCCGTGGAGATGCAGGCTCTCGCCGATGGTGGCTCTGTGCGGGCATCTACGAGGTACGAGACAGATGAGTCATCGTGCGATTGCGAACAGCTCTCCAATGGATTTCCGTGTTGGGAGTGTGTTCGTACAGGACGACGCGGACTTCCCTTACAGGAGTGAACTTGACCTCTCAACAGGAGGTGAATTCTCACTTAGAGTTCAAGAGAATTTTATCTGCCCCTGACGGGTGCGGGGCGATTCGGAACTAATCGCCTCAAAGTGAACTATGTCGCTGAGAGACATCTACGAGAGTGGCTTCGACGAAGAGAGTGGCAAAACAACGACTGCGACGACCTGTCCGGAGTGTTCGGGTACACTTGTGACCGAAGGTGGCGAGAGTAGCTGTACCGAGTGTGGGCTCATCGTCGACGAACATCGACTCGACCACGGCCCCGAGTGGCGCTCGTTTACTGACGATGAAACGAACCCTAAACGAACGGGTGCACCACTGACGCCTGCGCGTCACGACCGGGGGCTCTCTTCTGAGATTGGATTTGGGAAGGACGGAAAGGGCAATATCCTCTCTGGGCGGAAGCGTCGACACATCTCTCGACTCCGTCACCAACACGGCCGAGCACGCTGGCGAACGAAAGCAGAACAGAACCTCGCTCACGCCTGTGGCGAAATCACCCGAATAACCGCTGCACTCGAGTTGCCACGAATGGTCTGTGAGGAGGCGTGTACCATCTATCGTGCTGCCCAGAAAGAAAACCTCATTCGCGGACGTTCGATCGAGACGATGACCGCAGGGAGTGTATATGCGGCGTGTCGATGCCGAGGATCGCTTCGGACAATCAGTGAGGTAGCTGAGGTCGCACTGTGTACCCGACAGAAGGTCCGGTTAGGGTACCGGGTATTGAACGCCGAACTTGGGTTACAGATTCCAGCAGTCGACATTCGAGATTTGATTCTTCGATTCGCGTCTGAGTGTGAGGTCTCAGACGAGGTTCGGTATCGAGCTTTGGGACTCGCGAGAATAGCCGAAGAGCGAGGGTTCACCAACGGACGCAATCCATCAGGCGTTGCTGCGGGGTGTCTGTATCTCGCCTGTCGTGAATTCGGCGCTTATTGTACGCAGACACAGATCGCTCGGTTAGCTGGCGTAGCGACTACGACAGTACGAGAACGTTACTGTGAGCTCAGGGAGGAGCGTGGTAACTGTAACCCAAACACCGAGAGCACACCTGAATCAAAATTCTAATTCTCAGTGAGTATTTTAACCAACACCAATTGAAGAGGCTTCGCTTTTGTTGGTTAACAGGCTACTACCCACCGAGTTTGCTCTTTCGCACTATCCGGGAATAATATCCCCGAAGCAAGAATTATATCCGTAGCCGTGCAAGAATGAGTATGTCCAATAGCGAGTCTCCAGATAAGCCTCCGTCCTTCGACGACGCGTTTCGCGGTGACGATGTTGAGCAACGTGTCTACGGGACTATCCTCCAGACTCGCGAGCCGACCGCAGCGAGCGCCATCGCCAAACGAGCAGATTGTGACCCAAAGACCGCTCGGAAGTACTTGGGCTGGTTTAGCGAACTAGGCGTCGTCACACACCACGATGGTCATCCAGTCACCTACGAGCGCAACGACGCCTACTTCGAGTGGCGGCAAGTCAATCAACTCGCAGTCACCCACTCTATCGAGGAACTTCAAGAGCGTGTCCGAGAGCTAACCTCGCGTATCGACGAGTACGAAGATTCGTACGATGCTACGACGCCAGCGGCTGTCGACGCCGTCGACGCTGCAGAGGCACGCGACGGTCGGACTATCGACGACGTCTATAGTGACCTCGGCGACTGGGCGACCGCTCGCGAGGAGCGCACACGCTATGAACGTGCACGCCAGCAACGCACCAGTGGTGAGACTGAGCAGGCATCTGGGTAGCCGTATCGATGGCACCGCCCACAGGAGACGGACGTAGCCCCGCGCCTATCGACCGCCCAATACTCGAATTTCTTCAGACACGTCTCCAAGCGACGGCTCAGGTCGCACAGGCAACGATCACGGATACAAATGGCCACCTCGAACTCCAGGTCACACTCGCATCATCGTACTATCCCGAACTCGTCGAGGAGGCGACTTTGACCGTTCGCTGGTATACGAATGATGGCTTCAAAATTCACTATCGAGAAGTGCATCCTAACCGCGCCTGGGAGTGTCGGTGGGATCGCCATCCAAATCCCCACAATACGCGGAATCATTTCCATCCCCCACCAGCTGCCCCTACCCCTGGCAACGACGCCTCGTGGCCGACCGACTATCGCGACGTGCTTCGACTCGTCCTCGACGAAATCGAAGACCGAATAGCGTCCCTGTGGGACAAGTGAGGACGGTCTCCCAAAGGTGAAACCAGGTCGCGAATGGTTGTCTCACTAATCTCTCAGTGATTGAGGGTTCCAACAGAGCCAAATGAGCGACTGAAATCTGAGAGAGTTTTTACGCGCCCGCAACGGGTGCGGGCGCATCAATTCGAGTGCCCGTGGAAATCGAAATGAGAACCCCAGAAACAACAACTGTCTTCGCAGGTGTCGACGGCCGAACAGATTTTGAGCTTCCTGCGTGGTATGCGCGAGAGACGACAATCGACAACCCGGTCTCATTCGCTGAGGCGATTCGAAATCTCCCACGAGCGATTACCAGCGACGTTGCGTACAAGAACCCATACACCGACGAGTGGGTTCAGACGGAGCGACACAACGCGATTGTCGAACCAACTCGACTGGCTTCGCAAGCCAGCGATGAGACACCGTCTGACCCGCTCTTTCACATTCCAACGGACAGCTACTCAGTCATCAATCCGACCGACGTGTACGCCCCACTGACGGATGTACTTCGAGAACAGACTCTCGGCGAACACCCGCTAGCCGACGTCGTCTTCGGTGAGATACGACAGTACCGTGGAGGCGGCGAAGTCCACATGGATATTCTGTTCGACGGCCTCTCCGTCGAACTCCCTGGGCGAAACGACCCGATTACGATGGGCGTCACGTCGGGCTACGATTATTTCGGCGGCCACGCGGTGTACGTCGAGGGCTTTGCCCGCGACAACTACTGTGCGAATTCGATTCGCCGACTGACTGACCGCAAGACGGTCAAACACGTCGGCGAGGTTGGTGACTTCTACGCGTGGTGGGAAATCATCATGGAACAACTCGGATTCGTCGCGAACGATCTTCTCGCGTTCATCGAAGATGCGACCGAGATCACCGTCGATTTCACCGCGATGCCGTTCGACGTGGTGGAGTTCTACGAACTGCTAGACTTACCGGAGTACTTGGCCAAGCACGCAGCCAGCGATGCACGAAGTGAAGCCGCTGACCCACTCGACATCGATATGTGGACGCTACATTCCGGAGCGACCTATGCCTTGACGCACTTTTTCAGTGGGAAAGAGGGCGCATCGCTTGACCGGTACGTCCGCACGGCCAACGATATTCTGTTCAATCCCGAGGCGACCATAGACACCGTAGAGCAGACATTCAAACAGCAGGCTGAGGCCGACACCGATCAAAACGGCCAAACCGGATTGGAGAGCCAAGTTGCGCTTGCTCAAATCGGACGTATTGGCCGAGACGTGCGTGAAAGGGCAGAACAGTTCGAGCACCGAGAAGCGCTGTTACGCGATCGATTCGTATCTGTCTCTGAGTAATGTTTTCGGCGTAAACCATCTTGTCGTCGGCAAAAGGACTTATTCGTCGGAGTCTCCCTGCGACTCTCACGATGGCTGTGTCCGACCACGACATACTGGCACATCTGGCTGGTGCGCAATCGATAGGGGATGTTATCCCGTACGTGGTTCTTACTCGACTCAGCGAAGAGCCAGCAAGTTTTGAGACACTCGCAGACGAGTTCGACGTCGACCGAACCACGATTTACCGACTACTCGACCCTGTCCACGAATGGCACTTCATCTCGAACGACGGTACCGACTATGATGGATACGAAGTAACGGGGTTCGGGGCGGTCGTACTGCATCACATCGACGTGACAACTACTGCTGACGAATTTGGCGATTCTGATTCGAGTCTCTCGTATCTTTTGCGGTCGATTCTACGGCCGACACTGCTCAGACGACTTCGAACGAATCCTGCAAGAAAAGCTGACCTCGCCCGTGGGTCTGCGAATCCGTCACGGTCGACGGTTCATCGGACAATCGCTGGGTTTCTCGACCATGGGTTAGTCACGCGAGATCGTTCAACTGGTCAGTATACCCTCACAACCGCTGGGAGAGACGTGCTCGCTACGTACGACTCACTGATGAGCGGCGTCCGCATCGCTCGTCGACATACAATCTTCTTTTGCTGTTGTGACGACCGAATCGCCGATTTCCCACTTGAGTCGCTCACAACAGCCGAGCAAATTATCGATGAACCAGTTGCCCCAGATCGGACGATGATTGCGCTTCAAAAGATCGTAGCTGCCGGTGTCGATGACGTTCGGAGTCTTCGTTCGTGTAGTTCGGCTCAACGTGCAGCCATTTTCTATCCAGTCATCAAATCCGGCGTCCCCTACGAGCTACTAATAACGGGACCTGTGCTCTATACCCGCCCGAAGAAAGACCGGTATCGCGATATCGTGCATCGTGCTATCCGTGCTACCAACGTACGTCTACTCGTCGTTCCCGAAGTCGACGAATTTCCCGTTGAACTCGACATCATCAACGGCGATACTGTCGTAGTCGCGCCATCCAATCCAAGGAATTCCGTAGATTTTGGAGATGGACTCCAATCGGAGATGATCATTGGGAGTGATGCGGACTTGATAGCGTGGGCAGAGGCGCACTACCAGAGGTACCGAGAGGTGTCAGACCCACCGCTTCGATATCTCATATCCAATCTACTCAACCACAGTAAAATACCCGACACAAAAGGCGGAGGGAAAGAAAGGTCAAAAGGATGAGTGTCTTATAACGGCTTTTCCAGCGGCTACCACTGCGTTGCGACAGGTGAGTACATCGACCCGTCGTTTCGAATTTGGGTATGATGTTTGGTAGATCTCTCTCCAACAGTATCTGCAGTGGTGAACACCCGTTGTCCGTGTCCGGACGTCGATTCGACGGTCTACGAAGGTACAGCGCCTCCGTTCTCCAAAATCACGTCTCGATTTCCGTTGCCCGTACGGTGAGCGCTTTCGCGCTTGTCGTACTAATCGGGTCACAACCGGCCCTTGCACAGGAAACGGGGGCTGCCTTCTGCGATACGGACATGGCACAAACAATCAAAAATCTCTTTACCCTCATCCAGTTTGGTGGGCCACTCGTCGGTGGCGTAATCGCACTTGGTACGACGGTCGCGCTTCCGACTGTACGGCGGGCTGACTTCAAGCAAGAACTCAAAGAAGCTCGCAACCAAGCCGTCATCTGGGGAGTCATCGTCGCCCCGCTCGGAACGGCGATTATCGGCTTCCTTCTCACCGAAGTCGTCTCTGGAGGCGCAAGTTGCGCGTTCTAAGACCTACGCCGCTTGGAAGCATCCTCGTCTTCACACTGGCTGTATTTGCACTCACGTTGGCGACGACTCCGTCGATGTCAGTTGCCCATCCATCCAACAAATCCGACCACGGACTCAACGAGACGACCTACTGTACGCTGTGGGCAGGTGATGAGGATGTCTCGAACGTCAGTGCTTTCGAAGATCTCTCGAACGAGTCGTCAGCAGAACTGTGTACACTCGCTGCGGGAACGGACATCCCACTTGACACGCCACCTGAAGCGGTCGAGCAGTGGAATCGTGGGGACTTACAGGACTTCCCACAGACCGACGCAACTCAGTCGATCCATCCACCGAATGCGACGCTCAGTAATGGACGCTTCGTCAAAGACGCATACACCGAGATATTTGCAGTCCAGCCCTCAACGCGGGCGCGACTATCACCGTCTGACCAACCGCTGTACGTCGCCTCGAATGGAACGCTCCTTGGAACCGTTGATTATCGCGTGGCTGTGCCAGCGAACACGACACATGGTGATCGACGGACGAACTGGGAGGTAGTCGACCATGAAATCGTCGAGACACGACTGCTCGTCAATGGCGAAGTTGAATCTACGACATCCGGGACTCACACACCTGAGCTACCCTACTCGCTAGCTAGTCAGACAGACGAACTCCACTCACTCACACTCGTCGCAGAAATCGCAGTCACAGTAGAAAGACGCGTGTCTGTCTGTACTGCTCGCGATGCACGAGGGGCCTGTCTCGAATGGGACATTCAGCGTGAACGCCGGACGGAGACGCAGGTCGTCCGTGACAGTATCGATGTGGTCGCATACGACCTCACTATCTCGGGCTATCGAGCGGTGTATCCAAACGGCGATTTGGGTCTCGTCGTCTACAAAAATCAGCCGTGGCTTGGCTATTCGCTGCCAAATGGTGACGTCCGTGGTGTGTGGCGCTTTTACTCCGCACGAGACCCAGAGTGGGATACACTCGTCACGAGCACGGATGAGGGTCAGACGGTCGAACATTCTTCGCTGCATCCGTTGCAAGTGAACGCCTTTCCAATCGAGACCGGTCCAACACCCTCTCCACGTCGGACAGTGACGATTCTGGAAACCTACGGTATAGAGACACAGCCACCGACCGTACCCAAGACGGTCCTGTTGGACACTATCGACGAACCGTATACCGCAAGCTACGGAATTGCGACTCGAACAACGACCACAGAGCATAATCTCACGTCAGTGACGGCGTACGGCCTCGTCCGCGGTGTCGAAGTCGATGCGAGCGAATCGTCTTTTGCGACAGTCCCAATCAATGAAAGCGAACTCACGCTGGAGGTCCTGAACACGACTGAGGATTCCGTTACCGTTCGTGTGCGTCTTCGAGATGCACAGACGGGCGAGCCGATTAACACGCTCAGTCGAGAGGGCTACGTCGTTCTAGAAGACCAGCGTGTGAACACGAGTAACAACGGAACAGTGACGACGACGCTCTCACACTCGGCAGGCGGCGTTTCTGCGCGGTACGAACCGGGTCACTGGTGGCGGTCGGTGCCTGGGTATGTGGGTGACTCTGATGTAGTGTACGTCCGGGGGCCGATGCAGTCGATGCTCTCAGTGCTTTATGAAGTCGCGGTATCGGTGTCGCTCTTCTTGCTGGGTGTGTTCTTCATCGACCGAATCACGGGCTGGCATGTGTGGCCTCCTTGGAGGCGGTTGTGATGCAGGCCCACTGTGTGTCTCGTCGAACACTGCTCAAAGCAGGCGTTCTCGGCATTACTGCCCTTGCTGGGTGTACCCAAGATAGCGACACCGCAGATGGGGCGACGCCTACGAGCGTACCTGAGGATTCGGTCTTTCGTGACATCTCCTTTGAGGGTCCGTATTTGGTTGTTCGATTGCAAGATGACCATACGGTCACGAGACTCAATCTGATTGGGCCAGACGGGAGTCTGTTCGCACAAACAGGTGTTGCGACGGGAGAGACGACAGCTCGGATTCGGGTCCTCGATATTCGGGCAGGACTAGGCACCTACGAACATTACACACCAGGTCAGCACGAACTGGTGGCTGTCAGCGACCAGGACACCACATCACGCGTTATTGATTTGGTTCCAGATATTCGCATTGTCGATATCACTCAATACCGCGGAGGAGACCGAATCAGTGACCTTAGCAAACTCGCTGTTACCGTTGAGAACATAGGGACTGCACCAACGTGGGTGTATGATATCACCTACAGAGACGCCCCAAATGCAGCTACAAACGACGAGCTCATAGATGGTGCTGGCATCCCGTATATCTCGATACCTCAAGAACCAGACGACTTGATTCTCCTCCCCGATGATCAGAGGACGTACGTCGGAACGAGGTCGCCGCTCCTCCTTCGGAATCAGAGGGGCCAGACCTGTAATGGCCACTCCGAGTTGACCGTTGTTGTAGGCACTGCTTCCGGTGACTCGCTCGAACAGCACATAGAGGCCACACTTGGTGGAGATGTTCATTCGGTGGGCCTCACTGATGAGTACGTCTGTAGTGATGTCTCGACTCAACCAGCTAAAAGCAGTGATTCAGATGTATAGCTACGCTAACGGAGGAATTCCTGCATGAGTACGCTGACAGACGTCATTGTCGGCGCACTTCAAGAATTTCTAGAGGTTCTCTTCAGTCCTATCGAGGTACTCATTGAGACGTACGCTGGTGATCTACTCGATATAGTCGTTGAGACGCCCAATCCAGATGCAGTCTTTACTCGACCCACGAACGGCGTCTGGCCGCAAATGTACGACTACTACTGGGACTCGATTCTCCCATTAGCGCTGTTACTGTGGGGACTCTCGATCGGCTTAGTCATCTTCTTTGAATCGACGAGCTACCTCTTCAGTAACTACCATCGGTCCAAGCTCAAAAAGCGGGCTTTCTCAGGCTTGCTCGGCATCTTATCTTGGTGGTGGCTCGCAACCATTTCGCTTCGCTTCATTGAAGCGCTTACTGGCTTTCTTGTCCCAAACTTCTCTGATATCTCGCTCTTCGAGACGCTGTCATTCACCGCAATTGGCGTGCTTGGGACCGCTATCGCCTTAGCGACGGACTTCATTCTTTTTGTGCTTATTGCACTGATCTACTTTGTCAGGAGGATTGTGCTCTATCTCTTCGTCCTCTTCATGCCGATTCTCATCGCGTTCTGGATACCAGGTGTCGGGCCGTTTTCGCTCGTCTCTGGCTTCATGAAGCGACTGGCAGGATTCTACGTGCCGTTTCTCTTCATGACCGTTCCGGTTGCGCTGTTGTTCCGAATCGGTGAGATCATGGGTTCGAGCTTCGAGCTCTCGATGGGTGGTATCGGTGCGTGGCTCACTGCACTCGTTATCCCCATCGTCGCAGTCGTCTCGCCGTTCGTGCTCTTTTGGCAGGCCGGTGCGCTGTTCTTCATCACCGACCGGATGGCACAACGCGTCTCGACGCAGCGCGCTCGAACGCGCGTGAACCAAACCATTCAGACGGGGCGAGGCGGCGCACAAGGCGGACAGAACTTCATGCGGGGTGCACGCGGTCGACCTGCGATACGAGCAGACGGTCAAACGGTTCTCAACTCTGGTCACTCGCGCGCCCACGCGACCGGATCGCGGCTCAGCGCATCAGGGTCACAACTTCGTAGACGCCTTAGCGGAGCCAGCGACAGGAATTCCGAAGCGTCTCCCACGCGGTCGAAACGAACCAGTCGCTCTGACTCTCCATCCGGAGACGGTCGAGGTGGACGATTCGAGAACCGGCGCAAGTCGAAGCGGCGGACATCTTCTCGCTCACCTGAATCGAGCGAGGCTGAGAATCGAAAGCAGAGACGTCCCGATGACAGACCAGACGAGCAACCATGAACCAGAACGACCCAACCAAACGCATTCCAAAATCGCTCGGTACTGACGCAAAATTATTCGGCACGTACACGCTGACGGACCTCACAGTCGCGTTGTTCCCAGGGGTACTCGTCATCTTGTTCACGCAGGTCGTGCTCTCACCGTCGACGGCGATTGCAGGCTACCGATTACAGACATTCACCCTTCCCGTCGCAGGAGGTGCGATTGCCCTCGGGGCATTGTTTGTCTACCTCACGCCAACGTACACGACAAGTCTCGATTGGTTCGCGACGTTCATTGGATTTCACCGAGGTTCGAAAGAACTCACCCACGAAGACGCCAAACAATACACGCAAATCGAGCGTGTCCATCCCGACCGAGGCGCTATCGAGCGAACTGATGGCGCTCTGGTTGGGCTCGTCCACGTTACGCCACCGACGATGGCGTTGGCGACGGATGCTGAATGGGCAACGAAAGCGAGAGCGTTCGAAGACTTCTGCAACACTGTCGTCGAATTCCCGATTCAACTCTATTCGACGACGCAGCCGTTTCCCACAGACGAGTATCTCGCCCAGTACGAATCCAGGCTCACCGATCCGGACGTGAAAGAGAATCCAAAGCTTGCCGCACTTATCGAACACTACACCTCGTGGTACGCAGCAGATCTCGACGAGCGGCGGATGACGATTCGCGACCACTATGTCGTCGTCTCTGTGACACCCGCCGAAGTTCGCTTCGAGCGTGAAAGCCTCACAGAGAAACTCGCAGCCGCGCCTCTTCTGGGTCTATTCGTCCGAGCGCGATTGGCCCCCCGAATCGAAGCACAACGTGAGGCGATGTTCGATGCACTGGACGAACGACTGCGACGAATCGAAGGCGGACTCCGTGGGATAGACGGCTGTCGTGCTTACCGTGTCGATGCCGAGGAGGCGACGCAACTCATCTGTGAGTTCTGGGCAGGCGAACAACGCGACTATCAGGATATCACTCGCGTCTTGCGGACGCGACCACTCGTCGGAGGTCGAAAATGAACTGGAAGCGACTGCGGTTTTGGCGTCGCGCTGAAGCTGAAGACCCTGACGAGCGTGGTGAGTCTGAAGATGCCGCTGTCGACTACGAGCCAGAATACAGCCGTCTCACGACCGCCTCAGACAGCCATCAGACGATTATCACGCCATCCGATATCGAGCGGACACCGAATGCAGTTCGAACGGGTGAACAGTGGGCACGGACGCTCTGGATTGGCGAGTATCCTGATGCACCCGCTGATGGATTGTTCGAGACGCTGTATTCGAGTCCAGAGACGCGAACGACGGATGTCTCGATTCATCTCACGCCACGGGATACACATCGGACACTCGACTCGCTGGAGAATCGCCTCGAAGACCTCGAAGCCGACTACGAGTATCTCGAAGACAAGCGACGGGCAGGCGCTCGCGGTATTCAAAAAGACCTCGAAGACTACCGCGAGATGTATGATGTACTCCGGAATACGTCGATGAAGGCATTCGATACGTCGATGTATCTCTCGGTCCGTGGACCGACGCCCGAAGAAATTGATTCGGATGCAGTCGCGAACACAGCACGACGCTCACCTGCGAATCTCACGCCGATTACACCGCGATGGGCACAACTCGACTCGCTCGTCGCTGCGAGTCCAGTTGGCGTCGACCGACTGAACGAGTCGATGCAGACGAAGACTCCCATGTTGGGCGGGGCGGTCGGTGCGATGTTTCCCTTCGTTGCAGGCGCGTTTGCCGAACCCGGAATCGAGTACGGGACCTACGCACTCAACGAGAGCCCGCTCATCTTGGACCGATTCAATCGTGAAACGGGCTACTGTACGATGGTCATCGGGAAACTCGGTGCGGGGAAATCCTTCTCGACGAAACTGCAGCTCGTTCGTCGAGCGATGTATGACCCCGAGACGATTCTCATCATGCTCGATCCACTCCAGGGCTTTGCAGGCGTGAACGCTGCACTCGGTGGCGAGCGTGTGACAGTCGGGGGGACGCGTGGATTCAACCCACTCGAACTCAAGGCGACGCCTGAACATGTTCTCGCAGACGTTCCCGACCTCGACCCGTGGTCAGAGCAAATCTCGTGGGTGCTGGCGTTCTTCGAGACGTTCTTTACCCACGTTGCGACCCATCCGCTCGGTGACCGAAAGCAGACGCTTCGACGGGCGATTCAGGAGGCCTACGAACGCAACGGAATCACCCGCGACCCAAAGACGCACAGTCGTGAGTCACCCACCGTCCGAGACGTCATTGCCGTTCTCGAAGATTTGCTTGAGGACCCGACCGCGTTTGGCTATGCAACCACGGGCGAACAGCGAAGCGTCGCTGACGACGCGCAGTCGCTGTTGAAGGACCTTCGGCCGTCGTTTCACGAAGGCGGTGACCTCGCCAATCTCGCGAAACCAACGGAGTTCGACCTCGATTCACACGTTGTCTACCTTGACCTCCACCAAGAGGAGGGGACGCGCGGGCGGACAGAGACGAGTCTGATGATGCAGGTGTTATTCAACGCCGTCTATGAGCGTGCGAAAGGCACTGAGAAACGCGTCGTATTTGCGATTGACGAAGCCCACTATCTGATGAACGATACGACCTCGCTTGAGTTCTTAGAGACGGCAGTCAGACACAGTCGACACTACGACCTCTCGTTGCAGTTCATCACACAGACGGGCGGGGAGTTCGCTCTCACACCGGAGGCGCGGACGATTGCAAATCTCTGTTCGATGACGCTCATCCATCGCGTCCAAGAAGAAGCTGAGACGCTTGCAGACTGGTTCGGATTGAGCGAACGTGAGGTGAATTGGGTGCAGACGGCAAAGGCCGGTAACGACGAGGACGGCTACTCAGAAGCACTCCTCAATATCGATGAGGAAGGCTGGTTCCCGCTTCGAGTTCGAGCGAGTCCGTTCGAAGCAGACGTCATCGCGAATGGATTCTCACAGAGAGATTTACGAGATTCATCGGCGACTCCCGCACAAGACATCCAGACGGAGACCGAAAGGAATGGCCAGCCCTACTCTGTCTCTCGGTATGGCGGCGAGGGGAAGCTCCACCGACCAGGAGAGACATTGAGGTGAGGTCTCTGAATCCGAACGCGCTCCCGATCGAACTTCGCCATCGCCCACAGTGGGTCTGCTGGGGGTCTATAGAGCGAGACGGCAAGCAGACGAAGGTTCCGCTCAACCCTACGAGTGGGACGTACGCTTCGACTGCCGATGCGGCTACGTGGGGTACCTTCGACGAGGCGTTGGCTCGTGCGACTCAGAATGGGATTTCGGGCATCGGCTTCGTCTTCACCAGTGACGACCCGTATGTCGGCATCGACCTCGATGACTGTCGTGACCCTGATGCGGTGACGCTGAATAGCGAGGCCGTCGAGATTGTCAGACGTCTCCGGTCGTATACTGAAGTCTCGCCATCAGGAACGGGAGTACATATCATCGCTCGGGGGACCCTCCCCAGTGGCGCACGTCGACGCGGGATGGTCGAGATGTACGACGACGGCCGATTTTTCACGATGACTGGCAATCATGTGCTCACAACGCCCGAACAGATTCGTGAGCGTTCGCGCGCGATTCGAAGCGTTCACTCTGACTTCGTTGCCGACTCTGGGTCAACTCGCTCAGGAACGAAATCTACCACGCAACCCCGTAGGCTGTCGTTCTCCTCGAAATTGGATGATGAAGAGATACTCCAACGTGCCCAATCAGCGGCAAACAGTGAGAAGTTCTCTCGACTTTGGAACGGTGATATCAGTGGATACGATAGCCATTCGGAGGCAGATATTGCACTGTGTTGTTTGCTTGCGTTTTGGGCGGGTGGTGATTCCTCACAAGTCGATCGGCTGTTTCGACAGTCTGGATTGGTTCGTGAGAAGTGGGATGAGGTTCACTACGCTGACGGTGCGACCTATGGTGAGATGACTGTTGAGCGGGCGTGTACTCGTGTTACCGACGGATATTCCAGTTGACTCCGTTCCGTTGATTCTGTAGTGAACGCTTGAGGGACAATCTCCGAGATTCGTCTCCAAATTCAGATCATCTGTTTGAATTTCATGCATAACCATTCTCATTCTTGTGAATATTCTACTAGAGAATAACTAAGTACGTAGCAAAACAACTCCCAATCGAGGCAATTCATGGCCGAAACCGACCGTCGCCCTACAGACGAGGTTCGTCAACCAGAGCCACCGCTTCCCGAAGAGAGCGGGTTGACGCTCGAAGAGTACCTCGCAATGCAACAGGCGATCGGCCACCCAACGCGGTTTCGCATCCTGCGAACGCTCGTCGCCAACAACGAACTGAGCGCTGCTAAACTCAAGTCTGCAGTTGGCGTTGAACCCCACAATTTCCACTACCACCTCGATGAGTTGGTCGACGTCGGTCTCGTCGACAAACGCCAACGCCGAACCGCCGACAGCCAAGGCTTCTACACGTACTACCGGCCGACAGCAATGGGATGTGGAATCCTCAAACACGGTGTCGAGGAGCTGATGCGTCGGGAACGTGAGTTCAACGAGGCCTACTCGTAGTCAGATTTCACAGAATCGGGTGACTTTCGGCACTTCCTGAGAACTTCGGTGGTATCGGTCAAACTCGAACACTTGGCGTGTCTTTCCACCGGTAATTGGGAAGAATCGAGAGCGGGACCGTGTTCCGGCAGGGCAGACGGTCCTACCGTATCTTTTTGCCGTTTCTCTGTATCGTCTCGGCATGGAGTACACCACCTTTGGTCGGACCGGAACAACGGTAAGCAAGATCTGTCTCGGCTGCATGAGTTTTGGAACGAACTGGGACGAGTGGATGCTCAACAGAGAAGAGAGCCGCGAACTCATCGAGCGAGCTATCGACCTCGGAATCAACTTCTTCGACACGGCGAACGTCTACTCCTACGGCGAGAGCGAAGAGATTCTCGGCGAAGTACTCTCAGAGTACGACCGCGACGAGTTCGTCGTCGCAACCAAAGTCTATGGGCAGATGGACGAGGACGACCCGAACTCCGGCGGCCTCTCACGGAAGAGTATCGAACAGGAGTTAGAAAATTCGCTCAACCGATTGGGCATGGACACGGTTGACCTCTACCAGATCCATCGCTTCGATTACGACACGCCCATCGAGACGACGCTTCGCGCGCTGGACGACGCGGTTCGCCGCGGGAAGGTGCGCCACATCGGTGCGTCGTCGATGTGGGCACACCAGTTCGCCGAGGCCCTCCATACGTCCAATAGTCTCGGTCTAGAGCGGTTCGTCTCGATGCAGAACCTCTACAACCTCGCTTATCGAGAGGAGGAGCGAGAGATGCTGCCGCTCTGTGAGAAAGAGGACATCGCGGTGATGCCGTGGAGTCCGCTGGCGGCGGGCTTTCTCACACGTCCCTACGGAGAGTTCGACGCGACGACGCGCGGTGAACACGAGTCCTCGCTCGGGCGTGGCTACACCAAGGGCGGCGGTCCCGAGATAAATCAGCGTGTGCAGGAACTCGCCGACGAAAAGGGCGTGAAGATGGCACAGATTGCGCTCGCATGGCAGTTCCACAAAGAATGGGTGACGACGCCGATCGTCGGAACGTCGAGTATCGAACATCTCGAAGACGCTGTGGAAGCGCTCGACATCTCCCTGTCGGATTCTGACATTGAGTACCTCGAAGAGCCATACGAGCCGATTCCGGTGTCAGGACACGAGTGAACCTGGTTTGGTCACCCAAAGCACCGGCTCTGTTGAAGTGGTTACTATCTGATGGTGTTTCTGCAATTGTGAGTAGACGATAACTAGCTGCCTGTCGAAGGTTCTCTCGCATGTCGACCAGCTCAAACCTCAGTGTTCGTCTCGTACGGAATGCGACTGTCCTCGTGACCGTGAGCGAGACGACGTTCCTCGTCGATCCTTTGTTTGCGGCTCCCGGTGATTTGCCGCCCATACAGAATACGCCGAACGACCGTTCGAATCCGCTTGTCCCACTGCCAGACATCGAACTGTCCTACGACGCCGTGGCCGTCACTCACCGTCATCCGGACCACTTCGACGAGGCAGCAACGGAGGAACTTGACGCCGACGTCCCGTTGTTCTGTCAGCCTGTGGAAGCAGACGCCTTCGGAGACGACGGGTTCACCGACGTCCGACCGGTTGACGACGAGGTCTCGTTCGACGGGGTCACACTGCATCGAACGCCTGGCCGTCATGGACACGGACAGCTAGCCGAGGAGATGGGGCCTGTCTCCGGATTCATCTTTGAAGCCGACAAGACGCTGTACCTCGCTGGTGACACGGTCTGGTACGATGCGGTCGAACGGACACTTGACCAGTTTACACCGGATATGGTTATCCTCAACGGCGGCGAAGCACAGTTCAATCACGGCGAACCGATTACGATGGGAGTTGAGGACATCGTCGCCGTCCGCGGCGCCACTGATGGCATCGTCGGTGTCGTCCACATGGAGGCGATCAACCACTGCCTTCTCACCCGCGACGAATTGCGGTCGAAAACGGAGAACGTCCACGTTCCTGAAGACGGAGCACAGATTTCGCTATAATAGGAACCGTTTCCGAAGGGGTGGTTCTTCAGCACATCGGGGATACTGGCAGTAGGCAAGCGCACGCGATTTACCTACAAGCCAGGTAACCTGTAGAACTCTCGCCGTTCTCTTGAGAAAGTACGATGACTTCCGCCAATCCCAATCAGATTTCGGCGAGGCCGAGCTGTATTCGAGTGCGGTATCGACCTCGTCTATCACTTCTTAGTGATCGTGTTTTTGCCGGTGGCAGCCCTTACAGAGTGTCTGAAGATTCTCTAAGTAGTTGTTCTGCTTATCCTCATCAATGTGGTGAACATGCAGTATGACCGTGCCGCCCTGTTTTTGCGACAGACAGCCGCACTCTACGCACGTGTATTCATCCCGTTCAACGGTCCGTCTTCGTTGACGTGCCCAGTGAGGACCGTATGGTGACTTTCTCTCATAGGGGTATGGCGGTTCGTGCATATTCCCATAGTGTGATTTGAAGGCCTTCATACAGGGCGCTGTGTAGAAACAGCCCTCCTCAGGACAGTCAATCCTCTCCATGCGTTTCTCGGGGGTCGTTCACAAACTCATATAACCCGTATCCTAAGGAACGGATGTGGCCCTCTCGCTTAAGGATCACAAGACGTTCACGGACGTATTGCTTTGAGTAGTCCAAGCGTTCGGCCAATAGAGGAGCATTTGCCCGGCCTGTTTTCAACTCATCCAGAATTCCTTTATCCGCGTCACGGAGGTGTTCAGGATTCATGGATGCGATTTCTGAACTCATCTACAAATGTATGATGCATGGCGATGTTTATTAACCTACGGTCGCAAGCCTACAACCAATAGGTTTACGTCTAAGCGATGTTTAGGACTCATTGACGAAAGCATGGTATAGCCGAGAAATCGGCCGGCGTTGCACCGCCGACCACGCTTTCGAGCGAGCGAAAGCATGTCAACAAACGCAACCAGCAGTGAAAACTGCACCGACAGTCGAAAGACAGGCGAAGCAATCACCAACATTCGAGATCTCCGTCGTGGAGATCAGGTACTCTTCGACGACCGGTCGAAGCCACTCACCGTCGTCAACCTCGGTACCCGCGAGTTTCCTGTCGTCAACGGCGAAGACCAACTCATCCACCTCGTCAAAGTCCGTGGTGACTGGGCGAACGCCAAAACCTACATCCTCGGTACCCAGCGAAATATCTGGACCGGAGAGTCCACAGGAATCATCTGTGAACAGACTGGGGTTGTCCAGACGCTTTGGCGTGTCGCGGAGGCCACAGCATGAGCACCTTCGACAACCAGCCCGAGACAGAGTTCTGCTATGGCTGTCAACGCGAACGGCTCGACTGTAACCACTCACAGGATGGCGGCGACTCAGAGACGGAACTGACGACGTGTGAGGTCTGTGGTGCAGTCGGGCTCCCCGAACGCATTCTTGAGCACGACTGCCGGACGTTCCTCGACGAACCCTCGCAGAAGACCACGGTTGGATGTGACTCTGCTATCGCTTCCTCGGAGGGAGACCGATGAGCGTCGATGTCGACACCGTCGCTTCCAACGAAGAGGCGATCGAGGCGCTCACCTCGCGACTTGACTCCTTAGAGGAAGAACTTGAGCGTCGACCAACACGCGAAGAGGTTGATCAGTTACGTGCAGAACTCACGGACGTCCGCGAAGAGAATGCACGACTCCGTCGACAATTAGACGACCACCGTGACGAGCAGCGCTTCGTCGAAATCCGAGGCGAACTCACCGATGAAGGACATGCGAAAAATCCCAAGGACATCTACATCGGTGGCGTCCCGATCGGCTCAGCGTTGTCGACGACGAAATCGCTAGTTCGAGACCTCAAAGAGTACGTCGAGACAGGAGAACGTACAGCCACGCGCAAAGAACTCATGCGCGATTCGTTGGTGCCGCTGCACAAACTCCATCAGGACTACCGCGACGGCGACGCCGAATACCTCCGCGAAGAAAAGCACGCAAGCACTCGCAGGGCAGTCCGCTTATTCCGGGATGTAATCGAACGCGGACAGCGTTCTGGTGACGAGTATCAGTACAGCTCAAAGCAGGCCAAGCGTTGTCTCCGCAACGCAGGAGATATGACGCGGAGTGGACAGTCGACGACTGTTCGACGTGCCTTCCTCGCGTTCGAAGACTTCACCCGGAAAGGAGGACAAGAGCCTCTTTTCGAGTTCCGTGGCAAGGACAAACCGGGCAAGGAGAATTCCTTAGTCGCAGATGTAGGTCGACTCACAGACTACATGGACGGTCTCGAAGACGCAATGGAGGAAATTGAGACTGGAAACTTCGAGGATGAGACTGTGGACACGGAGACGACTACAGACGGCCACGAGCGGTCGGCAGTAGAAGACGCTCGTACTGACGCAGATGCGTTGTTCGAATCGATACAGCAAGCCACCAGAAGTGACTCTGGAAACGCCTCTCACACAAAACAATCCATACCTGACGCCGCTGTAAGCACGAGGTGAGAAACAAGCGTAAGTCAACATCCAGGGTGAGAACCCGAACCTCTCTCAGCAGATACACGTCTGATTGGGCTCAGACAAACGCAGTGTGTATACAACACTTCGCTACTGCAGAGTCTACTTTGTGAGCGGACGTGAAGCGGACGCGAATCGAGTTTACCTGAGACTTTTCGAGGGGCTTTGAGCTTACGCAACTGTCTCGGACGCGCTTACAGCGGCGTCAGGAAGCTTTCAGGCACCGTGTCGAATCACGCTTCGACCGATCGGTATTGATCTTCCCACGACCGCCGCTTGCGGATCGCTTCTTTCCCGTTCTCCGTAATTGCATAGTAGTTCGTTCGACGGTCTATCGGACCTTTCTCGACGTATGATTTGTTGACGAGGGTGTCGAGGTTCGGGTAGAGCTGTCCGTGGTTGATTTCGCCGTCGACGTACGATTCGAGTTCGTCTTTGACTTGCTGTCCCGAAGGTTGATCGAGTCCAGAAATCACGTACAGGAGATCTCGTTGGAAACCACTCAAGTTGTGCATATGACACAACCAACGAACTCGTGTATAACGTTTCACAGTGTCACTTTCACCGACAGTTTGTGAGTGGACTGTAGATTGCGAGCGTGGATACCTGAGCCACTCACCGTAGAATCGGCCGACTCGAAATTGTTAGTACACGTATTTTTGATTCCGAGCTGCATCTTTGGCCTAATCATAGCGTTTATCTGCTGCCGATTTATTCCATGATACGATGCTTACAGGGTGGCGGTACCGGGTCGTCAGCGTCGTCGGCGCTGCCAGTCTCACGGCCCTCGCGGTGTACTTCGCCAACCATCCGCTTCCGCAGTGGCTGTTTACGACGTACGTTCCGCTGTTCGACCGCCTCGACGCACACGTTCTCGAAGGGACCTCGCTCAGCCGTGCGGTCTGGACGGCGGTTCTCGCCGTGCTCGCGAGCTTAGTGCCGCTGTACAAGCCGCGCCCGCGTCGGATTCTCGACGTCGTCGCGCTCACGCAGAAACTCGTCCTCGTCGCCGGTCTCGCGCTCGCGACGTTCGGTTACTTCGAGTGGTCGCACAGACTCCCGCGCGCGACGCTCGTGATGGTCGTCGGTCTGTTGCTGGTCGCGCTGCCGGCGTGGTTCGTCTGGATTCGCCGTCGACCGCCCGCGGAGTCCGGGCGGACGGTCATCGTCGGCGACGACCCGACGCTCATCGAGCGCATCGCTCAGGAGGTGTCATTGTCCGTGTTGGGCTACGTCTGCCCGACGAGCGCGCTGCCGCGTACCCGCCGGCGTGCAGTCGTCGACGACGACACGGCGGCGACCGACGCGAGGGCCGACGGCGGTAACGTGCTTCCGGAACTCACGCATCTCGGCGGGTTCTCCCGGCTAGACGACGTGCTCGTCGAGCAGCACGTCGACACCGTCGTGCTGGCGTTCATGCGCCCCGACCGCGCGGAGTTCTTCGGCGCGATCGACGCGTGCCACGAACACGGCGTCGAGGTGAAGGTGCACCGCGACTACGCCGATTCGGTGTTGACCGCCGAATCGAGCGTGGGGACGCTGGTCGACGTGGACGTCGAACCGTGGGACATGCAGGATTACATGCTGAAGCGTGGGTTCGACGTAGTGTTCGCGGCGGCGGGGTTGCTCGTTCTCTCGCCGCTTCTCTTACTCGTCTCGCTCGCGATCAAACTCGACAGCGACGGGCCGGTGTTGTACGAACAAGAGCGGACAGCCGTCTTCGGCGAGACGTTCAGCGTCTACAAGTTCCGGAGTATGGTTGAGGACGCCGAGGCCGAGACGGGGGCGGTGGTGAGCGAGGAAGACGCCGGTGGAGTTGACCCCCGCGTGACTCGCGTCGGGAAGGTGCTTCGGCGGACGCACATCGACGAGATTCCCCAGCTCTGGGCGATTCTCGTCGGGCAGATGAGCGTCGTCGGCCCCCGACCGGAGCGTCCCGAGTTGGATTCGGATATTCAATCCGGTGTGGCGGACTGGCAGAAACGGTGGTTCATCAAACCAGGGCTGACCGGATTGGCGCAGGTCAACCAGGCGACAGGCCATGAGCCGGACGAGAAGATTCGCTACGACATCGAGTACGTTCGACGGCAGTCGCTGGGGTATGATACGAAGATTGTTATGCGACAGTTGTGGTTGGTTCTCGAAGATATCGTGGAGTACCTTCGGTGAGGCCGAACCGAACGAACCATACTGCTCGTTCTGCAAGCGCTGCGTAATGCGAATTCTCCGCGTCGCGCAGACGCTGTATCCGGAGGTGAAGGGCGGCAGTGCGTACCGCGTCCATGCGATGAGTCGCGATCAAGCGGCGATGGGGTTACGACGTAACGTTGTTGACGCTCTCGCGTAGCGTCAACGAATCGCACCGAGAGTGCTGAGACGGCTATGATCTCGTGCGCTATCCGGTGACGACAAGTTCGCTCGACAACAACATCTCGCTCGGTGTGGCGTTTTTTCTTCGGGACACTCATTCCTACGACGTGGTTCACGCGCACTCGAACCTGTACTCACTCGCCTTGCCTACCTGTAGAAGTGTACACGCGAGCACTAAATGTGACTGAGTACAAGATTCGTTCAAAAATGGACAATCGACTCGTGTAATCACTCGCGGGAGGCTTCGAGGGTTTCCCCCACAGTCTTACGGAGATATTTCCCGATACGTTCCCACGTGTATTGGGACGCGACGAGATCGCGTGCCGCACGACCAATCTGTCGGCGACGCTCTACATTCGATAGTAGGGCGGTAGCTTCCGCGGCGAATGATTGCGGGTCGTCAGCGACGACGAGGTGTCGTCCGTCGTCCGCATTGATTCCTTCCCTAGCGAGGGAAGTGACTACAATAGGGCGGCCGAGCGCCATCGCTTCAAGAACCTTGTTCTGTAACCCTGCGCCGTGGCGCATTGGTGCAACGACTACGTCTGCCCGATTAAGGTACTCTCGGGGATCCTCGACGAACCCGGTGACGGTGACACCGGGAATGTCGTCAAGAACGGCCACTTTGTCGCTCGGGCTAGAACCCACTACGAAAAACTCGGCAGCAGGATACGTCTCGCGGACCTGCGGGAATACCTCGCTAGCGAAGTATTCGGCCGCGTTCTCGTTTGGGAAGTAATCCATCTTCCCGAGGAAGACGATCGTCGGTGCTGACTCCACTACGCGGTGGGCGGCAGGTTCGCGCTCAAGTAGTTCGGGTTTCACGCCGTTCGGGAGGACCGAGGGTGAGGGGTATGATCCACCGTCGGTGATGAACGCTCGGTCGGCGGTCGTGATAATGAACGCCCGGTCGAACGCGCGCACGACTCGGCGTTCGTACCGCCGCAGTCGCCGATACTCCAACGGATAGATGAACCGCCAGAGCCCGCTCGCGTCCCGGCTCGCCTCCCGGTAGTTCCGGGAGATGGCATCCACAAGGTCGACCACTTTTGGCGTTGAGCGGCCCCTAACGTACTCCGTGGTACGGACATGGTTGCAGTACAATAGATCGAACCGGTGTTCGTGCTCGTCCAGCCATGTGTTCACCGCCCCGAAGTGGAAGTAGTGTGCCTGGAGTGGACGCCGCGAAAACAGACCGGGGACGGTGTTCAGGTAGAATCGGGACGATGGGTGGGAGAAAACGTTGACGTCCGCGAACACCGATTCGAGTTCGGAGATTGCTTTGTCGTCGACCGGAGCTTCGTCCACGACCAGCAGTTCGACGTCGTGCTCGAGTGCGAGTTCGCGGGCGGTGTAGAACATCCGTATTTTCGCGCCTCCGGTCAGCGGATACGGGAGTCGGGAACAGAGGACGAGTATGCGGGCCATCAGTTGCGTCGAACCGTGTCGAGCGCGTTACTGATGGTGTGCGCCGTACTCTTCCATGTGAACTGTTTTGCTCGTATCAGTCCGCGTTCCCTGTATGTCTGCGTGAGGTCTGAGTCCGTCAGCAGTCGTGCGATGGCGTCGGCGAGCGCATCGGGGTCGGTGGGGTCAACCGTGATGCCGGCGTCACCGACGACTTCGGGTAGCGAGGAGCGGTCGGATGTGACAACGGGCGTCCCCGACTGCATCGCCTCCAGTGGCGGGATTCCGAACCCCTCGTAGAGAGAGGGGTAGACGAAGACGGACGCGAGGTTATATAGCAACGGAAGGTCGTCATCGGGAACGTATCCAGGGCGGTGGACGAGTCCATCCGACCACGCGGCGTTGAGAGTGTCTGCGAACTCCGGGTCCGGGACGTGGTCTTGGCCGACAATGACTGCGGGGAGCCGGTCGGACTCAGGGAGCCGTGCGAGCGCACGAACCAGCGTCGAGACGTTCTTTCGGGGCTCGACGTTTCCGACAAACAGCACGAACTCGTCGGGGAGGTCGTACTCCTCATGGAGTTGCTTGCGGTCGTCGTCAGAAAGGGTGCGCGGTCGGAACCGGTCGTCTGCGGCGGGCGGCGCAACGGATACCTGAGAGTCGGGGACGTCGAAGAACCGCTGGAGGTCTCGTTTCGTACTTTCGGAGACAGTGACGATGTGGTCGGCTGTGCGGACCGAGAGCGGGAGGAACGTCCGGAGGTAGGCACGGTACGGTGCAGTGTGAACAGCGGGATGGACGCGGTGTACAAGGTCGTGGACGACAATAACGCTTGGCGCAGGGCAGTAGACGGGTTTGAGGAAGTTCGGGCCGAGGAAACAGTCGACATCGTCCTCGCGGAGGGCGAGCGGGAGCGTCACATTCACCCACCACGCTGGTGCAGCGGGACCAAGAGCGCGGTCCACCACCCGGGACGCTCGCAGCGGGGTCGACGGTATTGACATGGATGGCTCGTTCTCGGTCGGCAGGCGATAGTACCCACGCGGGGTCTGGGAGAACGCAGACGCGGAGACGACGCCGCGGAGGTAGTTTCCGACCCCGGAGGTGGCCCCGACGAGTGAGCGCGAATCGATTCCAACAGGCACTATTATCGCTAGCGGGTGTCGGCACCTTAGCCGCTTCGTATTAGAACCCAACGGCGTTATTAGTTACCGATAGAAATAGACGCTATCGGATGAAGTATCGAGAGCGAGGAATCGAGTGGAGTTTGTCGGACATCGACAGCTACGTCGTTTTCCTGTGTCTTGGTCTGGGCGTGTTCGCGCCCGTAGTGGGTGTCCTGTTTGAATCGGTTGTCCCGTACCCCGCACTGCTGGCGATCGTCGCGGTCACGGTCGGTTACGGTGCGCTCGTCGTGCAGCGAGGCACAGTCGTCGGTGGCGCGGTCGTCGCGCTCGTGATTACGTCAACGTTCGCACTAAACGTCCCGCTGACCTCGCCTTACGTACCGCTCTTCGACGAGTGGTATCTCCGGAATGTGACGGGGTTCTTCGGGCCCTCGCTTTGGGCGTTCCAACTTCCGCTCCTCGTCCTCGCCGCTGTAGGCGTTAAGAACGGCTGGTATCGCCGGGATCGGTACAAGAAATCGGAGTTTGCGCTGGGGGGCGTGGTCGTCTGGGCGGCGCTCTCAGCGGTGTTCGGTAGTCCGAGTCATCCTATGGTCGCCGCATTCTTCACTGTATACCTCTTGCAGGTGTGGCTCGCGTCCGTTACGGTTGGCCGTGCAATTGACGACGCATATATCACTGCCGGCGATACGGTACGTCTCGTTGTTGTCGCCGTGACGCTCCACACTGCGGTCGCGGCCGCGCAGTTCCTCAACGCGCGGTCGTTCGGCCTGTCGCACCTCGGCGGAGGTGCGGAACCGACCACGGCGCTCTTGCACGTTCCGGGCGGACTGCAAGTGGAGATGGGCCTTTTCGTCACTGGCTTCACGGGGATGGCGTATGCCTATGCCGCCCTCACGGTGCTCGTTGTTCCGGTCGTCGTTGCGCTCGCGCTCACGAACGAGGACCGAGCGCGGAAGATGGGATTGACACTTCTCGCAGTGGCGATGGTCTTCCTGAACCGCGCGACGACTAGCGATGCGGCGCGGGGGGCGATGCTTGTCTCGTTAGCGGCGTTCGCTGTTCTCCTGTTGCTCGCCAATAGACAGCGGGTACGTGAGACTACCCACACGATGGCCGAATACGTTTTCTTCGGCGTGATCATGTCGGCCATCACGCTTGCACCGTCCGATGTTACGCGACAGAACAACGCCCCGGAGGAACAGGGCTCAAACGGTTCGGGGAACGCAACAGGGAGTCCAGATTTGGGGATGAGTGAAGGGACGTCAGTAACGCCGGATGGGTCAGCACCCGCCGTTCAAATACCGGACTGGTTGTACGAAAATCCCCTATTCAGCGTAAATTCACTCGAAATCCGTCTGAAACAGTATCTCGCATCTCTTGATATCATCGTTCGAGAACCCCTATTCGGGATTGGTGGCGTTAACTTTCGATATATCGCGTCCGAATATGGTATCTCGCCACCGATGGGGGTTCACAACATCTATCTGATGATTGCTACAGGAATCGGTATTCCAGGATTGGTCTTCTATATTGTAGCAGTGCTTCTGGTCCTCCAGAGAATACTTCGAACGGTGTTTGAAGAGGAGGCCGATAGGGTAGTTCAATCTGGAATATTTGCAGGTATACTTGGCTGCTTGGCGTTCGGTCTACTTGATCACGTGGTCCTTGACCGGTTCACAGTCATATTACCGTTCTGGATACTTGCTGCCAGTACCGTATACGTCGATAGGTGATTGAATTATCTGGCTCAGAATTGAGCAGGCTCGTGAGCGAAAGACAGTTCAACTGTTCAGTAATCATATCAGACCGTGTCTACTGAGCGCGGAATAGAATTTGAAGAACAGATCTCGGAACGGTTAGCTGCGGTTGTATCCTCTACCGGTCTCTCTGTCGTAGGTAGATGCTTCGCGATGGCGCTTGGGCTAGGTGTGCAAATAGCAGTTGGATCTCTACTCGGCCCGGAGGCGTTCGGAAAATACGCGATCATAATAGGGATGATAGTATTAGCAGGAACGGCCTCTCGACTCGGCTTGAGCAGAGGCATAATAAAGTATGCCGACTCCACGGATAGACAGCGGTCGGCGCCAATTTTCCTGACCAGTATTGCTATTTCACTCGTTACCGGGAGCGCAATCGCAGTATCAATGATTGTCTTCTCTGCCAAAATAGGCCGATTATTCAACTTTGATGTAGTAACACTGTTGTATATTTCAGTCTGGTCAATCCCGTTTGTTGCTGCATCCGGGGTGATTGCTAATGGATTGCGAGCATTCAATTCTGCAAGAGATTACATAATCATAGATTTAATTCTAAAACCGAGCCTCGTATTCGTGTTTCCAGTCTCCCTAATAGCTCTGAATACAGGCATAGTTGGTGCCCTTGGGGGATATGCGGTTGCGCAAATAGTCATATTTCTCGTAGCCTTTAGTTTCGTTCCCCGAAGTAGGGATGACTCACTGTTCGTTTCGGCATCGCGGGCAAGTGATCTCTTGAGATTCTCCATCCCCGTCCTAGGCAGTACACTGTCCACGTTCCTCCTGCTGTGGATAGACAAGTTCATTCTTGGAGCACTAAGGAGTGCATCAGAAGCCGGAATATACCAAGCATCTTTCAAATTAGCATCTGTATTGGTGATTCCTTCGTTCGCACTTGGCTTATTGATTGAGCCCCTGTTTGCGACTTTGGAAGAAGATGTTGATCAAATCCGAGATTTATATCCAGTGTTTTCCAGATGGTTGTTTATATCAACTATCACGGGTTTCGTGCTGCTTATTGGTTTCAGGAATACTCTTCTGAGCCTTTTCGGAAGAGAATTTATTCAAGGTGGGGTGGCACTCATGCTGATTGCCACCGCACATGTTGTCCATTCTCTGGCTGGTCCAGCGGCGCATTCACTGAACATGGCTGTGAGTTCTAGACTTGATCTCATCAACACAGGTATAGCAGTAATCGCAAATGTCGTTCTCAATATCCTGCTTATTCCTCAGTTTGGGTATGTTGGAGCGGCTGTCGCGACCGCCAGTTCAATGGCGTTGATGGAAGCACTTCGCCTATTGGAAATCTATCAATACTTGGGGATTAACCCATTTTCCAAGGATCACCTACGGGCGAGCATAATACCAGTGTTGACGGCAGGTCTCATCACGGCTCTAGAGATAGCTGACCTGCCTCAACTAATAGCACTTCTTGGGGCGACCGTAGGAGCAGGCATACTTTTCATTTTAGGTTTATCCAGGGTCACGATAGACGAAAGAGATAACATCATCAAAGACACGCTACTAAGGTTAATTACATGAGCGATATAGCAGTTTTCTGTTCGTCATATTTCCCTAATCCGGTGGGAGGAGGGGAACGTACTGCAAAATGGATTGTTGATTATCTGAAAAAAACATTCAATCCAACAATATATTCATTCGGAGACGTATATAAACGGTATGAGTGGGACGGTGTTCCAATAGTACAGTTGAAGACCCCCTCGCTCGCAAGGACATCAGCCAGGCCCTATGCTCTATCTCAAAGGTTAGTCAAAGAAGGTCAGAAACACGATCTTATATACTGCCATGGGTTGTCTGGACCACATGCGATCTCGGCAGCTGTCGCTTCGCTCACTAGTAAGACCAAGTTAGTATATCACACACATAGCTCATTCATGGGTCGTGAGTCAGCTAAACACAGATATCTTCTAAGGCCACTAATTAGAGCGGAAACAGCGATAGCTGACAGTGTGATATTCGTTTCAAATCTTGAAAAGAAAGAGTTAGTCACTAGAGGATATATATCTGATTCGGGAGAAATTGTCATTGAGAATGGGGTTACACATGTGGATGTTGATTCCGAGAAGTTCGAAGCTCTTCTTGACGATAGGGTAAATCACTCGGTCAGCGAATACATCCTGAGCGTAGGAGATGTTACTCCAGAGAAGGGGCAAGAGAAGACTGTGAACGCACTTAAAGAAATACCGCAGGTCGATTACATACTCATCGGCGAAGTGAAGAGAGACCCAATTCATGTAGCTGAGCAGCACGGCGTTGAGGACCGCGTCCATGTATTGGGACCACTTAGCTACGAACTTACTCGATCGGCGATGGCGGGTGCAAGTTGTCTTATGCATATTTCCGACTGGGAGTCGTATGGTCTCGTCGTAGCAGAGGCACTCGCGGAAGGAACACCGTGCGTAGTGACGGATAATTGTGGTGTGGCCAGCCTAATTGAAAATGGCGAGAACGGATATATTGTCGGGCATGACTCAGATATTTCAGAGATAGTCAAAAAATGTGCAAATGTCAATCCATCGCCCAAATTCAGAAGTTGGAAGGATGTTGCCAGCGAAGTCAGTCACGAACTCAATCAGCAACTGTAAGAAGCGGTATCCTCTTACTACTCGGTTCTCATAGGATAGTCAAGCCGTGCGCAACATTTTGACGATAAACAGGCATACACCGTATTTATATCTTCTCAGTCGTGCAGATGTTAACCTCTATGTGGTCAACAGGTGGGAAGAAGAGACGCGGCCAATTCCTGAAAACGTAAAGATGATCGACAAAATTGACGAGGAACTCATCAAACGGATGGATGCGGTAATTAGCCATCAGCTATCGGATTTATGGCCACTACTCCCGAAGAGCGCTATACACCGAACAAAATTAATACAGGTAATCCACGGGAACCGCAAACACCCGGGGTCGGATCAGAATTACATGAGACAGAAAGCAAAGAGCGGCCTTGCTCATGCACTCCGACCGCTCGTGAAACAAGACAAGTTTGACGTTGTATTTATATCGAAGTTCGTAGCAGAGACATGGCCCTTCGAAGGAACGACAATCAGACATGGCATTCCGACAGAGCAATTTCCAGAGTGGTCAGGAGCAAAACAGAGCGGAGTCGTCGTAGCTAACCATTTAGAAAGGCCTCATTTCCGGACAAATGCACTCAAATATCTTCTTGAGAAAACATCTATCAAAATTGTGGGGAAGAACCCCAGTATAGAGGAGGCTAGCCCGGAAGGATGGACGACCTTGCTCCAGACATATAAGTCACATAGATATTATCTTAACCTGACTAAACCTCCGGAGAATTCATACAACCTGGGACTTCTTGAGGCCATGGCCGCCGGACTTCCCATAATCACGTGGGAACACCCAAATCAAATTATTCAAGACGGAGTAGAGGGATTCGTCGTCGCAAACGCTGAAGAGGCGTACACTCGGATAGAACAGCTTAGAAACAATCGGGAGCTCGCCTCTTCTCTCGGCCAAAATGCAAAGCGATTCGTAGAGGAAGAATATGATATCAAGAGGTTCACTGTCCACTGGGAACAGTTGATAGACGCAGTGTAATTAGGATTTGGTGGACCAAATATGCTAGATGACGGTTTCCATGTCGTACCAGAAGTCCTAACCCCAATATATTCGACATTATAGCGGATTTTCTTCCCAGGTTCGTTGCTGGTAAAATCGTGGATTTGCGCTAGTCCACCAGACGAGGTTTGACGAAATAACGGTGATTCCACTCTTCGACACCCAGATGTTCGAAAAATCTGACGTTAGCGGCTTTGCCATCGCCACGGGCGCTCGTCTGATGGTTTACTGTGAGCGCTTCGTCAAGACGCAATTTGGCGCGCTGGTCATCGGAGCCTTGGAACCGCCGGAGCTGTCTAGTGTATATGTGGCGACTGAGAACGGCCGTGAGACAAATAATTTCGAGAGGGTGCACTTCCGATAAGCTGGTTTCCCACAGGGTTTTCGTGAGTGCTAGCGTTCTAAAACGTTCTTTTCCATTCGGACTCCTTAGCCCCTTGACAGTCGTATTTTATTTGAGGTTGAACTAATCTAAAGATCGGCCACGTACCCTCTCAAACTCAGTAACTGAGTGTGAATTTGAATAAAGTCCGCAGAGTCTGCTTAGTAACCCGAGTATATATCGACGCGCGTGGTGATAATTTATTAGTAATATTATATAGAGTATCAAGATATTTTTACTAAAAATTAATCCACCGGTACATCTCCATCTAAGATACGACCTCTGTCAGTTGAATATTCATAGATAATACTAGTGGTACGAAGACAGGGATTTCCTAAATGAGACTTTCCGTACACCAGGTCTCTTTGCTGTGATTTCGTGGAATTGATGGCGCTGAATCCATTGAACAGTTTCCGATCTGGGCCGACAAGTGAAACCTACTATAGCCGAACGAGATGAAATCTCATCGGGAATATTCTTTTTGGACGGTTGTTTACCATGACTCCCCGAAAATCGAATATCTTTTATAGGTATGCCTCTCTAGATGTTTCTTCCGGACGAGAGTCAAGTGTAGATTCTCCATGGTTCATCCGAGGCATATCGCGCTTTTATTCAAACTGGCGAGCGGAAGCTGGTCGTCAAGCGAGTCCAGCGTTGGCTTGCGCTGTCTTATGAACCGCTGTCAGCGCCGATAATGAGTTGATACTCGCCCGCTCGGCAATGACTAATCGATACTGTTCAACACTCTATTCTGGATTCCAACATCATAGAATAGCTCTAAATCGTTGAGGGAGGTGATGCTGTAGCCGTCTTCGAGAAAAGCCCCCGCCAGGTGGCCTACAATGAATCCGACCCCGCGAGTGGCGAGTATTTGCACTGATTGGGATAATACGTCAACTCTCAAATTAGCACCGAGATACAAACTGAGAGATTAGGATGTGAATTGCTCATATAACTGGATAATAGTTTTCTGACCGGCTGGCTGCCGTCGTATCTCTACTTGGTCGATACGTCCGCGGAACCGTTGATAGTTGTCCGAAGATGCGCCAATACCGAGATAATTTGGCGGTGTTACTGAACTAGTGAAATTCTGGTGCTGGACGAGTTCACTGTCAACGTAAAACCATACTTCGTTGCTATTCCAAACAAGCGCTAAGTGATGCCACTCCGAGTCGTCAACAGGAGGACCTACTAAGGTCGCGACGTCTTCTCCGTCGCCGAGAGACGCTAGAGCCTTGCCATTTGCTAAGGCTATCTGAAAACCTGCTGTTTCGTTGTATCTACTGTTCTCTGCATTTGAGACGATACGTGGGTACTGCAACTTTTCTTGATAGTCGACACCTCCATCCGTCCGAAGCCATGCCGACACAGTGAATCCATTCTCTCCACTCAATTCCTCTACATTTGGAACTGTCACCGACCCGCTCCCGTCGAACGCCAACGCGCGCCCGTCAATACCATTGGTCCACGAAACACCATTAGCGTATCCATGGTGACCTCCTTCTGAATCGAACACGTACTCACCGTGCCCTTCGTTGAACGACCACACCGCACGGGACCCCTTCTCAGACGAGAACCCGCCAGACTGCACCACTTCCTCCGAGACCTGATATTGCTGGCCAGCCAACGAATACTCCCCAGCATGCGGCACTCGAACCGCACACCACCCGTTCTCCGTCGGCTGTACCGACCGCTCGTACGTGACCGACTCACTTCCGACGTCCACCTCCGTCGTCACGGTCTGACTGTCCCCGTCGCCACGTCCGACGAGTATCGCACCGGGAACGAGACCGAACACCTTCTGTGACCCGCCCTCACTCGCATAGAGTGCCTTGTAGTGGCCAATACCGGGAACTGACCCATCACCGCCTCCGTACTGGGTGTGCAACCGCGACTGCAGCATCGCACCGCCATCAGCGTTGCCGGCGACAGTTGCTCCACCTTCAGTCACGACGAACCCCACTCGGTCCTGCAACCGCTGGTACCACTTCTCGCCGTTGCTCGACCCGAGGAACTCACGATAGTTGCTCCGCGCAAACCCGTATGAATCCGAGTTCCCGTTCACCAGATAGTTGTACGCCCGATTCCAGCTCCACTCGCTGAACACGTAGTTCTCGGGATACTCCCACCCTTGCTCCTCAGAATACTCACGCATCCACATCGCCGCGTCGTACAACCCATCAGAAACCAACAACTGCCCAGTCTTTACCGGAATCTGGACGAAACTGAAGCTCCCGGCGAACAGTCCAAGTCCCAGAAGCGACATCGCCTCGCGGCGCTCCGGGCGCTCCAACCCCATCGTCTCCTCCGCTTTTTCACGACCACGCCGTCCCGACTCCACTTCGGCAAACGGCTTCGGCATCCGCACCGCGTCTATCTTCGCCGCCAGATGGACGAAGCCCAACCCCGCGAAAATAGCGACGAACACCGACAGCTCACCGGCGAAGCGCAACTGAACCAGCGCCAACGCGAGGAAGTACCACGCGTACGTCGCCATCGCCAGCAAGCCCGGTTCGTACGCCCGCGACCCACGCAGCATCGCCCATCCAGCGTACGGCAGTCCCAGGAGAACCAACAGTCCGAACGAGAGCAGCGGCCCGACGAGCGAGCCCTGGTCGGCGCTGACGAGCGACTGCGTCTCGACGATTCCCTCCGTCTCGAAGAGGAACTGAATCCCGCTCTGCAGTTCGGCTCCCAACTGTGGGACGACGAAGGGCAAAATCCCGAAAACGACGACGCCCGCGACGACCTCTCCGCCGAGGAGCCTCCCCGCGGACCACTGCTGACGCAGTGCCAGTTCGGCGACGCCCACCACAGCGACAGCGCCGACGAACAACCCCGCGGGCGCGAACGCGACGGTCTCTCCGTGCCACCCCAGTGCGAAGTGTGCACCGGCAGTCAGTACGGCGGCGAGCGCTAACCCACCGACCACGCCGCCCAGTTCGCGAATCGGCGACATCCCCGCTCGAACCGCCGTGGTCGCCCAGCCGACGACGATCAACCCGAGCGGCAGAATCAGCAACGGCCCGGCCTCCCACGCGAGCGTCTGCCCGGCGACGGCGACGCCGAACACCACACTCCAAAACGCCATCCCCGCATCACGGTCGGAGCCGCGACTCGACCGCACGGCCAACGATACCAGCGCCGCCGCGGTCAGCGCCAGCCAGAAGTAGTCGAACGCATGATGGTCGGCGAATCCGAGACTCGTCCGGTAGGCGTGCGCAGGCACCAGCGCCAGCGCCAGCACCGCGGCGAGTCCGACCCGTCGGTCGTCGGTCAGTCGAAGCGTCGTCAGATACACCAGCGCGCCGGTCAGCACCGCGAAGACGACGGGATACACGGCGAGAACGACGCCCGAAGCATTCGCATCGCCGCCGAGCAACTCGGTCCAGAACCAGAGCGTGACGACCAAAAGTGGTTCACCAGCGGTCACGCGCTGGGGCAACGACGCCAACGCGCCGAAGTCGAACGGCCCGCTCGTCTCCGCAGCCACGGTTTCGACGATGTACCGGTAGAAGTACGGGTCGTTCGCCGAGAGGACGATAGCGCCCTCGCGGAACACCGCCGAAATCGAGATGAGTCGAAGCAGCGCGAGAAAGGCGAGCGCCCCCGCGAGCGCGAGCGCAGCGGTCCGGTCGACGCGCACGTTCGAGAGCGAAGGCATCGACGGCGTCGAAATCGACCGTGAAGACGCCGTCTCCGTCGCCCCCTCGTCACCGTCGAGCGCCGCACGAACCGCCGCGGGGTCGTTGACCCGGTAGCCACCGTCTCGCTTCTCGACGATATCCGCGGCGACGATCTCGCCGAACAGTCCCGAGTCGACGTCTACGTCGTCGAACGTCCACGTGCCGCGTTCGTCGGCGGCGAGGATGGAACGAAGCGCCGACTCGGCGTTCGGCCGCTCCGCGAGGAGGGCGTTCGTCGCCTCGCGCGTTTCAGTCATTGCTGGCTACACGGTGAAAGAACGGTTAAAATCCTCCGAAGGGCGGTGACGACGGCTTCCGTCGAACTACGCCGTCTCTGCGAGTTCCTCTTGTAACCGCCGTTCTGCTTCCTCTCTATCCTCGGGATAGCCGACGTCGACGCGCCAACCATCCAAACGAATCGCGTCGATGGTGCGCCCGCTCTGCAGAAGCAGGTTGATGGCATCCGTAATCTCGTACTCGCCGCGGTCCGACGGCTGGACCAGATGGCAGGCGTGGAAGATGGCCGGCGAGAAGGTGTAGAACCCGGTCATCACCAGGTTCGACGGTGGTTCGTCGGGTTTCTCGACGACTTCGATTATCTCGCCGTAGTCGTTGGTGTCGCAGACGCCGTAGCGACTCGCCTCCTCCCACGGCACTTCCTCGACCAGAAACGCCGCGTCGGCGCGCTCTTCGCGCTGTCGTCGGAGCACGTCGCCGAGATTCGCCTCGAAGACGTTGTCGCCGAGCATCAGGATGAAGTCGTCGTCGATGTGTTCTTCGACCGTGAGCAGCGCGTGCGCCAACCCGTTTTGCTCGCGCTGGTGAGCGTAGGTGATGGGAACGCCCTGCACCTCGTCGCCGTAGTGGCTGATGACCTTCTCCTTCTTGTAGCCGACGACGACGATGAACTCGTTGGCACCGAGTCGAGCGAGTTTCTCGAAACAGTGCGTCAGAATCGGCTTCCCGTCGACTTCGACCAGTCCCTTCGGTTTCTCGTCGGTGAGCGGCCGCAGGCGAGTCCCCTTCCCCGCCGCGAGCACAACTGCTTGCATACCACCCTCCGCGAACGCATCCAATATGTGTCTTTACACTGACGGTGAGTGTTCTCTATCTCTATATGAAATTCGTCACACCGGCTGAATTGTTGTGAGCAGTTGGCGACGACCGGCGAAAGTGAACGAATTCGACGACTCGGACGTGGCGAGCGGGTTAGACGGCTGACCGAATCGAGTTTCGTAATCGACTCACCGAAAACGGGTTCTCGAAATCAAGGTCACTCGTTAAGCCCTGAGAACGCGTAATCTATCTGATTCGAACGCGGTACGCACGTACCACCTCCGAATCGGTGGAAGCATGGTTACATACGAGACGGAAGAGGTCGGACAGTACGGGAAGACGACGTCGACAGACGGTCGGTTCTGGCAGCTCAGCGCGCTCGCCGCGATTCTCGGTGGGCTGCTCGTCGTGGGGGTCGGTCTCGCACTGTTCACCGTGTTGAACGAGGCGGAGTTCGTCTACGCAGACCCGCTCGGCGCTATCGGGTTCCTGCTGATTCTGGTCGGACTCCCGGCGTTCTACCTGCACGAACGCGACTGGTTCGGGAGAGTTGCGAAACTGACCTTCGCGATGGTCGCACTCGGAACCATCGTGACCGCCGTCGCGTTGCCGATAGCCATCTACGGCCCGGGCATCGCCTTCCTCGGGTTCGTCCTGGGGTTCCTCGTCACGGTCGTCGGTGCCTTTGGGTTCGGCGTTGCGAGGCTCCGTGCCGACGTCCAGCCGAGACTCGAAAGCTGGCTCTTCGTCGCCGCGCTGCCGGTCGGTCTCCCGCTCGCGTACGGCTTCACGACGTACGTGATGGGCGAGACGGCCGACCCGTGGGCGGGACCGATGGTGTTCTTCGGACTCGCGTGGGTCGTCTTCGGCCGCCAGCAACTGAGACGAACTCGCGACGTTCGGTAAGCGCCCGACGCGACGCGCTCGCCATCCGTCAACGGCATCGACTCCGGAGACCCGACGCGGTGAACTCGCTCTCTCGGAATTTTATCAGAACCGTCGACGGTGTCAAATGTGACAAATAGAAAGTGTGTTCTGTAAACTGTTTTCGGAGCGAACAAACATCCCGCGGAATCTCCCGAGAGGCCGTCGTAACATCCGAGACACGGTCGAACCGAGCGAACGGGCCGACAGAGTCACTTGATTGAGCGCTTCACCGTGGACGGCCACAGCGTTTTATCGCTCACTCCCGTAGTGTAGAGGATGGCAGATACGAAAAAGAGTCGAGACAAGCAAGCCGACGATGCGGAGCGACGCCAACGAGAGCGGGAGATGCAGGAGGCGCGCGACCGCGCTGACGAGACCGAACCGGTGCCCGACGAACCCGAAGAGGGACTCGGCGAGTTGGACGACGCGCTCGAAACCCACGAGTATCCGGCGACGACGGACGAACTGATCGAGGCTTTCGGCGACCGCGAGGTCGAAACGCGGGGCGGGTGGAAGCCCGTCGACGAGGTGCTCGCCCCGGCCGACGACCGAACGTACGACTCCGCCGCCGACGTCCGAAGCCAGATACAGGGACAGATACGGCGCTGAGAAAACGCTCCGCACTCCGAACTCGGTTCGTACCCGCTCCCCCGGAGTTCGACCGGGGTTTCTTTAGTGAATTGCTCCGTCACTCTCCTCTATTAGACCCATACAGTCGGCTCAGCCGACCGCGACGGTGACGTCGGCGCGACGTTCCCGGCGCTGTCGAGTTCTTCGACGGTCGCGCTATTCTCGTACACCGCAACGGCACCGAGTACGAGGGTCGACACGGGTGAGCACGTTCACCCGACTGCTCGTTAGAACAGCGGCAGCGCCCGCGACAGTACGCGAATCGCCGGCAGCGCGAACTCGCCCGCGTACCCGAAGTACTCCCAGCCCGACAGCAGCAGAAACACCGTCGTCGACCCGCAGGCGACGCCCACCAGTGCGGCACCGACGCGCGGATGCGTCTCGTCACGACGCGCAGCGAACAGAACCCACAGCGCCAGCGCCGTCGCGGCCGCGAGATGGACCAGCGCGTGCAACTGGATCGCCTCGCCCAACTGGACGCCGTCGAGCAGCAGTGCGAGCAACAGCAACTGACCGCCGACAGCGACCGTTCCTACGTAGCTCCATCCGAGCGCCGACCACTCACCGAGTGCGTCGCGGACGCTTTCGAGACGAACCACTGCGTAGACCAGTATCGGAACCAGGGGCACGAGATACCGAACCGTCACCATCGCGTGCAGCGGCAGCCGGTGCAGGTAGATGAGCGAGAACGTCGAGAAGCTCGTTACGGCCAGCAGGTCCGTCGCGCGCGTCGGCGACTGTAGGGCGGTGAGAAATCCAAACAGTCGGTCGCCGACCGCTCCTCGATTCGACCGCTTCCCGACGGACCTGCGCACCCGGCGAACCGCGAGCGGGACCATCCCGACGAGCGCACCGAGGACCGGCGCGGACTCGACGAGCGCCATGTTGACCGCTTCGCCGCCGTCGTCGCCGGCGACGCCGGCGAGATAGCCGCTGCGGACGAAGATGCGGTAGAGTCGGACGGGTTCGACGCTCGCGCGCAGTCCCCGGCCGAGAAACTCGCCGAACAGCGCCGCCCGGTCGAGGGCGCTGACGAGGAGTACGCCGACGGATGCGACGAGGTCGGTGTTCGAGGCGTCACCGCCGTTTCCGCTCACGTCTTCTCCGCCGGCGGTTTCGGCGTCGACAGTCTCGTTACCGCCGACCTCGCTACCGACGCTCTCGCTGCCGGTTCCGCTCGTCGGCTCCACCGCGAGTGCCTGCTCACCCGTAAACCGAGGCCACAGACGCGGCGGCGACAGCGGATTTCCAGTCACGGCCGCGTTCGTCGCCAGAAACGGGAGCAGCGAGAGCGCGAACGCGGCGGCGACGACGCCGAGCGTACGCCAGTCGGTGCGCCGCGCGGTCAGCAAGTCGACCGGTGCGAGCGCGACGAACAGCGTCAACGCCTCGGCGGGTTGCACCCACGTCGAGAGACCGATCGTCGCGTACGCTGCTGCCCGAAAGCCGAGCGCGCGTCGAGGGTCGCTTTCGGCGCACTCTCGACTTCGATAGAACGTGTACAGCACCACGACGACGACGAGCGCCATCGTCGCGTGTCGCTTCGGCAACGACGCCCAGAAGCCCACGGGCGTCGCCACGGTCAGTAGCGCTCCCGCGGCGAGTCCCGCTCTCCTGTCGGCGACGCGCGCGAGCAACCGATACGTGACGACGCCCGCGAGCGCCGCCGCGAGCATCGACGCCAACTGTAGCGCCATCAACGGGAACCACTTCGGGTCGAGCGGCGTCGCAAACGGGAGATTCGCCGCGAACAGTCCCACGGCGGCGACGGAGCCGACAACGTCGCCCACCGCTGGACGACCGGCGACCCGTCCAGCGACGACACACGCGCCCAGGACAGTGAGACTCCACAGGCCGACGACGACGAGTCGGGGGGCCGCGACGAGCGCGCTCAGTTCGAGCGCCCACAGTATCGGGAGCGCGAGCGCCATCTGTCCGTAGTTTCGACCGTACAGCCGGCCGTCGACGACGTTCATTCCCGGCGTCGCGCCGTCGGCCGGGCCGTATCGGAGTTCGTCGACGTAGAGATGCCCGTCGGCGACGCCGACGAACGCGTTGGCGACGGTGTAGGTGTCGTTGACGAACACGCCGACGCGCCAGAACAGACTGAAGAAGGCGAGAGAGAAGAGAAACAGCGCGAGACCCGCTCTATCGCCGAAGATTTCGGTCACGAGACGTCGCTTCGAGTCGCTCACCGTTCGACCTCCACGGTGACCGAGAGCCGTCGAAGCGTCCGACTCCCCGACTCCGTCCGCAACAGCACCGACAGCTCCGCCTCGTAACTCGACTCGGTCACCCGCTCGGGGTCGACGGGGTCGTCGTCGACTGTCAACGCGAGCGTCGTCGCCCCGGCTTCGGTGTACGACTCGTTCAGAAACACGGCCGAACTCCGTTCGAGACCGAGCGCGGGAACCCGGATCTTGTAGCTGAGTATCGGACGACCGGTCACCGATTGAAGCCGGACCGTCGCGTCCGGGACGCTGAGATAGTACGCCTGCGAACCGTAGCCACCTCGTTCGAGTCGGACTCCCGCTGCATCGAGGGAAACGTCGGTGACCGTCGCGTTCCCGGCTCCGAGCGCACCCCCGGACCCGCTGTCGCCGGTCGTGTCCCCCGCGGACGTGAAGTCGACGCCGCCGACGAGCGGGCCGCTCGCTATCGAGAGTGCCGCGATTAAAAGAACCGAGAGCCACACGACGGTGCCCGACGTTCGCATGCTACCTGCGAACGGCAGAGAGACTGGATAAATGCGTCGGAACTGAAATACAGGACTTCTGACTGATCGGTTGTGAGAACCGATGTTCGACGGCCGGTTTCGCCAGACTGCGGCGTCTTCTCCTCCTGCAAGAAGCGCATCTGTCGCGGCCAGATGCGACTTCTGGCCCCGGTTGAAGACATTTCGTCGAACCTTCGGCGACGCCGACACATTGTTATACTTTCAGCCAAATTCAATGGGCAATGACTACTCACCCAACCGTGGCCTCTACCCGGAGGTGGTCTCGATGACCGTACGGTTCGGGTGCAGCGACGGCGGCGACGGCATCGAAGTCGTCGACCCCGTCGAGCGCCACCGATACGAACTCGGGACGCCGAATCCGGTCGACCCCGAACCCGTCGACACCGACGAGTTTCGGTTCCCCGTCGACGCCGCCGTCTCGTTCCGAACGTCGTCGCTGACGCTGCCGACGGTCGTCCCGATCTACGTCCGCGACACCGACGGGACGATGCTCGCACACGTCACTCCCTCGGACTCGCTCACGCTCCCCGACGGCGAGTACGCCGTCGAACTCTGTACGCCAATCAAGATGTACCTGCGCGTGTCGAGCGGGCTCACCGTCGACCGCACGCAGCAGCGTCTCGACTTCGGCGCGGAGACGACGGTATCGCTGGGCGGGCGCTCGCACCACGAGCACCCGGCCGGAACCATCACCGTCGGCGACTCGGTCGAGGACGTGATGCGCGCCGTCTCGCTGTTCGGGTCGGCGATGAAGACGACGACGCCGGAGCGGTCCTACCCGACGCTCCGCGGTCACCCGCCGACGGTCGAACTCGGCGAGACGTTCGATGCACCGGACGACGTCGTCGCCCCCGAGACGGGCATCCGCATCGAACTCCCGCGCGAACGTTCGTACGTCCACACGGCCGCACCGCTCGCGTACTACCTCGGTGCACGCGTCGAACCCGGACCAGTGGCTCGCCTCGTGACCGACTCGGGCTTCGAGCACCGACTCGACACCTGCGAGGGCGTCGAGAAAGAACTCGAGCGCGTCTTACGTCACGTGTTCTTCCTCGACTGCCTCTGTCGGACCGAGGGACTATACAAAGTCGACCTCCACGAGCGTCGCGCGGTCGAATCGACCGCCGACATCGACTTCGAACGGCTCTACGAGCTTCCCTCAGACGAGCGACTCGAAGCGTACCTCTCGATTCCGTACGAGACACTGGAACCGCACCAACCGGAGTGGAAACTCGTCAGCCACGTCGCGCCGACGGCTCAGAGCGCAGAGCTACTGCCGTTTCTCGTCGACGACCTCGCAATCGTGCGCACGCCCACGAAAACGGAGGCGTCGACCGCGCCGAAGATACAGGTCGACGCCGTCCAGGAGTTCCTCCGCGACAGCGACGAGTTCACCCGGAGTACGGCGGCACAGCCATCGTCGATGGAGTTCGTCGAACCCGAGTCGGCCGATTCCGTCGAGCAAGCGTGGGTCGGCGACGGAGCGCCCGTCGGCGCGAACAAGGCCACCATCGAAGCGTATCGTAACCGACTCAGTCGGACGGTAGCCGACGACGACGACATCGACATCGTCGTCGTCTGCAACGACGCCCAGATGAGTGAGGAGCGCGACGACATCGACCAGGTGTACGGGTCGCGCGACGAACTCCCGTTCGACGTCCGCATCCACCGCTCTCTCACCACCGACGAGTTGGCCGAGGTGCTCCGCGAGGAGACGGAGTTCCTCCACTACATCGGCCACATCGACGACGGCGGCTTCGAGTGCACCGACGGCCGCCTCGACGCGCGCGAACTCGACGACGTGGGTGTCGACGCGTTCCTGTTGAACGGCTGTACGTCCTACGAACAGGGACTGTCGCTCATCGAGGCCGGAGCCATTGGCGGCATCGTCACGCTCTCGGACGTCATCAACAGCGGCGCAGTGCGCATCGGTTCGACGCTGGCGCGCCTACTCAACGGGGGCTTCCCACTTTCGGTGGCGCTCGAAATCGCTCGCGGCGAGAGCATCGTCGGCAATCAGTACGTCGTCGTCGGTGATGGTGGCCTCGCCATCGCGCAGGCTGAAAGCGGCGCACCCTTCCTCTGCGAGGTTAGTCAAAAAGAAAACCAATACGAAATTTCGGTTCGCGGATACCCCACCGATAAGTTTGGCATGGGTAGCTTGATGATTCCGTATATTTCCGACCAACAACAGTATTCTCTCCCGTCGGGCACACCTCAGACCCAAGAGGTTTCAGCAGAGGAGTTGTTTGAATTTCTTCAACTTGAAGATCTGCCTGTTCGATTCGAAGGTGAGCTCCGGTGGAGCAGATCTATCGAACGGTACGAGGTTTAAGGGCCAGAAACCCATCCACCGGCCGCCGCCGCGGCGTTTCCTGTCTGTGAGAGAAGCAGCATCATCGTGAAGACGACGCCGACCATCCGGGGGTTGTTTTTGAGGTAGTTCGCCATCGCAGAGTCGTTCTGGCTCATACTACAGACGACACCCTCCGAGATAATGAGTATATTTAAACACTTCCCACAGATAATTCAATAATATAATATCAGTATCTAGACGCAATAACGCATTTATCAGCTGTCACGACAGCCGCCGAGTTATCGTTTCTCACGGAGGGTATGTGGTTCTTCCGCCTATTCTCGACCGCTGTCATTTTCGGGTCGGCATGGCCGACACGCCGTCTCTCGACGGTCTCCTCGGTAGTCTCGCTATGCCATCGAACGGGTCGGTCGCTCGCCACTGCGGTAGAACTGGCCGTGAAAGTCGAAGGGAATCGGCGCGTCGAACACCGCCCGAGCGCGCTCGGTCATCGTCGCCGCGTCGAGTATCAAGAGGAACGACCGCTCGGCGTCGGCGTCGAGCACGACGGAGAGGAGCGCGCCGTCGTCCTCCGCGACGGTCTCCTCGCCGTCTCCGTCCGTCTCGGGCGAGACTCGCGGTACGAACAGCGGTTCGCCCGGGTAGACGTTCGGCTCGGTCCACGTTCTCGACGCCCGAAACTGACCGTCGCGTTCGCCGAGGTCGATTTTCACGATTCGGTCGGCGTAGCCCTCGGGCGAGCGCTCGGCGGTTCCGACACCGTAGACGTAGCGATACGGGTGGGTGTTGTGACGCCCGTAGTGAATCGTCGGAAACTCCACGTGACCCGGATGTAACGCCCGCGTGACGACGTGCCCGGTTTCGGGGTCGACCTGCAGGCGACGGAGTTCCGCACCCGGCGGCGCGAACTCGGGCGAGTCAAAGCTGTCGAGAGAGAACGCGTCGACGACGCTCGCGTCCTCGAACGCCGCCACGTCGAGGTGGAGTGCACCGCCTCGCTCGAAGGCGTTGACGTGATGGAAGACGAAACACGGCGCGGTCCGCGTATCGACGACGAGTTCGCCGCTCTCTCTGTCGACGACGAGGACGCGCGTCCCTCGTTCGGGCTCCCAGCGGTAACTCTCGACGAACGGGCGGTCCCGGAGCAACGCGAGCGGCGAGGTCCGAAACGGCGGGACGAGCACGGCGACGTAGTTCGGCGTCAGCGCGAAACTGTGGAGGTAGCCGGGGCGGCGAATCGGAATCCGCGCGACCACCTCGCGCCGCTCTTTCCCGTCGGGGACGCGGTAGACGACGTACTCGCTCCGGAGACCGAAGCGCGTCGCGACGCCCACAATCTCCTCTCGAAACGGGTCGTAGTGGACGTGCGCGAGCGGGCCCGCCCGTCCGACCTCGTCGTCGAACTCCCGTTCCCCCCGCGTCCGGAGCGTTTCGGGGTCGTAGACGGTCCACCGCGGCGTCTCCGTCACCGCGAGATGGCGGCCGCCGAGGTAGACTACGTCGACGGGGGCGTTGTCCGTCGCCGCGCGAATCCCGAACCGTCGGAGGTGACCGAGGCCGCGCCACTGCGGGTCCGTACCGAACTCGCGGAGGCGGAGGCGTCCGTGCTCGCGGACGTGGCGGAACTGTCGACTCCGCAGGAACCGGTTACTGTACCGGACCTCGCCGTCGCCGATGGCGAAGCGGCGCAGCATCGCCAGTCCGTCGAACCAGTGGTTGACTCGGCGGTCGCCCACGGCGAACGACCCCGGGCCGTTGCGGACGAGCGTCCCCTCCAGCCACGGTGGAATCTCACCCTCGATTCGGAGCGGTTCGTCGGCGTACTCGGTCGTCGCGGGTCGGAGGCCGAGTCGGTGGTCGCCGCTCATCGGTGCGTCACCTCGACTATCGGTACCGCTTCGACTGCGGCTCCGCAGTCCATACCGAGGAGTCAGTCGCCAGCCGAATGGTGTTTGTCCTGGTCGTTCCGTCCCTTCCGCGCCCGGAGTGCAGTTCGAGTAGCTGACCGCTTCCCCGACACTCTTGTCGTCCCCGACGAACGCTCTCGCATGACACGACTTCCCGACGACGTCGTCGGCGACGCACAGACCAGCACCTTCGGGTGGGAGACGCTCCAGTCGCTCGTCGACGTCGGCAATCGAATGGCCGGACAGGAAGGCGAGAAGGCGGGCGCGGCGGTCGTCGCCGACGCCTTCGAGGAGGCGGGCCTGCGCGAGGTCGAGATAGACGAGTTCGACATCCCCGGGTGGTGGCGCGGCAGCTCCGCTATCGAACTCCGCGGGTCGCACCCGCGTCGCCACGAGAGCCAACACGACGTGCTGGCGCTGCCGGGGTCGCCATCGGGGACGGTCTCGGGGCCGGTCGTCGACGTCGGCGACGGTACCTACGAGGAGTTCGACGAGGTCGGCGACGACCTGCAGGGCGCAATCGCGCTCGTCTCCAGCGACACCCCGGAGAACACCGACCGGTGGCTCCACCGCATGGAGAAGTACGTCAACGCCGCCGACCACGGCGCGATCGGATTCCTCTTCCGAAACCACATCGAGGGGTCGCTGCCGCCGACCGGCGAGGTCGGCTACCACAACCGACCGGGGCCGATTCCGGCCGTCGGCGTCTCCAAGGAGGTCGGCGAGCGACTCGCGCGCTACGCGGACGAACAGGAGGGGTTCGTCGTCGAACTCGACGTCGACTGCCGAAACGAACCGACGAAATCGAGAAACGTCGAGGGCGTCCTCGGCCCCGCCGACGCCGACGAAGAGGTGCTCGTGACCGCGCACGTCGACGCCCACGACATCGCCGACGGCGCGAACGACAACGGTGCGGGGTCGGCGCTCGTCGCCGAAATCGGCCGACTGCTCGCGCAGGTCGAATCGGACCTCGACTCCCGCGTTCGGTTCGTCACATTCGGCTCCGAGGAGATCGGCCTCTGGGGGGCGTACCACTTCGCGGAGAGTCGCGACCTCGACTCGGTCAAATGCGTCCTGAACGTCGACGGCCCGGCGAACTCCCGGAACGTCCGCGTCGGCACCAACGGCTTCGACGAGATGGGCGAGGCGTTCGAGGCGATGGGCGAGACGCTCGACGTGCCCATCCAGTCGGGCGACACCATCTCGCCGCACGGCGACCAGTGGGCGTTCGTCCAGGAGGGCGTCCCCGCGGTGATGGCCTCCTCGACCTCCGACCAGAGCGGCCGCGGCTGGGGACACACCCACGCCGATACGCTGGACAAACTCGACCCGCGCGACCTGCGCGACGTGGCGACGATTCTCGCGAGCACTGCCTATCATCTCGCGAGCGACGAGGTGGAGACGCCGCACAAGACGCGCAGCGAGATTCGAGACAGCATCGACGCCGGCTACGTCACCGAACTGAAGATGGGCGGACGCTGGCCGTACGACGACGACGCTCGAAGCGAGGCGAACGAGGGCCGATGACGCTGGTTCTCACCGGCTACGAACCGTTCGGCGACGACGACGAGAACCCGACGCAGACGCTCGCGGAGGAACTCGACGGCGGGACCGTCGCCGGTCACGAGATCGTCGGTCGCGTGCTGCCGGTCGAGTACGCCGTCGCCGCCGACGAGATGGCGACGCTCGTCGCCGACTACGACCCCGACGTGATCGTCTCGACCGGACTCGCGGCCGGCCGCTCCGCCGTCTCCGTCGAACGAATCGGCGTCAACGTCAACGACTGCGGCGGCGTCGCCGACAACGCGGATGCGGAACCGCGAAACGAAGTCATCGACGCCGACAGCGCGGACGCGTACTTCTCGACGCTTCCGGTGGTGTCGGTCGTCGAGTCGCTGTTGGACGCCGGTATTCCCGCGCGCGTCTCGAACACGGCGGGAACGCACCTCTGCAACAACGTGCTGTACAGTACGCGGGCGCTCTTGGAGCGCGAAGGGCTGGAGACGCCGATGGGGTTCGTCCACATGCCGTTGACGCCGGAGATGGCCGCCGAGAAAGCGAGCGAGGACGAAGCGACGGCGGGCGGTGCGGTGGAGGCGAGCCTCCCGCTCGAACTGCAGCAGCGCGCGGTCGAGTTGACGTTCGAGACGACGCTGGGCGGCTGAGTCGGCGGTCTCTGGTTGACTCTCCTTTGATCGTCCTCCACCGACCTTCGTACTGGATTGGATGTCACACTTAAACGACGGTTCTCACGGGAATCGAACGAGTGCACCGGGCCCGAGGAAGGAACGCGGCCTGTTATCAAAAAACCACGATAGCAGGTTCTTGCTCGGGTCGAACTAGTCAATCAACTCTTTTGGTGCGACACCACCGTGGTCGAGAATCTCTCCATCGAAAGTAGTCAACGTCGCGTTCACGTCGTCCGCCAATGCGAGAAGGACGCAATCCATCGTATAGAGGAGGTTGTCCCGCTGTAATTCATACGCCGTGATTTGGTCACTGATTTCGGGTGCGTATATGTCCACAGTACTGTAAATATCAGATAATACCGCTTCGACTCGGTCTTGCTCAACGCGCTTCTTCTTGGTCATCACTGACCGAATCTCCATGAGATTTAGAATAGATGTACAGAACTCGTAGTCTTTATTGAGTAACTGCGTCGCAACCTCGCCGCGGCCCGGTTCGTCGGTCAGACTGGCAATGAAGACGTTCGTATCGATGAAGACCTTCATTCCTACTTTCGTTCGTCACGGACTACTTCGACGGAATCGAGGTCTACATCTGCAAATCGGCCCGAAAGAAGATCGCCCAGTCGCGGTCGAGGTTCGTTGTCGTCGGACGATTCGTCAGCCCGATTCGGCGGCGTTGCGTAGCTACCCATTACCAGTAATTGCAGGCGTGCCTGTAAATCGCTTTCTCTGTTCGAGAGTTCCGCTCTGTCGAACCGATTTGCTTCGTCCCGTCGAATCGGCGTTGCTCGACTCCTCGCTCTCGGACGGTTCTGCAGAGTCGTTCGCAACTCCGGAATCAAGCCTACAGTTTTGTGTAACGGAGTTGATGCTATCCTATGGGTCCGATCCGAAGTAGCCTCGGAGCGGGAGTCGTAGCGACAGTCGTACTTCTCGTGTTTCTCTTCGCTGCGGACGTGTTGCTCCCCGGAACAGACCCCTTCGTGTTCGCCACTTCACGAGTCTCTGTGCCGTCGGCGGACCTCCCTACTGCGGACTCGGGACGCTCACCGCGACGCTGCTGACGTACCTCTGGTTCGGACTCATCTTCGCGGTGGCCTGGCCGCTCCTCTTCGGCGGGTTCACGTGGGGACTCCCGGGCGAGTCGGGGGTCGCCCACGGCGCGGTGTTCGGACTCATCCTCTGGTCCGGATACGTCGTCGGCGCTCTGTTGGGCGTCTTCGTCGGAACCGAGACGGTCGCCGAGGACCTCCCGCTGCTGGCCGTGACGCTGGTGTCGTATCTGATATACGGACTCGTTCTCGGCGGCGGGTACGACTACCTCGCGGACCACCGCACGTTCCTCAGCGACTGACGGGCCGCCTATATGATTTATACGCTCGCCGACACGATACTGGATAGATGAGCCCGCTCGGGTGGATCGTCATCACGACCGTCGGCGTCAGTCTCACCGCGTGGGTCGGCGTTCTCACGTTGTTTCTGCGCGACGAGTTGACCGACAAGATACTGTTGGGCCTCGTCGCCTTCGCTGCGGGAAGTCTCATCGGGGGTGCGTTCCTCCATCTCCTCCCCCGGGCGGTCGCCGAAACTGAATCGGCTGACACGCTGCCGCTGTTTCTGACGGTCATCGGCGGGTTCTGTCTGTTCTACGTGCTCGAACAGTTCCTTCGGTGGCATCACCACCACGCTACGACCCACGAACACGAACCCGTCTCCTACCTCGTCTTAGTCTCCGATACGCTCCACAACTTCATCGACGGACTCGTCATCGCCGGGGCGTTCCTCGTGAGCGTGCCGCTCGGCCTGGTCACGACGTTGGCGATCGCGTTCCACGAAGTCCCGCAGGAGATCGGAGATTTCGGCGTTCTCGTCTACGGCGGGTTCGACCGACGCCGGGCGCTCGTCCTCAACTATCTCACGCAGTCGACCGTCATCCTCGGCGGTGTCGTCGGCTTCTACCTCGACAACGTCTTCGCCGACCTCTCGACGTTCCTGCTTCCGTTCGCGGCGGGTAACTTCATCTACATCGCCAGTTCGGACTTGATTCCGGAGATAAAGCGGGAAGACGACACGCTCCGCTCCGTGCTCTACTTTCTCGTCTTCCTCGTCGGCATCGTCCTCATGCTCGGAATCAGACTGTTTGGTGGAGTAACCGGGTGAGGAGAATCCGTCGAATGCGGAGTACAGAGAGTGTATCTGTGGGCTTCGAACCCGGAACTTGCGGTCTCGATCCAGTCGCGACGAGTTCGCGACCGACCGGCTAACGAGGGAGCGAAGTGAACGCCGCAGGCGTGGCTTCTGCCCGGTTTTTCGCGGTTCAAGAAACGTCGCGGGAGGTAGTCAGTCCTCCGACTCGTACGGCTCGCCGACAGATGCGGGAACCCGCGTCTTCCCCCACCCGCTGAGTACGACGATGACGACGACGTACGGGAGCAGCTCCAGCAACTTGGCGGAGAGATCGATGTTCAGCGTTTGGAGCTGTCCCTGCAGCATATCGACCCCTCCGAAGAGAAGTGCCGCTACGGCCGCACCGAGCGGATTGTAGTTCCCGAACAGATAGGCGACGATGCCGAGCCATCCGCGACCGTCGACCATGGTCTGGCCGGTGCCGATGAACGACGAACTGTGGGCGAGTAACACGGCACCGCCGAGGCCCGCCATCGCCCCCGAGAATATCACCGCCGCGTAGCGAACGCGATTGACGTCGACACCGGCCGTATCGAGCGCCTCCGGATTCTCGCCCGCCGCCTGAATCCAGTAGCCGTAGTTCGTTCGGTAGAGGAACACCCACGAACCGACCACGACGAGAGCGGTGAGCCACACGAGCGGCGACTGGTCGAAGACGATTCGCCCGAGATACGGTATCTCGTTGAGGCCCGGCACAGTCAGTCGCCCGACGGAAGGGATTCGGGGGCTGTTTCTGGACCCCCAGATGACGGACGCCGCAAACGGAGCGAGACCGAGACCGATGAACCAGACGCCGAGACCGGCGACGATTTGGTCGGCCTTGTACCGAATCAACAGAACGGCGAACAGCGACGCCAGTACCGTCGTGAGCGCCGTCGCGAACGCGATTCCGGCCCACGCGTGGACGGGCCCGCTACCTCCCGCGAAGTACGTCCCGACCGCCGCGAAGAACGCGCCGAATATCATGAACCCCTCGAGTCCGATGTTGAACACGCCGCTCTTCTCGGCGTACAGGCCGCCAATCGCCGCGAGCGTGATGGGAGCCGCCAACTCCATCGACCGGGCGACGTATCCGGGCGTGAAGATGCTTTCGAGCGGGACGTCGAACGCGACGGTCGCCACCACTCCGACGGCGAGCGCCGCGACGACGGCGAGGCTGACCAGCCTGACTCGTTTACGACCGGCGTACTCGACGACGCTCATTCGTCTTCACCTCCGAACTCGGCCCAGTGTGCGGCCATGCGGAACAGCTCCGGAACGGCCACGAAGAGGATGACGATTCCGACGATACCGTCGATGAGTTGGACGGGGACGTCGCTGTAGATCTGAATGTACGACGTCGCCGAATTGAGGCCGCCGAACAGCAGCGCCGCCGGGACGACGCCGAGCGGGTTGTTCGCCGCGAGCAGACTCACCGCGATCGCGTCGTAGCCGTACGTGTGGATGCTCGCCGGTTCGAGAAACCGTCCCTGATACATGATGACGAAGAGCGCGCTCGCGAGTCCGGCGACCGCACCGGAGAACGTCATCGTCGCGACGACGTTTCGCTTCGCGTCCACGCCGGAGTACACCGCGGCCGACGCCTGGTAGCCGCTCGTCATCATGTCGTAGCCGAAGCGAGTTCGCGCCATGACGATGGCGACGACCGCGACGAGCGCGAGCGTGAGGACGAGTCCGACGACCGAGAACCCCGACTCGCCGAAGACGACCGGCGGGAGTCCGACGCTGGCCGGGAGCGGTTCGGTCTGGACGTTCGTCGACCCCGCCTCCCGGAACGGGTTCGTGATCAGCCAACTGACGACGCCGATCGCGATGAAGTTCAGCATTATCGTCGTGATTATCTCGTTCGCGTCGGCGTACGCCTTCAACACGCCGGGGAGCGCGCCGTACAAGCCGCCGCTGACGGCGGCGGCGACGGTTCCGATGAGCATCAGACCGACCCCGCCGAGCCCCCCGCTGGGCAGGTACGGGGCCGCCCAGAGGATGGACATGGCGCAGGCGAGTCCACCGACGACGAACTGACCTTGGACGCCGATGTTGAACACGCCCGCTCTGAACGCGATGGCGACGGCGACGCCGGTTACGATGAAGAACGTCGATATCCGTAGCGTTCGCGCCAGCATTCGCTCGCTCCCGATCGCGCCGACGATCAAGTTGTTCAGGAAGACTATCGGATTGTACCCCGCGGCGGCGACCATGAGGAGGCCGAGGAGAATCGCGGTGAGTATCGACACGAGCGCGATGCCGAGGCGCTCCAGCACCGTGGCGTCGAACAGTCGGTCGCCGACGCGGTCCAGAAGCGACCGAGCGCCGGGTTCGTCGGTCGAACTCACGTCTCGACCCCGCTACTCGATTCGTCCCCGGACGTCCCGCTCGGAGACACCTCGCCCTCTGGCACTCCGTCCTCGGACGCGTCGCCCCCGTCGTCGAGGCGCTGTCCGGCCATCAGGAGGCCGAGTTCCGCTTCGGTCACGTCGCCCGGGTCCACCGTGTCGATGAACTCGCCTTCGTACATGACCGCGATTCGGTCCGAGAGCGCCTGAATCTCCTCTAACTTCGAGGAGACGACGACGATCGCGAGTCCCTCGTCGCGGAGTTCGGTCAACCGTTCGTGAATGAACTCTATCGCCCCGATATCCACGCCGCGAGTCGGGTGGGAGGCGACCAACACGTCCGGGTCGTGGCCGAGTTCCCGACCGACGATGAACTTCTGTTGGTTTCCGCCCGACAGGGACTCCGCTTCGCTGTCGGGGTTCGGCGGTTGCACGTCGAACTCCTCGATGATCTCCTCGGTGTGTTCGCGGACGGCCCCCCAATCGAGGAAGCCGCCGTTCGCAAACGGCGCTATCGTCTGATTTCCGAGCAGTCCGTTTTCGACCAGGTCGTACTCCATCACCAGCCCCTCGACGTGGCGGTCTTCGGGAACGTAGGCGATACCCGCCTCGATTCGGTCGCGCCTCGACGCCGCCGAGATGTCGTCGCCGTCGAATCGGACGACGCCCGAACTGAGGGTTCGGAGACCGGTGAGGGCTTCGACCAACTCGGTCTGCCCGTTCCCCTGAACCCCCGCGATGCCGAGAATCTCGCCCTCCCTCACCGAGAGACTCACATCCGAGACTTTCTCCAGGCCGCGATCTCCGGCGACCCGGAGGTTCTCGGCTTCGAGAACCGGTTCACCGACCGTCGTCTCGCGGGCGTCGCTTTCGAACAGGACGTTCCGACCGACCATCATGCGGGCGAGTTCCGCCTCGGATGTCTCGGAAGCGGACACCGTCCCGACCGCGTTGCCGTCGCGGAGAACGGTGATATCGTCGGCGACCGCCAACGCCTCGTCGAGTTTGTGCGAGATGAAGATGAGAGAGCGGCCGTCCGCTCTGAGGTCTTCCATGAGGTCGATCAGTCCGTCCACTTCCTGCGGCGTGAGGACGGCCGTCGGTTCGTCGAGAATGAGAATCTCGGCCCCGCGGTAGAGGCTCTTGACGATTTCGACGCGCTGTCTCGTCCCGAGGTCGAGTTCCCTGACCGGGGTGTCGAGATGTTCGACGACGTCGAACCCGTAGCGGGTGCTGATGGCTTCGATCTCTTCTCGCGCGCGCTCTTCGTCGACGAATCCGTTTTTCACCGGCTCGTGGCCGAGAACGACGTTCTGCAGGACGGTCATCGGCATCACGAGCTGGAAGTGCTGGTGAATCATACCGACTCCCGCGTTCATCGCGTCCCGGGGGGTGTCGAACGACCGTTCCTCGCCATCGACGTGTATCGTCCCCTCGTTCTGGTCGTAGAGACCGTAGAGAATACTCATCAGCGTGGTCTTTCCGGACCCGTTCTCGCCGATGAGCGCGTGAATCGACCCCGCCTCGACGGTAAAATCGACGCTGTCGTTCGCGACGACGTCGCCGAACCGTTTGGTGATTCCCGCTAATCTCACGGCCGGGGGTGTGCTATTCGCAGTCATAGTGCGCTCGTGTTAGTCATGATACACTCTTTTGGAGGGGAATAAAATATCGGCTGAAAAGCTTCGCTCTCGGCTCAACACCCGGTCGGACCGCACTCGAAGTCGATCCCGCCGTTGACGATGGCGTCCTTCGCGTCCTGGATGTTCTGGTCGAGCGAATCGGGCATGTTGCCGTCGAACGCCTGGCCGGTCACCCAGTCGATCTGTCCGCCCTCCGTGGAGAGGTTCTGTTCTCCCTGGACGCTGTCCCATTCGTCGTTGACGACGGCCCCCGCGACCTCGTACGTCGCCTCGTTGAGCGCTTTGATGGCGGAACCGAGGATGACGTCCTGATAGCTGTCGAACGCGACCGACTGGTCGCTGTCGACGCCGATCGCGAACCGATTGTTGTCGTCCGCGGCCTGGAACGCCCCTTCGCCCGCGGCCGACGCCGCGTGCCAGACGATGTCGGCCCCGCTGTCGAACTGCGAGACGGCCTGGTCGTTCACGCCCGACGGGTCGCTGAAACTGCCGCCGTAGCCGGTGAGCACCTCGATGCTGTCGTCCACCCACTCGACGCCCTGTCTGTACGACACCTCGAACGCCTCGATGAGGGGAATCTCCTCACCGCCGACGAAGCCGACGGTGCTCTCGTCGGGGTTCGTCGAACTCCCCTCATGTTCGATCTCTTCCTGCGTCAGCGTCCCGGCGCCGACACCGGCGAGAAACGACATCTCGTGGTTCATCTCGATCCACCCCGAGACGTTGGGTTCCTCGACGACGTTGTTGATGAGCATCCAGTTGACGTCGGGGTACTCGGGAGCGTTCTCCTGCAGCGGGTCCGTATGCTGGTCAGCGACCAGCACGATGAGGTCGGGGCCGGCTTCGGCGGCGTCGGCCTGCCGCTCGGCGTACGCGCCTTGGTTCGTCTCCTCGACCTGATTGACGTCGATGTCCCACTCCTCGGCCGCGTCTTCGAGTCCCGAAAGCGCGTTGTCGTTGAACGCCTGATCGTCGAAGCCCGCCGGACTCGAAATAATCGTCATCTGGTACTCGGCGCCGCCGCCTCCGCCGCCTCCGCTCATACAACCGGCCAGCGACAGTCCGCCGACCGCCGCTGCTCCTGCCGCTCCCGACCGGAGAAACGACCGGCGGTCGACCGATGATCTCTCGCTGTCCGAGTCTTTGCGGCTACACCCATCTTTCCTGTGAGGCATCATACAACTACCAACCGTAATTCGAGTATATGATTCTATGCACTACCAACAATGTTGCCGCATAGTTGACATCTATTCACCGAAACTGCCACCGAGAAGTAGGTTTGCCCTCTCCCGAACGCTCGACATAATCCGTGTATCACAATAGATTAGTTAAGGCATTTTCAGATAGTAAACAACCTCGGACCGCTCCGGCCATTATCAACGCGTTCGTCGTCTCATCGGTGAGAGTAGTGACACCCCCGATTGTCGGTCGCGCGACCGCTACGGTCGGTCACCCGTCGATTCGGCCGGGTACGGATCGAACTCGCCGCGTGCGGGCGCGGGAATGTACCCCTCTAAATCGACATCGGCAAATTCGACACGTTCTCCGCGTTCGGCAGCGAGGTACGAGGCCATACAGAGTTCGACGACCTCCAGTCCGTCGTGGAGGTCCTCTCGAGCGTTCTCGCCCGCACGGAACGCGGAAACGACGTGACGGTTCTGGTCCAGATACCCGTACGTCGTCACCTCGTCGGGGATGACGGCCATCTCTCCTTGCGTCGCCTGCTGTTTCTCGACCACGTAGCCCGCGTCGTCCTCGTTATCGGACGAGACGAAGATACCGACGCCGGATTCGAGTGTGTTGATGTTCCCCGAGTACTCCGGGCCGAGCAGTTCGATGGTTATCCGGAGTCCGGAACCGACGAAACACCACGAGTTCGTGGACTCCGCGACGACGACTTCCCCGTCGTCGGTTTCGTAGAACACCGTCGCGTGTGCGTAATCCTCAGTCGGCTTCGACTGGAAATCGACGTCGAAATCCGCCGCAAGCCGGTCTGCGTACTCCTCACGCGCCCACTTCAGCGTCGAGAGGTCGCAGGTGACCGCGAGCGGCGTCAGGTCGTCACCCGTCGTCGATTCGAGCAGGTGTTTGTTGACCTTGTGGGAGTGACACATCATGTCGTTCAGAACGCCTCCGCCCTGTTTCTCCCCGTCCCAGAACCACGCCGAGTGCGGTCCCGCGTGCTCCTCGGCCGAACGCGCGAGGTAGGGACGACCCGCCGCCTCGGCGCTCTCCCACAGCAACGCTTTGACCCTCTCCACGCCGGGCATGTAGACTTGGTTCTCGAGATACGCGTGGGCGACGTCGATCGACTCGATCAGTTCGACGACTCGCCTGGCCTCCGTGAGATTGCGTGCGAGTGGCTTTTCGATGGCGATTCCGTCGAGGTTAGCATCGTCTTCGACCGCACTGACGATCTCTTCGACCGTCTCAAGGCGGGTGAAGTTCGGACTGGTGATCCAGAGTGCGTCCACATCCGGGTCCTCGGTGAGGTCGCCGACCGACTCGTGGACCGTCGCGTCGCCGCACTCGTACTCCTCGAGTTTCTCGGCGACGGCCTCGGCCTTGCTCCGGGTGGGGTTCATCACACCGGCCGCGTGGGCGTGGCGAATCCCGCGAAGCGTCTCGGAGTGAAACGTATCCGTGATGAATCCGGCACCGACGAACCCGATCCCTAGTGAATCGTTCGCTGACATGTACTCGATGAGCAATCGCCGTCGGCAATATAAATAGCTTGACACGCCGCTCGCCCTCTCACCGTGCAGTGTCGTACTGTACTCGCCACGGCCGAGACGAACAACGTCACCAGCGTCGTGTTTCCGGGGCGACCGCGCAGCGCATCGCCGTCCCAAACGGAGCCTCGCGGTTGTCAGCGCCTACGAACTCGGCGTCGGCGCGTCACGCGAGTCCGGTTCGTCGGGGACCTCCGCGACGCTTCCGGCGACGGCCTGCAGGAACGCCAGCGGGGCAGCGGCGGCCCACGCCTGCGGTTCGCACGCTTCGCCGTAGGAGACCGGCACTTCGGTCTCCTCGCGCTCGAACCCGGCGAACAGTTCGGGGAGGCGGTCGTTGCCGCGTTTTTCCGCGGCATCGACCAGCCCTTCCGCGACCCGTCGGGCGGCGTCGACGCGGCCGTAGCGGGCCATCCCGAGGACGACCAGCGAGTTGTCGTGCGGCCAGACGCTGCCGAGGTGGTAGCTCTGCGGGTTGTAGACGCCGTGGCTCGCCGCGAGCGTCCGGATGCCCCAGCCGGTGAACATGTCGTCGGCGACGAGGCGGTCGACGAGCGCGTCCGCCCGCGCCTCGGGGACGATGCCGCTCCACAGGCAGTGACCCGCGTTCGTCGTCACCGACGCGACCCGCTTTTTCTCGCCGTCGAGCGCGACGGCGTAGCAGTTCTCCTCGGGGAGCCAGAACGCCTCGTCGAACGCCTCCTTGAGGGCGGCGGCCTCGCGCTCCAGTTCGGTCGCGCGCGCCTCGTCGCCGGCGTGGCGTGCGAGGTCGGCGGCGCGGCGCTTGGCGTCGTAGGCGTAGCCCTGCACCTCGGCGACCGCGAGCGGTCCCTCCGGATGCTCGCCGTCGGGGTGCATGATGCCGTCACCGCTGTCCTTCCACGCCTGATGGGTGAGGCTGCCGTCGCCGCCGTCGGTCGGGTACTCGAGGAAGCCGTCGCCGTCGCGGTCGCCGTACTCGTCGAGCCAGTCGAGCGCGCGTTCGACGTGCGGGCGCAGCTCCTCGGCGAAGGCGTCGTCGCCGGTGCGTTTCCACGTCTCGTGGACGAGCACGACGAACAGCGCCGTCGCGTCGACGGTGCCGTAGTACGGCGAGTGCGGCACCTCGCCGCGGGCGGCGAGTTCGCCGTAACGGACCTCGTGGAGAATCTTGCCCGGTTCGGCGTCGCGGAACTCGTCTTCCGCCTCGGCCTGGTGGGCGGCGAGGTAGCGACAGGTGCCCTTCGCCAACTCGGTCGAGAGGCCGAGCGACTGGTAGGCGGCGATGAGCGAGTCGCGGCCGAACGCGGTCGCGAACCACGGCATCCCCGCGGCGAGCATCGGTCCGTACTCGGTGTCGAGACGGAGTTCCAGCAGGTTCTCGCGGCTCTCTTCGAGTACCGACTCCCAGCCTGCGGGCGCGTCCTCCAGCGTCGTCGCTTCGGCCCACTCGCGTTCGCGCTCGCGGACTTCGTCGCGGGCCGCGTCGACGGCCGCCCGCACGTTCGAGGTCGGTCCGTCGGTCGTCACCGCAAGCGAGAGCTGCTGTGACTCCTGCGGGTCGAGTTCCAGCGGCACCAACAGCGTCGCGTCGACCCGGTCGCCCGCGGTCTCGACGCCGACGTCGACGTCGCGGTTCGCGGTCACGGAGACCGACGCGTCGAACTCGACGTCGTCGGGGTCGTACGTGAACGTCACGCCGTTTTCGCGCGTCTCCACGTCGATATCTCGGTCGCGGAGCGCGTTGCCGTCGAAGCCGCGCACCTCGAACAGGTCGTCGAACCGGGTGCCGACGGCGAGTTCGAGCGTCTCCGTGTGGGGGTCGCGCGTGAGGTTCGTGACGGTCACCGACTCGTAGAGGCCGTCGGTGACGAACTGGCGGCGACTCAGTTGCAGCGCTCGCGCGCCGCGCTCCAGCGGCGTCGCGAGGTGGACGAGTCGCTCGGCGGGGCGGACGTCGACCAGTTCGAGCGGTTCGAGCGTTCTCCCGCTCGCCCCGAGTCGGTACCGGTCGAGACGCCTCGTGTCTCGGTGGTAGAACCCGTCGTGGCCACGCGTCGGCGCGCCGTCCTCGTCGGTCACGAGGAAGGTCGACCCGTTCGCCACGGTGCTGTCTGTCTTCATCAGATATCAAGACGGAGACCCACGACTTTAGTTGTGGGAGGAAGCAGACAATAGATGCACATACCGCGTTTGATAGCAAGACCGACTTCCAACCTATTATGTAGTTCTAAGTATCTCTGCCTATACTAATGAAGTATGGAGGTTGTTCGGAACATCCAAGTCAAACTCGACGTTCCCGAGGACGCACACAGCGTTCTCGACGAGACGTTCGAGCAGTTCCGACACGCAGCCCAACACGTCGCAGACCACGGATGGGACGACAACCCCTACGAAATCACGGACACGAAGAATACGCTCCACAAAGAGACGTATTCTGACGTTCGTAGCAAACTTTCTCTGCAATCCAGTCTCGTTCAATCCGCGAGGAACCTCGCGGCCACCGCACTCGGAAACTGCAAAGATCGCATCATCGAAGACGGTGAGAAAGCAAGCAAACCCGAGTTCAAAGGCTCAGTCGTCGTGTATAACGGACGAACCATCACCTACAATGACGACCACGTATCCCTCGCCACAACCGACAAGCGTGTGACGGGCGGATACGTCACGCCCGTCAACGAGGAAGGCACGCCGTTCGAGGACTACTGGACGGATGAATGGGATAAACGCGAAGCAACGCTGCACAAACGTGACGGAACGTACTACCTCCACGTCGCCGTGAAGAAAAACGTTGAACCGTCTTGTGACGAAGAATCCGAGAACGGAGTGGTTCTCGGTGTGGACTTGAACGTGGACGGATATATCGCCGTCACCAGTACGGGAGCGTTTTTCGGTAACGCAGACTACCTCAACCACCGCCGCAAAGAGTACGAGCGTCGGCGCGGCAGCTTACAACAGACGGGCACTCGCTCCGCACACCTTACCATCAAAAGTATCGGCAATCGGTTCGCTCGGTGGAGCACGGACTACCTCCACCGCATGTCAAAAGCGATTGTGCAAGAAGCCGTGGAGAACAATTGCACGGCAATCTCGTTCGAGAACCTGAAACATATCCGCAAACGCATCTCGAACGCTTCAAAGTTCCAGCAGTGGGCGTTCCGCGAACTGCAACGACACGTCGAATATAAAGCCGAAGAACACGGCATCGACGTGGACGACGTGAATCCGGCGTACACGTCTCAGCGGTGTAGTCACAGTGAGTGTGGCTTCACGCACGAAAACAATCGTGACGGTGACGAATTTGAGTGCCTGAAATGTGGAAAGCAATTGCATAGCGATTATAACGCCGCTCGGAATATCGGGTGGCGTCTTGTTCAGCACTGGCTCAAGTCTGGTGCTGAACGAGCCACAAGTCAACTGGCTCTCAAGTCAGGGACGGTGAACGCAAATGGTCGATTCCGACCTACCGAGTTACTCGGGTAGAGCGGGAGTCCACCGACAAGCCTCGGGGCTTGACGCCGAGGCAGTTGACCTATCGTGTGTTGTGGTCGGCTCCCAGTTATACGTCTTACTTCACACTACTTCAGTAGTGGGATTCTCGAATGTTTCTTAACAGGTGTCCATACGTCCAGAACATGACAGACGATAGCCCGCGATTCGGCGGGATGACACGATCTGTTCTTCAATCGACGAGTTCGAATTCTGCGTTTCCACAGTTGCACGACCCGTCTGTCCCGACCGGACGGAAACTCCCGTTCGTCTTCTCCTGTGCGGGATAGATGTTCGCACAATCGGTGCATCGTGCGAACACAGTCGGTTCGTTTCCATTGTGTAGATGTTTCTCAGTCATGTGCTTCGAGGCCGACAGTACGCCGGCATCTCCTGCTCCTCAGAGGCTCATAGCCGGTAAATAGCTTTCTAACCGATTTCCGATAGGTTTGCGAGCGCCGTTAGTGGTCGGTCGTGGCTTCCGACGAGTACAGTCGTGGGTTCTCTCCTTGAGTTCGGCAACTAGGTGTTGATTTACTCGCTTCTCCGACGAAGTCAGTCGTCAAGCGCGCCGATGGAATCGAGGTAGTCGCGAACCGCTTGGACAAACAGTCGATAGCGCTCCAGATCTTGGAGCGCGTTGTAGACGACATCGTGATCGATGATTCGTCCATATGTATGCGACAACACGTTGCGGAATCGAGCCCCCTGTGCCATCTCCTCGGCCAGCGTTGGTGAAAGCACTCCAATCTCACCGAGCGCTCGCATCGACTCTGGATTGCTAGCTGGTGGGTGCCCACGTTCGTGCTTGACGAGTTCTTCACCGATGTCAATCGAGGCTTCAGTCATCTTTACGAACCGGCGCTCGACGATATCACGAGTATCCGAATCAGACTTGTATTCGTCGCGACTGAGACGCTGCTTCCGGGCGAGTACACCGAGGCTCTCCTCAATGGTTTCGACAGCAGTCAGAATCCTGTTGAGACGGTCCGCTGGAAAGCTATCAGTCGTCATCCGTCATTCTCCGACTCGCCGGATACAGGCGCCCTAGCATCACCGCTATCGAGATGGGCGTCAATTCTGGCCAGCGCTGCGTCGAGCCGTTCGCGAGGTGACTGCGTCTCGGTATCAGCCGCCGTTATCTGCTGACGAAGCTCGGCGGCGCGTTCTTGCTCGCCGAGGAGGAGTACACCATTTTCGAAGACCGCCTCCGCGAGTGCTGGTGAGGCTGCATGAAGATCGACGAGATCCACGTCATCGGTCCCGAGTGTATCACTCAGATCGGCACTCAATCCAAGGAAAGTATCGTTGTAGTTCGAATCTGACGGGCGTTCAGCGTCGAATTCGACCGCGAGATCGATATCGCTTGCTGAGTGCGTCGTCTCGGTCGCGTGTGAGCCGAAGAGAATCGCAAGCCGGACCGGATGCTCCCGAAGAACGCCGAGGAGGGCGTCGAGATCAACGGACGCATTGACAGCGGTCGACTCGACGGTTCTCATTGTCCGAAATCAGGGTTTCCGGCCATATAAAAACGCAGGTGCCCCTCGGACACTGTTCCTTGTAGATGTCTCACCAGTGATATTAACTCGGAGATGTCCCGACGGGCGTGCTGCATACAGAGCGCGTACTCCGCCCCAAATAGTTATCTCGGCCGTTTGCCAAAGAGTAACATGGGACTAAATGGCACGAACACTGTCGACACGGACTCACCAATCGGTGACATCGCGTATCTCGCGCGGTCCGAGCACCGTATTCCGACGCTCATTGCGCTGACGGAGCGTCCCCGGAGTCGCTCCGAACTCTGTGAGCAAACCGGCGTGTCGCCGTCGACGATTCGGCGAACGTTGCGCCAGTTCGAGTACCGTTCCTGGGTCCGAAAGGAGGGGTACCGGTACGTGGCGACGCGGCTCGGAGAGGCTATCGCGGCCGGGATGGAGGACCTGACGAGCCTCGTCGAAACCGAACGGAAGTTGCGCGACGTCTGGCACTGGCTTCCGGACGAGGTGACCGAGTTCCCGACCGAGACCTGGGCCGAACTGACCGTTACGCTCCCGGAACCCGACTCGCCGTACCGTCCCGTGAGACGGTTCGAGTCGCTCCTCCGGCAGACAGACGAGGTCCGGTATCTCCGACCCGAGGTTGCGCTGATGGAGCCCTGCTTCGACTCGCTGTTCTCTCTCATCGACGCCGGAGTCGAGATCACGCTGATCGACCGACCGAGTTGCCACGCGTACTTCGTCGCGACGTATCCGCAGCGCAGCTCGGAGATGCAGAGGCGGGACAACTTCACCGTCCTCGAACACGACGAACTCCCCGAGTGCGGAGTCGGCCTCCTCGACGATCGAGTCACGATCAGCTGTTACGAACGGGACAGCGGGTCGGTCCGGGCGTTGGTCGAGGCCGACGCGCCGGTCATCCGCGAGTGGGCGGAGCTGACGTACGCCTCGTTCGAGGCCGACGCGCGACCGGTCGAACCCGAAGCCTACGTGCAGTGAGGCTGAGCGGCTGTTGACGCGCGGTCAGTAGCTGAAACGATGTCAGGACCTGCCGAGACAGCACGAAATAACTACAACGTCTCTGAGGTCGTTCTTCCGGCTGTCGGAGGCGACACGAAACTATGACTGACGACCAGCAAATCGTGCACGGCGTAGACCTGAACAAACTCGAAGGGTTCGCCGAATACGCGGCCGAGAACCCCGACGCGGTGCAGCTCGGGCTCGGCGCGCGTTCGACCTACGAGGGAACGTGCGCGCACAGTTTGGCGAAGGTGGACAGCTACACGCTCGGCGGCGAGACGATTTCGCGCGAGACCCGAGAGTACACCATTCCCTACGGGGCGTGGAAGGAAGTGATGGACGCGGGCGGGTGGGTCGGCGGAACCGACCGACTGGAACCCATCGAAGCCGCGCTGTCGGCGCTCGCGTCGTGTATCAACGTGGGCATCAGCGTCAACGCCGTCGCCAACGGCGTCGACATCGAGAAACTGCAGACGCACGTCCGGACCGACTTCGACCCGAGCGTCCTCTTCGGCCTCGCCGACCTCGACGAAGCCGACGGCGTCTTCGATAACCTCACCGCCGAGGTGGAGATCGAAGCGGAGGGCGTCGACGAGGAGACGATAGACGAGTGGACGCGGCGCGCGCCGGTGTTCGCGTTCGTCTCGCTCGCCCAGGACGTCGACGTCGCCGTCGAGACGACCACGGCGATGCACGCCGACGACTGAGCGCACGACCGACGCCGCCCGTGTCCCGACGACGGCGGGACGAAGGGAGGGAGTTTCGGCGGCGTCGCCGCGGACCGCTCGCCGACTCGACGCGAGCGACGAACGGATACGTCCCCCGAGCGTACTGTCTCGGGCTCCCGACAGCGACGATTTGCCGGACGGGTGCCACTAGAGAGCGTATGACAACCCACGATTCCCTCGAGAGAGAAGACCAAGAGGTGGCCGGCGAGATCGCCCACGACGCAGACGCGCTCCTGTCGACGATTCCGCACTACTACCGCGGCGAGGTCAGCCAGACGAACAACGCCCAGAACCGCATCGACCAGACGACCAACTGGGTCGTCACGATTATCGCCGCGCTTCTCTCGGTCGTGTTGGCCGACCCGAGCATATCTCCGAACCTACTACTGGTCGGTGTCGTGGTTTTGGGTATCTTTCTCAGCTACGAGGCGCGGCGCTACCGCTTCTACGACCTGTACCGGAGCCGAGTGCGCTTCGTCCAGCAGAACGTCTTCGCGAACGCACTCGACCCCAAAGGCGTCGAACACTCGCAGTGGCGCGAGGAACTGGGTGACGACCTTCGGTATCCGAAGTTCAAAGTGACGCTGCTCGAAGCGCTCTCGCGGCGACTTCGTCGGATTTACGGCCTCCTGTTCGTCATCGTCGGCCTCACCTGGGTCGTCAAAATCACCATCCTCACGCCCGAGACGACGTGGTCCGACGCCGCAGCGTTGCCGGGAATCCCGGGCGAGGCTGTCGCGGGCGTGCTTTCGGTCGTCTACCTCTGTATCGCGGTCGTCGCCTTCTGGCCGAGCAGCCGCGAAGCGACGGGGGAGATACACGGCGAAGAGCCGGGGAAGTGGAAGCGAGAGTGAGATGTTCATCGACGTGCGCTCCGTATCCAGCACGGACGAGTGTGAGCGGTGAGGTCGTGACACTCGGTCGTCGATATGTATTTTACGCACATTGGATAATGAGACCGCATGCCAGAAATGAAGGTTCGAGAGGAGAATCGACCCTCGGTCGGTAAGTACGTCGTCTTCGCGACGGTCGGAGTGCTCCTGGTCACGTGGCTTACGACGGCGGTTCTGGAAGGTGGAGCCACTCCTACCGGCGAGCTTTTGATGCTGTTTCTCGCCGGCGTCGCGAATCTTACTATCGTCTTTCTGCTGGTCAACTCCCTCGTCGAACAGTGGTTCGCGGCCGCGGAAATCGTCGACGAGTGAGATATCCGACGAGCTCTGCGGTGAACGGACGCTCTCCACCCCGTCAGTCTCTCCTCGACGACCCGTTGGTGCGTCCGTCTAAAGTAGTCAACTCACCATAATGACTATCTGGTGTTACGTTAGAACCCTAAGAGATGGCTGTCCTGAATGCCCTCCGGAAAGTGCCCGGTGCGTTGGCCCGGAGTCCGATTCTCGTCGCGGTAATCGGACTGTTCGGTCTCCTCCAGGCACCGCAGTTGCTCGCACAGTACGTCAGTCCGATACTCTCGCTCGTCGTTTCGGGCCTGCTGTTCGTCGTGTACGTCTTCGGCACCCCGTTCGTCCAGGGCGGGATGATCGGCATGGCCGACGAAGCGCTCAGAACGAAGACGAAACTCGAGACGTTCGTCCAGGCCGGCAAGCGGAACTACGTCTCGCTGCTCGCCGCGTACCTCCTGGTTACGGGAGTCGTCCTGGTGCTGATGTTCGTCGTCTTCGCCGGCGTCTTCGCCGGCGTTTTCTCCGCTGCGAGCGGCAGCCAGACCGGACTGTTCGTCGGTCTCGGCGTCGGTCTCCTCGTCGGCCTCGTCTACCTCGTGTTCGCGTTCTTCATCCAGTTCTACAGCCACGAAATCGTCTTGAACGACGCAAGCGCCGTCTCGGGTCTCAAAGGGAGCGTCGGCCTCGTGCGCCGGAATCTCCTGAGCACCGTCGGTTACTTCGTGGTCACGATGGTCGGCGTGTTCGCGGTCGCCGGCGTTATCGGCGTCGCGCAGTTCCTCTTGCTGCCCCAGTCGGGCGCGGGAGCTGCGGCGGCCGCCCCCGCACAGCTCCCGTTGACGAGCGCGCTCGCACAGGTCGTGCTCACAACCGTCGTCACGGCGGTCGTCGGCAGCGTGGGCGCGCTGTACTCGGTCGCGTTCTACGAGGAGATTCGAGAGCGAAAAACCGGCGTCGACTCAACCCCGAATCTCTGAACCGGCGGCTCTCGACAGAACGGAGCGATTTCGAGCTACTACGCACGAACTCAAGGAGTGTGTGGTGACGTTGTAGCGGGCTGTCGGTACGATTCGGCACCACTCCTACGACTCTGGTATCCGAGGATGGTTTTCGCAGTTCGGTGATGGGGACCAGAGGAACGAAAGGCGCTCGATGGCGAACCGTCGACGAGCACCTCAGTAATCGACTCAACACCTTCCTCGCTCTAAAGGGCGATGCTCTCTCCACACTTCTGCAGCTTACTGTTGGGGCCACATCTTAACAGTGCTCGTCGACCCACTCACAGAACGACTGAAAGTCCTCAGCACCGCACTGCTTGGCGATACTTCCGAGCGTCCCCCGGGGAATCTCACCGTGAATCGGAACTGTCGGTCGTCGTACCTCGCCGGTGTCTGGGTTGACGTACTCCAGTGTGAGGTGACTCCCGGTCCGTGACTTCGGTTCGTAGCCAAGCTTCATCAACACTTTGGCGACCTCCCGCCCCGTGAACGTCGTCCGGCCCACGCTAGGCGTCCCACGGCGGGCGGCCTTCGCTTCCGACCTCGTCCTCGTCGAGGCCGAACTCCGTGGCCAGCGTCTCCGTTTCTACGGACTCGCCTTCTCCGTAGTAGGCGTCGAGGGCGTCTGCGAGCATTCGTAGCGCCTCTGCGCGGGTCTCTCCGAAGGATGCGACACCCGTCTCGATATCCCTCGCGGTGACCTGTCCGTCGCTCTCGTGGACGAACTCAACCCCCCCGTCGTCGTTTTTTCGAGTCGTACTGGCCATCCCTACCGAAACCAGGTCCACTGCTCCAATAAGCGTTCGGACGGTCTCCTTTGGGATTTCGAGCCGACCGTCGCGAACATCGTCAATTGATTTTCTCTACCACGAACCGCTGGCCCTCGATATCCTCGACGAGCGCACCCCAGCCGCCGACGCTGACCACCTCGTCGCCGGTGTCGAGTTCGAGCGTCGCCGCCTCGACGAAACTCGACAGCAGCGGCCCGGCGTCGCCCTCGCTGGCGACGTAGTTCACGTCGACGACGCGACCGGTGAGTTCCCGTTTCTCGCGTCCGGTCCGGTTTTGTCCGATGACGGTGAGCGTCACCTCGCGCCCCGCCTCGACGTCCTCGTAGACGTCGCGGATGCACTCGCGGATGTTCGTGTACGTCGCCGGCAGCGACCCGTCGCGCGCGGAGTACAGCGTCTCCCACGTCTCCCAGAACGCCGTCTGGAAGTGGGCGTCGAAGATGCGCGACAGCGAGTAGTCGTTGACGAGCACGCCGTACTCGTGGTTGGGGTGCAGCGGCGCTTCGGGCGCGAAGCAGACGTGCGTCCGGTCGGCGAGGACGAGAAACGGCGTCGGCAGCGTCCGGAGTCGGACCTCGGTGGCGACGCCCGCGAAGTCGAACACGCGGTCGTCGACGGTGGCGTCGGCGGACTGTTCGGGCGTCAGGACGAGTTTGACGACGACGCCGCGGTCGACCGCCGCCGCGAGCGCGTCGCGGAAGCGGTCGTACTGCGGGGGCGTCACCGCCAACTGGAGTTCGTTCTCGGCAGCTTCGATGGCCTCGTGCGCGCGGTCGAAGATGGACGAGAGGGGTTTGAGCACGCTCACGCGATGGTTCTCGACGGTCGGGCGCTCCCACCTGTCGCGTATCTCGGCGGCGGCGCTCGTCACCGTCTCCGCGTAGGCCTGCAGGTCGTCGACGACCGCGGCGGGGTCGTGCGCGCGGGCGTGGAGGCTCCCCTGTTGGTACGTCTCGATGTAGCCGTCGCTCTCTAAGTTGCGAAGCACGTCGTAGATGCGCGCCTGCGGCACGCCGGAGGCGTCGGCTATCTCGGTCGCGGGGGCGCTGCCGAGTTCGACCGTCGCGATGTAGGCTTCGGCTTCGTACTGCGTGAGTCCGGTCCGCTCCAGCGTCGAGCGGAGTTGGTCGGTGTCCATGCTCGGATACCGAATAGAGGGAGGGCGGACGGTTTCGGTGTTGCGGTGTTTCGGTGTACTGACGGGCGAGTCGGTTATCGAGTTAACCGATTCAGCGTGCTTTCGCTGAGAAATCACAGTCGCGTTTTCCACGAGAGCGGTGTGCCGAATGCTTATACACCTCATCCGGCAAGTAGAGGTACGATGGCCAGTTCGACTCGGAACGGTGACGCCAACGATGGCGAGATTCGCCTCTGGCAAGAGAACGGCTGGTGGGTCGCAAAAGATGTCGACACGGGCGTGACCACACAGGGAGAGTCCAGAGAAGAGGCGCTGGATAACCTCGACGACGCCGTCGCAGTTCACACCGGTGAACGTGGCCGCGAACCGACAGACGAGGAACTTCGTGCGCTGGGAATCGACCCCGCGAACAACACCACTGGCGACGAGGAACCGCCGGACGTACTCGACTAATCGATGAGACGGTTCTCCGGGGTGGAGATCGTGAAAGTACTGGTCAACGTCGGCGGATTCGAGTGGCGACGAACAACCGGGGACCACGCCCAACTGTACTACGAACACCCGACGAACGAAGAGGATCGCCGACAGGTGACCGTTCCGCTGCATAGCGAACTCCGTACCGGGACGCTCCGAAGCATCGCTGAAAGTGCCGGCGCACACGACTTCGATGCGTTCTGCGAGTGGATCGACGAAAACGCCTAATCCTCGACGGAGGGACGAGCCCGGTCGGGAGTATCGAATCCGGAGTCGATTCACTCGCCCCTGCTGCACTCAACGCGCAAGTCGGTCACGCAGCGTCGTCCGACTCGGGCTCGCGGACCCACATCATCGGAATCGGCGACGTTCTGACCAGTTTCGCGCTGACGCCGCCCATCACGTAGCGGTTGAACTCCGTCACGCCCTGCGTCCCGAGGACGGCGAGGTCGACGTCGTTCTCGTCGATGTAGCTGCGAATCTGTCTGGCCGGAGAGCCGTACTCGACTTCGGTCTCGATCGTCTCGACGGACGCCGTCTCGGCGGTCTCGACCGCGTCCGCGACGATCGAGTTCGCCCTCTCAGTCAGTTCATCCTCCTTCAGGATGGAACGGGCATCGAGGCCGAGACTCCCCGTGTCGACGACGTGCAGCAGGTGAAGCGCCGCGCCGGTCGCGTTCGCGACGGCGACTCCCTCAGCCAGCGCGAGTTGCGCGCCACGGCTCCCGTCTACCGGGACGAGGAGGTTCTCACACGGGTAGGTGCGCGGGCGGTCTCCGTCGGGGTTGACCGACACGACGGGCGCTTCGGCGGTGTTGATGACGCGTTCGGTGACGCTCCCGACGAGAAACTGCGTCAGTCCGCGCCGACCGTGCGTCGGCATCACCACGAGGTCGACGTTGAACTGTTTCGCGTACTCGACGATGGCCGTCGACGGGGTGCCCCGACGGACCTCAGAGACGACGGCGACACCACCGTCTGTCGCACGCTGTGCCGCCTCGTCGACGATCTCTTGCCCTTCTCGCTCCAACTCGGCGACGGCCTCCTGTCTCTGCGTGAGGCTGTCCCGGCCGGTGTCCGCGACGTTGAGGACGTGTATCGTCGCCTCGTGTGCGCTCGCGATTTCGAGCGCGTAGTCGAACACCGATTCTGCGGGCTCGCTCCCGTCCGTCGGGTACAAGATGCGGTCGTACATGGTGTCTACAGTCGGAGAGGTGGGTGAAATTACTCGCCCTCGGTACTGATATCTAACGCGCCCTCTTCGGCTGTCCGAGCCTCACGCCACCAGACCAACTCGAACTCGATGCTCTGTTTGGCCTCGGTGTCGCCCTCGGACCAATCCGACTCGCCTTCGAGCTTGAACGTCACCGGATTCACGGGGTTCAGTCGCACGTGCTGACCGCCGAGTTCGAGCGTGACGTCCCCGTCACCGTCTAACTGGTCGGCTAACTCGCGGAGGTACGACGCGACCTCGGACCGCGTTTTCTCGGATTCGGTTTCGAGCTCTCCCATACTGTCTGGTAGAACACACGACCGCATAAGCGAGAGGCAGGTTGTCGAACGTCGAGAACCATCCGCGGGCTCACAAGGCGGCGCAGGCCGAGTCCTCGGGGCTCGCCTCCGAGGCAGTTCACGAAGCTACAGCTGAGCTCAAATCGTCTCCGAACGCTGCCGGAACGCTACAGCTTCACGCCGTCCGGCAGCGACTCGGTCTGTCGCGAACGGTTGAACAGTGTCTCGCCGGAACCGGCGTCGAAGGCGTGGATGCGGTCGCGGGGGAACTGCAGACGCACGCGGTCGCCGATGTCGATGTCGTAGTCGCCCGACACCGACGCGGTCACCTCGTCGCCGCCGACGTCGAGGTGCAGCAGGTGTTCGCGGCCCATCGGTTCGACGACTTCGACGGTCGCCTCGACGGTGTCGGGACCGGACTCCCCCGCGAGTTCGACGTCTTCGGGGCGGATACCGAGCGTCACCCGCCCTCGGCTCCCGAGAACGCTCGTCTGCCCGTCGGTGAACTGGTAGGTGACGCCGTCGGTCAGCCCCCGACCGGCGGTCGGGTCGTACTCCATCTCGACGAAGTTCATCGAGGGCGACCCGATGAAGCCCGCGACGAAGCGGTTCGCGGGCTCGTGGTAGCACTCCAGCGGCGTGCCGAGCTGCTGGAGCTGCCCGTCGTCGAGGACGGCGATACGGTCGCCCATCGTCATCGCCTCCGTCTGGTCGTGCGTCACGTAGACGGTGGCGACGCCCAGCTTGTCGTGTAACTGCTGGAGTTCGGTGCGCATCTCGGTGCGGAGTTTGGCGTCGAGGTTCGAAAGCGGCTCGTCCATCAGAAACACCGTGGGCTCGCGGACGATGGCGCGACCGAGCGCGACGCGCTGTTTCTGTCCCCCCGAGAGCGCCTTCGGACGGCGGTCCAGGAGCTCCGAGATGGAGAGCATCTCCGCGGCCTCCTCGACGCGCGTCTGAATCTCGCTGTCGGCGAGTTCGGTCGTCATCTCCAGGCCGAACGCCATGTTCTCGCGGACCGTCTTGTGCGGGTAGAGCGCGTAGTTCTGGAACACCATCGCGATGTCGCGGTCCTTCGGTTTCTCGTCGTTGACGACCTCGTCGGTGATGCGTATCTCGCCGTCGGAGATGGTCTCCAGCCCCGCGAGCAGTCGCAGCGTCGTCGACTTGCCGCATCCCGAGGGACCGACGAGCACGAGGAACTCTCCCTCCTCGACGGTCAGAGAGAGGTCCTCGACGGCGACGACTTCGTCCTCACCGGAGTCGAACACTTTGTAGACGTCGTCGTACTCGGCGCTTGCCATGGTCTATCACGAACAATCCGTTCCGGGCGTATATGTGTTACTACTGGAGTAGTGTCACTCGAACGGGCGAGTTGCGGTCGACTCAAACGCCGGCCAACCACGGCAGAAACGCCGCGGCGAGGTAGCCGTACCACTGAATCGCCCACGAGATACCGAGCCAGAGCAGCCCCCACGGCGAGGAGAAGCCGACCGGGCGGACGGGCCACTCCGCGCCGGGGTTCGTCTGCTTTCGCGGGTAGACGTAGTCGGCCAGAAAGTGAAGTCCCATCCCGAGCGCGAGGAAGTGAATCGTCGTCGCCAGCGCGGGAAGCACAGACAGAAGGTCGAGACGGAGCGCCGCCTGATACAGCAGCGTCGGGAACAGAAACGTGTGCACGAGCCACGAGCGATGCGTCTCCTCGCGGAGCGCGTCCAGTTCGGGCAGCAACACCCCGACGACCAGCGGGAGCGCGACGGCGGGGTGGTGACCGACGGCGACGGCGAGAAACGCCACCGGGACGGCGCTCACGAGGTGGAGTTCTCGGCTGGTCACACGAGTTCACCCCGGTACGCGAGGACGATTCGTTCGGCCCCCTCGCCCGTCGTCTCCTCGAAGGCGACGACCTCCAACAGCGCCAGCCACCCCGGTAACAGCAACACGACGGCGATGCCGAGCGAGACGCAGAGCCCCAACAGGAGCGCGGCGAAACAGGACTGCAGGACGCTGAACGAGGGCGTCTCCAGCAGGTGGTACGCCGCGTCGCGGAGTGCGGTGGTCGTAGACAGCTCCGTGCGAGGTTCTTCGGGCGCGCGAGCCACCAGCGAGGCGGCCCGAAAGAGGACGACGACGACGATGACGACGGCGTACAAGCCAGCGAGCGCGCCGAGGAGGAACGCGGGCTGTCGGACGGTGAGCGCGATAGTCGAGTAGGCGTAGGTCGTCGCGACGACGGCGATTGCGAGCAGACTGAACGGGAGGCCACGTCGGAGATTCCGTCGAAACGACTCGCGGAAGGCGGCGAGTCGCGCCCGCTCGCTCACCCTCCGTCCGGCGGCCTCACCCTCGACGACGTCGGTCATCGTCTCCACGAGCGCGAGAAGCGCCGCCCCGAGCGTGACGAGTGGGAGCGACGCGAGCGACGCGGCGACGCTCAGCGCGACGACGGTCACGAGGTCGGAGTACGTCGCCCGGCCGAACGCCGAGACGGCGGCTATCGGGTCGAGGCGTTGGGTCTCGTCGGTCGTCGCGCGCATCGCTCGTGTTGCCGCACGCCGGACGCAAAAGCACACCGGTAGCACACTACCGGAGTAGTGTCGTTTCGGCGACTGGATTATCCCACTCGCCGCCGAACGATACTCCGAGGGGTTCCATTGCACCATCTCGAATACATCTACACCGTCGGTATGGACCGAGCGGAGGTCGAAGCGGCGCTCGAACAGCGGACCGACGGCGTGCTGTCGCTCGCGCGAGACAGCGAGGCGTACGCGATTCCGGTCGCGTACTACTTCGACGGCGACGCGCTCTACTTCCGTCTCGGCAGACACGACGAGAGCGACAAACTGGCGTTCGCGGACGAGACGGCCGAGGCGTGTTTCGTGCTGTACGACGCTCCGTCGCCGGACGAGTCGTGGAGCGTCATCGTCCGCGGGCCGTTCACCAGACTCTCGGCGGACGACCGACCCGACGACGCCGAAATCAACGAGGCGTACACCTCGCTGCGCGTCTTCGGCGAGACGGTCGAGGATATCGACCCGGTGTTCTACCGGCTGGACATCGAATCGGTCACCGGCCGTCGAACGTCGTAGGTCGAGTTTGGGAGGTCGCACGGTAACTAACAGGAGGGCGTCGACACAGAACCGGGGTCCGCTCGAAGGAATTGTTCAATCAGAATTTGAGACGCACCTCATTACGTATCCAACAATTCTACCGGAGGGATTTTGGTGAAGGAGTCGAATGTAGAGACTATGAGTTCCAATATTTTCGGCACAGTAATCGTCCCAATCGCCGGTCCAGACGACGCAGCGAGCACCGCCCGAATCGTCTACCACTATGCTCGTGGGGATTCACAGGTCATCGTCGTTCACGTCATCGAGAAGGGCGAAGGGGTACCCGACAAGGCATCCGTCGAACAGCGTCAAGCGTTCGCCGAAAAGGCGTATCAATCCTTTTTGGATGTGTTTCCCGACGACGGACCGACGCTTGAGTTCCGCACCTTATACGGGCGAAACGTCGGAGAAACGATTCGGGACGCCGCCGAAGAGGAAAACGCGACCTCGATTGCGTTCGTCCCGCGAGTTGGAAGCCGTTGGATCAAATTCCTCAGCGGAGATGTCACGACTGAGCTCTTCAAACGGAGTAAAATACCAGTGATTGCACTCCCGAAGGAACAGAAGAGGATAGTTTTCACCCACGATGCGTGACGAGACAGTACCCGAGTTACCCATCAGGACCAACTATGAAATGTGAGCGATGTGGGGACGATACGAGTGTGCAGGGATACGATGTAGATGGATTCACAGGATTTCTCTGTGAGAACTGTGTGGAAGAGTGGGACAGAATCCAAGAACAAAAATGACTCCACGATGGAAACAATGAACAGTCTCCTCGAAGCGCAACCGAACCGAAACGCCCACCCGTTCGTCGTTCGACCACCATAGATATTCGATGGCCCGCACACCGAGCGTCTATGTCGATTACAGAGTAAGCGTGGCCCTCGTCGGGACAGTTCTCAAATACATCGGCATTACGCCGCTGTTCCCGCTCGTCCTGGCGTTCTATTACGGTGAAAACCCGGTCCCATTCGTCGCCACTAGCGTGCTCATGGTTGGCGGTGGATTCCTCTTAGAGCGAGTCAACAACGATGGCGAACTGAGACAGCGAGAGGTATTCCTCTTAGTAAGTCTTGCGTGGCTGGTCGTGCCGTTAGTGGGAACGGTTCCGTATCTCGTCGCCGGAACAGGCACTGTTGCCAATCCAGTCAACGCTCTGTTCGAGAGCATGAGTGGATTCACGACGACCGGTGCGACTGTTCTCGGGGAGATCTCGGTTGAGCGCCATGGGTACGCGATGCTGATGTGGCGCCAGCTCACCCAATGGCTCGGCGGTATGGGTATTCTCGTGTTGATGGTCGCCATCCTGCCAGAGCTCTCGGTTGGAGGTGCCCAGATCATGAAGCAGGAAGCACCGGGAATATCGCTGGAGAAGATGACGCCGCGTCTTCAGCAGACTGCGCGTGGGCTATGGGGAATCTACGCCGGGTTCACCGTTCTCGCGATTGTCGTCTATTACGGGTTGCATCTGAGTGGATTAGCGCCGAACATGACCCTCTACAATGCGGTTGCGCACGCACTCACGACACTGCCTACCGGTGGATTCTCTCCGGAGGCACGGAGCGTGGAGGCGTTCACGCCTGCGGTCCAGTGGGCAGTAATGCCGTTCATGGTTGTCGCAGGGACGAACTTCGCTCTGTTCTGGTACGTCTTTCGGGGAGAGCCTCGCCGGTTAACCAACAATACAGAGTTCCGTTCGTATCTACTTGCCATCCTCGCTTTCGGGACAGTAATCTCGGCAGTGCTCTTTCTCGGCGTTGGAATCGCCGAACCGCCGGCGAACCTTGACATCATTCCCGGAAATCTCGAAAATTCGCTCCGGCAGGGACTCTTTCAGGTGATCGCTATCGTGACGACGACTGGGTACGCGAGCATGGATTTCAACACCTGGGATGCCTCTGCACAGACGATACTGTTGTTTGCGTATTTTCTGGGCGGCTCTGCGGGGTCGGCAGCCGGTTCGATCAAGATTGTCCGGTGGGTTCTCGTCAAAAAGGCTATCTTCCGAACACTGTTCACGTCGGTCCATCCCGAGGCCGTTAAACCGCTACGACTCGACCGGAAAGTCGTCGACGAGCAGACTATTCGCGATGTACTCGTGTTCATACTGCTCTTTTTGACGATATTCACCCTCTCGACGATGCTTCTGTATCTCGATAGTCTCCGAACGGCTGGCGTGTCGTTGTCTGGTCTCGAGGCGATGAGCGTCGCCATTGCCACGCTGGGGAACATTGGTCCGGGCTTCGGTGTTGTTGGTCCGATGAACAGTTTCCTGCCGTTCTCGGATGCCGCAAAACTCTACATGGTCTTTCTGATGTGGATTGGTCGTTTGGAGGTGCTCTCGGTGCTGGTCATCCTCACACCGACGTTTTGGCGGCAGTGACGACCCTTAGTAGATGCACCGTTCTCGGAACATCCTTCCTTATATCCTCCCCCGTATCTCGCACGCTATTCCTATCCCGCTCCGGTGGGTTTCGACAGAGCCAGTGACGCCGTGCGACCGGGAGCCACCACCGGCAAGAACCCCCCACTCGCGTGGCTCTTTGAGGCCGATTTGCCAAGGGGTGGTATGGACGCCAGTGACCTCGACAGTTTCACCTCACGCCGGTCGACCGTGTACGGTCGTCGCGGCGTGGTCTCCACGAGCCAACCGCTCGCCGCACAGGCGGGAATCACCACCCTCCAGGAGGGCGGCAACGCCTTCGACGCGGCCGTCGCCACCGCAGCGGCGCTGAACGTCGTCGAACCCACGTCGACGGGCCTCGGCGGCGACGTGTTCGCGCTCTACCGCACCGCCGACGGCGAGGTCGGCGCGATGCGCTCCTGCGGCGGTGCGCCCTCGGGAACGAGCATCGAGAAAGTGCGGGAGGCTATCGAAGACGCCGACGAGGAGACGCGCTCGTCGTGGTATCCGGCCTCTCGCGGCTACGCTGTCGACTCCGCGGAGGAGGCGGGGATGCCCTTCCTCGGTCCGCACGCCGTGACGGTTCCCGGCACCGCCCGCGGGTGGGAGACCACGGTGGAGGAACTCGGTCGGATGACGCTCGGCGAGGTGCTCCAACCGGCCATCGAGTACGCGAACAACGGCTACCCGGTTACCGAAGTCGTCTCCGCGCAGTGGCAGCACGGCGAGGAACTGTTCAAATCCGAGCACGCCCGCGACGCCTACCTCTTCGACGGCGAAGCGCCCGAGACGGGCGATATGGTGTCGCTGCCGAAACTCGGTGCGACGATGGAGCGCATCGCCGAAGAAGGAGCAGATATCGTCTACGAGGGCGACATCGCCGAAGCCATCGCGAGCGAAATCCAGGGACTCGGCGGCTTCATGACCGTCGACGACCTCGCCGACTTCGAACCGGAGTTCGTCGACCCGGTGTCGACGACGTACAACGGCGCCGAAATCTACGAACTGCCGCCGAACAACCAGGGACTCATCGCGCTCGAAGCGCTCAACATCGCAGAAGAACTCGGCGCGGCCGACCATCCGCTCGACTCCGCGGAGCGCGTCCACTACTTCGCGGAGGCGATGAAACTCGCGTTCCACGACGGCCACCGCTACATCACCGACCCCGAGTACGAGGAGATTCCGCCGCTGGCGTCGAAGGAGTGGGCGAGAAAGCGCGCCGAGGGAGTCGGCGAGACGGCCGACCACGACGTGAGCTTCGGAGTTCCGGACGCGCAGGCCGAAGACGCCGACACCGTGCTGCTCTGCGTCGCCGACGACGAGGGCAACGTCGTCTCCTACATCAACTCCCGGTTCGCCGGCTTCGGCTCGGGCGTCGTTGCGGGCGATACGGGCATCGCGCTACAGAACCGCGGCGCGTCGTTCTCGCTCGACCCCGATCACCCGAACCACCTCGAAGCGGGCAAGCGACCGTTCCACACCCTCGTGCCCGCCGTCGCCAAACTCGGCGAGGACGACTGGGCGGCGTTCGGCGTGATGGGCGGGTACATGCAGCCGCAGGGCCACGCGCAGGTCATCTCGAACGTCGTCGACTACGATCTCTCGATTCAAGCCGCGTTGGACCGCCCGCGCTGGCGCTACCGCGAGGACGGACAGCTCGCGGTCGAGGAGTTCTCGGACTCCGGCGTGCCGACGGCGCTCACCCGGATGGGCCACGAGGTGCAGATTCTCGCGCCGCTGATGTTCGGCGGCGCGCAGTTCGTCCGCAACGAAGACGGCGTCCTCTCGGCGGCGACGGAACCCCGAAAAGACGGCAACGCGCTGGGGTACTGAAGCTCGCACTCGGCACTTCACAGTACCGATAACTCAGCCGCACTGATTATTATTTCTCACCCGGTGCAACCACCGTCGTACGACGTTGCATCGCTCGGCGGAAACCGAGAACATATTTTCTTCCAGAGCCTGAATGAGGAGTCGTGACCTCTCTCCGCCCTCTTTACCCCCTCGTGTGTCGAACGAGTGGTGATACCTCGTGACACAGCCGATGGGTGATACCGACGACTCGAACGTCGTCTCCGAACTTCGGCAGTTCCACCCGAGCGCCGTCGCGGGGCTGTTCTCCCGCGCGGACGCCCGCTACGTCTCGCCCGTACTCCTGGCGGGTGTCGCCGTCTACGCTCTGTATCTGACGGTCAACGCCTACCCGGGTTACGGTGCCGGCCTCTACAACCTGATGGGCGAACAGATCGCCGCTAACGGCTATCTCCCACCCGAATCCATACCGTACTACACGGTCGACGGCGTCCCCTTCGCGTACCCGCCGCTGATGTTCTACGTCATCGCCGCGATACGCGACGTGACGGGCGTCGGGCCGTTCGCACTCGCGCGCTTCTTCCCCGGGCTCGTCACCATCGCGTATCTCGCGCCGACGTATCTGCTCGCGCGCGACGTGCTCGCCTCCCGTCCGGCGGCGTCGGCCGTCGGACTCCTCGTCGCGCTCAACCCGAAGGTGCTCCAGTGGCACATCACCGCCGGCGGGTTGGTCCGCGCACCCGCGTTCCTGTTCGCCGTCTGCGGCATCTACGCCGGGTACAGACTGTACACCGCCGTCGAGACGACGGGCTACGAACGCCGGTGGCTCGCCGTCTCCGCGCTCTGCTTCGGACTGACGCTCCTGACGCACCCGACGTACACGCTGTTTTTCGTCGGCAGTTTCGTCATCCTGTGGCTCTCGCTCGACCGGTCGCTCGCGGGCTTTCTCCGCGGGGGCGTCGTCGCCGCCGGCGGGTTCGCGCTGGCGACGCCGTGGCTGCTCTGGAACGTCTCCACGCACGGTATCGAGGTGTTCACCGAGGCCTCCGGAACGCACGGCGGCATCGGCGGCGGACTCGCCGTCACCCCGTGGCTCGCGATACCGCTCCTGCTCGCGGCGGCGCTGTTTCTCGTCCGGCGACCGTTCCTCGGCGTCTGGACCGTCGCGGCGGCGCTGTTGTTCCAGCAGGCGCGATTCGTCGCGTTCGTCGGCACGTTCGCCGTCGTCGCGCTGGCGTTCGCGCCGGTCCGAACCGCGGTCGCCGAGCGAGTCCCCCGACCGAAGCGACGGACGCTCGCCGCCGTCGCCGTCGCCGTGACGCTGGTCTGCGGTCTCGGCGTCGTCGGCTACTCGATGACCGTCGCCGAACCCTCCATCGCGCCCGCCTTCGTCGACGACGACGACGTGGCCGCGATGGAGTGGGCCGGCGACGAGACCCCCGAAGACGCGACGTTCGTCGTCGTCGGCGACGCCGCCGAGTGGTTCCCCGACGTCAGCAAGCGGACGATGGTGGTCGGCCTGTGGGGCGTCGAGTGGGAAGGGGCGGAGACGTACGCCGAGCAGAAAGAGCTGTACCGGACGGTGTCGACCTGTGACTCCGCCGACTGCGTCTCCGAGACGTTGAACGCGGCGGACGTGACGCCCGACTACCTCTACGTCCCGAAAGGGACGTACATCGTCCGTGGGAAGCGAACCACCGGCGGCGGCGAACTCGCGGCGTCGTTGATGGCCGCCGAGGGTTACGAGGCGGCGTACGAGAACGACGGCGTCGTCGTCTTCCGCGTAGTGTCGACGGAGTCGTAGTTCGTTCCAGCTCTCTTTTCGGATCGTTCGGTGCCACGTCGACGGGAACCCTAAGTACGTGTACACGTAGACGTATACGTATGGGGACGAAGAGTCTCACAATCACCGACGAAGCGTACGAGCGTCTGAAGGCACACAAAAAAGAAGGGGAGAGTTTCACGGATACAATTCTTCGTCTCACGGGGAGTGAGCGGGATATCATGAAAGGATTCGGCTCGTGGAAGGGGACCGGTCTTCGCGAGGCCGTCGAAGAAACGGAAGACGAGTTCGACGACGACCTCGAGGAGCGTCGAAATGAACTGTTTTGACACGAGTGCGCTCATCGACTATCTCGAAGGCTCCGAGGAACTAAAGCAGGTACTCGAAACGCGCGAAAATCAGCCGTTTTTCGCCCCGACAGTAGTGCTGCACGAAGTATTCGTCGGCGCTGCTCGTCTTCGCGGGGAGGAGGGTGTCCGCGAAGTCCGTGAGGATCTACACTGGATCGAGCCGCTCGAACTGACCGTCGACGATGCGGCAGAGGCAGCGTACATGAGCGCTGAGCTGTCCGATGCCGGAACTCCGATTGGGTCGATGGATACGCTCATCGCGGGTATCTGTCGCTCGTCGGGTTCGACGCTAATCACACGAGATGGCCACTTCGACCGCGTGGACGATCTCGAGACGCTCACGTACTGACCTACTGTTGGGGGCCAACAGTTCCCGTTTAATCGTCCGCATCCTCGCGCACCAGACGCGCGACGGCCGCCTCGTCGAGTCGGTCGAACTCTCCCGCCTGCACGCCCCATAGCGTCGCGTACAGCCCGCCCAGCGAGACGAGTTCGTCGTGCGTCCCGCGTTCGACGACGCGCCCGCCTTCGAGGACGAGAATCTGGTCGGCCCGCCGAATCGTCGAGAGGCGGTGTGCGATGACGAGTGTCGTTCGATTCTCGGTCAGCCGCGTCAGTGCCCGCTGGATGAGCAACTCGGTTTCGGTGTCGACGGCGGAGGTGGCCTCGTCCAACACGAGCACGTCCGGGTCCTGTAACATCGCGCGGGCGATGGAGAGCCGCTGGCGCTGCCCGCCCGAGAGTTTGATTCCCCGCTCGCCGATTCGAGTGTCGTACCCCTCGGGGAGTTCCGAGACGAACTCGTGGGCCTCGGCGGCTCTCGCGGCGGCGACCATCTCCGCCTCCGTCGCGTCGAACGCGCCGTAGACGAGGTTCTCTCTGACCGTGCCGTCGAACAGGTAGACGTCCTGGCTGACGTAGCCGACGGCGCGGCGGAGGCTGTCGAGCGTCGCGTCGCGCACGTCGACGCCGTCGAGGCGGACCGACCCGTCGGTTACGTCATAAAGGCGAAGCAGCAGTTTCGCGGCCGTCGACTTCCCCGCGCCCGTGGGACCGACGAGCGCGACGGTCTCGCCCGGTTCGGCGACGAAGCCCACCTCCGAGAGGACGGGTCGGCCCTCCTCGTAGGCAAACGAAACAGAGTCGTACTCGATTCGACCCTCGACGCGGCCGAGGTCGACAGCGTTCTCGTCGTCGACGACGGCGACCGGGAGGTCGGTCAGCCCGAAGATGCGCTCGCCGGAGGCGCGGGCGTTCTCGTAGGAGTTGACGATGCGGCCCGCGCCCGCCAGCGGGTCGACGAACCGCTGGGTCATGAACAGGAACGTGACGAACTCGCCGACCTGCAACCCCGGACCGCCCAGCGGACCGGTCGACCCGCTGACCAGCCAGTAGCCGCCGATGGCGAACGTCGCCGCGAACGAGACGTTGGCGGCGAGTTCCATCCCCGGTTGGTAGAAGTATTCCAGTTTGGCGACCGCCCACGTCTTCAGGTAGTAGTCCCACGAGGCGTCCTCGATGCGGCCGTCCTCGTACGTCTCGGTGTTGGAGGTCTTGATGACCTCTATCCCCGAGAGGTTGTTCTCCAGTCGGGTGTTGAGCGCGCCGACGCTCGCGCGAAGCGCGCGGTAGCGCGGTCGAATCGTCCGCATGAACGCGACGGTAAAGACGACCAGAACGGGCATGGCGACGAGCGTGATAGCCGCCAACTGCGCGTTGAGCCAGAACAGCACCGCGCCGATACCGAGCGCGGAGACGACGAGTTGGACCGCGCCGCTGAGCGTCGTTCCGAGAAACTCCCGGAGGTTTCGGACGTCGCTGTTGAGGATGCTCATCACCTCGCCGGTCTGCTTGTCGTCGAAGAAGGCCGCGTCGAGGCGCTGCATCGTCGCGTACGTGTCGGTCCGGATGGCGTGCTGGACGCGATTCGAGTACAGCGACAGCGAGACGCCCTGCGTCCACGAGAGCGCGACCGAGAGAAGCGACGCGCCGACGATGAGGCCGAGCGAGAGCCACAGTTGGGCTTCGGGCGTCGACGGCAGCGATCCGTCGGGGACGACGGGGAGGCGGTACGCCGTCTCGGTGCCGGGGGTGAACAGCGCGTCGATGGCGATACCGAGCACCAGCGGGGGAACGAGCGCGACGAGTCGACTGAACAGGCTCGCGACGAGACCGACGACGAACAGCCAGCGATCTTTCTGGCCGTAGTCCGAAAAGAGCCGAACCATCGGGTCCGTCTGTCGTCCGCGGCCGGCGCCGTTCGGATTCGTCTCACCTGTGGCTGGGGGAACTGCGTGTGACATGCGATGGCCGACGCCCGAAGACGCCCTTACCGAAGGTAACGGTGCCAACGGGCATGAACTGCGTGGTGGTGTTCGATTTTTTCGGAATCAAAAGCTAGCGTACACAGGTCGGTAGCCTACGACTCATGTCGGGAGAGGAAGCCGACGACGGGAAACCAAACTACGTTCCTCGACAAGCTGACGCCCGAATGATTATATTCAAAACTAACATTATATTCACCAACACAATAAAAAAGACATATATAATATAAATAATACCTCTTCAGACGTGTACGACCTGACTGGCTTTCAGCGTGACCTTCTCACCGTGACTGCGGGTCTCGACGAACCCCACGGCCTCGCAATCAAAGATGAACTCGAAGAGTACTACGAAACCGAAATCCACCATGGACGTCTCTACCCCAACCTTGACACACTTGTCGATAAGGGACTGCTGAAAAAAGGCAAAATGGACAGACGGACCAACGTGTATTCTGTCACCCAACGAGGCACCCGAGAGATCAACGCCCGTAACAACTGGGAAGCACAGTACGTCGAAGGTTGATTTTTAGGAAAGATTCAACTTGAGAGGGGGTTCAATTGGATGGTTGTACTGTCAATAACCCATGACTTCAGTCAGAGGTACCTGACAAAAGCGATCTACTCTTCCTCGCGCGCTTGCGTACGCTTGACAGCCTCTTTACCGGCATCCGTAGCTCGATACTCCGTCTGTCGTTTGTCCTCCTCGTAGGGGCGTTTCTCGACGAGGTCTCGGTCTTCGAGGTTCCACAAGGAGGTCCCAATCGTATCCTTCGAGACGTCCCAGTCGTCGGGAATCATCTCACGAAGCTCTTTAGTTCGAAGCCATCCGTCTTCTTTGGTCAAGACCTGCATGATCTGATAAGGGTCTCCACCAGCCTGCAACCGGGGTGCCTTTGGTTGGTCTTTGGATGTTTCGTCAGCCTCAGTCTCTGGTGCTGTCTCTATCTCTTGTGTTTCAAGTTGTGGTTCGAGGTCGGGGGTTTCCTCTGTAGACGTCGGTTGGTTCGACAGCTCTTCTTCGATATCTGCTTGGCCTGTGCTTTCGATCTGTGGCAGTGTGAGTTGTGTATTTTCACTGGGTGTGACCTCTAGCTCAAACCGTTTGATTTGAACACTGTCTCCGAGTTGTTCGAGGACTTCTTTGAGATCGTGTGGAGAAAAAGAGCCCGTCAGTTCGTAGGTCATCTGATTCACAGTGCTTCCGCCGGCGAGTTGACTCGACATGAGGTTTGTTCATTGAATAGCTTGATACTTAAGTAAGAGTAGCTTATAATGATTTTATTTGTGGGAGGAACAGAGAATCTTGCGTCAGGAACTGATTGAAAGCGGCTTTGAATGAGACACTCGAGTAACCCAGAAATACTGACTGTGTTTGGGCAACCCAGCGTTCGGTGATTGTAAACAGATTCGTCACGGGTGGACGCAGCTATGTTAACCGAATCGTATTATCGACTCTGTAGAGATAGCCTTTGAGGATGAGTTGTTCGAGGATTTCGTCTGGTTGTGTAATGTCGGCCGCTCTGATAGCTGCACGAACGTCAGTCGGTGAGAGATCACCGTCGGTATAGTCGGCAAGCTGCTGGATGCGAGTAAAGGCCTCCTGTTCGATGTTCGAAAGTGGCGTCTCAGACTTTCGCATCACCTCTAGGTCACGTGAGAGCTCTCTTGGCTCTTCGGGTCGGATGGCTGGCGTTTCTCTCAGGAAAAGACATTTAGAATGACTGTCAAACAATATTATATGTACTGCGCGGCTAGTTACTAATGGAGTATCGACACTCCCCCACGGGCACCCCGACAGTTCTGACACACCATCGCTCCCCGTGGGCACACTCCCCCTTTTGGGGTCGCAGAATCGGGTGAAATGCAAGTAATTGCATTCTCGATGGGACTATTGTACTCCTCGTATATGATGTAGGTATGACCGACGATGCGCCTGGCTCTGCGCTATGGAAAGCACAGACGAGCGCGTTTGACCGCGTTCGCAGCATCGCCGTCACACTGGATCAGCCCAGAACTGCCGACTGGATTGCAGACCAAGCCCTCGTCGCTGGAAATAGTGCTCGTGACCACCTTGAACGGCTTGCTGAGATGGGTGTCCTCCAAATAGTGTCTGGAGATCAAGCACTGATGTATCAGCCCGACCCGCTTTATACGCGGATGCAAGCGCTCCGAGAGTTATTGGACAGTCGGTCTCGAGATGATCTCGTCGGATTGCGTGCTGCCCTCCAAGAACAGCTAGAGGACTGGCGCGAGGAATACAATGTTGTGTCTTCTGGAGAAATCCGTACGCGAGCCGCGCAGACGGAAACCGCTCAAGAGACACGTGAACTTCGCGAGATTGCGAGTGACTGGGCTCTCATTCAGTATCGTCTGCGGCTCGTAGAGGATGCGATTGAGCACTACGCAGAGTATACAGGATCGGCACCTGAGCCAGTGTAGGCCCTCTCGATACTGTTTGCAGCTGATGGCGAGTATGATTCAGGCGAGGCATCGCATGCGGTATTGCTTGAACTGCGTCGAAGTGTTGGTCGACATCCCGCAGTTCGTGAGACGCGAGAAGAACTTGCTGGGCAATTCACACAGATGTGAGGCGGAAGCCTACGACTTCAGCCGTGGGTCACTGACGACCGAGCAGGCTCTCCGAATGTGGATACATCCATTTGACATCCGGAAATAGCGTTCATCCCCCTGAGTGTACGTCGTCGACTGTGGTACGTCACGCTGTCGTCGACTCGGAGATAATCGCCAATCATCGTCTGAGTTTCGCTCCCTGTTCTGGCGTCTGTAGACCGGTTCTTCGCTGACGTGGGCAGATTCTCACTCTGTCGTGGATGCTCCGATTTCCAGTGTCGACTTTGAAAACAGAATTTTCCATACACTCGCGCTCTCGCCCATGATTTCATGGAAGAACGCAAGTCGAATAGCGTCGTCTTCGAGAGTCGATTATTAACCCAGAAATAGACGGCACAGACGTTTTTGATGGCGATATCGTCGAAAGAGGATTGCCTACGTATGAATCGCCTGACTCATTTTCTCGCTGAGTTACTTGTGCAGAATAGGTGTACAACTCCGTTACGTCTAGTGATTCCAATTTTTGAAAACCGACCGAATAGACGTTTGCACGGTGTTAATAACGTAGTCGCTACATCGCGTCGAGAGCCCCTCAGACATCGAAGCTGTGTTCTCCCAATTGATCTCGCTGCCCGGCTTGCTGGTGTGTGCCCCACATGTTCGGATACACACCCAGATGAAGAGACTGATTCCGGATACGGACCGCCTGTACAGATTGAAATTCTGTCAGTTGTCGTCTGGGTTAAAGCGTTATTCGCTCATTTTCGCCATAGCTGATGGAGTGTACCGCCCGAATTTGACTGTGAACCGCTATGTGATAGGAGGTCGAATGGGTTGTAGAGATCGTCACTTGGACCCACCAACGAGACATCAGAATTCTTGGCGAGCGTGTGAGGCACGTCATGACACACTCTTTTTCTTCCCTACTACCATACCCTGTCCAAATTCAATTCAAAATAAGATACAGTATTATACTCTTAACTATAATGGGGAAAAGTAGATGTTCGATTCCATCGGTGAAGCCACCCGGATAGCACTTTTGGGGATACTCCTCGTTGCATTCCTCTTGGTGCTCGGGGCGGGAAGCATGGCGGCGATCGCTGGAAGTGCGACGACTGCGCTTATCGTGGTTACGTTTATGGCGTTTTCTTGGGGAGTTGTTTCGGATCTCAGAGTCTAGTTTTGCTTCGTTTGGTACTCACTGCTTCCGATACAGCACCGAGCGTCGCGGATGGATTCTTCGATAGTAAACTGCGGATGGACATCGTAGTCGACTTCCTCGTTGTTGGTGATGGTGTCACGGGTTTCTCGCAGAGCATCTGAGTTACTGACGTTCGACAATGGGGACGACCTTGCAATTGTGATTCCAGGTCGTGTCGTCGTGTCTCGAATGACGAACCGTAAGTATCCGACCTGTATCGTGTATACAGCATGTGACCTCAGACAGGAAGAGGAGCGGTGTGTACGTACTCTACAGAAGCACGCAGCGGTCGCTGATTCGGTCTCCGTGTGAACCGCTCGAATCGGCCAAAGTCGCTCTTATCGTACTCTCGAAGGACTACTACGTGGGAGGTTTTGTTTGAGATGGCATGGACGATACGATGTTGCGATGCGCGTAGACCGATGTAAGAGGTGTATTGACCCAGAGTTTTTGCTCGAACGCCGTGGTGGATTTTAGTCTCTTCTCTAAAAAGACATATATCTGACGAGTTTATTTTCATTCATGAACAATACAAATTGACAGACCATTCATTCAAGGAAAGAGTTATGTATTCCTACTGTATTCAACTTGGATAGACACGCAAACACTCAGTACCGGACAATAGAGACGGGTCGATGGTGTGAGGGGGAGTGAATCAAATGTCCCCGCACCTCCACAGTAGAGTCGGTATGCCTACTGAGATTCTCAATTGTCCACAGGGGGAGTGAGGACGTGTTCAACAAGACACACCATGAAATTTCCAAATCCGTTCGGTAACGAAAATCGGGCTGTATCGCCGGTCATAGGGGTCATCCTTATGGTCGCAATTACTGTGATCCTCGCGGCCGTCATCGGGACGTTCGTTTTGGGTCTGGGGGATAACATTCAGACTGCGCCTCAGGCGAGTTTCGGATTCGATTATGATGAAGACGAAGCTGGAGGTGCGGGCACAGTAACGATTACTCACCGTGGTGGAGACACGTTTGATGCTGGCGAGATTGAAGTACGGAAAAACGGAAACGATGTGACTGACCCTTACAGTCAAATCGTTAGAACTGGGTCGACAGCAAAAGTAGATGTAAATGGCGGAGATTCTATCTCTGTTGTCTACGTAGGCGGTGATGGCGAGTCTGTCGTCGGCTCGTACGAAGTCCCTGAGTAATCGAAACGAATCATCGAACTTTCTTCAGTAATATATTATCTAGAATAATAATTCTAGCGGTGATTATTGGGCCATATCCTTCGTTGAAGTGCTCGACCGAACTTACAGTGACAACTATTCAAATTTCACGAAAGTAAGTCGAAGCATCTGGTACCATTCCTCGTGACGAATTTCATCATCGTAGATAATCCGCTCAGGTCACCAATGTTGCTTCCAAGATATACAGAAACAGCCGCGATTGTAACAGGAAGTAGTACTGGTTTGATTGGTAGATTGTCATCTGTCCCGGTTCCACTTTGGTTACAACTGATTACGCTTCATGAGGCGACGAGTCTGAAAGTGCTATAGCAGGGAACTCGATTTGCCACCATTTTCAGAGGTAATTGCGTCTCTCAGCGATTCTGAGCGACTTTAGCGTTCAGAATCTTTCGGATTGAGGCTGAGTAATTGTGTAGCTAGCAGGGACTTTTTTTGCGTACTCGCGGACGTCTTTGACGATGAAGCGAGCGCGTTCTTGATTGGCTGTGAGCTTCGAGACGGCTTTCGAGGGGAGACTGACGAGCTGTCGAAATGGTGATTTACTGGTGTCTTCGGCATCTTCGAGCACGTAGATACGTTGTTGGAAGCGCTTTCGATGATCACTCTTTGAGCGCTATCTATAGGTTTTGCTTGGTTTACGGATCGTATTCTGGTTGTGGATAGTATGGACAGATGCCATTTTATTCGCTTACTCTTATAAATAATAATACAGTATTTTTATAATATAGGATAGTTGACTGGCTTTCGCAGCAATGGTTAGTAAATTTACTAGACGGCAGATAATCAGGTACGGTGGCATCGCAAGTGTAACAAACATCACGATGACCGGCCAGGTCGTGGCTGAAGAAGACGAACCAGTCAACGACAGAGGCGAGCCAATAACAGAAAAACAACCGCGTTTCTCAACCGTACAAACCCTCGAAATCAATCCCTCACCTCTCCCAAATGGGAAAATCGCCGCCTCTACGTACCGTCGGTTAAACGAAGGCGCACCCCAAACACAGAACGAACGAGCACTCCGAGTCGCCGACGACGGTGGCGTCAAACCACAATTTCGTCCCTCTACCGACGGCGACCTCACAATCGACATGTTCTGGCGACACGCACAAGGCAGCGGCCTCGGCTATCTATTCAACGACCAAGATAGCGCCTCCTATGGCTTTAGAGCATTCACAAACGGCATCGCTGGGCGAGGGCTCTACTTCCGGAACGTCTTCGGCGGCGGCGACATTGCAGTCAGCGGTGACTTCCAGGACGGCCAGTGGTACAACATACGCGTCGTCCTCGATGCCAGCGAAAACACTTACACCGTCTACATCAACGGACAGCAAGTCGGACAATCTTTCTACGACGGAAACGGCTTCACAGCCCGCGACCAGTTCCGCGTCATGGGGCGACGCAGGGGAACTGCAACACTTTCAGACTACGACCGCTACGTTATCACCCGCGCAGTCGCAACCCCAGCGGACGCCACGCTTCCGACTGGTGACCTCATTCAATATCCATTGGATGAAGAAAGCGGACGAACCGTCACCAACACGCCCGGCGAACAATCACCACCAGACACCAACCCCCGGTCATTCCAAGAAGTCGCAGACCAGAAACGCAGACTCGCAGCCCAAGTCAGTACGGTCTCTCCATCGATAGATGAACGGTCACGAGTGGGCGAGACCCTGAGTGGTATCGAGCAATCACTCGAAGATGAACTGATTGATGAGGCACTTGCAACCGATATCGTCGAACGTCACAAAGCGGGCGAGAACGTCACTGAGAACCTCTTAGGAATCATCAGCCCCCAAACACTCGATTCGCCGCAAAACCCCGATAACCTGATTGGTGCGCCCACTGATTCGCCAGCCGCTGACGGACGCTACGACGTCGCTGGCAGATCTGTGAGCAGTGCCATCAGTCTCACCGTCATTATCCTTACAGGCGTTCGAGCACTCAAATCGATCGCCCAATCAATAGACAGAGTCGGTGAAGCTACAGTATTCGCCGAGGACGCGATTCAACTAACGACGGGGCTGATGGTCGGGTCGTTCGACGAAATCGTCAGCCCAGTCAGCAATGCGATTGACGAAGCATTAGCAGTCGTCCTCGAGTCGATCTTCGACAACGAAATTGAAGATGGAGAGACGTTGGGCGCCATTCTCGGAGATTTCATTGATGACAAGCGAGATACTCTCGGTAATGGGCTCGTCGCTACCTTCGAGAAGGTGATTCCGGGGCGAGCGATCGATGATAATCTCGTGGAGTTCGACGAAGCCCTCGGTGGCACCGAACCGGAGACAGCCGACATTGGTGGTACCACCACGGATGCACAAGAGGCCGCACAGCGGGGAATCGAAGCGATGAACGAGGAAGTGATAGAGAAGAGAAAGGCCTTCGAACTTTTCGATCTCATTGGGTTGGTCACCAGTTTCCTTGGGCTTGCTGGAACGATCATGCTCTACACTGGGTTCCTTGCACCAGTTGGGGCAGCTCTCACGTTAGTGAGTCTCCTGTTCGGATTGACGGCAGCTACGCTGAGCACGATTGGTGGCTTGAGCGTGCTGTTCACCACAGTCGATATCCACAATGCAACGCTTGATGATGTCGTCACAGGAGGTGGAGTCTAATGTCTGCTACTCGTATCCCAGATCTTCTCACTGCGTTCGCAACTGCAGTCGAAAGCGAAAACTTCGAGCAGGCGTCGAGTCGTCTCGATGAACTCCAGGCAGCCTACAGTGACGTAAAGCAAGACGAAGAGATTCGTGCGCGGAAAGCGCTTCGAGTCCGGAACACGAATGACGTATCTGCGAAGAAACGAGACCAACTCGAATCGCTGGCTCGGTCACATATTAGCGTGAGTCTCTCTCGGACGGGCATCCTCACCTATGGTGGAATCTTCGAGACGAGTCCAGAGAACGTCAAACCAGATGAGCTGGTAGGGACAGCACGAGAACTCGGAGAAAAAGAAGAACAGTTCCAAAAACAAGCAGCAGAGGTTGACCCAGTTCTCGATGAGGCACAGATAGATCCAAGTGTAGAAATCGTTCAGACGACAACGCCGAATACTCATATCCCGAAGGGTGAGACGGTCTCAATCCCAGTTACGTTGATGAATATCGGGGATGCTGTGGCGAGTGACGTGAGTATTGATGGTAACACGAAACTCCCCGTATCGCCAGATGAGGAATCGATCGGTGAGCTTGCAGCTGAGGAGCAAGCACGCTCGGAGTTTACGTTGACTGCAGACCGTATTGGAGAGTTTACGCTCACTTTCAAAGTGAGTTCGGAGAACGCAGGCAGTGACACGAAAACGGTCACGCTTTCGGTAGCAGGGAAAGCTGACTTCATCGCGACTGCGAGACAAGTGATTGAGGGTATTCGAGAAGAGGTTACAACGGAGCTGTCTGGTGGGCAGGCTCGCTCGTTTGAAGAGAAGCTCACAGCCGTCTTGAAGAGTTTAGAGCGAGCGACCAACGAGTGTGAGTCAGGTCGTGAGAAGCAGGCGAATAACGCGATCGGAACGGCAATTAATCAGCTTGGGGCGGTTTTGAATTCGTTTGCTGCGTTACAGAGAGGTGCGAAGAAGGCTCGTGAGAAGAGTCTCTCTGAACAGTTCGTACAAGGGGCTGTTCGGCAGACGGAAAACGCCATTGAGACGCTCGCAACGGCAAGGACCGCAGAGTTAGCGGAATAGTCGGACCCATCTCTCATCGACATCTTTAGCAAATCATCTTGTTACAATTCCTGATACTCTTTTAGCACTATGATTTAATAGGAGTGTATTAGTATTACGTACTAAGCACTACTCATGGAACGGCGAGACACACTCTCGATTTTCCTCGCGATGCTGGGCTTTTGTCTGCTCGCCGTCGGCTTTGCTATCCTTACTGACCTTCTTTCTCACCCAGCGCTTTCTTTTACAGACGATCTTGGTGGGTCAACGCTTCTCGCAGGAAACCTCCTCTATGGAGGCTACGCACTTCTCGAGCTTGCTCGATACGTCGCCACCAACGGTGGGAGACGTGACTCACCACTCATCTCTGATCGACTCAACATCCTTTCGGGACGAAATCCAGAGGACAAGCCACTCCGTGGTGCAGGCCGATCTGGACGCTGGATTACACTCGTCTATGCTGGATTCATCGCGCAACTACTCTGGATTGGATTCGTCGTGTTCTCGGTTGGTGATCAGGGACTTCGGCTGTTTGTGCGTACGATTGCAGTTGGATTGCTCGTACTCGGTGCGCACTACGATATGGGGTATCTCGCAACCCATGCCCACTGGGGAATTCGAGTCAAATGGACGCTCGGTTTGTTCGTCTTTCCAATCAATCTGGTTGTCACCCTCCTGTATCTCTACCAACGTCACCAGGTCCTCGAAAAAGATACGCCACGAGCTTCTGCGTCGAACTCCGAAGACGTCCAAGAGTCACTAACGGGGTTCGGATGGCATCTTCTGATTGTACTGGCGATCCTTCCACAGATAGCAGTACTGGGTAGCTCTGCCGTCACTGTTAACGGGAGCGTTGTCGTCGCTGTTTTTGGTATTGGTGGCTGGGTTTTATTGCCGATCGCGATGGGGCTCGATATTCGACGATTGCAAAGTGCAGGCGTCTGGAACCCGCTCTGGACGTATTGGCTTCTCGGTGCCGTCCTCCCCCTCATCAACATCGTCATCGCGATTGGGTATTTGCTCCGACGCAGTGAAGTTGCACAGTTGAAAGCGTATAGCAGTTCGATGGTCTAGTCTAGTAATTCAGCACATTCATTAGGGGTTATGAGAGGTATCGAGTACCGTATGCCGGAATCGAAGCGAGAGGAGAACAGAGACCCTCAGCGGGTCACTTTTGCGATGAATGCTGGCGAGTGTGCGGTCTGTAGTGCGACTGACCAGCTTCTTACTCATTATATTGATGGGTCGATAGAGAACACGAAGTCGGAGAACCTCATTACAATGTGTGAGGGCTGTCGACAGCGGCTTGAACGCGAGTCAGAAGATTCTGAAACGTGGACACAGTACGAGAGAGCGGTTCCAGATACTGTGGCCGCAGCCGCCAACCGAGAGTACATTCGTCTTCTCTGTGAGTGCAGCCAAGTTCATGGCTTTCGGCCACGCAAGGATCGCCACTACTACCCAGTCGTCGTAATCGACGGGCTTTCTGCGGTAACGCGAATGGAGGGCGATGAGTTCTACGAGCGACTCTCTGAACTCGAGTTATTGGACGGTGATATCGGCAGCCGTTGCTGACGTCAGCGTTGTCTCAGTCAGCTCATAGAGCTCATGTGTCTCGCTGAGTCGTTGACGAATTGCATCCATGTCACCAGTCGGTATTGGGTCGAAAAATTTTCTCACTTGATCGAGTTTGGCTCGGTGACGAACTGGGTGTGTTTCTCTCCCAGAATCAACACAGTAGCTCACATCGATTTCGACGGTATCGCCGAAGCACTGTTTGAAGATGTATTTCGCTCGCTGTGCGTGATACTGCGAGGTCACGAGATAGAGCGTCTCTACGTGGTGACCGAGTTCGTCAATGCAGATGCGCGTAAAGTAACCGTTTCCGATTGTGTCTAACGCAGAGGGCTCTGAGATGATACGCGTTGGATCGATACCTTGGGAGTGAGCGTATTCGGCCATCACCTCACATTCCGTTTTGTCTATGTGAGGATTTACTTGGCCGCCGCTTAAGAGCAGATATGTCGCGTCAGTGTTTGTGAACGCCTCGATCCCGGCGTCCATGCGTGCTTGGAGTTGCGGATGTATGCCCTCCGATTGGAGTTCATGACCAAGCACGACAACGACCATACGTCCATCCTCTCGTCGATGATTATAATCTCTTCGCTGATTTGAACTCTCAAATATTTTGATGTAGTGGCGCAGTGTGATTCATGAGTAACCTCAGGGAGTAGACCGTGTGTAGGTGATTCTAGTCTCCTATTCACCTCTACAAATCGTCCTTCTCGTATGATTACGGAACTTGGTAATCCCGTGAGATCTCCAACTTACCACGCCCTGTTGAGTATATTTAACAATAACTATAACCGATGAAATTCACGCTCCTCTCACAATGATCATCTGGTGTCCGAACTGTGAGAATCGATTCGAACTCAGAGAGCACGCTCGAGCTACTGTTTCCTGCGAAAAGTGTACCCACCATTTTGATCACACTACTCTCTATAGCGACGAAAGAGTTCGACGAGAGATGTGTGGAGACAGACCAACCGTCCATTTCGGCCCCTGTCACAGTAACGGCCTTCCCATGCTCTGATATTTCACGTATCGCTGTGCCACTGTCAGTCGGTACGATATCACACTCGTTGTGATTAGTCTCGATCGTGTATTCTCTCTACTCTCGTTTCTACCTCGTCTACAACTCCTATCCACGACTGGGATTTTCCGGGTGCTGCTGCTCAGAGTAGGGCGTACTCGTGGGTTGGTGTCTGCGGACGAGGTCTCCGAGTGAGACTCGTCCGTCTAAATCACAGCCTCGTTATCGCCACCTCATCACAACGTCTGTGATGGCCGTGTTCGACTTCGGTGACGTACTCGCGAGTTCGGCCACTGCGCGTTCTGTGAAGACGGTGCGTTTGGTTCCACGGCGTTTGACTACCTGGACGTCTTCTTTCCCGAGTCGGTCGAGAAAGTCCATGACGCGACTGATGGTCTGGGTGTGGGGCGTTCGCCCCTCTTTGGCTTTCAGAATCTTTCGGATTGTGGCTGAGTCGATGGTGAAGCCTGCGGGGACTTTCTTCGCGTACTCGCGGACGTCTTTGGCGATGAAACGAGCACGTTCTTGGTTGGCCGTGAGTTTCGAGACGGCTTTCGAGGGGAGGCTGGCGAGTTGCTGCAGTGGCGATTTGTTCTGACTAGCCTCGTCGGAGTCTGTATCTTCGGTGTCTTCGAGTGCGTGAATACGCTGTTGAAGGTGTTTTCGGTGGTCACTCGATACAGTGAGTTTCTCTTCGTACTCGTTGAGGCGTTCGCGTTGTGCTTTGAGTTGCTCGCGCTGAGAGGCGATGGTTTCAGCTTGCGCGTCGACCGTTTCTTCGAGATCTGATTTTTGGTTTTCGAGTGCGTCGACGCGGTCTTCGAGTTCATCGAGTCGTGACTGGAGGTCTTCGAGAGAGTCAGTCATTGGGTGACCTCCGAGGTGAGGGGTGGCTGTGCGACGAGACCTTTTTGCGTGAGGGGGGTGTTCGATGGCATGCGGTTTGACTTCCATCGACCGCACCGGATCCGTGTCTTCAGCACGGGTCCTTTCTGAGAGGACTAAGTAATCCAGTGAACAGTCGTTAGTCCGTGTTTCTCTCTGTCGGTACTTAGAACTAGTGCATTGAACGCTATGTTAGAACGCGCTGTTCAAGATACTTCACCGACATATTAGCCACGCTTATTGGGTGGTCTGTGGCTCATAGAAACATGAGACGACCGCACGTTGAATGGATGACCCGTGCGGATGATGCGATTCTAGAGTTCTTGCTAAACGAGGGAAATCGACCACTGATAGTGACGCCTGGAGTTATTGAGGCCAACATCGCGTATGCGCTCTCGTCGATTAATCAGCGACTTCGAAAACTGAAGGCAGCAGGATTAGTCGACTATCACGACGAAGAAAGAGGTCTATACAAAATCACAGAGAAGGGCGAACAGTACTTGTCTGGTGAAATTTCACCAGAGGATCTCACTCTTGAAGACTTTTTGGAGTAGCTTACCCCAGCTATTTTATCCACCAAACCACGGATCTGGCACCAACCTCTTTTCGACCGACTTTGTCGACCTCTGCTAATTGAGCAAGTTTTCGACCCACTGTGTCACGTGAGACGTCCAGTTTGTCAGCGATCTCCGTTGCTGTCATGACTGGGTCATCGGAGTTCTCAAGAATCTTGAGCACAGATTCGGACGTTGTAAGCTCAGTAAACTTGCCTTCCTCGTCACGATTTCTCGTCATACCTGGTCTTTAGAATCAGTACACGTAGCCCTTGCGACACCTGTCTCACCTCATCAGAGTCAGTCTATTCCGGTACGTTTATTTCCATGAGACACGTGTCTTGTGGTACGGAAGACAGGTCCCTTTCGGGTATGAGAATGCCCGCGTGCTGGTACACGCGGGACCGGTCTTCCAAATTGGAGCAGAAGACCAATGTCAACTAGGAAAGCCGCAACACAAGAGCCTACCGTATCGCTCATCAACCACTTCACCCACGCGCTCGCACGCTCGTTCACTCTCGGCGTCGACGAAGAGGGCTACACGCATCACTACTACCAGTCCGCCGACGCCGTCGTCGTCCACAACGGCCGCGACCTCGATTACTACCAACCACTCAACGGTCGCCCCCTTACACACTGGCAGAAATACGTCGCACAGAAACGTGGCTGGGAGTCATTCGGTCAACTTGCACACGCTGGACTCAGAGTCGATGTTCGACAGAAGGAGGCCCGTATATGAGCGCACGCGAAGAACTCCGAATGCATCTCTCCCAGGCTTTGTCTCGGACTCAGGACCCTGACGTGCAAGCACACTTGTACGCAGCTCTGCAGTCCTGTGAGGAACTTTCGTCGACGCCACTAGTTGAGTGTCCAGTCTGTCGGAAGGTTGGACTGCCAGAGCGAATCGAAGTGCACGACTGTCAAGGACGGTAGCTACTCGACAAACCGCCACTGACATCTCTTTGTTTTCATGGTATTGAAGGCCTATTGAACCCTCCACAGTGAGCCTAGGAGACGAAAGAAGAGTACCACTTAGCTAGGGCTATCTTTGTGAATGAACTCATCAATGAAAGAGTATTTACCACAGAGTACTACACTTTGACCAAATGCAAGGACAGCGTATTCTCGTTACTGGAGGAGCAGGTTTCATTGGATCGAATCTTGCGAACCATCTCGCTGAATCGAATGACGTTATTGCTCTCGACGACGGATATCTTGGAACGCCTGAGAACCTCGGCGACGAAGTCGAGTTCGTCAACGCAAGTGTCCTGGACGAAGATCTCCCGACAGACGTTGACGTCGTGTTCCATCTCGCCGCACTCTCATCGTACGCAATGCACGAAGATGACCCGACGAAAGGTGCTCGTGTGAACGTCGAAGGCTTCGTAAACGTCGTCGAACAGGCGCGAGATGATGGGTGTGACACAGTAGTGTATGCTTCCACGTCCTCGATTTACGGGAATCGGACAGAGCCCTCTCCTGAGGATATGGATGTGACGGTGAATACGGGGTATGAGGCGTCGAAGCTGGCTCGTGAGTGTTACGCAGAATACTTTGCTAACCACTACGATATGTCGATGGCTGGTATGCGCTTCTTCTCGGTGTATCAGGGCTATGGTGGCGCTGAAGAACACAAAGGCGAGTATGCGAATATCATCGCACAGTTTGCCGATGATATTGCGAATGGCCGGTCGCCGAAAATCTACGGGGATGGGACGCAGACGCGTGACTTCACGCACGTCAATGATATCGTTCGTGGTCTAGTTGCAGCCGCAGAACACCGACTGACAGGTGTGTATAACCTTGGAACAGGAGAGAGCTATAACTTCAATACCGTTGTTGAGCTACTAAACGAGGAACTTGCTACCGAGGTAGAACCAGAGTACGTGGAAAACCCAATTCCAGACAGTGTGTACGTCCACGATACGATGGCTTCGATTGAGAAGATGCGAAAAGCAACTAAATGGGTGCCCCAGATTAGCTTCGAAGAAGGAATAGAGAGGGTCTGTCGGCAGTACAAGGAATAATATGAGTCGCTCTACCTCACGTATAGATACAGTGTCTCTCAACTGAGTAACTAAGCAAGGCATCAACAATCGACGCTATACAGAAGATACCTTATTCCAGTTCATAATCACCACGTTCCATTGACCGCTCTGCGATAGGCTGATTCAGCCTGGTCAGCAACATTATCCCAATCAAACTGCTGAGCGCGAGACCGTGGATTCTGGGTTGGCCGATCACCAGCAAGGGCTCGATCGAGTGCGTCTGCAACAGCCTCCTTTGAGGGATCAACGAGATATCCAGCATCTTCGATGACTTCGCTCGCTGCAGACTCGGGGTGGTCTGCAGCAATCACAGTGCAATCTGCGGCCATCGCCTCGGCAAACGTGATGCCAAATCCTTCTCGAGTCGACGGAGAGGCAAATACGCGTGCTGCTCGCATGTGGCCTAGTACGTCATCGTACTCGTCAAGAAACCCGAGGAAGGAGATTTGCTCCGAACAGCCAAGCTTTGAGGCTTGTTTGCGCAGGCGGTCACTCTCTGGACCATCGCCAATTATGCCAAGTGTTGCGTCATAGTGGTCAGCAATTGAGTCAAATGCGTCTAGAAGTAGCGAGACATTCTTATCAGAAATGAGTCGTCCGGCAAAGAGAACATCGTAACTGTCCTGACCGTTGTCTCTCGGTAGTGGTGCGTCATCGATTTGAGAGATGTCGATACCATTTGGGACAACTTCGATAGAATTCCGTGACGGCCCAATCTTGGCGAGACGGTCAGCGGTGATTCCCGAGACGGCGATGGGAAATTGTGGTGTATGTGCCGTGAGATACTCGATGGTTTGTCCAAAGGGAGCTAATCGTCCAAGATAGTCGTTCCAGTAGGAGCGCCAGACTTCATGCCATGTGGTTACAATGGGAGTTCCAGTTCCTAACCCAGCAAGTTTCGAGGAAAGGATGGGAAAAAACGGGAAGACGGAGGCGACAACAAGGTCGTGGTTTTGGGTGCTTAGTTCTTTACGCAGCGGAATAGCGAGTCGGGCACTGAAATCAATGGCTTCTGTGATAGAGCGCCGATCATCAGTATAAAGATCGGTCGCAGGTGCGACCGCTCGAAGAGTGATCCCTTCGTGGGTTATCTCCTCCGGGCCGTCCCAGAAGTGACGCCCGTAGATGGTGACATCGTGGCCCTTCGCAACGAGTCGGGTGGCGATTTCGTGGATGCGCTTCTCTGCACCGCCGGTCACGTAAGGGTAGACGACGTTTGAGACGAAACAGACTCGCATTACATGCCGAACATATTGGCTACGATAACACTGTTTCGGTCTTGAAAAAGCCGGATTCTCACTTTCCAATTGCGGAGGTGCTTGGAGCCGTACTAGAATAATACGTTTCGAGGGCTAAACTGTCCAACAAAGTGTCAAGCTACACCGTTTCTAAGAGGTATTGCGGGACCAGAGTCATTTGTCACACCTTGCTGTTTCACCGTATATCCCGCATATCCTAGCGTTTAGAGTTGGGATTAGAGTGTCACAACGAAACCTTCAGGAATGCTATGCGTAACATAGCAGATCCGTAGTGTACCGGAAATCAAATACTGCAGACAGATCGTAGTGAACCGCTTTAACCGCTTCGTCGAATATAGCAGAATCTGCGAGACACACCGACCTATGCGAATTCATCGAAGACCAGGAGTCTGAAATGGAACAGTAATATCCCCGAGTTGATCTCTCGTTTCGGAAGAATAAAATACTGCGCGAATAGGTTACACCCAGATGACGACGGAACGTCCAGAGAATATTATCCTGCTTTCGGCTGACGCCCTCCGTGCTGACCACCTCTCTTGTCACGGATATCATCGAGAAACTTCACCTGTATTAGACGACCTTGCAAAGGAGAGTTTGCACTTCACGAACACCTACAGCGCAAGTTCGCATACGCGTGAGGCGGTACCAGCACTTCTCACGGGCAAGTACCCCGACGCCGCAATCTGCTCCGACTATCGCCTCGCAACGGACACAGTTGCTTCGACACTCTCTAATGCGGGATTCAAAACCGGTGGCTTTCACTCGAATCCCTTTGTCTCACGGGCGTACGGCTTCGATAGGGGGTTTGACAAATTCGATGACGACCTTCACCTCGGCCAGCACAAGCTGATCGCACTGGCGCAGCGAGCGCTCGATAAGCTTCGAAACCGACACTACGCTCGCGCCGAGGAGATAAACGAGCGATCATTGAAGTGGGTCGATTCGCTTAATGAGGACGGGTCGTTCTTCCTCTGGAATCACTACATGGACACCCACGGCCCGTACGAACCGCCAGGTGACTACGCGACGCTGTATTCCGACCACGGCTTGTCCAGTCGGGACGCCCAATCGCTGTACAAGCATGCCATCAACGACCCCGACTCCATTACCGACGATGAGCGGCAGCTACTGATTGATCTATACGACGCCGAGATTCGGTATATCGATGAGCGCATAGGGGAGTTTCTGGATGACCTTCGGGAGCGTGGAATAATAGAGAAGTCGGTAGTGATTTTCACTGCCGACCACGGTGACGCGTTCGGTGAACACGGCTACTATGAACACCCGCGGTATCTGCACGACGAAATTACGAAGGTGCCGTTGCTAGTACGGCCGCCGGGTGGCGCCGGCGGTAAGAAGGTGACGGCCCCCGCCAGTACACTCGATATCGCTGCCACCATTGACGATATCGTCAGCATTGATAACGAATGGGAGGGTGAATCACTGTTTGAGATAACGGGGAAGGACAGAACAGTGTTCCTCCAAGTCCGCGGTGAAGACGAGCACAGCCATCTCCGGCGTTATGCTTCCCGGACCGAAACTGGTGCCTGTTTCTGTGAGCGAGATCAGGAGACGGAGTCAATTCAGTTCGATTCCTGTACTGACCGGTCTCACCAGAGTGAACTGGAAGCCCACGTCAAGGAACGTATTAAGCGAGAAAACGGTGAATGCACTTCAGATTCAGAAGAAGTGAACGACGAAGTCGAACGACGGCTCGATGCGCTTGGGTACAAAGAATAGATGATGAAGGTAGGCGTTAACGCACGAACGTTTACAGTTGATGAACCCGGTGGGGCAGTACAGACTTCGATAAAACATACGAAAGGACTAATCGAAAGAGACGACACTGACGTCGTTTTGTTTGGTGCGAAGGAGTTGGAATTAGTCTTTCCAGACACTCCTCTTGTCACCACTGGTTACCCTGTCCCATCGCAGATGTACGGTCTCCTCTGGGAACGGGTTGCACTGCCTACTCTGGCAGACCGGTCAGATATTGACGTGCTGTACTGTCCGAACGGCAACGCTCCTGCAACCCGGACCTCGTGTCCCGTCGTGATGTGTATCCACGACGTGAACGCCCTAAAAGGATGGTCTAGCGGCGTTCATCAACTGTACCGGAAAACTACTGTTCCTCGTGGTGCGAAACTGGCGGACACAATCACGACGGTTTCTGAATTCTCGAAGGGTGAGATTGTCCAACATCTCAACGTACCTGAATCCAAAGTATCTGTCGTATACAACGGCGTTGACGAGTCGTTTTTCACCACCAAGAGTGAGCCACTTGATGGTCTTCCTGAGAACTACTTGCTATTCGTCGGGTCGATGAACCCACGAAAGAATCTGGAGCGGGTCGTCAAGTCCTACGTCGCTATCAAAGAACAAACTAATCTCCCACACGAGCTGGTCATCATTGGGCCTGAGAACAAGAACATTTTCAAGGGCGTAGATATCGAAAGCCGAGATAATATTGTTACCCCTGGATTCGTAACTGAAGAGGAACTGAAGTTCGCCTACGAGAACGCGGACGTCTTTGTCTTTCCGTCGCTGTACGAAGGATTTGGGCTCCCGCCGCTGGAAGCCCTAGCATGTGGCACGCCTGTCGTTGCTTCTGAAACGACATCTCTCGGAGAGATCCTCCAAAAAGGGTGTATCCTGGTTGACCCTGAAGACGTTCAGGGCATTACAGATGCAATAGTACAGATATTAGAGGATGAGCAACTAGCTAGAAATCTTATAACTCAGGGGAAAGCGTATGCTCGAGAGTTCACCTGGAAAAACGCGACTAAACAACTACGAGACGTTCTCTCAAAAACGGTCTAATATGGACCTGATAGTCATCTCACGTGAATTTCCCCCGTACGTTGCTGGGGGTATTTCGTACCATCTGAAAAACCTTTACAGCAAATTAGCCGATTTTGGACACAATATCACAATTCTGGCTGGCAGACCACGAGCAATCGATACCACGGACTCTATCGAGAGCGCGGAGTCGTTAGATATTCACTGGGTCGATTATTATTCGCTCTCAGGCTACCATCTTCAGTTTCCTACTGCGCTATACAACACGTTGCGTGGGTTCGACATTCACGACTACGACGTTGCGCTGACCCATACCGAGATCCCATACGACCTCGGTATCCCAACGCTACACAAGGTCCACGATGCAAAACACATTGAACGGACTTTCAGCCGAACTCAGATGGGAGTACTGACCAAGATTGCAGATTCAGCACTGGCCAGAACTCGTCGCTGGACGACACAGCGGGTGTTTGACTGTGCCGATAGGCTGATCTTCAATAGCGAGTTGACAGAGTCCGTATGGAAAGACGAATATCAAATTTCAAGTCCGACGCACATCGTCTACAACGGCGTCGATCAGGAGATTTTCTACCCCCGAGATGTTCCCGACGACGAGTACGTGCTCTTTGTCGGTAACAGCCCTAGAAAAGGATTACCGAAAGTCAGAGCATTCGCCCGTGAAGCTTCTTATCCTGTGTATGTGGTCGGAGACGTCGCCGAATCCGAGAATCTGCGGGCTATCGGACGGGTTGACCAGTCGGAACTCGCCGAATACTATAGTTCGGCGATTGCAACCATCCATCCAGCGAACTTTGAGGCGTTCGGCAACGTCATTCTCGAATCGCTCGCTTGTGGCACGCCTGTCGTCGTCAGCGACCGCTGTGGTGCAGCCGAAATCGTCGACGACTCATGTGGACGGGTGACTGATGATTATCATACTGGGGTAACTGATGTATTGGGCCTGTCTCCTGATTCTTGTATTGCGAAGGCTGAGGAGTTCTCTTGGGAAAAGGTAGCACGAAAAACTGAATTAATTGCTACAGAGCACTGTTGATAAGAGCAATATGGTCATAGTGTCTCACTTGATGAGGCTTCTTTACTAAACATGGATGTCTCATCCGATGTGTATCCTTATTTCTCTTGGAATTAGCTTTGCTCAACAAATTCTCGGTAGGGATAGAGCAGCTACAGATCAATATCTCTTTTCTTGATCCTGGCGCGACCCAAGCGAACTGGCAAGCGAAACTGGACTTCCTCGGGGACAACGGTGGGGTCTGGCCGTCCCCCGATAAGGGACGTTTCAGTGCGATTACCTTTCCATCCCGAGCAACGTCACGTTTGACCCGCTCGTTTATCTTGGTGCGTAATCCACTCTTCCAAACAATCTAAGTGATACCCCACAGTCTGTTTTGCGGACGAAAGAGGGGTCAGAAATGTCGAGGTTGACGGACGAGAATCGGAATTCCGTTATTTATACGGCTCCAATTGAGCCCACGATTTGCTGTTTCAGCGGACGAGGCTGGTGACTTCCACCCTACCGACTGTATGGTCGAATCGTATTATTTAATTACATCATCCGGACAAATTTGGTGGCTGCCGAGACGAAAGCATGTTCAGAGGTCTCGAACTCGAAAACACAGCCACCGACCACTGGTTGTATATCGAACATGGGAGCAACAACTATGCAAAGAACATCGAAGGCAGTGTGTTCTATAGCACGGGTGGCATTATCGTGTGAGGGAACGGTTCTAAAACCTCGGGTGACACCATCGAAACCGTCCACGCCCACGACACGGCGATAACTCCCAAGGGGACTCAGCTAGAACACGTCGTTAAATTTCGCATACCAAGTGCCGCTGGCGACGAAGGCAACTCCACGCTCCGAGACATAACTGTTGAAAGTCCGCACGCTGATGAGCTTGGAATTTTGGCGCAGTCTAGTCACAAGGTGGAGATAGACGGTGTGTATTATACAGGGCGTTTGACCAGATGGGGCTTATTGACCTCCGGTCCGATGGCTCCCGTACGTCCGAATTAGACATTCGAGTTACAGATACCACGACTCGCGGAAATCAACTCATCAGACTCACAGCCCATTACGAAGTTGAAAACGTTGGGCTCAGAGAGCCAAATACGTCTACGTCCAAAGGAGTTCATCTCCAAGGCGACGGTGTGTCTGCCCAAGACCTAGACATTAGCAGTGGTGGCGTAGCTATTGAAACCTACACAGATGTGGATGTAGAAATAGTGCTTGACATACGACAGTTGAAAACAGATAACACTACTCGCGTGTCTATGAACGGTGATACTGGCTTGGCTTACTTCGCTGACGGATGTATGATCCCGCAACGGCTATCTTCTATCCCGTGTCATTCCTCTACGACGGTTATGAGAGATTCAGCAACGGCGGGACTGTCGACTCGACGAAGGGGCCAGATATTGGGATGATAGTACTGAGAATTGAATGTCTGTCGTTGATGTTGTGACGTGGACGGCTTCCTAATATATAAGTATTAAAGAGTGAAATTAACAGCTACCGATCGTAATCCCTCCCGCTGAGTAAAAGACGTTATGCCCGGCTGGCCGGACCCATTGGTCTATCCCCAGATAATTAGAACGTTGAACCGAGTAAGACTTGCAGGTTGGGGCATCAGATAGCCTGCTTACGTTATCGTATTTATTACTGAAGGTCCAGAAACGGGGATGCTCATCGGCAATTAACTGCCCCTGTCCATGTATCTTCATCCAATCGGCTGCTGCATATTCTGAGGAAGTGTAGTGCGCCTCTAAATATACCATTTGTGACGGGTTTGTATCGATGACATACGCTGGGACGAGAGCAAGCTGCGTAATGACCAGTGCTGTTACAAGTACCACGGCAACAGTCTTGGGTCGTGGTACGGTGACGCGCTTATTGACTAACATCACAACGGTGACTGGAGTTAATAATAGAATCATAAAACCTAGATACCGGCCCGCAGACAGCGGGACGATCTTGCCTGCGACAGTCGTCCCGAGGAAACCAACTGCGAAAATGCCAGACAGAACTGCCCACGCGAACTCCCAGTCGGCAGTTTTCCCCTTCGAGAGTACACCTGCAGCTGTGATGGTGCTCATCGCGAAGTATACGACAAACGAGGACCAAACCAATAGCTTCCTCTCAAAAGCTGGTTGGGCAGCGGATCCAGTGAGCGACGGAGGGTCAAACCCAGTTATGAGTTTGACGGTGACAAAACGTGAGAACGATTCATATGGGAATAAGAACACGAACGCCAATACCACGGTCGCAATAATTCCGTAAACAGCTGTCGGCACAAATCTCGTATGAATCGTATCAAAGCGCGATGAGAGGGACAGATTTCTGACTGCAGACCACAATAAGAAAATCACCGCCCCGACTACAGCGATGTAGTGGTGGACGAGCCCAATAATACTCATCGCTGGGACCACAACTATTGCCTGTTTTCTTGGATTACTGACGACGAAAACCGCGGCAATCGAGAAGAATAACAGAACCATCGCTAAGGGCTCCTCGATGAACTTCACCTGAAACGTTAGGAGCTTCTGTGAAGAGGCTGCCCCTATCGCGGCAAGAAAGGCCGCGGAGTCATCGACGACACGAGCCAGCCCGCGGAAGAGGAAGAGTGGGACTGTAGCAACGATCAAAGGGAGGTACTTGCCAGCAGTCTCCACATCAAGACCGGTTACCTCGACGACGACAGACACTGCAGCGGGGAAGGCTGGCCAGTGACCAAGCCAAGATGTTACTTCGCCCCACCCACTCTGAAAAAGCTCATATGCTACCATGGTATGGTTGTTCGGGTCATACCCGTAGAATCCTGCTTCGTTAGGTCCAACGACTGCGAGCATCGTGATGAACGGGGTCGCGAAAACAAAGATAGATAGCACCCACAGGGGGACATCGAATTTTAAAGCTATGAGGACAGGAAGCATGAATACCGTAAGCAATGCGGCATAATTTGCTTCGACAGGGATGGAAGTGTTTGGAACTATCGAGAGGAAAGCGAATGCTGCGAATGCGAAGAAGTAAACAGATATCCAGAGCTTACACCGGACCAATCGAGCGTTGGCCATTCTATGCAGGATGGATTATTTGATGTTATATGATGCTTTGGATATTCGAGCCGAATGCCGGAACATCTATTTTTGATAGTGTATCTCTTAGACCATCATACGGAGTTCGGTACTCTCCGATAACTTGACCATTTGTGGTATAGGGCAGGGATTGGTGGGACCGGTGCCGTTGTTGACGTCGTCACCAATTCCCAATCAATGTGGGGTTTATCACGGCCGTTTGATAGGGCGCTGTCTTGCGGTTATTGGTCTTTAGACCGATATCGACATACTCTGAAAGGTTCTGGGTCCCGGTCTAACGGTCAGTCCTTAGGAGGTATCCTCAGGCCCTGATCAGAGGGTAGTACATCAAAGAGAACATAAATCTATTTTAAAAGTGGCTCTAACCTTCGGCTATGAAGTTACTCATCGTGACACCGGATTATCCACCGCCACCTGGTGGAATACAAACTGTTGTTCGGAATCTGGAAAAGGGTCTCGAAAACCAGGGTCATACACCAATTATCGAACAGATTGATCCTGAACAGTACACCCCAACTAAAACAGACTATCTCCCTACTGGACGGACTCTATCTGCGCTACAAATATTTTCTCCACATTTTCATCCGTTTTTCAATACAGTCTACCGGCGAGTCACCGAGCAAATCGATGAACACGATCCAGATATCGTCCACGCTACCCATATCCGTATGCTGCCTGCACTCCAAGCAGCAGAATCCAAAGGCATCCCTTCAATCGTTACCGCGCATGCCCTCGAACTGAGTAACAAGCGCCTCGCCGCCGCTGCGTTGAGACAGGCAACCGCTATCCATGCTGTCAGTGAGTTCACCGGTTCTATTATCGAACGGGATCATGGGATATCACCTAATTCTATCATTCACCCGTCGATAGATGTGGACCGCTACACGCCATCTGTTGAGACAACAGATGAGAGCGAACATAACGTATTCACGATATCACGGATTGTCGACCGGAAGAATATCGAGACAATTGTTAATGCGTGGCAGGAAGTAGACGAAAGCGCTCGCGGCGATAGAACGCTTGACATTGCCGGAACGGGACCGAAGTACGACTCCCTCGTTGAGAAGACCGAACGCCTTGACTCTGTTCGGATGCTCGGACGAATAAGTGAAGCCGACAAAATCGAACGCCTCCAGAACGCAGATTTCTTTGTGCTGCCTGCTGGCGGCATGAACTACGATGTCGAGGGATTCGGTATCGTCTACATCGAAGCCCAGGCAGCCGGAACTCCGGTCATCGGTTCTACTGTCGGTGGTGTTCCCGAGGCTGTCGGTGATGGGGGGACGTTACTTGACGATGAAACTGACCACGTCGAGCTATCAAACAAGATGACCAAGCTTCTTTCGGATGACACAGTACGAGAGGAATACGTCGCTCAGGCCCGTTCTCGCATTGACGAATTCGATATCGACTCAGTTGCGACTCAGTATGTAGAGCTGTACGAATCGCTGCTGTAAGCCGAACTGGTACTTTTTAAGTGAAGCGTGCACACTAGTGCTGGCCTCATTCCTAGTCTTCTCTCACAATAGTTATCAAACTCTGTGTGAAACATTGCTGCATGTATTCTCTCAGCCAATTAATGAAAAGTGTGAGAAATCCTGAGAACGTCTCTACAGCGATTCGAAATTCCGTACGTAAATACTCTCCCCATGATGTTGGTGTGCAAGGGAGCTACCGAACTGGCAATATTGGAGATCGGGCTTTGGGAGAAATTTTTACAAAAACTCTCAAAAAAAATGGTCGTCGGGCGTATTTGTTTGATAAAAATGTTGAGTACAGTAATGCCCCGAATAGAATACTAGGTGGTGGCGGCGTTCTTCACGATTGGTATGGCACGGACCATCTCCAAAAGCGTCTCAATTACGTGACTAGTGGTGAGCGGAGTTTTATTATCGGTGTTGGTGCGCCAGGTTTTCATTCAGAGGAAGCTCGAAACCTTATATCAGAGACACTGCCGAACGTAGATTTAATAACTGTTCGGGACCAACGTGCTAAAGACAATATTCAAGCAGTTTGTGATATCGAGATTACTGTTACAGCGTGTCCCGTTTTCCTCTACGATGACCCAGAGGCTGAAGTAACTGACAAAACGGGCGTGAACTTCAGACCGTATTTCGACGAGAAGGAGGATATGTCGGATGAGATCCTGAAGAACTACTTCGGATATGAGGACCTGCATAAAGCGACAGAACGGTACATCGCCAACGCACAGAACATCTGTGATCAGATCGAGAATCCTGTCTTTATTCCGTTCCACTCAAGAGATGAGGAGTTCGCTCGCAAGCATCTAGATATCCCTATCTTCGAGCACAAATTCTCGGTCGAAAAAACACTCAATCGCGTTAGTCGTATGGAACGAATGGTTACAACACGTTACCATTCGTTAATCTTTGCAGCAATCTGTGGAAAACCTGTCCTCACTCTAGCCTACGAACCGAAAGTAGCAGCTATCGCCGACCGGCTGGACGTGCCAGCATACAAGCCTCACAAAGAGGTTCCATTTGAATTCACGTCCGTGTCGAACGTCAGCTCGATACAGAACTCAGCCCACCAGAATTTGGAGTTACTATTCGAATATCTGGAGTGACGCCGCTAGAAGCAGAGCATCTACGCCTTCAACACCAAGCTGTCTTCCGTCTCATTGGACAGTAAGGCATTCAGATGTAACTTCCTCCAGCGTCTGAGGAGCGGATGAACCTACAGCAGTTGACCACTGCTACAGATAGTCGATTCTCGTTTTCAGGTGGTCTTCTATCGCTGATTTTGGAATATAGCCAGCATAGAGATTCACAACGAAGAAAATGAGGAAACCAACTGCTGGGAACACGGAGAGCGTTATTAGCGGAGAAAAGTTAGAAACGTATACTAGAGTAGCAAAAACACTGAAGAAGACTGCCTGAACGAAAATCAGTCTGGATACCCATCGGAACGGGACGAGGTCGAACGGGGACTGGAACCAGATAACGACATTACCGAGGAAGATGGCAATGTACGAGATTGTCGTTCCGATACCCGCACCGAGAATGCCATATCTCGGGATGAGCAGAACATTTAGCAGAACGTTGATAAGGAGTCCACCAACTGTGACGAGCTCGCTTTCCTTGACGGAGCCTGTCGCTTGTAGAACCGGGACGACCGTTCGGCTGATACCCAAAAAGAACGTACCGAAGATGAGTAATTTCAGTGTAAACGCTGCGCTCGTGTATTCGCTTCCGAAGTATACTGCGAGAAATGGTTCAGAAAGAACGAACAGGCCGCCGCCAAACAGCGTCAACGAAAGTACACCATATTTAATTCCCAATCTGATGTTACTGTTTATCTCCTCTATGTTGTTGTCTTTCCAGAGACTCGCACTACGTTGAAGAAAGGCTAGCTGTATGACGGATGGAACGAACCATATCATTTCGGCTGGTACAATAGCACTCTGATAGAGGGCCGTCGATGTGCTTCCGCGAAATGTCTCCACTAGGATGATATCTGCCTTGTACAGCAGCGTCGCGCTCAAACCTCCGATTAGCTGGAATCCGCCGTACCGCACTATCTCAGGTGCATACGTGTGAAATTCATGAGTTCCACCAATCGAAAACAGAGAAAATTTAAACAGAACAACAATCCCTAAAACCCCTAGTAGTATGAATGAGAGTGCGTAGCCAGTGAACACGCCGACTACATCGTAGCCAATGTACGCAAGTATCAGTGCTAAAATTGCGTATAACAACTGACGTGATACATTGAGTATTTCACTGATCGATTCCTGCTGGAACCCATAGAATACCCCTCTCACAGTCGCGAATATGTTGGTGAACAGGAGGGTTGTTGCCAAAATCCAGACGAAGGGGGTGTACCGAGAGGGAATCAGACCAATTTGGATAATCACAAAGATGAGCGCTGTAGCCAGAGCGGCATACAGGATGCTAATTATCAACGCTGTCAATATAACCGACAAAACCGCAGCAGTATCGTTGTTGTTCTCGGCGACAATTTTACGCGTAGCATCGAACAATCCTCCTCTCGAAAGCAACGTTATGATACTGAACCCCGCGAGAATACTCGCATAGAGCCCATAGTCCGCTCTAGAAACGATTCGGACGAGGATTGGGGTGAAAGCTAGACTGATCAGTATTCCGGCTAACTTCCCGGAAAATATGGAGAGTATAGAACGTAGCAGTGAAGCCATATTGATTGTAGGGAAACAATTGCTTTGAGGACTTAATTAACTATGATTTGAGGCGACGTGTTAGGAACTGTTATCTAAATGAAAGTTTAACAACGAACTCAGTCTTTCAAATTGATTTACTTCGCTATCGCACTCAGGAAGAAAGATCCGAAGAAGATCTGAACCCCAAGAATAATCGCAGTGAACGCCAGTATATTTGTCTCTACAACGGGAACCGTCGCGAAGCCGCCCCTGATCCACCGTCCAACAACGACTGCAGCGTATGCTGCACCGACTCCAAAGATGCCAAGCCCAATCGTAGCACCACGCTCGAGGCTGACTCGCTGGATCAGCCACGTCGTGAACGGATCATTCGCTTTCTGAATCGGATCGCTTGCGACCGTCGAAAAGGCTCCTAAACTCGCTACTTGATAGCCGACAAGTGTCAGCAAGCTCCCTGCGATCATCGAGTTTAGACCGAGCGAAACCGGCCCAAGCTGAACGCTCGTATATGCGAGCCCCATCACGAGCATCCCAACTACTCCAAGAACCATCCCTGGAATCGAGAAGAGATGCCCAGGCGCATTCACCAACATGAACTTCACGTGTCGCCAGCCGTCAGAGAAACTCTCGAGTGTCGCTTCACCCTCGCGTGGGTGGTACGTAATCGGAATCTCTTCAATCTCTAAATCCTTCGCGCCGGCTTCCATAATCATCTCGGAGGCGAACTCCATGCCCGTTGAGTTGAGGTCCATCGTCTCAAGCGCCTCACGCGAAAAGACACGCATCCCACTGTGGGCGTCGCTGACGCCAGCGCGGTAGAACACGTTAAGGAACTTCGTCAGCAACGGATTCCCAACGTACTGGTGAAGCTTCGGCATTGAGCCTGGAAGAATCTCTCCCTCAAGGCGGCTCCCCATGGCCATGTCCGCATCACCGTTCGCCACGAGATCATACAGCTTCGGGAGTTCCTCGAAGTCGTACGTACAGTCGGCGTCGCCGATGGCGATGTACTCACCACGGGCACGCTCGAAGGCGTACATGTACGCATACCCATATCCAGGCTTATCCGGAACAACGACGCGTGCGCCGAGTGCTTCTGCAATCTCAGGCGTTCGGTCAGTGGAGCTATCACTGACGACAATTTCGCCAGTCATCTCTAAGTCGACGAGTGCATTCTTGATACGCCGGATACACTCGGCGATGCCCTGTTCTTCGTTGAGCGTGGGCATGACGACGGTAAACTCAGGCGTCTGTTCACTATCCTCGTCAACGAGGTATTTATCGCCGGGATGGTCGCGGTCCAGTTCAATTTCTGCTCCGGAGTTTAGCGATTGTGCGTTCTGAAGTGTATTTGATTTTGAATTTTGCAGTGACATTTTGTCTTATATTCTCCCCTTTCTGACGCTAGGTCAGAGTGACCCAGGAGGTCGCAGATGAGCCGCCAAGTGAATTTCACACCTCGGCGAACTATCCCTGAAAGATACTGATTACTACTCCTACAAAAGAATTGCTTTCGTGTCGATATTCTTAGAAGGTAGAAGTCTCTGCAAATCAGGAAACTTACATAGTTGTTACTGTGCTACGAAGACAGTATTAGCTCAAAGTGAAGCGCCACATTCTGGGCAGTTCATCATAATCGACATCGAAAGCATCCCCGTATCAGAACGGGACACAGAAACCCCACAGACGCGGCACTGGAGCTTCCCCGTCTTTGGGTCATCGGACCGCTCAGGGGAGTCATGCTGTTTCGGATCCATCTTTCAAACAAATCACATCAACTATCCCATAAGTCTTTCTGCCCGATTATTACCAAATCTCAAAACCACCTAAAAACCGATATTACTGCGTCCATGGTACTCAGTAGCGCTCTCATTACAAAGCAGATATAGCGCTCATAGAGATTATGGGACTCAAACGGTCGGTCACACTCGCCGTTCACCGTTGGCTCATTCGACGCGGACTAATCGAACACCCATGGGCAGACAAATCAGACGCCCAAATACAAACCCAGTCTGCTGATATCGAGTCGACCGCGGAGGAACGACCGAATATCGATACGAGCCTACGTTACGATCTCAATGAGTGGCGCTAGCGTCTAACTCATATTCCGAAAGCCAGTTTCGCCTCTAAGAGCGCTACTCAATTGCCATCATAGTAAGTTATTTACATTTTAGGTGTTGGTACGCTCCTATGCAAGCGATTGTCTTAGCTGGAGGGTATGCGACCCGCCTGTGGCCACTCACGAAGGACCGTCCAAAGATGCTCTTGCCGGTCGGTGAAACCACTGTCATCGACGAACTGCTTTCGGATCTCGAAGCCGACGACCGCATCACCGACGTCTTCGTCAGCACGAACGAACGCTTCGCCCCAGACTTCGAGACTCACCTCGAAGACTCCGAGTTCGAGAAACCCCGACTGTCCGTCGAGAAAACTGACGAGGAAGACGAGAAGTTCGGTGTCGTCGGCGCGCTCGCCCAACTCATCGATCGCGAGGATCTCGAAGACAATGACGAAGACCTCGTCGTCGTCGCCGGTGACAACCTCTTCAGTTTTGATCTTCCCGAGTTTATCGACCACTTTGAGGAGGAGTCTACGCCGTCGCTTGCCGCTTACGACGTCGAATCGAAGGAGAAGGCGAAAGCATACGGTCTCGTCGAACTCGACGATGGAGAAGTGGTGAACTTCCAGGAAAAGCCCGACAATCCAAACAGTACGCTTGTCTCGCTTGCTTGCTACGCTTTCCCCTCTGAAGTTCTCTCGCAGTTCGACGAGTATCTATCCTCGGACAATAACCCGGATGAACCGGGCTGGTTCCTCCAGTGGCTACAGTCGCGACAGACGGTCCGCGCATTCACGTTCTCAGGTGCGTGGTTTGACATTGGCTCTGCAGAGGGCTATCTCGAAGCAGTTGACTGGGCGCTCGCAGGCGAACCGCTCGTCGCCGACGATGCGACAGTCGAAAACTCCCGTCTCGAAGGAAGTGTCCAAATCCTCTCTGGTGCGACCGTAACTGATTCGACGCTTACTCGTTCAGTTGTCTTCCCGGATAGTACCATCACCAACGCTACGCTCAACGACTCGGTAATCGACACCGAAGCGACCGTCGAGAACATCGGTCTCTCTGAGAGCGTTGTCGGCTCACATACGACGGTTTCTCAGGACGCAGAGAGCAACGAAGAAGCAGACGAAGACGCGACTGAAGTCGCCCAGAACTAACTACCAGGTTAGTCCTTCATACTCGATTTCGTCTCGTCGCGTAATCACGCGACGACCATCAACGACAATCGGAGTTTTCATCTCATCAAATTCGCTGTTGAGCGCTGCGAACTCATCCCAGTCAGTGACGACAACACAGCCATCAGCATCCACGAGTGCATCCCCAGCACTCTCCGCATACTCAATCTCTGGGAACTGTTCGCGCATGTTTTCGGTAGCGACCGGATCGTAGGCTACAACAGATGCACCACGACTAAGCAACCCATCAATTACGGGAATCGCACGAGAGTGTCGGATATCGTCCGTACCTGGTTTGAACGAGAGTCCGAGTACAGCAATCCGTTTTCCCTCCACGTCAACTTGATTACTGAGTAGCGAAAGCAGTCGCTTTGGTTGCGTCTCATTCACACTCACAGCCGCCTCAAGCAGTTGTGGTTCATACCCTGCGTCTCGTGCGGCAGTGATAATCGCAGCCGTATCCTTTGGGAAACACGACCCACCCCAGCCGACACCACTGCGGAGGAAACGCTCACCAATACGATCATCCAAGCCGATTGCATCTGCAACCTCGTATGCGTCGACACCGAATTCTTTGCAGATGTTTCCGAGTTCGTTGACGAGACTGATTTTCGAGGCGAGAAACGCGTTGTTCGCGTACTTAATCATCTCTGCTTCACGGATACCCGTCTCAACTACCGGAATTTCCGAGTCTGCCTCCGCTTGCAGCGGTGCATAGAGCTCTGTGAGTAGATCTGCTGCTTCAGTCTCATTCACACCAAACACGAGCTTGTCTGGATGCTGCAAATCCGAAACTGCACTCCCTTCTCGCAAGAACTCAGGATTCATCCCAACGAGGAGATCCTCACCCAGTGTCTTGCCTGACGTCTCAGCAACGATCGATGCAAGGACGTCTTCAGTCGTCCCCGGAACGACTGTGCTTTTGGTGACAACGAGATGCATGTCGTCTTTCTTCGCAAGTGTCTCCCCCAAGGTTCGAGCCCCGGCTTCGATGATGCTTGTGTCAATCTGTCCGTCTTCATCAGACGGAGTTGGAAGCGCGAGAAAGGTGACGTCAGTATCTAAGATACGGCTGTAGTTGGTTGTCGTACGAAGTCTATTACTACCATGTTTCGCAATCAACTCGTCCAGTCCGGGTTCGTGAATCGGTGCCTCACCGGCCTCAATTTGCGACACAATTGATTCATCGATATCCACATTGACGACCTCATGGCCAAACTCTGCAAGACACGCAGCGAGGGTCGTACCGACATAGCCGCTTCCGATGATGCTGACGCGCATTGAGACGGTGGTTGCGACGACTCCCTAAGAATGTTCAGATAGTAATCCAGAACAGCGAAACTCTCCACTCTAGTGAAAAGATATACATATCAGTAGTTCCGCGAATGTGCTATGAAGGCAGTCGTCCTCGCAGCCGGGAAAGGAACTCGGCTCAAGCCCCTCACCGATGACAAACCGAAGGGTCTCGTCGAAGTCGACGGCGAACCCATCTTGACACATTGTTTCGAGAAACTCGCCCACCTCGGTGCAGACGAGTTCATCGTCGTCGTCGGCCATAACAAGGAACAGATTATCAGCTACTACGGCGACGAAGTCCAGGGCGTTCCGATCAAGTACGCCCACCAGCGCGAACAGAAGGGACTGGCACACGCACTCCTTACCGTCGAAGAGCACATCGACGACGACTTCGTGTTGATGCTCGGCGACAACATCTTCGAGGCAAACCTCGGCGATGTCATGCGTCGCCAGCAAGAACAGCGCGCTGACGCCGCATTCCTCGTCGAGGAAGTACCCTGGGAGGAAGCCAGTCGCTACGGCGTCTGTAACACGAACGACTACGGTGAGATTACGGAAGTCATCGAGAAACCTGATGAGCCGCCGACGAACCTCGTGATGACTGGCTTTTACACGTTCTCGCCGGAGATCTTCCATGCGTGTCATCTCGTCCAGCCGTCCGACCGCGGCGAATACGAGATCACGGATGCAATCAATCTCCTTATCCAAAGTGGGCGGACGATTGACGCACTCCGCATCGATGGCTGGCGTGTCGACGTCGGCTATCCGGAGGACCGTGACGAGGCCGAACGTCGCTTGCAGGACGAAGAAGTCGCGAAAGCAGACTGAGCCCTCGTCAAACGGTATTTTCCCCTTTCAGAAACTCTGCCTACAACTTGTTGCGCAACGCGGTATCTCTCTCATCACGATTACTCGTCTGAATCACCTGCGTATGCGTCTCCGAACTCCGAAAAGTGTTCGACGAGCGTCTCTGCAGTCTCTTCAATCTCCGCGGCTGAACTGACGTGGTTGTAGAAGACTGTGTTAGAGTCGTACGGGTTTCCAGATGTTTGCAACGGCCAGTCACGAGCCCGAGTCTGTTCTGCGACCCAGTCATCAACATCCGTATCAGCAGACTTGATTTTGTATCCAAACGCCCGTAATGCGCTGTTGACGTCGGTACGGGCGTATTCTGTCGGCGGCATCCAGTACAGGTGAACGTGCAGTCTTTGGTTTTTGCCGCTGTCGGGAGCGCGAGGTCCGTCCATTGAATGGTACATTCGGTGAGACGCTAGTCCAGTGGACGGACTTTGAGTGGTTTTCACACTAGGGTCGGTTCTTCGATCGAACAAATCGGGCTGTTGGTCGACCATCCGCTGACCGAATTCAAGCAACATTGCTTCGATTTCGTCTTCGAACTGGTCGACCAACTGAAGCGCCTTGAGATAGCGGTCGTTTTGGAGCCCCTTCGTAAGGAATTCGTCTGTCATGGGCGCACCCTCTCGCGGAGATATGTTAGTTGTTGTTCCAGAACCTCGGCAATGCCAATCGGTTGGATCGTGTCTACGACATCCGTGGGGACAGCCAATCGATCAATTACTGCCTGCGGCTGGAACTGCATGAGTTGTTGTTCGGCGACCGCACAGAACAGATACGCATTGGCTGCCCAGTGGTCGTCAATGACTGTGCCGTGACGCAGAAGTAATCGAAGTGCCGACGTCACGTCACGCCAGTAGAGCACGTCGATAGGGCCGGGGTCCTCCCAGTGAAGTTGAGCCAGACCATCGGTCCGAGGTTTGAGTGGTGGCTCAACAATCGAGGTAAGCCGCTCACGTTTTCGTTTTGGGAGCAAGAGAACGTGCGTCCAGTCCTGTTCGGTGTAGTGTTGCTCGACGAGCCTTGCTGTGTCGGCTGTCTTCTGGTAGTTCTCATCGCCTAACTTCACTTCTATCGAGACTCCATACTCGGCGTCACAGACGAGAATATCCGGTCGTCGGAAAGCCCCTTCTTTTTTTGAAAGACGTGCTTCCCGGATGACCTCGCTCGGAGGGTGCTCCACGGCTACATCGAAGAGCTCTGAGACAAGCGCTGCAGACGGACACAACAGTTGTGCCAACCACCGCGACCACGCTACCTCACCGTTTGGCTGAAGCGGTCCTCGTTGAACTCGTTCGTTCGTCAAATCCACAGCTAACGGGTCTGTGTCGAAGGGTGCGTCAGAGGCCTTCCACTCTTCATTGGACTGTTCGAGGAGCTCGGAGATTTTTATTGCTGTTTCATGTCCCGTCTCGGTGTAGACGTCCCACCACGGGTCAAGTTCGTCCCAATATTCGCCCAACTGTTCTAAACCGAGTGTTCGCACCGAGGGAGAGCGTTGTTCGACAGGCGAAGATTCTGTGTACACCTGCCACCACGGATCGAGTTCGTTCCAACAATGTGCCAACCGCTGCATGCCGAATACGTGCGCTGAAGCGTGACTTCGAGCAATTGAATGGGTTTCTGTATAGGCTGACCACCACGGGTCAAGGCACATCCAGTCGCTTGGCTCTACATCTGTACTCACGTCTCGGAGAACTCATACGATTGATAAAATAGCTTGCGAGGATTCTCACTACCTTGGCCGGCTTTGTAGTGAGAGGTGAATGTAGTTTGCGACGACGTGGAACATCCTTCCTCGCGGTTCAGCAAAATAGGGTCCATCGAGCCGTGTCTCGACAACGTCTCCTCGTTTTGTTGTACTTCGCTTCGTCTACTCGGGCAGTGTCTGACGAAATACAACGAGATATAAAGGAACGATAGCTGGCGTGTCAATGTCGGCTACCCAGTTGGTCTTGACGAAGCCGTACGCCGCCTGCAGGAAGAAGGCGGCACCACAGACTGAGCTTTCGAGTCTTCTTGGTAGACTTCACACTCTAGTATCGGTCATACGAATCCGAATACAACTCCATTGGCTCGAGTCTTAACCAACAACCTGAACGCATATGCCGCCTGTGTTGGTTAAGGTTGGCTCATCCCGACTCTCGTACAGCGACCTCGAATCACCGGTTCGCGTCGGTGTCTTTGGACAAGCAAGCACGACGATACGCGGCAAGAAAGTGCAAGGGAGTGTCTCAAGTCTCTACCACGACCTTATTGTCGATTCTTCACTTCAAAACCAGCCAACTAATATGCGCAGAAAATAATATGGATATCAATGCCCTCTAACACCGAAATAAGACTCCTTTTAATTGATGACAATAGTGATTTCCTCGAACTATTACAAATTCTTCTCGAGCAAACGAATCAAGCATTCGAGTTTACGACGGAAACAGACCCTCAGAATGGAATTGCGCGGTTTGAGTCGACTGAAGATATTGATTGTATTCTCTGCGATTATCACATGCCTGAAATGGATGGTATCGAGGTACTCGAAACGATTCGAGCGACCAATACAGCCATCCCATTTATTTTGCTTACCAGTGCAGGAAGCGAAGAGATTGCTAGTCGGGCGGTCAACACGGCAAACACTGGCTATCTCAAAAAAGACGTCCGTCTCAATCATGTCGACCGAATCGTAGAGACAGTAACTGGATTCGTTCATCGGTACCGCCAACAGCAACGTCTCGAAGAGAATCTCACGGTTATCGACCGTCTCTTCGGTTCGATTGATGATGTGGTCTATGTCACGGACTTAGACGGACAACCACAGTATTGGAACGACGCGATAACGTCTACAACTGGATATACGGATGCAGACGTCCAGACCCTAACTCCGAGTGAGTTATTTCCAGCGTCGCAACACGAACGAGTCCAAGAATCGTTGTCGACGGCGCTCGAAGAAGAGCCACCGAGACTGGAGGTTGACCTCCTCACCAAAGACGGAACGCAGATCCCATTTGAGTTCAGTCGAAGCCCGTTTTGCGATGAGGAGGGAAACGTTATCGGAATTTGTGGGGTCGGACGGGATATCTCTGATCGAAAGCAGTACGAGCGAGCACTCCGCGGCCTCCATACAACAACGCGTAACCTGCTCGAAGCAACTTCTCGAGAAGAGATCGCAGAAATCGTTGCGATGGCAACCAAGCAGGTCGTCGATAATCCTGTAAGTACAGTCCAGCTCATCGAGGGTGACAGACTCCTCCCCGTTGGCGTTCCTGATGAGACGAAAGCGGTCTTCTCGACGCTTCCAGACTACTCCATAAACGAAGATGCGCCCGTCTCTCGGGTCTATCGAAGCGGTGTTTCCGAACATTACACGCGCGTGGAAGATATCGATGATGGAAGAGACCGAGGGAAACTGAAGCAAGTATACTACTACCCACTTGGAGAACACGGAACGCTCAATGTAGGACTGACTGAGAACGAACCATTCTCAAAGGCGTCCCAACAACTAGCCGAGATTCTCGCTGCAAACGGCACTGCAGCGCTTAATCAGCTAAAGCATGCATCCGATCTTCGGACTCGAGAACGGATGCTAAAGACGCTCCATGAAACGACACGCGAACTCATGCAGGCGCGGACACCAGAATCGATTGCAGAAACAGCTGTCAACGCAGCAGCTAACATCCTCGAATTACCTGCAGTCACCGTGTTTCTCTGGGATGATGACACAGCAAGCCTGTGCCCTACTGCCTCGACCGACGATACGTACGAGCTATTCGACGAGATTCCGACGTTTTCTACCGGTGATAGCATTGCGTGGGACGTCTTTATCGACGGCGAGACACGCGTCGTCGAAAACGTCTCGCAAAACAGGTTAGTCTATAATCCAGAGACGGACATCGAGACTGAACTGTACGTTCCGCTTGGAGAGTATGGCCTGCTGCTTTCAGGTGCCACAGAGCAGGGCATCTTTGACGACAGCGACGTCGAATTCGCCGAGTTGTAAGCAGCAAATACAGAAGTAGCGCTTGAGCGCACAGCGCGCGATCGAGCGATTCACCAGCAAGAAACCCAACTTGCACAGCAAAACGAACAGCTTCAACGAATCAACCGAATCAACCGGATCATCCGAAACATCAACGCAGCGCTCGTCAAGGCAGAGTCGCACACTGAAGTCGAACGTGCAGTCTGTGAGGAACTGACGAACGCAGAATACTACTCGTTCGCTTGGGTCGGCGATTTCGAGTCTGAAACAGAACTCGTTGCCCATGAATGGGCTGGGAAGGAACAGTCAGTCCTTGATTCGATTCTCAAGCATTGTGATGAGGAAAACAACGTCGAATCTCGCCCACAGCAAGTCCTTGAGTCAGGAAAGCCAGTCGTCATCCAAAACATCCTCCAAGAGAGTACAGATGAACCATGGCGGAAGATGGCGCTCACCAACGGATTTCACAGCGTTGCCTGCTTTCCGCTTACAGACCGGAACCACCACTACGGCTTCTTCGAGGTTTATGGTGAGAAGCCAGGACTCTTTGCGGATGAAGAGGTCGCTGTCTTAGAGGAGTTAGCAGCCCATATCGGGAATGCGATTAGCGCAGTTCAACGAAAAGAGGCGCTTTTATCTGGACACTCGATTTCACTCGAGTTCGAGATTGAATCACCCGATGACCCATTATTCGAGTTAGCAGCGACCGCAGACTGTTCGCTTACCGTCGAAGCGCTTGCGCCGCATCGAGATGACTCGTGGTTAGTGTATGTCGCTCTCGAAGCTGAGAATCCAGACTCTGTCCTCGAAACAGCCCGTGAATCAACACATATCACAGACGCAAACCTCGTCGACTCGTCTGGCGGTGCTGCTTTGCTTGCACTCGTCGCATCTACTCTCACCGTCCCATCGGTGATTTCCAACCATGGCGGCTCGGTTCAGTCTCTCGTTGTCCGTCCCAAAGGCGGAAGTCTCTCGGTAACGTTGTCTGATTCGACGGATGTTCGGTCGTTCGTCGAAGCGTGTACTAAGGAATTACCACACCTTGAGTTGATTCGACGAACGGCGGTCCCAAAGCAAGCGGTAAGTGGCTTACAGTATGAGATTGCGAACCTCGTGACCGAAAAACAACTGCAAGCACTGCACACAGCCTATCTGGAGGGATACTTTGAGTGGCCCCGTACCAAAACAGGAGAGGAAATCGCAGCCAGTCTCGGTGTCTCTGGACCCACGTTTCAGCAGCATATTCGAAAAGGCACCAACCGAATTTTCCAGAATACATTTGGCCCAGATTCTAAAGAGAGGTTAGATGAGTAGGTAGGCTCCACACGCCGACCTATATACCAATAGGACAGATTATCCTCGGATGCAGTATTTCAATATAGTTGATGCAGAGACGAACACTCATCGCAACGGTTGGTGCCATCATGGGCACCGGTATCGCAGCAACAGCATATACGAGCGCAACGGTCACTCGTGAGGCGACGATTGGCGTTAAGACAGACAGCGAGGCACTCATCGCGCTTGACCCAAGTACTGAGTTCACTCAAATCACCGAGGATGCCACGACAGGGGAGCTACTCATTAACTTCCCATCTCTGAACGCCAACTCAGAGTTCGTCTTTGGTGATGTGGCTGATCCGACTACGGCGAACGCATTCACCATTACGCCGTCTAAAGGAAGTGACGTGACGCTTTCCTACACGTTCACCGGGGGTGCTGACCCCGATGGTTCGACTGGTACCAACCCAAACGTGGAGTTCGAAGTGTTGTCATGGAATGACACCGACTCTACTGCAACCTCGGAGACGACTGCAAGCGAGGAAGCAGAGGGCTCGTTCACGGCGACTGCCGATACGCCATACTATGTCGTGCTCACAATCGACACGACGGATGTCGATCTTTCGACGGCAGATCTCACTGGAGAGCTCACCATCTCCGCCTAATCGAATACCTTCCATTTTCGATGAACCGGTGGATCTACGTTGGAACGATAATCTGCTTGCTCGTCTTCATACTGCCGAGTTCACCGATCCACCTCTCGTACGTCTACAGTAATAGCATGGAACCGACAATTATGCAGGGAGACGGATATCTCGTCGTGCCGACGGGGACTATCGAAGCCGGGGACATACTCACGTACTACTCGGAAGAACGTAGTGAACACGTCACCCATCGCGTTGTCGAAATCACTGAGGATGGGTTCATTACTCAAGGCGACAACAATCCCTCAACGGACCAAAGCGCTGGGTATCCGCTCGTCACGAGCGAGGAAGTACTGGGGAAAGTAGCCACAATTAGTGGGCAACCACTTGTGCTGCCCTACTTTGGGACGGTTGTCGCTTTCATACAGACGCATTGGAAACTCGGCGTTGGGCTTCTCATCGTCACCTCCGGCCTCACTGGTGGAAAGACGCGTACTCGAGATATCGTTCGGTTCCGATCGCTTCTCATTCCACTCGTCGTAATGGCCATTATCGGTAGTTCTGCGGCCTTCGTTCTTGGTGCGCCAACATCCACACTGACGTTTATTGCGAGCGATACTGCAGAGCCTGGCGATCACATCATCCCGGTCGGTGAGTCGGCAACGCGAACAGTTGATGTCGAGTTCAGTGGCCGCCCAGCGTACACACACGAGTTCATCGAAGCAACAGGGCTCACACTTACAGCAGGTGAGCAAACCACCCAAATAAGTGGTATTCAGGTCCGAGTACCGCCACAGCGTACACCTGGTCCCTATCAGGCATCGATTCAGCTCTACCGCTATCCTGCCGTTTTGCCATACGGTGTAGTTTCGCCTTTACAGGCGATTCATCCACTCCTCGCTGCGGTCGCGACGATGTCTGCGATCATTGGACCGCTGTATCTACTCGTGTGGGTGTTTGTCGACGGAAAACAGCTCTTGCACAGTCGGTCGCGACGGCGTCCATTCAGGAACTCGTTCAGATGAAATCACGAACCCACCCTCGACGCCGAAGCCGGTCGTCAGTACTCTGTGTCGTTGTCGGAATCATACTCGTCGGATCACTTGTCGTTCCGGCTGGGTCGTTCTCTACGGCAAGCGTCTCTCGTGGTTCAACCTTTGAGGTCGTTGCCGACTCTGAGGGTAGTCATAAGCTGGATAGTGCCCAGTCGGTTACGATCGGGCAGGAAAACCAGTTGGTAACGGTCACGAACAACTTGCAGACGGATGTAACGGTTGAAGTCCAACTGCATTCGAACGCGACGGAAAGGGGCGATCTCGTCGTCGACGGTGAGATAGTCGGTGACGACGTTTCGTTTTCGCTTCCCGATGGGCGTTCTAAAACGATCGATGTCTCCATCGCACCAGATTCCACTCTCGATGGCGAGCGACTGTATTTCCACGTGAATGCATCGGGTCGGGGACTGACGGTCAACGCACCAAATCGATACGTACCAATCACCGCATAATGATTCCAGGCATCCACAAACTCCGGTATTTGCTGGCGACGCAGTCCGGGCGCATCTTCCGAATCTGTATCGCTCTCACGCTTATCAGCATCCTTGGAGCTGGAATCACGTTCACTTCGCCACCAACGACTGAAGTCACGACAACAACCGATCGCCAAACAATCGAGACGGCCATCAATTCACGGGCAACGATTGAGCACGACTCAGCGCTGTATTCACAGGGTGAGACACTTTCGAATATGCCGGTTTACCCTCGGAGCAGCGCCCCCACTGTAATAGTGAGTGCAGTGACGAACTCGTCGAGTGGTGCCCCAGTTCAGGGAACCCAACGGATTTCGCTCGTGTATGAAGCAGAGACGTCCAGTGGCGAGACGTTCTGGAAACAGACTCAGCGTCTCCAAAAGACGAATGTCGCCACCCCGAGCCAACGAGTTGTGAGCAGTGCACCGGTGAATATCTCTGCAGTTGACCAACGCGTCGCTCAGTTAGAATCCGAAATAAGGGATGCTGGGCGTGTCTATGTGTATCTCCAGGTCGACTCACAGTACTCGACAGATACCTACGAGGGACTTTTGAGCGACCGTGGAGAGATAGTCATTCGAGATGGTTCCTACGAGATCGAACACATCTCGATGCAGAACGAACACAGAACAACTGAAAACCAGATACAGCCACTCTCTTCGAAGGTCTTCAGCCTGTCACTGCCCATTTTGGGCTTAGTCGTCGTTCCACACACGACACTCGTCTTTGTGCTCGTCGCGCTCAGTGGTGCAGTCGGCAGCGTCGCAACTGTGGTATACGCCGATGACTGTGATCCAGAACGTGAACGAGCGGCGTTGCATAAAGCGCGTTACGCAGAGTGGATTTCTGCCGGAACGCTCCCACAAAATCTCACACACCAAGCGGTTCAGATAGAGACCCTAGAGGATCTCGTTGATGTCGCAATTGACAGTGAGAAACGAATCGTCTACGACGTCTCACAGTCTCGCTATGCCATACTCGATGGTGAGATCGTCTATATCTATCAAGACGGTGAGCCACTTACTGAAGCAGAAGACTCCTTCGAGTTCCCACTTGGGGAGCCGATGACCAACGACTGAAATACAGTTCATACTCAACCAATAGGGATCGTTACCATCACCTTCGACATCCACCTTACCGAACAAATCTCAATTTGCCTCTGAAATATAATTGAAGATGTGAAGGTGTGCTTGAGCTGTGTTGAGGACGACGGTGTCAACGATAAAGGCGGGCAGGTTCTGCAAATTCGTGCAATAGGTGGGTGCTGTACTCAAGTTTGAGACGCTCTTTCTGTACCACCGCTGTATCACACCGTATGAGTACCGACACGAACGCCGGCGACAACCGGATGGAGAAGATCAACGTCCGCGTTCCCGAACCGCTTCTGAACCAAATCGACGAGGAGTGGGAACGCCGTGGGTATTCAAGTAAACCCGAGGCGATCCGCGACGCGCTTCGCAACTGGGTGAATCCACAGGTTACGCTTTCCGAAGAGACGCTAGACGACCTCGAAAAGAGCCGCGAACAGGCGGAACACGGCGAGGCCTACGGCGCCGACGAAGTGCGGGAACGTCGTGGACTCGACGGCGACGAATGACGGAGGTCGAATACATCGCTCAGGCCGTCGAGCATCTCGGAGGACTCGATTCGAAGGTCGCAGATTGCGTAATGAACAAGGTTGATTCCTATTCGACGGAACCCTCATCGCCAACGAACGACTCGAATTCCTCCTCCGACTCAGCCGACTCCTGTGTTTGCACCTTTGCAGCCACCGCTTGGATATCGTCAATACGAGATACCTCACTCACCCCAGAAAACACTATCACAACTGAGATAGCCTCACTATTTGGAAGTGGATAGTCCCCACCCCGAACCTCGAGACAGCCAGTTTCCTCAGCGATCCACTGTCGCCCCTTTTCGATACCGTCTCGATTCAACCACTGTGGTGGGCCACTCACGACGACCAACACACGCTCGACACTCGAGAGTTCACACGACACAGAGAGTCGTCGACGAGCTGCTTTGCGGATTGTCGTCGTAATCCGGCTGGTTGCCTGTATCGGATCGACCGGTTCGGAGTCCGATCCAAGCAGGTTTGAAAGGCCGAATCGAGATGTCGATTGCGTTGATTCCTCGAGTTGGCTTTCAGCGTATCCGACAGCTGAGATGCCGTTTTGTCCAAGTGTATTGATGATTTCGCTCGCATCGACGACGCTTTCTGCGACCGGGCGGTCTGCTGTGACCTCCCCTGCAGAAAACAACACAGAGAGTCGCCGAGCGATTTCGGTATTAATCCGCTCGTACGCGTCTTCGACTGTCTCTCCACTGCGAACCCACGTCTCGTTATCGAAGCAGAGCAAATGATCGACTTCGGGAACGAGCCGCTGAAGCGATTGCGCCGTGTTCACCGCATAGATCTCGTCTTCATCCTCCGCTGGAAGCACTCCAAGCCCATACACAGGTTGTGAGTACAGACGCTGCAGTTCTGTTGTGAGCACTGAAGCGGCCCCGCTTCCGGTGCCCCCACCTAGCGAGGTGACGATAAGAAAGGCGTCCGCATGCGCCGTTGGAATCGAATCGATTGCCTCCAGAAGCTCGTGTTTGTCTTCTGCAGCAAGCGAGGCTGCGAGGTCTCTGTCACCACCGACACCATGACCTTTGGCATCCACCTGACCGAACAAATATCGATTCGACTCCGGAATACGCTCGAGACTGTGAAGATCCGCACGGGCCGTGTTGAACGCAACGGCGTCAACGACGAACTCTGGCAGGTTCTGCGTCTCACGATCGTAAAATGCCTCGACGATTTTCCCCCCTGCGTGTCCAATCCCAACGAGAACCAATTTCATAGATAGAGGTTTGACAGTACGATTGTGAATCTACCGGTCTTTGGAACTTTCTTTATTTTCTAATATATCTGTTCGATTTCAAGGGAGAGGTCACAACCAGATTTCCCCACATCTCGATCAGCAACTAACGTTTATTATACCTCGTTGCATATACTCGGACAGTGTCCGACGAGACGAAACAAGGGATAAAGGTATGCGTTCGCGTCCACCCAGGTAGTGAGACGAAAATCTTCAGACTTCGGGCGGCTGACGACATCTTGCGAATACTAGTTGATGCGCATGAGTCTGAGTTCACGATTAAAGAGCTAGCAAGCGAAACAGATCACAGCCGGTCGACGATTTGGCGGGCAATCGAACTCCTTGACGAGCTCGAAGTCATCAGCATACGCGAGACAGCCCAACGAAACTACATCTCAATCAATCCTGCAACTCTCCAGAAGGACGATCCGATACTCGCAATCGAGCAAACGGAGTACCACGAGCCCATTCGAGCGTTTGTAAATCGGGTCGAAGCTGCTGTTGACAACGAGGATAAAATCGATCGATTACTCGGAGTGCTCGTGTTTGGAAGCGTTGCCCGTGGTGAAGCCGATCGAAAAAGCGATATCGACGTGTTCGTCCTCGTCGACGGTGATCGGACGATTGCCCGCCGTACAGTTTCCACTATCATCACCGAGCTTAGCGAAGAGCAGTTCAGTGGCGATCGGTACACCTTCGAGTCATTTGTTGAGTCGCTCGAAAGTGCACAGCGAGCCAGTGGAAAGCTTCAAGAGCTGTTCCAAGAAGGAGTCACCGTTTTCGGTAGTCAAGCCTTCCAGCAGGTTAGAAAGGAGGTGCTGAGCAATGAGCGGCAATCGAATTGAAACACTCGTTGACGAAGTGCAGGCAGCGTTCGACCGACGGCCTGACGAAATCGAAGTCGGACTGGAAACAAGAGAGGCAGATATCCTCCAACTCCGGAAGTCATGTCGACTTCTTGCAGGTGCTGAGGTGCTTCTCGAACAGGGATACTATACAATTGTGATTGAAGCGTCCTTCGTCGCTATCGAGCGAGTGATCGAATTCAAACTGCTCGAAGGCGGTATCGAACCTAGAGATCTCCCAGGAACACATCCGGGCGTGTATACGGAAGCGATCAGACGCGGAATCCTCTCAGAACACGTCGCTACCAATCTCCAAGATCTGTGGCGAAATCATCGAGCAAAAACATACTACCAAGACGGTCTCGCCGCAAGAGAACGCGCAGAGAATCTGTTTGCGTTGGCCAATGAGACACATACGTTCGTCGTGAATCAATCCTCAAAGAAACATGATTGTATCTGCAGTTGAATTGTCACCCATTCTTTACCTACTGACTTGGAGATTGCTAGTGAACGAGTCGATGTCGAACGTGGTCGGAGTATAGCGATTCACAGACAGGGAAGTCAGTATCGGTGTCTCTACGAGCGCTATCCTCTCAGGCGGACACATCCTCAAACGTCGCGCCAAGTACCTTCGTCGCATCCACAGAACACATCACCGTTCCCGATTCGGAAACGGTCACACGCTCACCCGACACTGCCGAGAGATACGCCGCAAGCGACTCGTGGTAGGCGTCAGGACGCTTTTCGCGAATGCATAACACACCGTCTTGAATAACGCCTCGATTGCGAACGTAGAGGTCGGCGAACGCCTCTCGAACGTCACTCGGTGCGTCGAACAACCACGTCGGAAACTGCACGTCACCTTCGAATTTCTTGCCCACAGGTGCGCCGAGACAGACCAACACGCGACCGAGCACACCGGTATCGCGCGCAGGCTTTCTGATATCGACATGGCCCTCTTGACGGGGCGACACTTCCAATCCAGCGCCGGCCTCATGTAGTGCCTCCGCAATCTGCTTGTTGACCCCTCTCTCGTTGACGTCAACGGTGAAACTTGGAACGTAGTCGTGTGCGACCCATCCCCCCGAAAAGATTCCAGAGAGAAGCACCGTCAACGGGCGTACCATCGGCGAATCGAATGTCAGCGGCAGCCAGTTGTGCTCGCGCGCACTGTCAAGTCCGCGTACTGCATTGGGTCTACTGTCGCCCAACCAGAGTCGAGCGCGTGAACGAGGAATGTCAACCGCACGTGCAGCGCCAGAAATGGTCGTATTCGGATTATCGTCGACGTATTCCTGGAGGCGTCGGTACTGCTGGACGTCTACCCACCCGTCGCCGTTTGCAGGTGACCTGTAGAGGCGGGCGAACTCAGATTCGTCAAACAACTGTATACCAGTACCCATTGCAGTAGTTCTGCGAGTCTTCGTACTTCTCACTTGTGGGTGCGTTCGAAGTAAGGAGACACGTATCGATAGTTGATTACTAGCACTCAAATTGAACATTCTGTATATTCTAACAATATTTCACAGACCACATACAGAAAAGTTATAACAAACTACTCATCCAGTCAGAACGGGGACTGAAATCCATTCGACATTCCAGATAGAGCCCACAAATGATCGAACTCGTACTCACTGCATTGGGACTTGGCGTTGCAGGCCTCGATCCTACGAAAGCGTTGTTCGCAGCTGGAGCACTTAGCGGTGGGGCTCGAAAACAAGACGTCACTCTCTATGGGCTCATTTCGATTGTTGGCACACTCGTCTTTGGGACGGTGCTTACAGTTGTCCTTGGTCCTCGAATTAGCGAACTCGACTGGACGGTCTTTGTCCCAACTGATCCAGTGATTGCAACACTCGAATTCGGACTCGGAGTTGGATTTCTGGGTTGGGGACTTCTTCGACTCAAGAACTCCACCACTCAGACACCCAGTTCACGTATTCCTCGAGGGACGAGCCTGCCAGCGCTCGTCGGGCTCGGATTGTTCTTTGCACTCACTGCATTTGTCGACCCGATGTTTGTCTCACTTATCGTGGTCGCGAGCCGAGAAACGTCTCTGTGGTCGGTCGTTGCTGCCCACTCAGTTTGGATACTAATCTCGCAAGCTCCACTCGTCATCATCCTCGGCGCAATCTGCTGTGGAAAACACGAAGGCGTTGTCACGGAGTTCCAGTCGCGGTGGGTCCAGATACGACCCGTCGTTTCCCGAATCGTCACTATCGCACTGTTCGTCGTAGCGATGCTCTTGCTTTCGGATGCAAGCTGGTGGTTCTTTGCTGGTGAATTTCTCATATTGAGCTGAGAGAATCGACATTTCCGATTGCAGTTCCAACGTTGACCAGCGAGCGTATACCGTCCCCAGATGGGAACTGACGAGTCGATCTTGAGGGTATATCTCATCTGTAGGAAAAATAAGCATACAATTTCAAAATCATGAACCAAGTGGCTGATATGATGTAACAACTCTAGTATTGTTACCGACAACCGGGTGAAATCATAAAAGTTCCTCTATGTATTGGTTTGGATGTAGGAGCCAGGTAGAAACCACATCTCACTAGTTCCCGAGGATAGCTTTCGCCTCCACTTTCGAGAACAGCGACGATGATAGAGTCTAGGCTATTATAGTTCAAACTCTAATAGTCTGGTTCCTCTCTTTCTACAAGAAAGAAATCCGGCTATTCGACGTTACAGTTCCAGACTTGAGGGCAAGGTTGGATATTCGAGTAAACCAGAGACCACATTTCACACAGATACGAGGCGAAAGCCCACGACTGAAGTCGTAGATTTTCTCACTTCATCTCTAGAAACTCAGAAATTGTCTCCGTAAGCCAGTAGCCAACGTCCCAACGTGAGAATCCTCGCGCGTTAGTGCAGTGAGGACATCAATTTCGACGCATCAGAGATTGGGTAACCAGCACTAGTTGATTCTCTTGTTGGCCGGGATCTGGATTTTTGTAACACCGCCAACACTAATGCGTGGGAGGTCGTTGCGTGTACTGTATAGTGACATCCTCCCCGCCGTTCACGGCGGGGCTTCCCACACGGTGGGAATGCCAGTTAATCATTGCTGGCAGAGGGTTTCGAGACTGCTTCACGCACGGTCGTCTGCGTTGTCCCCGCAGAGCCGTGTTGTTTGCGAGACAACATCCGGTAACGCTTCTCGATACGCTCGCGGTCTTCGGACTCGACCAATGGTGTGACAGCGTGTCCATCAGAATCGTGCGCGAACTTGAGGACACTGAGACTCGACCAGATGCGTCGGACAGCCATCTGCAAGCACTTTGCGTTCACTGTCGTCCACGAGTTCCACTTTCGTTTCCGAGATAGTAACTCAGTCCGCACCACCTATATTGCAAGTAAAGAACAATATCATGAGTGGATAAGTTCGTCAAACGACTAACTAGAACCGTCGATAAAATCGACGTAGTATGACGATTACGCATGTGATTCGTGCTCTACCAGTATTGCACTCAGAGAGCATATAGTTGAGTATCGAGAATTCACCACACCAACATTCACTCGGTTGCCAACAAGCGGTGGACACAAGTCCGTGAACAATACTGTTAGATAAATTGAAAGGTTTATTACGGAGGGCCCAGAGGACTCTGCAGGGCCTAACCTAAGGCCCATCACCCGTAGTACTCGCCACCTCTGTGTGAGCGGGGGCGTGGTTTCCAAGCAATTTCCCGCGCCGGGTCAGCATGATTCGTTGACGGGCTGTATATCCTTGCCCGGATACGGCCCGTTGACAATCTGCTCCTCGAGTCTCTTGTTGTCCTTAGAGTGTCTGCTACGTTCTTCGAACACACCTTCCAATTGGTGCGAGCCTGCTATTTTGGCAAATCCAGAACAGAGACTCAAGTCAGAGATTGCGAGCGTCTATCCGAATTTGTACTGCACTAGCAAAGGTACTTTATAAGCTGCTGACAATCTATCTCGAATATGTCCTCTCAAGAGGTCCAACTACGGAGTACAATCGCGGGGTTCACAGCGGAAGGGAGGCTCCACACGCTGAGCGTGTGGTTTATTTTTGCATTGCGGCTCATGATGGGGCTAGCGTTTTTTCAGAGCGGTCTCGACAAAGTATTGTCGGGAGAGTTCAGCGCAGCGGGATACCTGCAGAATGCGCCACCGGCCAACGGAAGCCCCGTGGCCGATCTGTTCGTCGCAATGGGTAGCAACGCGTGGTTCGTCGACTTCGTGGATATCGCTGTCCCATGGGGTGAGATTCTCATTGGGTTGGGTCTCTTAGTTGGTGCCCTGACTCGATTTGCCGCGTTCTGGGGTGCGTTCATGATGTTGTTGTTCTATCTTGGCAATTGGGACATCGCTCATGGGTACATCAACGGCGACTTCGCGTACATGCTCGTCTTCCTCTCAGTCGCTGCCTTCGGCGCTGGTCGAATTCTCGGAGTTGACGCCTACATCGAAGCGTACGAGATTCAAGGAGAGCCACTCGTTGAGCGCTATCCCTGGACCCGGTATTTCCTCGGATAACGTCTTCAGACCGCTGAGAATTGAGTTCGTAGTACCACCCAAGTCGCACATTACTTACTCACAGTTCACTAACGGAACTGCTATCTATCTGAGACGATTACGAAGCGACGATGTCGAAATCGACCTACGTGATTGGTCACCAGCAGCCAGATACGGATACGATTTGTGCTGCACTCGCTTACGCCCGTCTCAAACAAAGTCAAGGAACAGACGCCGTTGCCACTCGAGCCGGACCACTCAATCCTGAAACGCAGTTCGTACTCAATCGGTGGGATGTCGAGGCTCCCCAATAATATTAGGAATCATCTTCATGGCTCAATAAGCAGTATCGTATAGTAGCGAGTCAAATTCCACTTAGCGAATACTCGCTACTCTACGGCCCAAATGGTGTGTCAGACCGTACAAGGGCATCGCAGTGGTGTGTCAACCTTTCGGTCCTCGTATTCTCAATTTCGGATACACAAGTTATGAACTACATCAGAGTCAAGTAATTTGAGACGCGGAGCGTCTCGCTATCACGGAGAACTACGATTTCTGCACGACTCAGAGCCACTCTCATTGTACTCGGTGAAAATTACGGTTTATTTCACTTTCCTAACTTGGTGAGCATCCAGAATAGATATCTGTCCCCTATCGAATAGTTCATTGGCAAGCGAACACACCCGGATTCGCCTGCCAGCGGAGCGTCGCAAGGCACCCATCCTCGTCATGCGACGCCCGCTTTCGCTCCCTACTCACAGGTATCTTTCCTTGAAGCGGTCTAGTACCTCATTCTAAGCTCAGCTACGACGTCCCATTCTTCTGTTTTCAGAAGATGTATGTCAGAGACTCCGAAGTTACAACTAATGTGGCCATGGGGACACGCAGCACTCGGGTATCTTTTGTACCGACTGCTCACCTGGCAACGCGAGTGGCGTCTCTCGGATGGACCAGTCATCGCACTCGCAATCGGGACCCAATTCCCAGATCTCATCGACAAACCGCTTGCATGGACGTTCGGCGTGATTCCGTCTGGTCGCTCGCTAACTCATTCGCTCATTTCAGCTGCGATCATTCTCACCGTCGTACTCTACATTACCCGACGGAGTAGCCGTAAATCGCTCGGGATTGGATTTGCTGTTGGGTATCTTAGTCATCTACTTGGCGATGCACTCTCACCGTTGCTTGAGTTAGATGTCGTCTTTCTTCGATTTTTGCTGTGGCCCCTGTATCCACCGCCGCCATATGAGTCAGATTCAAGTTTCCTTGTTCATTTCCTAAACATGGAAATGGACTCGTTCTTCATGTTCGAGCTAGCAATATTTTTCCTAGGCGTCGTCGTCTGGGTCTACGATGGCTACCCGGGGCTTCAAAAGGTTACACAATTTTTCCGAAGGTAACACGCTCGTCCAGGATAAGCAACGGACAATTCTTACTGTAACTAAACTGGGGTAGATTCTCTGTGAAAGCTTTTCAGTAGTATGTCACACATCGCTACCGAAAATATCTGACTTTCGAATTTACACCGTAGCGGCGACCCAGTAACCCTTGCTAGGTCAAGAACATGACCACGTATATTGTATCCCAATTCTTCAAGGAACTTTATAGCCGGCCCAACGGTCCACGAACTTCCTGCCAAAAATGATCTACCTAACGTTGACGTAAGGCAAGTGCACAGATGCTACCTACCAAGGCAACGACTGCGAGCAACATTGAGAACCCAGGTGTTGCCGTGTTTGTCGTCTCAGTTGCCGCCGTAGACGTATCATTGGGCGTGATGACATCCGAAGACGTCTGCGTCGACGTAGTAGTCTCAGATTCCGTTGTCGAGGAAGTCGTATTCGAGATCTGCGTAGTCGTTTCTTCGAGTGGTGTCGAGGTAACTGCAGCCGTTGTCGTCGTATTGGTTGGCTGTTCGGTTGTTGTTGAGCCACCAGACGACTCATCATTCCCTGAATCGGTTGTTGCTTCTGCTACCTCGATTTCTTGTGTCTGAGTGAGTGCCAACAGTTCATTTTGACCGTTGTAGGTATCTGTACCCCGGACAGTAGTATACAGTTCGTAGCTGCCACTCGAATCGAACGTCACAGACGCAATGTATTCATCACCCTCCTTCGTCGCGGTAACTCGCTGTGTGGTATCTCCCTGCGCAACGACCGCAACCTCTACTTCACTCATCTCAGGTGCATTCTGGCGAGCAGAGACATCGATTGTAACGTCAACAGTCTCACCAGCCGTTACCGATGCAGGAATCGATTGAGAAATGTCGTATGCGTTAATCACAACAGGATGGACTTGTTCGACATCTCCCTGTGGACCGTAAATTGCAGCGAGATACGACCCGGGTGTGAGCCCCTCTGTATCAAATGAGACGGTACTGGAACCCGATTGAAGGTCACTTTGATACTCTCGTTGTTCGTTGCTGTTGTAGAGTAAAACTCGGTATGTCTCACCGTCTGGCCCATCAGTATTCACAACGATGTCCTCTCCAGAATCAACAGACCCAATCTCAGAAACATCGTAATCGGTTCCTTGGAGTGTAAGCGTTCGATCTGGGACATCTACATTATTTTGAACACTAATCGAATAGTCTGGATTGTCGGCGAGGACAACTGCCCCGCCTGAAAGCAAGAGGAGGACAGAAACGAGGACAGCACCTACGCGTACGTACATATAGTTAAGAAACAGTGTGACCTCCTTGAAAACTATTCCGTTCAATATTGTCTGTGAGGCGCAAAATATCTGCATCGGCTGAGAGCTAATCTCCGCGATTTTGCGGCATCTGAGGACGTACCAGATACCATATGTTAACCGGAAATGATATCAATTAGGAATACAGAATTCACACAATGACATTCAGTTCTAAGAAAATAATGGCTGTCTGTCTTGCGGTTCTCATGGTGGCTTCAACGATGGGGATCCAAGGCGTCGCAGCGGTCGGGAGTTCACACTCCCAATCGTTGGGATCCGATGCAGTCCTGTACAACTCAGAAACCTCTGAGCTGGCAAGCGAAAGCACAGAGATAACCAACCAAGTGAGTGTCTGGGACTATGCACCCTTCTCATTGCGACCGACGGACCCATACGGTGGTACTGTCAACGTTCGAGCCCCATCCTCGAATTTGAACGTCGATGGGAGTGATATCCCACTCAACAAACAGGTTCTCTCTTCCTACCGTGTCGGCAATGAAATTGACCTTACGTTCAAGACGCGCGCCGGTACGGTCGATACCTCCAAATTCGCTGACGAAAATAATGCTCAACTCGTCGTTGCGAAGATGGGCGACGGTTTCGATAGCCAGTCTGCACAGGAGATGCTCGAAGACTCGAACACTGATGAAGAATCATTCGAGCAGGCAGTCAACGACAACGCCGATTTCGTTGAGGTCGTTGACGACCTCTCTATTGATAGCGAAGGGAAACTGCAGACGTCCTACACGCCCGACGAACCTGGCCACTACGCGTTCTTCCTCGTCCAACCGCTCGATGGTAGTGACGGATTCAGCGCCCACGACGGTGACCTCTCGGTCTCCGGTAATGTCCGTGTTATCGGTATGGACGCCGTTCCTGTCCTCCTGACCCGATCTAACACGTATCTCGTAGATGAAAACGAGGACAAAGTCGAAGAGCAGGGAGAAAAAGACGACATCTACGCGAAACCTGGCGACACGCTGACCTTCAACGCACACTCGCGGTTCTCGGATGCCGACTACTCGTCAGAATCGACTGACCACATGGTCCTCGTCTACGAACGCTCGAAGTTCGAGAACAGCAAGCTTGACTTCGAGGTCACCAAAGACGACGATGGAAACATCAAGGACGTCACTGCGACAAGCGACATTACCTCAGTCAACGGTCACGTGAGTGTCAGCGACGAGGCAACGTCCTTCCAGTCGTTCGATGACGGTGAATTGGACCCGACGATGGGCATCAGCAGTACTGGTGAGATTATCTCCGAGAGCGATGGTTCCGACGACGGCCAGCAAATCGACGCTTCCCTGACTGCCATCTCGGGAGACGACGATGAACTCATTAACGTCAAAACCAACTCTGACTGGGAACGGACCAAATACGTCTGGGTTCACATCGCCGTTGGTGACGACCCATCGCACTTCTCGGTTGACCAGGGCACACTCTGCATGCTTCCAGAGGGTGAGACCTGTTACGATGAGGAGAACACAAACCCCACGATCGAATACATCCCCGATAAGAAGGTCCAAGAGGGCAACTCGAAGATTGTCCCAGTCAGCGCGGAGGACCCTGACGGTGACTCGCTGTCGCTGTCTCTTGCGAACGCGCCAGACTTCGTAGAGCTCAACACAGATACTGAGGGGGCTCCGAAAATAAACATCGCACCGAAACCGGGTGACAAAGGAACGTACACCATCGAGGTTGTTGCAACAGACGACCGTGGGGCAACGGCGGCTCGATCATTCCAACTGGAAGTCACTGAAGCCCGAGGCGGCGGTGGTGGCGGTGGTGGCGGCGGTGGCGGCGGTCCGCCAAGCGATGACGATGAAGACCGCGGTCCCGACCGCATCAAGGCCAAAGAGAACAACGGCCGCATGACCGCGAGCACTGGCACAGTCTTTGGCGGACAGACTGTCGGCTTCAATGTTGACAACGGTGGAGCGCTCAAGAACTTCGACATCCAGATGAAGAACACAGCGAAAGGCTTCAATGTCGACTACGCTGATCTCGACAGCCAGCCAGGTAGCGTCACGACGCCGCCTACGCCCGCAGTTCGTTTCTTCGAGGTGAATGCAAACGGTCTCTCTGATGACGACATTGACAACGTCAAATTCAATTTCCGACTCGACAGTTCGGAGCTCCCAGAGGGAGTTTCGCCTGACAACGTCCAACTGCTTCGCTTCCACGACGGTGAGTGGCAGACGCTCGAAACGAAGCACCTCAACGGGAACAACTACCGCGCGGTGTCGCCTGGCTTTACGGTTTACGCGGTCGGCTACCAAGAATCCGATCAGTCGGGTCAGCCGTCGTTTGCACTGAGCGGCTCGTCGCTTGCGAGTACGACCGCAGCAGTCGGCCAGACGACGGACATCACGACGACTGTCGAAAATACTGGTGACGCAGAAGGCACCTATTCGGTCGAACTCACCGCAGACGGTGAGGTTATCGAGACGAAAGACGTGACCGTGCCTGCTGGTGAACAGACAGAGGTTATCTTCTCGGTTGCCTTCGACGAGGCAGGCTCCTATGACCTCGCAATTAACGGAGAGGGCCTCGGGGTCCTCACGGTCCAGGACGAGCCTGTTGACGAGGTCGATGGCGGTGATGACACGAATGACGGAGATGGGTCTGGAGGCGGTCTTCTCTCGCTACCGATTATCCTGCTGTTGGTGTTGATCGTACTCGTCATCGTGGGTACGTTCGCCTACGTCAACCGCAGAGAAATCGAAGAGCGGCTGCGATAGCACACTCTTCCAGCAGTACATTTTCTCTCATCCACTCGATGACAGTCTAACTACCAAGAGACACAACGAGACGAGAGCTTTCTCAAGCAGTCGTGTCGGATAGTTTTTTATAGCAGTCTGGGAAACTCGCGCCCAATGAGAAATCCGGGTCGGTCGACGTCTTCTGGTTCGCAGACGTCTGAAACGATGTCACACTCCAAAGAGCCGCCTGTCGTCCGTTGTGAGGGCGTTACTCGAACGTACAGCCTCGGCGGCGCTGGACGAGTATTTGGAAGAGACAAGACCGCTCAAACGGTCACTGCTGTATCTTCAGTCTCACTCAGTGTTCGACGTGGCGAACTCGTCGGGGTCGCTGGTCCAAGTGGGAGTGGAAAATCAACACTTCTGCACCTCCTTGCCGGACTTGACGTTCCCACCTCAGGAACGGTCATTCTCGACGGAGAAGACACTGCGACCAAAAGCGAAAGATCTCGCGCGCAAATGCGACTCCAGCGAGTCGGAATTGTGTTTCAGCATTTCTACCTCTTGCCAGCGCTCTCTGCCCGAGCAAACGTCGCCTTACCACTCATTGAGTTAGGACTGAGTCGAAACGAGCGCAAAGAGCGTGCAACGGCGTTACTGGAGCGAGTTGGATTACGAGACCGCATCTCACACAAACCAGGTGAGCTAAGCGGTGGCGAACAACAACGCGTCGCGATTGCACGAGCGCTTTCGACCGACCCGAACCTGCTTATCGCAGACGAACCGACTGGGGAGCTCGATACTGAGACTGGGGCCTCGATTCTGGATTTATTTGAAGACCTAACGAGTGAGTGTGCGGTATTCGTTGCCTCACACGACAAGCAGACACTCGATCGGATGGACCGCGTTGTTCGACTCAAAGATGGAAAGCGTATCGACACACAGCATGGGTAATTCACGCAGACTACAGCGCATCAGTGGCCTCATCAGCCTTGCTGTCACACGAATCCGAGGTCGACTCGCTGTTGCATCTAGTCGGGTCGTCTTCAGCGTCAGTGGAGTCGCGCTTGCAATCATGCTTTTGACGGTCGTCACAGGTGTCTCACTGGGGCTTGCCTCACAATCTGCAATCCAAAGTGAGTCCGTCGATTACTGGATTGTCCCAGAGGAGACTGGTCAATCTTCGCTTGCTGTCGAAGTTGATGGACCACAACTTGGCGGTGTTCACCGTGCAACTTCGAGACTCAGGTCGGACGATCGAATTTCATATGTCACGCCTGTTCAGACACAAATCACACGCGTAACAGGTGCTGATGGGACTCGTGAGTATATTCTTCTGGTAGGTGTGATTCCCGACGAGTCTGGGCGGAACGTAGCTGGGTTATCGACTGCTGGGCTTACACCTGGAGACCCCTACTATGCAAATGGTACGTACAATGGAAGTTGGACCGGTGAACTGGTCGTTAGTAGTGGGACTGCAGACTTGCTCAATGGGTCCCTTGGAAGTGAGTATACGGCGTCGGACAGAGGGACAACGAGAACGCTTCAGATCGCAAACGTCACAGACGGCGGTATTCAGTCGGGGGCAGGGACACTCCCAGTTGGGATTGTGCATCTCTCAGAACTCCAGGCACTGTCTGGGAGTACGGGCGGAGACCAAGCACAACAGATTCTAGTCTCGACAAACGATCCAAGCGTCAAATCGAAGCTTGCTGGGTTCTATCCTGGTACGGAGGTTGTGACACAGACTGGATTTGCAAGTCGTGATGTTTCGACATCGAATCTGTCGCTTGCAATTGCACTAGCTGCATTCGTCACAGCACTTGTGACGGGTGTCCTTCTCGTCGGAACCATCATGGGACTTGAGATTCTCGCAGACCGGTCGACCCTTGCATTGCTTGGTGCAATTGGATATTCGGCTCGCTCCCAGTCACTTCTCATCCTCACTGAAACAGTCGTTGTGACGCTTATTGGTGGATTTGTTGGCGTACTCCTTGGTGCCGGTGGAATCGTCGTCGTCAATGCGCTCAGTGCAGACTTGCTCGGCGTCGAGTCGATTGCACTCTTCGATCCGCTCATGTTTGGGTATGGGATTTGTGTTGCAGTCATTATCGGGGTTCTTGCGGCGCCGTATCCGATCTGGCTGAGTCGCCGTATCGAACCAGTGGAGGGTCTCCAACAATGAGGTGGTTGAGCCGTCTCAGCGGAGGGCTCTCCGTCGCGCTCGCACAGCTTAGACACGAACGGATGCGAACTGTGCTCGCGGTCGTTGGACTCGCGCTTGCAGTGCTTGCTGCAACGTTACTTGCAAGCGTCGGGGCAGGCGTCGTTACGACTGGTCAGGAGAAATTTGATTCATCGGGTCGTGATCTCTGGATTACTGGTGGAACAGCCCGACTAGCTCCCGGAACTGCAGGAGGAATTGAAAACCCCGTCTTGAACTCTCACCAGCTTTCTGATGAGCTTGAATCGCGTGATGATGTCCGAACAGCAGCGCCACTGGCCTTCCAAACGGTATATGTTGGAAAGAACACCTCCCAGTTCGAGACGTTCGTCGGTGTCGGTGGGCCTGCACGCGGTGGCTCTGTACAAATCACCGAAGGAAAAGAAATCGATCAGAAGGACATCCACTACGCAAACGGCACGTATGAGGGGCCGATGATCTATGAGGTCGTCATCGACGAACAGACAGCGTCGATGCTGAACGTCTCTATCGGGGATTCACTCTATATTGGTGGGACGCTCGCAAGTGCACGTCAACACGAGTTCACAGTTGTCGGAATCTCGCCAACGTACTCGAACTTCCTTGGCACGCCAACAGTCGTATTACCACTCAGCGAACTTCAGGAAGTGACGGGGACGACTGGTGGAGACCGTTCGACGATGGTGTCTGTCTCGCTGACAGAAGGAACGAATCCTGAAGCAGTGGCCACCGAACTTAGAGATCAGTATCCAGAGTATACGATTCGGACGAACCAAGAGCAGTTCCAAGCGACGCTACAACGGCAGGCAGTCGTCATCGCAAGTGGACTCAGCCTCGTTGGGTTAGCGCTTATCTCAGGTATCGCTTTGACAGTGAATCTCCTGCTTTCGCTTGTGTATCAACAGCGACAGCAGTTCGCCGCGTTTCGTGCCCTTGGTGGGTCGACAGCGACGCTTTCGACTATCGTGGTGATTCAAGCGCTCTTGCTAGGAATCGCTGGCGGCGTCCTCGGTGTTGTACTCACGGTACCTGCTGCAGAAGTGCTCAATATCATCGCCGAGCAGTTGGTTGGCTTTGAAGGACTGGTACAAGCTTCTGAGCAAGTTCTCATGGCAGGACTCGTACTTGCGCCCATTATGAGTGTCGTGGGCTCTCTGATTGCTGTATGGCGGTTGAGTAGGCTCTCACCGTTATCTCACCTTAACGCGTGACATCCTTTATACCCTAATTGACTCAGCCAAACGACGATTCTATTGACCTAGTTAACCTAAATCATTATGCAGTCGAGAAAGCTAGGTTGAGATATGAGCGATACGGTTCCGGAGGGATTCGAGGATCCGTTTGCAGAGCAGCGACGAATGCGTGAACTGCTCTCGCAGGAGACTCGGTATCTCATCATCCAGTTAATCCTCGGCCATCCCGCTCACCTCGTGTCGCTGGCCGAACTTGACTACATGATTTCGAAGAACGAGGCCGCGATCCTCGACCAGCTTGAGCGACTTCGAGAGGTGAGTCTCCTCAATGCCTACGTTCATAAACCGAATGCGTCAACGCGGAATCTCCCCTCGAAATTTTGGGGACCGACTGAACGCGGTGTCGAGATCCTCTACGAACACAACTTCCTCCGGGGCGTCCCGATAGCACGCGCTGTCTATGAGGAGACGAAAAAGTCTGAGCGAGTGCTGCGTCACGAAGGTGCTCCACGACCAGACCTTCCAGAGGCCGTTGCTGAAGCTCTCGAGTTTGATGAACCTGAGCTAGAGACACCTGACGATCTGTGAAACTCTACTGGGTGCTTCATCTCTTCGGTCGATTCAATAACTCTCGCTCCACTCCTCGGCGGATATACCAGAATCACTGTTGCAAACAGAAGCCGACACATTGGTAAGCAAGGACTTAGAGAGGAAAGCTAGTAATGTACCCACGACTTCAGTCGTGGGCTTTCCCCCGCGAGGGGTTTCGGCCCACAACTCGACACCTCGCAGGCGGGCTGCACGCCAGCAGTTCCCCGTGTGGAATTACTCTATTCCACGAGCGGGTACTCCCGAAAGGGGGTTTGTGTCCCACCGGGGTACAGGGGTATGGAAGCTCACTCTCCAAACCGGAGGCGCTGACTCACACCGCTTTAATTCTCGGTGGACTCGAACGCGGCTGTTTCGCGGGTGGTGTACACCACCTCGGAGGGACAGCGGCATTGTCCCCGAGTTTCGGCACATCGCCGGGACGGTCTGTCCGGGGCCGCATTACACCGGCCCGTACTGGCAGACACGTTTGGCCTTCCAGCACTACCAACACCAACGACTCAATGTCACATAAATCGTATCGAAACCAATCAACGCAGTCTGTATTGTTTGAGAATCACCCTGTCGGTTTCCTCCCACGTCATCAGAACTCACAGAATTCTGATTGGCTAACAAGACGTTACGCGTCTTGTGAACGACTCAAGTCGTGGGTTTCCACCTCGGAGGGACTATGACGACAGTTCGTCGAGCACGGTTTATCAACGCACAGATAGCGTGGATGCTCGGCGTCGTGGTGATACTCACCTTGCTGGATGCGCTCTCTTTAGAGCTAGTCTTTGTGTGTTCGCTCATCGGATTTTTGGTAATCGTCGAACTCACAGCACCGTTTTCAGTCACACCCCAATGGCGAAGTCGACTCCGATGGGTTATCGTCCTCGGATTGGCCGTATTCGGTTACATCGTCGTTCAGCGGATTCTTGAGATTCTTCCCTCGGGGGTATTTTAGATGCGTCTTCGTGGCCGCGACTGGTCGTACCCCGAGTTACTCACCATAGTACTCGCACTCTGTCTTGCGGTAAGTGCAATCTTCGCTGCAAGTACGTCTGCTGCGGCGTTCGGAATCTACAATGGAGCATGGGATGGAACAACGCAGTTGCAGACGCTAGCTGACGATACCGATACTGAGTCAGCCGTTATACTGAACACGACGGCATACGACTCCGCGTCGACAAACACAACGGCATTTATTATCTCGCCAGAGCGCAATTACAGCGCTCAACAGACAGCCAGAGTCCAGGCGTTTGTTGAGTCTGGAGGGACGCTCGTCGTCGCTGAGGACTATGGGGCTCACAGCAATCCCTTGCTGGAAGACCTTGGAGTTTCAGCCCGCATCGACGGTCGCCCACTTCGTGATGAAGAAGCGTACTACCGCTCTCCTGCGATGCCACTTGCAACGAATATTTCGGACACAAATCTCACCAGAGACGTCGAGCAACTCTCACTGAATCACGGGACCGTACTTTCAGCAAACAATTCGACGGTACTCGCCAGATCCTCAGAGTTCAGCTATCTGGATACGACACCAAACGGAGAGCTTGACGATAACGAAACGCTGCGTGAGCGGCCAGTCATGGTCAGCGAACGGGTCGGTGATGGCCGAGTAATCGTAGTCTCAGATCCGAGTGTTTTCATCAACTCGATGGTTGACCGCCCAGGAAATGAGCAACTGAGTCGGAATTTGCTCACACAAACAGATGCTGTGCTGTTTGATTTCTCTAATGCAGGTCAGCAACCACCACTGGCAGTAGCGTTGTTGACGCTTCGCCAGTCAGCGTTCTTGCAAGCTATCGTCGGTGTTGGATTGATTGGTCTCATCGGGTTGTGGGCGTACAATCCGTCCGTTGAGACTTCGCTGAGCCAACGCCTACAGCGAGATAAGACAGCACACCCCCAGACAGAGAGTAGTACGAAAGATAATCTCGAATCACGTACCGTTGCGCTAGAATCGTATCTTCTAGCGCAACATCCCGAGTGGGAACGAGAGCGGGTTCGACGCATAATAAAAGGAGTTTTAATGAACGACGCGCAGAAAGAGGATAATGAGTAGCGTGAGTGCGGCGGCGTTCTATGAAGCCGTACAAAAAGAAGCGAATACGGTGCTTATCGGCAATGCAGAGGTTGTCGAGCGCCTCACTATTGCTCTTTTGACCAACGGGCACGTGCTTTTAGAGGGTGTTCCTGGGGTTGCAAAGACGACGATTGCTAACGTGTTTGCTCGGACAAGCGGCCTTGAGGTAAAGCGAATCCAGATGACGCCTGATATGGTTCCTGCGGACATCACTGGGACAAGTGTTTATCGGGCACAGACGGGAGAATTCGAGCGTCGGGAAGGCCCAATATTTTCGAATGTTGTAATCGCAGATGAGATCAATCGTTCGACGCCAAAAACACAGAGCGCACTCTTAGAAGCGATGCAAGAAGGAGAGGTTAGTATCGACGGAGAGACGCTATCACTCCCGTCTCCGTTCTTTGTCGTGGCGACGCAAAATCCAATAGAGATGGAGGGGACGTTCGAACTTCCGGAAGCACAGCGTGACCGCTTCCAGCAAAAGCTCGTCGTAGATCTTCCGTCAAGCGACATCGAACACCAACTGCTCGATCGTGTCGACCAGCGCTCGGAATTACGTGCTGACCAGGCAAACGTAGCAGTGACACAAGCTGATCTCAAAACAGCCCGTAAAGCCGTCGAACAGGTGTTTGTCGCCGACAAAATCAAAGAATACATTCTGCAGATTGTTGCGGAAACGCGGACCACCGAAGAGTTAGAGTATGGCGGATCCCCTCGTGCATCCATTGCCTTCCTTCGGGCCGCAAAAGCTCGAGCAGCAATTCATGACCGAGATTACGTGCTTCCAGATGACATCAAGGCCTTAGCGCCGTCTATCCTGCAGCATCGGTTGATACTGAGTACGGAGTCTGAACTCAGTGGGCGCTCTGTCCAAGATATCATCCAATCGATTCTTGATTCGGTTCCACTCCCTGAGAATATCGCAACGAATTCCCATTAGCGACGACCAGACCAACGTTGTGTTTCTGATGGGAAAGAGAAGGGAGGGGGAGTGCATCCCCAAATCTGGGGTGGTGTCTGCTTGTCCAAAGCAGCCACAATCAGTTGGTTAGATTACCAGTTGATAATTCTACTCATCCTCGGATAGAGGCTCCCACTGACAGGTCGTCGTTAAAGTTTCGTCATTGAAAGTCGTCGTTGTCGAGACTGCAGATCCAAGGCGAGTAGCAACTGCGACTGCGAAGAAAGACGAGAGTGGATGATCAAACTGGACAGAACCATTATAGGCGGGCTCTATACATTCAACGGTAAGCCGACCCTCAGTCTCGTTTACTTCATACTCTGCCGCAGTCGTAAGCTCGAATGAGTGGACAGCAGCGTCGGTGAGTTGTGAGATATACCCCTCGAAGGAGGATTCTGAGAGGGTGTGTGTCTCTGTGAACTCTCCAAACAGTAACTGCCCTGCAGGGACGAATGAGACGCCTCGTTGGTTCCCAGACGCGGAAACAACGAAAACCGAGCGTAGTTCCTCTGGTTCTGGAAGTTGGTACTCGCTGTGTTGAGGGATGAAAAGCCGAACGTCGCCAGAGTCGGTACTCGGCAGATAGACTCGCTCGTCGCTTAAATCCAGCTCTGAAACCACTGCTTGTTCGTTTTCAACAACAGCGGTGTAGACACGCTCGCTTACATCGGCTGTGAGAACGTGCTCCGGTGTGAGATAGTAGGTCAGCACTGCTCCGAACAGTCCGATTCCAGAGAGGGAAAACAGGAGGTCACGGACTGACGGCAGCAACAATGCTGTCCCCCCACAGAGTGCACCAATTACTGCAAGCGAGAGTGCGGCCCGTCTATGCGTAACTTGCTTTGCACGGCGTGTTTCTCTTCGAAGTCGCTCGTTTTCACGTTCTAATAGCTCAATTTGTGCCTGGAGCTCAATCATTCGGTCAGGCGTTGATTCTGCGTTTACCCTACCGTCCATACGTTCCTCACTACGTCCGGAGTTCGTTGATTTACTCATGAGCCTCACCTGCCTCGACAAGGCCTAGTCTCACTCGCTCATATCGGTGCAATCCATATCCACAAAATCCGATGCCAGTTAAAACGAGTGTAGCCACCACGAGTGCTGAAGAGTACCACGTGCTGATAGCGATGATTCCTGTAGTAAATACCGCTAAAAGTACACCGTAGTGGAGTACTCCAGAGAAAAAAGACTGGTCCCAAGATCGCTGTAGCAACGGGAGAAGAAGGCTACTTAGAGCGATGTACGAAGCGACCGACGAAGCAAGCGATGCATCAGGGGTGAGCGCAGCAAGGAGAACCGACCCAATCGCGTATCCGATGAGTTCGTTTGTGAAAACTGTACTTGCGACGACCAAAAGGGCAATCACAGTACCGAGTACGCCACCAATGACACCAAACAGAGCAAGAACCAGACAAACTGCACTGACTGCGAGGACTCGCGATTGGGAAGAGAGGAACCCCCGTGAGTTGAATAACTGCGTGTCCGACGAAGTGCTCATAAATTCGGGTCTATTACTACGCACAGTTAATCCTGCCGAGACTGCTGTCGGTGGCTTTGAGAGTTTGACAGCAGGACAGACAGCCGGTCACGTGGTCCAACCTCGAACGCAGAAACTCCGGAGAGTCGAGTGAGTCGTTTTCTGAACTCCTCGAAGGAGACGTATCGTTCGTACTCTGCTGCGATGTCAGTAAGGTTCTGAGATTCGAAGAGAACCGTTGGTGTGAGAAAAACACCAACCGTGTAGCCGTGCCTTCGGAGTGTAGAAATCGAATTGAGCAACCGATGCCGGTTTGAGTCATCTGTGAACAACAGAACTTCGCCAGATCCACTGCGACCCCGTCGCGTGTAGAGAGTCGTAAGTGCTTCTTGCAGCGAATCGGCTTGTGTCTGCGTTTGATTCGCCACTGGCCGAAGATAGTGACGAAGTGTCGTCTCGAACGCTGTCGACTCTGTTGAGAGCCGTTGTCGAAGCAGTTGGCCTTCTTCGCGGAAGCGGCTACCGCTAACAGTAACCCGAGATTTGGACGAAGAGGGAGTCGGTCCTTCGAGTCGTTGAAGTTCCTCGCTGAGTATTTGATGTGACTCAATACCCGATGTTGGCTTTCGAATCCACCGATAGGAATCCTCCTCTACAACAGTCATCCCGACAGAATCCGTTGATTCGAACCCCGCTTCGAGAAAACCTAGTGCGAGATCCCGTACGTAGTCAAATTTTGTTTGACCACGTGGACCGTCAGCCATTGGGGTGCGATGATCGACGACTAAAATCGTCTGATAGTCTGCCTCTTGCTCGTATTCTGTGATGTAGGGTGTTCCAAGTCGAGCGGTAGCCTTCCAGTCAATTTGGCGCGCCGAGTCTTCGCCTGTGTACTCTCTGAGAACGAGCGGCAGTAAGCCACCGCCACGCTGACCCGATGGTGTATCACCGTACGCAGAGGCGATACGCTCGCCACCTTGTCCCACGTGCATCGAACGCGGTGCATGTGGAGTGATTTGAATCTGGGTCTCTGTTTCGACATATTGCTCTTCGATAAACAGCCCAAGCCGGTCTGCAAACGTGAGCTCAATTGCTGGGAGTGAATATTGCCCTGCAACTGGATACTGATGAGTGAAGGCTGTCGATACACTCGAATCAGTGCCAGCAATTGAGACGCGGCGGTCCTCACGTGGTGAGCCACTAGCCCCAACTGGCAGGGGTGACACAACAGTCAACGAGACGTCAGTCGCTGCAGACTTCGTCAGTTGTAATGTAATGTCTACGTCCTCATCTACGAAGTGTTGAGACTGATGTGGAGTGAGAGCTACCGAATGCGTTTCGTTGGCCTCGATGAACGAATTGACGACAGACCACTGGTAGGTGAGAAGCCACGCGCCAACAGCTGCAACGGCGACAATGAGCGTGATTCTTTCGAGAAGGACTGCGAACACAGCCAGTATAACAAGCAAGACGACAACCACAGTGCCTTCTCGTGTGAGCCGCATTGCTCTGGGAGTATCACCAGTAACCATTGAATGTTCTGTTCGGTTGTTTGGTAGCTCAACACATTCCAGAGAAGAAAGAGAATTTATACTTCCGCTCATTCGACCCTATCGTGAACCGTTCGTCTTCGCTATATCAGCGAATTTTCGCAGTTTTCCTTTGCTACCTTCTGCTGGTGAGCGTATTTTCCACTCCGGTAGTTGCAACTGCGGGCGAGACTGTCGCTGCCGCAGATGCACAACCAGCGCTAACCGAAGACGAGTACGTACAAGGCCAGACGCCCTCGAACAACAGTTCTGTCCGTCACGAGAATCCCGATACTGCAGGCCGCGATGGAGACACTACCCAACTCCGTGCATATCTCATAGAGAAAATGGTGACTCGACTGGGTGATGGTACAGTCGAGATAGAGCAAGGTGAGTACCAGCGTGGCCGTGATCTAATTGGTGATGAGTACTCCGAGTTGCTCGACAAGTACGTCGACGTCGAAGGATCGACTGGTGCAAGCTCCCGGCTCGAACACACTCGCGAAGAGCAACAAGAGTACGGAACAGACGTACAGTCGTACCGCGATACATACGACGAATATCAAGAGGCAAAGCAAAACGGAGACGAAGAACGTGCCCGACAACTTGCCCGAGAACTAGCAGAACATGAGTCAAACGTCAGTCAAACCGGCTTGGATCTGACGACGTCCTACGAGCGTCTGAGCAACCGAACAGGTGTCGAGACGAACGACTCCCAAGAGCGCATCGCCAACATCACACAGAACATCACCGACCAACAAGCAGAAATCCGAGCAGCAGAATTCGTCGAAACCTCACTTACCCTTACAACCCAACAATCACAGACGTCGTATCTCAATCCGCTGTCTATCACTGGGCAACTGACGACCGCAGACGGTGAATCCCTCTCGAATCAGAACATCATCCTCAATACTGGCTCACGCCAGATTCAGACACAAACAGACGCAGAGGGTCACATTGCAACCACATTCCGTCCACGAACACTTCCACAGGGTGAGACGACACTCACAGTCAGATACGTACCTGAAGAGACATCGATTTACTATGGATCGAATACGACGCTCAACACATCTATCGAACAAGTCTCTGGCTCGGTTTCACTGTCAGAAGCCCCAGCGACTACCAGTTTTGATGACACAGTGACCGTCTCTGGGTCAGTCTCCGTTGAAGACGAACAAGTGAGCGATCTCCCACTTGTTGTCTCAATGGGCGGCGTAGAGCTAGGAACCGTCCAAACGACTGACGCTGGATCATTTAGCCTCACTGAATCGGTCCCAGCCGAAGTTCCTGCAGGCGAGCAATCACTCACTGTCTCTACGACCTCACAATCGCAAGCAATCGCCATCGACGAGCAAGTAGAGACAGTGATGGTCGAACCTACGGAGACACAACTGAGTGTCTCAGGGAGCCAGTCCTCAAGTTCCTCAGTGGCGCTTCAGGGCGAGCTGACGACACAAACAGGAAAAGCACTTGCTGGACAAAGTGTGCTCATTAAGCAAAATGGGAGTACAGTTGCTTCGACCACTACAAACGAGAACGGTCGCTTCCAGACTGCTGTTTCGACCTCAGATCTCGAGGCAGTGAATTCAACGGTTGCATTCGCTGCTGTGTTCCCAGGTGAAAAAACGAACCTCGAGCAGTCACGTGCAGTGACTGAAGTCACACTCCGCAATCTCGGGGGTGAATCTGGCAGCAAAACCCAGGAGAGTGGCCAACTGAGCGGCCTCACCACGGCTACGGTAGCGATAGTTGCAGCCATCGTCATAGTCGTCGTCGCCGGATTTGTATGGTGGCGACGTCGGGAAGACGAAGCCGAGGAGACGACCGAAAAATCTGAAATAGACGAGTCTGAAACGATCACCAGCGAACCAGTCACCGAGCCTTCAGTATCTGTCTCACCCGCATCATCTCGTCTAAGTCTTGCAACTGATGCCTTAGCTGATGGACGCACCGACCATGCCATTGAACTAGCCTATACGGTAGTACGTGAGCAGTTCTCGAAGCAGTTGAGAAGCGATAATATAGAGCAACAAACACACTGGGAGTGGTACCAGACAGTTGCAGACCACAGTGCAGTACAAACTGATCTGACGGTACTTCAGCAACTTACCGTTGCGTATGAACACGCAGCTTATCGGCGTGAAGAACTCTCTGCGAAAGATGCCTCAGATACCCTGTCTGCGGTGAAAATGCTTCTTGGAGAGTCCCAAAGCACCGATACCGATGGTATCACATCGGACTGAGAATAAAATCGTAGCTCTGTTACGTTTCTTAGCGAGTGGTTGGGTGGTGCCGCCCGCTGTATACACCCTGTGTACCTTGTACTCCGAATAGTATCGACTCATTTTTCACGGGGTACATGTAGGGAGCAAATGTGAGTAGCGAATTCGACTGGCGTCTTCTCTTGCCTGAAGGAATACGGACGTTGCCTGCGGATTTGGCAGCGGTCTCGGTATTTGTCCTTGCCACGGGTATTGCCGCGCTCTTTCCGGTAATCAGTGAGACGCCACTGCGGATCATCCTGGGGCTTCCGTTCGTGTTATTCATCCCTGGGTATGCGTTTATCGCCGCTCTTTTTCCTGAAGCAGGCGAGACTAACTCCCACCAAGATGGTGATAAAGGAGCAATCACAGACGGGGGAATTGATGGACTCGAACGGATTGCACTTTCGTTTGGGACGAGCATTGCGATCTCGCCACTCATTGGTCTCATCCTCAACTTCACTCCTTGGGGGATTCGCTTAGTCCCAATCGTCATTTCGCTGAGTGCGTTCACAATCATAGCAACGATTATCGCTGCGAATCGCCGACGGTCCCTTCCCAAAGAAGAGCAGTTTGTAGTTCCATATCGCGCGTGGATTGCAGCTGGGCGTGCAGAGCTCTTTGAACCGGATACGAAAACGGATGCAGCGCTGAACGTCATCCTCGCAGTAAGCGTCGTACTTGCCGTAGCGAGCGTAGGATACGCTGTTGCGGTCCCAAAGGAGGGAGAGTCGTTCTCTGAGCTCTATCTATTGACCGAGAACGACGATGGAGAACTCGTCGCGGATAATTATCCACAGAATCTGACGCAGGGAGAAGCAACGTCTCTGTACGTTGGAATCGGAAATCAAGAACACGAGTCAGTCAACTATACTGTAGTCGTCGAACTCCAACGCGTCGAGGTATCCAATAACTCGACGACAGTGCTCGAAGAAGAAGAGTTGCAGCGGTTTGAAACCCGACTTGCGCACAATGAGTCGTGGCGGCTTAACCATACAGTACAACCGCAACTCACCGGCGAGCGACTTCGGCTGACGTACCTATTGTATAAATCAGAACCACCTGCAGACCCAACTGTTGAAAACGCGTATCGAGAGGGCCATCTGTGGGTAAACGTTTCTCAGTCTGAATCTGGGTAAACTTAACACAGAATTGAACTGACCAATGCACAAACATTATTAATAGACCGTTCTTTCAATCCAGCAGACAAATGTTTGAGTTGAGAGAACAGCTGTTTTGGAGACAGCCGAGACCACAAGACGATATTCATCTGGGAGCAAAAAATGAAGCTTGATAGTGGATTTTCTGGATTGCCGGAAGTAGTCAACACGAAATGGAAGCTATTGATTGTACTTTTGAGTCTCACTATCGTGCTCTGCTTTATGCTCTATATGTAAACTACCCTAGTCAAGTCCACAATGTTTTGCGTTCTAGTTGTTCTCTGCGCCCTCGAGTCCCGCCTAATTCACAGCGATCCAAAGAGATAGCCCACAACGTTAGTCGTGGATAGCTTACATACACAGTCGCGTCGCGAGATCCTACCACATTCCGACGAAGTCGACAGAGCCATCTGCGCGACGCTCGATACGAACCGCTATGCCAGGGAAAGCGTCCGCCTCGTCGGACCGCGAGAGTCGGTACGGCTTCGACGAGGGCGGCAGGTCGTTCGCCGAGAGACTCGGCCAGTTCGTCCCGCAACCGTTGGCCCGGCGCGGGTTGACGATTCGGCTCGCCGTCGAGCGAACCCGCTACGAACGCGGCGAGCCGGTCGACCTGACGATCACGATACGGAACCGACTCCCGGTTCCGGTGACGGTGACGACGCCGCAGCGACGGCTCTGGGGGTGGACCGTCGACGGACTGCTGGAGGGAAGCGACGAGTCGCGGTATCTGAGCGACAGTCCGGGGTCGTTCGCCTTCCGGGCCAAGGAGACGAAAGTCATCGAGCGGACGTGGAGCGGTCGCCTCAAGCGAGTCGCCGACCGGACGACCTGGGAGCTCCCCGACCCGGGCGTTCACGAACTCGGCGCGTTCGTCGCGACCGGCGACGGTCGCCTGCACGACTCTGTAGAAATCGAACTCGGATAAACCGATTCGCCCCCGAGCGAGGCCGAAACGGAGTCGAATCAGAAGGAGAACGGACGACGGGCCAACGTTTCGCCTCAGTCGGCGTTGGCGGTGTTGTCGATTCCCTCGCGGTGGAGGTGACACGCCGCGTGGTGGACGCCCGTGCCGTACTCCGTCTCGACGGCGTAGTCGGGTTTCTCCTGCGCACAGATGCTCGGGTCGGCGAAGGACTCTTCGAGAAGCTCGTCGGCTTGCTCCCACTCGTCGCTGAGCAACAAGTCGATGGCCGTCTCGACGATGTCGCCGGCCTCGCCGCTGGGAACGCCCTGATCGAAGAACTCGTCTCGCAACTGAGCCTCGTTCTCCACCTCGAACGTCCGTCGGGAGACCGCCCGCATGAAGCGGCGAGCGCCCGTCCACTCGGACTCGGTCATCTCGTACTGTTCGGGCGCGATGAGCTTCGGACAGCGCGTGCGGAACCGACAGCCCGACGGCGGCTCGATGGGCGACGGAACGTCGCCTTCGAGGAGGCCGCGGCGGCCCTCCGCTCGGGGGTCCGGAACCGGAATCGACCCGAGCAGCGCCTGGGTGTACGGGTGTTGGGGGTTCTCGTACAGTTCCTCGGTCTCGGCGAGTTCGACCATCTGACCGAGGTACATCACGGCGACCCGGTCGGAGATGTGCCGGATGACCGAGAGGTCGTGCGCGATGAACAGGTACGTGAGGCCGAACTCGTCCTGCAGTTCCTGCATCGTGTTCAGCACCTGCGCCTGAATCGACACGTCGAGCGCCGACACCGGTTCGTCGCAGACGATGAAGTCGGGGTTGACCGCCAGCGCCCGCGCGAGGTTCACCCGTTGGCGCTGTCCGCCGGAGAACTGGTGCGGGTAGCGGTTGTAGTGCTGCGGGTCCAAGCCCACCTTCTCCAAGAGTTCGCGTGCGCGCTCCTCGCGCTCTCCTTCGTAGAGGTCGTGGGCGCGCATCGGTTCCTCGACGATGGTCCCGATCTTCATCCGGGGGTCGAGGCTGGACTGGGGGTCCTGGAAGATCATCTGCATGTCCTCACGCTGCTGGCGCAGCTGTTCGCCCGAGAGGTCGGCGATGTTGCGCCCGTTGAAGTAGACGGCTCCGTCGGTCGGCTCGACGAGGTTGAGCACCGTCCGCGCGAGCGTCGACTTCCCACAGCCGGACTCGCCGACGAGACCCAGCGTCTCGCCGCGTTCGATCTCGAAGGAGACGTCGTCGACGGCTTTCACCTTCGGTTTCGGCCAGATACTGCTGAACAGTCCCGACCCCTGCGAGTAGTGTTTCGTCAGTCCCTCGATGCGGAGTATCGTCTCCTGTTTCTCCCGCTCCTCGGACTTCGTCGTCGTGCTACTCATTGCTCTCACCTCGGGTCTCGACGAGCTCGCCGCCGAACGCGGCGGTCGCCTCCGTCTCCAGCGGTTCGGAGTCCTCGTAGCCGACGTCCTCGTACTTCACACAGGAGACGCGGTGGGTGTACCCCTCCGGCCCGCCGACGTCCTGGTAGACGGGTCGCGTCCGGCGACACACCTCGCGGGCGTCCGGACAGCGGGTGTGGAACCGACAGCCCGGCGGCGGGTTGATCGCCTCCGGCATCACGCCCTTTATCGGGTCGAGCTCCTCGACCGTCTCGTCGGGGCGCGGCATCGAGTCGAGCAGCGCCTCCGTGTAGGGGTGTTTCGTCTCGTAGAACAGGTCGTCGACCTCCGCCTGCTCGATGATCTCGCCGAGATACATCACGTTGACGCGGTCGCAGATCTCGGCGACGACGCCCATGTCGTGGGTGACCCAGAGGAAACTCGTGCCGTATTTGTCCTGCAGTTCGTCGACGAGGTCGAGAATCTGGCCCTCGACGGTGACGTCGAGCGCCGTCGTCGGCTCGTCGGCGATGATGAGGCTCGGTTCGCACGACAGCGCCATGGCGATGAGGACGCGCTGGCGCATCCCGCCGGAGAACTGGTGCGGATAGCTGTCGTAGCGCTCTTCGGGTTCGGGGATGCCGACCTCGCGGAGCATGTCGACGGCTATCTCTTTGGCCTCCGTTCCGGAGACGTCGCGGTTGATCTCGATGAACTCCTTCAGTTGGCTGCCGATGGTGAAGACGGGGTTGAGCGCCTCCATCGGGTCCTGGAAGATGATGGCGATCTCGCTACCGCGAATCTCGTCGCGCATCTGCTTGTTCGACAGCATCTCGTCGGACGGGCGGCGCTCGCCGTCCGGGCCCTCCTCGAAGTCGAGGATGACCTTGTCGCGGTACTTGACGGTACCGCCGACGACCTCGCCGGGTTCCTCGACGAGTCGCATGATGGAGCTCGTGGCGACGGATTTACCCGCGCCGGACTCGCCGACGAGGCCGACGAGCTCTCCTTCTTCCACCGTGAAGCTGATGCCGTCCACCGCGCGGACGACACCTTCCTCGGTGAAGAACTGTGTCTGCAAGTTTTCGACGGTGAGTAGTGGTTCTGCCATCAGTTGTTGATCCGTGGGTCGAGTGCGTCTCTCAGACCGTCACCGACGAGGTTGAAACCGACCACCGTGATGAGGATGGCGATGCCGGGCCAGATGCTGAACCACGGGTCCGGCAGCAGATACTGCCGAGAGGCCGAGAGCATCTGTCCCCACGAGGCCGTCGGGGGCTGTGCGCCGTAGCCGAGGAACGAGAGGCCGGCGATGATGAGGATGTTGATGCCGACCTGCAGCGTCGCCTGCACGAGCACCGGCGCGAAACTGTTCGGAACGATGTGTCTGAGGATGATGTTTCTGTCGCGTACCCCGGCGGCTCTCGCCGCCTCGATGTAATCTTCCTCGCGGACGCTCAGCACCCGCGAGCGGATGAGTCGCGCGAACGTCGGAATCGTCGCGATGCCGACGCCGACCATCGCGAACGTGAGGTTGCGCCCGAAGGCGGCCATGAACGCGATGACGAGCACGAGGAACGGGATGGCGAACAGCGTCTCGGCGGCGCGCATCAGCGCGTCGTCGATCCAGCCGCCGTAGTAGCCGGCGACCGCGCCGACGAGCGTCCCCAGCACCAGCGCGATGCCGGTGGAGACGATGCCGACCGTGATGGCGATTCGAGTGCCGTAGAACAGCCGGACGGCGATGTCACGGCCGCGGTGGTCGGTGCCGAGCGGGTGTTCGAGCGTCCCGGGCGTCATCGGGTAGATTTCGTTGGTCAGCCCGTACGGCGGAAGGAGAATCTCCGCCTGCGAGGGGTCGCGGTTGGGGTGGTACCAGAACGTCTCCGCGAACCAGAAGTCGAGGAAGACGCCGTCGACGTACGCGAACAGCGCGATGGCGGTCATGACCGCGACGATTCCCAAGCCGGCTAACGCCGTCGGGTCGCGTTTGATCTGCGAGACGGTGTACCAGATGCCGACGCGGGCCTCGAACTCGTCGTCCTGCGGTTCGCCGGCCGCGCCGCCGTTCGGTCCGTCGGTGTTCTGGGGGGTAGATGTGTCGGGTGCCATTGTCAGTCACCTCCCTCGAAGGAGACTCTCGGGTCGACGTACGCGTACGACAGGTCGGTGATGATGACACCGACGACGAAGACGACACCGAACATCAGCGTCGTCCCCATCACCAAGAGGAAGTCCTGGTTCTGAATCGCCGTAATGACGAGCCGCCCCATTCCGTTGATGGAGAAGACGGTCTCGGTCAGGACGGCACCGCCCAGCGCCGTCGTCAACTGGAGGCCGACGATGGTGATGAGCGGGAGCTGTGCGTTGCGGAAGGCGTGCTTGCGGAGGATCTTCCCCTCGCTGACGCCGTACGCGCGGGCGAGTTTGACGTACTCCTCACCCAGCACTTCGAGCATCGATGAGCGCTCGATGCGGGTGAACGCCGCCATCTGGAGCGTGCCGAGCGTGATGGTCGGCAGTATCAGATGTTGGATGGCGGTGATGACGACGTCTATCTGGTTCGACGCGCCGCCGACCGTCGTGGGGTCGGCCCACGGCATCACGAGACTCGTCGCCGGAAGCACGTTGAAGTTGTACGAGAAGATGATGATGAGCATCAGGCCGATCCAGAACGACGGCGTGCTGACGCCCAGGAGGGCGACGACGCGCGAGATGTGGTCGGCGGGCTTGTTGCGACGTTTCGCCGAGATGATGCCCAGCGGCACCGCGGTAGCGAGCGCGAACGAGAAGCTCGACACCATCAGCAGCATCGTCACGGGAAGCCGCTCCATGATCTTCTGCGTCACCGGCACCCCGTAGTAGAGGCTCTCGCCGAGGTCGAGGCGGATAACGTCGAAGAGGTAGTTGAAGTAGCGAACGTACAGTGGTTGGTCGAGGCCGAACTTCGCACGGATGGCTTCGGCCTGCTGTGCACTCGGCGAGGGGCCGAGCATGATGCTCACCGGATCGCCCGGAATCGCATCGGTCAGAAGGAACGTGATGGTCACGACTCCGAGCAGTACGGGTATCGCCTGCAGGAGTCGACCGATCGCATATCGGAGTCTACTCATTGCTGTCTGTCATCCCTGATTGCAGCCTACGGCAGTACGGTTGTGAATGTTTTCCACGGTAAGTATCGAAATACTGAACGGATAGACTCGGGCTGTGACGAGTCTACTTGTCGACCGAGACGTTGTTGTGGTTCGACGCGAGGTGGAAGCTGTCCACCGGGTGCTCCGCGAAGTCGTTCACGTAGTTCTTCACGCCGAAGCTGTTCTTGAGGTTGTACGCGGGCAGGTGTGCGCGGTCTTCGAGCACCGTCGTGATGCCCTCGGTGTAGAGCTGCTTGCGCTGCTCCTGGTCGTTGATCTCGCGAGCCTGGACGAACTTCTCGGTCGCGGTCTTCGCGCGTTCGCTGGAGTCGTGGTAGAACGTTCCGTCGGTGACGCCGAGAGTGTCCTCGGTCGCGCCGAACATGTAGTAGGTGAACGCGTCGGGGTCGGGCGAACCGGACCAACCGAGCGTGTACATGTTGTAGTCGTCCTCGCTACCGGAGACGTACTGTTCGAGGAACGCACCCCAGTCGAGCCGCTGGACTTCGACGTTGTTGAAGCCGGCTTCCTGCAGCCCGTTCGACACCGTCACGCCGATCTGTTCGCGCTTGTCGTCCGGCGGGACGATGATGCGCCACGAGTAGTCTTTGCTGACGCCGGCCTCGTCGAACAGCTTGTTCGCCTGTTCGATGTTTTTGCCGTGGGGGATCTCCTGCCACTGCTGGGCGTTGAAGCCCCAGTCGTCGATGATGGACTGCGGCAGCGGGCTGTACTGGCGGACACCGGTCGGCTCGACGTAGTTCTGGACCGCCTGGTCCATGTCGAAGCAGTAGTCGACCGCTTCGCGGACTTTGGGGTCCGTCGTCGGGCCTTCCGCGCAGTTGAACGCCATGTAGAAGTACCCGATGCCGGGCACTTCCTGGATACCGGCGTCCTGAATCTGTTCGACCGAGGAGTAGAGCTTCGGCGGAATCTCCTCGATGACGTCGTTCTCGCCGTTGCGCAGCGTCGTCACGCGGGTCGTCGACTCCTCGACGGGGACGAACTCGACCGACTGGAGGTTCGGCGTCAGGTCGCCCCAGTAGTCGTCGTAGCGGCTGATGCGGGCGAACTGCCCTTCCTGCCACTCGTCGAACTGGAACGGACCGGAGCCGACCGGTTTGCTGTTGTTGAACGCGTCTTTGTCCTCCTCGCGGACGGATTTCGGGACGATGCTCCACGCGAGCGTCGTCTCGCCGAACGCGCCGTACGGGTACGAGAGGTTGAACCGGACCGTCTTCTCCTCCGGCGTGTCGATGGACTCGACCATGTTCACTTCGGAGGCGTTCTCGGTCTCCTCTTTGACCGGTGCCTCGAAGGAGTACTTCACGTCCTCGGAGGTGACGGGGTCGCCGTTCTGGAACGTCGCGTCCTCGGCGATCTGGACGGTGTACACGGTGCCGTCGTCGTTGACCTCCGGTTCGCCCTCTGCGAGCGCGGGAACGAGTCCGGTCGACTCGTCGTACTCGTAGAGGCCCTCGAAGATGTTCTGAGAGACCTGCTGGGACGGTACGTCGTTGAGGACGATGGGGTCGAACTCGAGGGGACTCTTGACGAGACCTATCTTGAGCTGACCGCCCTGGGAGGACTGTCCGTCACCGGAGCCGTCACCGCTCTGGTTGCCGCCACCGGAGCCGTTGCCGCTCTGGTTGTCGGTGTCGTCACCGCCACCGCCACCGCTCGAACAACCAGCTACGCTTGCGATACCTGCGACGCCGAGGCCCTGGAGCATTCGACGCCGATTGATCAGTTGGGAGTTGTTATCTTTCGTCATGCGCTGTCACATCACTCGCGAAGGATACCATTTCGTCTTTGCCGATTATATAAATACCTAACGCTCTTCAGACGTATCTCTCAACAGAATTTAACAATAAGGTCCAGTTTTGGACGACTGTGGAATATTGGAGACGTTGATTGCCGGTTCATATTCTAAATGGTTCTACAGTTTGTCTATTTTCGACTCTCGTTCGGGTGTTTATCCGAGTTACCGGTATTGTAACCGTTGATTGAACCAGAGCAAGGCCAGATTCCGACCGAACGTAACTACACATCGGGTTGTGGTCTGGAAAATTCAACCACAGTTTTTTGTGCACTCATCGGAGCGGACGGCCGAGCGAGAAAACGCCGACGATTTTCGCGCCGGGACCGGCGCGCGGCGAGTAGACAGACCCAAGGCGGCTCCGCCGTCACCTCCGGTATGCGCCAGTTCGTCATCATCGGCCACGACGCCCCCACGACTTCGGCGTTCTCGCTGGACGACATCGCCGGCGGCGCGGGCCGCCTCGACGTGCTCTGTCGATGCGTCAACTCCGCGTTCTTTCTCTCGCACGCGATTCGTGAGGACGTGCGGACCCACCTCGTCCTCGGCGACGAGTACACGGTCCGATTCGAAGGGTCGGAGCTCCGACGGCTGAACCCCGACGAGCGGAGTACCGCGGCGCTGATTCGGAAGGCGCTCGACGCGCGCGAGGAGGCCATCGGCCACATGCCCGCCGAGAGCAGTCCGGGGGTTTCGCTCTACCGCATGGGGTTCGAGGCGACGCTCGACGCCGTCGCCGCCGAGTCGACGGTGATGCAGCTCCACGAGGACGGTACCCCCGTCGTCGACGTCGACCCCCCCAAAAATCCGGCGTTCGTCCTCTCGGACCACCGCGACTTCTCCGACGAGGAGGCGTCGCGTCTCGACGCCGTGGCCGACGAACGCGTGCGTCTCGGCCCCGAGACGCTGCACGCCGACCACGCTATCACCGTCGCGCACAACTACCTCGACACCGAAGCCTACACTCGATACTGATGGCTCCGGAACGCGACGATGCCGAAGGACTCGGCTTCGACGCTCGATTCGACGTTCCCCTCCGCGGCGTCGGCGTCGACGCCGACACTCGGTGCGAGCACTACGACACCGAACGGGACGTGATCGCGATCAAGTTCCCCTGCTGCGGCGTCTATTTCCCGTGTTTCGAGTGCCACGAGGCGCTCGCCGACCACGAAGCGCAGCGGTGGCCCGCCGACCGGTTCGACGACCCGGCGGTGCTGTGCGGCGTCTGCGGTGAACGGCTCTCGGTCGCGTCGTACCTCGACTCCGGCCACACCTGTCGGTCCTGCGGGGCGGCGTTCAATCCTGGGTGCGCCTCGCATGCGCAGCGATACTTCGACACGACGTGACGCAGTACCCCGCCTTTCGCAACTCTTAAACATCGTCCCGGGCAACTCAGTCGTGCGGGCCGGTGGGGTAGCTTGGTATCCTTCGGCCTTCGGGTGGCCGTAACCGCAGTTCGAATCTGCGCCGGCCCACTTCTCCCGCACTTTGCAACGACGAGCGCAGCAGGTCGCCCGTAGCGGTGTGAAAGGTTCGCCACGCGGATTCGGGCAGACCAGTCGCGCGCAGCGAAGCGAGCACGTCTGGGCGAGTTCGAATCTGCGCCGGCCCACTTCTCCCGCACTTCGCAACGGCGAGCGACGCGTAGCGGCGCAGGCATCCGGTGCCCGGGAGTCGGTGACGCCGCGAAGATAGCACCCGTCTCGGTCGTCCTAACGGACCGTTTTCTCCCGCCTCGAAGGGGCGAACACCCCCTAAATGGACAATAGACGGACACGAACGCGTCCCCGGCGGCGTCCCTCCAGTAGGACGCCCATACGTATCGAATGGGGTGCCTGTCGTCGGTGTGTCGATGGATTACGGGCGAAAAACGGTGGATTACGAGCGAAAAACTCCGAATCTCGGGCGAATATCGGTGGGATTCAGGCGTTTGATGGATAGCTGAGTTCGATTCTGAAAGACCGGAACAAAGCAGGCGTTTACGATCCGATAACTGCGTAACGTGGGGCGTAACGGGCTAAACTCAGCAGTGCATTAATGTCTTTCGAAATAGAATTGGTAAGTATGGCTAAAAACTGTGGGACGAGGGAATCGGTGTTGATTCCCACCGGACTCGGGCCGTCTCGGACGTACCCGACGATACGGTCGCTCGGACGGCGCGGAATCAACACCGTCGTCGCGTCGGAACACGACAACCCACCGGTGTTCGCCTCCCGGTACTGCGGGGAACGTCTCTCGGTGCCGGCCCCCGACGTCGACCTCGTCGGCTACAAGAACGCTCTCCTCGGCTTGGCGTCGCGTCCGGACGTTCGGACCGTCATCCCCGCGCGCGAAGAGGACGCGTACGTCTTCTCGCGCTACAGAGACGAGTTCGACGAAGTCGTCGACCTGGTCGCCCCGTCGTTCGAGGTGCTCCGGCGCTCGCAGGACAGGCTTCAGTTGGCCGCCGCCGCGGAGAAAGCGGGCGTTCCGGTGCCGGAGACGCGACTGCTCAGCGAAGTGGACGACTGGGAACCGGAACTCATCATCAAATCCCGGTACAACCTCCTCGCGGACGGGTACGTCGACGGCTACGCGCCCGGACAGTCCTCGAAAGTCAAGAGCGTCAAGCATCTCTCGCCGGGCGAACACCCCGACGTCGACGCCATCTTAGACGAGATGAAACACGACCCCATCGTCCAGGAGTACGTGACGAGTTCCGACGAGTACATGTTCGCCGGACTGTACGACCACGGGGAGCCGCTGGCGACGTTCCAGCACCGTCAGATTCGGGGCGACTCCTACGTCGGCGGCGGCGGCGTCTACCGGAAGTCCGTCTACATCGAGGAACTCGAACAGGTAGCGAACGACCTGTTGAGCGAACTCGACTGGCACGGCCTCGCGTGCGTAGAGTACATGTGCGACGCCGAGACCGGCGAGTTCAAACTCACCGAGATAAACCCTCGAATGTGGCAGTCGCTCCCGGCGACCGTTCACGCGGGTGCGGACTTCCCGTACTACTACTGGCAGGCGGCGACCGACCAGATAGACCGCATCGACCCGAGGTACGAGATCGACAGCGGGAGCCACTCGCTCCGCGGCGAACTCGGTTACGTGCTCAGTCTCTTTCGAGACGAGTCCCCGCACGTCGAGCGACCGTCGCTCGGCGCGACGGCGAGAGAGCTGTTCTCGTCGTTCTGCGAGGACCCTTACCTCGACTACACGCACGTCGACGACCTCGGACTGTTCGTCAGTGGCGCGAACCGAATGCTCCGAAACCGGCTCCACGGCTCCAGTTGAGCGCGGGACTCGCTGAGAGACCGCGACGCCGACGTCTGCGAGGGACGCGGACTCTAACGCCGCTGCCCGAACGTTCATCGTGGTTCCCGCGACAGTTATCCGTACTTCGATGGTTTCGAAACGCACGAGTGCCGCCCTCGTTCTCGCGGGCGTCGCGCTTTTCGCCGGTATGGTCGTCGTCAGCGCCGCCACCGCGCCGACTATCGGCGCGACCCAGAGCCACGACCCCGACTCGAACGAGACGATGCGGACGCTCGTCGGCTCGCAGGGCGGCGGACCGGGACTCCACGACTACGGGAGCGTTTACCTGCTCGAAAACGACGAGGTCGCCTGGCAACTCGCCGACGCCGACAGCTACTTCGACGTGACGATGCTCGACAACGGGAGCGTCATGGCGGGCTTCATGGACAGCGGGTACACCGACTGCGGCCCCTACGAGTCGCCGTGTACCCACACCGGGTTCCGCGTCATCGAACCCGGCGAGAACCCGGAGGTCGTCTCGGAGTTCAGTTTTCCCGTACGCACGCGCGCGAACAGCGAAGTGCACGACGTGGAACGACTCCCTTCCGGCGAGTTCCTCGTCAGCGACATGGAGCACGAGCGCATCATGACCGTCCGGGGCGGCGAGATAACGTGGCAGTGGAACGCCAGCAGCATCTACACGGACGGCCCCGACGACCCGACGCGCGAGGACTGGCTCCACATCAACGACGTCGACCACCTCGGCGACGACCGCTACCTCGTCTCGGTTCGCAACGCCAACCAGTTGGTCGTCGTCGAACGCGGCGAGGGCGTCGTCGAGATAATCAACGAGGACCCGAACCCCGAGGACGGACGCGTCGGCGACCCCTCGGTGCTGAACCGCCAGCACAACCCGCAGTGGCTCAACGAGGACACGATACTCGTCGCCGACTCAGAGAACGGTCGCGTCGTCGAACTCCAGCGGGGCGACGACGGCAACTGGACCGTCGGATGGGAGCTCTCCGAAGCCGAGGGCGTCGCCTTCGCGTGGCCGCGAGACGCCGACCGCTTGCCCAACGGCAACACGCTCATCACCGACTCGGCGAACCAGCGTATCGTCGAGGTCAACGAATCCGGCGAGACCGTCTGGAGCGTCCGGACGCGTCACATCCCGTACGAAGCCGAACGTCTCCCCGAGGGCGAAACGGTCGGCGGACAGCCGCACAGCGACGGCGCGAGCAGGTTCACCGGTACCGCCTCCGGCGACGTCCCCGGTATCTCGTTCCTCCTACAGGTGCTCCGCACGAGCGTGCCGCTGCCGTTCTGGGTTGCCGAGATTCACCTCGTCGTCACGCTCGTCTCGCTGGGGCTCGTCTTCGCCGGCCTCGGGACGGCGGCCCGTTCGGCGTTCGCGGCGCGGCGACGCGGCTGAGCGTCCGCCCGTCGACCGGACGATTTTTCGACTCGCCGCCGAACCACGAGACGTGAACGACGACGCCGACGCCGACGCCGACGGCGGGACCGCCAACGACGGGAGCCGCCTCGACTGGGAGACGACGGACTCGCGAATCGACTACTCCTGTCCGGGGTTCGACGTCCGCATGGACGACGTCCGCCTGCCCGACGGCACGGAGACGGATTTCCACTACGTCGACGAGCCACCTGCCGTCGTGATTCTGCCGTTCACCCCCGACGGCGACGTGGTGCTCGTAGAGGAGTGGCGACAGGCTGTCGGCCACGTCAACCGCGGTCTTCCAGCGGGCGGCACCGAACCGGACGACGACGACTTCGCCGCCGCCGCTCACCGCGAACTCGCCGAGGAGACGGGGTACGAAGCCGACACGATGGAGAAGTTCTACGTCGCCGAACCCGCCAACGGCATCGCCAACTCGGTTCACCACTACTTCGTCGCCCGCGGCTGTGAGCCGACCGCCGAGCAGGAACTCGACTTCAACGAGAGCATCCGTCCGACGACGACAAGCTACGAGGAGCTGTTGGCGGCCGTCGCCGACAACGAGATTCTGGATGGAAGGACGTCGCTCGGCGTGCTGCAGTACGAACTCGCGCGGCCGTAACTAGATTCCTCTGTTCAGTTCACCGTACCGCCGGAACGCAACCCTTACCGACGCGCCGCCGAAACGCGGCGGTGTATGCGCGACTGTTTCGAGCAGCGGCAGGGTGACACGGCCGGACGCATCGGCCAACTCACCGTGCCGCGCGCCGGGGTGACCGTCGAGACGCCGGCGCTTCTACCCGTCGTCAACCCCAACGTCCAGACGATTTCGCCCGCCCGACTCCAGTCGGAGTTCGGCGCGGAGATTCTCATCACCAACTCCTACATCATCCGCAAGACCGCGGAACTCCGCGAACGGGCGCTCGACGTGGGTCTCCACGAGATGCTCGACTTCTCGGGCGCGATCATGACCGACTCGGGGTCGTTCCAGCTGGCCGAGTACGGCGACATCGACGTGACGACGACCGAGATTCTGCAGTTCCAGAGGGATATCGGCTCCGACATCGGCACCCCCGTCGACATCCCGACGCCGCCTGATGTCCCCCGCGAGCAGGCGGAAGAGGAACTCGAAATCACCGAGCGGGCGCTCGCCGACGCCGAAGCGTTCGACGCCGGCGAGATGCTCATCAACGCCCCCGTGCAGGGCTCTACGTACCCCGACCTCCGGGAACGCGCCGCCGGTCACGCCGACGCGACGAGCCTCGACGTGTTCCCCGTCGGGGCGGTCGTCCCGCTGATGAACGCCTACCGCTACGACGACATGGTCGACGCCGTCGCCGCCGCAAAGCGCGGCCTCGGCGCCGACTGTCCGGTCCACCTCTTCGGCGCGGGTCACCCGATGATGTTCGCGCTCGCCGTCGCCATGGGCTGTGACCTCTTCGACTCCGCCGCCTACGCGCTCTACGCCCGCGACGGGCGCTATCTCACCGTCCGCGGAACCGAACACCTCGAAGACCTCGACTACTTCCCGTGTTCCTGTCCGGTCTGTTCGTCGCACACGCCAGACGAGGTCAAAAGCGCCAGCGACGCCGACACCGAGCGCCTCCTCGCCGAGCACAACCTCCACGTGACGTTCGCCGAAATTCGCCGCATCAAGCAGGCCATCCGCGCGGGCAACCTCCTCGAACTCGTCGAGGTCCGCGCCCGCGGTCACCCCGCGATGCTCGACGGCTACCGCGCGCTGCTCGACCACGCCGACCAGCTAGAGGAGTCCGACCCCGCCGCCAAAGGCTCGTTCTTCCACGTCTCCCACGAGAGCGCGCGGCGACCCGAAGTTCGCCGACACCACCGTCGCTTGGCCCGACTGGACCTCGCGGAGTACGACGACGCGCTGCTGACCGAAGGAGGGACGCCCTCCGAGAGCGAGTACGACGCCGTCTGGAAGGTCGTCCCTCCGTTCGGTCCGTTCCCCGGCGCGCTCTCGGACACGTACCCGCTGAACGCGCAGGTTCCGGACCGACTCGACGACGCGGCCCGACGGGCGGCCGCCGAGGGCGTCGCGGCGCTCGTCGCCGACAACCCCGAGGTGTCGTTCACGCTCGCGCACGACGACTGGGGAGACGGGGCGCTCGAAGCGGTCCCCGACTCCGTCGCGCTCGAACCGCTGTCGACCGTCGCGTCCGAGTGACGGCGTCGGTGGACAAAGCAAGATAGTTCACCCTCCGCCGCAGAGAGCGACCATGACCGATTACTTCGAGGTGCACGCCCGCGACGGGGCCGCTCGCCTCGGCGAACTCCGCCTGTCGGAGTCGCGCACCACGCCCGCGCTCGTCGACGACGTCGTCGAGGACGCCGGAAGCCTCTGGGCGGCCGAACGCGACGCCCCCGAGGGCGACGAGAACCGCCTGACCGTCCTCCCGCACCGCGGTTTCCCGGCGGGGACCCGCGAGGAGGTCAAGGAGTCGTTCGCCGTCGACTACCCCGACACGGACTACCCGAGCGCGGCCGTCGTCGCCGCCGACGCCGCCCGCGACGTGGGTGCGGACGCGTACATTCTCTCGGACGCCCACGGCTTCGTCGGACATGCCGCCGCTTTCAAGGACTCAGTAATCGAGGCGAGCGAGTCGCTGCCGGCCGACACCGCGCTGTACCTCTCGGGGGTCGCGACACCGACCAACGCCGCGACGCTCGTCTACGCCGGAATCGACCTCGTCGACGCCAAGCGCGCCCGGGTGAAAGGGTTCGAGGGGAAGTACCTCACGAGCGACGCCGAGTACTTCCTCGAAGACCTCGACGAACTCCCCTGCGCCTGCTCGGCCTGTCTCGGCGGCGTCGACGAGTTCACCCGCGAGGACTGCGCCGAACACAACGTCAACGCATTGAAGGCGGAGTTGGCGACCGTCCGCCGCCGCATCCGCGACGGCCGACTCCGCGACTACGTCGAGGGACAGGCCCGTCACGACGTCTGGCTCACGGCGGCGTTCCGCGAGTTCGACCAGCAGTACGGCTACCTGGAGGAGCGAACGCCCGTGATTCGGGACTCGGAACTCACCGCCGCGACCGAAGATTCGCTGCGCCGCGTCGAGATTCAGCGCTTCGCCGAGCGGGTGACGACCCGCTACCGAAACCGGTTCGACACTCCCCTGGTGCTCGTGCCGTGTTCGGCCCGAAAACCGTACAGCGAGTCGCAGAGCCACGGCCAGTACCACGACGCCGTACAGTTCCGCGCCCACCAGGTGTCGATGACCTCGCCCATCGGCGTCGTCCCGCAGGAACTCGAACTCACCTACCCCGCCCAGCACTACGACTCCGTCGTGACCGGTCGGTGGTCCGAGGACGAAAAGGAGTTCGTCACCGAGGTGCTGCGGCGCTACCTCCAGCGCAACGAGTACCCGCGCGTCGTCGCGCACGTCCCGCCGGAGGGCTACCGCGACATCGTCGAACGCGTCGAGAGAGACGTGGATACGCCGTTCGAGTACACCGTCGAAGACCACCCGACGACGACGGAGTCGCTGGCGAATCTGGCGTCGACGCTGTCGAACGAACCCAAGTATCGAAAACGAGAGCGCGAACACAACACCGTGAAAGCCATCGCCGACTACCAGTTCGGCGACGGCGCGGGCGACGCCCTGTTCGCGGACGCCGACATCAAGATGACGAGTCGCTACCCCAAACTGCAGGTCCGCGACGGCGACGGCGAGCAGTTGGCGACGATGGTGCCGCAGTACGGCGTGCTCTCCTTCACGCTCGCCGGGGCGCGACTGTGGGACGCCTCCGACGCACCGACGAAACGTATCGAGATAGACCGTTTCGTTCCGCACGGCAGCGTGCTCGCTCCCGGCGTCGTCGACGCCGACGAGGAGATCCGTCCCGGCGACGAGGTGGTCGTCGAGGGGCCGAAGGCGTTCGCCGTCGCCAGAGCGGAGATGTCGGGGCCGGAGATGGCCGAATCGACGCGCGGCGTCGCCGCCGAGGTGCGACACGTCGACGAGAAGTGACGACCGTTCACGACCGTTCACGCCGGAAATCGGGTGGCAAATTCGGAGGATAGAAGCCGCCTACGCGGCCTATTTCGACAGAAGTTGCGAAATGTGAGGTTTCTCGAAAACGGTCACGAACTCGTACCCGTTTTACGCCGACCGCGAATCAGCCCACCACGGCATCTTGACGGGACGAATCGACGCTCGCGGGTGGTTTCATCGGTGCATAAGAACGGCCAACTGTCTATTTATCAAGTGGACGGTTGTAGCTATTTATTCGATGTCGTGTGGTACGACGCTCCGTCGGATCACGGCCACCGGAACCGGGCCTCCGGACCGGGCCGACGCACGAGCCATGTCAAAGATCCAATACCACGGCAGCGATCTCCAAAGGCAGGGTACCGTCCCGGGTCGCCTCGCGGAGGCGACCGCGCCGACCGCACCGGTGCGCACTCACGGGGTGATCGAAGATGGTCGCTACGGCCACTGACATCGTCGTCCCGAACGGCTGGATGTGCGAGACGCTCTCGGACGACGAAGTGAAGTTCGTCCCCGAGCGGTGGCGACTCTCGCTGCACGCCGTTCGGCTGCCGAACAGAGAGTGGGAGCTGTACTGTCGTGAGAGCGCGGGCGAGGCGACGAGCGTCACGACCATCGGATTCACGCAGACCCGTTCGTCCGCGGTCGCGGCGTTCGTCGAGGCGATGGAGTGGGTAAACACCGTCGCCGACCCGAAACGACGTGAGCACGAGGTGACCGAGATTCCGGTGCGCATCGCCGCACTGGCCGACCACCTCACCGCCCGCTCCGACGTCCTCGAATGCGAGACGTGGGGGCAGACGCGCGGACAGCCGTTCAACGTCGCGGGGAGCGACGACTCGGGCGGCTCCCGTCGTCACCTACCTCCGGCGGGCGGCGGCTCTCGATGCACCGCCGAAGACATCTGGGAGTCGCTGGCGGACCACCGATTCCGTCGAACTCGGCGCGGCGGCGGTCAGAACGCGCCGAACTCCTCGCTGGGGTGACGCCGCGCGAGCGACGACTTCGGGCACTCCGCCCGTAGCGCCCCGTTCGAGAACTGTTGGGGGGTCTCGGACGGGACGACCGACGAGCCAACTTTTTAGACGCGGCCGCGTGACTCCGAGCCATGGAACACGTTTCACTCGGCGTCCCGCGTCGCATCCTCGACTCACTGCCGGACGACAGCGACGCCGCCGCTCAGGACATGCAACGCGCGGTCGACGGCATCGAGTCGCGCATCAACCGTGCCATCGACCAGGCGGAGGGCGAGGCCGAGGCCGCCGAGTACGTCACGGACGCGCTCGAACGCCTGGAGTCGCAACTCGAACGCTACGACGAGTTCGTCCCCGAACTGCGCGCGTGGGGCCAGTCGCCCATCTACGCCATCGCGTGGCGGAATCTCCACGCCGACTTGATGCTCCAGCTGTACGAAGTCGACTGGCTGACCGAGCAGATCGACCGCGAGCGGAACCATCGCCTCGTCGAGGACGGCATCCGCTTCGGGAAGCGGTAGCGGCCGATGCACCTCGCAGACGCCCTCGCTGCACGCGAGAGGATGACCTGCGTCGTCGGCGCGGGCGGCAAGAAGACGACGATGTACGCGCTGGCCTCGCGCCTCGACCGGGCCGTCGTCACCGCGTCGGTCCGAATCCCGATTCCGTCGCTCGAAGAGAATGTAGAGACGGTCGTCGTCACCGACGACCCGCTTGCCGCGCTCGAAGGAGCGACAGCCGACGACTTTCCGCTCGGCCTCGTTCCCGGGCGGGCCGACGACGTGCGGTACCACGGCTACGAGAACGAACTGCTCGATAGTCTCGCCGCAGCGCACGACGGGCCGGTGCTCGTGAAAGCCGACGGCGCACGGATGCGCGACTTCAAAGCCCCGAGCGACAGGGAACCGCAGATTCCGGAGACGACCGACACGGTTCTGCCCATCGCCAGCGCGCACGTCGTCGGCGAACCGCTGGACGAGAATCTGGTTCACCGACCCGAGCGAGTCGCAGCTATCGCCGGAATCGGCACCGGAGACACGATTACGGCCGACACGGTCGCGGCCGTCCTCGCCAGCGACGACGGCGGGTTGAAGCGCGTTCCCGAGGGAGCGACGGCGATTCCGGTCGTGAACAAAGTCGACGACGCGGAACTTGCGGACGTGGGGCGCGACATCGCGTCGAAGGTGCTGGAGCGCGCGGGTGACCGCGTAGAGCGTGTGGTGCTGACTCGGTTACTCGACGAGGAGCGACCGGTCGTCGACGTAGTGGAGTAATCCGCCGGAGACGGCTATTCGACGGGCTACGACGCGCTCTCGTTCGACGTCTCGTCTTCCTGACTCTCGAAAACACTCTCGTTCACATAGAGACTCGCCCAGTGGACCGTACCGTTGTACCGGACGGGGTACGACCCGCTGGTGCGCCCGTCCTGTCCGCCTTCGACGGGGTCCTGCGGTCGGAACCGGTCGACGAGCGAGACGAGCGCCTCCGGCGGCGACTCGTCATGCGGGACCGTGTATCCGTGCTCGGACTCGACCGCCTCGTCGACGACAGACCGCTCGGCCGACGAGAGCCCCGACAGCGAGAACTCGTGCGATTCGCGGACTTCTCGGCCGTACGCCGCGGCGTCCTCCGCGACAGTCTCGGCCGTGTACAGGTACGTCTTCAGTTCGACTTCGTGCGAGCCGTCCACGCTGAACCGCGCTCGTTCGCCGTTCTCCCAGACGATGACGGTGTGCTCGGGCTCCGGGACGAGCGCCGACGCCTCGCGCTGCTCGTCGGTGTAGACGAGCCCCGTCCCGATGCCGATAATCTCGCCCTCGTCGAAGCCGCGAGCGGCGAACACCTCGCGGTCGGCCGCCGGGAGGTCCTCGAACCGAACAATTTCGTCCTCCTCGACTGATCCTTGGACGATGTCGATGAGGACAGAGTACGCTGTCGCGTGTTGGCGGTTCTCGACTGTTTGGACGAGTTGATAGACGCTTCCGTCGTAGACGGCCAGCACGTCGGCTGGAATCTCCGGTTCGGTACCCTCCGTCGTCGTCGACCCGTTCTCGACGACGTCGGCGACGAAGCGGTGCTGTGGGGCGTCCGGCGGCCCGAGTTCGTAGGTGATTCGTTCGGCGATGTCTACGTCGTCGACGGCGGTCATCTCAACGCTGGCGGTCGGCGCGTAGGCGACCGCTGGTCGTCCGTTTCCGCTCATTACGTCGGTTCCGGAGAGGGCGGCGCACCCACCGAACGCGGCGGGGAGGAGGGCGGCGGCGGACGCGAGGAACTGGCGGCGTCGCATACTCTCATCGCCTCGCGGGTCGGTAATAAAAGTCACTCCCGTGATGTCTCTCTGCGCATTCTCGGACTCACGCTACTCCCCTGCCAACTCCGCGGCCGCCTCCTCGAACTCCTCGCGCGTGTTCAGGTTCTCGAACGTCCGCAACTCCCCGTGTTCCGCAATCTCGGTCTCGTCGACGACGACGTAGTCCAGCTCGAACAGCGGGTCGACGACCTTCCGCGCGCCCGCTTCGAGCGCCGCGTCGCAGGCGTCGGCCATCGCGGTCGCTCGGTACACAGCGTGCGTCGTCTGGAACCACTGGTCGTCTAACTGCGGTACGGCAGCGTCGTGGCCCTCGGCGCGCTCGAACAGGTACGAGACGACGCCGGGGTCGACGAACGGCATGTCGCAAGCGACGACGACGGCGTACTCGCCCGAGGCGGCGCGGAGGCCGGTTCGAATCCCCGACACCGGCCCCTGGTCGGGCGTCTCGTCCTCGGCGACGGAGACCGGACGCGGGTAGCTCTCGAACGCGTCGAGGATGGCCGCGCGCTGGTCGGCGCGGCAGTTGACGACAAGTTCGTCGACGACGTCCGCGAGTCGGTCGCCGACGCGGCGAATCATCGGCGTTCCGGCGAGGTCGGCGGTCGCTTTGTCGGCGTCGCCGAAGCGGGTCGACCGGCCGCCGGCGACGATGACTCCCGTGCGCATGCGTGGCGGTTCGAGAGCGCGGGACATGCCTCTTGCGCCGGTCGGCGAACGCTCCTCGGACCGCCCTCCGTCGTCCGGACTGCCGCCCCGCCAACGTTTATTGCCGTGAAGAATCATTTATAAACCAGATGGCGACGCCCACGCGCGACGCGGTGCTGCGGGTGGACCTCTCGGCGGAGACCGTCGAGAGAGCGCGCGTCCCCGACGAGTGGCGACGCGGCTACCTCGGCGGGAAGGGGTTGGGCGCGCGTTACCTCTACGCGGAGCTCGCACCCGGCGTCGACCCGCTCGGTCCCGACAACCTCCTCTCGTTCGTGCTCGGCCCGCTATCGGGGTATCTCCCGGGTGAGACGCGCTACGCGGCGGTGACGAAGTCGCCGCTCACCGGCGGTTTTCTCGACTCCTACAGCGGCGGGTCGTTCCCCGAACGCCTCGCCGGGTCGCTCGACGACTGTCTCGGAGTCCTGGTCACCGGACGCGCCAGTCGGCCGGTGGCGCTCGTCGTCGACGGCGGCACGGCGACGATAGAACCCGCCGACGACTTGTGGGGCTGCGACACCGTCGAGACGGACGCGGCGTTTCCCGACGCCGCCGTCGCGTGCATCGGGCCGGCCGGCGAGTCCGAAGTCGCCTACGCGACCATCGCCTCCGACGGCGGCGACCACCACGCCGGACGCGGCGGCGCGGGCGCGGTGATGGGGTCGAAGCGACTGAAGGCCGTCGTCGCCCGCGGCGACGCGCCCGAGATACCGCCGGCGCTCGCGGAACTGCGCGACCGGTACGAACGTCGCTACGAAGACCACGACACGGGGCGCTGGCAGGCCGCGGGCGAGACCTTGGAGAGCGTCGACTTCGCCAACGAGGTCGGCGTCCTCGCCACCGAGGGCTGGCAGTGCGGCCAGTTCGACGCCGCCGAGAACATCGGCATCGAGGCGGCGCGCGAGGCGGCCGTCGGCCGCGAACGCGACACGGAGACCGCACCCGGCGGCTTCCGCGTCCGGACCGGAGACGACGACGACGAGGGCGAGGGCGAGAGCGTCCCGCGTGGGGCGACGCCGATGACGCTCGGTGCCGGACTCGGCGTCGAGGAGTTCGACGCCGTCGCGTCGCTCGGCGAGACGTGCGACCGCCTCGGCGTCGACGTCATCAGCGCCGGAAACGCCGTCGCGTGGGCTATCCGCGCCGCCGACGCCGGCCTCGTCGAGACCGACGCCCGCTTCGGCGACGACGAGGCGGCCCGCCGCCTGCTCGACGCAATCGCCGCACGCGACGGCGAACTGGCCGACGCGCTCGCCGAGGGCGTCGCCGACGCCGCGGCGCGCTACGGCGGCGACGACCTCGTCCCGACGGTCAAGTCGATGGAACTGCCGTCGTACGACCCTCGTGGCGCGATCGGGATGGCGCTGGCGTACGCGACGAGCGACCGCGGGGCCTGCCACCGCCGAGCCAGACCGGTCGAGCGCGAGGTGTTCGAGGCGTGGGACGACGCCGACGTCGTCGAGGCCGTCGCGGGCGCGCAGACCGTCCGCTCCGTCCTCTGGAGCCTCGTCGCCGACGACTTCGTCGGGGAGACGATGTGGGACGACCTCGGTCGGGAGTGGCTGGACGCGGTCGGACTACCGCACGACGCCGACGAACTGAGCCGAACCGGCGAACGAATCTGGACGCTCGTCCGCCTGTTCAACGTCCGCGAGGGGTTCGACCGGAGCGACGACGCGCTCCCGGAGGCGCTTCGCCGACCGCTCTCGGAGGGCCCCGCCGCCGGACGCGCCGTCGACCCCGAGGCGTTCGAGCGACTGCTCGACGCCTACTACGCCGCCCGCGGGTGGGGCCCCGACGGTCGCCCGACCCGGGCGACGGTCGAGCGACTCGGCCTCGGCGGCGTCGTCGACGAGGCGACGCCACTGGCCGAGGAGGCGACGACGACGAACGCGGGGCGCGACACGACGACCGTCGCGGACCGCCGACACGACCGACACGACCGACACGACACAGATGACAGATAGCATCGACCTCGACGAACTGGACGTATCGACCGACAGCGACGCGGAGCGGCCCAAACGCGGCGACTGGTTCTGGAAGGGCGAAGGCGACCCCGACGACGAGACGGGGACCGACGGGTCGGGCGACGACGCGGTCGGGTCGTCGGACGTGGTCGAGTCGTCTGACGCGGTCGGATCGCCTAATTCGCCCGACTCACTCGACGGCGACGCCACCCCGACGGACTCGGGGGATGATGCCGGGACGGACCACCGCGCGATTCCGCGCGTGCCGCGAACCAACGACGACAGTCCGGTCGGCATCCCCATCGAGGGCGGGGGCGCGGGAGGCGCGGCGTCGGGGACCGTCGACGCCGACGACGCGGGCGGCGACGACGGCGAAGACGGTGAGGACGACGACGTGGAACCGGAGCCGACGGGACCGCACGGGAGCGGACCCTCCGAGATGACGATGGCGCTGACGTACGAAGCCGTGAAACGGCTGGAGAACCCGGCGGCCGCCTTCGCCGACGCGGAGGGGTGGACCGACTGGGTCGGCATCGTCGGCGACGTGGACGCCCACGTCATCACCAAGTTCCAGCGCGAGTCGGTCGTCGACGTCGACTTCTTCAACGGCACCGGCACCGGTCCGGCGGAGCGACTCGCCGGTATCGACGGCCACTCGATGTTCTTCGCCGAGCGGATGGTCGTCGTCGGCGTCGCGGGCGTCGACGAGTACGTCGCCGAGGAGAGCGGGTGGGAGTTCGTCCCGCTGGAGACCGCCGCCGAGAAGGCCGGATGGCCGCTCGTCGACCGAGACGGCGACGAACGCGAAGAACGCGACGGGGGGCGGTGAGGCCGACGCGGGTGACGAGGGCGACGCGGGTAGCAAGACTGACGCGGGTGGCAAGACTGACGCGGGTGGGGAGGCCGACGACGCAGCGAAATCCAGCGATACCTGACGGACGCACGTACATTTTTGTGATATCGACACGCATTAGCACGCAGCATGAGCCTCAGAAACGGTTTCCGCCAGTCGTGGGTGCTCACGTTCGGCATCGTCGCCGCGATGGCGTGGTTGACACTCACCGCGGTACGGGTGTTCTCGCTCGTCGAGTCGCCGCTCACGTGGACGACGCCGACCGCCGGGACGGGCGCGATGGGCGGTCTCGTCGGTCTCGTCGTGATGGCCGTCTTCGTCGGCGTCCTGTTAGTGCTGTTCAGCGAACTCGGCGAGTCCGACCCCGCGCCGAGCACGTGGCCGCCGGAGAAGTGAGATGACGCAGTTCGAGTGCACCGAGTGCGGTCAACTCGGTCGGTTCGGCCGCTTCGACGAGTCGACGCTGACGATGCGCTGTCCGGTCTGCGAAAAGCAGACGGCCTGGACCGTCGCGTTCGCCGACGAGGGGGGTGTGTCGTTTTGACGCTCGCCGTCCCGCTCTCGGAGCGGTTCCGCGAGGCGGCCGAGGAGTGGGCCGACACGCGCCTCATGGACCCCGAGGACGCCTGCGAAGTGAAAGCCGAACAGGCGCTCTTGGAGGTCGAACACCTCGTCTCCGGCGCGCACGAGGTCGAGTTCGCGGTCGAGGACGGCGAACTTCGCTACGAACCCAGCGACGAACTGGCGGCGTTGCTCTCGTCGCACGCGGAGCGAACGGGCGTCGACGAGGCGACGGTGCTCGGCCTCCACGTCGACCTGTTCGCCCGCGTCTTCCTGGACGACGACGCGAAACGGCCCTCGAACGCCCCGCCGAAGTGAGCCGCGCGTCCTGCCGAACCCTCGACCGAGGCGCGCTCCGCCACACGAACTATTAACACGACGCACTGCGAACCGTTCGCACATGGCGAAGAAGGACAGCGGGTGGCGACCGACGGCGGCGATGGACGAGTACAAAGGCCACGCCGTCTGGGAGTACGAGACCGGTCCGCAGGAGATCAACCAGGGCGAAGTCGACGGCAAGCCGGTGTTCTCGCGGGAACTGAAATCGAAACTCGGTCTCCTCGACGACGACGTCGAGCCGACGGAGTGAGGCCGGCGGCGGCCGACGACCACTTTTCTGCGACGGCTCAAAGCAGCGGGAACGAGCGGTCGTTCCGCGCGGGGACGTAGAAGTTCGCCCGCGAGGTGACGCGGACGAAGTTGAGGATGCCGTTGTGTTCGCGGTCGGTTATCGCCGGACTGTCGTCGCGGACGTACCAGCCGTTCATCGCCTTTCGCGTCCGCCGGAAGTCGTCGAGTTCCCGCTGGAAGGCGACGAAGTGGACGCCGGGCTTCCCGCCGTCGACGGTGTTGAAGTCGCGGCGGAGCACCAGCGGTTCGTCGGTGTCGTCGCGGCGGACCTGCGCGACTTTCTCGTGGTGGCCGACGACGTCGTGGTCGCGGGCGTGTTCGCGGACCCGGTCGGAGAACGGGACGTCGTCGGTGAGGTTCGCCACGTCGTCTTCGGTGAACTCCGGCGAGAACATCCGCTGGATGCGCTCCCGCTCGGTCAACGCGCCGTACCAGTCGCGGAGGTTCACCGTCAGCCGACTGAGGTGCATCGTCGTTCCGTCGACGAACCGCCCCTCCGGGATGGCGACGCTCTCTTCTCTCGGTTGGGTCCGCTTGCGCCCCGAGAAGAAGCCCATGAACATCTGCTCCTCGCCGGTCAGCGCGTCGCCGGGGACGCCCTCGGCGTCGGCGTGTTCGGCCGGGAGCCCCTCGCCGAGGAAGCCGGTCCGGCGGCCGCGGACGCCGAACACGTCGCCGAGGCGGTGGTCGACCGACTCGCCTCCGATTCGGCTCCGGGAACCGAACAGCGCGTTCTCGGCGGCCGCGAGGTTCGACGGCAGGTCGCTCTCCAAGACGAGCGCGGCGTCGAACGACTGGAGGTTCGGTTCGTCCGTCCGCGACAGCACCTGCGGCGGCGAGACGGGGACGTGCGAGAGTTCGCCGACGCGCTCGAAGTAGTTCGTCCCCCACGCCAGCGCGTGGAACAGTCCCTCGTGGTGCCAGTCGTACGCCGCTTCGAGCGTCCGCATCGCACGCTCGACGGTTCGCGCGTCTTCGACCGACGGGTCTCGGCGCATGTCGAGGAGGAGCACGCGGCGGTACCGAGCCTGCAACTCGTTGCCCGAGTCGTCGGTCGGGAGGTACTCGCTCTGCGCGAACTGGCGGTCCGGGAGGCGGTCGCTCCGCGGGTTGGCGGCGAGTCCCTCGACGCCGGGGCCGGTCGCCGGGTCCAACAGACGGCTACACCCCGCGAAGCCGGCGGCTCCTGTCACGACTGCGAGACGACTGAGCGCAGTGCGTCGGGAGACCACGGTATCTGTGTACTGCAGTGGCGGCGTTCGCAAAAAACTGTCTGTCGGTTCGGTACACTGTCACGTTTGCCGTTCGAAACTCCCATCGACCGTACATTTATTCGCTCGCTCGCACAACCTCCGTCAACGATGTTTCCGACACTCCTTCACGCCCGGGGCGTGACGGGTATCAACGGGCCGATCTCGCTGGAGGTCGCGCTCGTCTCGCTCGGGTTCGGAGCCGTCGTCCTCGGATTCGTCGCGTACGACGCCTACCGCGCGTACGGGGAGTACGAGTCGTGAGCGGCGCGTCTCGGTCGTTCGCCGCCGCCGTTCCGAGCGCCGAGCGGACGCTCTACTACCTCCGGGCGACGGTGTACCTCCTCGCGTCGCTGCTGTGCTTTTCGCTGCTCGTCGTCGGAACCGTCGCGGTCATTGCCGAACTGAAAGGGACCTGGCACTGGGCGATACATCTCGAATCGACTATCAGTTACATGGGTCTGTTCGTCGCGGCGTTGATGGTGCCGCTCGTGCCGCTCACGGCGGCACTGTTCGTCTCTCGGTGGTGGTTCGATGCGTAGCCGCTCGGTCGCCGCGCTTCGCCGGTTCGCCGCGGTCTCCGTCGCCGGACTCGTCCTATCTGTGTTGGGTGTCGCCGTCGTCGCCATCGTCGCCGAGTCGTACGCGACCTGGGAGTGGTACTTTCGGATGGAACAGGCGATGAGCTTACTGATGCCGGTGACGATGGTGTTCCTCGGCCTCTCCCTCGTTTCGGGGTTCGGCGTCGTCTACGCGGCCGACCGACGCTGAACGGTCCCGCGCGATGCGGCCGCCCGGCGGACAGTCCCAATCTGTTATGGAATCAGGTTTTCTATAGGTGAAAGCGTACACCGATTCGGTTGTCAGCACGTTCCGCTCTGCGGCCCGATGGGGGGCGGAGTCTCGGCAAGTCGTTCTTGTGCTCGACTCGCTGGCTGACAATCGGTACTCGACACCCGCGAGCGACAGCCAGCGACGCGAGTCCCTACGAGACCATCTGCGCGACGAGTTCGTCTTCGAACTCGACGAGACCGTCGAAGACGAGCGCCGCCGCCCGGAACAGCGGTTCCTCCGTCTCGTCGAGCACGTCGTCGACGAACGCCTCGTGCCACGCGGACAGATGCTCGTCGAGGAAGACGCGTTCGTAGCCGAACGCCTCCTCGGCCCCGTGGTACTGTCGTTCGACGAGGTAGCGGAGGAACGCGAGTTCGACGGCGATGAAGTCGTTCTCCTCGCCGTACTCCTCGGGGGGTTTCCAACCGGCGGCGCCGTAACTGGCTTCGACTCTCGCCAGCCCCTCGCCGATGAAGTCGGTGTCCTCGCGGTAGTACGTCTCGTGCGCCAGGACGGGCGGACGCGGTCCGACGAACACCCGCGTGTACTCTCGCGCCAGCTCGTCGCGGACCGCCGCCGGGTCGCGGCCCTCGTTGTCGGCGACGAACTGTCGAAGCAGGTCGAACCCCTCGTCCAACGACTCGTTCACCTCCGCGTCCGGCAGCTGGAGGCCGTCGCCGAGCAGGTTCGAGAGGAACGACTCGTCGGGGACGTCCCAGAACACCTCGACGACGAAGTCCAGCAGTTCGAGGCGGGCGTCGTAGACGGCGGCGTCGTCCATCACCGGCCACCTCCGTGTTCGAACAGTAGCCCGGCGCGACAGTCCCCGCAGTAGTCGAAGACGCTCGCGTCGGCGTTCGGCGCGACGCCTTCGACCACGTCGCCGACTTCGCCTTTCACCTTCTCGATGGAGCCCCGACTGGCGAACGGCTTCCCGCAGCGGACGCACTCGGCCATCTCGCCCTCGTACACCGTCTCCCAGCGCTCGCCGTCGTTGCGCTCGGGGAGTCGAGAGAGGTCCAACCCCGTCTCGATGGTGATGGCCGTCTCCGGACAGCCCTCCTCGCAGAGCCCGCAGTTGACGCAGTCCTCGTGGCTGAACTGTAGGTCGCCGTCGGCCGTCCGCCGGATGGCGTCGGTCGGACAGAGCGTCGAACAGGTCGGCGTGAGGTTGCACGCGTCGCTCACCGCCATCAGTCCGAACGTCTCCAGCCCCCGAATCACGTCCTGGTCGGGGTCGGCGCGGTCGACGATGGCTCGAACGCTCTCCAGCGCCCAGTCGTGGGTGTTGAACGCCGGGTTCGGCTTGTCGTCGCGGACGACGCCCGTCGCGCGGTGTTCGCCCGCCGGAACCGGCGTCTCCGAGAGGCCCTCGACGAACCCTTCGACCGCTTCGACGAACGACTCGTGGTCGTCGGGGCCGGGCGCGAAGAACCCGACGCGCTCGCCGAGGCCGAGGTCGGCCGTCGCGCGGTTCAGCCGCTCGACGAGTTCGGCTTTCGGGTCCGGCCCGGAGTGCAGACAACTGTCCCCGCAGCCGACGATGGCGACGCCGTCAGCCCCCGCAGCGAGCGCGTGCAGCACGTGCGCTTCGCCGACGGTGTCGGTGCAGTTCACGGAGACGGGCAGGATGGGCGGGTAGGTGAGGTCGGTACCGCTGGCGGCGCGGCGGCCGTAGGCGCGGAGCGCGTCGGCGGCGCGCTCCGAACAGACGAACGCGATAACCGGCGTCTCGATTCCCTTCTCACCCCGGCTGAACAGCCAACCGCCGCCCTGCTCCTTGACGTCGAGAAGGGCTTCGACCTCGCGGGCGAGGCGCTCGTTCGAGGGTTCGCGGAGCATCGTCGCGCCCGTCGGGCAGGCGCTCGTACACGCGCCGCAGTCCTGACACGCCACCTCGTCGAACTCGACGGAGTCGACGGTCGGTCGCCGGACGGCGTCGTGGGGGCAGGCGTCGGTACAGGCGGTACAGCCCCGCTGGCTCGACTCGCCCGCGGCGCAGACGTCCAGCTCCAAGTCGAGATACTTCGGTTTCGTGACGCCGCCGAGGAGACTCTCGACGGCCGCGACGGTTCCGGCGTCGACGGGGCCGGTGTAGAAGCCGAGTCGGCCGCCGCGGGCGACCGAGGGCGAGTCGGGGGAGACCACCTGGTCGGCGTCGATGGTTCGTTCGACGCCCGAGCGGTCGATGGCGTCGGTCGGACAGCACTCCTCCCACTCGCCGCCGGGAGCCTCGGGGTCGACGTCGACGGGGTAGCGCGTCAGCATCCCGCCGGGCCCCTCCTTCACGCACTTCATGCAGGAGACGCAGTCCTCCGTCACCTCCGCTCGGAGCGTCACCTCGAACTCGCCGAACTCGCCCTCGACGCCGACGACGCGGCCGCGTTCGACGGTCACGTCCGAGAGGTCGGCGTCGACGCCGTGGAAGTCGCGACCGTCGGCGACGAGCGTCACCTCGGCGGAGTCTGCGAGCGCGGCGGCCGTCTCGGCGTCGCCGACGACGACGACGGCGTCGCCGGCCTCGCCCGTGACGGTTCGGGTCGCCGCCTCGTGTTCGAGTCCGGCGCGGCGCGCGTTCAGCAGACGAGCGGTCTTGTCCGTGGCCGCGTCGCGCTCGTGAACCCACCCCGCGCCCGCGCGGTGGTCGACGAACGAGGTGGCCTCCGGGTGGAGGCCTTTCTCCTCCGCGAGCGCACGGAAGCGCCGTTGGCAGCCCGAATCCGGGGCGGTGACGAGCAACTGGTCGAGTTCGTACTCGTCGACGAGTTGCGCCATCGCGGGGAGGCCGTCCTCGCACAGGAGTGTCGAACTGGCGACGACGTCCACGTCGCGGACGCCGTCTCGCGCGCGTTCCAGGTCGATGTCGCAGGTGTCGCCGCACGAGCAGACGAAAGCGCCGACGTTCATACCCACGACAACTCGTAGCACCCACGAAAGCCTTTGCGTGCCAACAATCCGCTACCATACGGTAATCTCGCCCGCGGAACGGGTTAATGGGACATTCCTCCCGTAATTTAATGGTCTTTGCTAGCAGATATCTTACCAACGCATGCGCCCACGACGAAAACGAGGCGAGTCGAATCGGGACGAGAGAACGACCGAACGAGACACTCAGAAATGAGCACAGAACCGGTTTCGCTGGACTTGGACAGGCGGTCCTTCCTCAAGGCGAGCGCGCTCGCGGGTGCCGTCGCTCTCGGCGGGGGCGGTGCCGGACAGGCGCTCGCCCAGAGCGAGGAGGGTGAGACGGACGGCACCGACACGGAGGGGGAACTGACGAAGACGATCTGCAACTTCTGCGCGGTCGGCTGCGGCTTCCGCGCCGAACGGAAGGGCAACGCGTTCGTCGGACAGGAGCCCTGGCACGAGAACCCCATCAACAACGGGTCGCTCTGCTCGAAAGGGGCGGCCATCTACGGGAGCGAACACTCGCCGAAGCGGCTGAAACATCCGCTGAAGAAAGTCGACGGCGAGTGGCGGAAGATCTCCTGGTCGCAGGCGTACGACGAGATCGCGAGCGAACTCGAGCGCATCCGCGAAGAGTACGGCCCGGACAGCACGATGTGGCTCGGCAGCGCGCACCACTCCAACGAGGAGGCGTACGCGTTCCGGAAACTCGCGTCGCTGTACGGGACGAACAACTGCGACCACCAGGCGCGCATCTGCCACTCGACGACGGTCGCCGGCCTCGCGAACACGTGGGGCTACGGCGCGATGACGAACACTATCAACGACTACCGCAACTTCGACCTCAACATCATCATCGGGCAGAACCCCGCCGAGGCGCACCCGATTGCGATGCAGCACATCCTCGAAGGCCAGCGTCGCGGCGGCACCATCGCCTCCGTCGACGCGCGCTTCACGAAGACGTCGGCGCACGCCGACCACTTCTACCGCATCCGCCCGGGGACGGACGTGGCGCTGATGATGGGGCTGATGTACTACCTGCGCGAACAGGACGAACTCGACCGGGAGATGCTGAACGGACGGGTGAACGGCTGGCCGGACATCGACCGCAACCTCGACCAGTACGACCTCGAAACCGTCGCCGACATCACGTGGATAAGCGAGGAACAGATCCGGGAGTTGGGCGACCTCGTCATCGAGAACAAGCCGAACGTCCAGATAGAGTGGGCGATGGGCGGCACCCAGCACAACAACGGGACGCAGAACATCCGGTCGTACGCGCTGGCGAGTCTCGCCTCCGGCAGCGCCGCCCGCAGCGGCGGCGGCCTGCAGGTGATGCGCGGGCACGCGAACGTCCAGGGGGCGACCGACCTCGCGGTTGCGAGCCACATCCTGCCGGGCTACTACTCGGTGTCGTCGGCCGGGTCGTGGCAGTACTGGGCCGACGTCTGGTCGCAGAGTCCGTACACGAGCGGCAGTATCAGCTTCCGCGAACTGTACGACCGCTACGACCTGATGCCGAGCGATCAGTACGCCCGACAGGACGAGTACGTCAACTACGACAAGTCGTCGAACCCCGACGAATCCAGCGCCGCGGGCCCGAGCGACGACGAAATCGACGACTCGTTCCCGAGCGAGCGGTCGATGATGTTCCAGAACGGGCTGACCGTCGCCCGGTGGTTCGACGCCGCGCTCCCGCAGGAACAGCGACTCAACGAGACGCCAATCTACCAGCCGAACCCGGTGAAGGCGGCGTTCTTCTGGGGCCACTCGGCGAACTCCATCAGCGAGATGGAGCAGATGCGCGACGGGATGGACCTGCTCGACTTGCTGGTCGTCGTCGACGTGTTCCCCTCGCTGGCGTCGGTGATGGCCGACCGCTCCGACGGCGTCATCATCCTCCCGGCGGCGAGTCAGTACGAACACTACCGTTCGCTGACGAACTCCCACCGGTCGGTGCAGTGGAGCGACCCGGTTCGCAACCCCTCGCACAACACGAAACCCGACCTGCAGATAATGCAGGAACTCGCCGACCGACTCGGCTTCGGCGACCACTTCGACTGGGGAACCGGACCCGAACTGTACAGCGGCAAGAGCACGTATCAGGACGTGCTCCGGGAGATCAACCTCGGCGTTCGAACCATCGGCTATCAGCAGGACCCCGAGCGACTGGAGAGCCAGCGCGAGTACGACTGGGCGTTCAGCACCGAGGACCTGAAGGCGACCCAGGGGCCGCACGAAGGCGAGTTCTGGCAACTCCCGTGGCCCTGTTGGGGCGAGGGCCACCCCGGCACGCCCATCATCTGGACCGACGACTTAGACCCCAACGAGGGCGGCCACGACTTCCGCGCCCGGTGGGGGACGACCGCGCCGAACCCGCAGGAGTGGAACGAGATGACGACGCCCTCGCAGGACTACCCGCTCCGAGCGACGTTCGACCAGCAGGGTGAGGAGGGGTTGAACCTGCTTCGCGACTCGTTTAACCCCGACTGGTGGAACGGGTCGGGGCCGATTCGCGGCGTCCCGCAGTATCCCGGCTTCACGACGACGCTGCCCGAAGATTTGGAGAACGCCGACGCGCCGAACCTCCCGACGCGGTACGCGCTCGACCCGACGAAGTCGGTGCTCGACGCCGCGCGTGACATGAACGAGCGCTTCGACTGGGCGGAGTTCGACCTCGACGACTACCGCCCCTACGACTTCAAACAGCCGGACCCGCCGACGGGTCGGGCGAAGGCTCGCGCGGTCGCGTGGAACTTCCTCGACCCGATTCCGGTCCACCGCGAACCCATCGAGAGTCCGCGACCGGACCTCGTCGAGCGGTGGCCGGCGAACGGCCAGCAGCGGAACTTCTACCGCCTCGACCAGGACAACGCGACGGTCCAGGAAGATGCGACGCGGAAAGCCGCCGAGAACGGCTTCGACGTCATCATGACGACGGGACGGCAGGTCGAACACCAGGGCGGCGGCTCCGAGAGCCGCTCGAACATCTTCCTGGCGGACCTGCAACCGCACATGTACGCCGAGATAACGCCGAACATGGCCGAGGAACTCGGCGTCGACGGTGGCGACCTGGTCGTCGTCTCGACGACCGACCGCGGGTCGATTCTCGTGAAGGCGCGGGTGACGAACCGCCCGAACGACCGCGAGACGTTCCTCCCGTTCCACTGGGGCGGCGTCTGGCGCGGCAAGAGCTTAGAGGAGCGCTACCCCGACGGGACGGTACCGTTCGCGCTGGGCGACAGCGTGAACCTCATCACGTCGAAGGGGTACGACGTCGAGACGCAGATGCAGGAGACGAAGGCGGCGATGGTGAAGGTGCGGCCGGCGACGCAGGAACTCGTCGACGAGCTCAACATGGGCGTCGACCTGTCGGCGCTGGAGTTCCCGCAGGACCGCGACAACGTCGGGACGCAGAAGGACTTCGACGTCCGCGACTCGAAAACCGTCCAATGAGGTGATACGATGGCCACAAACAACACGAACGAAACGAAGATGTCACAGGGTGTCATGAGCGTCGGCGAGGACGCGCGAATCTTCCCCGACGTGGAGGCGTGTATCGACTGCGGCGGCTGTGTCGTCGCCTGTAAACGGACGTGGGACGTCCCGCGGGACGAACAGCGAATCAGCATCTCGACGATGCTCGAAGGCGAGGAGGCGGCGGCGGGACTCAACGCCCACAGCGCGAAGGCGCTCAGGCAGGGCCAGAACCCCGGCGAGACGAGCGTGCCGATGCAGTGTTACCACTGCGAGAACGCACCATGCGTCTCGGTCTGCCCGACCGACTCGCTGTTCAAGAAGGAGAACGGGTTCGTCGAGGTCCGCGACGACCTCTGCGTCGGCTGTCAGTACTGCCTGTCGGCGTGTCCGTTCGGCGCGCCGCAGTTCCCCGACGCCGACGAGGGCGCGGCGAAACTGTTCGGCACCGGCGGTACGATGGACAAGTGTACGATGTGCGAGGAACGCCAGGACGTCGGCAAGGGCCCGGCCTGCGCCGAGGAGTGCGCCACCGACGCGCTCCTCGTCGGCACCGCCGGTCAGATAGCCGAGGAACTCGACAAGCGCGGGAGTGCGTCGTTCTTCAACTCGGAGGCGATGGAGATCATCTTCGGCGAAGACGCGGAGGCGTTCTGATGAGTCGCTCGCTGCCGGAGACGCGCGACTACAGCGGGCTGGCCATCGCCGTCAACGCCCTCGTCGCGCTCGCGGTCACCGCCGTCGTCGTCTGGTGGGCGTCGGGGTTCGCGTACAACGCCGAGACGCTGTTCCGCGTGGCTCCGACCGTCGAAGCCGGCGGTATCGGCGCCGACTGGCGCGCCGGGAACACGATTCCGGCGCTCGACTTCCTCATCGCGTTCATCCACGCCGCCGACGTGTTGATGGGACTCGGCATCCTCGTCATGTTGTTCGTCCACTGGGGCGCGTTCCGCCGCCTCGCCTCGCGGATGCGACAACCCGGCGAGACGGCGCGCTACGACTCGGACGCGGACGCCGTCGCCGACGGTGGTCGGACGGCGGCCGACGCGACTGCGGCCGCCGACGGGTCCGTCGACACCGATGGTTCCCCCGGTGACCGAGGGGGTGACGGCCGATGACGAACTTGGACCACGGGAAGTTCACCCGGATGACGACGACGTTCCACACGCTCTTGGCGCTGGACGTGTTCATCCTGTTCTTCTCGGGCTACGGCCTGATGTTCAACGACGAACTCTGGTGGTTGGTCACGCTGATGGGCGGTAGCACCGGCGTGACGGCGGTCCACCGCATCGCGGGGCTGGCCCTCGTCGCGCTCATCGTCTTTTGGGTGTTGATGATGCTGACGACGAGCACCGGCCGCGGTAACTTCCGCGAGATTCTGATGGGTCCCGACGACGTCGCGGCGGCGATTCAGGACTTCAAGTTCGTCCTCGGGATGGCCGACGAGCGCCACCCGAACGCCCGGCAGTTCGCGGGCTACAAGTCCGACGACGTGCCGCTACTGTCGTACATCGGCAAGGGCGTCATCTACATCTTCTCCATCGAACTGACGCTGCTCACCATCTCCGGACTGCTCATCTGGAGCAAGACCGGCGTGATGCAGTACTTCGCCACGAAGACGGCGGCGATGGCATTCGTCGTCTTCCACGGCCTGCTCGGCGTCATCATGCTGATGGGCGTGATGTTCCACATCTTCGAGCACGGTTTCCACCCGGCGTTCTACCCGGTGGAGGTGAAGGCGTTCATCCCCCGGAAGCTGATTCCGGAGGAGCACGCCGACACCGACCACGACTCGACGGGTATCAGCCAACTCACCCTCGCGCCGTCGTGGGGGTGGGCGACGAACGTCATGGGCGTGCTCACCGTCATCGGCATCGTCAGCGTGCTCGTCGGGAGCATCTTCGACGAGGGCTACCCCGTGCCGCGCGAACTCGTCGTCGGCGGGGGTCCGACGGACCTGCTCTTGACCGTCGGCATCAACGTCGGTATCCTCGTGCTGTTCATCGGTATGGCGCTGCAGATGTACGGCAACCTGCTTCGCGTCCGCTGGCAGAAGCAGCTGGAGCAGGAGGCGCGCGCGACGGCGACGACGGACGGGGGACAGGTGAACCAGCCGAACGACGACTAGCGACCTTTTACCCTGCGCTCGGGCAACTACGTTGCCCTCGCTCGGTAAAAGCTCGACCAAAAGCACTCGTCACTTACTTCAGCCGCTTCACGGCTTCCGTTCGCTCCTCGGCCGAGAATCGCTCCGCGATTCTCGTACAAACAAGAAATGCAACGCAGTTGTTCATCGTCCTGCAACCGGAGTAGTTTGCTTAGAAGTAGCCCGTGTTGAGGTTATTTTATTTAGACTTGTATCTGAAACGGAGGCTGCTGATTTGCTAGGTAGGTATGCGTATTGATTATTCGGACTCTCGATTAAGCGTGTCAAAGGTGTGTTCTCACGAGACCACGTTCTTATTCATGTTACGGGGTAATACGGGTATCTCACGAATATGGTGTCCGTCGTTCAAAAATCTCGTTCGTGAGAACTGGGAGTGCAATCCAAAACACCCCGAAAAGAACTCCTACTTCGGGGCCAAAGTATATCCATACAATAGATATAGATATTATTGAAAAAATCACACCAATACATATCGCTAGGGCTCGTTTCTTCATGAAGACGTGGATGGCATTATTGTATTAATAACTATCTGCGACGACGTTCATCGGTGAACCTCAATAGGGGTTTGCTTCTGCTAAGCCCAAAGTGAATGAGTCGGTGAGTTTAGCACCGGTATGTATGGCTACTTCAACATAAGTTTTGGATAAATAAAATCGTATTCAAACTACTGTTAGATTTCACTCGCCCGTAGTAACTCACTCCTCGTTACTCGCATTCGACATCAGCCGCCGAAACACGGGAACGAACGGCTTCAGCAGGAGAGCCGCGGCGACGAGAAAGACCAGAAGCGCCCCGCTATCGGACACACCGAACTCCATCGCCCCGAGCGCGACGGCTCCCGCAACGACGAGATACACCCAGAACGCGACGACGACGGGGACGTACCCGTGCGTCGGAGCGGGTGTTTGGTACATATCTACGAGTTCGTCCACCCTCGGATAAGTTTTCTGTCCGAACTGTTCGGATAATTCACTCGGTACGCGGTGTGTCTACGCTTACGCCGAGAGCAACTCCGCGCCCTCGGTGGAGAGTTCGACGGTCACGTCCTGTCTGGTGTGCTGGCTGATCTGGTCGATGTTGCGCGTCAGCACTTCGAGGACGTCCTTCGGTTCGGGGTAGACGAGCATGTTGCCGTCGTCGTCCTCCATGACGAGTTGGGTGTCCGAGAGCGAAATCTGGTCGTTCTCGATGCGGGCGACGATGGCGCGCAGTTCTTCGGCGCCGCCGGGGTCGCCCTCCTCGACCATCGTCACGTACAGCGAGTCGAGACCGATGAGGTCCTTGTACTCGCGGACGCGGCGGGCGCAGCGCACCATATCCTTCGTGACGGCCGTCTTCTGCGGGTTGCCGTGTTCGCCCTCGAAACAGTGCTTGCACACCCGGAGTTCCATCCGCATAGTTCACCTCTGCCATCGACTCCGATATATGTTGGCACGTCGGCGACTCGCGGGAGTCGCGCCGAGTCGTCGCGTCGCTCCCGCGACTCGTCGCCTCCGGGTCGCCGTACCGTTTTTGTGTCCAGCATGCGAACTATTCGCATATGGCCGGAATCCTCAACACGGTGTACGTGGTGGCGGTACTGCTCGTCGCGATCGGCGGCGTCGGCGGCGTGATGTGGCTGACGCGAGACTCCAACCCGGACCCGCGTACGTCGTCGACGCGGCTCCGAAACGCCTCGAACGCGCTCATCGTCGCCGCTATCGGTATTTTCCTGATTGCGATGGCGGCGAACCTCCTGCTGTGACGCCGCCCGGCGCGACGCTCGGCGGCGCGAACCGCCTCTCCGCACACCTTTTTACCGATTCCACGCCTTCTGCGACTATGCAACTCGAACTGCGGTTCTTCGCGACGTTCCGCGAGGCCGTCGGACAGAAGACTATCGAGCGCGAGTACGACGGGGACCGCACCGTCGGTGACGTTCTCTCGGCGCTCGAAGCGGAGTTCGGCGGACTCGAGGGCCAGTTGCTCGAAGACGGCGACCTCAGACCGCAGATAAACGTCCTGAAGAACGGGCGCGAGGTGCTCCACATGGAGGGAATCGAGACGACCATGGAGGACGGCGACACGCTGAGCGTCTTCCCGCCGGTCGCCGGAGGGTGAGATGAGCGACGCCACCAACGAGACGAAAACCGTCGAGAAGTCGTTTCGGGGTATCTCCGAGCGCCTCGCCGCCCACTACCTGACGAACCTCGGCGGCGAACGCGTCGAGGACGACCGCGTCGTCGGCGACGACTGGGAGGCGACGCTCTCCTCGGAGAAAGTCGACATTGGGCCGACCCTCGACATCACCGAGGTGACGCTCGTCTTCGAGGGCGACGCCGAGACGCTCGACCCGCTGATAGAGCGGTTCTCGCAGAAAGCGATGCGCGCCGGCGGGTAACCGTGTCCGAAGACCACGGGAACGGCGAAAGAGACGCGGGCGCACCCCCAGACGACGCCGAACCGACCGTCGTCGATATCGAAGACGTCCCCATCGAAGGGCAGGTTATGCTCGTCGCGGGCGCGAAGGCGAGCATCCCGCCGGAGCGGCTTCCGGCGCTTCTCACACGAACGCAGGCGGATCTCGGCGGCCGGATAGACGACTATCGCCAGCGGTACGAACTCGTCGACGAGACCGACGAGTACGCCGCGTTCTTCGTTCCCGACGACCACTGGGCGGGCGTCGGCGAGCGGCTCGGACTCGACCACCGAGAGACGGACGCGATTCGCCGAACCCACGAGGAGCAGTTGCGTCGAATCGGGCGCTCCGACGGTCGGCGAGAGGAGTTCGACTCGGCGCTCGAAATCAGACAAGTCGCGGTTATCGGCCTGTAACCGCCAGACTCGACGCTCGGAGTCGGCGGTCGAGATAGCCGCCGACGGAGTACGTCCGGACTCGGTGTCGGAGCGGTAGACGTTCATCGGTTCGTTCTGGTCGCTCCCGTACAGCAGCTACCGCCGTCCTCGCTCACGTCTTCGAGAATCACCTGGCCGTCGACTTCGACCACCGGACCGACCGACTGCATCCCTCGTCGGCGTGTTTTCCGAATCGCAGTTCACTCGACTCGCTGAGAGAAGAAGGTGACGCCGTTGCCGGATAGACAGGGGTTTCCTATCGGGTGTTCCGAGAGTGTACATGAACGTTCCTACGGAACTTCGGACCGGCGTCCGGGACGTGTTGCCGTTGTTTCTCGGCATCGTTCCGTTCGCCGTCGTCTTCGGCGTCGCCGCCGTCGACGCCGGGCTCTCGGCGGCGCAGGCCGTCGGCCTCTCGGTGTTCGTCTTCGCCGGTGCGTCGCAGTTGGCGACGCTCGACCTGCTCGCCCGCGACGCCGCCGTGCCGGTCGTCGTACTCACCGCCGTCGTCATCAACCTCCGCATGCTGATGTACTCGGCGTCTCTCGCGCCGTACTTCCGGTCGCTCGCCGGTCGGTCGAAGGCGGTGCTGGCGTACTTTCTCACCGACCAAGCGTACGCGCTCTCGGTCGCGCACTACGGACCGCTCGGAGAGGCGGAACCGTCGGGCGTCTCCGACCGCCGCTGGTATTACCTCGGCGTCGCGGTGAGCCTCTGGGTCGTCTGGCAGTTGGGGACGGTCGCCGGACTCGTCCTCGGCACCGGCGTCCCCGACGGTTGGGGCCTCGACTTCACCGTTCCGCTGGTCTTTCTGGCGCTTCTCGTGCCGGCGATGAAGGACGTGCCGACGACGGTGGCGGGCGTCTGCGGCGGAGTCGTCGCCGTCGTCGCCGCCGGACTCCCGCTGAACCTCGGGTTGCTCGTCGGGGCGACGGTGGGTATCGTCGCCGGACTCCTCGCGGAGCGTGGTCCTCGATGACGACGTCGTATCCGACGACGACGGTGTGGGCCGTCGTCCTCGCCATCGGCGTGCTGACGTTCGCCATCCGCTTTTCGTTTCTCGCCCTGTTCGGGTCCGGGTCCGCGGGTGGTCGAAGCGGGGCCGGAGAGACCGTCTCGCCGCGAATCCGCGCGGTGCTTCGGTACGTCCCGCCGGCGGTGTTGGCGGCGCTGGTCTTCCCGGCCATCGTGACGATAGAGCCGACAGTCGTCGAGACGCTCTCGAACGACCGACTGCTCGCCGGTGCAATAGCGGCAGCCGTCGCCTGGCGCACCGAGAGCGTCATCGCGACTATCACCGTCGGGATGGGCGCGCTGTGGGCGCTACAGTTTTTGCTCTAGGTGGCTAGCGAAAAGGAGTCGGCGACCCGAGTCGAGAAGAGAGCTCCGCCGTTCACGGCGTCGACGAGACGCTCCGCGTCTCGTTCGCAGATCAAAGTTAGAACGCTTCGCGTTCCGAGGACGGGTGTGAATCCGACGGCTGCTCGGACGGCGAGGCGACCAACTCGGTGAGAATCCCGAGATACCGGTGACTGACGCCGTCGACTTGGAGCCCCGCCTCTATCACGACCTGTTCGGGCGTCTGGTTCCACCGACAGCCCATCTGCTCGAAGTGCCACGGCGCGAAGCGGTCCTGCAGCCGCGCCAGCGGTTCGACGCGGCTTCGGCCGTGTTCGAGCAGGAGAATCTGTCCGTCGGGCTCGCAAACCCGGGCCATCTCTTCGAGCGCCGCGACCGGGTCGGGGAACGTACACGTCGACAGCGACGAGACAACCGTGTCGAAACTGTCGTCGCCGAACGGAAGCGACTGCGCGTCGGCCTCTCGGAGGTCGGCGTCGATGCCGAGTTCGTCGGCCCGCTTCCGCGCTCGCTCCAGCATCTCCGGACTGAGGTCGACGCCGACGACCGAGACGCCCGCGGGGAGATACGGGAAGTTGGCTCCGGTGCCGCAGGCGACGTCGAGTACGCGACCGCTGGCCCGCGAGAAGAGGCGGTGACGGCTCCGTCCGAGAAACAGCCGGTCGAACGGCTCTGCGCGGTCGAACTGCGACGCGGCGTCGCCGTAGATGCGCCGGAGCTCGTCGACGGACTTTCCGGGTCGCTCCGAGTTCTCTGCGCTCACAGTACGTGATGAGCTACCGAGTACCAAAAATCGTACTGTTGCAGAGATTCGCGGAACAAGCCCACGACTTCGGTCGCGGGATTTCACGGCCGTTCTTCGGACGGCGACTCGCGCTCGCGGACGGCGGCGAACCGCTGTGCGGCGTCGGCGATTCGCTCGAACGCGAGGACGAAGCGGTAGAGCAGGTAGAGCGGTAAAACGGCGACGGCGAGCCAGATGACGAAAAACAGTTGTTGAGCAATGAGTATCGAGTACAGCGCGAGGAAGAAAAACAGGACGAGCGCGACGATTCCCGCGTTCGTCCGTGCCAGTTCGCGGAGGGTCGGAGGGTTTCGGGACATACTCCTTCTGCGGTAGACTCGCTGAAAAAGTTTGCTCGAACGACACTCTCTGTGGCTGTCCGTTTGAGCGAGTCGGCGTGGTCGAATCGAAGTCGACCGCGAGATGTGAATACGACGTAGTAGTCTCTCAGGAACTGGAAAAAGAAAAATCTTCGATTTGGACGGTCGCTCAGTCGTCGGCGGGGGCGGCGGAGTCGCTGCCGCTGCTGACGCCCGTGCCGGGACCGATATCGATTTCGAGTTCGTCGAGTTTCTCGTCGGGGACGACGCCGTCGACCCAGCCGCGGTGGCTGTAGTACTCGTCTTTCATCTCGTCGAGTTCGCAGAACTCGCCCTCGGAGGCGCCCTGTCCGGGGACGCCGCCCTCGCCGTCGAGGAACCGCGCCGGCAGCGAGTCGTCCGAACCGTCGAAACCTGCGAGGTTGTTGTAGTAGCGTTCGAGGTTGTAGACGCGCTCGCCCGCCTCGATGAGTTCGTCCTCGGTCACGTCGAGGCCGGTCATGCCGTTGTACTGCAGGACGTACTCCTCGATGCCCTCCGCGAAGGCGTTGAACTTGCAGATGTCGAAGCTGTCGGAGATGGCGTGGAGGTCCTGGAACGTCGCGGTGAGTTCGCCCTTCCCCTCCCACGCGTACGGGTCGACCTTTTCGGGGACGCCGAGGATCTCGGCGGCCGGGGTGTAGGCGCGCAGGTGGCACGCCCCGCGGTTCGAGGTGGCGTAGGCGATGCCCATGCCCTTCATGCAGCGCGGGTCGTACGCCGGAATCGTCTGGCCCTTGACGGCCAGCGAGTTCTCCTCTGCGTCTTTCTTCTCGGCGATGCGCCGCGCGCCCTCGGCGAGCAGGTCCGGGAGGCCCTCCTCGCGGTGCGAAATCCGCTCGATGAGGTCGACCATCGTCTCGGAGTCGCCCCAGTCGAGCGTCCCGACGTCGTCGAGTTTGCCCTCCTCGGACATCTCCATCGCCATCGCCATCATGTTGCCAACCTCGATGGTGTCGACGCCCATGTCGTTGCAGCGGTCGATCATGAGCGCGATGTCGTCGCGCTCGGTGTGGCCGGAGTTCGGGCCGAGCGCGTACGCCGACTCGTACTCGTACGACTCCATCCGGACGTTCATCTCCTCGCCCTTGTGCATCGTCGTCACCTCGACTTCCTTCTTACAGGCGACGGGGCAGGAGTGACACGTCGGCTCGTCGACGAGGATGTTCTCGCGGACGTTCTCGCCGGAGACCTCCTCGGCGTCGATGGTCGTCCCCTCGCTCTCGGAGAAGCTCCGCGTCGAGGTGTACTTGCCGTTCTTCACCGGGAGGCCGTCCATCTCCTCGGTGATGTTCATGAGGACGTTCGTCCCGTACATCGAGAGGCCACCCTCGTTCGGCGCGGTGACGTCGGACTCCTGAATCGCCTGCATCCCCTGCTGGTAGCCCTTCTGGAACGTCTCGGGGTCCGCCGGCTTCGGCATCCGGGTGCCGGATTTGACGACGACCGCCTTGAGGTTCTTCGAGCCCATCACGCAGCCGGTGCCGCCGCGGCCCGAGGCTCGGTCGTCCTCGTTGACGATGCAGGCGTAGCGCACGCCGTTCTCGCCGCCGGGACCGATGGCCATCACGGAGACGTTCTTGCCGACGCTGCCGTCGACCTCCTCGCCGATGGTCTCGATGGTCTCGTGGACGCCCTTCCCCCACAGGTGAGAGGCGTCGCGGAGTTCGACCTCTCCGTCTTCGACGTACGCGTACACCGGCTCTTCGGCCTTGCCGTCGAAGACGAGGCCGTCGAAGCCGGACCACTTCAGCCGCGCGCCGGACCAGCCGCCGTGGTGGGAGTCGGTGACGGTGCCGGTGAGCGGCGATTTCGTGACGACGGCGATGCGGCCGCTCATCACCGTCTGGGTGCCCGTCAACGGACCGTTCATGAACGCGAGCCGGTTCTCCGGGCCGTCCGGGTCGACGTCCGGTCCGGCGTCGAAGACGTACTTCACGCCGAGGCCGCGCGCGCCGATGTACTTGCGCGCGTCCTCGTCGTCGATGCCTCGGTAGGCCACCTCGCCCGATGTGAGGTCGACCTCCCCTACGTGGTCCTGAAATCCGCCGAGTTCGGTCATTGTAAGGTACTATGATTATAATGGGGCCCCACTTCGTTAGCTGTTGTCGCGCCGATGTAACCACATTTAGTTACTCACGTCGCGGTCCCCGTCTCTCCGAGGCGGCGTCAGGCATCTCGACACGTCGGCTGCGGAGCGGGAGCCTTATTCGAGCGGCGAGACCACTCCGAAGCGATGTCTTCGGCACCGCCGAGAACCGTAGCACGCTCCACGTTCCTCTCACCCCGTCTCCGCTGGGCGGCCGTCCTCGTCGTCGCCGGCGGCGTCTTCGCCGCCTCCGTCGTCACCCCGCCGGGCGACGGCGTCCCGACGCTCGGACCGTTCGGACTCGTCGGTGCGGACAAGTGGTTACACGCCGTGGCGTACGCCGCCGTCGCCGGGACGCTCTCGCACGCGCTCGCACCGCGGTTCCGGCGCGCGGCCCTCGGCGGCTTCCTCGGTGGGTCGGCCTACGGATTCTGCGTCGAACTCGTCCAGGCGTTCGTCCCCGCCCGGCAGTTCGACCTCCTCGACGCGGCCGCGAACGGCGTCGGTGCGGCACTCGGTGCAGGGCTCTGGTTGCTCTTCGCGTTCGCTCTCGCGTCGGCCGTCGGACGCGACTGACCGCGGCGAGTCGTCGGTGACTCGCCGCCGTCGAGTTGACGACAGCGGCCGCGATGCGGTGACGCCGCCGTCGGCCGAGGGGGAGACGAAGCGGCTTTACGCGCCCGTCGCCGAGTCGCACCAATGAGCGAGCCGAGTCCCGACGTGTACGAGCGGGGACGCGGAATGGACGCGCACAACAAGGTGATGCGCGAGATTCGCGGCCTCAAGGAGAAACACTACGACCCGCACGAACCGACCCGCGTCTGGATAGACGAGGACAACACGCCGAGCGGCGTCTACCAGTCTCTGACCATCATCCTCAACACCGGCGGCTGTCGGTGGGCGCGCGCCGGCGGCTGTACGATGTGCGGCTACGTCGCCGAGTCCGTCGAAGGCGGGACGGTCGAACACGAGGCGCTGATGGACCAGATACAGGTCTGTCTCGACCACGAGGCGGAGAACGCCGAGGGGAAGTCGCCGCTCATCAAGATATACACCTCCGGGTCGTTCCTCGACGAGCGCGAGGTACCGGCGGAGACGCGGGACGCCATCGCGGAGACGTTCTCGGACCGAGAGCGCATCGTCGTCGAGTCGCTGCCCGATTTCGTCGACCGCGAGAAACTCGACGACTTCGTCTCGCGGGGGCTCGACACCGACGTGGCCGTCGGTCTCGAAACCGCGACCGACCGCGTCCGCCGCGACTGCGTGAACAAGTACTTCGCCTTCGACGATTTCGTCGCCGCCAGCGAGGAAGCCGACGCCGCGGGTGCGGGCATCAAAGCCTACCTCCTGATGAAGCCGCCGTTCCTCTCGGAGTCGGAGGCCATCGAGGACATGAAATCCTCCGTCCGTCGCTGCGCGGAGTACGCTCACACCGTCTCGATGAACCCCTGCAACGTCCAGCGCTACACGATGGTCGACGAGCTCCACTTCCGCGGCGGCTACCGGCCGCCGTGGCTCTGGTCGGTCGCCGAGGTGCTTCGCGACACCGCCGACGCCGACGCCATCGTCGTCTCCGACCCGGTCGGACACGGCTCCGACCGTGGCCCGCACAACTGCGGTGAGTGCGACGACCTCGTCCAGAAAGCCATCAAGGACTTCGACCTCCGACAGGACCCCTCCGTGTTCGAGCAGGTCGACTGCGACTGCAAGGCGACGTGGCGCGCCGTCGTCGAGGAGGAGACGAGCTACGCGATGCCGTTAGCGAACTGAGAAGACGGCTGGCGAAGCCAGAAGCGCAGACGACGTCGGCGTACGTTCTCTTTTGGCCGGGTTCGATAGCCGGCCGACACATCGCTGTAAGCGACCGTTTACGCCCGCGTAGGCCGCTCATAGTGATACCCGATGCCGTGCAGCGTCCAGGTAGGAGTCGAGCGGCCACCCGGCGGGAAGCGCCGCCCAGTCGCCGTCTCGACCAGTCCGACCATGAAACAGACGCAAGGAAGCTACAAGGCGATATACTGCTCCGACGGCTGGCTGGAGATACGCGAAGACCAGAACGTCGAAGGCTGGATATCCACCGACTCGCCGGTGCCGGTCACGACGTAGGCGCTCGACCCGTTCTACTCCGTCTCTCGACGGAGCCACAGCGCTGCCGCAGTCGCCCCCCCGACTGGCCCCTCCGCCTGTTTTCTCGCCGCTCGGACGGTCGCCGGTCGACCGTTCAGGCGAACCCACGGAGGATTCCCGCGCCGTCGGTCCCTCCCACGTCGGCGAGCGTCGCTCGCTCGGGGTGCGGCATCAACACCGCGACGCTCGCTCTCTCGCCGAGAATTCCGGCGACGTTGCCCGTAGAGCCGTTGGGGTTCGCCTCGTCGGTGACGTTGCCGTCTGCGTCGCAGTACCGGAACAGCACGCGGTCGGCCGCGTCGAGCGTCTCGTACTTCTCGGAGGAGATCTCGAACCGGCCCTCGCCGTGGGCGATGGGCACCTCGATGACTTCGCCCTCGTCGTAGGCGGCGGTCCACGGCGTCTCGGCGTTCTCGACCCGCAGGTGGACGCGTTCGCACTGGAACCGCGCGCTCCGGTTCGTCGTGAACGCGCCGTCGGTCAGTCCGGACTCGCAGCCGACCTGCGCGCCGTTGCAGACGCCCAAGACGGGAACGCCGCGCTCGGCGATGTCGCGGACCTCGTTCATGATGGGCGACTGGGCGGCCATCGCCCCCGCGCGGAGGTAGTCGCCGTAGGAGAACCCGCCCGGTAGCATCACGCCAGTCGCGTCCCCGGGCAGGCCGTCTTCGTGCCAGACGCGTTCGGCGTCGATACCGAGGTGGGTGAGCGCCGCGACGGCGTCGCGGTCGCAGTTCGACCCGCCGAACTGCACGACTGCGACCGTCACCGGAACCGCCTCCCGTGGCGGTAGACGACGGTCTGAGTCGCGGAGACTGCGACGCTCATTCGGCTTCCTCGACTACCACGTCGTAGTCGTGGATGGTCGGATTTGCGAGCAGTCGCTCGGCCATCTCGTCGGCGCGTTCCTCGGCGTCCGACGCGGAGTCGGCGTCGACGTCCACCTCGAAGCGGTCCGCCGAGCGGAGCCCCTGCAGTTCGAAGCCGAGCCGTTCGAGCGCACGCTTTGTCGTCTCCGCCTCGGGGTCCAACACGCCGCGCTTCAGTCTGACGGTCACCGTCGCGGTGTACGCGGTCATCGTCCGACTCTGCGCGGTCGTGGGTAAAATGGCTTTTGGATACTCGTCGATAACCAAGTTCGTGTATATCTCGGCGTCTGTGGTGGGTCGACGTCCCGCCGCGTCCGCGTGTTCGTCGACGCCGGTAGCTCACGACCGTCGATTCGAAAATCTCCGCTCTCGCCAAATTCGGTCAGTACGAGTCATCTGGGGTGGCGGTAACGGGTCACTTCCTCTCGCGTTGTTGCCACGAACGGAAGACGTATCCTCAGTTATGCTCCACATTACCACGTGTTCACTCCCGGCTTCTTGGTGATGAGAGTATGACCCGTGAGTTGACCGAAATCACCGTCATCGGCGAGGACAAGACGGGCCTCGTCGCGCGTATCACGTCGCTTCTATTCGACCGCGGCATCAACATCGAAGATATCGACCAGGCCGTCCGCGAGGGAATCTTCCGGATGACGCTGCACGCCGACACCGGCGAGATGGTGTGCACGTCCGAGACGCTCCGCTCGACGCTCGACGAACTGGCGACCGAGCTCGGCGTCGAGATCCAAGTCCGGTTTCCGTCCGACCGCGAGACGAAGCGCCTCGCCGTGCTCGTGACGAAGGAGTCGCACTGTCTGGAGGCGCTGTTCGAGGCGTGGGCCAACGACGAACTCGACGCCGAGATCGGCGTCGTCATCGGCAACCACGACGACCTCCAGCCGCTGGCCGACCACTACAACGTCCCGTTCCACGACATCGGCGACAAGAAAGGCGGAGCCGACGAAGCCGAACTGCTCGAACTGCTCGACGAGTACGACGTGGACCTCATCGTTCTCGCGCGCTACATGCGCATCCTCTCGCCGAACGTCGTCTTCCGCTACGAGGACCGCATCATCAACATCCATCCGAGCCTCCTTCCCTCGTTCCCCGGCGCGGCCGCCTACCGCCAGGCGAAGGAAGGCGGCGTCAGAATCGCGGGCGTCACCGCCCACTACGTGACCACCGACCTCGACCAGGGGCCCATCATCACCCAGCGCGCGTTCGACGTACCCGACGACGCGTCGGTCGACGAAATCAAAGCGCGCGGGCAACCGCTGGAAGCCGACGCGCTCCTCGAAGCGGTGAAGCTACATCTCGGCGACGCGCTGAGCGTCCACCGGGGCCGGACGAGTCTCCGCGATGACGAGGATATCGACTACCAACTCGGCCTCTCGAAGGAAGCGCAGGCGGCGAACCCCGACCGCCCCGTCGACGGGAAACTGCCGCAGTCGCTGCAGAGACCGGCCGAGCCGAACGAACCGAGCGACGACTGACGTCGTCTCTTCTCTCCGCCTCGTCACAGATTCCGCACCGCGTCGACCGCTTCGTCGAGTTCCGGCGCGTCGAACCAGTCGAAGTTCGTGTACGCGTTCGTCCCGGCGGCGTACATCTCCGAGACAGTTTCGACGACCGAATCCGGCAGCACCGGCGGCTCGGCGTCGCACAACGCGCGCCAGTCGGGGTCGTCGCGGCGGTCCGCTTCGGTTTTCGCGTCGCCGACGGCGTCGACCCACTCGGGGTGCTCGCGCTTGTAGTACTGGCGGACGACCTCCTTCGACATCTCCTGGCCGTCGTAGCTGAACCGATTCTCGTCGAACGTCCCGACGACGTCGGCGACTTTGATGGCTCCGTCGTGGTAGAGACACTCGATTTTGCCGTCCTCGTGGACCAGCCCCGTCTGCTCGGCGCGGTCGGTGAGGATGTGGTTCACCGCGAGCGCCAACTCTTCGAGGCGGTCGATATCGGCCGGTCCCGAGATATCGTCGGCCTCGTCCCGCGAGAGGTAGCGGTCGCGCTCTTCGAACTTGGTGGAGAACTCGACGACCGGCCGCGGGAGGTCGACGACTTCGTCGGGCCACCCGTCGTAGTCGAGGCCGTAGTCGGCGGGGTCGCCGCGCGAGCGGAGGCTCGACCCGACGGGAACCGTGTTCCGGAAGACGATTTCGAGCGGAATCAGGTAGTTGTCCCCGACGGCGTCGTAGAACCCGTCGTAGTCGTAGCCGTCGTCGTATCGGAGGTTCGGCACCTGCACGAGGTCGATAGCCATCTCGCGGGGCGGCTCGGTGGTCTCGCCGAGTTCGACCTCCTCGCCGCCTTCGACCACGCCACGGTAGTGCGTCGGGACGTGGTTGACGTCGAGTAACTCGAAGTTGTACGCGCCCATCGTACAGAGGCTCGCTCCCTTCCCCGGTATCTCGTCGGGCATCTTCCCCCAGTCGAAGACGGAGTAGTCGTCGGTGAAGACGAAGCTCCCCCGTCCGAGCGAGTCGGCCGTCGGTTCCTCGGCCACGCGGAACTCCTTGACGCTCGTCATAGCTGAACACGCGGCGGCGCACGGTAAGTAACTTTCACTTCTGTGCTGATTCGAGAGGAAGTGGAGTCCGAAATGCGCACGTTTGTGTGTTGTCTCGACGTGTGCTCGAAAACGTGCTGTGACAACACGCGTCGCTATCGCTGTGTCGATTGCGAACAGGCGACCCGTCTCCGTCCGCGAGCGGTGCGTCGCACACCAGCCTCGACCGACTCGCGGTAGTTCGTTAACTCACGAGCGGTCTGGCCCCGTCATCGGTGATAAACGTCGGGAGTGTGTGAGACGCTACCGGCACCCGAGAGTATTAGCCTCGGGACCACACGCTTACCGTATGAGCGACGGCTACTCCGGCGCGGACCTCTTCGTCGACGCGCTCGAACAGTACGGTGTCACGCATCTCTTCGGTAACCCCGGGACGACCGAACTACCGGTGATGCGGGCGCTGGAGGACAGCGACCTCGACTACGTACTCGGTCTCCACGAGGACGTCGCCGTCGGGGCGGCCGCCGGATACGCCAGCACCCGACGGTACCACGGTCACCGCGATCCCGACGTGTTACCGGTCGGCGTCGTCAACCTCCACGTCGCTCCCGGACTCGCTCACGGCCTCGGCAACCTCTACGGTGCGAGCGTCGCGGGGGCACCGCTCGTCGTCACGGCGGGCAACCACAGCACCGATTTCCGCCACGAGGAGCCCATCCTCTCGGGCGACCTCCGCGAACTGACCGACCAGTTCTGCAAGTGGTCCGACGAGGTGCTGGACGTGGCCGCGCTCCCGACGATGCTCCGCCGGGCGTTCCGCGTCGCGCTCACGCCGCCGACCGGCCCGGTGTTCCTCGCGCTGCCGCTCGACGTGATGATGGCCGAGACGGACGCAGACCCCGAGCGACTGGGACCGATTCCGACCGCGGGCCGGGGCGACTCCGCCGAGATAGAGCGCGCCGCCGACCTGCTCGCCGGGGCCGACGACCCCGTGCTCGTCGTCGGCGACGAGGTCGCTCGCGCCGGGACCGATGCCGTCGACGCGGTCGTCGAACTCGCGGAGGCGGCGGGTGCCCGCGTCCACGGCGAGATTCTCTCCTGCGAGGTGAACTTCCCCGGCGACCACCCGCAGTGGGTGTCTCACGTCCCGCCGGACGAGGGACTCGCGTCGACGCTGATGGAGACGGACACGCTCGTCTTCGCGGGCGTCTCGACGCACACGACGCTGACGCGTCACGAGGAACCGCTCGTGCCCGACGACGCGACGTGCATCCACCTCGGGCCCGACGCGTGGGAACTCGGGAAGAATCAGCCCGCGGACGCGGCCGTGGTGGGCGACGTCGGCTCCGTCTGTTCGGACCTCGCGGGGCGCGTCGGAGAGCGGGTCGACGACGGCGAACGCGAGGCGCGACTCGGCCGCGTCGACGCGACGAAACGGGCGGTCGAACATCGGACGCGCTCGCTCGGGACGGGCGACGCCGACGACCCACGAGCCTCGAAAGCCGAACTGGTCGACGCGATTCGGGCCGCCGCCCCCGACGCGTACGTCGTCGACGAGGGTATCACCTCGAAGTACGTGATGCTCACGCGGTGGCCGTTCGCGCCCGAACAGTACGTCTCGAACAAGGGCGGCGGGCTGGGTTACGGGCTCCCGGCGGCGGTCGGTGCCGCCGTCGCCGAGAGCCAGCGCGACGACCCCCGGACGGTTCTCGGATTCATCGGCGACGGCTCGTACCTCTACTACCCGCAGACGCTGTACACGGCGGCGCGGTACGACCTCGACCTCACCGTCGTCGTCTCCGACAATCGAAACTACCGCATCCTGAAGGACAACGCGCTCGGCCTGTTCGGCGGCGACGAGGGCGATTACGAGTTCGTCGGGATGGACTTCGACCCGCCGGTCGACATCCCGAAAAACGCCGAGAGTCACGGCGCTCGCGGGCAGTTGGTCGACTCGCGGGAAGAGATCGAAGACGCGGTTCGGGAGGCGGTCTCTCGGAGTGGACCGGACGTGCTGGACGTGCTCGTCCACGACTGAGGGCGGTCGCCGCCCCGAACGTGGGCATCGCGCTCCCCGCCCGAGTTGCCGACGACCACCTGACTTTTACTGGTCGCGCCGGTGGGTCTGCGTATGAGCGACGCGCCAGCGCCGGACGCCGGACGCGGTCCGACCGGACCGACGGCGTTCGACTTCGAACACGTGCCGGAGACCGACCAGTCGTTCGAGAACGCGCTGGCGAAAGCCCGAGACGGGGAGCGACTCACCGTCGACGACGGCGTCGAACTGCTGACGACCGGCACCGACTCGGAGGGTATCGACACGGCGCGAAAGGAACTCGTCCTGGAGGCCGCCGACCGCCGCCGCGCCGAGGTCGTCGGCGAGGACGTGACGTTCGTCGCCAACCTCAACAACAACGTGACGACGGCGTGCAACACCGGCTGTCTGTTCTGTAACTTCAAGAACAGCTCGCACGCGTTCGAGACCGACTCCGGCGCCGACCACGGCGGATTCACGAAGACGCCCGCTGAATCGAGAGCCGTCGTCGAGGACGCGCTCGATATGGGCATCTACGAGGTCACCTCCGTCTCCGGACTCCACCCGGCGTTCGCGCTCGACGAGGAGCACCACGAGATTCTCCGCGGCTACGACGACGCCGCGCGGACGGTGAACTACAAGCCGCCCGAACGGTACGAGACGGACCCCGGAACGTATCTCGAACAGATGGAGGCGATGAGCGTCGGCGGCGTCCACCTCCACTCGATGACGCCCGAGGAGGCGTATCACGCCCGCCGCGGCACCGACTGGTCCTACGAGTCGGTGTACCTCAAACTCCGCGACGCCGGTCTCGACTCCGCACCCGGAACGGCGGCCGAGATTCTCGTCGACGAGGTGCGCGACGTCATCTGCCCCGGCAAAATCGACTCGCAGGGGTGGGTCGACGCGATAGAGGGCGCGATTTCGGTCGGGTTGGACGCGACGGCGACCATCATGTACGGCCACGTCGAAAACGAGATGCACCGCGTGATGCACCTGAAGCGCGTCCGCGACCTCCAGGACAGAACCGGCGGAATCACCGAGTTCGTCCCGCTCTCGTTCGTCCACCAGCAGACGCCGCTGTACGAGCGCGGCGTCGTCACCGGCGGGGCCTCCGACGACGAGGACGAACTGCTCGTCGCCGTCTCTCGCCTCTTTTTGGACAACGTCGACAACGTCCAGTCGTCGTGGGTGAAGTACGGCGACGCGAAGGGGCTCAAACTGCTCAACTGCGGCGCGAACGACTTCATGGGGACGATTCTCTCCGAGGAGATCACCAAACGCGCCGGCGGCGAGTACGGCGAGTTCCGCTCGTTCGACGACTACGTCGAGATGCTGTCGGCCATCGGTCGCCCGCCGGTCGAACGCTCGACCGACTACCGGACGCGCCGCCGCATCGACCCCGACGCCGGGCCGCACGGCCCGATGCTCGGCCCGCGCGCCGACGGAACGCCGATGCTGGACCGACAGCGGTCGCGGGAGTCGAGGTAGTGAGCGGAGGCCTCGAACGATGATGAGTCCGACCCACGTCGCCACCGGCGTCGTCATTGCCGCGCCGTTCACGGTTCTCGCGCCGGAACTCGCGGCGCTCGTCGCGCTCGCGGCGATGGCCGGCGGCGTCTTTCCGGACCTCGACCTGTTCGTCGGCGTCCACCGGAAGACGCTGCACTTTCCGGTCTACTACTGGGCCGTCGTGATTCCGGCGGCCGCGCTCGCCGCGGTCGTCCCGTCGTCGGCGACGATAGCCGCGTTCTTCTTCTTCCTCTCGGCGGCGGTCCACTCCGTCGCCGACTGGTTCTGCGGCGGTAACGAACTCCGGCCGTGGGAGATGACCTCCGAGCACGCGGTGTTCGTCCACCCGCTCGGCCGCTGGCTTCCGCCGAAGCGACTCGTCAGATGGGACGGGTCGCCCGAGGACCTGCTGCTGACGGTTCTGCTCTCGCTTCCGGGCCTCTTCCTGTTCGAGGGGCCGGTCCGACTGCTCACGGTGGCGGTGCTCGTCGTCGCCGTCGTCTACGCCGCGGTCAGAAAGCGAGTGCCCGACCTCGCGCCGTGGTTGGCCGAGTGAGTGGTCGAAGTGGGGGGTTCCGCTCCGACGCTCAGTCGTCGGCGGGCGTCTGTGCGTCCTGCGTCGTCACGCTGCCGTCGACGTCGACGCTGCCGGTCAGCTGACGGTACGGGTACGGCATGTCGATTCCCTCGGCGTCGAGGCGCTCTTTGACGTTCTGGACGACGTCGGACTGGATGCGGACGAAGTCAGAGCGGTTCGGTTCGTCGACCCAGAAGCGCGTGTTGAGGCCGACGTAGGAGTCGGCCAGTTCGGTCACGCGGACGTCGGGTGCGGGGTCGTCGAGCACTTCGGGCACTCGGTTGACCTCGTCGAGAATCGCTTCCTTCGCGTGGTCGATGTCGTCCCCGTAGCCGATGCCGAAGACGAACTGCTGCCGGAGGCGGTCGTAGGCGACGGGGTTCTTCAGCGGGTTGTTGGCGAGTTCACCGTTCGGAACCGTAATACGCTCGTTGTCGAACGTCCGGACGCGCGTCACTCTGAGGTCGATATCCTCGACGCGGCCGGTGATGTCGCCGACTTCGATCCAGTCGCCGACTTCGAACGGCTTGTCCTTGAGGATGAAAACTCCGGCGACGAAGTTGCCGATCAGGTCTTGGGCGGCGAACCCGACGGCGAGCGCGAGCGCACCGCCGAACACGCCGAGCGCGGCGATGACGGTGCCGAAGCCGGCCAGCATGAGGCCGACGGCGAGCGCCAGTACCCAGACGACCGCGGCCATGACACTGTCTGCGAGCGTACGGACCGTCTCGTCGTGGCCCTGTTGTCTGAGAACGCGGTCGACCAGCGGGACGAGCACGGCCCGGCCGAGAATCAGCGTGACGACGACGCCGAGGACGAACAGTATCACCGGGACGAGATACTGCTGGACGATTTCACCGAGTGTGATCCCTTCTATCGGAATCGTTCCCTGCAAGACGACCGAGGCGACTGACTGAAACGACATAGTTCACGGTCACTTTCGCGGTCTCGCGTCATTACTCCTTGGGGGTGAATCTCGCGTCGGAACCGGTTTCGCCCCCTCCTGTACGTCGGTCGCGGCTGACGGTCCGGGTTCGGTCACTGGGAGCGGAGCGCCCGGTACCGCCGCCCGGCGTCGTCGTCTGCGCACATCGCATCCAGTATACGAGCCGAGAGCCACTCGGTTCCCGTCGGGTCCAACCGCCCCGGTTCGTCGTCGACGCTCGACGAGCGAAGCGTCGACGGCAGAAACCGCTCGTACACCGGTAGTCGCTCCCGGAGCGGAACGCCGCCGTGGTCGGCGACGTCTCGAAGTTCCCGGAGCGCCGGCCACTCGTAGTCGGGGTTGATGTAGTCGTCCGTCACCGGGGAGACGCCGCCGAGGTCGTCGACGCCGCAGTCGAGCAGGTCGCGGGCGGGCGAGAGGTTCGGCGGAATCTGCACCGACACCTCCTCGGGGAGCGCGACCCGCGCCATGGCGACGACGCGGCGCATCGCCTCGACGCTCGGCGTCTCGTAGTCCGAGCGCTCGTTCGGGACGACGTTCTGGACGATGACCTCCTGGACGTGCCCGTGGCGCTCGTGGAGCTCGCGGATGGCGAGCAGGCTCTCGGCGCGGTCGCGCCACGTCTCGCCGATGCCGACGAGGAGGCCGGTGGTGAACGGGACGTTCGCGCGACCCGCGGCTCGGATGGTGTTCAGGCGCTGGCCGGGCGTCTTTCGGCGCGCTCCGGAGTGCGCGGCCACGTCGGCGGTCGTCTCCAGCATCACACCCATCGAGGCGTTGACCTCGCGTAGCCGCTCGAACTCCGACTCGGTGAGGTCGCCCGGGTTTGAGTGCGGCAGCAGGCCCTCCTCGAGCGCGATCTCGCAGGCGCGGTAGAGGTAGTCGAGAATCGAGTCGTAGCCCCACTCGTCGAGTTGGTCGTGGATGGCTTCGTAGCGGGCGTCGGGTTTGTCGCCGAAGGTGAACAGCGCCTCCGTACACCCGGCGTCGGCACCCATCCGGAGCGTCTCTCGAATCTCCTCGGGCGACATGAGCGTCGCCTGCCCCGGGACGTCGTAGTACGTGCAGTAGGTGCAGGTGTAGCGACAGGCGGTCGTCAGCGGTAGGAAGACGTTCCGCGCGTAGGTGAGCGCCGGCGCCGGTTCCGCGTCGTCGGGCGTCACCGACAGCAGGCGCGCTACCTCGTCCTCGTCGACGGCGATGTCCACGTCGTACTCGTCGGCCGCGGGGAACACGTTGAGGCGTGGTACGTCGGCGGACAAAAACGTACCACTCCCCGGCAACCCGCGGCCGACGCGGCGTCGAAGGCTCGGCGCGGGACGGAGCCACGGCGCGAAGATGGCGAACAGGCGGCGAGCCTCGGTCGTTCTCGGTACCGCGAGGGGTTCGCCGCACGACCGCCTCGACTCCCTCGCGACCGGTTTCAGGTCACGCGGGAAGGTGGTCGCGCGCTCGTATTTCAACGTTCGCGTCGCACGCCGACGCGACCGTCGTGCGCGTCGACCTCGAACCCGGCGTCGAGGAGCCAGTCGCGCGCCCGGCCGTCGGTGTGGAGCAACACCTCGACGAGGTCGGCCGGTTCGTCGATATCGGTCGACAGTCGCATCGAGTCGAACTCGCGGACGCTCGCGCCGACGTCGCGGGCGACGCGGAGGTGGTCGAGGTACGAGGTCCCGTGGTAGTCGACGCGGAACGCGGGGTGGCGGACGACGAGCGCGTTCGTCCCGCCGCCGCGTCCGGGGGCGACGACGACGTCGCCGCCGGCGTCGAGAAGTCGGGAGAGCACGCGCGGCGTGGCGAGCGCGAGGTCGCTCATGACGACGGCCGTGGGTTCCTCCGCCCCGGCGAGTCGGTCGTTGACCGCCCTCGAGAGCGGTCGGTCGTCGACGACGACGGACGCTCGGGCGTCGAGTTCGACCGACTCGGTCGCCACTACCGTCGGTTCGACGCCGGCGTCGACGACCGCGTCGACGACGTCCGCGAGCATCGCCCGCGAGAACGACTCCCGCTCGGCCGGGTCGAGCGCGTCGGCGAGGCGCGTCTTCGGACGCGCTGCTGCGTAGGGAACGAGAACGGTCATAGGAGAAGAGAGGGGGCTATCCCAGTTTATCGTAGGTGGTCTGGTTCGACCGGTACCAGAAGAAACCACCCGCGACGACGAGCAGGGCGACGAGTCCGCCGACGGCGTACATCGCCATCTGCATCGTCTGACTCGACTGCTGGGCGGAGCCGGCCTGCTGTTCTGCCTCGTTCGCCAGTTCGGTGGCGAGGTCGAAGTCGGGGTTATCGCCGTCGAACGCGCGGATCGCCTGCGTCAGCGACTGTTCGGCCTGCTGGGTGTCCGCGCCGCCGGCGCTCTCGATGGCCGCCTCGGCGTTCTCGATGGCCGCGCGCGCGTCGGCGCTCTCGGTCGTGTAGTGGTGCGTCTCCCACGACTGAATCGCGTTGCTCGCGCCGCCGTTGCGCGACTGCGAGAGGCCCATGAGGAGGAACGACTGTTCCTCTTCGTACTGGTACTCGGTCACTTCCGGCACCGTACCGGTGACCTTCACGTCGACCTCGCTGACGCCGTCGTCGGAGGAGACGGTCGCGCCCGAGAAGTTCTGGCCGTCGAACTCGTCGCTGCCGACCTTCGACCCGGTCTGGTCGTAGTAGGTCACGGTCCACGTCACGTCGGTGAGATTCGTCTGCCCGGTGACCGACCACGTGTTCCACTGCGGGTTCTTGTACAGCTCGTCGAGCGTCACCGTCGCGCTCACTTGCTCGCCGACCTCACCCTCCGCCGGCGCGTCCTCCTCGGCGACCGAGACGGCGGCCGCCGGGGCGGCGAACGCCGACAGGAGGAGCGTACAGGCGACGAGCGCGAGGAGTTTAGAAGAGCGATTCAAGTTCGTCCTCGTCATCGTTGACCAGGTTCTGGAGGTTGGTATCGCTCTCGCGGTTGATCTCGTCGATGTTGTCCTGCGCCTCGATGGCAACCTGCTGGAGCTCCTTGATTCGGGGGACGTTCGTCACGCCCGAAAGCAGGATGACGCCCGCGACGAAGCCGCTGCCGGTGACGGGGTAGTCGCCGCCGCGGACTTCCATGCTCCCGGTCTGCTCCTCGAGCCACTTGCGGCCGCGCTCTATTCCTTTCCGGTTGAGGTGCCGCGGCGGACCCGCCATAACCAACAGCGCGCGCTCGGTGCCTTCGATCTCACACGGGAGCGTCAGCCGTCCGAGCGCCGCCTTGCGGACGAGGCTCGTGATGCGGTTCGTCGTGTGCGCGGTGTCGAGCGTGTCGTCGCCGCCACCGCCGCCGGTCAGCCGCGAGAGGAGCCCGCCGGACTGCTCCTCCTCGACCGACTCGGAGGCGTAGCCGACCGTGGAGACGCCGCCGCCGGAGAGCGTGTTGATGATTTCGGAGGAGTCGACGACGCTCTCCGCGACTTCCTGCCCCGCCTTGACCTCGCCCGCGCCGAAGAGGATGCCGAAGCGCCGGACGATCTCATCGTTGATCTCGTCGTAGCCGCCCTGCACCGACTCGCCGGTTTTCCGCCACGCGTCGTTGTCGAAGACGAGCAGATTGTCGACTTCGCGGACGAACGTCTGGAACGAGCGCGCGGCGTTGAGCGTGTAGATGCCGCCCTCGTCGCTGCCCGGGAGGATGCCGAGACCGTAGACGGGTTCGGTGTAGATGCGCTTGAGGTGCTTGGCGAGAACCGGTGCGCCGCCGCTGCCGGTGCCGCCGCCGAGACCGGAGACGACGAGGAAGGCGTCCACCTCGTGGACCGGAATCCCGTCGATGGCTCCCTGTACCTCGTCGATGTCCTCCTCGGCGACTTCCGCGCCGAGTTCGTTGTCCGCGCCGACGCCGTGACCCTTGACGCGCGACTGTCCGATGAGCACGCGCTGTTCCTTCGGGATGTTCGTCAGACCCATCAGGTCGGCTTTCGCGGAGTTGACCGCCACCGCCGCCCGGACGATATCGCTGCCGTGTCGTTGGTCGTACTCGACGAACTTGTCGACGATTTTCCCGCCGGCTTGCCCGAAGCCGATCATTGCCAGTTTCATGATTTCGCTCCCCTCGTCATTGTGTAAAAGCCAATACGAAATCCGATATAAGCCTTATGATGGTAGAAAGTCAGTTCACTGTGATATTCAGGTTTGATAATCGGTGACAACGTGTCGGCGGTAACGAGTGCTTACAGCGGACGAATCGGCCGAAATCGGGCGAAGGAGACGATTAAAGGGATCAGTTAGGGACGAGTGTCAATCACCAGACAGCCGTCATCTCGCCGACCCAGAAGGAGTAAGATATCGAAAGTAAGCCGCCGTTACCGGGGTTTACCGCGACGAATCGCGGAGATACGCGTCGAGCGTCTTCAGGTCGGACGCGCGCTTGCCGAACGCGTCGATGTCGTTGTCGTCGGTCGTGTTGTCGAACTTCAGCGACCGGTACTGGTCGCTCCCCATCGGGAACCCGGGTATCTTCCCGCCGATGCCGAGGCCGATGCCGGCCAGTCCCATCGGCACCGGTACGACGTTCACGGATCGACCCTCCGCACCGTGGGCTTTCCTCGCTACCTCCGCGAGCGTCAGCTTCTCCGGCCCGCCGATCTCGTACACCTGTCCCACGTGGTCGTCGTCCTCTGCGGCGTCGGCGAGCATCGACGCGATATCGCCGACCCAGATCGGCTGGAACCCGGTTTTCCCGCCGCCCGGAAGCGGGGTGAGGTACGGCGGCGCGAGCTTCTTCGTGAAGGGGACGAACTCGCCGCCGTCGCCGAAGATGACCGAGGGTCGGAAGACGACCCAGTCGAGCTCGGAGCTCCTCACGACGTCCTCGGCTTCGCCCTTCGACCGGATGTACGCCGTCGGGCCGTTCGGGTCCGCCCCGAGCGCGCTCATCTGGACGAGCTTCGAAACGCCGTGCTCCTCGGCGGCTTTCACGACGTTCTCGGTGCCGCCGAGGTGGACCTCGAAGTGTTTCTCGTCGCCGCCGCTGGGTTTGAAAAGCGGCGACAGCGCGACGAGGTTGACGGCGACGTCCTTCCCTTCGAACGCCCCCTCGATGGAGTCGTAGGCGGTCACGTCGCCGCGGGCGGTTTCGACGCCCGGCGGCAGGTCGTCGCTTTCGGGACTTCTCGACAGCACCGTCACCTCGTGACCGCGGTCGAGCAGTTCCGCTGCGAGGTGCGTTCCGACGAACCCAGTTCCGCCGACGACGAGCACTTTCATGCGCGTACTGTCGGACGGACTGAACGTAAAGCTACCGCGCTATTTGCTCCCAGTTGGCCGTTTTTCCGGTCGAATCGACCGTTTTTGCGCCCCGTCGCGTCCGACGCGGAGAGCTATCAACGCTTAAGCGCGGCCACCGACACCACCCGGACATGCTCATCACGCTGGAGGGTCTCGACGGCAGCGGCAAGACGACGGTGTGGGAGGCGTTGCACGACTCGCACCCCGACGCCGTCTTCACCCGCGAACCGACGAACTCCTGGTACGGCGACGCGGTCGACCGCGCCATCCGCGACGACGACGCCGACCCGCTGGCCTCGCTGTTTCTCTTCACGGCCGACCACGCCGACCACCTCTCGCGGGTGATTCGACCCGCGCTGGCCGACGGCGAACTCGTCGTCTCCGACCGCTACTCGGACTCGCGGTACGCGTATCAGGCCGTCGAACTCCAGCAGTCCGAGATAAACCGTCCCCTGGAGTACATCCGCGGCATCCACGCCGCTTTCACCCGTCCGCCGGACGCGACCATCTACTTCGACGTTGACCCGGAGACGGCGGCGGCGCGAAGCGGCGCGACCAACAAGTTCGAGCAGACGGAGTATCTCGCCTCGGTCCGCGCGAACTACGAGCGCCTCATCGACGCGGAACGGCACCGCTTCGTTCGCGTCGACGCGACGAAATCGCCCGAGGAGGTCATCGACCGGGTCGAAGAGGCCGTCGACCGGTTGGTCGACGCCCGCGGCGACTGAACGAACCGAGTCGATGCGGAACCCGGCGTCGCGTCTCGCGTGCGGCAGGTCGGTGTATTCCGCCTCGGACGTCTGCGGCGATACCCTCCGCTCGCTTCACTCGCGGTGGTCTTTCTCCTCCTTCTGTCGGGATGCGGCGACTACCTCGGCGAGCGGGTGGTCGAGCGGTCGAGTCTGAAACCGCTACGGCGTCTCGGGCAGGTCGTACTCGTCGGGCGAGGGCATGTAGAGCACGTCGATGGTGAATCCGAGCGCCAGCGGCATCCCGACTAGCAGGCCGAGCGTTCCCATCTGTCCGAGTTCGACCGAGACGAGCTGTCCGGTGACGAGCGTCAGCGCTACCAGTGCGGCCGGAACGAGGACGACGGCGTACAGTACCATCCCCCACTGCGTGTCCAACCGCAGGCGGAGAAATCGCGTTATGACCGCTGCGACGAACGTGTGGGCGACGAACGCGACCCCGAGCACGACCAGTCCGAGGACCGAGACCATGGTCCGCCTACGGGCCGCTCGCTCTTTGGGCTGTCGGAACCGGGGCGAGCGCCGAAACGACGACGACGCCGATTCGCACCGACTGTCGCCGTGCTAAACCGACCCACTTTATCACGAACAATCACCGACTGCACAGTCATGCATCGACTCATCGACGACCGGTCGCTCTCGGAGTCGTCGCTCTCGGCCGACGACGCCCGGGCGGCGTACGTCGACATGGTCCGAACGCGGCGATTCGACGAGCGCGCGCTCGCGCTACAGCGGCGCGGGTGGATGAGCGGGTATCCCCCGTTTCTCGGACAAGAGGCGTCGCAGGTCGGCGCGGCCCACGCGATGGCCGACGACGACTGGCTCTTCCCGACCTACCGTTCGAACGCGCTCCAGATCGCCCGCGGCGTCCCGATGAGCGACATCCTCCGCTTCCGGCGCGGCTACCCCGAGTACCACTCCGACCACGACGTGCCGGTGTTCCCGCAGGCGGTTCCCATCGCCAGCCAGATTCCGCACGCCGCCGGCGCGGGGATGGCGCGCAACTACCGGGGGAACGACGAGGCGATGTTGGTCTGCTTCGGCGACGGCGCGACGAGCGAGGGCGACTTCCACGAGGGGCTGAACTTCGCGGGCGTCTTCGACGCGCCGGTCGTCTTCTTCTGTGAGAACAACGACTGGGCCATCTCACTGCCGCGCGAGCGACAGACCGCCAGCGAGTCTATCGCCGTCAAAGCCGAGGCGTACGGTCTCGAGGGAATCCAGGTCGACGGCAACGACCCGCTCGCGGTCCGCGAGGCGGTCGAGCAGGGGCTCGAAGCCGCTCGAAGCGGTTCGCCCGTGCTGGTCGAGAGCCTCACCTACCGCCGCGGCGCGCACACGACCGCCGACGACCCCTCCGTCTATCGCGACGACGACCCCGACCTCCCCGAGTGGCGCATCCGCGACCCGCTCGAACGGTTCGAGGAGTTCCTCCGCGCGGAGGGCCTCGTCGACGACGAGTTCGTCGAGAGCGCGTACGACGACGCCAACGAGGAGCTGTCCGAGGCGGTCGAAGTCGCCGAATCCGGTCCCCGCGCCGACCCCGACGAACTGTTCGACTTCGTCTACGAGTCGCTGCCGCCGGAGCTCGAAGCCCAGCGCGAGCGGATGCACCGCTCGATCGAAACCCACGACCCCCAGGAACTGGACCGATAGCGCTCGCGTCGGTTCGAGAGCGACCGACTCACCGAATCGGAATCGACCGCGCCGCCGCGTCCCGCTCCTCGGCGCTCTCGACTAACCGTTCGATACGCGCCTCCAGCGGCGGGTGCGTCGACAGCAATCGGCCGAGTCGCGTCTCGTCTTCGGGCCCCGGGGTCGGCGGCGTCGGGAGGCCGAAAAAGCGGCTCAGCGGCGACTCCGTCGCCTGCTGGAGTCGCTCGAGTGCGCGAGCGAGCGACAGCGGCCGCCCCGTCACCTCGACGGCTCTGTCGTCGGCGGCGAACTCCCGCCGCCGCGAGTACGCCCGGACGAACAGCGTCAACCCGACCGCGACGAGCGTGACGACGCCGCCGACGCCGTACCCGCCGTCCGACAGCGGCGTCGCCGTCGGCGTCCCGCGGAGCCACGCCGTCGCCCGGGCGACGCCCTCGAGGAACAGCGCGACGGGTAACAGCGCGACGGCGAGCACGCTGACGACGGTTCGGAGCGCGCTGAAAGCGAACGTCTGCACCAACCCGTCGTACCCCTCCAGGTGCGCGAGTTCGTGCGCCAACAGCGCCTCGAACTCGTCGCCCGAGAGCATCCGAAACAGCGAGCGGTCGACGACGACGATGCCGTCTCTCGGGCCGCCGAGGGCGAACGCGTTCGGCGCGGCGAGTCGGGCGACGTACACCGTCGGCGTCGCGATCTCCATGCGCTCGGACAGCGCGTCGAGGCGGCGGTAGAGCCCCGGCGCGCGCTCGGGCAGGAGTCGACTCGCTTCGACGCTCGCCAACAGTCTCGACGTGCCGAAGCGGTAGTTGGCCCACGCCGTCAGGAGGACGACGCCGCCGACGAGGGCGACGCTCGTGGCGGGGTCGGGCCGGACCGACCAGAGGAGGACGAGAAACCGGTACGTCAGGACGGCCAAGACGGCGTAGAACGCCAGAAGCGACAGTCCCACCACGGCCGCGAACGTGCGGAAGAGGAGTCGCATAGGTGAGGTACGCCGGGTCGGTTCAAACAGTTGTTGTCGGTGGCTCCCGCAGCCTCTCACTCGCCGAGCGAGATGTACGTCTTCGTGTCGGTGACGCCCTGGAGCCCCTGAATCCCCGACGAGGAGGTTTTGAGCACGTCGTACACCTCCTCCGCGTCGACTTCCACGATGAGGTCGTACGCGCCCGCCACGATGTGCGCCTCGGTCACCCGTTCGAGGTCTCGGATCGGCGCGACTAACTGCTCTGACTCTCCGGCTCCCGTTTTCACCATGATGAACGCGTGAACCATCGTGGTGTGTTACTCCGTAACGTGGCAAAAGCCTTCCCCCGGGGCGGACCGCGACCGGGGCAAGGTTATTCTCCCCCGCCGACGTACGCCGTCCCATGCGGTTTGTTATCATTGGCGCCGGTCGTGTCGGGCTCCGAACCGCCCGCGTCCTCCGCGAGGAGGGTCACGACGTGACGCTCATCGAACGGGACGGCGACCAAGCCGAACGCGCCCGTGCCAGCGGGTTCGAGGTCGTCGACGGAGACGGCTCCCGCGAACCGATACTGGAGTCCGCGGGCGTCGACGAGGCCGACGCGCTCGGCGCGCTCACGAGCGACCTGAACGCCAACTTCGCGGCCTGCATGATCGGCAAGCACCACGGCTGTCGAACGGTGATGCGCATCGACGAGGACTACCGCGAGGAGATCTACCAGAAGTACGCCCAGGAGGTCGACGAGATCGTCTACCCGGAGCGACTCGGCGCTATCGGCGCGAAGAACGCGCTACTCGGCGGGTCGATTCGCGCCATCGCCGACGTCGCCCAGAGCCTCCAGGTGCTTCTCATCACGGTCACCGACGAGTCGCCGATGAACGGCTACACGATAAGCGAGGTCGCGCTCCCGTCGGAGTCGCGCATCCTCGCGTTCGGCAAGGACGGCGACCCGATGGGGATACCCCTCCCCGACGACTCGGTGGAGACGGGCGACCGCGTGGCCGTGCTCGCGGACTTCTCGGTGCTCGACGAGGTGCGTCAACTGCTCGTCGGCGACAGTTCGATGGCCGCCGCCGTGGGGGGTGACTGAGCGTGGTCACCGCCTACGTGATGGTGAAAGCGAACACCGGCGAAGCCGAACGACTGCGCAGCGAGATATCGTCGCTCGACGGCGTCGTCGACGCCCACATCGTCGCCGGAGACGTCGACATCATCGCCAAGGTGACCGTCGACACGCCCGCGGAGGTCAAGAACATCTCCGCGACGCAGATTCAGGGCATCGACGGCGTCGAGGATACGCAGACGTACATCTCGATGGACTGAACGCGGCGACCGGCCTCCGCGTTCGCCCGTCTCGTTTCTACTCGACGGAGTCGCCTACTCGACGGGGTCGCTCCCGCCGGCCTGATACGCCTGCGAGAGCATCGACGACACCGGTTCGGTGTAGTCGTAGCCGGGGATGATGCCCTGCGCGTACGTCCCCTCGACGAAGTCGACGAGCGCGCCCGCGTCGTCGACGCCGCGACGCTCGTTGATGTCCTCGAACGCCATTTCGACGGTCGCGTGGCGGCCCGTCTCCGACACCGCGGGGTCGAGGTCGCGTTCGACGGCGGTGACGCCGCCCACGTCGACGACGCGGAGCTCGAACGTCTCGTACCAACCCTCCTCGACGACGTCGGCGACCTCGTCGTCGGTCACCTCGTCGAGCATCGGCACGCGGACGGTCACGTCGTAGGCGATTTTGCCGTCTTCGCCCGGCGACACCTCGACGACGCCCTCGAAGGGGCTCTTCACGGATTCGTACGTCGTCTCGTCCACTCTCTCGAACGACGCGTGGTCGCGGAAGGCGCGGTGCACGCGGTCGGGAACGTCGGTCATCGGTGGGAGAAGGCGCTCGCGGGAGAAAAGCGACTCGCGTCTGCGACGTCGTCGCCGCGGTGACGACAACCTATTTACACGTCGTCCGAGAGTCTCGGTCGACAGATGTTCGAGTGGCTCTTCCCGGGGTGGTCGAACCCCCTCGGCCTGACGGCGTTCGTCGGTCTTCGAATCCTCCTCAACGTCGCGTTGACCGTGCTTGCCGCGAGGGCCGTCGGTCGGCGCGCGGCGACGACTGTAGCGATGGCCGCCGGGACCGCACTCTCCGCGGCGATGGTGGTTCTCCTGCTCCGGCCGGGCGTGCTCGGGTACACCGCCTCGTTCGTTGAACTCGGCGTGCAACTCGCGATAGTCGTCCTCGGCGGGTACGTCGCCTACGTCGACCGTTCTACGGGGCGGCGAGTGGTCACCACGACCGCTCTCGTCGCTGCGCTCGCGCTCCTGCTCTTCACGATTCCGCTCTACGGCGAGGCGTTCGTCGCGCCGTAGCGACGAGCGACCCAGATATCGGTCCCGCTGTCCGCTATTGACGGGCTTTTATCGGTCGCACCGAAACGACCGGCCATGGCAGACCGGTTTCTCGAAACGGACGACTTGCTGGAGGCCGTCGCCGAGGCGGAGTTCGACCGGCCACCGGCCGTCGTCGCCAACGCGCACATCACGGGGCTGAGCGTCGCGCGGGCGCTCGACGCTCACGACGTTCCGATCGTCGCACTCGACCGCTCCGGCGACGGCGTCGCGCCGCCCTCGGACGCCGTCGACTTCGCCGGGCGCGTCACCTACCCGCTGGACGACCGCGAGGGGTTCAGGAGAGACCTCGAAGCGCTCGCCGACGCCGCGGGCACCGACCTCGTCGCCTTCGGCTGTATGGACGAGTGGGTCCACGCGTTCGCGGGAACCGAGCCCGAGGGCGTCAGACTCCCGTTCTCGGAGAAGAAGGGAATCGACGCCGTGCTGGACAAGTCGTCGCTCTACCGCCTCGCCGAGGAACTGGAGGTCCCGTACCCCGAGACGTACTGGCTCGACGAAGACGACCCCGACGCCGCCGCGGAGGCGCTTGGCTTCCCGTTCGTGCTCAAACCCGCGCTGAAGCGCGAGGGCGAGGAGGCGCTCGGGACGAACGTCGTGGAGGTCGACGACCGCGAGGAGCTGTACGAGACGCTCGAAGCCGCCGAAGCGGCCGACGTCGAACTCCTGGCGCAGGAGAAAGTGAACATCGCGCAGGGCCGCGACGCGTCGCTCGCCTCCTACATCTCGCCCGACGGGGAGACGCTGTCGGTCGTCGGCAACGCCCGCGTCCGCTACCCGCAGGCGTTCGGCACGTCGTGCGTCGTCGAGACGACAGACCGGCCCGAAATCCGCGAGCGCGCGCTGGCGGTCTTGGAGCGGACGGGCTACCACGGCATCAGCGAGTCCGAGTTCGTCTACGACGCCGACCGCGAGGAGTACGTCCTCCTCGACATCAACACACGGCCGTGGAAGTGGATCTCCATGCCCGTCGCCGCCGGGGCGAACCTGCCGTTGGCCGCGTACTCGGCGGTCGTCGACGACGTACAGTACGACGTTGCGGGCGCAGCCGAGTCGGTCGGCGACGCTCGCTGGGTGTACCTCCGCGACTATCTGACGCTGCTCTCGACGGACGACTCGTTCCGCGACGTGCTGTCGGACGGCGACTGGGCGGCGCTGGTTGCCGGGTCGTTCGAATCGTCGGGGACGCTGACGACGGGCGTCTACCGGCCGTCGGACCCGACCCCGACGGCCAAACTCCTCGGAACCGAGTTCGGCCGACGCGACTACTACTGCTCCTGCTGAGACGCGCCCGCCTTCGCGTGTCGCGGACGCGCGGCGTCGGGGAACCGGCGGAGTCGGCGAATGTGTCCCGTTCACGTGATTTTCCGGCGGCAACACACAAGTCATTTCAACTCAGTACGCTGTCTGTTCGATGTATGGCTGAGACTGAGGCTCAAAACAACGTCGACCGACTCGTCGAACTACTCGACGGTCGGCTGAAGAAGTCCGAATGGGAGATTCTCGTCGCGCTCGCCGAGGCGGACGAACCGCTCACCGAAGACGAGCTCGCCGAAGCGACCGGCTACACCGAGCGCACCGTCTCCAAACGCGTCGACACGCTCGAAGAGCAGGTCCACGGCGGCACCCTGATTCAGCGCGACGACGACGGCAATCCGTATCTCCACCCGCAGTTCGCCGCCGCGATTCGACAGTACGAGTCGTAATCGGTTCTCGCCCTCCGTCACCGCTACCCCACGTGAGCCGCCGGTATCGCCCACCTATTACTCCCTCCCTCCCCTGCGTCCGCCAATGACCGAGCGGATGCATCTCAACCTCTTCACGATGAACTCGGTGGAGCACGTCTCGCCGGGGCGGTGGACCTACCCGGGCGACCAGTCGCACCGCTACACCGACCGCGACTACTGGACCGAAGTCGCCAGAACCGCCGAGCGAGGCGGCTTCGACGCCGTCTTCTTCGCCGACGTGCGCGGCATCTACGACGTGTACGGCGGCGACCGCGATTCGGCGATTCGCAACGCCATTCAGACGCCGGCGAACGACCCGCAGGCGCTCGTCCCCGCGATGGCCGAGGTGACGGACCATCTCGGATTCGCCGTCACGCGCTCGACGACGTACACCCACCCGTACCAACTCGCCCGCGAACTCTCGACGCTCGACCACCTCACCGACGGCCGCATCGCGTTCAACGTCGTCACCTCCTACCTCGAAAGCGCCGCCGAGAACCTCGGCCTCGACGAGCGGATGGACCGAGGGACGCGCTACGACCGCGCCGACGAGTTCATGCAGGTGTGCTACGCGCTCTGGGAGGACAGTTGGGAGGAGGACGCCGTGATTCAGGACCGCGAGCGCGGGATGTACGCCGACCCCGAGAAGGTCCACGCTATCGACTTCGAGGGCGAGTTCTTCTCGGTGCCCGGTCCGCACAGTTGCGAACCGTCGCCGCAGCGGACGCCCGTGCTGTATCAGGCCGGGTCGTCGGACCGCGGGCGCGAGTTCGCCGCCGACAACGCCGAGGCGGTGTTCGTGAGTCAGCCGACCGAGGCGGGAACTCGAAGCTACATCGAGGACATGCGCGAACGCGCCGCCGACCGCGGCCGCGACCCCGACTCCTTGCTCTTCTTCCCCGGAATCGTCCCCATCGTCGGCGAAACCGAGAGCCTGGCCCGCGAGAAACACGAGAGCTTCCGCGAGCACGTCAGCACCGAGGGAACGCTCACGATGCTCTCGGGCTTTCTGGACATGGACCTCTCGCAGTTAGACCCCGACCAGAAGGTCGAACACATCGAGACGGACGCGATTCAGGGCGCGATGAACGCCTTCACGAAGAACGACCCCGACCGCGAGTGGACCGTCCGCGAGGTGGCGGAGTTCTCGGGACTCGGCTCTACGTCTCCCGTAGTCGTCGGCACGCCCGAACAGGTCGCCGACGACCTCCAGTACTGGTTCGAGGAGGTCGGCGTCCACGGCTTCAACGTCAAGGAGATCTCGCGTCCGGGCACGCTGAACGACTTCGTGAACCTCGTCGTGCCCGTGCTCCGCGAGCGGGGGCTGCTACGCGAGGAGTACGAGGGCGGGACGCTGCGCGAGAACGTGTTGGGCGCGGGGCAGAGTCGGCTTCGAGACGACCATCCGGCGAAGCAGTAGAAAACCCGACCTCTCACGCCGGTTGCGATGGGATTTTGTCGTCTGCGTGACCCGTAGCGTGTAGTGACCGACGCAAACACGTCATTTCAGGCCCTCGTCGACCGGGTCGAGCGCCCGATACAGCGGGTGTTCGCCGAGTACGGTGTGCCGGAGTTGCGGTGGCTGACCCTCGGCGTCCTGACGAGTTTTCTCTCTCGCGCGGCGAACCTCGTTCCGCCGCTGCTGCTCGGCGTCACCCTCAACGCCGTCGACCAGGGTCCAAGCGCGTACAGCCTCCCCCTCGTCCCCGGGGCGTGGCTCCCGGAGACGGTTCCCGAACAGTTGACGCTCTCTATCGCGCTCATCGCGGGGTCGTTCGTCGTCGCCGCGGTGGCGTCGTGGGGGCGGACGGTGACGCTAAACCTGTTCGCACACCGCATCGAGCACTTCCTCCGCGTCGACACCTACGAGCGGATGCAGGCGCTCGACATGGCGTTCTTCGACGACAAGCAGACCGGCGAGATAATGTCGGTGCTGAACAACGACGTGAACAATCTGGAGGTGTTCTTCGACAACGCCCTGGAGAGCACCATCCGCCTGTTCGTGATGGTGCTCGGCATCGCGGGCGTGTTGTTCTACCTCAACTGGCAACTCGCCGTCGTCACGCTCGTGTTCGTCCCCGTGCTCGCGGGTTTCACCTACTGGTTCATGACGCGCGTCGAACCCGTCTACGTGGCCGTCCGGTCGAGCATCGGTGGGATGAACACCCGACTGGAGAACAATCTTTCTGGCATCGACCTCATCAAGACGACGGCGACCGAGCGCTACGAGGCCGAACGCGTCCGCGACGCCTCGAAGGAGTACTTCGACCAGATAATTACCGTCATCAAACTCTCCGGAATCTACCAACCGGGGATGCAGTTCATCGGCGGGATGACGTTTCTGGCGACGTTCGCCGTCGGGGGCTACTGGCTAGTCGTCGGCCCGCCGCCGTACGCCAGCGGCGCGCTTCGAATCGGGACGTTCGTCACGTTCGTCACACTCGCCCAGCAACTCGTCGCGCCGGTCAGCGAGTCGGGCCGCATCGTCGAGTGGTACGAGAACGCGCTCGCGTCGACGCGGCGTATCTACGCGCTCCGCGACATGCCAGCGAGCATCGACGACCCCGACGACCCCGTTTCGCTCGACGCCGTCTCGGGTCGCGTCGAGTACGACTCGGTCTCGTTCTCGTACGACGAGAGCGAGCAGGTGCTCTCGGACGTGAGCTTCGCCGTCGAACCGGGCGAGACGCTGGCGCTCGTCGGACCGACGGGTGCCGGAAAGTCGACGATTCTGAAACTGCTCCCCCGCTTGTACGACGTGAACGACGGCTCCGTCCGCGTCGACGGCGTCGACGTGCGCGAGACCTCGCTCACCGAGTTGCGCGGCGCCGTCGGCTACGTCGGCCAAGAGACGTTCCTCTTCGACGGCAGCGTCGCCGAGAACCTCCGCTACGGGGCGTTCGACGCGACGGAGGAGGAGATGGTCGAGGCCGCCAAAATCGCGGAGGCCCACGAGTTCATCGAGGGGCTTCCGGAGGGGTACGACACGCGAATCGGCGAGCGCGGCGTGAAGCTCTCCGGCGGTCAGCGGCAACGGCTCTCCATCGCGCGGACGGCGCTCGCGGACGCCCCGATTCTCGTGCTCGACGAGGCGACGTCGGCGGTCGACACCGAGACCGAACGGCGCATCCAGCGCGGGCTGGAACGGCTCACGGAGGACCGGACGACGCTCGTCATCGCCCACCGCCTCTCGACGGTGACGAACGCCGACGAGATTCTCGTGCTCGACGACGGCCGAATCGCGGAGCGCGGGTCTCACAGCCAACTCCACGCCACCGACGGCGAGTACGCCTCGCTGTGGGCCGCGCAGGCGGCGGTATCGACCGAGTCCGGGGACGACTGACCTCGCAGACCGCGGGACCGTACGCCGTCGCGCGGGCACTCACGCTCCGACGACTCTCTAACTGACCGACCAGTCATCCCCCGCCCTCTGCCGTCTGCGCCACGCTTAAGTAGGCGGGGAGTCTGTGTTCAGGTGACGCTTCGCTTTGGAGGGCCGAAGCGTCAGCGGGGACCAATTCAGGGCGGCAAACGCTGCACCCTTGCTTTTCTCACGGGTGCGGCGTTTACCCCTTTCGCTGAAACAACGACCGACGAGCGATAGCCACCGATAGATACGAGCGTGTACTCGAACGAGCGTGTTCGACGAGCGACGACGCCGGTCGGCGTTCGATGTCGCAGTTTCGACCGCCGAGGCAACCCGCTGCAGCACTCGACCGCCGACGCGACCCGCCGCAGTATTCGACCGCCGACGCGACCCACCGCAGCACTCGACCGCTACGACTCGGTCGGCGGGTTCCGAGCGAGTCCCTCGAACATCGCCGCCCCCGCGACGGCCGTCCCGGCACCGCCGGCCAGAGAGAACGGAACGACCGTCAGCGCTCCGAGCGCCCCGCCGCCGAACAGCGCGACACCCATCACGAACAGTATCAGGTCGAAGCGCGTCGGGGCGGTCGAGGCGAGGTCGGTCATGGCTCTAATTAGATGTCATTAGCCATCCTTGAGTAAGTTCGGTTCTGTTAGCTGGCTACGATTTCGACTCGGTCGGCGTCGCCACCGCTACAGCGTCGTCGCGTCCTCTGCGAGAAATCGATGCGAGGGACGAGATTTGAACTCGCGAATCCCTACGGAAGCGGGTCTTAAGCCCGCCGCTTTTGGCCTGGCTCAGCCACCCTCGCGCACACTGTCGTACCGGCGTCCCCCGCAAGTCGGTTTCGGTACGCGGTCGTGCGCCGAACTCCGGTCGCCCGTCTTCGGCCGACGCTCACCAGTCGACGCTCAGCGTCCCGTCGCCGTGGGGGTTCGGCGCGATCTCCTCGTCCGTGCGACGGTCGATGACGTGGATGACCCCGTCGCCCTTCTTCGCCGGACAGACCTCGGCGGCGCGGACGTTCTCGTCGAGTTCGTCCTCGCCGATGTAGTACGACCTCGCTTTCGCCAGGCCGGAGGCGAGGTCCATCTCCCAGTTGTCGGCCACTTCCGCGCAGCGCCCCGCCCCGAAGCACTTGTTGGCCTCGAAGATTATCTTGTACGGCTTCTCCGCTACGGGGGGACCCTCGCCGCCGAACTCGCTCGGCTTCTTGACGCCGTCGTCGCTCATCGAGAACAGATAGCGACAGGTCGACCTTTCCTCTGTCGGTCCCGCGCCGAGCGCCGACCCCGGACTATAGCGACTTCTCCATCTCGATGTGCGGGATTCCCGCCTCCTCGAACACGTCGCTCGTCGTCTCGTAGCCGAGGTCGCGGTAGAACGTCTCGACGTGGGTCTGGGCGTGCAGTCGAAGTTCTCCGAACCCCTCCTCGCGGGCGGTGCGCTCTGCGGCCGCGACGAGTCGCTTGCCCCACCCGTCGCCGCGTCTCGGTTCGAGCACCGCCACGCGTTCGAGTTTGCCGACGGCCGCAGTGTCGCCGTCGGCGACACCGCCGCGTTCGTTCTCACCGACGCGGCGGAGGCGCGCGACGCCGACGGCGGCCTCGCCGTCGTAGGCGACGAAGTGCAGCGCCCCGCCGTCGTACTCGTCCCACTCCAGTCTCTCGGGGACGTCCTGCTCGTCGACGAACACCGCCTCGCGGACGGCGAAGGCGTCTGCGCGCTCCGTCTCGGTCTCGACCAGTTTCACGCGCTCGTCGGCGCCCGTCACCGGTCGTCACCCACCAGTTCGTCGTACTGGGCGCCCGTCTGCTTCAGCGTCTCCGTCGAGTAGAGCCGCTCGTGGTCGAACGGGAGGTGTTCGGCGGCCAGTTCGTCTATCTTCTCGTCGACGACGTCGGCCTCGCGGCCGTGAATCATCGTGAAGAGGTTGTACGGCCACCCCTGCTCGGGTCGTCGCGGACGGTGATAGCAGAGGGTCACGTACGGCAGCGACCCGACGCGCTCGCCGCGGGCGTCGAGTTCGTCGTCGGGGACGTCCCAGACGACCATGCAGTTGTTCCGGAAGCCGGTGACGACGTGGTTGACGACGCAGCCGATGCGCTTGATACAGCCGTCGTCGAGCAGTCGTCGAACCGCAGCGAGCACGTCGTCGACGTCGGCGTCGACGGCGTCCGCAACGTCCCCGTACGGCGTCGCCGACAGCGGGAAGCCGTCCTGGATTTCGAGGAGGAGAGCCGCTTCCAGCGCCGAGAGGCCGCCCGTCGCTTCCTCGCTGATGCGCGTCGCGCTCACGGTGGTCTCCGCGGAGTTCTCCCGCGTTCGCGGCTCCCCCGCCCGCGGGTCCTCCGCCCGCGCTTCCGGAGACGGAACCGTCTCTCTCGCGAACCGGTCGTCGTTGACGACGGGGAACTCCAGGTCGATGTAGTAGTCGGTGAGCATCGGGAGGTTCAACACCGCACAGCCGGTTCGCTCCTCGATTTCGCCGAGGATTCGGTCGCGCGTCTCCCGCGACCCCGCCGTGACGACGAACCACATGTTCCACTCGTGGTCGCGGCGGTAGTTGTGGTTCACCTGGCGGTAGCCGTTGATGATCTCTGCGACCTCGTCGAAGCGTTCTTCGGGCGCGCTCACCGCCGCGAGCGTCGAACTCCCGATGACCGGCGGGTTGAGCACCGCGCCGAACCGGCGAAAGATGCCCCGCTCGCGGAGTCGTTCGACCCGCGAGAGCGCTTCGTCTTCGGAGACGCCGAGCTCCTCGCCGACGACGCGGAACGGTCGTTCGACGACGGGGAACTCGCTTTGATACTCGTCGACGAGTGCGGCGTCGACGGCGTCGAGGTCGGCACGCCAGTCGGCGTCTACGGGACCCATCGCCCGGTGTTAGGAGGCGTCGAACGTACCAGTTTCGGACTGTCGTCGGTTTCTCTCGGGAGGCTCTGGGCCACGTCGGTCTCTCTCGGAGGGCTCCGCGAGGCTTCCGTCCCGTTCGCTCAGTCGCCGCCGGACCGTCGCCGGTCGCTCGGGGACCCCGACGGCCCCGCCGTGCCGACGGTTTCGGCCAGCGGTCTCGCGTCCTCCTCCGAGAGTTCTCGGCCCATCACGACCATCGGGTTAGTGCCGTTCAACTCGAAGGAGTCGTGGATAGTCCGCCAGCCGTTCCGTTCGTACAGCCTCCGAGCGGGTTCGTTCTCGACGCCGGTCGTGAGGACGCTCGTCTCGTGAACGAGGCCGTCGAGGACAGTGTCGTGGAGGTCGGTCCCGAGGCCCTGTCGACGGGCGTCGTCGGCGACGGCGAGTTCGACGAACTCGAAGCAGTCTCCGAGCCACTCGCTGGTCCGGTCGGGTCCGAGCGTGGCAGCGAGTTGGTCGTGGTAGAACTGGCCCGGCGCGGACGTGTAGCCGTAGACGAAGCCGAGCACCTCGTCCGCTTCGACGGCCGCGAATCCCCGGTACCCCGGATACTCCGCGTGTCGTTCGAACTGCGTCGCGGCCTCGACCCGACTCCCCCATCCGCGCTCGGCGTCGCCGTACAGTTCCCAGTACAGCGAGACGGCGGCATCGAGGGCTGGGCTTCGTCGGGAGAGCGGGATGAGGTCTGGCATGTGCTCTCGTTCGGCGGCCTCACACATCAGTCCCTTTTATGCAACGCCTAGAATTACACGAACGTTTACTAGTTTTTCCTCGACGGCTCCGGCGGCTTCGAGGGCGAGAACGGGACGTTTTTGCTCCGCCCGTCCCAAGCCGCGCACATGGCGAACGCGACAGCAGAATTCGGCGAGTGGCCGCTGAAACGGCTGATGACGGAGGTGTGCGGCTCCGGGCACAAGTCGGCCGACGACCTCACCCGCGAGCAGGCCAGCGAGGCGATGCAGCGCATCTTCGCGGGCGAACCGGATCCCACGACGCTCGGAGCGTTCTGGCTCGCGAACCGCTGGAAACGTAACAACCCCGAGGAACTCGCCGCCTACACCGACGAGATGTGCGCCCGCGTCGAGTACGCCGAACCCGACGCCGACCCCGTCGACTGCGGCGCGAACTACGACGGAAAGGGTCGGACCGCGATTCTCGGCGTCGCCGCCGGCGTCGTCGCCGCCGCCGCGGGGACGCCCGTCGTCGCTCACTCCGGCGACCGGGTGCCGACGCAGAAACAGGACGCCTACAAGCACGTCCTCGACGAACTCGGCGTGCGGACGGAACTCGACCCCCGAGAGTCGGCCGACATGGTCGACGAGACCGGCTTCGGCTTCTACTACCAACCCGCGTTCAACCCGGCGGTCGACGACCTCTTCGACCGCCGCGACATGATGGGCGTCCGGACGTTCGTCAACACCATCGAGACGCTGGCGAACCCGGCGAACGCCGACTACCACCTCGGGTCGTTCTACCACCTCGCGTTCGCCAAGAAGGTGACCGACACGTTCGAGAGGAGCGAACACCACGACCTCCACCGGGTCATCATGTTCCAGGGGATGGAGGGGTACGACGACATCCGTCCCGGCTACACGAAGGTCGCCGAGTGGACCGGCGGAGAGTTCGAGGATTACGAGATAGAGACGGAAAACTACGGCATGGAGTTCGACGCCGAGGACCTCGAAGTCGACGACGTCGCGGGCGACTCCGCGCGGATAACCGAAGCGGTCGTCGCCGGCGACCGCGACGACGAGTTCGCCGACGCCGTCGCGGTGAACGCGGCGTTCCGCATCTTCGCCCGCGAGGACGCCGAGGACCTCGAAACCGGACTGGAGATGGCGCGGGAGGCCATCGCCGACGGCAGCGCCGAGGCGGTGCTCGAAGAGCTTCGCGCGTTCTGAAGTTGACGGCGCGCGAACTGCCTCGCGCTTTCTCTCTCGTGACTTCGACTCGTTCTGTCCACGTCGGCTGATAGGACAGGCCCCCGATTCGGCGAGTGGCGCGGAAAACCCCCGTCGACCGCCGAGAACACGACGTTTTTGCCACTCTGTGACAGCGGTCAGGCATGGCGCAACTCACCGACCGCTCGCTCACCGAGATTCGACGCGACCTGCACACCTACCCCGAAGCCGGCTGGAAGGAGTTCCGAACGACCGCACTCGTCGCCGAGGAACTCGACGAACGCGGCTTCGACCTCCGGCTCGGGCCGGAAGCGGTGAACGCCGACGGTCGACTGGGCGTCCCCGGCGACGACGAACTCTCCGCGGCCGAGGAGCGCGCCCGCGACCTCGGCGCACCCGAGCGGTATCTCGACCGACTGGAAGGCGTCTCGGGTCTCGTCGCCACCAAACAGTACGGCGACGGCACCGGACCGACGGTCGGCGTCCGCGTCGACATGGACGCCTTGGAGCGACAGGAGGCGACCGACGACGACCACCGCCCCGCCCGCGAGGGGTTCGGCTCGAAACACCCCGGCGAGATGCACGCCTGCGGCCACGACGGCCACACCGCCATCGGCGTCGGCATCGCCCGCGAGCTGGACGCCAACGGGGGCTTCGACGGCACGCTCAGACTGTTCTTTCAACCCGCCGAGGAGGGCGGTCGCGGCGGGAAACCGATGAGCGAAGCCGACCACTTCTCGGACATCGACCACATGCTCGCGCTGCATCTCGGACTCGGCGAGGCGACGGGGACCGTCGTCGCGGGCTACGACAACCCGCTCTCCAACGCGAAACTCGACGTGACGTTCCTCGGCGAACCGGCCCACGCCGGCGGCGCGCCGAACGAGGGGAGAAACGCGATGCAGGCGCTCGCCACGGCGGTCCAGAATCTCTACGCCATCCCCCGGCACGCCGACGGCGCGACCCGCATCAACGTCGGGCAGGTCCACTCGCCGAACGCGCAGAACGTCATCAGCGAGGAGGCACGCCTCCGCGTCGAAGTGCGCGGCGAAACCGCCGAACTGAACGAGTACATGCTCGAAAAGGCGCGCCGAGTGGTCGAACACGCCGCCGCGATGCACGACTGCGAGTTCGAGACGAGCCTCTACGGGAAGACGACGACGTTCGAGAACGACGCCGAGATGGTCGACGCGGTGAAAGCCGCCGCCGCAGGTGTCGATTCCGTCGACGAAATCAAAGACAGAAAACCGTTCGGCGGCAGCGAAGACGCCTCGTACCTCATCCGCGAGGTCCAGCGAAACGGCGGGACGGCGTCGTACGTCGGCGTCGGCGCGTCGAACCCGGCGGGCCACCACACGGCGTACTTCGACATCGACGAGGACGCGCTCGACATCGGCGTCGACGTGACCTGCGAGACGATTCGCGGGCTCTAGGCGGCCCGTCTCCGTTACTCCACGTCCAGCAGCGCGACGCCGACGAGCGTCTGCCCGGCGGTCACCGTCGACTCCAGCGCCACCGAGTAGAGGATGCCATCGCGGTCGGCTTCGACCTCTTGGAGGACTTCGTACGTCGTCGGGTCGAACAAGCGACCCAGATGGTCGCCCGAAGCGACCGACTGGCCGAGTTCGACGCCGTCGTCGACGAGGAACAGCCCCGAGTCGGCGGCTTTCACGCGGCCGAGGTGGTTGCGTGCGACGGTGCCGTCCCACTCGGTCTCTCTCGTGCCGTCGTGTTCGCCGTCGAGCATCCCCATGTGTTCGAGCACGCCGAACATCCCCTCGACACCTGCTTCGATGGCCGGTTCGACTAGTTGCTTGTTGTGCGCGAGTTCAGGTGTGATGGAAGGAATACCCTCGCGCGTGGCGGCGACGCGGAACTTCCCGCCGAAGTTACGTTCGGACCACTCGGTGTCGGCGTCGTCGCCGGCGGCTTCGGCGAGGAGCAGGTCAGTCCCGAACGCTTCGGCGAGCGCACGGCACTCCTCGTCGCCCTTCAGGTAGACCGTGTGGGTGAGCATGTCGGGACTACCGGTGTGCAGGTCGACGATGGCGTCGGCGTCGCCGGCGTACTCCCAGAGGCGGGCCGCGATGCGCTGGTGGAGCGACCCCTCTGCGTCGCCGGGCCAGACGCGGTTCATGTTCGGGTTGACCGAGTCGATGACCTCGGGGGTGGTGTAGGAGACGTGGTCGAACGTGAGCGGGTCGGCGACGGGGACGGCGATTACTTTCCCCCGTAGTTCGTCGTGGTCGAGTCGCTCGTGGAGCCGGCGCAGGACTTCGGTGCCGTTGACCTCGCGGCCGTGTTGGGCGGCCTGGACGTACAGCGTCGGACCGTCGTCGTCGCCCTCGTAGGTGTGTACCGTCGTCTCGACGGGGACGCCGGAGGGGAGTCGCGTGAGCGTGATTCGCTCTGCGGTGTGCATGATTTTCACTCGGCGTGAGGGGTGATGTATCTGCGGGTGACGGAACGAGTCCGCGGGCGGGAATCGACGGCGGGGAGGGCTCGCAGCGAGAACGGTCGAACCGTCGACGCTGTCGGTGTCGGCGCGTTCGCGCCACGTAGTCGAACGGTTTCCCGACCGAGGGCCCGCCTCACCACAGCCGGCGGATGTGTGTCGACCCCCTCTTCTCCGGCGTCTTCGTGTTGCAGCCGGCCTCTGTCCCGACAAGCGTCTCTCCTGCTCTCTCGGTCGGTAGTCCCCGGCGACACCGAACGACTTTCCTCCCCTCGGGGGACCGCTTCTCCATGAGCCGCTCCGCGACCCGCCGCGACGCCCTCCGAGCAACAGCCCTCGCGCTCGGTGCCGCGCTCGCCGGCTGTACCGGCCGGGACGACGGGAACTCCGGCGATGCCGCCGACCTCGACGACGACCCCGCCGACGAGGCCACGTCAACGGGCTTTTTCACCCCCGGAGCCGACGACTCGGGTATGGCCGACCAGGAGAACCCCGACAACCCGACAGCGGTACTCAAGACGAACCACGGCGACATCACCGTCGAACTCTTCGAGGAGCGCGTCCCGCGCACCGTCGACAACTTCGTCGGCCTCGCGACGGGTCAGAAGGAGTGGACCGACCCCGAGACGGGCGAGACGAAAGACGGCGAACCGCTCTATCAGGACGTGCTGTTCCACCGCATCATCGAGGGCTTCATGATTCAGGGCGGCGACCCGACGGGAACCGGCCGCGGCGGCCCCGGCTACCAGTTCGACGACGAGTTCCACGACGAACTCGGCCACGACGGCCCCGGCGTGCTCTCGATGGCGAACTCCGGCCCGAACACGAACGGCTCGCAGTTCTTCATCACGCTCGATGCCCAACCGCACCTCGACGGCCGCCACTCGGTGTTCGGCAAGGTCATCGACGGGATGGACGTCGTCCGCGAGATCGGCTCGGTGCCGACCGGTCGCAACGACAAACCCACCGAGGACGTCGTTCTCGAATCGGTCGCCATCTACCGATAGGTCGGCTCCGACACCCGATTCTCACGTTTTTAAGAATCGGTACGGTACGGTTGCGCGTCTACATATACTCTCGTGGCAATTCTTATATACGAGAGTGGTAGACACTCACACGCACAGATGTTCGAACGATTCTCCAGCGGCTACTACCTCGGTGAACTGTACGTCGAACCGCACGACTGCGACCGCCCCGTGATTCACCGAGCGGACCACGAGCGGATGAACGAGCAACTGTACCTCACCGGTGACGGCGTCGAACGACTCGACGCACCGCTCGTCATGAAACTCCACACGACCCACTTCCCCGTCCTCGGCGACGACGACGTACCGACGGGAACGCTCGCCCTCCCCGAGTCGATGGCGACCGACGACCTGCCGGACTCCCGCGAGGTGTTCCTCGCGGCCGCGGACCGCGCCACCGAACTGCTCCGGTACGCGGGGTACGAGGCCCCGACCGGCACCTGAGCCGTCGACTGGCACCTGAGCCGCCAACCGACGCGGTTCGTCGCCGGTGCCGCCGGCCGTCGACCCCCGCAGTTGAAGTTCCCGGACCGCCCCTCTCGGGGTATGCTCGACGAGTTGCTCGGCCGCGCCGAGTTGAAGCGGCGCATCGAGGAACTGGAGGAGGAAAACCACCACCTCGAACGCCGCGCCGCCGCCGAGGAGGAACGCAGAGCCGACGCCGTCACCGCCCGACAGGAGGCCGAAGAGCGTGTCAACCGCCTCGAAGACCGTATCGCCGAACTCGACGACCGGGTCGAGCGCCTGCAGGACGAGGAGGATGCGGACCTCGAGTTCCGCGGGACGGAGACGCTCCGCGGCGCTCGTCTCGACGAGGTACTCGACCGACTGGGTTCCGTCCGGACCGGCCCCGAGGGCGCGCTCACCGCGATGGTCGACGGCGAGTCGGTGCCCGCCGAGGTCGAAGACGCCTTCGGAGAACACGCCTCGCTCGTCCGTCGCGTCGCGCCGTGTCTCGTCTACACCGACGACGCCGGACTCGTGAGCGCGGCGCTGTCGCCGCCGCGTCCGCCCGAGGCGTTCTGCGAGTGGGACGGCTCGTTTCGAGTCGAGGAGTCGTGGTTCCGGCCGACCGGCCGGTTCGCGTTCGCCGTCGCTCGCGCGGACCTCTTCGCGCTCGGCGAGTACGACGGCCGCGAGCGACTCCAAGAACGGGGGTTCGAGAGCGACGTGAAGGAGAAACACTCGAAGGGCGGGTTCTCGCAGGCGCGGTTCGAGCGCATCCGAGACGGCCAAATCGCCGAGCACGTCGAGAAATGTCGCGAGGCCATCGAGGAGAGCGGAACCGGGACGACGATTCTCGTCGGCGACCGAGAGGTCGTCCGCGAGTTACGCGACGCGGTGGACGTGACCGCGACCAGTGACGCGAACGGGGCGCCGGAGGAGGCGCTGGACGAGGGGTTCCGCGACTTCTGGGCGACCGAACTGTACCGACTCTGACCCGACTCTGACTCCGCCGAGTCGGTGTCGCGCCGGTTGCGGCACGTCGGACCGCTGGCAACCGATTTATCACACCTTGCCGCGTGCTCCCCGATATGACCGATATTGGGACCGAGAGTCGCCGTATCGTCGTTCTCGCACACGAGAAGTTCCCCGGTCGCGCGAAGACCGCGACCGGCGTAATGCGCTACGGAAACGACGAAATCGTCGCCGTGCTCGACCGAGACCGCGCCGGGACGCGCGTTCGCGACCACCGAGCGGACCTCCCCGACGCCCCCGTCGTCGCCTCGTTCGAGGACGTGCCGGACGCCGAGTCTGTCGACGCGCTGCTGGTCGGTATCGCGCCCATCGGCGGCGGCTTCGACGAGACGTGGCGACCCGACGTCCGCGCCGCTATCGAGTCCGGCTGCGACATCGTCGCCGGACTCCACTACTTCCTCGAAGACGACGAGGAGTTCGCGGCGCTCGCGGCCGAACACGGTGTCGACCTCGTCGACGTGCGCAAACCCGACCCCGACCTCTCCGTCGCACAGGGGATCGCCGACCAGGTGTCGGCCGACATCGTGCTCACCGTCGGCACCGACTGCTCGGTCGGGAAGATGACCGCGACGCTCGAACTCGTCGAGGCCGCCCGGGAGGCGGGCGTCGACGCGGCGTTCGTCCCGACGGGACAGACGGGAATCATGATTTCGGGGTGGGGCAACCCCATCGATCGGGTGGTGAGCGACTTCACCGCCGGGGCCGTCGAGGAGATGATTCTCGAGATCGGCGACGACCACGAGATGCTGTTCGTCGAAGGACAGGGTAGCATCGTCCACCCGGCCTACTCGGCGGTCACCTGCGGCATCCTCCACGGCTCGATGGCCGACAAACTCGTGCTCTGTCACGAGGCGGGTCGTGAGGCGATTCACGGCTACGAGTCGTTCTCGCTCCCGCCGCTCTCCGAGTACGTCGACCTCTACGAGTCGCTGGGGTCGGCGGTCCACGAGACCGAGGTCGTCGCCGGCGCGCTCAACACGTCGGCGCTGTCCGACGCCGAGGCCGAGGACGCCGTCGAGGCGTACGCGGACGAACTCGGCGTCCCCGCCAGCGACCCCGTTCGGTTCGCGAGCGACGACGTGCTGGAGGCGCTCCGGTGATTCTCACCTCGGAGTTCGAGCGGGTCGAACTCCCGCTCGAACACCCCTTCACCATCTCCCGCAGCACGCAGGAGACCGCCGAGAACGTCGTCGTGAAGCTCACCGACGGCGGCGGGATGACCGGCGTGGGTGCGGCCGCGCCCTCCAGACACTACGGCGAGACGGCCGACACCGTCGAGGCGGTGCTTCCGGAGCTCCTCGACGTTGTCGAGCGCGTCGGAGACCCTCACGCGTTCGACCGCATCGAGCGCCGGATGCGAGAGCGCGTCGAGCGAAATCCGGCCGCCCGCTGCGCGGTCAGCATCGCGCTCCACGACCTCGCGGCCAAACGGCTCGGCGTCCCGCTCTACCGGATGTGGGGACTCGACGCCGACGACTGCCCGACCTCCTCCTTCACCATCGGTCTCGACACGACCGAGCGCGTCGGCGAGAAAACCGAAGAGGCGGTCGACGCCGGGTACAGCGTGCTGAAGATAAAGCTCGGGACCGACCGCGACGAGGAGCTCGTCGAGGCCGTCCGCGACGCCGCGCCCGACGCGACGCTCCGCGTCGACGCGAACGAGGCGTGGACGCCGCGCGAGGCCGTCGAGAAGAGCGAGATGCTCGCCGGCTACGACGTGGAGTTCGTCGAACAGCCGGTCCCGGCGTCGGACCCCGAGGGACTGAAGTACGTCTACGAGCGCAGCGCGCTCCCCGTCGCCGCCGACGAGTCCTGTATCACGCTCCCCGACGTGCCGCGGATAGCCGACCGCGCGGATATCGCGAACATCAAACTGATGAAGTGCGGGGGACTGCGCGAGGCGACGCGGATGATCCACACCGCCCGCGCGCACGGGATGGAGGTGATGCTCGGCTGCATGGTCGAGACGAACGCCGCCATCGCCGCCGCCTGTCACCTCGCGCCGCTTCTCGACTACGCGGACCTCGACGGCTCGCTACTGCTCGAATCCGACCCGTACGCGGGTATCGACCTCTCGGAGGGGACGATTCGCCTCGGCGAGTCCGGCCACACCGGCACCGGCGCGCGACTCACCCGGTAGGCTGCTCGTCGGTCACTCCCAGTCCAACTCCTCGCTCCGGTTGACGCTCCGGAGGATGAACGGACCGATAGAGAGCGTCCGCTTCGCGACGGTCGCGATGCGCAGCACGTACGACAGAAGCACCATGAAGGGGACCAGCGCGACGGTCACCGCCCCCGAGACGACCCAGACGAGGTTGTCGACGCCGAAGGTGAATCCCTGAATCGACCCGGGGTTGTCGACGTACAGAATCATCGCCGTGGCGACGACGAGCGCCGGAACCGACGTGTACAGCATCGTCCGCGAGAGGTTGATGAGCTCCCACTGGAAGTAGAGCGTCTTGAAGTGTTCGCGGGTGGGGCCGAAGAACTGCAGCGTCTCCAGCAGTTCGTCGAGTTCCTCGCGCGTTCGCTCCGAGAGCGAGTCGGCGTACTCGTTTCGGAGACGCCGTCCCTCGTATATCTTCCACGAGTAGTTGAAGTCCAACGCGGCGAACAGCACGTCGAACGTCCCGAACTGTTCGTCTTCGAGCTGGTCCGAAACCTCGCTCGCGTTGTCGACGAGCCCCTCGACGTACTCGCGGACGACGCCCTCGGCTTCGGTGGTGCTCTCGCCGTTCGTCTCGTCCGTCGTCTCGCTCAACCCCTCGGCACGTTCGCGTATCCCCTCGGTGAACGCGCGGAGAAACGCCGACGGCTCCGGGGGGACCGCCGAGACGCCGAGAACCTCCTCCACGTCCTCTCGGAACTCCATCGCGCCGGCCATCCGGTCGCGCTGGTCGCCGAGCGGCCCGAGCTCCTGCGAGAGCACGAGCTGGTTGATGGTGACGACGAGCGTCACGCCGGTGATGATGGCGGTGAGAAAGCCCTGAAACGCCGTCTCGATGGGGTCTTTCGCGTTCCACGAGCCGCGAATCGGCGCCGGGTCGACGACTCCGAGAACGACCAGCGTCACGAACACCAGCGCCAGCGTGCCCCCCGTGACGAACCAGCGGTCCGCGTCCATCAACAGCCAGAGTTTGACGCGACTGCCGCCGATTCGCTCGCGCATCGTGTTGCTCGGTTTGTCGCCGTCGCTCATGTTCGCATTACGGTCACGCTGTACAAAGTGTTCGCGTCGTCGGCGACCGCGGCGCGGAAACCGCTGCGGGATCCGGTGCCCGGCGGATTACCACGTCACTCCGCGCGCGACTCCTCTTCGTTCTCCAGCTCTTCGAGGTCGGCTTCGGTCTCCTCGTCCGTCTCCGAGGACTGCAGGTCTTCGAGTTGGGCGTCTATCTCCTCGTCGCTCGCGGTGTCGCTCTCGGTCTCGCCGGAGGACTTGCCCATCTCGGCTTTCAGCGTCTCCAGTTCGCTGTCGACCTCGCCACCGCTCCGCATCGAGTCGAGTTCGCGGTCGATGGAGTCCTTGTCCGACAGCGCGTCGTCGAACGCGCCCGTCTCCTGCAGTTCGTCCATCGCCGCCGAGCGCGCCTCCATCTCGTCGGTTTGCTCCTCGGCGCGCTCGATAGCGCGGCCGACGTCCTCCATCTCGTCGCCGACGCCGGTCATCGCCTCGGAGACGCGACTGGACGCTTCCGCCGCTTCGTAGCGCGCCTTCATCGTCTCCTTCTTCGTGCGGAACTCCTCGATGCGGCTCTCCAACTGGTTCTTCTTCTCGACCAGTTCGTCCTGGGTGTTCTGCAGTTGCGCGACCTGCCCCTCGAGCTCCTCGATCTGTGTCATCTTCGACTGCTTCTTTTCGAGGGCTTTCCGCGCGAGGTCCTCGCGGTCCTGTCGCACCGCTTCGCGGGCCTGTTCGTTGTGTTTCTCGACGTTCTCCTCGAGACGGCGTTTCTGTATCTCGAGGCGCTTCTTCTGGGTCGTCAGGTCCGCGATACCCTGCTTGACGTCCTGGAGTTCGTCGCGCATCTGCTCGTAGGAGTAGTCGAGCGTCTCGTTCGGGTCCTCCGCGCGGTTGAGGAGGGCGTTGATCTTCGACCGCACGACGTACGACATCCGCGAGAGTATTCCCATACCTCCTCCTTGTGTACGCTGGCCTTAAAACCTCATGCGGCCAAGAGTTCGTGTGACAGATTCGAAGACCGTGTTGATTCCGGGCGGGAGAGACGTTCGCGCGACGCTCGACGCGAGCGACGCGTCGACCGAAAACGTCGTCGTCGCCTGCCCGCCGCATCCCCAGCACCGCGGTCACCGCGGCGACGAACGACTCGTCGCCGTCGCCGACGCGCTCACCGAGAGAGAAGTCGACTGCTTGCGCTTCGACTACGGCGACTGGGACGAGGGCCGCGGCGAGCGAACCGACGCGCTGAACGCCCTCGACTGGGCCGCCGAGCGCTACGACTCCGTCGCCCTGTTCGGCTTCAGTTTCGGCGGCGCAATCGCGCTGCTCGCCGCGGCCGAGGCCCGCGACACGGTGGACCCGGCGGCCCTCAGCGCGTTGGCTCCGGCCGCACAGATCGGCGAGAAACACGGCCTCGACGCGGTGGGTGCGCTGTACGAGATTCGCGCCCCGGTGCAGGTGGTGTACGGAACGCGCGACACGACCGCCGACTGGGAACCCGTCGTCGACAGGGCGCGCGAACTGGAGTGTGCCGTCGTCGAGATGGAGGCCGACCACTTCTTCGTCGGCCAATCGGCGAAGGTGGCGGAGACGGTGAGCGGGTTTCTCGTTTCGGAGTTCGACTAACTCAGTTGTACTCGCGCCACCGGTAGCCGCACTCCTTACATTTAAAGAACCGCGTCGGCGGTTCGTCGGCCGACGCCGTCTGCTTGATGGTGTACCACGCCTCGCCGTGGCCGCAGTTGTCGCAGGTCACGTCGTTGGCGGTCGGTTTCCCCTCGAAGTCCGCGCCCTCTTCGGTTTCGATGACCTCGCTGTCGGCCTGCGATTCGGTGGAGACGAACTCGGCGGCGCGCTCCTCGTCGCGGTCGGCGCTCGCGCCGCAGTTCGTACAGACCATCGCGCCGTCCTGGTTCATCATCATCGAACCGCAGTCGTCGCAGAACTGCATATCCCCGTCTACTCGTTCCGCCCTGAAAGGTCAGTCGGAGCCGTCTTCGCTCTCCGCGTCGCGGCGAGCGCGGCCGCCGCCGGGCGCGTCGGCGACGGCGTGGGCCGCCCGCCGACTGCTTCCGGCACCGCCGTCGTCGTCGACCATCGGGCAGTCCCGCACGCGGAACCGCTCGAACCCGACCGTCTCGACGATGTCGGTCCCCTCGTGGCCGCAGCCGAAGCCCGGCGGCGACTCGAAGTGCGGGCAGGTCTGACAGTAGTGGCGCTTCGAGACGACGTACGTCTCGCCGTCGCCGACCTCGACGGGTGTGTCGTCGCCATCCGGCGCGTCGAGGGGGGTCTCGCCGACGGTGACACCGTCGGTCCACGTCCGGCGGCCTGTCCGACGCTCTTCGACGACGGCGTCGGCCCACTCGTCGACGGCGGAGAAGTCGAAATCGGCGGCATCGGCGTCTGCGCTCCCGGAGTCGAACCTCCCGGCGTCGACGCCGTCGCCGCCGGCCGTCGGCTTGAGGTCGGCCCACGGGTCCGAGACGTCTGTGTTTCCGCCGGCCGACAACTGCTCGAACGGGTTGGTGTCGCCGACGTTGTAGGTGTCGTCGGTGTCGGCAGTGTTGTCGGTGTCGTGAGTATTGGTGATGTCGCGAGTGTCGTCGGTGTCGGCAGTGTTGTCGGTGTCGTGAGTATTGGTGATGTCGCGAGTGTCGTCGGTGTCGTGAGTGGCGGCGGTGTCGTCGGTGTCGTCGGAATCGGCGTCGTCACCGTTACGCCTCGCCGGCCCGCCGTCGGGATACTCCTCAGACATCGAAGTTTGTCAGACCGGTCGGGTCGTCCTCGGCGGTGCTCGCGGCGTCGGTCGTCAGCGTCGCCGACCCGAACGGCCAACCCGGCGGAGTGACGCCGTCGAACCGTGCGCCGCAGTGCGGGCACGTCGGCGACGAGAGCAGTCCGAGGTGGACCGTCTCGCCGCAGTCCGCGCAGACGCCTCCGCTCACGCCGTTTCTGTGCGCCGATTCGAGAAACTCGTCGAGTTCGCGGTCGGCGGCTATCGCCGCCTCCGCTCGCTGCACCCGGTCTCGAAGGTCGACCGTCACCCGGGCGAGCGTCGTCAACCGTTCTTCGGCCGTCTCAACCCGCTCGGCGAGTTCCGAGTCGAGGTCCGCCGAGAGCGACTCGACGCGACGTTCCAGCGCCTCCACGTCGGCGCTCGCCTCCGCCACCGCCTGCCGAATCTCGGGGTGCTCGTGGTCGAGCGGCGCTTTCGCGTCCGTCTCGCGTTTGACCTGGACGACGCGGTCGCGGACGTCGCCGATCTTCTCGTCGACGTCGGACTGGACGCCGTCGACCCGCTCGTCGAGGCCATCGAGTCGCGTCGTCAGCGCGTCGAGCGTCGATTCGGCGGTCGCGTCGCCGTCCGCCGACTGCGGGCGGTCCTCGGAGCGGTCGGCGAACGGCTCCGCGTCCGACGTGTCGGGACTCTCTCCGGTGTCGTCGGTCTCGGCGCTCGACCCGACCGGCGCTGTCGACTTCCACGCCGACTCGTCGCTCGGTTCTGCCCGGTCGTCAGCCATCTGAAATAGCTCTATGCGTCTCGCGTCTTAAATGTTCGCTCAACGTATCTTTCTGACGTCGCTCACGTCGAGTCCCGACTCCGCTATCTCGACCTCGAAGCGGACGATGTTCTCGCCCTCGATACGCGAGAGGACGCCGCGGAACTCCTCGACGACCATCGTCCGGGCGCGCTTGGACCCGCCCGACTCCCACCGGAAGCGGAGCGTCCCGCCGGCGGCGTCGGTCAGCAGTCCCAACTCTTTGGGACCCAACGTCTCCTCGTTGACGAGCAGGATGATGAGTCCGCCCCACTGGTGGGCGGCCTTCCGGAGCCCTTTCATCACCATCGCGATGTCGGACCACGCCATCTCGTCGGAGACGGCCCCGACGAGGTCGGTGATGGAGTCGACGAGAACCAGGTTACCGGCCGCGTGCTCGCCGAGGTACTCGCCGAGGGCACCCATCACGTCCTCGCGGTTGTGTCGCGCGCCCAGATCGCGAATCGTCGACGTCTCGCCGACGTACCACTCTCTCGGGACCGGACTCAGTTGGAAGTACTCCGGCGAGAAGTCCCGGAACCGAATCTCCGAGAGCGCCGCGTCGACGATGTCGTCGGCCAGCGTGTACGCCAACTCCCGTCCGATGTACTCCTCGTCGGTCGTAAACGAGAGGTAGTGAACTTCGTCGGGCAACCGCGTGTTCTCGCCAAGCGAGCCGTAGTACAGCTCGAACAAGTCGTTGTCGGCGTGCGCCAGCGCGTTCATCGCCGCGCTCGTCTGCAGGAACTCCCGCGCACCCGCCCCGGACTCGCCCGACAGGAGGACGACGTTGCCCGGCGGTGCGCCGCCGCCGATGACGGAGTCGAAGCGCGAGATGCCGAAGGGGAGGTTCTCCATGGCCGCCCGTCGAAGGCCGCCGGGATAGTCGTTACGCCGGACAGTCGGGTTGCCCGACACGACACGACTCGTCAGATGCGGGTGGTCCGACGCATCACTCGACTCGCGCGCCGACGTTCCGCGGTGCGGAGACGAACACGTCGCCGTCGATACCGGCCGCCGCCAGCGCTTTCTCGCCCGCCTCCCGAGCGGCGTCGGCGCGCGCGGCGTCGGTGACGCCGTAGACGGCCGGCCCCCACGACGACTGTCCGGCGCCGTACACCGCGGGCGCGTCGTCGAGCGACGCGACGAGTCCGCCGACCGGCGGGCGGTAGACGCCGCCCTGCTCGTCGGCGTACCACGCGCCGTTGAGGCGGCCGATTTCGGCCACCGCCTCGCCGAACCGCTCGGGCGCGTCGCCGGCGACGGCGGGGAGCACTCGACGGACGACGATGCCGGAGATGCGGTCGGCGATGGTCGGGTCGGCGCGCTCGACGGCGGCGCGCATGCTCGCGTCCTCGTCGGCGTCGCTCTTTCCGGGCGCGGCGTCGGGCAGCACGACGAGAAACCGCCAGTCGTCGGGGATTCGGTGGCGCGCGGCTACCGACGGGACGGCCCACTCGCCGTCTTCGGGTCTGTCGGCGGTGAAGCGCGCCGTCGGGTGGCCCGCGTCGAGAACGAACCCTCCCGATTCGAAGGCGGCGACGCCGACGCCCGAACGACCGCCGCGGCCAAGCGCCGGTGCCCGCTCGCGCACGTCCGGCGCGTAGTCGTACGCGCCGGCGACGCCCGCGAAGACCGAGAGCGCCAGTTGCGTTCCGCTCCCGAGACCCACGTGCCGCGGCAGCGACGACTCGACGCGGACGCGTGCGCCGGGGACGCCGAGCAGTCTGGTCGCCCGACCGGCGTACTCGTGAATCGTCTCGGCCCGTGCGTCGACGCGCTCCGCGAGGTCGACGGTCACCGCGTCGTCGGGCGTCACGTCGACGGCGAGTTCGGGCCCGTCGAGCGCCGCGCCCAGCGCGCCGTACAACCGCTCGTGGGCGAGGCTCAGATTACAGAAGCCGAAGTGGAGTCGCCCGGCGGCGGTGACGCGCGTCATGCAACGTCGTTGGGAACCTCGCCGTATCGGGATTTCGACGGTGGCAACGCTGGACGGTGTTTTCGCCCCGTCCGCTCACGACGGGAGCGGGCAGAGACTCGCGGTGAGGACGGCCGTCTCGTCGGTGTCGTTGCGCGCGCCGTGGACGACGCCGCGCTCGTGGAGGACGACGCCCGGCGCGTCGACCGCTTCCTCGTCGTCGCCCTGAACCACCGTCACCGTGCCGCGAAGCACGTGGAAGACGTTCGTGCTGTCGGCGTGTTCGTGCGGCGAGAGTTCCGCGCCGGGACCGAGCGCGAACGCCTTCACGAGCACGTCGTCGGTGACGACGAGTTCCGCCGTCTCGAGTTCTCCGTCCGCGGGGTCGAGGTCTTCGAGTCGGTCGAGTGTCATGGCCGTGACGACGGCGGCGTGGCGAATAAGCGTGGCGTCGTTGGCTCGCTTCGCTCCCGAGTCGCTCCTGCGTGTACCTCGCTCCCGAACCGCCCCCGTGTTTACCTCGCTCGCTCCCGTACATCCCACGATGGACACAGACCGCATTCCGGACGGCTGGTACGAGGAGTCCGACCCCGAGTTCATCGACCGGAAGTACGACCCGCGACCGGTCACCGTCTTCCGGCACGTCGACCACGGCGCGACGCTCGTCGCGATGCCGTCGGAACCGAACACCGAACACGCCGAGACGGACACCTACCGCCTCGCCGTCGCCCGCGAGGAGACGTCGAACTTCGGCGACGTGGAGCCGTTCGCGGAGGTACGCGGCGACGACGCGGCGCTCGATGCCGCCGAGACGTTCGCGAGGGCGTACAACGACGAAGGCGGCGGCGACGCCGGCGTCGAAGCCGGGAAACGGGCAGTGTCCGAACAACGGGAGCGGAAAACGGAGTAGACGCGGCTCAGACGAGCTCTTCGGCGACAACTGACGCCGAGAGCAGTTTCGGGTCGACCGCGAGATCTGCCTGCCCCTTCGCGAACTCCGGGAGCGACTGCTCCGCGTAGACGACGACGCGCACGTCGGGGTTCAGCTCCTTCGCCAGCGGAATCGCCGTCGCCTCCGCGACGTCGGTGAGGACGACGAGGGCGGCGTCGACGACGCCGGCGTCTTCGAGCGCCGGGCGGGTGACGACGCCGTCGATGCGCGTGAGTTCGACTCCCTCGTCGGTGAGGGCGTCGGCCAGTCCGTTCTCGTCGGGACCGCAGAGTATCGCTTTCATAGATTACGTGGGGTGTGAAGGGCTGTCGAAGCGGGCCGAGTCGAGTCGCGTTCGTCGAGTTACTCGTACTCGATGGTCGCGGGCGGCTTGTGCGTCACGTCGTAGACGACGCGCGCGACGTTGTCGTTCGTTCCGGTGATTCGGCTCTGGATGCGCTGGAGCGTCTCCCAGTCGAGTTCCTGGGCGCGGGCGGTCATCCCGTCTCGGCTCTCGACCGAGCGGACGGCGACGATCCACCCGTGGACGCGGTTGTCGCCTTTCACGCCGGTCCCTTTGCCGACGACGGCGGCGAACGCCTGCCACGGGTCGTACTCCTCCAGTTCCTCTTCGACGACGTGGCACGCCTCGCGGGCCACCTCGACTTTCTCCTGTGTGACTTCGCCGATGACGCGGACGGCCAGACCGGGGCCGGGGAACGGCATCCGCTCGGCGACGACCTCCTCTAAATCGAGCGCGCGGGCGACTTCGCGGACTTCGTCCTTGTAGAGGTCGCGGACCGGTTCGACGATGCCCTCGAAGTCGACGACGTCCGGGAGGCCGCCGACGTTGTGGTGCGACTTGATGCCGCCCTCCGATTCGATGCGGTCGGGGTAGATGGTCCCCTGCACGAGGTAGTCGGCGTCGGTGTCCTTCGCTTCGCGCTCGAACTCGCGGATGAACTGCTCGCCGATGACCTCGCGCTTCTTCTCCGGGTCGACGACGCCCGAGAGCGCCTCGAAGAAGCGCTCGTGCGCGTCGACGACGCGGAGGCTCTCCATGAAACTGAAGATTTCGCGGATGCCCTCGGTCTCGCCTTTGCGCATCAGGCCGGTGTCGACGTAGACGGGGGTGAGCTGCTCGCCGACGGCCTCGTAGGCGAGCGCGGCGGCGACCGAGGAGTCGACGCCGCCCGAGAGCGCGATGACGGCGTTGGCGTCGCCCACTTCTTCTCTGATCTCTGCGACGGCTTCGTCGATGAACGAGTCGGTGTCGACCATTAGGCTTCGACCTCCGTGACTTCCTCAGTTTGTTCGAGAATCGCTTCGACGAGACCGACGAACGGCGGACTCGCCCTGTCGGGCCGCGAGCGGTACTCGGGGTGGAACTGCGTTCCCAGGAAGTACGGGTGGTCCCCGAGTTCGACGATCTCCATGCGGTTTCCGGACTTCCCCGAGAACGTCAGGGCACCGGATTCGAGTTCCGAGAAGTACTCGGGGTTCACCTCGTAGCGGTGTCGGTGCCGTTCGGTACAGGTGTCGGCACCGTAGACGCGATGTGCGAGCGTCCCCGGCTCGATGTCGGTGTCGTGCGCGCCGAGGCGCATCGTCCCGCCCATATCTTCGAGGTCGTACTGGTCGGGCAGGAGGTCGATGACGGGGTGGGTAGTGTCGGGGTCGAGTTCCGCCGAGTGGGCGTCCTCCCACCCGAGAACGTTGCGAGCGTACTCGACGACCGCCATCTGGAAGCCGAGACAGAGGCCGAGGAAGGGGATATCGTTCTCGCGAGCGTAGCGGATGGCCGCTATCTTCCCCCTGGTGCCGCGGGAGCCGAATCCGCCGGGGACGACGATGCCGTCGGCGCTCTCCAGGCGTTCGGTGTGGTGGTCGCGCATCTCGTCGGAGTCGACCCAGTGGACGTTCACCTCGACGCCCGTTTCGATGCCGGCGTGCTTGAGCGCCTCGCGGACGGACATGTAGGCGTCTTCGAGGTCGTACTTGCCGACGAGCGCGATATCGACGGATCCCTCCCGGTTGCGCGTCACGAGGTCGCGCCAGCGGTTGTCGCGCTCGCCTTCGGGGAGCGCCTCGTCGCCGAGTCCAAGCCGCTGCATCACGTACTCGTCGAGTCCCTCCTCCTCGACCATCAGCGGGACGTGGTAGATGTCGTCCACGTCGGGGTTCGAGAAGACGGCCTCGGTGGGCACGTCGCAGAACAGCGCGATCTTCTCCTTCGTGTCGATGTCGAGGCGGTTCTGGTTGCGGCCGATGAGGATGTCCGGCTGAAGCCCGATGCTCCGCAGTTCCTTGACGCTGTGCTGGGTGGGTTTCGTCTTCTGCTCGCCGTTCTTCGAGTCGGGGACGAGCGTGACGTGCATGAAGAGGATGTCCTCCTCGTCCTCCTCGTGGGCGAACTGCCGGAGCGCTTCGAGGTACGGCATCGACTCGATGTCGCCGACCGTCCCGCCGACCTCGACGAGACAGACGTCGGTACCCTCGGCGGCCTCGCGCACGCGACGCTTGATGTCGTCGGTGATGTGCGGGATGATCTGGACCGTCTTCCCGAGGTAGTCGCCGGCGCGCTCCTTCTCGATGACGTGCTGGTACGTCTTGCCCGTGGTGACGTTGTGGTCGGAGGTCATGTCGACCCCGAGGAACCGCTCGTAGTTCCCGAGGTCCAGGTCGACCTCGCCGCCGTCCTTCAGCACGTACACCTCGCCGTGCTGGTACGGGTTCATCGTTCCGGCGTCCACGTTCAGGTAGGGGTCGATCTTCACCGCGGTGACGTCGAACCCGGCGTTCGACAGCAAGCGCCCGGTGCTGGCTGCCGTGATTCCTTTGCCGAGTCCGGACATCACACCCCCGGTGACGAAAATGAACTTCCTCCCTAAGTTCGGGTTGTAGCCCGTGTCGGGTTCCGTCGGCATACCGACTGTGCGCGAGGCCCGTTGAAGAACGTTTCGTCACGCGCAACCGTTTGCGAGAGGCCCACAAAGACGCGCTCCGTATTGGCGTCGCAGTCGCCACCTACCGGACGGCGGACGGCGCCTCCGCGGTCCTCTCGTCCGCGCTCGCTGCGGGTTCGGCACGAACTACCGCGTCCGAATCGGCAGCAGAAACGTCTATCCGCGTGCCCGTCTATGGACGAACGTGCCGCCGACTCACGACTACCATATTCACTCGACGTACTCGGACGGCAAGTTCCTCTATCGGATGCTGCGCGCGGCCGAGGAGGCCGGTCTCGACGCCGTCGGGTTCGCCGACCACTGCAACGCCTCCACCCGCGACCAGGCCCGCCGGCGGACCTACGAACTCGGGTTCAACCTCGACCAGACGTATCCGCGTCGGCGGGCGGCCATCGACTCGCTCCGCGAGTCGTTCGACGTCCGCGTCTTCGACGCCGTCGAGATGGACTACGACCCGCGCGACGAGGACGACATCCGTGCGTTCCTCGACGACGCCGGGTTCGATTACGCCGTCGGGAGCGTCCACCGACTCGACGGGACGAACGTCCACACCGAGGGGTTCTTCGCGGCGAAATCCGAGGCCGAACAGCAGGCGTACGTCGACGACTACTTCGAGAAAGTCGTCTCGCTCGTCGAGTCGGAACTGTTCGAGATCGCCGCCCACGTCGACCTCGTCGAGCGAAACCCCGCGCTCCGCGGCTACGCCACCGCCGACCACTACGAACGCGTCGCCGACGCGTTCGCGCACTCCCGGACCGTCCCCGAGATAAACGCCGGACGCGTCCTCCGGGAGTACGGCGAGGTCCACCCGTCGCCGCCGCTTCTCGCACTGCTCTTGGAACGCGACGTCGGTTTCACCGTCGGCACCGACTCGCACCGCCCGCGCGAACTCCGCGAGCGCCTGCCGGTGTTGCTGGAGTACTTCGAGGAGTACGGTATCGAACCGGTCCGGTTGTTCGACTGACGGCGGTTACTCGTCCGGTCTGGCCTCGTCGTCCGAGTTCGCCTCCGAGTCCGCTTCCGCGTCGACCCCGCTGGTTTCCTCGTTCTCGTCCGTAGCGTCTGACTCTTCCTCGTCCGCAGCGTCCGACTCGCCCGTCACAGCGGCGTCGTCGTCGGCTTCCTCGACGACTTCGCGCTTCTCGATGACCTCGTCGTCGACTCCCTCTGCCGTCTCGTCGTCGGACTCGATCTCGCTCACGTCGCCCTCGGCTTCGTCGACGTTCTCGGACTCTTCGGCTTCGTCGCTCGCTCGAACGTCGTCGTCGGTTCGCTCGACGCCCGGTACCGCTAAAATCAGGTCGGGGCCGAACGCGCTCGCGGGCGTCTGATACCCCGGCGGCGCGTCGCCGGCGAGCGTCTTTTCGGCGCACAGAATCGCTGTCTCGGCCGTGAGCGCGTAGGCGTGCGGCGTTCGGAGGCGGGAGACGACGCGCTCGTCGCCGTCGGCGGCCGCCTCGCCCCAGACGTACACCGTCGCGTCCGCTCGCTCCTCGGCGCTCGGATTCCCGACATAGCGGTCGGCCAGCCGTTTGAGCAACCGCTTCGCCGGCTTCGTCTCCAGCAGCGGAGCGAGGTACCGCTGCGCCTCCATCGTCCGCCGCGTCGATTCGGGGAACGCCGCGTACACCTCGATGTTCGGGATGCCCGTCGTCGTGTACGCCGTCGACACGTCGCCCCACGGGATGGTGACGGCGGTGCGCCACCCGCGGCCGAAGTCGATTTCCCGCGTCTTCCACCCGCTCGGTACGTGGTGGAGCTTTCCGTCCTCGCGAATCGCGCCACCCTCGCCGAGGCCTTCGATAGCCGTCTTCAGCGTCCCCGTCGACAGCGACCCCGAGGTGTCGAACCCCAGCGAGAGGTGCGTCGCCTCCGGGAGTCTCTCGGCGAGGTGAGCGGCGAGACAGTCGGTCGGCACCACGTCGAAGCCGACTCCGGGCAGAATCGTGACGCCGGCTTCTTCGGCCTCCGGGCCGCGGCGCTTCAGCCGCTCGAACACCTGTATCTCGCCGGTGATGTCGAGGTAGTTCGCGCCCGCGTCGAGGCAGGCGTCGACCATCGGTTCGGCCGTCTCCGAGAACGGCCCGGCGCAGTTCAACACGGTGTGGGCGTCGTCGATTCGGTCGGCGACGGTGTCGAGGGAAGCGACGCGGGCGCGGACCCCGAGTTCGTCGGCTTGGGCGGTAACCTCCTCGGCGTCTCGCCCGACGAGAATCGGGTCGAGACCGCGCTCGACGGCCTTCTCGGCGACGAGCGACCCGGTGTAGCCGTACGAGCCGTAGATGACGAGTTCGGACATACTGTCGCTGTACGGGACCGTGACTGTTGGGCGTTGCGGCGTCTCTCACCCGGCGAGCGCGAAGTAGACGGTCCTGCCGCGACCGGAGGATTTTGGCGTCGTCTCCGCGAACTGACCCCATGGAGTTCCCACGACTCGGTCTCGGTACGTACCAGAACAAAGACCTCGACCAGTGCGCGACGAGCGTCGAGACGGCAATCGACGTCGGTTACCGCCACGTCGACACCGCGCAGGGCTACGAGAACGAGGAGGCCGTCGGCGACGGAATCGACGCAGCAGGTGTGTCTCGCGACGACCTCTTCGTCGCGACGAAACTCGACACCGGAAACCTCGGCTACGACGACGTGCTGGAGACGACCCGCGAGAGCGCCGAGAAACTCGGCGTCGACACCATCGACCTCATGTACGTCCACTGGCCGCTGAACACCTACGACCCCGAGGAGACGCTGCCCGCGCTGGACGAACTCGTCGACGAGGGCGTCGTCGAGCACGTCGGCCTCAGCAACTTCCGCCCCGACCAGCTCGACGAGGCGAAAGACCACCTCGACGCGCCCATCTTCGCCCACCAGGTCGAGATGCACCCGATGCTCCAGCAGGACGAACTCCGCGAGTACGCCCGCGAGGACGACCACTGGCTGGTCGCGTACTGTCCCATCGCCCGCAACGGCGTCGCCGACGTCTCCGAGATTCGAGATATCGCCGAGAAACACGACGCGAGCCCCGCGCAGGTCGCGCTCGCGTGGCTGCTCTCGAAGGACGAAGTCGCGCCCATCCCGAAGGCGACCGGCGAGGAGCACATCCGGCAGAACTTCGAGGCCGAAGCGCTGGAACTGGACGACAAGGACGTCTCGACCATCGACAGCCTCGACCGCGAGGAGCGCATCGTCGACTTCGACGACGCGCCGTGGAACCAGGTCTGAGGCCCCGTACGGGGTAGCTACGACGCGGCCTCGACCGCACAACCACTTTCACCGTGGTTGGCTCGCGCTTATTGCAGCCAAAGCCGTCTGAGTAAAACACGAGCATCAGCAGTGGTCGGTGGTGGGACACCGACGCGGTGCTCGTTCCCCTTGAGAGGATTGAGCATGTGGAGACAGACGGTTTCACGACATAGGAGTTTCGACGAACCGCACGAGAGACGCCATCGCGCCGCCGGAGGTGCGCGATGAACGCTGAGGCCGACGGCGGCACCGACGTTGACGAGAAGACGAAAACTGGTGCCGACGAGGAGACGGAAACGGACGAAACCGACGAGAGCGCGGCCAGACGCGGTCAGACCCGCACGGTTGTCGCCGTCGCGCTCCTCTTCTCGCTGCTCGGCGCGACGCTTCCGCGACTGGCTAGCGGCGACCCGCTCGCGGCGTGGGAGATTCTCCTGCTCTCGACGCTCGGGCTCGCGGCGGGCGTCGCGACGCTCGGCGGCGAGTCGATTCGGACCGCCGCCGCCGTGTTTCGCGAGAGCGGACCGTGAATCGATCGACGGGCGATGCGGGACCGGTCAGGCGACTGGTTGCGCCAGCGCTCGCATCGTCGCCGCGCCGACGACCAACACGACCCCGAACAGCGCCAGTGTGCCGAGCGGAGACGTCGCGTCGGCGACGACCCCGCCGACCACCTCGAACGGGACCACCGCCAGCGAGTAGACCATCGACGCCGAGGAGAGCACCGTCGCCCGCCCGACCGAGTCGATACGGTCGTTCAGATACTGGTTGCCGAGCGTGACCGAGGCGGTGTTGACCGCGCGGGCGACGAAGAACGCCGGGACGGCCAGAATCGGCGCGACCCAGAGAGTCGCGAACAGCGCGCCGACCAGAAACGGGACCACAGCGAACCACCGCCGGATGCCGATTCGACGGTCGTCGCTCGCCCGTCGGAGGGCCGACATCAAACTAAGTAGCTCCTCGCTGCACACCCGCACAACCGTGCCACGCGAAACAGCCTACGAACTCTCGATAGACCACGTGCAGGTGCTGGAGCCCGACGGGAGCGTCGACGCCGAGTTGGAGCCCGACCTCTCCGAGGACGACCTGCTCGAGATGTACTGGACGATGAAACGATCCCGCCGACTCGACGAACGGGCTATCGCCCTGCAGCGGCGGGGCGAGCTCGGCACCTACGCGCCAGCCACCGGACAGGAGGCCGCGCAGGTCGGCAGCGCCCACGCGCTCGCCGACGAGGACTGGATGGTGACCTCGTTCCGCGAGACACCCGCTTACCTCGCCCGCGGGACGCCGCCGCACATGCTCCTGTGGTACGCAATGGGAATGGAGGAGGGGTCGGCGACGACCCGCGAGAGTCGGAACATGCCGCCGTCGATCCCGGTCGGCTCGCAGGCACTGCACGGGGCCGGTCTCGGGTGGGCTCAGGAGATAGCGGACGAAGACGCCGCGTCGCTCGTCTACTTCGGCGACGGCGCGACATCGGAAGGCGACGTGTACGAGGCGACCAACCTCGCGGGCGTCTTCGGCTCTCACACCGTCTTCCTCTGTCAGAACAACCAGTACGCCATCTCGGTCCCGCGCGCCAAGCAGACTCGGGCGGAGACGCTAGCCCAGAAAGCCGCTGCTGCCGGCATCGAGGGCGTGCAGGTCGATGGCAACGACGTGCTCGGGACCTACGCCGTAGTGCGCGACGCCCTCGAGAGCGCCCGCGAGGGCGACCCCGTCTTCGTCGAGGCGCTGACTTACCGCCGCTCTCTGCACACAACCTCCGACGACCCCTCCGTCTACCGCCAGGAGGAGGAAGAGGAGGAGTGGGAGGCACGCGACCCACTCACTCGGTTCGAGACCTACCTCCGCAATCGGGACACTCTGGACGACGACCGCATCGCCGACATCGAAGCGTCGATAGAAGACGACCTCCGCGAGGAGATCCGACTGGGGAACGAGGGTCGCGAGGCCGTCGACGTCGAGGAGATGTTCGAGTACGCCTACGAGACGCCCATTCCGGAGGTCGAGCGCCAACGTGCGGCCTTCAGAGGTGAGGACCGTGACTGAGAAACTGCGATTGGTCGAAGCCGTCCGCGACACGTTGTTCGCGGAGATGGCACGCGACGACTCCGTCGTCGTCTACGGGCAGGACGTGGGTCGAAACGGCGGCGTCTTCCGGGCGACGCAGGGACTCCTCGACGAGTATCCGAACCGAGTGTACGACGCGCCCGTCGCCGAAGCGGGAATCGTCGGCCTCGGCGTCGGTCTCGGCGTCTACGGCTTCACACCGGTCCCCGAGATCGAGTTCTCGGGGTTCATGCACCAGGCGTTCCACCAGATACAACAGCACGTCTCCCGCCTCCGCAGTCGGACGCGCGGCGAACTCAACTGCCCGATGACGATTCGAGCGCCGTACGGCGGCGGTATACACGCGCTCGAACATCATTCCGAGAGCTTCGAGGCTGGGTACGCCCACACGCCGGGGTTGAAGGTCGTCGTTCCCTCGACACCCGCCGACGCGAAGGGACTGCTGACGAGTTCCATCCGCGACCCCGACCCGGTCGTCTTCTTCGAGCCGACGCGTCTCTATCGGTCGTTCCGCGAGGAGATGCCCGAAGGTGAGTATACGGTCCCGCTCGGCGAAGCCGACGTGGTGCGCGAGGGCGACGACGTGACGGTGGTCGCGTGGGGCGCGATGCGTCACCGCGTGCTCGACGCGGCCGAGAACGTCGACGCGAACGTCGAGGTGGTCGACCCGCGGAGCATCGTCCCGCTCGACACGGAGACGGTGCTGGAGTCGGTTCGCAAGACCGGCCGTTGCGTCGTGGTACACGAAGCGCCCAAAACAGGAGGAATGGCCGCCGAGATAACCGCCCGAATCAACGACCGGGCGCTCTACTATCTCGAAGCACCGGTCCAGCGGGTCACCGGCTACGACGTGCCGTACCCGCTGTTCGCCAGAGAGGACGACTACGTCCCCGACGAGGACCGAATTCGACGCGGTATCGAGCGGGCGCTGCCGGAGTGAGCCAGTCGGTTCACTCGCGCTCTCTCGATCCCGTTCACGCTTCGTTGCTGTTTCGCTCCATGTAGTCGCGTGCCGCCGAGAGTACCTTGTCGAAGCCGGTCGAATCCTCGGTCAGCGGCGTCCGGTGCGACGCGCCGAGTTCGCTACGGGGGACGGCGTAGGCGCTCCATCCGTCGCCCTCGCGGGCGCAGACGACGCGCTCGTCGGGTCCGAGCCACGAACGGACGTCGTCGTCTCGCTCTTCGGTCGTCCACCCGGGCGGCGCATCCTCGTCGGAGTCGTCGGTAGGGGAACTCATCGCGGGCGAGTGGGCAGTCCCCAGACGCATAGCTGTTCGCCGACTGTTCGACGGACGCTCCGCTGAAGCGAATTTCAGTAACGGTTCCGAGGGGCGCAACGGCTTTGCCCCGGGCATCGTAAGGTGTTGACATGAGCCACTCCGCCGGGAACGAGTCGGTAGCCCCCGAGAGCGACGCCGGTATCGCCCCCGCCGAAGCGTTCGCCCTCCTCGGCAACGACACGCGGATCGAGATTCTCCAGGCGCTCCTGGACGAGGACGGCTCCGAGGAACCCGTCTCCTTCTCGGAGCTGTACGAGCGCGTCGACATCGACGACAGCGCCCACTTCAACTACCACCTCAAGAAGCTCACCGACCACTTCGTCCGCCGGACCGACGAGGGCTACACATTCCGGTACCCCGGCTGGAAAGTCGTCCGCGCCGTCTTCGCGGGGACGTTCACCGACCGCGCCGAACTGGAGCCGTTCGACGCCGACGGCGACTGCTACGACTGCGGCGGCGGGTTGCAAGCGTGGTACGCCGAGGAGCGACTCACCATCGCCTGCGGCGACTGCGGGACGGTCCACGTCAGCTACCCGTTCCCGCCGGGCGGCCTCGACGACCGGACGCCGGCGGAACTGCTGCAGGCGTTTCACCACCACGTCCGCCACCACTACTGTCTCGCCGCCGACGGCGTCTGCCCCGAGTGCATGGGGAAGATGGAGACCGCGCTCTCGCGGGAGACGACGTACCCGGGACTCGACGTGCAGGTCACTCACGAGTGCCACCGGTGTCACAATCGCCTGCACTCGGCGGTCGGACTCAACCTGCTGGACAACGCCGACGTGATGACGTTCCACGCCGAACGAGGCGTCGACCTGAGCACCCGACCGTTCTGGACGCTCCCGTGGTGCGTCAGCGACGAGCGAACCGACGTCGTCTCCTGCGACCCGCTGGAGATCCGACTCGATATCTCCACCGGAGGGGACTCGATGTGTATCGTCCTCGACGACTCGCTGAACGTCCTCGACGTCGACGGCTGTGCCCGCCCCGTCGGCGCGTCGGAGCGATAGCCGCCGAGAGCGACGAATCGCCCCGCCGCGGGAGAGAGAACTGGGCCGGCGCGTTCGTCGTCCGAGAAGTCGCTCCGTGCCAAAAATTACGTACGAAGCGACCGTCCGTCCGGTATGTACGCGTCATCGACCTCGGAGTTCGTCAGCGTCGCAGGCGGTCGGTACCGTGAGTGAACCCGACGGCGGCGAGCCGGTCGGGCTCCTCGGCAGGCAGACGCCGGCGCGCGACATCCTCGAAACGCAGATAGAGGAGGGCCTCCACGAGATAAACCGCGAGCTCGACGGCCTCTTTCTCTCGGGGCTGTCGGCGGGACTCGACATCGGCTTCGGGCCGCTGTTGATGGCCGTCGTGCTCACGCTGTCGGCCGGCAGCTACGGCGACCTGCCGACCGAGCTACTGCTCGCCAGCGCCTACTCCATCGGGTTCATCTTCGTCGTCCTCGGCCGGTCGGAGCTGTTCACCGAACACACGACGCTCGCGGTGCTCCCCGTCATCGACGGACAGGCTTCGTTCACCGAGCTCGGGCGACTCTGGGCGGTAATCCTCGTGAGTAACGTGCTCGGGGGATTGGTGTTCACCGCCTTCGTCGTCAACGTCATCCCCAGCATCGGCGTCGCCCGCCCCGAGTCGTTCATCACCGTCGCGGAGAAACTCATCCACCACGGTAACTGGGGGATGTTTCTGTCGGCTATTCTCGCCGGATGGCTGATGGGGCTGCTCTCGTGGCTCGTCACCGCCGCCCAGAGCACGACGAGCCGTCTGCTCATTATCTGGCTCGTCACGGCGGCCATCGGCCTTCTCCACCTCCCCCACTCCATCGCGGGCAACGTCGAGGTGCTGTTCGGGCTGTTTCTCGGCCCCGAGATAACGGTCGCGGACTACGCGCGATTCCTCGTTCTCGCCACGGCCGGTAACGCCGTCGGCGGCTCCGTGTTCGTCGCGCTGCTCAAGTACGGTCACGTCACCCGAGCGTAACGGTCGAAGAGCCGCGTGGAGGGGGCCGGGCGGTGACCCCGGAGTCGCCCGGTGAGCGTCCGCGGGAACGGGAGACAGAGCGTTTACGTGGACGAGAGGCGAGGCGAACAGGCCGCACCCGGTCCGGAGTGTCGGTCCGCACCTCTCCTGTAGGAAAGCCCGTGAAAGAGCGCTTTGGCTCGATAGTCGAAAGGCGAGAGCGCCCGCTCCCGTCCGGTACGGGTCCGAAGCTATCGACGCCCGTCGAACGCCACGTCGCCGTCGACGACGGTCATCGCCACGTCGATCTCTCGAATCCGGTCGGGGGCGTCCCACGGCGACTCGTCGAGGACGGTCAAGTCGGCGCGCTTGCCGACCTCGACGGTCCCTAATCGGTTCTCGTCGAATCCCGCGTAGGCCGCGCCGAGCGTGTACGCCCGAAGGGCCTCGGTGACTCCCACGCGCTGACTCTCGGCGGGGGCGTTGACCGCCCAGTGAACGCCCAAAAGCGGGTCCAGCGGCATGCAGTCGGAGCCGAACGCCAGCGGCGCGCCCGCGTCGAGCAGCGCCGGGTAGCGGTTCGTCTCCGTTCGTCTGTCGCCGAGTCGGGCGTCGTACAGCCCGTCCTCGTCGGCCCACTTGAGGAAGTTCGGCTGGACGGAGGCGACGACGCCCATCTCGCCGAACCGCTCGATGGCCTCGTCGGAGGCGAGTTCGACGTGTTCGACGCGGTGGCGCATCTCGCCCGGGTTCTCCGTCTCAGAGTACGCGTCTAACACGGCGTCGACGGCCTCGTCGCCGATGGCGTGCGCCGTGACCTGAAATCCAGCGTCGTCGGCGCGGGCGACGATGTCGCTCAGTTCGTCGGGCCCGACGACCCACTGGCCGGTCGCCGACGCGTCGTCGCTGTAGGGTTCGGAGAGTTTGGCGGTCCGGCCGCCGAAGCTCCCGTCGGTGTAGCTCTTTATCGCGCCGGTCCGCACCATCTCGCTGCCGTGGTTCGTCCGCAGACCCGCCTCCGTGACGGCGTCGAGGTGGTCGGCCCAGTAGTTGAGTCGTATCCGGAGCGAGAGCTCGTCGGCGAGGTCCAGTTCCCGATACACCTGCGGCGCGTACGAGTGGCGAACCATGTCGTGGACGCCCGTGACACCGAGTTCGTTCGCGCGGCGCTGGGCCGCGGTCAACAGTTCGCGCATCTCCTCGGGGCCGGGTTCGACGGCCTCGAACACCGGGTCGACGGCCTCCTCGACGACGACGCCCGTGGGGTCGCCGTCTTCGGTGTGGATGTCGTCGTCGGGCATCCCGTCGCGGCAGCGGTCCAGAGCGACGGAGTTCAGCGACGCGACGTGCATGTCCTCGCGGAAGGCGACCACCGGCCGGGAGTCGGAGACGGCGTCGAGGTCCTCGCGGGTGAGGTAGCGCGACTCGTCCCAGGTGCTCTCGTCGTAGCCGTAGCCCTGAATCCAGCCGTCGGAGCCGACCTCGTCGGCCCGTTCGCGGAGGCGGTCGACGGCTTCCGTCGGCCCCGACGCCCCCGAGAGGTTCGCGTGGACGAGGTAGCGCCCGGTCATCGAGAGGTGGACGTGCGCGTCGACGAAGCCGGGGAGGACGACCCGGCCGTCGAGGTCGACGACCTCGGTCTCGGCACCGGCGAGGAACTCCACGTCGTAGGTGGTTCCGAGTCGGACGATTCGGCCGTCTCGGACGGCGAGCGCTTCGTACACCTCGTCGGCGTCACCGTCGGTGGTTCCGTCGGCGCCGGCGAGGCTGTGGACCTCCGCGTTCACGAGGAGGAGGTCTGCTGCGTCGGTCATGGTGGCTCTGCGGTGGGGAACTGGCAAAACCGTTCGGGAACCGGCTTTTCGGAGGTGGAGAAAACCGACAGTCCTTAGCGACCGCCGCGAGGACGACACAGCATGACCGACGCCGAAGCCCTCGCCGACCGCGTCCGCGACGGCGACCTCAGATTCCACGAACTCGAAGACCACGCCGACGCCGACACGGCGTCGGCGGCGCGTCGACTCCTCGTCGAAGCACAGTCGGGTGCGTCGCTCGACGCCGTCGGCGACTACGGATTCCCGGCCGAGCAGGCCGACCCGAACATCGAGAACATGGTCGGTGCGGCCCAGATTCCGATGGGCGTCGCCGGTCCCGTCACCGTCGACGGCGGCGCGCTCTCGGGCGAGCGCTACCTCCCGCTGGCGACGACCGAAGGGGCACTTCTCGCATCGGTCAACCGCGGCCTCTCCGTCGTCGACGGCGCAGGTGGTGCACGAGCGCGCGTCACCAAATCCGGGATGACCCGCGCACCGGTGTTCAGCGTCGCCGACATCGTAGAGGCCGAGGCGCTCGTCTCGTGGGTCCGCGACAACGAACCGGCGCTGAAGGAGGCGGCCGAGGAGACGACGAACCACGGCGAACTGCTCGACGTGACGCCGTACGTCGTCGGCAACTCCGTCTTCCTGCGCTTCCGCTACGACACCAAGGACGCGATGGGGATGAACATGGCCACCATCGCCACGCAGGCGGCCTGCGACGTGGTCGAAGCGGAAACGACGGCGTCGCTCGTCGCGCTCTCGGGCAACCTCTGCACCGACAAGAAACCGGCGGCGATAAACGCCGTCGAAGGCCGGGGTCGGAGCGTCACGGCGGACGTGACAATACCCAGAGAGACCGTCGAAGAGCGACTCCACACGACGCCCGAAGCCATCGCCGAAATCAACACGCGAAAGAATCTCGTCGGCAGCGCCAAAGCCGGAAGCCTCGGCTTCAACGCCCACGTCGCCAACGTCGTCGCCGCGATGTTCCTCGCCACCGGGCAGGACGCCGCGCAGGTCGTCGAAGGGTCGAACGCCATCACGACGGCGGAGACGACGCCCGACGGAGACCTCTACGTCTCCGTCTCCTTGGCGAGTCTCGAAGTCGGTACCGTCGGCGGCGGCACCAAGTTACCGACGCAATCTGAAGGGCTGGACATCCTCGGCGTCCGCGGCGGCGGCGACCCGGCGGGCGCGAACGCCGACGCTCTCGCCGAGGCCATCGCCGTCGGGTCGCTCGCGGGTGAACTCTCGTTGCTCGCGGCGCTCGGGTCGCGACATCTGTCGAGCGCGCACGAGGAACTGGGCCGGTAAGTCGGTCGGGAGCCACCACCGAAGATTTGAAACGTGAGCTGAGGTGGAATTAAGCCGCGAACGCCCACAATCGAACTATGGCTTCACAACGAGTTGCCGTTCTCAGCGCGCTCGACGACATTCGCACCGTACTCTTGGGACTCTACTTCGCGGCCGTCGGCCTGTTCTGTGCGCTCGCGTTCGGCGACTTCGGCGTCGGTGCCGGAATCATCTTCTTCGTCGTCGGCGGGGTGCTCGCGCTGGGCACCGAACTCTGAGTCTCTCGGAGGGCTCAGAGCGACCGATACCGGCCGCCGCTCTCCGACACCTCGCCGCGACGGGCGAGTTTCTCCAAGATGTCTCGTGCTTTTTCTCCGGGCACACCACGCTCTGCGGCGTAACTGACGACCTCCTCCTCGGTGGGTCGGTCCTGCTCTGCTACCGCGTCTTCGACGAGTTCGCGCCGCGATTTCGACGAGGCGGACGGCGACGACTCGTCGCCCGCGGCGGCGACTTCGTCGGCGTCGAGGCCCGACCGTTCGAGATACTCGCGGTCGGAGATGTGGGCGTCGTCGAGTTGCGTCTCCATCTCCGACACCGAGTCGAGAGTCGAGAACGCCTCCGACGCGCCCTGTTTCTCCGCGAGTATCGCCGAGCGAACCTGCCGGGCGGCGTCGTGGTCCTCGGCGGTGTACATCTTCCGCAGTTTCTTCGTCTGGTGGCGCTTGCCGCAGCGAGAACACTGCGCCGACGCCTGCTCGCGCGGATTTTCGAGAATCCAGATGTTCGAACAGCCGTTGCAGCCGACGACGGCGTACATATCTCGCTGTGGTCGGGCGACGGGTTTGAATCTACTGTTCGCCCGAGAGTTATCGGCTGCGAAGACAGTCACAGACGGCGTGGAGAAACGATTTACTCCTAACCGTTGCAGTGTGTCCGTGAGCAGTGACTCTACGTGGGACTGACCAGTACGCTGCGAACCGTCGTCCGCGTCGCGCGGGACCGAGATATCGCGTTTCTCGCTGCCGGATTCGCTTACTACGCGCTACAGTCGCTCATCCCGCTTGCGATTCTCGTGTTCGTACTCGCGACGTTCGTCGGCGAGGGACAGGTCGTGATGCAGTTACTCGACCGGGTGAGCGCGTACGTCTCCGAGAGCGGGCGACAGGTGCTCGAACAGGCGTTGACCAGTTCCGCGGGCCGTAGAGGGGCGAGTCTCGCCAGTCTCGGATTTTTGCTCTGGGGCGCGCTGAAGATGTTTCGCGGACTCTCGAAGGCGTTCGGGGAGGTGTACGGCAGTTTTCACTCCATCGGCTTCTTCGGACGGTTGCTCGACGGGTTGCTCGTTCTCGGTGTCGTCCTCGTCGCCATCGCCCTCATGGTCGGTGCGGGCGTCGTCGTCACGTTCGTCGACCTCTCGATTCCCTACCCGACGTTCGTGACGACGCTGTCGCTGTTCGTGTTGCTCGTCCTCGTCCTTCTTCCCATCTACTACATCCTTCCGCCGGTTCCGGTCACGTTCAGACACGTCATCCCCGGCACCGTCGTCGCCGCCGGCGGGTGGATTCTCCTCCAACTGGCGTTTCTGTACTACGCGCAGAACGCCTCGCAGTACCAGGCCTACGGTATCCTCGGCGCGGTGCTGTTGTTCGTGACGTGGCTCTATCTCGGCGGCGTCCTCGTTCTCCTCGGCGCGGTGGTCAACGTCGTCATCGAACGGCCGACGCCGTACGCGGAACTCCGTGCGCCGCGCTAGCTTTATTCGGTCGGCGCGCAGTCACAGTCTATGGAACGACTGTCGCTGTCCGACGTAGAGACGACCGAAGCCGTACCCGACGTTCACCTCGCGCAACTCGCCGCGGGTGAGGAGATGAGCGTCCAGCACTTCCACATCGCCGCCGGAGCGTCGGTCCCCGAACACGACCACCCCCACGAGCAGACGGGCTACATCACGCAGGGGACGCTGACGTTCGTCGTCGACGGGGAGGAGATCCGCGTCACCGAGGGCGACTCCTACGTCATCCCCGGCGGCGAACCGCACGGCGCCGAGAACCGCGGTGACGAGCCCGTCCGCGGCGTCGACATCTTCAGTCCGCCTCGAACGAACCCCGACTGGCAGGAGTGAGGAGTCTCGACCGGCCCGTTTCACCGCAGTCGGTCGACGTGTCACCGCAGTCGGTCGATACTCGACGAGACGGGCGCGCCCGACTCGCGCCACGCTTTTTCGCGCCGTCGTACACGCTCGTCTGACAGTTCGACGCGGTGAGATAACGTTGATACCGTGGTTCGTGTTATCACTGAACGGAGAAACATGTTGTCGAGAAACACTTTGACGGGGATGTACGAGGAGATGGTGACCGCGCGGTACTACGAGGAGCGCCTGCAGGAGGAGTATCTGGAGGGCAAACAGCCGGCGTTCGACATCTCGGCGGGACCGATTCCGGGCGAACTCCACCTCGCGGCGGGCCACGAGGCGTCGGCGGCCGGCGTCTGCGCGCACCTCCGCGACGACGATACCGTCACGGCTCCGCACCGACCGCACCACGTCGCGATCGCCAAAGGCGTCGACCTCGACCGGATGACAGCCGAGATATTCGGTCGACGGACCGGTCTCTGCAAGGGGAAGGGCGGACACATGCACCTGTTCGACCCGGACGTGAACTTCGCGTGCAGCGGCATCATCGCCGAGGGCTGCCCGCCCGCGGTCGGCGCGGCGTTGGCGGCGAAGAAACGCGGCACCGACAGCGTCGCCGTCGCGTTCCTCGGCGAGGGCGCGATAGACCAGGGCGGCTTCCTCGAATCGCTCAACCTCGCGGCGGTCCACGACCTGCCCGTGGTGTTCGTCGTCGAGGACAACGACTGGGCGATCAGCATGCCGAAAGGACGTGTCACGGACGTCGAGAGCGGCGCGCAACGCGCCGAGGGCTTCGACATGCCGGGCGTCCGGGTCGACTACAACGACGCCGTCGCCGTCTACGAGGCCGCCGCGGACGCGGTCGGACGCGCCCGCGCCGGTAACGGGCCGACGCTCCTCGAAGTACAGGTCCACCGCCACATGGGGCACTTCATGGGCGACGCGGAGGGCTACCGACCGAAAGACGAGGTCGACCGCCTGAAGCGACTCGACCCCATCGACAGACTGGCCGACGACCTCCGCGCCGAGGGCGTCGACGACGAGACGCTCGACGACCTGCGAACGGAGGCCGAACGACGCGTCGACGACGCCATCGAGTTCGCGAAGGAACAGCCCGAACCGGACCCCGAGGAGGCGTACGAGGACGTGTTCTCGAACCCGCCGGCTTCGGGACCCACCGCCGCGACCGACGGGGGAGCGGCGTCGGATGAGCCTACCGCGGACGACATGGGAGGTGAGCGCTGATGGCGACCGAAGAGCGAGAGAGCGGCGCACAGCAGGCGGGAACGGCGGACGCGACCGACGCCGGCGACCGCGAACTGACGATGAGCCGGGCGATGGTCGAGGCCGTCGCGACGGAGATGCGCGAGGACAACGAGGTGTTCGTGATGGGCGAGGACGTCGCCGACTACGGCGGCATCTTCGACAGCACGGAGGGGTTACTCGACGAGTTCGGCCGCGACCGGGTGATGGACGTACCCATCAGCGAGACGGCGTTCCTCGGCGCGGCGGTCGGCGCCGCGCAGGCCGGGATGCGCCCGATTGCGGAACTGATGTTCGTCGACTTCTTCGGCGTCGCGATGGACCAGATCTACAACCAGATGGCGAAGAACACGTACATGAGCGGCGGCGCGGTCGACGTGCCGATGGTGCTCATGTCCGCCGTCGGCGGCACGTACAACGACGCCGCCCAGCACTCCCAGACGCTGTACGGCACGTTCGCGCACCTGCCGGGGATGAAGGTCGTCGTGCCGAGCACGGCGTACGACGCGAAGGGGCTGATGCACAGCGCCATCCGCGACGACGACCCGGTCGTCTACCTGTTCCACAAGCGGCTGATGGGGCTCGGCTGGATGCCGTCGCCGCCGGGACCGAAGACCGCGGTCCCCGAGGAGGCGTACGAGATACCGTTCGGCGAGGCCGACGTCAAGCGCGAGGGCGACGACGCGACGGTCGTCACGCTCGGGCTGCACGTCCACCGGGCGCTCGACGCGGCGGAGACGCTGGCCGACGACGGCATCGAGGCCGAAGTAATCGACCTGCGGACGCTCGTCCCGTTCGACACCGAGACGGTGCTGGAGTCGGTCCGGAAGACGGGGCGACTCGTCGTCGTCGACGAGGACTACCGGTCGTTCGGCCTCACCGGCGAGGTCGTCGCCCGCGTCGCCGACGAGGCGCTGTCGGAGCTCGACGCCGTCGAACGGGTCGCGATGCCCGACGTCCCCGTCCCGTACGCGCGACCGCTGGAACAGGAGGTCAACCCCGACGCCGGCGACATCGCCGCGGCGGTTCGACGCACGCAAGAATGAGCGGGGACGCCGTCGCCATCGACTCCGAGGACGTGTGGCCCGACGACTCCGACGATATCGACGAGGCGGTCGTCGCCAACTGGTTCGTCCGACAGGGCGGACGAGTCTCCGAGGGCGACACCGTCTGCGAGATTCAGATAGAGAAGGTGAGCATCGACGTGCCCGCGCCCGCGTCGGGCGAACTCGCCGAGCAGTCGGTTCCCGAGAACGGCGAGTTCCGCCGCGGAGACGTGCTCGGTCGGATTCGACCGAACTGAAGCCTCGTGGGGTCGGTTTCGCCGACCCACGGTGCTCTCTTCGAAGTTGTTTCGTGTGTGAATCCGAGTTCGTTTCACCAAAAATCAGCGGTTTACTGGTAGTCGAAGTGTCGTCTACGACAACTTTTCGATGTCTTCGCGGCTCCGCCGCGAAGGTCAGCGAAACTCTCTACGAGAGTTTCTCTATGTTCGCGCGGTGAAACCGCGCGAGCCGGAGAAGTTGTCTACGACAGCTTCTCTATGTTCTCAAAAATCTGTGATTTTCAAGCGCTTGAAAAGCTATCTACGATAGCTTTTCGATGTCTTCGCGGCTCCGCCGCGAAGGTCAGAGAAACTCTCTACGAGAGTTTCTCTATATTCTCGACGACGGCGTCGGCGAACTCGCTCGTGGCGAGTTTGTTACCGCCCTCGATCTGGCGGTGGAGGTCGTACGTTACGTCGCCCGAGGAGATAGTCTCCTCGACGGCGTCGCGGACGAGTTGGCCGGCGTCCTTCCAACCCATGTACTCGAGCATCAGGCGGCCGGAGAGAATCATCGCCGTCGGGTTGACCTTGTCCTGACCGGCGTACTTCGGCGCGCTGCCGTGGACCGGTTCGGCGAGGCAGCGGGCGGTGCCGAAGTTCGCGCCCGGCGCGATGCCGAGACCGCCGATCTGCGCGCCGGCGGCGTCGGACATGTAGTCGCCGTTCAGGTTCATCGTGGCGATAACGTCGTACTGGTCCGTCCGCGTGAGGAGCTGCTGGAGCATGTTGTCGGCGATGCGGTCCTTGACGACGACCTTGTCCTCGGGACGCTCACCGTCGTACTCCTCCCAGAGTTCGTCCTCGGTGATGGTCTGGTCGTACTCCTCCTCTGCGACTTCGTAGCCCCAGTCGCGGAACGCCGCCTCGGTGAACTTCATGATGTTACCCTTGTGGACGAGCGTCACCGACGGGCGGTCGTTCTCGATGGCGTAGTCGATGGCCTCGCGGACGAGACGCTTCGAACCGAACTCCGTGATGGGCTTGACGCCGATGCCGACCGGACCGTCGTGGATGGTCGAGTCGTAGCCCATCTCGTCTTCGATGAACTCCTTGACTTTCTGGACGTCGTCGGTGCCGGCTTCCCACTCGATACCGGCGTACACGTCCTCGGTGTTCTCCCGGAACGTGACCATGTCCATCTTCTCGGGGTGTTTGACCGGCGACGGAACGCCGTCGAGGTGGTAGGTCGGGCGGACGTTCGCGTAGAGGTCGAGTTTCTTGCGCAGTGCGACGTTGAGCGAGCGGAAGCCCGACCCGACGGGCGTCGTCAGCGGGCCCTTGATGGCGACGTTGAACTCCTTGATGGCGTCGACGGTGTCGTCGGGGAGGTTCTCGTCGTACTTCTCGCGGGCGGACTCGCCGGCGTAGACGCGCATCCACGAGATGGAGCGGCCCGTCGCCTCGGCGGCGGCGGCGAGCACCTTCTGCGCGGCGGGACCGACGTCCGTCCCGATTCCGTCCCCGTGGATGATGGGGATGATTGGGTTCTCCGGAACGTCGAGTTCGCCGGTTTCCTCGTCGGCGACCGTAATCTTCTGGCCCTCCTCGGGGACCTCGACTTTGTCGTAGCTCATGAACAACGGTGAGTTTCCGAGGCAGCGTAAAAGGCCTGCCGTTCTGTAGTTCCCGCGGCAATATTTGACCGTCTCACCGCCGCACCTTCGGTCGCGACTCGTCGCCCCGTGCCGGGCGTCGACCGCGCTCGCCGCATCCGGTGACGCTCGAAACGGAGTGTCCGTCCGAGTGGCGTGTCAAGTCTCACGTTTCTCGTGAACGTTACCGCGTCGGAGACACTCCCAAACCCGGACCGGACTCGTCCGGTGGGCTAAGCGCCGAATAACTATTCTACCGCTTTCGGTAGCTCACTCGCCGGAAACGTGCGGTTCGGCTCGGGCGACGGGACTACATCGAGGCTCGGATAGCTACTACTGTACTATTATTTCTTATAACAAAGCAACGAATTAAAGTCGCTCGGGGCCCTCTCGTTACGTGGTCATGTCCACACCAGATACGAATTCACGTACCGACTCCGAACACTCGACGAACGCCGCGTTCGTCCCGTTCGTTCCGCTGTTCGTCGCCCTACAACTCGGGGTCCCGGAGTTCCTCCAGGACACCGTCTCGTCGATAGTCGCGTTCATCCCGCGGTTGATCGGCGCGCTCGTCATCCTCCTCATCGGATGGGTCGTCGGGCGCGTCGTCGCGCGTGTCGTCCGCGAGGTCGTCGATAGAGCCAAAATCGATCAGATGGCGTTGCGGACCCCCGTCGGCCGTGCGCTCGGAGGGACCGAACAGGCCGTCTCGGGAGCGTTCGGAAAACTCGCGGCGTACTACATCTACCTGCTCGCCGTCCTCGCGGCGGCGAACGCGCTGGCAATCAACCTGCTCTCGCAGTGGGTCAACACGGCCGTCTCGTACCTGCCGGCGTTCCTCGCGGGCTTGCTCGTCATCGTCCTCGGCTTCATCGTCGCTGACTTCATCGCCCGCGTCGTCCAGCAGAGTTCGACGGCGAGCGAGACGCGCTACAGCGGCATCCTCGCCGACGGCGTTCGACTGTTCCTCTACTTCAGCGTGCTCGTCATCGGCCTCGACACGATGGGCTTCAGCGTCCGCGTGCTGTACATCGTCGCGCAGGCCGTCGCCTACGGACTGGGTGCGGCCATCGCCATCGGCGTCGGTCTCGCGCTCGGCTTCGGCGCGCGCGGCTGGGTCGCCGACAACATCGGCAACTGGGCCGGACGCGCCAGTCGCGGCTCGCCGGGCTTCAGCGACGGTACGGTGAGCTCCGACGACGACTGAAGACGAACCGGCTCCCCCTCGACCGCGCGATTTTTTCACGCTCTCGCCCGCCGAGCGCGTCACATACCTCACTGGCCGGTTTACTCGCGTTTTTAGGTACAGAGCGTGCACCCGCCGGCATGCACGTCATCGTACACGGCGGCGCGGGTGGCACTCCGGACGAACCCGACCTTCGGCAGGCGACGCTCGACAGAGCGGCCGAAACCGGCGCAACGCAGTCGACACCGTTGGACGCCGTCGAGGAAGCGGTGAAGGTTCTCGAATCGAACGAGCGGTTCAACGCCGGCGTCGGCGGCGCGGTCCAGTCCGACGGCGTCGTTCGAACCGACGCGGGCGTGATGACGAGCGACCGCGAGGCGGGCGCGGTGGCGAGCATGCCGGGCGTCGAACACGCCGTCTCCGCCGCTCGCGTCGTCGCCGAGGAGACGCCGCACGTCTTCGTCGTCGGTGACCACGCCGTCGACCTCGCCGCCGACTACGGCGTCGAGACGGGCGTCGACCTGTTCACCGAGGAGAGCCGCGAGCGCTGGGCCGACAGCGATGCGCCCGACGGAAGCCCCAGCGAGCACCTCCAGTGGCTCCGCGAGCGGTTCGGCGGTCACGACACCGTGGGGGCCGTCGCCGGCGACGGCGAGACGTTCGCCGCCGCGACGTCGACCGGCGGACGCTGGTTCGCGCTCGCCGGACGGGTCGGCGACGTGCCGCAGCTCGGGTCCGGATTCTACTGTGCGCCCGCCGGCGGCGCGAGCGCGACCGGCGCGGGCGAAGATATCGCCAAAGCGACGCTCTCGCGGCGGGCGGTGCGCCACCTCGAAGACGGGATGGACGCGCAGGCAGCGGCCGACCGCGCGATGGCGGAGTTCGGCGAACTCACCGGCTCCGAGGCGGGTCTCATCGTCCTCGACGACGACGGCGCCGGAAGCGCGTTCAACACCGACGGGATGCAGACGAGCGTCTCGACGCGATAGTCGTCGCGGCGAGAGTCGCAGCATCACTGCGCGCGTTCGCGTCGCTGTCCGGACGAATCGGCGTCAAAAAGGAATCCCGTCTCGAAGAGACGGAAGGGCGTCAGTTAGCTGTCGCTGCTGTTTTCGCTGTCGTTACCGCTGCCGTTACCGTTCCCGTTGCCAGCGTCACCGGAGTTACCGGGCGCGGTGTCGTTGGCGCTCACGGGGACGGTGTAGGTAGTCTTCGACGTGGTGGCGATGTGCTGCGGCGAGTTCGTCCGTTCGAGTGCGGTCTGACTCGGGCCGCGAACTTCGAGTTCTACCTGCTGGGTCTCGCCGGGTTCGAGCACGACCAGTTCACTGGTCGGTGCACCGAGACCGGCGCGGTAGGTAACCGTGTCTGCGGTCGTCTCGTCGGTCGGGTTCAGCACCGTCACGGTGACGTTGTACGTCTCGTCGGCCGAAATCTCGGACGGTCCTTCGACCCCGGTGACGGCGAGACTGTTCCAGTCGGAGGCGACGCGGACCGACGTGGTACCGGTCGTCATCTCCTCGACTTCCACGGTGCCGACGTCGACGGCGTCGATGACGACCATGTCACCGGTACCGGAGCCGACCTGTCGGGCGTCTTCGGGCAGTCTCTCGACTGCGCCCTGAATCTGTTCGTCCGAGACGTCGGACTCGTTGACCGTCGAGCGGATGCTCTCGGCCGACTCGGTGAGCTCCTGGGATTCCTCCTCGGTCACCTCACCGTCTTCGACCGCCGCGCGAACGTTGGCGAGCCCCGACTTCAGCTGGACGTACTGCTCGTCGGTGAGCTGCTCTCGGTTGTCGTCGACCGCCGTCTCCGCTTGGTCGATGGCCTGCAGCGCCTCGTCGGTGTTCTCACCGAGCGAGAAGTTCTCCGCACCCTCCGTGTCGTCGAACGCCGACGGCATCGGCGTCGACTGCTGGAGCGTCTGGATGGTCAGCGAGTCGACTTCCATCTCGTCGACGTTGACCTCGCGCACGAGGACCGTCGTCCCGTTGGAGTCGCCGGCCTGACTCGAGTCGCTCTCGTTCGCCATCGAGTCGCTCTCGCTGGAGTCACCCATCGAGTCGCTCTCGTTGGAGTCGCCGGAGAGCAGCCCCGTCTGGTCTTCCTCGACGTTCACTTCACCGACGGAGAGCGTGTCGACGCGGAGCGTCCCGACGACGACCTGGCTAACCTGCTCGTTCGAGTCGAGGTAGCCGCGCGCCTGGGCCTCGTTCACGTCGTCGTCCTGAACTTCGATGTCCTCCATGGAGACGCCGCTGACCTCGATACTGTCGAACGAGACGTCCTCGAAGACGCCCTGTTCGACGGTACCCTGGTCACCGATCTCCACTTCTTGGACAACCAACCGCTCGACTGTGACGTTCTCGACGGTCCCGCCCTCGACTTGTAGCTCACTCACCGATACGTCGGTGAACGTTACCTCCTCGTCTGCCGTCGTCGCCGCACCACCCATCGCGGGTTGAACGCCTGCTGTTACGAGCAGAAGCGCGGTCACTAACGCGACGGCCGTCCGTATGGTTGTTGAACTCACGCCTTTAATCACTACAGATTCGATAATAAACCAGAGCGGCTGTTTTTACCCAACAAGCGGTGCTTATCTCGACAACCAATCGGTGCCCCGTCACGGGGTTTTCTGCGAAAAGCTCTAATTACTGACTTGAAACTGACCTGTTTGACCGTTCGCGCGTCGTCGAGGGCGACCGCCGACTCGGGGGTCGGCCGCTCCCTCGTCCCGCAACCTCTTTGCGTCGGTCGGTCAAAGCCTGCGGGTATGAGCATCGGACATCTCGACGACGAGACGGTCGAAAAGTACCGCGAGGCGGGCGACATCCTCCGAACCGTGTTGGACGAGTCCGCGGAGATGATCGAACCCGGCGTGACGCACCTCGAAGTCGCCGAGTACGCCGAATCGCGCATCGCAGAACACGGCGCGGGCTGTGCGTTCCCGGTCAACATCAGCGTCGACGAGGAGGCGTCGCACGCGACGCCCGCCCGCGACGACGACACGGAGTTCGGTGAGGACATGGTCTGTCTCGACGTCGGCGTCCACGTCGACGGCTACATCGCCGACGCCGCCGTCACCGTCGACCTCACCGGGAACCCCGAACTCGTCGAGGCGTCCGAGGAGGCGCTCGCTGCCGCGCTCGACGCCATCGAACCCGGTGCGGAGACGGGCGCTGTCGGCGCGGAGATCGAGGACGTCATCCGCGGCTACGGCTACACGCCTATCTTGAACCTCTCGGGCCACGGCGTCGAGCAGTGGGACGCCCATACGGGGCCGAACATCCCCAACCGCGGCGCGGAACGCGGCGTCGAACTCCGAGTCGGCGACGTGGTCGCCGTCGAACCGTTCGCCACCGACGGCAGCGGCAAAGTGACCGAAGGCGCGAAAGAGGAGATTTACAGCCTCGAAAACGAGCGCTCGGTCCGCAACCGGCAGGCGCGACAGGTGCTCGACCACGTGAAGGAGAACTACCGCACGCTCCCCTTCGCGGCCCGTTGGCTCGACGTGCCGCGCGCGGACATGGCGATTCGCCGCCTCGAACAGAACCACGTCCTCCACGGCTACCCCGTCCTGAAGGAGGACGACGGCTGTCTCGTCAGCCAGGCCGAACACACGGTCATCGTCACCGAGGACGGCTGCGAGATCACGACGGACTGAGTCGAGAGCCGCGGAATCGAGCGTCGTTCGTGCAGTCGACCGACGAGAACGCGACGCCGTTACCGACGCCGCCCATTGGGGACCGGGGTTCTGGACTCGGCCCGTTCGAGTCGCCCGTCAGCGGTCGCTGTCTGGTTCGCTATCCCGAACCGAAGTGAAGGGAATGGCTCAGTAGGCTCCGCCGTCCTCACGCGTTGTTCATCCGCTGTGTCTTCTCCGAGCCGCAGACGCCGCAGACCGAGATTCGGTACGGTTCGCGCGAGAACTCCGCGTTCTCGCGCTTCTTGCTCTCGGTTCGAATTTCGACACGGACGTCGTGTGTCGTCTCCCTCCCGCAGCGGTCACACGCCTCCGTCACCCCGTCGGGTCTGGATTTCGTCGCCATTTCGGACAACAGTATGGGCGATTTACGAATAAAGACACACCTCCGTTCCGCAGCATTTCGACCGTTCATCGCAAGACCGCGGCGACTTTAACCGGACATAACGGGGGAACCGTTCAAACCGTTTAGCGCCGTCAGACGGGGTAGGACGGTGTTGGACGGTGCGTCGACGCGTGTGAGAGGTTCTCGAACGTCGACGCCGAGACCACGTTGGTCCGCGCTATCGCTCGGCGGCGGCCGCAGTGAGGTACGCCTAAGCGACTGGCGACTGTGACTGTGCTATGGACCAACTGTTCGCGCCGTGGCGCATCGAGTGGGTCGAGCGCGACGGCGACGGCGGCGACGGCTGTCCGTTCTGTACGCTCCCCGACGAGAACGCGGACAGAGAGAACCGCATCGTCGCCCGCAGCGACCGCTGTTTCGTCCTCCTGAACAACTACCCGTACAACCCCGGTCACGCGATGGTCATCCCCTACCGCCACACCGGCGAGTACACCGACCTCTCCGACGCGGACCTGCTCGACCACGCCCGGCTCAAGCAACGGACGTTCGAGGCGCTTCGGACCGCCATCGGCCCCGACGCGTTCAACGCCGGGCTCAACCTCGGCGGCGCCGCCGGCGGTTCCATCGAGGACCACGTCCACACCCACGTCGTCCCCCGGTGGTCCGGCGACACGAACTTCATGCCCGTCGTCGGCGACACGAAGGTGCTCGTCGAAGCGCTCGACGACACCTACGACCGCCTCCACGACGCCTTTTCTCAGCAGGAGGGTGCAACCGTCGGGGACGACGACGCCGCGGTTCGGGTTCGGTTCGACTGAGTGCCGCTCGGACTCCCGACACCTCGCGGCACACCCGACGCCGAGTGAATCACCGGCACAGACCGTCACTCCAAAGCTTCTTTCAGCGGGGGTGTCCTACGACGACCGATGGACCGGCAGGCCGTCGTCAGGCGAGTCGGGGTAGTCGTCCTCGTGGCGAACCTCGCACTCGCCGCGGCGAAGGGGGCGGCGTGGTACACCACCGGGAGCCTCGCCGTCGGGTCCGAGGCGGTCAACAGCCTCTCGGACGCCGTCTACAGTTTCGTCGTCCTCGCCGGCCTCTACATAACGACGCAACCGCCGGACTTCGACCACCCGCACGGCCACGAACGGATCGAACCGTTCGTCTCGCTGTTCGTCGCCGTCGGCATCTTCGCGGCCGGCGGGGCGGTGCTGTGGCGAGCCGTCGAGTCGGTGCTCACCGGCAGCTACGGCGAGACGGTCGGACTCGCCGCCGTCGGCGTGCTCGTCGCCAGCGCCGTCGTGAAATACGCGCTGTACCGGTACTGCGGTCGAGTCGGCGAGAGAGAGAACTCTCCGGCGCTCGTCGCCGCCGCCCTCGACAACCGAAACGACATTCTCACCGCCAGCGCGGCGCTCGTCGGCGTGCTCGGCACCCGACTCGGCGCACCGATTCTCGACCCCGCCGCCGCCGCGGTCGTCTCCCTCGGCATCGGCTACACGGGCTACGAAATCGTCCGCGACAACGTGAACTACCTCGTCGGGCGTGCGCCGCCGGAGAACCTCCGAAGCGAGATCATCCGCCGCGCGCTCTCGCATCCGGACGTCCGCGGCGCTCACGACGTGGTCGCTCACTACGTCGGCCCCGAGATCGACGTGAGTCTCCACATCGAAGTCGAAGGCGACATGACCGTCCGAGAGGCCCACGACATCGAGACGGATATCGTCGTGTCGATACGGGAGCTCTCGGAGGTCGACGACGTGTTCGTCCACGTCGACCCGAAGGAGCTCGGCGAGTGGAAAGAAGACGACGAGACCGACCGTCTGGCCGGAGAGACGGGCGTCGACGGACGACGCTGACCGTCCTCCCGTCCCCGACACAGCCTCGCGTACGCGGAGTCGCTAAGAGTAAACTGCGGTGGGTTGAGTTTCGCGGCTCACCAGCAGGAGACCTCTCGGAGCGGTTCCGAGCCCTCCGCAACGAGGCGAAGCCAGCCGAGACACGGAATCCGAACGCCGGCCTTCGCGCGGACCCACTCCTCCCTGACGACGGGTGCGATACCTTTCGCTTGGTCGTAGACGCCGTTGGCGTCGCCCATCGTCACGTAGCCGTCGTGCGGGGCCGGACAGTTCCGAAGGTCGTCACAGCTGTCGACACCGGCGGGGAGGTACGACCGGTTCGCCCGCTCGTACCAGTTCTCGCCGTCGTCGACGCGGAAGCGCGCGCGGTGGATTATCGGCGTCTCGCGGTTCGGCGCGTCGTAGATTATCACGTCGCCGTCGCCGACGAAGCGCCGGTAGTCGCCGTCGTCGTCGGCCGTCACGACGCCGGCGGCGTCGGCGGTTCCCCCCGAGAACCGGTCGGTGGCGGTGACGACGACCATGTCGCCTTTCTGCATATGGGGGTCCATGCTCCCGCTCTCGATGGCGACCATCGGGGGCCACACGCCGCTCACTAACACGAGGACGAGAAACACCGCCGTGACGACGGCGACGGGTTGGAGGACGTCGCGGAGGAGGGGGCGGCTCATACAGTTGGGAGAACAGGTCGATGAGTAAGAGCGTTGCGGGATACAGAGTCGACCTGTTGCGCGAATCGCCGTTACGCGGTGTCCGTCGCCGCGCTCGACGCGGTCGTCGTTTCGGTGTCGAGGTCCACCGTCTCCGACGCCGAGACCATCCCGTCGACGCTCGCCGTCACCTCCCCGTTCTCGTCGCCGGAGTACTCGGTGCTGAACCGTTGGCTCCACTCGACGCGTCCGCCCGCGTCGACGTTTTCGCGGACGATGGTCGACTCGTCGTCGTCGGCGATACCGGCCGTCGGCCAGTACACCGCCGCGAGGAACTCGCCGTCGACGTCGCTCGTGTTCTCGGCGACGAGCGAGAGTTCGACGTTCGCTCCCTCGCTCACGAGTTCGGCGCCGAACGAGCGTAACTCGAACGTCGGCGCACGGCGGCCAAGCTCTGAGGCGGTACCCGCCGACAGCGCCCATCCGGCGGTGTCGCCAGTGTGGCGGCACCGAATAGCGGCTTCGTCGGCGTCGAGCGGCGACGGTGGCTCGAAAGCGACCCAGCCGACCGTTCGCGGTTTCAGCATCGGCGGCCCGTCGTACCGAATCCGGCCCCGGTCGGCGAACGAGGTGGTGTACGCGCCCGTCGTTCGCTGCTCGATCTCGACTGTCGGATACGTCTCGCCGTCGACGACGAGTTCGAAGGCGTCGTACGGCGGTTCCGTCGAGGCGTTCGGGTTCACTTCGTCGCGGTGCTGGACCTCGGCAACGACGAACTGGCGGTCGGCGGGAGCGAGCACGCCGCCGGAACCCATTATGGACTCGTAGGCCGCCGCCTTTCTGACGGCGGGATTTGCGACGGCGATTCGCACGTCACCGACGGTCCGCACCGACGACTCGGGCAGGACGAACGGCTCGTTCTCTGGAATCTCGGTCGCTGTCTCGCTCGGCGCGGGCGTCGGGGTCTCGGTCGGCGTCTTGCTCTCACGACCGTCCGCGCCGTCGCTCCCGTCGGTCGCCGGAGCGGTACACCCGGCGGCAACGCCGAGCGCCGAAAGTCCCGTCGCACGCAAAAAGGTCCGTCTGGAGGGCATCGTCACTCCAGACTGTCACGTACGTGGATAAATGCTTTCTCTCGATACCGGCCGACGGAGAAGACGTCTACGAACCCGGACAGCCGAGTTGGTACTGGTTCTCGTAGGCGGCCGACGGGATGGTGACGGTCACTGACTCGCCGTATCCCGCGTATCGGGTCGCGATATCCGCGGTGGCGGTTGCACCCCGTCGAGAGAGTTCCAGATGGAGGGCGGATTTGACCGGGCGGTTCGTCTCGGGGTCTATCCAGAGGCGCGCGGTCGCGTTGTCGAACGAGTTGCCGCCCAGTCCGGCGGTTTCGGTCCGACGACGCTCCACGAGCGACTCGACGGTGTCGTCGCTCGGATGGGCGACGACGAGGACGGTCCGATTCCCGTCGACGGTCCGGTTTCCGCGCCAGTAGACGTTCGAGCGCTCGAACAGTTCGAGCTGGCGGTGAAGCGGTGTCACGGTCGCCCAGTCTCCCGAGTCCGAGACGTTCTCGACGGCGTACCCGCTCCACGGTTCGGAGCACTCTTGATAGGACTTGCCCTCCGTAACGTAGGAGTCGAACGTTTCACCTTCGACGTCCGACGTTGCGTGCATTCGCTTCGACACGAGGTCGACCGAACCGGTGCCGTCGACGGTTGCAGTTCGAGACTGCTCCCCGTCCGACGCGGAGACGCGAAGGCTCGTATCGAAACGGTACGTCTCGACGCCCGCGACCGTGTCGTTTACTTCCTCGACGGCGGCAACAGCGCGGTCGTCGCTGGGCGGCGGGCTGTCGAACGGGAGCGCGCTACAGCCTGTGAGGAAGACAGCGAGACAGACGACGAGGACCAATCGACGCATAGGATGGCCACTTTCGTGTCTCTATAAATGTATTTTGATGAGAGATATGTCGTCGAAAACTGCCCTGTCGTTTCTTCGCGCCGGTCACACCGGCTCTGCGAACGCGTACACCGTCTGGTGACCCGTCACCTCGACCTCCAAGAAGTCGCCGGGTTCGACGCCGCGTTCCGACGCGTTCTGGACGATGATCTGTCGGTACGCGCCGTCGCGGCACTTCACCGAGTCGCCGACGCCCTCCTCGACGACCAGCACCTCCCGTCGAGTGCCGACCATCTCCTCGTACGCCTCGCCGACGATGTCCATCTTCAGTTCGGACATCGCCTTCGAGCGCTCCTTCTTGATGGTGCCGCCGAGGCCCTTCATGTCAGCGGCGTCGGTGCCGGGGCGCTTCGAGAAGCGCGTGATGTTCACCTTTTCCGGGCGAATCTCCCTGAACAGCGCCATGCTCTGGGCGTGGTCGTGGTCGGTCTCGGTGGGGAAGCCGACGATGAAGTCGGTCGAGAGCGTCCAGTAGTCGAGTCGCTCGTCGAACGTCTCGACGATGTCGAGGAACTTGTCGACGCGGTGCTGACGGCGCATATCCTCCAGTACGTCGTCGCTGCCGGACTGGACGGGCAGGTGGATGAAGTTGTACAGCTTCTCGTTCTCCGCGAACACGTCGGCGAGTTCCTCGCGGATGCCGTGGACGCCGCCGGGGTTCGCCATCCCCACTCGCACGCGGAACTCGCCCTCGATGTCGCAGATACGGTCGAGCAGCTCCGCCAACTTCCGGTCGCCTTTGTCCCAGCCGTAGACGCCCGTGTCCTGCCCCGTCACGCGAATCTCCGTCGCGCCGGCGTGGACGAGCGCGCGGGCCTTCTCCACGTTCTCCTCGACGGGCGGCGAGTCGATGCGCCCGGTGGCGAACTTCGTGATGCAGTACGAGCAGTTCGACATGCAGCCGCGGGCGATGGGGAGAATCCCCACTTGACCGTCCAGAACTGGCTGGGTGTCCGGCGTGACGGTCGGACACTCGCCGTTCATCGCCGCGTTCGGCACGTCGTCCCAGTGGAGCACCTCGGCGTCGATGCCGGCCTCGCGGAACTCGTCGCCCTGCGCGAGCGCCATACAGCCGGTGATGATGAGGTCCGCCGTCTCCCTCTCTAACTCCTCCGCCCGGCGAATCATGTTGCGTTCGGTCTTCTCGACGACCGTGCAGGTGTTGAGGATGGCCACGTCGGCCTCCTCGGGTCCGTCGGCGGGGTGGTGGCCGCCGTCGCGCAGCGCCTGCTCGATGTGGCGGCTCTCACCCCGATTCGACGTGCAACCGTAAGTTTCGATGTGGTACCGGGCCATTCGCTTGTGGGTTGTATCGGGTCTGCGGGCAAAAGCGCGACGATTGGGGGCGGTTCGTGCATCGGCTCGCCGACCGCTTTCGGCTCGCCCTTGTTCTTCCGAAAATATATCACGAGTCCGGACGCACGGTCGGTGATGCCCTCCAGACGACAGCTTCTCGCAGCGGTCGGGGCGGCCGGAACCCTCGGTCTCGCCGGCTGTCTCGCGGCTGGAAACCGCGACTCGGCGGCCGGTGCGAGGCAGGTCGACGAGGACGCGCCGACGAACTGGCCGCGACCCGCCTTCGACGCCGGGTGGACGAGTTACAACCCGAACCCGGTCGGCCCGCGCTCGAATCCCACGGTGCGGTGGTCGACCGAACTGCCCGGCCTCCCGACCGGTCGCCTCGTCGTCGCCGACGGGGCCGTATTCGTCCCGTGCTCGGATACGCTCCTCGCGCTCGACGCGGAGTCGGGCGAGGAGCGGTGGCGCGCGGGCGGCGAAGACGACCACTACCTTCGCTCGCCGTCGGTTCACGACGGAACCGTCTACACCGCGTCGGGTGGCGGCCGAGCGTTCGCCGTCGACGCCGAATCGGGCGAGGAACGCTGGTCCGTCGAGACCGACGCCGCCGCCAGCACGGTACCGACGCTCGACCACGACGGAGAGCTGTTCTTCGTCGGCGACAGCGACGAAACCATCTACGCGTTCGACACGGGAACCGGCGAGGAGCGGTGGCGACGGAGCCTGTTCGGCTCCGCAAGCCGTTTCGTCGCATCGGTCGGCGTCCTGACGGTCGGCACCGAAGGCGGCGAGGTGTACGCGCTCGACCCGTACGGAGAGCGCGGTTACTGGCGAACCAAACTCGGCGGCGCGATACAAGCGCTCGCGGTCACGGACGAGGACGTGTTCGCCGGGGGGTTCGGCGGCCCGCTCGCACGACTCGGTTCCGGCGCGCTCGCCGGAGCGCCGCGCTGGGAGAGCGATGCCGTCAGCGCCCACAGTTCGCTCGTCGTCACGTACGAAACCGTCTACGGGACCGACGGTTCGGGACTCGCAGCCGTCGACGCCGCCTCGGGCGAGACGCGTTGGACGGCGGGCGACGACTACTTCTCGGGACCCGCCGCCGCGGGCGACACGGTCTACGTCGGCGGCGAGAACCGCGTGGACGCCTACGCGATGGACGGCGGCGTCGGCGTCGACGACGTCCGATTCGGCGCGAAGCGGTGGACCGCCGACGTCGAAGGCGGCGTTCAGGAGGGACTCGCCGTCGCCGACGGCGCTGTCTTCGCGCTGACCACCACCGAAGACAGCTCGCGGGCGTACGCCATCGAGGAACGGAGCGATTGAGGCCGGTCGAACGCCGGTCTCGTTCAGTCGTCGTCCGACCGCGACCCGAACAACCGCTCCCGCAGCGACCGCTTGCTCGGGCGCTCCGCCAACAGCACCGAACACTCCACCTCGTCGACGATGTCGTAGACGAGCGACCCGGTCAGCAACCGCGAGAGCAGGCCGCGTTCGGTCGCGCCGATGACGACCATCGACATCTCCTCGGAGTGGCGGCCGATAGCGCCCTCGACGTCGCCGGAGGAATCGACGCGAATCTCGGCGTCTCCCAGGTCGCGCTCTTCGGCCCACTCGCGGAGGAACGTCTCGCCGGCTTCGCGCTCGTCCTCGCCGTCGACGACGTAGAGCAGCGACACGTTCGACCCGCGGTCGAGGAGGATGCGCGCGACCTCGGCGCTGAGGTCGGAGTCGCCGCCGCCCGCCGTCGGGACCAGTACGTCGGAGGGGTCGAACCCCTCGTCTTTCAGGACGAGGAAGTCGCAGGGGAGGTTCCCGGCGAGTTCGTCGAACGTTCCCTCGACGCGGCCGGCCGACCAGAACGGCGACCCGCCCCACCCCATCACGACGAGGTCCGCGCGGTGGTCGCGGGCGGCGTCGAACACCTCCTCGACGGAGCGGTGCGAGACGATGGTCCGCGTCTCGACCGGCGCGCCGAACGTCTCGGCGCTCTCGCGGGCGGCCGCGAGCAACTTCGACGACTCGGCGTCTATCTGCTGAATCCGCTCGGCACCGGCCGACAGCGGCACCTGGTCGGGGACGGTGACGACGTGGATGGCCTCGACGGTTCCGCCGCGCGCCGTCGCCATCAGACTCGCCAACTCGATGAGATGCTTCTCCGTGCGGGGGTTCGCAAGCGGCACCATCACGCGGTAGTCGCCGCCGTCGGGTTTGACCGTACTGGCGGCGGAGACGGCGGCGTCGGGCATCTGCTCGGAGCGCGAGAGCACGTACTGGCTGAGCAGTCCCCCCGTCTCGACTTTCCTGCGCGCGTAGACGAAGTACCAGACGACCGCGGCGACGACGAACACCGCCGAGAGCGCGATTTCGATGTCGTCCATGAACGCGACGAGGCCGAGCGACAGCAACGCCCCGGCTATCGGCGTCACCGGGTAGAACGGCACGCGGAACTCCGGTTCGTAGTCGATAGCCTCGGACTCGCGAAAGACGATGAGCGCGACGTTCATCAGCGCGTAGACGATGAGATGGAGCACGCTCGCCGCCTTCGCCAACACCGCCAAATCCCGTCCGAGCGCCGCGATGAACACGACGATGATGAGGCCCGTGACGAGAATCGAGCGGTACGGCGTGGCGAACTTCGGGTGTATCTCGTTGAGCCAGTTCGTGACGATCTTCTCGCGACCCATCGCGAAGTTGATGCGCGCTGACGCGAGAATCGAGGCGTTGGCGCTGGAGGCCGTCGCCAACAGCGCTCCGAGCGTCATCACGGTCGCCGCGACGCCGGCGATACCGCCGGGGAACGCGACCTCGGCGGCCTGCGCGACCGGCGCATCCCGACTGAGGTCCGGCCACGGGACGACGCCGAGCATCACCGTCACCAGGATGGCGTAGAGCACGGTGACGAGCGCGACGCTACCGATGATGGCGATGGGGAGATTCCGACCGGGGTTTTTGAGTTCCTCGGCGACAGTCGCGATCTTCGCGTACCCCAAGAACGAGACGAACACCAACGCAGTGCCGGGAAGGATGGCGCCGAAGCCGAACGGGGCGAGGCCGTCCTCGCCCGCGAGCGTCGCGTAGTCGAACGTCGTCCACCCCGCGACGGCGAACGCGCCGAGAATCGCGAGGAGAAGCAAGACGATGACGGTCTGGATGCCGCCGGTCTCCTTCGCGCCGATGTAGTTGACGCCGACGAAGACGAATCCGGCGAGCAGCGCGCCCACCTGTATCGGCGAGAGGAAGAGGACCCCGGGCAGGCCGACGAGTTCGGCGAGATACTGACCGAAGCCGATACAGTAGAACGCCGAGGCGAACGCGAGACCGACCCAGTCGCCGAGACCGGCGATAGAGCCGAACAGCGGGCCGAGCGCGCGGTTGACGTAGTAGTAGCCGCCGCCGGCTTTCGGCATCGCCGTACCGAGCTCCGACACGGAGAGGGCGTTGACCATCGCGATGAGCCCGCCGACGACGAACGAGACGACGACGATGGGACCGGCCTCCTGGGCGGCGACGCCCGGCAGGACGAAGATGCCCGCCCCGATCATCGTCCCGATGCCGATGGTCATCGCCGACAGCAACCCCAGGTCCTTCGCTAACTCCTCGTCAGCCATCGCGTCTCTCCTTCGGGTGACGACCCGGCGACTCCGCGTTAGTTCCGCCCGTCCCCTCGATTCGAACGCTCATACTGCACCGTTCTGAATGAGGAATCATAATTCAATCGACTCACATCTGCTCGATGCAAAATCTAATATATAAATGTCCTACTCTGCAAGTATCTGCACTAAAATTACACACGAACAAAAGTGTGACTCTCTGCGTCGCCACTCAGCGAGGTAACGTTTCGAGCAACGAGCGTCTCGGAGCGACGCCGATCGATTCCAGTCTCCGAACTACTCGGTGTTCCGGAGCGCGGCGAGCGTCTCGTCGGGAACGTCACCGCGGGAAAAGAGCGTCACCTCGTCGCCGGCGCGGAGGACGGTGTCGCCTCGCGGCGTCACGACGGTGTCGCCGCGGTCGACGGAGATGACGAGGGTGTTTCCGCTCAAGAGGCCGCGCTCGTCCGCCTCCGAGAGCGTCAACCCGTCGATGGTCGCGCCCTCGCCGATAGTCGCTTCGACGATCTCGGAGCCGCCGGTGAGGCTGACGAAGTCCGAGAGCGTTCCCCGGTGTTCGTCGCCTTCGGGTTCGTACGCCGCGTACGGGAGATACGTGTCCGCCTGCACGAGATCTTCGTCCTCGATCTCGATGCCGAGACTGGAGAGCGCCCGCGCGACTCGTCGGAGGTCGGCGATGTCCTCGCCCACCGCGAGCACGTGGAGGTTCCGGCGACCGGTCATCAGCTCCCGGACGTGGACGACGCCCGGGACGGTTCGGACCCTCGCGGCGATGGACTCCCGCTCGGCGACGGGGGCGTTACAGAGATAGAGGTTCGTCAGCCGTCCGTCGGCCCGCTCGAAGTCGACGTGCGCGTGGTACCCTTTGATGATGCCCGCGTCCTCCAACCGGGCGATTCGGTTGCGAATCGTCCCCGCGGAGACGCCCAGTCCCTCGGCGATTGCGGGCGCGGAGGTGTTACGTGCGTCCGCCATCAGCGCGTGGATGACTCGGCGGTCGACCTCGTCGAGTTGGAACTCTCCCTCCATTCTCACTCCGGTGCGCCGTCGAGAATCGCCGTACCGCTCGATGCACCGATGCGCTCGGCTCCGGCCTCGAACATCGCCATCGCCTCGTCGTAACTGCCGACCCCGCCGCTGGCCTTCACCGGCAGGTACTCGGCCATCAGTTCGACGTCCTCGACCGTCGCGCCGCCCTCGGCGAACCCGGTCGAGGTCTTCACGAACGCGGCGTCCGCCTCCTTCGCCGTCTCGCAGGCGCGGTGTTTCTCCTCGTCGGTCAGAAGCGCCGTCTCGATGATGACCTTCACCGGTATCGGCACCGCGGCGACGACTTCGGCGACGTCGGCTTCGACGGCGTCGTCGTCGCCCGCTTTCAAGCGGCCGACGTTGATTACCATGTCCAACTCGTCGGCCCCCTGCTCCCAGGCGTCGACGGCCTCGACGCGTTTCGTCTCCGTCGAGTGCTGCCCGTGCGGGAAGCCGACGACCGTCGCCAGCGTCACGTCCGGGGCGTACTCGGCGGCCTCGGCGACGTAGCAGGGCGGGATGCAGACGTTCATCCCGTACTCGGCGGCCTCGTCGAGAACGCGCTCGACGTCGTCGAGCGTCGTCTCCGGGCCGAGAACGGTGTGGTCGATGCGGGCGGCGAGTTCGCTGCGCTCCATGGCCGTCCCACGACGGCGGGCGTTAAAATCCCGCCGGAGACCGGCGCAGTCGTCGAAGCCCACCCCCGGCGCGGCCGTCTGCGTTCGGTAAGGCTTTCACGGCGGCCCCACACTCCTCGCCCCATGCAGGTGTTGCCCGAGGGGTTCGCGCTGCCGCCGCTGCCGTACCTCCTCGCGCTCGTCGTCGGTCTCGCCGCTGTCGGCTACGCGCTGTACCGCCGCCGACCCGCGTTCACCGACCGCCACGTGCTCGCGCTCGCTCCGTGGATGGTCACCGGGTCGGCGCTCCACGTCGCCTACGCGCTCGGGGTTCTTCCGCCCGTAATCGAACCGCTGATGGGGACGCCCTCCGTCTACCTCTCGGTCGCCGTCGTCGCCGGCGGCGTCTGGGTCGTCGCCGACGCGGCCGACGTAGCAGTCCCCACGACGCTGGCCGCGTCGGGAGTCGTCGCCGCGGTTCCGGCGGTGGGGCTACCCGTCGCGGCGGCGCTCTCGTCGGGGTCGTTTCAGCCCTTCTGGTCGATTGTCGCGCTCGCGGTCTCGCTCGCCCTCGGTGCAGCAGTGTGGTTCGGACTGAAAACCGTCCGGCCGGAGACGGCCGTCACTCGGTGGGCCGGCGCGCTCGCAGTGTTCGGCCACGCGCTCGACGGCGTCTCGACGGCCGTCGGCCTCGACGTCCTCTCGTTCGGCGAGCGGACGCCGCTGTCGCGGCTCATCTTCGAGTTCGCCGCCGAGTTGCCGACCGCCGAGCTCATCGGCTCGGGGTGGCTGTTCGTCGTCGTCAAACTCCTCCTGGCCGGCGTCGTCGTCTCGCTCATGGCCGACTACGTCCGCGACGAACCCGGCGAGGGCTTTCTGCTCCTGACGCTCGTCGCGGCCGTCGGTCTCGGGCCGGGGGTCCACAACCTCGTCCTCTTCGCCGTCGCCTGACCCGTCGACTTCTCGTCGTCTTCGCCCACTTCTGTCGCCGACGGACGACCGCGTCGGGTGGCTTTTTCTCGCCGCCGACCGAGAGTCGTCTCATGCCCCGCGTCATCTGCGCCGGTCACGTCAACTGGGACGTGACGCTCCGCGTCGACCAGCTCCCCGAACCGGACGGCGAAGCGGCTATCGAGGCACAGTCCGGCGCGGGCGGCGGCAGCGCCGCGAACGTCGCCGGCGGCCTCGCCGGTCTGGGCGTGGCGACCGACATCTTCGGGAGCGTCGGCGACGACGGCCACGGAGCGGAGGTCGAGGCGGAGCTCGCCGACGCGGGCGTCGACTGCGAGACGCTGGTGCGAACCGAGGGGCCGACCGCGGTGAAGTATCTCGTCGTCGCCGCCGACGGTCGAGTGATGGTGCTCGGCCGCGACGGAGTCAACGAGGCGTTTTCGGCGACTGACCTCGCGCCGGAGCGACTCGCCGCGGCCGACCACCTCCACCTGACGAGCCACGACCCCGAGACGGCCGCGACGCTGGTCGACCGAGCCCACTCGGTCGGCGTGCCGGTCAGTTTCGACCCGGGCCGACGCGTCGGCGACCGCGGCTTCGAGGGCGCGCTCGACGGAGCCGACATCGTGTTCCTCAACGACCGCGAGGCGGCGGCGGCGCTCGACGCCGACCTCTCGCCGAACGGTCGGACGCTCGTGCTGAAACACGGTCCGCGCGGCGCGGAGGTTCGCACCCCGACGGAGACGTACACCCATCCGGGGTTCGCCGTCGACACCGTCGATACGACCGGTGCGGGCGATGCGTTCGCCGCCGGCTTTCTGGCGAGCCGCCTCGACGGCGACGGCTACGACCGAGCGCTCGCCGTCGCCAACGCCTGCGGCGCGCTCGCCGCCTCGTCGTCGGGCGCGCGCACGGCGCTCGACTGGGGGACGGTCGGCCGACTGCTCGACGACTGAGACGCCGTCGAGCACCTGTCAGACGCGTCGATAGTCTCCCGCACGTTTATACGACTGCACGGACTTTTCCGGGGTAATGTTCGTCGACATCGCCCTCGACACGGCGGCGGCGCAGAGCGCCGCGTCGCTGGTTCGCCTCGTGCTGGGTGCGCTGGCGGGTTTCGTCGCGGCCGTCGTCATGGGTGTGCCGATGGGTCGACAGGAGGGCGGCTTTACGCCCGCCTACGTCGCCGCCTCGGTGCTGCGTCGAACGACGCCCGACGAGGTGAGTCTCCGCGACGCGACCGTCGTCCACCACGGCGCGGGGATGCTCGCGGGCGTGCTCTATGCGTTCGCGTTGATAGTCGGCGAGTCGGTCGTCCCTCCCGTGTGGTCGCTCGGCGGCGTCGACCTCCTCTCGCATCTGGTCGCCGTGGGCGTCGTCGTCGGGTTCATCTACGGCCTCTTCGCGCACGTCGTCCTCCCGCGAGCGGGCGGTCGTATCTACGAGGAGCAGTCGACGGCGGTTCGCGGCCAGTGGCTCCGCTCCTCGCTCGTCTTCGGCGCGGCGTTAGCCGTCGTCGCGCCGTTTCTACAGGCCTTCGCGTGACGCTCGCCTCTCGACGCTCGCCTCCGAATGTCCGCCCCCCGACGCTCACTCCTCGGGCGGGAACGGCAGCCCTCCGTCGCCCTCCCGGCGCATCACGTCACGGGCGAACAGTCGAATCCCGTCGACGAGGTCCGTCTCGTCGTCGTACGACCGGACCGTCGCGTCCCACCGGTCGGCGACGGCGCGGATCATCGCGCTTCTGACGCCCGCCTCGTGGACGAACAGCACCCGCTCGCGCGCGTGGTCGGACATGTCCTCTAACACCGCCCCGACTTCGATACCGACGCCGAGATTCTGCCCGTCGCCGGGAACGACGAAGACGACGGCGTTGCTCGCGCGGGCGAACCGAAGCGACTGCGTCCCGGCGTCCATCTCGTCCAAGTCGATGCCGACGTCGGTGGCGAGGAACGCGTTGAATCCGACGTCCCGCAGGTCGTCGCGCAGCAGTTCGAGGAAGGCGAACATCTCGGCGTTCTCCCCGCGGTGGGCCTTGTACGGGCCCATGATGTAGACGAGGAACCGTCGATATTTCGTCGGCGGGAGGGTGTCGAGGAGGCGGTCGCGCATCGTTGACGGCGATTCTCGGGGACGAGGTATAAAAATAGCGGCTGTTTCAGGAGACGTTGACTCAAGAAGTGTTATGTGTCACTAAGCGCTACGTAGAGACAGTAAGTGGTCGCCATGTCCAAAGCCGAACTTCCCAACATCCCCGAACTCCCCGAGGACGGCGTCCTCACGCTGAGCGAGTACCTCGCCATGCAACGCGCCATCGGCGAGGAGACGCGCTACCGCGTGCTCGCCGAACTGCTCCGCGAGGGCGAGCTGAGCGCGAGCGAACTGTCGGAGAAACTCGACAGCCCCTCGAACCGCCTCCACTACCACCTCGACAAACTCGTCGACGTGGGGCTGGTGGCGAACCGGAAGCGCCGCGAGCGCGGAACGGACGGCCTCTACTCGTACTACGTGGTGACGGCGCTCGGCGAGGCCATCATGACCCACGGCGTGAGCGAACTCATCGCCGAGGAACGCGAACTGCTGCAGCGGTACGCCTGAGTTCGGGCGGGCGACACCGGAGACCAATCAGTTTTTCCCGATTACCCGTGACCCTCGGATATGGCAAAACAGCCGCACCTGCTCGTCGAGGAGGGAGACGTACACGACATCGCGCTCGTCCCCGGTGACCCGGGCCGCGTCGACCGAATCGCGAAGCAGTGCGAGAACGTCGAGGAGGTCTCGCAGAACCGCGAGTACAAGATCGTCAACGCCGAGTACGAGGGCGTCCCCCTGACAATTTGTTCGACCGGTATCGGCTGTCCCTCCGCCGCTATCGCCGTCGAGGAACTGTCGCGCGTCGGCGTCGACACCGTGATTCGCGTCGGCACCATCGGCGCGCTACAGGAGGACATCGAAATCGGCGACATGATAGTCGCGACGGGCGCGGCCAAAGAGGAAGGGACCTCGAAACGCTACGAGTCGGCGGTGTACCCGGCGGTGCCCGACTACGAGATTCTGACGGCGCTCGTCGACTCGGCCGAGGCGAACGGCGAGGACGTCCACGTCGGTCCCATCGTCTCCGACGACGCGTTCTACAACGAGTCCGACGAGTACGTCGAAGAGTGGAACGCGGCGAACCTCCTCGCCATCGAGATGGAGGCGGCCACCGTCTTTTCGCTCGCGCGCCGCAAGGGGATGCGCGCCGGCGCGATCTGCACCGTCGACGGCAACCTCGTGAAGGGCACGCAGAAGGGCGCGGACTCCGACGAGGAACTCCCCGAGAAGGCGAAGAACAACGTCGAGCGGGCCATCGGTCTCACGCTCGACGCAGTCGTCTCGCTGCACGCGTGACTGTCGATACGCACGACTTCGAATCGCTCCCCGAAACGACGGTAGCCGACGCCTGAGGACGCTCGGTCCGTCGAGTCTGTCGCTGTCAGGGTTCGACCGAGCCTGTCGTTGTCAGGGTTCGACCGAGCGGTCGTGGAGTACGCTGTCGGCGACGTCCTCCGCTCCTTCGTCGCCGAGCGCGGAGGCCGCCAACAGGTGGCCGCCGAGCGCGGCGGGGCTGATGACCGTGTCCGCACCCGCTCGCTTCAGTTTCGGGATGTTTCGGCGCTGGGCGGCGGCCGCGACGATGGTCACGTCGGGGTTCATCTGCCGGGCGGTGAGAATCGAGAGCGCGTCCTGGGCGTCGTCGTTCGTCGCGACGACGACGGCGCGCGCGTCGGCGACGCCCGCTTTGACCAGCGGTTCCTCGTCGCTCGGGTCGGCGGTGAGGACGGGGACGTCGCGCTCCGTGAGTTCCTGTGCGCGGGCGGGGTCGGGCGTCACGACGAGGAACTCGCATCTTCCCTGCAGTTCTTCGATAATCGGTTCCGTCAGGTCCCCGTAACCGAGAACGAGAACGTGGTCTTCGAGGAGTGAGAGCTGTGTGTCTGTCATGCGTCCGAGGGCTCTGGCGAATCGAGCTTCGATGGCTGGCGTCAAAAGCGCCCCGAGGGCGACGGCGAAACTCGCCGTTCCGGTGAGGAGCACCGAGATGACGAACAGTTTCCCGGCCTGGCTCGCCGGGGTCATGTCGCCGTACCCGACGGTGCTGGCGGTGACGAGCGTGAAGTAGAACGCGTCGACGATGGTGTCGACGCTTCCGAACTCGTCTCGGAGGGCGTACGTACCGACAGTGCCGTACAGTTGCGCGAGGGCGATAGCCGCCAGCGCCGCCTGCTGCGTCGTCGTCAGCTCGGTGGCCGTTTCGAAGTGCCGGCGGTTCGTCAGCACCACGAGCAGCGCCAGAAGCGAGAGGACGACGAGCGGGTACGCGAGCGGACTCGACTGCAACAGCCCCTGTGCGGCCGAGAGCGGGAGCAGGAGAACCGCGGTGTACCATCCGATGCGGCGGCCGTTGCGGAGCGCGAACACGCTCGTCAACAGGAGGAAGCCGGTGAACGCGCCGGTGAACGCGGCCGCCTGTTGGACGAACGCCGGGACGTACGCCGCGAGCGGGCCGTCGACTCCCGGCACGTCGAGACCGAGGATGCCGAACCCGGCGACGCCGGTGATAATCGACAGCATCGCCGCCGCGAACGTGAGCACGACGGCGAGCCGCGCCCCGAGTCGCTCCCGATTCACCTCCATACGACCGCCTTCGTCGGCAACGACACATAAATTCGCCCGAAGTGTGCCGGAGCGGGACGGCCTCCCCCGACGTACAGGTTCGGTAGAGGTTTATCCGGTCCGCCTGTGGCGAGGCTATGGTGCAGTCGATACCGGTGGAGGTGCTCCGGGGCCTCTACCTCGGCGTGCTCACGGGGATCATCCCCGCGCTGGTCTCCGCGGGCCTCGGCTTCGTCTTCAAGTACTTCACCGGCGTCTCCATCCCCGGGTTCGGTGTCGTCGCCTTCGCGCTCGCTATCGCCGGGGCCAACGGCGGTCTGCTGGCGCTGGCCGACGACAGCCTCACCGAAGGACAGCACGGCGTCGCGCTCACGATCGCTATCCTCGTCGTGCTGATGCTGTCGCTGTACGCGCACGCGCAGGGCGACAAACTCGGGAGCACGCTCCCGAAGCGCATCACGTTCAAATCGCTCCGCGAGCGGACGCTCTCGGGCGACGTGGTCGAGTTCGTCGGCGGCCGCCGCCGGGTGACGGTGACCGTCGCCGGCGAGGTCGACGACATCGAGGGCTACCCGCCGCTCTCGCCCGCGCTCCGCACGGAACTCCGAGACGACGAGTGGGAGTTCCCGGCGGACGTCCCCGTCTCGGAACTCGAAACGCGACTCGCCGAACGACTCCGGACCGACTACGACCTCGCGGAGGTGGCGGTGTCGCTCGACGAGCAGGCCCGCGCGACGCTCGCGGCCGCGCCGCCGGTCGGCGGTCTCTCGAAGCGTCTCTCGCCGGGCGAACGCGCCGTCTCCGTCGAGACGCTCGTGCCGACGGGCGTCGCCCGCGGGGAGTCGGTGACGCTCCGGACGGCCGACGGAAACGTCGACGGAACGGTCGTCTCGGTGAGGACCGGGGAAACGTCGACGTCGAGTCCGCCGACGCCCGACGCCGCCGACGACGCCGAGTCCGACGACGAGGGTGAGGGCGACGGCGAGGAAAAAACGACGGTCGCCCCCGCGGCCCCCGTCGCCGCCGGCGGCGAGGGCCGCCTGACGGTCGCCGTCGACCGCCCCGACGCGGAGGTGTTGCTGTCGACGGACGTGTCGCAGGCGGTCGTTCGCTCGCGCGGCACCAGACGCGAGTTCGAGCTGACGACGCTGCTGCGCCGGGCGGGTCGGCGCATCCAGCGGCTGTCGGTTCGCGCCGACAGCGTGCTCGACGGGACGACGCTCGGCGACGCGGGCGTCCGCGACACCTACGACGTCGCCGTCCTCGCGGTCCGTCGCGACCAGTGGCGCTTCGCTCCGCGCGGTGACACCCACCTGGCGGCGGGCGACGAACTGTTCGTCGTCGGGTCGCCCGCCGCGCTGGCGTCGTTCAAGGAGGTGGTCGCGTGACGGGCGTCGCGTCTCCGGCGGCCGCCGCGCTGACGCTCCTCCAACTCGCCGGGACGCCCGACGGACCCCTCGGTTCCGAGACCGGTTTCCTCGGCGACGCGTTCTACATTCTCGGACTCGCCTTCGCCGCCGCCGCCGTCGCCGCGGCCGGAGCGTTCGGCTACCGTTGGTACTTCCGCGAGCGCCCGCCGCGGGGGCTCACCGTCCTCGTCGGTCTCTCGGCCGTCGTGCTCTACCTCAACACGGCCAAACTGAGCGATATCGCGCTCGGCAGCGGGAGCGACGACCTGTTTCTCCCCGGCAACGTGCTGTTCAACCTCGGGGCGCTCGCGGCCGCCACGGTTGCGGCTCCCGTCGGCGCGCAACTCGGCGACACGCTCGCGGCGAACACGTCCGCGTTCTCCGGGGCCCGCGAACTCGAGGGCGACGTCGGCCGAGTCGTCCGCTCCGTCGGTCGCGTCATCTCCGTGACGCTGCCCGAAGAGATCCAGGATATGGACGAGTACGACCCCGTCGCCGACGCGACGAAGGAGTCGCTCGCCGGCAAGACGCTGCTGTTCCCCCGGCGACTCACCGTCGCCGAACTCCGCGAGCGACTCGTCGCCCGTCTCCGCGAGGACTACGGCGTCGGCCACGTCGACGTCGACCTCACGGAGGACGGCGACGTCGAGTATCTCGCCGTCGGCAGTCGCCTCGCCGGCATCGGACCGACGCTCGCGCCCGGCGGCGTCGCCGTCGCGGTCCGCGGCGACCCGTCGCTCGACGCGAGCCCCGGCGACACGGTGCAGGTGTGGCACGCCGCCGACGACGGCCCGGCGCGGGTGCTCACCGGCGAGCTCCGCGCGACGACCGACGAGGTGGCGACGCTCGCCGTCGACGAGACGGACGTCGACCGTCTCGACGCGACGCAGTCGTACCGACTCGTCACGCTCCCGGTCGACCCAGGAGTCGAACGCCAGTTCGCGGCGCTGCTTCGGACGGTCGAGGAGACGATGGGCGTCGTCTCCGTCGCCGAGACCGACTCCGGCGCGCACGCCACGGTCGGCGACCTCGCCACGACGGTCGTCGCCGTCCGGCCGCAGAGCGGCCCGGTGGAGGCGATACCGGCGCGCTCGCGGCGACTGTCCGCCGGTGACACGCTGTACGTCATCGCCCGCCCAGACGAACTCCGCCGCCTCGAACGGACCGTCGGCGCGACCGCGGGCACCGCGAGCGACGACTGACCGCGACGGCGGCCGACTACGAACAGCGACCGACCACGAGCGACGCCCGACAACGAGCGACGCCCGACAACGGCGACGCCCGACAACGGCGACGCCCGACTACGAGCGGCGACGGCGCAGGCCCGCAACCCTCATGTCGACTGCGCGGCGAGTAGCGCGCATGCAGTGGAAGCTTTTCGCAGACCTCGCGGAGACGGCCGGCACGCGGACCGTTTCGCTCGACGCCGACTGCGACACCGTCGGCGACGCGCTCGACGTACTGCTCTCGTCGCGCCCGGCGCTCGAATCGCGCGTCCTCGACGACGGCGAGGTGCGCGACCACATCAACGTCCTCCGAAACGGCGAGAACGTCTTCACCGGGGAGGGGCTCGACACACCCGTCGCCGACGGCGACGAGCTCGCGCTGTTTCCGCCGGTCAGCGGCGGCTGACGGGTATCCCCGAGGAGACGACCACCTCGCGGCGTGACTCGACGACGGTCGGAAGCGAGCCGAAGTGAGTCGGCGGCGCGTCCGCTCGAGAGTGTGAACGCCGCGCCGTCTGTTCGCCTCGAAGTGTCGTCTACAGAGCTTCGAGAAAACGGAGAGAAGGGAGCGTAGAGAGCGTAGAGGGCGTAAAGGGATTCGGCGTCGATTACTCGGGGCGCGGTCGGGCGACGAACAGCGTCTGGACGACGCTGAACGGGTCGTACACCGACTGGTGGCACTGACAGTACACGCCGTTGGCACCGCCGAACGTCGCCGACGACCCCGTCGTCTTGTAGCCGGGGACGCAGCAGAAGTGCGTACACTTGTTGAGCCACGCGATGACGCCCTGGGAGGTGCTCGCCTGGAGCCACTGGTTGTTCTGGGCGGCTTCCTCGATGCGCGTGCTCCGAACCATCTGGACGGGGATGACGTCTTCGGTGTCCTCGGAGCGCCACGTACCGGAGGCCGGCTTACCGACACCTTCCTGTCCGATACCGTTGCCCCACGTCTCGTAGTCGTCGAGGTCGCTGATGTTGATTCGGTCGCCCTCGGACTTCGCCTCTTGCTGCCAGGCGTACGGCGGCGCGGAGCCCGACAGGAAGTAGTTGTCGCTCTCGTAGGAGGGGCTGAGGCCTTCGTACGACTCGACGCCGCAGTACTGGAACCACTCGGAGGTGTACGTGGTACCGCCCAGCTGCATCTCGGCGATCTCCACTTCGACGCCGTTCTGTTCGACGGTCTTCACCTCGGGCCAGACGCCCTTGATGTAACCCTCGTCGTCGATCTCGATGGGGATCTGCGGCATCCCGCGCGGTGCCGGTCCGGCGACGTTCTCGATGGCGTACGCCTGCGTCGAACCGCCACCCGCACCCGAGGCGTTGGTCGCGGCGTTGATGCTCGTGGTCCCGAGGACCCCGACGCCCGCGAGAGTAGCGCCGCCGACGACGCCTTTCACGAACCGACGCCGCCCGGATTCAGCGGGATACTTGTCGCTTTCGCTCATATCTACCCCTTAGGGTGACCGATAAAAAGACTGACGAAGTGAGCGGGGGCAGCGGCCGTCGTCGCCGACTCGGACCGACTCGGACCGACCCGCGACGTCGTCAGACATCACTCGTTGCGTTTCTCGTCTCTTCCCCCTCTCTTCGTTTCGGCGACGAACACAGAATACCATGGAAGATAGTACTCGATTCCGAGGCAATTTTTCGGCGATTGTCGCGGACTTTTACCCTGTGCCACTCGTACACGTACGCATGAACCTGCACAACCGGACGGTTCGCCAGGACGTCCGCGAACTCGGCGCGTTGCTCGGGGACGTACTGGAGGCTCAGACGTCGACCGAGGCGTTCGAGACGGTCGAAGAGCTTCGGACGAACGCGATCGGCTACCGGAAGGGCGACGTCGAGTCGAGACAGGAACTGTACGACGTGCTCGGTAGACTCCGTTCGGGCGACGAGAGCGTCGTCGCTCGCGCGTTCACGACGTACTTCGAACTCATCAACCTCGCCGAGGAGCGCGAACGCGTCCGCGCGGTCAGACGCGGGTCGCAGGACGGGACGCTCGACGACAGCCTCGTCGACACCGTCGCCGCCCTCGTCGAAGACGACGCCGACCCCGACACGGTTCAACGGGTCCTCGACGACGTGCTCGTCGAACCGACGTTCACGGCCCACCCGACCGAGGCCCGCCGAAAGACGGTGAAGTCGAAACTCCGCTCCATCGCGGCCGACTTGGAGACGCTGGACGAGCGCCGCCTCACCGACCAGGAACGGGAACAGACGTGGCACGAGGTCGACGCGGAGGTGACGAGCCTCTGGCAGACGGCGCAGGTCCGCAACCGTCGCCCGGAGCCGACGGACGAGGCCCGGAACGTCCAGTGGTACCTCGAGAACACGCTGTTCGACGTGACCGGCGAGGTGTACAGCGAACTCGAAGATATCGTCTCGGAGGCGTACGGCGACGAGGTTCGAGTGCCGAAACTGTTCGAGTTCCGCTCGTGGGCCGGCAGCGACCGCGACGGCAACCCGTACGTCACCGTCGACGTGACCGAGGAGACGCTCGAACGCCAGCGCTCGGTCGTCCTCGACCGCTACCGCAACGCGCTCAAGCGGCTCTCCGGTGTGCTCAGCCAGGACGGGAGCCGTATCGACGTGGGACCGGCGTTCGAGCAGTCGCTGGAGGCCGACCGCGAGCGACTGCCGGCGACGGCCGAGGAGGCGACGACGCGCTACCCCGACGAGCCGTACCGCCAGAAACTGAAACTGATGCGCGAGCGCCTCGAACGCGTCGAGGACGTCCGGCCCGACGGCTACGACGACGCGGCCGAACTCGCCGCCGACCTCGACGTCATCGCGCAGAGTCTGAAACTGAACGGGGCCGAGCGCGTCGTCTCCGCGTACGTCGAACCGCTGGTGCGACAGGTCGACACGTTCGGCTTCAGCCTGGCGAGTCTCGACCTGCGCGACCACCGCGAGAAACACACGAGCGCCATCGCGGAGGCGCTGGCGGTCGAGGGCATCGAGTACCGCTCGATGGGCGAAGACGAGCGCGTCGAACTGCTCACCGAGGCCGTCCTGCAGGAACAGCCGGTGCTGGACCTCGACGACCTCGAGCAGTTCTCCGACGGGACGGCGCGGGTGCTCCGCCGCTTCCGCAAACTCGGCGACTGGCAGCACGAGTACGGCGCCAGCGCCATCGACACCTACGCCATCTCGATGACCGACGAACCGAGTCACGTCCTCGAAGTGCTGTTCCTGGCCGACCAGGCCGGCGTCGTCTCGCTACCCGACCACTGCGGCATCGACATCGTTCCGCTTCTGGAGACCGAGTACGCGCTCAACGGCGCGCGCCGCATCATGGGCACGCTGTTCGAGAACGAGGCCTACTCGCAGGCGCTGTCCGCCCGAAACGGCCTCCAGGAGATCATGCTCGGCTACTCCGACTCGAACAAGGAGAACGGCTTCCTCGCGGCGAACTGGGACCTCTACAAGAACCAGCGCCGCCTCGCCGACATCACTGACGAGCACGACGTGGAGATGCGGCTGTTCCACGGCCGCGGCGGCTCCATCTCCCGCGGCGGCGGCCCGATGAACCAGGCGATGCTGGCGCTGCCGAACGAGACGGTGTCGGGGCAGATCAAGTTCACCGAACAGGGCGAGGCCATCGCCGAGAAGTACGCGAACCCTCGCATCGCCGAGCGCAACCTCGAACAGATGCTCGACGCACAGATTCGGTCGCGTTACGAGGCGCTCCGGGAACCGAAAGAACACGTCCCCGACGAGTGGGCCGACGCGATGGATACGATGTCCACCGCCGCCCGCGAGGAGTACCGCGACCTGTTGGAGACCGACGGATTCGTCTCCTACTTCGAGCAGGCGACGCCCATCACGGTCATCGAGGAACTGAACCTCGGCTCTCGTCCCGCCTCCCGGTCGGGCGAGCGCACCGTCGAGGACCTCCGCGCCATCCCGTGGGTGTTCTCGTGGACGCAGTCGCGCTGCATCCTCCCCGGCTGGTACGCGCTGGCGACGGGACTGAACGCCTACCTCGACGACGGCGGCGACGAGGAGACGCTCCGGGAGATGTACGACGAGTGGCCGTTCTTCCGGACGACGCTCGACAACGCGGCGCTCTCGTTGGCGCGGACGGACCTCGAAATCGCCGCGGAGTACGCCAACCTCGCGGACGCGTCGCTGCGCGCCGAGTTCTTCGGCCGCATCGAGGACGAGTACGACCGCGCGACCGAACTGGTTCGCTCCGTCTCGGAACGCGACTCGCTGCTGAAACGCGAGTGGCTCGGCGAGAGCCTCCGCCGCCGCAACCCCTACGTCGACCCGCTGAACCTGCTGCAGACGCACCTGCTGTCGCAGACGCACCGGACGACCGAGGAGGAACGAACGCTCCGACTGACGGTGAAAGGCATCGCCGCCGGGATGAAGAACACGGGGTAGTCGCTCCCCCGACGGCCACCGGTGTCGACGACACACTGTCGTCGTTCGTCGACGAATCGCCGAAGAGCAACATTTAGCCCCCCTCCGTCCGACGCCCCGCCAATGAACTTCTTCGACCGCTTGGCCGACCGCATCGCGACGGCCGACAGCGTCGTCTCCGTGGGGTTGGACGCCGACCCGTCGCGCATCCCCGAACACCTGCAGGAGAAGGAGCTGCCGCAGTGGGCGTTCAACCGCCGCATCATCGACGCGACGCACGAACACGCCGCCGTCTACAAGCCGAACGCCGCGTTCTACGAGTCCGAGGAGGGGTGGCGCTCGCTGCGCGAGACCATCGCCTACGCCGAGGGGAAGGGCGTTCCCGTCCTCCTCGACGCCAAGCGCGCCGACATCGGTAACACGACGCGGCAGTACGCGAAACTGCTCGACGACGTGGACGCCATCACCGTCAACCCGTACATGGGTCGCGACTCGCTCGAACCATTCCTCTCGCGGGAGGAGAAGGGCGTGTTCGTCCTCTGTCGGACCTCGAACCCGGGCGCGGCGGACTTACAGGACCTCGAACTCGAAACCGGCGAACCGCTGTACGAGCGCGTCGCGGCGCTCGCCGACCTCTGGAACCGCAACGACAACGTCGGGTTGGTCGTCGGCGCGACGGCCCCCGAGGAACTGGAGTCGCTGCGCGAGCAGGTGCCCGAACTTCCCTTCTTGGTCCCCGGCGTCGGCGCGCAGGGCGGCGACGCCGAAGCGGCGGTGGAGTTCGGCCTCCGAGACGACGGCGTCGGCCTCGTCAACTCCTCGCGCGGCATCATCTTCGCCGGCGAGGGCGAAGGGTTCGAGAAGGCCGCCGGACGCGCCGCGCGGCGGATGAAGCGGCGACTCAACGAGTTTCGGTCGTAGTCTCGGTACTCGACCGGCCGCCGTCCGAAGTGACTGGATGCTGTGCCGACTTCGAGAACGTCTCGCTCTCGTATCCGTCCGCCCGTCCGATTTCTGTCAATAGAGTCAATTAACCGCTCGTGGTACACTGCCCTCGGATGGTACGTCAGCAGACGCGGCGGCAGTTCCTCGCGGCGGGAGCGACGGCGACGACGGCAGCCGTCGCGGGCTGTCTCGTCGGCTCGGCCGACGCAGAGGGCGTGTTCCGACCGCCCGTCGACCTCCGCGGGGCGATATATCTCCCGGCACGGGCGTACAACACGTACCAGATGTGGGCCGACTACGACGAGGCCGTCGTCGAGCGGGACCTCGGGTACGCGGCGTCGCTGAATCTCAACGCCGTCCGGACGTGGGTGAACTACGAGTTCTGGATGGAAGACCCCGAAGCGCACCGCCGCGCGATCGACCACTTCCTCGCCGCGGCGGCCGAACGCGATATCGGCGTCCTCCTCGGACTCTTCGAGGGCGTCGGACAGCAGCCGACGGAAGCGAATCTCGAAGACACCGACCCGCTCACGGCGACAGCGGTTCAGTCACCCGCGCTCTGGCACCTCGAGCGGCGCGACCGGTGGGAGAACTCGCGGCGGTTCGTCCGGTGGTTCATGGCGCGCTACCGCGACGACGAGCGACTGCTCGCCATCGAAGTGATGAACGAGCCGGGGTGGGCCTCGTTGAAGCTTCGGTTCGCCGAGGCCATGTTTCGAACGCTCACCGAAGAGCGCGGGTCGGTGCCGCTCACCGTCGGGTCGACGAGTCTCGCGAACAACGCGCAGTATCTCGATTGGGGCGCGGACATCCTCCAGTTTCACTACAACTTCGCCAACCGCCCCGGAACCATCGAGAACCTCCTCGCGGACGCAAATCGACTCGCGTCGCGCGTCGACAAACCCGTCTGGTTCTCCGAGTGGCAGCGAATTCGAACGGGCGTCGGGTTCACCGGCGAGGTGACACACGACGACTGGTATCCGAACTACTCGTCGCTCGCACCCGTCATCCGCCGTGCGGGCGTCGACAACTTCTTCTGGTCGCTGATGATCAAACCGGCCTACGTGGTCGTCCAGCGGAAAAACGGCGTCGTCAACGGTGTCTTCCACGAGGACGGCGCGGTGTGGAGTCTCGACGACGCGCGGGCTCTCAAAGCGATGTCCGGCGACGACGAGTTCCACGCCGAGGAGCGCCCCGAGTGGCCCACGTGGGCGGAGTCTGTGACGCAGTGGGTTCCACGCGAACCCCCCGAGCAGTGATCGAGGTTCGAGTCGAGCGACTCGCAGTCTGTGCGTCTCACCGACTCAGCATCTAGTCCACGCGACCAGTTGCCGGAGAGACGGGAAACCCCGGTGGACGTCGGTCCCCTGGTTACGCTGGGCCTGCACGCCGGAAAGTCGGTTGACCCACCGGACCGTCTCGACGCCGACGATGTTCCTCCGGGGTTCGCTGTCGGCGACCCGGATACCCGCTGCACGCTCGAGAGAGAGTCCGTAGGTGTTGTTCGTCGCTGTGACGGTGCTGATGCGTCCGCAGGTGCTCTTGCGGTAGTCGATACCGCGGTGCCAGTCGCGCACCTCGAGGTCGGTGACCGTGACGTTCCGCGCGTCGGCGGCGGTGACGGCGATACCAGTCGTGTTGCTCACGCCGTTCCCGTCGACGCGGTGGCCGTCGCCGTCGAGGACGACGTCGCCGGCGTCGATACGGATACACGCACGAGACAGAAGCGTCCCGCCCCCGTTCTCGATGTCCTCGGTGAGCGCGTATCTGCCGGGTTCCGAGATAGTCGTGCACGAATCTATCGGCGTCACCCCGGAGGTGACGTCGGACGGCCCCGTGGCCGACCTGCCGTCGGCAGCGACGGGAGTCCCTACTGACCCCGCCGCGATCGTCACGAGCAAACCGAGCAGGACGACCGGTAGCCACTGTCCGACCCTTCGGCGCATTGTGGGAGAGAACGACGGAGGTGAAGTTAACGTATCGGAACTATCGAAAATGTTACTGAACGAATCGCGAGACTACCGCTCCCGCGGGGAGGCGAGCCGTCGACCTCAGTCGACCAACCCGGCGTCGCGGACGTGCGCGTCGAGCGCCTCCTCGGTGTCGAACTCCTCGCCGCACGACTCGCAGACGTACGACTCCGGTTCGGCTCCGTCCGTCGACTCCGCGTCGTCGCCGGATTCGGTCATCGCATCACGTCAGACTGGTCGATTTCGCTCGTCTCGCCGTCGGTCTGTCGCGCCGCGGCCGCACACTGAACACAGATGCTCAGTTCGCGGTCGTAGTGCTCGTCGCAGACCATCGCGCCGCAGTTCGGGCACGTGTGCGTCGCTTCCGCCGACTCGCACACCTGGCAGACGCCGCTGACACTCATACGCACGGTACGACGGCGAGTCACTTGAGCGCTGGGCAGGTCGCCGGCGCCGCCTCGAACCGCGGGCGCCGGGCGGGAGCCTTAGGTCCGTGCGGTCCGTAGCGCCCCTGTGGAGCGCGACCAGCTCGTTATGGGACTCGCCGCCGTCTTCGCGGGGATAACCGTCCTCCTCGCGGTGCTCGGGTTGAGCTACTCGCTCTTTCTGCTCGTCGTGGCCGTCCCCTTCGGCGCGACGACGTACTTCATGTGGTACCAGGCGAGCGGCCGACTCGCCGAACAGGCGCGCACTCGTCGCGTCCGTCGAGAACCGTCCGGGTTCGGCGCGGGTGCGCGCCGCGAGAACGTCCGGGAGAACCGTCGGCGCGCACGCCGCAACGGGCGCAGCGGCGGACGGACCGGCGGCCGTTCGAGCACCGACGCACCGCGGACGACGCGGAGGCCGACCCGCGCCGAGGCGTACCGCGCGCTCGATCTGGAACCCGGCGCGAGCACCGCCGAGGTGAAACGCGCCTACCGCTCGAAGGTCAAGGAGGTCCATCCGGACACCGAAGACGGCGACGAGGAGTCGTTCAGACGGGTGAACCGGGCGTACGAGTCGTTGAACGAGTAGGCGGCCCGTTCGACGGTGTCCCGCGGTTCGCGTCGGGTCACTTCGTCTTCCACGCCTTCGCGAGTCGGACGTATCGAACGGGTCCGAGGGCACGCTCGAAGGAGGATTCGGCACCAGCGGACTTCGAGAACTCCGCACCGTCCGGCGCGACGACCGTGGTATGCTCTTTCACGACACGAAAAAGGTTTTAGCAAACCGACGCTTACCGCCGCCCATGAGCGCCGACCGGGCCGCCCTCGAAGAGGCCCTACAGCGCGGAGAAGAAGAAGGCGGGTACATCGAATTCAAAGAACGGCTCTCCAAGGAGGTCCACCTCTCGGGTGGCCGCATGGAGAGTCTCGCCGCCCAGCTCCGACACCGAGTCCTCTCCGGGGAGGGCGAGGCGACGTACGTCGTCGGCGTCACCGACGACGGCGGCATCGCCGGAATCTCGCCGGGCGCCTTCTCGGAGTCGATGGACGTCCTCTCGCTGCTCGCCGAAGAGGCCGGCGCGCACATCGAAGACGTGGATACCTGGGGCGTCGGCGACGAGACGCGACGCGCCTCGAACGGGTCGGGCGAGGGAACGCCGCGAGGCGACGACCCCGACGCCGGCCTCGTCGGCGTCGCCACCATCCGCGAGGGGGCGATGCTCGAAACCGACGAGGAGCACATCGTCGTCGGCACCGCGGGCCACGTCGACCACGGGAAGAGCACGCTCGTCGGCTCGCTCGTCACCGGACAGGCCGACGACGGCGACGGCGGGACCCGCGGGTTCCTCGACGTGCAACCGCACGAGGTCGAACGCGGTCTCTCGGCGGACCTCTCGTACGCCGTCTACGGCTTCGACGACGACGGTCCGGTCCACATGCGCAACCCGCACCGCAAGAGCGACCGCGCTCGCGTCGTCGAGACGGCCGACCGCCTCGTCTCCTTCGTCGACACCGTCGGCCACGAGCCGTGGCTCCGCACCACCATCCGGGGACTGGTCGGCCAGAAACTCGACTACGGGCTGCTCGTCGTCGCCGCCGACGACGGGCCGACGAAGACGACGCGCGAACATCTCGGCATCCTCCTCGCGACCGAACTGCCGACGCTCGTCGCCATCACGAAAGTCGACGCCGTCAGCGACGAACGCGTCGCCGAGGTCGAACACGAGGTCGAGAAACTGCTTCGCGACGTGGGCAAGACGCCGCTGGCGGTCGAACGCTACGGCGTCGACGCCGCCGCCGAGGAGATAAGCGACTCCGTCGTCCCCATCCTCCGGACCAGCGCGGTCTCCACGGAGGGGCTGGACGACCTCGACTACCTGTTCGAGACGCTCCCGAAGACGAGCGACGGTCAGGGGCAGTTCCGGATGTACATCGACCGCAGTTACAGCGTTACCGGCGTCGGTGCGGTCGCTTCCGGGACGGTGAACTCCGGCACCGTCGAAGCGGGCGACGAACTGCTGCTCGGGCCGATGCCGGACGGCAGTTTCCGCGACGTGGAGGTGCGCTCCATCGAGATGCACTACCACCGCGTCGACGAGGCGAAGGCGGGCCGCATCGTCGGCATCGCGCTCAAGGGCGTCAAGGAAGCCGAGATAGAGCGCGGGATGGTGCTCGTCCCGAAGGCCTCCGACCCGCGGGCCGTCCGCTCGTTCGAGGCCGACGTGATAGTGCTCAACCACCCGACGCGCATCGGGACGGGCTACGAACCCGTCATCCACCTCGAAACCATCAGCGAGGCGGCGGTGTTCCACCCCGACGAGGGGCGTCTCCTCCCCGGCGACACCGGCCACTCGCGCGTCGAGTTCAAGTTCAGACCGTACCTCATCGAGGAGGGCCAGCGGTTCGTCTTCCGCGAGGGGCAGAGCAAAGGCGTCGGTACCGTGACCGACGTGCACTACGACTGAGCCCGCGCAGCGCGGCGACTGACGCGGAACGTCCGCCGACCCGCGTGGAACGGCCGCCGACCCGCCGGCGCTGCTCCCGCAACGTCCTTCTCTCCGAAGCGGATATTCGGCGCATGGAACAGCGACAGGTCGTGCTAACGGTCACGGGAGCGCTGCTGGCGGGTATCGTCACGGCGGTACTCGGGTCGACGGGACTCGACGGGCCGCTCGCCATCGTCGCCGGCGTCGCGGTGGCGATACCATTGCTCAGAGCGGAGACGTTCGGCGGGTTCGACAGCCCCGGGTCGTTCGACAGCGGCGCGGCGTTTCTCGCCTCCCTCGGCGCGCTGGTCGTCGGTACCGTCGCCGTCTACGCGGCGGGTGCGCTCGGGGTGGGCCAGACGGTGACGGTCGGCCTCGGCGGCGGTGGCGCGTTCGCGGGGAGCTATCTGGGAGACGTGTTCGTCCAGCGGCGGTCGTGAGCCGACGCGCCGGCGTTCAACTCCGGACGTAGCCGTCCTCGCGACGCTCCGCGAGGTCGAGCAGCACGAACCACTCCAGCACGTCGCCGACGCGTTCGCGCCAGATCTCCTCCCAGCGATTCGGGTTCTTGAAATGCTCCCACTGCGGCACCCGGTCGCGGACGCGGTCGTACGCCTCGTCGGCGCTCACCGGCTCTCCGGCGTCGTCGAGCACCGCGAGCAACTCCTCGGCGGTGAACACGCGGCGGACGAACGCGTCGCGCAGGTGGTCGGGCGTCGGGTCGTTCCGAAGCCGCTTGAAGCCGCCCGGCGTCTCGGTGGCCAGTTCCAGCGCCCGGAGGAACGTCAGCCACGTCCGAGCGGCGTCTCGACTCGGGAAGCCGACGCGACGTATCAGGCGCTCGCAGCAGTCGTCCTCCGAGTCGGGAACCAGCGGCACCGCTCTCTGGGCGTCGGCGACGACGCCGAGGTCGTCGGGCGCGGGCGGGACGAGTTTGAACTGCACGGCTCAGAGCTCGCGGAGGCCGAACGACTCCGCGAGCAGGTCTTCGTCCGTCTCGCCGAAGACGCGCGTCGACCCGTCGACGACGTCGACGGTCACCTGCGCTGGCGCGAACGCAGACACCGGTACCTGCGAGAAGTCCCAGTCGTTCTCGGCGAAGATGTCCTCGAAGGGCGTGCCGTACTCGTCGGCGGCGGTCGACGGAACCTCGTCGAAGCGGTCGAACTCGTCGCGGACCGTCAGGTGGACCTGGCCGCCGTAGGCGAGCGCGTCGTTCGTCCGGCCCATCGCCACGCCCTCGTCGTAGCTGACGGGTGCCATAGGGGCGCTGCCGCTGACCGAGAGCACGTCCCGGGGGTCGTAGCCGAGCTCGAAGAGGCGGAAGACGGCGAGTTCAGATGCCCGAGACGCGATGTTGACGCTTCCGGCGATGGAGCCGACGGCGAACGCCGGCAGGAAGACGGCGCTCGGTTCGACCTCCGCGAGGTCGGCGACGTGTTCGGCCACCTCGTCGCCCGGCAGGTCGATGCTCTCGACGGCGAGGACGGTGAGGTCGAACTCGTCGTAGTAGCCGACGGCCTCGAACTCCGACTCCTGGCCGACGAGCGCGCGTGCGGGGCCGCTGCCGAGGCCGTCGAAGCGGTCGAACTCCAGCTCCCAGCCCGCCTTCTGCGAACAGAGCAGCGCGATGGCGGGGTGGTCCGTCGACAGTTCGACGTGCGGAATCGGCGCGCCGTCGACCGTACCCATCCGCGTCTGGACGGTGGCGAGCCCGGCGGTCTGTATCTCCGTCAGCAGCAATCCCGCTTCGACCCCGCCCGTGGCGTCGACGCCGAAGTCCAGCACCGTCGCGCCCGACTCCAGTTCGTACGAGCCGACGTTCAACTCGTCGGCGAAGTCGAGCGCCTCGTCGACGAGTTCTATCGCCATCCGATTGAGACTGTCCATACCTCCGGTTGCGCCCATTCGGATAAAGGGTTTGGCGGTCGGCGGTCGCCCCGACGCCGACATCGGGGACTACGACGCTGACTTCGGGAACTACGACGCCGACATCGGGGACCACGACGCCGACCCCCCGGGGACTACGACCCCGGACGCTGCGGTCGGGCGCGTCGCTCTACTCGCCTCCGCTTCGTGCCTCGCGGCCGAGTTCGCGTTCGACGGCCTCGACTTTCTCCCGCGCTCGTTCGTCGCTGGTCCGCTTGTCGTCGATTTTGAGGAACGTACTCACTCGGTCGGCGTCGACGGCGTTGTGTGCGGCGGCGACGGCGTCGAGCAGCGTCTCGACGTCCGCGGCTTCGACGACGGTTCCCATCGGATTCGTCTCGTACTCGACGTCGAACTCGTCGAGCGCGGCGACGGCGTCGGCCACGTCGGCGGCCATGCTCTCTTCTGTCACTGGTGCGACGCTCAGCAGTGCGATGACGGTCATACCGGGGGGTCTGCAGCCAGCGTCCTAACTTTGCGGGTCGATCTCGTCGGCGAGCCGAGCGGTCTCGTTTCCGTTCTCGCGCCGGCGAGCGCAGTTGAACTCGACGGTGACCGTGTCGAGTCCGCGACGAGGAGTAGTTGGCCGTCCTGGGGCGCTCTCACCGCTCTCACTGCTCCAGCCGTTTCGGATATCCTCGGTTCCGACGAGTCGCCGTTTTATCACCGCACACTGTGTATAGGTACCGATGGACACGATTCACTCATCTCGAACACGGACCAGCGACTCGACCGCCGCCGGCGCGATTCCCCGACGCTCGGTCGTCAGAAACGAACGACTCAGCAGCTCCGCGTTCGGCGAAGCGTACCTCGTCTGGCGCTGTCACCGCTGCGGCGAGACCGGTGATTTGGAGGCGTTCCCCGTCGCCTGCTCGAACTGCGACGCGCCGCGCGAGGATCTGTACTACTGGACGGAGGACTGACCGCTTCGCCCGACTGGAACCGGGCTCGTTTTTGTGCGCGACCGAACTGCATTCAGTATGTACCTCTCACACCCCGTGCGTCGGATGCGCGACGACCCCATCGACGGCGAGGAGGTGACGCTCGTCGTCGAACTCGACGGCGGCGCGGACCGCGACGCGTTCGAATCGACCGTTCGGGAGGCCGGCGGTACCGTCGAGCGCGACCTACAGTTTTGTGCCGTGCTGGTGCGGGTCCCGGAGTCGGCGGTCGCATCGCTCTGCGAACTCGACGACCTCGCGCGAATCGAGACCGGAGAGACGCTCTCGCTCGGCGTCGACGAGGACGCGACGCTCCCGAGCGACGACGCTGGCGACGAATCCGGGTTCGACGACCGACTCGAACCGGACGACGAACGGCGTTAACGCGGCCGTCGGGCGACGAGCGCGTGTGCGGTCCACGAGATGACGACTTCCTCGCGCTGGTTGACGCCCGTGATTTCGACGTCGACGTAGCCGCGCTCGGGGTCGGAGTCGGAGACGCGCATCTCGCCGAGTTCGACCCACCCAGAGAGGGTGTCGCCGGGTCGAACCGGGCGGTGCCACCGGAAGTCGTCGAGGCCGCGGCCGCAGAGAAACGCGACCCGCTGAAAGAACGCCTCGGTTGCCAGTCGGTTGCAGACGCAGTAGGTGTGGAGACCGCTCGCGATGAGTTCGCCGAACATCGATTCGCGCGCCGCGTCCTCGTCGACGTGGAACGGTTGCGGGTCGTACTGCTCGGCGAACGCGACGATGTCGTCTCTCGTCAACGTCGCCGTCTCCAGTTCCCAGCGACCCGCCGGGTCGAGGTCCTCGTAGTACTGTCGGGTGGAGGTGGCGGCGTCGGGTTCCATACCGAACGACGGTTCGCTGACGGAATTACCGTTCCGGTATCGACGAACGAGCGGCGTCGCGGCGGGTCGCGCCGACCTCGCCGCGACTGGCGTACGACCGCATCGACCGGCCCCGCGGACCGCGACGGCCCGGTGTCTGCTCGTCGCTGGGCGGGCCGGTCGGTGGACTTCCCCCACGATGCGGTGTACGGCGTGCCGACGAAGCGTCGACTCTCTGCTTCGCTACAGAACTCTCGGTGCCACAGTCGCGTGCCCGATTTCGGTTCGTCGGCAGCGATTACCCTCTTGCGAGATGTCGTTATCAACTTGTGGGCCACCCGTCCGTTCGGAAGAGTGTGAGCCGAACGAGAGTCTGTGTGCTCCGTGACGGAACCCGTCGCTCGGAGGTATTGGAATCGGAGAAGTGCGCCGGCCAGGACCGAGCAGACCGGAGGTCTGCGAGGGTTGGGCAGCGTACGACCGAAGGAAGTGCGCTGGCCAGGATTCGAACTGGGTCAGACGGTCGCACTCGCTGCGCGCGTGCGCTGCGACTGACCGGCTCAAATCCTGCACATCGAATTTACCGCTTCAGAGCCTCGCAGTGCGACGAAACGCGCCGCTCGGAGGTGTTGGAATCGAAGGAAGTGCGCTGGCCAGGATTCGAACACTGGGTTGCGGCCGTGGAAACGACCGCGTGTTGACCGCTACACTACCAGCGCAGGGTGACTGTCTGCACTCTCACCAACACGCGCCAGTAGTAAAGGCGTTTTCTCCCTTATCACGTCGCGAGACTGGCACTAGAAGAGATGCGGGTGGTGAAGCCGCATCTCAGATTCGAGTTGTGTAACCGTGTTCGACAGCGCTACGGAGGAGTTTTCTCGTCCGCAGGGTCCACTCTCGGCGGACGGACTCTCGGAGAGATGACTTTCCGTGGAGAGAACACACTGACTGGGGATTCACCGAGCGCGACCGAAGGGAGTGCGCTGGCTGGGATTTGAACCCAGGTTGTGACCATGGCAAGGTCACGTGATACCACTACACTACCAGCGCCTGACTGCTGCATTTCCACAATCGCGGCATTTGTTGATAAGGCTTGCGAATCAGCCTCGAATCGACAGCGGGCGTGGGGGTAGTTCGCATCCCAAAAACAGGCTGAATGTGTCGTCAGCAGTCATGTGAGCGCGTCTCACGGGCATTTGTATTCCGCTACCCTTTTTAGTGCGTGTCGGATAGCAACGTCACAGTCTAGTGGCGAGACACCCAAACGACGGCATGACACTCACCGTATGCGTGCCGTCGTCGCTCGTCCGGGAAGCCGAGGACCAACGCGAGGCGACTCGCAAAATCGGCTACGTCGCCCGCGCGGCGACGGTGTTCCGGGCGGACCGGCTGGTCGTCTTCCCCGACGGGGAAGGCGAGCGCCGATGGGGCGGCGAGTTCGTCGCTACCGTACTCGAATACGCCGCGACGCCCCCCTACCTCCGACAAGAGGCGTGGGGCAAGCGCGACGAGTTACGGTACGCCGGCGTGCTGCCGCCGCTCCGTGTCTCGCCACGGACCGGCTCCGAATCCGACGATTCGGGGTCGTTAACACAGGGAATCGTGACCGAGGTCGGACCTGAAGGTCGCGTCCGGGTCAATTGCGGACTGCAACACCCGATCTCGCTCTACACGCCTCCGGAGATGGAGGCCGAGGAGGGAGAGCGCGTCACCGTCAGGATCTCTTCGAGAGAACCGGTCCGTGCGCGCATCGTCGACGAGACCCCACCGGGGTTCGTCGTCGAGCGCATGGACCTGTCGGAAGCGCTCGGCCGTGAGGACGCCGGCGTGAAAATCGCCACCTCCCGATTCGGACAGGAACTGTCCATCGGGCGGCTGTCGACGCTGGCCGGACGAACCGCCGACGGAATGACCGTCGCCTTCGGTTCGCCCGAGAGAGGGCTTCCGGACATCTTCGGGTTTCCGCCCGAAGCCGTCGCCGACGAGGAGTCGGCGGGCACACGAGTCGAACCCGGTCCGGGGTTCGACCTCTGGCTCAATACGGTTCCGCGACAGGGCAGCGAAGTGGTGCGAACGGAGGAAGCGATGTTCGCCTCACTCGCCTGCCTAACACTCACGGAGTGAAACAATGCCACAACCAAGCAGACCACGAAAAGGCTCGATGGGCTTCGGCCCGCGTACGCGCGCAGCCAAAGAGGTTCCGCGCATCAAGTCGTGGCCCGACGACGAGGGCTCCCCTGCACTGCAGGGCTTCGCCGGTTACAAAGCCGGGATGACCCACGTCGTCATGGTCAACGACACGGCGAACTCGGCCCGCGAGGGGATGGAAGAGTCCGTCCCCGTCACGGTCGTCGAGACGCCGCCAATGCGCGCCGTTGCACTCCGAGCCTACCAGAACACGCCGTACGGACAGAAACCGACGACCGAGGTCTGGGCGACCGACCTCGACGAGGACCTCGACCGCGTCCTCGACCTGCCGTCGGAAGACACGTTCGAGGAGGACGCAGACGACCTCCGCTCGCTGCTCGACGACGGCGAGGTCGATGACCTTCGCGTCATCACCCACACCGTCCCGAGCGGCCTGAAGAACGTCCCGAAGAAGAAACCCGACGTGATGGAGACTCGCGTCGGCGGCGGTTCGCTCGACGAACGCGCCGACTTCGCGCTCGACCTCCTCGAAGCGGGCGGCGAGCACGCGATGGCCGACGTCTTCCGCGCGGGCGAGTACCTCGACGCGGCCGGCGTCACCAAAGGCAAGGGGACGCAGGGTCCCGTCAAGCGCTGGGGCGTCCAGAAGCGCAAGGGCAAGCACGCCCGCCAGGGATGGCGGCGTCGCATCGGTAACCTCGGCCCGTGGAACCCGAGCCGCGTCCGCTCGACGGTTCCCCAGCAGGGGCAGACCGGTTACCACCAGCGCACCGAACTGAACAAACGCCTCGTCGCGATGGGCGACGGCGACGACGCGTCCGTCGACGGCGGCTTCGTCAACTACGGCGAAGTCGACGGCGACTACGCGCTCGTCGAGGGCTCGCTCCCGGGCCCCAACAAGCGCCTCCTGCGCTTCCGCCCGGCCATCCGACCGAACGAACAGCCGCGCCTCGACCCCGAGGTGCGCTACGTCTCCACCGCGTCCAACCAGGGGTGACTAACGAATGGAAGCAACAATCAAGGACCTGAACGGCGACGATGCCGGCACGCTCGAGCTTCCGGAGGTCTTCGAGACGACGTACCGTCCGGACCTCATCAAGCGCGCCGTCCTCGCCGCACAGGCGAACCGAACGCAGGCCTACGGAGCCGACCCCCTCGCCGGGATGCGAACCCCGGCCGAGTCGCTCGGCAGCGGCCGCGGTATGGCGCACGTGCCCCGAGAGAACGGGCGCGCACGTCGTGTCCCGCAGGCCGTCAGCGGTCGCAAAGCGCACCCGCCGAAGGCCGAAAAGGAGCACGGCAAGAAGATCAACAAGAAGGAGCGCCAGTTGGCGGTCCGCTCGGCCATCGCGGCGACGACCGACGCGGAAGTCGTCGCGGAGCGCGGCCACCAGTTCGACGACGGCGTCGAACTCCCGCTCGTCGTCAGCGACGAGTTCGAGGAGCTCGTGAAGACGCAGGAAGTCGTTTCGCTGCTCGAAGCACTCGGCGTCGACGCCGACATCGAGCGCGCCGAGGACCGCAAAGTCCGCGCCGGACAGGGGAAGGCCCGCGGTCGCAAGTACAAGCGACCCAAATCCATCCTCTTCGTCACCAGCGAGGAGCCGTCGAAGGCGGCTCGCAACCTCGCCGGTGCCGACGTGGTCACCGCCGCCGAGGTCAACACCGAGGACCTCGCGCCCGGCACCCACGCCGGTCGCCTGACCGTCTGGACCGAGAGCGCCGTCGAGGAGGTGGCCGACCGATGAGCGTCATCCGCCACCCCCTCGTCACCGAGAAGGCGATGAACGAGATGGACTTCGACAACAAGCTCCAGTTCATCGTCGACCTCGACGCCTCGAAGCCCGTGGTCAAGGAGGAGGTCGAATCGCGCTACGACGTGACCGTCTCGAGTATCAACACGCAGGTCACGCCGAAAGGAACGAAGAAGGCGACCGTGCGTCTGTCCGAGGACGACGACGCACAGGAGATCGCCTCCCGAATCGGGGTGTTCTAGATGGGACGTAGAATCCAAGGCCAACGTCGCGGACGCGGCACGTCCACGTTCCGTGCGCCGTCGCACCGCTACAAGGCCGAACTCACGCACAAGAAGGAATCGAAGGACGGCGACACCATCTCCGGTACCGTCGTCGACATCGAACACGACCCCGCGCGCGCCGCGCCGCTGGCCGACGTCGAGTTCGAAGACGGCGACCGTCGGCTCGTGCTCGCCCCCGAGGGCGTCACGGTCGGCGAGACCATCCAGGTCGGTGTCTCCGCCGAGATCAAGCCCGGCAACACGCTGCCGCTGGCCGAAATCCCCGAGGGGGTTCCGGTCTGCAACGTCGAGCGCCAGCCCGGCGACGGCGGCAAGTTCGCCCGCGCCTCCGGCGTCTCGGCGCAGCTCCTGACCCACGACAAGCGCGTCGCGGCCGTCAAGCTGCCCAGCGGCGAGGTCAAGCGGCTCAACCCGCAGTGCCGCGCCACCATCGGCGTCGTCGCCGGTGGCGGTCGGACGGAGAAGCCGTTCGTCAAGGCGGGGAAGAAGCACCACAAGATGCGCGCCCGCGGTACCAAGTACCCGCGCGTCCGCGGTGTCGCGATGAACGCCGTCGACCACCCGTTCGGTGGCGGCGGTCGTCAGCACCCCGGCAAGCCGAAGTCCGTCTCGCGCAACGCGCCGCCGGGACGGAAGGTCGGAGACATCGCATCGAAACGTACCGGACGAGGTCGTAACAAATGAGCACAGATTACCGCACCGGCCGCGAGGGCGAGTTCACCTACCGCGGCCACACGCTCGACGAGCTGCAGGAGATGGAGCTCGAAGAGGTCGCAGAACTGCTCCCCGCGCGCATGCGGCGAACCATCAACCGTGGTCTGGGCGTCGAGCAGGAGAAACTGCTCGAGAAAGCCCGGAACAAGACCGAAGAGGAGACCGCGAACAACCCGATTCGGACGCACCTGCGCGACATGCCCGTCGTGCCCGCGTTCGTCGGACTGACGTTCGCCGTCTACAACGGCCAGAGCTTCGAGCGCGTCCAGATTCAGCCCGAGATGATCGGCCACTACCTGGGCGAGTTCCAGCTCACCCGCAACTCGGTCGAACACGGGCAGGCCGGCATCGGTGCGACCCGGTCCTCGAAGTTCGTGCCACTCAAGTAACACCATGGGAATCAACTACAGCGTCGAGGCCGACCCCGACACGACGGCGAAAGCCATGCTCCGGGAGCGGCCCATCAGCCTGAAGCACAGCAAGGCCATCGCGCGCGCCATCAAAGGCGAGCGCGTCGACGACGCCGAGTCGTACCTGCAGAACGTCATCGACGAGAAGCAGTCGGTGCCGTTCAAGCAGCACAACTCCGGCGTCGGCCACAAAGGCGACATCGACGGGTGGGACGCGGGTCGCTACCCGAACAAAGCCTCAAAGGACTTCCTGAAGCTGCTCGAGAACGCGCGTAACAACGCCAACGAGCAGGGCTTCGACGGCGAATCGATGGTCATCAAACACGTCGCCCCCCACAAGGTCGACGAGCAGATGGGGCGCAAGCCCCGCGCGTTCGGACGAGCGGACCCGTGGAACACGACGCTCGTCGACGTGGAGCTCATCATCGAGGAGGTCGAAGAATAATGGCAGACGAACACCAGTTCATCGAAGACGGACTCCAGCGCTCGCAGATAGACGAGTTCTTCGCCGAAGAGCTCGGCCGCGCCGGCTACGGCGGCATGGACGTCGCTAAAACGCCGATGGGGACGCAGATAGTCCTGAAAGCCGAGAAGCCCGGCATGGTCATCGGTAAGGGCGGGAAGAACATCCGGAAGGTCACCCGCCAGCTCGAAGAGCGGTTCAACCTCGACGACCCCCAGATCGACGTTCAGGAGGTCGACGAGCCCGACCTGAACGCGCGCATCGTCGCGGACCGCCTCGCCAACGCGCTCGAACGCGGCTGGTACTTCCGTAAGGCCGGCCACACGACCATCGACCGCATCATGGACGCCGGCGCGCTCGGCGCGGAGATCAAGCTCAACGGCAAGGTCACCGGCGCCCGCTCGCGCGACGAGAAGTTCAACCGCGGCTACATCAAGCACAACGGCGAACCCGCCGAGGAAGTCGTCGACACCGGCCAAGGTGTCGCCGTCATGAAGCTCGGCACCATCGGCGTGACGGTGAAGATCATCCCGCCGGGAGCGCAGCTCCCCGACGACTTCTCCGTCGCCGAGGACGTCGAGGTCGAAGCGGTCGAACAGATCGCCGAGACCGAGGGCGTCGAGGACCTCCTCGAAGAGCCCGAAGACGAGAAAGTGCCGGACGTCGGCGAAGATGCCGACGACGTGCCCGCCGAACACGCCGGCGAGGACGACGCGCAGGAGGCCATCGACGAGGAAGTCGTCGAAGAAGTGGTCGAGGAGACCGGCGAGACGGCCGACGCGCAGGAGGAACCGGTCGCCACCGGCGACGTCGACGACGACGAGCACGCGCTCGACGAGGACGAGGAAGCCACCGACGACGTGGAGACGGAGCTCTCCGAACTCGACGAGGAAGTCGAGCAGGAGGCCGCCGACCTCGTCGCCGAGATGGAAGCCGACGAGGAGGAGGGTCAGTAGATGGCCATCTTCTACCCCGACGAGATCCGCGACATGACGCCCGCAGAGCGCGAGGCGGAGATCGAGGAACTCGAGACGGAGCTCCTGAACGCCCGCGCCGTGCAAGCGGCGGGCGGCGCGCCGGAGAACCCCGGCCGAATCGGCGAGATTCGCCGGACCATCGCCCGAATCAAGACCATCCAGAACGAAGAGGGCGACGACGAGTAAGATGGCCCTGACGCCCGAACGCCTCGCGCGACACGAACTCAACGGCCTGCCCGTCCGGGTGGCCGCCGCCGACAACCCCGACCTCGTCGGGATAGCCGGCCGTGTCGTCGTCGAGACGATGCAGACGCTGCACGTCGACTGCGACGTGCCCGCTGCCGCTCGACTGTTCGGCGACGAAGTCGCCGAGCGAGGCGCTCGGGTCGTTCAGGTGCCGAAACGCGGAACGACGTTCGAGTTCGCGCTCGAACGAACGGACGGCGGCCCGACAACCGGGCCGTCGCGCACAAATGAAGCCGCCGGGAACCGTCGAGACAACCTCGACGAGTCGTCGGACACGCGCCGACGACGCCGCAAGGCCCCGGGGTCTGCGTCCAAACGGGAGTCGGAAACTGCCGGTGATTTAGCCGGTCAGTCTGGGTCGACCCGCGAGGGCTCGTCCGACGACGGTTTGTCGGACGACTGCGAGGGCGCAGTCTACGTTACGGTGGATGGTGCAAAGCTGCTCTCACGACCCGCATTGCGCACCGAAAACGTAGGTGAATCTACATGGCGATAGGACTGAACGTACCAGAACCGGAGGAGAGCTGCTCCGACGCGAACTGTCCGTTCCACGGCTCGCTTGCCGTGCGAGGACAGACGCTCGAGGGCACCGTTGCCTCCACAGACATGGACAAAACCGTCATCGTGGAGCGCGAATACGACGTTCGCGTTCCCAAGTACGACCGCTACATGAAGCGGCGTAGTCGCGTTCCCGCCCACGCACCCCCGTGCGTGGAGCTCGAGGAAGGCGATACGGTTCGCATCGCAGAGACACGACCGCTGTCGAAGACGAAATCGCACGTGGTCGTCGAGAAAATCGCGTCGCTGGAAGTCACCGAGGGCCTCGCGGCCCCGGAGACGGTCAGCGACGAGTCGGACGAAGAGGGTGAGGCGTGATGGAGGCGCTGAAAGCCGACGTCACGCAGGGCCTCGAACGGGGCTCGCTCATCGTCTGCGCCGACAACACCGGAGCCCGCGAGCTGAAAGTGATCAGCGTCGCCGGCTACTCCGGAACGAAGAACCGACACCCCAAAGCGGGCGTCGGCGACAAAGTGACCGTCTCGGTCACGAAGGGCACCCCCGAGATGCGTCGACAGGTGCTCGAAGCCGTCATCGTTCGCCAGCGGAAATCCATCCGCCGGCCCGACGGCACGCGCGTCAAGTACGAGGACAACGCCGCCGTCATCATCGACGAGAACGGCGAGCCTCGCGGGACCGAAATCAAGGGTCCCATCGCGCGGGAAGTCGCCGAGCGCTTCGGGAGCATCGCATCCACGGCTACGATGATCGTATAGCATGAGCAAGCAACCACGCAAACAGCGAATCCAGAACCGCGACGCGCCGCTGCACGAGCGACACACGCAGGTCCGCGCGACGCTGTCGAGCGACCTCCGCGAGGAGTACGGTCGACGCAACGTCCGCGTGAACGCGGGCGACACCGTCGAGGTGCTCCGCGGCGACGACGCCGGAACGACCGGCGAAGTCGTCGACGTCGACCTCAAGCGCGAGGTCATCACCGTCGAGGGCGTCGTCGTCGAGAAGGCCGACGGGGAAGAAGTCCCCCGGCCGCTCGACACCTCGAACGTCCGCGTGACGGAACTGGACCTCGAAGACGAGCGCCGTCAAGCGCGTCTGGAGGGTGACGAATGACGAAGCATCAGAAGCGACTCTCGGTCCCGAACTCGTGGCCGGTCGAACGGAAAGAACAGGTCTGGACGGTCAAAGCCGGCGCCGGTCCGCACGGCGAACAGGGTGTCCCCCTGCTCATCCTGCTGCGGGACGTTCTCGGCTACGTCAACACGAAGAAGGAAGCGCGCTACGCGCTCAACGAGGGGACCGTCCTCGTCAACGGCGACAACGTCGCCGACGAGCGTCGTCCCATCGGGATGTTCGACATCCTGGCGTTCACCGCCCGAGACGAGTACTACCGCGTCTTCCCCGACGAGGGTGGTCGCCTCGCGCTGACCGCTATCGACGAGGACGCGGCGTCGAGCCGCCTCGGCAAAATCGTCGGCAAGCGGCAGGTCGCCGGCGGCGCGTTCCAGCTGACGCTGCACGACGGAACGAACGTCAACCTCGAGGACGCCTCGGAGTACAGCAGCGGCGACTCGGTCGTCGTCGACAACGAGTCGAAAGAGATCGTCGCGCACTTCCCGTACGAGGAAGGTGCGCTCGTGACGGCCGTCGCCGGGGGCCACTCCGGCGAAATCGGCGAGATCACGGAGATCACCGTCACGCTCGGCAGCGGCGACAACACCGTCACCGTCGAGCAGGAAGACGGCGAGAGCTTCGAGACGGTCGCCGACTACGTCGTCGTCATCGACGAGAACTTCACCGGCGGCGAGCCGGAAGTCACCACCACCGGAGGTGACGACGAATGAGCGAGTCCGTCCACGAGATGCGCCAAGCGCGCGTCGAGAAGGTCGTCGTCCACATGGGCATCGGCCAGGGTGGCCGCGAACTCGCCAACGCCGAGGACATCATCGAGGCCGTCACCGGCCAACAGAGCGTCCGCACCACCTCGAAGCGTGCCGGACAGGACTTCGGCGTCCGCATCGGTACGCCGGTCGGCGCGAAGGTGACCCTTCGCGGCGAGACGGCCCACGAGTTCCTCGAGACGGCGCTGCCGCTGGCAGACCTCTCGGAGAGCAACTTCGACGACACGGGTAACTTCAGCTTCGGCGTCGAAGAACACACCGAGTTCCCGAGTCAGGAGTACGACCCCGAGATCGGTATCTACGGGCTGGACGTGACGGTCAACCTCGTCCGCCCCGGCTACCGTGTCGCGAAGCGAGACCAGGTGACGCGGAGCATCCCCTCCAGTCACCGCCTGACCCCCGAGGACGCCGTTTCGTTCCTCGAGGAGTCGTTCGACGTAGAGGTTGAACAATGAGCGAGAGTGAATCAGACGTGACGGGCGAACACGCCACGCAGCGCACCGGCCAGCGCCACGAGTGCCGCCGATGCGGTCGCAAACAGGCGCTCGTCGGCAAGTACGACATCAACCTCTGCCGGCAGTGCTTCCGCGAGATCGCCCGCGAGATGGGATTCAAGAAGTATCGATAACAATGGCTGACAACGACCCACTCAGCAGCGCGCTCTCCGGCGTGGACAACGCCGAGAGCGTCGGGCATCTGTCCCACGAGGTACAACCCGCCTCGAACATCATCGGCTCCGTTCTCGAGGTCTTCTACGACCGCGGGTACATCGACGGCTTCGAGTTCGTCGACGACGGCAGAGCCGGTCGGTTCGAGGTCGAACTGAAAGGCGCTATCAACCACTGTGGCGCAGTCAAGCCCCGCTACTCGGCGGGCGCTGGCGAATTCGAGAAATGGGAGAAGCGATTCCTCCCCGCCCGTGACTACGGGGCGCTCATCGTCACGACGAGCCACGGCGTCATGAGCCACTACGAGGCCCGCGAACAGGGCATCGGTGGACAAGTAATCGCATACGTCTACTAATATGAGTCGAGTCGAAATCGAAATTCCAGACGACGCCTCCGCCGAGGTAGACCACCTCGACCTCACCGTCGAGGGACCGAACGGGTCCGTCACGCGACGACTCTGGTACCCGAACGTCTCCGTCAGCGTCGACGACGACCGCGTGGTCGTCGAGAGCGACGCCGAGAACGCGAAGACGAACGCGACCATCGGAACGTTCGAGAGCCACATCCGAAACATGCTCCACGGCGTCACCGACGGTTGGGAGTACCGGATGGAGGTCTACTACGCTCACTTCCCGATGCAGGTCAGCGTCGAGGGTGACGAAGTGGTCATCGAGAACTTCCTCGGTGAGAAGGCACCGCGCCGCGCGCAGATCCGCGGCGACACCGACGTACAGATCGACGGCGAGGAGGTCATCCTGACCGGCTCCGACAAGGAAGCCGTCGGGCAGACCGCCGCGTCCATCGAACAGCTGACGCGCGTCACCGACAAGGACACCCGCGTGTTCCAAGACGGCGTCTACATCACCGAGAAGCCACAGGCAGGTGGTGCATAAATGGCCGACGACGAACCGGAGACGCTCGAAGAGATCAGCGGCGTCGGGCCGAGCAAGGCCGAGGCGCTGCAGGAAGCCGGCTACGAGTCCATCGAGGACGTGAAGGCGGCGAGCCAGTCGGAGCTCGCCGACGTCGAAGGCATCGGCAACGCGCTGGCGGCCCGCATCAAAGCGGACGTCGGCGGACTCGAAGTCTCCGAGGAGACCGAGGCCGAAGTCGAAGACGAGGGCGAACCCGAAGCCGACGAGGCCGACGAGGACGTCGAGACGGAGCTCCGTCCGCGCGGCCACGCCGACAAGACGCCGAGCCTCGACGACGAGACGGCGCGCGCGCTCGGGCAGAAGCACCGCGAGGGCATGCCCGCGTTCCGCCGCCAGAAGTACCACGCGAAGAAGCGAGTCCCCGAGTCGTGGCGCAAGCCGCGCGGCGGACTCTCCAAGCAGCGACGCGGCATCAAGGGCAAAGGCTCGATGGTGGAAGCGGGCTACCGCACGCCGAAGGCCGCCCGCGGTCTGCACCCGAGCGGCTTCGAGGAGGTCTACGTCCACAACGTCGGCGACCTCGAAGACGTCGACGGCGACACGCAGGCCGTCCGCATCGCCAGCAAAGTCGGCGCTCGCAAGCGCGAGCGCATCGAGGACGTCTGTGAGGACCGCGAGATTCGCGTCCTCAACCCGACCTACGTCGAAGTGGAGGTCGACCAATGACGGATCTGAGCGCACAGCGACGCATGGCCGCCGACGTCCTCGACGTCGGCAAGAGCCGCGTCTGGTTCGACCCGGACGAACAGGCCGAGATCGCCGAAGCCATCACGCGCGAGGACATCCGCGACCTCGTCGACAGTGGCACCATCCGCGCGAAGGACGCCAAGTCCAACTCGCGCGGACGCGCCCGCGAGCGGCAGGCCAAACGAGAGTACGGCCACCGCAGCGGCCCCGGCACCCGCAAAGGGAAAGCCGGTGCGCGGCGAGACTCGAAAGACGAGTGGATGAGCCGGATTCGCGCCCAGCGAGCCCGACTCAAGGAGCTGCGCGACGACGGTCCGCTGAACCGAACCCAGTACCGCGAGCTGTACAACAAGGCCAGCGGTGGGGAGTTCGACAGCGTCGACCGCCTCGAAGCGTACGCACGGAACAACTACGAAATCGAACTGGAGGACCAATAGATGGCGACAGGACCACGATACAAGGTACCGATGCGACGCCGTCGCGAGGTCCGGACCGACTACCATCAGCGGTTGCGCCTGTTGAAATCCGGCAAGCCGCGGCTCGTAGCCCGCGTCAGCAACAAGCACGTCAGGGCGCAGCTGGTAACCCCCGGACCCGACGGCGACAACACACACGCCGCCGCTTCCTCCGAGGAACTCGCCGAGTACGGCTGGGAAGCCCCCACGGGCAACCTCCCGAGCGCGTACTTGACGGGCTACCTCGTCGGCAAGCGAGCGGTCGAAGCCGGCCTCGAAGAGGCCGTCCTCGACATCGGCCTGAACACGGCGACGCCCGGCAACAAGGTGTTCGCCGTTCAGGAAGGAGCGATAGACGCTGGCCTCGAAATCCCGCACAACGACAGCGTGCTGGCCGACTGGTCGCGTAACCGCGGCGAGCACATCGCCGAGTACGCGGAACAGCTCGACGAGCCGCTGTACGGCGGGGAGTTCGACGCCACGAAACTACCCGAGCACTTCGACGACGTGCTCGAACAACTACAGGACGACGAATGAGCAGAAACAACAACGGCTGGGAGCCGCGAACGCGCCTCGGCCGAATGGTCCAGAACGACGACGTCACGTCGATGGAGCAGGCGCTCGACACGGGCCTGCCGCTGAAAGAGCCCGAGATCGTCGACCAGCTCCTCCCCGGACTGGACGACGACGTGCTCGACATCAACATGGTCCAGCGGATGACCGACTCCGGCCGCCGGGTGAAGTTCCGGTGCGTCGTCGCCGTCGGCAACCGCGACGGGTTCCTCGGCTACGCCGAGGCCCGCGACGACCAGGTCGGCTCGGCGATCCAGAAGGCCATCGACGTCGCAAAGCTGAACATCATCAAGGTCGACCGAGGCTCCGGTTCGTGGGAGGACCGCGCGGGCGGTACCCACTCTCTGACCCGGAAAGCCGAGGGCAAAGCCGGGTCGGTGACCGTCGAGGTCATCCCCGCGCCGATGGGTCTCGGCCTCGCGGCCGCGCCCACCGTCCGCAGCATCCTCGAACTCGCGGGCGTGCAGGACGCGTGGACGAAGTCCGACGGCAACACGCGGACGACGGTCAACCTCGCGAAGGCGACGTACAACGCGCTTCGGAACGCCTCGCAGTCCCGGACGCCGCGGCACGCCCGCGAAGTCCAGCAAGAGGTGAGCGAGTGATGCGCGCAGTCGTTCAGATTCGCGGTGACGTCAACATGAGCGAAGCGGTGCACGACACCCTGAAGATGCTCAACATCCACGGCGTCAACCACTGCGCGTTCGTCCCTGAGACGGACACTTACGAGGGCATGGTGACGAAAGTCAACGAGTACGTCGCACACGGCGAACCGAGCGCCGACGTCGTCGAGACGCTGCTGCGCAAGCGCGCGGAGCCGCTCGAAGGCGACGCGACGGTCGACGACGACTACGTCGCCGACAACACCGACTACGACGACCTCGGCGCGCTCGCGGAGGCGCTCGTCGACGAGGAGACGACGCTGCGCGAGCAGGGTCTCTCCCCGTCGCTTCGGCTCCACCCGCCGCGCGGCGGGCACAAGGGTCTCAAGCACCCGACCACCGAAGGCGGCCAGCTCGGCAAACACGAGGCCGAGGACATCGACGAACTCCTGGAGGCGATGCGATAATGACATCCAAGAAACGTCGACAGCGCGGTTCCCGAACCCACGGCGGCGGCACGCACAAGAACCGGCGCGGCGCCGGTCACCGCGGCGGCCGCGGCCGCGCGGGACGCGCGAAACACGAGTTCCACAACTACGAACCGCTCGGCAAACACGGCTTCACCCGTCCCGACGACACGCAACTCGACGTCGTCGAGGTTCGACTCCAGAAGCTCGACGAGGACGCGGCGCTCTACGCCGCGGAGGACCTCGCCGAGGAGGAGGGTGACGGCTACCGTCTCGACGCCCGAGACGTCGTCGACGCGCGAAGCGACACGGACGTCGTGAAAGTGCTCGGCGGCGGGCAGGTCCGCAACGAACTGCACATCGTCGCCGACGCATTCACGTCAACGGCCGTCGAGGACCTCGAGGAGAACGGCGGCAGCGCCGTCCTCTCCGAGTACGGTGAGCATCTCGTCGCCGAGGCCGAAGCGGCCGAGGAAGACGAAGACGCCGAAGACGACGAGTAACTCCGTCGTCCACGCGCGATTTCTCGCGTTATCGCTCTCGCGAGCGACTGCGCCGTCGACGACGTCGCGCCGAGAGTAACAATCAAACCCCTGGCACGCCGACCTGCTGCCGTGACCGAGACGACCGAGGAGTCGACCCGACAGAGTCGCTCGGAGACGGACTCCGAGGAGACGCCGCGCGGGCGACCCTGTCCGTTCTGCGGCGCGTCGATGCAGCACCGCCACTGCAAGTACGTCTGTCCGACCCACGGCGTCGTTTACGACTGCAGCGACACGTTCTGGTAGCCAGGTCCCGTCGGTGCCGCGGCGGCGGCCAACCGAGCGACGAGAGGAGGAGCGCCGACTGGTTTCCAACTTGTATCGGTACTAACGATTATGAGCCTGCACTCCCTAGAGATGGTAGCTCATGCGCTGTTGTGACCCGAGTAGACGATGGACAGGGCAACCGCGGGAAGCGAGCCCATGGTGAGAGACGAGCAAGTCGCCCGGAGCAAAGCAATACAACAGCGAACTGGAAAGACGTTCCACTTCGCCACGCGACTCCTGCCCCAGCGAGTTCGCCACGCGACGTACGTCCTGTACGCGTTCTTCCGGCTGGCCGACGAAGTCGTCGACGACGCCGGCGACGCGAGCCCCGAAGAACAGCGCGCGGAACTCGAACGGCTCCGCGCCGCGGCGCTCGGGGAGGCGGAGACCGACAACCCGGTGCTGTCGGCGTTCTCGGAGATGCGCGAGGAGTACGGCATCGACGACGCGGACGTGAACACGTTCGTCGACGCGATGGCGACCGACATCGCCAAGAGCCGCTACGAGACGTACGCCGAACTGGAGGCGTACATGGACGGCTCCGCGGCTGCGGTCGGTCGGATGATGACCGCCGTCATGGACCCCGAAGAGAAGGAGCGGGCGCTCCCGCACGCGACGAAGCTCGGCGAGGCGTTCCAGATGTCGAACTTCCTGCGCGACGTGCGCGAGGACATCGACGAGCGCGACCGCATCTACCTCCCGCAGACGACGCTCGACGAGCACGGCGTGACGGAGGCGCAGCTCCGGCGCTACGAGCTCACCGAGGGCTTCACCACCGCCATGGAGTCGGAGCTCCACCGAACGGAGACGCTCTACCGCGAGGGCGTCGCCGGCATCAAGTACCTCCCCGAGGACTGCCAGTTCTCGGTGCTGTTGGCCGCCGTGCTGTACGCCGACCACCACCGCCTCATCCGCGACCGGAACTACGACGTGCTCTCGGCGACGCCGCAGTTGAGTCGACTCCGAAAACTGAGCCTGTTCGCCCGCACCCGCTACCACTGGATGTGGACGAAAGACCCCGAGACGGTGTTCTGGCGCGTCAGCTCGGTGTCGAAACGCGGGTCGCCGACGGCGGGGGCGGGACGCCACGACGGGCTTCCGGCGCGCTGAGTGGACCGCACTCCTCTCCTCTGCTTCCAGTTCGAACTCACCGAAGCCACGACGGCCGCAGCAGCCCCGCGTCGAACCGCTCGGTTCGCAGCAGACCGACTCCGAACAGCACCGCGACCAGCGCGGGGACGTAGTTGCCGAAGACGACGTTGACGCTCCCCCAGAGGATGACGAAGCTCACGAGGTCGTCGAGCATGAACTCGCAGCGCGAGAGTCGCGCGAGCAACGCCCGGCGGTCGAACGCCCAGTCGAGCGTGACGACGGCGACGGTGGCGCTGACGACCCACCCCGCGTAGTTCGACAGCGGGACGCCGTAGAAGCCGCCGCCGGGCGGGACGTCCGGGTACACCCAGAAGCCGAGCGCGACGGCACCGGGGTCGAGTACCACGTCCATCGCCAGCACGGTCACGATGACCGAAAAGAGGCGGACGACCGGGTTGTCCGCGCGGTCGCCGAGCAACAGCAGACAGAGCAGATACGAGTTCATCACCAGCGGGAGAAAGAAGATAGGGAGCCCCAGCGGAATCCCCTCGACTGTCGGCCCGAGGTCGACGCCGTAGTAGAACTCGCCGTAGGGCCACCCCGTCTCGACGCCGGTGTACTCGATGGCGTAGGCGTACAGCGCGAGCGCCGAGACGCCGACGACGGCCCGACGGTCGAACAGCGGGAGCGTGCCGACGACGAGCGGCGAGCGCATCACGAACGTCCCGAGGAGGATGAGGAGGGCGTTGAACGCCAAGGGCGGCGGGAGCAGTTCGAGTCGACTGGCGACGAGCAGCACGCCGCCGACGACCGGGAACACCACGGAGATTGTGAAGCGGTTCTCGCGGACCAGACGGTCGAGACGGGCCTCCATCTCCGTGCGGTTCGAGGGAACGTACTCGGAGACCGTCGACATCGAATCAGCCACGCAGCAACCTCCAGAGTGCGCCCATCGTGAGCACCATCCCGACACCCGTGTTCAGCGCCGGGTACCACCAGTACGCCCGCGAGACGTCCACGTCGGACAGATAGATGGCGAAGACGACGACCGGATACGCCAGGAGCAACAGACCGATGCGGACGTCGACCAGACCGAACGCGAGCGCCGCCGCGAGCCAACACCCCGCGCAGTACGCGTAGGTCCGCGTCTCGCCGAGCACGGTCGCAGTCGTCCGAATGCCCGCCTCGCGGTCGGGTTCGATGTCGGGGATCGCCGAGAACGTGTGCATCCCCATCGTCCAGAGCCAGCCGCCGAGGACTGCCGCGAGCGGCGGCTGTTCGCCCGCGACGGCGGCGTAGGCGGCGACGCCCGGTAGGACGTACAGCCCGTTCGAGACGGAGTCTAAGAGCGGCTTGGTCTTGAACCGAAGCGGCGGCGCGCTGTACTCCACGGCGAGAAGGAAGTGCGCCGCCAGCCAGACCCACGCCACTCGCGGGGTCACGGCGAACAGCGCCAGCCCCGCGAGTCCGGAGGCGACGACGACGGCCACGACGACGGGGTCGCCGCCGAATCTGACCTCCCTGTCCTCCTTCTTCGGGTTCTCGGCGTCGATTTCGGCGTCGAACACGTCGTTGACGCCGTACAGGAACACGTTCGCCGGGACGAGGAAGTAGCCGAACAGCGCCAGCGCGAGGGGGGCGAACAGGTCCGAAACCGACTCGGCGGCGAAGGCGACGCCGACGACGACGGGGCCCGCGAGGTAGAACCAGAAGCGCGGGCGCGAGAGCTTCAGCAGGTAGCCGAGGCGACCCATCAGTCGTCCGTTCGACTCGCCTGCTCTCGGCGTGTCGTCTCGTCGTCGGCACCGCCGGACTCGGTCACGCTCCCGTCGGCCCGGACCGTCTCGTCCTCGACCGGCGGCCGCGGCTCCTCGCGCCCCGAGTGCTTCGCCATCGACTCGGCGGTGAGTCGGCCGCTGATGAGACACATCGGCACCCCGATGCCGGGCGTCGTGTACGACCCCGTGAAGTACAGTCCCGACACCTCCTTCGAGCGGTGCGGCGGGCGGAGCAGGGCGGTCTGGCGGAGCGTGTGTGCCATCCCGAGCGCCGTCCCCTGCTGGCTGTTGTAGCGCTCCGCGAAGTCGTCGACGCAGAACGACTTCTCGAAGACGATTCGGTCGCGCAGGTCGACGCCGGTGTTCTCGGCGACGTCGTCGAGAACGAGTTCGCGGAACGACTCGCGGAGTTCGGGGGTGTCCTCCAGTCCGGCGGCGATGGGAACGAGGACGAACAGGTTGCTGTGGCCCTCGGGGGCGACCGAGTCGTCGGTCTTCGAGGGGACACAGAGGTAGTACGCCGGGTCGTCGGGCCACGAGTGGTCGCCGAAGATGGTGTCGAAGTGCGGTTCCCAGTCCGTGGGGAGGACGAGCGTGTGGTGGGCCAGTTCCTCGACGTCGCCCTCGACGCCGAGATAGAGGAGGTACGCCGACGGGGCGTAGGTTCGGGAGTCCCAGTAGTCGGCGTCGTACTGTCGCTTCTCCGGCGGGAGGAGTTCCTGTTCGGTGTGCGCGTAGTCGGCGTCGGAGACGACGAGGTCCGAGAGATACTCCTCGCCCGACTCGGTGCGGACGACGAACCCGCCCTCGCGTCCTCGGATTTCGGTGACGGCGTCGCCGGTGTGGAAGGTGACGCCGAGTTCCTCGCCGAGGTCGACCATCGCGTCGACGACGGCACCCAAGCCGCCGTCGGGGTAGTAGACGCCGAGTTCGAAGTCGACGTGGCTCATGAGGTTGTACAGCGCCGGCGTGTTCGACGGCGCGCCGCCGAGAAACACCAGCGTGTACTGCATTATCTGCTGGAGCTTCGGGTTGTCGAAGTACTCCTCGACGTGGCCCTGCATCGACCCGACGAGCGAGAGCCCCCACGCGTGCCGGAGCACGTCGGTGTCGACGTAGTCGCGGAGGCGGGGACGGTCTTTGTAGACGAAGTGCTCCATCCCGATGCGGTAGTTGCGCTCGGACTTCTCGAGGTAGCGTGCGAGCGTCTCACCCGCGCCCTCCTCGTAGGAGTCGAACAGCAGTTTGTTCGTCTCCATGTCGGGGACGAGGTCCACGCGGTCGCCGTCTTTGAAGAAAATCCGATAGTGAGGGTCGAGCCGTTCGAGGTCGTAGTACTCGGTGGGTCGCTTCCCGAAGTAGCCGAAGAAGTCCTCGAACACGTCGGGCATCAGATACCACGACGGCCCCATGTCGAAGCGGAACCCCTCGGCCTCCAGACGGCTGGCGCGCCCGCCGAGCTGCTCGTTTTTCTCCAACACAGTGACGTCGGCTCCGGCGTCGGCGAGGTAGCAGGCCGTCGAGAGACCGCCGAAGCCGCTGCCGACGACGACGACGGATTGGCCCGACAGCGCCGACAGCGCCTCGCGGACGCCCTCGCGGTCGCCGTCGAGACCGGACCCGAACCGTCGCCCGACGTCCGCGGCCGGGGTGTCCGCCTCGACGTCGCCGACGGCGTCGCCGGTGCCGTCGCCGTTCGTTGGAAAGGTCATGACACGCACTAGGGGCGTTCGGAGCATAAAACGACTGACTGTGTCACTGTCTCGCAGTCTGTCGTCGTCGACCGCTCTCGACGGCGGGCTACCGTCGAACTACGGCTCCGCGTCTTCGGGGTCGACTGTCGTCCCGTCGACGGCGGCTTCGACGGCTTCGACGACGGCCGTCACTGCTTCGTCCGGCGAGAGCGCGAGAAAGATACCCTCTTGGTCGAAGTAGATGCGGAGAAACTTCAGGTAGTCCATCGCCGTCGTGACGTAGTTCACGCGGTCGGCGACGGGGAACAGCTCCTCGGTGAGGAGGTCTATCTCCGCGAAGTCGATACCGGCGTAGCTGTGTATCTGGTCGAAGTGAGCGACCATCTGCTCGCGGTCACGGTAGAACGTCTGTGTAGCGTCTTCGACGTGGAGCAGTTCGTACACGTCCGGCGTGTAGACGGCGAACGAGTAGAGCGGCCCGTCGACGGCTTCCCGGGCCGCCCCGAGCGCAGCGTCCGCGTCGAACGTCACGACATCGGAACCGTGTGTCATACTCCCACAGAGACAGCCACCGACAAAAGTCTGTACGCTTCCGCTCGGGCGAGGAGACGCACCTTTAGGTCGGATTCGCCCTAACCGAGGGTATGGACGATACGACGGTCGTCGTCACGGGTGCGAGTCGGGGAATCGGTCGCAGCGTCGCCGCAGCGTTCGCCGCGGAGGGCGCACGCGTCGTCGCCTGCGCCCGCGACGACGAGGCGCTGGACGAACTCGCGGCAGCGGTCGACGAGAGCGGCGGCGCGATACTCACCCAGCGAGCCGACGTGCGCGACGAGTTCGACGTGGAGCGTCTGATGGAGCGCGCGGCGCGGGAGGGTCGGCCGATAGACGTCCTCGTCGCGTGCGCGGGCGTCAGCCACGGAACGCCCGGCGAGATGCCGACCGCCGAGGAGTCGTACGCGCGCTTCGACGACACGATGCGGACGAACGTCCGCGGCGTGTTCGCGGCGGTCAAAGAGGCAGTCCCACACATGGCCGACGACGCCCGTGTGCTGGTCCCGTCCGGGTCAGTCGCCCGCGAGGCGAAAGCCGGGATGGGTTCGTACGCCGTCTCGAAAGCCGCCGCCGAGGCGTTGGCGCGCGGATTCGCCGCCGACCTCTCACAGACCGTCGGCGTCGTCGACCCCGGCCTCGTCGCCACCGACCTCACCGACGGACGGGGCCGCGACCCCGACGACGCGGCGTCGATGTTCGTCTGGGCGGCGACGGAAGCGGATGCGAGCGAACTCGACGGGGAGATTCTCGACCTCCGGACGTGGAAGGAGGCGACGAGGTAGACCCGATTCACACCGAAGGCGGCTGGAAGCGGTCCGTCGTGGAGGAATCTGTCCGCGGACCGACGACCATATTAATCCGAGCCGTCCAGTTCACAACGTGCAACGACGCTCGGCGATAGGCATCGGTTCGGTCGCGCTGCTGGTCGCTCTCTCGGCCGTCGCGCTCCAACGCGGAGCGAGAGACCTCCTCGTCATCTCGTGGGTGGCGTTTCTGGCGATGGCCGTCGCGGGGTGGTTCGGCGCGCGGCGGACCGACGAGCGAGCGGACGTTCTCGTCTGGGGCTACGGCCTCGCCAGCGGCGCGATGATAACCAGCGCGGCGGTGTTCCTGCTCCCGCAGGCCATCGGCGTCAGCGGCGAGGTTCCCCAGTACGGCGGCTTCGGCGTCGCACTCGGACTGTTGGTCGGCTTCGGTTCGCACACAGTCGGCCACCGCCTCGCCCATCTCGACTTCCCGTTGGACCGAACCGCGACGGAGCTATCGGCGCACGCGCTCTCGGCGGGCGCTATCATCGGCATCGTCTACGGCAACATGGAGGTCGGCCTGACGCTCGGACTGGCCATCGTCTCGCACAAGGGGCCGGCGGGGTACGCCGCCGCGACGCGACTGCGCCGCGCCGGTCGGGAGTGGTCGGTGCTGCTGCTGCCCGCGGCGGGCGTCGGTCTCGCGGCCATCCTGTCGAGCGTCGTCGTCCTCCCGGCGACGGCCGCGGTCCGGGGTGTCGTCTTCGGGTTCGCTGCGGGCGTCTTCCTCCACGTGGCGATGGATTTCCTGCCCCGCTGCGAACTCGGCAGCGAGATTCACGAGACGCTCAGCGTCGAGGGCGACGCCCACGCGCTGCTCGACCGACTCCGGCTGCACGCCGTCGTCAGTACGAGTCTCGGCGGCCTCGTCGTCTTCGCCGCGTGGGTCGCGCTGTGAACCGAATCAGAGGTTGAGGCCGATGGGCCACTCGCAGGAGGGGCAGGTGAACGCCACCGAGATTTTCTCGGGGTCGCGCCCCTCGAAGAACGTCGGTTCGTACGTCGAGAGCGTCGCGTAGTGCCCGCACTCGGGACACTCCTCGGTGAGTTCCGAGAGGATGTCGTCTCGAATCAGTTCGACTGCGGCGTCTCTCTCCGTTCTGGGGACGGCGATAGCGCACTCGTGCTGTCGCTTCGTCTTCGGGTCCATCGCCCCCGTCGTCGGGTCCATGGTGGTTTGGGTCGGCGGCCCACTCATAGGCCTTCTGAACCGTCTCGTGTCGGCGACGTAACCGGAGACGCGTCGGAGTCGACGCCGTCAGTCCAATCGCCGCAGTTGCAGCGAGATGCCGCCGACGCAGAGCAGGAGCACGACGAGGTTGAACGCCGCGCGGAAGAAGATGCGGTAGTCGGGGGCGACCCAGCGGTCGATGACGCCGCCGACTGCGGTGTACAGTTGGACCGCGGTGACGAGCGCGAACAGCACCAACACGGCCAGTGCGGCGTAGTTGATGAGCGTCCGCACGTCTCGACCCGACCGGTCGCGGTCGTCGCTCGGATTCGTCTTGCTGTTCGTCGTTCCGCCGTCGGTTCGTGCTGTCGCGCTGGTGTCTGTGTTCATCGCTGTAGTCGTCGGTTCGTCGTTCGCGTTCATTCCGAGCGCCTCCGGGCGAAAAGCGCCGTCGAGAGCAGGGCGACGACGGCGACGACGACGCCGAACCCGGGCGTGTCGGACTGCGTGGTTCCCCTGTTCACGCCGCCGTCTTCGGCGGCGGGCGGCTCCTCGTCGTCGGACTCGAAGTCCTCCACCTCGAACTCGACTTCCTGTTCGGTGACGTCCGCGCTGATGCGCTCGGTCGGGTCGAGATTCGCCACGCTCTGTGCGGAGTCGACGTGGACGTCGTCGCGCCAGAGGATGGCGTCGACGTAGTAGTTGTACTCTGCGGGCACCGTCACGGAGGCGTCGGCGGTCGAGGTTCGCCCGGCGCGGATCTCGTCGACGGGGACCGTGACCCGGTCGGCGACGACGTTCGACTCGGCCTGCCGGACGACGAACGTCACTTCGAGGTCGCCGGTCGGCGCGTCGCCGCCGTTCGTCAGCGCCGCCGAGAGGTCCAGTGTCACCTGGTCGCCGTCGGCGGAACCGACCGAGACGGAGACGGGTTGCAGCCCCGTCGACTCGGCGAACTCGACGTTCGACCGCGCGTAGGCGGGGGTGAGCGCTTCGAGGCCGCTGACGCGCCGACTGGCGGTGTCGACGCGTTCGCCGTCGCGGAAGACGACGGTCTCTATCTCGTAACCGCCCTCGCGGGCGACGGTGAGATTCGCGCGAACGGGCGTCTCGCGGTCGCCCGTCAGTTCGCCGACGTCGACGGTGCGACTCGTCTCGACGAGGTTCGACTCGCTGTCGATGGCGCGGAACAGTACGGTCACGTTGTCGGTGGGGTTGCCTCGGTGTTCGAGTCTGGTTTCGACGGCCAGCGTGGCCGTCTCACCCGTCACAGCGCCGGGCGTGATGGGGACCTCCTCGACCTGGACGGGGCCGGGACGGAGCGGCCCGTCGTCGGTCGGGTCGGCGAGGGCACCGGGGACCACCGCGGCGGCGACGAGCGACACCACGGCCACGACGGCGGCCGCGGCGACGAACGTCGTTTCACGGTTCATGTCACGGCGGTTACGTGCCGAAGTTAAATGTTTTGTGTAGTTCCGGCGTGAAAAGAGAAGAAGGCACGAACCCGGGTGGCGTCTCGGGCGGGCGACCGCTCGACTTCGGTTTCGGACGCTGCTCGGTTGGGATACTGGACTCGTCTCTCGGCCCCGCCTCCGGCGCTACTGCTCGGCCTCGGCTTCGAACACTTTCTCGGCGAGCGTCGGGACGAACGTCCCGATGTCGGTCACCATGCCGATGGCCTGCGACGACCCGCGGTCGAGCAACTGGGTGACCGTCGCGGGGTTGATGTCGACGCAGACGGTTTTCGTCGTCGAGGGGAGGCAGTTACCGACGGCGACCGAGTGAAGCAGCGTCGAGAGCATCAACACGAGGTCGGCCTCGTGGGCCTGCTCGCGGATGGCGTTCTGCGCCTCGACGGCGTCGGTGATGGTGTCCGGCAGCGGGCCGTCGTCGCGGATGGAGCCCGCGAGCACGTAGCTCACGTCGTTCCGGACGCACTCGTACATCACGCCCTCCTGGATGAGTCCGGCGTCGACGGCCTCGGGGATACCGCCCGCGCGGATGACCTCGCTGATGGTGTAGATGTGGTGTTTGTGCCCTTTTCGGGGGTGCTCCATCGTCTCCATGTCCATGCCGAGGGAGGTGCCGTAGAGGCCGCGTTCGATGTCGTGGGTGGCGAAGCCGTTGCCCGCCGAGAGCCCGTCGACGAACCCCTCGCGGACGAGGTCCGCGAGCGCGTCGCCCGCGCCCGAGTGGATGAGCGCCGGCCCGGCGACGACGAGCACGTTGCCGCCGTCGCGCTTCGTCTCGACGAGCGCCTCGGCGACTTCGCGGATGAGCGACTCGGAGGGGCGCTCCGAGGAGACGCCGCCCTGCATGAAGCCGAACGGCCCGGAGGCGTCGCGGGGGCGCTCCGGCGGCTTGACCCTGATTCCCGACTCGCCGACGACGACGAGGTCGTCCTCCCGAATCGCGTTCAGCACTTTCGTCCGGGCGCTGCGTTCGCCGTCCGCACCCTCCTCTATCACGACGGCGCAGTCCATCTCGATGTCGTCGACGGGAATCCACTCGTCGCGGTAGAACACCTCGGTCGGGTGGTTCGTCGTCGAGTAGAAGCCGGCGGGGACGACCCGGTCGTCGGGGGCGGGTTCGACCGAGGCCGGGCGCGGGTCGGCGGGGTTCGCGCCGTTCTGGTGGAGTTCGTGGACGATGGTCTGCAGGTCGCCTTCGGTGTCGGCGGAGACGCGCATCCGGCAGTAGGTGGTGGCGTCTTTGTGGCGGCCGACCTCGAACTCCTCGACCTCGAACGAGCCGCCGAGGTCCATCACGATGCCGAAACACTGGCCCATCATCCCCGAGTCGATGATGTGGCCCTCCAGTTCCACGGTGCGGGAGACGGTCATAGCGGAGAGACGCGGGAGACCGAAAAGAGAGTTGCGTCGCGGGGGAAGCTTGCGACGCGAGCGGTGAGCCGGGTCGTCGGTCGTCCGCTCTCGCCGTCAGTTGGCGCCGGTCGCCGTCCGCCTCCACCGTCTGGCGTCAGTCGTCCGCTTCCGCCATCAGTCGTCCGCTTCCGCCATCAGTCGTCCGCCGGGTCGCCGACGACGCGGTCGAGGAAGGCGAACTGGTGGGCCAGCGCCTCCTCGAACGTCTCCCCGCCGTAGACGTCGAAGTGCCCCACCGGAAGTCGGAGGAACGTCCCGTTGGGGAGCTTCGACGCGGCGCTCTCGACGTCCGAGAGCGAGACGAGTTCGTCGTGTTCGCCCGCGACGACGAGCGTCGGACAGTGGACCTCGTCGGTTTTCGTCCCGGGTCGGTAGCCCGGAATCGAGAGGAACACCCGCGCGGGCGTCTCGTTCTCCCAGTCCGAGCCCGACGGCACGAGGTCAAAGAAGCCCGTCTTCGCGCCCGGTTCGTTGATGACGGCGAACTCCTCGGGGGTGCCGACGACGGGAACCGTCTTCGAGCGTCCGACGAACGAGAGGAGTTTGTCGGCGAGCGCCAGCGGCAGCGACTTGGCGGCGAACTTCAGGCCCTTGCCGAGCGTCATCGACCGGCCGTCGACGAACGGAACCTGCGAGACGACCGCCGCGACGTGCGGTTCGCCCGCCGCGACCTCCAGGACGTGACCGCCCGCGAACGACGACCCCCAGAGGACGAGTCGGTCCGCGTCGACGCCGTCTAACTCGTCGGCCCGTTCGATGGCCGCCCGCCAGTCGGCGATCTGCTTCGCGGGGCTGACCAGATTTCGCGGCATCCCCTCGCTGTCGCCGAAGTGGCGGTGGTCGAAGAGGAAGACGGCGTAGCCTCGCTCCGCGAACCGCTCGGCGTAGACGGGGAGGCCGAACTCGCGGTCGGAGCCGAACCCGGCCGCCATCAGAACCAGCGGCGGGTTCTTCGGTCGGTCCGGGCGGTACAACGTCCCGACGCAGCGCTCGTCGTCGCTGTCGAATCGGACGCTGACCGTCGAGAACTCGTAGCGGGAGGGACGACGCTGCTCGCCCGTCGTCGCGTCGACGCCTTCGCGGTGTCGCCACGCGCTCTCCTCTCGGCTCATCTGTCGCCTCCGGCGAACATCGACGGCTCCTCTTCGAGCGTGTCGAGGACGAGTTCCGAGAAGTCCTCGTCGGAGAGGTTGTACGAGAGGTAGTCCTCGAACCAGCCGGCTTCGACCCGCCAGCGACCCTGCACGTCGTCGTCGATTCGAATCGACGTCGCGCGGACCGGTTCGGGGCTCCACGCGCCCTCCCGCGCGAGGTCGATGAAGGCGGTCAGTGCCTGGCCGACTTCGCGGCGATTGACGTGGGCGGCGGGGAACGCCGTCATGTACGTCAGGTCGACGCCGCCGGTCTCGTCGACCCCGTCGTCGACGTCCACCGATTCGACGCTGATTCCGTTGCCCCGGAGTTCCTCCTCGATGACGCTCGGGTCGGTCATAGGACGGGATACGAGCGCGGGGGGCTAAACGCTTGCCGCGCGGACAGTTCGGTTCGGGGTAGAACCCGACCGGCGACTACGCCGACGGCGGCCGCTCCGTCGACCGCAGGTCGTCGGCGTCGAGCCCCAGGGAGCGACAGAGAAAGCCCCACTGCTCGGCCTGTTCGGTGACGTACATCGAGGTGGGTTTGCCGAGGCCGTGTCCCGCTTTCTCCTCGGTGCGGAGCAACACCGGTTCGTCGCCGGTGTTGGCCGCCTGCAGTCGCGCGGTCATCTTCCGGGCGTGGCTCGGGTGGACGCGGGTGTCGCCGGCCGCCGTCGTGAACAGCGTCGCCGGGTACTCGGTCCGCTCGACGTTGTGGTACGGCGAGTACGCGCGGATGTACTCGTAGTCGACGGGGTCGTCGGGGCTGCCGTACTCCGTCGTCCACGACGGACCGAGCAGGAAGTTGTGGAAGCGCAGCATGTCCAACAGCGGGACGAGACACAGCGCCGCGCCGAAGAGGTCCGGGCGTTGCGTGATGAGCGCACCGACGAGCAAGCCGCCGTTAGAGCCCCCGGAGACGGCGAGGCGGTCCGGGTTCGTGTACCGGCGCTCGACGAGGCCCTCGGCGACGGCGGTGGCGTCGTCGAACACGTTCTGTTTGTTCCCGCGTCGACCCGCCTCGTGCCACTGTTCCCCGAACTCCGCGCCGCCGCGCAGCGTCGCCGACACGTAGACGCCGCCCGCTTCGAGAAACGGGACGGCGAAACGGTTGAACGTCGGCGTGCGGTTGACTCGGAAGCCGCCGTAGCCCGTCAGAACCGTCGGATTGTCGCCGTCCAGGTCGAGGTCCGAGCGGTGGACGACGAACGCCGGGATGCGCGTGCCGTCGGCGGACTCGAACCACTCCTGTTTCACCTCAAGGTCGGCTTCGATTCCGACCTCGGGTTCGTCGAGCGTGCGCGTTTCCTCGGTTTCGAGGTCCGCACAGCAGACCCGCGGCGGTCGTTCGAACGACTCGACGGTGTAGAACAGCTCGCCGTTCCACGCGTACGTCCCGGCGACGGCGGCGTACTCGGGGAGGTCGATGCGACCGACGCGCTCGCCGTCGCGGGTGAACGTCGACAGCGCCGAGTGCGCGTTTCGGTGGTAGTGGGCGACGATTCGGTCGTCGCCGAGGGCGATGTCGCGGAGAATCTCCTTGTGTTCGGGGACGACGACGTCCATCTCGTCGGGGTGTGCGTCGCCAGAGAGCGCCGTCTCCACGTCGCAGCCGAGCAGTCGGGAACGCGGCGCGTCGAAGTCGGTGAGCAAGTAGAGGTAGCCGTCGCGGAGCGTCGGCTCGAACGTCGCGTCGAACTCCGTGACGACGGGGACGAGGTCCACCGGTTCGGTGCGTCCGGCGTCCGGCGTCTCGTCGAGCGCGTACACCTCGGAGCGGTCCCAGCCCTCGTAGTACTGGACGACGAGGACGTCGTCGTCGGTTTCGAGCACGGGCCAGACCTGCTCTTCGAAGTCGTCGACGACGAGCGCGTCGGTGTCGCTCGGCGACCCGAGCACGTGGTGTCTGATCTCTTTGTCGAGTTGTCGGACGCCGTCTCCCTCTCGGGTGCCGGTAGAGACGTAGTAGAAGCCGTCGGCGGTCCACGCGAAACCGGTCGCGGAGATGCGCCCGACGCCGACGAGTTCGTCGACCAGGTCGCCGGAGACGACGTCGATGATACGAACGTCGTACTGCTCGTCGCCGCCGGTAGCGACGCCGTAGGCGAGGAACTCGCCGTCGGGGTGCGGGACGAACCAGTCCATCGAGACGGTGCCGTCGTCGGACCACTCGTTGGGGTCGACGAGCGTCCGTCGGTCGCCGTCGAGCGAGTCCCGGACGCACAACACCGGCTGTTCGTCGTCGTGGGCTTTCACGCGCTGGAAGTAGCGGCCGGCCGCGGGCCGCACCGCCTCGTAGTCGGTGACGCGAGCGAGTTCGTCGAACCGCGCTTCGAGAACGCGTCTCGCCGGAACGTCCAGCATAGACTCGGCGTAGGCGTTCTGTCGTTCGACCCACTCGCTGACTTCGGCAGACTCGGCTTCCAACCAGCGGTAGGGGTCGGTAACCTCCTCGCCGTGGAGGGTGTCGACCACCTCACGGCGCGGCGTCTGCGGAGGTTCGTGCATACTTCGCGGTTGCGGACGCTCGTTATATAACTGTGGGCGTCGGTGATTCTCCGCCGGGGCCGGCGCGTACTGCGGTTCGACGCGTTCGAGCGGCCGTTTCGTCGCGCCCTCGTCGGCGGCCCGTCGGCGGCTCGTCGGCAACTCGTTCGACGGCGGGCGGCCTTCGAATAATAACGATTAATAGCTCAAGGGCAGTGAGTTAATACATGACCGTCGTCAGCGTCTCCATGCCGGAGGAACTGTTGGCACGCATCGACGCGTTCGCCGAGGACCACGGCTACACCGGTCGCAGCGAGGTCGTCCGCGAAGCCTCCCGCAACCTCCTCGGCGAGTTCGAGGACACGCGCTTGGAAGACCGCGAACTCATGGGCGTCGTCACCGTCGTCTTCGACTACGAGACGACGAGCGTCGAAGAGCGGATGATGCATCTGCGCCACGAACACGAGAGTCTCGTCGCCTCGAACTTCCACAGCCACGTCGGCGCGCACTACTGCATGGAACTGTTCGTCCTCGAAGGGACGCTCGAAGAGATTTCGACGTTCGTCGGCAAGGTCCGCGCGACCAGAGACACGCTCTCCGTCGACTACTCGGTGATGCCCGTCGACAAGTTCGGCCCGCTGGCCGACGTCGAGTGAGGCGGTCGCTTTCCTGCGCGGTGTCCGGTCGCGGTAGTGAGGCGGTTGCGGTAGAGAGCCGACCGCGTCGCAGCGATGTTACGGCCGGCCCTCTGCGTTTCTGACGTCCCCGCCGTCGGCGGTGGCCTCGGTCGCCGTCTCGGAGCGCCGGGGGGCGACCCGGTCGCCGACGACGGCGACAGCGTAGAGGCCGATGGCGACGAGGACGATGGCCCCGCCGGCGGCGACGCCGTACTGGTAGGAGGCCGCGAGGCCGAGGAGGACGGCCAGTTCGCCGACGACGACGGCGACGAGCACCGACTCGCGGAAGCTGCGGGCGACCTGCGCCGCGGCGGCGACGGGGACGACGAGCATCGCCGCGACGAGGATGACGCCCATAATCTGCATGGCGGCGACGACCACGAGCGCCGTCAGCATCACCATCAGGCGGTTGTACAGCGGGACGTTCACCCGGGCGACGCGTGCGGCCGTCTCGTCGAACGTGACGAACAGGAGCTGTTTGTACGTCAGGCCGACGACGCCGACGACGAGCGCGCTGAGCAACAGCAGCACCGAGGCGTTCTCCAGCGTCACCGTCGAGAGACTGCCGAAGAGGTACTGGCTGATACCGACGGCGATACCGCCGTCGGTGAGGCTGATGACGACCGTTCCGAGCGCGAAGCCGCCCGAGAGGACGATGGCCATCGAGACGTCGCCGTAAGCGTCGGTGTAGTCGGCGATGAGTTCGATGAGTAGCGCCGAGAGGACGGCGACGACGAGCGCCGTCACGTACGGCGAGACGCCGATTTCGAACGCCGACCCGAGAAACAGCCCGATAGCGACGCCCGCGAAGGCGGTGTGCGCCAGCGTGTCGCCGATGAACGCCATCTCGCGGTGGACGAGGAAACTGCCGACGAGCGGCGCGACGACGCCGACGCAGAGGCCGGCGACGAACGCCTGTTGCATGAACTGATAGCAGAGAATCTCGAAACCGAGCGGTCGCGTCGCCGCGCACATCCCGTCGCCGAACAGCTGCACTAACCGGTTCACGAACTCCAAGAGGAGCACGGTCGAACTCTGTGGGAGCAGCGCGGCGGTCATGGTTGCAAGCGGGTGCTGTCGTGGCTGTGGTCGTGGGTGCTGTCGTGGGCGTGGTCGTGGCTGTGGTCGTGTTCCAGCATCCGCTGGTTCGCGCCGTACGCCCGCGAGAGTGCGTCGCTCTCGGCGAAGCCCGAAGGCTCGCCGTGGAAGAACAGCCGACGGTTCAGGCAGGCGACGGTGGTCGCGTGCTCGGTGACGACGCCGATGTCGTGTTCGATGAGCACGACGGTCAGGCCGTCATCGTTAAGGTCCCGGAGGAGGTCGTAGAACGCCTCTCTGGAGTCGGCGTCGACGCCGACGGCGGGTTCGTCCAGCGCGAGCAGGTCCGCCTCTCCCGCGAGCGCGCGAGCGATGAACACGCGCTGTCGCTGCCCGCCCGAGAGGTGCGCGAGACGGCGGTCGGCGAGCTCGGCGACGCCGACGGTGTCGAGCGCGTCGGCGACGATGCGGCGGTCTTCCGCGCCGAGTCGACCGAAGCCGACGTGGGGGTAGCGACCCATCTCGACGACTTCGCGGACGGTGATGGGCATCTCCGTCGCGGCGTTGGCGACGTCCTGGGCGACGTAGCCGAGGCGCTCCCCCGCGTCGAACGACCGCGCGGACTCGCCGAACAGTTCGACGGTCCCCGCGTCGGGGCTGGCGAGTCCGAGCATCAGTCGCAGGAGCGTGCTCTTACCGGAGCCGTTCGGCCCGACGAGGCCGAGGAACTCGCCCTCCTCGACGCTGAGCGACACGTCTTCGACGACCGGCGTGTCGGTGTAGCCGAACGTGACGTCGGATAGCTCGATTGCGGTCATACGTTACTGGCGTCCGTCCCCTCGGTGGCAATCGTCTCTGCGTTCACCCGTCTCTCCATCTCTGCGTTCACCCGTCTCTCCGTCCGCTCCGACGGTGCCGCGGGTGAGGCGTCTGACGGAACGGCCGTGTCGACCGGCGTTCATTCTGCCCCGAGTGCGGTCTCGAGGCTTCCGAGGTTCACCTCTCGCATCACCTCGACGTACCCCCACCCCTTCTCGTTCCACTCCTCGGTCACGCCCGGAATCGACGTGACCGGGAGGGTATCCTCGGCGTCGGTCTCTTCGACCAGCTGTCGAGCGGCGCGGTCGGACTCGAACACGGGCGCGAAGACGTGCGTGATACCGTGCTCCTCGACGAGCCCCTGTGCCCGTGTGATGTCCTGCGCCGACGGTTGGTCGTCGGGCGAGAGGCCGGTCAGCGCGTGGACGTGGAACCCGTAGCGGTCGTCGAGATACTGGAGCGCGTTGTGTCCGGCGACGAGGACGTCGTCGCGCTGTCGTCCCGACAGCCTCTCCTCGAACGTCGCGTCGAGTTCTTCGAGCGTCTGAACGTAAGCGTCGGCGTTCTCGGCGTAGACGTTGGCGTTCGACTCGTCGAACTCGGCGAAGCCGTCTCTGATGGTCTCGACTGCAGTCGCCGCGCGCGTGGGGTCCAGCCAGAAGTGGGGGTCCGCATCGCTGTGCTCGTGTTCGCGGCCGCCACTGTCCTCGGACTCGTTGTGATGCTCCTCTTCGTGAGTTTCGTTCTGATGCGCTTCGTCGCCGTGGTCGTCGCCGTCGCTCGGAGCACCGAGCAAGTCGACCCCATGACGCGCTTCGATGACAGCCACGTCGCTCTCTGCGTCTTCGAGGTTCGTGACGACGTTGTCCGCCCACGGCTGGAACCCCTCGCCCATGTAGACGAACGCGTCCGACTGCAACACCGTTCGCTGGAGGTCCGGTCCGGGTTCCCATCCGTGGCCGTGCTGGCCGAACGGAACGAGGTTCTCGACGGCGGCCGCGTCGCCGGCGACGCTCGACGCGAAATCCGAGAGGACGAAGAAAGACGCCTGCGCCGTCGGCTCGTCCTCCCCGTTCGCCCCGCTGGACCCCCCGCTCGCGTTCGTATCCGTACACCCGGCGAGTGCCGCGGTCAGGAGCCCGGCGCCCATCCCCAGGACATCTCTGCGGTTGTGAAGACTCATGCTCTGGTTACTAATCCGCCCTCTCTGGTTAATAAGTTCTACTATCCAGTTGTGAACTGTTGTTAGCTGGTGGCGAAAGTGTATGAGAAGAGGGGCGGAGAACGACGCGACGAGGACCGAGCCGACACTGTTGGGCGGGAAAGAATCGACACCGGCGACGGACTCTCGGTGACCAGCGAGACATCCGGAGGTAACTACCGAGAGGAGTGCACACACGAGAGGGAGTCGAAGAGGAGGAGCCGCTCGTCTACCGACCGAACATCTGGCGCATCATCGGATGCATCTCCATGAGCTGCTCCTCGGCGATCTCCTCGTACAGTTTGTACGTGATGGAGACCGTCAGCAGCAGACCCGTCCCGGAGACCTGGCCGATGGTACCGAGCATGTTCGCCATGACGGCGAGCAGGCCGACGAGCGCGCCGCCGATGACCGTCACCTGCGGGATGTAGCGCTCCATCACTTTCTCTATGACCTGCGGGTTACGACGGAAGCCGGGAATCTGCATCCCGGAGTTCTGAATCTGTCGCGCCGTCGACTCCGGGCCCATCCCGGTCGTCTCGACCCAGAAGATGGCGAATATCGCGCCGCCGATGACCATGAACGTCAGGTCGATGGCGACCCGGATGAGAATCTGCCACGGCTCCGCCGCCGTCCCGGCGAGGAACCAGAGCCAGTCCTGCGGGGCCTGAATCGGCGCGAAGTAGTAGAACAGTCCGCCTACGGGCTGTCCGTCGGAGCCGTACTGACCGAGCCACGGCATCGACGTCCCGAACAGCGTAATCGCGTTAGCGCCGGCGGGACTCTGCGAGTAGAGGATGCGGCCGAGGAACTGGATGTTCGCCTGCAGCGCGCGGACGAGAATCATCGGCAGGACGGACGCGTAGATGAGCTTCACGGGGAAGCGCCCGCGAGCGCCCTTCACGCGGGCGTGGCTGAGCGGAATCTCGACGCGGACGGATTCGGCGTAGACGACGATGGCGAAGATGAGCACCGTCGTGAACAAGGCGAGAATCTGTCCCGGTTGGAACAGTAGCGCCTGGATACCCGCACCGGTGAGTAACTGACCGTCGGCCAGTTGCTGCGAGCCGGTGAGGATACCGATCCACGTCGGGATGAAGCCGGGCGCGCCGCCGAGCGACGGCCACGCGAACAGCCCGCCGACGAGCTGCTGGCTCACGCCGGCGATGATGAACAGCCCGACACCGGAGCCGACGCCCCACTTGCTCACGATCTCGTCCATGAACAGGATGAGGACGCCGCCGACGAAGATCTGGGCGAACAGCAGCGTTCTCACGCCGGTCGCCGAGATTCCGAGCGCCTCGGCGACGGCCTGACTCGGCGGGAGGAAGTTCCCGGCGAACACCATCGGGATGCCCGTCAGACAGATCATCACGACGACGAGGAACTTCTGCAGTCCCTGATAGAGGATCTGGTCGCGCGGGTCGTTCGTGTCGAGTCCCAGCAGGTCCGCACCACCGAGCAACTGGAGGACGATGCTCGCGGTGACGATGGGACCGATACCCAACTGTAGAATCGACCCCTGCGCCCCGGCGAGGATAGACCGGAAGCGTCCGAACAGGTCGCTTTGCGTCGAAACGTCTAACCCGAAGAGGGTGACGTTCGTGAGGAAGAAGTACAACACGAGAATCCCGGCGGTCCAGCCGAGCTTGCGCCGGAAGGGTACGTGCCCCTCCGGACGCTCGACTGCGGGCATCCGCGTTAAAACTGGTTCGGCCGTCTCTTTCCAACCCATATACCGGCTACTTCGCATCGGGATTTGTATGTTCTTCGCTTTTGTTGCCGGTCGGTTGTGGACTGGTATCATCGGCCGAGTAACGAGAATCAGACGCCGAAATCGGTAGACTGGAAGCCGTTCGCCGAGTCGTTCGCCGAACTACGGGAGGCGAGTCGACCCGTCAGCGACGCACGCCCCCGATACCGAGTGAATTCGACCGAACGGTAGTCGTCGTCTGCGCTCGGCGGGATGTACCGGTGTCTCCTACCGAGAGTACTGCACTCGGGGCGTTACATTCGGAACTCTACATTCGAAATACTGCAATTGGAACACCACGTCCGGAACACCACGTCCGGAACACCGTACTCGGAGCGCGGTTTCGCGACCGCGTCGACGAACGGCGACGACCTCGGTGACGCTCAGGCTCTGCGACCGCCGTCACCCCTCGAACCGAGTGAAACGCTTCACGAGCGCACCACGACTGTAGCCGAAACAGTACCGGGTTCTCGCGTATACTATATATTTATCTATACAAGCAAAAACAACAACAGAAATTTTCACAGTTCGCCGACTCGAACCGCAAAACAGAGGTTTTTCTCATCACCGTGACAGTGTGGGGCACGGAGTATATATACGAACGGCGTTCGCTCGGGTTCTCGACGACTCTCCCACCCCCCTCACCCACCATTTCACTCGGTACGGGGGGTGGGGGATTACCGCTCCCGCGGCTTCCGACTCGGACGGCGTTCCCGTGCCGTCGTTTGGAATGGGTCGAACTTCACTCGGTACGAGGTCGGCAGTTTTATCTCACTGCCGTGTAGCTACGTGAGTCGATGACCGACTCGGAGGCCGGAGGACGAGAGCGTCGTGACCGGAGACGACGAGGCGGTGAGTACGACGCCGACCTCCGGTCGTACGCGACGAGCGAAGATACGGAGACGAGCGAAGATACGGAGACGAGCGAAGATACGGAGACGAGCGAAGATACGGAGACGAGCGAAGATACGGAGACGAGCAAAGGTGTAGAAACCGCTAGAACTGACACACCCACCGCAGTGACGACCGACGGCGGGGACCCGCGTCGAGACGACGACTCGTACGGGGACCCGTTCGCAGTCGGTTCCATCTTCGCGCGCGAGGAACTGCTCCGCGTCGGCTACGTTCCCGACCGGGACCGCATCATCGGCCGCGACGACGAGATTCGCGCGGTCGGGAAGGCGCTCGGTCCGGCCGTCAGGGGCGGTCCGCCGCGAAACCTCCTCCTCTACGGCAAGACGGGCACCGGAAAGTCGCTCGTCTCCAAGCACATGGCCCGCGAGGCGGGCGCGCGCGCCGGCGAGAACGGCGTCGACCTCATCTACCAGTACGTCGACTGCTCGAACGACGACACCGAGACGCGGGCGGCCCGCGAACTCGCGCTCGGCGTGCGCGACACGCTCGAACCGGACCTCTCGATTCCGCGGAAGGGAATCGGCGCGGCCGAGTACTTCAGACACGTCTGGGACCTGCTCGACGACCACGACGTGCGCTCGCTCATCGTCATCTTGGACGAGGTGGACAAACTCGACGGCGACGACGACATCCTGATGACGCTCTCGCGCGCCGAGGAGTCGGGTAAGACCGACTCGTACGTCGGCATCATCGCTATCAGCAACAAGATCCAGTACCGCGAGTCCATGGGCGAGCGCGTCGACTCCTCGCTGCAGGACCGCGAGTTCGTCTTCCACCCCTACGACGCGACGCAACTGCGACAGATACTCGAAAACCGGCGCGACGCTTTCCAACCGGACGTGCTCTCGGCGGACGTCATCCCGAAGGTCGCCGCGCTGGCCGCCCGCGAACACGGCGACGCGCGGAAGGCGATCGACATCCTCCGCTACGCGGGCGCGATAGCCGAGGAGTCCGACAGTGCGCAGGTGCTCGAAGAGCACATCGACAGCGCGATGGAGCGCGCGGAGGCCGACCGATTCGCCGAACTCGTCTCCGGCAGCACGCCCCACGTGAAGTTCATCCTCGTCGCGCTCGCGTCGCTGACGATACACCGCGACGAGGAGGAGTTCGCCAAACAGGACATCTACTCGACGTACAAGCGGGTCTGCGCGAACGAGGGCTCCGACCCCATCTCGTGGGACCGCGTCTCCCGCCTGCTGAAAGAGCAGTCGTTTCTCGGCATCACCGAGAGTCGCCACACCGGCGGCGGCTACGAGAAGGGAAGTTACCGCGTCCACTCGTTGAACCGCGATCCCGAAATCGTACTGAAGGCACTAGACTCGGGCTCTGAACTGTAGTCGGACGCTTCGTCGCTCCCGCACCGAAACGAAGCGTGTTGGCGTCGCCGCTCCGTTTCGGTACTGGCGTTCTGTTCCAGTACTGGTAGTTTGCCTCGATACTAACGCTCTGTTCCAGTACTAGCAGTTTGCCTCAGTTCTGACGCTTTGTTCCGACGCTCTGCTCCGGTACCGCCGCTTCGCTCCGGCGAACCTCGCGGCGTCGAACGAAACGAGAAAAGAGGGAGCGAGAAAAGAAGAAACGAGACGAAGAGAAGAATCGGAGAGTCGCTACGGCGCTGCTATCTCAGCACTCCGACCAGCCGCAGGACTCGCACGTCTTGCAGCCTTCCGAGAAGTACAGCGTCAGGTTGCCGCACTCGGGGCACTCGGGGCTCTCGCCCGCGGCCAAGAGGTCGTCCATCGCGTCCGACTTCGAACCGTCGGAAGGTGAAACCGACGCGCCGCCGTCCGGTTCGGGAGCCTCTTCGGCGTCCGCTTTCGCGTCGGCGTCCGTCGCCTCTTCTTCGATCTCGGTGAGGCTCTTCTGCTTGGGGTACGGCTTCTCGATCTCGCCGTCGAGGTAGCGCCGCATCGCCACGCCGATGGCGTCCGGGATGGAGTTGATCTGCTCGCCTTTGTCCCAGGCGACTTTCGGACTGCGGATGCCCTGCAGATCGGCGGCGATCTCGCGCGGGTCGACGCCCGAGCGCAGCGAGTAGCTGATGACTTTCGCCAACGCCTCGGTGAAGGAGTTGGTGAAGCCGCCGGAGTTTCCGATGGTGGCGAACAGTTCGAACGGTTCGCCGTCCTCGTCCTCGTTGATGTTGACGTAGAGTTTCCCGTAGCCGGTGTCGATGCGCTGGGTGATGCCGTGGAGCACGTCCGGACGCGGACGCTCCTGCGCGTAGGCGCGACCCTCGCGGGTCGCCTCCACGAACGCCTCGACGTCCCCGCCGAGGGCCTCGCGGACGCCCTCGTTTTCGAGGAACGCGTCGAGTCCACCGAACGCCTCCCGAATCTGGTCGGCGATGACCTCCGCGGCTTCGTCCTCGTCGGCGAACTCCGCGTTGTCGGCGCGCGTCGTCAGCACCTGCTTCGAGCGGGTGCCGTCGCGGTAGACGGTGACGCCCTTCCCGCCGTGGTCGTAGATGTACCTGTAGACTTCGTCCATGTCCTCCTTCGACGCGGAGTTCGGGAAGTTGCAGGTCTTCGAGATGGCGGAGTCGACGCCCTGCTGGCAGGCGCACTGAACCGCGGCGTGGTCCTTGCCGGAGAGGTCGGCGGTGACGACGAACAGTTCGGAGATGGCGTCCGGAACCGTCGACAGCGAGTCGACGCCGTCGAACTCGTTGTTCGCCATCTGCTCTTGCGCCTCGCGTTTAACTTCGTCGACGTCGATGTCGTTTGCCTCGAGCACGCGCAGGAAGTAGTCGTCGAACTCGACGAGCATCTCGTCGCCCTGGACGTCGTCGGAGACGTTCTTGTAGTAGGCGACGTTGTAGATGGGCTCGCAGCCGCCGGTCGTGTTGCCGACCATCGACGTGGTGCCCGTCGGGGCGATGGTCGTCGTGTTGTGGTTGCGGACGGGGAAGCCGTCTGCCCACTCGTCGGCGTCGAGGCCCGTGTGGTGCTCGAACCACTGGCGGTACTCGGTCGGGTCGGCGTACTTCGAGTCGTCCCAGTCGTCGAACGAACCGCGCTCCTCGGCGAGTTCGTGCGACGCCCACTTCGACTGGTGGTTCATGTGGGTCATCAGCTGGCTCGCGACCTCGTTGCCCGCGTCGGAGCCGTAGCGGATGCCGAGTTGGATGTACAACTGGGCGAGGCCCATGACGCCGAGGCCGATCTTGCGCATCTCGCGCACCTTCTGCTCGATCTTCTCGACGGGGAAGTCAGACATCGTGACGACGTTCTCGAGGAAGCGCGTCCCGAGGTCGATGCGGCGGTCGAACTCCTCGAAGTCGATGGCCTCCGCGAGGAACGCCTCGACGGCTTCCTGGTGGGAGTCGTACTCGTCGAGGTGCTCGTCGGACCAGACGCGCCAGTCGGGCGCATCGAGCGACGCCAGCGTCGAGAGGTTGATGTGGCCGAGGTTGCACGCCTCGTACTCCTCGAGCGGCTGCTCGCCGCACGGGTTCGTCGCGAGGATGCGGTGGTCGGGGTGTTTCTCGACGTCGAAGGAGTGCTGTTTGTTGACGCGTTCGAGGTAGATGATGCCCGGTTCGCCGTTCTCGTGGGCGCCGGAGACGATGTGGTCCCAGAGCTCGGCGGCCGGAATCGAGAGCACCTCGCCGACTTCGACGTGCTCGCCGAGGCCGAACATCTCGTACAGCTCCTTCGTCTCGGGCGTGGCGACGTGCGGTTCCTCGGTTCGAGGATTGGTGAAGACGAACTCCTCGTCGTCGTACAGCGCCTCCATGAAGTCGTCGGTGACGCCGACGGAGATGTTGAAGTTCGAGAGGTGGCCCTCGACGGCGTTGCGGAGGTGTTTGGGAACCCGACCCTCCTCGTCGATGAGCTCGCGCGCCTCGTCGAGCGCGTCGGCGAACTTCGTGTGCGTGTAGTCGTCGGGGTCGTTGAGGCGGAGCGAGTGCGCCAGCGAGACGTCCTTGTTCTTCGCGTGGATGAACTGGATAACGTCGGGGTGGCTGACGCGCATGACGCCCATCTGCGCGCCGCGGCGCGCGCCGCCCTGCGCGATGGTCTCGCACATCTGGTCGTACGTCCGCATGAACGTGATGGGGCCGGAGGCGATGCCGCCGGTGGAGCCGACCGCGTCGCCGTACGGGCGGAGCTTCCAGAACGCGTAGCCCATCCCGCCGCCGGATTGGAACACCTCGGCGGCTTCCTTCATCGTCTGGTGGATGTCGGTGATGTCGTCGCCCGGCGAGTCGACGAAACACGCCGAGAGCTGCTGGAGCTCGTCGCCGGCGTTCATCAGCGTCGGCGAGTTCGGGATGAAGGAGAGCTGCTCCATCAGGCTCTGGAACTGCTCGCGCCGAGCTTCGACGGTCGACCGAACCGCCTCGGGGAGTTCGGGAACGACGGTGTCGTAGGCGAACTTGTTGACGTTGTAGACGGAGAGCGTCGTCTCCGCGTCGCTGTCGGCGGTGACGCCCTTGCCGAACACCTCGGCGGCGAGTTCGTCGCGGCGCGGGTGGTCCGGCTTCAACTGGTCGGGCGTGACCGTCACCGACTCGCCTGCCCGCTCGGCCTCGTAGACGGCCTCCGCGAGCGCGATGTTCTTCGCGACGCGGGCGAACAGTTCCCCCTGCGTCTCGGTGAGGTTGCCGTCGGCGTCCTTGCGGAGATACCGCGCTGGCAGGATGTTGTTGTACGCGTTCGAGGTCATCCGCGCTTCGAGGGTGTCGCCCTCGGTGCGTTTGACCGGAAGTACGAGTTCGTCCGCGCTCAAGTTGGCGTTACTCATCTGTCGCTCTCTCCTCCGTTCGTGGGCGTGTAAGTGGCTGCGTATAGGGCATGTTGTCGACTCCGGCTCGTCATCTATGACGGAACGTTTGATACGGCAGTGACCCATTAATGCTTTCGAAGCCGGGTATTACCAACTAAATGACTTATGTGATATGTGAGTGTTCCGTCGGCTCGACTCGCCTTCACTCGCCTATCGAGTCGGCGACGACATAACGATGTGCAGAGTGTGGTGAAAGTGATTATCAGGTGCTCCGAACCACCAGCGGGCGCGGCGATGTCCAGCGGAACAGAAGGGGGGTTTCGGGCGTCGCCTCCCGCCGTCCGCGGCGGAGACCTGTCGGCTCTCGAATTAGTGTCCGACACAGGCTTATGAGGTCGGAGATGCTATCGGGGTGTATGGACGCCCTCCCCGTCGCCGAACTGCTGCTCCAGACCGCACTCAGCGAGACGCCGTACGGCTCGCTGTTCGTCGGACTGCTGACGCTCGGTGCGGTCGTCCTCGTCGGCCGCGTCCTCCTGCGTCTCGCGTGGCGACTCGTAACCATCGCAATCGTCGTCGTCGGCTTGCTGGTCGTCGTCTCGATGGTCGCACCGGGACTGCTGTAAGAGCGCTCTCAGTCTCAGTCGGCCGCGGACCGCGGCGCGTCGGCGACGCAGTTCCGCAAGAAGTTCTCGACGACGTCGTGACCGACGGCCGTCAGCACGCTCTCGGGGTGGAACTGGACGCACTCGATGGGGTGTTCGCAGTGGCGAACGCCCATGACGAGTTCCGTCCCGTCGTGGTCGGTCGTCGCCGTGACCTCGAAGCAGTCCGGTACGTCCGTCGCCACGAGCGAGTGATACCGCCCGGCCGGAAACCCCTGTTCGAGTTCCGCGTAGACGCCTCGTCCGTCGTGGTCGACCGCGAACGCTTTCCCGTGGACGGGGTCGGGGGCGTGGCCGATCTCGCCGCCGTAGGCGTACACCGCCGCTTCGAGCCCGAGACAGACGCCGAGCGTCGGCACCTCGGGGCTCAGTTCCCGGAGCACGTCGAGCGTCACGCCGACGTCGCGGTCGTTCTCGGGGTGGCCCGGTCCCGGACTCAGGACGATGGCGTCGGCGCCGACGCCGCGAATCTCGTTGAGCGACGCCGTGTTCTTCAGTACCTCCACGTCGACTCTCTCGGAAGTCCCTCCGCGTTCGACCCGCGCCTCCGAGAGGTACTCGACGAGGTTGTAGGTGAACGAGTCGAAGTTGTCGACGACGAGCGCCTTCATCGCGTCGCCTCCGCTGGCGCTTTCTCGTCGTTCGCTCCGCGTTCGATGCGTTCGAGCGCGTCGAGCACGCCGCCCATCTTCTGTTCGGTCTCCTCGTACTCGGCGGCCGGGTCGCTGTCGGCGACGATGCCCGCTCCCGCCCGAACACGGACCGTGTCCTCGTCGCCGTCGCGTTCGATAGTCGCCGTCCGGATGACGATAGCCACGTCGGCGTCGCCGGTCCACGAGTAGTAGCCGACGCCGCCGCCGTACAGTCCCCGAGGAGTGGTCTCCAGCGCGTCGATAATCTCCATCGCGCGGACCTTCGGTGCCCCCGAGAGCGTCCCCGCCGGGAACGACGCCCGGGTGGCGTCGAACGCGTCCGATTCGCCGTCGAGAGTGCCCGAGACAGTCGACTCGATGTGCTGGACGTGGCTGTACTTGAGGACGTTCATGAACTCCTCGACGCGGACGCTGCCGGCTTCGGAGACGCGGCGCACGTCGTTTCGCGCCAGGTCGACGAGCATCGTGTGCTCGGAGCGCTCCTTGGCGTCGGCGAGCATCTCGCCCGCGAGTCGACGGTCCTCGACGGGGCTGTTCCCGCGCGGACAGGTCCCCGCGATGGGGTTCGCGACGACCCGGTCGCCGCGCACCGAGACGAGCGTTTCCGGACTCGCGCCCACGACGGTTCGGTCGCCGTGGCGGAGCAGGTACATGTACGGCGAGGGGTTCACCTCGCGCAGCGACGCGTAGAGGCCGAGCGGATCGATCTCTCCGCTGAGCTCTCGGGTTCGGGAGATGACGCCCTGGTAGATGTCGCCGTCGAGGACGTGCTGTTTCGTCTCGCGGACCGCCGCCTCGTACGCCTCCCGCGATTCTGCCGTCTCGCGGCGCTTCTCGAACCCGCCGTGGTCGGGCGTCTCGGCCCCGGCGAGCTTCTCGCGCAGGCGCGTTGCCTCCGCCTCGAGTTCGTCGTAGACCGCCTCGGGGTCGTCGTCGGGGCCGACGACGGGCGTGAAGACGAGCGACACCGAGTCGGTGGCGTGGTCGAAGACGAGCGTCTTCGTCGTCAGGACGAACTGCGCGTCGGGCGTCGAAGACTCCTCGGCGCGGGCCGCGGGCCGTTCGACGCCGACTTCCTCCAACCAGAGGTCGTAGACGGCGTCGTACGCCAGAAAGCCAACCAGGCCGCCGTCGAGGCGCTGGCGGGCAGTCCCCTCGCCCTCGTCGAACCCGACGCGTTCGACGTCCGGGAGCGCGCCGCGGAGCGCGTCGAGCACGTCGCCGTCGTCGGGCGTGACGTAGTCCGACGCGCGCCCGCCGAGCGACTCGACCGTCGCCCCGTCGGCGTCGACGGTGACGACGGCCTCCGGGTCGTAGCCGACGAACGAGTAGCGGGCGTGGCGGTCGGTCGCCGTCCCGGGCGAGAACGCCCCGTCGGGGTCGCTCGACGGCGTCTTCTCGGCGCTCTCCAACAGGAAGCCGTAGTCGTTCTCGTCCGACAGCGCCGCGTACGCCGACAGCGGGGCGGTCGACGGGAGGTCGAGCGTCGCCGTGATTCGGGCCACCGCGGGGCCGTCGACGCCGTCGAACAGCGACGCGAAGGACGCCCGAGTCCGGTCGAGCGAACTCACGCCGACACCTCCTCGCGGAACGTCGCCGCCTTCGCCCGGTAGACGAACTCACGAACCGCGTCGCGGTCCTTGATACCTCCGGCGAGTTCGACACCGCTGGCGGCGTCGACGCCGTACGGGTCGACCGTCTCGACGGCCGCCTCGACGTTCTCCGGCGTCAGCCCGCCGGCGAGGACGACCGGCGAGCAGAGCCGCTTCGCGAGTTCGGCGGTCGCCTCCCAGTCGTGAGTCTCGCCGGTTCCGCCCGCGCCCTCGTCGGTCACCGAATCCAGGAGCACCGCGTCGACGACGGGGTCGAGTTCCCGCGCCCGTTCGGGCTCTTCGGCGTCGACCGCGGTGACGAGCTTCGTCTCCGCCTCGGCGCGGACGTACTGGAGTTCGTCGACGGTGAACTCGCCGTACAGCTGGAGCACGTCGGGGTCGACCAGACGCGAGAGTTCGACGGCACGCTCCGGCGTCTCGGGCATGAGCACGAGGACAGTCGTGACGAACGGCGGCGTGGCGGCGACGAGGTCAGCCGCCGAGGAGGGCGTGACCTCCCGCGGGCTCTCGACGTCCGACGGGAGTTCGGTGATGACGCCGACGGCGTCGACGCCGGCGTCGGCGGCCACTCGGAGGTCTGCGGCGCGGGTGAAGCCGCAGAGTTTGACGCGCGTCATCAGTTGCTCCGGGCGGGTTCGGCCGGTGACTCCGTAAGCCGTCGGAGTTTCTCGGCGGCGGCGCCCGAGTCGATAGCCTCGCGCGCTCTGTCGACACCGTCTTCGATGCTGTCGGCGAGGCCGGCGACGTAGACGGCCGCGCCCGCGTTCGCGAGGACGATGTCGCGCTTCGCACCGGTCACGTCGCCTTCGACGATACCGCGGAGGTCGGCGGCGTTCTCCTGGGGGGTACCGCCGGAGACGGCCGCGATTGGTGCCGAGTCGAGCCCCATCTCCTCGGGCGTGAGCGCGTACTCGGTGATGTCGTCGCCGTCGACTTCGGCGACGGTCGTCTCGCCGTGGAGCGCGATCTCGTCGAGGCCGTCGCCGTGGACGACGAGCGCTCGCTCGACGGGCATGTGCGACACCGCGCGTGCGATGACCGGGACGAGCTCCGCGTCGTAGACGCCGAGCACCTGCGCGTCGGCCCCTGCGGGGTTCGTCAGCGGGCCGAGCACGTTGAACAGCGTCCGCATCCCGAGTTCCTTCCGCGGGCCGATGACGGCTTTCATCGCCGGGTGGAACACCGGCGCGAGCATGAACCCGATGCCGTCGCGTTCGATGGCGCGTTCGATCGCCGGCGGTTCGGCGTCGATCTCCACGCCGGCGACTTCGAGCACGTCGGCGCTCCCCGACGAGGACGACACGGAGTAGTTCCCGTGTTTGGCGACGGCGACGTCCGCACCGGCCGCGACGATGGCGCTCGTCGTCGAGACGTTGATCGTGTCGTAGTCGTCGCCGCCGGTACCGCAGGTGTCGACCAGCGGCGTTCGGTCGGGCGAAATCGTCCGCGCGGCGTCGCGCATCCCCCGCGCGAACCCGGCGATTTCGGCTTCCGTCTCGCCTTTCGCTCTGAGTGCGGCCAGCAGCGCACCGATCTGTGCCTCCGTTGCACCCTCGAAAACCGCGCTGGCGGCTCCGTGGGCCTCCTCGACGCTCAGACTCTCCCCCTCCGTGACGCGTTCGATGTATTCCTGCATGGTGGACACCAATGTACGTATTCGTGTTATAGTGTACAAATCAGTACATCGGCATAAGCCTGTCGCCGAGAACCGCGGCCAGCGGGTCCATCGCACGCCGAGCGCTCCTATTTGAGGGCGTCGAAAGTCGCCGACGGAACCGCGTTCCGAAACCTTCAATTACTCGGCGGGGATACGTGATAGTGCGTTCAGCAGGTGAGCGCCGGACTGGGTTTGTGGTCTAGTCTGGTTATGACACCTCCTTGACATGGAGGAGGCCGGCAGTTCAAATCTGCCCAAACCCACTACCGTTTTCGAACTCCCCGCGTCTCTGCTCTGAACTGATACGACAGTCAGTTCTCCAATCCGCCGTTCGACCGAGAAACGACGGAGTAAAACGACGCCCGACGACCGCCTCGACAGCGTATCGTCCCTCTGCGCCCGTCGTTCGCGGCCCGGCCTCCCGCCCTTTCTCTCCGAATCCGCTGACTGACAGCCGAGAGACACATACCGCACGAACGTTATGTTTCTCCGATAAACGTCACAATTCAAAAGTTCAACCGATGAAAAACAAAGTAGTTGCGGAGTGACACTGGACGGGATGGGTCAAACACAGGAGACGTATCGGGTCCGAGGGTACGCCGAGTCCGACCGGAAGACGTTCTGTGACCTCTTCGGCGAGGAGTGGTTCGAGATAGACGAACAGTGGTTCGAGTGGCGGTATTCGAGTCCGTACCTCGACGAGAAGGCGATCGCCGTCGCCACGGCGAACGGGAAACCGGTCGGGTTCTTCCCGTGTATGGTCTTTCCGCTCCGGGCGAACGGCGAACGAACGCTCGCGCTCCAACCTGCGGGCGTCGTCATCGACGCGAACCACCGAAGGCGCGGACTGTTGACCAAACTCGCGACCTGGCTGTTCGAGACCTACGAAGGGACCGAGGCATCGGTGTTGTTCAACTTCCCGAACGAGGCCATCAGTCCGGGTCTCCAGAAACTGGGATGGAGGGAGATACTCTCGCTGACCTCGTACTTCCGCGTCCAACACCCGAACGCGCTCTTGCGCGCGCGCGGCCGAGAACTCGGTGCCCTCGGAGACGTGGCGCTGGACGCGCTCTCGAAAGTTCACCTCTCCTGCAGCCGGCAGTTTAGAGCCGACGAATCCGGTGTGACCGTCACCCATCACTCGACGGTACCGGCGGAGGAGTTCGAGTCGCTGTACGCCGAGAACATCCCGAACGCGATTCACGTCGCTCGTGACGCCGCGTTCTATCGCTGGCGCTACGACGCGCCGGAGCGCGACTACTGCGTCTACGTCGCTCGGCGCGACGAACCGGTCGCAGGCGCCATCACGTGCACCGAGCGGACGTCGAACGGACTCGTTCTCACCAACGTGATGGAGGCGCAGCCGATGGGCGTCGACGACAGAGATCCGGCGTTCGAGCGGCTACTGGACGCGATAGCGGCCGACCACCCCGAGAGCGACCTGATACGGGCGACGAAGGCGACGCTTCCTCGCGGGGCGGCGCTGCGTTCGGGTTACCTCCCCGACGACGAACTCCCGCTCTCGAAGGTCCGGAAACCGTCGACGAAGATGGTGGCCCGTCCGGTCTCGACGACCGGTCGGCCGTGGCGGCTGAACGGATTACCGCTCACCGACCCGGACAGTTGGGAACTCATGCTCAGTGAACGGGACCCGACGTACTGAGACGACCGCCTCAGAACGACCGCGCCGGTTCGTCGACCACTCGGTCGAACTGCGCCTTCAGTGCCCCGTCGACAGCGACGCCCGGCTGGACCGCGTGGACGCCGTGGAGCCGTCGACCCGCCGTCTTCTGCAGTACCGCCGAGAAGAACCGAGAGACGATGTCCGGTTCACAGTACATCTCTAAGACGCCGAGCGCGTCGGTGACTACGCAATCGCCCTCCGAGAGCGTCGAGAGCGCGTCGACGAGACGCATCCCGACACCCGTCACGTCGCCGGGGTGGACGACGCCCGAGAGACTCACGGGTCCGTCGTAGTCGAGTTCGACGGGCCAGACCGACAGCAGCGTCGCGCTCGCGGGGTCGAACCCCGACTCGCGCAGCAGGCGTTCGAGCCGCTGCGGGTGGAGACGGGCGCTGACGACGAGGAGTCTGTCGGTTCGTGGTAGTGCCGCCGCGGGAAAGGGGTCGGCAGTGCGCACGAGCGTCTGTTCGCCCGGCGCCGGCGCGTTCGTCGCGTTCACATCTACGTCGAGAGCCATTGGAGATCCTGCGGCGTCGCCGCCGCGTACTCCCTCGTAAAACGGCCTCCCTTATCGACATACGCCGCCTACCGAGACCATAGCCACTCGTTACCGGATGGTTTGCTCCGCCTTCCGACGGCCTCGACGGGAGTCGAACCGACGGGAGACGACCGCCTCGCCCGCGTTCACTCGGTCTCTTCGCTCGGCGGTCCGTGCACGAGTTCGTGGATACCGACGACGAGTGACGGCACGACGACGATGAAGATGTGTTCCTCCAGGGGGATGCCGAGCAGTTCGACGCCCGTCCGCAGCGGAATCGAGAAGACGCCCACTTCGAGCGTGTACCAGTCCCAGACGTAGGCGATGGGGTAGAGCACGGCGACGGTCTTGCCCGCCCGGCGGAACGCGTTCGCCCGCCAGAGGAGGACGGCCGCGAAGCTTCCGAACAACACTTCGGTTAGTAAGTACGTGTACGGTCCGAAGACGCCGATATCCGGAAGTGTCGTACCGACCAGCCGAGCACCGCCGACCGCCCGTATCCCCATGCTATAGCACACCATACCTACTATACGACGCGGTATCGGAAAGCAGCGGGGGGTGAACAACCTTCAAGCCCTCCGACGGTGTACGTAAAAATTGGACCATGGACATTACTGACATAGTACTCCAGGACTTCGTGGAGCTGGAGGCCGACACCCGACTCGGGAAGGTCCGGTCTGCGTTCGAGCGCGAGAACCCGAAGGGTATCATCATCACCGACGACGGCGACTACGTCGGGGTGGTCGGCGAGAAGCAGTTGATTCAGTCGCACATCGAAGACAACACGAAGGCCGCCGCGTTGATGCGCTCCGCGCCGCGCATCGACCGTCACGAGGATGTCCGCGAGGCGTCGCGGATGCTCATCGAGGGTGACACCCAGATCGCCCCCGTCTACGAGGGCGAGAAGCTCTGGGGCATCATCACGAGCGACGCGATTCTCGAAGCCGTCCACGACAACCTGGACGCGCTCACCGTCGAGCAGATCTACACCGAGGACGTGGTGACGATTCGGGAGGAGGACCGCAACGGGCAGGCGATAAACCGCCTCCGCGAGAACGGTATCTCTCGACTGCCCGTCCTCAACGAGAACGGCCAACTCACCGGCGTGCTGACGACGCACGACATCACCGAGTTCGTCGTCCGCAACGAGGCCCGTCAGGGAACCGGGGACCGGAGCGGCGACCTCGAACGGATGCTCGACCTGCCGGTGTACGACCTGATGACGAGCCCGGTGTTCACGACGAACCCCGGCGAGTCGGTCAAAGACGCCGTCTCCCGGATGTTCGAGAACGACATCGCCGGGCTGGTCGTCACGCCGTCGGACAGCGACTCGGAGGTGCTCGGCGTCCTCACGAAGACGGACGTGCTCCGAGCGCTCACCTACACCGAGGAAGAGCAGATGGACGTCCAGATCACGAACGTCGACCTGCTCGACACCGCCTCTCGGACCGAACTGGTCGAGAGCCTCACGCAGGTCGTCGACAAGTACCAGGAGATGCAGGTCCACCACGCGCACCTCCGGTTCCACGAACACAAGGAGAAGCTCCGCGGGACGCCGCTCATCCAGGCGCAGATCAGGCTCCGGACGAGCCACGGACAGGTCGCGGGCTCCGGAGAGGGCTACGGTGCCGAACACGCCTTCCGCGTCGCCCTCGACAAGCTCGAACGCAACGTCCTAGAACTGAAGGGCATCAACGCCGACGAGCAGTACCGCGGCCAGTTGCTGCGGAAGCTCGGCGAGCTATAAAACGACCTTTTACGCTGCGTGAAGGCGGCTTCGCCGCCTTCACTCGGTAAAAGCTCGACCAAAAGCACTCCTCCTTCGTTTCGGTGCTTCGCACCTCCACTTAGTCGTCGGCCCGCTCGCTCACTTCGTTCGCTCGCGGTAGAACAGTTGGGCTCCCTCGAAACCCTCAATTGGTAACAGAAACGCCGTGATGGATACAGAGAGTGTATTCAGCACCAGTATCCGCGCGAGCAGAGCGAGCGCGGTTCTCGGACGGCGAGGCCGAAGGCCGAGCAGTCCGCCTTTTTCATCGACGTTTTTGCGCCGAGTGGTTCGCCGAAGGCGAACCCGAGGCGGAAAAAGGTCGCGCCTTCTATTCAGCACGACCGCCGAAACCTATCGTCGATTGAAGGTTTTGACAAAGCCAAACAGCGTCGAACAGCCGCCTCAGAACTCCTCTGTCGCCTCTAACCCGGTTCCCGTAATCCGGAACGTCACGCTCTCACCGGCGGCTTTCGCTCGGTGTTTCTCCAGCGTCGCCCGGCGGTTGCCGCCGCGGAAGCGGTCGAGGCGGACGACGACGCCGGTCCAGTGTTCGAGCGTGTTGCCGCCGAGCGCCCGCGTCCGGTCGGTGTCGGGGTCGGTGAACACCTGGTTCGTCAGCACGACGGCGATGTCGTGTTTCCGTGCCAGAGAGAGCAGATGCGTCACCTGCCGGGCGACGCGACGGAGCGACTCACCGCTCTCTCCGCCCTCGATAGTACGTTCGAGGCGGTAGAACCCGGTGGCGCTGTCGAGGACGACGAGGTCGGCTCTGTCGGCGAACTCCTCGGCGTCGCGGACGGCCTCCTCCTGTTCGGCGAAGTCGTACGCCTCGGTGACGATGACGCGGGAGGCGACGTCCTCGAACGCTTGCTCGTCGTCCGTTCGGGCCTCGACTAATTGGCGAAATCGGTCGATGGAGAGCCCCTCGGTGTCGATGTAGACGACGGTGCCGCCGGCGGCGGCGACGTCGACGGCCGCCGACAGGGCGACGTTCGTCTTCCCCGCCGCCGGTGCGCCGTACACCTGCGTCACGGTCCCGCGTTCGAGACCGCCCCCGAGCAGGTCGTCGAGCGGCGCACACCCCGTCGAGAGTGTTTCGGTCACACTCGGCGTTGGCGCGGTCCCCGGAAAAAGACCCCGGTCCGGCCCCGAGACACGCGATATACGGTGTCCGACGAGGCGGCCGACTGGGGCGAACCGCGTTCTCCAGAGCGCCTCGATGCAGACCCGGAACTGCACTTTTTACTCCCTCGCGGTCCAACGAGACCCGTGATAGTCGTCGCGACGGAGGATTTCGAGCTGTACCACGAGGCGGTCTCCGCGCTGCGCGAGCGCGGCGTGACGTTCACCACGGTCCGACCGGGCGAGGAACTCCCGGGCGCTACGAACGTCCTCGTCACAGCGTCGGACGACGCCGTCGGCGAGCTCCCGGCCGAGGTGACCCACATTCGGACGACCGCCGACGACGTCCGGAAAGCCGTCGAAGAGGCGCTCGCCGTCCTCCGCGGCGGCGACCGACGGACGGTCATCGGCGTCGACCCCGGCACGCGGCCCGGAATCGCCGTCCTCTCCGGCGAGATGGTCGTCGCGGCGTTTCAGGTCCCGCTCTCGGAGGCGGTGGAGGCGATTCGCCGCGAGGCCGACGACGCCGTCGACCCGCTCGTCCGCGTCGGCGACGGGGCGCGCCTCCAGAGCGCCCAGATCGTCAACGACCTCGAAGACGTGCCGGTGGAACTCGTCGACGAGACGGGGACGACGCCGTACCTCGGGTCGGGCGCTCGCGGCATGGGCGACGTGCTCGCGGCGGTCAACATCGCCCATCTGGAGGGCGAACGCGTCGACTCCCGGGAGATAGAGCCGACGGCCGGCGAACTGCAGATCATCAAGGACCGCTCGCGCGAACAGTCGCCCGAGAATCGGAGCATCGACGAGTCGCTGGCGCGCCGCGTCGCGGCCGGCGAACTGAGCGTCGAGGAGGCGTTAGAGGAGCACCGAACCGGCGGGGCCGACGACGCCGAATCGGTCGCCGACGACGAGAACTGACTACTCCTCGGACCGTTCGGACACCGCGTTCTCCGCGCGCCGCATCACCTCTCGAACGGCCAAATCCGTCTCTCGCGCCACCGCCAGCGCGTCGTCGAACTCGGTGCTCCGGTCGTAGACGACGCCGTCGGCGTCGCTTGCGACCTTCACGCTCACCTCGTACGCCTCGCCGCCGATCTCGAGCGTCGCCGTCTCGAATGCTCTGGAAGCGACCCAGCGGTGACCCGCGCCGTGTTCGCGCACGCCGAGCGTCCCCGTCTCTTCAGCCAATTTACGGGCGACGCGCTCGGCGTCGGCGGGACGGACGATGACCTTCACCAGATGTCCGGGACGCGACTTCTTCATCGTCGCCGGGAGGATGGAAACGTCTCGCGCGCCCGCGTCGGCGAGCGTCTCCTGCAGACCGCCCAGAACCTCGGGCGGCGCGTCGTCGAGATTCGTCTCCAAGACGGTGATCTCCTCTCGCGTGAGTCGGCCGCCGCCGTCGCCGACGAGCGCGCGGAGCACGTTCGGGTGCTCCGGGAAGTCGTATCCGCCCGCCCCGTAGCCCGACGCTCGAACCCGAATCGGCGGCAAGTGGTCGACGCCCTCGGCGTAGTGGGCGAGAATCGCCGCCCCCGTCGGCGTCAGCAGTTCGGCCTCGACGGGGCCGCCCTTCAGCGACCAGTCGGCGCGCTCGGCGATTTCGACCACGGCGGGCGTCGGCACGGGGTAGACACCGTGGCTCATCGACGCCTCGCCGCCGCCGGTCGAAAGCGGCGTCGTGACCGCCCGTTCGACGCCCAAATCGTGTATCAACAGACACGCGCCGACGATGTCGGCGATGGCGTCGTCGGCGCCGACCTCGTGGAAGTGCGTCTCGCCGAGGTCGGTGTCGTGAACCGCCGCCTCCGCCTCGCCGAGGATGCGGAAGACCGCCAACGCGTCGGCTTCCACGTCGCTCGGGAGGTCCATCGACTCCACGATGTCAACGACTTCGGTGTACTTGCGGTGCGGCCCCGCTCCCTCGGCGTGGGTGTGTTCGTGGTGTCCGTCGTCGTGTTCGTGGTGGTGTTCATCGTGGTGGTGGTGGTGTTCATCGTGGTGGTGGTGTTCATCGTGGTGGTGGTGGTGGTGTTCGCCGTTTTCGCCGTCGCTGTGGTCGTGATGATGTCCGCTGGGTCCGTCGCCGTGGTCGTGGTGATGGTGGTCACCATCGTCGTGTTCGTGCTGGTGAGGGTCCTCGGTGTCGCGCGAACCGTCACTGCTCTGGTCTCCGTCCTCGTTTCCGTTGTCACCGACGAGCAACACGTCGACCGTGGTCGAACTGATGCCGTTTTTCACCGTCTCCCCGATTTCGTACCGAACGTCCAGCGCCGCCTCGACGGGCGACAGCGCCGCGGGATCTGCGCCAGCGGCTACCAACGCGGCGAGAATCATGTCGCCGCTGGCACCCATCCGGCCGTCGAACGCGAGTGTGTCCATGCAGAGTGAGCCTCTCGGAGAGAGAAAAACCTCCCGTCGTCCGGCGGCTCGCTCGCCGTCTCCGAGGCGACAGACGACCTGTTCAGGCGGTAGCGATTTGTACGACGACGTAGTACCGTGACACACAATGACATTGGTACGTTCGGTTCGGCTGAGTACGGCCGAAACCCCCGGGAGCAAAGAACTTATCCCGTGTGACCGCCGAATTGCACGTATCCCCGCGAGTACATTATGAACGAAGTCCAACTCGAAGTGGCGAAAGCGTACCCGAACGACTCGGGGCGCGGCATCGCCCGTCTCGACCCGGACACGCTTCTCCACCTGAAGCTCTCACCGGGCGACATCATCGAAATCGAAGGAGGTGAGACGACCGCCGCGAAGGTCTGGCGCGCCGACCGCCAGGACTGGAACACCGACACCGTCCGCATCGACGGTTTCACCCGACAGAACGCCGACGTCGGTATCGGCGAACGCGTGACGATCCGGAAAGCCGAAGCCAAGAAGGCGAACAAACTGGTACTCGCACCGCCCGAAGAGGCGAGCGTCCAGTTCGGTTCCGACGCCGCCGGGATGGTCAAACGCCAGATTCTGAAACGGCCGGTCGTCGAACGCGACATCGTCCCCGTGATGTCGAGTACGAACCACCCGTTCATGCGTTCGCCCGGACAGGCGATCCCGCTCATCGCCGTCGAGACCGACCCGTCTGGCGTCTGTCTCATCACCGAGGACACCGAGGTCGAACTCCGCGAGGAGCCGATTTCGGGCTTCGAGCGCGCCCAGGGCGGCATCACCTACGAGGATATCGGCGGCCTCCAGGGCGAGATTCAGCGCGTCCGCGAGATGGTCGAACTGCCGATGAAGCACCCGCAGATCTTCAAGAAACTCGGCATCGAACCGCCGCAAGGGGTGCTCCTGCACGGTCCGCCGGGGACGGGGAAGACCCTGCTGGCGAAGGCAGTCGCCAACGAGACCTCCGCGAGTTTCTTCTCTATCGCCGGTCCCGAGATTATCTCGAAGTACTACGGCGAAAGCGAACAACAGCTCCGCGAAATCTTCGAGGACGCCAAAGAGGAGTCGCCGGCCATCATCTTCATCGACGAACTCGACTCCATCGCGCCCAAACGCGAGGACGTCACCGGCGAGGTCGAACGCCGCGTCGTCGCCCAACTGCTGACGATGATGGACGGCCTCGAAGCGCGGGGTCAGGTCATCGTCATCGCGGCGACGAACCGCGTCGACTCCGTCGACCCGGCGCTTCGCCGCCCCGGCCGGTTCGACCGCGAGATCGAAATCGGCGTGCCGGACGAAGTCGGCCGCAAGGAGATACTCCAGATTCACACGCGCGGCATGCCGCTGTCCGACGACGTGAACCTCGACCACCTCGCCGACGAGACCCACGGCTTCGTCGGCGCGGACATCGAGAGCCTCACGAAGGAGGCGGCGATGAAAGCCCTCCGCAGATACCTCCCCGAGATCGACCTCGACGAGGAGGACATCCCGCCGAGTCTCATCGACCGGATGATCGTCAAGCGCCAGGACTTCGGCGGCGCGCTCGGCGAAGTCGAACCGAGTGCGATGCGCGAGGTGCTCGTCGAACTGCCCAAGATATCGTGGGACGACGTCGGCGGCCTCTCCGACGCCAAGCAGTCGGTCAAGGAGTCCGTCGAGTGGCCGCTGACGACGCCCGAGAAGTTCGACCGGATGGGCATCGAAGCGCCGAAAGGCGTGCTGCTGTACGGCCCGCCCGGGACCGGAAAGACGCTGATGGCGAAAGCGGTCGCCAACGAGACGAACGCGAACTTCATCTCGGTGCGCGGCCCGCAGCTGCTGTCGAAGTGGGTCGGCGAGTCCGAGAAAGCCATCCGCCAGACCTTCCGCAAGGCGCGGCAGGTGAACCCGACGGTCATCTTCTTCGACGAGCTCGACAGCCTCGCGCCCAGCAGAGGGCAGGAGATGGGCAACAACGTCTCCGAGCGCGTCGTCAACCAGCTCCTGACGGAGCTCGACGGCCTCGAAGAGATGGGCGACGTGATGGTCATCGGCGCGACGAACCGGCCGGACATGATCGACCCGGCGCTCATCCGCTCGGGGCGGTTCGACCGCCTCGTGCTCATCGGCGAACCGGACGAGGAGGGCCGCGAGCAGATTCTGAAGATTCACACGCAGAACAGCCCGCTCGCGCCCGACGTGAGCCTCCGCGAGATCGCCGAGATAACCGACGGCTACGTCGGCTCCGACCTCGAGAGCATCGCCCGCGAGGCGGCTATCGAGGCGCTCCGCGAGGACGACGACGCCGACGAGATCGAGATGCGGCACTTCCGCAAGGCGATGGAGAACGTTCGCCCGACCATCACCGACGACCTGATGGACTACTACGAGCAGATGCAGGACCAGTTCAAGGGCGGCGGCCGCGGCGACCAGTTCGCCGAACGCGGCGGCGGTCGTATCGGCTTCCAATGAAGCTTTTGCGCTACGGGCGCGCGCCGTAGGCGCGCACCCTCGGCAAAAGCTTCACCAAAAGCACTCGTCGCTCATTTCGCTCGTTTCACTCGCTCCATTCTCTCCTCGGCCCGCTCGCTCGCTGCGTTCGCTCGCGGTACAACAGCTTGTAACAGCGCTAACGCCGCTACTCTTCGACGATTCCCACGTGTTCGCGAAGCCACGTCACCGCCGCGTCGACGGCCCCGGGGTCCTGACTCGTGACTTTGATTCGGTTGTACTCCTCGCCGCGAGAGGGGTAGCTGCCGACGGCGACGTCGTACTGGTCGCGGACCTGCGCGAGCTGTGAGGTCACCGCGCCCTCGGGGGCGGGTGTCCGGAGCGTCTCGGAGGTGACGTCGCCGCCGAACTCGTCGGCGACGCGGTCGAACATCGCGCGCATCTCGTCCGGGATACCGGGGAGGACGTAGACGTTCTCCATCACGCAGCCCGGCGAGAGCCCGGCGGGGTTGAGAAGCGGTCGCGCGCCGTCGGGGATCGACGCCTGTGCGTCGGCGTCTATCCGGAGGTCGTAGTTCTCGGCGAGTTCCGGATTCGCCTCGCGGAACGCGGCGACGGTCTCTAAGATATCCTCTCTCGCCTCCTCGTCGACGACGAGCGAGACACCGAACGCCTCGGCGACGCCGTCCATCGTCAAATCGTCGTGGGTGCCGCCGAGGCCGCCGGTTACGACGACGGCGTCGTAGTCGTCGCTCCACCTCCTGACGGCGTCGGCGATGACCGACTCCACGTCGGGGACGGTGAGTATGCGCGTCACCGTCGCGCCTCGCTCGGTCAACTGCCGCGCTAACCACGTCGCGTTCGTGTTCTCCGTATCTCCGGCCAGCAGTTCGTCGCCGACCGTGAGAATCGCCACGTCCATGTCCGTACTGTGGGCTACGGCCGATTAAGCGTTGGTCCGGCGGCAGGCGGGGTAGTGCAGTCGCGGGGCGGTGCTGTACGGTGCGCATGTGTTCACTGTACCGCGAGTGAGCGAAGCGAACGAGCGGACCGACGACCGAGCGGAGGCCAAAGGCCGAAGCGAGGACGGAGTGTTTTTGATGAACCTTCTGCCGAGTGAGGGCGGCGCAGCCGCCCGAACGCAGTGTAAAAGGTTCTAGTAGATGAGCGCGTCGTCGTTTTCGATCATGTAGAGCGTGCGCGCGGCGATGTTGACCGTGTGGTCGCCGACGCGTTCGAGGTCGCGGACCGTGAGCAGGAGCCGAGAGACGTCCTGCATCCGACTCTCGATGTTTCCGCTGTCGGTGGTGTCGGCTTCGATGAGGTCGCGGACGACGATTTCGCTCGCGGCCTCGCACATCGCGTCGAGGTCGTCGTCTCGGTCGGCGATGTCGTAACAGGCGTCGGGGTCGTCGCGGTCGTACGCGTCCATCGCCGCGCTGAGCATCTCCAGCGTGAGGTCGCCGATCCGTTGGATGTCGACATCCGGGAACACGTCGCGCTCGGCGCTCTTGGCGTAGCCGCCGAGGTTCGTCGCCAGGTCGGCGATGCGTTCGAGGTCGGTGATGATTTTGAACGACGCCGCGATGAAGCGGAGGTCGCCAGCGACCGGCTGTTGGAGGGCGATGAGGTCGATACACTGCTGTTCGAGGTCGAGGTACATCCGGTTTATCTCGGCGTCGCCCTCGATGATCTCCTCGGCGAGCTGTTCGTCCTTCTGTTCGAGCGCGTCCATCCCCATCCGCAGGCGTTCGCTGACCACTTCGCTCATGTAGAGAACGTCCTCGCGGAGAGATTCGAGTTGAGATTGGTATTCGTTTCGCGGCATACCTCCGACATGCGTCGGTCGGTGTAATGTATGTTGTGCCTGAGTCGGTCACCGCGGCCCGTTTGTTTCGACCGTGGGCGGTTCTGCGGGGACCGAGCGGTGGGTGGACGAGCGATGAGTGGACGAGCGGTGAGTGTTCGGACCCTCGTACCGTGAGCGAACGAGCGGCGCGAGTGAGCGAGCGGCCCTTTCTGGCCGAGCTTTTTGCAAGGCGCGGTGTGTGAGCGAAGCGAGACCGGAGGTCTCGCAGGCCGTGCGGGCGACTCGTAGGTCGCCCGCAGACGGAGCGAACACACCCGACGCAGTACGAAGGTCGAGGTTTAGTAGATGAGCGCGTCGTCGCTTTCGACCATGTAGAGCGTGCGCGCGGCGATGTTGACCGCGTGGTCGCCGACGCGCTCGATGTCGCGGACCGTGAGCAGGAATCGGTTCACTTCGCCGAACAGCGACCCGCTTCGGTCGTCGGGAGCGGATTCGACGAGGTCGCGGACGACGAGTTCGCCGACGCGTTCGCAGAGGCCGTCGAGTTCGTCGTCGCGGTCGGCGACCGCGTAACAGGCGTCGGCGTCGGCGCCTGCGTACGCCGCCAGTGCGTCCTCGACCATCTCCGCGGCGATGTCTCCGAGGTCCTGGAGATTCACCTCCGGGAACAGTTCGCGCTCCCGCGAGAGGTGGTACCCGCAGATGTTCGTCACCAGGTCGGCGATGCGTTCGAGGTCGGTGATGATCTTGAACGAAGCGACGACGAGACGGAGATCGCCCGCGACGGGTTGCTGGAGCGCGAGGAGGTCGACACAGCGGCTCTCGAGTCGGAGATACCACTCGTTGATCTCGTGGTCACGCTCCGCGAGCGATCGCGCTCTCTCGGAGTCGCGGGCTTCGAGCGCCGAAAGCGCCTTTCGAAGGCGGGAGACGACGGCCTCACCCATGGTGAGCACCTCGTCGCGCAGGTCGTCGAGTTCGCGCTGGAACTGCTCGCGCGGCACGGTCGGTTACCCGAACTTGCCGGTGATGTAATCTTCGACGCGCTGACTGTCCGGGTTCTCGAATATCCGCTGAGTGTCGCCGAACTCGACGAGTTCGCCGCCGGTGAGGAACACCGCGGTCTTGTCGGAGATGCGCGCCGCCTGCTGCATGTTGTGTGTGACGATGACGACGGTGTAGTCCTCCGCGAGGTCGGCGATGAGGTCTTCGACCTGCGAGGTGGCGACCGGGTCGAGCGCCGAGGCCGGCTCGTCCATCAGGATGACGTCGGGGTCGACGGCGATGGCGCGGGCGATGCAGAGTCGCTGCTGTTGACCGCCCGAGAGGTCGAGACCGGACTCGTCGAGGCGGTCCTTTACCTCGTCCCACAGCGCCGCCGACTTGAGGGCGTTCTCGACCTTCTCGTCCAAGTTCTCGGTCTTGCCCTGTATCTTGAGGCCGTAAGCGACGTTCTCGTAGATGCTCTTCGGGAACGGGTTCGGCGACTGGAACACCATCCCGATACGGCGGCGAAGCGCGACGGGGTCGACGTCGTCGTCGTAGACGTTCTTGCCCTCGAACCGCAGCTCGCCGTCGATACGACAGGATTCGATGAGGTCGTTCATCCGGTTGATACACCGGAGGAACGTCGACTTCCCGCAGCCGGACGGACCGATCATCGCGGTCACCTGTCGCTTCGGGATTTCGATGTCGATGCTCTGTAGCGCCTGCGTGTCGCCGTAGAACACGTCGAGGTCCTTGGACGAGACGACCGTCTCGGCGCGCTGGGAACGGTTCTGCTCGGTGCTGTCGACTACCCCCGAACCGGGACGCGGCGACGTTTGCGATTCGACGCTACTGCCGCTCTCGGTGTCTTGTTCGGACGTAGTCATAGTATCCTTACTCATTGTTCACGACCTCCGCTCATATTTGTTGCGGATAAGTATCGCTGCGGCGTTCATAGACAACATGACGACGAGAAGCGTGACGACGCCCGCCGCCATCACGCCGTACTGGAACTCCTGGGACGGCTGACCGACCCAGGCGTAGATCTGACGCGGCATCGCGCTGAAGATGTCGAAGAAGCCGCCCGGTGGTTGGAACACCGACGCGGCGGCACCGATCATCAGAAGCGGTGCCGTCTCCCCGATGGCGCGACCGAACGCGAGGATACTCCCCGTGAGGATGCCCGGCAGCGCCTCGGGAAGGACGACCCGACGAATCGTCTGCCAGCGGGTCGCACCCATCCCGTAGGACGCCTGTCTGAGCGACCCCGGAACCGCTCGGATCGCCTCCTGCGCCGAGATGATGATGATGGGCAGGATGAGCAGTCCGACGGTCATCCCGCCGACGACGACGATACCGCTGGCGAAGTTGAGCCAGTTGACGAACAGCGCCAACCCCAGCAACCCGTAGACGACCGACGGGACGCCCGCGAGGTTCGCGATGTTTATCTCGATGAACTTCACGACGACGCCGAGTGGGCCGTCGCTCGGCGCGTACTCTTCGAGGTACAGCGCCGCGCCGACGCCGATGGGGAACGACGAAACGGCGACGACGACCATCATCATCACCGACCCGATGAGCGCCGGGTAGATGCCCGCCTCCTCGGGGAACCGCGAGTTCGCGCTGGTGAGGAACTGGAGATCGAGCCACGCTTCCGGCCCGGCGAATCCGAGCATCTCGACCAGTACCGCACCGAGGAGTATCCCGGCGATGGCGACCAGCGGGAACGCGAGGCCGACGGGACGGTGGTCCCGACGGCGGACGACGCCCTCGACGTACAGCGCCGTCGGCACCCCCGCGAACGTGAAGAGGATGACCCACACCGGCGGTGTGATTCCGGTCGAGGGGTCGATGAACACGCCGGCGGTGACCGTCGCCAGTAGCGCGCCCCCGGCGACGAGGCCGGCGCGCTGGTCGTTTCGCCGCCGGGCGACGATCAGCCCACCGACGACCGCTCCGCCGAGACCGAACGTGAGCAGGTAGATGAGCCACGCTTGCGGAACGGTCGGGAAGGTGGCGACGAACTCGAACGTCACCGGCGCGAGTACGAAGAGCGCGACGACGGCGACGACCGCCTCTTCGAGGAACGACGCTCTCGTTCGGGCCCGCCTGTGACCGAGAAGGACGCCCCCGGTGACGACGGCGGCGACGACGAACGCCAGCCACTCGACGATGCTGAGCACGTCGATGAACAGCAGCAACACGCCGCTACCGAGTAGCGAGCCGAACAGCGGGACGCCGAGTGCGGTCAGCGCGACGGTCGCCTCGCCGTCGCCGCGCCGCCTGAAGTAGCCGAGCAACGCCGTCGACGGGAGGACGAACGTCAGGAAGAACACGAGGAACCACCCCGGGTTCGCGGTGAACGGCCGAATCGCGTCCTTCGTCACGTAGACGAGCAGTCCGGCGACCATCACGATGCCGAACAGCGTCGCCGACAGGCAGGCCGCCGCGAACACTTTCCCCGGGAGACGGCTGATTCGTTCGGCGTCGCCGAACCAGTCGCCGGTCGCTCCCTCGGTCTCGGCCGCCATCAGCGGCACCCCTCCATCGACGCGCCGGCGGTTCGGCGACTCATTGGTACTCCTCCCGGTACCGCGACGCGACGAACGTACTGGCGAGATTCATTGCGAACGTGATAGTGAACAGCGTGATTCCGATGGCGAACATCGCCTTGTAGGCGGTCGACCCGCCCGCGATGTCCGTCGTCACGAGCTGGACCATCGCGGCGGTCATCACCTCGAGCGACTCGAACGGGCTCGGGACGAGCCGAGGGCGCATCCCGGCGGCGACGACGACGATCATCGTCTCGCCGATGGCCCGCGAGAGCGCGAGGATGAACGACGAGAAGATGCCGGACGCCGCCGCCGGAATGACGACACCGGTCGACACCTCCAGTTTCGTCGCGCCCATCCCGTACCCGGCCTGCCGGAGCGAGTCGGGGACGGCGCTCATCGCGTCCTCGCTCAGACTCGACACCATCGGGACGATCATGATGCCGATCATGATGGAGGCGCTGAGCGCGTTGAACGTGCTCAGTGGGAGCCCGAGCCACTCGAGCGCGGGCGTGAGATAAACCAGGGCGAAGTACCCGTAGACGACCGTCGGGATTCCGGCCAGGATTTCGAGGGCCGGCTTGATCACCGACCGCGTCTTGGTGCTGGCGTACTCGCTCAGATACGTCGCCGACGCGACGCCGACCGGGATGGCGATGAGCGCCGAGAGCGCGGTCACGAACAGGGTTCCGGCGACGAGCGGGAGAACGCCGAACTCCTGCTGTATCGTCGGACTCCACGACGTACCGAGGAAGAAGTCCAGCGGTGATACGGCGAGGAAGAAGTCCACGGCGTCGAACAGGAGCGTCGCGACGATGGCGGCCGTGACCGCCACCGACAGTGCGGCACAACCGAACAACAGCCACTTGATGCTCTGCTCCCGCGCAGAGCGGATCCCCGAACGACCGACGAAGTCGGGTGTGTTACTTTCCTGGCTCATCTTGTGGTGACTGTGTCGTGCATCTTGAAAAGCGGCATGATTCGTTTTCGGTCGTGTGTACGTGTCTATCCGCTGAAATCGGGGTCTCTCCGACCCGACTTACTCGCCGCTGTACTGTTCGAGCTTGCTCAGGTTCTCGTCGCGTAGCTCCGCGCTGGAGGGAACGTACCCGATCCGACTGACGAGGTCCGTCTCGGCCTGTTCGAGGTAGTACTCCGTGAACGCGTAGACCTGTTCTTTCTCCTCGAGTGAGGACTGCGCCGCGTAGATGAACAGGGGCCGCGCCATCGGGTAGTCGCCGATCTTGGCGTTCTCGATGCTCGGCTCCGTGCAACTGCCGTCCTCACTCTCCTTTATCTTGACCGCCTTGACGTTGTCCCGGTTCTCCTCGTAGTAGGCGTATCCGAAGAAGCCCATCGCGTACTCCGAGCCCTGGATACCCTGGATGATGCGGTTGTCGTTCTCGGTGGGTTCGTAGTCGTCGCGTATCGTGTCAGCGTCTTGGATGACGTTGTCGATGAACCAGTCGAACGTCCCGGACGACGAGGCCGGCCCGTAGAGCTCGAACTCCTCGTCGGGCCAGTCGGAGTTGATGTCGCTCCACTTCTGCGCGCCGTCCGGACGCCAGATCTGCGAGAGCTGCTCGAAACTCAGGCAGTCGACCCAGTCGGCGTCGTTGTTGACGGCGACCGTCAGCGCGTCACTGGCGACCTGGAACTCGACGGGCTCGACGCCGTTGTCGCCGCAGCTCTGGACTTCGGTCTCCTTTATCGGACGCGACGCGCCGTTGATGTCGGCGTTTCCGGGGCAGAAGTGGTTCTCGAAGCCGCCACCGCTGCCGGTCGAGTCGACCGAGACGTTCACGTCGTGTTCCTTCATGAACTCCTCGGCCATCGCCTCGGAGACCGGATAAACCGTACTGCTACCTTTGATGATGACCTCGCCGGAGAGGTCACCGGAGCCGCCGCCCCCGGAGCCGTCTCCGGAGCTCCCGTTCCCGTTGGAACCGCCAGAACTTGCACCGGGATTTGTGGTACAGCCGGCGACGCCGACTACCCCAGCCGTTCCTGCACCGACGAGGAACTTACGCCGTGATACGCCGCCCCTCTCGCCCGACGTCTGTTGCGTCATCAATCGTTCATGGCCGAGTGAGACATAAGTACCCTGCTATGACAGCTATATAGCGTTATGTACGTGAATTACTATCCACCGCAATCGGTGTACGAGGCGCACCCACGCGTCGTCGGTTCAAACGGATACCGCCGACAATCCCTGCTTAAATCCTTCTTTTCTCCGTTAATCGAAAACAGTACCTCGGGAACGTCTCGTAACGGACGCTTTCCGGAGGAGGCCGGAAAGAGACCGGTCCGACACTGGTCGTCGAAGATAGGTATCTCGCTGTATCTTGCCACTACAATATATAGATAAGGAGTAGATTTATTATGGCGATGCCCCACCTTCTCTCATGGTCGAGACGCGAAAGGTGCAGGTGACGGGCGGGTCGACGTACACGGTATCGATTCCGAAAGAGTGGGCGACCGAAAACGGCGTCAGCGCCGGAAGCGAAGTCGAGTTCTACCCGGAGGGGGACTCGCTGTTCTTGACGCCACGGACCGAGGAGGAACGGACCGAGGGCACGCTCGACATCTCGAAGTTGGAGGGCCAGGAACTCGTCCGCGCGGTGATGACGATGTACGTCAGCGGCTTCGACGTCATCGCCCTCGAGAGCGGCCGCATCACGAACGACCAGCGGCGGACCGTCCGGGAAGCGACGCAGGGGCTCGTCGGCCTCGAAGTGTTAGAGGAGACCCGCGACCGCATCGTCATCCGCGACCTGCTGGACTCCTCGGAGCTCTCGATTCACAACGCCGTCACCCGGATGCGACTCATCGCGCTGTCGATGCTCGAAGACGCGGTGAGCGCGCTCGCCGAACTCGACATGGATATGGCGCAAGACGTCATCCAACGCGACGACGACGTCGACCGCCTCTACATGGTCGTCTCGCGCATCTTCCGCGCGACGCTTCGGACGCCGAAAGCCGCCGAAGAACTGGGGCTCCCGCGGGAGGTCTGTTTCGACTACCACTCCTCCGCCCGGCAGCTCGAACGCATCGCCGACCACGCGACGAAGATCGCGCATCTGACGCTCAACATCGAGGAACCGGTTCAGGACGACGTGCTCGACGCGCTCTGGGAACTGCACGAGGACGCGACCACCGTCGTCGACGCGGGGATGGACGCCCTCTTCTCGGACGACAGCGTCGAAGCGACCGAAGTCGCCAACGAGGCCCGCGAGTCCGTTCAAGAGATCGACGAGCACGCGCGCACCATCGACGAACTGCTCCGCGACCTCGACCCCGTCCGCGCCCAGATGCTCGGCCTTATCGTCGACTCGCTCTCGCGCAGCGCCGACTACGGCGGCAACATCGCCGAGACGGCGCTACAGAAGGCCGCGCCCACGCCGTAACGCCACCTTTTGACGCCCACCTTTTACGCTGCGCGGACGGCTTCGCCGTCCGCTCGGTAAAAGCTGGACCAAAAGCGCTCGTCGTTCACTCCAGCCGCTTCGCGGCTTCCGTTCTCTCCTCGGCCCACTCGCTCGGGCTACGCCCTCGCTCGTGGTAGAACTGCTCGTCTACAGTAGCCGAAGTTGGTTATCGCCGACTCATCGTTCCGCGAGCGAACGGAGTTCTCGTGAGCCGGAGGCGAACGAGAGCTCGGGAGAGCTTCGCTCTCCCGGCGTGAGCGAGCGGGCCGACGACTGAGCGGAACGAAGTGGAGCGAAGGAGGAGTGCTTTTGGTCCAGCTTTTACCGAGGGCTGCCGGAGGCAGCCCGCAGCGTAAAAGGTGGGCGTTCTATTCCTCGTCGACGAGCACGGCGTTGACCTGTCCGGTCTGGCCCGGACGGGAGGTCACGCGTGCGCGACCGGCGGAGGTGTCGATGATTGCGCCTTTCGTGATGATGTTTCGGCGCGCGTAGTTGACGTTCGAGGGGTTGTCGACGACGTTCTCGATGTCGGCTTGGCCGACCTCGCCGCCCTGGGCGACCTGCGCGACGTTCGTCGCCAGCGCGCGGGTCTTCGTGTTGCTGCCCCGGGAGTCGATGGTCCGGAATCGGGGTTCGCCGACGGTGGTCTCGGCCGGTTCACGACCGAGCTGGTAGCGCTTCTTGTTGCTGGACGGTCGGAGGCGACCGCCGGTTCGCTTCCGCTGGGAGCGTCCTTGGTCCTTCATACCCCGAAGAACTGCCAGCAACTACTTGAATCGCTCGAACTTGCATCGCCGGACTCAGACGACGCACGCGCCGGTTCGCGCGGAGCACTCTCGAACGCGCCGCGAGTAGCAAACTTTAGTGACCGCCGCCGCCGTGGTCTCGCTCATGAGTCTGCAGACCGCGACGGCCGTCCCGTTTCGCCAGCGCGGGAGCGAACGCCTCGGCGAGGGCGAGTTCGTCGTCGTGCTGTCGCTGGACCGCGGCTGGTTCTCGCCGGACCAGGCGAAACGCCTCGTCGACGTGGCGGTCGGCCGCGGCCTACTCGACCGCGACGAGGACAGCGGCGACCTCGTCCCCGCGTTCGACCCCGACGACGTGGAAATCCCGCGCGAGTTCGTTCCCGACGAGTCCATCCTCCGCGAGCAGTCGACGTTCGAGCGCATCCTCGACGCGATGGTCGCCGCCGGCGTCGACAAGCAGCGCGCGGTCGCGACGGCCAACGAGCGCCAGCACCGCCTCGGCGTGACGCTCGAGACCGCAGCGGTACTCACCGCCCGCAGCGAGGGCGTCGACGTCGACGACGTCGCCGGCGCCGTCCGGGCCGACCTGACCGAAACCGAAGCCGAGTAACCCGAGACGCGCCTTCTCCCCGCATGGCCGACGACCGACCCATCGACGGGAAGCGCATCGCACAGCTACTGGCCTCCGAACTCGAAGGCGGCGGCTCCTCCGCGCGACTTCGCGTCGTCGACGCCGACCCGGACGTCGAAGCGACGGTCGACGGCGCGTTCGCCTACGCCGTCGACGCCGTTGACACTGAGTCGTACGCTGCCGACGCGGACGCCGACAGCGCCGACAGCGCCGACAGCGCCGCCGACGAGAACCGGTTCCGACTCGCCGAGGTGTACGTCCAGTCCGACCGCGCACGCGTGGAGTTCCTCGTCGAACCGACGACGGCGGCCGAAGCCGCCGAAACGGAGAACCTCCGCGTCCGACCGAAGGCGGTTCGACCCCCGCGAACGCTCGCGTTCGTCGAAGACGGCGCGCAGGTCAAGTGGATTCTCCCGGTGTTCGAGGCGGTTCTCGCCCGCGACGACTGAGGCCGACCACGACACTCGCTGACAAATCGAACCGTCACGATTGTATTTACTCAACAATGAGTAAGTCTTTTCAAAGGCAGTCGTCTGCTTCTATTCGATGAGTAAGATTTCCTCCGAAAACCCCGCAGGAGTGTTGAACCGATGATGTGGCAAGACCTCATCTTCTTGGCTGGCAGCGTCTTTTCGCTCATCGTCCTCGTGCCGACGCTGCGCGACTCGATGGCGAACGTCCCGCTCGGGACGACGCTCCCCTCCGCCACTATCGGCATCGTCTATGGAACCACGTTCTTCACGCTCGGCATGACGCTCTCGGCGGTCGGGTCGCTTCTGACCGGCGTCATGTGGAGTCTCATCGCCCTGTTGCGCTCGCCGCACCCGTACAGCGACCAGTTCGATATCGGTTCCGAGTCGCCGTCGCCGCGTTCGGCCCCGCAGAACGCCGACTGAGGCGCTCACCGACCGAGACGGACCGCGAAGCGCTCGAAACGCTCGAAACGCTCGAACCCTCCGAATCCTCCGAACCCCCGCAACGCCGCGCAACTCTCGCCGCCGTCGCTGCGACTGGCTGCCACTCCGCCCGACCGTCGACGAGCGACCGCGTGGCTTTTTATCGGATGAAGCACCCAGTCGGGGGTATGACCCTCGACCCCGTCCACGTCGACGGCATCGCGGCGCTCGCCCGCGAACTCGCGGAGAACGTCGACGACGGCGACCACACGGACCTCGCGCGGACGGTGTGGGACGAGTGGTTGGACCCGCTGCGGTACGACGGCCGGACGGTCGTCGAACCGCTCGGCGAGCAGTCGCTGCGCGCCGCCGACGTCGACGACGTCGCCCTCACCGACCGGCCGTTCGAGACGGTTCACGGCCTCGACTCGGGGACGATCAACCCGACCACGTTCGAGAACGGGTTGGTTCTCGACATGGCGCACGCCGCGATGGCGAGCGTCCCCTCGGACCTCGACCTGCATCGCTCGCGCAGCATCGTCCTCACGACGCACACGAACGACCGTTACGCGAAACTCGGCACCGAGTGGCAGACCCACGACGAGGCGTACAGTCGCCTCCGGGTGCTCCAAGCGCCCAACGTGAACCGGTACGCAGAGGGCGTCGTCCACGCGCTGTCGCTGTACCTCGCCGAGAGCGAGCACGCGCTCCGGCACGCCGACGACGTCTCCGACCTCCTGATTCTCGACGGTCCCATCTACCCGAAGGAGCTGTTCAACTGGCGGGACCGGGACGCCGAACTCCGCGAACTCGCCGAGGAGGCGAAACCGCGCCACATCGTGGAGAACTACGTTCGACTCGTCGAGCGGTTCGTCGAGCGCGACGTGCCGCTGGTCGGCTTCGTCAAGAACCCGATCTCGAAGCTCGTCACTCGGACGCTGCAGACGAAAGGCGTCGACGCGCCCTGGGCCGACGATACGGCGCTGTTCTCCCGGCTGTTAGAGCGGCGAACCCGGCCGGACGCCGCAGGGGAGACGACGCGCCTGACCGACGACCTCACGTTCACCTCGTGGTTCGTCTCCCGGGGCGGTTCCGACCGGACGCTCGCGGCCGACGGCGACGCTCTCGGCGTCGAACGGAAGCTCGATCCGGAACTGTACGAGGTGACGTTCTTCGTCCTCTACGACCCGCGACACGGCGTGCTCTACAAAGTCGAAGCGCCGTACGCGTTCACCCGCGACGCCGAACGCCGCGCGAGACTCGCGCGACAGATTCTCCACGACGTCGCCGGGGCCCGCGGCCCGCCGCCCGCGGTCACGAAGGCCGACGAGCTCGCCCGAATCAGCGCCCACGAGAAGGCGTCGCTCCGGCGGAAGTTGGCCGAAGACGTCGGCACCGAGTACGTCCGCACCTACGACGGTATCCGCTGGGGAGGGCTGTTCTGAGGGCGGGTGGAGTACTCACCGACGACCGGGCTCTGCCTTCTCGACTGCTATCGTCACGTCGCCTTCGGCGACGCCGACGCGCGCGAACTGCGTCCGGATGTGTTCCTTCGCCGCCGCCAGCGCCTGGTCTCGCGTGTCGAATCCGCGGGGCATCGGCGACTCGAAGGCGACGCGAATCGTCTCGCCGTCGATCTCGGTCGGCGAACCGCCGCTTTCGACCTCGTAGAACTCGTCGCAGACCCAGACGTACGGCGCGTCCTCGTCGGGCGCGCCCTTGAACGACGGCGCGGTCTCGCCGCGCTCGAAAACCGTGCCGGTGAGCGCCGTCCCGCCGCCCGAACCGCGAACCAGAAGCATACCCGACGTACGTGCGCGAGCGTAAAAAGCGGTAGTCCGAACGCTCCCACCGAGTCGTCCGCCGGAGGGAAAGGTCCATCAAGGGGGCCGTCGTGTCCCGAGATATGTCTAACCTCGGTGACTTCACCGACTTCGACCCCGACGACGACGGCGACTCGTCCGCCGAGTCGCGGACCGACGCCTCCGACGCGGGCGCCTCCGACGCCGACGCCGGCGGACTCGACGACGGGAGCGGCGGTTCCGTGTCGGACGGGACCGACTCCGCCGAGGAGTCGTTCGACCGCCTCGACGTTGAACCGGCCACTGCCGACCGCGGTATCGGCGCGCTCTCGGTGTCGCAGGGGCTCTGCGTCGCCGAAGACGAGCGCGACACCGCCCTCCGCGCGTTCGTCACGACCGGCAACCGCGACACCGTCCGCCTCGGTAAGTACCTGCTCGTCCCCTACCCGGACGACGAGACGCTGTTCTGCCGAATCACCGGGCTGGAGTACGCACAGGAGTTCCAGGCCGACGACGCGACGGAGATTCACGCCCGCCGCGCGATGCGCCGGACCGAGTTCCCCGAACGCGACTACAAGTTCGTCGCGGCGCTCGACCCCGTCGCGGTCCTCTACGAAGATAGCGAGGAGCGCAGCTCCTCGGACCGTTCGAGCGGGCAGAGCCAGCGGGAAGACGGCGGCGAACTGAAACGCCGGATGACCGACCGCGTGCCCAAACCCGGCGCGACGGTGACGGAGGCGACCGACGCCGACGAGATAAAGACGGGACTGAAGATTCCGGGCGACGGCGTCTTCTTGGGCCACCTCTCGGTCGGCGGCGAGAAGGTCCGCACCGCCGCCGACCCGCCGACCATCGACTACCGGGTGAAGGACGATTACAGCGAGGGCGACCCGCTCGTCTTCCGGCACACGCTCGTCGCCGGCGGGACGGGGTCGGGGAAGACCCACGCCTCGAAGAACGTGCTTCGACAGTACCTCGCCGAAGAGCGAACCTACGAGATGGGCGACGGTCGGACGGCCCGGCCCGCGGTCGTTCAGTTCGACCCGCAGGACGAGTACGCGCAGATGCACGACGACAACCCGGAATTGGATAGCGAGTTCGCCCGCCGCCTCGAACGCGAGGGCGTCGCCTACGGCGGCCACGACGACACGCTCGCGTTCGTCCCGCAGGTCGGCGACGCCTCCTACCCCGGCGAGGGCCACCGCGCCGAACGCGTCCGCTTCACCATCCCGTTCTCGATGGTGCGGCGCTGGCCGTGGCTCGTCGCGGGCGCGGCGCTCAACGACAACCAGTACAACGCGCTCACGCTGTTACTCGACCGCTACTTCCGGCAGAACCCGTCCGGGACGTACAAGGGGTTCCAGTCGTTCCTCGACGACCCGGCGCTGCGCGAGGAGCTCGACGAGTCGGGCCACGTCCACGAAGCGACGTTCGACGCGGTCAAGCGGAAGACGCGGACCAAAGCGGCCAACGACGTGTTCGACGGCGACGCCAAACCCATCACCGAGTTGGTCCACCAGCTCGTCAGACCCGGCGGGCTCACGGTCGTACCGACGTACCACGTCTCCAACAGCCGCGCGGCGGAGATGGTCGTCCTCGCGGTGTCGAGTCTGCTCATCGACGAGAAGCTCTCGAACGACCCCGAGTACGACCGCATCGACGAGACGCCGGTCGTACTGGGGATGGACGAGGCGCACAACTTCCTCGCCGACGCCGACAGCGTGCAGGCCAGAAACGTCATCGGAAAGTTCACCGAGGCGGCCAAACAGGGCCGAAAGGAGCGTCTCGGGCTGTTTCTCATCACGCAGGACCCCCAGGACGTCGCCGACTCGGTGTTCAAGCAGATAAACACGAAACTCGTGTTGAACCTCGGCGACGAGGACGCCATCAAGTCGGTGAACATCCCACCGAACCTCGAAAGCAAGGTGCCGTACATGGAGAAGGGCCAGATGGTCGTCTACTCGCCGGACAACTCCGAGCCCGTCGAACTCATCGGGCTGTCGAAGTGCCTGACGAGACACGGGCGCTAACCGGCTGCTTCGCCCCGGTTCCGTCTCGCTGCCTCCCGAGGCTCGTCCGTCCGGAGTTCGTCCAGCTACTCCGGGAGTACTTCGACGGCGCTCTGCGCCCACCGGAACGTATTTTACTCGGAGCGGAACCTATATCGAGGTATGACAAAACGCATCCTCGTTCCGGTCGACGGGTCGCCGCAGTCGACGGCGGCGCTCTCGTTCGTCGCCGAGGAGTGGCCCGACGCGGAGGTAACGATACTCCACGTCATCAACCCGGCGGGCGCGGGAGGCAACCCGAGCGCCGGGATTCCGAGCGGCGCCGAGGAGTGGTACGAGAGCGAGAAGGAGCGGTCGGCGTCGCTCTTGGCGGACGCGGCGTCGATCGTCGAGCAGTCGGTGCGGACGCGCACGGATGTCGGACGCCCGACGCGAGCGATCCTCGACGCCGTCGAGGACGGAGAGTTCGACCACGTGGTGATGGGGAGCCACGGTCGAACCGGCGTCTCGCGGATACTGCTCGGGAGCGTCACCGAGGCCGTCGTCCGCGAGTCGCCGGTGCCAGTGACCGTCGTCAGATAGCCGGCGACGACGGCCGTCCCCGACGAACGTGTCACGCAGATACCGGAATATCCGAGGGACACCGTCCGGTTTAGTGGGCTCTCGCTCCGACCTTGGAACGATGGAGTTCAGAGAAGTCATCGAGACGCGCCGCTCCGTGCACGAGTACACCGACGAAGACATCGACGACGAGACGCTCGAAGCGATATTCGAGCAGGCTCGCTACGCCCCCTCGGGGTACAACCTCCAGCCGTGGGAGTTCCTCGTTCTCCGCGACGAGGCGTCGAAGGCGAAACTGCAGGAGGTCGCCGGCGGGCAGGAACACGTCGGCGACGCCGCGGCGAGCGTCGTCGTCCTCGGGTCGAAAGACCCCGAGGCGCACGCCGACCGAGTACTCGACGACTGGTTGGAGAAAGGCTACCTGCCGAACGAGGACGTCCGCGACGCGGTTCGCGCGAACGTCGAAGGGATGGCCGAGATGCCCGAGTCCGAGCGCCGCGTCTGGACGACGCGGAGCACGTCGCTCGTGGCGATGTCGCTGATGTACGCGGCGTGGAACCACGGCGTCGCCTCCTGTCCGCTCGAAGGGTTCGACGCCGACGCGCTCGTCGAGACGTTCGACATCGACGACGAGTACGAACCCGTGATGCTGGTGACGCTCGGCTACGCGCCTGACGACGCCGACGACGTCGAGAACGAGCGGAAACTGCGTCGGTCGGTCGACGAAATCGTCCACTACGAGACGTTCTCGCCGTAGACGAGTCGGCGGTTCGCCCCGTCTTCGTGGCCCTCTCGCGGCGTACCGGACGCCCGCGCCGGAAAGATTCATTCGGAGCGCAACTGTACACCGACCCGTGAAGCCGAGCCACCCCGTTTTCGTGCTGATGGCGCTGACGGTCGGGTTCGTGGTCGGGGGCCTGTTCTTCGGCGCCTTCGGTGCTGCCGTCGGCGGCGTCGCTGCCGCGGTCACCTGGGTTCTCACTGCGGAAGAAGTGGCCGAGACGGTAGACACCGGCCACGGGAAGCCGTGAGTCGCAACGGCTCCGAAACCTGCGGCTCCGGTCACGGAGATGGGAGGTCCACGAAAACGGGGCCGACCGTTCGCTCCGACGCTTCAGGCGCCGGGGATGCCCAGTGCGGTGAGTTCGACGATTCCGAAGATACCGAGCGCGTACAGCACCGCGACGGAAGCCACCCACGCGACGACGCCGATGGCGGCCGCGCTGCCCCAGCCGCCGGGGTAACGCCAGTTGATGACGCCGACCCACGCGAGTAGCGTCAGTACGGGCCCGATTATGGGGAGCCAGCCGAGGAAGAAGCTGACGAGTCCCCAGACGAGCGCGCCGATAGCCGCCGTCACGACGGCGTAGGCGAAACTCGCCTGCTTGTCGATGAGCAGTCTCACCCCGAGGTAGAGACCGAGCCCCCCGACGAGCAGGTTGACGAGCACGATGAGAACGCTGTCGACGAGCGCCATCTCACTTCACCCTCCACTCTGCGGTGAGTTCGACCGTCTCCTTGTTCCCCCGAAGCGCCGAGGACCGCTCGACCACCGACACTTCGGTGTCGAACGACTCCGGCGGGTGAACGGTCACCTCTTTGTTCCCGACGGTCAGTCGGACCTCTTCGCCCGATTCGAACCCGTCGGCCAGTTTCCGCAGATAGGCCGCGAACTCTGGCCCTGTTCGCTCCTGCTTACTCTCTGTTTTGTCGGCCATAGGTGTCTCTCCGTACAACGCAAAAGGAGATAAAAGTCGGGCGACTGTCAATTTCTGACGAAACTCTTCCGTCCGAACACGTTCCTCAGAAGATGTTCGCCTGTCGGTAGACGCTGATACCGTTCTGGGTGATCTCGTACGGTTTCGTCTCTCGGGAGTGGTTGGCGTCGCGTATCTTCTGAATCTCGATAGCCAGTCGCGTCTCGCGGAAGTTCGACGGGCGGACGTACTGCAGGACGAACACCGCGTCGGTGAGATACTCGACGATACCGTGTTTGGAGGTGTAGGGGCTGTCCTCCTTCGCCTCGGAGGTGAGCATCGTCGTCACGCCGACTTCCTTGAGCGAGCGAGCGAAGTCGAACACCTCGCTTCGGCGCTTCGAGGGGTGGTCGTACATCATCTCCAGAAGCGACACCGAGTCGAGAACGAGTCTGTCCGCGCCGAACTCCTCGACGAGTTCGGGCAGGTCGTTGCGAATGCTCGCCAAACTGTTCGCCATCTCGACGGGGTCGAGTTCGACGACTGCCAGTCGGTCCTCCTCGACGTAACGTCGGAACGGCCACCCCTTCTCTTCGGCCGTCGACAACACCGCCTCGCGACTCTGTTCGAGCGTGATGAACACCGCTCGCCCGTCGTCGCGAAGCGCCTCGTCGAGGAACTGGAGGCCGAACGTCGTCTTCCCGGTCCCGGCGCTGCCGATAGCGACCATGAGCGACCGCTTCGGGACGCCGCCGAGAATCATCTCGTCGAGGCCGTCGATGCCGATTCTGACCCGCTCGATACTGGAGTCGAGCGCCTCTTCGTCGAACTCCTCGCCACCGAAGGCGTCGTTGCCGCCGCCGAAGCCGAACTCCTCGTCGCGCGGGTCGTCGTCGAACCCGCCGAAGCCGAAGTCGTCGCCGTCGGCGCTATCGAACCCCTCTCCGAAACCGAGGTCCTCGTCGCCTCCCGAGGAACCACCGAAACCGGACTCTCCGCCTCCGAAGCCTCCGAAACCGAAGGTTTCACCGTCGGGCGTCTCGGAGGCGGCCGGCCGGTCGGAGTCCTCGCCGCTCTCCGTCTCGACGCCCGCGCCCTCGTCGTCTTCGTCGCGTCTCTCGTCCTCGTCGCGTCCTCCATCTTCGTCGCGTCCTCCGTCTTCGTCGCGTCTCTCGTCCTCGTCGCGTCTCACGTCTTCGTCACGTCCCCCCTCTCCGTCACTCCCCTCTCCGTCACTCCCGTCCTCTCCGTCGCGGAGCGCCTGCTCGAACCAGTCGTCGTCGTCCTCGCTCATCGTCTCTCCGTCGCGCGTGGACCACGGTCGGGTCCGGCGCGGCGACTCCCCCCTGGCGGTCGACTACTCATCGTCCGTCTCTCGGATGCCGCCGCTATCAATGTTGCCCGTACGGTGCGCTTTTGACGGCCGCGGGCGAAGCCGTTCCATGAACGTCGGCATCGTCGCTCAGAAGGGAAACACCAGAGCGACCACGCTCGCTGAAGAACTTCGAGAGCAACTCTCGGCCGTAGACGCCTCCGTGACCCTCGACGAAGCGACCGGCCGGTTGCTCGGCCTCGACGGTCGCCCGGTCGAGGCGCTCGGCGACTGCGACCTCATCGTCAGCATCGGCGGCGACGGAACGTTCCTCTTCGCGGCCAGCGGCGCCGACGGCACGCCGATTCTCGGCGTCAACCTCGGCGAGGTCGGCTTTCTGAACGCCGTCGGCCCCGACGACGCCGTCGACGCGGTGCTCGCGGAGGTCGCCGCCGTCCGCGAGGGCGACCAGCGCGTCCGCGTCGTCCCCCGACTCGTCGCCGTCGGCGACGGCTGGCGAAGCGACCCGGCGACGAACGAGATCGTCGTTCAGGGCGGCCGTCGAGGCCGCGGCGGCGGCGTCGACCTCGAAGTGAGAATCGACGGTTCGCTGTACACCAGCGGTCACGCCGACGGACTCCTCGTGTCGACGCCGACGGGGAGCACGGCGTACAACCTGAGCGAGCGCGGCCCGCTCGTCCACCCGAGCGTCGGCGGCCTCGTCGTCAACGAGATGTGTCCCGACGAGGGGATGCCGCCGCTTCTCGTCGCCCCCGACGCCACGGTGACCGTGACGGTGACCGCCGTCGGCCGACGGGACGAGACCGACGAACGTCCCGCGAGTGACGACGAGACGGCCGACGACGCCGTCGTCGTCAGCGACGGTAAACACTCCTACCCCGTCTCGCCGCCGACGGAAGTCGAGATTCGCCGAGCGGAGACGCCGCTCAGAATCGCCGGCCCGTCCTCGGACTTCTTCGAGGCGCTCAACAAACTGGACTGAGTCGACGCGACTGCCGCCGCGCTCTCGGTCGATGCTCCGACGAAAAGGCAGGACGGACCGCTGCGGGCACGCGATTCGTAGGTGACCAGGTCACCGATCCCCGTGCAACGGTCCGCCCTGTGCTGCATCTACGCGTTCGGACTGGATAACGACTTTTACACGGACGGCGGACAGTCCGCTCGGCGAACGCTGTCGCGAGGGGGACGGCGTCGAGGCGCGCGTTCAGTCACGACCCCACTCGGCCGTCCGGCGCGGGCGGTCCGAGACGGCCATCACGTCGAGCGGCTCGTCGCGGACGTCCAGCGCCGTCAGCGCCGCCTTCGTACTCGCCGCCGTCGAGAAGTACGGCACTTCCTCGGAGACGCAGGTCTCCAGTAGGTCGCGGTCGTCGGAGACGACGAGGTCCACGTCGCCCTTGCGAAGCGCCGCGGTCACGTCGTCGAACTCGCCGACGTCATAGACGGTCGAGAGCTCTTCGCGGAGCTCTTCGGCCTCCTCGCTCTCCGGCGCGGGGAACGAGTCGCCGAGGAACGAGACGACAGCCGTCCCGCCCTCGGGAATCGGCGACCCGGCCGCAGACTGCGCCTTCCCGTACGCCTTGCCGAACGAGCGGGCGGTCCCCATCACTTCGCCCGTCGACTTCATCTCCGGGCCGAGGCGCGGGTCGCTCCCCGGGAGGCGGTCGAACGGCAGGACGACCTCCTTGACGCTCGCGTGCTCGGGAATCTGTTCTTCCACACTGAGTTCCGCGAGCGACGCGCCCGCCATCACTTTCGCCGCGAGCTTGGCGATGGGGACGCCCGCGGCCTTCGAGACGAACGGTACCGTCCGCGAGGAGCGCGGGTTCGCTTCGAGGACGTACACTTCGCCGTCCTTCACCGCCAACTGGACGTTCAGCAGACCGACCGTCTCCAGCGCGCGGGCGATGTCTTCGGTGACCTCGCGGACGCGCCCCATCGTCTCGGCGTCGAGCGACTGCGGCGGGATGACGCAGGCGGAGTCGCCAGAGTGGACCCCCGCGGACTCGACGTGCTCCATCACGCCGCCGATTATCACGTCCTCGCCGTCCGAAACGGCGTCGACGTCGAGTTCGACCGCGCCGTCGAGGAACTCGTCGACGAGGATGGGTTTGTCGGGGCTGACGCGGACGGCTTCCTGGATGTAGGCCTCCAGTTCGTCGTCGTCGTCGACGACGCGCATCGCGCGGCCGCCGAGGACGTAGCTCGGGCGGACGAGCACGGGGTAGCCGATGTCGCCCGCGAGTTCCAGCGCTTCTTCTTCGGTCGTCGCCGTCCCGCCGCGCGGTTGGGCGACGCCCATCTCTTCCATCAGCGCGTTGAACCGGTCACGGTCCTCCGCGAGGTCCATCGCCTCGACGGTGGTGCCGAGAATCTCGCAGTCGAGACCTCTCCGCGCGAGTTCCGCCTCCAGCGGTTCGCCGACGTTCACCGAGGTCTGCCCGCCGAACTGCACCATCACGCCGTCGGCGCCCGTCGCCTCGACGACGTCGGCGACCTCCTCGGCGGTTATCGGCTCGAAGAACAGGCCGTCGGAGGTGTCGTAATCGGTGGAGACCGTCTCGGGGTTGTTGTTGACGACGTGGGCGTCTATCCCCTGCTCGCGGAGCGCGCGGACCGCGTGCACCGCGCAGTAGTCGAACTCGACGCCCTGCCCGATGCGGATGGGGCCGCCGCCGACGACGACGACGCTCGTCGCGTCGCGGTCGACGCGGACCTCGTCGAGGGGGTCGCCGTTGAGGAACTCGGGCTGCCGCGCCGAGTAGTAGTACGGCGTCGACGCCTCGAACTCGCCGGCGCAGGTGTCGACCTGCTTGAACGAGCGGTCGGGGACGCTCATCTCGACCTCCTCGACGCCGACGCCCGCCGTCGCGGCGACGTCTACGTTCGTCAGTCCCGCCGAGGCGGCCGCGGAGAAGTCGCCCTCCGCGGCGGCGACGGTCGATTCGACGACGCGGCCGTAGCGCTCGACGTACCACGACTCGATGCCCGTTAGTTCCGCGACGTCGGCGACGCTGTAGCCGCGCTCGAACGCCTCGAACATGGCGTACGGACGGTCGGGCGACGGCTTTTCGAGGTACTCCGTTTCGAGTTCCTCGTCCGCCACGTCGGCCCAGTCGACGGCGGGTTCGTACTCCGAGGAGCGAAGCGCCTTCAGAAGTGACTCCTCGAACGTCCGGCCGATGGCCATCGCCTCGCCGGTCGACTTCATCGCCGTCCCGAGCGTGAAGTCGACGTCTTCGAACTTGTCCTTGGGCCAGCGCGGCACCTTCGTGACGACGTAGTCGATCGCCGGCTCGAACGCGGCGGTCGTCTCGCCGGTGATCTCGTTCTCTATCTCGTGGAGACGCTTGCCGAGGGCGACTTTCGCCGTCACGCGGGCGATGGGGTAACCCGTCGCCTTCGACGCCAGCGCCGAGGAGCGCGAGACGCGCGGGTTCACTTCCACCACGCGGTACTCGCCGCCGGGGGTGCCGTCGTCGTGCCAGGCGAACTGGATGTTACAACCGCCCTGAATCCCGAGCTCGCGGATCACTTCGAGCGCGGCGTCGCGCATCTCCTGGTGTCCCTCGTCGGGAATCACCTGCGAGGGCGTCACGACGACTGACTCGCCGGTGTGGATGCCCATCGGGTCGAGGTTCTCCATGTTGCAGATGATGATACAGGAGTCGTCGGCGTCGCGCATCACCTCGTACTCCAGTTCGACCCAGCCCGCGATGGACTCGGTGATGAGCACCTCGCTGTTGCGCGAGAGGCGAAGCCCCTTGCGGACGCGTTCGATTAGTTCCTCCATCTCGTCGACGACGCCCGACCCCGATCCGCCGAGGGTGTACGTCGTGCGCGCGATGACGGGCAGGCCGCCGACCTCGTCGACGGCGGCGTCGACGCGCTCTTCGAGGTCCGCTTCGGTGATGTTCGCCACTTTCTCGCCCTCGTCGAGCGAGATAGTCGTCGATTTCGGCATCGGTTGGCCGATCTTCTCCATCCGTTGGCGGAACAGGTCGCGGTCCTCCGTCGCGTAGATGGTGTCCAGCGGCGTTCCCATGATTTCGACGTCGTACTCCTCCAGGACGCCCTCCTCGGCGAGTTCGGCGGTGACGTTTAGTCCCGTTTGCCCGCCGAGTCCGGCGATGACGCCGTCGGGCCGTTCCTTCTCGATTATCTCCGAGATGGCCTCGGTCGTGATCGGTTCGATGTAGACGCGGTCGGCCATCTCCGGGTCGGTCATGATGGTCGCCGGATTCGAGTTGACGAGGACGACTCGCGCCCCTTCCTCTCGAAGCGCCCGGCACGCTTGCGCGCCAGAGTAGTCGAACTCCGCCGCCTGTCCGATCTGGATGGGGCCGCTGCCGATGAGCAGGATGGTCCGGTCGTCGGACGTCGCCTGCTGGTCTGTCGAGGGTTCCTCGTCGGTCATCGTTCCAGGGAAGTTCGTACATCGTAATAAGCCCGGCGAAACAGTGCGATATGCGTAACCTCTTTTCGAATTTCGCAGCACCGGCGCGACGGCCGACCGTCAGCTGGGGCACAGTTTCGGAATCGCAGGAGTTACCACCGACCGAGTATGTCGTTCGGACGGAAGCCACCGCCTCACGCGGCCTGAGACGCGGCAGAAGCGGCGTGTGGGGGCACGTCGCTTCGGCTTCCACTTTCGAAACGCGACGAAAGAAGCCACTCTTCGGTACTGTGTCCGGTCGGATAACTGTTGACGTCCGGTTCTCACTCGGCGCGTCTCGACCCGGCTACGCGTCGAACCGGGCGTTCACTGCGCGTACACGTCGTCCGACGAGAAATCCCGTTCGGCGCGGTACTGCTCGACGAACTCGCTCACGTCGAACTGCAGCATCTCCGTCTCGAACTGCGAGAGCGCGGCGTCGTCTTCGGCGTGGCTGACCGCGTGTTCCATCAGTTCGACGACGAGTTCGACGATTATCTCGTGGAGGCGGCGCGAGTCGAAGTCGGTGACCCACACCATCGCGTAGCCCACCTGCTGGTCCTCGCTCACGTCCTCGCCGACGACGCGGCGGGGGAACTCTTCGAGGACGATACCCATCAGGTGCGGCGTGCCGAACTCCGGCATCTCCTCGCTGGTCGTCTCGACGGCCTCGCGCAGCACCTCGACGAGGAACTCGGGGAGAAACCGCTCGGGGGGGTGGGAGTCGGTGACGACGGCGTGCGTCTCGCCGCACGCGCAGTCGAACTCGCGCAGCCCCAAGTCGAGGTCTCTGACGCGCTTTGTCTCGCCGCAGGGGAGTTCGAGTTCGTCGCCCCCGCCTCCGGGGACGCGCGGTTGTGCCATACCTCCGATTGCAGTCTCGAAGGGTTAAAAAGCGCGTTTGTTTACTCCTCGTCGTCGTCTTTTTCGCCTTCTTCTTCGTCCTCTTCCTCGTCGTCGTCTTTTTCGCCTTCTCCTTCGTCTTCTTCCTCGTCGTCCTCTTCGTCCTCTGATTCGGCGTCCTCTTCCTCGTCGTCCTCGTCGTCGCTCGCTTCCGACTCCGCGCCTTCGAGGTCGCTCTCGCTCTCGCTCGCCGCGGCGACGCCGCCGGGGGCGACGTCGTCGGTCGACTCCTCGAACTCGCTCAGTTCGGCGTCCTCCTCGCCTCCCGCTTCGGATTCGACGCCCTCTATCTCGAGTTCCACCTCGATGGAGACGCCGTCGACTTCCAGTTCGGCCTCGGCGCTGCGGGTTTCGCCCACCTCGATCTCGAGCTCCTGCCGGTCGACTTCCACTTCCACTTCGACGTCTACGTCGACGTCTGGTCGGTCTGCCATGGGAGGTGTTACGTTCGAGAGGGGCAAATAGCTCGGTGGTCATCGCACCGTTGTCGGTGATACCCTCCGCCTACCGACTCGAACCAGCCACAAGCGACTTACCTCGATACGCCGCAGTACAGGGTATGATAAGCGTCGTCGGCGGCGGCATCGCCGGACTCGCCTGCGCGTATCGCCTCCAACAGCACGGTCACGACGTGCGCGTCTTCGAGGCCAGCGACCAGGTCGGCGGTCTCGCGGCCGTCTACGAGACGAGGGGCGACCCGATAGAGAAGTTCTACCACCACCTCTCGAAGTCCGAGGAGACCATCGTCGAACTCGCCGAGGAGCTCGGCGTCGGCGACGAACTGGAGTGGCTCATCGGCAAGAACGGCTACTACTTCAACGGCGCGGTGTACCCGATGGACACCCCCTGGGAGATTCTCGCCTTCCCGCATCTGAGCGTCTACGACAAGTTCCGCCTCACGATGCTCACCCAGGAGATCGACGTACGCGGGGGCCGACCGAAGTTCGACACCTATGAGAACCTCGAAGACTTCGAACACGTCCCGCTGAAGGAGTTCATCGTCGACCACACGACCCAGGGCGTCTACGACAACTTCTTCGAACCGCTGCTCGACGCGAAGTTCGGCAGTCGGAAAGACGACGTGAGCGCGGCCTGGCTGCTCGGCCGCGTCAAGTTCCGCGGCGAGCGCGACCTGCTGCGCGGCGAGATTCTCGGCTACTTCCAGGGCGGGTTCGCCCCCTTCGTCGACGCGCTCGTCGACGCCGTCGGCCGCGAGAACATCGTCACGAACGCCCGCGTGACGGAACTGGAGACGGGCGACGACGGCGTGGAGTCGATAACCGTCGAGGGGGACGGAGCGGTCGAGGGGGACGGAGCGGTCGAGGGGGACGGAGCGGTCGAAGGGGACGCCGAGTCGTCGGACGTCGCTGAGGCGGCGGAAGCGACGGACGGCGGTGTCGCGAGTGCAGCCGCCGAGTCGGCCGTCACGGACGCGACGACGTACGAGACCGACGCCGTCGTCTGCGCGACGATGCCGAACGTCTTGGAGGGGCTCACCGGCTACCAGTGCGACATCGACTTCCAGGGGGCAGTCTGTGCCGTCGTGACGATGGACGAGCAACTCACCGACACCTACTGGCTCAACGTCGCCCACGACGCACCGTTCGGCGCGCTCATCGAGCACACGAACTTCGTCCCGCCGGAGCGCTACGGCGGCGACCATCTGCTGTACATCGCCAGCTACATCCAAGATTACGAGGAGGAGCTCTGGCAGATGTCCGACGAGGAGGTCGAGGAGACGTGGCTCTCGGAGTTGGAGACGATGTTCCCGAACTTCCACCGCCGCCTCGTCAGCGAGTTCCGTCTCGCGCGCAACCCCCGCGCCGCGCCCGTCTACGAGCGCGGCTACCGCGACATGGTCGTCCCCTACGACCTGAGCGACGACATCGGCGAGGGCGTCTACTACGCGGGGATGGCCAGCGCCGCGCAGTACCCCGAACGGAGCCTCAACGGCGGCATCGTCGCGGGCTACGAGTGCGCCGACCGAATCGACGAGAAGGGGCGGGTCGACTGAGTCACTGACACTTTGGCTACTCTGTCACTGGTTTCGGCCACTCTGTCACCGGCCGGGCAGACGAGAGCGACCGTGGCAGCCGAACTACGTCACCTGGTCGACAGTTTCGGGCGGGTGACGGCACCGCAGTACCGAGAGAGCCACGGCGTCAGCCGACAACCCTGAACACCATGACCCCGCGGTTCTCGTAGGCGAGTTCGTACCGCCCCGAGTCGACGAGTTCCTGTCGCATCTCCGCGGACTGGATGCTCTCCATCCCGCGCACCGAGTACTCGCCCTTCGGGACGTAGAGGTAGTCGGGCGTCGTCCCGGACTCGGTGAGATACTTGGTGATACAGGCTTCGCTCCGGCACGTCGAGAGGCGGTTGAACAGGCCGAGTTGGTGTTGGTACTGCGCCTGCCCGCGCCACTCCACCCCCCACGGCCCGACGAGAATCGTCCGGTCGGTGTACAGCGGGAACCACTCGGCGGCGTCGCCGACGACGACGAAGGTGGCGTCGGGTTCGGTGTTTGCGTCGGCCCACTCCATCGCCTCGACGTCGGAGCCGTTGATGAACGCCGGTTGCGAGGTGCTCCCGGCGTGCGAGTCGAGGTGTCCGCCCGCGTAGAACACCGAGACGCTCATCCCGAGAATCGCCACGACGAATATCGCCGCCAGTTCGGCCCGCCGCCGACGCTGCGACGTGATCGACAGTCGCCGGTACGCCAGCCGAAGCACGTCGAAGATGACGACGGCGGCCATAAGCGGCCCGAGGGTGAAGACGAACCGCGGCTTCGAGACGAAGATGATACAGAGCGCGAACCACCCCGGGAGGAAGAACGAGCGCCGCCAGGCGAGGTAGACGCCCGAGAAGATGTACAGCACGAAGAACGCCGAGATGATGATCATCCCGAACGACTGGAGGTTGAACAGCCCCGGACGGATGGAGAACAGCACCGCCGGCGGGTTGAACGACGCCGACCCGGGGACGAACGTCGGGACTAACTCGAACAGCTGCTTGCCGATGCCGCCGTGGGTCCCCGCCGCGCCGGCGAAGATGCCGACGCCGTGGTTCGAGATCACCGTCAGCCACCAGGGCGACGCGAGCACGAGACCGCCGATAGCGACGGCGGCCCCTTCGAGCAGTCCCGTGAGGCTTTGGTCGAAGTAGACGAACAGCCAGATGTACGACAGGCCGAAGAAGGCCGTGTACACCGGGTGGGTCAGTATCGTCAGTGCGAACAGCAGCACCGACGGCCAGAGCCACCGTCGGTCTCGCGTCGCAAACAGTTTGACCCCGGTGTAGAGGCCGGTGTAGAGCCACACCGCGCCGAGCGACCGGACGAAGCCGCCGCCGGAGATGTGCCACTGCAGAATCGGCGGCCCGACGGCGACGAAGATGGCCGCCAGTCCGGCCTGCCGCTCCGAGCCGAGCAGTTCGCGCGCCAGAAGGTAGAACGGCACGAGGTAGACGACCGTCAGAAAGCCGGGCAGATAGCGGCTTATCGTCAGGTACGAGAGTCCGAACGCGTCGTGCAACACTGCGGCGACGTAGAACGCCAGCGGTGGGTAGGCGAAGGGAATCCCCTCCGGCGTGTAGTGCGGGATGATCGCCGGCAGCGCGTACCCCTCGCGGATAATCTGCTCGGCCATGTACAGGAAGAGGCCGGCGCCGAACGCGGGGTACGGGTGCGTGACGACGTAGGCGGTGTACGTCGCCAGCGCGACGATTATCGCGGGTGCGAGCCACGCGAACTCGCCGGCGATGGCTTCGAGGCGGCCGAATCTCGACACCTGTCGTCGCCGTACACCGTCCGTGTTCGTCAGCTTTCGTGGGTCCATCATCGTCGGTTACTTCCTCCGGAGGCGCGCGGGTGTTCGAAACCGAGCCGAAACGGCGGTTGGTGCGGACCGAAGCGGCGGTTGGCGCTGATCGAAACGGTCGTTGACGCGGACCGAGACGACCCACCCGGTGCCGACGGACACGGGCGTTATTAGTCCGCCGTTCGTCTTCGGCGTGTCGCCCCCGTCGGCGATCTGTCGTCTGCCGCCGGACGTCACCGCCGAGCGAACGGCGGGTGCGAGTGTCGGCCGAGAGGCTACTGTGGACGCCATCTCAGGATCCAACCCAAATCGACCGGGAGCGTTCGAGACGGTAGCGCCTCCTCGACCGCGCCCGGCCGAAACGAACCGCAGACCGACGAGCGCGGACGGCGACAGAGGGAGTCCGCCGACGGTACGCGACGGAACGTTTTCCCGTCGGTCGAAGACGTGCACTCATTCACTCCCCGTTTCGTCCTTCACCGTAATAATCGACGCTATCGTTGCCGCGAGTTTTCCCCCGTTTTACTCGGCCTTCGAACGACACCCGCCTCGGGAAACGTGTAGTTGAGACGCGAGCGGTCCCCGCCGAACTCCGCCGGAGACGCCGTCGGTGGTCGCGCCGCCGTAGGAACTCCCTACGCACGACAGACGCCGGGACTCGGCGGTCAGTCAGGGTCGCCCGTACCCCGAAGAGAGCGACCGACGGCGTCTGACGCGCTCGCCTCGGGCGCTGCGGCATCGCTCCGTCTTCGTCGCGCCGCCCGGGTAATCCGGTCGAAGCCTCGGCGAAAACTTGTCCCGGAAACGACTCGTTGAGCGCATTCACTCGTGTCTGAGTGCATCTATCGGGTCGACCGTCGACGCGCTCCAGGCGGGATAGAGACCGGCGAACACCCCGACGAGCGGTCCGACCACGACGGAGACGACGAACCAGAGCGGACGGATCCGCAGCGGGAGGTCGATGAGTACCGTCGCGGCGTACCCGCCGCTGATGCCTACCAGTGCACCAAAGACGGAGCCGAACAGCCCGAGCAGTATCGCCTCCAGGAGGAACAACTGCATGATGTCGCGGCGCTTGGCGCCGACCGCTTTCATGATGCCGATCTCGCGCGTCCGCTCGGTGACGCTGACGAGCATGATGTTGGCGATACCGATGGCACCGACGATGAGCGAGATGACCGCGATACCGGTGATGTACGCGGTGAACGTGCTGCTGACCTGCTGAATCTGGTCGACGAGTTGGTCGTACGTCGTCACCTCGAACTGGTAGCCCTCGGCTTTGAGAACCCGAGCGTCGGACTGCTCCGTCAGGTACGAGATGATCCGGCCCTGGACCGCCTCTATCTCCTGAATGCTGCCGGCGCTCACGAGTACCTGCGAGTACACACGCTGCTGTTGGTCCGTGTTGGGACTGATGACTGCTCGCTCGTAGAACGGGTTCGTGGGCGCGTAGATGCTCGGTTGCGCACCGCCGGTGAGCGCGCCCGCCCCCTCCTGAGAGCCCTCGGCGATACCGACGACGGTGGCGTTTATCGGCTGTCCGTTCGCCGCTCGGGTGAGCGTGATGTTCTCACCGACGGTGACGTTCTCGGCGAACATCCGGACCGCAGGCCGATTCAACACCACCTCCCGCTGCCCCGACTGGTACGGTCGTCCCTCGACGATCCGTTGACCTTTCAGCTCGAAGTACTGCGGCCGCGATACCGTCACCCACTGCCTCCCCACCGAGTCGTTTCTGTACCGCACCTGTGCGGTCGCGATCCCACCGACGGGGACGGCGGCTGCGACGCCCTCTATCTGGCGGATCTGCTGGACGTCGTACTGGGTGAACACCGACTGTCCGCCCTGCCCGAGCTGCGGGATGTCGCTCTGCGTCTGCGAGGACGCCGAGACGTACATCACGTCCTGGTTGTCCCCGGCGATGGTGTTGACGATATCCGCCTGCAGACTCGCCCCGAGGGTGACGAACGCGATGACGGCGGCGACGCCGATGATGACGCCGAGCGTCGTCAGCGTCGAACGGAGTTTGTGGCCGACGATGCTCCGCCAACTCATCCGGAGGCTCTCTAGGAGGTCCACGCTTCTCCCTCGGTAGCTCCCTCACCGGGATTCTGGACCGGCTTCGTCTCGTCCACTGACGGAATCCGTCGCTTCTCGCCGAGTTCCTCGATGCGTTCTATCTCGCCGTCGAGAACGTGGACGATTCGCTCGGCGTGCTCGGCGATGTCCCGCTCGTGGGTCACCATCAGAATCGTGTTGCCGCGCTGGTACAGTTCCTCGAACAGCCGCATTATCTGCCGACTCGTCTCGCTGTCGAGACTCCCGGTCGGTTCGTCCGCGAGGATGATGGCCGGGTCGTTGACGAGCGCGCGGGCGATGGCGACGCGCTGGCGCTGCCCGCCCGAGAGCTCCGTCGGCTTGTGGTCGACTCGGTCAGCCAGTCCGACGTCGGCCAGGAGCGACTCGGCTCGCTTCGTCCGCTCCTCCCGCGATACGTCGCGAAACGACAGCGGCATGGCGACGTTCTCCAGCGCCGTCAACCGCGGCATCAAGTTGAACGTCTGAAAGACGAATCCGATCTTCTCGCCGCGGACGTTCGCCCGTTCGGAGTCGGACAGTTTCGTCACGTTCGTCCCGTCGATTCGAATCTCGCCTGCCGTGGGCGTGTCTAAACAGCCGATGAGGTTGAGAAGCGTACTCTTGCCGGAGCCGCTCGGGCCCATGATGCTCGTGTACGACCCTCGCGGCACCTTCAGGGAGACGTCGTCGAGTACCGGCACCGGCTCACCGAGTTCGTAGACTTTGTATACCCCCGACAGTGACACGACGGTGTCTTCGGTCGGTCCTCCACCGTCGGTGTATGCGTCCATGTGCGCTAAGACGAGCGTCGGGCACAAAAGATGTAGTGGCCGTCGCAGGTCGATATCGGGGCCGTTCGCCGGTTAACGCCTCACTGTCGGAGACGTCCCGAGACGAGACCACCCCTTCGACGTCGGCGTCCGCTCGCTGGAGGCGTCCGTTCGACCGTCGGCGTCCGTTCGACCGCGGCGAGGCTACGCGCGAGCGTCTTCGTCGTCGTCGAGGTCCTGCATCCCCGGCGCGGCGCCGACGTCGACGTCTTCGGGTTCCTCTCTGCCGCCGACGCGGAGTTCGCCGTCGTCGCCTTCGACGTACACGTCGTCGGCGAACCCGCCCTGGGCGTGCGGGTGTTCGGGGTCGTCGAGCTTCTCCGGCGTCGACGGTGCGTCCGGAATCTCGCGCGTTCGGAACTCGCCCAGCGGGTCGGCGATGGTGATGTCGTGCCGCCGGAAGAACTCCTCGTAGCGCTCGTAGTGGGCTTCGAGTTCGTCGGTCGGAATCTCCATCATCTCCGTCCAGCCGTGGTTGTAGAAGTCGAAGTTCGCCTGGACGTGCGTGATTTCGCGCGCCTCCGCCTCGGGAAAGCCCGCGTCGAGCGCGGCGACGTACGTGTCGAACGTGCAATCGAAGAACGCCTCCATGTGCGGTTCGCGCTCCTCGCGGCGGCCCTCCTCGGCCTTCTTACCGAAGATGTTCACGTGGAGGTCGACGAGCTTTCTGGTAGCGATGTCGCCGACGACCGGCATGGTGAGCGCCTGCTTGGCGGCGAAGTGGCGGACGTTCTGACGGAGTTTCATAGCCGGTCTTTGGGACCCGACTGACTTCAACGCCACGCGTATTCCGTGGCCGCGACTCCGGCGCGTCACGCGTCTCACCCTCGTTTCGCGGCGTTCGGGGCTGGAATCTCCATAAGTGGATAGCAACCCACATTAACCCCCGTTACGAACCTCTCTCACATGACCGAATCGTACGTGATTATCGGCGACGGTATCGCGGGTAGTTCCGCGGCGGAGACGCTCCGCGAGGAGGCACCGGACGCCGAAGTCACCGTTATCACGGACGAGGGTGAAGCCCTCTACAATCGGATTCTCATCAAAGAGTTCGCCAAAGGCAAACTGCCGGAGGCACCCATTTCGATTCACGACGAGTCGTGGTACGACGAACGCGACATCGACCTGCGTCTCAACACGCACGTCAAGAGGATCGACCCCGACGCCCACGAGATCACGACGCACGAAGACGAGACGCTGGCGTACGACAAACTGCTCGTCGCTACCGGCGGCACGCCGACGCAGTTGCCCGTCGACAACTCCGACGCCGAGGGCGTCCACCACTTCTGGACGTTTCAGGACGCCCGGCGCATCCGCGAGAGCGCCGACTCGGGCGAGAACGCCGTCATCGTCGGTGCCGGCCTCCTCGGCATCGACCTCGCGGCCATCTGCGGCGCGCAGGGCGTCTCCGCGAAGTATCTGATGCGCGGGAACGCCTGGTGGCGCTACGCGCTCTCGGAGGAGGGCGCCGAAATCATGCACGAGGCGATGCGCGACGTGGGCGTCGAACCCGTCTTCGACAGCGGCGTCGACCACTTCGAGGTCGACGACGACGGCCGCGTCACCGGTGCGGTCGACCCCAACGGCGACCACTACGACTGCGACTGGGCGGGCGTCGCCATCGGGCTGAACTTCAACACCGAAATCCTCCAAGGAACGGGCGTCAAACAGGACGACGGCGTCGTCGTCGACCAGTACATGCAGTCGAGCGTCGACGACATCTACGCGGCGGGCGACCTGACGCGCTTCTACGACACCATCCTCGGCGAGTACGCCCAGAACGGGTCGTGGGGCAGCGCGCGCGAACAGGGCTCCATCGCGGGCCACAACATGGTCCACGGCGAGGAGAAGGAGTTCCGCTGGGTCTCGTCGTACTCCATCACTCACTTCGACTTCCCGTTCCTCTCGTTCGGCCACCCGACCATCGGCGACGAGGAAGCGGAGCGCAAGTACTCCGACACCGAGTGGCGGCGCATCGCGTTCAAAGACGGCAAAGTCGTCGGCGGCGTCCTCATCGGCGACCTCTCCGCGCAGAGCGCGCTGAAGAAGCTGATGCGCGAAGAGCGCGTCGTCGCCGACCAGGCCGACGTCCTCCTCGAGAAGAAGATCGACCTCGACGACCTCGCAGCGACCCAAGAGCAGTAACCCGGCTCTCTTCGCCGTTTCTCTCTATCTTTCGCAATCGTTAGCGCTGCCAAAAGATTCATACTCTACCGTGACAGTAGTTGTCACATGGCACAGTCGACGAATGCGACGGTCGCCGCGACGCGAACGGACACCGTTCCGTCCGGGGCGCGCGTCCGTCACTTCGACGAGTTAGACGAGAGCGCACAGCAACTCGTCCTCGCGGCCGCGAACGGGCAGCTGACGAACACCGCCTCCTCCTCCGACCTCCGGAGCGGAGATATCGTCGTTTTCACCGACTACTACCGAGTCCACTGAGCGACCGCTGCCGGACGGACCGAAGCCGTTTTCGGCCGACGACGACGAGAGGGTGGTATGCAAGGCGGCGGCTCAAACGATATGACCCTCGCGTTCGAGTTGGAGGCGCTGAAACGGCTCGCCGACCCGAACACGGTGTTCAACGACGCTCGGCAGTGGACCAAATACGTCGGCGTCGTCAGCGAGAAACCGACGTACGTGGTGACGAACTTCACGCGCAAAGAGCGCATCCGACAGGACTTCTTCTCGGGACCGCGCGGCGTCGAGGAGAGCCTCGAAAACGTCAAGCGCCAGTTCGACACCGACCGGCACGTGTTCGTCGGGACCACGGAGGAGGACCGCGAACTCGCCGAGGCGACCGACTGGGAGTATCTCCCGCTCGAACAAGCCGCGGAGGCGGCGGGATGGGACCTCGCGGGCGACGCGCCCGAGGAGGACCCCTTCGACGGCGAGACGCGCGACGACTGGCCCTGAGCCGTCTCACGTCAAAACGCGGATCGGGTGCGCTACTGCGCGACCGGTCCCGCGACGCCCAGTTGTTCGAGCAGTTCCAGATTGTCCGACTCGAGCCATCGCTCGACGATCTTCCCGTCCTCGACGCGGAAGAAACCCATGTTGGTCCCCGAAACCCGATTCCCGGTGGGTTCGATCCCGCCGAACCGTCCCTCGTGGGTTCCCTCGAAAACGAACCGAACGGCGACGGTGTCCCCCTCTGCAATCAGTTCTTCTATCGTCACGGTCGCGTCCGGAAACGCCTCGTGAGCGACTTCGACGTGGCGTCGGAACCCCTCGAAGCCGCGCGCCTCCTCGGCGGTGAGCGTCTCGTCCGACAGCGGGTCGTGGTTGACGACGTTCTCGGCGATTAGCTCGTCGAGGAGGCCGGTTCGTTCTTGGTTGAACGCCTCCTCGTAGTACCTTCGAACGAGCGCCTTGTTTTCCTCTGATGTCGACATCTCTCTCACCACAGGAACGTACGCGTCACAGCGCTATAAGCTAGCAGAGAACACGGCAATCGGAAGGATAGTGCGGTTTCGTGCACCTACTGACACCGGAACGTCCGAACTTCGTAATTCCGGGTCGACAGATTCTGCTCGACGACTCTACACCGCGGCGGCTCGCGCTCTACGGCGAGACGGCCGAGACGTCCGTCTCTTTCCGTCACTTCCCCCGCACGTCCGCCGAGTGACGCTATCGAAAGCACTAATCGCGAACGGTCCCTGGATACCGATAATGAGTCACCAGTTGCCTGACGTGCAGGCAAGCCAGCCCGACGTCACCGTCGGACTCAGTCAGGTCGGCGTCACGGGCGTCGAGAAACTCGTGAAACTCGCCCGAGACGGGAAGCGGCCCATCGTCCTGATGGCCGAGTTCGAGGTGTTCGTCGACCTCCCGGCGACGCGCAAGGGCGCGGACATGAGCCGGAACATGGAGGTCATCGACGAGACGCTCGAAGCCGCCGTCGAGGAGCCGAGCTACCGCGTCGAGGACGTCTGCGGCGACGCCGCCGAGCGCCTGCTGGAGAAACACGACTACACCTCGACGGCCGACGTTCGGATGACCGCCGAACTCGTCACGCGCGAGCGGACGCCCGCCAGCGACAAACAGACGCAGGGCACCGCGACCATCATCGCCAGCGCCGTCGCCACCGAGGAGGGCACCCGCGAGGAGATCGGCGCCCGCGTCACCGGTATGACGGTCTGTCCCTGCTCGCAGGGGATGTCGGCCTCTCGCGCCCGCGAGGAGCTCGGCGACCTCGGCGTCGACGACGAGACGGTCGAGCAGTTCCTGGACGCGGTCCCGCAACCGGGCCACTCCCAGCGCGGCCACGCCACGTTCACCGTGACGAGCGAGGGCTCGCCCGACGTGGACCTCATGGACATCATCGACGTCGCCCGCGACTCGATGAGCGCGCGCATCTACAACCTCGCGAAGCGTCCCGACGAGGATTACATGACCTTCCACGCGCACGCAAACGCGAAGTTCGTCGAGGACTGCGTCCGCTCGATGGCCGAGGACGCCGTCGGCCGGTTCGACCAACTGCCGGACGACGCGGTCATCCACATGAAGCAGTCGAACGACGAGTCCATCCACCAGCACAACGCCCACGCAGAGCGGGAAGTGACGATGGAGCAGTTGCGGAGCGAACTCGGTCAGTAGAACGGAGAGGTCAGAACGACAGCGGGTCGGCCGCCTCCCAGCGCGGGTCGAACACGGCGCGGACGTCGGCGGCGAACTCGGGGTCCTTCAGGTCTATCATCGCCAGCGCCTCGCCCGGGTCCAGCGGATTCGGCACCTCGATGCACACCTCCACGTCGTCGATGAGGTTGAACGTCCCCGTCACGTTCTCGCTCGTCCGCACCTCGAACTGCGGGTGTTCCGACAGCCCCTCCGTGTAGCGCTCGCCGACGCTCGGCGGAAGCGTCGCCACCAGCTCCGGCGTCATCAGCAGCGAGACGGAGACGCCGCGGTCCAACGCCGCGGCCAGTTCGTCGACGACGGCTTCGCTCACCGTCCCGAGGTCGAACTGCGGCGAGGGCGTCGCCGCCACCATCACGACGTGGTCGTCGGCCGTCGCCAGTCGCTCGACGAGCAGGTCCATCGTCTCGCCCGGGCCGACGGCGGCCGTCCAGAACTGCCCCTCGACGGGTTCGCCCGCGTCGAGTTCGTCGACCAACTCGTCGACGATGCCCTCGTACTGTTGAGCCTTCTCCTCGAGTTCGCGGCGCTTGTCTTCGAGCAGCCGGTCCAGCGCGGCGTCCGGTTCGACGCCCACGTACTTCTTGGGTCGACTCGCCGCCTGACTCCGGACGAGACTGTACTGTTCGAGGCTGTTGAGCACGTCGTAGATGCGGCCCATCGGCACGTCGCTAGCCCGTGACAACTCCTTAGCCGTTGTCGGCCCCGTTCGAAGGAGCGCTCGGTACGAACGCGCCTCGTACTCGGACAGCCCAAGGTCTCGGAGACTCGCCATGCGGGTGAATCTCACGCCCGGGTTATAAACACACCGGAAGTTTACACGGGACCGGCGTCGCGGTCAGTTGTTCCCGCCGAGGCTGCGAGTCGCCGCCGACACCTGCGCCATCAGTTCGTCGGGCGTCGACGCCGACAGCGCCGTCTCGCCGACGAGTACGGCCGCCGTGCCGCGTTCGAGGTCGCGGTCGGCGACGAGAGCGCCGGCGTCGGGGACGACGACTTTCTCGTGGTCGGCGACGCGGAGCGCCGCGCGGTGGAGGTCGCTCCCGGGGTCGTCGGCGACGGCGACGACGAGGGGCTCACCGCCGAGCCGCGCGGCCACCGCGCCGTAGTCGGCCGCTTGCACGCCGATCCGGTCGGCGGCTCCGGCGAACGCCTCGATCGTCTCGCGGGCGACCTCCCGGTAGCGGTCGTCGTCGGCCAAAACCGCGAGGTCGCAGAGCGCCCCGGCCATCTCGACGTTGTCGTCCAGCGGCCGAAACGGCCGGTCGAGGAGACCCGGCCCCTCCTTCGGGCCGTCGAGGAACGACCCGTCGTCGTGGAGCTCGGCTATCGCCCTGTCGGCGACGCGTTCGGCGACGTCGAGGCCCGCTCCGAGCACCTGCTGTGCGCGGATGAACGCGGCGACGACGCGGGCGTGGTCGCCGAGCAGGAGTCGTTCTCCGGCGTCGTCGCCCGCGCGGTAGTGCGTCACCGCCCCGTCGTCGTCGACGAGGTCGGTTTCGAGGAAGTCGAGGACGCGCTCGGCGTACCCTCTCGCGCTCTCGTCGTCGGTGTAGCCAGCGTAGGTGAGCATCGCCTCGGCGGCCAGCGCGTTGCCGCCCGCGAACGCGGTGAGGTCGACGCGCGGCTGGGTGGTCTCGCCTCGCTCGTCGGCCGACAGCGCGTAGTAGTCGCGCCCGGCCGCGGGGCCGACGCTCCCGCCGACGGCGACGCCGGTCCAGAGGTCGTCGGTGAGAAAGTCGATGGTCCGCTTCGCGGGGCGACGGTAGGCGTCGTCGCCGGTGTAGAGGTAGGCGTTGGCGAACGCGCGGACGAGCGCCGCGTTCGTGTCCAGCAGTTTCTCGTGGTGGACGCCGCTCCAGTCGCGGCCGCTCGCGTAGCGGAAGAACCCCCCGGCAACGTCGTCGAACAGGTGGTCGCGGACCGCGTCGAGGGTCCGAAGCGCCTGACCCCGCTCGCGCTTCAGCGCGAACTCGACGGTGCGCGGGAGCGGGAACTTCGCGTCGTCGCCCCACCCGGCGTGGACCTCGTCGTACTTCTCGCCGAGCTGTCCCGCGATGTACGCCTCGACGGCCGGCGAGAGTTCGCCGACCGGCGTGGGGTCGTCGGCGAGCGCACGCGGGACGCGCCCGGCGTCGCCGCCGCGGTCGGCCCACGTCTCGCGGACGCTGTCGAGCACCTGTCGCATCCCGTCGGGGCCGAGATAGCCCGCCCCCGAGATGATCGCCCCGGAGGGCGTCGCGAACACCGTCGAGGGGAACCCGCCCGCGTTGTACCGTTCGCGGACGCGCGGCTGGCGGTCGACGTCGACGCGGACCGGAACGAAGTCGTCGTTGACGTTCGCGGCGATACGCGGTTCGGCGTACGTCTCGACGTCCATCTCGTGACAGCCGGCGCACCACGTCGCCGACAGCGACAGCAACAGCGGTTGCTCGGCTTCGGCCGCCTCGGCGAACGCGGCCGGCCCCCACTCGCGCCACTCGACGCGGGTCTCGTCGTCCATACACGTCCTCGGTGAGCGTCGGGGGTAAGCGCTTCGAGGTCGTCGAGGCTACGTGTTCGCGCGCTGCAACTGCGCCGCGGTCCGGATCCGAACGTCGACGGGTTTCTTGACGAACTCGCCGGTCGAACGGGCGACGACGTGGTCGACGCCGCGCTGTGCGGCGACGTCGAGCAGGCGCTGGTCGAGTTCGCCGTCGACGACGACCGCGTACGGCACCAGGTCGGCGTCGACGAGCGCGTCGAACGCCGTCGATTGCTCGCCTTCCGTCAGCAGGTCCAGGTCGGCGTCGAGCAGTCGAACGAGACCGCTCGACTCGTCGATGACCTCGACGACGTGTTCTCTGAGGCTCTTCGGTTCCGGCGGGAGCGACGACTGCGAGGCGTCTGCGCTCGCCTCCGCCCCGTCCCCGGCGTCGCTGTCGAGCTCCGTGTCGACGCTGCCGGCACCGCCCTCTTCGCCGTTGGTCGTCTCGTCGCGCCTCGGTTCGGTGCCGTCGGCGGGGTCCTCGGCGGTCGGTTCGTCGGCCGTCTCCCCTACAGCGGGGGAGGGAGTCGCCGGAGCGTCAGTCGCTTCCGGCGACTCCGTTCGAGGGTCCGACGGCGGCTCCGGGGCGGGCGTCGAACTGCCGTCGGTCGCCGCGACGGTCGACCGAACGTCGTTGTCGCCGGCGACGGCGTCGTACGGAACCTTGTCGCGCAGCGCCGACATCACCTCGTGGCGCGCGAGGTCCTCGACGGAGCGGCCCGGCGGCGCGAAGGCGACGTAGTCGACGTTGCCGACCTGCGCCAGTTCGCGGAGGATGAGTTCGCCGCCGCGGTCACCGTCGAGAAAGGCGGTGACGGTCCGGTTTTCGGTCAGTTCGGCGACGCTGTCGGGGACGTTCGTCCCCTCGACCGCGACGCCGTTTTTGATGCCGTATCGGAGCAGCGTCAGGATGTCCGCGCGCCCCTCGACGACCACGATGGCGTCCGAGTCGGCGACGCGCGGACCCGCGGGCAAGCCGTGGTACTCCGTGATGTCCTCGACGCGGACGCTCTCGCGCACCTCTTCGAGAATCTCGCGGCTCGTCATCACGCTGTCGTCGAACGCCTCCGAGAGCAGTTCCTTCGCCCGGTCGACGACCTCGCGCCGCTTGGCGCTCCGCACGTCTTCGATGTCGACGACCTCCGCGTGCGCCTGACACGGGCCGACGCGCGTGATACTCTCTAGCGCGGCCGCGAGAATCGCCGTCTCTACCTTGTCGAGACTGCTGGCGATGGTTATCCGCCCGAACGACTGCCCGTTCTCGCTGTCGATTTCGACGTCTATCCGTCCGATCTTCGAACCTTGCTGGAGGTCGCGGAGGTCCAGGTCGTCGCCGAGGAGGCCTTCGGTCTGCCCGAAGACCGCTCCGACCACGTCGCTTCGTTCGACCACCCCGTCGGCGGTTACCGAAGCGTGAATGAGATATTTCGCAGTGTCTTCCATAATTGAATCACCGGTGATTGATGTTGATGTGAAACGTGGACGGTCCGTCCATCCACACCCCCGTATATAAGTTTCGCAGGAGGGATATACCTGTCGCACTCCCCGCCTCGCTCGGACTCCACTCGGTGGAAGCCGACCGTAGAGGCATTTCGACGACATTAAGAAAAATTCTCTTCAAAGACGTAAATCGAAGCCAGTTTAGTAGAATTTATCACCGAGTAGCCGTTTATCGTCATACGTGACCCGACAGAAAGCCGATTACCTCTGGGTGGTGGTGTTCGCAGTGCTCGTCGTCTTCGCCGTGCCGTGGTTCCTCTGGGGGGACAGCCGCGTCGTCGCCGGGTTGCCGCTGTGGCTCTGGTGGCACGTCGGTTGGATGGGCGTCGCGAGCGTCGCGTTCTACGCGTTCACCCGCGGCGCGTGGGACCGCGGCATGGGGGTAACCCGTGGTTAGTTCGCTCGCGGTCCAACTGGGCGTCATCGGCGCGTACCTCGTCGTCGCGCTCGCGGTCGGACTGGTCGCGTACCGACTCACCGACCGCGCGGCGGAGGACTACTACCTCGCCAGTCGCTCGCTCGGCACCGTCGTCCTCCTCTTTACGACGTTCGCGACACTGCTCTCGGCGTTCACGTTCTTCGGCGGCCCGAACCTCGCGTACGCGGCGGGCCCCGAGTGGATTCTCGTGATGGGGTTGATGGACGGCATCCTCTTCGCCATTCTCTGGTACGTGCTGGGCTACAAGCAGTGGCTCGTCGGACGCGCCCGCGGCTACGTGACGCTCGGAGAGATGCTCGGCGACCGCTTCGGGTCGACCGGACTCCGGGCGCTGGTCGCCGGCATCAGCCTCTTCTGGCTGTTCCCGTACATCATGCTCCAGCAGATGGGCGCGGGCGAGGCCATCGTCGGCCTCACGGGGGGCGCGATACCGTACTGGGCGGGCGCGGCGCTCATCACCGTCTTCATGGTGGTGTACGTCGCCGCCGCCGGACTCCGCGGCGTCGCGTGGACCGACACGGTGCAGGGCATCTTCATGCTCGGCATCGTCTGGGTCGCCGTCGGCTGGGTGCTCGTCGCCGTCGACGGCTCGGCGACCGCCTACGCTGGGTTCGACGCGGACGAACTCGCGCTCGGCGGTGGCCTCTACACGCCGCAGTACATCGTCTCGACGGCGGTCACCATCGCCTTCGGCGTGGCGATGTTCCCGCAGATCAACCAGCGGTTCTTCGTCGCCAAATCCGGTCGCGTGCTGAAGCGGTCGTTCGCGCTGTGGCCGATTCTGGTCGTGCTCCTCTTCGTGCCGGCGTTCATGCTCGGCACCTGGGCGGCGGGTCTCGGCGTCGAGGTGCCCGAGGGCGCGAACGTCATCCCCGTGCTGCTCAACCAGTACACGCCCGTCTGGTTCGCCGCGCTCGTCGTCGCGGGCGCGATGGCGGCGATGATGTCCTCCTCGGATTCGATGCTGCTCTCGGGGTCGTCGTACCTCACGCGCGACCTCTACCGCCCGCTCGTCGACCCGGACGCCAGCGAGGCGAAGGAGGGGTGGGTCGCCCGCGTCGGCGTCGCCGTCTTCGCCGTCGGTACGTTCGTCGCCAGTCTGTTCCGGCCGGGGTCGCTCATCGACGTCGGCGACCTCGCGTTCAGCGGGTTCGCCCAACTCGCGCTTCCCGTGCTGGTTTCTCTGTACTGGGCGAAGACGACCCGAGACGGGATGTACGCCGGCGTTCTCGGGAGTCAGGCGTTCTACGTGCTCCACTCGCTCGGCCCGCTCCCGGCGACGTACTTCGGATGGGACGCTGCGCTCTACGGGATGGTGTTGGGTCTCGCGCTCACCGTCGGCGTCTCCGCGGTCACCTCGCCAGCACCCGACGAGAAGCGGGCGACGTTCACTGACGGACTGAGCGCGGACTGAGCGAGTTCTCTCCCCGTTCAGCCCCGAACGCCTCCGAAGCATACAATTTCTATCGCTCCTAAGCCGAGGTATGAACGACCCCGGGCTCCAGTCGCTCGTGGACCAGTCGACGCTCCGAAGCCGCATTCGCCGCGGTGACCTCCCCGACTGGGCCGTCTCGCACTACGAGACGTTCCGGAAGACGATGCTCGACGACCGGGACGACGAGCCGTTCCCGTGTTACTTCGGCATCGAGTCCGAGCGACAGGGCGACGCTCTCTACACGTTCGTCCCCTCGACGACGCATCCCGACGCCCTCCTCCGGTTCCGAGATACGCTGCTCGAGTACGTCGAGGAGTTCGAGGGATTCTCCGAGCGCGCCTCGCTCGTCGCGTTCTTCAAACCACCCGGAGAAGAGCTCACCGAGGCAGAGTACCACGAACAGCTCTGGCACGTTCTGCAGTTTCTGCACGTCCACGACCCCGAGCCGTGGCCCGAGGCGATTCCGACCGACCCCGACGACCCCCACTGGGAGTTCTCCTTCGGCGGCGAACCGATGTTCCCGACGACGCGTGCCCCCTTTTACGAGAGGCGGATGAGTCGCTACTGCCCGCTCGGCCTCGAAATCACCTTCCAACCCCGGAAGGTATTCGCGGGCATCACCGCCGACACCGAGGCCGGCCAACAGGCCCGCGAAGTCATCAAACGGCGTATCGAGGCGTACGACGGTGTCTGCCCGCACGCCGACATCGGCGACTGGGGCGTCGACGGCGACCGCGAGTGGCACCAGTACATGCTCTCGGCGGACCCCGATCAAGCGCCTGACGAGTGCCCGATGACCGTCAGTCGCACCCACCCGAAGGTCGACCCCGAACTGCTAAAACCGAGGGTGAAAGCGTGACGCCGGCGGCCGAGTTCTCGCTGCCCGAAGACGCGGTTTTGCTCCTCGTCGACCTTCAGACGGGGTTCGACGACCCGGCGTGGGGCGATCGAAACAACCCCGACGCCGAGTCGTACGCGGCGGACCTGCTCTCGGCGTGGCGCGAACGCGGAATGCCCGTCGTCCACGTCCGCCACCGGTCGAAGGAGGACGACTCGCCGCTTCGCCCGGACCGACCCGGGTTCGCGTACCAGGCCGAGACCGCACCCGGAGCGGGAGAACAGACGTTCGAGAAGACGGTCAACAGCGCGTTCGTCGGCACCGACTTGGAGAACTGGCTCCGCGAGCGCGAGTACGACACCATCGTCGTCGTCGGCCTCACGACCGACCACTGCGTCTCGACGACGACACGGATGGCCGAGAACCTCGGCTTCTCGCCCGTCCTCGTCTCGGACGCGACGGCGACGTTCGACCGCGAAGGCCCGGACGGCGAGTACTACGACGCCGAGGAGATGCACCGAACCGCGCTGGCGCACCTTCACGGCGAGTTCGCCCGAATCGTCGACACCGACGAACTGCTGGCCTCGCTCGACTGAGAACTCCGGCCGTCTCCCGAACCGCATCCGTTTAACCGCCGTCCGTCCAACTGAGAGCCATGCAGACGCACATCGTGCCGGTCGGCTTCGACTACGACCGGCTCATCGCGCCCCTCATCCGGGACCAGTTAGACGTCGACCGGGTGATTCTCCTCGAGGGCGCGGTCGGCAGCGAGGCCAACGTCGAGTACTCGCGACGGCTCTCGGGGAAACTCGAAAAGGACTTTCAGAACCTGCTCGGCGCGACGACCGAACGCCTCGTTCTCGCGGACGTCTACGACTACGACGCCGCCTTCGAGCAGGCGTACGACCTCATCAACGCCGAACTGGACCGCGGAATCGACGGCGGCGACGCAGTCGCCGCCGACGGACCCGACAACTCCGCCGGCTCCGACCCCGGCGAGGTGTGGGTGAACGTCAGCGCGATGCCGCGTCCCGTCTCCTTCGCGTTCGCCACCGCCGCCCACTCCATCATGGTCGAGCGGCAGGACGACAGAGAGCGCATCCACACCTACTACACCGCCCCCGAGAAGTATCTGGAGACGGAGTTGGCGGAGGAGCTCCGCGCCAACCGGGAACTGCTCTCGGACCTGCTCGCGGACGGAGGCGTCGACGAGGACCGTCTCCGCGAGCGCCTCGACGCCGCGTCGGAACTGCTGTCGGAGTTCGACGAGCGCGGAACGACTATCGGCGCGAAACGCATCGGCGAGCGCCACATCGTCGAACTGCCGGTGGCGTCGTTCTCGAACGTCAAGCCGTTCGAGGAGCTCATCCTCTTCACGCTCGGCGAACACGGCGTCTTCGAGTCCGTCTCCGAACTCGCCGAGACGCTGGCGGGCGAACTCGACGAGGAGTACACCGACAGTTTCCGCTCGAAAGTCATCTACAACGTCGACCGCCTCGGCCCCGGCGGGAAGGGGTACATCGAGCGCGACGAGCGCGGGAAATCCCACCGGACGCGGCTCTCGCGCATCGGCGAACTGTGGGTTCGCGCTCACACCGGCGAGGAGTCCGGCGCCGAACCGTAGCTACGGCTCCTCGACCGTCCCGAACCCGCGTGCCGGTTCGACGCCGTCGAGCGGACTCGTCGGAGCCGCCGCCGGCACCTCCGGGTCGTTGTACTCGCCGGGGGCGACGTCGTTCGGGCCGTCCGGGTAGAACAGCGAGGCGAGTTGCTGAATCTGCGGGCGGCCGACATCCAACTCGAACTGGCCGCCGCCGTACAGCGAGATGTCGCGCTCCTCGGCGTATTCGATGGTTTCGAGCAAGGATTCGAGGGTGCCGAACCGCGAGGGCTTGACGTTGAGCCACCGCGGTTCGAACGGGAGCGACTCGACGCTCTCGACGCCGGTTATCGGCGCGTCCCACGAGAGCCGACCCGTCTCTCTTTCGAGCATCGCCTCCGTCTCGCCGGTGACGGCCGGGTCCTCGACGACGGCGTCGGGAAAGCCCGAGAAGACGCGCTCGTACAGGTCGGGGTCGGCGCCCTGGTCGACGGTCGTCCCGCTGTAGTACCCCTTCAGGTCGAGGATTCGCACCGCGTCGGTCTCGGCGAGGTCGGAGACGAGTTCGTCGCCCCAGTCGCTCGTCGGGTCGAGTTTGAACTCCGAGTCGGGATAGGCCGCGAGCAGTTCGTCGACTCGACGGCTGCTCGGCCCCGCCTCGCCGTCGAGGCGCGTACTCACGACGAACCGGACCGGGTCGTACTCCCGGTCCAGCGCCTCGCCGAGCGTCGTCCCCGCTTGTTTGAGCGCGAGGTCCAACGCGGCGCTCTCGACGGCCCACCGCCGGTAGTGGTCGCCCGTCTCGCGTTCGGGAGGCTTCGTCGGGAAGAGGTCGATGTCGTCGAGCATCGCCGAGAACTCCGAGAGCGTGTACTCGCCCGTGAAATCGAACGGCGGTGCGTCCGCGAGCGCGTCGTGGTCTTCGGCGTCGTACGTCACGTCCTCGCCGCGTCCCGTCTCGCCGTCGCCGAGCAGCGCGAACACGGTGGTCGCGCGGGTGAACCCGCTGGATGTCGCCCGTTCGCGCCGGGACCGGGAGGTGTCGGAGACGACGAGCGGGAGGTCCGCGAGTCGGTCGTAGAGCGTCATGGCGACAGTTGGGTCGCCGCTCGGTTAACTCTGTGGCGCGCTATCGTCGACTACCGACCGCCCAGCGCGCCGACCTCGAACTTCTTGATTCGGGTCGACAGCGCGAGGAACGTCGCGGTGAGCGTCAGCGTCACCGCGCCCGCCGCGGCGAGCTGGAGCGCCGTCACGTCGCCGTAGACGGCCGCGAAATCCGCGAACGGGAGATTCGTGTGGTGCGGGTCGCCGACGACGGGGACGAAGTAATCCACGACGTCGTTGAAGCCGTACCAGAGCGCGGCGACGGCGACGGCACCGACCGGAAAGTCCGAGTATCGGTGGACGAGAAACGCCTGGACGACCATCGCGAGGTGGCTGAAGAACAGAAAGAGGTACATCGGAACCGCGGTGTACGCGAGGAAGCCGTCGGCGAAGACGACGAGCGTGAACGGCGTCCAGAATCCGAGCTTCCAGCAGCCGAAGAAGGCGAGCGCGTTCAGATACTCGTTGGTGCGGCCGACTTTCCACAGCGCGAGCGACAGCGCGATGAACAGCGTCGCCACCGGGCTGTCGGGGACGAACGGCCACATCACGACCGGCGTCTCCGCGAACTGGAAACGGTAGTACCAGAACCCGAACGCCGTTCCGACGAGGTTGACGGCGACGACGAGCCACGCGAGGTTCAGACCGAAGTTCTCCAACCACCGGGGGAGGGGGGCGAGCCAGCGCGGAAGCCCCTCCGACGACGGGAGTCCGTCGCCGCCGAACAGTTCGCGGGCGTCGCGCGCGAGAGACATGTCCGTGGGTTAGATGGAGTCGTCAAAGGCGTAGCGGTCTCCCGCCGGGCCGACGGGAACTCCTTCGCTCGTTCTCACCGCCGCAAACTACCTCGTCCTGGACCGCTAACCGAGAAGTAGATTCACGAATGCGTGAACTCCGAAATCTGAAAGGACTCCATCCGAACGACCTCACCCGGCGCCAACGACTCGTTCTCGGCTACGGAGTCGGCCTCGTCTCGGTCATAGTCGTGTTTACGCTCCTGTACTACTGGGGGATGCGGACGCTCGAAGGTCGCCCGCGTTCCATCTTTCAGGCGCTCAACACCGTCATCGAGACGATGACGACGACCGGCTACGGCGCGGACTCCCCGTGGGAAACCCCGGCGATGAACGTCTTCGTCGCCGCGATGCAGGTCACCGGCGTCGTCATCGGCTTCGTCACGCTTCGGGTGCTCGTCATCCCGCTGTTCGAGCGAGCGCCGCTGAACCTCGACGACCGACTCTCGGTCAAGAGCGACCACGTGGTCGTCGCCGAGTACCAGCGCGACACCGAGGTACTGTTGGACGAACTCGAAGAACTCGACGTCGACTACGTGCTCGTCGAGTCAGATCAGGAGGAAGCGAAGCGGCTCTCCGACGACGGCTACCAGGCGATACACGGCGACCCCGAGGACCGCGAAGACCTCGAACGCGCCACCATCGAGGAGGCGTCGATGCTCATCACCGACGCCGGAAACCGCACCGCCAGCATCGTCTTGACTGCGCTCGAGGCGAACGAGGACCTCCGGGTGATAAGCTTCACCGACTCGACGCGTCGCAAGGCCGCGTTCGCCGAGATCGGCGTCGACCGCAGCGTCGCGCCGCACGCGCTCATCGGCCGACGGCTGGCCGAGAAGGCGACGACGCCCGTCACCGTCGACAGCGGCGTCGGCGACACGTCGGTGACGATTCGGGAGGTGCTCGTCCGCCGCGGCAGTTCGCTTCACGGCGTCCGGATACGCGACTCGCCGCTCGCCACCCATCCGGACCTCACGCTGGTCGCGGGATGGTTCGACGGCGAACTGCGCGTCTCACCGTCGGCCGACGCTCGACTGACCGCTAACACCGTGCTCGTCGTCGCCGGCCCCGAGGGGACGCTCGACGAGGTGGCGAGCGAAGTCGCCGGCATCCGAACGCCGCAGGAATCCGCACGCGAGCGGGTCGTGGTCGCGGGACTCGGCGAGGGCGGTACCGCCGCCGTCGAGGCGCTGCCCGAGCAGGTCTCGGTGACGACCGTCGACGAATCGCCGGACGCCGACCCCGACGTCGTCGGCGACGTGACCGAACCGCAGACGCTCCGCGAAGCCGACGTCGACGACGCCTCGGCGCTCATCGTCACCGTGAACGACGACGCCGACGCGCTCCTGACCACCGCGATGGCTCGCGCGCTGGCCCCGGACGTCGAGATACTCGTTCGGGTGACGGACACCGAGAAGACGGGGCCGGCGTTCAGGGCCGGAGCCGACTACGTGCTCTCGATTCAACAGCTCTGCGCCAGGCTCGTGGCGGCGGAGGTCCACGGCGAACGGGTGATGGACCCCGTCGGCCAGATTCGGCTCGTCCGGGCGGACGCGTCGGCGTTCGCGGGCGAGTCGCTGCGGGACGCCCGCCGCGACGCGGACCGGGAGTGGACGGTGGTGGCCGTCGCTCGCAACGGCGGCGTTCACACCGCCGAAGAGACGGTCGTCGAGTCGGGCGACGAGATGTTCGTCGCCGGGAGCGACGAGGCCATACAGGAGTTCGAGCGAACGGTCGACACGGGGTGACGCGGTCGGCGGTCGACGCGACCCTACGGCGCGCTCGCGGCGCTTTTCGCCGGAAGGACACCGATAAGTGAGCCCACTCCTACGTCCGCGTATGGCCGAGGAGACAGACCTCAACGAACTCAAGCGCGGCACCGACCTCGTCAAGCGAGGCTTCGCACAGATGCAGAAAGGCGGCGTCATCATGGACGTCGTCACGCGCGAACAGGCCCGTATCGCCGAGGACGCCGGTGCCGTCGCCGTGATGGCGCTCGAAGCGGTCCCGGCCGACATCCGAAAGCGCGGCGGCGTCGCGCGGATGCCCGACCCGGCGAACGTCACCGAGATAATCGACGAGGTCTCCATCCCGGTGATGGGGAAGGCCCGCATCGGCCACCACACCGAGGCGCAGATTCTCGAGGCGCTCGGCGTCGACATGATAGACGAGTCCGAGGTGCTGACGCCCGCCGACGACGAGTACCACATCGACAAGCGCGAGTTCACCTCGCCGTTCGTCTGCGGCGCACGCAACCTCGGGGAGGCGCTCCGCCGCATCGACGAGGGCGCGGCGATGATTCGAACGAAGGGCGAGGCCGGCACTGGCGACGTCAACCAGGCCGTCCAGCACCAGCGCACCATCAAGGGCTCCATCCGCGAACTCGTCGGCAAGAACTTCGAGGAGCGCGAGAAGTGGGCCCGCGAGCACGAAGCGCCCGCGGACCTCGTCCACGAGACCGCGGAGATGGGGCGCCTTCCCGTCGTCAACTTCGCCGCCGGCGGCATCGCCACCCCCGCGGACGCGGCGCTGATGATGCACCACGGCTGCGACGGTATCTTCGTCGGGTCCGGTATCTTCGGCGCGGAGAACCCCGAAGCGATGGGCGAAGCCATCGTCGAGGCCGTCAACAACTGGGACGACCCGGAACGCCTCGCCGACATCTCGACCGACGTCGGCCGCGGGATGAAGGGCCAGTCGAACAGCGAGATGGCCGACGAGGAGAAACTGCAGGGTCGCGGCGTCTGAGCGTTAATCGGAGGATATCGGCGAAGACAGCGCCGGCGACGCTCAGTCGTCGCCGAGGCTCACGGTCACCGGGCCGTCGAACGACAGCAGCACTTCCTGGGTCGCGTCGCCGAACAGCGCTTTCCCCGTCGGCGAGCGTCGCCGCCCCGCCAGAAAGAGGTGGTCGCAGTCGAGTTCGTCGGCGATGCCGAGGATTCGGTCCGCGCGGCGGCCGACCGCACCGACCGTCTCGTACTCGATGGCGATACCGTCGAGCGCCTCGCTCGCGACGTTCTCGGCGAGGGCCTCGGCGTCACTACGGGCGTCGCTGAGCGAGTACGCCGACCCCGGCGCACCGGCGTCGACGGTCGACTGGCGGGTGTCGTCGTACGCCGACTGGGCGGTGACCGCCAGCAGCACGAGTTCGGCGTCGACGCCGGCGGCGAGTTCACCGGCCTCGCGGACGAGTCGTTTCGAGCGCTCGGAGTCGGTGACGGCGACGAGTGCACGTTTCATTAATCGTGAATTACGGGAGCTGCACAAAAACGTTCCGGCGGGAGAGACGGTTCCGCGCCTCGCTCCGTGACTCGCGACCCGCGACCCCGTCAGAGCACCGTCGCGCCGCGACCGATTTCGGTCTGGTACGCCCGGGCGTCGACGCCCGCATCGCCGAACGACTCGACCATCGCGGCGGCGACGCGCCTGCGTTCGTCGCGGCGACAGACGGCGAGAACCGACGGGCCCGCGCCGCTGACGGTGACGCCCGTCGCGCCCGCTCGGAGCGCGGCGTCGCGCACGTCGTCGTAGCCGGTGATGAGCGCCGCGCGGGCGGGTGTGACGACCGGGTCGTCCATCCCGCGGCCGACGAGTTCGGGGTCGCTCCGGCACATCCCGACGGCGAGCGTCGACGCGTTGCCGACCGTCGAGACGAGTTCGTCGAGCGTCGTCGACTCGGGGAGGACGCCGCGGGCGTCGCGCGTCGAGACGGCGATGTCGGGGAGGCAGGCGACCAGCGGGACGTCGGCGTCGACGCTCGTCACGCCGTCGTCGGTGGCGACGGTGAAGCCGCCGAGCAGCGCGGGCGCGACGTTGTCGGCGTGGGCCTCGCCGGAGACGACCGCCTCGCCCTTCGCGGCGACGGAGACGAGCTCCTCGCGGCTGCGACCGCGGTCGTACAGTTCGTTGAGCGCCAGCGCCGCCGCGGCCGCGCTCGCCGCCGACGACCCCAGCCCCGAGGAGGGGCGCACGCCCTTGTCGATCCGTATGTGCGCGGGGGCGTCGAGCGCCTCGGCGACGGCTCCGACCGTGTTCTTCTTCGGGTTCTCGGGGATGTACCGGCTGCCGGTGCCGGTCACGTCGATGGTCGTCTCGGCGGCGCGTTCGACGCGGACGACGTCCGCCGGTCGACCGAGCGCGACGCCGAAGACGTCGAAGCCGCTGCCGAGGTTCGCACTGGTCGCGGGCGCGCGCACGGTTATCATGGCCTGCGGTATCCGGAGTCGAGAGAAAAAGGTGGCGAAGCGCGGAGCACCGGCCGCCCGCTCGCGGTTCGACCGTCGCTCACTCGCTGGCGGTCACGTACAGCATCGGACCGACGACCAACAGCGCGATGCCGAGAAACAGGTAGTGCACCGGCACGAGGTCGGTCGGCGTGAGCGCGAAGACGAGGCCGAACACGATGAAGTTGATTCCCAGAACCCGGCGCGACCCCAGCGGTAGCGCCCCGAGGGTCAACACGACGAAGCCGAGCAGAAGCGCCTGCCCCACGTTGTAATTGAGCAGGAAACTGTCGATGATCTGCAGGAGCATCCTTACCCGTAAGTGACCCGGAACTGGGCATTAAAGTTCCGTTCTACCGCTCGCCGCGCTCGCGCTCCGAGCGCTCGCGTTCGGAGGGGCCGGTGATGTCCAGCGGTCGAATCCAGCCGTACCAGAGCACGAACACCATCGCCCCGTAGCCGACCGCGAAGACGACTCTCCCGACGCCGTTGTAGCCGAGATTGCCCAACACCCATCGGACGACGCCGGTTCCGACGATGCCGGTGAACAGAATCAGTATCAGAAGCAAGTTGTCGTACGTGATGAGTTCGTCGTCGCTGTCGGCCATACCCACGGTTGGGTCTCGGCGCCCCTGAATCACTCGGTTTCGGGGGCGCGTTCCCGACTCGGCCGCTGCACCGACCGCTCCCGTGAGCGCCGGTCGCACGCCACCACGAAGGCTTTGTACGCCGACTCCGACGCCATCGCATGGATTACCGACCGCTGCCGGAGGCGCATCGCGACGCCGTCCGGCGAACGCTCCAGTACGCGTTCCGCCCCGAGGCGGGGCCGGAACTCGACGACGACCCGCCGGAGCGCCCAGACAGTTACTCGCCTCGGGCGGTGTACGCCGACGCCGACGCGGGGACGTCCGACGACGCGCTCGACGCCGACGACATCCGCGCCGTCTGCGGCTGGTACGACTTCTCGATGCTGATTCGGGGTGCGACCCGTCGCGTCGGCGGCCTCGCCGCGGTCGCCTCGCCGCCGGAGACGCGCCGACAGGGCCACATCGGGTGGATGCTCGACGCGTTTCTCGGCGAACTCCGCGACGAAGACGTTCCGTTCTCCGCGCTCTGGCCGTTCGAGTACGCCTTCTACGCGCGGTTCGGTTGGGCGACGACGAACACCTACCAGCGAACGACCGTGCCGCCGGGCGAACTCTCCTCGGTCGTCGCCGACGCCGGCGACGCGGCCGACGCTGACAACGCGGCCGACGCTGACAACGCGGCCGACGACGCCGACGTTGACAACGCGGACGACGCGGCCGACGCGAGCGGTCGATTCCGCCGCATCGACGTCGAGGCGTACGAAACCGTCGACGCCGTCCACCGCGAGGCGGCGACGGAGACGCTCGCGCTCAGACGGACCGAGGGCTGGTGGCGACACCGCGTCTTCGACCGCTGGGGAACCGAACCGTACGTCTACGGGTGGGAGAACGCCGACGGCGACCTCCGGGGATATCTCGTCTACACGGTCGAGAGAGACGACGCCGAGGACGAGAAGACGATGGCGGTCCGCGAACTCGTCGGCGTCGACGCCGACGCCGAGCGCCACCTGCTTCGGTTCTGCCGCGACCACGACTCGCAGGTCGACCGCGTCCGACTCGACGGACCGCTCGGCGGCGACCTGCTGTTCCGCCTCTCGGACCCCCGGGCGGCGACGGTCGAACGCCGTCCGGGACCGATGGTCCGCGTCGTCGACGTGGTCGACGCCGTCGAGTCGACGCCCGTTCCGGAGCACGAAACCGGCGCGGTCGTCCTCTCCGTCGTCGACGACCGCTGCGCGTGGAACGACGACACCTTCGAGCTACGCGCAGACGAGTCCGGAGTCACCTGCGAGCGAACCGACGCCGCCCCCTCGCTCCGTCTCGGTATCGGCGCGCTCTCGCAGATTCTCGTCGGGGCGCGCTCCGCGCCGCAGTTGCGAGACGACGGCCGACTCGAACCGCCCGACGGCGTCACCGACGCCGACGCGATGGAGGCGGGAGGGTCGACGGAGGCGGCGGAGGCGGTTGCGACGCTCGATAGTCTCTATCCGACGGAAAACGTGTTCCTGCACGAGTTCTTCTGACTCGGCGCGCTCGGGTTCTTCGACTCCGCTCAGGTCTCGACGGTGTACCCCTGCTCGCGCAGGATGTCCGGCACTCGCTCCTTGTGGTTCCCCTGCAACTCGATGACGCCGTCCTCGACGGTGCCGCCGCAGGCGAGTTTCCGCTTTAGCGTCGAGGCGAGTTCCTTCAGGTCCGTGTCGCCCTCGAACCCATCGACGAGCGTGACGGGTTTGCCGTAGCGCCGCGTGTCCACGGAGACGGTGAGCACCTGCTGGGTGCGCGCGAGGTCGTCGTCGATGCCGAGTTCGTCCGGGAGTCCGGAGATCGAACCGAGGTCTTTGTCCTTTGCCACATTAGCAGTAGGGTCTCAGAGTACTTGGGTTGTCACTCCGGGTTGGTGCGTGATAAATAACGAAAACTGCTAATTCGGTTGTGGAAGTCTACGGGACGCGCGATTCAGCGATTACCGTGGAGGAACCGCCTGCCGGGTTCTCCCAGACGATGCGAACAGTGGTCGTGCCCGATACGTCGCCCTCTTCAACAATAGGATTGCCAGCAGTTACGATGCCAGTTGCTTCCGTAGCACCAGTAGCACTAGTATCTACACCTTGGACAGTGATTTGCTCCATGTTGAGGTCCTGACCACCGTCGTGCGTGATGTCCACTGTATTTCCATTGTATTGGAAATCAAAACTCGCCTGCGGCGCGCTGTTACCAACCTGATCCCCCAGTCCGAGGACGAACGTGCCGATGACAGCCGCTAGAATTACAGTAATAGCGACCATTAAAATTACGCCGATAACCGGCGAAACAGCTCGTTCGTCGTTAAACAATTTCTTAATGTTCATGATTGTCTCGAACACACCGTCTGAGTAGAGGCACTGTACCCCGCCATGCGAGGGACCCGTGTGCCCTGGGCGGTGACACCCTGCCCGGATACGTTCTGTCTCATTGGTGTGTCTTGTTCATCCGAATGAACCCATCCCATATAAATTTAGGGCTTGAATACTGTAGTCATAAACACAGTCCTCGAAAGTTACCATCGGCTGTTGAGTGCTCTACATCCAGAATTTCGGAACAACGTGTCGATTTCGTTTCGCCGAACTGACGGGACGTGAGTTCGAGCGCGGGCGGCGAGTAGAGGTCGCCTACCGCGTCGAGCGCGCCGCTCGGTTCAGTCGTCGCGCGGTTCGCGTTCCTGCGCTTTCGCCCGCTCGACGCCGCGTTCGACGGCGTAGCGCAGTTGCGACGCGGTGAAGCCGCCGAGGTAGTCGTGGTCCCGGATGAGATGGTACTCGTAGTCGGCGGGCGTCACACCGATAAACACCGTGTCGCAGCCGCAGACCTCGCAGTCCGGGATGTGGACGTCCGAGCGGGCGTCCGCCGGGTCGTAAAACGACGGCGAGTCGCTCATCGGTCCCCTCCCGTAGGCCGCTTCGTCGCGTCGGTTCCCCCCGTCTCTACTCGTGCGCTCCGCAGGTGTCTCATGCAGTTTCTGTCGTTCATCGGAAGGTGGCTGTAGTAGGTCTTTTGTTCTGAACTGTCCGCTCGTCGGTCACAGAACCGCCGCTCCGCGCGGCAGCCACTCGCGCTCCGTGCACCTGGCGACCGAACTCTCGGCGACCAGTGTCGGTTCTTCGACGTCGTCGTCGAAGCGGTCCGGGTCGGCCTCGACGAGCTCCAGTCCGGAGGTGAACGTCGACCCGCGGCGTCCGAACACGCTCACGATTCCTCCGGCGCGTCGCTCGTCGTCCGGCGTCTCCCGGGGGTCGGGGAACCGGTCGCGGATCGACTGCGCGCTCGCCGCGAGGTGCTCGGCCGCCTGTTTCTGCGACCAGCGGCTCTCGCCGTGGTAGATGTCGGCGTACGACTCGTCCGGACAGACCGCCGAGTGCTCGGGGGACTCGTACTGGATCGTGTTCTCGACTACCTGTCCGTGGACGAACCGCGCGTTGACCGTACAGCAGCGCGGATACCGGAGGACGACCGGAAAGAAGGTCAGGTTCGAGACGGAGTACAGCTGTTGGAGCCGCCACAACGCCTCGGAGAGATAGCCCGCGAGCGCCGCCCGCCCGTCGGACCGCTCGCCTTCGAGGTACGCGTGAGCGACCGACTCGTACTCGTCGCCGACGAACCGTTCGAGCGTGGTCTCGTAGCTGGTTTTGATGCGCTCGAACTGCTGGTCGCACGCCTCGTGAACCGACGCCCGCGGGTCGGCGACCATCTCGGCTTTCCGTTCGAGTCCCTCCGCGACTCGCCACATGTTGCGGTGGAACTCCAGTTCGGCCTCGACGCTCGGCATCGGGAGACGAATCGCTCGTCCGTGGAACAGGCTGGTCCGCTCGGGGGGAGTCGCGTCGAGATGCCGCATCGTCGTCCTCGCTCGTCAGTCCGGCGGTATCAACCTGTCCATTATCCTGACCCCCGGCGCGGTTGGCGACCGACCGCGGTGCTCCCGGCTACGACTGCACGAGTGAGTACAGAACCGACGCTACCCCCGTTTCCCCTCTTTCCTCCTCTTTCCCCTCCGCTATCGTCGACCGTTCGGTCACCGCCGTCGACGCTCAGTTCTCCGCTCCCCTCGTCCGCGAACCGGCGACACGTTCCGGAGAACGCAGGCTTATCGAGGGTTTTGTTGTGTGTGAGCTATGAGCAAGCAAACGGCGTTCGACTGGGTCGACGAGAACGAATCGCGCCTCGTCGACGTCGCGGAACGTATCTGGGAGACGCCCGAACTCGGGCTTCACGAGGAACAGTCGGCGGCGACGCTCGTCGAGTTCCTCGAAGGTGAGGGGTTCGAGATCGAACACGGCGTCGCCGGGATGCCGACGGCGTTCGTCGCCGCCTACGGCGAGGGCGGACCGAGAGTCGGCATCCTCGGCGAGTACGACGCGCTCCCGGGGCTCTCGCAGAAGGTCGAAGCCGAACGCGACCCCGTCGAGGAGGGCGGCCCCGGCCACGGGTGCGGCCACAACCTCTTCGGCACCGCCGGGGCGGGCGCGGCCGTCGCAGTGAAGGAAGCCATCGACGGGTCGGGACTCCCCGGAACCGTCGTCTTCTACGGCTGCCCGGCCGAGGAGACGCTGGTCGGGAAGACGTACATGGCCCGCGCGGGCGTCTTCGACGACCTCGACGCGGCGCTGACGTGGCACCCGGGCGACCTCAGCACGCCGCGGATGGGTTCGTCGAACGCGCTCGACTCCGTCATGTTCACCTTCGAGGGCGAGGCGGCGCACGCGGGCGGGTCGCCGGATTCGGGTCGGAGCGCGCTCGACGCGGTCGAACTGATGAACACCGGCGTCGAGTACATGCGCGAACACATCTCCGACGACGCGCGGATGCACTACGTCATCACGGACGGGGGAGAAGCCCCGAACGTCGTCCCCGCGGAGGCGACGGTGTGGCACTACGTCCGCGCGCCGGACCGCGAGGAGGTCGAGCGCAACACCGAGTGGCTCCGCGACATCGCCGAGGCGGCGGCGCTGATGACGCAGACCGAGGTCACCGAACGGTTCCTCACGGGCTGTTACGACTACCGCGCCAACGACGTCGTCTCCGACGTCATCTGGCGGAACATGCAGGCTGTCGGCCCGATTCCGTACGACGACGCCGACTACGAGTTCGCCGCCGAACTCAAGGCGACCGTCCCCGACGACCGAATCGAGTCTGGGCTCTCGACCGTCCCCGACGAACTGTACGACGAGATACGCGAGAAGTCGCTGCATCCCGACCCCGTGGAACCGTTCGACCGCGACCACCAGACCCACGGCTCGACGGAAGTCGCCGACGTGAGTTGGATCACGCCGACCGGCCAGTTCACGGCGGCGACGTGGCCCGTCGGCGCGCCCGGCCACTCCTGGCAGGTCGTCGCCGCCAACGGCGACTTCGGGCTGAAGGGCGTCGCGTTCACCGCGAAAGTGCTCGCCGGGGCGACGTACGACCTGCTGACGAGTCCGGAGACGGTCGAAGCGGCGCGCGAGGAGTTCGAGACGGAGATCGGCGGCGACGCCTACGAGACGCCGCTCCCGGAGGACGCCGAACCCCCGTTCGACGTGACGACGTAGGTTCGCGTCTCGATACCGTGTTTTAACTCGCCCAACGCTGTTCTCTCGGTAGACAACCCATGAAGAGCGCCACACTGACCGACACCCGGACGCTGGAACTCAGAGACGGACAGCGACCGACTCCGGGGTCGGACGAACTGCTCGTCGCGGTCAACGCCTGCGGCGTCTGTGCGACCGACGTTCACATGTACAGCGGTTCGCTCTCCGTCGATTACCCGTTGGTTCCGGGTCACGAGTGCGCCGGTGAAATCGTCGCCGTTGGCGACGACGTCGGCGACGGCGGCGACTTCACGGCGGGCGACCGCGTCGCCATCAACCCCTCCGTTCCGTGCCACGAGTGCCGGATGTGCAAATCCGGACGCGAGAACCTCTGCACCGACCTCACGTCGATAGGCGGGGCGGCAAAACACACCGTCGACGGGGCGTTCGCCGAGTACGTCTGTGCGCCGGCGGCGAACGTCGAACGTATCGGCGACCTCGACTACCGGACCGCGGCGTTCGCCGAGCCGTTGGGTTGTTGCATCAACGGTCTCGACCAGATCGATCTGACGAGCGGCGAGACGGTCGTCGTCGTCGGGGCCGGGGCTATCGGCTTGCTCCTCGTCGGACTACTTCGGACGAGCGGTGCCGGAGCCGTCGTCGTCTCCGAACCGGTCGCCGAGCGCCGGGAGGCGGCCCTCGAACTCGGGGCGGACCACGCGGTCGACCCGACCGAGGGGGACCTCGAATCGACGGTCGACGACCTCGTCGGGCCGGTCGACGTCGCTATCGAAGCGGTCGGCGTCCCGGCTCTCGTCGAGCAGGCGCACGCGCTCACCGGACCCGGCGGGCGGACGCTCGTTTTCGGCGTCCCGCCCGAGGACGCGACGGTCGAACTTCCGGCGTTCGACCTGTTCTTCGAGGAGCGAGAAGTTATCGGGACGTACTCGCTCACGCCCGACACGTTCGCACGAGCGGTGAGGCTGCTCCAGACCGGCCGCGTCGACGTCGACGCGCTCGTCACCGACGAGTTCGGTCTCGACGAACTCGGAACGGCGTTCGACCAGATGGAGAACCGCGAAGGACTCAAGAAGATGGTGTACCCGCAGCGGTAGAACGGCCGAGACGGGTCGCACCCGTATCGTCGATGTGTCGTGGACGTACCGTGGACGCGTTACGGACGGTAGAACGGTCGCTATCGGGTGTGGGAACGAGATTAGTTGGCTGGGGAGTGTGCGGCCCTTCGTCGCCAAAGGGATGGGCCAACGCGGATTTGAACCGCGGACCTCCCGGTTATCAGCCGAGCGCTCAACCTAACTGAGCTATTGGCCCAACTGAGCGCATTCAGTAGTTGCGCGGTGTTTTGTTTAAGGGTTTCTGTTTCGCCCAACGGCGGTAGGCCGTGGCACTGCCGTCTTTCGATTATCGGCGGTCTATTTTGCCGCCACTCGCCGGAGAATCAGTTCGACCGGTCGGTGCTCGCGTCGTCGTCGTCGAACCGATACGAGTTCGAGTCGACGTCGTACACGTCGTCTTCCTCGTCGGGGTACGGGAATCCGCCGGTCCAGACGCCGCCGGAGACGAAGCCGTCGGCCTGCTTGTCGAGGTACGGCTTCACGACGTAGCGCTTGATGACCGTGCGAATCGGGTACCGGGTCACCGGAATCGCCAGCAGGAACCCGATAACGTCGGTCACGAGACCGGGGGTGAGTAGGAACGCGCCCGCGGCGATGAGCAGGCCGCCGTCGAGCAGTTGGTTCGCCGGGAGTTCGCCGATCGCCAGTCGCTGTTGGATGCGCGCGAGCGTCGTCCGGCCCTCCGCGCGGACGAGCATCATCCCCACGAGTCCGGTGAGTACGACGAGTGCGACGGTCGGGAGATAGCCCAACTCGCCTGCGACGGGGACGAGCAACAGCGCGTCGCTCAGGGGGATGAGCAACAGCAGCACGATTATCCAGCGAGTCCGCATACCTCTCGCTATCAGTTCCGGCCTGATAGCCTTTGTGACGTGACCCTGTCGCGTGTTTTCGGCCGGTACCGACCCGTAGACGGCCACTCACGTCCGTCGAGCGAGTATCAGCGCCGCGCCGCCCTCGAAGTACGACTCGTCCCGTCTCACCCGCTCGAACCCCATCGAACGGTACAGCGCTCTCGCCGCCCCGTTCTCCGGTTCGACGGCGACGGTGACTCGGGTTTCGGCCCCGAGCGACGAGACCAGACGGGACAACAGGGCGCTCGCTCGGCCCTCTCGGCGGCGGTCGGGCCGGACCGCGAGTTCGGCCACGTGAACCGACTCACCGTACACGGCGAGAAGGTAGGCGACCGGTCGCCCATCGGCGGTCGACACCAACACGTTCCCGGCGTCGACGGCCCAGCGAAGCAGTTCCGGGCTCGGCTCCGCCAGCGACGTCTGTATCGACGCGAGTGCGGGGTACTCCGCGGTTCGGGCCGGTCGAATCAAGGTCACAGAAGCAAGAACGCAGCGAGCGCGATGCTCACGACCGCACCCGACAGCGTCGCCAGAAAGTTCACCGCTTGGTTGCCGACGCGGTTCCCCTCGACCGTCGCCCCGAGGAGGCTGTCGACCGTCATCCCACTAACGCCGCCGAGCGTGACGATGAGTGCGCCGACGAGCGGCGGAGCCAACGGTAACGTGAGCGCAGCGACGGCGGCGACGAGGACGGCCCCGAGGAGTCCGGCGAGTTCGCCCTGCCAGGTCACCGCGCCGTCGGTCCCCGGTTCGACCTCTCGGAGCGTGGTGATGAGTCGCGGCGTGTCGAACAGGCCGCCGACTTCGCTCGACAGCGTGTCGCTCATCGCCGTCGCCAGCGACCCGGCGAACGCGAACAGAAACAGCAACTCGACGCCCGCTTGCTCGGTCGCGGCGTAGCCGAGAACGGCCGCCATCGCGACGGCGGCGTTGCCGAGCACGTTCCCGCTTCCGCGCGCGCCGTCGTTCTCCTCGGCGACGCCGCGTCGGCGCTTGGACTCGTACTTGAACTTCGTCGAGAGCGCGCCGACGCCGAAGAACGTGATGAGGACGGCGAACCAGCCGAACCCGCCGAGAACGATAGTGAGGACGCCCAGAAGGATGCCGGTGAGCATCCCCGCGACCGACGCCGTGCCGAGCGCGTACGAGACGTAGCCGAGGACGACAGTCAGCGCGAGCGCGGCGGCGACCTCCAGCGGCGAGACGTCGATAGGGAGTTCGTGGAACAGCCACAGCAGCAGCCCGGTCGAGACGAGCACCAGCGGGTCGTCGTGTTTGAGCAGTACCTCGCGGAGCAGCGCGGCGACGAACACACCGACGGCCGCCAGAAACGTGAGTTTCGGAACCGTGAGCGCCTCGTTCGTCGCGGACACGACGAGCGCCTGTCCGCCGACGGCCGCCAGAAAGCCGGCGACAGTGAAACCCGCGACGGCGTGAAACGCCCCGTCGTTCCAGCGGGAGGCGAGCTGCTCGCCGAGGTTGCCGTAGGCGACGACGACGACGGCGGCGACGAACGCGCTGACGGGCAGCCGCGTCTCCGGAACCGTCGCCAGCACCGCCAGCGCCGCCGCGGCGAGCGCGAAACCCAGTAGGCCGGTCAGCCGGCCGTCCTGTCGGTCGCCCGGGCGGGCGAACAGCTCGAAGAGACGGCCGTCCTCGCCGACGAACGCGGCGACGGCGGCGACGACGGCGAACGGAACCGCCGCTGCGATGCCGAGAACCGGCGTGGCGAACGCGAGGGACCCGACGGCGGCGAACCCGGCCGCCCGTCGGAGAGTCGAAGTCACACCACTCGGTATCCCCGATGACCACTTAACCCTCCCGACATCGCGGACTTTGCTCCGTCTCGGCTCGCCGGAGGCGACCGAACTCACGCTCGCCCGTTCGGCTCCCGGACGGGAGGGACGCCAGAGAGATGGGCTTTTGAAGTCCGGCGACGACTCTCGGACGTGGCCCTGTACGACACGTATCTCGCGCTTCGCCACCGCCGCTCGACGGCGGAGTCCCCCCGACACGTCGCCGTCGTCATCACCGAGCGCGACCTGTTGGAGAAAGGCGCGTACGAGACGCTCGAACGGTTCCTCGAGTGGGCGTTCGAGTACGGAGCCGAACGCGTCACCATCTCCGTGAGCGTGCTCGACCCGGCGGTCGTGGCGACGCTCGAACGCGAACTGCGCGGCGTGGACGCCCCCCGCTCGCTGGTCGTCCGCGGCCCCGACGACACCGAACGCGCCGACGCGCCCATCCAGGTGAGTATCGGCCTCGGCGGCAAACACGAGTTCGCCGAGGCGGTCCGCTCGCTCGCCCGCGAAGTCGAGGCGGGAGAACTCGACCCCGAGGACATCGACGAGGACGACATCGAGGGCCGTCTCGTCTTCCCCGACGAACCGGACCTGGTGCTCAAGACGGGCGCCGAACGGCTCTCGGACTTCATGATCTGGCAGTCGGTGTACTCGGAGCTGTACTTCACCGACGTGAACTGGCGGGACTTCCGCAAGCGCGACTACCTCCGCGCGGTGCTGGATTACCAGGACCGAAAGCGGCGGTTTGGACGCTGAGCGGCGGCAAGCGCCCAAACGTCGCCGCGGCAGTGGTATCTTCTCGACCGTCTCAGTCGGCCGGTTCGGTCTCGTGGTTCGCCAGCGCCTCGTCTATCTCGGCGGCACCGGCGCTCGTCAGTTGGTCGCGGAGTCGTTTGGCGACGGTCTTGGCCTCCGCCAGTTCCACCTCGGCGAGCGACCGCACCAGCGCGACGGCCCGGTTGGTGCGGTGGCGCTGCCACGACGCCTCACGGGACTCGTACGTCCGGATACCGCGGAGGAAGTCGACCTTCGAGAACTCCGGCCAGTAGGGCGCACAGAAGAACACCGCCGCCTCGTTACCGTTGGCGTGCCACGGCAGGAAGTTCGAGGTTCGCTCGTCGCCGCCGGTTCGGATGATGAGGTCGACGTCGCGGACGGGCCGGCGGTAGAGGCGGCTCTCGACCGCTTCCACGTCGATGTCCTCCGGCGAGAGGTCGCCGGCGTCGACGTCGCGGGCGACGTCGCGGGCGGCCTCCAGCAGTTCGGCCCGGCCGCCGTACGCCAGCGCGATGTTCAGCGTGAACCGGTCGTAGCCGCGCGTCCGCCGTTCGGCGTACTCGACGGCGTCCCTCACCCGCTCGGGCAGCCGTTCGATAGCGCCGATGGCGCGGATGCACACCTCGTTGTCGTGGACGCGGTCGGCGTCGGCGAACTCGTACAGCTTCGCTTCGATGAGGTCGAACAGCGGTTCGCGCTCCTCGGGCGGCCGCGCGAAGTTCTCCGTCGAGAACGCGTACAGCGTCAGTTCGGCGATGCCGAGCTCCTGACACCAGTCGAGGACGCGCTCGGTGGTCTCTGCGCCCGCCTGGTGACCGTCCGGCGCGTCGTCGCCGTTCCGCCTCGCGTACCGGCGGTTGCCGTCCTGGATGATGGCGACGTGCGTGGGTCCCTCGCCGACTTCACCGCGTAGCAACCGCTCGTATCCCGATGCGAACTCCTGGCGGACCCGCCGAAACATGTACGCATCGTCACGCTCGCACCACATGTGTCTTGTGCCCTGTTTCGCCGGCTTCGACCGCGCTACGCCGACACACAGCACGGTCGGCGACGACACCATCGAGTCGCCCGCGCGAACCGTGAGGGGTTTATCCGGGCCCCCCGACGGTGTTGCCATGAGCGAGACGCTCGACGACGACCTCTACAAGCGGACGAAAGCGCTGCTGGAACCGGGCGAGATTCAACTTAACGGCGTCATCGTCCACACCGACCTCTCCGGACAGGAGGACCTGGAGATGCACGAACTCACCGTCGACCTGAACGACGTCATCGCCGAGCACGCCGGGAAGGGCGAGGCGTACATCTACGCCGGCAACGACGACACCGACTTCGCCTCGAACCAGTTCCAGGGGCTGACCCTGGAGGACGACGAGTTCGTCTGGGAGTGCCAGCAACTGCTGCGGAACGGCGCGTTCAACCTCGTGTTCTACTACGAGGCCGACACCGACCACGAGGCGATAATCGAGGAGATCGAGGAGATGGGCTACCGCGTGACCGGCGTCCGCGGCGACTGAGCCCGCGGTCGACACCCGACTCTCAGCGTTCGACGTCCGTGACGACGGTTTCCGCGAGCTCGCCGAGCGGCCGCTCGATGCGGTACTCGGGCGTCTCGACGACGATGGGCGAGGACTCGGTCACGTCGTAGAAGTGCAGCACGAGCTCGAAACTGCCGTCGTCGGCGATGGGGCCGGCCTCGCGCTGCTCGGACTGCTCGTGTCGCGCCCAGGCGTTCTTCCCGGCGAGCGATGCGTCGGTCTGACCGCGAACCGTGTACGACGGCGGTTCCACGTCGACCTCGGCGCCCTGTAGCGGGTAGCCGCGGTCGCGCCACTCGAAGAACCCCTCGTCGAGCGCGAACACCTCCGTGTACCCCGAGTCGATGAGCGACGCGGCGCGCATCGACGAGAGGTGGTGCGGACAGCCGCAGTAGGTGACGATGCGCTGGGATTCGTCCCACGCGCCCGTCGGGTCGTTCGCCCGGCCGTCGGGCGCGGGCGAGAGCACCGCCCCCTCGATGTGGGAGGCGTCGTACTGTCGCTGTCCGCGGGCGTCGGCGAACTTCGCCGACCCGTCCTGGAACCACTGGTGGACGTCTTCTATCGGCGCGAGCGGGACCTGCGCGTTCGACCCGTCGACGGTCAGGGTCTCGTAGCCGTTGGTGTTGTTGTCCGGCGTCCCGGACGACGACGAGTTCGAACAGCCGGCGAGTGCCGCTGCTCCGGCGGTACCGGCGGCTGCGAGGAACGTGCGACGCTGCATTTTCGGACGAAGATAACTATCGGACGGATAAAACCGTGTCGCCACGTCGGAGTCGCTCCCGTGGTTCGACCGTCGAACGCGTCCCGGCTTCGAGACGCTTATTCTTCCTCCGTTCGGAGTGTCGCTCATGAGACAGGCGGACGCGGACGCGACGCTGTCGGAACTCGACCGCGCCATCATCAACGCGTTTCAGGGCGGGTTTCCGGTCGTCGAACGTCCGTTCGACCCGGCGGCGGCCGCGCTGCGCGAACGCGGCGTCGACGTGACGGCGGACGAACTTCTCGCGCGCGTGCAGACGCTCGACGAGGAGGGCGTCCTCACGCGCTTCGGCGCGCTCGTCAACGCCGAGAACATCGGCGGCGCGGCGACGCTCGTCGCCATGCACGCCCCGCCCGAGCGCTTCGAGGAAGTCGCGGAGTTGGTGAACGCTCACCGCGAAGTCGCGCACAACTACGAGCGCGAGCATCCGCACCTCAACATGTGGTTCGTCGTCAGCGTCGCGGACGAGGACCGCGTCGACGAGGTGCTCGCGGAGATCGAGGCCGAGACGGGCCAGGAGACGTACAACCTGCCGAAGATGAACGAGTTCCGCGTCGAGGCCAAGTTCATGCTCGACGGGCCGGTCCCCGACGGCGACGTGGACCTCTCACACCTCGGCCCCGACGTGGAACCCTCGGGCAGGCCGACGCTCACGCCGGACGAGCGCGACCTGGTCGTCGAGATACAGGGTGGGCTCCCGATAACGGCGACGCCGTACGCCGACGTCGCCGACGCGATAGGCGCGGAGACCGAGTGGGTCGTCGAGACCGTCAAGCGGTTCGACCTGGAGGGGAAGGTCCGCCGCGTCGGCGTCATCCCGAACCACTACGCGCTCGGCTACACCGAGAACGGGATGACCGTCTGGAACGTCCCCGACGAGGTGGTCGAGACGGTCGGTCCCGCCGTCGCCTCGCTCGACTTCGTCACTCACTGCTACCGTCGCCCCCGCCACGAGGGCGTCTGGCCGTACAACTTCTTCGCGATGACCCACGGTCGAAGCGAGGAGGAGAGTCAGCGCCGCATCCAGGAGGTCCGCGAGACGATGAGCGAGTACTGGGAGGTCGGCGACGACGACTGGGACTCGCTGTTCTCGACGCGCATTCTGAAGAAGACCGGAATCAGGCTGGCCGAACGCGCGGAGGCGAACACCAGTGAATGAGGAACTCGCGGAGGTCTTCACTCGGTACGCGGTGTGCCGAGTGGGCTCACGGGAGCGCGGCTACGCGAGATGATTCCGCTGTTTCACGACTTCGCGGACGAGACGGTGCTCGTCTTCGGCGGCGGCGCAGTCGGTGCGCGGAAGGCGCGACGCTTCGCCGACGAAGCCCGCGTCGTCGTCGTCAGCCCCGAGTTCGGAGGCGGCGGCGGCGACGGCGATGCCGACACCGACGAGTTCGGCGGCGCGGAACTGGTCCGCGCCGCTCCCGCCCCCGACGAGATCGTCGACTGGGTCGACCGGTTCGACCCGGCGCTCGTCGTCGCGGCGACGAACGACGAGACGGTGAACGAGGCGGTCGAGACGGCGGCGAAGGACGCCGGGGCGCTGGTCAACCGGACCGACCGCGCGGGAAGCCGCGACGCCCGCAGCGTCGTCGTCCCCGCGACCGTCGACGACGACCCCGTCACCGTCGCCATCTCGACGGGCGGACGGAGTCCGGCGCTCTCGAAACACCTCCGCGAGCGAATCGAGGCGGAACTCGACGGTGCGGGTGCGATGGCCGAACTGACCGGAGAGATTCGCGCGGAACTGAAAGCCGAGGGCGTCGACCCGACCGAGCGACGCGAGGCGGTTCGAGCGGTCGTCGGCTCGTCTCCCGTTTGGAAGGCTTTACGTACGGGCGAATCCAACGCCCGGAGAGAGGCCCAGCGCGTGATACGGAACAGAGGTGAGTCCCCGTGATGGAAGAAACCGGCGTCATCTCCGGCGTGAGCGTCTCGCACGTCAACGCGACCGTCGACGAGGTCGGAGCGGCCTGCCACGACGACGTCCGGGCGACCATCTCGGCCCTCCTCGACCGCGACGGCGTCGAAGAGGCGTACGTCCTCCAGACGTGCAACCGCGCGGAGGCGTACGTCGTCACCGAGCGACCCGCCCTCGGGGCGGCGGCGCTGGCCGACTTCGCCCCCGACGTCCGCGACGGTGCGGTCGTGACGCTCGACCACGAGGAGAGTCTGCGCCACCTCATGCGCGTCGCCGCCGGACTGGAGTCGCTCGTCCTCGGCGAGGACCAGATTCTCGGCCAACTCCGCCGCGCGGAGTCCGAGGCCCGCGCCGTCGACGCCGTCGGAACGATGCTCGAAGACGCCCTCCGCAAGGCGATTCACGTCGGCGAGCGCGCGCGCGCAGAGACGAAGATAAACGAGGGCGTGGTGTCGCTCGGCAGCGCCGCCGTCCGCCTCGCCGAGACCGAGACGGCCGTCGAGGGCTCGACGGCGCTCGTCGTCGGCGCGGGCGAGATGGGCGCGCTCGCGGCGCGAGCGCTCGATTCGGCGAACGTGGACCGACTGCTCGTCGCCAACCGGACCGTTCCCCACGCCGAACACATCGCGGCCGAAGTCGCCGCCGACGCGTCGGCCGTCGCGCTCGACGCCGCCGCCGCCGCCGCCGGCGAAGCCGACGTGGTCGTCACCGCGACCAGCAGCACCGACTACGTCCTCGACGCCGAAGCGCTCGCCGGGGCGGGCGAGACGGTGCTCATCGACATCGCCCAACCCCGCGACGTCGACCCCGCGGCCGACGAGCTCCCAGACGTGGTCGTCCGCGACATCGACGCCCTCGAAACCGTCACCGCCGAGACGCGCGAACGCCGCCGCTCGGAGACCGACGTGGTCGAGGCGATGATCGACGACGAACTCGCGCGCCTGCTCGACGCCTACAAACGCAAGCGCGCCGACGACGCGATCAGCGGGATGTACGAGAGCGCCGAAGCGGTCAAACGCCGGGAGGTACAGACCGCGCTGTCGAAGCTCGACGCGCAGGGCGAACTGACCGACGAACAGCGAGAGACCGTCGAGGCGCTCGCGGACGCGCTCGTCGGCCAACTGCTCGCCGCGCCGACGAAGTCGCTGCGCGACGCCGCCGCCGACGACGACTGGACGACCATCCAGACGGCGATGCAGCTGTTCAACCCTTCCTTCGACGACCGCGCGACCCCCGACGCGCCGGCGTTCGAGACGAGCGAGGCGTCCGACGAGGAGGACACGCCGGCGCACGTCTTCGAGCAGTGCTCCGACGACTGACCGCTATTTTCGGTTCCGTCGACTGCGAACGCGGGTAAACGTTAACCAGCCGCCGGACGACTTCCAGCGCATGGCCGAACGACTGGACGACGACGAGATCGAGCGCCAACTACCCGACGGCTGGGAACGCGACGACGACGAAATCGTCCGCGTCTACGAGTTCGACGACTACCTCGCGGGCGTGCAGTTCGCCACGCAGGTCGCCGAAGTCGCCGACGAGGAGTTCCACCACCCGGAGATGATCGTTCGCTACGACGAGGTCGAAGTCCGTCTCACCAGCCACGAGGCCGGCGGCATCACCGACCAGGATATGCGCGTCGCCTCGCTGTTCGACGACGAGTACTGATGGACGCGGCGTACGTGTTCCGGGTTCGGTTCCGACTCGACCCGTCGGCAGTCACGGCCGCGCCCGACGAGTTCGAGACGGTCGTCCGCAAACCCGCCTCCGCACCGGGCGACGACGGCTGGCTGTTCTTCTTTCGCAACCTGTGGCGCGGCGACGTTAACGACGACCGACACGCCCGCTCGCTCGCCGAGTCGTGGCTCTCGGTTCCCGTCGTCGACGTCAGCTTCAGCGAACTCGACACCGACGAGGCGTACTTCGACGCGCTGAAGCGCGAGATCGCCGCCGACCTCGGACGATTCAACGCCGACAGCGTGAGCGAAGTCCTGAACAAGTATCTCGGCAGTTCGATTCGCGTTCGGTGAGCGGTCGCCAACGACAGAACACGCGTCGGTCGGCGCCGTTGCCGCCGTCGACCGCCGTTGCTGCCGTCGACCGCCGTTGCCGCTGTCGACCGCCGTTGCTCCCGCCGACCGCCGTTACCGCCGGTCGGCAGGCTTCGGTTCGGACCGGACGTTCGGGGCGCGGTGACGCTCGCCGGAACCGTTTTATCCGCGAGTCGGGTAGATAATCGTCCGATATGGTCTCCGACGTCTACGACTTCTGGCTGTTCGACCTCGACGGAACGCTCATCGACGCCGACTGGGGGTACACGCGACGGACGTTCGACCGGGTCGGCGAGCGTCTCGGCCGGACGTTCTCCGACCGAGAAGCGGAGATTCTGTGGCACGGCCTCGGGGGTGCGCGCGACGCACAGCTCCTCGAGTGGGGCATCGACCCGGCGGAGTTTTGGCCCGCGTTCCACGCCGTCGAAGACCCGCAGGCCCGCGCGGAGGCGACGTACCTCCACCCGGACGCGGCGTTCGTCGCCGACCTCGACGCGCCGGTCGGACTGGTGACGCACTGTCAGCAGTTTCTCGCCGACCCGGTACTGGAGCGACTCGACATCCGCGACTGGTTCGACGCCGTCGTCTGCTGTACCGACGACACCGGCTGGAAACCCGACCCCGGCCCGGTGACGCACGCGATGGCGGAACTCGGCGTCGGCGAGTCCGACCGCGGCGTCCTCGCCGGCGACGGAGCCAACGACGTGGGCGCGGCCTGGAACGCCGGCCTCGAGGGGATTCACGTCGAGCGACACGACCCTGAGCGTCGCGGCCAGTGCGTGCTCGCCGACCGTCGCATCCGCTCGTTCGAGGAACTGTCGGGGACGTAGACCGGCCCTGATTACTGCGGGCGGACGAGAACGCGCCCGTCGCAGAACAGTGCGAACACGAGGCCCCGGTACGAGAATCGGACGGACACCGACTCGTGGTGGCTCCCGTCGGCGGCGGGTCCGAGCAGCCCTTCGAGCGCGTCGGGGTCGACGGCTTCGAACAGCGGCGCGCCCTCCGTCGCGGCCACGCCGCTGTACGTCTCCAGTGCGGAGGCGATGGTCGTCACCAACTCCTGGGTTCCGTCCCAGTCGTGGTGTGCGAGTAGTTCCCAGCCGTCGTCGGCCAGGAGTAGCGACTCGTCGACGACGCGTTCGAGGCGTTCGAAACTCTCGACGCCGGCCTTCTGTACGTAGCCGCTCGCGTCGGTCCGCCGCGCTTCGTCGAGAATCGCGGCGTTGGACTTGCCCGAGAACAACACCAGCGGTAGCGACGCGTCCCTCTCGCGGACGACCGAGGCGAACAGCCGCCCGTCCGGAAGCGTCACCGAGTCGCTGACGACACAGTCGAACTCGCCGTCTTCGAGCAGCTCCAATCCCTCCTCACCGCTCTCCGCGTTCGTCAGTTCGAGCCGGTCTCCCTCCGGGTCGAGCAAACGGTTCGTGAGCTCCGTGACGTCCGGGTCGTCGTCGACGTGAAGAACCCTCGCCCTGTTTGACATAGCCCGCCTTTTCGGGAGTGAGCTGAAATACGTTTCTGCTATTCTCACTGTGTGAATAACTAACCTGTTTTGATATGTGAGGGTACGACGCGGAAAACTACCCCGCGACGCGCCCGTGGCTACGACATCTCGTAGCCGGAGAGAGCGTCCGTACGGTCGTCCGCTTCGTCGAGGACCGCTCGGAAGGCGTCGACGCTCGGCTTCCCCGTTCGCTCGGGGTTGGCGCGGACGCGAACGTCCTGCCACCCCAGCGAGACGAACCCGAGACCGAGTCGGTCGGCGGTCGTCCGCAACCCGACACCGGCGTCGGCGTCGCCGGCGAGCACGCGTCGGGCCGGGCTCTCGGAGGCCTTCACCGAACGGTCGAAGCCGTCGATCTCGGAGACGAGGTCGCGACGCGAGACGCCGCGTTCGTCGGCGAGGTCGGCGACCTGGTCGCCCAAACTGGCTCGGAGTCCGGAGTTCGAGTCCCGGTTGACGAACCGGAGGTCGTCGTCGACGAGCGAGGAGACGCCGGCGATGTTCGCGGGGTTGCCGTCGGGGACGACGAGTCCCCACTCGCGTCGCCAGCCGCCGAGGTCGACGGAGTCGACGTCTCGGTCGTCCGGACCGGCGACGACGGCGACGTCCGGGACGCCGTCGCGGAGGCGCCGAAGCCCCTCTCTGCTCCCGACCGGGAGATACCGCGGCGCGCCGAGGCGGTCGAGTAGACGGTTCAAAAGCGGGTCGTCCTCGCCGACGCCGAGAAGCGACGGCGGGCGCACGTCCGGCGAGAACAGCATCACGTCGACCGCCTCACCTTCGCCGAGATACTCGGTGTCGGGGTGGACTTCGACGATGCCGTCGGCCTCGACGAGGCTCGTCGTCGCGCCGCTACCTTTGTCGACGGGGTAGACGAGCGTCTCGCCGGCCTCGTCCTCCAACAGGCCGACCGGCATCAGTCGCATCCGCCCCTCGCCGTACCGCTCGCGGACGGCCATCTTCCCGCTCACCGTCGCCGTCTGCGGTTCCGGGACGCCCGCCGCGCGGCGAACCGCGGGCGCGACGAACGTCCGGAAGATGGTGAGCGCCGAGACGGGGTAGCCGGGGAGGCCGACGTAGGCGCTGTCGTCCAACCGCCCGACGAGCATCGGTTTCCCGGGTTTGACCGCGACGCCGTGGAGCAACAGTTCGCCCCTGTCCTCGATGACGCGGTAGATGACGTCGACCGCAGACGCCGAGGTCGACCCCGACGAGAGCACCAAATCGCACTCCTCGGAGGCCCGCAGGAGCAACCGCTCCATCTCGTCGTAGTCGTCGCCGGCGTGCGGGTAGAGCACGGCCTCGCCGCCGGCCTCCTCGACGCCCGCGGCGATGGTGTAGCTGTTCACGTCGTAAATCTGGCCGCGGGCGCTCTGCAGCGTCTCACCCGGTCGAACCAGTTCGTCGCCGGTCGAGACGATTCCCACTCGGGGACGGCCGCGGACGGGGACCTCGTCTCGACCGAGCGCCGACAGCAGACCGATTTCGCGCGGCGTCAGGAGCGTCCCCGGGCCGAGCGCCCGCGCGCCGGCGGCGATGTCCGCCCCGGCGAACATCACGCTGTCGCCGGGGGCGACGGCGGTTCGAATCTCGATCTCGTTCTCCCCCCGCTCCTCCGTCCGCTCGACGATGACGACGGCGTCAGCGCCCGGCGGCATCACGGCACCGGTCGATATCTCGGCGCAGGTCCCCGGTTCGACGGTCACGTCCGGTTCCGCGCCCGCGTGGACTTCGCCTACGAGTTCGAGCGTCGCAGGGTCGGCCTCGTCCGCGCCGAAGGTGTCCTTCGCGCGGACCGCGTAGCCGTCCATCGACGCCCGGTCGAAGCCGGGGACGTCGAGTTCGGCGTCGACGCGCTCGGCGAGCACGCGTCCGCGCGCCTCCGCGAGCGGCACCGACTCCGGTTCGGGTTCGAGGTCCAACGACGCGATGGCGGCGTGGGCTTCCTCGGGCTCTGCGAGGTCGCGGAACTCTTTGCGTTCTGTCATGCGAGCTCACCTCGCAGGACAGAGCTCGGAAGTCGCAGCCCGCGCACCGAAGGGAGCAGGAACGTCTTCTGGTGTCCGCTCACGCCGACCACTCCCAGTTCTCGACGGCGACGGTCGCACCCGCTTCGAGCCCTTCGCGCTCCTCGGGGACGACGACCCAGCCGTCGGCGAGCGCGACACTCGAGAGGATTCCCGACCCGCTGGCGCGCGTCGGCGTCGCTTCGAGGCCCTCCCCGTCGTCGCGCGTCTCCGTGCGGACGCGGGCGAACGTCCGAACACCGGGTTCGCTCGGAACCTTCCGAGCGAGCGTCGCCTCCCGGGTCGGGAAGGGGTCGTCGGGTAGGTGACCCGCGCGTTTGAGCGCCGGGCGGAGGAACTGGACGGCGTTGATGACGCAGGCGACGGGGTAACCGGGGAGCATCACAATCGGTGTCTCGGCTACTTCCCCGAGCGCGACGGGATGTCCGGGTTTCAGCGCGACGCCGTGGACGAACACCTCGCCGAGGTCGTCGACGACTTCGTACGTCAGGTCGCGTTCGCCGACCGACGAGCCGCCCGTGGTCACCACCACGTCGTGGTCGAGGTTCGACTCGACGGCCTCGCGGAGCGCGGCCTCGTCGTCGGTCACCACGTCGCGATAGCTGGCGTCGCCGCCCCACCGCTCGACGAGTTTCGAGACGGTGAGCCCGTTGGTCTCGACGACCTGTCCGGGTTCGGGGTCGCGTTGGACGAGCTCCTCGCCCGTCGGAATCACGGCGACCCGAGGCCGCTCGTACGTTTCGACTTCGCGGACGCCCACCGACTTCAGGAGGCCGAGGTCCGACGGTCGGAGGCGGTGGCCGGTGTCGTACAGCGACTGGCCCTCCGCGACGTCCTCGTCGGCGTCGCCGACGTTCTCGCCCTCGGCGAGGGCGTCGAACACCTCGACTTCGTCGCCGACCCGCTCGGTCTGTTCGACCATCACGACGGCGTCGGCACCGTCGGGCAGTTCGCTCCCGGTGTGGACGCGGACGGCCTCGCCGGGGTTCACCTGGGGGACGGTGTCGCGCTCGTCGGCGTTCTCCGCTCCTTCGGCGAGTCGAAGCACCGACGGCGAACGGCCCGACGCGCCGAAAGTGTCCTCGGCGCGGACCGCGTAGCCGTCCATCGCCGCGCGGTCGTAGCCGGGGACGTCGCGGGCGGCGGTGACCGTCTCGGCCAGCGCTCGGCCGTCGGCCGCTTCGAGCGCCAACCGCTCGGTTCGCTCGTGCGGGGAGACTGCCGCGAGCAGCCGCTCGCGGGCGTCGGCGACGCGCGTCCGGTCTTTGAATCCGGCGCGCCGCAGGTCGTCGTGGCTCATACGCCTCGTTGTAACCGGGGGGACAAAAGCCTCAACCTACGGGCGGTCGACGCGCCTCGCCCGCTCGTCGAGCGTCGGCGGCGAGCCAGCGCCGTTCGCCGCGTCCCGGGGGTTCGACCGCCGGGTTTTTCGACCCCCGACCCGTAGCTACGTCCATGTCAGCGCTGCGCGACTCGTTGCGGGAACTGCCCAAAGCGGTGTTCGCCGACCTGTTGGAGAGCGACGAGGCGTACCTGCTCGTCGTCGATTTACCCGGCGTGACCGCCGAGACGGCTGACGTGCGATTCGAGGACGGTCGCATCGTCATCGAGGCCCGACGCGAGAAGAGCCTCCCACAGGAGTTCCGCTACCTCCGAGAGGACCGGTCGCTGTTCCTCGACGCGGAGCTCCCCCTCCCGCCGGACGCCTCGGGCGACGGTGCCGAGGCGTCGATGGACCGCGGCGTTCTCGAACTCCGCCTCCCCAAGCGGACGGCCGCTCCCGAGCGGTCGATTCCGATAACGGACGACTCCGCGGAGTAGGTGATCACACTGGTCAATCTGCGGGCATACTGGCGGTTCTTCGTCGTCTTTCGTCGATTCCTTCCGCTCATCGTCGCCTACACGAGAGACCGGAATCGGTTTCTCCTGTTCGGACGGTCACGGCAGGTCACAGCCGAGATGCAGGTCGAACGAGCGGAGGTGCTGCTCGACACGCTGTTGACGCTCGGGCCGACGTTCATCAAACTCGGACAACTGCTGTCGACGCGCCCGGACATCCTCCCGCCCGCCTACATCGACGTGCTGTCGAGTCTGCAGGACGACGTGCCGCCCGCGCCGTGGGAGGAGTCCCGGGTCGTCATCGAGGACGAACTCGGGCCCGTCGACGAGGCGTTCGACGCCTTCGAGCGCGACTCCATCAGCGGCGCGAGCCTCGGACAGGTGTATCTCGCCGAGTACGAGGGCGAACGTGTCGCCGTCAAGGTTCGCCGTCCGGGTATCGAAGCTCTGGTCGACGCCGACCTCCGGGTCATCAAGTGGTCGATTCCGCTCGTCTCGCGGTTCGTCGGCGAGGGTCAGGCGTTCTCGCTCGACAGCCTCGCCGACGAGTTCGCCAAGACGATTCGAGAGGAGATGGACTACGGCCGCGAACGCGACATGCTCGTCCAGATCCGTTCGAACTTCGAGGAGAACCGCGACATCGTCATCCCGCGGCCGATAGACGACGTCTCGGGTCCGCGCGTGCTCACGATGGAGTACGAGCCGGGCGTGAAGATAAGCGACGTCGAGCGGCTCGACGAGATGGGTATCGACCGCCACGAGTTGGCGGTCAAACTCCAGGAGATCTACCTCCAGATGATAATCGAAGACGGCGTCTTCCACGCCGACCCCCATCCCGGAAACCTGGCCGTCGACGAGACGGGGTCGATCATCTTCTACGACTTCGGGATGAGCGGCACGGTCGACGCGTACATCCAGGACAAGATCGTCGAGTTCTACGTCGCCGTCGCCAACCAGGACATCGACGGTATCCTCGACTCGCTCGTCGAGATGGGGACCCTCTCGCCGGAGGCCGACCGCGAGGTGATGGCGAACGTGATGGAGCTGGCTATCGCCGACGTACGCGGCGAGAACATCGAACAGTACCGCGTCCAGCAGGTCATCCAGCAGGTCGAGGACACCATCTACGAGTTCCCGCTTCGTCTCCCCCAAAATATGGCGCTGGTGCTCCGGGTCGCCACCGTCGTCGAGGGCGTCTGCGTGACGCTCGACCCCGACTTCGACTTCATCGAGGTTGCGACCAACTACCTCTCGGAGACCGGCTATCGAGAGGAGACGGCCAAACAGCTGGTTCAGGACGCCGGGCGACAGCTGCAGCTGACCTCGGAGGCGCTCGTCACCGTCCCGCCGAAACTCGACCGCACGCTCGACCAACTCGAACGCGATAACGTCACCGTCAACGTCCGAATCGAGGACAAAAACGACGTGTTCGACCGCCTCTCCCGACGCATCGCCTACAGCCTCCTCTTCTCGGTCGGCTTGCTCTCGGCGTCGATTCTCTACTCGTTCGGCAACGACTGGCGTTTCGCCGCCGCCGCCCTCGGCATCACCCTGCCGGTAGGGTTCCTGTTGTACCGGTCGCTGCGCAAGCGTCGCAAGGGAATTCGCGCTCGGCCGCAGTTCACCCGGCAGAGTATGCGCGAACGGCGCGGCGACTGAGCCGAGTGTCGTCGCGACCGGTCCGGGTTCGCGGCCGAACCGTGTCACGCGTTATCGTCGCCAAACCGCCTCTCGCGGCGAAGATACCCGTCCTCACGATTCGTTTCCAAACCGTTTATACCGGCGCCTCGGTAACTCCGTGGTATGGCGAAACAGCAGAAACAGGTTCGCGAACTGCAGGAAGGCAGCTACGTCATGATGGACGGCGCCCCCTGTAAAATCAACCACTACAGCACCGCCAAGCCCGGTAAGCACGGCAGTGCGAAAGCCCGCGTCGAGGGCCGCGGCGTCTTCGACGGGAAGAAACGCAGTCTCAGCCAGCCTGTCGACGCGAAGGTCTGGGTCCCGATCATCGACCGGAAACAGGGTCAGGTCGTCTCCGTCACCGGCGACGACGCGCAGGTGATGGACCTCGACACCTACGAGACGTTCACGATGCGCATCCCCGACGGCGAGGACTTCTCGCCGGAGAGCGAAATCGAGTACCTCGAGTACGAAGGCAACCGAAAGGTCGTGTGATGTTCCCCGGGGCGACCGCCGAACGCAGTGACGCGAACTTCGTCATCGTCGGTGCGCCCCTGGACATCTCCACGAGCTTTCAGCCAGGGGCCCGTTTCGGCCCCGACCGCATCAGGCGGTTCGCCGAAACGTTCGACGACTTCGACCGTCGAACCGACCAGTTCTTTTCGGACCTCTCGGTCCACGACGCGGGCGACCTCCACGCATGGAGCGACGTCGCCGAGTACGTCGAGTTCCTGAGCGGCGAACTCGGCGACGCGGTCCGCGACGGCGCCGTGCCGATCACCCTCGGCGGCGAGCACACCGTCACCGCCGCGGGCGTCCGGGCCGTCGACCCGGACGTGTTCGTCTGTCTCGACGCCCACCTCGACCTCAGAAGCGAGTACGCCGGCGACGAGTGGAGCCACGCCTGCGTCACCAGACGCGTCCTCGACACCGCCGACGAGGCGGTCATCCTCGGGGCGCGAACCGGCTCTCCCGAGGAGTGGGAGCGCGCAGAGAGCGACGACGTGACCGTCGTCGCACCCGAGGACGTCGCCGACTGGGAACCCGCGTTCGACGCCGACACCTCCGTCTACCTGAGCGTCGACATCGACGGCGCGGACCCCGGTTTCGCGCCCGGAACGGGGACGATGGAACCGTTCGGACTGACGCCGCGCGAGATGCGCGACGTGGTTCGAGCGGTGGCTCCGGCCACCGACGGCTTCGACGTGGTCGAAGTGAACGACCGAGACGACGGCCAAGCCGCGTCGCTCGCCGGAAAACTGCTCAGAGAGTTCGTCTACGAGCACGCGGTGACGAGCGAGTAGCCGTCGCTCGCTTTCGTCGGTCTGTAGAAACGCGAGCGACGCCGCCGTCTCAGCGGCGAAGCACGCGTCGCATCTTGCGCGTGATACTGCGTTTGGTTCGACGCGGTAGTCGACGCCAGACGCGAAGCGCACTGCGGAACTTACTCATAGTAAGTCACCTCGTGTTTCGCTCGCAGTAGCGTGTTCACGAGACAGTCGGATAATCGCGGTGGCTGCACTTGCAAGTCGGACGGTCGCCGTCGGAGTTGATCTCTATGGCCTCCGGATGCTATCCGGTGCGACCTCGGAGTACGACTGCGGGCGGCGCTCTCGTAGCGAGGGATACAAGCGACCGGCCGTTCTCGGTTCCGGTATGCGCCTCTCGACGCTCACCGACCGACTCGACGAGATTCTTCGAACCGACGCGTACGCGGATATCGACGCGAGCGCGAACGGCCTCCAAGTCGGGCCCGAGGAAGCGGAGGTAACCCGCGCGGCCGTCGCCGTCGACGCCGCAGTCGCCACTGTCGACGCCGCTGCGGCGGCAGATGCGGACCTCCTCGTCACGCACCACGGACTCTCGTGGGGCGGCATCGAACGCATAACGGGCGGACAGTACCGACGAATCGCACCGCTCGTCGACAACGACATCGCGCTGTACGTCTCGCACCTGCCGCTGGACGGTCACCAGGAACTGGGCAACGCCGCCGGCGTCGCCGACGTGCTCGGTCTCGTCGAGCGTGAACCGTTCGGCGCGCTCGGGCCCGAACACATCGGCCAGCGCGGGCGCACGAGCGACCCGCTGGACCCGACCGACGTGGCGACAGCGCTCGACGCCGAACTCGACACCGGCGGCCGCGGCGTGCAGGTGCTCGATTTCGGCCCCGAGGAGATCGAAGACGTCGCGGTCGTCACCGGCAGCGGCGTCGACTGGTTGGACGAAGCCGTCGACGCGGGCGTCGACGCGCTCGTGACGGGCGAAGGGAAACAGAAGGCGTACCACGAGGCGCGAGAGGCCGGAATCCACGTCTTTCTCGCCGGACACTACGCGACGGAGACGTTCGGCGTGCGTGCGCTCTCGGAGCGACTCGACGAGTGGGGCGTCGAGACGACGTTCGTCGACCACCCGACCGGGCTCTGAGCAGCGTCGTGTAGCGAACAGACGACGGAGAATCGAACGCGGCCGGGTCGTCGTACACCCGCGCTGCCCGGACCGCGTCGGCGTTCAGGTCACGCGGCGGAGTGGCCCCGTCTTCGGGGATAAACTCTCGCGGTGGGAGACACACGTTCGTAGCGGACGAACGCGACGTCAGCCGTACGTCGAGGTCAGATACGACAGAATCTCGTCGACGAACTCCCCGTCGTAGGTCCAGAACCCGCGGAACAGTCCGTCTTCGACCTCCTCGGCGATGAGTCCGCAGGCGACTTTCGTGTACGTACTCCCGTCGAAGACGACGAACCACGTCCGTCCGATCTCGGCGGTCGATTCGAGGTGAAACCGGACGCCGTCGACCGTCGTCGGCCCTCGGTCGCCGGCGACGTAGACGTGAACTTCGAGGTCGGTCTCGTCGACGAGTCGGGAGTAGACGGTCCGCTGCTTTCTGAGCGCATCCGCCGACTGGAACCCGCACCTGAGCGTTCCGTGCCCGACGCGCCACGCTCGCTCTTCGATTTCGCGCGACGCCGCGACCATCTGCCGCTTGTCGAAGGAGGCGAAGACGGCGTTGTCGAGAATCTCGAACAGCGGTCGGAAACTGCTCTCGGATTCGGCGGACCACGGCCGACGAATCGGCGGCGTCACGAGGTGCCGAAGTTCCTCCAGTCCGAGCGACCCCGCGAACCCGCTCTCGTCGCGGATGACGACGAACCCGGGCGGTCCGTCGGCCGGGAGCGGCCGCCGCTCGACGGTGACGTTGCGCGTCTCGAACTGCTCTACGGGAACCGACGCATCGGCGGCCGCGTAGACGATGAGCTGTTTGCGCTCTGCGGCCACCGCGGAGATAAACTGTCTGAGTGTCATCTGTGCCTCCGGTCCGGGAAGCGACACCGGTAGCGTCGTCTCGGGCCGGCGCCGGCTACTTCGTCTCGTCGGAGTCGTCGGCCGCATCGCTACCGCCGTTCTGGTCGGAGTCCTCCGCCTCCGACGGCGTCGTTCGGTCCCCTGAGACGCTTCCCCCTTCGTGCGCCCGAGCGTACGTCAAGAGGTCGTACAGCGACGCGGGAAGCGAGTCGAGAACGAGCTCGTCGCTCTCGTCGTCGTACTCCACGTATCCGGCGGCTTCGAGTTTCGGAACGTGGACGTGTCGAAGCACCAGCATCACGTCGTCGCGCTCTTCCGGCGTGACGGGGCGCCAGTCGGCGGCGTTCGTCCACCCGGCGACGATGTCGGCGAGTTCTTCGAACGACAACTGCTGGAACTGCAGGAGCGCGTAGAGCACGAACCGACGGTACGTGTCCGAGAGCGTCGCAAACATCTCGTCGTCGACAGTCGTCGCTTCTCGGACGAGGGAGATGTCCGCGCTCCTGTGACTGTTGTCGACGTTCCCCACAGTCGTGGGTAGACGAAGCGCGTGTAAGTCCTTTTCGTGCGACTGGACGGAGATTCTTCGGTGATGACGTGCGACGCGACGTCGAAGCCCACCGTTCGGCGTCGTCACCCGCTCCGACAGACCGCGTGCGTCAACAACCCCGGGTTGGGTGACCCGTGGAATCCTGCCTCGAACCTTTGAAACCGTCCCCCGACGCATCGAGGTGTATGAGCGACGACGGTCACGACCACAGCGACGACGAAGCCCACGACGACCACGGCGACGACGAAGCCCACGACGACCACGGCGAGTGGCACCCGCCGCACCGCGAGGAGTTCGACCCCGACCCCGTCGGTCACACCGAGGTCCGCGCCGGGATGACCGTCTCGGAACTCGTCGACGAGTACGGCAAGGCGGGCATCGGCGCGGCCGCGGTCCACGAAGCGGTCGACGTGTACGCCGAGATGCTGGCCGACGACGACTGCACGGTCTTTCTCTCGCTCGCGGGCGCGATGGTGCCGACGGGGATGCGAAAAGTCGTCTCCGACCTCGTCCGCGACGGCCACGTCGACGCGCTCGTGACGACGGGCGCGAACCTCACCCACGACTCCATCGAGGCCATCGGCGGGAAACACCACCACGGCGCGGAGCACGCCGAGGGGAAGACGCCCCGCGAGCACGACGAGACGCTGCGCGACGAGGAGGTCGACCGCATCTACAACGTCTACCTGCCGCAGGAACACTTCGCGCTGTTCGAGTCGCACCTCCGCGCGGAGGTGTTCCCGCCGCTGGAGGAGGAGGGAAGCGTCGGCATCGAGCGCCTCTGTCGGGAACTCGGCCGCGCGAACAGCGAGGTGAACGAGCGCGAGGGCATCGAGGAAGACGCGGGCGTCGCCGCCGCGGCCTACGAGTCGGACGTGCCTATCTACTGCCCGGCCGTGCAGGACTCCGTCTTCGGTCTGCAGGCGTGGATGTACTCGCAGACCTCCGACTTCACGCTCGACGCGCTGAAGGACATGACGCCGCTGACGGACCTCGCGTACCACGCCGACAAAGCGGGTTGTCTGCTCGTCGGCGGCGGCGTGCCGAAGAACTTCACGCTCCAGACGATGCTCGTCACGCCCGGCGCGTACGACTACGCGGTCCAGATTACGATGGACCCGGCGTCGACGGGCGGGCTCTCGGGGGCGACGCTCGACGAGGCGCGCTCGTGGGGTAAGTTGACGAAGGAGGCACGAAACGTCACCGTGCAGGGCGACGCGACGGTGTTCCTGCCGCTGCTCGTCGCGGCGGCGCGAGAGCGAATCGAAGGGTAGCGGTCCGAGATTCAACGGGCTTCGAAGACGCCCTGATGGTCATTTCCCGTCACTGATATCAAAGAACACATCACTGGACGGTGAGTTCACGGAGCGATGAAACGCCGCCGACTCCTCCAACTCACTGGCGGGTGTGCACTCGTCCCGTTCGCTGGCTGTTCGGCGCTATCGAGCGCTCCCGACAGCCCGCCGAACTCCGCGCGCGCGGTGAGCGTCGTCGAAGCCGCCTGCGAAGATGCGCCGAGCCACGTCGCCCGCGCGACGTTTCTTCCGAAAAAGCACGAAGTCGTCGTCACCGGGTCGATAGTCGGCCGCGCGCCGTGCGAATCGCTCGGGCTCCGTGTGTTGACCGCCGAGTCGTCAGAACACGCAGACGACGTCGGAATCCGGGTCGTTCCACAGGGAGATATCGACGGCTGTGAACCGTGCTCCGCGCGCCTCGATTACGTCGGAACCGTCACCTTCGACGCGAACGCCTACCCTACGTCGGTGGATTTGGCCCACATGGACAAGCCCACCGGACGGCCAGTCTACGGCGAATCGTTCGAGCGGCAGTCGTGACGCGGCGCGGGTTCTGGTTTCCGCGTCTCTTCACGGCAGGAACGACGACGCGACGGTCGTACAGTCGTGGTATCCCTGCTCGTCGTACAGCTTCACGTGACCGCCCGTAACGTACAACCGGCCGTCGATGACGCCGTCGACGCAGCCGACCCGGGGCGTCCCCTCGTCCGGGAGCGAGGTGTCGAACTCGTCGGCCTCGGGGTCGTACCGGTGACAGAACGACCGGAACGAGTCGACAGACAACGACTCGTCATTTTCTCGAAATAGTCCGTGTGAAAGATACAGTTGGTTGTCGACGACGGGGTCGTTCGTCGTCGCGTAGTGGCCCGGGATGGGCGTCGGGGCGGCTTCCTCCCACTCGTCGTCGATAGGGTCGTAGCGGAAGTTCGAGTCGGTCGACCCGGCGGTACTCTTGACGCCGCCGAGCGCGTGAATCTTGGTCCGGCCGTCGACGACGACGCGCGCTACAGTGGGCCAACGCTTGGCTTCGGGTATCTGTGCGAGGCTGTCGTCGACGACTTCCTCGGCTTCGGGGTCGAACGCCCACAGGCGGTGTTCGTCGAACGACCAGTGGGTCGTCCCGCCGGTGCCGTGGTCCGTTGCGGTGTCCGACTCCGTATCTCCCGTCCCGCCGCCGACGCAGTAGATGTATCCGCTCTCGGGATCGTAGACGCCGCCCATCGCCCACGTCGTGTACGGGCACCGAACGCCCGACTCGGCGGTGAGGTTTCGCCATCCGTCACCGGGTTCGTACACGAAGATGTCGTCCGTCGGGACGTTGTCGCCCTCCGCGGGAGTGAGCACGCCGCCGAAACTGAACACTCGGCCATTCGCGCTGACGCCACAGGGTCCCCACACAGCTTTCGGCATGTCCTCGACGCGAGTCCACGCGCCGCTCCCTCCCTCGGCGGGGTCGTAGAGGAACGTTCGCGTTCGCGCGTTCAGTTCGACCCCGGAGTCGAAGCCGCCGAAGTACAGCAGTTTCCCGTCGACGACGCCACCGCCGGCGTCGCTCTGTTCGACGGGCACCGACGTCTCGGTACGCCACTTCGGCCCCGTCTCCGGCGGTGGTTCGGTTGACGTTTCGGTGGGTGTGGAGGTCTGCGTCGGCGTCTCCGTCGGGGTTTGTGTTGGCGTTGCGGTGGAGGTCGGTGTCGGAGTTTCGACCGGCGTCGACGTCTGCGTCGGCGTTTCCGCGGGGGTCTGCGACGGTGTCTCGGTCGGCGGTTCGGTCGTGGTCTCGGTCGGGGCCTCCGTGGACGTCTCGGTGGGGGTCGCCGTCTGCCCCGCGTTCTCCGTGGGCGGTTGTGTCGTCGGTTCGCTCGTCGTCTCGGTCTCTACTGTCGTTTCGGTCGGCGATTGCGCGGTCTCGGTCGACGGGTCGCCTCCCGACGACCCGTCCGACCCGCCTGCACTCGACGACCCACCAGACCCACCGGCGTCGCTCGGCGCGTCCGACGGGTCGGCGGTTTCGGAGTCGCCGGCCCCGTCGGTGTCTGTCGATACCTGCGTTCCGACAGGTGTCGCCGTCGCCGTCGTCTCGAACAGTCCGGAACTCGTCGCCACCGTAGACGGAGGCGGTTCGGTTCCGGTCGTCTCCGGTCGTCCCGTCGTCTCGGTCGCCGACGCCTCGATAGTGCTGTCCGCTTCGCCCTCGTCGGGAGTGTCGCTGAGCGCCGCCGTCCCGAGACCGATTCCGACGGTCCCCGCTGCCAGCAGTGCTAACACACCACGTCTGGAACGGTTTCCGGGCGACTGCTCGTCCGCCGCGACCGACTCCTCACGCTCGTCGCCTCGGCCACCGTTCTCTCTCACATCTGACGGTTCGATTTCAAGAACGATATGAGTTTGTGCGAATCTCAACTGTCGCAACGCGCTGACGGTCGAGGCCGGACACTCCGGTCCGCCTGGGTTATCCGGCCCGTCTCACGGTTCGAACGAGGAGGAGACGCTCATACAGTCGTGGTACCCCTGCTGGTCGTAGCGTTTGACGTGACCCGCCACCGTATAGAGACGGCCGTCGATGACGGCGTCGACGCAGCCGACTCGGGGCGTTCCTTCGTCGGGCAACGAGGTATCGAACTCGTCGGCGACGGGGTCGTAGCGGTGACAGAACGACCGGAAGGAGTCGACAGACAACGATTCGCCGTTCTCGCGGAACAACCCGTGTGAGAGGTACAGTTGGTTGTCGATGACCGGATTGTCGGTCGTCGCGTAGTGTCCCGGAATGGGCGTCGGCGTCGCCGCTTCCCACTCGTCGTCGACCGGGTCGTAGCGGAAGTTCGAATCGGTCGACCCCGCGGTGCTCTTGACGCCGCCGAGGGCGTGAATCTTCGTTCGGCCGTCGACGACGACGCGGGCGACGGTCGGCCAGCGTTTCGCTTCGGGGAGCTGTGCGAGGCTGTCGTCGACGACTTCCTCGGCCTCGGGGTCGAACGTCCACAGTCGGTGTTCGTCGAACGACCAATGAGTCGTCCCGCCGGTGCCGTGGTTCGTCGCCGTCTCGGCGTCGGTGTCGCCGGTTCCGCCGCCGACGCAGTAGACGAGTCGGCTTTCGGGGTCGTAGATGCCGCCCATCGCCCAGTTCGGGTAGGGACAGCGCACGCCCGACTCGGCGGTGAGGTTTCGCCACCCCTCCCCGGACTCGTAAACGAAGATATCGTCCGTCGGTTCGTTCTCGCCTTCGGCGGGGTTGGAGACGCCGCCGAAGCTGTACACGCGGTTCTCGACGGTGACGCCGCAGGGACCCCACACCGCCTTCGGCAGGTCCTCGACGCGCGTCCACGTTCCCTCGCCCGCTTCGGCGGGTTCGTACGTGAAGGTCTGAGCGACCGCGTTCGTATCGACCCCGGAGTCGAAGCCGCCGAAGTACAGCAGTCTCCCGTCGACGACGCCGCCCCCGGCGTCGCTGTGCGCCAGCGGGAGAGGGGTCTCGCTGCGCCACTGCGACGCCGGGCCCGTCGAGGTCTCGGTATCCGTCGTCGTCGGCGTCTCTGTTCCTTCCGGTGCGTCGGTCTCGGGCGGTACGTCGGTCGCCGCCGTCTCGGTCCCCGACTCTGCTGGCGTCGCCGTCGTCGACGCGCCTGTCTCGGTCGACGTTTCACTCTCCGTGTCAGTCTCCGACCGAGTTTCGGTGTCGGTGGCCGCTCCGTTTTCCGACGACGTATCGGACTCCGCCGACGTTTCCGCTCCCGTCGTGTCGCCGGTCTGCGCCGGCGTGTCGGTCGTCGGCGTGTCGGTCGTCGGTGTGTCGGTCTCGGTGAGACCGGACGTCGTGGCCGTCGTCGCCGACGGCTCGTCCGTTCCGGTCGTCTCCGACGGTTCGTCCGATTCGGATGCAGAGGTGTTCTCGGAGCGCTCGTCGGTCCCCGCTCCGGGCGGTGAGTCTCCCTCGCCGTCGAACCGCTCGCTGAGGGCGGCTACGCCGAGGCCGGCTCCGACGGTTCCGGCCGCGAGCAACGCCAACAGACCCCGCCGAGAGCGACCCTTCGAGGACTGCTCGCCCTCCGACATCCCTGAATCGTGTTCGCCGACCCGGTCGTCGTTCTCTCCCATAGCGAACAGTACCGTTTCTGAATCACTATGAAACTATCCGTATTTTAATCGACACACGCGTAATAAATTCTCTGAAAAGTGAATATCTCCACAGAGTTCACGACTCGACATCCCCTCGTCGCTCCGGAACCCGGTCGCGCGGCGGATGCGCCTCGTCGCCACCGTACTCGGAATGCCTATACGTGCTTGGCCTCTCGAACGTGTATGAACTACGAGTCATCTCTCGACCGGGCGATGGACGCCACCGACTCGCGGACGACCGAGGACAAGCGACTGCGATTCCCCGACCCCGTCGGCGAGACCGACGGTGCGTTCACGCGCCTGACGAACCTCGGCGACATCGCCGACGCGCTCTCGCGGGACCCCGAACACCTCCACAGCGCGATTCAGCGTCAGTTCGCGACGAACGGCCAGTTCGACGGCCAGCGCGCCCGATACAACGGCTCGTTCAACGTCGCCGACTTCGACGCCGCCATCCGCGAGTACGCCGACGAGTTCGTCATCTGCTCGGAGTGCGGCCTGCCGGACACCGTCCTCCGGACCGAAGACGGCGTCGAGATGCTGCGCTGTGAGGCCTGCGGTGCGTTCCGGCCCGTCCAGAAGCGGACGTCCTCGCGCTCGCGCGACACGCCGACGCTCGAAGAGGGGAAAACGTACGAGTTCGAGATCACCGGTACCGGCCGGAAGGGCGACGGCGTCGCCGAAGTCGGCAAGTACACCGTCTTCGTCTCGGGCGCACAGGAGGGCCAGACGGTGCGGGCCTCCGTCTACAACATCAGCGGGTCGCTGGCGTTCGCCCGCCCCGTCTGAACCGCGTCGATTCGACCCGTTCGGTCGGTTCTTCGGTTTCGCCCTCTCACCGGTTCACCGACTACAGCGACCGCTCCGGATTCCCGTGTAGAAGCATGTCGGAGAACATCCGCTTGAACGCCGCCTCGTCGATGGCTTCGACGACCCGCGTCCGCGGTTCGCCGTCGGTGATACCGAGTTCGTCGACGAGGCTGTAGCCGCGAGTCATCCCCTCCCTCTCGTCGACGTCGACGAAGTACGTCTCCGCTTCGGTCACGAGCCCCGGATTCAGAAAGCAGGCGAGCGCCAGCGAGTCCGGTTGAGTGGTCGCGTCGACGCCGAGACGCTCCTTCGAGAACTCGCGGGCGTGGCGCGTGATGGTCGTGAAGAAGTCGGCGTAAGGCGTGTCGGCTTCCTCGAACGCCTCCAGTTCGTCGGCCTCGAACGACCCCTGTCGAATCGTCAACCCCCAGTCGACGAGGTTCACGTCGAGTTCGTGCATCACGATCTTCGCGGCGTCGGGGTCGACCCAGAAGTTGAACTCCGCGGAGGGGGTGTCGTTGCCGAGCGTGTTCACCGCCCCGCCCATCACCCACACCTCGTCGAGCAACTCGTTCAGCTCGGGTTCGCGGCGGACCGCCAGCGCGACGTTGGTCAGCGGACCGATACAGGCGAGACTCACCTCGCCCGGCGACTCGCGCGCCGTTTCGACGATTCTGTCGACGGCGTGGCCGTCGGCGGAGGGGATTCCGGTGTCGGGGTAGAGTTCGCCGCCGAGACCGCCGTCGCCGTGGACGTGGTCGACGTGCTCGAACTCCTTGACGAGCGGCCGGCGCGACCCCTCGTACACCGGCACCTCGTCGGCGGCGTCAGCGAGGTCGAGGGTGTACTTGGCGTTCTCGACCTCGTAGTCGAACTCGACGTTTCCGGCGACGATGGTGAGCGCCTCCAGTTCGATAGAATCGGCCAGCGCGGCCATCAGGATGGCCTGCGTGTCGTCGCCCGCGGTGTCCGTGTCGACGATGAGTCGGCGTGCCATGTCGGCGAGTCGGTCGGTGGGACCTTAACGCTCCCGCGACATCGAGCGCTATGGACCCGGAGCTCGCCGACCGGTTGGCCGCCGAACTCGGTGCGGAACCAGTCGAACTGACCGAACTCGACGGAGGCATGATCGGCTCGGTGTCCCGCGTCGACCTCGACGACGGTCGGACCGTCGTCGCCAAGGTCGGCGACACCCCGCTCGACGTGGAGGCGTTCATGCTCCGCTATCTCGCCGAGGAGAGCGACCTCCCGGTTCCCGACGTCTCGTACGCCGACCCCGAGTTGTTGGTCCTCTCGTACGTCGACGGCGAGTCGGCGTTCCCGCCGGCGGCCGAACGCGACGCCGCCGAGCACCTCTGTCGTCTCCACGACGTGAGCGCCGACGCGTTCGGCTTCCCCCGCGACACGCTCACCGGCCCGGTGCGTCAGCCGAACCCGTGGACCGACTCCTGGACGGAGTTCTTCGGCGAACACCGGCTTCGGCACGTCGCTGACCTCGCCGTCGAGAGGGGAGCGCTCTCGGCGTCGCTGCGCGAGCGAGTCGGTGCGGTCGTCGACGACCTCGACTCGCTTCTGACCGAACCCGAGAGACCGTCGCTGATTCACGGCGACGTGTGGACGACGAACCTGCTCGCCCGAGACGGCGAGATTCGGGCGTTCCTCGACCCGGCGTGCCACTACGCACATCCGGAAGTCGAACTGGCGTACGTCGATTGGACGGACACGTTCGACGACGCGTTTTTCACTCGGTATCGGGAGTCTCGCGGCATCGAATCTGGCTTCTTCGAGCGTCGTCGATTCGTCTATCGGCTCTACCCGCTGTTGGTCCACGTCCACCTGTTCGACGGACGGTATCCGACCGAGTTGGCGGAGACGCTCGAGCGACTGGGATACTGAGCAGGGACGGAGGGGAACAGACTTCTATCGCCGTCGGGTAGCTTCGAACGGCCGATGACGACGGCACCGTTCCGAGTCGGGGTGGCACCCGACGGTGACGAACCCTATGAGTGCCGAGGCCAGTTCTCTATCCCGCTCTCTGTGCCGAATGCAACCCTCTCGCTGACAAAAGTTCATAAACTGGATAGTGTTCTTGGCTAGTCGCGAAGATTTCCTTACCGAATAGACAATCTTAACACGCGAAAGCCGTAACTACCCGACGATGACTAGGTCCAACCAGGACTGGTGGCCGAACCAGTTGAACCTGAACATCCTCGACCAGAACGCCCGTCAGGTCGATCCGATGGGCGAAGAGTTCGATTACGCCGAGGAGTTCCAGAAACTCGACTTCGACGAGGTGAAAGCGGACATCGAAGCGGTGATGACGACGTCGCAGGAGTGGTGGCCGGCCGACTACGGCCACTACGGACCGCTCTTCATTCGGATGGCGTGGCACAGCGCCGGCACGTACCGCACCAGCGACGGCCGCGGTGGCGCGTCCGGCGGTACGCAGCGCTTCGCGCCCCTCAACAGTTGGCCCGACAACGCGAACCTCGACAAGGCGCGCCGACTGCTCTGGCCGGTCAAGCAGAAGTACGGCCGCAAACTCTCGTGGGCCGACCTGATAGTCCTGGCCGGGAACGTCGCCCTGGAGTCGATGGGATTCGAGACGTTCGGCTTCGCCGGCGGGCGCGAGGACGTGTACGAGCCCGACGACGCCGTCGACTGGGGCCCCGAGGACGAGTGGGAAGCGTCCGAGCGCTTCGACGACGACGGCGAGCTCGAAGGGACGCTCGCCGCCACCGTGATGGGTCTCATCTACGTGAACCCGGAGGGTCCGGACGGGAACCCGGATCCGGAGGCGTCGGCGGAGAACATCCGCGAGTCGTTCGGCAAGATGGCGATGAACGACGAGGAGACGGCCGCACTCATCGCCGGCGGCCACACGTTCGGGAAGGTTCACGGTGCCGACAACCCCGACGAGCACGTCGGCCCGGAGCCCGAAGCGGCCCCTATCGAGCAGCAGGGCCTCGGTTGGGAGAGCAGCCACGGCTCCGGCAAGGGAAGCGACACGATAACCAGCGGGATAGAGGGTCCGTGGAACGCCACGCCGACTCAGTGGGACATGGGCTACATCGACAACCTGCTCGAGTACAAGTGGTGGCCCGAACAAGGGCCCGGCGGTGCGTGGCAGTGGACCACGCAGAACGGCGAACTCGACGGCGCGGCCCCGGGTACCGAGAATCCGTCGGAGAAAGAAGACGTGATGATGCTGACGACCGACATCGCGCTGAAGCGCGACCCGGACTACCGGGAGGTCCTCGAGCGCTTCCAGGAGAACCCCAAGGAGTTCCAGGAGGCCTTCGCGAAGGCCTGGTACAAGCTCATCCACCGCGACATGGGCCCGCCGTCTCGGTTCCTCGGCCCGGAGGTCCCCGACGAGGAGATGCTGTGGCAGGATCCCGTCCCCGAGGTCGACCACGAACTGATAGGGGACGAGGAGGTCGCCGAACTCAAAGAGGAGATTCTCGCGTCGGAGCTGTCCACCTCCCAACTGGTCAAAACCGCCTGGGCGTCGGCGTCGACGTACCGCGACAGCGACAAGCGCGGCGGCGCGAACGGGGCTCGTATCCGTCTCGAACCGCAGAAGAGCTGGGAGGTGAACGAACCCGAACAGCTGGAGGCGGTTCTTTCGACCCTCGAAGCGATTCGAGAGGAGTTCAACGGTTCGCAGTCCGACGGAACGAGAGTTTCGCTCGCCGACCTGATCGTCCTGGGTGGCAACGCGGCCGTCGAGCAGGCGGCGGCGGACGCCGGCTACGACGTGACGGTCCCGTTCGAACCCGGTCGTACGGACGCCTCGCAGGCACAGACCGACGTCGAATCCTTCGAGGTGCTCGAACCGGAGGCCGACGGGTTCCGCAACTACCTCGGTGACGAGCACGACCGCTCGGCGGAGGAGCTGTTGGTCGACAGATCGGAGCTCCTGAACCTGACGGCTCCCGAGATGACGGTTCTGGTCGGCGGGATGCGCGCACTGAACGCGAACTACCAGCAGTCCGACCTCGGTGTCTTCACCGACCGACCGGAGACGCTGACGAACGACTTCTTCGTGAACCTGCTCGACATGGACTACGAGTGGGAGGGTACCGAGGAGTCCCAGGATTCCGAGTCCGAGGACATCGTGGAGCGGGAAGCGCCCTCGGACGCCCAGGAGACGTACGAGCTGCGCGACCGCGAGACGGGCGAGGTCGAGTGGACGGGGTCCCGCGTGGACCTCGTCTTCGGGTCGAACGCCCGGCTTCGCGCTATCGCGGACGTGTACGCCTCCGACGACGCGGAGGAGAAGTTCGTGCGTGACTTCGTGGACGCGTGGCACAAAGTGATGACCAACGACCGCTTCGACCTCGAGTGAGCCGAGCGGCGAGCCTCCGGGTCGGCGACCGCGGACGACGGTTCGGTACCGTGTCGTCGCGGTTCGTCCCCGGACTCGCACGCAGCTCGTGAAGACGGGTCGAAGAGTGGAGTTGCGACGGTTCTGTTCGTCCACTTCTCGTCGCTACCTGCCGGGCGCTGTTTTCCGTCCGATTACTGCGTTACGCTACACGTCCCGGTTCCGGCCGTCGGTTACCGAAGTTGAGAACCGGAGATACTACGGAAGCCATTACCCGTTGTGACGAATCGAATACCGTTTCGAGTTCGGACCGCATAGGTGGTCGAACGGCTACAAAACTGGAGAACTACGAAACACTCGACTCCATTCGAGGTTCTTCGGAGGACGAATGCCAACCCTTATCCGTGTGCTCCGGTTGTGTTTGGTCGTAATGGCAAACGGTACGGTTGACTTCTTCAACGACACGGGCGGTTACGGTTTCATCACGACTGAGGACTCCGACGAGGACGTGTTCTTCCACATGGAAGACGTTGGCGGCGAGGACCTTACGGAAGGAACTGAGATCGAATTCGACATCGAACAGGCCCCGAAAGGTCCGCGCGCGACGAACGTCGTCCGCAACTAACGAGGGTTTCACGCCGCCGACGAGGCGGTATAACTGACTTCACTTCTTTCGACGCTCCGCTCGGCGAGCGACTGCTCCGTGCGGACTCGGCGCGCTTCGACGGACCCGACTATCGGTGCGGAGCCTTTTGGACGCGCGACGCCAACGAAAACCATGAGTGACGCGAACGACGAACTGGAGTTCGAACGCGTAAAACAGCAGGCGGCGGCGGCCGTCCGCGAGACCGACGCCGTCTCGCTCTACGTCGGCCTCGTCGGCGACGGAGAGAACGAGTTCTACTTCGCCAACGACGTCGACGAGGAGCGACTGCAGGAGATGGCCAGCCAGCAGCTCGGCATGCTGACGCGCGTGCTCGCCGAACAGTCCGACGCGAGCATCGACCAGGTCGCGGAACACGCCGCGGAGACGGCCAGACAGATGAACTTACGGTGACGTGCCGTCGTCCTCGCCACCGCCGAACGACCGCTCGCTACTGCCGCCGAACCGAGGCGGCGACCGGTAGTACCGAGGGCGTCTGCACGCCGGCCGCGTACCGTCCCGGGCCGCTCGCGACGAGAGACGGCGTCTCGTTCGAGGACCCCGACTCGTTCGACTGTTGAATCACGTACCGCTGGCCGACCATCGGGTCCAGCAGACTGTCGACGGGTGCACGGTCGTCGCGCAGCACGGGCACGTCGCCCGTCTCGGTCGTCCGCTGGTAGTTCCGAATCTCGCTTTCGAGGTCGATACCGATGTTCCTCCGGTCGTTTCGCGCGAGCAACTGTTCTTCGGTGACGACAGAGCCGTTCTTCGTGGCGACGACCTCGATGTTCTGGACGACTCCGCCCCCGGCCGTCGGGAAGCTGTACACGTGCGGGAACACCTGTGACATCGTCTTGTACTCCGCGCGGTAGAACTTCGACGCCGGGCCGGTGGGTGCGGAGATGACGTTGGCGAACAGGACGCCGTCCTCCGAGAGCCGACTGTCCGCGAGTCGCATGAACTCCTCGGTGGTCAACTCGAACGGCACCTTGTCCTTCTGGTAGGCGTCGAGGACGATGAGGTCGTACGTCCGATTCGTCTCCTGGAGATACTGCCGCCCCCCGGTGTTGTAGACGTTCAGGTTCTCGGACTCCTCGACGTCGAAGTACCGCTCGGCGGCGTCGATGACCTCGGGGTCGATTTCGGCCACGTCGACGGTGACGTCGTAGTCCTCGGCGAACCGCTTCGGACCGGTGAACCCACCGCCGCCGACGAACAGCACGCGGTCGACGTCGTTGGTCATCAGGAGCGGGAGGTGAAAGTACCGGGTGTAGTCGAAGACGTGACGGTCGGGGTCGCTCTTGTCCATCGCGCTGTGTCGCTGGCCGTCGAGATACAGCGTCCGCGTGTCGCCGAGGTCGACGACCTGAAGCTCCTGATACGGCGTCTGCGTCTCGTAGACGACGCGGCCCTCGACGGAGAGTCCGGCCGCCCCGCTTCCGATGGCGGCGAGGAGGAGAACGACGACGAACCCGCTCGCTACGGCTTGGTCCCGACCGACACCGGGACGGGCGAGGACGACCGCCGTCGCCACCGAGAGCAGTCCGAAGATGAGCGCTATCTGCTCGACGCCGAGCGACGGGATGAGAAAGTACGTCGTCGCGAACGCACCGACGATGCTCCCGATGGTCCCGAGCGCGTAGACGTGGCCCGACGCCTCTCCCAGGCTCTCTTTCGCCGAGAGTTCGGCCGCGTACGGGCTGATGTAGCCGAGTAGATACGTCGGCGGGCCGAACAGCAGCGTGATGGCCGGCAGCGAGGCGAACCGGCTCGGCAGCGGAAATCCGGACGTCGCCCGCAACAGCAGGTCTCCGAGGAAGATGAGCCCGGCGACGTACGCCGCCGTCAGCAGAAACACGCGCGCCATGCGGTCGTTCGTCGCCTGCCGGGCCGCGAGCTTCCCCCCGCGGTGGTAGCCGTAGCTGAGTGCGGCGAGGAAGACGCCGATGATACCGCCCCACGTGTAGATGCTGCTACCGAACTGCGGTGCGATCATCCGTCCGGCGAGAATCTCCAGCCCCATACTGGCGACCCCGGAGACGAACACCGCCAGTTCCGGCTTCGAGAGTCGGAGAGAGTCGAAGGAGCGAGACGTGCTCATGACACACCGAAAGGAGCGCGTCGCCATAACTGTTCGACGGGTACGCCCGCGGGCAGCCCGAACTCGAACGCGGTCACGGACGGTCGAACACGGTCGCCGACGCTCGTGCGACCCCCGCGCTTACCTCTCGCGAGACCGTACACACGGCGATGACCGACACCACGCGACTGGAGACGCTGTCGACGCTGCTCGGCGAACTCTCCGCAGACCGCCGCGAAGCGGTCGACGACGCGGTGAGAGAATCGACCGACGCCGCCGACCTCCGAGCCCGACTCGTCGAACTCTCCATCCGGCAGGGGGAGCGACCCGGCATCTCCGAGCTCGACGACGACGAGGAGGTCGTCCCGGTGACGCTCGGCTCCGACGACGGCGGCGCGGTCGACCGCCTCCAGTCGACGGTCGGCGGCCTCCGAAATCGGGTCGCGAGCGGACTCGGCGCGGTCGAGTCCTCAACGCCGTCAGCCGACCGCGGCGACGACCCGCCCGTAGAGACGACCGACGAGACGGCCGCCGACGTCGACGACGACGCGCCCCTCCCGACGCGGAGCGCCGACACGACCGGACGGCCGCTCGCTCGCGTTCGCGGACGCGCCCGGTCGGGGGTGGCCGAACTGAAGTACACCGCGCGAAACGCCGACCCGAAGCAGGCGGCGTTGTGGGGCCTGGCGACCGGTGTGACGCTCGCGAACCCCGCGCTCACCGCCGGCTACTCGACGGCCGTCCTGCTCTCGGGGGCGGTGCTGGGCGGTGGCGCCGTCGGCGCGTACGCGAGCAGTCACGAGAACACCGTTTTCGACGACGTCGACCCGTTGGAGATGGCTCGTCGCTCTCGCGGGATGGCGGCGGCGAACGCGCACCGGACGAACCTCGACGGTGCCGCACTCGGCAGTCTGCTCGGCGCGTCGACGTACCTCGCCGAGACGCTGACCCCCGAGGAGTACGCCCACTGGCTCGCGGGTGTCGACGCCGACCTCGTCGCCCGCGGAGCCGAGCTGGGGGCGGGTCGTGCGACGGACGACGACCTCGGCCTCGGAACGTCCCGAACCGGCGCGATTCTGGGCGGCGGGTTCGGCCTCGCGTACGGGCTGGCGGGAGGAGACGACGAGGCCGACGAGGGAACACTGCGGGAGCTCCTCGACGACGACCTGTACGAGGAGTACAGCCGAGCGCTCGACGAGAGCAAAGAGTAGCCCGAGGTGGCCGGATTCGGTCAGTCGCCGGCCTGTCCGACCGACGACGTCTCGGGCCTCGGACCGAGCAACTCCGCGGTCGCCCCGTACAGTTCGATGTCCTCGCCGAGCGTCGTGAGTTCCACCGGCGGAGGGTCTGCGGCGAGGACGTAGTCGTCGAGGTGCTCTCGGATTCCCGAGAGCATCCACTCGGCGTTCTCGAGCGCCACGGAGCCGCCGAGCGTCACGACCCCCGGGTCGTACGCGTTGACGAGCGTGCCGACACCCGCGGCGTTGTAGCGGGCAATCCGGTCGAGCAGCGTCTCGGCCACGTCGTCGCCGTCGTCCGCGGCGGCGAACACGTCCAGCGCGGTTATCTCGTCGAGTTCGCGCAGCGACGACGCCTCTCCGCCTTCGGCGAGCAGTTGCCGGGCGAAGTTCGGAATCCCCCGCCCCGAGCAGTACGCTTCCCACGCGCCGCGGACGCCCGTGCTCGACAACTCACCGTCGGCGCGAATGGAGAACAACCCGACTTCGGCGGCGTAACCCCGCTCGCCACGTATCGGTCGACCGTCTTCGACGACCCCCGCGCCGATACCGGTTCCGAAGGTGACGTGTGCGACGGAGTCGTAGCCGCGGCCCTCCCCGAACCGGTACTCGCCCAGCGCGGCGGCGGTACAGTCGTTCTGGACGGCCGTCGGCAGGCCGAACGCGTCCTCGACGGCCTCGGCCAGCCGAACGTCGTATCTTCTCGTCCCGTCGTTGGCGTCGAACTCGGCGATGACGCCGCGCTCGGCGTCGACGAGCCCCGTCGTCGAGACCGAGACGCCCTGAATCGGTCCCGGAGACCGAGCACGAACGTCCTCGACGGCGACGAGCAACTGCTCGGTCAGCGCGTCGGCGCGGGTCGGTTCCGCGCGAACCGCCACGGGACCTCTCTCCGTCCCCCTGCCGTATCGTAGACGCGTACTCCCGATGTCGACGACGACGAGGTTGGTCGCTGAACTCACTACTTCGACTGCAACGCACGTCCGTTTCAGTATGCGCAACTTATCGCCGGGAAGGGGGAGGTTTCTCGATGACTGCGGGTGCCTTTCCCCCAGCGAGGCGAGAGACGGCCGGTCGAAACGGACCGCCGAAATTGATATCGCAGAATGGGCTGTATCCGGGCTCACCGTGTGGACCGACTCCTTCGCGTCGGTGCGGCAGAGGCGTCGGACTGCCACGTCCGGACTCCGAAGGTCGACTCTCCGTCACGCTCTGGAGAGCGTCACGGTCAGCATGAACTGTTATCACCCACTGCTGGGTACCAACCGCATGCGCGTTCACTTCTCGGACCCGACGTTCGACTATCAGACGCTCCGGACGATGGCGTACGCGACGTACCGCGGGGCCGAGCCGGGCGAGTGCCTGGCGACCGTCGAACGAATCGACGGCACCGACTTCGAGGCGTGGTACACGGAGTGGCGACGGACCGCGGACCGCGTCGCCGTCGCCGGCGAGTACGCCGAGGCGCAGGACCACGACGAGACGGCCCGAGACGCGTTTCTGCGGGCGCAGAACTACTACCGGACGGCGGAGTTCTTTCTGGACGGCGACGATGCTCGTCGCGTCCCGGCGTACGAACGCGGTCGGAAGGCGTTTCGACGCGCGCTCGACTATCTCGACACGTCGGTCGAACAGGTCGAGATACCGTTCGAGGGGACGACGCTGCCGGGCTACCTGTTCGCGCCCGAACAGTCGACCGACGACCACGATACCGACGCCGAACGGCCGACCGTCGTCTGTCTCGGCGGTTTCGACTCGCTCGCCGAAGAGCTGTACTTTCTCTGCGGCGTCCCGGCCGCGCTCGAACGCGGGTACGCCTGTCTCATCTTCGACGGCCCAGGCCAGGGCGCGCCGCTCCGCCTGGAGAACCTGAAAGCGCGATCCGACTGGGAGAACGTTCTCGGCCCGGTTCTCGACGCGCTCGTCGACGACCCGCGCGTCGACGCCGACCGAATCGGCGTCGTCGGCGCGAGCATGGGCGGCTACTACGCGCCGCGGGCGGCGGCGTTCGACGACCGAATCGCCGCGGTGGTCGCCTTCGACCACTGTTTCGACCTCTGGGCGGCGGCGGCGGACGGCCAGGAACGACTCGCCGCGCTCGTCGACTACGCCCCCGGGGCGCTCGTCAACGCGATGGCGTCGCTCGGCGCGCGCTTCGACGCCGGTTCGCGCTGGCGGATGGAGAACTCTCGGTGGGTGTTCGGTACCGACGCCGCGAACCTCCGGCGGACGCTCCGGGAGTACTCGCTGCGCGACGTCGCCGACCGAATCACCTGCCCGACGCTCGCGCTCGCGGGCGAGGACGACCACCTGATGCCGCTCTCGCTCGTCTACGAGTTCGCCGACGCCGTCGCGGGGCCGACGACGACGCGGGTGTTCACCACCGAGGAAGGCGCGGGTGAACACTGCCAGGTCGGGAATCTCTCGCTTGCACACGGCGAACTGTACGACTGGCTCGACGGGACGCTCGACAACGAGTGAGAGACGCGCACCCGCGGCGAGCCGAGACGTACCGCTCTACGTCCCGTCGCCCGGCTCGTCTGCGGACTCGTCGACGACCTCGCCGACGGCGTCGTCGAACGCGTCGAGAGTCACGTCGTCGCGGGGTGCTTCGACGAGTTCCTCGACCGGTGCACCCTCTCGGTTGCCGCCGAGTGCCGAGAGTCGTTCGACGGTGAGCGCCGCGAATCCGAGGGCGAGAACGAAGGACACACCCCCGAGCGCTGCCTCCAGCGTCGACCCGCCGACGGCCGCCTCGCTGCCGAGCATCGTCCCGAACGGAACCCCTTCGACGAAGATGCCGACGGCGACCCCCGTGACGGTCCACCCGACGGCGACGGCGGCGAGCCCCATCGCGGCCGTGCGCTGTCGCCGCGAGACGACCCGGGGGTCGTCTCTCGCCAACAAGTCGGTGTAGAGCAGTCCCGCCTCTTTGACCCGGGGGTAGAGCAGGTACAGAAGCGGCGGTCCCAGCAGCGCGACGGCGACGAAGTTGTTGAGCGTGATGATGACCGCCAACACCGAGAACGGGACGAGTCCGAGCAGGTCGACGCCCCACGCGATGATGGCCGCCGTCAGCGCCGAGGCGGCGAACGCTATCAGGAGGAACTCGACGAGCTGTCCCCCCGAGCGCATCGTCGGCTCCTCACCGCTGGAGAGTCGCCCGAGATTCCCCCAGAGACGGTAGGCGACGAAGCCGTAGAAGAAGTTCCCGACGAACCCGAACGCCGACCCCCAGGTGAGCGTGCCGCTGAACGCGTCGCTGAAGAGATTGCCGAACGCCGACCCCCACGCGGCCGCCGGGCCGAACAGCAGGCTGAACACGACCGGGAAGACGTTCCCCGGTCGGACCGTCGTCAGGTGCGGGACGATGACGAACCCCTGCGACGGAATCAGCGCCGCCGCGTACACCGCCGCGACGACGACGGTCAGCATCACCATCCGCACGTCTTTCCACATCTCGATTATCTCGTCCATCTCGAATCACTCTCGTCGTCCGCGTTCGTTCTGCGCTCGTTTCACACCCTTCTGCACTCGTTTCGCACCTCTCTCGCCGCGCCACGCTCGTCGCCTTCACGCCTTCACCCCCGTCGGAGTCGTTTTTCGCCCCGGTTGGCGCTCCTCGAAGACGACGGCGGCGACGAAGACGAGCGAAATGACGGCGACGAGGACGACCGGCGCGAACATCTCGCCGACGAGGACGAGCGCACAGAGTACCGCCGTCATCCCGACTCGCGCTCTGAACACTCGACTGTCTATCGTGGACGGCGTCGCGCGGTGGCAGACGCCGCTCCCGAGCATGAACGCCGCCGTCCCGAGACAGAGCGCGAGGAGGCCACCGAGGCCGAACGCGTGGTGGTGTATCGTCGCCTCGATGGCAGCGCCGACCCCTACCCCCGCCGCGACGATGCCCGCGTGGACGAAGTAGTGGCTGAAAACGTAGACGAGGCCGCGCTCTCTTGCCCGGAGCCAGTCGTCGGACTCGGTCCGCAGGAGGCGGTCGATGAGGCGTTCGTCGAAGTGGCGGAAGTAGAGCCACCACGCGCTGACCGAGATGGAGAAGCCGAAGGCGGCGATGATTACGCCCATCGGGTTGAACCCGGCGACGGTCGTCCGGAGGTCGGTGCCGACCGACACCGCGATGATGGTCTCGCCGAGGACCAGTATCGTCATGAGTCCCAGTCGCTCCGGGAAGTGCGACACTTGCACGAGCACCGCGTTGAACCCGAGGTAGACGACGAACACGCCGGCGATACTGATGACGAACGAGGCGATCCAGAGCCCGTAGCGCCCCGGCGGCGGGACGAGAAGCGAGAGCCCCCAGACGAGGGTCGTCAGCGCGTCGGACGCGATCCAGTAGTTGTGGAACGTCTTCGCCTCGATGTCCATGCTGCGCGCGCGGAGGTAGAGCCCCGTCAGGAACAGCCGCAGGAGGAAGATGGCGAGCGCGAACGTGAACGACCCGCCGTGGAGTCCGCCGGGGACCGTCTCCGACAGGAAGATGACGAGGAACATCGCGACGATCATCGCCAGCCGCGAGAACGTGTCGGTCGTGTCGTAGAGGTCCGCGTAGTAGCTGTACGCCAACCACACCCACCAGACGAGCAGGAACTGCACGGCGAAGTGACCGACCTCCAGCGGCGTCAGGTTCGAGTGGAGGTGTCTCGCCAACTCGGCGATGGCGACGACGAAGACGAGGTCGAAGAACAGTTCGAGCCACGTCGCGTGCCGCACCGGCTCGCCCTCGTCGGTGTACACTGAGAGCGGCCGCCCCAGTCCCCGCGAGAACGAGAATTTCGTCTTCATGGCTGTCCGGAGTCCAGCGATTTTCGACTAACGTCTAGAGTCTACCGACCGAGATAACCGTGTCGTAGGCTACCGCGGGGGACACTCACACCATCGCGATTGCTCTCGGAGGCGGCAAACGCCCACGCGCGGGCTCGCCCTCCGCCAGTGGTCCGCCAATCCCGCCGGCAGCCGTTCCGCGTCGGCGTCTCTCTCCCAGAACTCCGTTCGCCCTCGGCGTTCCCTCCCTCCTCAGTACGACTCGTACGTCGTCGTTCCGATGTCGATACGAACGAGCGTGTTCCCGGACCACGCGTCCGGTTCCGCCCCGTACTTCGGATTGATACGACGCGCCGCGGCGGCGGTCTCCTCGTCGTCGTCGACCACCGTCGCCGTGCCGAGGAGCGTGACGCGCCACTTCGCCTCGCCGGCGTCGTCCTCCTGTATCGAGACGGCGACGCGCGGATTTCGCCGGACGTTTTCGAGTTTCTTGCCCGTCGTCAGCAGTTCGAGCGCTCCGTCGTCGTAGTGGTACCAGACGGGTGCGACGTGCGGTCGTCCGTCGACGCAGGTCGCGACGTGCGCCATCGTCGGCTTCGCGGTGATCCGTTCCTCGACTTCCGGCGGAACCGTGTCGCTCATACCGGCGATAGGTGCGCCACCGAGAAAACAGTCCGTCGTCGCGTGCCGCTCTCAGTTGTTCGTGACGTTCTCCTCAGTTGTCCGTGACGTTCTCCTCAGTTGTCCGCGACGGTGACGTTCTCGCTTCCGCGGCGAACGACGACGCCCCGTTCGTTGCCGGCCAGCGTGTTCTCCACGACACGGCCGTCGTCCGACGACAGGAGCGTGACGGCGCGACTGTTGTTCCGCAGGTCGTTACGGGCGACGAGCGAGGCGTCGCTCTCGATGAGGAGGACGCCGTCGCGGTTGTTCCGGACGTCGTTGTTCAGCACTCGGTTGCGGTCGCTGTCGCGCAGTCGAACCCCGACGGCGTTGTCGACGACGGTGTTGCCGTCGAGCGTCGTCTCGGTGGTCCCGTCGGCCAGCGCGACGCCGTACAGCCGGTTCGTCAGCGTCGTGTTCGTCACGCGCGTCCCCCGCGCGGCGGAACTCCAGATACCGGCGACGCGGTTCGAGACGGCGCGACTGTCTCGAATCGTCGTGTTCCGACTCCCGACGAGGGCGACACCGTGGTCGTTTCGCGCCGTCAGCACGCCCGTCAGCGTCGTGTTCGTCGCGTCGCCGACGAGGTGGACGCCGAACAGCGCGTTCTCGGTCGCGGCGACGTTTCGCAGTCGGTTCGAACGGCTTCGGTCCGACAGCGAGACGCCGTAAACGCTGTTCCGCGTCGCCGTCGCGGACGAGACGACGCTCTCGGTGACCGCCCGAAGCGCGAACCCGACCCGACTCTCCCGTGCCACGACGCCGTCGACGCGCAGGTTCGAGACCCGAGTCGCGCGAACCGAGTCGTCCCAGTTCGCGACGGCGAGATTCCGCACGGTGACGTTTCTCGTCTGTCGCTCCCACGACCCGACGACGACGCCCGCGGTGCCGAACCGGCCCTCGCCGCGCACCGCGTGGCCGCCGCCGTCGACGACGACGTCGCTCGCGGTGACGACGAGGCACTGTCCGACGTCGGTCGTGAGGTTCCGCGTCAGTTCGTACCGTCCCGGTTCGTCGAGTTCCCTACAGTCGCTAATCGGCGTCGCGCCCGAATCGACCTGCGTCGGACCGACGCCGAGACACGCCTGCGAGAGACAGACGACGGCGACGGCGAGAACGACTTTGCTAGTCGCCACTGCGGCGCCGACCCCCGGTCATACGCTCTGGTCTACGACGGGGAAAAAGAGTGTTTGCCCGTCGTCAGTGGCCCGCGCCGCTCGCTTGCAGACCGACGACGCCGAGAACGATGAGCCCGACGAAGCCGACGCGCGCGGCGGTGAACGGTTCGTCGAACAGGTAGATGCCCGCGATGGCGGTGCCGGCCGCGCCGACGCCGGTCCAGACGGCGTAGGCGGTGCCGACGGGGAGGTTCTCGACGGCCTGTGCGAGCAGGTAGACGCTCACTCCCATGGCCGCGAGAGTGCCGACGCTCGGCCAGAACTCGGTGAATCCGTCGGTGTACTTCAGTCCGAGCGCCCACACTATCTCGAACGCACCCGCGACGAGGAGCAACAACCAAGACATGCGTCTATCTCCGACCGAACGGCACATGACGCTGACGTTCGCGGCCCGTCGTCGCGCCCGTCGGTCTCCGTCGACGACGCTCTCTCTTCGCTCAGGCGTCGAGCGGCTCGGAGACGTGTACGGTCCGCGTGTCGACGATAGTCACCTCGCGGCCGTAAGCTCGAAAGGAGAGTAGTCGGTCGGTCGGTAAGTCGTCTCTCGTCGGTCGGAACACCGCGTCGAGCGCGTCCGGGTCGACCCAGTCGTACAGCGGTTCGTGGAGGTCGAGCGGCGAGCGACCCTCCGCTTCGGCGACGGCCGAGACGACGGCCTCACTCAGCGTCTGCCCGTCGTGTATCTCGTACTCGACGGCGGTCGTCGGCGGTTTGTCGACGCTCGCCGCTGCACCGTAGCCGGACTCGCCGAGGAAGGAGTTCGGCGGGCCGTCGTTCCCGCCGTGTCCTCCGGACGACTGGGTGATGTTCGGTTCGTCGTCGGGTGGCGTCATCGTCGCTCGAAGGTAAGCGTCGAGCCCGGTTGGAGTTGGTCATTCACTCGTGAAGCCATTTATACGTGTGGCCGGGAAACTGGCTGGGTCCCCCGCCTACGCCCGGTTCGTCCGAGTGTCGTCGGCGAGCCCCGTCGCTTCGATGAGTTTCGCCTGTCCGCGTCGGAGCCGTCCCGCGACGGCGCGCGGCGAGATGCCGAACTTCGCCGCGAGTTCGTCGAGCGTGACTCGCCGAGGCTCGTCGAAGTAGCCGGCGCGGTAGGCGACGGCCATCGCCTCGCGTTGTTCGGCCGTCATCTCGCCGAGCGGGTCGCTCCGTCGGTCGGCGGCGGCCGAGACGCGCGTGAGCGAGATGGGAACCTCGTTCTCGCGGCAGAACTGCCTGAACGCGGCCGCGTCGTCGCCTCCGTCGAACCGAACCGAGAAGTGCCACTCGGCGTGGTTGGCTCGCGCCTCGAGGAGCGTCCCGTCGGTCTGTACGATGCCGCGGAGCGTCCCTGCGGCTCCGTGGTTCCAGCGCGCGCTCAGCAGCGCTCCCTCGTCCACCCGGTCGACGACGCTGATCCGGTCGATAGCCGGTTCGTCTCGCGCAGACGACGTGAACGCGTCGCAGTCGCCGTCGAGCAGCCAGAAGAAGGGTATTACCGTGTCCCCCGTCGGAACGATTCTGTCGATTTCGATGCGCGTTCCCGGGTCGTCGCCGATCGAACGCCCCAACGCGCAAGCGGCCGTGGGAACGGTGAACGTGACGTTCACACTCATACCCGTCGGGTAGACCCGCGGGTAGATACCGTTGTCTGTTCTCCCTGATATCTGACAGTCTCCGGGCCGAACCGAACGGCGGTCAGGGCGACGATTGACGGCTCTCGGCGTCGTGTCCCGACACATGAAAGCGGTGACGAAGGACGGGCGCGAGGTAGAGTGCGCCGAGGTCAGAGAGCACGACCACGGGGTGATGTTGTACGACGGCGACGACCGGCAGGTGGGGTACGTCCCGTACGACGGTCTCAAGCACGTCGTGCGGACGCGCCTGCCGGTGAGTTCGAGCAGTCTGCGGAGCGTCGGTTACGACGAGGAGGCCGGCGCGCTCGAACTGGCGTTTCACAGCGGCGGCGTCTACCGGTACGAGAGCGTTGCCGAGGAGACGTACGAGGAACTGCTCCGCGCGTCCTCTCGCGGACGGTACTTCCACGACAACATCCGAGGTGAGTACGATTACCGTCGGATTCTGTAGGTGAGCGGCCTCACGGTCGACTCGTCGCGACCCGGGTCAACCTCCCTCGACTCGCGGCGGACCCGCCTGGAACCGCGACCGCGACGAACTCGGCGGAGCCGCGACCGCGACGAACTCGGCGGAGCCGCGACCGCGACGAACTCGGCGGAGCCGCGACCGCGACGAACTCGGCGGAACCGCGGCCGCGACGGGCCGTCGACTACTTCATCCGCTTGCGGAGGCTGTCGAGCGTCAGCGCACCCTGTATCGCGTACGAGAGCTTTCGGCTCTTCCGCGCGATGGTCGCGGCACCCAAGAGCAGTCCCGCGCGCTTCTTGTTACCGCGCTTCCACGCCAGTCCCGCCTGGGCGAGCAGCGACAGGAGGTTGAGTCGGTCGAATCTGCTTCCGCCTCTCTTCCCGTCGGTTGGATTGTCGTCCGACATACGACAGGATACGGCCTCCAGCCACGTAAGCGACGGGGCCGGACGGCGGTCGCCTCCGCGTCTCCGCGGCCCTCAGGCGTGCTCCTCTTCGGCGTGCGGACCGCGGTTCCGGGCCGCGATACGGTCCGAGACCCAGTCGACGGCCGGCGTCGCCGTCACGCCGTGGACGACCACGGAGACGAGCACGATACAGCCGACGAGCGCCCACAGCCTCGACTCCTCGGGGAACGCGGCGCTCTCCATCGCGTACGCGAGGTAGTAGAACGACCCGATACCGCGGATGCCGAAGAACGCAATGGCGGCGCGCTCGCGCCAGTCGCGGCTGAACCCGAGGAGACCGACGACACCGGCCAGCGGGCGGAGGAGCAGGACGACCACCAGTGCGACGGCGACGTCGACGAGCGTGAGCGGGTCGAGCAGTCCCGTGACGAGCGCGCCGCCGAACAGCACCATGACGACGGTCATCATCGCTTGTTCGCCCTTCTCGGCGACGCTGTGCAGCGTGTCGTTGTAGTCGTGGCGACGCTCGACGCCCCGGAGCACCAGCGCCGCGACGAAGACGGCGAGGAAGCCGTACCCGCCGACCAACTCGGTGACGCCGTAGGCGAGGAGCGTCCCGCCGAGCGCTTCGAGTCCCTCGACGCTCTGGGCGAGTCGCGTCTCGGCGGTGACGCGGAAGACGAGCGTCGCGAGGAGGTAGCCGACGACTACGCCGCCGAGCAGCCCCACGACGATTCGGTAGGCGACGTCGACGGCAAGCCAGTCGCCGAACCAGTTCTCGGGTGCGAGTCCCTTCGTCGCCAGCGCGATGGCGAGGTAGGTGAAGGGGAAGGCGAAGCTGTCGTTGAGCCCCGCCTCGGAGGTGAGCGCGAACCGGACCTCGTCGGCCTTTCCCGGTTGCCCCTCGGCCATCTCGGCCTCGTCGCTCTCGCCGGGCGGTTCGACCTGCACTTCCGAGGCGAGAACGGGGTCGGTCGGCGCGACGACCGCTCCGAGCAGCGCGGCCGTCGGAATCGCGAAGCCGGCGACGCCCCACCCGAGCAACGCGGCGGCGGCGATGGACAGCGGCATCGTGACGGCGAGCAGTCGCCACGTCGACGCCCATCCCCTGAGAGTCGGCGCGCGGTCGAGTTTCAGCCCGGCGCTCATCAGCGCGAGGACGACGCCGAGTTCGGTGAGTTTCTCCGCGACGGTGCCGTACGCCAGCGGGTCGGGTGCGGGTAACCCGACCGGAAGCGAGAACACGACCGCACCCAAGACGACGTAGAACATCGGCAGCGATACCGGCCGCTCGGAGACGACTCTGGGCATGACGGCGACGCCGAGCAACGCGAGTCCGAGAACGGTGACCGCGACGACGTACGGTTCGACGGCCATAGCCCTCCGTACATCGAGCAGGACGAAAACAGATGGGGCGGTCGCTCGAAGGGTGACGAGTGTCGAAAGGTGCGTCGAAAAGTTCGTCGAAAAGTTCGTCGAAAGCTGCGTCGAAGCCGCCCGTGCTCACTCGCCGCTGACGTCGGCGTCCGTCTCCGGACTCGACCCGAGAGCCTCCATCGTCGTCTCGGGGGACACCGACTCGCCGTGAAGCAGTTCGGCGAAGGCGATACGAATCAACTGCAGCGACAGCACCAACACGAGCGGGCCGAGGAACAGTCCGTACCACCCGAACAGCATCGTCCCCATGATGTACGAGAACATCACGAGGCCGGTGTGGATCTTCCGCCCGGAGATGTACGGCCGGAGGACGGTCTGCGGGAGGATGTCGAGAAGCAGAAACGAGACGACGAGGAGGCCGAGCGGGTAGACGACGAGGTTGCCTGACGCCTGAAACGCCCGGACGAGAAGCGCCAACACGAGCGGGATGTAGACGAGCTTGCCGACGACGATGGGAACGAGCGTCGCGAGCCCGGTCAGAAGCGCGAGAAGCGCCGCGAGCGGAATCGTGACCGGGTCCGGTGCGACGAGGTTGTACGCGTGGTAGACGCCCGTCGCCAGCACCGCGACGACGAAGATGAGCAGGATGTTGCCGAAGTACAGCGTCTCCAGGTCCCTGTCGACGGCGGTCACGTATCCGTACGCCGCGGTTCCGGGTTCGGCGACGTCCGAGCGGAACCAGTCGGCGACCTGGTCGCCGTCGCGGAGCAGAAAGTACCCGATGGCGAAGGAGAGCGAGAGGTGGAGCAACCCGTTCGCCACCGCGCCCAGCACGCCGACGCTCGCGGTGAGCATCCCCTGGACCTGTCCGCCGCGGACGGCGTCGACGACGCGTCTCGGCTGGTCGAGCATCGACTGCACCTGTTCTTGGTTCTGATTCCCCGGTAGCGCTTGCAGCAGCGCCTCCATCTGCCCGCCGGTGACCGAACTGAGTTCGTTGAGTCCGACGACGGCGACGACGGCGACGACGAGAAACAGCGGTAACAGCGTGAGCAGCAGCGTCGAGATGGCCGCCAGTCCGTCGGACGGCGTCACCGTTCGAACGCGTCGGTACAGCGGGCGCGTCCCGTAGTACGCGAACAGACCGAGAACGAGCGTCCCGACGAACGAGTACGCGACGAACGCCAGCATCGCCGCGAGCGCGAACGTCAGTAACCACCACCCGACGGTAGTCCGCGAGAGCGACGTGTCGATATCGGCGAACATACCCCGAATACGACGCCGAGGTTGAAACCGGTGGGGGTGAGATTTTATCCTTTCGCCCCCAACGACCTCCCGATGGCATCGTTGACGGGCGTCCGCGGCGCGATATACTTCCCGGCGCGCTCGCACAACCACTACCAGTCGTGGGCCGCCTACGACCCGCGGGTCGCCGCGAACGACCTCGACTACGCGAAACGACTGAACCTCAACGCCGTTCGCGTCGTCCTCAGTTACCACTGGTGGCGGGAGAACCGCCGCGCCTTCGCGGACGCGTTCGACGACTTCCTCCTCCGGGCGGAGAATCGCGGTATCCGGGTGCTTCCGGTTCTGTTCGAGAGCATCGGCGAACAACCGACGAACGCTCGCCGACGGCCGACCGGAGACGCACCGGCGCTGAAGTCACCCTCGGGGGCGACGGTTCGGCGGCCGTGGCGGTGGGACGGACCCCGGGAGTTCACCCGCTGGGTCGCGAACCGCTGCACCGACCCCGACGTCGTGCTCGCGCTCGAGATCATGAACGAGCCCGGCGAGTACGAACCGCGGGTGAACTTCGTCCGCGAGATGCTGCGGGTCGCGGACCGAGCGGCCCCCGCCGTTCCGCTCACCGTCGGCTGTAAGGACGTCCGACTCAACACGCAGTTTTCGGACCCGGAACTCGACGTCTACCAGTTCCACATGAACCTGCCGCCGACCGAGCAACGGGCGCGCAGAGAGATTCGAGACGCCGTGACGTTCGCTCGAACGCACGGCAAACCCGTGTGGCTCACCGAGTGGCAGCGACTCCGACGGAGTCCGCGCTCGAAGCTCCGGCCGGACTACGCCTCGCTCGCGCCGATAATCCGCGAGAGCGCGCTCGACGGCGACTTCTTCTGGCAACTGATGCTCAAACCGGCGTACATGCGGAAACAGCGGGAGAAGGGTCGCATCAACGGGCTGTTCCACGCCGACGGCGCGGTGTTCTCCGCCGCGGACGCGAACGCACTCGCAAAGCTGCCACAGTCGGAGTCACGCGGCGACACCGTCCCCGAGTCGGTCGAGTGGACCGAGCGGCAGAAACCACCGAAGGGGTTCGACGCGGGCGGCAACTGACCGAACCGCTCAGTCGTTCCCCTCGAAGTCGAGCGCGACGGAGTTGATACAGAACCGCTTTCCGGTCGGCTGCGGACCGTCCGAGAAGACGTGGCCGAGGTGACCGTCGCAGTTCGCACAGCGGACCTCGATGCGGCGCATCCCGTGGCTGGTGTCCTCCAGTTTCGTTATCTTCTCCTCGTCGGCGGCGTAGAAACTCGGCCACCCGCACGAGGAGTCGTACTTGGTTTCGGAATCGAACAGCACCTCGCCGCAGCCGGCACATTTGTAGACGCCGTCGTCGTCGCGGTCGACGTGTTCGCCGCTGAACCTGGGTTCGGTGCCGCTCTCGCGGAGGATGTGGTACTGCTCGTCGGTGAGTCGCTCGCGCCACTCGTCGTCCGATTCGGGGAGGTCTGACTGTTGCTCGCTCATGATTTGGAGTAAGGGACGACGCCGGTTAGGGGTTCTGCTCGCGGGTCTCGCGGGCACCGGAGGGTTCGACCCGCTCCAGCACGACACCCGCCTCGAACCCACCGCGCGCCTCGCGTTTCTCGCGCCGCAGGCGCTCCAACTCGTCCGCGTCGACGCCCAACTGCCTCCGAACCGCCGCCACGGCTTCGAGCACGTCGGCCAGTTCCTCGGGGTCGCGACTTTCGGCGAACTCCTCGGCCTCCTCGACCAACTTCTCGGCGAGTCGTTCCCGGTACTCCCCGCCCTCGGCGACGTGCGTCACCGGACGTTCGCCGCTCTCGCGGATTATCGCCGGGATGTCGTCGCGGACGAGTTTGTCGTACTGGCGACTGGCGTCTTCTCCGCCGGTTTCCTCGCGTTCGTCGCCCATCGACTCACTCCGGGAACAGCTCTTCCTCGCGTTCTATCGACTCTATCTTCCGTACGTCCTCGTCGTCCAGTTCGAGGTCGGCGGCCGCGAGGTTCGCCCGCATATGGTCCTCGCCGCTCGCTTTCGGAATCGTGACGACGTTCTCCTTGCCCGCCAGCCACGCGATGCTCACCGCCGCCTCGTCGGCGTCGTGCTTCTCCGCGATTTCGCTCAGTTCCGGAACGTCGAACACCTTTCCGGCCGCCAGTGGCGAGTACGCGACGAGATAGTAGTCGTGTTCCTGCGCGTGGGAGACGAGTTCCGGGTCGTAGAACAGCGGGTGCAACTCGGTCTGGTGGGCGAAAAGCGGCGCGTCGAGCAGGTCGAGCGCCTCGTCGAGGTCCGAGAGCGAGAAGTTGCTCACGCCGACGTGGCGAGTCCGACCCGAGTCGACGAGTTCGTCGAACGCCGCGAGCGTCCGCTCCGGGTCGTACGCGTCGATGGGTCGGTGGACGTACACGAGGTCCGCGCAGTCGATTTGCAGCCGTTCGAGGCTCTCGGTCGTGCTCGCCAGCGCGTCGTGGTAGCCGAGTTTGTCGGCCCACACCTTCGTGGCGACGACGACGTCCTCGCGGGGGACGTCGCTCTCGGCGAGCCCCCGGCCGACGACGGCCTCGTTGTCGTAGATTTGGGCCGTATCGAGGTGGCGATAGCCCATCTCGACTGCGGTTCGGACGCTCTCGACGCCCGACTCGCCGTCCAGGCCCATCGTCCCGAGACCGACCGACGGGAGCGTCGTGTTCGCCTCGTGGTCGCTCACGCGTCGGCACCTCCCTCGGGGGTCGAACCACCCGGAGCCGGGTCGCGGACCGAGACGCCGTCGATGTCGAGCAGACCCGCGAGCGTCTCGATCTCGTACGTCGGGTCGACGTCGAGGGGATACTCGGCGCGGTGTTCGCGGCGGATGAACGCCGAGTCGAGGCCGGCGTTGTGCGCGGCGAGCACGTCGGTGTCGCTGTCGCCGACGAACAGCGCGTGGTCGGCGTCGAGGTCGGCGAGAGCTCTGTCGACGTAGTAGGTGCTCGGCTTCTTGCGCGTCACGCTCTCGGGGATGGGTTCGCGGCCGTAGGCCGTCTCGAACAGGTCCGTCACTCCGAAGTGCGAGAGGACGAAGTCGACCGTCTCCTGCTGGTTCGAGGAGACGATACCGAGCGGGTGGTCGAGCGAGCGCACCGCGTCGAAGTCGTCGTACAGCGCCTTCCGACCGGCGCGAATCTCGGCCTGCTGGGCGCGGGAGGCGATGCGGTCGCGGGCGGCGAAGAACGTCTCGGCGTCGAAGCCGTACGCGTCGGCGACGCGCGTCAGGCTCTCCGGCGTCACGCCGAGGGTCATCGCGTCCACGTGGTCTTCGCGGGGGTCGTCGACGCCGCAGTCGACGAACGCCTCACGGGCCGCGCGTTCGAGCACGGCGAACTCGACGAGACTCACCAGCACGCCGTCGTTGTCGAAGATGATTGCGTCGTACACTGTCGTGAACTGACGAGCGAGGTGTCAAAAAGCACTCGCCGTTCGGGGGCGAGACGGACCGCCGTCGAACTCACCGTCAAACGAATCTTTTAGCGCCTCGCGGCCGACCGTTCTCGCAATGGCGGAGTCCACAACGGTCGACACCGACTGGGAGGGACGGTGACCCGAACCGTCGGTATCGTCGGCGCGGGCGCGGCGGGCGTCGGCGCGGCGTACGCGTTTCGAGATTCCGACGTAGACGTGACGATTTTCGAGAAGAGCCGCGGCGTCTGCGGCCGCGCGGCGACGCGCCGCCGGAACGACTGTCGGTACGACCACGGCGCGAACTACCTGAAAGACGCCGACGAGCGCACCGTCGAACTCGTCGAGGAGCTCGGTGACGACGGCCTCGTCGCCTTCGACGACCCGGTGTGGACGTTCGACGCCGGCGGGGAGGTGACCGAGTCCGACCGCGACCCGGAGACGAAGTACACGTGGGAGGACGGAATCACGCAGCTCGCCGAGCGACTGCTCGCGCGGACGGACGCGACGGTCCACCGGGAGACCAGAATCGAGCGCATCCAGCGGGGGAGCGGCCGCGAACACGTCGACGAGGACGCCAGCGGCGACCGATGGTATCTCGTCGCCGCCGACGGCGAGGCGCACGGACCGTTCGACGCGGTGGTGCTGACACCGCCCGCGCCGCAGACCGCCGCGCTCCTCACGGAGACGAAGTGGCACAGCGAACATCTCCCGGCGCTGCGCGAAGTCGTCGGCGCAGTTCGCTACCGGACGGTCCGCTCGGTGATGCTACACTACCCCTTCGAGGTCGACGTGCCGTACTACGCGCTCGTCAACACCGACGGAGAACACGACATCGGGTGGCTCTCGCGCGAGGAGTGCAAGCGGGGACACGTCCCCGCCGGCGAGAGCCTCCTCGTCGTCCAGATGGCTCCGCACTGGTCCGAGGAGCACTACGACGACCCGCTAGAGGAGACCGCCGAGACGGTGGCCGGGAAGGTCGCCGAACTGGTGGGCGACGACCGGCTCGCCGAGTTCGACTGGAGCGACGACCAGGGGTGGCGCTACGCGCAACCGAACTCCGGGGCGAACGAGGAGATTCTCCGCCGCGGCGAGGACGACGGCCTCTTCTTCGCGGGTGACTGGGTCGGCGGCGAGGGGCGCGTCCACCTGGCGCTGTGGAACGGCGTCGAGGTGGGCGAGCGGATTTCGGCGGCGTTCTGAGCGGACGCGGCCGGGTCAGTCTCCGCCCACCCCCTCGTGAATCCTCTCGCCGCGCTGTAGCCGCGAAGCGATAGTGAACGTCTGCTCGCGCTCGCGGCGCGTCGGGAAGTGCGCCGCCAGGTAGCGCGCGACGGCGACGACGAGTGTCCGAACTTCCTCGGGCGAGTTTTCGCGCTCGGCTATCTGCGAGAAACCCGCTTCGAGGGCCTGGTACGTGTGAAACCCGGCGTCCTCGCGGAGCAGCGCCTCGCCCAACCGCTCCCGCAGCGTCGACAACTCACCGCCGGCGTCGAGGTAGTGTGCGGCGGCGCGGCCGGCGTCGTTCACCTCGCCCTCCATCTCGAACGTCATCCGGAGGTCGCCGAGCAGTTCGTCGGGGTCGGCGTCTTCGGCTCCCGTCTCTGGAATCGGCGCGGCGGGCGTGTTGAGGAACCGGTCGAGGTAGACGTTCACCGCCGCGTCGAACACTCCTCTGTAGAGTTCCGGCGCGTCGGTGCGCTGGCTCGCCTGGTGGACCGCGTTCGCGTAGGTGAACGTGTGGTGGACGGTGTTCCAATCGGAGAACTCGTTGGCCGTCGAGAACTGCGCGACGCGCGTCGCGGCGGCGTAGGCGACCGCCCGAGCCAGCTGTTCGACCGTCGCACCCCCCCGAATCGCGTCTTCGAGCGCCGAGACGACGCGCTCGGGGTCGTCGTCGCGGAGCGTCTCGGTGAACCCGTCCGGTTCGGTCCACACCTCGCCCTCGCCCTCCGCTCGGAGGTCGTCCAGACGGGCGAAGGAGTCGTCGAGCAGCCCGGCGAGGTCGATGGGCTGCCGCCACGAGGACTGCTCCTCGCTCCGCGCGGCGGTGGCGAGTCCGTCGACGAGACTCGGGAGGACGTGCTCGGCGTGGTCCCACCCGACGTGGTCGAGCGACTCGCAGGCCTTGTTGACGAAATCCATCGTGTGGCCCGCATCGAGGTAGCGGTGGTCCGTCGCCGCCGAGACGAGCACGTCGGTCAGTTCCGCCTGCGACGCGCCGGAAGCGATGGCCGTCCGGAGACAGCGCTCGGCGCCGTCGGCGTCGCGGACCTCGATGCAGTCGCGGAACCACGACTTCAGCCGCGAGTGGGGGAGGTCGCGGGCCTCGAACGACTCCTGGTCGAACTTCGGCGGTTGGTCCGCGCAGTCGCCGGCGACGTGGACGAGACCCTGGTACAGCGCGCGTTTCTCGTCCTCGTCGCGGAGGTTCGGAAGCACGTTCGCCATCGCCGTCAGAATCGTGAGTCCGGAACTCCACCCGCCCTCGCGGTAGCGCGTGCCGAACAGGACGCCCGTCTCCACCTGCTCGCTCGGGTCGACGCCCGCGTCGACGAGGCCGATTGCGGACTTGGCGAGCACGAGTCGGAGGTTCTGTTCGAGGCCGTCCTCCAGTCGGTTCGCCCAGCGCTCGGCGGGCGGTTCGTCGCGCGTCGGTCGCGGGTCGACGTACACCGTCCCGTCGCGCAGTTCGACGGGGTAGCTCTCTACGTCGTCGGCCCAGGGGTCGAACGTGTCGCCGCAGGAGAGTTCGAACCGAGCGTGATGCCAGTGGCACGTGAGGATACCGTCGTCGACGCTGCCCTCGGTCAGCGGAAAGCCCATGTGCGGACAGCGGTTGTCGACGGCGCGTACCTCGCCTTCGTGGTGGAACAGGGCGATGGCCCGTCCTCGAACGTTCACGAGTTTTCGCCCCGTCTCGGCCAGTTCGCGTTCGCTTCCGACTTCGACGAGTTCGGACCCGGCGTCCGGCGTGTCGGTGCTCATGGGAGACGGTGACGAGTGGCAGACACAAAACCGTTCGCTGGAGCGGATTTTTGCAACGAATCTGTCACGAACCGGTCGCGGTGAATCGGACCGAGAGACGGTTTAGCGTGCCGCAGACCGGTTCGGTGTCCGAGACAGTTCGGCGACGCGATGATTTATATGCCAGCGCGCGTAGTTCCTATAACCGTGTCGCTCACCCTCCACATCGACCCGCACGTCCACTCCGAGGCGTCGTACGACGCGACCGACCCGGTCGAGCTCATACTGGAGCAGGCGGCCGAGATCGGTCTCGACGCGGTGGTCATCACCGACCACGACGTCATCGAGGAGTCGCTCCGCGCGGCCGAACTCGCCCCGCTGTACGGCCTCGTCGGCATCCCCGGCGTCGAAGTCTCCACCGCCGAGGGACACCTTCTCGCCGTCGGCGTCGAGGAGATGCCGCCCAAACGTCGGCCCTACGGCGAGACCATCGAGTGGGTCCACGACCACGGCGGCGTCGCCATCGTCCCGCACCCGTTCCAGCGGAGTCGCCACGGCGTCAGAAAACGGGCTCTCGACGCCCTCCTCGCGGCCGACGGCGAACCGGGAGCGTCGACCGAAGCGGTCGACCCCGCCGACGCCGAGGCGGTCACCGCCGACGGCGGCGCCGACGAGGAGGCGCTGGCGGTTCGGACGCCCGACGCCGTCGAGGTGTACAACTCGTGGCTGTTCACCGGCTACAAGAATCGCCGCGCGCGGCGGTTCGCGGACGCCCACGGCTACCCCGGCGTCGCCGCCAGCGACGCGCACTCGCTGTCGCTCGTCGGGCGGGCGTACACCGAACTCACTATCCCGGACGCGACGCGCGCGGACCTCGACGCCTCGTTGATTCTCGACGCGATCCGCGGCGGGTCGACGGAGGTGCAGGGGCGGCGAACGCCGATTCCCGTCTCCGCGCGCCACTACGCCATCGGTGCGGCCAGACAGAGCGGCTACTACGCCAAACTCGGTGCGCTCCGCAGCGGGAAGGCGGCGAAGGCGGGGGCGATGCTCAGCGGGAAGGTGGCGAAGACCGGCGCGCTGCTCGGCGGTCGGGCGGCGAAGACGAGCGCCGCGCTCGGCAGGCGGTACGCCGTTCTCGGCGCGATGCGAGGTGCGCGCCTGCTCTCGAATCTCTCACCGCTGTCGCGGTCGCTGTGACGCCCCCGGCGAGTCGCCGAACGTCGGCGTCGTCGCAGGGACGGAGTCGCCCTCCTCGACTGACCGGGCGCGCGTCGACGCTCACGACTCGATCTTTTCGACGATTCGCTTCGCCTCGTCGCGCGCGGTATCCTCGCCGGCTTGCTTCTTGATCAGGACGCTTTCGACCTCCCACTCGTCGCTGTTCTCCCGTTTCCCGGTTCGGACTTCGCTCCCTTCGGCGACCGACCGGGCGGCGTTCGCCGCCCAGTCGGGCGTTCTGATCTCGTCGAACTCGTCGGGGTCGCGGAAACGGACGTGGTAGTAGTCGTCGCCCGATTCGACGGTCTGAATCTCGGGTGCGTCGGCCATCGACGTGGGTACCACGACAAGCTGTTAAAAAGGAACGCCTGAATCGACGTGCGAGGGGTTCGACGCCGTCCGTTCGAGCGCGAAAGAGAAGTCGCGAGGCTCGGTTTTAATCGGCGGCGAGCCGGTGTTTCCCGGCGGTCTCGCCGAGTTCGAGCACGTCGTCGAAGAAGCCCAGCGAGTCGTTCGGGCCGGGGTTCGCCTCGGGGTGGTACTGGCGGGTGACGACGTTCAGTTCCGCGTTGGCCAACCCCTCTGCGGTGTCGTCGTTGACGTTCACCTGCGTCACGTCGAGGTCACCGGGGTCGGCGACGGTGTAGCCGTGGTTCTGCGTCGTCATCACGACTTTTCCGCTCTCGAGGTCGCGGACCGGTTGGTTGACGCCGCGGTGGCCGAACGCCATCTTCTCGGTGTCGCCGCCGAGCGCGCGGGCGACGATCTGCTGGCCGAGACAGATACCGGCGACGGCGACGCCGTCGTTCTCGACGAACGCTTCGACGAGCGACTGCGCGTTCGAGAAGTTCGCCGGGTCGCCCGGGCCGTTCGAGATGAACAGCACGTCGGGGTCGATGGCCGCGACGTCGTCCTCGGAGACGTCGTACGGGAGCACGTGGACGTCCGCGCCGCGTTCGCGCAGCGAGGAGACGATGGAACCTTTCGCTCCGCAGTCGACGAGCGCGACGGTCGGACCGTCGCCCTCGTAGTGGCGCGCTTCGGGGACGGTGACCTGCGAGCCGATGTCGGTGTGCTCGCTCATTCCTTTGCACTTCTCCAGTTCCGCGCGGGCGTCCTCGGCCGTGGCGTCCGGGCCGACGGCGATGCCGCATTTCATTGCCCCCTCCTCGCGGACCGTCGTGACGAGGTCGCGCGTGTCGAGGTGGTCGATGGCGGGGACGCCCTCGGCGGTGAGCCAGTCGGCTACGTCGTCGGTGAACTCCCGAGCGAGCGCCGCGCGCGGGTGAACGCGAGAGGACTCGAATCGCTCTCGCCGGACGCCGTAGTTTCCGATGAGGGGGTACGAGAAGGTGAGAACCTGTTCCTCGTAGGAGGGGTCGGTGAGGCTCTCTTCGTATCCTGTGTAGGCGGTCGTGAACACCAGTTCTCCGCGGGCGCGTCCTGGCGCACGACCGCGTCCTTTCACGACGCGTCCGTCGGCCAGCGCGATGTAGGCGTCCGACATTACGAGAAACACATGAGACCCTGGGTAATAAGTGCTTCTTTCGTAGCGAGACTACGAATTTCGTAATCGGTTTAAGGCCACCAGTACACGTCCGTGTATGGACGACCTGGACCGCCGCATCCTGAACGTGCTCCGACGGGATGCACGAACGCCCTACACCGAGATCGCCGAGCGAGTCGGCACCTCCGAGGGGACGATTCGGAACCGCGTCGAGCGGATGACCACGGAGGGAGTCATCGAACGGTTCACCGTCTCCACCCGGACGGGCAACATCAAGGCGATGGTCGAGATTTCGGTGGAGATGAACGTCAACACGAGCGAAGTTTCGGAGCAACTCGCCGACTGGGAGACGGTCGACTTCGTCTGGCAGGTCTCCGGCGAGGAGGACATCGTCCTCATCGTCGACGCCGCCGACACGCGCGCGGTGAACGACCTCATCACGCGAGCCCGCGAGATGGAGGAGATAAAGAGCACCAAGACGCGGCTCATCCTCGACGAACGTCTCGGGCAGGGGTGACGGCCCCTAACGTTTTCGCGCTCGCTGGCGTATCGTCCGTCGAACCCATGCCGCCCTCAGACAGTCCACGTTCGCCGCCGTCGACAGTCGAGACCGACGACCGGTGCGTCCGAACAGACGGCGGTGCGCGAAGTGACGGTGGCGAGTCGAACAGAGTGAGCCGAACCTCGTCACGAGCGAAGCGAAGTGACGGTGGTGAGCCGAGCGGGGTGAGCCGAACCTCGTCACGAGCGAAGCGAAGTGACGGTGGCGAGTCGAACGGAGTGAGCCGAACCTCGTCACGAGCGAAGCGAAGTGACGGTGGCCACCCCACACACAGCGACCGGACGCTCGTCTTGCACCCCGAGAGCGGAAACGGCGAACACGCCCACGAAGTCCGACGCTTGGCGACCGAATACGGGTTTTCGATCCGCGAGACCGACGCCGCGGGCGACGCGATTCGGTTCGCCCGCGACGCCGCCGAGAACGGAGCCGAGTTCGTCGCCGCCGCCGGAGGCGACGGGACCCTCAACGAGGTCGTCGAGGGCATCCGTCGCGCCGACGGCTTCGAGCGGGTCACCTTCGGCGTCGTCCCCTGCGGGACGGGCAACAACTTCGCCGAGAACGTCGGCATCGAGAGCATCGAACACGCCTTCGAGCTGTTCGAGTCGGGCGAGCGACGACGAATCGACCTCGGTATCGTCGAGTGGGGTGGCGACGAGCCGTCGTGGGCGCGAGAGTCGAAGGAACCCTCCGCGGCCCGCGGGGTGGTGGTCGAGAGCGGCGAAACGGGGGAGGACAGCGGCACCCGAGCGTTCCTCAACTCCTGCGTCGGCGGATTCACCGCCGAGGCCAGCGGCGAGACGTCTTCGGAGATGAAAGAGCGATTCGGCGTCGTCGCCTACGTCGTCAGTACGCTCCGAGTGATGACGGAGTTCGACGGCGTTCGGATGCACATCGCAACCCACGGCCGCCACGAACCGTGGTCCGGTGACGCCGTCTCGGTGCTCGTCGGTAACGGCCGTCGCTTCCCCGTCGAGGGACGAACGCAGGCGGACATGGAGGACGGACAGTTGGACGTCACCGTCGTCGAGGAGCGACCGACCGTCGACCTGATGGGGCAGGCGGCCGCCTCCAGGCTGTTCGGCCGCGACACCGAACACATCGACCGCTTCGAGACGCCCGCGATGCACCTCGACGTGCTCTCTGAGGAGCCGCTCCGGTTCAGCCTCGACGGCGAGATGATAGAGACGGCGTCGCTGACGATCGAAACGTTGAGCGGAGTCGTCGAGATTCCCGTCGGAGACGCTTACGAACCCGACCCCGACGACTGAGTCTACGGCGAACGGTGCCGCATTCGCGGCTCAGTCGTCGGATTTCCCGCTGGTGGCAGTCGGCGTCCTGTCCGCGGGGTCGAGCCACTTCTTGTGCGCGTGGATGCGGCTGTACGCCTCGGCCAGCAGTTTGTCGAGCGGACTGAGCTTCACCACCGGTTCGACCCGCCCGTCGCGGATGGCGGCGGCGACCGACTCCGGCGAGAGGTCGGGGGCGTCGATCTCGGTGTACGCCCGGCCGACCTCGATGGGGTAGTGGGCGTCGCTGCCGCCGACCAGCGGTAGGTCGAGTTCCTCCGCGAGTCGACGCGTCCGCGCGATGTGCTCGGTGTTCTTCCCGTTGAGTTCGACCGCGTCGAACTCGGCACCGGAGTCGCGCGCGGAACTGTTGCGGAACGGGTGCGCGAGAATCGTCGCGCAGCCGCGGTCGTGAGCCAAATCGACCAACTCGCCCGGCGTGAGCGCGTTCGGTTCGGTCCGACTCGGCGGGTTCGGCCCGACGACGAGGACGTGGCCTTCCGTCGTCGTCACCTCGTTTCCCGGTATCGTCGGAAAGCTTCCCTCCGCGGAGTAGGTGTAGTCGTGGTTCGTCACGGCGAACCCGTCGAGTCCCCGGAGTCGGGCGAACACCGCGTGTAGTCTCAGCCCGAGCGGGTCGTAGCGAGTCGCGCGTCCGCGCCACCCGTGGAAAAACCGGCTGTGTGAGTGCAGGTCGACGGAGAACACACTGTATAACGTCGCTACAGACCCTTTGTTCTTCCCCCGGGTCACGCCCTGCCGTCGACTCGCGGCGACGACCCGACCCCGTCACCCGCCCGTAGTCTGGAGGGTGCGGCGCGCGCCGTGTGCGGGGCCGAACGCATCGAAGAGTCCTTGACCCCTGTCGCAGATGGAACACGTATGAGTTCGAATTCGAGCGGCACGGGGTCGGAAGCGACCACCGCCGAAGACGAGGTTCACAAGAACGCCCGCCAGAACGTCGTCGCGGTCGACGAGAACGACGAGAGACGGGAGGTCGTCAATCGCCTCACCGCGCACACCGGCGACGGTATCCGTCACCGGGCGTTCACCGCGCTCGTCTTCGACCACCAGGGCCGCATCCTCCTCGGTCAGCGCGCACCCACGAAACGCCTCTGGGACACTCACTGGGACGGCACCGTCGCCTCCCACCCCGAGGACGGTCAGAGCCAAGAGGAGGCGACCCGCCAGCGCCTCGAAGAGGAACTCGGCATCACGCCCGACCAGTACTCGGACCTCCGCGTGACGGACAAGTTCGAGTACAAGCGCTACTACCCCTCGGTCTCCGGTGCCGACGGCGTCGAGTGGGAGGTCTGCTCGGTGCTGAAGGTGACGCTCGACGACGTCTCGCTCGACCCCGACGAGGACGAGATAGCCGGCCTGCTCTGGGTCGACTACGAACACCTCCACGACCACCCCGACTGGTACCGCCAACTCCGGCTCTGCCCGTGGTTCGAAATCGCCATGCGCCGGGACCTCGACTGAACGCCGATGCCGTCGTCGCGCCTCCTTCTGTCGACGACGGCCACCGAATCGATTCTCTCGCACGCTCGCGACGGCGCGAGTCACGACGGCGGACCGCGAGAGGTGTGCGGCGTGCTGGTCGGCGACCGAGGCGACGGAACCGCGCCCGACGCCGCGACCGATATCCGCCGGGTGCCGAACGCCGCCTCGGAGCCACGAGCGCGGTACGAACTCGACCCGGAGGCGACGCTCGCGGCCATCGAGGCGGCCGAAGCGGCGGGAGACGACGTGGTCGGCTTCTACCACTCCCATCCGGAGAGTCGGGCGCGGCCGAGCGAGACCGACAGGAGGGAGGCGACGTGGGAGGGGTACGTCTACCTCATCGTCTCGCCGGCGTACGACGAACTGCGCGCGTGGCGCTGGACCGGCGAGCGGTTCGACCCGCTCGACGTCGACATCGGCTGACCGGCGGAGAGAGATTCGCTCCGAGCGGACCGGGTCTCGACGGGGCTCGGAACCGTTCGCGGCGGGGATTCGAAAACCCCTAACCGCGCGTGCGACCAAGCGCCGGTAGATGACCCCCGACCCCGAGCTGTACGACTCGCTCGACGGACAGGTAGCGCTCGTCACCGGCGCGAACCGCGGTATCGGCCGGGAGATCGCCGCTCGGCTCACCGATCTCGGCGCGACGGTGTACGCCGGCGTCCGGAGCGTCAGCCACGACGTTCCCGACGGCCAGCGCCGCGTGCTGCTGGACGTGACTCAGGAGGGCGACGTCCACGAGGCGATGGCGACGATCGACGACGACGAGGGGCGACTCGACGTCCTCGTGAACAACGCCGGAGTCGCCGGCCCCGACGAGTCGCTGGCAGCGTCGCGGACGCCCGAACTCGACCGGACGCTCGCGACGAACCTCCGCGGACCGATGCTCGTCACGAAGTACGCGCTGCCCGCGCTCACCGCCGAACCCGGCGGCCGCGTCGTCAACGTCTCCTCGGGGATGGGCGCGCTCGGTGAACCGCAGTCGGGCGGGTCGCCCGCCTACCGAATCTCGAAGACGGGACTGAACGGCCTGACGGCGTACCTCCACGGCGAGTACGGCGACGACGGGCTGCTGGCGAACTCGGTCTGTCCCGGGTGGGTTCGGACCGATATGGGCGGCGAGAACGCGAGTCGACCCGTCGAGGAGGGCGCGGAGACGCCGCTGTGGCTCTGTCGCTTCCGCCCGGGGAGTCCCGCCGGGAAGTTCTGGCGCGACAAGGAGGTTATCGACTGGTAGTCGGACGGTGCGACGCCGTCGCCGCCTACTCGGCGAGGAACTCTTTCAGCAACTCGCTGACGCGGACTGGTTCCTCGTGCTGGACCCAGTGGGTGGCGTCGTCGAGCATCACCAACCGACCGCGCTCGCACATGTCGACGCTCTCGCGGGCCATCGACTTCTTGAGAAACTGGTCCTTCGCTCCCCAGATGACGAGCGTCGGCGGTTTGACGTGGCCGTTTTCCGGTTCCGGTCTCGACCGGGCGGCGGCGCGATACCAGTTCACCATGCCGGTGAACGCGCCGGGTCGCCTCCACGTCTGGCGGTAGCGCTCGAAATCCGACGGCGAGAACGTCCCCGGTTCGCTCGACTGGCGCATCGTCCGAACGAGTAGTCGAAAGTCACCCGCCTTCGACAGTCGCTCGGGCACCAGCGGTATCTGGAAGAAACCCATGTACCAACTCCGGAGTTTCTGTCCGAAACTCCGCTTGAGCGTCCGACGGAACACCGTCGGATGCGGAACGTTGAGGACGCCGAGGTGGTCGACCCTGTCCGGATAGTGAAGGGCGACCCACCACGCGACGGCCGCGCCCCAGTCGTGGCCGACGACGGCGGCGGTGTCGCGGTCGAGCGCGTCGAGGATGCCGACGACGTCGGCGGCGAGTTCCTCGATTCTGTACGCCGACAGGTCGTCGGGTTTGTCGCTGAGGTTGTAACCGCGCTGGTCGGGGACGACGACCCGGTAGCCGGCGTTGGCGAGCGGTCGAATCTGGTCGCACCAGCCGTACCAGAACTCGGGGAACCCGTGGAGCAAGACGACCAGCGGTCCGTCCTCCGGTCCGGCCTGAACCGTGTGCAACCGGACGCCGTTGGTCTCGACGTAGACGGACTCGCCGGGTATCTCGGTCACAGGTGCGCTTTCGGTGTCTGCGTCGCTCGCCATCCTCACTCCATCGGGACGACGTCGTCGGTCAACCAACAGCCGTCGCGTTCGCCGCCGCGCTGACGCGAGAGGCGGAACTCGTAGCGGACCTCCTCGCCGTCGGGCGTGACGACGACGACTTCCTGTCTCGCGGTGTCGCCGCTGACCTCCGCCGGCGTCGTCGCCGCGCGTTCGTGGTCCACGAGCGGACGGTAGACGTCGCTCCGCGCCGCGCGGGTGAATCGTTCGAGCGAGCCCGACGCGCGCCGACGCGTCGGCGAGGCGAACGCGTACGTCGTCTCGATGCCGCTGTCGAGATACGGTTCGTCGTTGCGTCGGAGGCTCTCTAACTGGTGTTCGACGACTTCCTCGGGCGAGAGTCGGGGCGTCGGCTGCGGCAGTCCGTGGCGTCGATACTGCTCGTTCATGCGCTACGTACGCCGCACGCCTCCAAATAGCTGTTTGCCGCGTCGCGTCACTTCTCGCCGCGCGTGGCGGCGGTCATCGACCACACCGCCGTCAGTCCGAGAATGAGCGCCGGAACCAACGGCAACGCGAGCATCGTGGCGAAAAACGACAGCCCGAGCTCACCCGGCGCGCTGGGGACGAGATAGATGATGCCCGGGACGACGAGAAACGAGAGGACGACGGCGGCGACGAGCGCCCACCCGCGGTCGCCGAACCCCGACGGCTCCGGCTCCGCGCCGGGTTCGCCGTTCGGTCGGTGGACGTAGCCGCGGTCGGGCGAACTCCGACCGACCTCCGACTCCGACGAGTCGAAGCCGCCATCGGAGTTCGCCCGACGCGCTCGCGCCTCGCCGGCGCCGCGACCCCCCTTCTCCCGCGCTGTCGTCTCCTCGTCGCTACTCGTACTCACTGTCGGGTATTACGACCACCTTGCCAAAGCCCTCACGGTTCTCTATCATCTCGTGGGCGCGTTCGGCCTCGCTCATCGGCAGCGTCTCGCGGATGCGCGGCTCGAAGGTGCCGTCCCAGACGAGTTCGAGCACGTCGTCGACCTGGCCGGGCGTCGCCATCGTCGACCCGATGACCGAGAGCTGGTTCCAGAAGATGCGGTTCAGTCCCGCACCGGGGTTCCCGCCGGTGGTCGCCCCGCAGGTGACGACGCGACCACCCTTCGCCAGGCTCTTCAGCGAGTCGCCGTACGTCTCCTCGCCGACGTGGTCGACGACCATGTCGACGCCGCGCTTGCCGGTCAGTTCGCGGATTTCGGCGGCGAAGTCGTTTCCCTCGTAGTTGATGACGTACTCGGCGCCGCACTCCTTCGCGTACTCCAGTTTCTCCTCGCTGGAGGCGGTGGCGTACACCTCCGCCCCGGCGTAGTCGGCGATTTGGACCGCCGCGTGGCCGACGCCGCCGGACGCGCCGAGGACGAGAACCTTCTCGCCGGCCTCCAGTCCGCCGCGGTCGATCAGCATGCGCCACGCCGTCTGGAAGACGAGCGACGCGGACCCGGCGACTTCCCAGTCGACGTGGTCGGGTACGGGGACGAGGTTCTGTTCGGGGACGGCGGCTCTCTCGGCGTGGACGCCGCGCACGTGTTCGCCGATGATGTGGAAGCGGACGCAGCGCGCTCTGTCGCCGTCGCGGCAGAACTCGCACTGCCCGCAGGAGACGCCGGCGCTGACGGCGACGTGGTCACCCTCCTCGAACCGAGTGACTTTCTCGCCGACGGCTTCGACGACGCCGGCCGCGTCGCTGCCGGGGATGTGCGGCATCTCCAGGTCGATACCGGGCATCCCCTTTCGCGTCCAGACGTCGAGGTGGTTCAACGCGCCCGCCTTGACGTCGACGAGCACCTCGTCGGGGCCTGGGTCGGGGTCGGAAAACTCCCCGTACTCGATGACGTCGCGGTCGCCGTGCTCCGTGAACTGGACGGCCTTCATGCTGGAACCCAGCACCCGGCGCGTCAAAACTGTGTGTTTCCGTCCGACGACTTGCCGGTTGTTCATCTTCTATCAAACAGGTTCGCTCTCGAACGCAGCGGTGGTGCGCGGCGGTCCTCCGTCGCCCGAAGTTTTGGTGCCGCCGTGCGAACCGTGGTGCATGAACGAAAACGAGAGCGACCACGGCGACGGCCATGAGTCGGACACCGACGACAGTCACCACGATTCGGACACCGACGACGACCACGGCCACAGTTCACACACCGACGACGACCACGGCCACAGTTCAGACGCCGGAGACCACCACGGCCACGACCACGACCACCACCACCACGACGTCGAGACGCTCGGCTTCGCCGTCGTCACCGTCTCCTCGACACGTTCGCTCGACGACGACTCGGCGGGCGACGCCATCTCCGCGGCGTTCGAGGCGGACGGCCACGAACTCGCCACGCGCGAACTCGTCAACGACGACTACGACGGCGTTCAGGGGACGGTCAACCGACTCGTCAGCCGCGACGACACCGACGTGGTCGTCACCGCCGGCGGCACCGGCGTCACGCCCGACGACGTGACCGTCGAAGCCGTCGAGCCGATTCTGGAGAAGGAACTGCCCGGTTTCGGCGAACTGTTCCGGACGCTGTCGTACGACGAAATCGGCACCCGCGTCGTCGGCACGCGCGCGACCGCGGGCGTCACCGACGGCGTGCCGGTGTTCTGTCTCCCCGGGAGCGAGAACGCCGCCCGCCTCGGCGCGGAGGAGATTATCGTCCCCGAGGTGGGTCACCTCGCCGGGTTGGCGAGACGCGACGAGGCCGACGAAAACGATGCGGCCGACAAAAGCGACGAGGTCGACGAAGACGACGAGGCCGACGAAGAACCCGAGGCGACCGGGGAGTAGCGGACGCTACTCGGAGCCGTCCTCGCGGCCGGGGTCGTGGCGCTCGAACCAGTCGGTGAGTTCGCGCAGGCGGTGGGTCGCTCGCTGAGGGTCGCCGATGTTGTGGTGTTCGTCGGGGTAGACGACGAGTTTGGCGTCGACGCCGCGACGGCGGACGCTGACGTACAACTGCTCGGCCTGCGACGGGGGGCAGCGCCAGTCCTCGCCGCCGGCGGTGACGAGAAGCGGCGTCTCTATCTCGCCCACGTCGCGGATGCTCGAAATCGCGCGGTACTCCTCGGGTTTCTCCCACGGCAGGCCGATGTCGTGGACGTACCACTGGTGTAAATCGGCGGTACCGAACAGCGAGTAGAAGTCGTAGATGCCGTGCTCGGGTGCCGCCGCGGCGAACATATCGGTCCGCGTGACGACGTAGGCGGTGTTGATGCCGCCCTGCGAGAACCCGGAGATGAACAGGCGGTCGGCGTCGGCCCACCCGCGGTCGACTAGCTCCTCGACGCCCGAGACGATGTCGTCGGCCTTGCGCGGCCCCCACTCGCCGCGGATGGACTCGCTGAACTCGCGGCCGTAGGAGGTCGACCCGCGGTAGTTGACGTTGAAGACGACGTAGCCGCGGCCGGTCCAGTAGCTGTAGTCGAAACTGAACTCGGGCGCGTCGTAGGCGGTGGGGCCACCGTGGATGTGCGCGATGACGGGATACGACTCCGAGTCGGGGTCGAAGCCGTCGGGCAGGTACGCCAGTCCCTCCACCTCGACGCCGTCGCCGTTCTCGTACTGGACCCGCTCGCAGGTCGGCAGCGCGGCGTCGGTCAGCAAACCGTCGTTCAGTCGCGTCAGCCGAGCCGGGTCGCTCCCGTCCGACTCGGTTGCGTCGAGCGCGTACAGGTCCGCGCCCTCGTTCGGGTGGCTCAGACAGACGACGGCGCAGTCGCCGCCGACGGAGAACTGCGTGATAGTTCGGTCGGTCCCCTGGTTCTCGAAGACGCGCTCGGGGTCGTCCGCCTCGGCGTCGAGACGGACGAGTCGGGTCAGCGCCTCGTCGCCGACGGGCGCGAGCAGTTCGTCGTCCCCGACCCACTCGGGCGCACCGGCCCGCGAGCGAGTCCGGTCCAGCGACGCGGAGACCGAGCGCGCCTCGGTTCCCTCCGAGCCTTCGGCGTCGGCGACGACGTACACCTCCGTCGGGTGGTAGGTGTTCGTCGGGTTCGCGCCGTCGAAGGCGAGCCGTTCGCCCGCCGCGTCCCACCGCGGGTTGGCGACGCCGATGTCGCCGTCGGTGAGTCGCCGGAGGTCCTCGCCGTCGGCCGAGACGGTGTAGAGGTCCTGCTCGAACGTGTGGTCGGGCTTTTCGCCGCGGTACGACCGGAACGCGATTCGACCGTTCGTGCCCCACGCAGGGTGGAGACCGCCGGTGCTCATCGCGCCGCGCGCGTAGGCGTCGTCGAGTCGCTCGGATTCGCCGGTCGCCACGTCGACGACGAACAGGTAGCTCCGCACGTCGTCGAGGAAGCCCATCCCGTCGCGCTTGTGCTGGAGGCGGGTGATTTCGACCGGGCCGCCGTCGCGGCGACGTTCGAGGTACTCGCGCTGCTCGTCGGTGGGGTCGCGCGCGGCGACGACCATCCGCTCGCCGTCGGGCGAGAACTCGAACTCGCGGACGCCCTCGTCGAACTCGGTCACCTGTCGGGCGTCGCCGCCGCGTGCGAGGTCGAACAGCCAGACCTGGGGTTTGGGTTCGTCGCCCTCGTCGCTCTCGCCTCGACTCTCGTCGTCGCCCTCGGCGTCTTCGTCCGCCGGTTCGTCACTCCGTCCGACTTCGAGCGCCACGTCGCGGTCACGACTCGCGAGAAACGCGAGTTTCTCTCCGTTCGGTCCCCACGCGGGCGACCCCGCGTCGGAGGCGCGGGTGAGTCGGTGCGGCGCTCGACTGCCGTCGGTGGGCGCGACGAAAATCGAGGTTCGAGTCTCGTCGGCGTCGGGGTCGCTCTCGGCGACGACAAACGCGACGCGCTCGCCAGTCGGCGAGACGGCCACGTCGCGGATTCGTCGGAGGTCGTAGAAGTCGTCCAGTTCGAGCGGGACTGTCATGGCCTCTCCTCTCAATCGCGACACATGTGGATTCTGGTCGCGGAACGCGTCGCCGGGTCACTTCCCCGATTCGACAGCAAGCATTGTTTCGTCGCGGCGATTTAAGCCCACTCGCGGTAAGTGCGGTACATGAGCCGACAGCAACCGCATCCGGACGAGGGTCAGGAAGGAGCCGACGCGGACCGTTTCGCGGGCGAGAAAGACCCCGACCTGCCGAGTTCGGGCGTCACCTCGGGCGCAGAGCGCGCCCCGCACCGAGCGATGTTCCGCGCGATGGGCTTCGACGACGACGACCTCTCCGCGCCGATGGTCGGCGTCGCCAACCCCGCCGCCGACATCACGCCGTGTAACGTCCACCTCGACGACGTCGCCGACGCGGCCATCTCGGGCGTCGAGAGCGCTCAGGGCATGCCCATCGAGTTCGGCACCATCACCATCTCCGACGCCATCTCGATGGGGACCGAGGGGATGAAGGCCTCGCTCATCTCTCGGGAAGTCATCGCCGACTCGGTCGAACTCGTCGCCTTCGGCGAGCGGCTGGACGCGCTCGTCACCGTCGCCGGCTGCGACAAGAACCTCCCGGGGATGATGATGGCCGCCATCCGAACCGACCTCCCCACCGTGTTCCTCTACGGCGGCTCCATCCTCCCGGGCGAGCACGAGGGCCGAGACGTGACGGTGCAGAACGTCTTCGAGGGCGTCGGCACCTACGCGCAGGGCGAGATGAGCGCCGAGGAACTCGACGAACTCGAACGCCACGCCTGCCCCGGCGCGGGGTCGTGCGGCGGGATGTTCACCGCGAACACGATGGCCTCTATCTCCGAGGCGCTCGGCCTCGCCCCGCTCGGCAGCGCCAGCGCCCCCGCCGAGTCCGACGAGCGATACGACATCGCCGCCCGCGCGGGCGAACTCGCGCTCGACGCCGTCGAGAACGAGCGCCGCCCCTCCGATATCCTCTCGCGCGAATCGTTCGAGAACGCCATCGCGCTGCAGGTGGCGATGGGCGGGTCGACGAACGCCGTCCTCCACCTCCTCGCGCTCGCCGCCGAGGCGGGCATCGACCTCGACATCGACGACTTCGACGACATCTCCCGGCGCACGCCCAAGATAGCGAACCTGCAACCCGGCGGCACGCGCGTCATGAAGGACCTCCACGACATCGGCGGCGTGCCGGTCGTCCTCCACCGTCTGCTCGACGCCGACCTGCTGCACGGCGACGCGATGACCGTCACCGGCCGAACCATCGCCGAGGAACTCGACCACCTCGACCTACCGGACGACGACGGTATCGACGTGGACTTCCTCAACCCGGTGTCCGAGCCGTTCTACGACGAGGGGGCCATCAAGATTCTGAAAGGGAACCTCGCGCCCGACGGCGCGGTCATCAAAGCGACCGGCGACGACGCGTTCCACCACACCGGCCCCGCCCGCGTCTTCGAGAACGAGGAGGACGCGATGCGCTACGTCCAGACGGGAGAAATCGAGTCGGGCGACGTCATCGCTATCCGCAACGAGGGACCCCGAGGAGGCCCCGGTATGCGCGAGATGCTCGGCGTCACCGCCGCCGTCGTCGGCCAGGGTCACGAGGACGACGTGGCGTTACTCACGGACGGTCGGTTCTCCGGCGCGACGCGCGGCCCGATGGTCGGCCACGTCGCCCCCGAGGCCGCGGCCGGCGGCGCGATTGCGCTGCTCGAAGACGGCGACGAGGTGACCGTCGACATCCCGAACCGGACGCTCGCCGTCGACCTGACTGACGAGGAACTCGACGAGCGCCGCGACGACTGGGAGCCGAAGCCGTCGAACTACACCGCCGGCGTGCTGGCGAAGTACGGCCAATCGTTCGACTCGGCGGCGAACGGCGCAGTCACGAACCCGGCGGTGAAACGAGACGACTGAGCGGTGTGTTCGACTTTTCGCGCCGTTCAGGGCCGTTCCCACTCGTAGAACCAGAAGGCGAGGCCGAACAGCATCAGACCGATGCCGAGCGTCGACGTCGCGGGTTCGGGGATGAGAAACAGAATCAGTCCGGCGACGATGACGAGTCCGGGTCCGATATCGTCGGTGTACTGCGTGAGGTCCATACGCTTCGTACGTGAGGAATCCACGTAAACGTACGGCCCGGAGCGCTATCGCCCGTCGTCAGACGGCTCGCAAAGAAGGCGGTGGGTCGGCTTGGAGCTCACTCGTGAAGCGCCGCCGCGAGCAGCAGGACGGCGACGACGACGAGGACGAGCGCCGACAGCGACAGTCCGCTGGACCCGATGGAAGTGATCTCGCCCCCGAGAAACACCGCGAGGACGCCGACGCCGACGCTCCCGGCGGCGTGCGTCGCTTCGAGGCTCTTCGTCTCGGCGGTTCGACCGAGCTGCTCGCCGACGTTGATAGCCTGCTCGCCGAGGTCGTAGACGAGCACCGTCGCCACCGTCCCGACGAGCAGCGGTTCGAGCGCTTCCGGGTCGAGGAGCCCACTGACGAGGACGGTGAGGAACAACAGCGCCGCTCCCGCCTTCAACAGGCCGCGCGAGCCGCTGTTGCGCACCGGGGCGAGCGCCAACCCGACGACGAGGACGCCGAGCAGCGCCGGTAGCGTGCGAACGAGCGCCCCGGGACCGGTGACCCCGCTGGCTCCGAGCGCGACGCCGACGAGCGAGACGACGACCCCCGCGGCGACGACGCTCCAGCGAAGCGCCGTCTCTCGCCGACTTCGGAGCGTCGCTCCCACGCCGACGACGAGAACGCCGCCGACGACGAGCGCCAGCGCGGCGACGGTCGCGTCCGTGACGTGCGCCGTCGCGGCGGCGGCGACGAGCAGCGCCAGCGTCGAACTCAACAGGGCGGGCTTGCGGACGAACGTCCCGCTCACGCCATCGCCCTCCGGTTTCTGGCCAGCGCGGACTCCAGCGGCGCGTCCGGCCCCCAGTCGACGGTCGGGATGCCGGTTCGACGGAGCGTCGACACCCGCGCGGTGCGTTCGGTCGCCGCGAGGCGTTCGCCGACCGTCGTCTCGTCGGTGACGTCCGGACTCACCGCCGTCACGGCGTGACCGTAAGCGTCGAGTCGGCGCGCGGCCGTGACGATGTCGTCGTCGCAGAGCGGCGAGAACAGGAACACCTGGGTGTTCGAGTCGAGCCGCTGCCGGAGCAGTTCGACCTGTTCGTCGAGCGACGGAGCGTCCCGCGGCGGCGTCGGGGCGAACGCCGGGTGCGTGTCGAACAGGCGGTGGAGTTCGACTCGCTGGTTCGTCCCGCCGCCGGGCGGGTGCCAACAGAACTCGCGGCCGAACGCCGCGACGCCGACCTGGTTGCGGCCGGCGAACAGCGGTTCGAGCAGTCGCTTCGCGGCGGCGACGCTCCGGACGACGGCGTTCGGTTCGTCGTCGAGCGCGCGGTACGCCGCCGGGCGAGCGTCCACGAGGAGCACGACCGACATCGACCGTTCCTCTCGATACTCGACGGTCGTCAGTTCGCCGGAGCGGGCGAAGCGCTTCCAGTCGACCCGGCTCATCGAGTCGCCGCGGCGGTACTCGCGGGTCCGCGTGAACTCCAGCCCCGAGCCCTCGTTCGAGGAGAGCACTCGACCGACGGTGTCGAGCGTCACGTCGCGGCCCGCGGGCGCGTCCGAGCGGCCCGTGACGGTGAGTTCGGTCTCCTCGCTCACGGTCGTCTCGACCTCGTGCTCGCCGGTGATGTCGCGGACTGCGACGGTCGCCGGGACGAAACTGTGCTGACCGGACTTGGCCTCGATACTGTACTCGAAGGTGACCGACGAGCCCGGACGGAGCGCCGCCCCGCGGCGGGGCGTGCCGTCGACGACCGACAGCGCCGCCGGCACGCCGTCGACGAGGCGGAGGTCCGCGAGCGTGTTCTCTCCGGCGTTCCGAAGCGTCACCGTCACGTCGACGACGTCGCCGGGGTTCGGCGACCGGTCGCTCACGCGCCGGTCGAGTTCCAGCACGGGCGTCGGCGAGGAGGTGAGCCGCGGATACGTCGCGAAGAGCACGCCGACGCCCGCGAGGACGATGAGGTTCGGACGGTCTGCCAACAGGCCGATCGCGCCCGCGACGAACGAGAGCGCGACGACGCCGCGCCAGCGGTGAGTCTGGTACTCGCTCACTGCCGGCCCTCGCTTGCGAGTCGCGCGATCTCCTCGGCCGTCCGGCGCGCGGCGTCGCGCGTACCGCGTGCGGCCGGTGCGGTATTCGGAGGATTCCCTCCGTCCGCGCGAAGCGACGATTCGGTTCGGAGGAACGCGGCGGCCGTCTCGTCGTCGGTCCACGTCCCCTCGTCGACGCGGCGCTCGGCCTCCGCGCGGTCGTACCCCTCGGCCGTTCGGAGCGTCTCGACAGCCGCGCGCCGGAGGCGGTCGTGAAGCGCGGCGCGCCGCCGCCGTCCGAGTATCGGAATCGAGAGCCGCCAGTCCGACAGCGCTTCGTCGAACCCTTCGCCCGGCGAGGGGGCCGACACCGGCTTCTCGGCGTCGGGCATCTCCGCCTGTTCGAGGCGGGCGCTCCGCCCGGACGCGAGCACGGAAACGGCGACGAGCAGACCGACCGCCGCGAAGACGGCCATCAACAGGTAATCGTTGCCGAGCAGACCGACCAGACCGTCGGTGGGGAGGAGGTCGCCGCTCACGAAGCCGAGGAGGAGGACGACCACCCCGGTACCCGCCAAGAGGAGACGGCGGACGTTCATCGGTCTCCTCCGGAGTTCCCGCGGAACCGACGGAGGTAATCGCGAGCGCGTTCTCGGCGCTCGTCTGTCACCTCGTCGCCGCCGTACCGGACGCTCTCGTACAGCGACGTGAGGCCCCAGACCGCCTCGCTGTCGCCGCCGCCTTCGTGCCGCTCGACCACTTTCTCGCCGCGTTCTCTGGGCGTGAGCTTCGTCTCGCGTTCGAGGCCGACGGCCGCGAGCATCTCACACCACGCCGCCGAGATATCGTCTTTCGGCTTCGGGTCGCCGACGGGCTCGGCGGCCGCCGACGCGCCGTCGTCGCCGCTCGGGAGCCACCGATGCAGGAGCGCGGCCAGACGATCACGGTAGGTCAGCGCCGCGAGGAGGACGGCTCCGAGGACGGCGAACGGAAGGACTGCTTCGAGGAGGCCGAGCAGTTTCTCCCAGAGCGACTCTTCGGGCGGGACCTCGTCGCCGGTCTCGGACTCCTGGCTGAAGTCGCTGTTGGCCGGCTCTTCTTCGCGCTGGTCGTGCGTCTGTTCCTGCTGCTGTTGTTGCGACTGGGTCTTCTTCTGCCGCTGCTGTTGGGTGTCTCCCTCACCGCCGCCGGAGGGCTCCGTCAACGTCTGCTTCAGTTCGTCGAGTTGGTCGGAGCCGACGGGGAGCATCGACGAGTCGACGTCGATAACGTCGTCGGGGTCGGTCTGCATCGACGAGTCGAGCGTTCCGGCGGCCGTCCCGAGCGAGAAGAGACAGCACGCCGCGACGGCGATAGCGAGCAGTCCGTCCCGATTCATGGTCGACAGCGGGTGTAGTGGGCAGTTGTAACGTATCGCATATTTGGATATTCTTCTCGTGCGGGATGGTTAGACGACGCGAGTTATCCGACTCGAAGGAATTTCCGATGTCCACTCTCATAGGTATTTTGTTCGGTACGTCGAAATAGATAGGATATAGTTACTGTTCTTCATATTATACAGTCTCTAAAACACACATTATTCGTTTGTTGTCTGCTCGGAGTGAACACTCTCGACCCCCGTGAGAGCGTCTCTCGATTTAGGTTGGCGATAATCGGACGCCGCGTCGTAACCGACCGCGACACCGCGTCAGCGCGTTCGGTTGTCGACTTCGAGTAGTCCGAGACCGGCGGCTCCGCCGACCACCGGCGGCTACCGCCGACCGGAACGTTCATCTGACAGAACTGAACACAGTGTACACTGTCGTGATTTTCGACGAGTTCTTCGACGCGCTCGCCTCGTTGTTCGAGGAGCTTCTGGTCGGGGTTCTCGCCGCCGTCGTCGCTACCCTGAACGTCGGGTGGCGGTGGTTCCTCCGCGGACTCTACGTGTTCGTCGCGCTCGGCGGACTCTACGTTCTCGCCACCTACGAACAACCGTCGGGGGCCGGACTGCTCGGCGCCGGCCTGTTCTGTCTGGCCGTCGACCTGGGCGTGTTGGTGCGCGGTCTGATCTGACATCGTCCGAGTCGTCGTTATACCGTCTTCACTCTCGGGGCATCGCTATCGCTCGGTGAGCAGAACAGTGGGACCGCCGAAGAGTCGCTCCGCTCGCCTTCGTGCTCCCAAATCAAAGAGTATGGGACTGCCGTCGTTACGCTCCGCTCACGACGAGGACCCAAATCAAAGAGTATGGGACCGCCGAGATTCGAACTCCCCGAGACGGTCGTCCTCGCTGTCGCTCGGACGCTGCGACTCGTCTGCCCGAATCTCGTCGTTCGACACGGTTGTACGCCTCGCTGCGCTCGGCTAAAAACAGTGGGACCGCCGAGATTCGAACTCAGGTCCTACCGACCCCATCGGCAGAGGATACCACTACCCTACGGTCCCGCAGTTTGGCTAACGGCGGTCCCTCGTTTAACACCTTCGTTTCGACGGCAGCGAAAACCGCGTGACAGCGGCGCGGTAGCGTGTCGCACGCGCGTTGCTTCGACGCTCCGGGTTACCTCACTCGTCGCGCGGGACGACCAACTCGTCGTCGTCGCGGACGGCCATGCTCGCCACCGCGTCGCCTTCGTACGCCGCCAACCCCTCGTACCGTCCGATGACGTAGCCGTCGTGTTCGGACTCCACGGTGTCGACGCGCTCGCCGTGCGGCGTGACGATGTCGGCGACGACGTCGCCCGCGGAGACGACGTCTCCGGCGTCGACGCGGTGGCGCACTACCCCGGCGGTCTCCGTCCGCGGGTGGACCGCCCGCCGGACCGGGAACTCGACCGGAGCGGACGGGACGCCGGTCCCCGGTTCGTCGACGCCCGCGGGGAGTTCGTCTATCATGCCGAGTTCGCGGAGCACGCCGTACACGCCCGCGACGCCCGCCGCGCGGAGGTCCTCCTCGACGACGCTGTGGCCGCCCAGTTCGGGCGTGAACGACGGGATGCCGGCGGCGTTCAGCGCCGCTCCCGCAGTCGAACGGTGCAGTCCCTGGTCGAGATACTCCGCGGCGGGGTACTCGGTGAGCACCGGCAGTCCGAACGCGTCGACCAAGGCGGCGAGTTCGTCGGCCAACGACTCGGCTTCCTCCTCGGTCCGGCGCTCGCCGTAGAGCACGCGGTCGCGGATGGAGAACGGCATCGATCCGACCTGTGCGGTGTGCAGGTCGACGAGCGCGTCCGCGGAGTCGACGAGCGTCTCGTACAGCCGCCGGTCGATTCGCTCCTGCGTCTTCGGCGGCCGCGTAGAGTCGCCCTCGGGATCCGGAAAGTAGCGGTTCGGGTCGTCGTCGGCGTAGTACGACGTCCGGGCGTTACGACGCAGGCCGGCGGGGTTGACCAGCGGGACGCAGACGACGGTCCCCGAGAGCAGTTCGGGGAGCTCTTCGCGCATCGCGTCCTGGGCGACGGCGACGCCCGTCGCCTCGTCGCCGTGGACGCCGCCGGTGAGCCACAGCGTCGGCCCGTCGCGCTCGCCGCGCGCGACGACGACGGGGAGGCGTTCGTCGCCGCCGGTCGGTAGTCCGGTCGCGTTCAGCCAGCCACGAGTCAGCTCTCCGGGTCGCGCTTCCGCGGTTCCGACGTTCATATCCGCCCGTCTCCCGGCACCGTCAAAAGGCTGCGTCCGCCGGCAGACGAGACGAAGCCCCAAGCCCCTGCGGTCCGTCGTTCGCCGGGCCGTCGAGGGAAACCCGTCCGAACCCGCTCGCAAGCACCGGTTAACTATACCGCGGGACGTCGACGGTTAGCCGATGACTCCGGACGAGTGGTCGGTCCTCCGCACCGTCTCCGTCGGCGGCGACGACGCACGCCTCGGCTACGACCGTCTGCGCCGACCCGACGACGAGACCGAAGGCCGATTCTGGCTCGACGCCCGCGACTCGGTCTGCGTGGTCGCCGCACACGACGACGAAATCGTTCTCGTCGAGGAGTACCGCCCCCGACTCGGCGAGACGGTGCTCTCCTGTCCCGTCGGTGCGGTCGAGGGCGACGAGTCGCTCGTCGAAGCGGCCGCCCGAGAGCTCCGCGAGGAGACGGGCTACCGCGCCGACTCGCTCCGCCTGCTGGAGACGAGCTATCCGGTCGCGTGGCTCCGGAAGCGCCGCGGAATCGTCTTCGCTTCGGGGCTCACACCCGGCGATAAAGCGACCGACGACGACGAGTTCACGCGGGTCCGTCGCCTGCCCGTCGACGAGGCCCTCGACGCGGCGCGCCACCAACCGGTGACCGACTGGACGCTGCTGCCGCTGCTGCTCTCGCGGTACGAAGGGCTGGTGTAGTTCGAAGGGTCGCCGGGGGACTCAGACGAGCACGCGTTCGAGCGAGACGACGATTCCCCGTTCCGCGTCGGGGTCGCCGACGAGACGACCCAGACAGACCGCCGCGCCGTCGGGCGTGTAGCAGGCGAGCAGTCGGTCTCGCTCGATGCCGTCGTCGGCGTCTACGACGCCCGGCGCGTAGACGGGGGCACCGGTGGCGACCTGTTCGGCGGCGCTGTCGGCGATAGTCAGGGAGGGGAGGTGCGTGAGCGCGCGCTCGGCGGGGGCGACGGCCTCTCGGACGAACGACTCGTCGCCCTCCTCGGCGAACGCCAGCGCGTCGGTGAGGTCGTACATGCTCACGAGGTCGGTGTCGTCGAAGGGGTCCGTCGCCGTCCGGCGGAGGTGGCCCATGTGTGCGCCCGTTCCGAGCGCGAGGCCGATGTCGTGACAGAGTTTTCTGACGTAGGTGCCGCTCTCGCAGCGAATCCGGAGCAGCACCTGTCTGTCCTTCGCTTCCAGCACCTCCAACTCGTAAATCTCGCGCGTGCGTAGGCGACGCGAGACGGCGCTCTTCCGGGGCGGTTTCTGGTACAGTTCGCCCTCGAACTCGGCGACGACCGATTCGAGGTCGCTCGGCGCGGGTTTGTGGAGTTCGAGCACCGAGACGTACTCCTTCGAGCCTTCGAGAAACACCTGCGCGAGGCGCGTCGCGTCGCCGGTGAGGACGGGCAGACAGCCGGTCACTTTGGGGTCGAGCGTCCCCGCGTGGGCGGCGCGGTCGACGCCCGCGAGGTCGCGGACCCACCCCGAGACCTGGTGGGCCGAGGGGCCGGGTGGCTTGTCGAGATTGACGACGCCGAACTCGAGCAGTTCGTCGACCGAACGCTCCTGGGGTGGGCCGCGCATCGTCATCTCAGAACTCGTACCGGACGCCGGTGACCGGATACTTCCCCTCGTCGGCGTCGGCGTCGTACGACTCGACGGCGGCGACGAGCGTGTCGAGGACGGGTTCCGGACCCCAGCGGGCGGTGTTGAGCACGAGGTCGTAGATAGAGAGGTCGTCGATGGGGATGTCGTAGTACGCCATGTACCGCTTGGCCTCGCTGGCTTCGCGGCGGTCGGTCTCCTCCCTCGCCGTCTCGACGGATTTCTCCTCGCGGTCGGCGATTCGGGCCGCGCGGACCGACAGCGGCGCGTCCAGCCAGATGCGGAAGTCGGCGTGGTCGCCGGCGAGCCACCCGGCGAGACGGGATTCGAGGACCACGTCGTCGCGCTCGGCGGCGATGTCGTAGAGGCGGCGGTCGAGGTCGCGGTCTATCTGGTCGTCCTCCTCGGCGAGTTCGTTGAACTCCACGGGTGACAGCCCGCGCTCCTCGGCGAGCGCGCGAAAGATGTCGCCCCCGGAGATGTGTTCGTAGCCGAACGCCTCGGCGAGTCCGGCCGCCGTGGTGCTCTTTCCGCTGCCCGGCGGGCCGGAGACGGTTAGCAACATACTCCCTCTCGGCGGGAGAAATTGAAAGGTGTTATCGTTGCCGACGGCAGCGCGAGCGCGTCGCACGGTCGGGAGTCGGGTCGAATGCGTCGCGGTCGGGAGTCGGTCCGGATGCGTCGCGGTTGGGTCGGCCGCGAGTCGGTTTGGGGCATCGCGGCAGTCGTCGCCTGCGAGTCGACCGCGAAGCGTCGCAGTCGCTGGTGGGGCGCGCAGCGAAACGAGAAGACGAGAGCGAGATTACGACGTCGTCGGCGTCGTACTGATGTTCAGCCCTTTGCGGATTATCTGGGAGAACGCCATCGAACAGAGGAAGTACCAGACGATCCACGTCTGGATGGGTCCGACGACGCCCTCTTTCCACGACACCTCGCCGGCCAGCGGGATGACGATGTTCTGGAGCTCCACGTGCTCGGTGCCGCCGCCGATGCCGATCGCCCAGTACATCCAGAGGAACACCGGGATGGTGAGGAACATGATCCACACCATCGGGCGGAACTGCTCTTTGAACATGCCCATCTGCTCGCCCATCGCCTCCATCTGCTCTTCCTGAATCTCCTGGAGCGCCGCGTCGTCGTCGTTCTCCTGTGCCTCCTTGCGGCGGTCCTGCAGGTCCTTCATCCGCGCCTGATACTGGCCCATCTTGTCCATGTCCATCAGGTTCGCCTGCAGGATCGTCGAGTACAGGCCCGTGCCCATCGCGAGAATCATCACGACGGCGTAGAAGGGCAGTAGTTCGGCCAACGGTCCGAGGAACACGTCGAACGCGCCGCCGACGACGTTACGCACCGCGGCGACCGAGTAGCCGAGGAACAGCCCGACGGTGACGACGGCCGCCCCCTTGTCCCACTTCGACCACTTCGTCGTCTCGATGTCGTCGCCGCTCGTGGACGAGGACGAACCCGTCGCGGACGACGCCGACGCGTCGGCGCTCCCGTTGAGACCCGCACGGACGGCGTCGGGGTCCTGGATACGGAACCCCTCGTCGCCGTCGACGAGGATACCTTGCTCGATGAGGCGGCCCCACTGGCCGCTCGAAAGGTCGTCTCGCACGTCGACCCACCGAACTTCGCCGTTCTCGGCGCGGTCCAAGACGACCTCTATCGCTCGCTCCATCTCCGAGTTGTCGGAGACGAGCGAACGCACCCGCGATTCGACTCTTGCCATTGCCGGAGATTGGCTACCACCGGTTAAGAAGCTTTTACTATCGTCTCGGGCGGAGCGCTCCGAACCGCGGCCCGATTCAGGCGTCGGCGACGACGGATTTCACGTCCCCGAACACCTCGTCGGGCGTCTGTTCGCCGTCGACTTCGACGAGTTCGCCGCTGTCGCGGTAGTACTGGATGACCTCCGCGGTGTTCTCGTCGTAGACGCGGAGGCGCTCGCGCACGACGTCCTCGGTGTCGTCCTCTCGCTGGACGAGTCGCTCTGCGACCGCCTCGTCCTCCGGCATGTCGAACTCCGTGTGGTAGATGTCGCCCGTCTCGGGGTCGAGACGGCGGCCGGTGAGCCGTCGCACGAGTTCGTCCTCGCTCACGTCGAGGTAGACGACCGCGTCGAGGTCGGTGATGTCGTCGAGATACTCCGCCTGCGAGAGGTTCCGCGGGTAGCCGTCGAGGACGAAGCCGGAGGCGTTCGAGAGCGCCTCTTCGACGATCTCGTTGACCAGTCCGTCGGGGACGAGTTCGCCCGCGTCCATGTACTCGCGGGGCGTGCCGTACTCGGTCTCCATGTCCTTGTTCGCCCGGAGCGCGTCGCCGGTGGTCACGTGTTCGAGCGAGAACTCCTCGGCGAGTCGCTTGCTCTGGGTTCCTTTGCCTGCGCCGGGTGCACCGAGTAACAGCACCTTCTTGTCGCTCATACTCCCCCCATCGCCCTCCGGGGATAAAGAACTGAAGATAGCCGCCGATACCACCCCGACGAAAAGCGCGAATCGCCCGGGTTTTTGCCCGCCGCCGCCGTCGGCTCAGACATGACCCGATTCGACGCCGACGACCCGACGGAACGTCGAAAACTGTTCGCCGACGCCGTCTCCGCGCACCGCACCCGCGCCAGCGACTTCCTCACGATTCAGGTCGACGCCGCCGAGGAACCGGAACGCGACGACGTCGAGGACTCGACGCCGCCGTGGCTGCAGTTCTTCCAGCAGACCGTCAACGTCGACTGCACCGACGCCGAACTCGACCGACTGAAGGCGCTCGTCGGCGACTACCCCGAGTTCCGCATCGACGAACTCGAACAGCCCGAAGAAGCCGAGGGGACGAACGTCCGAATCACCGCCCGCGCGGACCCGAACCGACTGGCCGACTTCTTCGAGCGGACCGTCCGCGAGGTGTACGGCTACGGCGAGGATTACCGGGCGTGGGTCGTCGCCGTCTGAGGGCCGCCGCCAGCGGTCCGCCGAACGCTTTCTTTCTGTACGCCCCTACTCGAATGCTGAAACATATACGACTTCCCTCCGTACTCCCGACCATGAGTGAACCGAACTCGTCCGGTAACACGTCGCTGCTCGCCCACCCGGTCGTCCCCGTCGCCGGCGTCGACGACGCCGAGACGACGGCGCGGGCCGCGCTGCCTCGAATCGCGGCGGTCGGCGGGGAGATGCTCGCCCTCTACGTCGTCGAGAAGGCCGGCGGCGCGCCGGACAAGGCCTCCGTCGAACAGCGCGAAGAAGTCGCCGAAGAGGCGTTCTCGGTCGTCCGCGAACTGGCCGCCGAAGCGGGCGTCGACGTGACGACCCGCGTCGCGTACGGGACGGACGTCGCGGGGACGATTCTCGACGTCGCCGCCGACGAAGACGCGTCCGCCGTCGTGTTCACGCCGCGCGGCGGAAGCAAGTGGACGAAACTGCTCACCGGCGACGTCGCCTCCTCGCTCGTCGAGGACGCCGACCGACCCGTCGTCGTCCTTCCCGCCTCGAAGTAACGGACTCGGCCTGTCCGAGCGCCGACTACCGCGCCGATTCGCGGAATGCGCGTTCCAAATTACTTAAACGGATGCAGTCGTATCTCCCTGCTATGTCATACTCCGGAACAGCGCAGCATGCAGTCTCACCGTTCTGGTACGTCAATGGCTGACGAGGAACTCGCAAAAGACCTCGGACCGCTGGCCGCACTGACCATCGGCGTCGGTACGATGATCGGCGCGGGAATCTTCGTCCTCCCGGGGACGGCCATCCAGCAGGCCGGTTCGTTCGCCATCGTCTCGTTCGTCGTCGGCGGCGTGATAGCGCTGCTGACGGCGCTGTCCGCCTCGGAACTCGGAACCGCGATGCCGCGCTCCGGCGGCGCGTACTTCTACGTCAACCGGGCGCTGGGGCCGCTTTTCGGCTCCGTCGCCGGGTGGGCAAACTGGATGGGGCTGGCGTTCGCCTCGGCGTTCTACATGGTCGGATTCGGCGAGTACATCGTCGCCATCGTCCCGACTATCGACCTCGTCGTCTTCACGGTCGAACCGTCGGTGAAGGTCGTCGCCCTCGCGGGGGCGGCGCTGTTCGTCCTCGTCAACTACGTCGGCGCGAAGGAGACCGGGAAACTGCAGAACGTCATCGTCGTCTTGCTCGTCGCGATTCTCGCCGTGTTCACCGTCGTCGGGTCGTTCCGCGCCGACCCGGCGAACATCCCCGAGAGCCGGGGCTTCGGACCGATGATAACGACCACCGGCCTCATCTTCGTCTCCTATCTGGGGTTCGTCCAGATAACGTCGGTCGCCGAAGAGATCAAAGACCCCGACAAGAACCTCCCGCGGGCGGTCATCGGCAGCGTCGTCATCGTGACGCTCATCTACGCGCTCGTGCTCGTCGTGATGAGCGCCGCCGTCGAACAGGGCTTCATCGCCCAGCAGGAGCTCGCGGGCGAGATCGCCGTCGTCGAAGTCGCCCGGCTCATCCTCGGTCCGGCCGGTGCGATCGCCATGTTGTTCGGCGGCCTGCTCGCGACGGCTTCCAGCGCGAACGCGAGCATTCTCGCCTCGTCGCGCATCAACTTCGCGATGGGCCGCGACGCCATCGTGACGCCCCAACTCAACGAGATTCACGAGCGGTTCGGCACGCCGTACCGCTCTATCGCGGTCACCGGCGCGTTCATCCTGCTCTTCATCCTCGTCGCTCCTATCGAGACGCTGGCGACGATGGGGAGCGTGCTCCACCTCGTCATCTACGGCCTGTTGAACATCGCGCTCATCGTGATGCGCGAGGCGGACGCGTCGGGGTACGAACCCTCCTACACCGTGCCGTTCTACCCGGTCACGCCCATCGTCGGCTCGATTCTCTCGTTCGCGCTCATCGCGTTCATCGAACCGCGCGCCTCCATCGCGTTCAGCGCGGCGTTCGTCGCGTTCGCTGCGCTCTGGTACCTCTTCTACGCCCGCTCTCGGACGACGAAACAGGGCGTCCTCAGCGACTACATTCTCAGCCGGTCCGACGAGATGCCCGAACCCGCCGTCTCCGCGGCGACGTCGGTCAAACCCGACGGCGGCCAGTACCGCGTGATGGTGCCGCTCGCCAACCCCGAACACCAGACCGACCTCATCACGCTCGCCAGCGCCATCGCCAAACAACAGGACGGCACCGTCGTCGCCGTCAACATCCAGCAGGTGCCCGACCAGACCTCGCTCGAAGCCGCCCGCCGGCAGGGCGACTACGACGCCGCGCACCGCATCCTCGAACGCGCCCGCGACGACGCCGAGACGCTCGGCGTCCCCGTCGAGACGCACACGATTCTCTCGCACCGGACGTTCGAGGAGGTGTTCGACGCCGCGCGGACCTACGACGCCGACGTGACCGTCATGGGCTGGGGGCCCGACGCCCACGGGTCGCCGGGGCGCGCCGAGAGCGCCATCGACGAACTCGCCAGTTCGCTCCCCTGCGACTTCCTCGTGCTCCGCGACCGCGGCTTCGACGCCTCGCGCGTCCTCGTCCCGACGGCGGGCGGCCCGGACTCGGACCTCTCGGCGGCCGTCGCCAAGATGCTCCGCGCGGAGTACGGTTCGACGGTGAAGCTCCTGCACGTCGCCGACGACGAGTCGGAGGGACGGGCGTTCCTCGAATCGTGGGCGGCCGACCGCGGACTCGAAGACGCCGAACTGGTCGTCGAGTCGGGCGACGTCGAGGCGGCTATCGGCCGCCACGCGGCGGAATCGACGATGCTCGTCGTCGGCGCGACCGAGCGCGGCTTGCTCTCGCGGCTGTTCACCGACAGCCTCGTGCTGAACGTCGTCGACGAGGTTGACTGCTCGGTGCTGCTCGCCGAGAAGAAGCGGATGCGGACGCTGCGCGAGCGGCTGTTCGGCAGCAACTGAGCCAAAAAGGCCGAGTTCGATTTTTCCGTATCAGCTATCGACGACCGCCGGGTCCGTCAGGTCCGCCGCCATCACGAAGTCGGGTTCGTCGGAGACGCCGACGCGGGCGTAGGCGGTGTCGCTCACCCAGCGAACGCCCTCGGGGACGAGGACGCGGACTCGCTCGGCGCCGACGCTCGCGGCGTCGCGGGCAACCGCCCGATACAGTGCCCGCGCCGCCTCGTGGGCGCTCCACGCGCCGACGGCGTACTCGGCCCACGTCTCCGGGTCGCCCTCGTCGTTCGGTCGGTCGTACGTCCGGTTGCGGAACGTGAACCCGCGGGTACCGCCTTCGCTCACGACGAACAGGCGGTCCTCGTCGGCCGCCGTCCGGAGCCGTCGGCGGGTGAGTTCCGACACCGCCCACGACTCCTCGGCGTCGAGCGCGAGTCCTCTCAGATCCGCGCGGGCGTCGCTTCCGGTCCAGAACGACCACGCGGCGCTCGGGTCGGCCGTCGTCGAAAGCTCGGGCTCGGCGTCGGCGTCCGGCGTCGGCATCCCCCACCGGAACTCCGTGCAGGGTTCGAACCCGGTCGCGCGCGACTGGCCGAGACCCGCGACGTTCCACGAGAACACCATGTTGCGGGCGACGGTCGCACCGCGCTCTCTCGCCCAGCGAAACAGCGCCTTCGAGAGGTGCATCGACGCGCCCCGCCCCCGGTAGTCGGGGTTGACGCGCATCCCCTGCGCCCACGCCTCGTACTCCGAGAGCAGCACGCCCTGACAGATGCCGGCGAGTTCCTCGGAGGGGCTCTCCTCGTCACCGTCGACGTCGAGGACGAACGTCCGCTGGTCGTCGCCGTCGCCGGCGATCCAGTCGTGGTAGACGCGCGGGATGTAGTCGGAGCCGCCGCGGTCGGCCCACGTCTCGCTCGTGAACGCCGCGACCGCGTCGTAATCTTCGGGTCGGGCCTGCCGAACGGTCAGGTCCACGGCTTCGACTCCTCTTGCAGTTCGCCGACGAGGTTCCGCCCCATCGCGTCGGCCGGGTCGCCGAGGTTCGCGAGCGCCCACATCAGTTTCACCTTCGCCGTGCCGGGGAGGGTGTCGCCCGCCTCGACGACGCCGGCGTCGAGCAGGTCGCGGCCGGTGTCGTAGACGCGGTCGCAGACGCGGCCCGCGATGCACTGGCTGGTCATCACGACGGTCGTTCCCCCGTCGACTAACTCCTCGATGCGAGGGATGAGGTCGGTGTGGACGTGTCCGAGACCCGTCCCCTCGATTACGACGCCGGATTTCCCGTCGAGGTAGGAGAGCGCCGCCGGGTCCATCCCGGGCGTGAACTTCACGAGTTCGACCTCGCCGTCGATGTCGGGCGCCACGTCGAGGTCCGCCGCGCCGCGCTCGGCGTACTCGCGGCGGAAGCTAACCTCCTCGGTGTCGTAGTCGACTTCGCCGAGCGGTTTCGCGCCGACCGTCTCGAAGGCGTCTCGGCGGGAGGTGTGGTTCTTGCGCACGCGAGTGCCGCGGTGGAGCGCGCAGACGTCGTCGCTCTCGGTACCGTGCATGCAGACGAGCACCTCCGCGCAGTCGGACTTGGCCGCTTCGACGGCGCAGACCGCGTTCATCACGTTGTCCGAGGAAGGGCGGTCCGCCGAGCGCTGGCTGCCGGTGAAGACGACGGGAACCGGCGTGTCGAGCATGAACGACAGCGCCGAGGCGGAGAACTGCATCGTGTCGGTGCCGTGCATGACGACCACGCCGTCCGCACCCGCTTCGATCTCCTCGTGAACCGCCCGCGCGAGTTCCTGCCAGACGTCGGGCGTCATGTTCTCCGAGAGGATGTTGGCGACGACGCGGCCGCGGTAGTTCGCCCGCCCCGCGAGGTCCGGTACGGCGCGAAGCACGTCCTCGGCGTCGAACTGCGCGGTCACCGCCCCCGTGCGATAATCGACCGTAGAGGCGATGGTGCCGCCGGTGGAGATGAGCGAAACCGTCGGAAGCTCGTCGTCGAACTCGATTTCGGAGCTGTCACCCTCGTCGGACTGGGCGTCCTCCACGTCGTAGACGCCGGTTTCGAGCACTTCGACCTCGGCGTCGTCGCGCTCGATGCCGACGTTGTAGCCGCCGTCGAGTTTGACGACGAGGTGCTCGGCCGTCGTCGACGGCATCAACACGCCCTCGTTCGTGACGCCTCCGCGCTCGACGCGGATGCGGTCGCCTGCGTTCATACCCGCGGCTACCCTCGCGGCGGACTTGAATCCACTCGTTCGCGGGCGACTCCGGGGAGGCCGACGCGCGGAGGGAACCGACGGAGGCGAGCGACGGGAGGACGCTCGACGGGACGTCTCGCGCTCGCGAGTCGGCACAAGAATGATACCGGATGCACGCCAACCGGTCGATATGTCCTCGCACACGAACCCCTCCTCCAGAGACGGCGACGACGGTTCCGCTCGGCTCGGCCGGCTGTTCGCGCCGAAGGCGTTCCTCCTCGCGCTGGTGCTCTCGCTCCTCGGCGTGTTTCTCGGCGGCCTCGTCCCGCTCGTCGGCGCGATTCCCGGCGTCTCGCTGCTGCTTCGCGCGCTCGGCCTGTTCGCCGCCGCGTTCGTCGTCGGCCTCGTCGCCGACCGCCCCCGGTACGTCGAGGCCGCGCTCGCCGGCGCGCTCGTCGGCGTGTTCAGCGTCGTCCTCTCGACGCTCGGGGCGTTTCTCCCCGTCGCTGTGAACGTCATCTCGCAGTACGGCGTCGAACTCGGCGGCGTCGGAGCCGCTGTGGGTGCGTTCGTCGCGCTCGTCGGGCACTACTTCGGCCGCGACCTCCGCGACGGCGTCACGCGAGAGCTCTGACGGGGCGACTCCGACACGCTCACCGGACGGTCCACTGGTCGTTCTTCCGAGCGAGCAGTCCGCGCTCGTACAGCGCGTCCAGCACCTGCTCGACGACTTCCGGCGGGGCGCTGACCTCCTTGGCGACGGCGAGCGTGCTCGTCGCGCCGCCGGCGACCGCCGCGAGCACTTTCGCGTAGAACCGGCTGTCGGCGTCGGTACCGATGCGCTCGTTCAGGCGGTCGAGCACGTCGGTCATGCGACCGTGGACCCACCGCTGGGCGAGCGAGAGCTCGTTCTCGATCGTTTCGAGGCGGCCGAACTCCCGCGCCAGCGATTCGAGGTCGTCGCCGTTCTGCCGCGGCTCGGCGTCGATGCTCAGGTGCGAACAGCGTCCGGTCAGTTCGAGCGTCGGACTCGCCGGATACGCGCTCTTCGTGCCGAACCCGTACGGCGAGACGTTCACCTCCAGACGGACGTTCTGGGCGATGTGGAAGTACTTTCGGCGCTGGTCGTCGGTTCGGCTCTCGACGAGGCCCGCCTCCTCCAGTTTCCGGAGGTGGTCGATGACGGCCTTCGGACTGACGTTGAGGTACTCGGAGATCTCGGTGACGTAGCACGGCTTGTGCGAGAGCAAGCGGAGGATACGTCGCCTGTTCTCGTTGCCGAGGAGATCCAAAAGTACCGCAGAGTCCATGCCCACCGGTAGGCCGGCAGAACTGAAAAGGCTGACTACCCCCGAATCCGCTCGCTCGCCCTCGAATCTCGCTCGCAGTCGCGCCGCGCGTGCTCGTTTTCGCCGGCGTCCTCCTCGCCGGGCGAAGCGTTACGAGTGGCGTCCGCGAACGTCCTCCTTTCCGGGCGCTTCACTGTTCGGCTGGGTCACGTCCGTGGTGAACTTGCGTTCGACCGGAACTCCGTCGTCTTCACCGTTCGTCTGACCGGGGTTCGGGCTCTCCGAGCGGTCCTCGCCGTCGCCGACGCCGTCGACCTCGTCGGCGCTCTCGCCGACGGGCTGGACGCTACTGTGGACGAACTGTCGGGAGTCGGCTGCTCCGTCGCCCTCGCCGGTGCCGTTGGGGCGGTTCGCCGGCGGTCCGAGCGGCGTCGTCGCCGTCGGGCCGGCGACGTTGGCGTGGGTCTCTCTCGTCTCGGTGCGGAGCGTCGACAGACGACTGGTGTTCGCGCCGACCTGCTCTGCGGCTCGCTCCGTCGCGTCGATAGAGACCGCCAGCGCGCTCAGTTCACCGTCGAGTTCGCCGAGTCGGCCGTGATACCGCGGTCCCGAGAGGGTATCGTTCTCGACCGCCGCCGACAGCGCGTCGCGGCGCTGACGGAGTTCGGCGAGGTCGCTCTCGAGGCGGTCGATTCGCCGGTTGACGGCCGCTCTGTCGCCGTTTCGCTCGAACTGTGCCTCCCACTTCTCGTTCGTGACGACGCCGCGGGTCTCCGCAGCGGTCGATTGGACGAACGTCGTCACGTTGTCGCCGAGTTGGCTCTCGTCGGTGTCGACCTGCGACGCGGCGTCGGTCGTCGACGTCGCCGAGACCGAGGCGGCGGCCGGAACCGACGAGACGACGACGAACACCGCGACGAGGAGGGCGTAGACGGCTTTCATCGAATTTCGCTACCTCGCGTACGCCCATAAACACGAACCTCCGTTCGTTTCGTTCACCTTCGGGTTCGTTCTGTTCAGTGTGTTTCGAAGCGGGCAGGTGGAATCTACGCGGACCTGCAACGGTGAAATCAGACGGTAATCACCTCTTACTTCCGGACCGTCGGCTCCCGGAACCGGTCGAGTAGAACGGCCGCGACACCGACCGAGACGACCGAAATCGCCACGCTAGCTACGGTGAGGGTCACTCCCGGCTCGTACCGAAGCGGCGGATGGTAGCCGAACGCGTAGTCGAACACGTCGTTCGCAAACGCTAACACGAGCGCGAACGCGAGCGCCCCGCGAGTCGTCGCCCCGATGCGGGCGACGAGCGACGCTTCGACGACGAATCCGAGATGCGTGAGGAGGATACCCCAGTAACTCCACAGCGACGGGAGACCGAACCCGAAGTAGAGCTCCGGGCGGAGGTTCAGCGCCACGGCCGTCCAGAGGCCGAACTTCACCAGCCAGACGACCGAGAGCGTGTGGAGGTAGACCAGCGGGCGGTTCAGCGGTGCGTCGTCGATACTTCGGCCGAGGTTCGGCAAGAGCGTCGCCAACGAGAGCGTCCCCAGCGCTAACGCGGTCGGCGAGTCGCCGTACAGCGGCCACAGAAACGTCGATATCGCCGGCATCGTCTCGACGTAGTAGCGGACGCCGACGAGAAACGCTGCGGCGTTGACGACGAGCAACCAGACGAGACTCGGAGCGTTGCCGAGGTAGTACTCGACGTAGCGGTCCGGGATGAGGCGTGCGCTCGCCATTCGTCGGAGAGACGGACGGTGTGCGGTAAAAGTTGTCGAGACGGCGAGTCCTCCGCAGTTCGGATAGACGTGACCCCCGATTTGGTCCGCCTTTCCGACCGCTCGTCGTGACTTTGTTGGTCACGCGGGAGACGACGGCGAACTGTTCGATGCAAAGGCTAGTTACCGTCGAAAGCCAACCAGGGAGTATGCAGGCTGCACTCGTTGTTCTCGACGGCTGGGGGCTCGGAGACCACGACCGGAGAGACGCCGTGAAAGCCGCGAAAACACCGAACTTCGACCGATTCCGCGAGAGCGGAGCGTACGGAACACTCGACGTGAGCGGCCGGCGCGTCGGGCTGCCCGACGGGCAGATGGGAAACAGCGAGGTCGGCCACCTCAACATCGGCAGCGGCCGCGTGGTCAAACAGGCGTACACCCGAATCAACGACAGCATCACGGACGGCTCGCTCTACGAGAACCGCGTCCTCACGGACGCGTTCGACTACGCCGCCGAACACGACGGCCGCGTCCACTTCATGGGACTCGTCAGCGACGGCGGCGTCCACTCCGACCAGGAGCATCTGTACGCGCTCATCGAGGCGGCGGCCGACCGCGGCGTCGAGGCGGTGACTCACGCGTTCACCGACGGACGCGACACCTCCCCGACGGGTGGAGCCGACTACCTCGCGTCGCTCGAACGCGTCGTCGCCGACCACGGCACCGGCGAGGTCGCCACCGTCTCCGGACGGTACTACGCGATGGACCGCGACCAGAACTGGGAGCGGACGAAACGCGCCTACGACGCCATCGTGAACCGCGAGGCCGACCACGAAGCGCTCTCGGCGGTCGAGGCGGTCGAGAGCTCCTACGAACGCGGTGATACCGACGAGTTCGTCGAGCCGACGCTCGTCGCCGACGGCCCGGCGCTCGAAGACGGCGACGCGGTGTTCTTCTTCAACTTCCGGTCGGACCGAGCGCGACAGCTCGTCAGAATGCTCGGCGACGTCCGCCCCGAGTGGGCGTTCGAGACGACGCCGCCGGAGATTCACCTGGCGACGATGACTCAGTACGACAAGACGTTCGACTTCCCGGTCGCGTTCCCGCCGGAGCAACCCCGGAACACGCTCGGCGAAGTGCTCGCCGAGAACGGCCGCACGCAGCTACGGCTCGCGGAGTCCGAGAAGTACGCCCACGTCACCTACTTCCTCAACGGCGGCCGCGAGGTGGAGTTCGACGGCGAGATTCGACGCATCGTCCAGAGTCCGGACGTGCCGACCTACGACGCGACGCCCGAGATGAGCGCCGAGGAGGTGACCGACACCGCGCTGTCGATAATCGAGTCCGACGACCCCGACGTGCTCGTGCTCAACTACGCGAACCCCGACATGGTCGGTCACACCGGCGACTTCGACGCCGCCGTCGCGGCCGTCGAAGCCGTCGACACGCAGCTCGGCCGACTGCTCGACGGCGTGTTCGCCGCCGGCGGCCACGCGCTCGTCACGGCCGACCACGGCAACGCCGACGACATGGGCACGCCGGAGACACCGCACACCGCTCACACCTACAACCCGGTTCCGCTCCTTTACCTCTCTCCGGCCGGCGACGCCGGCGGGAGGACGGTTCGGGCGGGCGGGTCGCTCTGCGACCTCGCGCCGACGCTGCTGTCGCTCATCGGCGTCGACCAACCGCCGGAGATGACCGGCGAGTCGCTTCTGGAGTAACTGGCGAACAGGCGACGGACGGCTCCTCGGATCGCTCCGTGACCGGGTCGTCGCGCTCCCGCCTCGTCCGGGTCACGGCCGCTCTCAGCGCACGAGGGGCTCTGGCCGCGTCCTCCGGTATAAACTTCGGGTGGTGGGCTATCGGAGTTTGACGTTCCGCTTCGACGCGTAGCGGTACAGCGGCCCCGCGAGGAGCAACACGCCGACGGCTGCTGCCCCCGCGACGAGGCGAACGTCGAACAGGCCGGTCAACGAGTCGGCGGTCAGCGCACCGAGCGACCCGCCGACGAGGACACCGCCGACCACCCACGGCGTCTCGCCGACCGCGGTTCCGAGGACGTACGACCGGAGCCGAACGTCGGCGACTCCCGCCCCGACGGAGACGATGTCGGAGGGCGCCGGAAACAGCCGGCTCGCGGCGACGCTGCGAACGTCGCCGGTCGTGTCGACGAACCGCTCGCCCGCGGCCGCGAACCGGCCGCTGTCGCCGCGGATGTGACGGCCGAAGAAGTACGGCGGGACGCTGCTCACGACGACGAGCGCGAGCGCGACGGGCGCCCACGTGAGCGGCTGCGTGTAGCCCACGACGACGGCCAGAAGCGTCGTCGGCCACGCCAACAGCGGGCGGACGAGCGCGACGAGCGTCAGCACGGCGACGAATCGAACCGGGTCGGCGGCGACCCATCGAAGCCGCTCGAACAGCGTTTCGGGAGAGACGAGCCACGCGGCGAGCGCGGCGACGAGGACGACGGCGGCCGTCGAGGCGAGGAGGGTGCGACGCGACACTCAGTAACACCGCTCCGTGACGACTGCGACGGCAGAGACGCCGATGTCGGACTCCATACCACCGATTCGCCGTCCGCCGTCAAACCCCTTGTGCCCGACGCGGCGCGGCCGGTCGCCCCACCACGGAACCGTTAACTCCGATGCTGCGAAATTCGCGGAACGTGCCCGACGGACCGACCGACGAGGGGGCCGGCATCGCCGCGACCCGCAGCGAGCGCATCGAGCTCGCCCTCGAACTGCTCGCACACCTCGAACACGACGAGCTGGAGCTGCCGGCGGTCATCGACCGCATCGAGACGGTGACGACGGACCCGTCGACGACCCGCGACATCCTCGACGAAGCCGAGAAGCGAGGCATCGTCGAACGCGACGGCGCGCGTATCCGAACGCGCCGCGGCGGCACGTTCGTCCGCTTCGAGAGCCAGGTCGTCACGCGCGAGGGCGAGTTCGACTGCCGGCGCTGCGGGGCGTCGATTTCGACGGGTCACTTCATCCGCTTCGAGGCCGGCGAGCTGGGTCCGTTCGGCTCCTCGTGTATCCGAAAAGTCACCGGTCGCGAGTGAGCACGCGGTCGCAGAACCGGCCGCGGAGACGCCGAGACGGGAGCGTCACCGACCGCGACTGAGTTCGTCGATGAGTCGCTCGAGGAGTTCGGCCTGGCGCCGTAGCTCCTCGTTCTGTCGCTCGACGGTCTCCGTCAGCGTCGCCAACTGCGCTCGGAGTTCGTCGGTGTCGTCGCCGGCGACGGGAGGCGCCGAGGCGTCCGACGGTTCCGGGACCGCCGTCTCCGGCGATGCCGACGCCGGTGCCGCCGCCTCGGCGGCGGCCGTCTCGTCGCTGGCGGACTCGAAGCCCGACCCCTCGAACGTCGTCGACTCCGCGGACTCCACCTGCGCGGCCGACGCCGCCGACTGCGATTCGACCGCCGTTTCGGCGGCTGCCTCGCTCGTCGCGTCGCCGCTGCCGTCGTCGAGGTCCACCGGGTCGTCCGGCCGCGTCGCGTTTTTCGGCTTCTCGCGCAACTCCGTGGGGTTGGCTTTCAGCGGCGCGGGGCCGTCGCCGAAGGAGACGTTCTTGCGGTCCTGCGCCGGGTCCGACTCGGACTCTCTGGCTTTCGCCTTCCGGAACGCGTCGAGCGAGGACGTCTCGTGATAAGTGCAGAGCGCGTCGGTCAGCGTCTCGCGGACCGCGCGCGCGTCGTCGTTCGGCGCTTTGAACCGCTCCTGGCGGCCGCCGAGCGTGAGGACGATGGAGGTGGCGACGCTGCCGTCCTCGAACGTGAGGTCGGTCACGTCGGCGTAGTGGTACTCCTCGTACTCCTCGTCCCAGACGGGCGCGCCGATGTGTTTGACGACTCGGTGGCTCGTGACGACGAGCGTGAGCTCGCTGAACCGGAACGTCTGCTTCACCGTCTCGCCCGGGTCGGTTATTCCGGCGGCGCTGAGAATGCCGGCCAGCACGGGGTGCAGCGCCTCTTGGAGGCGTTTCGACGGAATCGAGAACGACCGCTCGCCGTCGAGGCCGTAGTCCAGCGTCACCTTCGCTTTCCGCGAGGTGCGGCCGCCTTCGGAGACAGAGATGCGTTCGGCGTCGTGCGGATACTGTTCGACGGATTCGTCCGAGAGCAGCCCCTCGGAGCGGTAGATGAGCGTTCGCGTGGGCGTGACGAACAGTCCGTCTTCGCCACCGAGGCTCACCTGGGCGGCGACTGGTTCGTCGTCCAGTTCGGTCTGGACGAGTTCCGGCAGGCTCATGGCAGGGGTGTCCCGGTCACGCGTGATAAATTCAGGGGGTGCGGCGGCGAACGCGAATCTCGGTGAGAAACCGCCGCACGGTAAACCGATATGGGAAGCTTCAAGAGTCTCATCGGACAAGATGAGAGTGAGCCCGGGTGGCTTAGCTGGACATAGCGCCGCACTCATAGGGTTCTGAGATTCGGTGCGGTATCGCCTTGGAAGCCTCCGCCCCAACGGGGCCTGCCGAGCCTCTGACCTGGGATATGCGGAGATCGTGGGTTCGGAGCCCACCCCGGGCATTTTCCACTTCGACTTCGCCCCGGAGCGCCCCGCACACCCTCGGAGCGCCCCGCACACCCTCGGAGCGCCCCGCACACCCTCGGAGCGCCCCGCACGCCCCCGGAGCCCCCGCTCGTCATCGGAGGCGAGTCCGCGACTCGCGGCGGGTGGCTCCTCGAAAACGATGTCGACGGCATCGAGCCGTCTCCCCACTAGCACAAAACGGCCGGGCGCTGACGCGACCCCCGGACACTGACACACCACGGCGACCGGTTCGGGGCCGCCGTCGAGCGCCGCCCGGTAGCGCGACGATACGCGTCCGGACGACGACTCTGATAGTTCGTACCGGCGACACCTCCATAGTATTGAACTCCATACCGAACGAGCGAAAGCGCCGAACCACCGGTTAAGCCGAATTTGGCGGTCACTAACCCGGTGTCCGGTGCAGAAGTCGGGGCGAATTCGGCGCTCGACCTCCGCGTACACCGCGAACTCGTCGTCGGGAGAGGACGAGCTCGACTTCGTCGAGCGAGTCGGTGACGGGCCCTCCTGCGGTCTAATTCGGCTCGCACTCGCCCTCGGCGTTCGGAGTTGCGGGCGAAGTTACAAGCCCCGGTACGGGTAATCTGTACCCGATGGGTCCGAACACCGCGACGGACGCCGAACGAACGCCCGTGGGTCGGCCGGCGGCCGGGCAGACGTGGTTCGACGTCATAGAGGACGTTATCGACACCGAGATCGACCGTCAGGAGACTATCGAGTGTCGGTTCGAGCAACTGGAGGTGGACGTCCCCCTTCGGATGGAACCGGGCGCCGAAATCGCCCGCTGGCGACTCGACGGAACGGTCCGCGTCCACGTCGAAGGGACGCGCGGACCGCTGTCGGAGTGGCTCCGGTTCTGGTACAGCAGACTCTCCTGACGGCGTCCGCGGGCTCGCTGCCGACGGGTTCGGCCACTGCGCCGGTGCGGACGCGAACAACAGACCGCTCGGCGCTCCGACGCCCGACCCGACGACGTGGAACTGATATACCGCTACCTCGTTGTCCGGCCCGTGGACGTGCTTCGCCGACCAACGGTCGTTCTCGTCGTCAGTGTGTCGCTCCTCACCGCAGGCTGCGTCGGCGTGCCGCTCCCGTCGCCCGACGACGGCGCACCGTCCGCCGGCGACGCTCCGCTACCCGGCGAAGGACCGGGTCGAACCGCGACGGTCGTCGACGTCGTCGACGGCGACACGGTGAAGATAGCGTATCCGAACGGGACCCGCGACACGGCCCGTCTGCTCGGCGTCGACACGCCGGAGACGTACGGCGAGAGCGACCCCGCCGACTTCGAGAGCGTCCCCGACACCGCGGCGGGGCAGGCGTGTCTCAACGAGCACGGCGAACGCGCCACCGACTACGCGACCGAGACGCTGCTCGACCGCGAGGTCACGCTCCGGTTCGACGCGAACGAACCGCGACGCGGTTACTACGACCGCTTGCTCGTCTACGTGGTGGTGGACGGCACCGACTTCAACTACGGCCTCGTCGCCGAGGGCTACGCCCGCGTCTACGACAGCCAGTTCACCGCCCGCGAGCGCTACTACGACGCCGAAGCAGCGGCACAGCGGGCGGAACGCGGGCTGTGGGAGTGTGCGACCGACGACGGCGGCTCGTCCGCCGGAACCGGTCGGGGTTCGGAGACGGCGAGGGCCGACGGCGGCGACTCGTCGCTCGTCGTCGACGAGATACACGAGGACGCCGCGGGCGACGACCGGCAGAATCTCGTCGACGAGTACCTCGTCTTCCGGAACAGCGGCGAGGAGACGCTCGACCTGTCGGGGTGGACCGTGACGGACGAAGCGGGCAAGCAGTACCAGTTCCCGGACGGGTTCTCCCTCGAACCCGGTGCGACGGTCACGCTACGGACCGGTGACGGCGAGGACACCGACGAGACGCTGTACTGGGGCGCGAACAGTCCGGTGTGGAACAACGACGGCGACGAGGTGGTCGTCCGAGACGAATCGGGCGCGGTCGTCGCTCGGCGGTCGTACTGACCGCTCTCACGGTGGCAATCGACGAGAATCGAATCGGTGTCTCGGGTCTCAGACGGCGCGGCCGGTCACGTCGGTGCCGACGAGATAGGTGCCGGCCGTGAGCAGCGCCGCGGCGACGACGAGGATGAGGCCGCCGACGACGCCGGCGAACGTCGAGGAGGGCAGCGCCGTCGGTACGAAGCCGAGCGTGCCGACGACCATCATTCCCAGGCCGAGAGTTCCGTTGCGTGTTACGTCCATACCTCGGCTATATCGCCGGACGCATAATGAATTTCGCTTTCGTTCCGCGAGGGCGGTTCGAGACGCCGTGCCGACAGGACGGCGGTTCGACGTCTCGGTCGGACGACCCCCGCCCGCTCGTCACTCTCCGAACCGCTCGCCCGCCGGAATCACCACGTCGAGCCAGTTCTCCTCGGGCGGGAGCGGGCAGGCGAACGTCTCGCTGTAGGCGCAAAACGGGCTGTACGCGAGATTGAAATCGAGCACCACCTCGTCGTCGTCTTCGAGTTCTCGGTTCGGTTCGAACTCCATGTACCGTCCGCCGCGGTACGTCTGCTGGCCGGTCGTCTTGTCGCGGAACGGGACGAAGAGCGACCGCGAGTCGTCGGACTCCTGGCGGTACCCGGCGAGCGTCTGCGTCTCGCCGCTGGCTTCGAAGTCGAACGTCACCACGCGGAGGTAGCGGACGTTCGGACCGTTCGTCGTCTCCATCTCGACGGGGTCGGGTTCGTCGTGCGTCGTCACCGTCGCCTCGACGCGGTAGTCGGGGTCCGGGTCGAAGTAGTCGAGGCCGTCGAACGCCTCGCGCTCTTCTGGCGGAATCGGCGACTGCGGGTGGTCGGCGAAGAACTCGTCTTTCTGTTCGCGCTGGTGCTGGACCTCCGCGCGCCACTCGTCCACGTCGACTCCGGTCTCGGCTTCGCTGTCGCTCATGCGATTGCGTTGCCGGTGTCGACACAAATCGGTTGGGACCGCGGTCCGGTTCGGCGGTTCGCGCGCTTAGTTCGACTTCGCGCCCGCGAGGCGTTGGAACTGCGCGTCGGTGAGCGAGATGTCGCTCGCGACGAGGTTCTCCTCCAACTGCTTCGTCGTCCGCGCGCCGACGATGGGGGCGGTCACCTGCTCGTGGTGCAGCAACCACGCGAGACTCACCTGTGCGGGCGTCGCGCCGACCTCCTCGGCGACGGCTTCGACGGCTTCGAGCGCGTCGAAGTTCTCCGGCGTCAGGTAGGAGTCGGCGAACTGCTGGTCGTTGGCCGCCCGAGACTTCTTCGGCGGTTTCTCGTTTCGACTGTACTTACCCGTGAGGAAGCCGCCGGCCAGCGGCGACCACGGGACGACGCCGATATCGTAGTGTTCGCACATGTCGAGGTAGTTACCCTCTATCTCCCGGTTCGCCACGTTGTACCGCGGCTGTGCGAGCGAGAACGGTTCGTAACCGCGCCTGTCCGCCAGTTCGTTCGCCATCGCGACCTTCCAGGCGTTCGGTTCGAGCGTCGACGCGCCGAGGTAGTTCACTTTCCCGTCGCGGACGAACTCGTCGAGCGTCCGCATGAACTCGCGGGCGGGCGTGTCGTCGTCCCACCGGTGGACGTAGAGCACGTCGACGTAGTCGGTGCCGAGGCGGTCGAGAATCTCGTCGACGTTGTTCCGGAGGTGTTTGCGGTTGAGCCCGCGGCCGTTCGCGTGGTCGCTGGTCGGCCAGTAAATCTTCGAGGCGACGACGAACTCCTCGCGGTCGCGGTCGGCCAACCAGTCGCCGATGTACTCCTCGCTGCGCCCTTCGCCGTACATGTCGGCGGTGTCGATGAACGTGCCGCCGGCGTCGGCGTACGCGTCGAGCAACTCGTGGGCCCGCTCGCGGCCGACTTCCAGGTCCCCGTCGTCGTTTCTCCGTCCGAATCGCCACGTGCCGAACGCGATTTCGCTCACCTTCGTTCCGGTGCGGCCGAGCGGAACCGTGTCGAGAGACATGCGAGAACGTGCGACGAGCGGGCGTTAAAGTACCCCGATTCGGGTCGTCGGCGAACACTCGAACGCGGCTCGACTCCGGCGACGACGAGTCGGTCGCGGGCACGGGGACGAACTCGGAGGGCGGAATCGAAGGGGGAAGGAACGGTAAAGAGAGGCGTACGATGTATGGAGGGCTGCCGGTCCCGAGGGAGGCAGTGCGATGGTGTGGGGAAGTGCGGGAAGATGCAGCGGCGGAGAGATGCGGGGAACCGTACCGGAGTGGGAGGCTGCGGGGAACCGTACCGGAGTGGGAGGCTGCGGGGAACCGTACCGGAGCGGGAAGCTACTGCTTGTGACCGTGCCCGACGACGAGCGCCAGGATGTTCGCGACGAAGAGCAGCGGAAGCAGTTCCATCCCCACGCCGAAGATCGTTTCGCCGGCGACGACGGGGATGTAGAAGAACGGCAGCGCGATCGCGGCCCAGAAGGCCGTGAACTGCACCGGACGCGCGAGGATGCGGCCGCCGAGACTGTTCGAGAACTCGTCGACGAGGCTGTTCGATTGGCGGGGGCGTTCGTTCTTGAGTGGGGAGGAGTTGGACATGGGACCTCTCATCTTCTCGTACAACTCGGGGGGTCATATAGGGGGTAGAGTGTTGAGCCGAATTCGGGAAGTTTTAGCATTGACCAGTTTCCTAATTGATCTTTCAAGACGGACTGAGAGGGGAGCTAAAAGTTTATAGAGGCTTCTCATACTTCGTCTCCACGTTGGAGTGAGTGTCTCTCACAACGGAGTTTTCCCTCCGATTGAACGAACTGGAGCACGTAACCTACTCGATCTGACCCATAGCTATTTTGACCATTGTCGAACGCGGCGGTGGCCGGACGGGGAACGACGTCTGAGTCGCGTCTCGACCGTGGGGAGCACAAAAACCACCGCGTGCAAAACAGTCAACCGGCGGGCGCGTGAGAGTCGTCTATGCCAGACGTACAAGTGCTGAGTTGCGGCGGGACGATCGCCAGCGAACCGAGCGAGACGGGGGCCGCTCCGGCGAAACGCGGCGCGGAACTGGTCGAGGCGGTGCCGGAACTCGACGAGTACGCGACGGTCACCGCGGAGGAGATCGCCTCGTACCCGGGGTTCGACATGCAGTTTTCGGCCGTCGCCGCCGTCGCAGAGGCGGTGGAATCGTCCGACGCCGACGGGTTCGTCGTCACTCACGGCACGGACACGCTCGCGGACACGGCGTACGCGCTCTCGCTGCTGCTCGACGCCGACGTTCCGGTCGTGGTCACCGGGTCGCAGCGCCGCTTCGACGAGGTCGGAACCGACGCGCCGGCGAACCTCCTCACCGCCGTTAGAGCGGCCGCCTCCCCCCGATTTTCGGGCGTGTTCGTCGCGTTCGACGACGAACTCCACGCCGCCCGCGACGTGGAGAAGACCCACACGAACGCGCTCTCGACGTTCAAATCGCCGGGGAAAGGCCCCGTGGCGACGTTCACTCGGTCGGAGACGCATCTGCACCGCACCGCCGAGAGTACGTCCTCGGATTCGGCGTCGCTCCCGGTGGCGGCCGCCGCCGACGCGTCGGCGACGGTTCCGGTCGTCCACTCGGGTATCAGTGTCGCCGGCGACGAACTCGACAGAGCGGTCGACGCCGGTGCGGACGGCGTCGTCGTCGAGGGGACCGGTCTCGGTAACGTCTCCCGGAGCCTCGGCGACGCCGTCGCGCGCGCGGTCGAATCGGTCCCCGTCGTCGTCAGTTCGCGCTGTCACGTCGGCCCGACCGACCAGGTGTACGGCACTCGCGGCGGCGGCGTCACGCTCCGCGAGCACGGCGCGCTGTTCTCGGGCGACCTTCCGACCTCGAAAGCCCGAATCAAGCTCCTGCTGGCCCTCTCCGCGGGTATCGAGGGCGACGACCTCGCGGCGCTGTTCGACTGAGTTTCCGACTGCCGTCCGACCGATTCTTTACCCGCGGCGCCGACCCTTCGGGCGAAATGGCCGACCTCAACCCCATCGCAAAGCGCATCCACAACGTCTCGCCCGAACCGGTTCGACTGACGCTCTCGGACGGTTCGAGCGCCGTCTACCACTTCTCGGGGACGCAGTTCTTCCAACGGGAGTTCCAGGGCGAGGGCACCTGCGAGGACGACGACGCCGACTATCGGCTCATCACGAGCGAGGACAACGAGTCCGTGTTGCTCGGCCGGAAGGGGCCGGACGACGACGGCTGGTCGATGGTCGGCGAAGTGGTCGAAGCCGAGCGGACGGAGCGAGTCGAGTAGCGCCCGACCCTCGGACGGCCGGCGGTTACGACAGCCCGGCGGAACGGCCGACCAACTGCTCGCGTATCGCATCGCGTTTCAGCAGGACGAACCCGCCGAAGATGAACAGAAAGCCGAGCGCCGTCTCCGTGCTCAGCGGTTCTTGGAGGACGAGATAGCCCGAAATCGCGGCGAAGACGGGCGCGACGTAGGAGACGAGGTTGATCTCGATGGCCCCCAGTCGGTCCAGGAGGTCGAAGTAGACGAGGAAACCGAGCGCGCTCGCCGCCAGCGAGAGGTACAGCAGCGCCGCGACACCTCGCGTCGTCCAGGTGATGTCGGCGAGCGTCTCGCCCATCCCGAGCGAGACGACGTGCATCAGCGCCGCGCCGCCGAGCATCGCCCACGCCTCCATCGTCTCGATGGGGAGCCCGTCGTCGATGCGCTGAGAGAGGACGCTTCCGAGCGCGAACGCCGCCGCTGCGCCGAAGACGAGCAGTTTCGACACCGTCGCGCCCGCGAGCAGGTTGGTGGGGTCCAGGTCCGAGAGGACGGCGACGCCCACCAGACCCAACAGGAGGCCCGCGGCGCCGGCGGCGGTGAGTCGCTCGCTCGGGAGGAACATCCGCGCGAACACCGACGTCAAGACGGGGCTGAGGCTGACGAGAACCGCCGCGGCGGCGCTCGTCACCGGCCCGCTCTGGCCGACGAACAACAGGACGTGGTAGGCCGCGATGAGAAAGACCGCGCCGACGGCGACGGCGGCCCACTGCTGGCGGGTTCGGGGTATCGGGTCGTCGACGGCGTACGCGGCGTAGCCGAGCATCAACACGCCCGCGATGTCGTAGCGCAGCGCCGCGAACAGCACCGGCGGAAACGACGCCAATCCGGCGTTGATGGCCATGAACGCCGAACCCCAGACGGCGGCCAGGAGGAGAAACAGCAGTGCGTCCCGTGTTTGAGTCACGTCGAAACTGGTCGGTCGGGGGGCGTGTAGTTTTCGTTTGCGGCGGAGGAGGCCGGTTGCGACGCGCCCGCGGGACCGACGTGCGACTCAGTCGGCCTCCGCGCCCGTCTCGTCGTCGCCGACGACGTCGGCTTCCGGGTGCGCGCGCACCGGGTCGCGGTCGACCGGTGCGTCCGCCGGTTGCTCGTACAGGTGGCACGCCGACGGGTGCTCGCGCTCCTGCAACAGCGGTCGAGTGGTCTCACAGACGCTCTCGAAGCGTTCGCGGAGGATGGCGATCGCTTCCTCCGTGTCGCCGTTCGACAACGCCTCCAGCGCCCGTTCGACGGCCGCTTCGTCGTCGCCGCTCAGGTCGTGACTGAAGAACTCCTCTCGGAGGTGGCGCTTGAACCCCGGTTTGTCGGTCTCGTCGTCGACGTTGTTCCACACCGACTCCGCGCTCAACTCGCCGCGTTCGAGGCGGTCTCTGAGGTCCATCACCTCGCGGTACGCCCGCTGCGAGAGCGTCACGTCGGCGGGCGGGATGACCCGCGGACAGCGCGTGCGGAACCGACAGCCGCTCGGCGGGTTCCGCGGGCTCGGCACGTCGCCCGCGAGCGGTTCGACGTGGCGGCCGCTCTCTGCGACTGCGGCCCGCGGGACGCTCTCCAACAGCGCTCGCGTGTAGGGGTGCTGCGGGTCGTCGAACAGGTCGTCGGTCGGCCCGAGTTCGACGATGTTGCCGAGGTACATCACGGCGACTCGGTCGCAGATGTGGCGGACCACCGAGAGGTCGTGCGCGATGAACAGGTATGTGAGGCCGAACTCCTCCTGGAGGTCGTCCAGCAGGTTCAACACCTGCGCCTGCACGCTCACGTCGAGCGCGGAGACGGGTTCGTCGAGCACGATGAACTCCGGTTCGAGCGCGAGCGCGCGAGCGATACCGACCCGCTGGCGCTGCCCGCCGGAGAACTCGTGCGGGTAGCGCTCGACGTGGTTCGCCGAGAGCCCGACGCGTTCGAGCAGTTCGGCGGCCCGGTCGATGCGCCACTCGCGCTTCGAGCGCCCGTCGTCGGGCGACTCCTCGGGCAGTCCGTGGATTCGGTACGGCTCCGAGATTATCTCGCCGATGGTCATCCGGGGGTCGAGACTGGAGAAGGGGTCCTGGAAGACGATCTGGGCGCGGCGGCGGAACTCGGTCAGTTCGTCGCCCTCCATCTCGTAGACGTCGTCGCCGGCGAACTCGACGCGGCCGTCGGTCGCCTCTCGCAGGCGAAGCAGCGTCTCGCCGGTGGTCGACTTCCCGCATCCGGACTCGCCGACGAGCCCCAGCGTCTCGCCTTTGTGAACGTCGAAACTGATACCGTCGACGGCCTTGACGCTCTCGGACTCGCGGCCGAGCAGCGTGTCGAACAGCGAACTCTCCTCGCCGTAGTACTTCTTCAGGTCGGTGACCCGAAGGAGCGGGTCGCCGTCGGTCGCCGTCGGTCGGCGGTTCTCAGTCATCGCTCACCACCTCCTGTTCGGCGGCGTCCTCCGGCGTCTCCGGGTCCGCCGCCTCGTCCGCGCCGCGGAAGTAGTCGTCGGCGAGCGCCTCCGCGGGGTCGAACTCGCGGGTCGCGAGCACGCAGCGGGCGGTGTGAACCGCCTCCGCGTTCGCGCCGTCGCCGACGACGTCGCCGCTGTCGGTGTCGTACTCGGGGATGGGGTTGAGACACGTCTCCATCGCCTTCGGGCAGCGGTCCGCGAAGTAACAGCGGCCGCCCATCTCCGAGTCGAGCAGACTCGGCACGTTGCCTTCGATGGGCGACAGCCGCGGTGACGGGTCTTCGAGGTCCGGAATCGACCCCAACAGCCCCTCCGTGTACGGGTGTACCGGCCGTTCGAAGATGTCTTCGAGCGTGCCGCGTTCGACGACCTGTCCGGCGTACATGACGCCGACGCGGTCGCACATCCGCGCGATGACGCCGAGGTCGTGCGTTATCATGATGATGCTCATATCCTGTTCGCGCTGTAGCTCTCTGAGCAGGTTCAGAATCTGCGCCTGAATCGTCACGTCGAGCGCCGTCGTCGGTTCGTCGGCGACGAGGACGTCGGGTTCGCCCGCGAGCGCCTGCGCGATCATCGCCCGCTGGAGCATCCCGCCGGAGAACTGGTGGGGGTACTCCTCGGCGCGCGCCTCCGGGTCGGGGATGCCGACCTGTTCGAGCAGTTCGATGGCTCGCTCTTTGCTCTCGTCGCTCGTGTACTCCCGACCGGGGACGACGCTGTCGACGAGGTACTGCGCGAGACCGTACCCTTGGGTCCGCGAGCGGGTGCTCCGCGGGTTCGCGCGGGCGCGGCGCTGGACCTCGACCGCTTCGGCGATCTGTTCGCCCACCGTGATGGAGGGGTTGAGACTGCTCATCGGGTCCTGAAACACCATGCTGAACGAGGGACCGCGAAGCGACCGGCGGACGCCCTTGGGTAACTGCCGCAGGTCGACGAACGCGCCGTCGACGGCGTCCGGCTTCTGTTCGCGGAACTCGTCGGCGAGCGCCTCGTTTCGGTACCAGACCTCGCCGGCGGTCACCCTGCCGGGCGACTCGATGAGGTCGATGACCGACAGCGCCGTCACCGACTTGCCGCTGCCGGACTCGCCGACGATGCCGAATATCTCGCCGTCTCGAACGTCGAAACTGACGCCCTCGACGGCGTTGACCTGTCCCTCCTCCGTGAAGAACCGCGTCTTCAGATCTCTGACTTTGAGTATCTCGTCCATCTAAACGCCTCCTTCCCCCTCGATGCCGGGGTCGAGCGCGTCGCGCAGCCAGTCGCCGACGAGGTTGACCCCGATGACGGCGAAGACGATGGCGACGCCGGGAATCGACGCGATCCACCACGCCGACGCCAGATAGTCACGGCCCTGTGCGATGTCGAGCCCCCACGAGAGGTTCGCCCCCGAGAAGCCGAGGTACGACAGCGAGCTCTCCAGGAGGATGATGGCGGCGACCTGAATCGTCGCCAACACCAGGATGGGAGTGATGCTGTTCGGGAAGATGTGTCGCGCCACGATAGAGCCGTCGCTCGCGCCGAGCGCGCGGGCGGCTTTCACGTACTCCTCGCTGCGGAGGCTGAGCGCCTCGCCGCGGGCGACGCGAGCGAACCACACCCAGTTGACCAGTGCCACGACGAGCACGACGGTGCCCGGTAACACGATGTTCGACGGCATGTCGGGCGCGAGTCCGACGGCGACGAACGGGTCGGGTATCCGTATCGTCACCCCGCCGAACAGGCCGATGAGCGCGATAGCCAGGACGAGCGACGGGAACGCCAACATGATGTCGGACATCCGCATCAGGCCGTCGTCGACGCGGCCGCCGTAGTAGCCGGCGGTGAGGCCGACGGTGACGCCGATGAGCACCGCCAACAGCGTCCCGAGGACGCCGACGAGCAGCGACGTACGCGCCCCGTAGATGGTCCGCGAGAGCATGTCGCGGCCGAGCGCGTCGGTGCCGAGCGGGTGGGCCATCGTCGCGTTCACCGTCACCTCCTCCTCGATGACCTGGATGCTCCCGTTGACCATCTCCGAGCGCGTCTCGTTCTCGGTCGTGCTGAACCCGAGCGGCGGCACCTGCGAATTCTGTAGATCCTGCTGATACGGGTCGTACGGCGCGATGAACGGCGCGAACATCGCCACGAAGATGATGGCCAACACCAGCACGATGCCGATCTTGGCGAGCGCGCTCCCGCGGAGTTCGCGGCGGAGATTCCGCCACGTGCGTGGAGCGACCATCAGTCGTACACCACCTGTGGGTTGACGTACGCGTACAGCGCGTCGACGACGATGTTCACGAAGACGAAACTCGACCCGATGATGATGAGACTGCCCTGGATGAGCGGCCAGTCACGGGTGTTGATGCTGTTGATGACGAGCGTTCCCAGTCCGGGCCACGCGAACACCGCCTCGGTGATGACCGCGCCGCCGATGAGCGTCCCCAGCTGGAGGCCGAGAACGGTGATGACCGGGATGAGCGTGTTCCGGAGCGCGTGCTTGTACCGGACGAGCGTCTCCGGAAGCCCCTTGGCGCGGGCGGCGTCGACGTAGCTCTTGCCGAGCTCGTCGAGCATCCCGCTGCGCGTCAGGCGCGTCACGAGCGCCGTGAAGTACGTCCCCAGCGTGATGGCCGGGAGCGTGATGTGCTGCAACCAGAGGACGATTCCGGCGGGGTTGCCCGCGACGAGATACCCCATCGCGGGGGTGAATCCGATAGGTCGGCGGCTCGTCGGCAGGAAGTTCAACTGCACCGCGAAGACGAGCACGAGCATGATGCCGAGCCAGAAGTTCGGCGTGCTGATACCCGCGAGCGAGAACGTCGTCGCGGCGTAGTCGGCCGGTTCGTGCCGTCGCGTCGCGCTGACGACGCCCAGCGGAATCGAGATGATGATCGCGACGACGGTGGCGGCGACGGCGAGTTCGACGGTCGCCGGGATGCGAGCGAAGATACGCGTCGCCGCTTCCGTCCCCGAGATGTACGAGTAGCCCATATCGCCGGTGAGCAACCCCGCGAGATAGTCGAGGTACTGGACGTACAGTGGTTGGTTCAACCCGAGTTCCTCGGCGATACGCTGCCGAAGTTCGGGACTGGCGTCTAACGGGGCGATGAAGTTGACGGGGTCGCCCGGCGTAGAGAACCGCAGGAGGAATACGACCGTCACGACACCCCAGACGACGAAGATTCCCTGCAGGCTCCGCTTGATTATGAATCGTGCAAATGACATGATTGAGTGGAGAGAAGGCCGCGTGAGTCGTCCGTTACGGCTGGGCGATTTCGTACGCCTTGATGGACTCGTCGCGACGTGGCTGCCAGTCGATACGCGAACTCGCTCCGTAGACGCTGTACTGCCGGTTGAGGAAGATCCACGGCGCCTCGTCGTGGGCGAGTTGGTTCGCCTCCCGAAGCAGCTGTTCGCGCTGGTCGGCGTCGGCGGTCTGCCCCGCCTCGTCGAGTAGGCTGTCGAACTCCTCGTTGCTCCAACTCGACAGCGCGCCGTCGGTCGACAGCAGCGGGATGAGCGTCTGACTCGCGTCGAACGTCTCGTTGCCCCAGCCGATGAGGTACCAGTCGGGCATGTCCTCGATGTTGCCGGTGGTGAGCTGCGCGGCGAGGTCACCGAAGTCGCGCTGGGTCACCTCGGCTTCGACGTTCGAGAGCTCGTTGATGTAGCCGACGACCGCCTGCGCGATCTCGAGGTCTTTCAGGTAGCGACCGACCGGCGTGTGCAGTTCGAGCGTCGCGCCGGCGAACCCGCTCTCCTCGACGAGCTGTTCGGCCTGCTCGACGTCGTACGGGTACGGGTCGATGTCGGGGTTGTAGCCGACGAACCCTTCGAGCGTCGGCTGACCCGTCGGGTCCGAGAAGTCCGCGAGCACCTCCGCGACGATAGTGTCGAGGTCGATGGCGAGGTTCATCGCTCGCCGGAAGTCGCGGTTCGAGAACGGCTCGACGTCGTACCGCATTCCGTTGTAGATGACGCGCGTACTCGGTACGGCTTCGACGCTCGTGTTGTCGTTGCCGTTGATGCGGCTGACCTCCTGTGGTGGGACGTTGACGACGATGTCCGTCTCGCCGCTGACGAGCTGGTTGACGCGGGTGCTCGACTCTGACGCCGAGGTGATGGTCAGCGCGTCGACGGCCGCCGGTTCGCGCCAGTACCCTTCGTACTTCGTGTACTCGACGCTCTCGTCTTGGGTGTAGTTCGACAGCTGGAACGGTCCGGTGCCGTTTGCGTGGCTGTTGATGTAGCTGTTGTCGTTCGATTCGACCCACGACTGCTGCATGATGTCACCGTAGCTGGCGAGCAGCCCGACGGCCATCGGGTTGACGCCGTCGGAGACGACGTCGACCGCGTTCTCGCCCTCGACCGGCTGCGCGTCCGTGATACCCGCCAACTGGTCGCTCTGCGGGCTGGCGAGGTTGCCGACGTCGGGGTTGACGATGCGGTTGATGCTGAACGCGACGTCCGCGGGGGTGAGTTCGTCGCCGTTGTGGAACGTGACGCCCTCGCGGAGCGTGAGACGAACGCGGTCCGGTTCCGCCTGTTCGTAGTTCTCGGCGAGGCCCTCGATGACCTGCCCCTCGCGGTTCCGGTCGAGCGCCCCCTCGTACATCTGCATGGTGATGATGTCCGTCGTCGTCTCACGGTGGTCGTGAGGGTCGAGACCGGAGTCCATCTGCCCCTGCGTGATGGTGACGGCGAACTCTCCGCCGTCCTGGTTGTCCTCCCCGTCGGAGCTCCCGGTGTCGTTACCGGTGTCGTTTCCACCGCCGTCGCCCCCGGTGTCCGCGGGCGTCTCGGTGTTTATCTCGTCGGAGTCGCCGGAACAACCGGCGAGTGCTGCCGTCGCGGCGGCACCGCCTGCCAACTGGAGGTAACGGCGTCTGCTAACACGTGACTGCCTGTCTTCAGTCATGAACGCACATGGGCGTTACCCCGATATATATGCTATGGTATGACCAATCGCAACACGTGGTCGAGTTACTACTGGTATGACACGTCGACCATACAGTTAAGTATCGGAATTACCAAGCGTGCGATATGGCCGCACACCGCCGGTCATCGCTGAGAAATCTGTTCGACCAATCGCCCACCCCGCACATCGCGCATCCGCCGCGAACCCACCACCGCCAGTTCTACGTCGCGACCGACGGGTCGTACCGTCCCGGCAGGGGCGGACTCGGGGCCGTCATCGAGACGCGCGACGGCGTACGGGTCGCCCGCGTCTCCCTCCCCGACGCCGTCCCGAACAACAACGTCGCCGAGTACCGTGCGCTTCACCTCGGCTTGGACGTGCTGGCCGCGCGCGCACCCAGGTCCGCGAGCGTCGGCGTCCTCGTCGACCACGACGACCTGGCGGCGAACGTCAACGCCGCGACGCTCGCGGCCGCCGACCCGTCGTGGAACCCCGCCGGAACGCCGCCGGTCCCGGACGGGAGCGAGAACCACTGGCGCGGCATCCTCGCGCGCATCTCGGGGTTCGGCGACCTCCGCGCGGCGCGCATCGACAGCCGCGAGAATCCCGCCCACGTGCTGGCGAACACGCCCACCGAGTACGCTCACGTGAACCGCGAACCCGACCGCTGCGTGCTCCCCGAACCGCCGGGAGCCTCGAACGGCGCCGGCGACGGCGTTCTCCCGCCGTCGCGGACCGAACGGACCGCGGGCGACTGAGACAGGCGAGTCCGGGGCGAAACGCACACAGCTATCCGTCCGCGACGACGACAGTTCGAGCGATGCCGTCACCGTGGACACGACTCCGGGAAGACCTGCGCGCCGCACTGGAGAACGACCCGGCCGCGCTGAGTTACACTGAAGTTCTGTTGACGTACCCAGGGGTCCACGCGCTCTGGATGCACCGGTTAGCGCACGCGCTGTGGAACGCACAGCTGCACCTCCCCGCTCGACTGCTCTCTCATCTCTCGCGGTTTCTCACCGGCGTCGAACTCCACCCGGCGGCGACGGTGGGCCGTCGGGTGTTCATCGACCACGGAATGGGCGTCGTCGTCGGCGAGACGGCCGAGATAGGCGACGACGTCGTACTCTACCACGGCGTCACGCTCGGCGGCAACTCGATGCAGCGGACGAAGCGCCACCCAACCGTCGAGGACGGCGCCGTCTTGGGCGCGAACGCGACCCTCATCGGGCCGCTCACCGTCGGCGAGAACGCCCGCGTCGGGGCGGGCTCCGTCGTCGTCGACGACGTTCCCCCCGAGACGTCCGTCGTCGGGAACCCCGCCCGAGCGCTCGGAGACGGGACAGACGCTGGCGAAGGGGGTGACGGGACGAACGCCGGCGAAGGGGGCGACGGGACGAACGCCGGCGAAGGGGGCGACGAGGACGGAGCCGAAAATCGACGCTCCGACTCGGTGACAGACGCCGACGACACCTGACAGCCCGGGTCAGTCGCGGACGTCGACGATGTCGACGGAGGGAGTCGCGGAGGCGGATTCGGGGGGAGAAAATTGATAACACGGTTGGGCATACCCCTCGCATGGTCCTCGAAGCAGATCGCGTGCGGGAGCTCGGACCCAGAGGGAGTGGCGTTCTTCTGCGGATTGCCCGCACGCAGGCACGCGAACTCACCCTCCTGTTTTCCGTCGCCGTCGCGCTGACGCTCGCCGCGTTTCGAGCGACCGGGGTCGACCTCCAGAAGGCCGCGCTCGGCGTCTACGCGCCCGCGGGGACGACGCTCCCGACCGACCCGCTGGTCTCGCTCGGCGTCGAACTGCAGGTCGCAGCGCTCGCGGGCGTCGGCGTCGCCGGAACGGCGCTCCTCTGGCAGGCACGCGCGGAGATTCGTCCACACGGCACGCGAACGAGACGGCTGTATCTCCTGTCGGCGGGACTCTGTCTGCTCGGCGTCGTCCTCGGTGCGGTGCTCGTCGTTCCCGCACTGCTGGAACTGCTCAAGTTCGGCATCCTCAGAAGCGGGTTCGTCCCGGCGTACCGACCGTACTGGCTGGCGGAGGTGGCGCTGTTTCTGCCCGTCGCCGTCGGCGTCGCCCTCTCGCTACCTCCGCTGATGGTCGCGCTCGTCGGCGACGGCATCGTCTCCTCGTCGGTACTGCACCGCGACTGGGGGTTCGTCCTCCTCGGCGTGCTCGGCTACGCGTCGGTGTACTCGCCGCCGGACTCGGTGACGTTCGTCGTCTACGGCGGCGTACTCTTCGCCGGCTACGTCGCCGGATTGGCCGTGCTGACGTTCGGATAATCAGTAGCGGAAGGCGAGTCCTCCACGTCTCACGGTGTGAAAACGACACAGGGCACCACCCGACCGTCGACCACCGAAGACGCTTATATAGTCGGAACGACGACAGGAAACGATGCCCTCCCTCTCTCGGCGTCGCCTGTTGTCCGTAGCTGCGACCGGCGGCGCTGCACTCGCGGGGTGCACTGCGAGTTCGAACGAAGACGGTGCGGCAGTCTCCGAAAGCGCGACTGCTACCGAGAGTGATGGACATGCCCACCGAGACCGGTACTGTCGACCACGAACTGGAGGGAACCGAGGTGCAGCGCCACCGTGGTTCGACTTCGACAGCGCGGCGGACATCGTCATCAGCAATGCTGCCTATCCCGGAGCCGTCACCGTCGCGCTGACCGTGGGAGACAGCCGTCGGGTGATAGAGCTTCCCGAAGAAGAGCGGTGGGTTTCACGGGATATCGTCGACGATGGCGCGACCCCGACGATAACCGTCGCAGCCCAGAAGATGGAGGCGCGACTGAAGTGGGAAGGCGAGCGAGACAACAGCGGTATCGCCGTCTTCACCGTCGGCGAGGAGGCCATCTCGACACACTTCACCTACAAGTACTGCCCCGAGTGACCGCCTTCCGGTGACCGGGATTGTAGTATCCCACCAGTGACACTCGGAGCCTTCCCCTCGTTTCGGCGGTGTCTGACGGAGTTTAGAAACGAAAAGAAACCAGAGTCGACGGTCGCTATCGGCCGATTACTACTCTTCCTGCGCGTCCGCGACCGCCACGCCCGCCAGGTTCACGATGTCGCTTCCACCTTTTTCCGCTCGGGGTCGCTCCGCGACCCGCTCGCGCAAAAATCCGGACCAAAAAACGCTCGAACCGGGAGAGCGACGCTCTCCCGAACTCTCGTTCGCCGGTGGCTCACGAGAACTCCGCTCGCGTGTTACTCTTCCTGGGCGTCCACGACCGCCACACCCGCCAGATTCACGATGTCCTTCACTTCGTCGCCGCGCTGGAGCACGTGAACGGGTTTGTCCATGCCGACGAGCATCGGACCGATTGCCTCCGCGCCGCCGAGGCGCTGCAGCAGTTTGTAGCCGATGTTGCCCGCTTCGAGGTTCGGGAAGATGAGCACGTTCGCCGGTTCGTCGAGCTCCGTGAAGTCGTAGGTACCTTCGAGGATATCCTCGACGACGGCGGTGTCGGCCTGCATCTCGCCGTCGACGGGGAAGTCGACCTCGGGGTCGTCGTGCAGGATGTCGACCGCCTGCCGCGGCTTTCGGGTGCCCTCGTTCTCAACGCTGCCGAAGTTCGAGTACGACAGCATCGCCGCGCGCGGTTCGACGTTGAACCGCCGCGCGAGTTCGGCGGTGTGTTTCGTGATCTCGGCGAGCACCTCGTCGTCGGGGTCGAGGTTCACCGTCGTGTCGGCGGCGAAGATGACGCGGTTCTTGAACGTCAGCATGTACACGCCCGCGGCGTAGTCGGCGTCTTCGGCGGTGCCGATGACCTGCAGCGGCGGCCGCAGCGCGCTCGGGTAGTGGTGGGTGAGACCGGTGAGGAGCGCGTCTGCGTCGCCCTGTTCGACCATCACGCTACCGAAGTAGTTGCTGTCGCGGCTGATGAGCTCGCCCGCCTCGCTCCGGGTGATGCCTTTGCGGCGGCGGAGCTCGTGGAGCCTGTCGGCGTAGCCCTCGTGGTCTTCGCCCGCCGGGTCGACGATGTTGGCGTCGAACTCCAGCCCGAGGTCGGCGGCGGTGGCGCGGATGGTGTCCGCGTCGCCGAGGAGAATCGGGTCGGCGATACCCTGTTCTTGAATCTGGTAGGCGGCGCGAATCATCTTCTCGTCGGTGCCCTCCGCCAGCGCGACGCGCTTGGGGTCCGACTTCGCCTTGTTGAGCACGACGCGCATCATCTCGCGGGACTTGCCGAGACGGGCTTCGAGGCGCTCCTCGTAATCGGCCACGTCGAGGTCCTTGCGAGCCGCGCCGCTGGTCATCGCGGCCTGCGCGACGGCGGGCGCGACCTCGAACAGCACGCGCGGGTCGAGCGGTTTCGGGATGATGTACTCCGAGCCGAACTGCAGCGGCTGGTCGCCGTAGGCCTTCACGACGGCGTCGGGGACGTCCTGACGGGCCAGTTCGGCGAGCGCCTCCGCGGCGGCGACTTTCATCGCCTCGTTGATTTCGGTCGCGCGCACGTCGAGCGCGCCGCGGAAGATGAACGGGAAGCCGAGCACGTTGTTCACCTGGTTCGGGTAGTCCGAGCGACCCGTCGCCATGATGACCGTGTCGTCGCGGGCGTCTTTGGCCGCCTCGTACGTTATCTCGGGGTCGGGGTTCGCCATCGCGAAGATGACGGGGTTGTCGGCCATCGACCGCACCATCTCCTGGGAGACGATGTCGGCGACCGAGAGGCCGACGAACACGTCCGCGCCCTCCATCGCGTCGGCGAGGTCGCCGTTCGGGCGGTCGGCGGCGAACTCGCGCTTGAACTCGTTGACCTCGTCAGAGCGGTCGACGGTGATGATTCCCGAGGAGTCGCACATCGTGATGTTCTCCCGCTTCGCGCCGAGCGAGACGTAGAACCGGGCCGTGGCGATGGCGCTCGCGCCCGCGCCGGAGAAGACGATGTCGAGCTCTTCGAGCTCCTTGTCGACGATTTCGGCGGCGTTCAGAAGCGCCGAGCCGGAGATGATAGCCGTCCCGTGCTGGTCGTCGTGGAAGACGGGAATCGACATCTCTTCGCGGAGCCGTTCCTCGATTTCGAAACACTCGGGCGCTTTGATGTCTTCGAGGTTGACCCCGCCGAACGTCGGTTCCATCGCGGAGACGCACTCGATAATCTCGTCGGCGTCGGCGCGGTCCAACTCGATGTCGAACACGTCGATGTCGGCGAAGCGCTTGAACAGCACGCCCTTCCCCTCCATGACGGGTTTCGACGCCTGTGCGCCGATGTTGCCGAGACCGAGCACCGCGGACCCGTTCGAGACGACGCCGACGAGGTTGCCCTTCGCCGTGTAGTTGTACGCCTCGTCTGCGTCGTCGGCGATGTCCAGACACGGTGCGGCGACCCCCGGCGAGTACGCCAGGCTCAGGTCGCGTTGGGTGTTCGTCGGTTTCGTCGTCGAAATCTCGATTTTGCCGGGAGGTGATTGCCGGTGGTACTCCCGTGCGTCGTCATCCAGCCCCATGGCTGCGGCGACTCCCTCCGTCAGCAAAAAACTATGGATAGCGTCGATATCGTGGTTCGACGAACGACGAATATCAGCGTTTGTCGGGACCGAATTTGAAGCCCGAATCGTCGTCGTCGCTCTCCCCGTCGCCGCCGGATTCGCCGCCGCTCGGGGGCGCTGTCTCGTCGGTGGTCGACTGCCACGACGGCGAGTCGTCGGCGGAGTCGGCGGAGTCGGCGGAGTCGGCGCCGGAGCGACCTGTGGGCTCGTCGTCGGGGCCGTCGACGGACTGCCCGTCGTCGGTTCGGTCGTCACCGAATCCCCCGGAGCCGCCGGCGCCACCGGGTCCGTCTCCGTCGTCGGACTCGTCCCCGTCGCCCGGTTCGACTCCGGCGTTCTCGTCGCCGTCGTCGTCCGGAATCGGGACGAGGGCGAACCGCGGGTTCGAGCGACCGAGCACCATCAGTTCGTACGTCCGGAAGTACGTCTGGACGACGATTCCGACCGGGAGCGCGACGAGCAGGAACGCCAGAAACGCCACCAGAAGCGTCAGACCGCCCAGAACGACCGTGGCCGGAGAGAGCGCCGCACCGAACGCGCTCACGATTGCGATGACGACGATGACGGCTATCGCCCCGATGACGAGCGCGGGGATTGCGACGACGATGCTGGTGACGATGCCGACACCGATTCCGAGGATGGCACGCATGACGAGGTAGACGAGGTACTGCTTCCACTCGCCGCGCAGCGTCGTCCAGAAGCGTCGCCAGCCCTCGACGACACCGGTGTCGTCGACGAGCATCACCGCGGTGACGAACGTGTTCGTCAGACCGACGACGAGACCGAGAACGATACTGACGACTGCGAGGAGGGCGAAGACCGCGACGAAACCGATGGCGCCGAGGCCGGTGACGACGCCGGGGGCGATGCCGAATCCAGATAGGATCTCGGGTGCGGCGAACGCGAGGACGAAGAGGGCCGCGCCGGCGACAATCGGGATGTTCACCGCGAGCGAGAGGACGAGTTTGAACACGAACAGCCGAACGCCCTTCCCGAGTCGGCGACGGAACGGAGTACGGATGCGCACGTCGCCGGTGCGGAGGGCGTCGAGGAAGACGAAGCGCATCACGTCGCCGACGAGGCCGAACAGGAGCGAGAGGACGATGACGAACACCACGAGGCCCGCGACGAGGAGGGCGATGTTAGTGAGCGTCCCGGGGTCGACGCCGCCCGTCGGGTCCGGCGACGGAGACGGCGAGGGCGTCGGCTGCGGCTGGGTCGGCACGTCGCCGCTCCCGCCGAAGTTGCCGAAACTCGGCGGGGAACCCCCGGTGCTCAGCGCACCGAGGAAGAAGACGATCACTGCGAGTCGGAGCCACCGACCGAGACTGAACGGGAACAGGAACCGACGAGTCGAATCTATCGCGTCGTCGATTGCATCGATTGCGTACCAGGGCACGGTCGCATGGTTTCACTCACACGACAAATACGTTGCCCTAAAAAGCCCTCCCGGATCGGCGGCGCAGTCTCCTTGTTTTACTTTCAGACTACAAGGAGAGCACGTCGTGGCGTTCCACCGTCGCGTCGTACCCCACGGCGTCGGCCTCCCGAGTCGGCCACTCGCCGGTGCTCGTGAGCACCTCGAACCCGTCGTCGGTGACGAGTACGGTGTCCTCGCTCTTCGCGCCCTGAATCGTCGGGTTCCAGGCGTATCCCATCGGGAGACGTACCTCGTCGTCGGCCGTCGGCGTCGCGAACCACTCGCGGCCGGCGTAGCCCGCCGCGCCGCCCTGGTGGTGGTTCTGCCACTCGTCGGGGAAACCGACGTCGTCGTACGCCGCCTGAACCGCGCCGAACACCTCGGACGCCGGTCCCCTCTCGCGCCCGACCGCGCGCGTCGCCGCCAGCGCCGTCGCCTCGACTCGCGTCGCCTTCTCGTGTCGCTCCGCCAGCCACTCCGGCGGGTCGAACGCGACGGTTCTGGTCGTGCTGGCGTGGAGGCCGCCCCGCTCCGCCGTCACCGAGACGAGCGCATAGTCGCCGAGTTCGGCGAGCTTCGGGGTGTAATGCCGATACGACTGCGCGCGTTCGGAGCCACCGACGAGGGCGACGGGCGCGTTGATTCCGCGCGCCGACAGCGTCACGCGCAGCGCCGACGCCGCCTCGTGTTCGGTGTCGCCGGATTCCAGTTGACGGCAGACCTGCTCGACGGCAGCGGCGGTGTCGCGGCCGAGTTCCCGGTATGCCTCGATATCGCCCTCCGAGAGCGGCTGTCGGAGCGTCGAGGCGTCGACCTCCCCGAACCCCGGAACGTCGAAGTCCGCGGCCGCGTTCTCCGGCGAGTGGTCGGCGACCGACTCCGCGAGCGACGACTCGTACCACCGGCCCGCCTCGACGGTAAACTCGCCGGGAAGCTCCTCGTCGACGAGCCGCGACGCTTCGATGTTGTCGGTGACGACGCGGAACTCGCCGGCGTCGGCGTCTCCGTCCTCGGCGACGTAGCCCGCGGCGGCGACGCCGAGGTCGGCCGTCGCGCTGACGACGTTGTCGCCGCCGGTGAGCCACGCGAAGGAGTTCGGGCGGGCGAACCAGACGGCGTCGAGACCGGCGTCGTCGAGATACTCGCCGAGCCGGCGTCGCCGGTCGGCGAGTCGGTCGGAATCGGCCGTCTCCGTGACTCCGCTGTCGCTACCCCCGGTGTCGTCGGTGTGGTCGGTCACGTTCGAGTGCACCGGCGGAACGCACTTCAACCGGTCGAAGGCGGTCAGCGAGGACGCCGACTCCGCCGTCTCAGCGCGGTTCGAAGCGGTTCGTTTCGACGCGGGTCGAACCGGTTCGACCCGATTCGGCGGTCTCACGTTCGATGAGTGGACCAGACGGGCGTTCGGACAGGTCTAAGTACGCCCGCTCCCGAGTCTGCGATAGGGATTATGCTGAGAACACGCACCCGCCCGAACTGGCTCTCGTTCCGGCGCTTTGCGGCCGTCACCACCGCGTCGACGGCGCTGCTCATGATGTTGGGCGTCTACACCGCCGCGACCGGGTCCGGACTCGCCTGTTCGGCGCAGTGGCCGCTGTGCGACAACGGACTGCTGCCGCAGACGATTCCGAGTTTCATCGAGTGGTTCCACCGGCTCGTCGCGATGGTCGTCGGCTTCCAAATCCTCGGAACGGCCGCCTGGGCGTGGAAGCGCGGCGCGAAGCGGAGCGTCAAACTCTCGACGACGCTCGCGCTCGTCGTCCTCCCCCTGCAGGTGAGCATCGGCGCGGTGACGGTGACGCTGTCGGGACTGATTCCGAACGGCTACTCGGTGCCGACGCAGGCGGCGCACTTCGTCGTCGCGCTGACCATCTTCACCGCGCTGACGTTCGGCACGCTCCGCGCGTACGACGGCCACTTCCGGCGCTCGGCGCTCGAACGGGTGAACCTCGCGCTTCCGGCGACGTTGGTGCTCGTCGCCTTCGCGGCGCTGACGAGTCGGGTCTGGGGGCTCCTCCCGTACGGGTCGACGGCGCAACCGCTGTTCGTCGGGTCGACGCTCGTCGCCATCGCGGCGCTCGTCGCGACGGCGGTCTGGGTGACGCGGGCGTCGCACTCGCAGGCGCCGCTGACGCGCCTCCGTCCACTCGTCCTCACCGCCGCCGGTCTGCTCGTGGTCGTGGCGCTGCTCGGTCGCGACCTCGTCGTCTACACGCCGCTCGTCCGCGACCTCAACGCGCTGCTGTTCGGTCTCGCGGCGCTCTGTATCGTCGCCGCGACGTGGCTCGCCCGACGCGTCGAAACCAGCGAACAGGCGACGACTCACGGCGTCAGCGGCGATTGAGGCGACCGTTCGGGTTCGTCGCTTTCCTTCCGGTCGAACCTTAGTCAACGAATAAACACGTCAGACCCAGTGGTTGTTTCCGGTCAGGAAGAAAAGTTGAAGCGTCTGCTTGGCCTCGTCTATCGGTATGAAGTCAAACCGTCAGTCTGGCGTCAGTCGTCGGACGTATCTGAAGTTAGCCGGAGCGAGCAGCGTCGCAGGCCTCACCGTGACCGCAGGATGTACCGTCGACACCGGCGGAGACGGTGAAAACGGCGGGGGCAGCGACGGCGGCGACGACGGGTCCGGCAACGACACCGGGACCGACGGGGGCGACGGCGGCAACACGGAGATCGTCCCCGGCACCGCGCCCGGGTTCCCACCGTTCGAGTTCAAAGACGAGCAGGGCGAACTGGTCGGCTTCGACATCGACCTGCTGGAGGCCGTCGTCGAGGAGACCGACTACACGCTCGCCGACTGGGAGGAGTTCGAGTTCGACTCGCTCATCCCGGCGCTGCAGAACGACCGCATCGACGTCATCGCCGCGGCGATGACCATCACCGAGGACCGTCAGGAGACCATCGCCTTCTCGGACCCCTACTACAACGCCGACCAGTCGATTCTCGTCGCCGGCGGAAGCGACTTCGACCCGCAGTCGCTCGACGACCTCGCCGGCCAGACCGTCGGCGCACAGGAGGGTACGACGGGCGCGGGCGTCGTCGAGAGCGAACTCGTCGAACCCGGCGACGTCGACCAGTCGAACTTCCGGACGTACGGCAACTACGTCCTCGCCGTGCAGGACCTCGAAAACGGCAACGTCGACGCGCTCGTCATCGACCAACCCGTCGCGCAGACGTTCGCCGACCAGCGCGACGTCGAGATCGCGTTCGTCTACGAGACGGGCGAGCGCTACGGCTTCGGCCTCCGGCAGAACGAGAGCGACGTGCAGTCGGCGCTCAACGAGGGGCTGCAAGCGGTCCGCGACAGCGGCCAGTACGAGGAGATTCGCAACGAGTGGTTCGGCGGCTCCGGCGGGGAGACGTCGGGCAACGAGTCCTCGGGTAACGAGTCCGGAAACAGCTCGAACTCGTCCGCAGTCGGGGAGTAACGGATGGACCCGACTGTCGTCGCACAGACCACGGGCGACTGGGCGTTCGTCCTCGACAACGCCCCCTACCTTCTCGTCGGCGCGGTGCTGACGGTCGTTCTCACCGTCGTCAGCATGCTGCTCGGCTTTCTCGTCGGCTTCCCGGCGGGCATCGTCGAGGTGTACGGCGGCCGGGTGAGCACGTTCCTCGTCGAGACGGTCGGTATCGTGCTCAGAGGGACACCCATCGTCGTCATCCTCATCTTCATGTACTTCGTGTTCTCGACGCCGAGTCTCACCCTCGGGCTGTTCGACGTGACGGTGACGCTCTCGGACGCGTTCATCGCCAGCGTCCTCGGGTTGGGGTTCCGAAGCGCGGCGTACCAGTCCCAGATTTTCCGCGGGGCGCTGCAGAGCGTCGACGAAGGACAGTTGGAGGCGGCGCGCTCTGTCGGGATGAGCAAACTCGAAGCCATCCGCCACGTCGTCGTGCCGCAGGCGCTCCGTCGGTCGATTCCGGGCTTCCAGAACGAAGTCACCATCGTCCTCAAGGACACGAGCGTCGTCTTCGCCATCGGTCTCGCCGAGTTGCTGACGCGGAGCTACGACCTGTTCGTCCGACAGACGACCGCGGTGCTGGAGGTGGTGTTGTTCGTCAGCGCCATCTACTTCGTGCTGACGTTCGTCACCAATCGGGGACTCGACTTCGTCGGCTCGTACTACGAGATACCGGGCGGTGAACAGGCGTGACGGCGGTTTCGAGCGGTCGGAGTCGGCGCAGTTACGAAGGAGGTCGACGCACATGAGCGATAGCGATCACACACATCTACTCGAGGTGGACCGCGTCTCCCAGAGCTACGGGACCGAGAAAGTGCTGCGCGACGTCAGTTTCGAGATGGACCGCGGCGACGTGACGGTGCTCGTCGGCCCGAGCGGGTCGGGCAAGTCGACGATGCTCCGCTGCGTCAACCGACTCACCGAGATAGACAGCGGGAACATCTACCTCGACGGCGAGCGCGTCACCGGCCCCGACGTCGACGTGAACGAACTCCGCAAGGAGGTTGGCATGGTGTTTCAGGACTTCAACCTCTTCGCGCACCTCACGGCGCGACAGAACATCATGCTCGGGCCGCGTCGCGTGCTCGGCCTCAGCAAGGAAGAGGCCGGAAAGCGCGCCGACGAGCATCTGGAGATGGTCGGGCTCACGCCGCAGGCCGACTCCTACCCCGGCGAGCTCTCCGGCGGCCAGCAGCAGCGCGTCGGCATCGCCCGCGCGCTCGCGATGGAGCCGAAACTGATGCTGTTCGACGAGCCGACGAGCGCGCTCGACCCCGAACTCATCGGTGAGGTGCTGGAGGTGATGCGCGACCTCGCAGACCGCGGGATGACGATGCTCGTCGTCACCCACGAGATGAGCTTCGCGCGGGAGGTCGCCTCCGAGATGCTGTTTCTCGACGGCGGGAAGATCGTCGAGCGCGGCCCGCCCGAACAGCTGTTCGACCGTCCCGAACAGGACCGCACGGCGTCGTTCCTCCGGCGCATCACCGAGATGCACTCATGAGCGAACCAGTCGTCGACGCGGCTCAAGAGCAAGAGAAGTCGAGCGAGCCTCGAATCTCGACCGGCGCGGTCGGACGGGCGCTGCTCGTCGCCGCCGGCGTCCTGTTCTGGGGGTGGCTGCTGCTCCGGTGGGCCAACGACTGGCTCGGCGGCCTGCTGGTCCCGGTCGGCCAGCCGTTCGTCGCACCCGAGACCATCGAGTCGTTCGGAGCCGAGGTTCCGGGTCTCGCGGGCGCGTTCGACGCGCTCGCGTTCGCCGTCGAGTATCTGCCGACTCTCTCGGAGGGGCTGTGGCTCACGCTCGTGTTGACGGTTCTCGGCATCTTCTTCGGCTTCTTCATCGCCGTGCCGCTGAGCGTCGCCCGCGTCTACGGCAACCTCTCGAAGTACGTCTCGCTCCTCTACACCGAACTCCTTCGAGGGACGCCGCTTCTGGCGCAGTTGTTCGTGCTCTACTTCGGACTGGACATCTCGGGGTACGTCCCCGGCTTTCTCGACGGCGTGTTCGCCAACAACGCCGCGTGGGCCGCGCTCGTCGGGTTCGTACTCAACAGCGCCGCCTACCAGGCGGAGTACATCCGCTCGGCGCTGCAGAGCGTCGACACGGGGCAACTCACCGCCGGTCGCGCCATCGGCCTCTCGAAGGTGGACGCGATTCGGTATGTCGTCCTCCCGCAGGGACTCAGATTCGCCATCCCCGGCTGGACGAACGAGCTCATCTACCTCATCAAGTACTCCTCGCTGGCGGCGTTCATCACCGTCCCGGAGCTGTTCAAGCGCGCCAACGACATCGCCTCCTCGAACTTCCGCTACACGGCGATGTTCACCATCACCGCGGTGCTGTATCTGGCGCTCGTCATCACGGCGTCTCGGCTGATGAACTACGTCGAGGACCGGACGTCGATTCCGGGACTCGGTTCGGGGAGCGGGCGGTAGCGCGCGTTCAGAACTCGGTCACGACCTCGATTCCTTCTGTCTCGTAGTTCGTCATCGCCGCCAGTCGCTCCGGCACGTCCGACAGCGGCACCTCTCGGCTCACGAGCGCGCCGGGGTCGACGTCGCCGGTCGCCATCAGTCCCAGCAGTTCCTCGTACCGAGTCGGGGGCATCCCCCGAGAGCCCAAAAAGGAGATTTCCTGCATCGTCATCCGGTCCGTCGGCAGCGACACCTCGCCGCGTTCCTTCTCGGTCGTCAGCCCGAGTTGGACGTGCGTGCCGCGCTTGCGAAGGCAGAAAATCGAGTTACGACACGTCTCTTCGAGGCCGAGCGCGTCGACGGAGACGTGCGCGCCGCCGTCAGTCTCGGCGCGAATCGCGCCCGTGACGCCGCGGCCGTCGAGTTCCGAGGAGTCGACGACGGCGTCCGCGCCGACCTCGCGCGCGAGGTCCAGTTTCCCGGCGTCGATGTCGACGGCGACGACTCGCGCGCCGACTGCGTTGGCGACCTGCACTGCCGAGAGCCCGACGCCGCCGCAGCCGTGGACGGCGACCCAGTCGCCCGTGCGGACGTCGGCGCGGTGCGCGAGTCCGTGGAACGCCGTCATGAACCGACAGCCGAGCGCGGCCACGTCGCGGGCGGCGACGCTCTCCGGCAGGGGCATCGCGTTGTAGTCGGCGTAAGGGACGTGGACCTGCTCGGCGAACGCGCCCGGCGCCTCGGCCTGAAAGCCGAGCGAGAGACCGTCCGCACAGACGTTCCCGTGACCGTTGCGGCAGTACGGGCAGGTGCCGTCGCCGAGGTTGAACGGGACGGCGATTCGGTCGCCCTCGCGGAGGTGATCGACGCGCTCGCCGACGGCGACGACGCGACCCGCGGGTTCGTGGCCGAGAATCTGTCCCTTCGGCACCTGGTCGTCGGCCCACTCGCCGTGGCCTTGCCACGCGTGCCAGTCGCTCCGGCAGATACCGCAGGCTTCCACGTCGACGACGACGCCGTGCGGCGCGGGGTCGGGTGCGTCTACGTCTTCGACGACGAGCGGTTCTCCGTACTCGTGCAGGACTGCGGCACGCATCACGCTCCGGTATGCGAAGCCGTCACAAAAAGCCGCGCGTACACGTCCCGGAGTGCCGGTGTCCTTCGCTGTGGCGACGAGTCGCCACCACCGACACTCCGGTAAGCCGTACGTTCTACCCCAGGCCGAAAAACGTTTAGCACCGGCCCGTTCCTTGGGTGGAGTATCACCTCCAAAGACAGTCCTCCGAAGACGACCCGACGACAGTATCTGGCGACGGTCGGGCTGGGCGCGCTCTCGGCGCCCAGCGCCGTCGAGTCGGCAATCGACACGACGGAGGCCCGACGCGCTGGACTGTCGGACCCGCGCGCATCGCTCACCAACCAGCAACTCGCGAAGGAACTCCACGCCCTCGCCGAGGGCTCTCCGCACGCCGCGCTCCGTCGAATCGGCCGCTCCGCCGGTCGTGACGACCCCATCTGGGAGCTGCGGGTCGGACGGGGAGAGACGAACGTCCACCTCGTGACGCAGTTACACGGCGACGAACCCGCCGGAACCGAGGCGATACTCGCGCTCGTCCGCGACGTGACCTCGAACCCCGAGGCCAACCTGGACCTCCTCTCTCGACTCACGCTCACCGTCGTCCCCCGCGCGAATCCGGACGGTGCGATGTTCGCCCGCGACGAGGACGCCGACGGTGCCGACGAGCGCGTCACCCGGCGCGAGAACGTCCAACCGTGGCGACGGCGCGACTCCCGACGCGAACCCGACTACCACAGTGCGGACGAACCGCCGGGGTACGACTTGAACCGCGACTTCGACCCGACAGTCGAGTTTTCGGGCGCGGACCGGTCGTCGGACACCCGTTCGTCCGGCGAGTGGACCCGGTACGAAGAAGACGGCGAGACGCAGTGGCGACACGACCGGCAGTACCGAGGCGCCACCCTCCGGGGATGCGGCCTCGGACTCACGCCGGAAACCGCCGCCGTCGCCGACTCGTACCGGCGCGCGGACCCCGACGTGGCGATAACGCACCACCACAAGAGCGTCGAGACGCGGGGGCGCGGCGGCGAGGCTCCGTCGCTTCTGAGCGTCATGGCCCCGTTCGGACCGGCGTACCTCGAACGAGCGCCCTCGTACGAGCGGGACGACCCCCCCGAGACCATCGTCAACCCGTTCGTCGACGCCGAGATGAGTCGGCGCTCGCTCCGTCTCAACTCGTTCGTCGCTCGTCAACTCACGTCGCTGGGCGAGTTCGGAACCGTGACGCGCTACGGTTACGAACCGCTCTGGGGGTCGTATCTCGACGCGCTCACGCCGAAGACGAACGCGGCCGGGATGCTGTACGAAGTCGCCGGGCAGTCCGACGAACGCGACAGCGTCGACTACGCCCGAAAGGTCGCCGTCTCGCGGACGGCGTTCCGGCGGACGCTCGAAGCGCTGGCGTCGGACCCGGACCTCGGGACCGTCGACGAGAACCGGTACTTCGACCTGCCCGTGGAGTCCAGCGGCCCGACGAGTAGATAGCGGAAACCGGGTCAGAAGAAGTCGGTGAGGCCCGCTTGGCCGTCGTCGCCGCCGTCGCCGTCGTCGCTGTCGCTCGCATCGCTCTCGTCGCCGCCGTCGGCCGCCGATTCGGCCGCTCCGTCGTCTTCGGTCGTCTCGGTACCGGCGCCCGTTTCGTCGTCTCGTGCGTCGTCGCCCCGCGCTCCGTCGTCGCTTCCGTCGCCGGCGGTTCCGCCCGTCGAACCGGCGAACGCGCCGCCGGAGTGTTCCTCCATCGCCTCCTCGCGGAGCTCTCGGGCGTCCTCGACGATGGACTGCACCTTCTTCGTCGACTCGCCGCTGCCGGTGACGTGGGCGACGTGTTTCTCCTCGAACTCGTAGTACGCCGCCATCGCGACGGTGAGATCGCGCGGCTTGCAGTGGTGGGTCATCACCGAGAGGTACGGTACGATGCGTTGCCGCGCGATGCTCATGCTCGTCCCGCTGGACTCGGCGACGCGGCGGGCCACCTCGTCGCCGGTCTTGTCCTTCGAGCGCCAGAACTGCGGGCGACCGTAGCGCGTCCACCCGCCTTTGGTTTCGTCGCGGGCGGCGGCGACGCCCGCGGCGAGGTTGTCACCCGCGTAGCGCCAGTAGCTGTAATCCTGACTCGCGCGCACGCGACCTAACCACCGGTCGGCGTTGGCGAGGAACTCGTAGGCGCGGGCGACCTCCTCGCCCTCGTACACGTCGAGCATGTTGTCCTCGACCCACTTCGTGAGGTCGTCGGGCGTCTCGTCGACGTCGTAGGAGGTGTACAGTGCCTCCTGCGGGGATTCCTCTTTCAGCACCTGGTCCAAAAATTCGAAGATGCCCACGGAGCGGTCGCGGTCGCTCGTCGCAACGGACTCCTCGGTGATCGCGTCGCGGCCCTCGGCGGCGGCCTGCAGGTCGTTCACCGCGCCGCGGAGGTCGCCGCTGTTGACGTCGGCGATTCGTTCGAGCGCCGCGGACTCGTACTCGACGCCCTCCTGTCGGCAGATATCTCGGAGGACGGGAACGATGGAGCGCGCGCTCACGTCGCGGAACTCGATGGACTCGCAGGCGTTGCGCAGCCCGCGGCTCATCTCGTAGAACTCGTTGGCGATGAGCACCATCGGCTGTCCCGCCTCCTTGACGAGCTTCGTGATGGCGCGCGCGCCGCCGCGGTCGTAGTTGCCGTGGATGTTGTCCGCCTCGTCGAGGACGATGAGCTGTCGGCCAGAGCCGCCGGAACTCGACCCGCCGAGCGTCGCGTTCATCGCCGCGCGGCCGGCGAACCGTTCGATGACGGCGGCGGTCCGCTGGTCGGAGGCGTTCAACTCGACGGTCTCCCAGCCCATGTCGTTGGCCAGCGCGTGCGCCGCGGAGGTCTTGCCGACGCCGGGACTGCCGTAGACGATGACCGCGTCGCCGTGGTCGTCCCACGTCTCGGCCCACTCGCGGAACTGGTCGCGGGCTTTGTTGTTGCCGCGTATCGCCGACAGCGACCGAGGGCGATACTTCTCCGTCCAATCCATTACTCGGACAGAGGCGAGTGCCGCGTTTAGTGGTTCCGGAGCGTCGGTCGGCGCGTTTCGCTCTCCGCCGGTGACGGCGTTTCGGCCTCGAACGGTTCGACGGCCCGACTGTGCCGTACGGGAGTACGAAGCGGTATGGCGCCCTCTCTGGACTACCCTCACATGGAGGACCACTCGACACACGACCACGGTGAATCGTCGCCGGAGACGGCCGACCCCGTCCGAGGCTACGCGCCGAACGGACACGCCGCACCGGGCGGGTTGGCCGTCGCGGCGAACGGACTCCGACTCGACCCCGCAGAGACCCGCTTCACCCCGGGAACGAGCGCCGAGTGGACGTTCCGTATCGTCGACGACGACGGGAAGGTCGTCACCGACTTCGAGGAGGCACACGGCGAGCGAAGCCACCTCGTCGTCGTCCGACGGGACCTGACTCGGTTCCAGCATCTCCACCCGGAACTGACGTCGGACGGCACGTGGCGCGTCGACGATTTCGCACTCTCCGACTCGGGAGTGTATCGGGCGTTCGTCGACGTCGTCGTGGACGGGCGGCCGACGACGCTCGGGTTCGACCTCTTCGCGTCGGGGGCGGGAACGGGAACGGAAACGGTCGCCGAGCGACCCGACTCGTCGCGCCGGGCGACCGCAGACGGGTACGACATCGAACTGCTCACAGACGGGGTTGTGGCCCGAGAATCGTGTCGGCTGACGTTCGAGGTTCGGCGCGACGGCGACCCCGTCTCGAAGCTGGATGAGTACCTCGGCGCGCTCGGTCACCTCGTCGCGCTCCGCGAAGGCGACCTCGCGTACCTGCACGTTCATCCGGAGGGGACTGACCCCGACAGTGGCCAGGTCGCGTTCCAGGCGCGGTTTCCGACATCGGGGCGGTATCGACTGTTCCTCCAGACGAGGCCTGAGGGCGAACTGGTGACGACAGCCTTCGACGTTCGCGTCCGTCAGTAGTCGTCGACGCGTCGACTCGCATCCTGACTCGACGTTCGTCTCCACGTTATTGTCACCGATTCACGTCGATAGGGGCTCTTATGCCGACCTTCGCGGAGTACTCTCACGGTGAAATCGCGTGGCTAAATTTCTGGTGTGCTACGGCACCGGTGAGGGACAGACGGCGAAAGTCGCCGAGCGACTCGCGGAGCGACTCGACGAGCGGGGACACGAGGCGACGGCGGTGAACGTGGGAGACCGGTCGGGTGACCGCTCGGTGGCCGCGTTCGACGCCGTCCTCGTCGGCGCGTCGATACACGCCGGAAAGCACCAACCCGCCGTCGTGGAGTTCGTCGAAGCGAACCGTGACGCGATGGCGACCAAACCGACGGGGTTCTTTCAGGTGTCGCTGTCCTCGGCGGACGAAGAGGGGGAGGCGCAGGCGGCGGGGTACGTCGACTCGTTCGTCTCCGAAACCGACTGGCATCCGGACCGCATCGGACTGTTCGGTGGCGCGCTCCGCTACTCGGAGTACGGCTTCCTCAAACGGTTGATGATGAAGCAGATCGCCAAACGCACGCTTCCCGACGTCGACACCTCCCGGGACGTGGAGTTCACCGACTGGGCGGAGGTCGACGCGTTCGCCGCCGATTTCGCGGCGTTCGCCGAAGGTCGGCTCGGCGTCGTCCCGCCCGGAACCGACGCATCCGACGGCTCCCGAGCGGAGTCGAGCGAGTAGGGCGGACGCGAGAGCGAGTAGGGCGGACGCGAGAGCGAGTAGGGCGGACGCGAGAGCGAGTAGGGCGGACGCGAGAGCGAGTAGGGCGGACGCGAGAGCGACCCCGAGGAGCCAGACAGTTTTTGCACGAGTGTGACATATGTACTCGTATGGTGAGTTCACGGTCCGTCGAGGTGAGCGACGAAGCGCGCGACGAGTTCCTCGGCAACGGCGGGACGGGTGTTATCTCGTTCAACGCCGCCGAGAGCGACGACGCGCCGTACGCCAGGCCGGTTTCGTACGGCTACGACCCGTCGGATACGACGTTCTTCTTCAGACTCGCGTTCGGTCCCGAGAGCGAGAAACGCGAAGTCGTCGGCGCGAGCGCTCCGGTCACCTTCGTGGTGCACGACCGGGGAGACGAGGGCTGGCAGAGCGTCGTCGCCTCCGGCAGACTGGAGAGAGTGACCGAAGCGGCTATCGACTCGGACGTCGTGCAGGCGATTCGACGCGTCCACATCCCGCTCGTCGACGTCTTCGAGCGCCACCCGCGGGAGTTGGAGTTCGAGTTCTACCGACTCGTCGCGGACTCGGTGAGCGCCCGAAAGGAGGCGCAGGCGGAGAGCTAACCGACCTCCGAGGCGGGATGTCGGCTGACGCCCGAGTACGGTCGCCTCTGCCACCGAAACCGTTTAGCCAGCAACTTTCAAAACGTCAGGTACGAACACGATGGATATCGCAGCTGACTTACGACGGCCACGCGCTCGTCCCTGATGACCGGCGAGGCTCGACGTCCCGACACCGACACCGGTCCCCTCGACGGCGTGACCGTTCTCGACGCCTCTCGCGTTCTCGTCGGACCGTTCTGTACGATGCAGTTGGGCGACCTCGGCGCGGACGTCATCAAGATAGAGCTCCCCGGCAGCGGCGACCAGACCCGCGGGTGGCACCCGCCGACGCACGGCGACTCCGAGGAGAGCGCGTACTACCTGAGCGTCAACCGCAACAAACGCTCGTTGACGCTCGACCTCGCCTGCGACGAGGGACGCGACGTGTTTCGCACCCTCGCCGGCGAAGCGGACGTCGTCGTCTCGAACTTCCGCGTCGGGAAGATGGCCGAGTACGGTCTCGACTACCGGACGCTGAAGCGGGACAATCCCGGCCTCGTCTACTGCGCGCTATCGGGCTACGGCGAGTGGGGCCCCGACCGCGACCGGCCGGCGTACGACCTCATCATGCAGGCCGAAGGCGGTCTGATGAGCATCACCGGCGAGGAGGACGGCGCGCCGGTACGCGTCGGCGTCGCTATCGCCGACATCGGCGCGGGGATGTACGCGACGCAGGCCATCCTCGCCGCGCTGTTCGAGCGCGAACTCGGCGACGGCACCGGCCAGAAGGTGGACGTCTCGCTGCTCGACGGGCAGGTGGCGTGGATGAGCTACATGGCCTCGTACTACTTCGCAACGGGGGTCTCACCGGGGCGGATGGGGAGCAAACACCCGACTATCGCCCCCTATCGAGCGTTCCCCACCGAAGACGGCTACGTCGTCGTCGCCGTCCCCTCGCCCACCCTCTGGCCGAAGTTCTGCACGGCCATCGGCTACGAGGAACTCGTCGACGACGAGCGCTTTGCCGACAACGCCGCGCGGGTCGAACACCGCGACGAACTCGACGCGATACTGGAAGCCGAGTTCGAGACGTACACCACCGAGGAACTGCTGGCGCTGTTCGACGAGTTTGGCGTCCCCGCCAGCGACGTGAAGGATATGGAAGACGTGTTCGAGAACCCGCAAGTTCGCGCCCGAGGGATGCGACAGTCGGTGACGCATCCGACCGCCGGCGAGGTGGAGCTGTCGGGCAGTCCGATGCACCTCTCGAAGACGCCGACCTCCATCCGCCGACATCCGCCGCTTCTCGGCGAGCACACCGTCGAGATACTCCGCGAGTTCGGTTATCCGGACGACGAGATAGAGCGATTCGCCGAAGACGGCGTCGTCTGATTCGCTCTCGGTTATTCGGCCGTTCTCCCGGTTATTCGGCCGTTCTCCCGGCTATTCGACCGTACTTCCGGACGCCGACGCCGTGCTACTCACTAACTCACCGTGACAACTCTTTTTCACATACCGCGAGACGAGCGACCATGTTCCCCGAGACGGTCGAGACCGAACGTCTCCGCTTGGAGCGCCTCGGTCCCGACACGGTCGACGTCTACGAGTTCTACGCGATCACGTCGTCGACGGAGATGGACGAGGTGACTCGTCACTCCACGCAGACGCGACACGAGACGCCGAAGGAGAGCGCCGACTACCTCGACGAGAAGGCCGAAAAGTGGGAGAGCGGCGAGGGCGCGCAGTACGTCGTCCGTCCGCGCGAGGGCGAAGACGGCGCGGGCGAGTTCGCGGGCGTCACCGGTCTCGGGTTCCAGTGGGACAAACAGAGCGCCGTCATGGGGCTGTGGCTCCGCAAGCGGTTCTGGGGTCGCGGCTACTCCGGCGAGCGCGCGGCGGCGCTGTTACACGTCGCCTTCGCCGAACTGGACCTCGAACTCGCGTCGCCCGCGCACACGCCAGAGAACGAACAGTCCAAGCGCGCTATCGAGAAGTACGTTGAGAGGTTCGGCGGTCAGTACGAAGGAATCCTCAGAAACTGGGTGCCCGCCGAGATGACGACTACGGGAGAGCCGTGGAACCTCCATCGCTACTCCATCTCCCAAGACGAGTGGCGCGCCGCCGTCGACGACGAGGCTATCGAGACGCCGGAGGTGCGAGTCAGCTATGAGTAGTGACCTCTTTCCGACGGTCATCGAGACGGAGCGCCTCCGATTCGAACCCCGAACGCCCGACTACGTCGACGTGCACGAACTGTACCGCATCTGTTCGTCGTCGCCGGAGATGGACGAAATCACTCGGTATCTCCCGTGGTCGCCGCACGAGACGCCGAAGGAGACGTACGAGTTCCTGCGTCGGGGACGACAGCACCGCGAGAACCACGAGACGGTCGACTACGTCATCAGACCACGAGAGAAGGAGGACGGTGCTGGGGAGATCGCCGGATTCGGCGGGTTGAACCTCCAGTGGGACCGCCGCAGCGCCGGACTCGGTCTCTGGCTTCGCAAGCGCTTCTGGGGTCGCGGCTACTCCGGCGAGCGCGCGGCGGCACTTTTCGAACTCGCGTTCGAGCGTCTGGACCTCGAACTCGTCCGCGTGGCCCACGACCCGAAGAACGAGAACTCCCGACGCGCCATCGAGAAGTACGTCGACAGATTCGGCGGCCAGTGCGACGGCACGTTCCGCAACGCGGCGGCGACTGTCGACGGCGAAGTCGTCGACCAGACGCACTACACGGTAACGCAGAGACAGTGGCGCGAGGCCTGTGGCGACGCCGAGCAGACGGTTCGAATGCGGTGGGACGACGACTGACTCCGCTCACTCCGCGTCCGGCAACGACCCGGCAACGAGTTCGCCGCCCTTCAGCACCGCCTCGGGGTTGTTGAGCAGCGTCACGTCGTCGGTGGGGTCGCCGTCGACGACCACGAGGTCGGCGTGGGTCCCGGTTTCGAGCGTCCCCGCCCCTTCCAGACCGATCGCGTCGGCGGCCGTCTCGGTCATCGCCCGGATCGCCTCCGCCTCGCTCATGCCGTACTCGGCCATGAACGACACCTCGGTCGCGTTCGAGCCGTGGGCGTTGAACGGCGTCCCGGCGTCGGTGCCGCCGGCGATTCTCACGCCCGCTTCGACGGCCCGGCGGAACGAGTCGATGTGACGTTCGTACACGTCGCGCGTCTTCCTCGCGCTCTCCTCGGTCGCCATCTCGGTGTTGCGGATGATGTGGTACGGCGCGCAGAGCGTCGGGACGAGCGTCACGTCCTCGGCGACGAGCATCTCGATGGCCTCGTCGTCGAGGAACGTCCCGTGTTCGACCGTGTCGACGCCCGCCGCGACGGCGGCTTTGACGCCCTCGCCGCCGTGGGCGTGCGTCGCCGCGTGGACGCCGCGGCGGTGCGCTTCGTCGACGATGGCGTGCAGTTCCTCGTCGGTCATCGCCACCGCGTCGGGGTCGCTACCGGGCGTCGTCACCCCGCCGGTGGTCATGAACTTGATGAACTCCGCGCCCTGCTTTTTCTGCTCGCGGACCGCCTTTCGGGCGTCGTCGGGGCCGTCTATCTCCCGGCCGAGGTGGTGGCCGTGACCGCCGGTGATGGTGATGGAACGGCAGTTGGCGACCATCCGCGGCCCCGGCACGTCGCCGCTGTCGACGGCGCGCTTCAGGACGGGGTCGATGTCGCGCGCGCCCATCGCTCGGACGCCCGTCACGCCCGATTCGAGTGTTCGGCGGGCGTTTCGCGCCTCGACCAGCGCGAGCTCCGCGTCGCTCATGCCGACGACTTCCTCGACGCTCACCTCTCCGGAGAGCGAGAAGTGAACGTGCGCGTCGACGAGCCCCGGCAGCACCGTACGACCGGGCAGCGAGACGACCGATTCGTCCGCGTCGGCGTCGGCTTCCACGTCGCCGACGGCGAGTATCTGCCCCGTATCTGCGTCGACGCGAATCGACCCTTCACGGGTCTCTCCTCGGTCGAACAACAGCACGTCTCGAAGAATCATCGTCGCTCCCTACTGTCGGCGGAGGCTTGAACGTGTCTTTCTACGGTGTGTGTTTCCATACGACATATCTCGTCCACGTGTCACGTGGCCAGAAAGTACTTTTCACCACGCTAGTTCCGAGTGGATATGACAGAGACGAACAGCGGCCGGTTCGGTGCGCTCGCCGCTGCGGGCGGGGCCCTCGTCGGGGGTATCGCGTACGCGTTCGGCTACGCGATGACGTACGTGGTCGCGAGTTCGGAGATTCAAAACTCCGGTGCGCAGCAGCTCCTGGAGGTGTTGACCGGCGAATCGGCGACGTGGAAAGCCGTCGGCTGGGTGTTCTACAACGCTCACTTCGTCGACACCGATATACCCGGACTGTTCGGCGCGTCGCGCGCGGTAAACTTCGTGGCGGAGGTCGAGGCGTTCCCCACGATGCTGTACGTCCTCCCGCCGGTGCTGCTCCTGCTCGCGGGAGCCGCCGTCGCGCGGACGGCCGGCGTCACCGACCCGACGGGCGGAGCGAAAGCGGGCGCGGCGGTGCTCCTCGGCTACTTCGCGCTCTCGGTCGCCGGTGCGTTCGCCTTCGCCGTCCCGGTCGGTCAGACGGCGACGGCCGAACCGGACTTCGTCGCGGCCGTACTCGTCGCCGGCGTCGTCTACCCCGCCGTCTTCGGAACGTTGGGCGGCGTCGTCGCCGGGACGGTTCAGAGCTCGCGGGCGACCATCTCGCCCCAGTGAGCGAAGCCGAACCGTTCGTAGAACGCCCGCGCCCGCTCGTTCTCGCCGTCGACGTCGAGCACTATCCGGTCGAGCGGGAGCTCCTGCGCCCGCGCCGCGTCGAGCGCTGCCTCCAGTAGCTCGTCGGCGACGCCCGTCCCGCGGTGGTCGGGCGCGACGTAGATCTCGTTGAGCACGGCGGCGTCCCAGATCATCGACAGCGACGCCGGCAGGACGAACGCGTAGCCGACCAGTTCGCCCCCGTCGCTCTCGGCGACGTGGACCGCCCGCTCGTCCTCCGCGACGCAGCGGTCGACCCACTCGCGGTAGCGCTCGCGGTAGTCGTCGGTGAGTTTCGCCTCGTACTTCTCGCGTTTGTCGTCGCCGCCGGTCCCGTCGCCGAGTCCGAGTTCGAAGGCGCGTTTCAAGCTCCAAAGCTCGCTGTACTCCTCGGTCGCGTACGGTCGAATCTCCATGCCGAGGGGTCGTCCACCGACGGTATCAGTGGTTCGAAGCCGGCGGTTCGTCGGACGCCCGGACCCGGCCGTTCTCTCGCAACCGCGCCCCGACGACGACGGCGCTCACGAGCACGAGCATCAACTGCGTGCCCGAGGAGACGACGGGGAAGACGCGCTCGACGTTCTCGGGTTCCGCGCCGGGCGAGGGGTCGACGCCCGTCCGGTAGTGGCGCGTCTCCGTCGTCGCCCGCGGCTCCTCGGGTGCGAACTCGACGAACGTCTGCACGACGCCGCGCTGGTTCGAGAGGTACAGGTGGCCGTTTATCGAGTAGAAGCCGTCGTACAGCGGGTAGAACGCGTTGATACCGTTCGTGAACAGGTCGGGGAAGATGCCGCCGAACGCGAGCGCCGCGAGCGCGGCCCATCCGAGGCGAACGCCGCGGCCGCCGAACCGGTCGCGGAGCCGAGAGCCTCCACGGAGACGAGTATCGTAGACGAGTCCACCGCCCAGAAGCGTCGGCAACAGCAGCGTGTGGAGCAGCGAACGATGCGCGCCCACGAGGACGAACCCGAAGAACGTGTCGAGGTCGGGAGTCGCGGCGGCGACGAGGACGACGGCGAGCGCGCGGCGGTCGAACTCGTCGCCGAGAAGCGCAACCCCGACGAGCGCGCCGAGAGCGAGGTGGACGACGGTCGACGGCACGTCCGGAGATAGCAGAGCGAGCGTATGTACGTTGCGCCGCTTCGGGGGCTGTTTCGAGTCCGTCGGAGAAATCGTCATTCGTCGAACCCCCCTTTCGATACCCTTTTGTCCGGTCGCCGACCCACACCGCCTATGTGGCAGTCCGTCCGCGGAGGGCTTCGCCGATGACCGAAACGCCGAGAGAGGACCTCGCGCGCCGAATCGCCGGCGAAGTGACGCTCAGCGACGAACCCGGAGCGACGCTCCGGAAGTGGCGTACCGACTTCGACATCTCTCAGACCGAGCTCGCGGCGCAGTTGGACGTCTCCTCGTCGGTTATCTCCGACTACGAGAGCGGCCGCCGCGAGAGCCCGGGCATCGGCGTCATCCGGCGGATGGTCGACTCGCTGCTCGACATCGACGAACAGCGCGGCGGCGGGCGGATTCGTCAGTACGCCCGGGTGCTCTCGGCGGGGTTCGAGAGCGACATCGTCCACGACCTCCGGGAGTACTCCACGACGGTTCCGCTGGACCGACTCTACGACGCGATGGACGCGACCGAACTCGTCCGCGGCGACGAGGACAGGGTCAGCGGACACACCGTCATCGACAGCATTCAGGCGATAACGCGGCTCTCCTCCGACGAGTTCTACCGGCTGTACGGCCAGAGCACGAACCGAGCGCTCGTCTTCACCGGCGTCACCCGCGGGGAGTCGCCGCTGGTGGCGATGCGCGTCGTCAACCCGACGCCGAACGCCGTCGTCCTCCACGGCGTCGAGGAAGACGACCTCTGGGAACACGCCCCGGCGCTGGCGCGCATCGACGGCTTCTCGCTCGCCGTCTCCAACCGAGACTTGGACGAGATGCTCGACGACCTGCGCGAGCTGCCGTAGTCGGCGTTCCGACCGACTCTATCGTCGAAGTGTCGACTCTCCCGGGCCGGTGTCGATGTGGTGTACCGCCTTCGGCGAGAGCAATCGACCGCTCGGGAGTTCGACCCACCCTGTCGCCAGCACGCGAATCCGCCCTTCGTGCAGCACCGTCTCCTGTTCGAAGTCGCCGTAGACGACGGCGTCGCGGTACTCCCGCTCGAACAGATCAGAGAACATCTCCCAGAGCGAAGCTGTCGGCACCATGCCAGAATGTCACGTTGACTGATTAAAAGCGTAGCGTCGGTCGTTCCGTCGACGGCGTGAAATCGCCGTCACTCGGCCGCAATCGCCCGACTGCTGTGTTCCTCCACGAACCCGACTATCGCGTCCGTCCCCTGGAACCCCTCTGCGAGCCGGCCGACGAGTTCGCCGTCCTCGAACAGCAGGAGCGTCGGGACGCTCCGAACGTCGAATCGCTCGATGAGGTCGGGGTCGTCGCGGGGGTTCAGCATCGCCACGGTGACGTCGGTCGCGCGGGCGACGTTGCCGACGACGGGTTCGATGGACTGACAGAGCGTGCAGCCTTTCGTGTAGAGGTCGACGAGTACGAGGTCGTCCTCGGCGACGAGGTCGTCGAGTTCCTCGCCCGAGGAGAGCCGAATCGGTTTGCGTCGCTGTGCGTCGGCGTCGGTGTCGGCGGCGTCTGCGGTCACGGCTCACGGTACTCGCTCTGCGTTAAAAGTGGTTGCGCGGTTCGGCCGCCGGGTCGCACGGTTGCCGTGCGCTCACCCGAACAGCGACTTGTTTCGGGCGTCCTGAATCGCGTACGCCGCCCCCAGAATCGCCACGCCGAGGAACACTTCGGTGTACCCCGGCGGTGTCGGATTCGGCAACAGCGACCACGCGAAGATGGCGAGGCTGAGGAGGACGAGGAGCCAGATACGCCACTTGCCGAGGAGTCGCCTTCCGAAGCCGGTGCCGTTCGACCGCTCTTCTTCCAGTCTCCCGGTACCCGAGTCGGCTCGAATGGCCTCCTCCCCGGTTTCGGTGTCCGTATCGGTTCCGTCCGTGTTGGCTCCGTCCGTGCCGGTTTCGACCTCCGTATCGTTGCGAACAGACATCCGTTCTCACCACTTGACAGTACGGTGTCGACTCTCAAAGGGAGAAGGCAGGAATACAAAAGCCGTTGAAGTGGAGGCCGAAGCTACTCGACGTACTCGTACTTGCGCTCGTTCATCCGGCCCCACCCGGTGAAGACGAACTCGTCCACGGGCGCGGTGAACTCCTCGACTTCCGTCTCCTTCTGGTGGTTGTGGACGTCGTGGACCTGCTCGTACTCGCTGTAGCTGAGTTCGTAGCGGCGTTCGAGCTGCTCGTCGACGTTGAGCGCGTGAATCTCGTCGAGCCAGTTATCGCAGACTGTCTCGGCGTGTATCTCCGCCTGCGCGCCGGAGCCGTAGGAACCGACGAGCAGCCGTTCGCCCGAGAGCGACCGACCCGCCTCGGCGGCGTTCTTCAGCGCGCTGATGCGGGCGATGTGGACCGACCCGGTGTACCAGTTGCCGACCTGCTCGGAGATGGCGAGCGTCGGTTCGATGGCGCGAGCGTACCACTCGCTGTAGTTGTCGGTCTGCTTCAGCGCGTCCATGTAGTCGCGGATAGCCGCCTCGTACTCCTCCCAGGAGCCGAAGTCGGCCTCGCGGGGCTGGCGACCGATCTCGTCGGCCATCGCGGCCTCGACGTCGGTACCGCGGGTCATGTGCCGATACCCCAGCAGCGCCGCCTTCCGGACCATCCCGGGGAACGGCGTGTGGAAGGGGATGTACTCGAAGTCGTCGGGGTGGGTGTCGCCCGCGACGCTCTCGTAATCTTCGAGCGCCTCGCGCATGCGGGCGAGGTACACCTGCACCGAGCGCTTGCCGTCGACGCTCGGGAACTGCTGGTTCGGCTTGAGGAAGTCCGTCTCGTCGGCGGAGCCGTACCCCTGTTCGGTCGAGAGTTCGACGAGGTCGGGGTCCTCGGAGATGAGCATCGCCACCGCGCCCGCACCCTGCGTCGCCTCGCCGGGGTCGCCGCGCTCGTACAGCGCGGTGTCGGTGGCGATGACGAGCGCCGACCGACCGCGGTTGCGACCCGCCTGTATCCAGTTGTACGCGTCGTCTAAGCTCTGGGTTCCCGCGATGCAGGCGAACTTCCGCTCGCCCTTGTTCGCGTGGTGGAAGTCCTCGTCGTACAGCTGTTCGAGACAGCCGGCGATGTACGTCGAGACGGGCTTGGAGTTGTCGAAGGAGCTCTCGGTGGCCACGTCGATGCGGCCGATGTCGTCGGGCGTCAGGCCGCGGCGTTCCATCAGTCGCTTGGCCGCGTTCGCGCCCATCGTGACGATGTCCTCGTACACGTCGGGGAACGAGGAGGCTTCGAGACCGATTCCCTTCGTGTACTTCTCGGGGTCCTCCCCTTTCACCGGTGCGAACGTTCCGGGGAGGTCGAGGACGAGCTTTCCCGTCCAGATTTCGACGGCGTCGATACCGACTGCAGTCATGTGTGAGTGATAATGAACGTCGGTATATGGGCCTGTCGATGGGTGGTTCGTCAGGTGTCGAACTCAGAACGAGCCGACGGTGAACGTCATCGACTTTGCGGACCCGTCGGCGAAGTAGAGCGTGACGGTGAGTCGCTCGTTCTGCATGTCCACGGAGTCGCCGGAGTTCCCGGACCCGCTCTCGTAGAAACGGAGCAACGAGAACGTGATATCGCTACCCGACTCCGCAGTCGCTCGCCGAATCAGCGTCACTCGGTCTCCGAGAGTGTACCGGCTGTTACCGCCGTCGCCCGCTTCGTAGTAGCCCGAATCGTCGGTTTCGAGGTGCATCTCGTGCTGTCCGGCGCCCTGTCCGCCGTTCCTCTCGCGCAGTTTACCCGCCGCGGCGGTGTCGACGGTTATCGCCTCGACGACCGCCGGCCCGGGACCGTCGTTCGAGACGCTGAATCGAACGGTGGACGACCCGCTGAACGGCTCCGCGTCGTCGTTGTAGCGCACGTCGCTCGCGGCCGTTCCGCCGTTCCCGCCGTCACCGTCGCCGCCGCTGGCGGTCCCCGATACCGTCAGGTCGAACGTCGCGCGCTCCGCCTCGGTGTCGGCGTCGCCGAACCCGACCTCGACTTCGACGCTCTCGCTCTGCGACGAGCCCTCCGGTGGCTCGTAGACGACGCGCACCTGCCCCTCGCCGTCGGTTTTCGCACCTTCCGGGAACGTCACGCTACCGCCACCGTCGGTCACCTCGGCGGTCACGTCTTCGCCGATAACTGGGTTACCGAACCCGTCGCGCACCTCCGCGACGAGCGTCCGAGTCGTTCCGGCTCGTACCGTCGAACCGTCGCCCTCCACGTCGGTGACGTACGCCGCCTCCGTCTCGCCGACGTTCGACCCCACGCCGACCTTCGCCGTTCGGAGCGAGTACGTCTCGTCGGCTTCGAGTGTCATCGTCAGGACGCCACCTTCGACGGTAACGTCCGCGACGTACTCCTCGCCTTCGAGCAACTCCTGCCACTTCTCCTCCGAGAGTTCCGTCGCCAGCGATATTCGAATCGGCTCCCCGTCGCTCGTCACCGTCGTCGTTCGCGCCGATGCGCTCACCGACCGCACGTCGAGCGGTTCTACTCCAGTTCGCTCTCTCGACAGCTCACCGCCGAGTGCGACGAGCGAGATGCGCCGTCCGTCGACGAGCGTCTGGTCGCTCTGCGGCAGCGCCGCGCCGTCGTCGAAGCGGTTGTAGACGACGGAGTTCTCGTACACCGTCGTCGGGGGGTTCTGGTACTGGGCGTAGTCGGGCGTGTACTCCAGCGACCGCGTCTCGAACGTCCGAACGTCGTCGCCCGTCCAGTAGTCGGCCGTCTCCGCGTCGACGGCTCTCGCGTTCTCGATGACGATGCCGTCGGCGACGCTCTCTGTCGTCGAGAGCCGTCCGCTCGCCGGCGGCGGGTTGACGAAGAGCACCCGGTTCGGATACTGCGCCCCGAGAGAGACCGAGACCGGGTGCGTCGTTCCGGTGCCCGCACTCCGTAGAATCGCGTTTCTGGCGTCCAGCAGGTCCGATTGGACGCGCTGGTTGTGGTCGAACTCGACCCGCTCGTTGTCCGCCGGGACGACCTGGACCTGATACATCGACAGCGAGAGTATCAGCACACCGAACAGGAGGACGAAACCCACCTGGACGGTGACAGCACGTCGGTCGTCCCGAAAGTTCATGGACGGGACAAGTCGTCGGGGCAGTAAAAGTTACTGCTCCGGCGACTGTCCGGCCGTCGAACACGTCACTCGTCGTCTTCGACGACTTCGGGGTCGCTCATCGCGCTCTGGAGGCTGTCGAGACCGTTGACCCACTCGGAAACGAGACCGTACTCCAGTTCCTCGGCGACCGACATGTCCAGTTCCGACCCGTCGATGATGTGCGTGCCGGCCTGGACGAGATAGCCCAGCGCGGCGTCGAGGTCGTCCTCCGCCTCGGCGTCGGCGGCGGCGTAGACGTACTCCTCGACGGGCGCGTCGCCGACGGTGCCGCTGTTGACGTACTCCTCGGCGGCGTAGAAGACGCAGACGAGACTCGTCTGGACGCCGTCGATGAGCATCAGTTTCTCCTCGTCTTCGAGCGAGGGTTCCGAGAGGACGATGTCGCGAATCTTCGCGATCTCGTCGAGCGCTCGTCCCTCGTCGAGCGAGTCGTCCTCGTACGCGGAGACGATTTTGGCGACGGCGATGGCCGCGTCGTCCTGCAGGTTCAACAGCAGTCGGGCGGAGTCCTCGTTCTCGGGGTCCAGCTCCTCTTCTTCGACGCGGGTCAGCCAGTTTTGCCACCGTTCCTCTGTGTAGAACGTTTCCTCGGGGTCAACCATATCTCACCCGAACGCTGCAGTACTCAAATGCCTTTCTTCTCAGCGGACACAACGTGTGAACGCCTCACTCGGTGGCGACTCGGGGGCGAATTTCGCCGACCGAACGGCGTCTGACGCAACGTCCTCGCCGAAGAAAGTCAAAATAAGTGACAGTTTTCGGTGCACAGAGGTCTCACCGCGGTTTCGGTCGCGCGCCCGTCACCCGTCGAGCGTCGCCTCCGTGTCGATACCGTAGACGCGCTTCGGCGTCTCGACGTGCGCGTTCCGCATCGCGTCCTCGTACCCCTCCTCCAGCAGCCAGCGGACGCGACGCGGCACCGTCTTCGGCCCCAGTACGGCGCCCGGTCGGTCCGGGTCGTCGACGAAGTCCGTCTCCATCAGGAACGGTTCGTTCGCTTCGACGGCGACGCGGAGTCGGTCCTTCTCGCTCATCACGCTCGGCGTCGGGCCGCGGAGTCTCCCGGCCGCGTAGTGTTTGACGACGTTCTCGGCCGGGAGGCCCCGCGCTTCGGCCCACTCCGCGATGTCGGTGAGGTCCTCGCTCGCTTCGGTGTGCAGTTGCACCGCGCAGTCGCGCTCCGCGCCGAGCGAGAGCGCGTGCTTCAGCACGTCGTTGGAGGCGTCCCACACCTCGTCGGACACCTCGTAGTGGGGGCGGCCCGACTTCAACGCCAGCGCGCGTCCCTCGGCGACGAACTCGGCGGCGACGTCGAGCCCGGCGCACATCAGGTCGCGGGCGTCTTCGGGCGCGAAACCGCGCTCGTCGGTCAGACGGGTGACGAGGCCGGGGTGGACGCCGAGCACCGGCCACGCGCGCCCGTCGAGTACCTCGTTCGCCTCGGCGACTGCGCCGAGCGTCTCCTCGAAGACGGCGCGAAACTCCTCGCCCGTCTCGGCTTCGACGCCGAGATGCCACGACGGCTTGTTGACGACGAGCAGGTGCGTGCCGCCGAGGCGCGCGAACTCCTCGACGGCCTCGATGTCCCGGCCGTGCCGCGGGTCGAGGTGGAGGTGGTTGTCCAACACCGGCGTGTCGAGTTCGTCCATGGGCGTCGTCGGAGCGAGAGAGAGAAAAATCTGGCCGAGTCGACCGACGGATTCGCCCGTCGGTTCCGACGCTTCCGGCAGCGTTTACTCGCCTAAGGTGATGCTTTCGGTGGCCGAGTTCCGAAGCGCGTCCGAGCGTCCGTGCGCGCCCGGCGCGATAGCCAGCGTTCGAATCCCTCTGGCGTTGGCCATCTCCAAGACCGGTTTGAAATCCGTGTCGCGCGAGGCGATAGCCAGCGTCCCCGCGCTCTCCTCGACCGCGAACCGCGTCGCGTCGACGGCGAGCTTCACGTCCACGTCGCCGCTGGTGACGACTACCTCGAATCCGCGGGCCTCGGCGGCCTGAATCAGTCCCGGCGTCGCGTGCTCGTCGAGGTACAGACGAATCGTCACGAGTCGACCCGCCCCCTCGGCGGCCTCCCGCACGTCGTCGAGGTCGACGTCGAACTCGTCGCGCAGAATGTTCGGCCCGTCGACGAACAGCGCGACGCCTCTGTCGCGCCCCGATTCGTCCGTGAGCCGTCCGAGCAACTCCATACTCCCGAACTTTGCCGGGAAACTATATGCGTGCTGATTCGGCCGAAGTGCGTGGTGATTCGGTCGAAGAGGTTAGTTCTAAGCTATGAGCTAAGAATGTTTTGCCATCCTTTTATAAGATATTACTAATAAAGTATGAAAATAATTATATACCGAGTGTGTGAAAGTCAGGCGCAGCCATGCCAAACGAAGACACACCGTCGTGGAAGCGTCGTGGATTTCTGAAGACGACCGGTGCGCTCGGCCTCGTCGGCCTGAGCGGCGTCGGGGCGGCGACGCCGGGACGCAGCCCCGGTCCGAAGGAGGACGAGATTCTCGTCGGCGTCTCGAAGACCGCGGACAGTCCGAAGGCGGAAGTCGAGAAAGCCGTACCGGGCAACGCCCGCGTCGTCCACGAGAACAAGCAACTCGGCTACGTCGCCGTGAAGTTCCCGTCGGAGGCGTCCGAAACCGCCCGCGAGAACTTCGTCGAGGCGGTCACGAAGCGCGAGAAAGTCAAGTACGCCGAGAAGAACGAGACGCTCGAAGCACTGTACACGCCGTCGGACGAGCGCTACTCCGACCAGTACGCGCCCCAGCAGGTCAACGCCGACGTGGCGTGGGATACGACGCTCGGCAGTTCCGACGTCACCATCGCCGTCATCGACCAGGGCGTCATGTACGACCACCCGGACCTCGCCGACCAGTTCGGATCGAGCGAGGGCTACGACTTCGTCGACGACGACTCCGACCCCTATCCGGACGACCTCGAAAACGAGTATCACGGCACGCACGTCGCCGGCATCGCGGCGGCGACGACGGACAACGGCGAGGGCATCTCCGGCATCAGCAACTCCACGCTGCTGTCGGGTCGCGCGCTCTCCGAGGAGGGCAGCGGTTCGACCGCCGACATCGCCGACGCCGTCCAGTGGGCCGCAGACCAGGGCGCGGACGTCATCAACCTCTCGCTCGGCGGCGGCGGCTACACGGACACGATGAAGAACGCCGTCTCGTACGCCTACGACGCGGGGTCGCTCGTCGTCGCGGCCGCGGGCAACGACTACGGGTCGTCGGTCTCGTACCCAGCGGCGTACAGCGAGTGTCTCGCCGTCTCCGCGCTCGACGAGAACGAGTCGCTGGCGAGTTACTCGAACGTCGGTCCCGAGATTGAACTCGCCGCACCCGGTTCGAACGTCCTCTCGACGTGGACGACGAGCACCGAGTACGACAGCATCTCCGGCACGTCGATGGCGACGCCCGTCGTCTCCGGCGTCGCCGGGCTGACGCTCGCCGCCTACAGTCTCACGAACGAGGAACTCCGCACCCACCTCAAGAACACGGCCGTCGACGTCGGCCTCTCCAGCGACGAACAGGGCAGCGGCCGCGTCGACGCCGGCAACGCCGTCACGACCGAACCCGGCAGCGGCGGTGGCGGCGACGACGGCGGCGACGACGGTGGCGACGGCGGCGGCGACGACTCCACGTCGGCCTCGGTCGACGGCTCGCTCAGCGGCTACTGGGACTCGAAGTGCTGGAGCTACGGCTTCGAGTACGACGGTCCCTCGAAGGTCGTCGTCGAACTCTCCGGTCCGTCGGACGCCGACTTCGACCTCTACGTCGACGAGGGCTCCGGCTCCTGTCCGACGACCGGCGACTACGACTACCGCTCGTGGACGACCGACAGTCAAGAGACCATCACCATCGACGACCCCGACGACTCCGCGGACCTGACGGTGCTCGTCGACTCCTACAGCGGGAGCGGCGACTACACCCTCACCATCACCGAGTACCAGTAACTCGGTAGCGATAGAATCGTCAGCCATCGACTCCGGTCCCTGTTCTCGCCGCGCCGCATCCGTCGTCGACCCGCCGGTCCGGGCATCGCTACACGTCGCTCAGTCTCCAAAACTTGTACAATTTCTAAAATTTGTACGCGCGCTAGTTCGCACCGCCTCGGTCCCGTACGCGTGTTGTTCGACTTCTGGACGTCGGCGGCGCGTCCTACCTCGACGGCTCGTCGGACGCCCCGCTACCCCCCGGCCTCGCCTCAGAGCGGTTCGGTGTCTAACTCGAACGGCGGCGGTTGCGTGCCGTCCGTGTCGGTGAAGCCGTACTCGCGCGCGAGCGCGCCGGTGACGAGTACCTGCCCCGACTTCCCCATCACGTCGGGGTCGGCGGCGAGCGCGGTGACGGCGCGGCCGACGTACTCCGGAGAGTGCGTCTCTTCGGGCACTTCCTCGCCCGTCTCCTCGAACGCGCGGACGACGCGCTCGGTTCGGACGAACCCTGGATACAGCGAGACTGCCGCGGCGCCGCGGTCGCGGAGTTCGTGGGCCATCGCCTTCGCCATCCGGTCGACGGCCGTCTTGGCGACGTCGTACATCACGCTGCCCCGATACTTGTCGCCGTCACCCGAGGAGACGTTGACGACGAGACCCTCTCCCCGGTCGACCATCCGTCGGGCGGCGAGTCGACTCGCGGCGTAGTGCGCGCGGACGCCGGCGTCGAACATCCCGGACCAGCGGTCCATCGACTGCGTCCAGAACGGGTCGTCGAACGTCTCGTCGTAGCCCTCGTAGCCGCCCCAGACGTTGTTGACGAGCAGGTCGACGCGGCCCTGTTCGTCGTCGACTCGCGCGAACAGCGCCTCCACGTCGGCGTCGACGGTGTGGTCGCACCGGACGGCGATACCCTCGCCGCCCCGGTCGGCGACGAGTTCGGCCGTCTCGGTGACCGTCCCCGGCAGGTTCTCGGTCGTGTCGTCGGCGACGAGTTCGGCCGTCTCGGTGACCGTCCCCGGCAGGTTCTCGGTCGTGTCGTCGACGACGCTCCGGCCGGTCACGTAGACGGTCGCACCCGCGTCACCGAGCGAGAGGGCGATACCGCGGCCGACGCCCCTGCTCGCACCGGTGACGACGGCGACGGTATCGGAGAGGTTCGGCATAAAAAGCGGACCGGGTTACCGCTCGTTGACCTTCAGCACCTTGCCCGCGGCGATGGTCTGACCCATGTCGCGGATGGCGAACGAGCCGAGTTCCGGAATCTCGCTCGACGGCTCGATGCTGAGCGGTTTCTGCGGGCGCAGGGTGACGATGGCGGCGTCGCCGGCTTTGATGAAGTCCGGGTTCTCCTCGGCGACCTCGCCCGAGGCGGGGTCGAGTTTCTGGTCGATGGACTCGATGGTGCAGGCGACCTGCGCCGTGTGGGCGTGGACGACCGGCGTGTAGCCCGCGGTGACGACCGAGGGGTGCTGCATCACGACGATCTGCGCCTGGAACGTCTCGGCGACTTTCGGCGGGTCGTCGGCGGGACCGCAGACGTCGCCGCGGCGGATGTCGTCCTTGCCGACGCCGCGCACGTTGAAGCCGACGTTGTCGCCGGGTTCGGCGCGGTCGACCTCCTCGTGGTGCATCTCGATGGTCTTCACTTCACCCGAGACGTCCGACGGCTGGAACGAGACCTGTGCGCCCGTCTCGAGGATACCGGTCTCGACGCGGCCGACCGGGACGGTCCCGATACCCGAAATCGTGTAGACGTCCTGGATGGGGAGGCGCAGCGGCGCGTCCGTCGGCGGCGACATCTCGGGCAGGTTGTTCAGCGCCTCCAGTACCGTGGGCCCGTCGAACCACGTCATGTTCTCGGAGTGCTCGGCGATGTTGTCGCCCTCGAACGCCGAGATGGGGATGAAGCGCGCGTCGTCGGTGTCGAAGCGGACCTGGGTGAGCAGCTGCTTCACGTCGTCGACGACCTCGCGGTAACGGTCCTCCTCGTAGTCGACGGTGTCCATCTTGTTCACCGCGACGATGAGCGTCTCGATACCGAGCGTCCGCGAGAGGAACACGTGTTCGCGCGTCTGCGGCGCGACGCCGTCGTCGGCGGCGACGACCAACACGGCGTGGTCGGCCTGCGACGCGCCCGTAATCATGTTCTTGACGAAGTCGCGGTGACCGGGCGTGTCGACGATGGTGAAGTAGTACTTGTCCGTGTCGAAGCGCTGGTGGGCGATGTCGATGGTGACGCCGCGCTCTCGCTCTTCGGCCAAGTTGTCCATCACGTAGGCGAACTCGAAGCCGCCTTTCCCTTTCTCGGCGGCCTCCTCTCGGTGCTGCTCGATGACGTGCTCCGGTACCGACCCCGTCTCGAACAGCAGACGCCCGACGAGCGTGCTCTTGCCGTGGTCGACGTGACCGATGATAGCTAAGTTCTGGTGTGGTTTGTCCTGTGACATGGTAACGCAGGCGCCGCGCGCCTGTCAGGTGGTTTATGTTGTACGAGAGCAAAACGGTTGCCTCCAGTACGTCGGTTGAACACACTTACCGTTGACACTATACGGAACGAACGATACTCGGCATCGACAGAGTGTCGTCGAAATATAAGGAGTCCGTGAGCGCCGAGGGCGTCGGGAGGCGTGGTCTACGCCGAGTAGCCCGGCGACTGCGACTCGATGACGTCGGCGATGCTCGTCATCTCCTCGCCGACGGTGGCCACCACGTCGTCGAGCGTGACGATGCCGACGAGTTTGCCGTCGTCGTCGACGACGGGGAGTCGGCGTACCTTCGCCTCGCCGAGTTTCTTCGCCACGGCGAACCCTTCCTCGTTCTGGTTGATGGTCTCGGGGTTCTCCGCCATGACGTCTTCGGCGGTCATCTCCGAGATGTCGTCGTGTTCGCCGACAGCGAGCGCGATCTCCCTGTCGGTGACGATACCGCGCGGTTCGCCGTCTTCGACGACGACGACGGAACCGACGCCCTCCGACGAGAACTGCTGCGCGATCTCCTTGATTGTCGTGCTCGGGTCGACCGTGACGACGTCTTCGGTTGCGAGGTCACCAACTGGCATAGCATCTACTAGCCCCACACTGACCGTGGTAACCGTAGGGCCTGTATTTGCGCGGCGGGTCGGGGGCGGCCGAGACGGCCTGCAGGCGGGTCGCCGCGGACAAATCCCACAATTTTCGAGAGTTCCATAGTGTGCAGGGTGTTCAGACGACGTTCGCTTCGTACCGATTGGAAGGGGGCGACGGGCGACGGCCGACGACCGGACGACTCGTCTCAGTCGTCGGTCGCTAGCAGATACCGCTCCAGCAACCGCTCGTAGACGCGGGCGGTCGCGATCAGGTCGGAGACGGCGACGGACTCGTCGACGGTGTGGGCGTCGTCCTCTATCGTTCCCGGACCGAACAGCACGGCGGGGATGCCGCGGGGGATGAGATGACGGGTGTCGCTGCCGGCGTTGAACCCGACGACGTCGCTCTCGACGCCGGCGTCGCCGGCGGCGTCGACCGTTTGCCGAACCAGCGGGTGGTCGGCGTCGATACCCGCGGCGTCGACGGTGAGCGTCCGGCGGAGTTCGAACTCGACGGGCGGCGCGTCGACGAGACCCGACTCGACGGCCGCTCGCATCCGTTCGTCGTAGTTCTCGGGGTCCGGTCCCTCGGGGAGCGTCCGCCACGAGACGGTCGCTCGGGCCTCGCCGGGGACGACGTGCGGGGCGGACCCGCCTTCGATTTCCGTGACGGTGATGGTCGGGCCGGGTTCGAGAATCGGGTGGTCCTCGGCGGCGACTTCCTCGGCGAGGTCGGCGACGCCGTTCAGCGCGCAGCGAATCCCGTCGATGGCGTTGATGCCGCGGTCGGGTCGGCCCGAGTGGCTCTCGCGGCCGCACACGACCAGCTCCCAGTCGAGCGCGCCGTACTGCGCGATGGCGACGTGGAGGTCCGTCGGTTCGCCGACGACCGCGGCGTCGACGTCGCCGACTGCCTCCGCGATTCGCTCGGTGCCCGGACCGCCGCGTTCCTCGTCGATGGCGAAGCCCAGGACGACTTCGCCGGGGTCGGCGGAGCTGTCGGCGTCGTCGCCGGTCAGAAACGCCTCGGCAGCGACGACTTTGGCGGCGAGAGCACCCTTCATGTCCGCGACGCCGCGACCGACGAGACGGTCGCCGTCGGGCCCGTCGCTCTCGCGCCGGAGTTCGTACGGGTCGCCCGTCCAGTCGTCGGCGTTGGCGGGAACGACGTCGGTGTGGCCGGTCAGGAGCAATCGGCCGTGTTCGGGGTTTCCTGCGCGTGCGACGAGATTCGGTCGCCCCGGTTCGAGTTCCTCGCGCTCGAGCGTCCACTCGACGGGACTGGCTTCGAGATACTCGACCAGCGCGTCGACGACGGGGCCCTCGCCGCCCGGCGGGTTCGGACTGGGGCGTTCGACGAGCGTCCGGGTCAACTCGACGACTGCCGACTCGATGATCTTCACGGCTCCCGCTCTCGCGGAGCGCGTATAGCCCCGTCGACGCCGGAAAAACCCGCTGACAAGCTGTTCTCCGCGTCGATTTCCGACGACGACGGCGTTAAGCGACCCGACCGTCACGCTCCCGTATGACCGAAGAACTCGTGACGCGAGGCGACGTCGAAGCGGCCGCGGAACGCCTCGACGGCGTCGTCAAGCGCACGCCCGTCGATAGCTCCCGTACGTTCGCCGAGCGCTGTGGAGCCGACAGCGTCCACCTCAAACTCGAATCGCTCCAGCGAACGGGATCGTTCAAGATCCGCGGCGCGTCGAACCGCATCGCTCAGTTGAGCGAATCCGAACTCGACGGCGGCATCGTCGCGGCCAGCGGCGGCAACCACGCGCAGGGCGTCGCGTCGGCGGCGGCGGCCCACGGCGCGGACGCGACCATCGTGATGCCCGAGGTGACGCCGATGGCGAAGATAGAGGCGACACGGGGCTACGGCGCGGAGGTCGTCGTCCACGGCGACGTGTACCAGGAGTCGTACGCGCGGGCGATGGCTATCGCCGAGGAGCGGGGCGCGACGTTCGTCCACCCGTTCGACGACCGCGCGGTCATCGCCGGACAGGGAACCGTCGGGCTCGAAATAGTCGAGGACGTGCCCGACGTCGACACCGTCATCGTCGCCATCGGCGGCGGGGGGCTCATCTCGGGTATCGCAACGGCAGTGAAAGCGCACACCGACGCACGGGTCGTCGGTGTCCAGACCGAGGGCTGCGCGCACATGAGCGAGTCCCTCGAACGGGGCGAGGTGTACGAGCGTGACTCCATCGACACCATCACCGAGGGCATCGCGGCCAGCAAGACGGAAGAGTACACGTTCCGGCACGTCCGCGAACGCGTCGACGAAGTCGTCGACGTCACCGACGCCGACGTAACCGCGGCGATGGCGCTCCTCGCCGAGCGTTCGAAACTCGTCACCGAATCGGCCGGAGCCGTCGCCCTCGCGGCGCTGGTCGGCGACTACCTCGACGTGACCGGCGAGACGGTGGCGGTGCCGGTCTGCGGCGCGAACATCGACCTCACGCAGTTCGCCGACTACGCCAAAGCCGGCCTCGCCGAACTGGGGCGGTACCGGACGCTTCGGCTGACCGTCGACGACTGGCCGGGGTCGCTGGGTGCCGTGGCCGAAGCCGTCGAAGGGGCGGGTGCGACCGTCGACGAGATATCGCGTCTGCCGCCGCGCTCGGGCGTCGACCCGGCGCAGACGGAACTCTCCGTGGCCGTCGAGGGCAGCGGTCCCGACCACCTCGACCGGGTCGTCGCCGCGCTGGACGAACGTCCGGAAGTCGGCACCGTCGACTGATTACGCACCCGGAAACTGCAGAAGGTTCGAGCCGGCGGTCCGCAACATCGCACAGTCTCGGAGGATGATTTCGATGCGTGTCTTTCTTTCAACCCTATATGACTGGAAACGGTATTCCCTATCGATTCTGATTTTCTTTTCGCAGAAGTCCTCCGGAGCGGGAACACTTCCACTGATTACCACACGGTACGAAGAGATAGTATTCTCACACATTGAATGCTGCACAAATACTTATGTATATCCAATATAGCCTGAATGTGTGCAAGAAAATAAAGTCACGAAAGTAGACAATAAATCGAGGATCAACTTAGGAAGACGCTCACTTCTTCGGGTGATTGGGCGCTGGAGCCGGGATGTCACTGGGTGGAGCTAGTGTTGGAACACTCGGGGTTGAATCAGTTCAAGCAGTAACTACCGTCTTCGAAGACTTCGAAAACGACCTTGGAAATTATACTTTCGCATCAGGTCAGTCTGGTGCAACCACCGTTACATCACCGACGTACAGCGGCTCATACGCGCTAGAGATTGATAACACAGATACTGAGCTTTATAGTGTCTCTGGACTAGATGATTATCCACAAGCTGGAGATACATTCTCTTATAGAGTGCGCGCTACCGGAGGAGCCGATACCGTGAACTTTGGATATGGTGTCACCAACGACAATAAGCAATATCTTGTCAAAATCCATTTCCCGAATAGTAATGTCTTTCTCTATAAGGAAGATTCGGGATCAACGTTGTTAGGGTCTGCAACTACTGGATTCTCGCTCTCAGAAGACTCATGGTATGAGGTCGAAGTCGACTGGTCAACTAACGGCGATCATACTGTGACCGTTCTTGACGATAGCGGCTCGACAATAACAACCTTCAGTGGTAATGATTCGACTTGGAGCGACGGAGGAATTGGTTTCTACGCATATATTGCGTCTGGAGGAAGAGCGTACTTTGACTACGTTGCTCAGTCAGATACTGGCGGAACACCTACCCCACCGAGTATTCCAGTTATCGATGATTTTGAAGATGGAAACCTCAGCGAGTATACCTTCTCTTATGGGGAGTCTGGTGCAAGTATTGTCTCTCAGCCCGTTTTTGAGGGATCGAATGCTCTCGAAATCGACGGAACAAACACTGAGCTTTACAGCGAAAGCGGTCTCGAAAATTACCCCTGCCCGGGCGACATTTTCTCGTACCGCGTTCGTGCGACAGGAGGTGCCGACTCACTGAACTTTGGTTACGGAGTTCAGGGGGATATGGGAAAATATTACGTGAAGTTACACTTCCCGAATGACAATCTCTTCCTCTACAAGGAGAGTGCAGGTGGTGGGAATGATCTCCTCGCGGTCTCTACGTCCGGATTCTCACTCTCTGAGGATGTATGGTATCAGGTCAAAATAAAATGGGGAGGTGAAGGAGAGCACAAAGTGACAGTGTACGATGAGTCAAATACTGCCATTACAACAATCTCTGCAGAAGATTGGACGTGGCGTGATGGCGGCATCGGTTATTACGCATACATCGCTTCTGGTGGGTCTGCATACTATGACAATGTCGTAATTGACGAGACGACTGCACTCGGTCGATTCGAGTCAGAGATGGACGGATGGGAAACGAGCAATGGGAATTCCATATCCCGAGTCAATGGAGACATAGCCGGGGTCGCTCGGGACAGTCATACACTTGAGGTGTCTGTCAACGGTGACTCTGAGCCTTCGATACAAAATGAACTACGACTCCAGCAAGTGAATTGTTCGAATCACCCGCACGTGCTCGCTCACGTTCTCCCGATGTCAGTCGAAGGTTCTGACTCTCCTGTAAGTTTCCGATTCAGGTATCACCATGGCGATACAGGTGGTGTCGAAGAATCACCAGAGATGATTGTCGACCAAGGATGTAGTATGCAAATTGCTTGGGACATGAGTAGTGTCAGCGATACGGCCCTAGCGACACCAGAACGCATTGAAATCGTATGGTACCCGACTGACCATCCACCAGCAGACGGCTTCGCCTACAACGGTACAGTGTATATCGACAATGTCTACATGACAGCTGTAAAAAATGATGTGACCTATGCGAGAAATGTCTGTAAACACCAAGATCTCGAACGAGCGCACGGAATGAGAGTCGACGAGATAATTGACACTCAATCTAGTACAGTCCAGACTGGAAGATACAAGTACTCAAACGCTGCAGAAGTAACCTACAGAATTGAGAAACTTGGAAACGGAGATATAGAGGAAACAGTTGATGGTGATACCTTCCTTTGGAAAGGAGGTGCCCAATGACACTTCAGCCTGGATGGGACCAAACCGAGCAAGTAAATTCGGTTACAACGATCCCAGGATATAATGAGAACATTGATCCAACGGACAGTGCTATCCCGTGGCTCTTTGATGACTGGTTCCACGGAGATTTCTCCACTGATCGACCGGCTAGCCTTGATGAAGCTCTCGGCGACAAAAATCCATCACTGGATGAGTATGACCGGCCGTTCCCCAGATACCGGATGAACTCTGTCATCGAAATTGGGTTCAACACCCCAGATGGACTCACAATACCTGATAGCGACGACGCTTGGGAGGTCGTGTTTGACGAAAGTAATCAAGCGTCTATTACACTGGAAGGGGAAGGGAATCCATTCCGTAATGAACTCGACTACTATGACTCTAACCAGCCTGGTGACTACCATCCCTCTATTGTAAAAGGACCACACACGGCTATTGACAGAGTAACTATCGACGGAGTTGACGGCATCCGTGGGTCGATAATATATGGAGGAAGTGACTACTATCTGGACCGGGCAAAATCCGAGGGAGAGTTGGCAGCAATTATTTCCGGAACGGGCTTGGCTCTACCAGCATGGTACATATCATACAAGTATCAAATCACCACGTTCTACACCTTCACTGACTTCGTTTTCATGGCTGATGGTACGAAGTTAGCTCGGATGTGGGACGCAAGCCGGTATCCCGCACACGCACTGTACATGGGCGGAAGAAAAGAGGACCAAAGTGTATTTGAGGAGGGAATCCAGTGGACAACTGATCAGTATCTAGGCCATATCGCCTTTGAAAATTTCGCGCGAGAAGGGAACACTGTGGGCCTAACTCCGTTTGATGCAGCTGGATCCTTCGGTTACAGGAATGGATTCCGTCTCGGTGCTGGATCACATCCAGTTGCTTTTGGACGTGACACTGGAGATGTACTCCTATCTGAAGGCATTGAGGAGGCGTTACCCGACCCACTATTCCCAGCGAATATCGACAACCCTATCTAAGTGGAAACATACAAATAGTCTGACTGTTTATTTTTTACATGGTGAAATCCCGAGTATGTGTAATTATTTTGCTGGTTCTTACTGCAGGATGTCTCGACTCAGTAATTGACGCACCAGTAGATCAAGAGGAGCCAGTAGAGTTTGTTGCTGAGAATCTTGTAAATGACACGACCTTCTTTAAGGTGTATGTGGTGGACTTGCCTGCAAATCTCACACTTCATCTTAGCGACGGCAGACAAGGAACCTTTGCGATTGGAGAAGGAGTAGGTCCATCCAGTCCGGGAGACAATAGGACTTATACAAAGGTAGAAGTACCAGAGTCAGCACGGCTACATGGAAACTTCACTCTTGGTGCCAACGAATCGGTCAACAGTTCAATTGGAGACCTTCCACGCGGTTTCGCTATTGTGGTAACTGTTCACAGAGACAAGAACGAGATTATCTCGTACGTTACTGCAAATTGTGACGACCTTCCTTTAATTGGTCTCAAAGTCACTAGATATCCAGAAGGTGTTAGCGTCGTACATTCGTGTACTTAATACCTGTACTGTCGCGGTCCATGTATTCAAGAATAATTTCTGTGCACACCATTTTCATATTCTACACATAGGTTTAGAGAATTCAAAAAGGATTGGATAATCAACAGTCAGGTTCAATTTCGTCGGAAAGTAGAATCACGAGGATGAATAGCTGCACTAATGAGCAACTGACTGATGCATTCCTTGTTGGACTTGATTTGCGAGAGAAACTCCGAGACGGCAACTCTCTTCCCGATGCATTCAGAAAACTCGATAACAGGTTTGGCATCCTCAAAGATGGATATCCCGAATGGCACCCTGCCCCGTACCCATTCGAAGGAATGCTCAAGCTCTTCTTCTACCGCGAAATCACCGGCTGTAGCTATCGTGAACTCACACAGTATCAAGAACTCGCGTCAGCCTTCGGACTCAGGCGTATTCCCGACGAATCGGTCCTCTCACGAACATGGCGCAAGCGCTTCGACCGAGCGACACGCGAGTTTGTCAGAAGGGGTGCGCATTTACTCGTCAAAGAAGTTCACGACTATGACCCACCAGTAGCTGGGATACGACCTAAACACGAGGTGGTTGATTCAGAAGAAAGCTACCCAGAAGATTCTGTAGCGGAAGGCACAGAGAAGATTGAGTTCACTGATGAAGAGATCTTCCGGGCGACACGGCTCGCTCGTGAAAGTTGCTTTAGCTCATTCGACTCGGGAAGAGCTGGGAATGCTTCTTACGACGATACGCGATTTTTCGAGTTACAGACGTTCATGGGAATGGTCGGCTGTGGAACCGCTCAGGGAGCAGCGCGATTCAAATTTCGTCGCGGAATCGAATACGGTCCACACGGCGACACCCATCTCCGAGCGGTCAAAAAATTCTCTCGCGAGCAGTTGATCGACGGATTCCACGAGGCAACTGAACGACTCATCTCTACGGTTCATTCTGAAGCGCTGTTTCGTCGTCCAGTGACCGTAGCGATCGACATTACGATTCTTCCGTACTATGGTGATGTCGAGGAGATGCCAATGGTCAGCGGGACCAAGAACCATCCCGAACGAGCGTTCAAATACGCGACGCTCTCGATTGTCGGGCAGAACGCCCCGTTCTTACTAGCTATCGAGCCAGTACGAGAGAGCTCGCCGTGGGACGACAACCCGCCAAACCGAATTCACCGAGTCGTTCGTCGACTTGTACGGCGAGCGAAGGAACTCGTTCCTATCGAGACAGTGCTATGCGACCGCGAGTTTGACTCGATGGACGTGTTCCAGACACTGTCGAACCTCAATGTTAACTATCTCATCCCCAAGCGAATCACCAGCACCGAGCGAGCTGCGTTGGTGCAGATGGAGAAAGACGGGCAGAACGTCGCCGTTGAGCCAGCAACAGTCCACGTCGAATCGGGGTCGCACGCGATGCAGTTCCTGTACGTTCCGACTACGAACAGCGAGAGTACAGCGGTCTTTGCAACCAACGTCGCCGTGGGACCGGAAAACGCAGAGTCGTTCTGCCGACGCTACAGTAGCAGGTGGTGGATCGAGAGTAAGTACAAATCGATCAAGCACGATTTCCTGGCGAAAACCTCGTCGAGAGATTACCGTGTTCGACTGTTCTACTTCGTCTTCGCCGGTCTGTTGTACAATATCTGGCGACTCACCGATCTCCTGTTGAGGGCCGGTGTCGGTGAGGAGATGGACAACGCGCCTGTGTTGACTGCGGGTGAATGCATCGAACTGGTTGCTTCAGCGCTGATTCCGCCAGACTAAGCAGGCAGAAAGACTCGGTCAGCCTTTTGTGAGTGGCAACGCTCGAGAGATGTGGAAGAAGTCGTTCGTTTTCTGACAACCATCCAACAGTGACCGAGGTCTCCGTCACTTCTTCTCTTAGTGCGCCCTGTGGTATCCCGATGAAAAGCAAATTTGTCCTGAAAATAGGCCATCCTCCGAAACTGTGAACATCGCGACCACGCCGTTTTCGTATCTCCACATTTGGTTTACGTGGACTGTTACGACGGGGACTCCGAACGTCGTCGAGCGACGCGAACAGCCTCGACGACCCGTCAGTGGGCGTGAAAGCGGAAGAGACGGAGAAACAATAGAGACGGAGAAACAGCAGGGATGGGGGAACTCAGAAGATTCTCATCGCGCGACTCATCTCGGCAAAAGTTGCAGTGCGGCGTTCGGTAGTAGTGGCGACCTCGGTCTGAGTCTGCTCAGAAATCTTTGCTACAATCATAGTAAATACCACCACGAGCAGGTATATAAACCTTCGTCCGACACGTCGGTTCGGAGCGCGTCCAACTCGCGTCGTTTCACACGTTCGTGCATAGAGAACCGGTGAATTCCGGGTTCGAGGCCGACGAACTCGTCTCTCTCGTACTCCCGATGCACAGACGCGCATATCGTCGGTAGTCACGCGGGAGGAGATACCAAAGCATTACTTACCCCGAACCAAGCCACTGATATGGCCCATCGGAAGCCGCCACTGCGGGAGGTCCACGCCGACCGCGGGGCGAAGTTCACCGGGTTCGGCGGGTGGGAGATGCCGGTGGAGTTCGACTCCATCCGCACCGAACACGCCGCGGTCCGCGATTCGGCGGGCATCTTCGACGTCTCGCACATGAGCGAGATCGAGGTGTCCGGGCCGGACGCGACCGAGTTGATGCAGCGACTCACGACCAACGACGTGACGGCGCTCGACCCGGGCGACTCGCAGTACTCCTGCATCACCGACGAGTCGGGCGTCATCCTCGACGACACCGTCGTCTACGCGCTGCCCGACGAGTTGGACAACTCCGACTCGGCGGACCCGACGTATCTGTTCATCCCGAACGCGGGCCACGACGAGCAGATGTACGAGCGGTGGACCAGCCACCGCGACGAGTGGGGTCTCGACGCCGCCGTCGACGACCAGACCGAGGAGTGGGCGATGTTCGCCGTCCAGGGGCCGGACGCGCCCGGCCTCGTCGCCGACGCGGCGGGCTCCGACGTTCTCGACTGCTCGCGGTTCGAGGCGACGTACGCCGAGATTGCGGGCGCGGACTGTCTCGTCGCACGCACGGGCTACACCGGCGAAGACGGTTTCGAGGTGCTCTGTCCGTGGGACGCCGCCGAGTCCGTCTGGAGCGAGTTCGACTGCCAGCCCTGCGGCCTCGGCGCGCGCGACACGCTCCGAATCGAGATGGGGTTCCTGCTGTCCGGAGAGGATTTCGACCCCGAGGAGGAGCCGCGGAACCCCTACGAGGCGGGCATCGCGTTCACCGTCGACCTCGACACCGAGTTCGTCGGGCGCGACGCGCTCGAACGGGCGAAAGAAGACGGCGTCGACGAGCGGTTCGTCGGCCTGAAACTCGCCGAACGCGGCATCGCCCGCCACGGCTACGAACTCCGCGACGAAAGCGGGGAGAAAATCGGTCACGTGACCAGCGGGACGATGAGTCCGACGCTCGGAGAAGCTATCGCGCTGGGCTACGTTCGAACCGACCACGCGGAACCGGACACGCGCGTCCGGGTCGTCGTTCGCGGCGACGAAAAGCGCGCACAGATCGTGAACACACCGTTTCTGGAGGATAAATAGATGTTCGAAGTACCTGACGACCTGCGGTACATGGAATCGCACGAGTGGACCAGCACCGACGACGTGGCGCGAATCGGTATCACCGACTTCGCCCAGGACGAACTCGGCGACGTGGTGTTCGTGGAACTGCCCGACGAGGGGAGCGAACTCACCAAGGGCGACGAGTTCGGCGTCGTCGAGAGCATCAAGGCGGTGTCGGACCTCTACGCGCCCATCTCGGGCACCGTCGTCGGCGTCAACGAGGCGCTGTTCGACCAGCCCGAACTCGTCAACGACGACCCGTACGCGGAGGGGTGGATGCTCGAAGTCGAACCGGCGGACGACGGAGAGTTCGACGAGCTACTGACGGCAGAGGAGTACCGCGAGCAGACCGAATGACGCGAGAACGAGGCAGTCCGTACGCACCGCACGCGGAGGGCGAGACCGCCGCGATGCTCGACGCCGTCGGCGTCGACGACGAGGAGGCGCTGTTCGACATCCCCGAAGGCGTTCGCTTCGACGGCGAGTTCGGCATCGAACCGCGAAGCGAGCAGGCGCTTCGGCGCGAACTGACGGCGCTGCTCGGGAGAAACGACGACCTCACGGAGTTCATGGGACGCGGGCACTACGACCACTACGTCCCCTCCATCGTCGACAACCTCTCGCAGCGCGCGGAGTTCCTGACGAGCTACACCCAGTACCAGCCCGAGATCACGCAGGGGTTCCTGCAGGCGCTGTTCGAGTACCAGTCGATGTTGGTCGAACTCACCGGGCTTCCGGTGGCGAACTGCTCGATGTACGACTCGGCGACGGCGCTCGCCGAGGCCGCTCGTCTCGCGGACCGAGTTCGACAGGCCAGCGGCACGCGGGTACTCGTCCCCGAGTTCCTGCGCTCGGGCAAGCGCGGCGTCCTCGACAACTACCTCGCCGGCACGGAGATGACCGTCGAGACGTACCCGATGGACGACGGCAACGTCGACGTCGAGGCGCTCGCCGAACTCGTCGACGACGAGACGGCGATGGTCTACGCGGAGAACCCGACGGTCCGCGGCACCATCGAGGAACGACTCGCCGACATCGGCGAGCTCGCCTCGGAGAACGACGCGCTGTTCTGCCTCGGCACGGACCTCGTCGCGCTCGCGCTCCTCGAAGAACCCGCGAGCGTCGGCGCTGACGTCGTCGTCGGCGAAGCCGGCGTGCTCGGCCTTCCGAACGCGTACGGCATGGGCCTCGGTCTGTTCGCCACGCGCGAGGAGTATCTCCGGCAGGTTCCCGGCCGCCTCGTCGGCGTGAGCGAAGACGCTGCCGACAGGCGCGCGTACACGCTGACGCTGCAGACGCGCGAGCAGCACATCCGCCGCGAGCGTGCCACGAGTAACATCTGCACGAATCAGGCGTGGGTGGCGCTCCGCGCAGCCATCCACCTCGCGTGGCTCGGCCCCTCGGAACTCGTCGACCTCGCGGAGGACTGCGTCCGCGACGCGGCCGCCCTCGCAGAGCGCCTCGACGCGCTCGTGGGGCTCAAAGCGCCGGTGCACGACCGCCACCACTTCCGCGAGTTCGTCGTCCGCTGCGACCAGCCGGCGGCGGCCATCGCCGGGGACCTCGAAACCGAGGGATACGCGGTCCACGTCGTCGGCGAACACCTCCTACAGGTGTGTATCACCGACGCGAACGCGCACAAGGCGGACGAACTCGTCGCGGCCTTCGAGGGGGTGCTCTGATGATTCACGACCAGGCGAGATACGTCGAGAACGGTCAGTACGAACCGCTGCTGTCGGAGAAAGGGACGAGCGAGGTCGACGTCGGCGGCGACGACTCGCCGCTTCCCGACGACCTGACGCGCGACTCCGTCGAGCTCCCGGCGCTCTCGGAACCCGAGTTGGCCCGTCACTACACGCGGCTCTCGCAGATGAACTGGAGCATCGACAGCGGACCGTACCCGCTCGGCTCCTGTACGATGAAGTACAACCCCAAGTTCACCGAGGAGGTCGCCGCCGACCCCAAGGGCGCGGTGCATCCCGACCGCTCGGCGCGGAGCGTGCAGGGGAGCCTCGGACTGCTCCACGGCTTGCAGGAGTACCTCGCCAGAATCGGCGGCATGGACGCCGTCACGCTCCAACCGCCCGCCGGGGCCGCCGGCGAGTTCGCGGGCATCCTCGTCGCGAAGGCGTACCACGAGGCCAACGGCGAGGACAGAGACGAGGTTATCATCCCCGCCAGCGCCCACGGCACGAACTTCGCCAGCGCGGCGATGGCCGGCTACGACGTGGTCGAACTCCCCTCCGCCGAGGACGGCCGCGTCGACGTCGAGGCGCTCGAAGCCGCCGTCGGCGACGACACCGCGGCGCTGATGCTGACGAACCCGAACACCGTCGGACTGTTCGAGCGCGACATCGAGCGGATCGCGGAGACGGTCCACGACGCGGGCGGGTTGCTCTACTACGACGGTGCGAACCTCAACGCGTTGCTCGGCCGCGCTCGGCCGGGCGACATGGGGTTCGACATCATGCACTACAACGTCCACAAGACGTTCGCGACGCCGCACGGCGGCGGCGGTCCCGGCGCCGGTCCGGTCGGCGTCGTCGACGAACTCGCCGAGTTCCTCCCCGCGCCGCGGGTGCGCGAGCGGTCGTCCGGCTCCGGCTACGAGCTGTTCGACCCCGAGCGGTCGGTCGGGAAAGTCCACGGCTTCCAAGGTAACTGGCTCGTGCTCGTCAAGGCGTACGCCTACATCGCGCGCCTCGGCGACGAGGGGCTGCTCGACGCGAGCGCCAAGGCCGTGCTGAACGCGAACTACCTCGGTTCGCAGGTGGAGTTCGACATCCCGTACGGCCCGTTCCACCACGAGTTCGCGGCCACCGCCGGCGAGAAGGACGCCGCCGACGTGGCGAAGCGGATGCTCGACTACGGCGTCCACCCGCCGACGACGAAGTGGCCCGAGATGGTGCCGGAGGCGATGCTGACGGAACCGACCGAGATAGAGACGAAGAAGTCGCTCGACGACCTCGCCGCGGCGTTCAACGCCGCCGCCGGCGACGACGAGGAGACGCTGGCCGACGCGCCGTCGCGGACGACCGCCCGACGCATCGACCAGGTGAGCGCCGCGCGCAATCCGCGACTGTCGTGGCAGGCGCTCGACGGCGACGAGTAACGCAGTTACTCCTCGTCGAGCACGACGCCGTCGTCTTTGACGTTCGGCGCGCCGACGACGAGCACCGTCCCGCTCTCGACGGCGGTCAACCGCCGCCTCGCCTGCGGTTCGACGACGACGTAGTCGTCGGGAACGAGTTCGAGCGTCTCGTCTTCGATTCGGAACTCGAATCGACCGTCGAGAACCGCGTACAGCTCCTCTTGTTGCTCCTGGTAGTGAGACGGCGTCGATTCGCCTCTCTCGAACGTCCAGACGTTCGGCCGCATCTGCGCGGGACGGAGGTGGTAGCCGACCGGTTTCACGTGCGCGTCGGCTACATCCGCCTCGTGGGCGTCGACGTCCGCGAGATTGATTCGTGAGTACACGGCGGGCAGTTCGTCACAGAGTATCAAAGGCATTTCTCGGTCGACGCGTGTCCGACGACGCGGGAAACTGTTCGGCGGACTTCACACTTCCCCGTAGACGGTTTTTCGATATCGCAATAAATAGTGTATGCGTCGCCGGTCAGTCTCCGACGACGCCTCTAGAGCAGGCAGATAAATCGGCGAACTCCGGAAGTACAGTCCGAGCTGTCGGCGGTCAGACTGAGCGAGAGAACTACTCGGCGGTCGTTACTGCGTGCTGTCGATGCCGTCGATGAGGACGAATCCGTAGTTGCACTCGGTGCAGCGCCACTTCGTCTTCTCGCCGAGGTGGACGTTCGTACTGGCCGAGCGGTAGAACTCCTGGCTCCCGCCGCAACTCGGGCAGTCGTGTTCCATTTCGAGGCTCATGTCGGTATCTCGCGCGTGTGGTGTGTTGAAGATGTTGGTTCGGCGTCGGTCGCCATCGGCGGGGGTGCGGAGAGAGCCCCGGATACTGTCGATTACGCGGCGGCGTCGAGCGGCGCGTACCGAGTCGCTGGACCGCCCATACACTGTATACTACGATACCGAGTTTCGCTCGACTGCCGTCCGTGACTCGATTCGCCGCACCGATTTTCGACCGACTGTCCCCGCGGGCGAACCTCTTTGACGGGCGCGCACCTACGACCGGGCATGGCCACCGAACTCTACGCGCTGGACGGCTGTCCGTACTGCGAGAAGGTCCACGACGCGCTGCAGGAGAACGACGTCGATTACGAGACGCACTGGACGGAGGCGATGCACTCCGACCGGGACGAAGTCAAGCGCGTGAGCGGCCAGCGTGCCGTTCCCGTTCTCGTCGACACCGACCGCGGAGTGACGATGGGCGAGAGCGAGAACATCCTCCGGTACATCGAGAAGACGCTGGCGCGATGAAGATCTACACCGGCCGCGGTGACGAGGGACTGACCGACCTCAAGGACATGTCGCGCGTCTCGAAGACGAGTCCGCGCATCGAGGCCTACGGCACCGTCGACGAGGCGAACGCGCTCGTCGGCACGCTTCGACCGACCGGCTACGAAGACATCGACGAGATACTCGAACGCGTCCAGAACCATCTGCACATCATCCAGGCGGACTTTGCGAACCCCGACCCCGACGAGGGCGACCCGCAGGTGCGCGAGAAACACGTCGAACGGCTAGAACAGTGGATCGACGAGATAGACGAGGAGCTCGAACCGCTGCAGTCGTTCATCCTGCCGGGCGGGAGCGAGTCGGGGGCGGCGCTGCACCACGCTCGGGCAGTGGTCCGCCGGGCCGAACGCCGCGCCGTCGCGCTCGCCACCGACGAACCGGTGAACGACCACGCGGTGACGTATCTCAACCGGCTGTCGGACGCGCTGTTCGTCTTCGGACGGGCGGTCAACGCCCGCGACGGCGAGAAGGAGGAGTCGCCGACGTACTGACCGCTCGTCGGAGCGAGACTGAGAGAACCCGGTGAGTCCGAGATGATGCCCACGGACGCCGGGGTTGGGACAGATGCGGTGTCTGACGAGACCGGACAGGCACGGTCACAACACCGTGTTTTAGGTTAGCCTAAGATTGGCAAAAAGCGTTACGATTTAGGTTTACCTAAAACGCCTCGGAACGCGCGGATATGCGGAGAATCGAGTCGGCGGCGGCGATGTCGGTCGGAAGACGCCGCGGTCGGACAAGAAAATCCTTAAGTCCTATCCGCGGGTACGACCGAGTGCCGGGTTGGTGATCTAGTCTGGTTATGATACCTCCTTCACACGGAGGAAGTCGGCAGTTCAAATCTGCCCCAACCCATCTTCTGATTCCTCGCGACGACGCGTGATAGCAACGGCGCAGCGCGGGCAGGACAAAGCGTTCGCGGAATCGAACGTGACGACGGCATTCGAACTCGGGAGTGAAGCGAACGGAGCGAGCGGAACGACCGAAGCTCGAACTGCTCCATTCCTCCGACGAAACGGACGCGGACGTGCCTCTGGGTCCGATTTCACCGCTGCGCGCACGACTCTCGATACCACACCAGCACTCCCGACCGGTTGCGAAACAGTTTAACTGACCGGTCGGTTAGTACGACCAAGACCTGACCGACCAGTCAGTCGGAAGTCGACCCGAGATGAGCGAGGACACTACGGACGAACTGATGCGCGCGACGTACCGCGCGCTCTGCGAGCGGGGGTACGCCGCGTTGACGATGCGCGACATCGCCGACGAGTGCTCGAAGAGCAAAGCGACTCTCCACTACCACTTCGACGGCAAACACGACCTCCTGGTCTCGTTTCTGGAGTTCCTCGACGAACGGTTCGCCCGGAAAATCGCGGCCATCGACGCCGACGACCCGACGGCGGAACTGTTCGCACTCCTCGACGTCGCCTGTCCGTCCGCCGAAAGCGACGACGCCGGCGAGTTTCAGACGGCGATGCTCGAACTGACCGCACAGGCCCCGTACGAAGAGGAGTACCGAGAGCGACTGCTCGCCTTCGAGAGCCGCCTTCGCGCGGAGTTCGAGGGAGTCATCGACTCCGGCGTCGAGTCGGGCGCGTTCGACGGCGACGTCGACCCCGAACGGACCGCCGAGTTCCTCCTCACCGCCATCGACGGCGCGCAGACCCGGCGGGTCGCGGTCGGTCACGACGCAGACGAGATGAGACAGATGATATACGACTACGTACAGACGACCGTGTTAGCGGACGAATCGCCGAGACGAACCGAGGTGCGCGCCGAGTGAGCCTGCTCGACCGCATCGACAGCGTGTTCAAAGGCCCCGAGGACGTCGACCTCACCTCCGGCGGCATCGTGAAACCGCTGTTCTACCTCTCTTTGCCCATCGTCCTCACGAACCTGATGCAGACGGCGTACAACCTCGCGGACACGTTCTGGCTCGGTCAGTACGACACTGCCGCGCTCGCGGCCATCAGTTTCGCGTTCCCGATGGTGTTTCTGCTCATCTCCATCGGGACGGGCTTCTCCGTCGCCGGGAGCGTCCTCGTCGCCCAGCACACCGGCGCGAACGACGAGGAGAAAGCGGAGTACGCGGCGTCGCAGACGGTGACGTTCTCGCTTCTCGCCGCGCTCGTCCTCGGACTGGTCGGCTTCGTCTTCGTCGAGCAACTGCTGAGCGTCTTCGGGGCCTCCCCCGAGGTGCTCCCGATGGCGACGAGCTACATGCAGGTCATCTCGCTCGGCCTCATGTTCATGTTCGGCTTCTTCGTCTTCGTCGCGCTGATGCGCGGCTACGGCGACACCGTCACGCCGATGCTCGTCATGTTCGGCTCCGTCGTCCTCAACATCTTCCTCGACCCGTTTCTCATCTTCGGGTTCGACGACAACCCGCTGTTCGCGATGCTCGGCGCGGAGAGCCTCCAGACGACGCTGTTCGCCGCGACGGGGTACACCGGGTCGGGCATCACCGGCGCCGCCGTCGCCACCATCTTCTCGCGGGCGCTCGCGCTGGCCGTCGGGTTGGCTATCATGTTCAACGGCACCCGCGGCGTGGAGATCCACCTCCGCGACATGGCTCCGAACTTCGGCTACGCGCGGAAGCTGCTCGCCATCGGCCTCCCAGCGTCCGTCGAGGGTTCCGGCCGAGCCATCTCCATCAACCTGCTGCTCATCGTCGTCGGGCTGTTCTCGACGAACGTCGTCGCCGCCTACGGCGTCGGGACGCGCGTGTTGTCGGTCATCTTCCTGCCGGCGCTCGCCGTCGCCCGCGGCGTCGAGACGATGACCGGTCAGAACATCGGGGCGAACAAGCCCGACCGCGCCGAGAAGGCCGCCAACAGCGCCGCGCTGACGATGTTCGTCGTTCTCTCGGCGTTGGGCGTGCTCACCTGGTTCGGTGCCCGACCCATCGTCGGCGTGTTCACCGACAACCAGGAGGTCATCAGCATCGGCGCGGAGTTCCTCCGCTACGTCGCGCCGACGTTCGGATTCATCGGCATCGTCCAGTCGTTCGTCGGTAGCTTCCGCGGCGCGGGCAAGACCGTCGTCGCCGCCGTCATCTCGGTGTCGATGCTCGGCCTCGTCCGCCTCCCGGTGGCCTTCTTCGGAGCGGCCGACTTCGGACTCGGTCTCGGGTCGTCGGGTATCTGGCTCGGATTCGCCGTCTCGAACGTCGTCGGGGGCGTCATCGCCATCCTCTGGTACCGCCGGGGGACGTGGCGCGACGTCAACATCTCGTCGGACCGGAGCGTGCCGAGCGTCGAAGCCGAACCGACAGACGACTGACCCTCGGCCGACAGACGACCAACTGTCGTCACCGACGCGTCCGCGTCTCGCGTTCTCCGTCGTCGAACCGTCCTACCGCCGTGACGGTCGTCTCAGCCTGCGAAACCATCAATATCCGGCGTTCACTATCCTCGGGGCGGATGGAACTGCTGTTTCGGGTACTGGTCGCCGGGTTCGTCATCGTCGCGCCGTCGGCGCTGTTTCTCGGTCTCTGGCACGGCCTCCACACGCTCCGAGACGACCGCCTCGTCGAGCGACTGCTCGACGAGACCGACGAGGAGTTCGGGCGCAGCGGCCTGTTCGCTCTGACGCCGACGGCGCGCCGCAGTCGACGCTCCGGCGCGGTCGCCTGCAGAGCGTGCGGGACACCGAATCCGCGCGGCGTTCGCTTCTGTCACGGCTGTCTGTCGAAACTCGACACCGCGTAGAACGGAAGAGAGATAGGTGGTCGCCGTTCGAGTCGTCTTTAGACGCGACGGAGTGCGACCGCAACCGCACCCAGGAAACCGACGAGCGCCACGACGACGCCGAAGCCGGGTCCATCGGTGCTGGTTTCGCCGTCTTTGGTCGCCTCGTCGGCACCGTCGTCTTCGGCGGTTTCGGAGGATTCGGTCGTCGTCTCCTCGGAGCTCTCACCGTCTTCGGTAGTCGTCTCGTCGCCCGCCGACGTGGTGGTTTCACCGCTCGTACCGTCGCTGGTCACGTACGCCGTGCTGCTGATGGGCGCGCCGTTCTCTCGGTACGGGGCGTCTGCGGACTCGTTGAACGCCTCGTCACCGTCGTCGGTGTACGCGGTCGCGATGGTCACCTGGTCGCCGGTGAACGAGTCGTTGAGCGACACCGTGACGTTCGTCTGCTCGCCCGATTCGAGGTAGTCGGAGTGGCCGACGAGGTTGCCGCCCTCGTCGAAGATGGCGACGTAACCGCCGTTCGAGAGGTTCGTCTCCTCGACGACGACGCTCTGGTTCTCGACGGTCTGGTCGTTGTATTCGAGCGTCGCGGTTCCGTTCGCGGAGTCGTTCGCGGTTCCGTCAGACTGTGCAGCGACCGTCCCCGTCGTCGCGGGTGCGAGGAGGGCCATCGTCGCGGCGAGCACGGTGAACGCCACGACGGCGGTCAACGCGGTGCGTCGGATTGTAGATTGCTTCATCGTTGTCTCTGGTTCCGGTGCCGTCCGGCCGTCACGGTCGGTTTCCGGCACGCACCTGGAACTCGGCCTACACGTTCTCAACCAGTGGTAAATTGTTTTGGAAACCGAACGCCCCGGACTGTCACGACCCACGGTACGGCGTTCCACGGCGTGGTAAACCACCCCGTCCATCTGTCGTGGTCGTTGGTGACGAACGTATCAGATTCTCGAAAAACTCATAAGTGAGTAAATCCTCGTATCGAATATGCACTGGAAACACCGACGCGACGCACCGACCGCAGAGCGAAAGAAGAAAGAGACCGACGCCGGCACCCGCTGGTCGTTCATCGCGGCGGCGACGATTGCCGCGTAACGACGCCATCCAACGATACCACACCGCCGACGGCCGGCGGACGCCTCTCCTCCACCTCGACGGTGCACTCCCCGGCATCGTCGACGACGTCTCGGACGACCAGGTCTGACCGACCCGATTCTTCGGCGGTTGACATTTATCCGATACTCGCGTAGATGACGTATGAGTCACATCGCCGAATTCGAGCTATCGAGTCCGGACCTCGCGTTACTGTCGACGCTGGACGCGGCGCCGTCGATGCGCATCCGCGTCGAGGAGGTACTCTCGGCGGACGACTCGGCGCCGTTGTACCTTCTGTTCTGGGCGACCGGCGGCGACTTCGAGGCGTTCGAGGCCGCGCTCGAAGACGACGAGACCGTGCTCTCGGTCGACGTACTCGACACGTTCGAGACCCAGAAACTGTACCGAGTGCGCATCGACCCGGACGTGGTGCTTTACCCTATGGCGGCGGCCGTCGGCGCCTCCCGGTTGGAGATAACCGCCACGCACGACAGCTTCGACATGCGGATGCGTTTTCCCGACCGGGAGGCGCTCGCCGAGTTCCGCCGCCGCGTCCGCGAACGCGGGGTGTCGTTCACGCTCAAACGGCTGTACACGCCCGAGAGCCCGGAGACGACCGAACGGTACGGGCTCTCCGAGAAGCAGCGAACGGCGCTCCGGTCGGCGGTGCGGATCGGCTACTTCGACGTCCCCCGGCGCGCGAGTCTCGACGAACTCGCCGACGAGCTCGGTATCTCGGGACAAGCGGCGTCCGAGCGGCTCCGCCGCGGGACGGTCAGGCTCGTCCGCAACACTATCGAGGCGGAGTCGTAGCGAGAAAAGAGAGTGCGAACGGTCGCCGGCGGGTCCGACCCGATTAGAGGAACGACTCGATGTTGTCGGCGACTTCCTCGGGCGTGTCGCCGACGGGAACGCTCGCGTCGTTGAGCGCGTCGATCTTGCTCTCGGCGGTGCCGGTACCGCTACCGGAGACGATAGCGCCGGCGTGACCCATGCGCTTGCCCGGCGGCGCGGTCCGGCCGGCGATGAAGCCGGCGACGGGCGTGTCCATGTGCTCGTCGATGAACGCGGCGGCTTCCTCCTCGTCTTCGCCGCCGATCTCGCCGCACATGACGACGGCCTCGGTCTCGTCGTCCTCCTCGAACAGCGAGAGGGCGTCGACGAAGTCGGTGCCGATGATGGGGTCGCCGCCGATGCCGATGGCGGTCGTCTGACCGATGCCGCGGGCGGTGAGGTTGTCGACGACCTGGTACGTCAGCGTCCCCGAGCGGGAGACGAGACCCACGTTGCCGTCGGCGAAGATGTTGCCGGGGAGGATGCCGAGTTTCGCCTCGCCGGGCGTGATGATGCCGGGGCAGTTCGGGCCGAGCAGACGGGTGTCGACCTCCGAGAGGCGCTTGTTCACCTTCGCCATGTCCTGGGTCGGGATGCCCTCGGTGATGGCGACGGCGAGGTCGAGGTCGGTGTCGAGCGCCTCGAAGATGGCGTCGGCGGCGAACGCCGGCGGGACGAAGATGACCGAGGCGTCGGCGTCTTCCTCGCGGACGGCCTCGTCGACGGTGTCGTACACCGGGATGCCGTCGACCTCCTGGCCGCCTTTGCCGGGGACCGCGCCGGCGACGACGTTCGTCCCGTACGCCTCCATCTGGCCGGTGTGGAACTTGCCCTCACCGCCGGTGATGCCCTGTACCACTACGCGCGTGTCGTCGTCTACGAGAATGCTCATTGGCTCGCCTCCTGTGCGTTTTCGACCGCCCGCTGGACCGCCTCCTCCAGCGTCTCTTCGACCTCCACGAGGTCGGTGTTCAGAATCTCCATGCCCTCCTCGGCGTTGGTGCCGGCGAGGCGGACGACGACCTTCTTCGGAATCTCGTCGAACGATTCGAGCGCCTCGTTGATGCCTTTGGCTACCTCGTCGCCGCGGGTGATGCCGCCGAAGATGTTGAAGACGACCGCGTCGACGTTCTCGTCGGAGAACACCATGTCGAGCGCGTTCGTCACGCGCTCGGCTTTCGCGCCGCCGCCGATGTCGAGGAAGTTCGCGGGCTCGCCGCCGTAGTAGTCGACGAGGTCGAGCGTCGTCATGACGAGCCCCGCGCCGTTGCCGATGATGCCGACGTTGCCGTCGAGGCGGACGTAGTCGAAGCCGTACTCGCCGGCTTTCCGTTCGAGGTCGTCCTCGTACGTCTCCTCTTCCATCTCGGCGAGTTCCGGTTGCCGAAACAGCGCGTCGTCGTCGATGTTCATCACGGCGTCGGCCGCGACGACGTCGCCGTCCGACGTGATCATCACGGGGTTGATCTCGATGTCGGAGGCGTCGCGCTCCTCGTAGAGGTCGTACAGCGTCGTGAGAATCGAGGAGACGCCGCGCGCGACCGACTGGTCGACGCCGGCGTCGTAGACGGCCTTCCGCGCCTGGTACGGGTGCAGGCCGAACGCCGGGTCGATGTGCTCACGAGCGATGGCGTCGGGGTTCTCCTCGGCGACTTCCTCGATGTTGACGCCGCCCTCCGTGGAGACCATGGCGACGGGTTTGCCCTCGCCGCGGTCCATCGTCACACCGACGTACAGTTCGTTCGTGAAGTCGACGCCGGCCTCGACGAGCACCTGTTCGACGGTGTAGCCTTTCAGGTCCATCCCGAGGATGTCGTCGGCGTACTCCCGGGCCTCCTCGGCGTCGGAGGCGAGTTTGATGCCGCCGGCCTTCCCGCGGCCGCCGACGTGAACCTGCGCTTTGATAGCGACGGGGTAGCCGATCTCCTCGGCCGCCGACACTGCCTCGTCGACGCTCGTCGCGAGCTGCGACTCCGGAATCGGAATCCCGGCGTCGGCGAAGATATCCTTCGCCTGATACTCGTGAAGCTTCATGCGTACGTGTGAGGGTTCGACTGGCGCTTAAATCCCGTTCATTCGTGACACAGCGGCGCGTGGTTGCGAACGGGAATCGCGGAGCACGACCGGGACGCGGAATTTTCGGAGCCGACTCGGAAAGAAGGCTCAATACGCTGGGAGACGTAGGATACGACGCCTCGTAGTGTCCGGTCACTCGCGCCCACGATACATCCCGCTACGGGGCGCCTCGGTTCGGCGACCCGCGGTGGTCCGCGACGTGTGACCACCGCGTCGGACTGAGCCTTTATTCGTTCTCGGCGAGAGCCACACCTATGTCAGTACTCGATAGTTTCGGACTCGACGGACGCACCGCCGTCGTCACCGGCGGCAACCGCGGCATCGGTCGCGAAATCGCCGACGCGCTCGCGGAGGCGGGCGCGAACGTCGTCGTCGCCAACCGCGACGGAGAGTCGGGGACGGTGGCCGCCGAGGAACTCGAAGACGACTGGGGCGTCGAGACGCTCGCGGTCCCCGTCGACGTGGCGGACGAAGCGGAGGTTCGCGCGATGGTCGATGCGACGGTCGACCGCTTCGGCGGCGTCGACGTGCTCGTCAACAACGCGGGCATCGTCGTCCACGAGGCGGCGGAGTCGATGACCGTCGACGAGTGGGACGCGGTGATGCAGGTCAACGTCAGAGGCGTCTTTCTCTGCTCGAAGTACGCCGGCATCGAGATGATGGATTCCGGTGGGACCATCCTCAACGTCTCCTCGATGTCCGCCCGCGTCGCCAACTACCCGCAGCGGCAGGTCGCTTACAACGCCTCGAAGGGCGCGGTCGAATCCTTCACCCGACAGCTGGCCTCCGAGTGGGCCGAACACGACATCCGGGTGAACTGCCTCGCGCCGGGCTACATCCGCACGGACAACACCGACCAAGCCGACGACGTGGACCCGAACATCGACGAGGTGTGGCGCTCGGAGATGCTGATGGACGAGATTCCCGGCCCCGAGGCCGTCGCGCCCGCGGCGCTGTACCTCGCCAGCGACGCCTCCTCGTACGTCACCGGCGCGTCGCTCGTCGTCGACGGCGGCTACACGGTCAGATAGTCGGCGGACCTACGTTCACTCGTCCTCGTCGGCGTACAGTCGCACCAAACGGCACTCCGGGCAGACGTAACCGTAAACCGTCGGCGTCCGTCTGAGTCCGAGTCTCCCAAGTAGCCCCTCGCGCGCGTGGTCGGTCCGCAGCTTCAGTCGTTCCTGTTGTATCGTCGTCACCGGGTCCGCGCGCTCCATCGTAACGCCGCAGTCGGGGCAACGGTGCGTATCCGAGGGCATAGGTGAGATACGCGTCGCCGGGCGAAAGGGGTTTACGCCGTTTCGGGTGGGCGCGCGAAGGCTACACGTCGGCGTAAAATCGTACGAGTCCGCACTCCGGACAGAGCATCGCGTCGACGTACGAACCCTTCAAATCCAGCGCACCGAGGATTCCGCCGCCGGAGTCGACGCGGATCCCGTCGCCGTTGTAGGTCGTCTCGTGGTTCACGTCCTCCATCGAAACGTCGCAGTCGGGACAGCGGGGGGCCATGCGCCGGCGCACGTCGCCCCCTTTTATCGCTCCTGCGGTCTTCGCTCTCTGTATGCGCGCAGCCAGATTTCACGAGCACGGTGGCCCCGAGGTACTGACCGTCGACGACGTCGACTCGCCCGAACCCGGTTATGGCGACGTAATCGTCGACGTTCGCGCCATCGGCGTCAACCCGGTAGACACCTACTTCCGAGAGGGCGCATATCCCGTCCCGTCGCTACCGTTCACGCCCGGTTCGGACCTCGCGGGCGTCGTCTCGGCGGTCGGCGACGGCGTCGACCGGTTCGCGCCGGGCGACCGCGTCTTCGGTACCGGCCTCGGCAACGGGATGCACGGCACCTACGCCGAGGAAGTCGCCGCGCCCGCCGAGTTCCTCGCAACGCTCCCGGAAGGGGCCTCCTTCGAGGACGGCGCGGCGCTCGCGCTCGTCGGGATGACCGCGTGGCAGGCGCTCGTCGCGCACGCGGAGCTGGAGCCCGCAGAGCTGGCGCTGGTCCACGGCGGAAACGGCGGCGTCGGCCACGTCGCCATCCAACTCGCTGAGACGATGGGCGCGCGCGTCCTCACGACGGCGAATCCCGACTACCGCGATAGGTTGGAAGCGCTCGGCGCGGAGACGGTGTTCGACTACGGTCGAAGCGACCTCACGGAGTCCGTCCAGCGCGTCGGCGCGCCCGAAGTCGTCGTCGACACGCGGATGGACGAGTACATGCAGTTCGACGCCGACGTGGCCGCGCAAGGCGCGCGAGTCGTCTGCCTCGGCAACTCGACCGAGCAGGCGGGTCTCTCCGCGGTCGGCGCGGCCAAGAGCAAAGACGTTCGCTTCCAGTTCATGACGATGTACAACACGCCCGACAAGGCGGCGGTGTTGGCGCGCCTCGGCGACCTGCTCGCCCGCGGTGAGGTCGTCCCCGAAATCGAGCAGACGTACAGTCTGGACGAGGCGGGCGAGGCGCAGCGCGCGGTGCTGGAGGAGAGCTTCCTCGGCAAGTTGGTCATCACGACCTGAGCGGCTCGGAGTGAGGCCTCGCCGCCGCGACTTTATGGCGCTCGCCGCCGACTCCTTCCCCGTATGACAGTGAGCTTCGACTTCAGCGACAGAGTCGCCGTCGTCACCGGCGCGTCGGGGGCGCTCGGCAGCGCCGTCGCCGAGGCGTTCCGGGACGCGGGCGCGACCGTCGCCGCCTGCGACGTGGTGGAACCGAGCAACGACGACGCCCGACTCGACGCCGGTGACGGCATCGAGTTCTACAAAGCCGACTTCACCGACGAGGCGGCCGTCTCGGAGACGATGGAACAGATCGCCGACGACCACGGGCGAATCGACTACCTCGCCAACATCGCGGGGACGTGGCGCGGCGGGTCGCCAATCGAGGAGACGGAGGTGGACACGTTCGACTTCCTCTTCGACGTGAACCTGAAGACGATGTTTCTGGCCTCGAAGCACGCGATTCCCCACCTGAAGGACGAGGAGGGTGCCATCGTCTCCGTCTCCGCGCGGTCGTCGCTCGAAGGCGGCGAGGGCGACGGCATCTACCGGGCGTCGAAGGCGGGCGTGCGACTCCTGACCGAGACCATCGCCGAGGAGAACAAGGGGACGGTGAGAGCGAACGCGGTGATGCCGAGCGTCATCGATACGCCGCAGAATCGGGAGATGATGGAGGACGCCGACTTCGACAAGTGGGTGAAACCGGAGGAGATCGCGCGGGTCGTCATGTTCCTCTGCTCGGACGGTGCGGCGGTGACCAGCGGTGCGGCAGTGCCGGTGTACGGCGAAGCGTAGACTCGCAGCGCGAGCGCCGTCGCGGCGACATCGCTACCGCGAGTACCGTCGAAAAACACCGCGAAGCGCCCGGCGGGGCGCGTTCAGAAGTACGTTTCCTGCAGGAAGCCGATGTAGTCCATCGTGCCCAGCGCCAGCGTGACGAGCAGGATGAGGATGACCGGGATGCGGAGCATCCAGATCCAGTACGTCTCGAACGCGCCGTCGCCGTTGCGACCCTGCGCGAGCTCCGCCAGCGAATCCTCCGCGTACGCCCAGCCGACGAAGATGGCCATCAGCGTGCCGCCGAGGACGAGCAGGATGTTGTTGGCGAACAGGTCGTACGTGTCGAGGTACGTGAGGTCCAGCGCCGTCGGGATGCCGACGACGAACAGGATGCCCGCGATGACGACCGTCGCCACCTTCCGGTCGACGCCGAAGTTGTCGATGGCGTAGGAGACGACGACTTCGAGGATGCTGAACGCGCTCGTGAGCGCGGCGATGCCCAGCATGAAGAAGAACACGAAGCCGATGACGTTACCGGCCGGCAGTTCGCCGAACGCCGCGGCGAGACTGATGAACACCGCGCCGGCACCGCCGGAGCCGGGTTCTGTACCCTGCGCGAACAGGAACGGGAAGACGACGAGACCGGAGAGGAACGCGATGAACGTGTCGATGGCGACGACGGTCAGTCCGTCGCCGAGCAGGTTGCGGTCCTCACCGAGGTAGGACGCGTAGGTAATCATCACGCCCATCCCGAGCGAGAGGGTGAAGAACGCCTGTCCGGCGGCGTCGGGGATGATAGAGAAGATGTTCGCGGAGATCTCGGCGAAGTCCGGCGAGAGGTAGTACGAGTACGCCTCGCCCGCCGAGTCGAGCGTCGCGCCGTAGGCGGCGAGAATCGCGAGCAGCACGATGACGCTCGGAACCATCACCTTGGCCGCGCGTTCGAGGCCGTCGCGGATGCCGAGTGCGACGACGCCGGCGACGAGGCCCATGAAGACGGCGTGGAAGATGACGGCGTTCGTTCCGGACGCCGTCGAGAGGAAGTACTCCTCGGGTGCGCCGAAGTACGCCCCGGAGACGCTCCCGATGATGTACTGTAGCACCCACCCACCGACGACGCTGTAGTACGAGAGGATGATGAATCCGGCTAACGCGCCGATCGCGCCGATGAACGTCCACGCCGGTTTCCCGAGCCGTTCGAAGGCGTTCACCGGATTGCGCTGCGACCGCCTCCCGATGACGAACTCCACGAGGAGAACCGGTAGTCCGACGACGGCGATAAAGAGCAGGTAGACGACGAGGAACGCCGACCCACCCGCTTCCCCCGTCAGGAAGGGGAAGCGCCAAATGTTACCTAATCCCACTGCGCTACCGACCGCTGCCAAGATGAATCCGAGCCGTGTGGCCCAGGTTTCTCGTGCAGGCATGTGATGCCATATCTAAGAACTATCTTATAAACCCGCGTTATCTTCTCGCACAGTGGCACGTGGTAACGTCCGTATTTTTAACAGTCACTACCGTGAACACTTTTTCGCGTCTGCACATTCGCAGAATATGTGACTTCGTATTCATGTGTCAAATCGTCACCGGAGACGGATTTCGAGCGAAAAATCGGTCCCGAAACCGCCGGAAGAGCGCCTATAATCCGTTATTTTTGCGCGCTGAGAGTTCTTCGACTCGAAACGCACTTTAGCGATGTCGGGCCAATGCCAAGCAATGACACGAGACGGACGGGCGATGCGCACATGACACGAGAGACGTGGGGGACGCGAATCGGCTTCATCCTCGCGGCGGTGGGGAGTGCGGTCGGGTTGGGCAACATCTGGCGGTTCCCCTGGGTCGCCGCCGAACAGGGCGGCAGCGCCTTCCTCGTCGTCTACCTCCTCGTCGTGCTCGCCGTCGGCGTCCCCGGACTGCTCGGCGAGTTCGTCATCGGGCGACGGTCGAACCGTAACCCCGTCGGGGCGCTTCGTTCGCTGTCGGGGTCGAAGAACTGGGGCCGAATCGGCTTCTTCAGCGTCGTCGCCTCCGTCGCGCTGCTGTCGTTCTACAGCGTCGTCGGCGGGTGGATTCTCCGCTACTTCGTCGAGAGCGGAGCCGCGCTCCTCGGCAGCGGCGCGCCGTACTTCTCGAACCCCGGGGAGTACTTCGGCGCGGCCGCGTTCGGTCTCGACGCCGTCTTCTTCCACGTGCTGTTTCTCGCGCTCACCGCCGGTATCGTCCTCGCGGGCGTCCGCCGCGGCATCGAAGTCGGGACGACGGTGATGATGCCCGCGGTGTTCGTGCTCCTCGTCGCGCTCGCAGTGTGGGCGTCGACGCGCACCGGGGCCGACGCCGGGTACGAGTTCTTCCTGCGCTTCGACGCGGCGACCGTGCGGGAGAACTTCTTCCAAGTGCTCGGTCCGGCGGCCGGGCAGGCGCTCTTCACTCTCTCGCTCGGCGCGGGGACGATGGTCACGTACGCCTCCTACCTCGGCGAAGACCGCTCGCTGCCCGCGGACGCGACGACCATCGCCGTGCTCAACACGGCCGTCGGCGTTCTCGCGGGGCTCGTCGTCTTCCCGCTGCTGTTCTCGCTCGGTATCGACCCCGCGTCGACGGGAACCGGCGAGGGTGCGCTGTTCGTCGGCCTCGCGGGCGCGTTCTCGCAACTGCCCGGCGGCATCGTCATCGCGACGGCCTTTTTCGCCGTCGTCACGCTGGCGGCGCTGTCGAGTTCCATCAGCATGCTCGAAATCCCCGTCTCGTATCTCGTCGACGAACACGGGATGCAGCGCCGCAACGCGGTCGGTCTCCTGTCGGCCCTCGTCGCGGTGACGGGGAGCGTCTGTGCGCTTCGGCCGAGCGTCTTCGGCTTCGTCGCCGGGACGCTCGTCGACATCCTTCTCACCGCTGGCCTCGCGGTGTTCCTCGTCTTCGTCGGCTGGGTGATGGGCCGAGACGCCCTCGGCGAGTTCCGGGCCGGGAGCGGGCTGTTCGCCCGCGCGCTCGCGGACCCGTGGCGCGTCGCCGTCGGCGTCGTCATCCCCCTGTTTCTGGTGTTCACGCTCCTGACGACGTTCGGCGTCGACGGAGCGTTCGGGTTCTGGCCCACCGTCGCTCTCGCGGCCGTCGTCGCCGCCGCCACTATCCTCGGCGCGCGCGCCTCGCGGCGGCTCCCGAGGGCGAACTGACTCGCTCGGCTCAGGCGGTGTTGACGACCCCGCCGTCGACGACGATGGACTCGGCGGTGACGTACGACGCGAGGTCGCTCGCGAGGAACGTGGTGATGCCCGCGACTTCCTCGGGTTGCCCGAACCGTCGGAGCGGAATCGTTCCTTTCAGCTGTTCGCCCTCCTCGGTGCCGACCATCGGCGAGTCCTCCGTCGTCATCGCCGTCTCGATGACGCCGGGGTGGACGACGTTCACGCGGATGTCGTCGGGCCCCAGTTCGGCCGCGAGCGAGTAGGTGAACAGCCGAACGCCGCCTTTCGACGCCGCGTAGGGCGTGATGCCGCCGTAGCCGACGATGCCGGCGACGCTCGACATGTTGACGATACTCCCTCCCTCGCCGCGCTCGACCATCCGAATCGCCGCCGCCTTCGACCCGTTGACGACGCCGTCGAGGTTGACGCGGAGCAGATTTCGATACTCGTCGAGGTCCAACTCGATCAGCGGCGCTTGCGGGCCGACGATGCCCGCGTTGTTCACCATCACGTCGACGCCGCCGAACTCGTCCGCGGCCTCCACGGCGGCGACGCAGTCGTCGTAGTCGGAGACGTCGCACTCGACGAACGTCGCCTCCCCGCCGTACTCCTCGACGAGTTCGTGCGTCGGCGTTCCGCCTTCACGCGGGTCCTCGCGGATGTCGGCGACGACGACCGACGCCCCGTGTTCGGCGAACTGCTCGGCGATTGCGCGTCCGTTACCGCTCGATGCGCCCGTGACTACCGCTGTCTTTCCGTCTAAGAGTGTCATCGCGGTGAAGATAACGTCGAATGGTACCATAGCACTTGGCACACGCGGGTTGATACGTCGGGTCGGTGACGAACCGGGCATCGAGACTGACGAACCGGGCGTCGAGACGGTTGACGGGGTGTCGGTCGCCGGCGGGGTGAGATATCGACGACTGTCGAACTAGGTTTTGCCGTATTGCGGAAACCCTTTTGCACATCGAACGGACGTTCGTGACAATGCACGTTGGTGGTCCGGTATGACGATGGACGACCGTATCGAAGAACTCCGCCAGAAACGCGAAGAGGCCCGCAAGGGCGGCGGTGAGGACCGAATCGAGTCCCAACACGAGAAGGGGAAGATGACGGCGCGCGAGCGCATCGACTACTTCCTCGACGACGGGACGTTCCACGAGTTCGACCAGTTCCGCACCCACCGAACCCACAAGTTCGGGATGGAGGAGAAACAGCTGTACGGCGACGGCGTCGTCACCGGCTACGGCGAGGTCGACGGTCGAACCGTCTTCGTCTTCGCCCACGACTTCACCGTCTTCGGCGGGTCGCTCGGCGAGGTGTTCGCCGAGAAAGTCTGCAAACTGATGGACCAGGCGATGGAAGTGGGCGCGCCCATCGTCGGTCTCAACGACTCCGCGGGCGCGCGGATTCAGGAGGGCGTCACGTCGCTCGGCGGGTTCGCCGACATCTTCACGCGCAACCAGAAGGCCAGCGGCGTCGTCCCGCAGATTTCGGCCATCATGGGACCGTGCGCCGGCGGCGCGGTGTACTCGCCGGCCATCACCGACTTCATCTTCATGGTGAAGGACACGAGCCACATGTTCATCACCGGCCCCGACGTCATCAAGACGGTCACCGGCGAGGAGGTGACGTTCGAGGAGCTCGGCGGCGCGGTCACCCACGGGTCGACCTCCGGCGTCTCGCACTTCGCCGTCGACTCCGAGGAGGAGGCGCTCGACAAGATCGCGCGCCTGCTCTCGTATCTCCCGCAGAACAACGTCGAGGACCCGCCGCGCGTCGACCCGTGGGACGACCCCGAACGCGCGGACGAGGAACTGACGAACATCGTTCCGGACCAACCTCGGAAGCCGTACGACATGCACGACGTCGTCGACCGCGTCTGCGACGAACACTCGTTCTTCGAGGTCCACGAGGGGTTCGCGAAGAACATCGTCGTCGGGTTCGCCCGCCTCGACGGCCACGCCGTCGGTATCGTCGCCAACCAACCGCGCGTGAACGCCGGGACGCTCGACATCCAGGCCTCCGAGAAGGGCGCGCGCTTCGTCCGCTTCTGCGACGCGTTCAACATCCCCATCCTCACGTTCGTCGACGTACCGGGCTTCCTCCCCGGCACGGACCAGGAACACAACGGCATCATCCGCCACGGCGCGAAACTGCTGTACGCCTACTCCGAGGCAACCGTCCCGCTCCTGACGGTCATCACGCGCAAAGCCTACGGCGGCGCGTACGACGTGATGGCTTCCAAACATCTGGGCGCGGACGTCAACTACGCGTGGCCGACGGCCGAAATCGCCGTCATGGGGCCGCAAGGAGCGGTGAACATCCTCTACCGCGAGGAACTCGCCGAGGCCGACGACCCCGACGCCCGCCGCGACGAACTCATCGAGGAGTACCGCGAGGAGTTCGCCAACCCCTACACGGCGGCGGACCGCGGCTTCCTCGACGACGTCATCGAACCGACGGAGACGCGGGCGCGACTCGTCGACGACCTGCACATGCTGAAGTCGAAACGCGAGCAGACGCCCGACAAGAAGCACGGGAACCTCCCGATATGAGCCTCGACGCGGACGCGAAAGGCGAGCAAGCCGGAGACGCGAACGGCGAGGCGACCCGCCAGCGCCTCGCCGACGCCTCGGCGGACCTCGTGATTCCCGCCGACGCGGATGCCGACGAAGCCGCGGCCATCGCCGCCGTCGTCGGCGCACACCTCCGGGACCAGCAGGCGGCCGCAGCGGCCGCCGCCGCGTCGGAGTCAGAGGAGACGTGGGACGGGAGTCGGTGGCGCTTCGCCGGGCGCGTCGACGCGCTGCAGGGCCGGACCGTCCGCGTCCCCGACGGCGCGCCGACCGACGCGTGGACCGCCGCGGGTCGAACCGACCGGTTCTGACCGACGACGGTCGCCGGGGGTTCTCTGACTGCAGTACGTGACCGGAACCTCACGTAGCGTCTCTCGACCGTTCGGGTTCGATTCCCCTCTCCATCACGTAGATACGCTGACCACTCCACGGAGACGACAGTTCACCGAGCGCTTTTGGTAGTCGACGCCGAGTTCCACACAGTATGGCAGACACAGACGCTCCGACCGAAGAGACGCCCTCCCGGAGCGACGGCGGTCAGCCAACGACCTCGACTTCGACCTCGTCGGAGTCGGCAGAGCCGACCGCGCTGACCCTCGGTGACCTCGTCGGGACGACCGAACGGAACCGAACCGGCTCCACTGCGGGGTGGCTGTTCCGCCACGCGCTGTACGTCGGCGGGATTCTGCTCGTCGGCTTCGTCGTCCTCCCCGAACTGATGCTCTCGGTCGGCGCGGGGTGGCCCGTCGGCCTCGCGTGGGCGTTCGCGGAGTCGCTCCGCTACGGTTCGGTCATCCTCGCCGGGATGTACGCGGTGAACGTCGCCGTCTCGGACGCGCTCGAGCGGTAGCCGTCGCTGCGGCGCCGAGCGCCGTAAACGAGCTTTTTCTTCGAAGTTGACGACATCGACTCCGGACCGATAGAATGAGGTTCCGCATCCGAATATGGAAAGGCAAGAAATGTTCAGTAAGGTTCTCGTCGCCAACCGTGGTGAAATCGCGGTGCGCGTGATGCGCGCCTGCAAGGAACTCGGCGTCCGAACCGTCGCCGTCTACAGCGACGCGGACAAACACGGCGGTCACGTCCGCTACGCCGACGAAGCGTACAACGTCGGCCCCGCCCGCGCGGCCGACTCCTATCTCGACCAGGAGGCCATCCTCGACGCCGCCCGGAAGGCCGGCGCCGACGCCATCCACCCCGGCTACGGCTTCCTCGCCGAGAACGCCGAGTTCGCCCGCAACGTCGAGGAGAGCGAGTTCACGTGGGTCGGCCCCTCCTCGGACGCCATGGAGCGCCTCGGCGAGAAGACGAAGGCGCGCGCGCTGATGCAGGAAGCCGACGTGCCCGTCGTTCCGGGGACGACCGAACCCGTCGAGTCGCCCGACCAGGTGAAGGAGATAGCCGACGAGTACGGCTACCCGGTCGCCATCAAAGCCGAGGGCGGCGGCGGCGGCCGCGGGCTGAAGGTCGTCCGAAGCGAGGAGGAAGTCGAGGAGCAACTCGAAACCGCCCAGCGCGAGGGCGAGGCGTACTTCGACAACGCCTCCGTCTACGTCGAGAAGTACCTCGAAGCGCCGCGGCACATCGAGGTCCAAATTCTCGCCGACCACCACGGCAACGTCCGCCACCTCGGCGAGCGCGACTGCTCGCTGCAGCGCCGCCACCAGAAGGTCATCGAGGAGGCCCCGTCGCCCGCGCTCACCGACGACCTGCGCGAGCGCATCGGCGAGGCCGCCCGCCGCGGCGTCGCCGAGGCCGACTACACCAACGCCGGGACGGTGGAGTTCCTCGTCGAGGACGGCGAGTTCTTCTTCATGGAGGTCAACACCCGGATTCAGGTCGAACACACCGTCTCCGAGGAGATTACCGGCCTCGACATCGTCAAGTGGCAACTGCGCGTCGCCGCCGGCGAGGAGCTCGACTTCGAACAGGACGACGTCGAGATAGAGGGCCACGCCATCGAGTTCCGCATCAACGCCGAGAAGGCCGCCCAGGAGTTCGCCCCCGCGACGGGCGAACTCAAGACGTACGACCCCGCCGGCGGCATCGGCGTCCGCATCGACGACGCCGTCCGCCAGGGCGACGAGATCGGCGGCGACTACGACTCGATGATAGCGAAACTCATCGTCGCCGCCTCCGACCGCGAGGAGTGTCTCGTCCGCTCCGAGCGCGCGCTCGCCGAGTACGACATCGAGGGCCTCGAGACCATCATCCCGTTCCACCGCCTGATGCTCACCGACGAGGCGTTCATCGAGGGCGAGCACACGACGAAGTACCTCGACGAGAAACTCGACCGCGAGCGCATCGAGCAGGCCGTCGAGAAGTGGGGCCCCGCCGACGCCGGCGGCGACGACGGAGACGAGGAAGTGACCGAACGCGAGTTCACCGTCGAAGTCAACGGCAAGCGCTTCGAGGTGAACCTCGAGGAGCGCGGCGCACCCGCGATCCCCGTCTCGGGGAACTCCAGCGGCAACAGCGCCAGCCGGCCGCCGCAGGCGAAAGACGACGGCGGCGACGACGAGGTCGTCGTTGAGGGCGACGGCGAGACGGTCACCGCCGAGATGCAGGGGACGATTCTCTCCGTCGAAGTCGAGGAGGGCGACGAGGTCGCCTCCGGCGACGTGGTCTGCGTGCTCGAAGCGATGAAGATGGAGAACGACGTGACGACCCAGCGCGGCGGGACGGTCACGCAGGTCGTCGTCTCCGAGGGCGAGAGCGTCGACATGGGTGACGCGCTCGTCGTCATCGAGTAGCGCCGCGTCCGTCGTTTCCGACTCGCACTGCATCCGTCGTTTCCGACTCGCACTGCATCCGTCGTTTCCGACTCGCACTGCGTCCGTCGTTTCCGACTCGTACTGCGTTCGTTCGCCGTACGCTCTCGCCCCGTCTCGTCTCTCTGTCATCACCCGGCGAGCGACCGCAAACGGACCGGTCCAGTCGCCTCTCAGCTCGTGTTCGGCGTCGACGCGGGGTCTTCGGGCTCGGCGGAACGCTTTTTCCGGTCGTCGGTGAGTCGCCGCGAGGCCAACACCGCCGACTGTATCAACGCGCCGGCGGCGGGAGCGGGGTCGTCCCACGCCGGGATGCTGTGTCGGTAGCCGCCGAGGGCGCGTCCGAACGTGCCGAGGGAACTGACGGGGCGCTCGGAGACGTTCTCGCCGAGCCACTTGAGGTCCTCGTAGAACAGTCGCTGCATCCGCTCGCCGGCGGGATACTCGCCGTCGTGGTGAGGCGTCTCGCCAAGCAGTTGCTGGAAGTGCAGCCACGGGAAGTCGACGCCGCAGGAGACGGCGAAGGGGACAGACCCCCAGTACCGTCCGTTGACCTCGATGAGGTAGTACTCGTCGTCGTCGGTCCGCATGAACTCGACCATCGCCGGACCCGTCCACTCCAGCGCCCCGACGACCTCCTCGGCGTAACGCCGCATCTTCTCGTCGCGCATCGACTCCAGCACCGCGGAGTTCCCGCCGGAGGAGGGGAACGTCCGGACGCGTCGCTCCTGGAACTGTGCGAGCACCTCGCCCTCGTCCGCGAGGACGACTGCCGCCGTCGTCTCGCCGGGGACGTACTCCTGGACGATCGGTTCGTGGCCCTTCAGATGGCTGTTGCGGCCGACGAGCACCTGGTACGTCGAGACGAGCGCCGCCTCCGTCTCGACGTAGTTCACGTCGTCGATGAGGTCCGTGTGCGCCTGCCCGTCGTCGAGCACCGTCTTGCTGCGGTACTTCACGACCGCCGGCAGCGACATCCCGTCGGCGAGGTCGACGACACCCGCGTAGTCGTCTCGCTGACGGGTCTCCGGCGTCGGCACGTCGAGGTCCGCGGCGAGGTCGAACAGCGCCCCCTTGTCGTACGCCTTGTCGAACGTCTCGGGGTCCTCGACGGCGACTTTCGCGCCCGTCTCCTCCAGTTCGGCTTTGTGGTGCGAGCACACCAGCGAACTCGTGTCCGAGACCGGAATCACGGCGAATACGTCATTGGCCGCCAGATATCCCCGGAGGTCGTCGACGAACTGACGGTAATCCGACGCCGGGTCCGGGTAGACGTATCTGCCGTCGGCGTACCGCGAAAACATGCCGAGGCCCGTCCGACTCGTCCCGCCGACAGTCACGTCGACGCCCCGTCGACCGAGCGAGCGCACGACGCGCAACGCCGCCGGTCCGTCACCGTCCAGCACCAGAACCCGCGGGGGGTCAGACGCTGTCTTCGGAGCGGTCGGTTGTGACTCGGGGTGCTGCCGATTTGGCATGTGGGACAGAACGTCGCGGAAGGTGAAAAAGCCAGCATGAGAGGTTGTTGACATAGGTATAAGCGTACTGGCCGACCGCCCCCGAAAACGCGAACCATTTCTAAATTTGAAAGTAGCATCTTCCTGTCAGCAAGCCCACCGATGCGCTCGCTCTGGGCCTCGGCGCCGAGGCGAGCGCCGACGGTCCGTGACCGCCGCGTTCATTGCGACTGCCCACCGAGTCGCCCGCATGAGTGACACGCGGCGGGCGGTTCTGGACGCGTTGGCCGACGGCGTCGTCTCCGGCCCGGCACTCGCCGAAGCGCTCGGTATCTCACGAGCGGCGGTGTGGAAACAGATAGAGGCGTTACGGGCCGACGGGTTCGTCGTCGAGAGTACGGACGCCGGATACGAACTGAGAGACGTTCCGGAGTACGGCGCGTCGGCGGTCGAACTCGGCCTCGACGCGCCGGTAGCCGTCGAGTATCACGAACGCGTCGGCAGCACCAACGACCGCGGCCGCGAACTCGCCGCCGAAGGCGCGGCCGACGTCGCCGTGCTGGCCGACGAACAGGTCGGCAGTCGAGGTCGACTCGACCGCGAGTGGACCGCGCCGAGCGGTGGAATCTGGCTGAGTCTCGTCCTCCGTCCGTCGCGGCCCCCCGCACACGTGCCGCTGTTCACGCTCGCCGCGGCCGTTGCGACGACGAAGGCGGCGCGGGAGGCGGGCGTACCCGCCGAGATCAAGTGGCCGAACGACGTGCTCGTCCCCGTCTCTGACGGCGCGGCAGACGGTGAGACGCTCGGCCGCGGCGGTCGAAAACTCGCCGGCATCCTCACCGAGATGGAGGGGGAAGCCGACCGGGTCTCGTGGTTGGTCGTCGGCATCGGCGTCAACGCCAACGTCGACGCCGAGGCGCTTCCGGCGGGCGCGACGACGATCCGCGAGCGAGCCGGCGACGTGAACCGTCGACTGTTCGCCCAGCGCCTCATCGAGGAGTTCTACGCGCTCCGCGACGACCCGGAGTCGGTACTCCCGGCGTGGCGAGAGTACAGCGCGACGCTCGGCCGGCGCGTCCGCGTCGAGACGCCGGGAGGGAGCGTCGAGGGCGAGGCCGTCGATGTGGTGCACCCGGGTGCGCTCGTCGTCGACACCGACGACGGCGAGGTGACCGTCCACGCCGGCGACTGCGAACACCTCCGCTCGGCGTAGTCTGGCGACCGAGAGCACCTCCGCTCGGCGTAGTCTGGCGACCGAGAGCACCTCCGCTCGGCGTAGTCTGGCGACCGAGAGCACCTCCGCTCGGCGTAGTCTGGCGACCGAGAGCACCTCCGCTCGGCGTAGTCTGGCGACCGAGAGAACCTCCGCTCGGCGGAGCGCGGCCCGACGAGACGCCGAAGTCGACGGCGCTCAGGCGGGTTGCCCGGGCGGTTCGTCGGCGACGTGGACCGTCAACACCGGGACGTTCGACCCGCGGACGACTTTCTCGGCGACGCTGCCCAACAGCAGGCGGTCGATGCCGCCGCGGCCGTGCGTCCCCATCACGATGAGGTCACAGTTCTCGCGCTCGGCGTAGCTGACGATTTCGCGGCTCGGCGAGCCGTCGACGACGGCGGCTTCGACCGGCACGCCGCGCTCGGTGGCGATTCGTCGAACGTCCTCGACGGCCGTCTCGGCGTCAGAGCGGAGCATCTCGTCGATGCCGTCCCAGGACGACTCCATGGGCAGACCCGCGTAGCTCGCCGTGTTGACGACGTAGATGGCATGTATGGTCGCGTCGTGGGCTTCGGCGAGGTCGACGGCGTGGCCGACCGCACGCTGGACGCCGTCGGAGCCGTCGGTCGGAACGAGAATCCGTTCGTACATCCCCATGCGATATCGTACCAAGCTACTGCCGGAGGGTTAATAACTGTTCGCGCGGCGAGGCGGTGCTCAGAGGACGACGCGTTCGACGTCCGAGACGCCCGCGCGGCGGACGACGGCGCGGACGGGGTCGCGGACGCCCGAGAGGTTGTCGGAGTCGCCGTCGAGGACGAGCAGTTTCGCGTCGCGGCCCTCCTCGACGAGTCCGCAGTTCAGTCCGGCGATCTCCGCGCCGTTGACCGTCGCCATCCGGAGCACTTCGGCGGCGGAGACGTCGGCGAGTTTGGCGGCGAACTCCATCTCGCGGAACATCGACGGGCTGTTCAGCATCACGTTGTCGGTGCCGAGCGCCACTGTCGTCCGGTCGACCAGTTCGCGGATAGGCGGCACCCCGACGTTCGTCACGAGGTTCGAGCGCGGACAGACGACGATAGGCACTTTCCGGTCGGCGACGCGTTCGAGGTGCAGTGGTTCGGGGTGGACCATGTGGACGAGGAACTCCGGTTCGAGGTCGAGCGCCGGGTTGATGTCGTCGGGGTCGCGCTCGCCCGCGTGGATGCCGAACAGCTTCCCGGCTTCGCGGGTCGCGTTGCGGACGCTGCCGAACTCGCCGTCGCGCGCGCCGCTGGCCCCGAACCCGTCGGAGATCTCCATCGCGTCGGCCGTCTCTCGGCCGAGTACGACCGGCAGGAGGTCGACGTCCGCCGCGGCCGCGCGAATCGCGTCGACGCCCTCGCGGCCGCCCTCGCGGAACTCGATGCAGGCGGCGGTGCCGCCCGACTGCATGTACCGCAGCGACCGGCGCATCGCCGAAATCTTCTCGGACTGACTCGCCTGCCGGAGCAGGCGGTGTTTGAGGCCGTCCGGCGGGGCGACGAGTTCGTCGAGGCTCAAACCGCCACCGGCCTCTTTCGCTATCGAGTCGCCGATGTGGGTGTGCGCGTTGACGAACGCGGGGGCGATTATCGACGTGGAGTCCGTCGACGCCTCCTCGACTGCCTGTATCGTGCCGTCTTCGACGACGACTCGGCCCTCTATCGGGTCGAACTCCCGACCGACGAGGACGGTTCCCTCCAGTTCCATCGTCTGGGGCGAGACGGTGCCGTGGCTTGAAACCCTCGTTCCGTCGCGCGGCCCGCACGGACCGGTCTACGGGGCCGCGAATCAGTCGAACTGGTCGAGCGTCGTCGCCTCGCCGGCGCGGACGTCGTTGACGAGCGCGCCCTCGATGTCGAGGCCGAGTTCGTCGGCCGCGGCGCGGCCGACCGCCCCCGCCACGTCGGCCGGCGCGTAGACGCCGAGTCGCCACTGGTTCTTCTGGGCGGTCCGGAGCGCGTTGACCAGCGGCGACTGTCGACCCAACTGTCGAATATCGCCGTTGACGACGACTCGACTCGTCGACTCTCTCATCGACGGTTTGGCGGGGACGTCGACGACGACGTGTTCGGGCTCGACGCCGACGGCGGCGGCGACGCTCGCCTCGACCTCGCGAATCTCCCCGTGAGGCGCGTCCAGAACGGACTCCGGCACGTCGGAGAGCTCGGCCCAGACGCCGCGCTTGTAGAGGTCCCGGCCGTCGAGGCGGCGGGCGAACTCGGCGGTCTCGTCGATGTTCCGGAGCGCGACGAGCAGGTCGTGGTCGTCCATCCGCCGGAGTCGCTCGGCGGTACAGTCCGTGTCGGCGAGGAGGTGCTCGGCGGCGCGTCGCAGCATCGCCTTCGAGATGCGCGCGACCGGGTGCTGGTAGACGGTCGGGTTCATCAGCGCGCGGGCGACGAGCAGGCTCTCTGCGGTCTGGACGTTCCCCTCCGCGAGCACCAACTCGCCGTCGACGAACGTCAGTTCGCGGACGAGCCGCTCGTGGTCGATGGTGCCGTAGGGGACGCCGGTGTGGTGGGCGTCGCGGACGAGGTAGTCCATCCGGTCGACGTCCAGTTCACCGGAGACGACCTGGCCGTACTTGCCTTCGCCGCGAACGAGTTCGGCGACGCGTGCCGGCTCCATGTCGTGGTCGCGCAGCACCTCGCCGACGGTTCCCTCGGCGAGCAGTTCGTCGACGTCGTCGTGGTACTTGCCCGTGTGACGGTGCGTCAGCGCCTCGACGTTGTGACTGAACGGGCCGTGACCGACGTCGTGCAGGAGGGCGGCGGCACGGACGCGCTCGGCGTTCATACCCTCGACGCCGAGGTGGTCGAGCGCGCGGGAGGCGAGGTGGTAGACGCCGAGGCTGTGCTCGAAGCGCGTGTGGTTCGCGGAGGGGTAGACGAACTGCACCGTCCCGAGCTGCTTGATGTGGCGGAGCCGCTGGACCTCCCGCGTGTCCAGCAGCGCCGCGGCGACGCCGTCGACCTCGATGTGGTCGTGGACGCTGTCCTTGATGGTGATCATTGGTGGGCGATTCGGCGTCACCGCTTAAAAACGGTCGGAGGTGCGGGTCGTCGTTCCCGTCCGCCCTCGCCCCCCTCGCCCCCTTCAGTCGGGCGAACCGCTCGGCAGGCTCAGTCGTCGACGTCGAGTATCGCGGCCGCGGCGTCGCCGACGGCCTCGACGTGTTCGTCGGGCGCGTACACCCCGAGTCGCCACTGCGCGCGTTCGGTGTTTCTGAGCGCGCCGACGAGTTCGGAGGCCTCCTCCAGCCACCGGACCGTGCCGTCGACGACGACGTGGGTCTCGGACTCCTTGAGCGTCGGTCGGCTGGGAACGTCGACGATGACGTCGTCCGGGTCGACGCCCGCCGCGTCGGCGACGTCGCGCTCGGCGGCGCGAACGTCGTCGTGGCCGATGTCCGGGACCCACGCCGGGACTTCCCAGAGGCCGGCCCAGACTGCGCGTTTGTACAGGTCGCGGCGCTCGATTCGTCGACCGAAGTCGGGCACCTCCCTGCCGAGTTCGACGAGCAGGTCGTGGTCGGCCATCCGGCGGAACTTTCGGACGCTGAGGTCGGTCTCGTCGAGCAGGCGCTCGGAGGCGCGGTCCAACATCGCGCCCGCGATTCGCGAGACGTGGTGGCGATAGACGACTCCGTTCATGAGGCTGCGCGCGAGAAGCATGCTCTCGGCGGTCTGGACGTTGCCCTCGGCGAGGACGAGACGGCCCTCGCGCAGTCGGAGCGCGCGGACGAGGCGGCCGTGGTCGATAGTGCCGTAGGGGACGCCGGAGTGGTGGGCGTCGCGGACGAGGTAGTCCATCCGGTCGACGTCCAGTTCGCCCGAGACGAGCTGGCCCAGGTCGCCCTCGCCGCGGACGAGTTCGGCGACGCGCTCGGGGTCGAGGCCGTGGGCCCGGAGTACGTCGCCGGCGGCCGACGAGGCGAGCAGGTCGCCGATTTCGTCGTGGTGCTCGCCCGTCCGGCGCATGATGACCTCCTCGGTCTGGTGGCCGTAGGGGCCGTGACCGATGTCGTGCAGCAGCGCGGCCGCGCGGACGTGCGCCGCCCGGTCGTCGTCGACGCCGAGGTGGTCGAGCGCGCGGGAGGCGAGGTGGTAGACGCCGAGACTGTGCTCGAAGCGCGTGTGGTTCGCCGACGGGTAGACCAGACGCACGGTGGAGAGCTGTTTGATGTGTCGAAGCCGCTGCAGTTCGGGCGTGTCGAGGAGGGCGCGGGCGACGGGGTCCACCGAGATGTAGTCGTGGACGCTGTCCTTGATCGCGTTCATGACGCCCGACTTCGTAATCGGAGAACAAATAGCCGTCTCACTCGGTGTCGGGGGTGAATCGGCGGCGAGTCGGCGTCGAAGGCGTCGCCGTGAAGGCCAGATACAAATCGTTGCCCGGTCAACCTCCGGCAAATGGTCACCTTTCTCGCCGGCGGGACGGGCACCCCGAAACTGCTCGACGGGCTCGGGGAGTCGAGATTCGACCCGAGCGAGACGGCCGTCGTCGGCAACACCGGCGACGACGTCGAACTCGGCGGCGTGCTCGTCTGCCCGGACCTCGACACTGTCTTGTTCGACGGCGGCGGCGTCCTCGACCGCGAGCGCTGGTGGGGAATCGACGGCGACACCACCGAGACCCACGAGGAGCTCCGCCGTCTCGCCGACGCCGCCGGACTCGACGACGGCCCGCGGTACCTCCCCGACGGCGCGCAGACGAGCGGACGAGAGATCGCCCGTTGGCGACGCTTCTCGGGCGTCGCGGAGTTCATGGAACTCGGCGACAGGGACCGAGCCGTCCACGTGACGCGGACGAGTCTCGTGGACGAGGGCCACAGCCTCACCGAAGTCACCCGGATACTGGCCGACGCGTTCGGCCTCGACGTGACGCTGCTCCCGATGTCTGACGACCCCGTCGCCTCCGTCGTCCACACCGACGAGGGACCGATGCACTTCCAGGAGTACTGGGTCGCTCGCCGCGCCGACCCCGCGGTCCGCGACGTGGAGTTCCGCGGAGCCGACGACGCCGGGCCGACCGACGCGGTGCTCGACGCGCTCGCCGCGCCAGTGGTCGTCGGTCCCTCCAACCCCGTGACGAGCATCGGTCCGATGCTCGCGGTTCCCGGCATCTGCGAGGCGCTGGAGTCGACGCCGGTAGTCGCCGTCTCGCCGTTCGTCGAGGACACGGTGTTCTCCGGCCCCGCCGCCGAACTGATGCGCGGTGTCGGCTACGAGGCGAGTACTGCCGGCGTCGCCGAGGCGTACCCGTTCGCCGACGCGTTCGTCCTCGACGACGACGACGGAACCGAACTCGACCGGCCGGTCGTCAGAACCGACACGGAACTCGACGGTCCCGACGACGCCGCGCGCGTGTTGGGTGCGGTCGAGACCGCACTGGAGGCGGTCTCGTGAGCGCTCCCGACCGGAGAGCCGAGCGACCGTCGCTCCGCCTCGCCGCCGCGAGCCTCAGCGGCGAGTCCGACTCCGAGTGGGCGAACGCGGCCGCTCCGTACGTCGACGCGGCATTTCTCGGCGGTATCGCGCTGGACGGCGTCTCGCGGGAGGCGGCGCGCGAACTCGTCGACCGCGGGCGCTCGGAGTTCCTCCCCGACGACCCGCTCTCGTTCGTCGACGCCGAGCTACGAGCGCTCTCCGACGCGCCGATTCGCGTCGGCGTCAACGTCCGCAGCGCGACTGTCTCGCCGGTTCGGGCGGTCGCGACCGTCTGCAGCGACCACGGTGCGATACTGGAACTCAACGCCCACTGTCGCCAGGACGAACTCCTCGCAGTGGGATGCGGCGAGGCGCTTTTGGCCGACACCGACCGCCTCTGTCGGTACGTCGCCGCCGCGGCCGAGACCGGTGCGACCGTGGGCGTGAAGGCCAGAACGGAGGTCTCGGGCGTCGACCTCCCGGAGACGGCCCGGCGCGTGGCCGACGCCGGCGCGACGCTGTTCCACGTCGACGCGATGGACTCCGAGCACGTCGTCGGCGAGGTCGCCGCGGCCGTCGGCGACGACCTCTACCTCGTCGCCAACAACGGCGTCCGCGATGCCGCCAGCGTCCGCGAGTACCTCGACTACGGCGCCGACGCGGTGAGCGTCGGGCGGCCGAGCGACGACCCCCGCGTTCTGAAGCGGGTGCGCGCCGCCGTCGACGAGCGGTTCGACACGGACGGCCCCGACGGAGACGAGCAATCCGACCAGTACGGCGATTTCGACGATTCCGACGAATCCGACCAGTCAGACGGATTCGACGAATCGGAGGTCCCGGCGTGACGCCCGCCGAGAACGCGGAGCTCGCGCTCCTCCTAGAGGTCGCGAGCACGCCGAAACCGGGCAACGTCGACCGAAATCGAGATCTGGACGACCTGCGGTTCGAACACTTCCTCGCGGGTGCCGTCGGGTCGAGCGAAGGGCTCCGGATGGCCGCCGACGGCGCCCCCGTGGGGGCGGCGTTCGAGCGCGCCGTCGAGGGGATGAGTCGACAGAGCGGCGGCAACACGCAGTTCGGGTGTCTGTTGCTGCTCGTACCGCTGGTGAGAGCCGCAGCGGAGAACGGCGACCTCACGCCCGAGACGGCGACGAGCGTCGTCGAATCGACCACCGTCGCCGACGCCGCGGCGTTCTACCGTTCGTTCGAACACGTCGACGTCGCCGTCGACGACCCGCCGCACGACGCCCCCGAACTGGACGTTCGACGCGGGAGCGACGCGATTCCCGCGCTCGAGTCCCGGGGACTGACGCTGTACGACGTGATGAAACTGAGCGCCGGCCGCGACGGCAACGCCCGCGAGTGGACCGGCGGGTTCCGGCGGACGTTCGCCGCCGCCGACGCGATCTGCGACGACGACGGGCCCGTTCCGGACCGCGCGGCGCGGGCGTTTCTCGACCTGCTCGTCGAGGAACCGGACACGCTCGTCGCCACCCGCCACGGCGAGGAGGTCGCCGCCGCGGTTTCGGGGTGGGCCGCCGACGCTCGCGGCGACGAGGCGGCGACGGAGCGACTGGCGGAGGCACTCGTCGCCGAAGGTGTGAATCCGGGAACGACCGCCGACATCACCGCCGCGGCGCTGTTCGTCGCGCTCGAACGGGGGCTGCGCGTGTGAGTGACGAACGCGGGGGCGGCGGAAGCGACCGGAGCGACCGAAGCGACCGAAGCGGCGGAAGCGACCGGAGCGACCGAAGCGACCGAAGCGGCGGAAGCGACCGAAGCGACGACGAGACGGACGCCGAATGGCCCGCCGAACTCCGAGGCGTCACGGAGTCGGTGGTGACGACGCTCGGGCCGAACGACCTGTGGAACGTCGCGGCGCTCGGGGTTCGCGCGCCCGCCGCTTCGGATACACCCGCGACGGCGACGACGTGGGGAAACACCCGGACGCGCCGGAACTTCCACCGGCAGGGTGAGGGCGTCGTCCAGTTCGTCACCGACCCGCGGACGTTCGTCGCCGCCGCGGTGACGATACGCGAGGAGACAGAGCCAGTTCTCGACAGCGCCGACGCGTGGGTTCGCGTGGAAACCGACTGCGTCGACAGCGAGGAGCGCGGAGAGACGACGGTCGAGCGATGGGAGCTCCGCCCCGTCGAAGCCGAAGTCGTCGAGACGGGCGTGCGAACCATCAATCGGGGGTTCTACGCCGTCGTCGACGCGACCGTCGCGGCGTCGCGGTTGGACGTGTCCGCTTACGACACCGACGCGCTGTTAGACCGTCTCACCTACTTCGAGGAGACGGTCGAGAAGTGCGGCGGCGACGCCGAGCGGGAGGCGTTCGAGCGGCTGAGCGCCGAGACGGGATGGCGGAAGCGACGCGATTGACGGTGAGCAGACGACCCGGCTGTCGTCGAGGGGACCCGAGGCCACGAACCGTGTCACCGTCGTCCACACCGCGGGCGCGGAACGAATCGTTTTAGTGGGCTACGACGGAAGATTTCCGTATGGCTATCAAACCCAAGTACGTCAAGCAGATGGGAACGCTGCTGCTGGAGAAGTACCCGCAGGCGTTCAACACCGACTTCGAGACGAACAAGGAGAACGTCGACAAACTGACCAACGTCGATTCGAAGGGCGTCCGCAACCGCATCGCGGGCTACGTCACGCGCAAGAAGCAGTCGCAGGCGGCCGCAGCGTAAACGTCCGTTTTTCGAGTTCGGATTCGACACTAACCTCCGATAGCGGTAAGTAGCGATACACTTTGGTCGGCGACACTCGAACCAATGGACAAGATGACCACACAAATACACATTCGCGAAGCCGTCGAAGCCGACGCATCGTCAATTCAGCGAGTCGCTCGTCGGTCGTGGCACGACACCTACGATTCGATACTTGGGTCGGAGACGGTAACGGGGTGTATCGACGCGTGGTTTGACCCCCAGAGACTCGTTAGTGATGACATTCGTCCGGCGTCGCGGCCGTTCGCCGTCGCCGAAACGGGTGGTAATATCGTCGGATTCGCCGAGTGTGTGCCCGCCGACACGCCGGAGTCGTACGTTCTTTATCGTCTCTACGTCGACCCGGCGCACTGGCGGGATGGAGTGGGGACAAAACTGCTTGAACAGGTCGAGCAGCAGCTCCGCGAAGACGGGATTGAGCGGCTCAATCTGTCGGTTCTATCCGAAAACGAACGCGCTATCGCATTCTATCAGACGCGGGGGTTCGAGCAGGTCGACACAACATATCAAGAACAGTTCGATGCCGAACGGTACAAGTATCGAAAACCGTTGTAAATCCGAAAACGCCTGACTCAGATAGTGTACTCGGACTCTTTCAGTTGGACGTAGCGTCCGTTGCGGAACTTGAACTTCCGTTTCTTGTACGCGCCCGCGAGGCGGGCGGCGTTGATACCCGTCCGACCGGCACCCTCCAGAACCTGCATGGCGCCCCCGCTGTCCATGAGCTTTCGCGCCGTTTCGAACGCCCAGTCCCAGTCGTCGGGGCCGTAGTCGTGGACGAGGTCGGCCATGGAGACGTTTCGGAGAATCTCGTCGTCTATCGCGTCCTTCCAGCGCCGGTTGTACGCCGAGAGGTCGCCGGAGGCGGCGAGTTCGCCCGCGATAGCGCCGGTGCGGACGGCGACGTGGTCGCCGCCCTCGTGGAACGCGGAGGTCGCGCCCATCGCGCCGCCGACGACGGCGATGTCCGCGCCGACCGGCGAGTCGATGGGTCGCGTCGAGGAGATGGCGTACGTCTCCGTCCCGCCGCGCTTGCCGCGGTCTTCGACGAGCGGGAAGTCGTCGAGGTCGTACTCGTCGCCGTAGACGTGGTCGAGCAGCCGTCGGATGTACTCTTTGCCCTGCGGGATGCGCTCGTCCTCCGGGCGGAGGAGCGCGTACTTCTCTCTGTCTTTCACCTCGTCGATGTCCATCCCGATGGGCATCGTCAGGCCGACGCGACAGACGTTGTCGTCGTTCGGGAACACCCACGGGTAAGCGGTGTGACCGGGCATGTACCCCCACCAGAACGTGATTGCGGATTTGATCTCCTCGAACAGCTCCTCGGGGAAGCGGCGGTACTCCTGGTAGGCGATGTGGTTCGACCGCCGCGAGGAGAGGCGTTCCGAGGCTTTCTCGCCGTCGGGGAGGTAGCGGTCGAGCACGCGGTTAGTGACCGTTCGCTGGGGGCCGTCGGCCAGAATCAGGAAGTCGGCACCGACGTTCTCGCCGTCTTTGAGTTCGACGGTGTGTCGCGGGTCGTCGCCCGTCGCCGCGAGGTTCGTCTCGACGTTCTTCACCGAGGCTTTCACGCGGTACTCCGCGCCCGCGTCCTCGGCGCGTTGGCGCATCCAGTCGTCGAACCGGGCGCGGTGGAACGTGTAGCCGAACTCGTCGTACGACGATTCGATGCCCGTCGCCCGGAGCGTCAGCGACTCGTTCGGACCGACGAACTCCGCGCGGTCGAGCGTCTGGAGGACGATTCCGTCGGGCATCTCGTCGGGGTGGATTCCCATGATGTCCACCCAGTAGTCGAGGATACCCGCGGCGTCTGTCGAGTCGGGACCGAGCTGTTCCCGGTCGGCCCGCGGGACGCCTTTCTCCATCACGACGGCCGTCGCTCCGGCGGACGCGGCCGCGTGCGCCGCTGCCGTACCGCCCGGACCGCCGCCGACGATGGCTACGTCTACGCGCTGCATACCTCGTATCCGGCAGTACTCCGCCATTAAAGGTCCGGAACGTTCCGCGCGGCGAACAGTCACTCAGCGAGCGAACGCCGGGGCTGTCGGAGGTTGCGGGGATTCGGGAGGGTGGGCGGCGGCTACTCCGCGGGCGTCGCCGAGTCGTCGCCGCAGGCGTCCGGACTCGACATCGACCAGATACCGAGTCGTCCCTCGTGGTCGACTTTCACCAGCAGTCGGTAACACGGCGCGTCGCCGAGGTCCGACAGCGCGAACGTCTCCCAGCTCTCGGCGTCGTCGAGGCGCGCGGAGATGACGTACGACCCCGGCGTCTCGCTCCAAGAGAGGTCAACCGTCTCGCCGTCGGAGACGTTGTTCTCGACACCGTCGAGGTCGTGCGAGGTCCAGTGGACGAGTTCGCCGTCGCGGCGGACGATGAGGTCGATGCTGTGGGAGTCGACGTGCGAGTTGCTGAGGTGGAGTTCACCCAGTTGCGCCGACCCCTCGGACTCACCGAGAACGCCCGCGCTGGCGCATCCACTGACGAGGCCGGCGACGCCCACCCCGAACGCGCCCAGAACACGCCGCCGCGTCGTCTGCGACCGTGACATACGCACCACCGAAACAGTCTTCGGATAAATACGTTCCGAGCGAGTGATGTGTTTTCTCCCGCCCCTCCGTCGAAGTAGGCCGCGACTGCCGAAGGGGGTGCACTCATACCGCTGGTCGGAAAACGGGGACGCATGACCGACCCGGATATCGTCGTGCTGCGACAGAAGATTCACGGCCTCTCTGCGGAGGCGTACGCCGAGACCCTGCGCGAGCGGCTCCCCGACTACGACGTCGCGCTGGCGAAGACGCCCGCCGAAGAGCGCGAGTTCCTTCGGACGGCGCGCGTCGCCACCGGCTTCTCGCTCGACGCCGACGAGCTGGACGCCGCGCCGAACCTCGAACTGTTCGCCTGCGTCTACGCCGGGACGGGGCATCTGGACCTCGACGCCTTCGCGGAGCGGGGCGTCGCCGTCACCAACGCCTCGGGCGTTCACGGGCCCAACATCGCGGAGTACGCCCTCGGCGCGATTCTCTCGTTCGCCCGCGGGTTCGACACGGCGTGGCGACGCAAGGAGCGCGCCGAGTGGCGGTCGTACCAGGCCACCGAACTCCAGGGAAGCCGAGTGACCGTCGTCGGCCTCGGCGCTATCGGGGAGAGTATCGTCGACCGCCTCGCCCCGTTCGGCGTCGAGACGGCAGGCGTCCGCTACTCGCCGGAGAAGGACGGCCCGACGGACGAAGTGTACGGCTTCGACGAGATACACGAGGCGCTCGCCGACAGCGACTACGTCGTCGTCGCCGCGCCGCTGACCGAGACGACAGAGAAACTCATCGACGCGGAGGCGTTCCGGACGCTGCCGCCGCACGCGGTGCTCGTCAACGTCGGCCGCGGTCCCATCGTCGACACCGACGCGCTCGTTTCGACACTCCAGACGAACGGTCTCCGCGGCGCGGCGCTGGACGTGACCGACCCCGAACCGCTCCCGCAGGAACATCCGCTGTGGTCGTTCGACAACGTGCTCATCACGCCGCACAACGCGGGCCACACGCCGAAGTACTGGGAACGCCGCGCGGACATTATCGCGCGGAACCTCGACAAGGTCGAGGAGACGGGCGAGTTCGAAAACTTGGAGAATCAGGCGGATTAGAGCAGACCGGTTACAATTCGCTCGCTACTCTACCGCGTTCCGCAGCGTCCCGATTCCCTCGTAGGTGATTTCGACCACGTCGCCCGATTCGACAGTGCCGGGGTTCGCGGGACTGCCGAACGCGATTGCATCGCCAGGCTGGAAGGTGAATCGCTTCGAGAGGTAGGAGACGATTTCGTACGGACCGAACAGCATCAGTTCGGTGTTCGCCTCCTGTCGGCGCTCGCCGCTCACGTCGGTGTGCATGTCGAGGTTTCGCGGGTCCAGCTCCGTTTCAATCCACGGCCCCAACGGACCGGAGCCGTCGAACGCTTTTCTGGCCGTCCGGCCCTGCTGGTCGAGGGCGTCCACGTCGTTCATGATGGTGTAGCCGCGGACGTACTCCGGAACTTCGTCGACCGAGATGTCGTGGCACTCCTCGTCGACGACGGCGACGAGTTCGCCCGCGTACGTGAGTTCCTCCGTGAACTCGGGGTACGGAATCGGTTTCTCGTGGGCGATAACGGAGGTCGGCGGTTTGATGAAGAAGTCGGGTTCCTCGGGTCGCTCGTACTCCATCTGGTCGAGCGTCGCGGCGTAGTTGCGACCGACGCAGTACAGCGCCGACGGCTCGCACGGCGCGAGCAGGTCGCCGTCTTCACCGACGACGTACTCGCCGTCGTCTGCGAGGATGGTTCCGTCTCGGTACTCGCCCTCGCGCGGGCCGTCAGGGGTCTGGATACGGGCGATTCGCATGGTTGTTCGTCTTGTTGCGTCTCGAAAGGCGTACCGGAAACGGCGGAGACTGCGCCTCAGAGTTCGGTGAGCCCACTATTCCGCGACCCCAGTCCACTCGATTGAAGTGTGGCGTCTGTGGCTATCCCTGGATTTTGACAGAAATTGCGTGCTGCATACAGAGGATGCATCTCTGACTCCTTTATCAGAGCGGCCACTCATTCCGTGTGAATAGGTCATCAAGGGCGTCAGGGAGAGTGTTGAGCTTGTAGTCTACCCACTTAGTGAACGGCGTGTGGTGCCTGATTTCTCTCCACTCGTCGTCTGTTTCCGCACTCACCTGCACTACACGCTCAAAGAATTCGAAGAGGTAGAGATGTTCTTGCTCCGCCATCCCTGACTCAGGGTCTTCCCCCAGCCTGTAAATTCGCTTTGCCTCGGTGTACGCCTCCTCTACTCCAGCCAGCTCACCGACCAACCGAAAGTCACCGATATATTCGTACCAGACGCCTCGACGGGCCCTCTCGAACCAATACTCATCTTCAGGGACGGGTAGATGGCGAGCGTTGAGGTCTTCAGCGACCAGAATCCCTTGCTTGCAACGGTTGACACACTGGTCACGAGTTCCAGCTAAACGATAACAGACGCCAGCGAGAAGAAACATGTATTCCCCTTTGCAAGCGGTCGTCGCGGGGAACCCAGGCGGAGAGTCACCGAGATACTCGTAAGCTGCCGCCGTGAACCAATCGCCAGCAGCAGAGAACTCGCCGCGCCTACGGTGAGCCTCGGCGTTTTCTACATGTTCCCATGCAGTTTCGCAGGTCATTGGACCAGATAATCACCACTCTCTGATAACCATTCGGCGGTACGCCCCGGCCACTTCCGAGTCAGACTGCTGTTGCATACGCGCTGTGTATTCAGCAGCCGGTGAGCGAACCCCTCGATAGCTGTCAGTAACGGAGTGCAAGATACAGAGGATGTGTACCGCAGATTCATGATAGGTAATTGGATATAGTGAAAGGCCATGGGCGATCGGTCCGAAACAGGAGACGAAGCGGATTGGTGGAACGAGGTGTATAGAAGTGAGACAGTTCCACCGTGGGACATCGGTCACCCACAACCAGCGCTCGTGGATGCCATCGAAAGTTATGAATTGACCGGCCCAATCCTCGACGTTGGATGTGGCACCGGGATACACGCACTCTGGGCTACAGAACGAGGATACACAGCTCTCGGCATCGATTTCTCCGAGGTAGGTATTGAAGTGGCACAAAAGAGGGCCAGAGAGCGAGGTCTGGACGCCGATTTTCGTGTTGCAAATGCGCTGAACCTCCCAAGCAATCTCGGGCCGTTCAAGACGGTGTTGGATAGTGGGCTCTTCCACGCCTTCGAGACAGACGAACGGGAAACCTACGCTCGTGAACTCGCCGCCGCCGTCTCGTCGGGTGGACACCTCTTTCTCGTCGGCTTCGCCGAGGGCGCTACCGAGAACGCGGGGCCGAATCCACTCACTCCAGAAGATATTCACTCTGCGTTCGGAAATCAGTGGACGGTCCACGAGACCCAGGAGAGTGTGTTTGAAACACGAGTACGTTCCGAGCAAGGGCTCCTCGCCGTCGTCGAACGGGTTTGAGTATCGCATCGATGTCAAGTGATTTGAACATCACTTCTCATCAGACGAATTTTCCCCTGTACCGGATGCGGCTTTCGACTCACTCTAACGGCTGTGCGTAGTCAATTTGCTTTGGCTGGAAGCTCAGATCACGGTAGAACCGGCGTGCGCCCTCGTTCTGCCATTCACAGGAGACCTTGAGGAGATCACAACCCTGCTCGCGAGCCATTTTTTTCACCCGCTCGACGACCTCTGTTCCGTGGCCTCGATTTCGGTGGTCTTCGTCGATAGCGAGGTTCACGATTCGGAGGTACCGTGAGTACTGACGGGAACCATGGTTGCCCTCACGAAGCGTGACGAACCCGATTGTATCACCTGTGTGGACGATGAGGTAGTCAGTGATATCCTCGTCGTCAAGGTGAGCGCGGAAGCCACCGTCGGGGACCTCGTTGACGTCCGTGTACGTGAGTTCGTTCAGTTCGGAGTAATCCTCCATCGCTTTCGCGAGGTCGTACCAGCGACCGACAAGCGCATTAAGGTCGTCAGCGGTGGCTTCGACGAGTTCCATACGGAAACTCCTCAACGTTGGCTCTTTAGATTTCGCTCGGTGTGCTTCGTTCTAGCACGTCTTGGAACACCAGCGGCGGCGAACGGGGGGAACGGCTTCTCTATGTCCACTACCGAGGGCTTCGGTTGACCGATACGCGCTATGTATACAGCACGCACGATTCAAACTGCTCAACTTCCGTCAGGATCAACGTGACCGACTCAGAGGATGTATTTCGCATAGAGACGCAGTTTATTCCGACTCAGCGAATATGAATCCTCGCGAAGTAGCGCATGCGAATTGCTTGTTTAATTCCGACTCCGATCGACCTCAGGAGAAATTTCCTATGAATTAAATGGCTTTGTTTGAAGTATGGGATAATGAAACGGCGGTCGATTCTCGCTGTACTCGGTGTCGTCGGTGGCGCTGGATGGATTGGATATGGCCGATTCCAGTCCGGTCGAGAGGGACGGGTCTACTGGCGACAGATGGCAGCCGATGCTGGCGGAGAACCAGGGTCGTTGATTGTACTGACCGAGTCGCGTAAGCCCGATGGAGCAGTGAGCCATACAATTCACGACAAGTATACAGACGCGTTCGACAACGGAACGTATGTCTCGAAGGACCTCCACCGCGCTCTCAAACACAAGTTCGGCTCCGACGAACCCTATTATCTCATTCGATACGAAGGCCATGATTGCAATGGTATCCCCGGTGATGAAGGGGGCAATGCTGTCGAAGTATCACGGGAGAAGTTTAATGATCTTCAAATTGGCGACTGCGTGAAAAAGTAGATTCGGTTTAGCGAAACCCCCTCGAATCATGCGGGGTCGGGAGCCTGTAGTAATACGATTAGGTTACCACGAGTACCAAATTTACGACCGATACGCGCTATGTATTCAGCAATCGGTAAGCGAACTCCTCGACGGCTGTCAGTAACGGGATGCAAGATACAGAGGTTGTATTTATCAAGCGACCATCGCCAGTTTTAGCCGATTGATGAAGAAACACTTGTTCGGTACAAATGCTTAGTACCCGAAAGTTTTTGCTCAACTGTTGGTAGATTGCTCCTATGGTTGATTTAACATTATCCTCGGTCCTTCTACTGTGGATTGCTATTATGACAGCGGTTTACGCTGGGGTATATCTGGCCCTTCAGATGTTTTTCGGACAAAACAATCCAGTTACAGGGATGGAAGAGCAGAACCAATGACGAATGTGTACGGCCACTCGTTGAGGAGTCCACCAGAAGGTAACACTGTGACCGATAAGCGCTCTCTATTCAGCACGGTCTCACCAAACTGTCACCAACTATAGGCTTCAACGGGTCCTGGTGTACGAAAATCGCGGAGCGATTTTCGGCCGACGACTGAGCGGAAACGCGAAGCGTCGAAGCGAAGGAGGAGTGTCCTCGTGAGCGAAGCGAACGAAGGCTCGTCAGAGCTTGTCTCTGACGGTGCTTTTGGTCCGAGAGCAGACGCGAAGTGTCTGCTAAGCCTTCGCGGTGGAACCGCGAAGAGAGCTTTTGCCGAGGGCCGCCGAAGGCGGCCCGCAGCGCAAAAGGTGGGTTCTAGACCCAGCCTTCCTCAACCAGCAACTCACCGTTCAGCACGCTCGCGCCCGCCGCACCGCGAATCGTGTTGTGCGCGAGGCAGTTGTACTTGATACCCGAACTCGTCTCCTGAATCCCGCCGGCGGAGATGGCCATCCCGTCGCCGTGCATCCGGTCGAGACGCGGTTGCGGGCGGTGGGGGTCCTCGAACACGCGGATGAGCGGGTCCGGCGCGCTCGGGAGGTCGATGCCGGGGAACTCGCGCATCGCGTCGGCAATCTCGTCGACGGAGGGGTCGGCTTCGAGTTCGGCGAACACGTTCTCGAGGTGGCCGTCGAGCGTCGGAATCCGGTTGCACGAGGCCGACACGTCGGCGTCGTGCAGCGAGAGCTCCGCGCCGTCGAAGGAGCCGAGCAGTTTCCGAGATTCGCTCTCCATCTTCTCCTCCTCGCCGCCGATGTGTGGGATGGCGTTGTCGATGATCTCCATCGAGGTGACGCCGGAGTAGCCCGCACCCGAGACCGCCTGGAGGGTCGAGACGTGGACGCGTTCGAGGCCGAACGCGTCGAGCGCGGCGAGCGTCGGCGTCATCGTGATAGTCGAGCAGTTCGGGTTCTTGATGAGCGCGCCGTCCCAGCCGCGCTCGTCGCGCTGGACCTCGATGAGTCCGAGGTGGTCGGCGTTGACCTCCGGGATGGTGAGCGGAACGTCGGGGGCCATTCGGTCGTTCGAGGAGTTCGAGGAGACGACGTAACCGGCCTCCGCGAAGTCGGGTTCGACGTCCGCGGCCGCCGAGGAGGGGAGCGAGGAGAAGACGAGGTCCAGGTCGTCGGGCACGTCGTCGACGGCGGTTCGTCGGACTTCCATCCCGGCGACGTCGTCCGGGATGGGCGTGTCGACGCGCCACTTCGCCGCGTCGCGGTAACTCTCGCCCGCGCTCTCGTCGCTCGCGGTGACCGCCGCGAGTTCGAAGCTCGGGTGTCCGTCGAGAAGTTGGATGAATCGCTGTCCGACCGCACCGGTTGCGCCGAGGATGCCAACGCGTACTGCCATTAGCGTGTGGGTGGGTGACACTCGCATAAGTGGGTTCGGATTCTGTCGCATTTTCTCGTAAATTCGTGAACATTGGGGGGTTTGACGCCTGCTTTGGCCATTTACTGAGAGACCCTCGGCGGTCGACCGAGTCGAGTTCGAGTCCGTCGGCGAAGCGGGTCGAAACCCGTATGAGGGCGCGGAGAGTACGTCGACTGCGTGCCTTTAGTCCCCGCCCGAGTGTTCCCACTTCGGGAGCGATGACCGCGCGGCGAACCCGGGCGCGCAACATCAGTGCAACCGCCGTCCGGCCCAAAGAGACGGCTGCCTGGCACGAGGGTTTCCCGGCCGACGCGGCATGCCGCCACGGGATGAGGCCGGCCGTTAGTGTCCCGGGCAACATTCTACAGCTCCGACCGGTGAGTTCCACGACCAGCCCCGACTTCCTCCACACCGGAACGACCGATACTACAGAAAACCGTTCGATAACCGTCAAACCTGTCGCCAACACCCTGTAATCGTGGTCAACGAAACACGCTCGTCCACCGTTTTTCCAGTTCGGCCACTGATGGTCAATTTATCTAACGTGGCGGCGCTACAAATTCGCAAGCCTTATTCGTGAACGGCGACTGGTTTCAAAAGCAATGGCGAAAGGCGAAGTTGATTTCTTCAACGACACTGGCGGCTACGGTTTCATCTCGACGGACGACGCGGACGACGACGTTTTCTTCCACATGGAGGACGTTGGCGGCCCTGACCTCGAAGAGGGACAGGAAGTGGAGTTCGACATCGAGCAGGCCCCGAAGGGCCCGCGCGCGACGAACCTCACGCGCCTGTAAAGCAGTTTAGTACGCCGCTTTCGCGGCAAAACGACCCCACATTCTGTTATTTTCGAGTCCGTAGCGGTGACGCTGGGTAACGAGCGCCCGTCGGCGAACGACACGGTGAGGCGCAGCTATCGCCTCCGCGCCGATTAGAGGCGACGGCCCGAGTCGAATCGGTCGTCGGTGAGATACACCTCGCCGTCTCGACACTCGACCTCGATGGCGTCGAGCGACTGCCCGCGGCACGGCCCTCGCGTACAGAACCCGTCGCCGCGGACGAACCGCGCCCCGTGTTCGTGACAGACGATGTGGTCGTCGGTCGTGCGAGCGCCGAATCCGGGGTCGAGTCTGACGTGCGGTTTGTGCGGACAGGAGTTGCGCCACGCGTACACGTCGTCGCCGCTGCGTTCGAGTATCCCCTCGGTTCCGCGCTGTCCGTTGATGGCCTCGAACCGGACCGTCCCGTTCGTGGGCACGTCGCCGACGGCGACGAGTCGACGCGGATCGGTCGGCGGGTCGGCTTTCGGGGACGACGAGCCGGTCTCGTCGGTGGCGTCGGCGTCGGTTCCGAGGCGCTCGTCGTCGACAGCGAACCGAAACGTCGCGTCGCCGACTTCGACGGACCCGTCGGTGTCGTAAACTCGAAACGCCTCCTCTTCGCCGTCGCTCTCGACGGTGACTCGGATTGAGTCGTCCATGCACGAGTGTTCACGGGCGCGAGCAACGATAGCTTGTCGGCGACACGCCTCTCGTCTTCTCGCGAGGTCGACGCAGGGAGCGACGCGACCCGTTCCGGAATGACCAGAATCATTGCCGCGACGGTACTCTTCGACGCCATGTCGACCGAACCGGTTTACGACGTGGGAATCGTCGGCTGCGGCGTCATCGGGAACCGACTCGCCGAATCGTTCTCCGCTCACGAACGGACGAACGTCTGGGGGGCCTGCGACCTCGTCGAGTCGAAAGTCGAGGCGTTCGCCGACGAGTACGACTGCGCCGCGTTCACCGATTACCGAGAGCTCATCGGAACCGAGGCCGTCGACGTCGTCTACGTCGGTATCCCGCCGACCGGCCACCTCGAAGTCGCACGGGTCGCGCTCGAACAGGAGAAAGACGTCATCTGCGAGAAACCGCTCGCCGAGAACGCCGCGGAGGGCGAGAAGATGGTCGAACTCGAGGCGTCCTCCGAGCGGACGACGGCCGTCAACCTCCCGTTCCGGTACACGCCCGGGTTCGTCGAGATGCGAGAACGCATCCACGCCGGGGACGTGGGCCGTCCGAAGCGAATCAATCTCGACTTCAGATTCCCGCAGTGGCCCCGCGAGTGGCAGGACGTGGAGTGGCTGAAGAGCAGAGAACAGGGCGGTCCGCTCCGCGAGGTCGGAACGCACTTCCTGTTCGGCGTGCAGGAGATTTTCGGTTCCGTGGAGCGACTCAGCGCCGAGGTCACCTACACCGGTCCGGAGACGTACGAGGAGTCCATCGTCGGCTACTTCGAGGTCGACGGCGTCCACGGAACGCTCGACCTGCTCTGCGACCACGAGCAGTCGGAGGAGAACTCGATTACGGTCGTCGGGTCCGAGTCGTCGCTGACGCTGACCGAGTGGTACAAACTCGTCGAGAACCGCGGTGACTCCGAAGCGGGGGGCGTGACGACGCTCAACGAGATGCGCGAGCAGACGACGCTGACGCTCGTCGACGAGTTCGTCACCTCGCTCGACGGCGGCGACGGAAACCTGGTCTCCTTCGAGGAGGCACAGCGGGTGCAGCGCGTCGTCGACGCGGTGTTCGCCTCCGAGGGGACGATGCGAGAACTCGGCGACGACTGAGTCCGCCGAGGGCGGAACAGCCATATCGCTGCTTCGCACTCGTGGACGTGTGAACCGCGATCGCTTCGTCCAACTCTCGTTTCTGGCGTTCGGCCTCATCCTCGTCAGTTTCGTCGTCATGGGGACGAGCAGAATATTTCTCCCGTACGGCGTCGCGCGGCTGCTCGCCGCGCCGACGTTCTTCGCGGCGTTCGGCCTCGTCGTCTACCTGTTCGTTCGCGCCGCGCTCTCGTTTTTCGGCGTCGTTCCCATCGAAGAGACGTGACGAAGGAGTGAAGACGTCTATCGGGGGCTGGCAGGCGGCGAGGCTCCCAGCACGCGGAGGGTCGCCGCACAACCGCCTCGTTCCCCGCGCGTCACGTCGTCAGCGCACGGGCGGGAGTGGTCGCGCTCTCCCGGATAAACGTTCGTGAGAGCGCGTCTCTCACTATCGGAACGTCTTTTCGCACCGCCTTCGAAGCGCGCCCATGGAAGTCAAGCGAATCGCGGATCTCGGCCCCGACGAGCGCGACGCGCTGTTCGAGCGCGACGCGGGCGTCGACGCCGTCCGCAGCGACGTGCGCGACATCGTTGGCCGCGTACGCGAGGAGGGAGACGTGGCGCTCCGGGAGTTCTCCCGCGAGTTCGACGGCGTCGAAGTCGGCAACGTCGACGTGACGGACCTCGCCGAGCGAGCGTACGACGACATCGACGAGGGGATGCGCGAGGCCATCGAGACGGCCGCCGACAACGTCCGCGAGTTCCACGAACGGCAGGTCCCCGAGGACTGGCGCGCCGACTTCTCGGGGAGGGAACTCGGCCGCCGGTTTCGCCCGCTCGAACGCGTCGGCGTCTACGTTCCCGGCGGCGCGGCCGCCTACCCGTCGAGCGCGCTGATGGGCGTCATCCCGGCGAAAGTCGCGGGCGTCGAGCACGTCGCCGTCGCCACGCCGCCCGCCGACGAGATCAACCCGGTGACGCTCGCGGCGATTCACGCTGCCGGCGCGGACGTGGTGTACGCCGCGGGCGGCGCGCAGGCCATCTCCGCGCTCGCCTACGGCACGGAGACGGTCAACTCGGTTCAGAAGGTCGTCGGCCCGGGTAACAAGTGGGTGACGGCGGCGAAGGCCGAGGTCCGCGGCGACGTCGAAATCGACTTCCTCGCCGGACCGAGCGAGATTCTGGTCGTCGCCGACGAGACGGCGACGCCGAGATTCGTCGCCGCCGACCTCCTCGCGCAGGCCGAACACGACCCCGAGGCCTCGGTCGTCGCCGTCACCGACGACGAGGAGACGGCCGAGGCCGTCGCCGAGGCGGTCGAAGCCGGTGTCGACGACCGCGAGCGCAGTGGCGTCATCTCCGAGGCGCTCGACAACGACGCGAGCGGTATTCTCCTGGCGCGCTCGATGCCCGAGGCCGTCCTCTTCGCCGAGGAGTACGCCGCCGAACACCTCTCGATTCAGGCGCGCGACGACGAGGAACTGCTCGACCGCATCACCAACGCCGGAAGCGTGTTCCTCGGGCCGTACACGCCCGTCGCAGCCGGCGACTACGCTTCCGGAACGAACCACGTGCTGCCGACGAACGGCGGCGCGAAACTGTACGGCGGTCTCTCCGTCGACACGTTCGTCCGCTCGACGACGGTCCAACGCCTCGACGAAACGGGGCTGAACGCGCTCTCGGGGACGATTACGACGCTCGCGGAGGCCGAAGGGCTGGAAGCCCACGCCGAGAGCGTCCGCGTTCGACTCGACGAGACGGACGGCGGAGACGGTGCGGACGGCGGGGACGACGCGGACGACGAATAGCGGAACGTAGGGACACTGTTCGAGGACCCACGAATTCCAAAAATTCTAGAACTTGTTCGATTTTCACAACTTTTGGAAGAGAGTGCAAACGTCTCGGACCGTGCGGGCCGCGCCAGCCACGTTTCGCCGGCGTCGCTCGGCCCTGTGAATCAGCGTCACAGTTAACACCTTTCGGACGATACGCTCAGCCATGAGTACCGAATCCGTCGATGGTGACGCCGAAACACCGGTGAAGGTGACCGAGAGCGCGGCGTCGGAAGCGCTCTCGCTTCTGGAGGGTGAGGGACTGGACACCGACGTCGCGGGGCTCCGCCTCTTCGTCCAACAGGGCGGTTGTGCGGGCCTCTCGTACGGAATGCGCTTCGACGACGAACCCGAATCGGACGACGCGGTGACGGAACACCACGGCCTCCGCATCTTCGTCGACCCGGCGAGTCGCCGCTACATCGGCGGGAGCGTCCTCGACTACGAGGGCGGCCTGCAGGCCGCGGGCTTCCACGTCGAGAACCCGAACGTCGTCTCCGAATGCGGCTGCGGCGAGAGCTTCCGCACCTAGAAACGTAATTAACTCCAGTCGCCCGTAGTCGAACGCATGGAACTGGAACTCGCGACGACGCCCGCAGACGACACCGTCTACGTCGACCGCAGCGACGGCGAACGCGGATCGAAAGCGCCGTTTTTCACCACGTACGTCTCAGAGTCACGCGACGTTCGCTGGGGGTATCTCTGCGGCAACTGCGAGACGTTCGACAACGCGATGGACACGATGGGCCGCATCGAGTGCAACACCTGCGGGAACATCAAGAAGCCCGACGAGTGGGACGCCGCCCACGAGTGAGGCCGCCGGACGAGGTGTGTCGATTCGGACCAGAGCGTAGATTCGGACCAGAGCGTAGATTCGGACCAGAGCGTAGATTCGGACCAGCGTGTCGACCGTACACCTCTCGCTCAGAAGTTCGGGACTGTTTTCGGCGACTGTGACAAGGTTTATCAAACACGCGGGAGTACGTTCGCTCACATGGCCCCTGTTACCATGCCACCAGTCGAGGCAGCCAAGACGATTTTCACTCGCCTCGGCTACACCGTATCCGGAGAGGGGACGGACCTACGGGCCGAACGAAAGTGGCGCACCGTCCAAGTGACGGCCGTCGCAGACGACGACACGATGGGTCGCACGCTCGCCGACGGCGGGCGCGACGACGGCCCGCCGTTCCGATGTTTCGTCACCTGGGACGAACACGCCGACTCGCTCTGTCGACGACTCGAACGCACCGCCCGGACCTACGAGTGGGCGGTCATCAGCGTCGGCGACGGCGACGCCGCCGACGACAACTATCGAGTCATCCGCGAAGACGTTCCAGCCGTCGCCTGACGGTCGCTCGACTGTCGGGGGCGGAATTTATCAGTTCGGCGGTTACTTTTCGGCTATGCAGCCACCCGTCTTACAGACCGGCGTCGTCGACGACGCCGTAGCGGCGTTTCTCACCCAGCTAGTCGACGCGATTCCGGTGCTCCTCGTCGGAGCGCTGTTTCTGCTGATCGCGGCGACGGTCGTCAAACTCGTCCTCTTCGTCGTGAGGGTGGCGTTGCGACGAGCGCTCCCGGGCGAGTCGCCGGCCTACCGGCAGTTCGTCGCGACCATCGTCTCGGTGTTTCTCTGGTTCGCCGTCGCGCTGTCGTTCCTCTCCATCGTCGGTCTCGAAGGCATCGCCGCGTCGCTCGGAACCGCCGCGGGGTTCGTCGCCCTCGGCGTCTCCTACGCCACCTCGGGGATGATCGCGGACGCGGTCGCCGGCGTCTACCTGCTGCGCGACCCCGACTTCAACCCCGGCGACCGGGTCGTCGCCGGCGACGTAACCGGCGAGGTCGTGAGCATCGAACTCCGCAAAACCCGTATGCGGGTCGAAGACGACACCGTCGTTCGCAGCAACGCCGAGATAGAGAAGAAGTGGACGAAGCTCGACGACTACGCCTGAGACGCGGAGAGCGCCGGCGACTCCCGAACTCCGACCGCTGCCCGCGTCGGCGACCCCCGGGTCCGCACTGCTTATCTGTTCCGCCGCGCAACCACCGGTATGTTCGTCGGGCACGCGGTTTTCGCCTTCGCGCTGGTCGCCGGTGCGGCCGCGATTCGCGGCGTCGACTCGACGCGCGCGCTCTCCCTGGGAGCGGTCGCCGCGGCGTTCGCCGCCGCTCCCGACGTCGACATCACCTACGCGTTCGTCGGCGTCGTCGGCGCGCAGACGACCGACGCGCTCTCGGTCGCCTCGCAGTTCTGGCAAACCGGCAACCTCGTCCACCGAGCGATGACGCACTCCGTGCTCGTCGCGCCCGTCGTCGCCGTCGCGGCGGCGCTGTGGCTTCGCGGCCGTCGTCTGCGGCGGCAGCGGGAACTCGTCGCGGCCGTCGCGCTGCTGGCGGCGGTCGTCGCCGTCGCCGCCGCCGTCTCCGGCGGCCTCGGCGCCGTCGTCGTCTCGCTGTTCGTCGCCGTCGCCGTCGCCATCGCGGAGGGAGTCGAGCGCTGGACCGACCTGAGTCCGCGCGCGACGTTCTCGACGGCGCTGGTCGGACTGGTCTCGCACCCGTTCGGCGACCTGTTCACCGGGTCGCCGCCGGAGATGTTCTACCCGCTCGACGCGACGCTGTTCGCGGACCGACTGTCGTTCAGCGTCGACCCGACGCTGAACCTGCTGGGCGCGTTCGGTCTCGAACTGCTCACCATCTGGACGGCCCTCGTCGTCGCGCTCTCCCTCTCCGGTTACTCGCTCCGTGACGCCATCGACGGGCGCGCGGCGCTGGGTGCGGCGTACGCCGTCAGCGTGCTGCTCATCCCCGCGCCGACGCTCGAACTGTCGTACCCGTTCGTGTTCAGCGTCCTCGCCGTCGGGATGGTCGGTGCGGCCCCCCGCGTCGGAATCCGGAGTCGACGAGTAGAACTACCGGACAGAGTCGCTGCCCTCTGTACCGGTCTCGCGGCGGTGAGTATCGCCGGATTCGCGTACACGGTCGCGTATCTCGTCGCCTGAGTCGGTCGTGACCGCACGGCCGCGGTCCCGACTCGGCGCGCGAGCGGCCGCCGTAGTGGGAAGCCTTTTGCTCGGAACAGAACGATAGGGGCGCATGAATCGGTCGGGACTGAGCCACGTCGTCGAAAACGAGCGGACGAACGCGGCCGTCGGGTGGGTCTTCGTCGCCGTTCTCTGCGCCGCCGGGACGGGGGAACTGCTGACCGGCGAACTCGTTCAGGCGGGGTTCGTCCTCGCCACCGCCGGACTGGCCGCCGTTCCGGCCGTCGCCTACCGGAACCCGCGGGCGATGCTGCCGTGGGAGGTGCTGGCGCTGGCGGTGCTCCCGGTCGTCGGACAGGCGTTCGTCGGCGGTCAGACCATCGACGGCGTGACGCTCAGCGGACGCGTCGTCCGTTACTTCGCCGTCGCCGCCGTCGCGCTCGTCGTCGCCGTCGAACTCGACGTGTTCACGCCCGTGCGGATGAACGACTCCTTCGCCGTCCTGTTCGTCGCCGTCACGACGATGGCCGCCGCCGGGGTGTGGGCCGTCGTCCAGTGGCTCTCGGACCTCTATCTCGGCACCGAGTTCCTCCTAGACGGCCGCCCCGGAGACGTCGTCCACACCGCGATGATGTGGGACTTCGTCGCCGCGACGCTCGCGGGCGTCGGGGCCGGACTGCTGTTCGAGTTCTACTTCCGCCGCCGTTCGCACGCCCGCGAGCGGCTTCCGGCGACCGTCGGCGGAGGTGAGAGCCGATGAGAGTACGTGAGAAACTCGGCATCAGCGGTCGGCGGCAGACCCAGTTGGCGCGGCTGATGCAGCTGTTTCTCGTCGGGATGGTCGCCATCGGCGTCGAACGCGGCGACGTGGGCGTCGTCGTCAACGCCGGCGTCGGCCTCGGCGTGACGTACCTCCCGGCCCTTCTGGAACGGGATTACCACATCCCGATGGACGCGGGACTGACGCTGTGGGTGACGACGGCCGTCTTCCTCCACGCCATCGGTAGCGGCGGGCTTCCCGGCGTCGAGACGGGGCTCTACCGCCAGTTCTGGTGGTGGGACCACATGACGCACACGCTGTCGGCGTCCATCGTCGCCGCCGTCGGCTACACCGTCACCCGCGCGCTGGACGTCCACACTGACGCGGTCGAGCTCCCGCCGCGGTTCGTGTTCGTGTTCATCCTCATGTTCACCGTCGCCTTCGGCGTGTTCTGGGAGGTACTGGAGTTCGCCATCGGCGAGGTCGCCGCGATGACCGGCGGCGACCCGGTGTTGACCCAGTTCGGCCTCAGCGACACGCTCGTCGACATCATGTTCAACACGCTCGGCGGCGTCGTCGTCGCCATCTGGGGGACCGCACACCTCTCGGATGTCGTCGGCGCGGTGGCGGCGAGGTTCGGCGGGAGTCGGACGAAGTCGGAGCAGGCGAAGTAACCGAACGGAGCGGACGCGTCGCCGAGAACGTGCACCGATGGGGACGGACACGTCGCCGAGAACGTGCATCGACAGGAACGGACGCGTCGCCACCGTTTCTCGGAACGTGTGACCGTCGTGTGCATTTTTACCGTCACGAACCGTAGTCGCACCCGAGATGGTGTTCAAGAAGATCACGCTCATCGGACAGAGTGACGAGGGATTCGAAGCGGCCGTCGACGACGCCGTCGACCGCGCCGAGGAGACCCTGGAGAACGTCTACTGGGTCGAAGTGGACGAGTTGATGGTCGAGATGGCCCAGGACGGGCGACAGTACCAGGCCGAGGCGACCGTCGCCTTCAAGCTCGAATAAAGCCGCAGGCTTCTTACCGCGGCCGCTCCGACGCGGAGTGAATGCCGCGGTTGCTCCACTACTCCGACATAGAGAACGTCTACGACGACCCCGAGCGCGCGGGCCGGCTCGCGGGGCTGCTCTCCTCGCTCGGCGGCCCCGACTCGCTCGTCGTCGGCAGCGGCGACAACACCTCGCCGGGCGTCCTCGCGCTGGTCTCGAAGGGCCGACAGGCGCTCGACTTCTTCCGCGCCGTCGGCAGCGACGTGGAGACGTTCGGCAACCACGACTTCGACTACGGTCCCGACGCGACCCGTCGGTTGGTCGTCGACGCCCCGCAGACGTGGGTGAGCGCGAACGTCCGCGACGAGGAGGGCGAGCCGTTCGGCAGCGACGAGGGCGTCGTCCCGTGGACCGTCGAGACCGTCGAGGGCGACGATATCGGCTTCTTCGGCCTCACCGACCCCGCGACCGACTCGCTGAACCCGCAGGCCGCCGAGTTGACGTTCACCGACCCGTACGAGGCGGCCGAGCGCGCCGTCGCCGACCTCCGCGACGAGGGCGTCGACTACGTCGTCGCCGTCTCCCACCTCGGTGCGGGCGACGGCGAACTCGCCGAGCGGGTGAACGTCGACGCGGTTCTCGGCGGGCACGTCCACTCGGCGCGAGCCGAGTACGTCGACGACACGCTCCTCCTGCGACCCGGCGTCAACGGCCGGACGGTGCTCGAAGTGACGCTCGACGGAGACGGCGCACGCGCGCAGCGCCACCGGCTCGGAGAGCGAGACGCGCCGGTCGACGGGGCGCTCGTCGCGGCGCTTCGGAGCCGACTCGCCGAGTCCGGCCTCGACAGCGTCGTCGGCGAGGCGGAGACGCCGATGCGGCGGAGCGAGGGGGTCGTCTTCGGCGGCGAGTGCGCCGTCGGCAACTTCGTCGCCGACGCGTACCGGTGGGCCGCCGACGCCGACGTGGGCCTGCAGAACAGCGGCGGTATCCGGAACGGTCCGCCGCTGTCGGGCGAAGTGACCGTCGCCGACCTCGTGAGCGTCGTCCCCTTCGCCGAACCCGTCGTCGTCGCCGAACTCACGGGTGAGGAGCTGTTGACGGCGTTCCGGCAGGCCGCGGGCGGCGCGGTCGACTTCGGCGAACCGCACTGGTGGCACGGCCACGTCAGCGGCGCGACGCTCCGGTGGGACGACGACCGAAACGACCTCGACGGGGTACGCGTCGGCGGCGACCCCGTCGACCCCGACCGACTGTACCGCGTCGCGACGGCGGAGTATCTCCTCCACAGCGACCACGAGTTCCCGGTTATCGAGCAGCGCCACCGCGCGGGCGAGTACGGCATCCAACACGAGATACTCGCCGAGTACGCCCGCGAGTTCGGCGTCTCCGCGAGCGTCGACGGTCGGATTCGACGGCCGACGAGCGAGTGACCGGGGTCGACGGCCGGCGAGCGAGTGACCGGATTCGACGGGCGACGTTCGCCGAGCGTCCGTTCGGTAGGCGAGACGGTACGTCTCCAGTACCTATCGCGGACCGGATAGAAATATTCACACCTGCGAACGCTGACCGTTCTGTAATGACGTTGGTTGTCGTCCCGGTTCGGTACCCGTTGACCAGCCACTCGAAGGCGACGTTGCGCGAAGCGGTGCGCATCGCCGAGGAACGAGACGCCGAGCTGACCGTCCTCCACGTGAACCTCTACCAGAACGGCGAGAACGTCACCCGAGCGGAGCTGAAACGGGCCACGCAGGCGGAGTTCGGCCGCGTGTCGCGCGCCCGTTACGTCATCCGCCGCGGCTTCCTCGTCGAGGAGACGATTCTCGAAGAGGTCGCCGCCGAGGGCGCGGACATCGTCGTCATCGGGTCGAAACAGGCCGGGCGCTGGCGACGAATGCTCCGGAAGTTCCTGGACGACCCCGACATCGAGTCGTACCTCCGCGAGAAGCTCGACTGTACGGTCATCACCGTCCGCGCCGACGGCGAGACGAGTACGATAGCGGGCTGAGACGACGGGAAAACGGGGCCAGCGCCGATTCAGATACCGAACGTCGCTCGGAGCATGTCGCGGGTGCCCGGACCGAGTCCCACCGCGAGCGCAGCGATGAGGAGCAACATCGCGTAGCGCGGACTCTCCTCGAATATCTCCGGCTCGAAGATCCAGATGATGAACACCGCGGCGGCGAGTTTCACGAGCAGGAACGGCCACGCGTCGCCGGTCACCGCGAGCACCGACGCCGGCAGCACCGCGGCGGTGACGTCGACGATACCGGCGTTCACCGGATGCTTCGGGACGAGGTTCGGCCCCGCGCCGAGCGCCGGCATCCAGTCGAGACCGACGACGTTGGCGACGCCGTCGAGGGCGTGCCCCCAGATGAGCAGCAGACCGATGTAGGCGGTTCCGGCGTTGAGTTCGGGCCGGTACGTCTCGACGAGCCACCACGTGACGGCGGTGGCGACGGTGGTCGCGACGAGCATCACGGTGATGACCTGGGGGTAGAACGTGACGTACTCCGTCGTCGCCGCGAGGTAGCCGAGATACGCGAGCGTCACCGCGAGGACGACCGTCCCGATAGCCGCCAGCGGCCGGTAGAACTCGTCGAGCACGCCGCGGCGCGAGAGCGTCACGGTGGCGACGACGGCCGCGAGCGTGACGAAGAAGACGGTGAAGTAGATGAACGGGCTGATGATGAGCGCGCTCCAGGGGAACGGGATAGCGGGTTCGACGCCCGCGCGCATCGCCGCGATGCCCGCGTCTTCGACGACGCGGAGCGCCCCCCCGAACAGCATGAACGGGAACAGCGCGTAGAAGAGTTTACGACTCGTGCCGATGTCGAGGCGGCGAAGGAGCAGGACGACGCCGCCGAGCATCAGGAGGAGGGTGACGACGTAGCCGGCCTCCGAGACGAGCGTGTAGCCGGGGTAGGCGACGAAGCCCGTCGCGGACTGACACGCCGCGGCGCTGTCGAGGAGCGTCGTCGTGCCGTCGGCGCGGACGGCGCACGTCGCGCCTTCGCCGTCGGCGACGACCGGGCCCCAGAAGTAGTGCCAGAGGAAGCCATCGTAGACGATGCGGGGAAAGAGAAGCGACCCGCCGACGAGGGCGGCGAGGAGCGCGGCCATCGCCGCGAGCCACGTCCGCTCGGGGTTCGCCTCCACGCGGTCTGCGACCGTTGACATACCCGAACTGCCGGAGTGACGCGTGTTGAGGGTTCCGGTCTCGGGCGTTCGAGACGGATAGACGGGACTGCCGAGCGGCAGAACGAGCGAGTCGCCGCTCAGAGCGGCAGAACGGGCGAAGCGACGCTCAGAGCGGCACTCCGGCGCGTTCGTACTCCGTGCCGAGGATGACCATCGTCTGCGAGCGCGAGAAGCCGTCCATCGCCGCGATGTGGTCGAACATTAGTTCGCGCAGCCCCTCCGTGTCGGGGGCGAACACCCGGAGCATCACGTCCCACTCGCCGGTGGTCAGGTAGATCTCCTTGACTGCGTCGAGCTCTTCGAGGCGCTCCAGCGCCTCCGCCTCGTGGCCCTGTTCGACTCGGAGGCCGACCAGCGCCGACGTGCCGTATCCCGCCGCCTTCGGGTCGACTTTGGCGTGGTACCCCTCGATGACGCCGGCGTTCTCCATCCGACCCACCCGGTCGTGGACGGTCGCACTCGACATGTCGATTCGACGTGCGATCTCGCTGAACGGGGTGCGGGCGTCCTCCTGGAGGATGCGGAGAATCGCACGGTCCGTGTCGTCGAGTTCCATGCGCGCAACTGGACGGCCGGCGACTTCTGCCTACCGAATCGTGCAACCGGTCGGCAATCGTCGACGTTCGGCGGACCTCCCGGTCAGTCGTCCAGTTTCTCGATACCGCGGGCCGCGGCGAGCACCTCGTCGTGGACCGCGCCGTTGGAGGCGACGAGTCCCTTCGAGTCGTGTCGCCAGCGGTCGCCCTCCAGGTCGGTGACGGTGCCGCCCGCGCGCCGGACCATGTACACGCCGGCGACGGTGTCCCATGGGTTCGTGACGATGTTCGTTATCGTCCCCTCCAGCGACCCGTCGGCGACCATCGCCAGCACGGCCTGCGCACAGCCGAATCGCCGCATGTCGCCGAACCGCTCGACGATTTCGCGCGTCGCGGCCGCGTACTCGTCGCGGTGGTCGAAATCCCACCAGACTGTGGGGACGACGGTGCTCTTCTCGGGGTCGGTCTCGTCGCTCACCGAGACCTCGTGTCCGTTTCGGTAAACCGCGTCGGCGTCGGCGACGTACGTGTCGCCGAGTGCTGGGAGTGCGCTCGCGGCGGCGACGGGTTCGCCCTCGCGGACGGCGGCGACGGCCGTCGCCCAGATGCGGATGTTCCGGACGTAGTTGTTCGTCCCGTCGATAGGGTCGACGACCCACGCGTCGCCGTCGTCGGGGACGGCTTTGAGCGCGTCGTCGGCCCGCGGGCCTCGCCCGCTCGCTTCTTCCGTAGCCCGCGGCGCTACGCTCTCTTCCCCCACGAGTTCGTCTTCGGGGAAGGCGTCAGCGATGACGTCGGCGACGCGGGCCTGCGCGTCTCTGTCGGCCTGCGTGACAACGTCGGTCTTGCCCTCTTTCGTCTCTACGTCGATGCCGCGTCGAAAGCGGTCGAACGCGACTGCCGCGCCCGCCTCGGCGGCGCGTCGGGCGACGGCCGCGCGAAGTGAAACGTCTGCCATTGGTAGGTCGGCGGCCGACCGGACCGAATAGGCGTCGATTTCGATACGCGATACGTCGGCGGTGCGCACTCTGCGCGGTGAAAACGGGTTACGTCGACGCGACGCTCCGCGTCTCGGTGTGTGAGAAGGCGAGAATCACAAATTGGACTCGGACGGGGGACGTTTTCAGCCGCCCTAACGGCCCATCCGACTCACGTCGGTTTCGCGAACGCCGTTTTCACGTCGTCCGTTACTTGACCTTCTTCTGACCTCGTACGGCCAAATGCGGGCGGGGTCGGTTCTCCTGCGACGCGTTGACCTCGATTTCCTCTTACGGATTTCTTGGTGTTTGCGTCTAACCGCGTCCGGTGTGAACGGGTGCGGTCGTCCGGTGTATCCTTGCGACCCTCGCATACTGTGCTATGCTACCTACCAACATGAATCTTTTCTCACGGCCGGCGATACGTCGCCGTCGGTCCGACGAGTTTCCGTCGGGTCGCCACGGAGGTTCATGTACCGTCCCCGCCTATCGACGCTCGATGGCCGACTATCCGCTGAAACAGCGGTTCGTTCTCGACACCTCGCTGTTTCTCTCCGACGAGATTCGCGCGGAGGGCGAGACGATGGAGGACGCGCTCGTCCGACTGCTGGACACCTTGGCGCTGGCGAAACTCCGGCTCAACATCTCCTGTTACATGCCGCCGTCGGTGCACGACGAACTGATGGTCGTACTCCGGAACCGCGGCGTCGACGAGGAAGCGACGGCCCAGTTGAACACGTGGGTCATCCGTAAACACCCCTCGCGCTTCGAGGTGATGATTCCGGCCGAAGTCGTCTCGCGGTTCATGCGCGAGATGAGCTCCCGCGTCGACAGCGGGCTGCGCGTCGCCGAGGACGCCGTCCGCGACGCCGCCGAGGCGGGCGTCGCCGACGCTGCCATCTCGGACCTCCGTCACGACTACCGGAAGACGCTCCGACGCGGCGTCGTCGACTCGCAGGAGGACTTCGACCTGCTGGTACTCGCCCGCGAACTCGACGCCGGCGTCGTCACCGAGGACACGGGTATCATCGACTGGGCGGAGGACTTCGGCCTCCGCTACCTCCGCGGACGGGACTTCCCGAACCTGCTCGAAGCGTACCTCGACGCCAGTTTCGAGGTCTGAGACGCCGCACATCGGCCGTTCGAAGTAATTAACTCAGTTCTGAAATAGAGTAGTTTTATACCCGTCGACGTAGAACGCGTTCCCATGCACCCAGAAACTGCCGCTCGACAGCTGAAGTACCTCGCCGACACGCGCTTCGAGGAGGACAGTGCCAGTCACTGGGAGGAGTACGCCTACAACGACGTGTTCGAGTACGTCTACGAGAACGGCGAGCGCCAGCACATGACCGACCTGGTCAGTCGCATCTGCGAGGAGATGGACGACGGATGCCGACCGACCGCCGACGAAGCGCAGATGTTCGCCGACAGCCTCGTGACCGAGGGCGGACGACCGCTGACCGACGGCGGTTCCGGCAACGGAAGCTCGTCGCGAGCGCGGTGAAGCGACGGCGGCGAGAAGCAATCTGAAGGAGTTGTCGGCGGCGACGAGGCAGTAGGGTTCCCGCTTTTTCGGTGCTCAGTAGTTGCGTAGCGGCGTCGCTGGCGACGAGGATTCGGCAAGAGCAGTACGGCGAAGTCGCTCGGCGGTCGATTTCGACGAGAAGTTTTGCGAGGGAAGAGCGCTCCGAGAGCGGTCTTCCGCATCACGGGGGTGGACCCCGACGATGCGAGGGGAGGGATTTGAACTACGTCCGGACGCCGAGGCGACCGGCCTCATTCAAATCCTCCCGTTGTGCACGTTCACGCCGCCGCGTGAGTGCGGCGGCGATTAGTGCGAGGGGAGGGATTTGAACCCACGGACCTCTACAGGAGCGGATCTTGAGTCCGCCGCCGTTTCCGGGCTTGGCTACCCTCGCACGCAGTTTTCGGTGGAACCTCGGAACGCTAAAACGTTCCGGAACTCGCGGCACACCCGGGGTAGATACGGGTTCGGGAACGGAGAGCGAGCGTCCGAAACACCTACGCACTCGCCGAAACCATCCCGGAACCGTGACGACGATTCCGGCGGAGGCGCGAGAGCGAATCGAGGACGCGCTCCGCGAACTCGAAGCCGAACGCGATGTCTCGGTCGTGCTCGCCGTCGCTCGCGGGAGCCACGCGTGGGGGCTCGACTCGCCGGAGAGCGACTACGACGTGGGCGTCGTCTACGCGCCCCGCGACCTCCGGACGGGGTTTCACCTCTCCAAACCGCGCGACACCGTCGAGCGGACGTTCGGGGCCGACATCGAACTCTCGGGGTGGGGCGTGACGAAGTTCGCCACACTCCTCTCGCAGTCGAACGACGGGGCGATCGACGCGCTCCGGAGTCCGATTCGATACCGCGAGCGGTTCGACGCCGACACGCTCCGCGAGTACGTCGAGGCGACGTTCGACCCGGTGAGTCTCTACTACTGCTACCGCGGCATCGCGAAGTCGAACTACCGGAAGTATCTCTCGTGGCACCTCGTCGACAGCGAGAAGCAACTGTATCCCATCGTCGAGCGCACCGACGAGGCGTACGTCGTCCGCAGTCGCGGGAGCGACGGGGAGTTCACGATTCCGCGCCACCTCGTCGATAGCGAGGAACCGGCGCGTATCCCCGCCGAACACGTCGAGTCGAAATCGGCGAGCGGAGCGGAACGTCCGTCGCACGAGTTCGTCGAGCGAACCGTCCGGTCGACGAAGACCAGACAGACGGTGAAGCGAAACCTCGCGGTGCTCGTCGCGGTGATGAGCGCGCGATACCTCCTGGCCACGGGCGAAGAAGGAAGACACGAACTCCCGCACGTCGACGTCCCGACGTTCCTCGCCGAGCAAGCACCGGACGTCTTCGACGACGACCTGCTCGCGCTGGCCGAGGAACTGGTCGAGCGAAAGCGCCGGGGAGACGACGGAGAAATCGGCGACCGAATCGGCCCCGAGACGGCGACGCTCCCCGAGAAAATCGACTACGAGACGCACGCTCGACCCGGTCCGGACGCGTCGAAGTTAGACGAGTTCGTCGACGAGATGCTCGACGCCGCGGCGGAGCCGTAGCGCCGAGCGAGTCGAGCGGGCTTCGGACCACCGATGCAGTTACCCGTCTCGACGCGGACTCACCGATATGGACGAGCACACCCGCGACCCGAGCGTGGCCCCGCCGCTCGGCGACCCGACCGGGTGGCGCGCGGACAACCGGTGGGAACACGCTACGCTCCGCCGCGCCGTCGAACACGGCGTCCGCCTGTTCAACGCCGGCGAGTTCCACGAGAGCCACGACTGCTTCGAGGACGAGTGGTACAACTACGGCAGCGGCACCACCGAGAGCGCCTTCCTCCACGGGATGGTGCAGGTCGCCGCGGGGACGTACAAGCACTTCGACTTCGAGGACGACGACGGGATGCGCTCGCTGTTCCGGACCGCGCTCCAGTACCTCCGCGGCGTCCCGGACGACTTCTACGGCGTCGACCTGCCCGAGATCCGAGAGGCGATGCGGGCGGCGCTGGAGGACCCGACCGCGCTGGATGGCTTTCGCATCAGCCTCGACGACCACCGACCGACGGCGTACGAATCCGACTACGAGTACGCCGACCGTCTCGACTGAACTTTCCCGGTTCTCTCGGTGGCGTCGACGCGATGACAGCTCTCCGGGAGTTTCTAAAACGATATCACCGTCCCCCGCTTTGGCCACGTTCATGCGTGTTCACCAACTGGGTGAGGGGACACCCGAAGTCGCCGTCGTCGCCGGGATTCACGGCGACGAGCCGTGCGGTCCGCTCGCGGTCGAACGCCTGCTCGCCGAAGAGCCGACCGTCGAACGCCCCGTCAAACTCGTCGTCGCCAACGAGGAGGCGCTCGAACGCGGCGTTCGCTACCTCGACGACGACCTCAACCGCTCCTTTCCGGGGTCGGCCGACGCCGAGAGCCACGAGCGCCGCCTCGCGTACGACCTCGTCACCGAACTCCGCGACTGCACGGTGTTGGCGCTGCACTCCACGCAGTCGACGCCGCGACCGTTCGCCGTCGTCGACTCGGTCGACGCCGTCGCCCGCGCGGTCTGCCCGCACCTCCCGGTCGACGTGCTCGTCGAGACCGACGGCTTCGCGGAGGGTCGGCTCATCGACCACGCCCACACCGTCGAAGTCGAGTGCGGATTACAGGGCAGCGACGAAGCCGCCGAGAACGCCTACGACCTGATTCGCGGCTTCCTCGCGGCGACGGGCGTCCTCCCCGCCCCCGAGAGCGCCGACCGCCTGGACGCGGGGCTGAGCGACGAAGTGTCCGTCTTCCGACTGGCGGACAAGATACCGAAGCCGCCCGCCGGCGAGTACGAGGTGTTCGCGACGAACTTCGAGGCGGTCGAGGCGGGCGCACGGTTCGCCACCTACGACGGCGAAGAACTCGCCGCGGAAGTCGACTTCTACCCGGTGTTGCTCTCGCCGTACGGTTACCCCGACCTGTTCGGCTACACCGCCGAGCGGGTCGGCACCCTGGAGTGAGACGGCGAGAGAAAGCGACCCGACGCCGACGCGCCGAGAGTCGACTCAGTTCTCCTTCGGTTCCAGTTCGACGAGTGTCAGCGACCGGTCGAGGTGGCAGTAGTCGTGCGGCGGGTCGCCGACGATAGACTGGATGCGGTACTCCTCGTCGAAGTCGGCGCCGTCGGGTTCGCAGAACTCGTGGCTCGGACACTCGGTGTGCGGACACGGCCCCTGCAGGCGGGCTTTGCTCCCGGCGTACGCCCCCTTCGAGGGGACGTTCGCCGGAACCGGTGCGGGTTCGACTTCGACGGCGCGGACGCCCCCGTCGTGGACCGCGCATTCGAGGGTCTGAGTGTTCTCGCGGACGTCGAGGACGCGGTAGCGCGTCCCCTCCGAGAGGTTCAGACACTGCTTTCGGTACGGACACCCCTTGCAGGCGGTGGACTCGCCCTCGTAGACGAACTCTCGGCCCGGTTCCGCCAGGCGGGTGCCGATGAGCGTGACGGTCGACATGAGCGGGCGTTTGACGGCCTCGGTGTTAAGCCTCGCGTCCGTCGGACACCGGGTCGGCCGAGCCGACGCTCAGCTCTCGCGGCCGGTGAGTTCGTCGAGCTTCTCGAAGTACTCCTCGCGCGGAACCTGGTACAGCGACCGGTACTCCACCTCGCCGTCGGCGAACCGACGCGCGCACTCGACGGCGCCGTCGACGCCGGCCGCTCGGGAGTCGTACTCGGTGGTCTCGGCCTCGATCTCGGGCTCTAACAGGAGCGTCACGTGCCACGTGTCGGTCTCTATCTGGGAGGCACCCGGCCGCCGCTTCCGCGAACCGTTGCTGAGAAACACCGTCGGCATACAGGGGGCGGGGAACTGCTGGCTGTCGAACACGTCCGGTCGGTAGGCGAGAATCGCCCGGCCCTCCGGTTCGTCGTTCCAGACGGTCCACCCGTCGGGGAGCGCATCGAAGCTCATACGAGGGAGTTCGGTCGCCGAGCGGTTAAGCCGACCCGTTCGTCGTCGCGGGTCGCGTTCGACGCTCGGCGCCGGTCGGTCGCGGCTCCCGTCTCCCGGTATTACCCCTCGAAAGTGCGAGCGAGTACATAAATCTCTCTCGTGATAGGTTCGGGAGCGTCGTCCATCGTCGCTGCGTCTGCCTATTTCTCCGTTCCAATTTCGTGAACGGACCCGAAATTGGGAAAAGACTTATGTATGCTACTGACTCACACTCTAAATAGTCTCGGACAACTCCGAGGTGGATGCAGCAATCACCCTCCCCGCACCGCTCGCCAAACGAGAGCCGTTCTGTGTCGTTCGCAGTCGCCGATAACGTCGTCGTGCGCGAAGGAGGTGTGTCAAACGATGTCACGGACGAACGACTGTCGGCCACGACTACCACGCCCCACGGCGCGAGCGACGCGTCAGCGGACCGGCGAGTCGCGGCCGGTCGTCGCGCGACGGAGCTTTCGTCCGCGACAGGCGCCCGTCCGCAGACTACACGAGACTCCGTCAGTGATACAATGAACGGCGAAATCGAAACCCTCGAAGACCTGAGCCAGCACTACCAGGACTCCGTGCCAGCGGACCTCCGCGAGGCGAACACGTTCGACTGGTACCTGCGCGAACTGTACGACGACCCGCGCATCGCTCGCAACGCCCACCAGCGCGTTGCCGACATGTTCGACTACTACGGCACCGAGTACGACGAAGACGCCGGTGTCGTCGAGTACCTCATGGCGTCGGAAGACCCCCTCCACGAGGGCGAGAACATCTTCTACGGCCGCGAGGTCCACGAGTCCATCCACGAGTTCGTCAACAAGGTGAAAAGCGGCGCTCGCGGACTCGGCCCCGAGAAGCGTATCAAACTCCTTCTCGGCCCGGTCGGGTCCGGCAAGTCGCACTTCGACCTGATGGTCCGACGCTACTTCGAGGACTACACGATGCGCGACGAGGGTCGGATGTACACCTTCCGGTGGACGAACCTCTGCGACGTCATCCGCGACCAGGACCCCGCCGACGACACCGTCCAGTCGCCGATGAACCAGGACCCCATCGTGTTGCTTCCGCAGGAACAGCGCGACAGAGTCATCGAGCGACTGAACGAGAACCTCGACGCGCCGTACACCATCCGCAACGAGCAGTCGCTCGACCCCGCCAGCGAGTTCTACATGGACAAACTGCTGGCGGAGTACGACGACGACCTCCAGTCGGTGTTGGAGAACCACGTCGAGATCATCAGACTCGTCGCCAGCGAGAACAAGCGGCAGTGCATCGAGACGTTCGAACCGAAGGACAAGAAGAACCAGGACGAGACGGAACTGACGGGCGACGTCAACTACTCGAAGCTCGCGGTGTACGGCGAGTCCGACCCGCGCGCGTTCGACTACTCGGGTGCGTTCTGTAACGCCAACAGGGGTCTGTTCTCCGGCGAGGAGCTGCTGAAACTCCAGCGGGAGTTCCTCTACGACTTCCTGCACGCGAGTCAGGAACAGACCATCAAGCCGAAGAACAACCCCCGAATCGACATCGACCAGGTCATCGTCGGGCGGACGAACATGCCCGAGTACCGCGACAAGAAGGGCGACGAGAAGATGGAGGCGTTCAACGACCGGACGAAACGCATCGACTTCCCGTACGTCCTCGAGTACACCCAGGAGGCCGAAATCTACCGCAAGATGTTGCGCAACGCCGACGTGCCGCACATGCACATCGAACCGCACGCGATGGAAATGGCGGGACTGTTCGGCGTGCTGACGCGCATCACCGAACCCGACGGCGAGCGCATCTCGCTGACGCAGAAGGCGAAAGCGTACAACGGCGAGATAGACGACGGCGACGACGTGGACGTGAAGAAGCTCCGCGAGGAGGGAGAGTCGAAAGCCGACATCGCCGAGGGGATGGAGGGCGTCTCCGCCCGCTTCATCGGCGACGAGATCGCCGAGGCCATCATGGACTCGACGCACCGCGGCCGCGACTACCTCAGCCCGCTCTCCATCTTCACGCATTTCGAGGAGAATCTGGAGAACCACGGCTCCATCCCCGAGGAGAACGTCGAGCGCTACCACCGCTACCTGGAGATGGTGCGCGACGAGTACAAGGAGCGCGCCATCGAGGACGTGCGCCACGCGCTCGCCTACGACTTAGACGAGATTCAGCGGCAGGGCGAGAAGTACATGGACCACGTGATGGCGTACATCGACGACGCCACCGTCCGCGACGAACTCACCGGCCGCGAGCAGGACCCCGACGAGAAGTTCCTCCGCTCCGTCGAGGAGAAACTGGAGATTCCCAGCGACCGCAAGGACGACTTCCGCCAGGAAGTGAGCAACTGGGTTTCGCGGCGCGCCCGCGAGGGCACGTCGTTCAACCCCCAGGACAACGACCGCCTCCGCCGCGCACTGGAGCGCAAACTGTGGGAGGACAAGAAGCACAACATCAACTTCTCCGCGCTGGTGTCGGCGAACGAACTGGACGACGACGAGCGCAACGCCTGGATAGACGCGCTCGAAGAGCAGGGCTACTCCCGCGAGGGGGCGCGCGAAGTACTCGAGTTCGCCGGCGCGGAGGTGGCCAAAGCCGAACTTGAGACGTAAACCCATGCGCGAAGATTACATTCGCGCCGCCGACGCCGAGTTGCGCGGCGCGTACGAGGAGCCGATGAGCCTCGAAACGTACGTCGACGCGGCGTTCGAGTCGCCCTCCATCGCCTCGCACGCCTCGAAGTACCTCTTAGAGGCCATCGAGTCGATGGGGACGCGGACCGTCGTCGAAGAGGGCGAGGAGCGTCGGCGCTACCGTTTCTTCGACGACCCCCACAACGACGGCGAGCACGCCATCCTCGGCAACACCGAGGTGCTCAACGGCTTCGTCGCCGACCTCAGAACCATCGCCGCCGACCGCGGCAAGAGCGAGAAGATTCTCTGGTTCGACGGGCCGACGGCGACCGGGAAATCGGAGCTAAAGCGGTGTCTCATCAACGGGCTTCGGGAGTACTCGAAGACCCCCGAAGGACGGCGCTACACCGTCGAGTGGAACGTCTCGACGGCCTCCGACACCCGGGGACTGAGCTACGGCGGCGACGAGTCGGGCGAGAACGAGGACAACTGGTACGAGAGTCCGGTGCAGGTCCACCCGCTGACGGTGTTCCCGCCGGACGTGCGCGAAGCGCTCCTGACGGATCTGAACGACTCGTCGGGCGACCACATCCCGACGGTCGTCGACGAGGAGCTCGACCCGTTCTCGCGGGAGGCGTACTCCTACCTCGAAGAGCAGTACCGCCGCAACGGGAAGGTCGACCTGTTCTCGGCGGTGGCCGACACGCGCCACCTCCGCGTGAAGAACTACGTCGTCGACGTGGGCAAGGGCATCGGCGTGCTGCACTCCGAGGACGACGGCAGTCCGAAGGAGCGACTCGTCGGCAGTTGGATGCCGGGGATGCTCCGCGAACTCGACTCGCGGGGGCGAAAGAACCCGCAGGCGTTCAGCTACGACGGGGTGCTCTCGCAGGGCAACGGCCTCCTCACCATCGTCGAGGACGCCACCCAGCACTCCGATCTGCTCCAGAAACTGCTGAACGTCCCCGACGAGGGGCGCGTGAAGTTGGACAAGGGCATCGGGATGGACCTCGACACGCAGTTGCTCATCATCTCCAACCCCGACCTGGGCGTCGAACTCGACAAGTTCGCCGACCGGAACGGGCGCGACCCGCTGAAGGCGCTGAAGCGCCGCCTCGACAAACACGAGTTCCGCTACCTCACGAACCTGAGTCTCGAAAGCCAGCTCATCCACCGGGAGCTGACGAGCGAGACGGCGGTGTGGGAGGACGTCGACTACAGCGAAATCGAAGCGCGCATCCGCGAACCGGTCACCGTCTCGGTGCGCGACGAGGGCGGCACCGTCGTCGACCGCGAACTCGCGCCCCACGCCGTCGAGGCGGCGGCGCTGTACAGCGTCGTCACGCGCCTCGACGGCGAGGACCTCCCCTCGGGACTGACGCTGGTCGACAAGGCGCTGCTGTTCGACCGCGGCTACCTGCAGGAGGGCGACGAGCGGCGAACCGTCGACGACTTCGAGTTCGACCGCGACGGCGAGGAGGGGACCCACGGCATCCCCGTGACGTACACCCGAGACACCGTCGCCGACCTGCTCCAACGCGAGAGCGAGCGCGCCCACGCCGACCTCCCGGTCGAACGGGTCGTCATGCCGGACGACGTGCTCGACGCGATGGCCGACGGACTCCGAGCCGCACCGGTGTTCTCTCGCGGCGAGGTCGCCGAGTACGAGTCGCGCCTCGCGAGCGTCAAGGGCTACATCTTCGACCAGCAGGAGCGCGACGTGCTCGACGCCATCCTCGCGGAGAAACACGTCGAACAGGAGACGGTCGCCGAGTACGTCGAACACGTGTACGCGTGGGCGGGCGACGAGGAGATAGAGACCGAACGCGGCCCCGTCGAAGCCGACGCGCTGCTGATGAAACTGTTCGAGACCGAACACCTCGGCCGGTTCGACGACGACGCGTACACCGGTAACGACCCGTCGCCCCAGGTGGCGCGATTCCGCCGCGAGAAGGTCATCTCCGCGCTGAACCGCTACGCGTGGGAGAACCGCGACGAAGGGTTCGCGGTCCACAAGGTCGACTTCACCGAGATTCCGGTCATCCGGGCCGTCTTAGAGAACCACGAGTGGAGCGACGTGCAGCGCCTGTTCGAGGACTTCGACCCGCGCCAGTGGGAGGACCCGCCGGCGAACACCGAGACGGCGCGGCTGAAGGAGAAAACCGTAGAGCGGATGGCGAAAGCGGGCTACTCGGCGGCCAGCGCCGAGTTAACCAGCCGGAAGGTGATGCGAGAGGTGAGCTACAGATGGGACTGAGAGACGACCTCGAACGGTTCCGCGAAGTCGGCGAAGAGCGCCGCGAAGACCTCGAAGAGTTCATCAGCTACGGTGACCTCGGCGGGTCGGGCGCGAACAGCATCAACATCCCCATCAAGGTGGTGGACCTCCCGGAGTTCGCCTACGACGTCCGCGACCGCGGCGGCGTCGGACAGGGACAGGGAGGGACGCCCGACGTGGGCCAGCCCGTCGGCCCGCCGCAACCCGGTGACGGCGACGGCGACGAGGAGGGCGACCCCGGCGAGGAGGGTGCAGACCACGAGTACTACCAGATGGACCCCGAGGAGTTCGCCCAGGAGCTCGACGAGCAGCTCGGATTAGACCTCGAACCCAAAGGCAAGGAGGTCATCGAGGAGATAGAGGGCGACTTCACCGACGTGACGCGAAGCGGCCCGAACAGCACGCTCGACTTCGAGCGCCTGTTCAAGGAGGGGCTGAAGCGCAAGCTCTCGATGGACTTCGACGAGGAGTACGTCAGAGAGGCGCTGAAAGTCGAGGGCAAGGACGCCGAAGACGTGTTCCGCTGGGCCCGAGAGAACAACATCCTCGTCTCGTGGGCGTGGGTCGACGACGCCTACGGCGACGTTCCCGACGACGAGCGCGACAAGTGGTCGAGCTTCGAGGAGATGGAGGAGAACGTCGAACGGACGACCACGCTCCAGCGCATCCGCCGCGAGGGCCTGCGCGAGGTGCCGTTCCGCCGCGAGGACGAGCGCTACCGCCACCCCGAGATAATCGAGAAGAAGGAGAAGAACGTCGTCGTCGTCAACATCCGCGACGTGTCGGGGTCGATGCGCGAGAAGAAGCGCGAACTCGTCGAGCGGACGTTCACGCCGCTCGACTGGTATCTGACCGGCAAGTACGACAACGCCGAGTTCGTCTACATCGCCCACGACGCCGAGGCGTGGCAGGTCGAACGCGAGGAGTTCTTCGGCATCCGCTCGGGCGGCGGCACGAAGATTTCCTCTGCGTACGAACTCGCCGCGGCGATTCTCGAAGAGGAGTACCCGTGGCACGAGTGGAACCGCTACGTGTTCGCGGCGGGCGACAGCGAGAACTCCTCGAACGACACGACCGAGAACGTCGTGCCGCTGATGGAGGATATTCCGGCGAACCTGCACGCGTACGTCGAGACGCAACCCGGCGGCAACGCCATCAACGCGACGCACGCCGAGGAGGTCGAACGGGCGCTCGGCGGCAACGGGAACGTCGTCGTCGCGCGCGTCTCGCGCCCCGAGGACGTGATCGACGCCATCTACGACATCCTGAGCACGGAGGACGACGACCAATGAGACCGAACCGACTGACGGCGAGAAAGGAAGCGACGAAACTCGAAGAACCGACGCGCGAGGCGGCGAAACTCGCGCGAAAGCTCGGCCTCGAACCGTACCCGGTGAACTACTGGGTCGTCAGCTACGACGAGATGAACGCGCTCATCGCCTACGGCGGCTTCCAGACCCGGTACCCGCACTGGCGCTGGGGGATGACGTACGACCGCCAGCAGAAACAGGACCAGTTCGGGATGGGCAAGGCGTTCGAGATCGTCAACAACGACGACCCGAGCCACGCGTTCCTCCAGGAGTCGAACACGCTGGCCGACCAGAAGGCGGTCATCACCCACGTCGAGGCCCACGCCGACTTCTTTGCCAACAACAGTTGGTTCGGACTGTTCGGCGGCGACCTCGACGCCGCGGCGATGCTCGAACGCCACTCCGAGGCCATCGCGAACTACATGGAGGACCCCGAAATCGACCGCGCGGAGGTCGAGAAGTTCATCGACGCGGTGCTCTGCTTGGAGGACTGTATCGACCAGCACCGCCCGTTCGACGAGGCGGCCGACCCCCGCGAGCGGACGACGCCCGAGGACCTCCGCGAGCGACTGGAGGGGATGAACATCTCCGACGAGGTGCGCAGACAGGTGTTCGACGAGGAGTGGCTCGACCGACTGGCCGAGGCCGAGGAGGCCGCCGCCGACCTCACCGACCCGCAGAAGGACGTGCTCGGCTACCTCCAGCAGCACGGGATGCAGTACGACGAGGAGGAGGGGAGAGCCGCCGAGATGGAGCCGTGGCAGCGCGACGTGCTCGACATGCTGCGGACGGAGGCGTACTACTTCGCCCCGCAGAAGATGACGAAGGTGATGAACGAGGGGTGGGCCGCCTACTGGGAGTCGCTGATGATGGGCGAAGAGCGGTTCGCGGGCGAGAACGAGTTCCTGCTGTACGCCGACCACCAGGCGAAGGTACTCGGGTCGCCGGGGCTGAACCCGTACAAACTCGGCAAGGAACTGTGGGAGTACATCGAGAACACGACGAACCGCCGGGAGGTGGCCGACAAACTCCTCCGCGTCGAGGGCGTCTCGTGGCGCAACTTCCACGAAGTCGTCGACTTCGACGAGGTGCAGGAGCTCCTGCAACCGAACCCCGCGCTCGACGGCATCCGTCCGGACACGCTGGACGAACTCGTCGCCCTGGGCGACGACCCGCGCGTCGACGCCGAGACGCTCGACCGAGCGGTTTCCGAGTACGCCGACAACGAACTCGACGAGGACGAACGAACCGTCGACGTCGACAAGTACCCGTGGAAGGTCCTCACCTACGAGGGACTCGCCGAGCGGCATTTCTCGCTGGTCAAACCCCAAAACCGGGGCTTCCTCGGCCGCATCCGGCGCTCGGAACTCGAACAGCTCTCGCGCTACATGTTCGACGACGAGCAGTACGCGACGGTCGAGGAGGCGCTCGCGGATATCGACCACGCCGCCGGGTGGGACCGGATGCGCGAGATCCGCGAGAGTCACAACGACGTGACGTTCCTCGACGCGTTCCTCACGCAGGAGTTCGTCACGACCAACCACTACTTCACCTACGAGTTCACCCGCGCCAGCGGTGACTTCCGCGTGACGAGCACCGACTACCAGGACGTGAAGAAGAAACTGCTGCTGCAGTTCACGAACTTCGGCAAACCCACCGTCGCCGTCTACGACGGCAACTACGGCAACCGGAACGAACTGCTCTTGGGCCACCAGTACAACGGCATCATGCTCGATTTGGGCGAGGCCAAGCAGGTGCTGAAGCGGACGTACGACCTGTGGGGCCACCCGGTGAATCTGATGACGATCATCAAAGAGTACGACGACCACGACGTCGAGGTGGCCCGCCGGCGTAACCGCGAACCGACGCCCGTCGAGAACGGTATCCGTATCCGCTACGACGGCGAGACGTTCGAGCACCACGACCTCGAACCGGAGCTGAGAGAGCGGATCGCCGCCGGCGACATCGACTACGACACGAAACCCGACGAGTGGCTCTCGTAGGGACCTCTTCGGCGTACTGTCCCCGAACTCTCGGCCGTCGTTCCCCCCTTCCCGTATTTTTCTTCCCGGAGAAAAGCACAAAGAAATCCGATAGCTTCTTGTTATTTCAGTGGAGACGAATGGCTATCATGGGAGCAGCGCTCCGACGGCGACAGAGGGGGAGCGACCGGCAGAAGTCGCTCGCGGAGACGGACATCTACGACGTGTTGAAAAACGAGCGTAGACAGCACGTCGTCGAACTGCTCGCGGACCGAGCAGAGACGCAGTCGGTCAGAGCGCTCTCCGAGCACATCGCTTCGATCGAGACGGACAGCGACACTCCCCCACGCAACGTCCGTCACAGCGTCTACGTCTCGCTCTGCCAGACGCACATCCCGAAACTCGACGACCTCGGTATCGTCGACTACGACGCCGACGCGAAAGACGTCGCTCCCGGACAGCACACCCAGACCGTCGCCGCGTATCTGCTGGACACGCCCGCCGACCGGTCTCGACACGACGAGTACTATCTCGGTTTCGGCGTCCTCGGGTCCGCGCTCGTCGCCGCCGGCGTACTCGGCGCACCCGTCCTGTCGGCCGCTCCGGCAGTCGTCGGGTTGGCGTTTCTGGTGCTGACGGCGCTCGCGGCCGGCTTTTTCGTCGCCCGTAGTCGCTTTCCGGCGCTCCGACGCTGAGACGGGACGTTCGTCACCTCCCGAACGTGGTCTCGGGGTACAGTCGTATCGCCTCGCCCCCTGCCAGACGGCGTAACGCACCAACACGGTACGCGGTTCCGACACTCCCGACACATGACAACCCGCCGATGACGCGAACGGAGACCGAGAAGCCACCGGCCGACCAACTCTCCGAAGCCGACGTTCACGACGTCCTTCGGAACGACCGGCGACGGCTGACGCTCGAACGACTCGCCGAAACCGGCGAGGAGACCGTTCGGGACCTCTCCGAGCACATCGGCGCGATAGAGTCCGGCGAAGACCCGCCGCCGCGGAACGTGAGACAGAGCGTCTACATCTCCTTGCACCAGACGCACCTGCCGAAACTCGACGACCTCGGCGTCGTCGACTACGACGACAACTCGAAGAACGTCTCGCTGGAGGCCAACGCCGACCGAGTGCTCGCCTACATGCGATTCTCCGGAACCGACGACCCCGACGCCCCGCCGTACGCGTTGGGCATCGGTGTGTTGGGCTTACTGCTTATCGCTCTCTGGATGTCTCTCCCCGATACCGTCGGTCCCGTCGTCGCCGCGGGATGTGCACTGCTCTTCGCCGTTCTCACGGCGTACGAAGCGCATACGTATCTCTCTCGGGACGAGTAATACCGACGCGGGAAGTACGGAGTGCTGCGCCGAACCGGACCCACTCAGCGCGTATCGAGAAGTCGTCTCAAGCGTCCCTCGCGCTCGGGAGCGGTCGATGCGAGTTCGGCCGGGAGCTCGGTCGCGCCGAGTCGCGTCCGCCGCATCCGGTAGGCGTGGACGCTCGCCGAGACCAGCAGTGTCCCCGCGATGAGTGCCGCGTACGTGAGGTCCGAGACCTGCGTGAACGGCGGCACTCCGGCACCGGTCGCCGCGAGCGCGGCCAACGAGACGCTCGCCAACCCGAGGTAGTACTGGCTCCACGAAACGTCGTCGCGCTCGACGACTTCGAGGTACGCGTCGAGTTCCGTCGCTCGCTCGGTGAGCGTCGCCACCCCCCGACCCTGTTCGTAGTCGATGATGCCGTAGCTGTCGAGCTTCGGTAGATGCGTCTGGTGCAACGAGGTGTAGACGCGCTTTCGCTGCTTGTACGTCAACTCCTCGATGCGACAGTCGTTCTCCCAGGCGGCGACCTGCTCGGCCAACTCGCGGATAGTGAGCGGTTCGCCGACCCGCTTGAGGTGGTGCAACACGTACCGGCGCCGGTGGTTCGATAGTATCGAAAAAGAGACGTCTCTCGACAGTCGCTCCTCGGAAGGCTGCTCGGTTGGACGACCCGTTAGTAGCTCCGTGTTCGCCATTGTACTCCCCTATCGACAGTTCTATTCGGTGACCGAGTATTATCTGTTTGGGAGAATTTCAATATAGTTATAGTATACTACAAAACAGAAGATACCGGAGAGAATCGACGCTGTAGCTCCGAGTGCGGCGTCGGAAGAAGTGCTCGGTAGGGGATTTGAACCCCTGTCCTCGGCTCGAAAGGCCAAGATGATTGGCCGGACTACACCAACCGAGCGACGTTCTCAACTGTCGCCCAGAGAAGTTTAAAGATTCCGTTACGCCGTCGGTGTGCGTGTTATTTCCCCTCGAACTCCGGTTCGCGGTCGCTGGAGAAGGCCATGACTCCCTCCATCAGGTCGTCGGTCGTAAACAGGATGCCGAACGCCTGCGCTTCGACCTCCAGTCCGGCCTCGGTGTCCTCCCAGCCGCGGTGCATCGCGCGCTTCGTGTAGCGCTGGGCGATGGGCGGACCGCCGGCGAGCGACTGCGCGAGTTCCATCGCCTCGGCTTCGAGTTCGTCGTTGTCGACGACGCGGTTGAGGAAGCCGTAGTCGGCCATCGTCTCGGCGTCGTAGCGCTCCGCCGTGAAGATTATCTCCTTCGCGCGGCCGGTGCCGACGATGCGCTGGAGGCGGACGGTGCCGCCCCACCCCGGTAGAAGGCCGAGGTCGTGTTCCGGCTGGCCGAGTTCGGAGCGCTCGGTGGCGATGCGGAGGTCCGCGCACGCGGCGAGTTCCATTCCGCCGCCGAGACAGTAGCCGTCGATGCCGACGACGACGGGCTTGTCGCACTCTTCGAGTTTGCCGAACGTCTGCTGACCCTTCCGCGAGAGTTCGACGGCCGGAATCGGGTCCGCGCCGCCGGCGGCCATGCTCGTCACGTCGGCTCCAGCGGAGAACGCTCGGTCGCCGGCGCCGGTCAGGAGGATGGCGCGCACCTCGTCGTCCTCGCTCAGCGCGTCGATGGCGTCGGAGAGGTCGTCCATCAGGTCGCCGCTGATGGTGTTGAGGCGGTGCGGTCGGTCGAGGACGACGTGAGCGACGGTCCCTTCCATCTCGACGCGGACGTTGTCGAACTCCAGGGAACCCTCCTCGCCGTCGTCGCCGCCGTGGAACCCTTCGCCCGATTCGGCGAGTTCGCGGAGGTAGTCGACCACCTCGTAGCGTTCCGCGTCGGTCTCCTCGCGCAGTTCGTCGAGCGTCTCGACGAGCGTCGAGAGACCCGCGTCGTCGGCCATCTTCGCCGGACCGTCCGGGAAGCCGCCGCCGAGCATCACCGCGCGGTCGATGGCGTCGGCGTCGGCGACGTCGTTCTCGACGAGCGCCGCGACTTCGTTGGCCATCACGGCGAGCAGTCGGTGCTTCACGTCGTCGCGGGCGGCGTCCGTCGGCACGTCGACGCCGCCGTTCTCGTAGTCGTAGAAGCCCTTGCCGGTCTTCTTGCCGAGGTTCTCGTTTTCGACTTTCTCCGCGAGGAGGGGACACGGTTCGTAGGCGTCACCGAGCACCTCGTGCATGTATTCGAGGACGTGGTAGCCCACGTCGATACCGACCTGGTCTGCGAGTTCGAAGCTGCCCATCGGCAGGCCGATGTCGAACTTCGTCGTGCTGTCGACCTCCTCGACGGTGGCGACGTCGTCGTGGACGATCCACGCCGCCTCGTTCATCAGCGGGACGAGGATGCGATTGACGATGAAGCCCGGACTGTCCTTGCGGACGCGGACCGGCGATTTCCCCATCGACTCGGCGAGACCTTCCACGAGGTCCATCGTCTCCTCGTCGGTGTGCGCGCCGGAGATGACTTCGACCAGCGGCATCCGGACGGGGGGATTGAAGAAGTGCATCCCGCAGAACCGCTCGGGTCGTTCGGTCACCTCCGAGAGTTCGGTGATGGAGAGACTCGACGTGTTCGTCGCGAAGACGGTGTGGTCGGGGGCGTTCGCCTCCAGTTCCCCGTAGACGTCCTTCTTTATCTCCATCTTCTCGGGGACGGCCTCGATGACCACGTCGGCGTCGGCGACGGCGTCGCCGAGGTCGACGACGGGCGTGACCCGTTCGAGCGCGGCGTCGGCTTCCTCCTCGGTTAGCTGGTCTTTCTCGGCCAGCTTCCCGAGACTCCACTCGATCTGGTCGTAGCCGTTCCGGACGAACTCCTCGTTGATGTCGCGCAGCACCACGTCGTAGCCGGCGAGCGCCGCGACCTCCGCGATGCCGTGGCCCATGTTCCCCGCACCGAGAACGGTGATACTGTTGACGTCATCCAGTTCCATGGCCGAATCCTCGGTTGCCGTCAGTTTCAACGTTTCCCTCGTGGATTCGGACAACTCCGTTTCAGTTTACGCAAATGGTTCGTGGAGATTCTGCCGGTCGGCCGGTAGAGCGGGGGAAAACGCGGCGGACGGCGACGCACCGTCCGACCGGCCGAGCGAGTCGAGGGTGATGCGGCGCGAGTCGGAAACGATGCTGCGAGAATCCGAGGCGATTCGGTGGAAGCCGAGAGCGACGCAGCAGGAGTCGGGAGCGACGCGGCGCGAACGCTCAGGAGTCGGATTCGTACTCGGCCCAGATGTACTTCGTCGCGACCGAACGGAACGGCCGCCACGCTTCGGCGACTTCTCGCATCTCCGCGCGCGTCATCTCCTCGCCGTCGCCGTACAGCAGTTCGATACCTCGTCGGACGGCGAGGTCCCCCAGCGGCAGGACGTCCTCTCGCTCGAGGACGAACAGGAGGTACATACGCGCGGTCCACTCGCCGACGCCTTTGATTTCGGTGAGTCGGTCGACGACCTCGTCGTCGGTGTGTGCGGCCAACCCCTCCTTCGTGTAGTCGTTTCGCCGGAACGCCCGGGCGGCGTTGCGCAGATACTCGGTCTTCATCCGCGAGAGCCCCGCGTCGCGCAGCGCCGCCTCGTCGGCGTCCAGCACCGCCTCCGGCGTCACGTCGCCCTCCAGCAGCTCGAAGACGCGCTCTCTGACGGCGGCGGCGCTCGCGGTGGAGAGCTGTTGGTTGATGATGGAGATGCAGAGTCGCTCGTACTCGCTCCAGTTCGGTTCGGAGTAGGGGTCGTGTCTGTCGATGAGTTCCGCCATCACAGGGTCTCGGCGGAGCACGGTTTCGGCCTCGTCGGTCATACTGTGGATGGTCGAATCACGGGGTGCGGAGGCAAATGCGTCCCGATTCCGACACTCGCGAGGGGAGACGCAGCGAAACGGCAGTAGAGAGAAGGAGAGACAGCAGCGGGTGAGAGACGGGGCTCGTGACGACCGGGTCCGTTACTCGAGGTACTCCTCTTCGCGTTCGTCGTCGTCCTTGGCGTCGGCGTCTGCGCGGCGACGGACGTCGACGCGGTAGTGTTCGAGGATGTCGCGGCCCAAGAGGAGCGGGAAATCCATGTGGCTGCGGTCCTCGACGCTCGCGGTCACCGTGTGCTGGTTGCCGCCGATACCGATGACGAGGTCGACGACCGGGCGGGCCTTCCCGCGCTTCATGCTGCCGGATTTGACGCGCGTCATGCTCTTGATGGGACCCGCGCCGATTTCGGCGGCGAGCGACGTGTCGATGCTCGTCCGGGTCGCGCCCGTGTCGGATTTGGCGAGCGCCTGCGTCGACCCGCTGGTACCGCTGACGACCACGTCCTCGATGTAGCCGATCATCGGCACCTCCTCGTTCTCCGGGGGTTCGATGCGCGGCATGCACGACGGTCGGGAGTCGTCGAGCGTGCTCGACAACTCCTCGACGCGCACGTCGTCGACGTCGCCGCCGGCGCGCTCGATGGCCAACTGCGCGATGTACGGCGCGGGGCTCTTGCCGGTCGCTTTGTACAGCCCCTTGAACCCGGCCGTCGGGTTCACTTCGAGGACGTACCAGCCGTCGTTGCCCTCCACGAGGTCGACGCCGGCGTAGTCGAGGCCGATGACCTCTGACGCGTAGAGCGCGGTTTCGGCCGCCTCGTCGGGCATCGTCTCGGTGGCGTTCTGGACGTCGCCGCCGAGGGCGACGTTCGTCCGCCAGTCGCCCTCGGGGGCGTAGCGGTGCATCGCACCGACGATCTCCTCGCCGACGACGTAGACGCGCAGGTCCCGGTGTCGGTCGCTGTCGCGTTCGATGAGCTCCTGCAGGAACGCCTGGCGGTTGCCGACCTTCGGGTTGACGGGTTCGGTGAGGTCGACCTTCCACGTCCCGCCGCCGTGGGTGCCGATGGCGGTCTTGTAGACGCCCACGTCGCCGAACTGCTGTCGGCCCTGGTTCAGTCGGTCGTTCGAGAGCGCCAGCAGCGCGTCCGGAACCTGGATGTTCCAGTCGGCCAGCGTCGCCGCCGTCGCGAACTTGTGGATGGCCGTCAGCACCGCGCCGGGTTCGTTCAGCATCGGCCGCACGCGGTTGAACGTCGTCGCGAGACCGAGTCCTTCGGCGGGTTCTTCGGTGTTCGAGAGGAGCAGTCGGTTCGCGATGACGTCGACACTGGGTTCGATGGACACCTCGCTGTCCTCGATGCTCATCGCGGTGTTCTCGCGGCGAAGCCACACGGGCTCGTGACCGAGTTCCTCGACGGCGTTGAGGATCGCCTTCGTCTCTTTGCTGTTGTGCAGCGAGAGAACCCCGACGCGTACCGCCTCGTCGTCTGAAAGTGCCATGTGGACAGATATACCGAACCCAGTTTCAAAGATATGCCGGTCGGACCCCTGTTCGGGGCATCGAAAGGGAGTACGACTCGGGCATCTCGTCGCGACGGTGCGCGGCGGAGTGTAATCGAACCGCTGGCAATTTGAACACGTTCTCGCCGTCGACGTTTATATTGGTGTTTATATATGACCCCGCCCGAGGGAGCCCATGAGCGACGACTCGTCCTTCACCTACAACGGGGGGAGGGTCGACCCGGGCGAGACGCAGAACCTCCGGTACAGCGTGAGTGAGACGTACCTCGGCGACCCGGTTCGGATTCCGGTCACCATCGTCAACGGCGAGCGCGACGGGCCCACGGTGTTTCTCTCGGCGGCGGCGCACGGCGACGAACTGAACGGCATCGAAGTGGTTCGGACCGTCGCCCACGGGTGGGACCACGACGAGCTCCGCGGGACGCTCGTCTGCATGCCCGTCCTGAACGTGCCGGGCTTTCTCGCCCAGCAGCGGTACCTCCCGATTCTCGACCGCGACCTGAACCGCTCGTTTCCGGGGTCGGAGAGTTCGACGAGCGCGAAGCGGATGGCGTACCAGATCTTCCAGAACTTCATCGAGCCGTGCGACGTCGGCCTCGACTTCCACACCTCCACCCGCGGTCGGACGAACATGCTCCACGTCCGCGGTAACCTCGCCGACGAGGGCGTGAACCGACTCGCGCGCGCCTTCGGTTCGAACGTCATCCTCGACGGCGAGGGGCCGGACGGGTCGCTCCGCGGGGAGGCGACGCGCGCGGGCGTCCCGACCATCACGCTGGAGATGGGCGAGGCGCACCGCTTCCAGCGGGGGCTCATCGACGAGGCGCTCGACGGCGTCCGAAGCGTCTTCGCCGAGTACGGCCTCACCGAGACCGACAGCGTCCGCTGGCCGGGGTGGCGGACGGTCATCACGGGCGACCGCGAGAAGACGTGGATCCGCGCCGACGCCGGCGGCATCGTCGACATGCACTACTCGCGGGGGGCGCTCGTCCACGAGGGCGACCGCATCTGCACCATCACGAACCCGTTTCTCGACGACAACATCGCCGTCGAAGCGCCGTTCACGGGGCTGCTCGTCGGTATCTTGGAGAACCCGGTCGTCTACCCGGGCAACCCCATCTGCCACCTCGTCGAGCTGAGCACGTCGACGCGGCGGGTGCTCGAACGCGAGCAGTCGCCGGCCGCAGAGGCCGAGACCTGACGTGTCGGCGGGCGTCTCGTCGTCGCTGGAAACGTTCTTCAGTTCGAGATAGAAAGCGGCAAAACAGGACGACCGCCCCGGTTCGGCGCGCGGATACACGTAACTTCTATAGCACCCCGGTTCCGAGACTCACGGGAGTATGAGTCAATCGTACAATCGAGGCCTCGTGGAGGACTTCGGCCGCTGGCGGGAGTTCTCGGCCGGCATGTGGGCCTGGATTTTCCACAAGTTCACCGGATGGGTGCTGGTGGGCTACTTGTTCACCCACATCGCCGTCCTCTCGACGGCGCTGACGGGCGCGAGCGCCTACACCAACACCATCCAAGGGCTGGAAGCACTCGCTGTCGTGCGCATCCTCGAAGTGGGGCTGCTCGCGGTGGCCGTGTTCCACATCCTCAACGGGCTCCGACTGCTGTTCGTCGACCTCGGCGTCGGATTGGAGGCACAGGACAAGAGTTTCTACGCGTCGCTGGTACTGACGGGCGCGATCGTCGTCGCCAGTATCCCGACGTTCGTCTCGGGGGCGTTCTGAGATGGCCGAACGCTACTCCTCGTTCGAGCGCGGCGGACGCCGGTGGCTCTGGCAGCGCATCACGGCGGCGTTCCTCGTCGTCGTGCTCGCGTTCCACTTCTTCCTGCTCCACTTCGTCAACCACGCCGACGAGGTGACGTTCGCGATGAGTCAGGCGAGAATGGAGTCGCTGACGTACTTCTCGTTGATGATTCTGTTCCTCGTCACCGCGACGTTCCACGGCGTCAACGGCGTCTACAACGCACTCGTCAACCAAGGGCTGACCGGCACGAAACTGAGCGTCGTGAAGTGGACGCTCGTCGTCGCCAGCGCGGTTCTCATCATCCAGGGCGTTCGGACCGCACTCGCGTGGTCCGGAGGCATTCCACTCTAACATGAGCACGCAAGTACCCGAAACACAGGAAGCGGACGAATCGGAGGCGGAGACCCAGTCGGAGTCGGTCCCCGTCGCACAGCAGCGACGCCAACAGCGGAAGGCCGAGCGCCGCGAGCACGTCGCCGAACGCGAACGCGAGCGGACCGAAGAGGAAGCCGCGAGCGACGAGAGTCGCTACCACCTGAAGGTGTTCCGCTACGACCCCGAAGTCGAGGGGAAGCAGGAACCGCGGTTCGACGAGTTCCACGTCCCCTACCACAAGGGGATGACCGTCCTCGACGCGCTCATCTACGCGCGGGACCACTTCGACTCCTCGCTGACGTTCCGACATTCGTGTCGACAGGCCATCTGCGGCTCCGACGCGATGTTCGTCAACGGTCGCCAGCGGCTCTGCTGTAAGACGCAGCTGTCGGACCTCGAAGAGCCCGTCCGCGTCGAACCGCTGCCGCACCAGGAGGTCGTCAAGGACCTGGTCGTCGACATGGAGCACTTCTACGACCAGATGGAGGCGGTCGAGCCGTTCTTCCAGACGAACGACCTGCCCGACGGCGAACTCGAAGAGCAGCGCCAGACCCGAGAGAACCGCGAGAAAGTGAAGATGTCGACGCGCTGCATCTGGTGCGGCGCGTGCATGTCCTCCTGCAACATCGCGGCCGGCGACAACCAGTATCTCGGCCCGGCGGCCATCAACAAGGCGTACCGCTTCGCGATGGACGAACGCGAGGGCTCGGACATGAAGGAGCATCGCATGCGCATCCTCGAACAGGAACACGGCGTCTGGCGCTGTCAGACGCAGTTCTCCTGCACCGAGGTGTGCCCGAAAGACATCCCGCTGACGGCCCACATCCAGGAACTCAAGCGAGAGGCCGTCAAGAACAACCTGAAGTTCTGGTAGTGAACCTCAAGTTCACCCAGTCCTAACAACGCTCAGAAATTAGATATGTACGAACACGACGTAATCGTAGTCGGCGCGGGCGGCGCCGGCTTGCGCGCCGCTATCGCGGCGCAGGAAGAGGGGGCGGACGTGGCCATCGTCTCGAAACTCCACCCCGTACGCAGTCACACCGGCGCGGCCGAGGGCGGTATCAACGCCGCGCTCCGCGAGGGCGACTCGTGGGAGGACCACGCGTACGACACGATGAAGGGGTCGGACTACCTCGGCGACGCCCCGGCCATCGAAACGCTCTGCCAGGACAGCCCGAAAGAGACCATCCAACTCGAACACTGGGGGATGGCGTTCTCCCGCGACGACGACGGCCGCGTCAGTCAGCGGCCGTTCGGCGGCCTCTCGTTCCCGCGGACGACGTACGCGGGCGCGGAGACGGGCCACCAGTTGCTCCACACGATGTACGAGCAGCTCGTCAAGCGCGGCATCAAGGTGTACGACGAGTGGTACGTGCTCAACCTCGCCGTCTCCGACGAGGAGGTCCCCGAGGACCGCACCTGCCACGGCATCGTCGCCTACGACATCCAGTCCGGCGAGGTGTCTGGCTTCCGCGCCCGCAACGGGGTCATCCTCGCGACGGGCGGACCCGGTCAGGTGTACGACCACACGACCAACGCCGTCGCCAACACCGGCGACGGGGTGGCGATGGCGTACCGCGCGGGCGTCCCGATGGAGGACATGGAGTTCATCCAGTTCCACCCGACGACGCTGCCGTCGACGGGGGTCCTCATCACCGAGGGCGTCCGCGGCGAGGGGGGCATCCTCTACAACGAGAACGGCGAGCGCCTGATGTTCGAGTACGGCTACGCGAACAACGCCGGCGAACTCGCCTCCCGCGACGTGGTGTCGCGCGCCGAGTTGACCGAGATCAACGCCGGCCGCGGCATCGACGACGAGTACGTCCACCTCGACATGCGCCACCTCGGCGAGGAGCGCATCATCGACCGACTGGAGAACATCGTCCACCTCTCGGAGGACTTCGAGGGCGTCGACCCGCTCGAAGAGCCGATGCCGGTCAAACCCGGCCAGCACTACGCGATGGGCGGCGTCGAGACCGACGAGAACGGCGAGACGTGCATCACCGGCCTCTACGCCGCCGGCGAGTGCGCCTGCGCCTCGGTCCACGGCTCGAACCGGCTCGGCGGCAACGCGCTGCCGGAACTCATCGTCTTCGGTCGCCGCGCCGGCGCGCACGCCGCGGGCAAGGACCTGGGCACGGCCGAAATCACGACCGGCAAGCGCGGCGAGTGGGAGGCAGGCGAAGTCGACACGCCCGTCGCACCCGGTTCGGTTCGGTCGCCGGACGACAGCGCCGTCGCCGACGGCGGTGAGAAGGCCGCCGACGGTGGAGCGGTTGCTGCGACTGGCGACGAAATCGTCACCCGCGCCGTCGACGCCGAGAACCGACGCATCGAGCACCTCATGACCAAGGACGAGGGCGTCCAGCACGCCGAGATTCGTTCCGAGGTCCAGAAGTCGATGACGCGACACGTCAACGTCTTCCGCGAGAAGGAGGGCCTGAAACAGGCGCTGCGCGACCTCAGGGAGGCCCGCGAGCGCTACACCGACGTGTACGTCAACGACCCCTCGCGGACGTACAACACCGACCTCATCCAGACCATCGAGACGCGCAACATTCTCGACCTCGCGGAGGCGATCACGCTCGGCGCGCTCGCACGAGAGGAGTTCCGCGGCGCGCACTGGCGCAAGGAGCACCAGGAGCGCGACGACGAGAACTGGCTGAAGCACACGATGCTGTCGTGGAACGACGGCGCGCCCGAACTGTGGTACAAGCCGGTCATCCTCGAAGGCGAGGAGAAGACGTACGAACCGAAGATCCGTAGCTACTGAAACGCGGCAGCCCGTTTTTTCGAGCGAACCGACCAACGGCTATTAGTTCGCACCGGTTGTAGTATCGTCCGGAAGGGTGGCTCAGTGGTAGAGCAACCGCCGTTCGGGTGCGCACGCATCCACGGTGGATTACTTAGGCTTCGCGTGGTTCGACTCCCGCCCCTTCCGCTCGCGCCGACGAACGGCAACGAGTCGGCGACGAATCGGCGACGAACGCTCGGACAGATCGCGTCGATTCACGACGACAGTCGAAAACTCACCGCCCGAAGGCGGAGCCTACCGGCGGGGTGAAAGGTTACTCGAATCCACAGTAATCCTTCGAGACGCCCCGAGGCGCTCGAAATCGACCGCTCCGGGCGGGTTCGACGACTGTCGTAGAGGGATTTTATTATTGTCGAACCCATCGGGTCGAACAAGATGATGTCGCAGTCCAGCCAACGGGCGACCGTTCCCGATACGCTCCGTTCACCGCGCGCAAAACTCGTGTACCTGTACCTCTCGACGCACGGCGAGGCCACCGTCGCAGAACTGCAAGAGAGCCTCGCGATGACGAAGCTCACACTCTACAGCATCCTTCGAACGCTTCAGGGGGAGGGACTCGTCGGCCGCGACGCCAGTTCCGACCGCTACTCGCTGGTCTGACGGACTATCGGTTTCTCGGAGCGCGCGCTTTTCTGACGGTCGCTCCGTCCCTCACCATGTCGTCGCAGCGCGGGCAGACCCGCGGATTTTCCACTTCGTCGGGCGTGAAGACGCGAGCGTACGCTCGGGTGACGAACGCCCCGCAGTTCGCACATTCAGGCATGTCGATACGTTTCGATGGTAGCCATATATAAAATTTACCGCACTCAGAGCAACGCCAGCAGTACGCCGACGAGAATCAGGGCGAACAGGAACGATACGACGCCGAGGAAGAATCGGTCTGCGTTGTCCATCGTACCGAGAGTGAACTCCGTTTCGACATAAACGTTCGCCGGTCGGTGAACGTTTACGGCTCTCTGTGGAACCCGCGAACCGACGCCTCCACCGAGAGCAGGGCCGCCGACACCAGCAGACAGACGGCGGAGACGAGTGCGAGAACCGAGACGTCGACGACAGTGACGCCGAGACCCGTCTGCGCGAAGGGGTTGCCGCCGCCGGCGGCGACGTATCTCTCGACCGCGTCGACGCCGCCGAACCCGAGCAGGACGAACGCGTGGACCATCGCCGTCGCGAAACTGCCGGTGAAGAATCCGAGCAGCGAGCAGACGGCTTCGGCGTTGAGCAACTCGCGCGCTTGCGTCTCGTTCATCGTCCGACCCAGTCGAAGCCGCCAGACGCCGACCGCAGCGTGGCCGGCGCCGGTCAGCGCGACGAGCGAGACGGCGACCAGACCCACGAACGCAACCTTCGGGGCCGCGAAACCGATGCGTTCGGGGAGATACGCCCGCCGAACCGCCTCCGGGAGGACCGCGAGCGCCGGATACAACCCCGCCAGCGAGAACAGCAGATAGCTCTGCCAGGTGAGTTTTCGGGTGAGCGATTGCTGAAAGAGGCTGTGTCGCTCCGCTTGCAGTCGCTCGTAGGCGGATTCGCCCAAGAGCGCGTCGGCAATCGGATCCTCGACGGACACGCTGGTGGGTCTCTGTTCTCACTATTTATATCTACCGACTGTGTGAACGAATGCCGTCCCGTCGTCTCGCCGAACCGACGGCGAGCGAACAGCGCACGAGCGTCGTGCGTCCGTCTGACGTAGGTATATAACGTTGCTTCGCCCACGTATCACTCAGCAGTACTGTACTGCTCGACAAAGCGTCGCGGGCGCACCGCGACACCTGACACACCTTCTCGAAACCGTCGTCGGCGCAGAGCGCCCGCCATCGGCGTAGTCCGGGTTATCGGACGTCGGCTGAGCGCCGGAACAGTCGAAGCGTGTCGTTGTCGAGCCGTTCCGACGCCGTTTCGGTGAATCCGCGGGCGGAGAAAATCCGGCTCCAGCGGCGGTGGTACAGCGGAACCGCGTCGTCGACGTAGTTCACCTCGGGCGTCTCCGCGTCCGCGTCGCCTTCGATCTCGACGGTGAGGAGGCAGTCGGCCGCGACGCGCGCGAGTTCGTCGAACACCCACTCGTTGTCGGGGTGGATGTGCTGGAGCGTCTCCACCGAGTAGACGACGTCGAACGCGTCGTCGTCGAACGCCGAGACGACGCTCTCGATGGCGTCGATGTAGAACGTTCCCGCGGCGGCGAGCTCGGGGTACGCCTGTCGCATCACCGTCATCGCCTCCTCGTTGACGTCGATGCCGTGGAGGTTTCGGTACCCGTTGTCGTGCAGGTGCGCGAGATGTCGACCCGAGCTACAGCCGAGCTCCAGAATCGACGGCTCCGACTCGGAGTCGACGGTGCGCTCGATGTGTCGACGAATCGCCTCGCTGGTCTCGTCGGGACCGTAGTGGGCGTAGTAGTCCGGGGAGAACTCGCCGGAACGCTCGGCCCATCGCTGACGGAGTTCGTCGGGGGTCATAGCTAACCGAGCACGGCCGCGCGGTTAAGTAGCCGGTTTCGACGGGCGGTGACCGGTGTCGCTCGAAGCGAGGCGCTCCGGAGTCGTCGTCAAAAATGAAAACGGTGGTCGAGAATCGATGCTGCCGCGGCTTCGAGATTACAGTCGGGTGACGTTCGTCGCGCGCGGGCCCTTTGGGGCCTGCTCGATGTCGAACTCCACTTCCTGTCCCTCTTCGAGGTCCGGGCCGCCGACGTCTTCCATGTGGAAGAAAACGTCTTCGTCCGCGTCTTCAGTCTCGATGAATCCGTAACCGCCGGTGTCGTTGAAAAAGTCGACCGTACCTTTCGCCATTGCATCTAGTCTGAGTCGCTACCCACTCATAACCCTTTTGAGCGAATCGGGGGGTGCGGACCCGCACCTGGAGTCGTCGAGAGCGGTTCTCCGCGGCCGCGTGTCGGCGATAGACGCGGCCACACCGCCCGCTAATGGTCGACAACCGCTCAGACCGGGTCGCGGCGAACGCGACGCCGAAGACGATTCGAGCGCGGTACCGATAGCCGACTGGTCCATCGCAACGCCGATGGCGACACCGAGTGTCATCCCTGCACCGGCGTTCTGCTGTGAACTGTCCTCGCTGCGCTCCGAAGAGGGAGAGCCAGGAGTGGGATTCGAACCGCGGTCGTTCCGCTCACGGTGCTCGCGTCACTCCCTGATTCGAATCCCACCGTCTCGCTCGTGCGTCCTCGTTACGGTCGGACAGAAGAGCCAGGAGTGGGATTCGAACCCACGAAGTCTCGATTACAAGTCGAGTGCATGAACCGCCCATGCTCTCCTGGCGCGCCGTCAGTTACCGGTCCGCCGGGTCGTTATTATCGTTTTCGACACGCTTCTCCAACTCGACGCGGTGGAGGCGGTAGCCGCGGCGTTCGTACAGTCTGCGGGCGGCGTCGTTGCCGGCCATCGCTTCGAGTCGGATCACGTCCGCGCCGGCGCCGGCGAGCGCGCTCTCGGCGGCGTCCAACAGGGCGCTTCCCACGCCGTCGTTGCGGTACTCGGGGTCGACGTAGACGTTCTGAATCGTGCCGCGGGAGACGTCCTGTTCGTAGCCGTCGACCTCCGGTTCGAACATGACGAAACCGACGATGTCGGAGTCGCGAGCGACGAGCAAACCACCGACGATGATGTGGCGCGTGATGGCGTCGTAGATCTGCTCGCGGTTCTCCTCGGCGCGGAGGTGCGACCCGAACTCGCGCTGTCCGTCCGCGAGCGCCACCCAGAGATCCGCGATACGGGCCGCCTCGGTCATCTCGGGAGGTTCTATCTGGACGCTCACGTGGCCTCGTCTCCGTCCCGACGTGCGAAACCGTCTCTGTTCGACTCGATAATATATTTTCAGCATCGCACACCATAGAGTTTTCTGCAATCGGCATCCGTGAGCGCCTTCCGGCGTCGGAATGAAGAAATACTTATAAGTGTTCCACGTCCGCACACATCATGGTGATAGTTAACAATGGGTATTGGTGAAACCTACTCCCGGAGCCGTCGGTTCGTCGACAGACGGCCGCTGACGCACACGGTCGGCGCCGCGGCGGGGGTCGTTCTCGTGTTGTATCTTCTGTGGGTGCTCGTCGCGCAGTTGGCGAGCGGGGAGTTGCGAATCTACGAACTCGGCGCACTGATGTGGGACGGGCTGATGCGCGGACTCGTCATCGGTCTCGCGGGCGTCGGCCTGTCGATGACGTACAGCATCCTGAACTTCGCGAACTTCTCGCACGGCGATTACATCTCCGCCGGCGCGTTCTCGGGGTGGGCGACGACGTACCTCGTCGCCGGTCTCGGCCGCGCCGACGTCGGGTCGCTGTTGCTCGTCGGGGCGGGCGGGTCGGTGTTCGGCGGCGCGCTCGGCGTCGGTATCTCGACGACGCCGCTGGCGGTCGTCCTCGGCGTCGTCGTCGCCGGCGTCGGCGGGGTTCTGCTCTCGCTGTTCGTCGACCGAACCGTGTTCAAACCGCTCCGCGACGAGGACGGTATCACGCTGCTCATCGCGAGCATCGGCGTCGCCTTCGCGCTTCGCTACCTCATGCAGTTCGTCTTCGGCTCCGACGTTCGAGGGACGACCTCGCAGCCGCCGGCGTACTCGTTCTACGTCGTCGACGGGTGGGTCCGCGTCAACTACCACGACATGACGCTCCTCGTCGTCGCCGGCGGCCTGATGGTCGGCGTTCACCTGCTCCTCCAGCGCAGCAAACTCGGCAAGGCGATGCGAGCGATGTCTGACAACGGTGACCTCGCCCGCATCACGGGTATCCCGACCGAACACGTCGTCCGCTGGACGTGGATTATCGGCGGCGCGCTCACCGGCGTCGCGGGCTACATCTTCGTGCTCTGGAAGGGGACGCTCGCCTTCGACGACGGGTGGCTGCTCCTGCTTCTCATCTTCGCGGCGGTCATCCTCGGCGGCATCGGCTCGGTGTACGGCGCTATCGCCGGCGGCATCGTCATCGGCCTCACCGCGTCGATGGCCGTCATCTGGATTCCGTCGGCGTTCGCCCGCGCGGCCGCGTTCGCCGTGATGATTCTCATCCTGTTGGTGCGCCCGCAGGGCATCTTCGCCGGGAGGACGACGGCATGAGCGCCGACGGCGAGAACGAGGGCGCGACGAAGAGTCGCGTCGACGACGTACTCGGGAGGCTCCGCGACGGCGACGCGGGACTGATTCTGCTCGTCCTCGGCGGCATCTATCTCGCGTACATCCTCAGCGGCGTCGTCCTCGGCTACCAGCTCCGCGGACAGCTGAACTCGATCGCCGCGCTGACGTTCTACATCGGCGTCTTCGCGCTGTTGGCGCTGGCGCTGAACCTCCACTGGGGGTACACCGGTCTGTTCAACATCGGCGTCGTCGGTTTCATGGCCGTTGGTATCTACGTGATGGCGCTCGTCTCGAAGCCGGTGTACACCCCGGGCGGGGCCGCGCAGGTCGGCGGACTCGGACTCCCGCTGTGGGTCGGCGTTCTGGCCGGGATGCTCGCGGCGGCGGTGTTCGGGTTCGTCGTCGCGTTACCGGCGTTACGGTTGCGGGCGGACTACCTCGCCATCGTCACCATCGCGATGTCCGAAATCGTCCGTTTCTCGTTTCTCTCCAGCGAGTTCCAGCGCTTCGAACTGTTCGGCAACCCGGTCGGCTTCGGCGGCGGTTCGGGGCTCATCCTCGACTACACCGCGCCGCTGGAGGCGTTCTTCCGGACGTTCGGGCTCTGGGACGCCTACCTCGGCGTCGTGCGGGCGTTCGGCACGTTCGGGCCACTGAACCTGAACAACCCGAAGCCCATCGTCGACAATCTCGTCTACGGCGGCGTGTTGCTGCTGTTCGTCGCGGGCTACTACTGGCTCCTGAAGCGGACCGGCGAGTCGCCGTTCGGCCGCGTGCTGAAGGCGATTCGAGAGGACGAGGACGTGGCGAACGCGCTCGGCAAGAACACCAACCAGTTCAAGGTAAAATCGTTCATGCTCGGCTGTGCGCTCATGGGTCTCGCCGGCATCCTCTGGTTGGCCGGACAGGGCGCGGTGACGCCGAACTTCTTCCGCCCGCGCATCACCTTCTTCGTCTGGATCGCGCTCATCATCGGCGGCGCGGGGTCGAACACGGGCAGCGTCCTCGGCGGAGCCATCTTCGCGGGCGTTCTGTACCAGGGACCGCTGTACCTCAAAAACGTGCTGGAGGCGGTGCTCCCGCAGACGAACGCGCCGAACAGTTTCGGCCCGGCGGTGGCACCCATCTTCCAGTCGTTCGACGTGCTCCCGTTCGTCTGGTACACCCTCGACAGCATCCGACAGCTCCAGTTGGTCATCATGGGCCTCGTGCTCATCTGGCTGATGCACAACCGGCCCGAAGGGTTGCTCGGCCACCGTAAGGAGATCGCCGCGAGTATCGACCTCTCGCGGCCGACGCGGTCGTCGACGCCGGCGACGGCCGCGGACGGAGGTGAGCGCGATGAGTGAGACGACCGGACCGAACGAATCGACGAACGAGGCGGTGCCGAACGAATCGACGAACGAGGCGGAGACTGACGAGATGAGCGAGACCACGAAGACGACTGAGACGACGCAGTCGACGGCCGCACAGCAACCGACGGAGGCGGTCGACGACCCGACGTCGACGGACCCTGCCGAGTACCCGCTACGCGTCGAGAACCTCCGCAAGACGTTCGGCGGCATCGTCGCCGTCGACGACGCGAGTTTCGAGGTCGAACGTGGGACGCTCACCGGCCTCATCGGTCCGAACGGCGCGGGGAAGTCGACGACGTTCAACCTCATCACCGGGATGTACACGCCCGACCGGGGACGCGTCGTCTTCAACGGCGAGGAGATCACCGGACTGCCGCCGCACCGCGTCGCCGACCGAGGATTGGTCCGAACGTTCCAGATCGCCCGAGAGCTCTCCGAGATGACGGTACTGGAGAACATGATGCTCGCGCCGAAGCACCAGCGCGGCGAGGCGCTGTGGCGGTCGGTGACTCCGGGCGTCCGCAACGACGTGGTCGAACAGGAGGGAGAGTTGCTCGACAGGGCGTGGGAGATGCTCGACTTCTTCGAGATAGACCACCTCGCCGAGGAGTACGCGGGCAACCTCTCGGGCGGCCAGCGAAAGCTGCTGGAGATGGCGCGCGCGCTGCTGACCGACCCCGACATGCTCCTGCTGGACGAACCGTTCGCGGGCGTCAACCCCTCGCTGGAACACCGTCTACTCGAACACGTCCACGAGTTGCGCGAACAGGGCTACACGTTCCTGTTGGTCGAACACGACATGGACCTCATCATGGAGAACTGCGAGCACGTCATCGTCATGCACCAGGGGAAGGTGCTCACCGAAGGGACACCGGCCGACATCAAGCAGAACGAACAGGTCGTCGAGGCCTACCTCGGGGGGACCGTATGACGCTCCTCAAGGTGCGCGACCTCGACGCCGGCTACGGCGACTTACAGATTCTCACCGACGTCGACCTGAACGTCGAAGACGGTGAGTACGTCACCATCGTCGGACCCAACGGCGCGGGAAAGTCGACGGTGATGAAATCCGTCTTCGGGCTGACGGCCCACATGGGCGGCACCGTCAGCTTCGACGACACCGACATCACGGGTGCGAACCCCGAGGACATCATTCGACTCGGCTTGGGCTACGTCCCGCAGAACGACAACGTGTTCGGGGCGCTCACCGTCCAAGAGAACCTCGAGATGGGCGCGTACATCCTCGACGACGTCCCACAGAACTCGCTCGACATGGTGTACGAGCGGTTCCCCATCCTCCGAGAGCGACGCGAGCAGAAGGCCGGAACGATGAGCGGCGGTCAGCAGCAGATGCTGGCGATGGGCCGCGCGCTGATGCTCGACCCCGACCTCCTCCTCCTCGACGAACCGAGCGCCGGACTCGCGCCGGACCTCGTCGACGAGATGTTCGACAAGATCGACGAGATAAACGAGGCCGGGACGGCTATCCTGATGGTCGAACAGAACGCGAAGGAGGCGCTCAGACGCTGCGACCGTGGCTACGTCCTCGTCAACGGGCGGAACCGCTACATGGACACCGGAGAGGCGCTGTTGAACGACGACGAGGTCAGACGGGACTTCCTCGGCGGGTAGTCGGTCGCCTCAACCCCTTGTCGTCACCGAGACGAGGACACTCCGAAACGGCTTTTTTCGACGCGTGAACGTGTAGACTCCATGCGAGAGAACCACCGTTCGATGCCCGAGCAACAGCAGGTCGCCGCGTTTCTCGACGAGTACGAGATGCACGCCGACCCGGCGTACCAACTGCTCGACCTGACGTCCGAAGTCGGCGAACTCGCCGCCGACGCGACGAAATCCTCGCAGTGGGGCGCGTCGCCCGAGGAACTCGACGTGGAGAGCGACGAACTCGGCGACGCGCTCTTTTCGCTTCTGACGGTCGCCGAGTCGCTCGACATCGACGCGGGCGACGCGCTCCGCGAGTCGCTCGAGAAGTATCAGCGGCGAATCGTCGACACTGGAAGTGCGTCGTCGGGCGAATAAAATCGGAGTCGAATCTGTCGCCGGGCTCAGCTACTGAGCGCCGCGTCGATGACCGACGAGTACGACGACTCGCCGATGTTGAACGACACCTGGTTCGTCACCGTGCCGTCGAACTCGCTCTCGAACACTTCGGCGAAGCGCTCGGAGAGCTGTTGGCCGTAGTCGTTGTTGACGTACAGCGTCGCCGCGGATTCGGCGTCGAGGCGCTCGGAGGCGACCTGCGCCATCACGCGGCCCTGCAGAAAGTCCGAGGGCGCGGTTCGGAAGATGAAGTCGTTGTCCTCGAGGTTCGACACCGACAGCGCCGTACTCGACGGCGAACAGCCGACGACTTCGTTCGGGATGAACGCCTCCTGGGAGACGGGGACGTTGACGCCCGAGGACGCCGACCCGCACACCGCGGGGACGCCCGCGCTGACGAGCGAGTTCGCCGCCGAGACGCCGGCGTCCGGCGAGGTCTGCGAGTCTTCGATCTGCGCGTTAACCGTGAGGTCGACGTTCGCGTCGTTGACCTGCATCACGGGGAGTCGCGCCGCGCGAATCATCGGCTGACCGACCGACGCGAGGTCGCCCGTCTCCGGGAGGAGGATGCCGACCGACACCTCGCGCCCGAGGCCGCCGGGTCCGCTGTCGGCGGAGTCACCCGCGCCGTCGGGGTTGTCGCCCTCGAACGACTGCGTCTCGATCGTCGGCGTCTCCTGAGAACTCTGACCGGCGAACTCCCAGATGGCGTACGCCGCGGACGCGGGGTCGCCCTTCTCGTCGAAGTTCGTCGCGCTCGACGCCCCCTGGTAGTTGATGTCGTCGCCGTTGGCCGCCGCCTCGACGGCTTCGACGAAGTTCTGCGGTCCGAACTCCTCGCCGCCGGGGTTGGCGATGCGGCGGAGCTGGTCGCGAATCGCCGGACCGCTGTTCTCGCCGGCGGCGACGTTCGCGAGGATGAGAAGCGCCACCGAGTCGTACGACTGAGAGGTGAAGACGCTGGGAGCGGCGTCGTACTCGTCCTGGAACAGTTGGTTGAACGCGTCCTGGTTCGGCCCACCCGCCGCCGGCGCGGTGCCGGTGACGTTCGCCATATCGTTGCCGACCTGACCGGGCATATTTCCGTCCTGCAACCCGTCGGGGACGAGAATCGATTCGCCCCCGTCGCTGGCGCTGTAGTAATCGCGGAACAGTTGGATGCCGCTCTCGGGGTAGCCGATGACGACGAGAGAGTCGGGACCGTCTCCGCCCCCGTTGTCGCCGCCGCCACCGCCGCTACCGTTGCCACCACCGCCGCCGTTACCCCCGTCACCGCCGTTTCCGCCGTCGTCACCGGGGCCTTGTACACAGCCGGCGAGGCCGACCGCGCCGGATACGCCGACCGCTTTCAGGAAGTTGCGTCGTTGGATACCACGTGCCATGTTACCGCATGGTAAGGACAATTTATAAAGTTACGCCTTCTTAGCTGACATTTCCCGCCGCGCGCCATGCCGCAGTCCCGCGGTTCCTGTACGAACGATGGAGAGCGGTTCCTCCGCTACACGTCTCGGCAGTCCGAACAGACGAGCTGCCCGTTGACGTTCGAGAGCGTTCGTGCCAGCGACCCGCACACTTCACAGATGCTCTGCGAGGAGTACGTCTCCGAGTCGATGCCGCCGTTGGTCTCGGCGTTCGGCGGGCCGTCGGCGTCGCCGAACTCAGGGCGATTCGCGGGGGTCCGCTCCTGTCCCTCCGTTCGCATCTCCTCTTGAGTCAGCGTCGCCGCCATCAACACGTCGCGTTCGGTGAGCAGGCCGACGAGTTCGCCCTCGTCGACGACGAGCGCCCACGGCGTCGCTTCCGAGCGCATCCGGTCCTCGGCGACGACGAGCGCGGTCTCCGACTCGACCGTCGGCTCCGGGTCGACCATCACCTCGGAGACGGACGTGTCGTCGGCGTCGTCCAACACGACGCCGAGCGCCGTCCGCGAGGGGACGACACCGACCGGTTCGTTCCCTCGGAGGACGACGATGCAGTCGGCGTCCTCCTCGAACATCAACTCCGCGGCCGCCCGCACCGAGTCCGACTCGCTCACCCCGACGAACTCCCGTTCCATGGCATCGCGTACCGTGACATCGGTGTTCATGGTACAGTGTTCGCCCGAATCGGGCTAAAATCTACCTCCAGTAGAGTTAATCCGCCGGGCGTGCTATCTTTCTGGCCCGCGAATTCGAACTTCCGCGGTCCCTCGCGCCGAACGGCGGAAACAGTAAGTTCAAACCGCTCGGCGCACGCCTACCGAGTAATGACTATCCCCTCGTTCGTCATCGGCATCGCGGGCGGTACGGGGGCGGGGAAGACGACCGTCTCGCGGCTCATCACCGAGAGCGTCGGCGAGTCGGTGACGCGAATCCCGCTCGACAACTACTACGAGGACCTCGGTCACCTCGACTTCGAGGCGCGGACCGAGGTCAACTACGACCACCCCTCGGCGTTCGAGTGGGGGCTGTTGCGCGAACAGCTACGCTTGCTCACGGAGGGCCAGTCCGTCGAGATGCCGCAGTACGACTTCGAGGCCCACGACCGAAAGGACGAACGCGTGACCGTCGACCCGACGGACGTCATCATCCTCGAAGGGATTCTCTCGCTGTACGACGAGGAGGTGAACGAGATGATGGACCTGCGTCTGTACGTCGAGACGGACGCCGACGTCCGCATTCTCCGACGCATCGACCGCGACGTAGTCGAACGCGGCCGGGACCTGGAGGGCGTCATCGACCAGTATCTCTCGACGGTCAAACCGATGCACGAGCAGTTCATCGAACCCACGAAGAAGCACGCCGACCTCATCATCCCGGAGGGGGCAAACAGCGTCGCTGTCAACCTCTTGGAGGAGAAGGTGCGCGCGGAGGTCGCCGGGGACGTCGCGCGCGACTGGGAGCGGGAGACGTTCGACCGCGAGGTGTCGGACGCGGTGACGCTGAGCGAGTCCGAACCTTAGCTCACGACCGGGTGCGGGTGAAGTTCTCCGCGCCCTCGTAGAACCAGAATCCGTTGTCGCGCATGGCTCGACCGACCGCCTTGTGGAAGTCGACGAAGTCCGAGAACTCCTCCTGGTCGACGTGCTCAAAGATGTCGCGGAGCGCGACGACGCGTTCGTAGTCGAGACGAATCGGGTCGTCGCCGTACTCGGAGACGAACTCGTCGCGGTTCAGCGGGAAATCCTCCTCTTCGTCTATCTTCTTGGCGATGACGGCGTGGCCGTACTTGCGACGTCCTTCGCTGCCCTGTTCGCCGTCGGGGTCGTGTGGCCAGTCCATACCCGGCAGTTGGGCGGTGGTCGCAAAACCGTTACCCTTCTCAGCCCACCGTCACTGCGTGTGCGGGTATGCGTCGACCGTCACTGTGTGTGCGGGTACGCGTCGAGTTCGACGAACGACGTCGACCCGCAGGCGGCGCACTCGGTCGGCGGTTCGTAGTGGCGGTCGGTACCCTCGCCGCCGGTAGTCGTACCGACGTAGATGAGGTGACAGTTCTCGCAGACGAACTCCCGCGGGCGTTCGGGTACGTGTGACATACGATTTCGTCGTCGGCCGACGGTTTGTAACTTCGTTGTGGTTTTTCTGAGTGTTCGCGCGAAAATGCGGTGGGACTGGGATTCGAACTCGCCGAGACGGTCGCTCCCTTCGGTCGCGCTGCGACTCGTCCGCTCGAATCCGGGTCGTTTCCAGTTGTCGTACCGCGAGCGAGGCCGAAAGGCCGAGAGAGTGGCCTCTTTGGTTCACCGTCAGAGCAAAGCTCTGACGAGCCTTCGCTCACTCCGTTCGCGAAGACAGATTTTTGCGCCGAGTGGTCGCGCGGAGCGCGACCCGAGGCGGAAAAAGGTGGAGCGGTGGGACTGGGATTCGAACCCAGGAGGCCGAAGGCCACCTGCTTTCAAGGCAGGCGCAATAGTCCACTCTGCCATCCCACCAGCATCGGTACTACCGGCGGTCTCCTCTAAGTCCTGTCGGTCCTCAGTTACGGACGACCCGCGGTTCCCCGTCCTCGGCGACGACTCGAAGCCCGTGTTCCGCGACGAACTCCGCGGTGTGTTTGGGCACGATGCGGCCCGCCTCGCGTCGGGCGTGCAGCATCGGCAGGACGGTGAGAAGGTCCTCGCCCGTCCCGACGGTCGGCTGCATCGGGACGAAGTCGACGTCGAGCCCCGCGTCGTGACCGTGCGCGGCGAGCGTCTCTATCTCGGGGTGGGTGAACGCCCCGGCGAAGTCGATCGGTTCCGTGAACGCCGCGTAGTAGCTCCGACCGTTCGTCGAGGGGCCGAGCACGACGGGCGTGGTGCGGAGCTTCATCGCCGCCGAGTCGACGAGCGTCCGGGTCAGAAACGGGGCGTTCCCGCGGACGACGGCGACGGACCGCGCGTCCTCGGCGTTCAGGAGGTGCGAGACGGTGTTGCCCGCGCGGGCGTCGAACGTCGAGCCGACCTGTTTTTCGACGCGGACGTCCGAGAGGTCGCCGAGCGTGTCGGCGGCGAGCGCGCGAACCGCCGCGGCCGCCGGTTCGTCGGTGACGAACTCGTCGGGGAGCAGGTCGTCGGGGCGGTAGTTGACGAGCAGTTCGCCGCCAGAGCGGGCGGCGGCGAGAAACGCGTCTCTCAGCATCGCGGCGTAGAACTCCGCGGTTTCGTCCTCGGTGAGCGGGCTCGTCTCGGCGAGCTCGGGGAGCACGAGTCCGGGTCGCGGCGGGTCGGCGAACACGGCGACGACGGTCATACGCAGTCCTCGTCGCGGCGGCGCCTTGAACCCGCTGGTGTGCGTCGCCGGACCTGGTGCGTCCGGCGACCGCATCGTCGCCGACCGTCGTCACTGGTCGGCGTCGAATCGGGAGGAAGCCGAATCGAGAGTGAGAGTTCGCGGCTGCGCGCGCCCGTCGCAGCGCGAACCGTTATCGGTGTCGAGGGAGCTCGTAGACGTCGACTTCGCCGGTGCTGAAGACGACGACCTCGTACTCGTCGTAGGTGAACCCGACGTAGCGCATCGGCGTCGCTTCCGGCGTCGCGTTACTCGACAACACCGCCTCCGCGAACCCGAGGTCGATGACGTTTCCGATCGGCGGCTGTAGCTGGAGCGGTTCGGTGTTCTTCGCCCGTGCGAGTGCTTTTGCGACCGCGAACGTCAACGTGTCCGGGTCGTCCGGGTCGTACGTTGCGTTTGCGACCTCCGTGCGGCGTGCGGTGACGAACTCGTCCACCGACGCACTCGACTCCGAGAAGTCAGAATCGGTCGAACGCTCGGGGCTCGACGTCCGACTCGGTTCATCAGTTGAATCTCCCTTCGAGTTGCCCGGTCCATCCATGTCCGTCAGTTGTGCCGGCGTACCAATTTAAATGCTTTATGGATTATTTCCTAGAGTTGTGAATGACAATTTTACTAGTGAACGTCGTTCGCTGAACAGAGTCCAGTCTTTCGTTGATACTGATTCGATTGTATCAAAATAGATGAGTGACAGGAAATGCTCTTTGTCCCTACTCCCGATGCGTTCCGTATGGAACCCCTCGGACAGGTCACACGACTCGCCGTTGGCGGCGTCGCGGCGGTCGGCCTCGGCGCGGCGCTGACGTTTCTGGCAACCGGACTCACCGCCGCGACGGTCGTCACGGTGATCCTCGTCGCGGTGTTCGTCGCCGCGGCGGTTCGGTTTGCAGTCCGACGCGCGGGGAGGACGGAGACGCCGTACTGGTAGTCTCGGGCGGCGGTGTCGGAGCGCGCGGGTCGGGCGGCGCTATCGGAGCGTGCGGTCGGGCCGCGCTATCGGCCGCGTCGACCCTTCGTCTGGCGGTAGTCGCGGCCGAAGACGTTCTCCGTGACGTGTTCGACGAACGCCTCGGTCTGCTCGTCGGTCTGTCTGTCGAGTTCGACCATCGGCACGAGTTCGAAACCGCGGCCGCGAATCGTCGTCGCGTGTTCCTCGTCGACGTCGAAGCTCTCGACGCGCCGGGTGGTGTAGTCGAACGCCAGCGCTTCGAGCGCCCGCTGGCCGACGGGGACGATAATCTGGGGGTTTATCATCCGTATCTCGGCGTTGAGATACGGCTCGCACGTCTCTATCTCAACGTCCGTCGGCCCGCGTTCGGGGTGGCGACAGCGCGTCAGATTCGTCAGAAAGACGTTCTGGAGGTCCGGCTCGGTCGACTCCGGCGTCGACCGCGAGAAGCCGAGTTCGCCGAGCACGTACTGGAGTCGCTCGCCCGCCGCGTCGCCGACGAAGGGAATCCCCGCCTCGTCGGCCCCCGCGCTCGGCATCTCGCCGACGAACACGAACTCCGCGCCCACGTCGCCGTAGCCGTGGACGATGCTCTCGCGCGTCTCGCAGAGCGCCGGACAGTTCGTACAGTTCTCGTCCATGCTGAAGGGGTTCTCCAGCGTGTGCTGGTGGGCGTCCACGGCGGGTGTTGGTGAGGACGAGATAAAACGGTGCGGGGGCGAGGGCGTCAAGCGGGACCGCCGAGCGGTCGACGACTACCGCCGCAGCCCGCCCTGTTCTTTGATGTTCATGATGTGGCGGACGTTCAGGTAGATCTCCTCGGGCGAGGTGTCGCCGTCGGGATCGTAGAGGTCGCTCACGCGGTAGAGAATCGCCGACAACTGCCGACTCTCGGAGCTGTCGCCGTACACGTCCTCGGCGACCTCGCGGAGCACTCGAACGCGCTCGTCGTCGGTGGGGAACTCGGCGTCGGAGTCTGGAGCCATCTGCCAGTCCGGTTCGTCGTCTCCGGCGTTCTCGGCGTCCACGGACTCCTCCGTCATTTCTGCGACCGGAGCTTCATCCGGTTGACGACGCCGACGTTGTTGGCGACGTTCTCGGTCAGCACGCGGAACGCGTCGGCCGTCTCGTCGTCTTCCTCCAGCACGATGGGTTCGCCGCCGTCGCCGCCGGTTCGCACGTCGGGGTCGAGCGGAATCCCGCCGAGATACGGGAGGTCCGTCTCCTCGGCGAGCGCTTTCCCGCCGCCGGAGCCGAAGATGTCGTGGCTGCTGCCGCAGTCGGGGCAGACGAAACTCGACATGTTCTCGACCACACCGAGGACGCTCGTGTCGTGGGTGCCGAACATCCGCAGTCCCTTCCGGGCGTCGTCGAGCGCCACGTCCTGCGGCGTCGTGACGATGACCGCGCCGGTGAGGGGGAGCGTCTGCAGGATGGTCAGCTGCGTGTCGCCGGTTCCGGGGGGGAGGTCGAGCACGAGGTAGTCGAGTTCGCCCCACTCGACGTCCTCGACCAACTGCGTCAGAATCTTGTGGACCATCGGCCCGCGCCAGATGACGGGGTCGTCGTCGCCGACGAGAAACGCCATCGACATCAGTTTCATCCCGTACTTCTCGGGCGGGACGATGGTCTCCTCGGCCGTCGCCTGCGGGTGGTCGTCGGCGGCGACCATCCGCGGGACGTTCGGGCCGTAGACGTCGGCGTCGAACAGGCCGACGCGCGCGCCGAGTTGCGACAGTCCGGCCGCGAGGTTGACCGCGACGGTCGACTTGCCGACGCCGCCCTTACCGGAGGCGACGGCGATGACGTTCTTCACGCCGGGAAGCACCTGCTCGCTCTGCGAGAGCGACGAGGGCGTCTTCGCCGAGAGGTCGGCTTCGAGTCCCGCCTCCGAGAGCACTTCACGGACGCGAGTCGCGATGTGCGTCTCGTTCGGGGCGTAGGGCGCACCGAGCGCGAGCGATACGCGAGCGACGCCGTCGTCGACGTCGACGGCGTTGACCAACTCGAGCGAGACGATGTCCTCGCCGAGGTCGGGGTCTTCGACCTCCCGAAGGAGGTCTCGTACGTCGGCTTCGTCCATGCCCTCATGGTGGGTCCGTCGCTCGAATAAGGGTTATGTAAGCGGCGGCAGGCCGCGGCGGCCGAGAAACCTCCATCGCGCTACCGGGGCCGTCACCGCGTTATCGAAGTCGTCGCCGCACTACCGAGGCGTCACTACCCACCGAGAAGTCCGTCACACCGCGGGCTACTAGTACTCACTCTGCGTCACAGTGAACCATGCGATTCACTCTCACGAACGAGCAGCGAGCACTCAGAGACGACGCCCGGGAGTTCGTGGAAACGAGCATCGTTCCGCGGGCCGCCGACCTCGACCGAGACGGTGCGTATCCCGCCTCGATTCTCGACGAGCTCGGCGAGCGCGGCTACGCGGGGCTGACCGTCTCCGAATCGTACGGCGGCCGCGGCGAGGGGATGGTCGAACTGGCGCTCGTCACCGAGGAGCTGTCGGCCGGGCTGATGGCCGTCGCGAGCGCAGTCGCGCTGCACCTCGGCGTCGCCGAAATCGTCGAACGGTTCGGGACCGACGCCCAGAAGGACCGCCTGCTCCCCGACATGGCGAGCTACGACCGCGTCGGCGCGCTCGGTCTCAGCGAGGAGAACGCCGGCAGCGACAAGCGAGGGATAGAGACGACGGCGACGCGGGAGGGCGACGAGTGGGTGCTCGACGGCCACAAGCGGTGGGTGACGAACTACGACGACGCCGACGTCGTGCTGACCTACGCGCGAACCGGTCCCCCCGAGGACGCCCCCCGGAACGTCACCGCGTTTCTCGTCCCCGCCGACGAGTTCGAGGTCGACACCGTCTGGGAGACGCTCGGCGCGAGAAGCGTGAAATCGCCGAAGGTGACGCTCTCGAACGTCCGGGTCGCCGACGACCGACGAATCGGCGACGCGGACGAAGCGCTCGTCGAGCGCGGGAGCGCGACGACCGGCGTCAACGTCCCCGCCCGCGCCGTGGGTCTGGCCCGCGCGGCGCTCGAAGACACCGTCGCGTACACGAGCGGGCGCGAGCAGTTCGGCGGGCGAATCGGCGACTACCAGGGCGTCCGGTGGCGCGTCGCCGAGATGGCTCGTCGCGTCGACACCGCGCGCCTGCTCACGCTCCGAGCCGCGGACTACGCCGACCGCGGCCGCGACGCGACCCGCGAGTTCGGGATGGCGAAGGTGTACGCCACGGAGGCCGCCGTCGACGTGACGAACGACGCGCTCCAACTCCACGGCGGCGTCGGGTACACGACGGACCGGTCGGTCGAACGATACCTGCGCGACGCGCGCCTCCTGACCATCGCCGGCGGCCCGAACGAGGGGCACCGCGACACGGTCGCAGACGCGGTGTACGAGCGCGAAACGTAACGGTGTACGAACGCGAAACGTAATTCGGTGAGCACCGACTTCTGCAACCGGCGACGACACTACCCCGCGGCCGAGGGCGGCGAGCGTCCGCGGCCGCGCAGTAACCGAATGTAGTTACATCCGCGCCGAACGTTCCCGCTCATTTAAGCGCGTTCGGACGAACACCACGACACATGCTCACGGACGACTTCGGCAGGGACGTCACCGGCGTCCGCATCTCGCTCACGGACCGGTGTAACTTCGACTGCGTCTACTGCCACAACGAGGGGTTGGGCGACACCCGCGGCCCGATGGACCCCCAGGACGACGAGATGAGCGCCGACGACGTGGTTCGGTTCCTCGAAGTCGTCGAGGAGTTCGGCGTCCGGAAGGTGAAGTTCACCGGCGGCGAACCGATGCTGCGACAGGACCTCGAAGAGATCATCGAGCGCACGCCCGACTCGATGGAGACGTCGTTGACGACGAACGGGACGTTCCTCCCCGGCCGCGCGGAGGACCTGAAGGCGGCCGGACTCGAACGCGTCAACGTCTCCCAGGACGCGCTCGACCCGCAGGCGTTCGCCGATATCACCAAATCGGGCGCGTACGACCGCGTGATGGAGGGCGTCGAGGCCGCGCTCGACGCCGGTCTCGACCCGGTGAAACTGAACATGGTCGTCTTCGAGCACACCGCCGGCTACGTCGAGGGGATGGTCGACCACGTCGCCGAGAACGACGGCCTCCAGCTCCAGCTCATCGAGTACATGCCCGAACTGACGGGGAAACCCGAGTGGAGCATCGACATCCAGCGCGTCCACGACTGGCTCGCCGACATCTCCGACCGAGTCGAACACCGCGAGATGCACGACAGAAAGCGCTACTTCGTCGGGGGAGGGATGGTCGAAATCGTCGACCCCGTCGGCAACGAGAACTTCTGTGCGAACTGCCACCGCGTGCGCGTCACCCACGAGGGCTACCTGAAGGGCTGTCTCAACCGCAACGACGACCTGCGACCGATGGGCGACATGACGAAAACCGAGATCCGCGAGACGTTCCGCGAGGTCGTCGCAAACCGGGTTCCGTACTACGGCGAGTATCTCGTCCGCGACGAGAGCGACGAGTGGGTGCTCAACGAGAAGTATCTGTCCGCTTGAACGGCCGTCTTCCGGTCTCGCCGTTTTCCGATTCTCCGTCTCTGGACGACCGAGGCGACGCGCTACCGTTCGCTTCTTCTTCCGATAGCTAATTTCAATTTCGGTGACCAGTCAGCCGCATAGAAACGGCTAAGGTCTGTGTGTAGAATACTGCAACATCGTGAATCTCCGCAGCAACTCGATGGCGACTATCGTCGCCGTCGCCCTCCTGACGAGCGTTCTCGCGGGCCCGCTTCTGGCCGCCCCCGCGGCCGCAGACGGGACGTTCGTCTCCGTCACCGTGGACAGTTCGACCGACCAACCGGTTCCAGAGAGCGAGTTCGCCGTCACTCCGACGCTCCGAAACGCCGACGACAGCGACGAATCGTACGTCGTCGACAGCGTTCGACTGCGAAAGACGGCCGCCCGGTCGAGCAAGCAGTACGCCGAACGCACCTCGCTCGGCCGACTCGACCCCGGTGAGACAATCCGTCCGAATCTGAACGTCACACTGAACGAGACGGGCGCGCAGACGCTGTACGTCCACGCCGAACTCCGTGGCTTCGACGGCGACACCCGGCGAATCGTCCACCCGCTCGACATCACTGTCCAGCAGCCGCATCCGCAGTTGGAAGTGAGCACCGAGGAGGCGGTGACCGGTGCCGAACGCCGTATGAACGTCACCGTCGCCAACGGACTGAACGACAGCGTCCGGCAGGTCAAGCTCTCGCTCGCGAGCGAGAGTATCGAGTTCCGCGAGGCCGACCGCGTCGCCGCGACGCTCGGAGCGGGCGAGACGAGAACGTTCACCTTCGCCGCCACCGCCGACACCGGCGAGAAGACGCCGATGCGCGCAGTGCTCACCTACACCGACCCCGACGGCGAACGTCGCCGCAGCGCCGAGACGTTCGACGCCGACTTCCGTCCGCCGGAGAACCCCGGCAGCATCGACCTCACCGGCGTGAGCGTCGAATCCGACGAGTCGGGAGCGACCGGCGACCGCGTCTCTATCTCGGGCAGTGCGGCTAACCTCGGCGGCGAACGTGTCGACAGCGTCGTCGTCAGCGTCGTGGACGAGGAGAACGTCGCGCCCGCGCAGCCCCAACCGGAGTACTTCGTCGGCACCGTCGAGTCGAGCGACTTCGTCTCCTTCGACCTCGACGCGCGGCTGACGAACAACCGGACTGAGATACCGGTGCGGGTGCGCTACAGCGTCGACGGCGTGACCCAAGAGACGACGACGACGGTGAGTTACGAACCGGAGACGGCCGGCGACAGCGACCGACCGAACCGGAGTGGAACGTCGCTGCCGCTCTTCGGTGGCCTCGTCGTCGTTCTCGCCGTCGTTGTCGGAGCCGTCCTCTGGCGACGACGGGAGTAGTCGTCGATGAACACAGATTCGACGACGGACGCGGCGGACGAAGGGAGGACGACGGTGGACGCGAGGGGCGCGACGGTGGACGTGAGGGACGCGGCGATGGACGCGACAGCGCGCGTCATCGACGGCAGCGACGTAGTCAAAGAGTATCGGACGGGTGCCGAGACGCTCCGCGCGCTGAAGGGAATCGACTTTCACATCGACCGCGGGGAGTTCGTCTCCATCGTCGGGCCCAGCGGGAGCGGGAAGTCGACACTCCTGAACGTTCTCGGACTGCTCGACGTGCCTACGTCTGGCACCGTGACGGTCGACGGTAACGACGTGTCGACGCTGTCGGAGACGGCCGCGACGCGCCTGCGAAAGCGCGTCATCGGATTCGTTTTCCAGAGTTTCTACCTCATCCCGACGCTCACCGCCGTGGAGAACGTCGAGGTCCCCCGACTCTTGGACCGTAAACCGAAGGAGACCGCCGCGCGAGCGACGGACCTCCTCGAACGAGTGGGTCTCGGCGACAGACTCGACCACTACCCGAACGAACTCTCCGGCGGGCAGAAACAGCGCGTCGCCATCGCCCGGTCGCTCGTCAACGACCCGGCTATCGTCCTCGCCGACGAACCCACCGGAAATCTCGACAGGGAGACCGGCGACCAGATTCTCGACGAGTTCGACCGCATCACCGACGAGGGCGTCGCCGTCGTCACCGTCACCCACGACGACTACGTCAGCGAGTTCGCCGACCGGACGGTCGAACTCGTCGACGGGAGGCTCTCAGATGTTTGAGTCGCTGTGGCGGCGGTTCCCGGTCGTCCTGATGGCGCGACGGAATCTGACGCGAGCGCGGACGCGCTCGGCGCTGGCCATCGCCGCCATCGTCATCGGCGTCGTCGCCATCGCAACCCTGGGAATCGCGGGCGTCGCGTTCAAAGACGCCCAGTTCGAGACGCTCGGCTCCATCGGCAGCGACCTCCAAGTGTTCGCCGGCGAGGACGACGACGACGGCTACCTCACCGACGCCGACCTACGCCAGATGGAGCGCGCGACCGGCGACGCCGAACTCGTCCCGCTGAAACAGCGCAACGCGAACCTCGCGGTCGGACGGTCCGACGGGTCGGTGACGGTGTACGGGGTGGCCGACCCCGACGAGTTGTACACGGTCCGCGACGGGGCGATTCCGGGCAACTGGCGACGCGGGGCGCTCGTCGGCGCGACGCTCGCCGACCGCTACGGCCTCGAACCCGGAAACAAACTCGAACTCGACGGCGAGACGTATCGTGTCGCCGCCGTACTCGAAGACGAGGGCCAAGCGGCGGTCGCCAGTCCGAACGAGGCAGTGGTTCTCCCGCGGGCTACCTTCGACTCCGAAGGCTACGCACAGGTCGTCGTCCGCTCCGACGACGTCGAGGCGGCGAACGAGTCGGCGATGGCCATCCGCGACGCGTTCAACGGGCGCGAACAGCAGGTCAGCGTCTTCGAGCGCGGCGAGGTCTCCGAGCAGATCGACCAGGCGTTCGCGCAGGTCAACCTCTTTCTCGTGGGGTTGGGTGCGATCTCGCTGGTCGTCGCCGGGGTGAGCATCGCCAACGTGATGCTGATGAGCGCCATCGAGCGACGCGAGGAGATCGGCGTGCTCCGCGCCGTCGGCTACGAGCGAGGCGACGTGCTACGCATCATGCTGACCGAGGCGACGCTGCTCGGCGTCGTCGGGGCACTGCTCGGCGTGCTCGTCAGTCTCGGGTTGGGATTAGTCATCAACGATGCGCTGCTCGGCGACCCGCTGGCGTTTACGGCCGAGGGACTTCGTTACGCGCTCTCGGGGTTCGTCTTCGGCGTCGCCGCCAGCGCGCTGGGCGGTCTCTACCCCGCGTGGAAAGCGTCGCGGCAGCGACCCGTCGACGCGCTCCGCGGGTAGTTTTGCGTCGGTTTCCCGTCCTCGATACGGCCGACAGAACCAGTCGTCCGCCCGTAAACCCGTCGCACCTCACTGACTCTCGACGAGCGTCTGGAGCGACTCCTCGGGGACCGCACCCTGGGCGGTCCGTCCCCGGTAGAGGAAGGAGGGGATACCGGTGACGTTCTCGCGTTCGGACTCTTCGAGCGCTTCCTCGAGGTGTCGTCGGTGCGCCGAGTCGTCGAACACCGACCGGACCGACGCCGGGTCGATACCGGCGGCACCGGCGATGTCGACGAGTGTCTCTTCGTCGCCGATGTCCTCGCTGTCGCGCCACAACGCCGAAAACAGCCACCGGTGAACGGTCCCGAAGCGGTCGGGGTGCTCGTCCTGAACGTACAGGGCCAACTGCTGTGCTTTCTTCGAGTCGACGGTTCGATATCTCGGCGAGGAGAGATTCATCTCGACGCCGTAGCGGCCCGCCAACTCTTCGACGGCCGACCACGGCGCGCCCAGCGACTCCTCGACGTCCACCTCCCGGCGGAGCGTCCCGTCGGAGTCGCGATACGGTTCGCGGAGGTCGAACGGCCGCCACTCCACCGAGAGCGACGGGAGCCCTCTGTTCTCGCGGCCGGTCAGATAGTTGGACAGAACTTCGGTGCCGAGATAACTGAACGGACAGACGTAGTCGGCGTACACGACGAGCGAATCGTCGGTTCGAACACTGGTCGGGGGACCTACACCGTTCTCACTACCCTCGATATCTCGCATGTTGCCATCCAGGGACTACCTTCGTAAGTACCCACGCCCCAATCAGCGCCGAAATCGAACAGTATCGTCCGGTTCGAGCGAACAAACGTGGGTGAGAACGCCACCCAGTTGTGGAGTTGCCAACCGGGCACGACGGTTCGGTCGAAAGATGGTCTGTGACCGCCTCTGAAGCTATAGTCCACACAGAAATCGAACATGTCAGGGAACAGTTCGGCGGTCGGAGCTCGAACGTTGGGCGTCCATCGCTCGGGCGGGCCTCCGGCCCTCGAAACTACAGGTCGAGGCGGTAAGACGTATAGGCGACAGTTTAATGGGGCGGTCCCCCGAGAATGGGAGTTGGTAGCTACCACCGCACTCGCTCGTCAGACGACCGACCGTCGTCCGCTCCCCCGATTACGCCGGCGAGTCCGGGCGGGCGGGCGGACGCCGCGTTCACGCGACGCGGTGTGTCACCGAAACCCACGTTCCCGACCCTTTCGTGACGTTTAAGTACCGTCCACGGGTTACTCCGAGTGCAGTCACTGTAGGGGCGCGAAGTCCCGAGTCCGGAAGGGCGACGATACGACAAACAGGGTTGCGGTAGCCAAGTGGCCCAAGGCGCTGGGTTGCTAACTCAGTGGCGTCATGCCTCCGGGGTTCGAATCCCCGCCGCAACGCTCATCCACATTCCACTATGAGTGCAGAAGAACCACAGGACGGCTCGACCGAAGAGGAGGAGGAGAACCTCCGATACTTCGTCCGCATCGGGCAGACGGACCTCGACGGGACGAAGACGGTCGAGCGGAGCCTGACAGAGATGAACGGTATCGGCAAGCGCACCGCGCGCATCGTCGCCGAGACCGCGGGTGTCGACCGAACCGCGACGTTCGGTCGCCTCGACGAGGAGGACATCGACGCCGTCGTTTCGGCCGTCGAAAACCTCGCAGACGAGGTTCCCCCGTGGCTCACTAACCGGCAGAACGATTTCTACACCGGTGAGACGACGCACCGAATCGGTAACGACCTACAGCAGAAACGCCGCCACGACATCAACCGGATGCAGATGATAAACTCCTACAAAGGTATCCGGCACCAGCGCGGCCAGAAGGTCCGCGGCCAGCGGACGAAGTCCACCGGCCGCACCGAGGGAACCATCGGCGTCAACGTCGAAGCCATCCGCGAGGAAGCGGAAGCAGAGGAAGGCGGTGACGACGAATGAGTACCGGCAAGAACACCAAGTCCTACGAGACGCCGAACCACCCGTACCAGGGCGAACGCATCGCCCGCGAGGGCGACCTGCTCGGCCGCTACGGACTGAAGAACAAGGAAGAACTGTGGCGCGCGCAGTCGGAACTGCGCTCGTTCCGCCGCGAGGCCCGACGCCTCCTCGGCGACGCACAGGGCGACATCGACGAGGCCGGCATCGAGGGCGCGGAGTTCCTCGACCGCCTGCGCCGACTCGGCATCCTGAACGACTCCGACGACATCAGCGAGATCCTCTCGCTGGACGTCACCGACCTGCTCGAACGCCGTCTCCAGACGGTCGCCTACCGAAAAGGCCTCGGCAACACGCCGAAGCAGGCGCGACAGTTCATCACCCACGGCCACGTCACCGTCGAGGGCGCACGGGTCACCGTCCCCTCGAAGAAGGTCGAGGTCGGCGAAGAGTCCACCGTGAGCTTCGAGGAGAACTCGCCGCTCGCGGACGAACTACATCCTGAGCGCGCAGAGGGACAAGAATGAGCGAAACCAGTGAAGAGACGTGGGGCATCGCCCACGTGTACGCATCGTTCAACAACACGCTCATCACCATCACCGACCAGACCGGTGCCGAGACCATCGCTAAGTCCAGCGGTGGGACCGTGGTGAAGCAGAATCGTGACGAAGCGTCGCCGTACGCGGCGATGCAGATGGCCGAAGTCGTGGCCGAGGAGGTCAGGGCGGCGGGCATCGACGGCGTCCACGTCCGCGTTCGCGGTCCCGGCGGGAATCTCAACAAGTCCCCCGGCCCCGGCGCGCAGGCAACTATCCGAGCGCTCGCCCGTGCCGGACTCGAAATCGGCCGCATCGAAGACGTGACGCCGATTCCGCACGACGGCACGCGCGCTCCCAAAAACCGTAGGTTCTGAAAACGATGGCAGACGAGTTCGAGGTCGAGTTCATCGAACGCGAAGAACGGTCGGCGCGGTTCGTCGTCCGTGGGCTGACGCCCGCGATAGCTAACGGCATCCGCCGCGCGATGATCACCGACGTCCCGACGCTGTCCATCGACACCGTCCGGTTCGTCGAAAACTCGTCGGTGATGTTCGACGAGATGATCGGACTTCGACTGGGCCTCGTGCCGCTGACGACGCCCCTCGACGACTTCGAGGTCGGCGACGAAGTGACGCTGGCGCTCGACGTCGAAGGACCGGCGACGGCGTACTCCGGCGATATCGAGACCAGCGACGAGCTGGTCCAGCCCGCCGACGAGAACATCCCCATCATCGAACTGAAAGAGGGCCAGCGCCTCGAGTTCGAGGCCGACGCGGTCCTCGAAACCGGCAAGTCCCACGCCAAACACCAGGGCGGCGTGGCCGTCGGCTACCGACACCTGCAGAAGGTCGAGGTCGTCGGCGACGCCGGCGAGTTCGACGAGGAGGAGCCGAACATCCTCCGGGGCGTCATCGAGACGGAGGAGGGCGAACTCGTCGCAACCGACGAGTTCGACAACGACCTCACGAACCGTTACCCCGGCAAGGAAGTCGAGGTGACGGATGTCCCCGGCGCGTTCGTCTTCCACGTGGAGACGGACGGCTCGTTCAGCGCCGACGAACTGCTGCTGCGCGCCATCGACTCCATCGACGCGCGCGCGGCGGAACTCGAAGACGCGGTCGCGGTCTAAGCAACTAGTACAGATGACCCCCTCAACCACGCACCGACGTTCGCTTCGGTCGCTTCGGCGGCGCCACTGCTCCGGTGGCGGCTCCGAGGCCCGACGAGCGACGGTGCTGTCGGCAGACGCGGCGGCGACCTCCGGGTCGGCGGCGCGTCGGACCGAAAGTGGTTTGAAGGGGCGGAGAGAACACCAAATCGCGTGCAGGGATAGCCAAGTTTGGCCAACGGCGCAGCGTTCAGGGCGCTGTCTCATAGGAGTCCGCAGGTTCAAATCCTGCTCCCTGCACTCCCCTTCTCAGGAGGTTACTTCATCATGAGTAGCAAGACGAACCCGAGACTCACGAGTCTCATCGCCGAGCTAAAGGCGGTTTCGCGCGACGCTGACGCCGCAGTCTGGCGTGACGTCGCAGACCGCCTCGAAAAGCCACGGCGCACCCACGCGGAAGTCAACCTCGGCCGCATCGAGCGGTACGCGCAGGAAGACGAAACCGTAGTCGTCCCCGGCAAGGTGCTGGGGAGTGGTGTGCTGCAGAAGAACGTCACGGTCGCAGCCGTCGACTTCTCGGGCACCGCCCGCAAGAAGATCGAACAGGTCGGTGACGTGCTGACGCTCGAACAGGTCGCAGAACAGAACCCCGAAGGATCCAACGTCCGGGTGATTCGATGAGCTACGCCGAATTCGAAGCCGACGTCATCGTCGACGCGCGCGACTGCATCATGGGTCGCGTCGCCAGCGAGGTAGCCCAGCGCGCGCTCGACGGCGAGCGCGTCGCGGTCGTCAACGCCGAGCGCGCGGTCATCACCGGACGCGACGAGGACGTGATGAGCGTCTACCGGAAGCGCGCGGAGGTCGGCTCCGACCGCGGTCCGTACTACCCGAAGCGTCCCGACCGGATCTTCAAGCGCGGCATCCGCGGCATGCTTCCGTACAAGACGCCGCGCGGCCGCGAGGCGTTCGAGAACGTCCGCGTCTACCTCGACAACCCGTACGACGAGGACGGCGAAGTGCTCGACGGCACGTCGCTGGACCGACTCTCGAACATCAAGTTCATCTCCCTCGGAGAGATCTCCGAAAAACTGGGTGCTAACGTCACATGGTAACCAACACGAGCGGTAAGAAGAAGACGGCCGTCGCCCGCGCCACCGTGCGCGAGGGCGAGGGTCGCGTACGAATCAACTCCCGGCCCGTCGAGCTGGTCGACCCGGAGATTGCGCGCCTGAAAATGCTGGAGCCGTTCCGCATCGCCGGCGACGAACTCCGCGACGACGTCGACATCGACGTGCGCGTCAACGGCGGCGGCTTCAGCGGGCAGGCAGACGCCACCCGCACGGCCATCGCCCGCGGACTGGTGCAGTACTTCAACGACGCCGAACTCCGCGACGCGTACATGGAGTTCGACCGGTCGCTTCTGGTCAACGACGTTCGCCAGTCCGAATCCAAAAAGTGGGGCGGCCCAGGCGCTCGCGCCCGCTACCAGAAGTCCTACCGCTGAGGTGACCCAACCATGATGATACCCGTCCGGTGTTTCACGTGCGGCAACGTCGTCGCCGAACACTGGGAAGAGTTCAAAGCGCGCGCCCGCGAGGGTGACGAAGACTCCGCCGAAGTTCTCGACGAACTCGGCGTCGAGCGGGCGTGCTGCCGGCGGATGATGGTGTCGCACAAAGACCTCGTCGACGTGGTGGCCCCGTACCAATGATGCAACAGTACAATCGGTACGAGAAGGCGCGAATCCTCGGCGCACGAGCGCTGCAGATCAGCTACGGTGCGCCGGTGCTCGTCGAATCGAAACAGAGCGAACCGATCCTCATCGCGGCCGAGGAGTACGACGCCGGCGTGCTGCCGTTCACCGTCCGGCGGGGAGAGACGTAGATGACGCTCGTCACCGACGTTCGGCTCCGCCGCGTGCTCGACTCGCGGGGCAACCCGACCGTCGAGGCCGACGTGCTCACCGAGTCCGGCGGCTTCGGCCGCGCGGTCGCGCCCAGCGGCGCGTCGACCGGCGAGTACGAAGCCATCGAACTGCCCCCGAGCGAGGCGATCGCGTCGGCGCGCGACCGCGCGCTCCCGCGACTCGTCGGCGAGGTGTACGCCGGCAACCAGCGCGAAGTCGACAACGCGCTCCGCGCCGCCGACGGCACCGACAACTTCTCCGAGATCGGTGCCAACAGCGCCGTCGCCATCTCGATGGCGGCCGCGAAAGCCGGCGCCGACGTGCTCGGTGCGCCGCTGTACCAGCACCTCGGCGGCGCGTTCCGCGGCGAGGAGTTCCCGACGCCGCTCGGGAACGTCGTCGGCGGCGGCGAACACGCCGCCAAAGCGACGCACATCCAGGAGTTCCTCTCCGCGCCCGTCGGCGCGCCGAGCATCGACGAGGCCGTCTTCGCCAACGCCGCGGTCCACGCGCGCGTCGCCGAGATTCTCGACGACCGAGACATCGCCGCCGCGAAAGGCGACGAGGGCGCGTGGGCACCCGCCGTCGACGACAGCGAAGCGTTCGAAATCGTCGAGGAAGCCGTCTCCGACGTCGAAGACGACCTCGGCTTCGAGATTCGGTTCGGCCTCGACGTCGCCGCCGCGGAGCTGTACGACGAGGACGACGACGTCTACCGCTACGGCGACGAGGAGCGCTCGACCGACGAGCAGATAGATTACATCGCCGACCTCGTGAACGAGTACGACCTCGTCTACGTCGAGGACCCCCTCGACGAGAACGACTACGAGGGCTTCGCCGAGCTCACCGACAGAGTCGGCGACCGGACGCTCGTCTGCGGCGACGACCTGTTCGTCACCAACGTCGAGCGCCTGCAGACGGGTATCGACGAGGGCGCGGCCAACAGCATCCTCATCAAGCCGAACCAGATAGGAACGCTGTCGGACGCCTTCGACGCCATCGAACTGGCGACGAAGCACGGCTACGACTCCGTCATCTCGCACCGCTCCGGTGAGACGGAGGACACGACCATCGCACACCTCGCCGTGGCGACGGCCGCCCCGTTCATCAAGACGGGCGCGGTCGGCGGCGAGCGAACTGCCAAACTCAACGAACTCATCCGCATCGCGGACGACGCAGTATGACCGAAAACGACAACGAAGCACTCGAGACCGCCGAGGAGGAGATCGAGGAGGAAGCCACCGGCGAGGCCGGTGCCGAACCCGAGGTCGACCCCGACATCGAGGCGGACGACGACTTGCCCGCCGAGGGAGCCGACGAGGCCCCCGAGGCCGAAGAAGAAACAGACGACGGTCCGATGTTCGACGAGGACGTCATGCCCGACGACGAGGCGGACCTCCTCATCCCCGTGGAGGACTACCTCCAGGCGGGCGTCCACATCGGGACCCAGCAGAAGACCAAGGACATGGAGCGGTTCATCCACCGCGTCCGCGACGACGGTCTCTACGTCCTCGACGTCAGCCAGACCGACAAGCGCATCCGCACGGCCGCGGACTTCCTCGCCAACTACGACCCCGAGCAGGTGCTCGTCACCTCCTCGCGTCAGTACGGTCGGTTCCCGGCCGAGAAGTTCGCCGACGCCATCGGGGCGCGCGCCCGCACGGGCCGCTTCATCCCCGGCACGCTGACGAACCCCGACTACCGCGGCTACATCGAGCCCGACGTCGTCGTCGTCACCGACCCCATCGGTGACGCGCAGGCCGTCAAGGAGGCCATCACGGTCGGCATCCCGGTCATCGCGATGTGCGACTCGAACAACCAGCTGTCGAACGTCGACCTCGTCATCCCGACGAACAACAAGGGTCGCCGCGCGCTGTCGGTCGTCTACTGGCTGCTCGCCAACGAGACGCTCGACCGCCGCGGCACCGACACCGTCTACGCCCTCGAAGACTTCGAGGAAGGCATCTGAGCGGCCCGATTTCGACGACGAGATTCCCGTTCCATTTTCCGACGATTCTAAGCCGATAGCGGCACCTATCGAACGCATGGACGATCCGCCGCCCGGCCGAACGACCGAAACCGCCGAGAGCCGACAGCGGTGGGGCTGGTCCGGCCACGGCGAGGGCGCGAAAGTCGAGAAAGACGCGGTGGGGCTGTTTCTCGACGACGTCGCCTACGCGTTCGCGGACATTTCGGTGTCGGCGCTCCCGGCGATACTCGCGGTGTACATGCTGGGCGACATCCGCCCGTTCGGCGCGAGAACCGCCACACTGGTCGCGTGGCTGACGATGGTCGTCGTCGCGGCGGTCATCCGCGGCGGCTGGGTGACGCCGCTGGGGTCCGACGTTCCGGGGTGGGTGACGCTCGCGCCGTCGCTCGTCCTCCTTCGTTTCCTCTACTTCAACGCCGCGCTCGCGCTCGCGGGGTACGGCGGCGCGGCGATATCCGGCGAACTCGCACTGCCGCTCGAATCCGTCGGCTTCGCGTTCGTCGTGGGTGTGCTCTCCGCGGCTCTCTTCCCGCGTCTCGCCGAGGACGTTTCGCGGCGGCTCGCCGACTCGTAGGGAGTTAGTCGATGACGCCGACCGACCCGTCGAGACGCGGCGCGTTGAACCAGGCGACCGACGAGTCGCCCCAGTTCTCCGAATCCGTCAGCGCGTACGTCGCCGCCGCCTCCTCCAGGCTCTCGGTCCCGAGGAGATACGCGCACGGTCCCGGTCCGAGCTCGGCGAGTCGACGCGCCAGCGACGACGTTTCGCCACTCGGTTCGGCGAAGAACACCGGCTGACCGGGGACGCGCGACAGCGACCACTCCCTCGGGCTGCCGTCCAGGGGTTCGGCCGACGGAAATCGGTAGAGTTGACGGAACAACTCGCTCGCCTCGCCCACGTCGTGAACGCCGAGGACGACTGCCGCGACGCCGGTGAGCGGGCCATCGGCGACACTCGGCGTCGGGGTCACCCGCCGAGATTTCGGCGTCCGGTCGGCGATGGCGAACGGCAGGAGTTCCCGCTCTCGCCCGTCGCCAGCGAACAGCATGTCCCACTCGACGACTGTGCCGTCGTCGCGCTCTCGACTCGCCGTCTTCGGCCCGTCGACCGACGCGCCGGCGTCGATGAGACGCTTGGCCTCCGTCGCGGGGTTGTCGACTTCGATACACCACGCAGTCGGCCCCGCGTCGGCGGCGATGTACTCGGGCCAGAAGCCCGCCGCTTCGGCACTGGTACCGGGCGTCGTCGAGATGAGTTCGAGGTAGGAGTCGTCGTCGAAGCCGAGCACCGACATGTGTGTCGTGCCGGTGCCGTGGACGCCGCCGTACTCCGGCGTGAGACCCACCGAGTCGAACGCCGCGACGAGCGAATCGAGGTCGGTGCCGGCGAACGGGACGTGGTCGAGCGTGAGTCGCATGGGCCACGTGAGTTCCGTGCCGGGAAATACGTTCCTGCGGCCCGCGAGACGGCGAACGCTCAAGCGTGCGGCGTCCCTCCGTGAACGTATGCGTGGATACGAGGAGACGGCGACGCTTTCGACCGGTCACACCGTCTCGCTGCCGTTGCGGTGCGAGGCAGACGTCGCGGGGGCGACGTTCACCGCGCGATGGGAGCGACTCCGCTCCGTGGTTCCCGACGGACTGAGCCCGGTTCGCGTCGCGCCGCGGTCGGGTCTCGTCGTTCTCGCCGGCGTTCGCTACCGGTCGGTGGGGGGGTTCGACCCCTACGAGGAGTTCGCCGTCGTCGTGCCGGTCGTCCGGCGGACGGGCAGTCGCCGGAGAGCGACGCGTCTCGGGGTCGGAGCCGTAACCGAAATCGGCGGCTACGTCCACGCGCTGCCCGTGACGACCGAGGCGTCGAAGGCGCTCGGGAGAGAGGTGTGGGGCTACCCGAAGACGGTGGCCGATATCTCGGTCGTCGACGCCGACGGCGGGATGCGAGTGAGCGTCGAGACAGAGGGAGCGACGGCGACGACCCTGGTGGTTCGAGGGGGGCGGACGGTTCCGGTCCCCCTCGACGCTCGGGCGACGAGCTACGGCGTCCGTGACGGCGTCCTCTCACGAGCGCCGATAGACCTGCTCGGGGAGGGACGCGTCGGCGTCGGCGGCGCGCGACTCGAAATCGGAGACGGCCCGCTGGGGACGACGCTCGGCGGGTTAGGAGTCGGGCGAGCGGTCGCCCGGTTCGTCGCACCTCGCCTGAAGGCACACGTCCACGCGCCGACGCCCTCGCCCGAACGAGAGCGAGTCGCTGACGACGCCTGACTCGATTCGCATACCCTTAAGCGGACTCTCTCTCTCTGTTCGACCATGACCGTTTCGAGCGCCCCGGGCAAGGTGTATCTCTTCGGGGAGCACGCCGTCGTCTACGGCGAACCCGCGGTGCCCTGCGCCATCGAACGCCGGGCGACCGTCACCGTCGAACCGCGAGACGACGATCGGATTCGCGTCGAGGCGCAGGACTTGAGCCTCGACGGCTTCACCGTCGAGTACGGACAGTCGCCGGGTGAACGCCCGGACGTCGACGTGCCGACGCCGCTCGTCGAGGCGGCGACCGGCTACGTCGACGCCGCCGTCGAGCAGGCGCGCGACGCCGTCTCCGACTCCGGCGCGGGGTTCGACGTCACCATCGAGAGCGAGATTCCGCTCGGTGCCGGGCTCGGCTCCTCGGCGGCGGTGGTGGTCGCGAGTATCGACGCCGCGACGCGCTCTCTCGGCGTCGAACTCGACTCGCGGGAGATAGCTGAACGGGCCTACAGAGCCGAGTACGAGGTCCAGGACGGACAGGCGTCGCGCGCGGACACGTTCTGCTCGGCGATGGGCGGCGCGGTCCGCGTCGAGGGCGACGACTGCCGGACGATAGACACCCCGAACCTCCCGTTCGTCGTCGGCTTCGACGGCGGCGCGGGCGACACCGGCGCGCTGGTCGCGGGCGTCCGCGAACTGAAGGAGCGCTACGGCTTCGCCGCCGACACCGTCGAGACTGTCGGCGACATCGTCCGTCACGGCGAGTCGCTGCTCACGGACGCCGAGGGCACGGAGGCCGACGAGGAGCTCCTGGAAGAACTGGGCGAGCTGATGAACTTCAACCACGGGTTGCTGGAGGCGCTCGGCGTCTCCTCGCGGTCGCTCGACAACATGGTGTGGGCGGCGCGGAGCGCGGGCGCACACGGTGCGAAACTGACCGGCGCGGGCGGCGGCGGCTGCATCGTCGCGCTCGACCCGACGCCGGAGACGGAGACGGGTCTCCGCTTCACACCCGGCTGCGAGGACGTGTTCCGCGCGGAGTTGGCGACCGAAGGCGTCCGTCTAGAGGCCGAGAACGGCGGCGACGCGCCCGCCGAGGGGACGGCCGAATGACGACCGTCCTCAAACTCGGCGGGAGCGTCGTCACCGACAAGGACACGCCCGAAACCGTCGACGACGAGGCGCTCGCCGCCGCCGTCGACGCCATCGCGGAGTCGGGTGTCGAACGGCTCGTCGTCGTCCACGGCGGCGGGAGTTTCGGCCACCACCACGCCGCCAACTACGGCGTCAGCACGACCGAGGGAACGGCCGACGCGACGGGCGCGCTCGCCATCCACGCCGCGATGAAGCGTCTGAACGACGCCGTCGTCTCCCGGTTGCAGTCGCGGGGCGTCCCGGCGCTGCCGGTCCACCCGCTGTCGGTCGCGGCGCGGCGAGACACCGGCGAAACCGGCGAGAACGGCGCGTCGCTCTCGCTCCCGCTGGACTCGACGGAGACGCTGCTCGGCGAGGGGTTCGTCCCGGTGCTCCACGGCGACGTGGTCGCGCACGCGGGCCGCGGCGTCACCGTCGTCTCCGGCGACGAACTCGTCGTTCGACTCGCCGACGGCCTCGGGGCCGGCCGGGTCGGCCTCTGTTCGACGGTGCCCGGGGTCTACGACGAGAACGGAGTCGTCGTCGACGAGATTCGGTCGTTCGCAGATGTCGAATCGGCGCTCGGCGGGAGCGAGTCGACGGACGTCACTGGCGGGATGGCCGCCAAAGTCCGGGCGCTGTTGGCGCTGGACGCCCCGTCGCACGTGTTCGGTCCGGACGGTGTCGGACCCTTCCTGGCGGGAGAGTCGCCGGGGACGAAAATCGACGGTCGGTGAGCGGTTTTCCGAGTCAGTAGCTGCGACGCTGTTGGCGGGTACAGGCGGAAAAAGCAGGGTTTCGAGCGAGCGTCCGACGTGTCTGCGCTCAGGCTTCGAGACCGAGTTTCGTCAACTCCTCGTCGGTGTGTTCCTCGCGGAGTTCGTCCTCGTCGTGTTCTGCCAGCAACTCGCGGCGCTCGTTCTCGCTCAGTTCGTCGATGGTAGTGAAGTGGTGGCACATGGCACGAGAAGGTTGGTCGGTGACGGGTAAGTGGGTTTCGTGCTCCGAGCGGCGTGACACTCACCGTCGGCAATCAATCGGACCGCGAGTCGGCCGACCCCGCCCGGTCCCGGCGTCGGTCGAGCGCCGCCGCGATACTGTCGGACTTCACCAGCAGGAACGCGACGAAGACGCCGAGAAAGCCCGCAATCGTCGTCCCGTCGAGCGTCTCCTGCAGCACGACGAAGCCGAACAGCGCCGCGAAGGGCGGGATGGCGTACTCCAGCAGCCCGACCTGGATCGGTCCGATACGGTCGAGTAGGCGGAAGTAGGCGAAGAATCCGGCCGCGCCGGGAATCAACGCGAGGTACGCGAGCCAGCCGAGCGCTTCCGGCGTCGCCGAGGCGAGGACGAGCGGCCCGAGCGACTCGCCCGGGAGCGCGAAGGTCGCGAGCGCGAGGAGCGCGGCACCGACGAGGAGCGTCCACGCCTGCAGGGAGACGGGCGAGAGCGTCGCGTCGTCCTCGCGAGTGAGGACGGCCCCGAACACCCACGCGACGGCGGAGGCGAGCACCAGCCCTGCACCGACGCTCGCCGACAGGTCGTTCGGGTCCAACTGGGCCATGAGGACGACGCTGAGAAAGCCGACGAGAATGCCGACCGCACCCGTCACCGAGAGGCTGTCGTCGTGCCGTGTGAGGCGTGCGAACGCCGGCGTCGCGACCGGAACCAGCCCGAGGAGCGTCGCGGCGAGCGCGGCGGAGACGTACTGCTGACCGGCGAAGAGCAGCGCGTGGTGGAGGCCGATGTTGAACGCGCCGCCGGTGAGAATCGGGAGCCAGTCGCCGCGTCCGTTCGGCACCCAGCTCTTTCGGGCGGCGAAAACGACGACGAAGAGGGCGAGCGCCGCCAGCGAGAACCGGAGCGCCGCCAGCGTCACCGGGGGAAACGAGTCGAGCGCCGCCTTGGTGGCGACGAACGCGGTCCCCCAGACGGCGGCGATGCCGACGAACAGCGCGGCGTCGTGACGACTCACTACCTTCGGTTTCGGCGGGGTCTATTCAGCGGTTTCGAATCGTAGGCCGTCGCGGGCGATTCGCACGTCGCCGTCGAACCGCGCCTCGACGCTGTCGAGCATCTCTCGGTGCTTTCCTTCGGTGTGCGGGTAGAGGTGAGTGAGGTAGAGACAGTCGACGTCGCGGCCGGCGAGCGCCTCGCCCAACTGCGTCGGCGTCGGGTGGTTCGACACGTCGACCTCGTCGGGGAAGGAGCAGTCGTGCGCGAGCACCCGGGAGCCGTCGGCGAAGTTCGCGAGCCCTTCGAACGCCTCCGAGTCGCCCGAGAAGGTGAACGCGTCGCCGAACCGGTAGGCGAGACACGGTACCGAGTGGCGGGTCTCGTGCGCTTCGACGGAGAATCCGGCGACCTCGAACGGTTCGTCGGCGGCGACCTCGCGGACGGCGAGGTCGACTCGGCCCTCCAGGTAGTCGAAGGCGGTCAGCAGGTCGTCGACGAGCGATTTCGTCCCCGGCGGGCCGACGACTTCGAGGTGTTCCTCGCCCGCCAGCCAGCGGGCTTTCAGGAGCGCCAGGAGGTCCGAGACGTGGTCGAGATGGTGGTGGGTGAGGAGCACGGTGGCGACGCCCTCGTAGCCCACGTCGGTCTGACTGAGGCGGTGGAGGACGCCCGCGCCGCAGTCGACGAGCAGGGGTCGTCCGTCGGGTTCGCCGCCGTCGGCTCCGCTCCCGTCGGCGCCGTCGCCGTCGCTATCCCCGTCGACGCTCGGTTCGAGCAGCAGTCCGGTCTGAACGCGGTCCGGAAGCGGCATCGCGCTCCCGGTGCCGAGGAAGGTGACGCGCATACCGAGACGGTCGCGCTACACCCCGAAAGTGGTTCGGGCGGAGAGCCGGAGAACGGACCGTCAGTTCTCGGGCAGCAAGTCGTCGAGAGTCGCCCGCGGGTTGCGGTAGCGGCCGAGGACCGACCCGTGGAGTTCGCCGTTCGTGGCGAGCACGTTCCCCCGCAGGACGGTCTGGACGTCGTCGTCGCCGCGGAAGTCGGTGACGCGGCCGCCCGCCTCCCGGACGATGAGCGTTCCGGCGGCGACGTCGACCGGTTTCAGCGCCCAGCAGGAGAACGTGTCGAACGCGCCCTCCGCGAGCAGCACCATGTCGACCGCGGCGGCACCGAGCTGCCGGATGCCGAGCGACTCCGCGACGAACTCTCTGAACAGGAGCAGGTAGCGCGGGTCGATGGCGCTCGCGCCGCTGTAGAAGCCGACCGAGTTGAGCGACTCCTCGATGGTGGAGACGTTCGTCACCGACAGCGGTACCACTGACTCGACCTGCGTCGGGTTTCCGCCGGTGTCCTCGAACTTTATCGCCCCCTCGCCGGCGACGGCGGCGTACACCTCGTCGCGCGGCGAGTAGTAGACGAGGCCCGCGTGGAGTTCGCCCTCCCTGACGACGGCGATGGAGACGCAGAAGTGCGGGATGCCGCGGACGTAGTTGGTCGTCCCGTCGAGCGGGTCGATTATCCAGACGAAGTCGCCCGAGCGCGTGCCGCCCTGTTCCTCGCCGAACAGCGCGTGGTTGTCGTCCTCGAACTCGTCGCCGAGTTCCTCGCGTATCCGCTGTCGGATGGCCCGCTCGGCGTTTCTGTCGACCTCCGTGACGAGTTGCTGGGGGGCCTTCGTCTCGGCGGTCTTTATCTGTCCGAACTGTTCGTCGTGGATCGCCGCCGCCTCGCGGGCGGCCAGCAGCGCGATTCGGAGGTAACGGTCCTCCAGTACCGCGCCGTCGGTCTGCTGTCTGGGAACCGCCGACTGGCCTCCGCGGCGGCCGAGCGCGCTCGCGACGTCGCTCCATCCCGCCGCGCCGCCGACGCCGGCGGTCGCGCCGGCCGCACCGAGCGCTTTCAGCGTGCGTCGTCGGTTCCTGTCGAGTTCGCCGTCGGTTCCGTGGTCTCGATTCGGTTCGCGCATGACACGCGGAAACGTACCGCGCCGAGCACTGTAATTAACGTCCATGATAGTACGTGCAGCGCCGCGGCGCGGCGACGGCTGGAGGCGTCGGAGACGTACGGCACAACCCACTTACCCCCTCGGTTCTCAGAAGAATCAATGAGTGGTCGGGAGCTGTTGGCGGCGTCGGGTGTCGATTTCGACGCCGAGGCGGTGACCATCGAGGACGAGTCGGTGCTCGACCTGTTGGAGCCGGCGGTCCGAGAGTGGTGGGTCGACCAGTTCGGCGAGTACGTCCCCGGCAACGGCGGTTTCTTCACCCCGCCGCAGCGCGAGGCGGTGCCGCTCATCCACGAGCGGGAGAACGCGCTCATCTGCGCGCCGACGGGTTCCGGTAAGACGCTGGCTTCCTTCACCGCCATCATCGACGAACTGTTCCGGCGGGACAGAGAGGAGGAAGCGGGGCTAAAGAACTCGGTGTACTGTCTGTACGTCTCGCCGCTGAAGTCGCTCGCGAACGACATCCACCGGAATCTGGAGGTCCCGCTGGAGGGAATCACCGAGCGGATGGCCGACCGCGGCGTCGACGTCGAACTCCGCCACGCTATCCGCCACGGCGACACCGACTCCGCCGACCGGCAGAGGATGCTCGAAGAGACGCCGCACATCCTCAACACGACGCCGGAGACGCTCGCCATCCTGCTGAACTCGCCGAAGTTCAAGGAGAAACTCCGGACGGTGGAGTACGTCGTCGTCGACGAGATTCACAGCCTCGCGGAGAACAAGCGCGGGACGCACCTGTCGGTGTCGCTCGAACGGCTCGAAAACATGACCGAGTCGTCGCCGACGCGCATCGGCTGTTCGGCCACCGTCGAACCGCTGTCGACGATGGCGGAGTTCCTCGTCGGCGAGGAGGACGGCGAGCCCCGAGAGTACGAGATCGTCGACACGCGGTTCGTCCGCGAGTTCGACGTTCGACTGGAGTGTCCGACCGACGACCTCGTCGACACGCCGCGGCAGGAGGTCCAGGAGCGGTTCTACGACCGCCTGCACGAACTCGTCACGTCGCACACGAACACGCTCGTGTTCACGAACACCCGGTCGGGCGCGGAGCGAGTGCTGCGGAACCTCCGGGAGAGGTCTCCGAAGACCTTCGACGAGTCGAACTCCGGGTGTCACCACGGGTCGCTCTCGAAGGACCGGAGACAGGAGATAGAGCGACAGCTGAAAGCCGGCGAACTGGACGTGGTGACGACGTCGACGAGCCTCGAACTCGGTATCGACATGCCGCACGTCGACCTCGTCGTGCAGGTCGGGTCGCCGAAGTCAGTCGCCTCGCTGCTCCAGCGCGTCGGTCGCGCGGGCCACCGCCTCGGACAGACGGTTCGAGGGCGCGTCGTCGCGCTGGACCGCGACGAACTCGTCGAGTGCGCGGTGATGCTCAAGAAGGCCGAGGAGGGGTTCGTCGACCGGGTGTTCGTCCCCGAGAACGCCTACGACGTGGCGAGCCAGCACGTGTACGGGATGGCGATAAACGGGGTGAAGCGCGAGGCGGAGGTGAAGGCGACGCTCCGGCGGGCGTACCCGTACCGCGACTTCTCCGAGGCGGAGTGGGAGCGGTTGATGGCGTATCTCACCGCCGACTACGCGGGGCTCGAGGAGAAGAACGTCTACGCGAAAATCTGGCGCGACACCAACGACGCGCCCGACGGAAGTGAGCGATCCGACGGCTCGCGAACGTCGTCGGACGATCCGTCCGACGAAAATCACCACTACGAGGAGTTCGACGTGGGCGAACCGCTAATCGGCAAACGCGGGCGGTTGGCCCGCGTCATCTACATGACGAACATCGGCACGATTCCGGACTCCTTCACCTGCGACGTGTACGTCCGCGGGTCGAAGGAGTGGGTCGGCAATCTGGACGAGAACTACCTCGACACCCTCGAGAAGGGCGACGTGTTCGTGCTCGGCGGGTCGAACTTCGAGTTCAGCTACCGCCGCGGCTCGAAAGTGTACGTCGACCCCACGTCGTCGCGGCCGACGGTCCCCTCGTGGTTCTCCGAGCGCCTGCCGCTGTCGTACGACCTCGGTCGCGAGATTCTGGCGTTCCAGGGCGAACTGCTCGCGCGGTTGGCCAGCGGCGGCCGCCCCGGCGTCCGCACGTGGCTCCGCGAGTTCCCGATGGACGAGAACAGCGTCCGCGCCGTCGCCCGGACGTTCGACGAACAGGTCCGCTACGGCGGCCCGGAGACGGTGAGCACCGGCTCTCGGCTCGCCGTCGAGGAGGTGCTCGACAGGGACGAGTACCGCCGCAACTTCTACGTCCACTCGAACTACGGCCGGAGGTTCAACGACGGCCTCTCGCGTCTCGTCGCCGCCCGCTGCGCCCGACGCTCGAACGCGAACGTCAAAGTCGCCGTCGCCGACAACGGCTTCACCGTCTCGATGCCGCTGAATCGGAAGGTGGACGTAGCGGACGCGATTCGGTCGTTGGACCCCGAGACCGTCCGCGAGGAGCTCCGACGGGCGCTCACCGGGACGGACCTCCTGAAACGCTACTTCCGAATCAACGCGACGCGCTCGCTGATGATTCTGAAGCGGTACAAGGGGTACGAGAAGACCGCCGCCCAACAGCAGGTGTCCTCGGAGATGCTGCTGTCGTTCGCCGAGGACCTCGACGCCTTCGCCGTGATGGAGGAGACCTACCGGGAGATAATCGAGGACAAACTCAACGTCGCCGGGATAGTCGAGGTGCTTCGAGGGGTACGAGCGGGCGACGTGAGTGTGACCCACCGCGAACTGTCCTCGCCGTCGCCGCGGGCGTTCGGCCTCGCTACGCTGATGGCCAGCGACGTGGTGCTCGCCGAGGACGAGTCGGCGGTGCTCAGGGAGTTCCACGCGCGCGTCCTCGACGAACTGGGCGAGGACGACGAACTCGAACGGCTCCGCTCGGACGCCACCGGAACCGACAACTGAGACGCGAAAAATAGCGTACTCGGCGAACCGCGGGGTACCGTCTCAGACCTCGTACTGCGGAATCGCCGCGTAGCGGTTGTAGAGATAGCCGAGGACGTAGCCGTACACCCAGTGGGCGACGAGCGTGAGCACGAGGTAGCCCGCCAGCGTCGCGCCCGTCTGCTCGGAGTAGAACGCGATGGCGAACCCCGTCCAGACGATGGTCGCGTAGGAGACGCCGCGGCGCGCGAGCGTCTTTCCGGGCAGGAACACCGCCAGCGAGACGAACAGCAGCGGGAGCGTCGTCATCCCGCCCCCGACGAAGATGAACGACCCGATGAGGAAGCTATCGCCGAGCATCACGATCTCGGCCAGCCCCGCGAACGCCGCCGGTTCGAGCACGCCCAAGAGGATGCCGACGACGAGTATCGGCGTCATCGCGACCATCCCGCCGAATCCGGCTCCGGCGGCGACGGTCACCATGTCGAGACTCAGTCCCGCCTCCTGGTCAGGGGTCTCCTGGGTTACGCCGGTGTCTGTCATCGCCGGATTATCCGAGCCGTTCGACATACTCCGATAGTAGGATGCGCGGAGCAAAAGCGTTCGCGCGAATTCGAGTACGAGAGACTGTCGTGAGCGGATTACACTCTCGCGCGGGACACGAACGAGACGCCGGTCTCACCGCGCCCAGTCGAGCATTCGGGCGTAGAAGGCGTCGGAGCCCAGCGCCTCGGCGTCGCCGACGAGCACGAGCGACTTCTTCGCCCGCGTGAGCGCGACGTTCACCCGGCGGTAGTCCTCGAACAGCGGCCCGTCCAACTCGCCGGTGGCGACGAAGGAGACGACGATGACCTCCTCGCTGGAACCCTGGAATCGGTCGACGGTGTCGACGGTCACGTCGAGGCGCTTCGTGAGTTCGGCGACCTGCGCGCGGAACGGCGCGATGACGCCGATATCGTCGGGGTCGACGCCCGCCGCGACGAACGACTCGACGACTTCCGCGACCCGGTCGGCTTCCGTCGGGTTGGCGTTGCCCTCCCTTCGACCGTCGGGGTCGACGAACGAGACGCCGCCGCGGAGTTCCTCGGGGAGCCTCGACTCGTCGACGCCCGGCAGGTCCGAGAGCCGCTGGGCTGCCACCTCGCCCGTCGCCGGGCGGAGTTGACCGTCGTAGAACTCGGTCGAGGAGAACGCCTGAATCCGCTGGGCCATCCGGTACTGGCGGTCGAGCATCACCGACGCCTCCGGGTAGGCGTCGATGAGGCGCTCGAACAGCGACTTTTGGAGGTCGTTCTCTGCGCGGACGACGGGCGGCAGTTGCTCGTGGTCGCCGACGAGGACGAACCGCTCGGCGAGGTTGAGCGCCGCGAGCGTCCCCGGTTCGGTCAGTTGCGACGCCTCGTCGACGAGCGCCGCGTCAAACGCCTGCTCGCGGAGGATGCGCGACCCGCAGGAGGCGGTGGTGGCGGCGACGACGCTCGCTCCGTCGAGTTCCGCCGCACGCTCGTTCGGGTCGCCGTCGCGCACGAGGCGGAGGTCCTGCATGTCGTCGCGGACGCCGTTCTCGGTACCGACCCTGACTATATCCTCGAACCCTTGCTCGCGCAGCGCTTCGAGCGCGTTGTCGACGGCGCGGTTCGTGAAGGCGGTGAGCAGCACTCGGTCGCCTCGCTCGACTAACGCGCGAATCGTCCGGGCGATGGTGTACGTCTTCCCGGTTCCCGGCGGTCCGTGGACGAGCGCGCAGTCCTCGGCGTTCACCGCTAAGTTGACCGCCGCGTTCTGCGCCTCGTTGTTGTCGATGTACGTCGTCTCGTCGTCTCGGAACTCGGGTTCTCGGCGGCCGAACAGGACGTCTTTTCGCTCTTCGTCGCCCTTCAACAGCGCGTCGTGCAGCGCGGTGAGCATCCGGTCGACCGAGAGGTCCGAGGGGTACACGTCGAGACGGCAGAGGTCGACGGGTTCGTCGGTGGTGACGACGACTTCGCCGCCGAGCGTCTGGATTCGGCACAACTCCGCGTGCCCCGCTACGGGGTCGCCGTCTGATGCGAGCGCCACGTCGCCCTCGCGGAGTTTCGAGACGGCGTCGTCGGTCTTCCTCGCGCGGAGTTCCCAGCGTCCGCCCGGCAGCTCCCGGCGACCGAGCGGTTCGAGACCGACGACCGCTCTGTCGTCCTCGGCGCGTTCTTCGGCCGTCTGCTCCCACAGCTTCCGGTACTCCTCGTGCGTCTCGCGGCGCTCCTCCTCGATGGCGTCGTAGAATCGCCGGAAGTAGTCGAGTTCGTCGTCGGGGAGCGCTTTGCCGATCTGCCCGGCTTTCGAGCGCTGGTTCAGGCGGCCGGAGACGACCATGCAGGTGTCCTGCTCGAAGCAATACTGACACTTCGCGTCGGCCTCGAACCCGGTCGGCACGTCGCCGTGGTACTCCATCGCCGCGATTTCGTTGCGGGTGCGGACGACGAAGTCGAGCAGGCCTTTGCCGATGGAGAAGTCCTTCGCGGGCGAGAGGTCGCCCGTCTCCTCGGAACGGTCCAGCGCCGTGTTCTTCGTGTAGAGAAGAGTTCCAGTGTCGACGGGGACGCCGCGTTCTTCGAGCAACAGCGCGTAGCAGGCCGCCTGAATCTTGTCCTGGAATCTGGGGTCGCGCTTGAGGTTCTTGCCCGTCTTGAGTTCGACGGGCGACCCGCGTCGGAGCGCGTCGGCGCGACCCTTCACGCCGAAGGTGGGGCTGATGAGGGTGTACTCCGAGCGCCACTCGTCCTCCATGGGACTACCATCCCACTCCGGTGAGACGTCTGCCGACGTCTCGCCGTCGGTGAGTGTTCCCTGCGCCAGCCAGCCCTCGATGGCGGCGGCGTTTCTTCGGACCTCGTCCTCCACCTCTTTTCGCTCGCGGCCGAGCAAGCCGAGTTGGAGCCCCGCCTCGGCGACGCGGTCGGAGATGGCGTCGTCGAGGTCACAGCCCCGGAGCAGGTCGCCGAACACCTCGTGGACGATGGTCCCCTTCACCACGGGGTAGTTGAGCGGGATGCCCGACAGCTTGTTCAGGTAGTACATCCGCGGGCACTGCACCCACGAGCGGATGTCGGTCACGTTGACGAGGAAGCCGGGTTCGAGGACGACGTAAGAGTCGGAGCCGGTCGTGTAGCTCACCTCGCCTTGGTACTCGTTCGGCTCCGCCTCCGTCAGCAGCAGTTCCATCCCTTCGTCGGCGTGCTCGGCGGTGTGGGTCCACTTCCCCCAGAGCGTCACCGTCACCGACTCGTCGCCGTCGAGGAGCGTCTCGGCGTTCTCGCCGGTCGGTCGGACCGCGAGGTCGGCGACGTTGCGTTCGCCGTACTTCGTCTCGACCGTCCGGGGACCGTCGACGGCGACGATGTGACCGCGTACGTTCACTACGAGGCTCTGTGCCCCGTGTCTGAAAAACCCTGTCGGTCGTCGCGAAAACCGGAGTACCGAAGGCGTCGCCGAACCGAGAGTCGGGTATGTGCGACGCGAGCGAAGGTAACGACGGGTACGAGGCGGACGACACCGATGAGTGAACCGGAGCGCACCGGCCGGAGCGCAGGCGCCGACGAAGCGAGAGCGGATTCGGACGCTCGAACGGCCGGCGACGACGAGACGGCCCTGCAGTTCGGCCGGAAGTGGCGACTGCTGCTCCTGGGGATGCTCGGCTTCGTCGCCGTGACGACGGTGCTACAGTTCCAAGTCGAGGGCGCGAGCGCGCTCCCCGAGATCGTGGTGAGCCTCTACGTCGTCGCCGTCGTCGCCTACGGCGTCGTCGCGGACGCGATGCAGACCCGCCGGTTTCGCATCGCCCTCTACGCCGGGGCCGTCGCGTGGGGCGCAGTCAGACTCGTCGAGGGCGACACGTCTCTCGTCACGTACGCGCTCCTGGGAATCGGCGCGTTCCTCCTGACGAGGGAACTGACGTTCGCTGACTGATACCGAACCGGACTGTCCGACCGACACACTCATTCGAGCGGCACGCCAACGCGACCCATGCGCGTGAGAGCGTGGCGAGACGTCCTCGAAGAGGTGACCGCCGACGGCAGCGACGGCGAGGACTGGCGAGCGGTCGCCGGCCGCCGCCGCGAGGGCGTCGGCGAGGACCTCGTGCTCGGCCACCCCCGTCGGGGTGTTTACTTCCTTAAGACGTACGCGAAGAACCCCTACGAGCTCCGCGGCGTCGGCGCGCGAGTCGCCCGGAAGGTCGACGACGGCATCGAACCGCTGCTACCGAACCGCGAGAGCGCGGGACGGTTCGCCGTCCAGAACCCGCCGGAGGACGACGAACACGCGAAGACGATGGCCAAGCGCGTCCGGGAGACGGTCCGGGTCCACGGCGACGCGCCGACGACGCCGGACGACCTCTTCACCGACCTGATGGAGGCGCTCGACAGCCCCGCGTTCGGCCCGATGGAGTTCGACCCCGAGGAGCGCCCCGACTCGCTGGACGCCTTCGGCGACGAGTTCGAGGAGGCCGAGCGCCTGCTCGACGCCGAACTCGACGACCTCGTGGACGAAGACGAGGTCGGCCGCGGGTTCCAGTGAGCGGTACGTCGGAGGGGCGCGGTCGGCGACAGTGAGTAGCGTTAAAACGCCTCCGCGCCCTGGCATCCGTATGAACCGTTTCGACGCGAGGCGTTCGACCGACGACTGCGGAGGCGGACGCGACTGATGGTCGGTCCAAGCCTCTCGGACGACGAGCGCGACGCCGCCTCCTTTCGACTGAAACTGTTCTTCGTCCTCCTCGTCGGCGCGTCCGGCGGTCTCATCGCCCTGCAGGTCGACCCCACTCCCGTCGAACTCGGGCTCTCGATTCTCGGCGGGCTTCTCCTCGGCTGGCTGTTGCTGGTGTTTCTCGTCCGCTCGTTCCGACAAGAGCCGCGGTGACCGCAGTCGTCGTCTCCACGAAAACCGCGGTGGCCGCGGCCGTCGTCTCCGTTCGTTCTCCCGCCTCTCGTTCACACGTCTGTCGCTCACGTTCGCGTCTCTGATTGGCTCTCGTCTCCGCGAGGTCGATTGCGCACCGATGGACGAGTTACGACTACCGGTCGAGTACGTTATTTTGAAACCGAGGGAACCTGCAAAACATTAATGAGGTAGCATTTCCTCACGAATGTTAGTCATGCAACGGAGACAGTTCCTGCAGGGTGTCGCTGCGACCGGTACCGTCTCGCTGGCGGGCGTTCCGCGGGCTACGGCGGCGGGCACCGCCCCGGGTGCGCCGGGGTCGGACTCGTTCTGGACGACCGGCGAGAAGTACGGCGTCGGCACCGTCGCCGACCACGGCGACTCCGACGCTTCCCACGTCTGGTTCACGCTCACCGAGGGCGCGCTGACCGAACCGCGCTTCCCCCGCGTCGACCTGATGTGCCTGCGCTCGGTCGACGTGGTCGTCGCCGACGGCGACGGCTACGTCGCGCGGACGTACAACGTCGACCGCACCGACGACGACACCGGCGCGGACCCCGTCGAGCGACGAACCGAACGCGTCGAGGACGACGCGCTGTTGTTTCGGCAGACGGTTTCGGCCGTCGACCGCGACTGGACCGTCGAACTGGAGTACGCCGCCGACGCCGAGAACGACGCCATCCTCGCCGACGTGTCGTTCGAGTCGAGCGCCGAGTACGACGTGTATCTGCTCGTCGACGCCGCGCTCTCGAACAGCGGGGTGGCCGACACGGCGCTGGTCACCGACTCGGACGCGCTCGCCGGCTTCGACACCGACGACAACGACGACGAGGCGGTCATCCTCGACGAGAACGGCGACCCGTACAACGTCGCTTCGGCGGTCGTCTCCGACTCGGGCTTCGACTGGACCACCGTCGACTTCGTCGGCGGCGACAGCCTCTCGCCGCTTCTGACCGACGGCGACGACGCGACGCGCTACGACCGCGCCGAGGACGGCAACGTCGCGCTCGTCGGTCGCCTCGGGACGGGCGTCGACTCGCTCTCGGAGACGGTGGCGCTCGGCTTCGCGGAGGGCGGCGAGGAGGGCGTCGCCGACGCCGAGTCCGTCGCGCGCGAGTCGCTCGCCCGCGGCTACGACGCGGTCCGCGCGGACTACGTCGCCTCGTGGCGCGACTACGTGCCCGACCCGCCGGCGTGGCTCGACGCCGACCTCGCCTCGCAGTACCGCGCGGCGGCGATGGAGCTGAAAGCCGTCGACGACAAGACGTTCGCCGGCGCGGGGCTGGCGAGTCCGTCGGTGCCGTGGGGCGTGGCGGTGAACGCGAACGAACCGCGGGACTACGGCTACAACTACGTCTGGGCGCGCGACCTCTACCAGGTGTTCACCGCGTATCTCGCCGCCGGCGACGTCGACAGCGCCCTCGAAGCGACCGAGTACATCTACGAGTACCAGCAGGACGAGCGGGGGTTCATCCCGCAGAACACCTACATCGACGGGCGGACCCGCTGGGGCGGCGAGCAGATGGACAACATCTCCTTCCCGCAGGTGATGGCGTACCAGCTCGCGGAGCGCCACGGCATCGACTTCTCAGCGGCGAACTACGACTACGAGAACGTCCGCCGCTCGGCGAACTACGTCGCCGACAACGGTCCCGAGAGCGCCCAGGAGCGCTGGGAGGAGGAGTCGGGCTACTCGCCGTCGACCATCGCCGCCGAGATCGCGGGGCTGGCCTGCGCCGCGAGCCTCGCCGACGACGAGGGGCGAGCGGCCGACGCGCTCGTCTGGCTGGCGCTGGCCGACGACTGGACCGCGAACGTCGAGGAGTGGACCGCCACCGAGACCGGGACGGACGAGCACACGCGGACGCCGTACTACTTCCGCGTCAACGACGACCGCGACCCCGAGGACGGCGACGACCGCGGCCTCGCCAACGGCGGCCCGACGCTCGACGAGCGCAACGTCGTCGACGCGGGCTTCCTCGAGCTCACGCGACTGGGAATCAAGCCGTGGGACGACGAGGTGATTCGCAACTCGCTGGCCGTCGTCGACGACACTATCCGCGTCGAGACGCCGAACGGCCCCGGCTTCTACCGGTACAACGGCGACGGCTACGGCGAGCAGGGACCGAACGACGGGAGCTACCCGCGCGGCGCGCCCTGGTCGCTCGACAACGCCGGTAAAGGTCGGCTGTGGCCCATCTTCACCGGCGAGCGCGCCGAGTACGAACTGCTCGCGGGCGACGAAGACCCCGCCGCGCTGCTCGACACGATGCGGGGGTTCGCCAACGACGCCGACATGATTCCCGAGCAGGTGTGGGACGTGCCCGAGCCCACCGACTACAACTGGCAGTTCGGCGAGGGCACCGGGTCGGCGACGCCGCTGTCGTGGAGCATGGCGCAGTTCGTTCGCCTCGCGCACGGAATCGACGCGGGCGAACCCGTCGAGACGCCCGCGTTCGTCCGGCAGCGGTACGTCGAGAGTGAGACCCCCGAATCGCCGTCGCTGTCGGCGTCGATTCCCTCGACGACCGACGGGGAGACGGTCCGCGTCGAGGGCGACACCGACGGCGCGACGGTCGTCGTCCGGACGCCGGTCGAGAGCGTCGTCGCCGACGGCGGGTCGTTCGCCGTCGACGTGGCGGTCGAGGACGGCCGGAACGCCGTCACCGTCGTCGCCGGCAGCGACGCCGACTCGCTGGTCGATACCGGGACGGCGGTCGTCCGCGAGACGGTGACGCGCGTCGCCGTCGGCGACCCGGTGGCGAGCTTCGACGACCCCGAAGGCGACGACGACGGCCCCGGCAGCTACGTCTACCCGACGAACGAGGCGTTCGTCGACGGCGCGTTCGACCTCCGGCGCGTGGAACTGTTCGAGACCGACGACCGCTACCAGTTCCTCGTTACGCTCGACGAGCTGACGGACCCCTTCGGCGGCGACGCCGGCTTCTCGCTGCAGACGTTCCACGTCTACCTGCGCGCGACCGGCGAGGGAGCCGACGGCGGGTCGACGGCGGCGCGGGAGGGCGTCGACGCGACGCTCGAAGCGCCGCACGACGCGCGCATCGTCGTCGAGGGGTTCACCGGGGAGTTCCCCCCGCGCGTCGAAGCCGCCGACGGCAGCGTCGTCACCGAGGACGTCGACGTCGTCGCCTACGCCGACGCGGACGCCGTGAAGTTCGACGTTCCCAAGTCGGCCGTCGGCGACCTCACGGAGCGGGAGTTCGCGCCGCTCGTCCTCGGTCAGGACGGGTTCAGCGCCGGTCGAATCCGCCCCGTCGTCGCCGAGGCGGGCGGCTACGTCTTCGGCGGCGGCGAGGACGACGACAGCAACCCGAACGTTCTCGACCTGCTGACGCCCGAGGGCGTCTCGCAGTCGGCGGCGCTGGCCTACGACGACGGCCCGGCGGAGATTCCGTACGTCGCCGTCGAGTCGGGGCTCGTCGCCGAGCGCGTCGAGGTCGTGGTCGAGTCGACCGTCAACCCCAAATCGAGGGGCGTGATTCCGGTGTCGGTCGACAGCGACGCGACGCTCGACCCCGAGACCGTCAGGTTCGGCACGTCGGAACGCGTCGACGACGGTGAGGGCGCGACGCCGGACCACGGCGGGCACGAAGGCGGAAGATACCACTTCCGGACGCAGGAGACCGGCGTCGGCGCGGAGACGGAGACGCTCGTCCTCGTCGGCGAGACGGACGACGGCACGCCGGTTCGCGGCGAGGCGACGGTCCGCGTCGTCGGTGGTCGCGGCGACGATGGTCGCGGCAACGGCGGTCGCGGCAACGGCGGTCGCGGCAACGGCGGTCGCGGCGACGGCGGTCGCAGCGACGGCGGCAACGACGACTCGAAGGGGAAACCGGACGGCAACTGAGCGACGCTCCGTCGCGTCGCGCGACTCGGCCCGCCGCTACTCCGCGACCTCGAACGACGCCTCGTCGTCGCCGACGAACACCCGGTACTCGCCGGACTCGACGACGCGACCCTCGCGGGGCTTGTAGAAGCCGAACTCCTCGGCCGGAATCGACACCGTGAGCGACGCCGACTCGCCGGGGTCGACCGACACCTGTCCGAAGCCGACCAGCCAGCGCTCCGGGCGGACGCGCGAACTCACCTCCTGGTGGGCGTACACGTGGACCGTCTCGGTTCCCGGTCGGTCGCCGGTGTTCGAGACGGTGACCGTCACGTCGAGTTCGTCTCTGTTCCCGATTTCGTTGTTTTCGACCTCGATGTCGTCGTACTCGAACGTCGTGTAGCTCAGTCCGTGCCCGAACTCGTACAGCGGGTCGTACGACGGCGGGTGCTCGTCGTCGCCGATAGGTCGCGGGTGCGCGAGGTAATCGTGAGTCTGGGGCAGGTCACCGGTCGACCGCGGAATCGAGACGGGGAGTCGCCCTCGCGGGTCGTTCTCGCCGAACAGCGTCTCGGCGACAGCGCGGCCGCCTTCAGTACCGGGGTAGTACGCCATCAGCAGACCCGCGGCGTTGTGGTCGAGCCACTCGACGGCGAGCGGGCGGCCGGTGACGAGCACGCCGACGACCGGCGTCCCGGTCTCGTGGACGCGGCGCGCGAGTTCGCGCTGGGCCTCCGAGAGCCGAAGTTCGGCGCGCGTCGGCCACTCGCCGGTCTCGACGCCCGCCTGCGCGGCGGGGCCGAACTCGTGGAGGTACCAGCCCTCGCCGAGCGCCAACACGGCTACGTCCGCTTCTGCGGCCTTCTCGACGGCGGCGTCCACGTCGAGCGTCCCGTCGAGCGTCGCGCCCCGTTCGTAGGTCACCGTCGCGTCGCGGTTCTCACTTTTCGCGCGGAGCGCCTCCAGAACCGTCTCGCCCGCGGCGTCGTCGGCGTCGAGGACGCTCCAGCCGCCGAGCTGGTGGATCATGTCGTCGGCGTTCGGCCCGCCGACGAAGATACTCTCGTCGCCCGACAGCGGGAGGACGCCGTCGTTTTTCAGCAGCGTCACGCTGGCGCGGGCGGCCTCGCGGGCGACCTCGCGGTGGTCGTCGGTGCCGACCGTCTCGCTCGCCTCGTCGGCGTCGACGTAGGGCTCTTCGAAGAGGCCGAGTTCGAACTTCTGTTCGAGGACGCGGCGGACGCTCGCGTCGAGCGTCTCCTCGTCAAGTTCGCCGGCTTCGACCAGCGAGGCGAGGTTCTCGGCGTGTTCGACGCTGCCGACGGAGGCCACGTCGAGGCCGGCGGCGTGCGCCTGTCGGACGGCGTCGCGCTGGTTCTTTGCCGTTTTGTGGTCGTCGGCGAGCTGGCGAACGCCGTTCCAGTCGGAGACGACGTGACCCTCGAACCCCAGCTCGTCGCGGAGCAGGCCGGTGAGAACCCGGCGGGAACTGTGGGAGGGCTCGCCGTCGACGGAGTTGTAGCTCGGCATCACGGAGTCGACGCCCGCGGCGAGCGCGTCCTCGAACGGTCGGACGAACGTGTTTCGGAGCTTGTACTCGGAGACGTCGACGGGCGAGGCGTCCTCGCCGCGCTCGGGTTCGCTGTACGCCGGGAAGTGTTTCGCCGTGGCGAGGACCGGTTCGTCGCTCTCCTGGTAGCCGCGAATCTTCGCCGCGGCCATCGTCGCGCAGAGCAGCGGGCTCTCGCCGAACGTCTCGAAGATGCGCCCCCATCGGGGCTCTCGTCCCACGTCGCAGGTCGGCGAGTAGTTCTGGTGTGCGCCGGTTCGGCGCATCTCCTTCGCGGTGATTTCCGCACCGGCTTCGATTAGCTCGGGGTCCCACGTCGCCGCCGCACCGAGTCCGTTCGGGAAGACGGTGGTGTCGGCGACGTAGGCGTGGCCGTGGACCGCGTCGACGTTCAACAGCAGCGGAATCCCGAGTCGCGTCTCCTCGCGGGCGACGCGCTGGAGGTCGTTCGCTATCTCGGCGACTTCGGTCGGGTCGGTCGCCAGCGGCGCGGCCCAACCGAACGGCGCGGCGACGCCGAGGTGGTGGTTGCGGACCGCGTCCGCGACGTCCTCGAACGTCTGCGCTTCGCGGAGGTGGCCGCCCCACGTCCCGGCGAGTTGGCCGGCCTTCTCCTCGACGGTCATCCGGTCGAGGAGGTCCGAAACGCGCTCGGCGGTGTCGAGTTCCGGTCGTCGGTACGGCGGCGTCTCGTCGTCGTCACTCATGAGTGACAGTAGCGAGAAGAGCGTGAAGAACGTTCGTGCATCGACGGCAGCGTCGGTGGCGAGTCGCGGAGGCGAGAGCCGGCTCTCAGGCGTCGACGCGCGCCAGCCACAGCCCGGGGTCGTCGAGTTCCTCGTCGGTCGGGAGGTTCTCCGGTTTCTCCCACACTTTGCTGGCGGCAGCGACGCCGCGGACCTCGGCGACGGACTCGAAGAAGCGCGCGCCGCGCTCGTACTGACGGCGCTTGAGTCCGAGGCCGAGGAGGCGTCGCGCGAGTTGCGCCAGCGGACCGCCGCCGCGACGGCGCGCGTCGAGTTTCCGCCGGAGGTCCTCGTAGTCGTCGTCGAACGCGCGGTCCATCAGCAGTTCCGCGTAGCCCTCGACGGCCGTCATCGCCGTGTCGAGTTCGCGGAACGCCTCGCGGTCGATGCTCCCCTCGGTGAGCGCGTCGACGCCGCGCTCCATCCGGGATTCGAGGTGGCCCGAGAGCCACGGGGCCGCGCCGAACTCCGCGGCGTGCGACACCTCGTGGAACGCTATCCAGCGGCGAAAGCGCGGGTAGTCGACGTTCAACTGGTCGGCGACCTTCCGGATGTTGGGGTGGACGAAGTAGAGGCCGTGGTCGTCGTCGCCCTCCGCGAGGAGGAGCGGGTCGTACTGGCCGAGGACGTTGCTGCCGAGAAACGAGAGCATGAACGACATCGTCCCGGTGTTGAGCGTGCGGGCGACGCCGGGAAAGATACCGTCGGCGCGCTCCTCCAGCGGGCGCATCACGCGCTCGAACGTGCGGATGTTGGCGTCTATCCAGTGGTGGCGGTTCTGGACTTCGATGGCCTCGGGGAGTTCGAACTCGACGTCGCCGACCGTCCGGAGGCGGCTGCGAGCGTCGCGCACGTCCTCGGCGTAGCCCGTTCGTTCCGCCGTCGAGAGGTCGAGACTGCCGGGGTCGGTGGCGGCTTTCGCGGCGTCTGCGACCGCGTCCCAGTCGATAACGCCCGTTCCGGACGCACCCGCGACGGCCCGGACGCTACGATAGAGATTCATACGGGTACTCTGTGGGCACGGCAGAAAACGCTTCGTGTGAGGGTGTCGCGCCGGCGGGAACGTCTCGCCGGCGACGCCTTCGCTCAGGCTTCGTCGCTGAGTTCGTCCAGCTCTTCGAGTTCGTCGAAACCGGCGTCGTCGCCCATCAGGCTCTTGGCGGCCGCCGCGATGACGACGACCAACACGAGCGAGAGGAGCAGTTTACCGCCGTTACCGGAGTCGCTCGCGTCCTCGTCCGCTTCCTCGGTGGCGTCCGACGCCGACTCGTCGCGCGCCTTGCGCTCGCGGTTCTCCACGTCGGCGGCCGTCTCTATCTGGTCGACCGCGTCGCTGGTGCCGCCGTCGCTCGTGGCCCCCCCGCGTTTGCCGAGTAGTTTCGAGACTGTTCCCTTCGCCCCGGTCGAATCGCCCTGTTCGTCGGCGTCGCCTTTCTCGCCTGTGAACATGGGTGCGGTGTTGGTGGGGCTGAAGCTGAATCCGTCGTGCAAGTGAACCTCGAATAGTGTGAAGTCTCCCATAGCTGTAGATAATCCGACGAGGACGAACTTAGACGTTGTGGCGGGCCAGATGGGGGTCGCGCGAACCGAAATCGCACATCGTCGGTTTCGAGTCCGGCGTGTGACCGACGGACACGGAACGCGGCCGACGGCAGTTCTTCGGTTCCCCGCCCACCCCGCCTCGCGCGTGTGACGCCCTCACACCGTCTGCGGCCGAAAGACAATCGTTAAAAGTCGCCGCGGGAATATTCGGGATATGGCTGGAACTATCGAAGTGCTCGTCCCCGGCGGGCAGGCCAACCCCGGACCGCCGCTCGGCCCGGAACTCGGCCCGACGCCGGTGGACGTGCAGGCCGTCGTACAGGAAATCAACGACCAGACCGACGCGTTCGACGGCATGGAAGTCCCCGTCACCGTCGAGTACGAGGACGACGGCTCGTTCGAGATCTCCGTCGGTGTGCCGCCGACGACGGCGCTCATCAAAGACGAGGCGGGCTTCGACTCCGGCAGCGGGACGCCGCAGTCGGAGTTCGTCGCCGACCTCTCCGTCGAGCAGGTCAAGAAGATCGCCGAGCAGAAGAGCACGGACCTGCTGGCGTACGACGTGAAGAACGCCGCCAAGGAAGTCGGCGGCACCTGCGTCACCCTCGGCGTCACCATCGAGGGCGAGGACGCCCGTACGTTCAAGCAGCGCGTCGACTCCGGCGAGTACGACGACGTGCTCGCCGAGCAGAGCGAAGCGAGCGCTTGAGGCGTGAGCGGAGCGAACGCCTGAGTGTGCTCGCGGAAGAACAGACGGCGTAGTTCCACTTCACGCCCTTTTCGCGCAGTTAGAGAGAGAGCAGCAGCGCGATTGAAACGACCGAACGGCACAGGTTCACGCGGTCGCCGTCTCCGACCACGGTCTGACGGACGACGTCGAGCCCCTCCGAACGGCCGCTATCGACTGCGAACGCCTCACACGCGCCGACTCTCGCTTCGACGCTTTTAAGTCCGCGATGACCCACCTTCCAGTGAGACAGGCAGACGCCTGTTTCACTGACCCGTAGGAGCAGTTCCTGCGTACTACGGAGGTGAATAATGGCAGACGACTCTATCGTACAAGCGGTCTCTCGCGCGCTCGACGAGGCACCGGCTCGCAACTTCAGCGAGACGGTCGACCTCGCCGTTAACCTGCGCGACTTAGACCTCAACGACCCATCGAATCGTGTCGACGAGAGTATCGTCCTTCCGTCCGGAACCGGCCAGGACACCCAGATTGTGGTGTTCGCCACGGGAGAGACGGCGCTCCGCGCCGAGGACGTCGCAGACGACGTTCTCGACGGAAACGACCTCGAAGAGCTCGGTGACGACTCCGACGCCGCCAAGGACTTGGCGGACGAGACGGACTTCTTCGTCGCCGAAGCCAACATGATGCAGGACATCGGTCGCTACCTCGGTACCGTACTCGGTCCCCGAGGGAAGATGCCGACGCCGCTGCAGCCCGACGACGACGTCGTCGAGGTCGTCAACCGAATGAAGAACACGGTCCAGCTTCGCAGCCGCGACCGACGCACGTTCCACACGCGCGTCGGCGCAGACAGCATGTCCGCCGAGGAGATCGCGGACAACATCGACGTCATCGTGCGTCGCCTCGAAGCCGACCTCGAGAAAGGCCCGCTGAACATCGACAGCATCTACGTGAAGACCACCATGGGCCCCTCCGTGGAGGTGGCCGGATGAGCGAGAGCGAATCCGTCCGCAAGACGGAGACGATCCCGCAGTGGAAACAGGACGAGGTCGACGAACTCGTCGACTTCGTCGAGAACTACGCGTCGGTCGGTGTCGTCGGCGTCACCGGCATTCCCAGCCGCCAGCTACAGAACATGCGGCGGGAACTGCACGGCAGCGCCGCCGTGCGGATGAGCCGCAACACGCTGCTCGTCCGCGCGCTCGAGCAGGTCGACAGCGGCTACGAGGACCTCGTCGAGCACATCGACGGACAGGTCGCGCTCGTCGGCACGAACGACAACCCGTTCGGGCTGTACAAACAGCTCGAAGCGTCGAAGACGCCCGCTCCCATCAACGCGGGCGAAATCGCGCCCAACGACATCGTCATCCCCGAGGGTGACACGGGTGTCGACCCGGGTCCGTTCGTCGGCGAACTCCAGCAGGTGGGCGCGCAAGCGCGCATCATGGACGGCTCCATCAAGGTGACCGAGGACTCCACCGTCCTCGAAACCGGCGAGGAAGTCAGCGCCGAACTCGCGAACGTCCTGAACGAACTCGGCATCGAGCCGAAGGAAGTGGGGCTGGACCTGCGCGCCGTCTACTCCGAGGGCACGCTGTTCGACCCCGAGGACCTCGACATCGACGTCGACGAGTACCGCGCGGACATCCAGTCCGCCGTCTCGGCGGCGACGAACCTCTCGGTCAACGCCGTCTACCCGACGACGCAGACCGCGCCGACGCTCATCGCCAAAGCGACGAGCGAGGCGAAGGCCGTCGGCATCAGCGCCGCTATCGCCGAACCGGACCTCGTGCCGGACCTCGTCGCGAAGGCGGACGCGCAGCTCCGCTCGCTCGCGGCGCAGATCGACGACGAAGAGGCGCTCCCGGAGGAACTGCGCGGCGTGGAAGCGCCCGCAGCGCCCGCCGAGGAGTCCGCCGAGGAGGAATCGCCTGACGAAGAAGACGCAGACGCCGACCAGGCGGCCGAGGAAGACGCCGACGACGACGAAGACGACGACGGCGGCGACGCACTCGGCGCGATGTTCGGCTAATCAACACTAACGGAGAACACAACAATGGAATACGTTTACGCAGCTCTCATCCTGAACGAAACGGGCGAAGAAATCAACGAAGACAACGTCACCGCGGTGCTCGAAGCCGCCGGCGTCGACGTCGAGGAATCCCGCGTCAAGGCGCTCGTCGCCGCGCTGGAGGACGTCGACATCGAGGACGCCATCGAGACGGCCGCCGCGGCACCCGCCGCCGCGCCCGCCGGTGGCTCCGCCGACAGCGAAGAACTCGACACCGTCGACGAGGACGAGGCCGAGGAAGACGAGGCCGAAGCCGAAGAGGACGAAGAAGACGACGAGGCCTCCGGCGAGGGTCTCGGCAACCTGTTCGGTTAAACCGGACGCGTCAGCCGACTCCGCCGCCTCGCTTCGACGACTACATCCCGCGTTTTTTGGCCACTCGACCGGCGAGCGACCGCTCACTCTCGCACACACCGCGTTCGTCAGCCGAGCATACGCGACCGTTTAAATCCGAAGACGCACCCAACTCACCGGGATGGACCCGCTCGCGGTCGGACTCGTCCCCTCAGTTCGCCCGACGCTCGCGCTCGCGCCGACGGCGGAGCTACTGCTGTTCGCCGTCTGCGGCGTCTGCCTCGGCACCGTGAGCGGACTCGTACCGGGCGTCCACGCGAACAACTTCGCGCTACTGCTGGCGGCGGTCGGCCCGACGCTTCCGGGGTCGCAGACCGCCGTCGGTGCGGCGATTCTCGCCGCCGGCGTCGTCCACACGTTTCTCGACGTGGTGCCGGCGCTCGCGCTCGGCGTTCCCGACCCGGCGATGGCGGCGACGGCGCTACCCGGTCACCGCCTCGTCGTCGCCGGCCGAGGGCGGGAGGCGCTCAGACTCTCCGCGTTGGGTAGCGTACTCGCCGTCGCGCTGGCGGTACCGCTCGCGCTGCCGGTGACGTGGCTGATGACGGAGGCGTATCCGGTCGTCCGGGCGTACCTTCCGGTCGTTCTCTCGGCCGTCGTCTTGCTCCTGCTCGTCACCGAACCGTCTCGTCGTGCGGCGCTCGCAGGCGCGTTCTGTTTCGTCCTCGCGTCCGCTCTCGGCGTCTCGACGCTCGATCTGGAACCCGAGGCACCGCTGGCGCTCGGCGGGATGCTCGCGCCGCTGTTCTCGGGGCTGTTCGGCGCACCCGTGCTACTCGACGCGTTCGACGGTGCAGGCGTCCCGCCGCAGGACGACACGGCGCTTGCGCTCTCCGGTCGGGAGGTCGGCTGGACCGCCGGGGCCGGGTCGCTCGCGGGCGCGTTCGTCGGATATCTGCCGGGCGTATCGGCTGCTGTCGCGTCGGTGCTGTCGCTGCCGCTCGTGCCGGACGTCGACGACGAGGGCGCGCGCGAGTTTCTCGTCGCGTCGAGCGGTGCCAACACGTCGAACACGGTTTTTGCGCTGTTCGCCCTCGTCACGCTCGGGACGCCGCGGACCGGCGTGATGGTCGCACTCGAAGACGGCGGCGGTGGCGTCGGTGCGGGGGCCCTCCCCGCGCTGTTGGCGACGACCGCTCTCGCTGCGCTCGCGGGGTTCGTCCTCGTCGTGGTCGTCGGCGACAGCTATCTCCGCGTGGTCGGGCGGACGAACTACGCCGTCGTCTCGGCGACGATACTCGTTCTCCTGGTCGCGCTCTCGTGGCTGTTCGCCGGTCTCGTCGGCGTCGGGGTTTTCGTCGTCGCCTCGCTCGTGGGCCTCGTTCCGGTGCGACTCCGTACGCGGCGCGTCCATCTGATGGGCGTCCTCGTCGGTCCGCTCGTTCTGGGCGTTTGAGTCGCATCCGCACACCGTCCGGCGGTCTGCGGCGGGCGACGAACCGGGAATGAAAGACAATCGTTAAAAGTCGTCGCCGGGTTTGTCTGGGTATGAGCCAGTCGGAACAGCGACAGGAGCGACAGTGCGTCTCCTGTGGCATCAACATCGCCGGGATGAGCGCGGCGTCGTTCAAGTGCCCGGACTGCGGGCTGACCATCTACCGGTGTGCGAAGTGCCGCAAACAGAGCAACCTCTACGAGTGCCCGGACTGCGGGTTCATGGGGCCGTAATCATGGGGAAAGTCGCCGCCAAGATGAAAGTCATGCCGCAGAGCCCCGAGATCGACCTCGACGAACTGCAGGAGCGTCTCGAAGACGCGCTGCCCGAGGGCGGGAAGATCAACGGCTTCGAGCGCGACGAAGTCGCATTCGGTCTCGTCGCCCTCCTGCCGACGGTCATCGTCCCCGACGACGCCGGCGGCACGGAGGCCATCGAGGAATCGTTCAGCAACGTCGACGGCGTCGAGAGCGTCGCCGTCGAGAACGTCGGTCGCATCTAAGACCCACCTTTTTACTGCGGGGAGTGCGCGGAGCGCATCCCCACTTGCAAAATCTGGACTAGAAAGGCCGTTCGTGCGGCCTGACGGTCCCCCTCGCGGTCCGGATTCTCGTTCGCCGGCAGCACCGCTACGAGCGACCGCTACCACACAACGGCCGCGCCGCTCCGAGTGTTTATCCCCGAAGACGGGGCCAGACATCCCATGCGCTGACGAGTCGTCACGGAGCGGTCGAGGCGGGTGCACGGCGCGCCGCTCCGTGGGTCGTGGGAATCGGTGTGCCGTCTGTTCGCCACCAGAGCCCGAGGTTCGTTCGAGTCGAGCGTTCGAAAAGTGGTGTCTGTCCGGGAGACGTCCACTACCTGGAAGTCGACAGCGAGCGTCGAGTGACTACGCCTCTCCGACAGCGTCGCGTTCTCCGTACTCCTTCAGTGCGACCCCGACGAGGACGCCGAGTCCTCCTCCGACGCCGATGCCGAAAATCAACAGTTGTCCGCCGAACGCCGGGAACAGCGCCGCGAGGGCGAGTCCGAGCATCGAACCGAGGAGCAGTCCGATGACGACGCCGAATCCGAACATCTCGGCTTTGGCGCTCGAATCCCACCTGGCGTGGACGTCGCCCGGTTCGGTTGGTGACGATTCCGACTGTGCTTCGGCGTCGGGAGTCAGCGAGTCTGTGAGTGAGGTTGTCTCTTGTACCATAAGGAAGTGTACGAGTTTCATGGTATAAGGTAACGCGGAACGTATCGCGTTAGCGTACGTACTCGCAGTACGGACCGATATCGAGGAAGGAGGGTGTACTTCGACGTATCGCACCCTTCGGTGCCGACAGCAGATTGCGTCAGTCGAGCGCCGCGTCGAACGCCTGCTGGAAGTCGGCCTTCTGGTCGTCGACGTGTTCGATACCGACGCTGACGCGGATGAGACTGTCGGTGAGGCCGGCGGCGACGCGCTCCTCGCGCGGAATCGCGGCGTGGGTCATCGGTGCGGGCTGTTCGATGAGACTCTCGACGCCGCCGAGGCTCTCGGCGAGCGTGAACACCTCGGTGTTCGAGACGACCGCGCTCGCCTGGTCGAGCGTGCCGTCGAACTCGAAGCTGAGCATGCCGCCGAAGTCGTCCATCTGCGAGGCGGCGACGTCGTGTTGCGGGTGCGAGTCGAGTCCCGGGTAGTAGACCCGGTCGACCGCCTCGTGGTCGTCGAGCCACTGAGCGAGCTCGCGGGCGTTGTCGCAGTGGCGGTCCATCCGGACGGGGAGCGTCTTCGTCCCGCGGAGGACGAGGAAGCAGTCGAACGGACTCGGCGTCGCGCCGACGCTGTTCTGATAGAACCCGAACCGCTCGTCAAGTTCCTCGTCGTCGGTGACGAGCGCGCCGCCGACCACGTCGGAGTGGCCGCCGAGATACTTCGTCAGCGAGTGGCTGACGACGTCCGCGCCGTGTTCGAGCGGGCGCTGGAGGTACGGCGTCGCGAAGGTGTTGTCGACGGCGCAGAGCGCGTCGTTGTCGTGCGCGATGTCGGCGAGCGCCGCGATGTCGTTGACGCGCATGAGCGGATTCGTCGGCGTCTCGACCCACAGCAGCTTCGTCTCCTCGCGCATCGCGCCGGCGACGGCGTCGTGGTCGGTGGTGTCGACGAAGTCGAACTCCACGTCGTACTGCTCGTACACCTGCGTGAAGATGCGGTGGGTTCCGCCGTAGACGTCGTCGCCGGTGACGACGTGGTCGCCGGATTCGAGCAGGTTCATCACGGTGTTTATCGAGCCCATTCCCGAGGAGAAACACCGGCCGTGCGCGCCGCCTTCGAGGCTGGCGAGGTTCTCTTCGAGGGCCGTCCGCGTCGGGTTGCCCGTCCGCGAGTACTCGTAGCCGCGGTGCTCGCCCGGGGCGTCCTGTTCGTACGTCGAGTTGGCGTAGATGGGCGTCATCAGCGCCCCCGTCTCGGAATCGGGTTCCTGTCCGTCGTGAATCGCGCGCGTCTCGATTCGTGGCTCCGAACTGTCGTCCATACGGAGGTCTGTTCGTACGGGCGTGTTACTCTTACTCTTCCGCGGCGCGGGAACGTGTCTTTTATAATCCGACCGTGAGTAACCCACTCCACGACCATGCCGAGTTCGAACGGTCCACTCAAGGGAAGCACGAGAGGCAAGCTGACGAACCATCCGCGAGAGCGCGGGACCTCCCCGCCGCAGCGCGCGATTCAGGAGTTCGAGGAGGGACAGAAAGTCCACCTCAACATCGACCCGAGCGTCCGTAAAGGTCGATTCCACCCGCGTTTCAACGGCCACACCGGCGAAGTCCTGGGTAAACAGGGCCGCGCGTTCAAGGTCGAGATCAACGACGGTGGAAAGGCGAAGACGGTCATCACCCGTCCGGCGCACCTCCGCGCGCAGAAGTAGGATGACGATATTCAAAGAGAAGCTCGACGAGGAGTACCTCACCATCTCGGAGGTAAAGCCGCTGCTCCAAGAGGTCGAAGCGGAGCGAGCGGCCGACGAGGAGCGCGAGCTCCGCTACGAGTTGGCGCGTTCTATCGAGCACGTCAATCGCTTTGCGGTCCTCGACCCGGAGGAGTCGCGCGAACTCGTCGAAGAGCTGCTCGAACTGGAGAAAGTCGACGAACAGACCGCGTTCAAGATCGCCGACCTTCTCCCGCAGGACCGCAACGAACTCCGCGCCGTCTACGCGCAGCAGCGCTACGCGCTCTCCGGCGACGAACTCGATGACATTCTCGACATCGTCGCCAAGTACGCGTAGCCGGCCTATTTTTAAATAGCCCGTCACCGTACACGTTCGTTATGTCTGGTTCCGAACGCGGTGACGACGAAGCCGAGAGTCGACCGCAGTACGCAGTCGTCCTCGACTACCTCCCGTACGGGAGGTCGGACGACGACCGCCCGAGGTACCAGAAACAGCCGATAGCGTACGCGCTCGGCGAGAAACAGTTTCGGCTCGTCGAGCTCACCTTCGACGACGACGCCGACGTGAGTATCGGTGACCGCGTCGCCATCGAACCGAACTCGGCGCGGGAGCACATCCAGCGCATCCGAACCGTCGAGTACGGTGACCTCTCGAACAGCGCGGTCAACGAACTGGAGTACGTCGTCGCCGACATCATCGACGGCGACGAGGAGCGCTTCGTCGAGTTCTACAACGACGCCCAACCCATCACGATTCGCCTCCACCAGTTGGACCTCCTCCCCGGCATCGGCAAGACGCTGCGAAACAACATCCTCGAACAGCGGAAACGACAGCCGTTCGATAGCTTCGAGGACCTCCAGGAGCGCGTCTCGGGTCTCCACCGACCCAAGGAGGTGCTCGCGGAGCGAATCATCGAGGAGCTCCGCGACGAGGACCTGAAGTACAAGGCGTTCGTTCGCCGGTCGAACGGCTGAGAGCGTCAGCGGCCCCTCACCGAACGCCGCAAGGAGCCGAGAACCGCGGACCGGAACGGGAACTTTACCCACGTCGGGCGTGAAAGCCGCCCAATGACTGGGTCGGACGGAGAGTCCCACAGTTCGCAGCGACGCAACCCGGACGCCCTGATTCGACGGGCCGGCGTCCGCGGCGACCCCGACCACGACCAACACTTTCTGGTCGACGACCGCGTGCTCGACCGCATCCCCGACTACCTCCCCGAGGGGACCGACACGAGCCACGTCCTCGAAATCGGCGGCGGTCCCGGCGCGCTGACCGACCGGCTGCTGGCCGTCGCCGAGCGCGTGACCGTCGTCGAGCGCGACCCGACGTTCGCCGCGTTTCTCGAACGGGAGTTCCGCGAGGAGGCCGAAGCGGGTCGGTTGACGGTCGTCGAAGGGGACGCGCTCGACGTCGACCTCCCCGAGTTCACCGCCTGCGTGGCGAACCTCCCCTACGGCGTCTCGAGCGAGATTGCGTTCCGACTGCTGCCGGAGAAGCGGCCGATGGTACTGATGTTCCAGAAGGAGTTCGCCGACCGGATGGTCGCCGAACCCGGCACTCCCGAGTACGGCCGCCTCTCGGTGAGTACGCAGCACTACGCCGAAGCGGAGCTTGTCGAACCCGTGCCGCCGACGGCGTTCTCCCCGCCGCCGGCCGTCGACAGCGCCATCGTCCGCCTGACGCCGCGCGACCCCGACTACGACGTCGACGACGAACAGTTCTTCCTGGACTTCGTGAAGGCGGTCTTCACCCAGCGTCGCAAGACGGTCCGAAACGGCATCCGGAACACGGCACACATCTCGGGGTTGTCGGACCCCGACGCCGTCGTCGACGCCGCGCCCGAAGAACTGCTTCGCAAACGAGCGGGGAAGGTGACGCCGGAGGAGTTCGCCGAACTCGCCGCCATCGCGTCCGAGTTCCGCAGGGGTGGCGATGGATAACGCGTGGGTCCTCGTCGCGGAGGAACCGAGTTGGCGGGGACTGATTCCGTGGTTGGCGAACGCCGAACCGTACCCCGAGGCGCAGATTCTCGTCACAATCGTCATCTCGGTGGCGCTGCTCGCGTTCAGACGCGGCGCGCACGAGTGGGCCGAGGACCGAGGGTGGAACGCTTCGGAGCTGTTCGTCTCGGGCGTCGTCGCGCTCGTCTCGACTATCGGCATCGTCGTCCTCGTCGGAACGTGGGGTCTGACGAGGGAGCTACGGCGAGCGTACGCGACCCTCGACCTGACGAAGATGCTCCCGAAAGTCGCGCTCGCGTTCATCCTCATCGGGGCCGCCTACGCGCTGACCGGGTTCATCGGCCGCCTCATCCAGCGACTCGCCGGGACGAGCGACATCACCGAACACCAGCGCGAGATCCTCTTTCGGCTGACGCAGGTCGGTATCTACTCGCTCGTCGGGCTGGTCGTCATCGGCCTCATGACCAACGACATCGGCAACCTGTTGGTCGGTGCCGGCTTTCTCGGCATCGTCGTCGGGATGGCCGCGCGCCAAACGCTCGGGTCGGTGCTGGCGGGGTTCGTGTTGATGTTCTCGCGCCCGTTCGAGATCGGCGACTGGGTCGAAATCGGCGACAGCGAGGGCATCGTCACCGACATCTCCATCGTGACGACCCGACTCCAGACGTTCGCGGGCGAGTACGTGATGATACCCAACGACGACGTGAGCGCGAAACCCATCGTCAACCGGACCCGGAAAGGCCGACTCCGCATCGAAGTCGACGTCGGTGTCGACTACGACGCGGACGCGGACCACGCCGCCGAAGTCGCGCACGAAGCCGTGAAGGGTCTCGACGACGTGCTGACGGTGCCGTCTCCGCAGGTCGTGCTCAAGGAGTTCGGCGACTCGGCGGTCATCCTGGGCGTCCGCGTCTGGATAGACAACCCCAGCGCGCGCCGCAAGTGGCGGACCCGGACGACGGTCATCTCGGCGGTGAAGTCCGCCTACGAGGAGGAGGGTATCGACATCCCGTTCCCGGTGCGCGAACTGATGGGTCGGGGACCGGCGGGCGGTCTCGAACTCGCCGGAGAGTCGCGGTCGATGCAGGCCAGCGCCGACGGCGGCGAGAGCGCCGGCCCGAGAGAGAACGGCGGGGGTGAGAACCGGTGAACGACGAGGAACAACCGGAGACGACCCGCGACTCGCTGGCCGACCGACGCGGCGTCGAAACCCACGTGTATCAACCGGCGGAAGACTCGGGGCTATTGGCGAAAGCCGCGGTCGAACACGCCCGCGGGCGGACGCTCGAAGTCGGCACCGGGTCGGGCTGGGTCGCCGCGAAAGTCGCCGCCGAGACCGACGCCGACGTCGTCGCCTCCGACCTCAACCCCCACGCCTGCCGGCAGGCGAAGGCGCGGGCGGACGACCTGCGCGAGGAGGGAGGAGACGGGTTCGACGTCGTCCGCGCTGACCTCTTCTCGCCGTTCGCCGACGACGCGTTCGACACGGTGCTGTTCAATCCTCCCTACCTCCCCACCGACCCCGACAACGAGTGGAGCGACTGGATGGAAGTCGCGCTGTCGGGCGGCGAGTCCGGCCGAGAGCTCATCGACCCGTTCGTCGACGGTGTCGGTCGAGTGCTCGCCTCGGGCGGGCAGGCACTCCTGCTCGTGAGCAGTCTCTCGGGCTACGACGAGGTGGTCCAGCGCGCCGAGAGCCGCGGATTCGACGTCGACGTCGCCGCCGAGGAGTCCTACCCCTTCGAGACGCTATCGATCCTCCGACTCGTCGGCTGACTCGCGTCGGACCGTCGCGCCGAGATAACTCTTGGGCATTTTCTTCATTAGCAAATATTAAGCGTCGGCATTTCTTAGCCACGAGTGATGACCGAACTCGTAGCCACGACGCCGGGGCTGTATCCGTTGCCCGACTGGGCGAAACAGCGGCTCTCGGAGTTGAAAGGCCACCAGAAAGGCGACCTCATCAGCGGCGACGAGGGGCCCGAAATCGTCGACGCGTACGAGCAGGCGCGCGAAGAAGTCGTCGCCGACCAGCGGGACGCGAACCTCGACCGAGTCGTCGAGGGGCAGCTCCGCTGGGACGACAACCTCGCGCACCCGCTGACCGTCCACGACAGCGTCGAGACGGGCGGCATCGTCCGTTACTACGACAACAACAACTTCTACCGCGACCCGCGGGTCGTTGACGAACTCGGCTTCTCCGGCGACGTGGCGGCGGAGCTAGAAGCCGCGAGCGAACTCCTCGACGGCGACGACTCGCTGCAGGCGGTCCTGCCCGGCCCGTACTCGCTTTCCGACCTCGCGACCGACGAGCACTACGGCGACGAGGCGGCGTTCCTGGACGCCGTGGCCGAGTTCCTCGCCGGCGAGGTCGAGGCGTTCCCCGAGCACGAGACGCTGTTCCTCCTCGAACCGTCGCTCGTCGAGAACGCGCCCGGTGACGGCCTCGACGCGCGAGCGAGCGAGGCCGTCGACGCGGTCGCCGCCGCGACCGACGCCGACGTGGTCGTCCACAGCTACTGGGGCGCGCTGGAGGAGAAAGTGTACGCGCACCTGATGGACGCCGACGTCGACGCCATCGGCTTCGACGTGGTGTCGGGCGACCGCGACCAGACGTTGTACAACGTCAACGAGTACGGTACGAAAGACAGCGTCGCGCTCGGCCTCGTCGACGGCCAGAACACGCTCGTCGAGTCGCCGGAGACCGTCCGCGACCGCATCGAGTGGGTGCAGGACCAGATTCCGGCACAGGAGTTCGACGCCGTCTACGCGACGAGCAACACCGAGCTGTTCTACCTGCCGGTGAACAAGTATCGAGAGAAGCTGACCGCGCTGGCCGAGGGCGTCGCCCTCGCTCGCGGCGAGGAGACGGAGGTACAAGCATGAGCCGAGACGCCGACAACAGAGCGCAGTTCCGCCCCGAGAACCACGAGAACGACCACTTCCTCCTGACGACGGTCGTGGGGAGTTATCCGAAGCCGAAGTGGCTCAACCGCGCGAAAGACCTCTCGGAGGACGAGGAGGCGCGCTTCGACGCCGACAACCTCGCGGAGGCGTACGACGACGCCTCGGAGGTCATCACCCACGAGCACGAGCGCGCCGGACTCGACACCGTCGTCGACGGCGAGATGCGCCGAAACGAGATGGTCGAGTTCTTCGCGCACCGCATCGACGGCTACGAGTTCAACGGCCCGGTCAAGGTGTGGGGGCACAACTACTTCGACAAGCCGAGCGTCGCGAGCGAGGTCGAGTACGACGAACCGTGGCTGGTCGACGAGTTCGAGTTCACCCGCGACGTCGCCTCCCGGCCGGTCAAGGTCCCCATCACGGGGCCGTACACGCTGGCTAACTGGTCGTTCAACGAGGCGTACGAGAACGAGGAGGAACTCGCGTACGACCTCGCCGACCTCGTCAACCTCGAAATCGAGAAACTCGTCGAAGCGGGCGCGCGCTACGTCCAGATAGACGAGCCCGCGCTGGCGACGACGCCCGACGACCACGCCATCGTCGGCGAGTGTCTCGAACGCATCGCCGACGGCATCCCCGAGGAGGTCCGCATCGGCCTGCACGTCTGCTACGGCGACTACTCGCGCATCTACCCCGAACTCAACGAGTTCCCCATCGACGAGTTCGACGTCGAACTCTGCAACGGCGACTACGAGCAGATAGACGTGTTCACCGAGCCGGAATTCGAACCGGACCTCGCGCTCGGCGTCGTCGACGCGCACACCGCCGAAGTCGAACCCGTCGAGGAGATAAAAGAGAACATCAAACAGGGGCTGAAGGTCGTTCCGCCGGAGAAACTCACCATCTCGCCGGACTGCGGGCTCAAACTGCTGCCGCGCGACATCGCCTACGGCAAGATGGAGAACATGGTCACGGCGGCCCGCGAAGTCGAGGCGGAACTCGACGCGGGCGAAATCGATCTCGACGCCCCCGTCCCGACCGCCGACTGACGCGCCGCTCCGATTTCGATTTGCGGTTAGGCGTCTATCATCACGTCGGTCGCTTTGACGACGACGTCGACGGAGTCGCCCTCCGAGAGTCGGTTGCGTGCGCTGAGTGTCGTGCAGGATGTGTGCCACGAGCAACTGCAAAGCGTTCGCCGCAACCGGACGAGCGAAAAGCGGACGGAGATTGAGACGGTCGACGCGGCGCCCTTCTGCTGCCGTTTCGGAGCGACCTGAGTGAGGGCTGCGTCTGCAGCCCGGAACGGTCACGGCGCGCCGCTACTTCGCGACGTCGTGACTCTCATCTCCGGGAATCTGCCCGGAAGATACGACGACACCGGACCCGGCGTCGTCGGCCGCGACGTGTGTTTCGCGCTGGTGTCCGACTCCGTGAGAGTCTGCTCCGTGCGGGCCGACTCCGTGAGGACCGACTCCGTGCGAGTGTCTGGCGGTGTGTACGCCGACCGTTGCGAGGACGCCGCCGCTCAGACTGAGCGCGACGACACGCACCGCCGGCGGCAGCACCGCGACCACCGCGCCGCCGCCGACGGCTCCGAGGACGAAAACCGCCTGAACCGCGAGAACGGCGGCGACGGCCCGTCGGCGGCTTCGCGCGCCGTAGAGAGCGCCGACGGCCGCGGTCTCCCCGGCGGCGTGGAGCGCGAGCACCAGCGCGCCCGCGACGCCGACGACCACGTCGGTGGCCGCGGCGGCGGCGAGGATCCCCCCTTCGAGCCCCCGGTGGACGAGAACCGCTCCGAACGCCGCGTCGCCGTCGACTTCGCGACCCTCGCGCCGATACAGCAGGGCGGTCGCCGCCGCGCCGCCGGCGCTACCGCCGAGAAACCCGAAAAGCGGGTCGTCGAAGAGGGCGACGAGGACGGCACCCCCGCCGAGGAGAACGAGCAACGTCGCGAGCATTCGAGTCGGCAGTCCCGATGCGGCCGCGCGACGCGCGACGGCGACGCCGCCGACGAGGCTCACGACGACCGACAGCGCCACCGCGAGACCGACGCTCAGCGCCACCCCGCTCGGTTCTCCCGCGGCGCTCGGCGGCTCGTGGGCGACGGCGACGCCCGACACGCCGACGGGAGCGGGGACCGCGAGGACGGTGACGACGGCGACGACCGTCGTGGCGGCGACGACCGCGAGAGCGGCGGGTCGGTCGCGGGTTCGGACGCGACCGGAACGACTGTCGGGGAACCGACGGCGGTTCCGGGTCACCGCCACGGGTTCTCCGTTAGTTCGGCCTGCACGTCGGCTCCGACCGCGAGACGGCAGTCCGTGCGCGGTTCGGCGACGCAACAGAGCACGTATCCCCGCCGGCGCTGTCGCTCCTTGAGCGCTCGCGGCGGACGACGGTACTCGACCTCGCCCGCTCGCAACCGGCCGGTACACGTCCCGCACGCGCCGGTCCGACAGCCGAACGGGAGCGCGACGCCCGCACGCTCGGCCGCGGTCAGGACCGTCTCTCCGGGTTCGGCGTCGACGGTCGCTTCCCTCCCGTCGCGCCAACCCAGCGTAACTCTCGCGGTCACATCATATCCACACGTCGCTGGTGCAGTCCGTGTCCGGCCAGCGGATCTCGTGGGCGCGCGCCGGTCCGGCGGGCATCTCGCCGAAGTCGACGAGGAACTCCTCGTCGAGCGTCATCGTCCCCTTCCGGGGGTCGACGTCCGCCTTCAGCATCACCGACCCGCGCTCGGCCTCCTCCGGGAAGAACTGGTTGTCCCACGTCGAGTACAGCGACGTGGTGAAGTACAGTCGCTCGCCGTCGACCGACAGCTGGAGCATCTGCGGCCCGGCGGCGAGTTGGCGGTCCGCGACCGGGGCCTCCTCGCCGAAGAGACCGCCGACGGCGAGCGTGTCGACCAGCCGCGGATGCATCGGGTCCGAGACGTCGTACATGTGGGCCTCGCCGTGGAGCCAACACGAGAGGAAGAGGTATCTGTCGTCCATCGAGAGGAGGAGGTCGGTGATAACCCCGGGGGCGGGGTCGTCCATCCCCTCGGCCTCCCGCGGTTCGATGTCGATGACTTTCTCGGCCGCCCACTCGCCGTCGCGCTCGTAGGCGTAGAAGACGTTCGACGAGAGCGCCGCGCCGACGAACGCGCCGGCCCCCTCCGGCGAGTGGAAGAACCGAACTTCGAGCGGAAGGTGACCCTCTTCGCCGAGGTCGAGCGTCTGTTTCACCGTCCGGTTCTCCCAGTCCCAGACGTGGATGCGACGGCCGTAGTTGCCGGCCTCGACGTCAGCCGGGTCGAAGCCGGGCTGGTACGTCTTCGGAGCGGCCCACTCCGAGGAGATCATCACGTTGCGCCGGGGTTGGTACCAGAAGTCGTAGTTCATCTCTATCTGGTCCGGCGACTCCCAGCGACCGACGATGTCGAACTCCTCGTTCAGTTCGAGGAACCCTCCCGGGAGTTCGCCGTCGGCGTTGCCGAGCATGCTCACGATAATCGTGCCGCCGGGCGCGCAGTGGACTGTGTGGGGCGCGGAGAGGTCGTACTCGAACACCTCCTCCGGTTCGATCACTTTCGTGATTTCGGGGTGTCGCGGATCATCGGTGTCGACGATGTGGATCCGCGAAGAGCGCTGGCCCGGGACGACGAGATACCGTCGGTCGAGTCCCTCGACGTGGCAGGAGGACGAACAGGCGTTCCAGCCGAAGTGGTGGAGCTCGTCGCCCTTGTTCGGCATCTCCATTCGGTCCGTGACCTCGCCGTACGTCGCCGAGTCGGGGTCGAGGTCGACGACCGCGAGGAAGTCCGGCGCGTCGACGTCCGTTCCGACGTAGAGCGCCGGAACGTAGGCGACGGTCTCGGGTTCGGATTCCTCGATTGCGGCCTGCGGGGTCGCATAGCCCGGACCGCGGTGGTCGTGGTGGTCGTGGTGGTCGTGGTGGTCGTGGTGGTTGTGGTGGTCGTGGTGGTCGTGGTGGTTGTGGTGGTCGTGATCTGCGTGATGGTCCTGCGCCGAGTCTTGTGGTTTGTTAGCACTCCCCATAAGTGGAGGAACCTCTCACGCTTTCTTAACTCATTTGCCAGCTTCGCCTGTACATCCCGAATGAGGGATTTTCAGGGGTATCAGCCTCCGTTTCGTCCTGAACGTCACGTCCGTCGTTTGTCCCGCTCCGAGGCCCACCGAACCCCCGCCCCGAGGAGAGCCGTCAGCGGGAAGTCGAACCTCGGCTCATCTCTCTTCCAGTCGACGACCCACTCGCCCCTCGCGTCCCTTCTGACGGGGACTTCGGTCCCCAAGAGCTCCGAGAGGTCGCTCGGCGGGACGCCGTACCTTCGAAGGACCGCTTCGAGTCTCGACCCCCCGTCGAGTCGCGCCGGGAGCGGGAACCACTCGCTGACGACGGGGCGGTCGGGCGTCGGAATCGCCACGTCGACGCGAACGCCGTCTACCGGGTTTCTGGCGTACGCCGCCGGGCTTCGGCCGGGGCGGCGGCGCTCCGGTTCGACGGCGCGGACGACACCTGCGTCGACGTGGCGTTCGAGCGCGAGCGATTCGAGGTGACGCTCCACGTCGCCGAGGCTTCGACGGTCCGGGACGACGGTCGTCGTTCTCGCGGTGAGCGCGCTCGCGACTCGTGCGAGCAGGAGCGCACCCGTCAAGACGACGAAGACGTACCCGACGAAGACGACGACGAGGAGTATCGCGAACAGGACGAACAGTTGTGAGATGTCGACCATGGGTGACCTTCCGGCGGCGTGGTGTCGCCGCTGATTCAGGCTGAGAGAAGAGGGCCGTGCGCATATCGCTTTGCGCGCGACGATTGAACTCTCCCGGGTTCGGGAGACTCAAGCAGTCGAGACGAACGGGAACGAGCCGAGTACGGCGGTCGCTCGGCGGTCGGAAAGCGAGAGAAAACGCGGAGATTAGTGGTCTTCGTCTTCGTAGAGCCACTGCTCGTCGACGCGTTCGTAGTCGAGCAGTTCCTCGTCGTCGAAGAACAGGCTGATTTCGCGTTCGTTCGCGCCCTCGTCCTCGTGGTCGGAGCCGTGGATGACGTTCCGGCCGAGGTCGAGGCCGAAGTCACCGCGGATGGTGCCCGGCGCGGAGTCGGCGGGGTCGGTCTCGCCCATCATGCGGCGGACCTGTCGGGTCGCGTCCGCGCCCTCCCAGACCATCGCGAAGACGGGTCCGGAGGTGATGAACTCGACGAGGCCGTCGAAGAACGGCTTGCCCTCGTGCTCGCCGTAGTGTTCGTGGGCGAGCTCCTCGTCGATCTGCATGAACTTCCCGGCGACGAGTTTGAGGCCGCGGTCCTCGAATCGGGAGACGATGTCGCCGATGAGGCCGCGCTGGACGCCGTCGGGTTTGACCATCACGAACGTTCGCTCGTCGTGGTGGCTCATTCGGCCCCTCCGCCGGCTTCGGTCCACTCCAAGTCGCGGGATTCGCGGCCGAGGTCGGCGTTCTTCTCGCACTTCGAGGAGCAGTAGTGGATGACGGTTCCGTCGGTGCGGACGAACATCGTGCCCGTTCCGGGTTCGATGTCCGCGCCGCAGTAGTCGCAGTCTCGGTTCTGTGGCATTGGCTTACTGGCCTCCGATGGAGTCCGCGTCACGCTGGGTCTCGCGGAGCTGGAGCACGTCGCCCTCTCGGACGGGACCCAACACGTTGCGCGTGATGATGCGGCCCTGGTTCGAGCCTTCGCGGATGCGGCATTTGACCTGCATGGCCTCGCCGTGCATCCCGGTCTTGCCAACGATCTCGATGACCTCCGCGGACGTCGAGTCGTTGGTACTCTCTTCTGCGCTCATGGTCGCTTACTGCAGGTCCTCGACCTTCGAGGCTATGTCTTCGACGTCCTCGTCGGCCTCGCCGGCGTCGACGATGGCGGCGGCGGCGCTGCCGACTTCGAGACCGGCCGCGTGGCCGATGTCGTCCTGCGTCTCGACGAAGATGTACGCGATGCCCTTCTCGTCCGCGAGTTCGGGCAGGTGCATGACGATCTCCTCGGGGGAGACGTCTTCGGCGACGTAGACGAGGTCGGCGTTGCCGCGCTCGATGGCTTTGGTCGTCTCGTTGGTTCCCTTCTTTACCGTACCGGTGTCTCGGGCGACCTCGAGCGCTTCGAGAGCGCGCTCGGCGAGGTCGGCCGGAACTTCGTAATCAACGTAAACTGGCATTGGTTGTTCACCTCCCTGTTCGTAGGCTCGCGCCCCACACCAGATGGTCGGTCCCTGATGGCGTGGGGCTTCATCAACCTCGAACAGGTTGTACACTCCTGTAACGTAGCACCCCATAAAAGCGCTTTCAAAGCGTACAGGCCGTGGTAGGCCTGCGCATGGCGATTTTCAGGAACGAGAGAGAAACACGTTTGACAGGAACCGAGCGAGTGACGAATCGGTCTGAACCGCCGCCCAGACGAAATCACCATTACCCGTAAGCGACCAGTACGGACGATGGACGTGGCCGCCCTCGCCGACCGCCTCCGCGCCGAGGCCGAGCGTGCGAACGAACGCCGACTGCTCGTACTCGCGGGCGACCGCGACGCCGGCACCGACGCCGCTTACACCGCCCTCGGCGCCGCCGGAATCCCCGACGAGGACGTAACCTTCGTCACCTCGCGCGAGGGGTTCAGATTCGAGCGCTACGCGCCGAACCGCGCGTCGAACCTCCTCGGCCGGACGCGAAAAGCCGTCGTGCTCGACGCCCACGAGAGGTTCTCGCCGAACGCGCTCGGACAGGTCGTCGGTGCCGTCGACGGCGGCGGTCTCCTCGTCCTCCTCGCCCCGCCGCTGTCGGAGTGGCCCGAGCGCCGCGGCTGGTTCGACGACCACCTCGCGGTGCCGCCGTTCGACCTCGACGACGTGGGGACGCGGTTCCGGGCGCGACTCGTCGGGACGCTCCGCGAGCATCCGGGGATCGCAGTCGTCGACGTCGATTCCGGGACGATCGAACGCGACGGACTCACCGACCCGTGGCCCGCGCGACCGCACAACCCGCCGGAGACTCCCGAGAACGCGGCCTTCCCCGAGGCTGTCTACGAGAGCTGCCTCACCGACGACCAGGCCGACGCCGTCGCCGCGCTCGAAGCGCTCGCCGACCCCGGCCACGCCGTCGTCGTCGAAGCCGACCGTGGACGAGGCAAGTCGAGCGCCGCGGGCATCGCCGCCGGTGCGCTCGCCGCCGAAGGGAGAGACGTGCTCGTCACCGCGCCGGCGTTCCGGAACGCCCGCGAGGTGTTCGTCCGCGCCGCCGCAGTCGTCGAGTCGATGGGCTGCCGGGCCGACGACGGCGACGACGACCGGCGAATCGAGACGGTCACCGGCGGGCGAGTGCGGTTCGTTCCACCCGTCGACGCCGTCGACCGACTCGGGGAGGCAGACAGCGACTACGACGGCGACAGCGACAGCGACAGCGACAGCGACGGCGACCACGGCGGCGACCACGACCACGACAGCGACAATCCGGACGTCGTGCTCGTCGACGAGGCGGCGGCGTTCCCCGTCCGTCTGCTCTCGAACGTTCTCGACGCGCCCGCCGTCGGCTTCTTCACCACCGTCCGCGGCTACGAGGGCGCGGGTCGCGGTTTCTCGGTGCGGTTCCGCGACCGACTCGACGACAGCGAGTTCGAGGTGTCGAACGTGACGCTCGCGGAGCCCATCCGCTACGCTGGGGGCGACCCGCTCGAACTCTGGGCGTTCCGCGCGCTGCTGCTCGACGCCCGCCCGCCGGTCGACCAACTCGTCGCGGACGCGACGACCGAATCGGTCGAGTACCGCGCGTTCGACCCCGACGACCTGCTGGCCGACGAGCATCTCCTTCGGGAGGTGTTCGGTCTGCTCGTACTCGCACACTACCGAACCGAGCCGAACGACCTCGCGCGGTTGCTCGACGCGCCGAACCTCTCGGTGCGGGCGTTGCTTCACGACGGCCGCGTCGTCTCCGTCGCGCTGCTGGCCCGCGAGGGCGGGCTCCCGGAGTCGACTCGGCGCGAGATGTACGAGGGCCAGCGCGTCGCGGGCAACATGATTCCCGACGTGCTGACGAGTCAGCTCAGAGACGAAGACGCGGCGTCGCCGGTCGGTTACCGAGTGCTCCGCATCGCGACGCACCACGCCGTCCGCTCGCGCGGCCTCGGCTCTCGGCTGCTCGCCGACGTTCGAGACGAGTTCGACGAGAGCGCCGATTGGCTCGGCGTCGGCTACGGGGCGACGCCGGAACTGCTCTCGTTTTGGCGCGAGAACGGCTACCGGACGGTTCACCTCTCGACGACGCGAAACGACACCAGCGGCGAGTACTCCGCGGTCATGTTGCATCCGCTCTCGGCGTCGGGTCGGGCGCTCGCGGAACGACACTCGCGGTGGTTCCGAGACAGGGCGGTCGGCGTCCTCTCGGACCCGCTCCGGGACGCCGACGCCGACGTCGTTCGGGCCACGCTCGGTGCGACCGGTTCGGGTGTCGACCCGACGCTCTCCGACCACGAGTGGCGCGTCGTCGTCGGCGCATCGTACGGACCGGGCCTCTACGTCGCCGCCCCCGGAGCGTTTCGGCGTCTCGCGCTCGCCCACCTCGTCGAGGGCATCGTCGACCTCTCGCCCCGCGCGGAGCGCCTGCTCGTCAGAAAAGTGCTTCAGAGCCACCCGTGGGACGTCGTCGCCGACGAACTCGACTACGTCTCGACTGGGCAGTGCATGCGGGCGCTCGGTGCGGCGTTCCGGCCGCTGGTCGACCGTTACGGCGCGGACGAACCGGTCGTCGCCGAGGAGCGGACGCGTTTCTCCGACGGTTCCTGAGCGGTACGCCGAAGAGGGGCGTCCGCGTACGGAGAGTATGGTCGAACCGCTCGGATGGCTCGCGCTCGCGCTGTTGGTGCTCGGCGTCGTCGGCAGCGTCGCACCGTTGTTGCCGGGCGCGCTCACGTCGCTCGCGGGAGTGTACCTCTACTGGTGGTCGACGGATTACGGAGAACCCGGCCTCCTCGCGGTGGCGGGCCTCACTCTCGTCGGCCTCACCGCGATGATTCTCGACTACTTCGCCGGCCCTATCGCCGCCCGGTACGGCGGGGCGTCGACGGCGACGACGCTCGTCGCGGCAACCGTCGGCTTTCTGGCGTTCTTCGTCGCCGGGCCGCCGGGCATCCTCCTCGGCGTCGCCGGAACCGTCTTCGCGCTCGAATTCTACCGGAATCAGGACGCGAACGCGAGCTTCAGGACCGCGCTGTTCGCGACGGCCGGCGTGTTGGCGTCGGCGGCCGTGCAGGTCGTGTTGACCCTCCTGATGCTCGTCGCGTTCGTCCTCGTCGTGTTTCTCTGAGGCCGTGTCGGTGCGAACGTTCAAATACGAAAACGGGACCAACGACCGGCGTGCGCTGACCTTCGCTCCGGACCGGTTCGCGGTTGCGCGACACGGCGGTCCGGAGTCCGCGAGTCGAAACCGGTCGTGTCGCCTGCTCGCCTCCGATTCGACCCTTCGAGCCGCCCGCTTAGTCGTGGCTAAAGTACGTCACCGCCTCGCCGTCACCCTGCGAGTCGACGCGAACGAAGCCGACGCGCTCGAACTGGACCACGTCGTCGACGGCGGCGTCGCCGAAATCGGGTTCGGCGTGACCCGTCACGTCGCCGTCCATTGTCCGCATCGTCACCGAGACGTTCTCGTCGGCCGGGACCCAGTGAACCACGTCGACGCCCCCGTCGCGCACGACGTCGATGTCGTCGCCGACGTATTCGAGCGCGTCGCCCTCGGAGCGGACGCAGCCGTAGCCTTTCAGCCAGACGCGCTCGCCGTCGTTCGGAAGGTCGCCCTCTTCGACGAGCACCGCGTCTCCGGCCGGGACGGTCCGTCGGCCGCGCTCTTCGTGGTCGGGGTGAATCGGCGGTCGACCGGCGTCGGGGCCGCCGGAGAGCGGCAGTTCGACGCCGTCGCGGACGAAGAAGTACCGCGGCGCCTCGTCGTCGACGAGCGCCCGGTTGTTCGCGTAGACGGTGCTCATCGCGAGGTCGACGTTGCTCGTGGAGGTGCCGAGACCGACCATCGATTCGACGATGGCCTCCCCGCGGATGCCGCGCCGTCGAAGGCTCTTGATGGTCGGCGCGCGCGGGTCGTCCCAGCCGTCGAGTTCGCCCTCGTCGATGAGGCGCTTGATGGTCGAAGTCGACATCTTGACGCCGTACTCGTCGATCTGGACGTGGCCCCAGTGGACGACTTCGGGGTACTCCCAGTCGAAGTAGTCGTAGACGAATCGCTGGCGCTTCGCGGAGTCCTGCAGGTCGATGCCGCGGATGATGTGGGTGACGCCCGTCAGGTGGTCGTCGATGCCGGACTGGAAGTCGAGCATCGGCCAGAGACGATACTCCTCGGCCTCCTCGCGGGGGTGCGGCGTGTCGATGACGCGGAAGGCGACGAAGTCGCGCAGCGCGGGGTTCTTGTGCTCGATGTCGGTCTTGACGCGAAGAACCATCTCGCCCGAGTTGTACTCGCCGTCGACCAGCGCCTCGAACTCCCGGAGCGTCGTCTCGGGATCCTTGTCGCGGTGCGGGCACGCCTCGCCGGAGTTCTTCAGTTCCGAGAACGCCTCCCCCGAGCAGGAGCAGGTGTACGCGCCGCCCTTCTCGATGAGCCGTCGGGCGTGGTCGTAGTAGACGTCGAGGCGGTCGGAGGCCCGAAGCACCTCGTCCGGTTCGAAGCCGAGGTAGTCGATGTCGTCCAAGATAGCGTCGTAGGCGTCCAAGTCGGGGCGCTTCGTCTCGGGGTCGGTGTCGTCGAAGCGGACGATGAACGAGCCGTCGTACATCTCCTTGTACGTCCCGATGACCGCGGGCATCCGCGCGTGGCCGATGTGCCACGGGCCGTTCGGGTTCGGCGCGGCGCGCATCCGAACCTCGTCGTACGCGTCGACGTTCGGGAGGTCCGAGAGCGCTCGGTCGTCTTCCTCGTCTTCGCTGTCGAGCTCGTCGAGCAGGTCGGGTGCGAGTTCGCCCAGTCGCTCGCGGCGCTCGGCGTGGTCCATCCCGTTGACCTCGGCGACGACGCCGCCGACGACGCCGGGTATCTCGCCGCCGTGCGGGCGGAACTCGGGATTCTCGCCCATGAGCGGGCCCATCACCGCGCCGACGTCGGCGTCGCTCTCGTACTTCACTGCGTTGAACAGCGCGTGCTTCTCGGCTTCCGCCTGCACGCGAGTCCGAAGGTCGTCGTCCATTACCGGCGGGTTTCGTCCGCCCGGTAAAAACAGCCGTGGATTGCCCGCAGCGCCGACCACGACACCGGTCCGAGAACGTGACACTCGGCGGTAGCAACAAGCCTATATGACGTCCCGAGCGAGGCCTCGGCGTGAACGCTCGGTCGTGGCTCTCGCTCGACGGGACGCCGGTCACCGAGCGACGCTTTTACTGGGCGTGGATCGCGGCGGCGGCGGGTTACGGCGTCGGCGACGTGGTGACGACCATCGCCATCGTCGCGTTCGCCCCAGGCGTCGTAGAGGGAAATCCGGTGATGGGTGCGAGCATCTCGTCGTTCGGGTTCGCCGGACTCGTCGGGCTGAAACTCGCCGTCTTCGCGCTCTGTCTGGCCATCAGTCAGTACGCCGCCCGCGTCGGTGACCCGGTGGTTCCGTACGTGCTTCCCGGTCTGCTCGCCGCGGTCGGGGCGGGGCTCACCGGCTACAACGTCTGGTCGATGGTGCAGTTCGGCTGACGGAGCGCAAAAAAGCGCCGAGAGAACCGGAGCGACGTCTCAGTAGCCGCGCGTGATGAGGTAGTCGGCGATGTCTTCGAGGAGCCCTCGCGCCTCGTTGTCCGGCAGCACCGACAGTCGTTCTTTGCTCTGTTCGACGAGGTCTTCGGCCATCTCGCGGGCGTACTTGATGCTGCCCACGGTTTCGAGTTCCGCGACGGCCGCGTCGATGTCCGCCTCGGTCACCTCGTCTATCGACTCGGTGTCGACGAGAGCGGCGATGTCCACGTCGTGTTGGCGCGCGTGCAGCGTGATGAGCGTCTCCTTCTCCTCGACGAGGTCCGACCCTCGCTGTTTACCGAGCTCCTCGGAGGGGACGGTGAGGTCCAACACGTCGTCCTGTATCTGGAACGCGCAGCCGGCGTCGATGCCGTACTGGTAGAGCGCGTCGACGACGTCCTCGTCGGCACCCATCAACACGGCGGGCGTCGACGCCGCCGCCCCGTACAGTACCGCCGTCTTGTACTCGATCATCTCCAGATACTCGTCGGGGAGGATGTCGTTGCGGTGCTCGAAGGAGACGTCGAGCGCCTGACCTTCGCAGATTCGCGTGCAGGTCGTCGCGAGCAGTCGAGTCGCTTCGAGACCACGCTCGGGTTTGGCACCCGTGTCCGTCATGAGTTCGAACGCTTTCGAGTAGAGCGTGTCGCCGGCGAGGATGGCCGTCTCCGTGTCGTACGCCGCGTGTACTGCCGGAACGCCGCGGCGTAGGTCGTCGTCGTCCATGATGTCGTCGTGGATGAGCGTGAACGACTGGATGACTTCGAGACCGACGGCGGCGCGCATCACGTCGACGTCGCCTCCGTCGAGCGCCGGGAACTCGCGGTACTCCCTCGACAGCGGCGACACGTCGGCGAGCGCTTCGGCGGCCAAAAGCGCGACAGCGGGACGGAGACGCTTGCCACCCGCCTCCAAGAGGTAACGCGTGGCTTCGTAGAGGCGCTGTGGTTCGGCCATGGGCACCTCCTCGTCGATGGCCTCGTTGACGAGCTCGCGTCGCTCGCCGACGGCGGCCAGTACCCGCTCTTCTGTCGCGTTCGATGACATCACTGGACCAGCTGAATCATGTTCCCGTTGCTCGTCACGTGCACGTCCCGGCCGAGCGTGTAGCCCTGCGACTCACAGAGGCTGACGTACGGCGCGAACCCTTTGAGGTTCTGGTGGGCCGGAATGACGTGCTGGGGCTGCAACGCGTCGAGCATCGTGTAGTGGCCCTCCTCGCGGAGGTGGCCCGAGACGTGGATGTCGTCGTAGATGCGCGCGCCCTGCATCTTCAGGAGCTTCTCGGACTGGTAGCGCTGACCCTCGTTGGTCGGCTCCGGGATGACGCGGGCCGAGAAGATGACCTTGTCGCCGTCTTCGAGTTCGTACGGCGTCTCGCCGCGGCCCATCCGGGTGAGCATCGCGCGCGGTTCGCCCTGATGGCCCGTGACGATGGGCAGGAAGTTCTCCTTGCCCTCCTTCATGATGCGCTTGAACGTGCGGTCGACCGACTTGCGGTGACCGTACATCCCGAGGTCGTCCGGGAAGTCGACGAAGTTCAGGCGCTCCGCGGTGCCGGAGTACTTCTCCATCGAGCGGCCGAGGAGAACCGGCTGGCGGCCGATGTCCTTGGCGAACTCGACGAGGCTCGTGACGCGAGCGATGTGGCTGGAGAACGTCGTGGCGACGATGCCGCCGTCGTAGTCCTCGACGGAGGTCATCACGTCTTTGAGGTGGCGACGAGCGACGGACTCGGAGGGCGTGCGGCCCTTCCGACCCGCGTTCGTGCAGTCCTCGATGTACGCGAGGACGCCGTTGCCCTCGCGGCCGATTTCGCGGAAGCGCTTCATGTCGATGGGGTCGCCGATGACCGGCGTGTGGTCCATCCGCTTGTCGAGACCGTAGACGATGGCGCCCTCCGGCGTGTGGATGACCGGGTTGATGGCGTCGATGATGGAGTGGGTGACGTTGACGAACTCGAGTTCGACCTGGCCGGAGTCCCCGATGGACATCGTCTCGCCGGCGCTCATCTTCACGAGGTCGTTGTTGACGTTGAACTTGTTCTCGCCTTGGACCTGCTGTTTCACCAGTTCGATGGTGAACGGGCTGGCGACGACGGGCGCGTCGTAGCGGTGGGCCAGTTTCGAGATGGCGCCGATGTGGTCGAGGTGGCCGTGCGTCGGCACGATGGCCTGCACGTCTCCTTCGAGGTCGCTCATCACGCGGTCGTCCGGGATGGCCCCCATGTCGATGAGGTCCAGGCTGTGCATCTTCTCGGTCTCGACGTTGTCGTGGATGAGAACCTGCGAGAGGTTCAGACCCATGTCGAAGACGACGACGTCGTTACCGGCGCGGACGGCAGTCATCTGCCGACCGACTTCTTCGTAGCCGCCGATGGTTGCGATTTCGATTTCCATGGTTTATCAGAGCATTGAAACGCCACGTCCTGTGGCTGCGGTTGCTCACGCAAATCCGAGGGCGTCAGGGGGCCACCGGCCCCGGCGTCTTGCAGCGCGTCGGTCGCTGGTCCCCGCGTGTGGTCGCGTCCGACCCGATGTCGCGCACGGCACCGCCGCGCGTCGCGTCCACACTTACCCGCGGGCTGTTGGTACTTGTGGGCTACACGCCGGGGTATTAAAAACTACGTGGGTTAGTCGGCCGAGACCGAAACGGCTCGAATCGGACGGCACGGCCGGTGGGGACGGTCGTCGACCGCCGTCGCTCACGAGACGACGACACTCGTCTCGTCCACAACGACAACGCCTTTATCGCCCCCCTCGCAACGATGGTGACGCAATGAACCGTCGGACACGAGAGTACCTCCGGGGCCGCTTCGGCGACTACTACCGGAGCGCGGACCTCACGCTGCCGCCGGCGGCCGAGCGGCGCGAGTGGGGTCACATTCCCTGGACCGCCGGCGGCACGACGATGGTCCGCCACCAGTCGCTGCTCGACGTCGGCGACCTGGGCGGCTTCCTCGCCCGCGAGTCGCCGCGGCACGTCTACTTCTCGGCGGCGCGCTACGCCGACCCCGGAGCCAACGAGATGGACGAGAAGGAGTGGCAGGGTGCGGACCTCGTGTTCGACCTCGACGCCGACCACCTGCCGGGCGTCGACCCCGACGCCGCGAGCTACGCGGAGATGCTCGCGGAGTGCAAAGAGGCGCTGCTTCGCCTCCTGTCGTTTCTCGAGGACGACTTCGCGTTCTCGGAGCTGGAGATTGTCTTCTCGGGCGGTCGCGGCTACCACGTCCACGTCCGCGACGAGTCGGTGCGCGAACTCGACAGCGAGGCGCGGCGCGAGATCGTCGACTACGTGCGCGCCATCGACCTCGACTTCGACGGCCTCGTCACGACGCGCAGCGAGCGCGGGACGACCCGCCGCGTCCTCCGGACCGAAGGCGGGTGGGGGAAGCGAACCCACACGGCGCTGCTGTCGTTCGTCGAGGAGCTCCAGTCGATGGACGACGCGGACGCGAGCGAGCGCCTCCAGGAGTTCGACGGCATCGGCGAGGGACGCGCGAAGACGATTATCGGGGCGCTGCGGCGCAACCCCGACGCGATTCGAGCGGGGAACGTCGAGGCCGGCGGCCCCGGTCTCCGCCTGCTCGTCGAGACGGTCGCCGAGCGAGTCGTCGCCGACCAGACCGCCCCCATCGACGAACCGGTGACGACCGACGTGCGACGGCTCATCCGACTCCCCGGGAGCCTCCACGGCGGATCGTCGCTCGTCGTGACGCGACTCGACCGCGAGCAGGTCGAAGGGTTCGAACCCCTCCGGGACGCCGTCCCCGACCGGTTCGCGCGGCGAGATATCGCGGTCGAACTGGACGAACCGGCGGTCGTCGAGTTCGGCGGGGAAACGACTAAGCTATCAGCGGGAGAGAATACAGTGACGGAGAGCGTCGGCGTCTTCCTGATGACGCGCGGGGCGGCGGAGAAAGCCAGAGAATGAACTTAGACGAACTCAGAACGGTCCAGTCGAAAGAGCGCCGAAAGGACGGCCTCCAGCAGCTTCGCGACAGTTTCTACGCCGACGTCGCCGAGTACATCGCCGACCTGAAAGCCGAACGAAAGCGCGTCGCCGACGCCACCGACGACCCGTTTTCGTCGCCCGAAGTCGGCCGCCTCACCGACGAGATAGAGACGGCCGAGGAAGTCGTCGAAGCGGTGTACGAACGCCGCGTCGGCAAGGTGGTCAAACTCGCCAGCTTCGCCGCCGCCGATATGCCCGTCGACGAAGACGGCTTCACGAACGAGGAGCGGGCGCTGTTCGACGACCTCGTCGCGCGCATCGACCGGAACAAGTCGACCGTCCTCGACATCCTCTCGGGCAGACGGAGTCCGCGCGCCGAACCCGACCCGAGTCGCGACGAGACGCCGGAGGCCGGTCCGTCGAGCGCCGGCACCGGTCCCGTCGCGGACGCGACGCCGGACGTCGTCTCCGATGCGCGCGAGTCCCGGTCGGGGCCGTCCGGCGACGGCGACGGTGACGCTCTCGCGGACGCGATGGGCGGTAGCGACGGGTCGGCGGCCGATGCGGCTACCGACGCGTCGCCGTCGTCTCCCGACCCGCCGACGGCCGACGCGGAGGCGACGGCGACCCGAACCGAGTCGGAGACGACTGTCGACGACTCCCCGCAGTCGGTTCCGCCGGACACGCCGGACCCGGAGGTCGGGGGCGAGTCCGCCGCGGAGGGAACTGCGGACGCCGATACCGAGACGGACGCGGACGTCGAGCGCACGACGGTCCGCATCACCCAGAACGTCGGCTCCATCTTCGGCGTCGACGAGCGCGAGTACGACCTCGCCGCCGAGGACGTGGTGACGCTGCCGACGGCGAACGCCGAGCCGCTTTTGGCCCGCGACGCCGCCGAGCGGTTGGACTGAATCGAGCGAGCGAACCGACGCGACCGAAGTCACAAACGGTTTTTACGCGGACTCCGTGAATCGACCATGCTCTCAGTCGGCGACGACGCCCCCGACTTCGAACTGCCCGACCAGCGCGGCGAGACGGTTTCGCTCTCCGATTTCTCGGGCGACCGAGTGGTGCTCTACTTCTACCCGCGGGCGGACACCCCCGGGTGCACGACCGAGGCCTGCGGCTTCCGCGACAGCATCGAGCGGTTCGAGGAGCGCGACATCCACGTCCTCGGCGTCAGCGACGACCCGGTGAGCGACCTGAAGTCGTTCGCCGAGGAGTACGACCTCCCGTTCGAACTGCTCTCCGACGAGTCCGGAGAGGTCGCCGCCGCCTACGACTCCTACGGCGAGAAGAACATGTTCGGCAACACCTTCGACGGCGTGTTCCGGAACACGTACGTCGTCGGTCCGAACGGAACCATCGAGCGAGCGTACGAAGGCGTCTCCCCCGAAGGCCACGCCGAGGCCATCCTCGACGACATCGACGCGTAGCGCCCGCGCCGACTTCGCAACGTCAGCGGAACAGGCCGACGACGGACCGGAGGCTCGCGCGTAGCTTCGGCAGTTCCGCGGTCAGCGTCTCGTACTTCACCAGCGCGAATCCGACGAAGACGAGCAGGAAGCCGCCGACGGTCATCGCCGTGATTTGCTCGTTCAACAACGACCACCCCAGAAACGTCGCTACCACGGGGACGACGTAGGCGACGAGGTTCGCCTGAAACGGACCCTGTCGGTCGAGCAGGTCGAAGTAGATGGAGTACGCGAGCGCACTGGCGAACACGCCGAGAAACAGCAGTGCGAGAACGGTTCGGGGCGTAAACGACACTGGGGGGACGCCCTCGGCGGCGAGACTGCCGGTGTGGATGACGATAGCGCCGAGCGCCATCGACCACGCGGTGACCGCGACGCTCGGCGTCTGCGCGTCCGCCCGGCGGACGAGGACGCTCCCGAGCGAGACGGCGACGGCCGCACAGAAGACGATGGCGACGCCGAGCGCGTCGCCGGAGAGGTCGCCCGAGAGCAGCGACGGGTCCGGGCCGGCGACGACGACGACGCCGACGAGGCCGAGGAGGACGCCGACGTACCCCCGCGAGTCGAGGCCGACGCCGCCGACCAGCAGCGCCGCGAACGCCGTCGTCAGAATCGGGTTGAGGCTGTAGACGATAGAGGCGATGCTCCCGGTCGTCTGCGTCTGCCCGACGAACAGCAGCGCGTTGTTGGCGGCGACGATGAGAAACGCGCTGGCGGCGATGGCGGCGACGTCGCCGCGGGTCCGCGGTATCGGGTCGTCGAGGCGAGACGCGGCGTACCCGAGGAGCAACACCGCTGCGACGTCGAAACGGAGCGCGGCGAACAGCACCGGCGGGAGGTTCTCCAACCCGACTTCGATGGCGACGAACGACCCGCCCCACAGCGCCGACAGGAGAAAGAACAGCCCAACGTCTCGGTATCGGGACACACCGACCGTCGGCGACGGACGGAAAAGAGGCTGTCCGTCCGGGCGGGGGTCGCCGGTTTCGGGTTTCGGGGCGCTCTTCGAAGAGAAACTGTTTAATACGGCGACTGGTTTCCTTCGGGTCGGACACGTCGTCGCTCGCCGCACCGTGGTTGCGACCGGTCGGCCCGCGGGGTCGAAGTCGTCACGGCGCGGAACGGTATCCACGAGGACGACCCCGCGAAATCGAGAGTGACATCGCTACCGAAACACACCTCGTTTCCGGTGAAATAAACGGTTAACATGTTTTTCGTTCCCGAGTATGAGAGACGACGGAGGCCGACTCGGGAGAGAACGGTCGCAGCGAAAAAGACGGTAGCAGCGCGTTCGAGGCGCTATCTTCGCGAGCCGGTTACTGGAACGTTCGGCTCATCTCGTCGGTGTCGCGCTCGATCTCGGCGGTGCCGAAGCGCTTTTCGATCTCGTCGTAGCGCTCGCGCGTCTCCGAGGTCACGCTCGGACCGACCTGGTCGAGGGCGTCCTCGAAGTGGTCCATCGTGATGCGGACGTTGCCGACGGAGTCGTCGACCTCCTCGGGTTTGACGCTCAGGATGAACTCGCGGCTGGCGGCCATCGCCGCCTCGCGGGCGAGCGCTTCGAGGTCGGCGCCGACGTAACCGTCGGTACGGCGGGCGATTCTGTCGAGGTCCACGTCGTCGGCCAGCGGTTTGTGCTGGGTGTGGACCTCCAGAATCTTCCGGCGCGCCTCCTCGTCGGGCACCGGTACGTGGACGTGGCGGTCGAGTCGACCCGGGCGCAAGAGCGCCGAGTCGATGAGGTCCGGCCGGTTCGTCGTCGCGATGACGACCACGTCTTCGAGCGCTTCGAGGCCGTCCAACTCGGTCAGCAGTTGGGAGACGACGCGCTCGGAGACGCCCGAGTCACCGCTGTTTCGGCCGCGCTCGGTCGCGATGGCGTCTATCTCGTCGAAGAACACCACCGTCGGCGCGTTTTCGCGAGCCTTGCTGAACACCTCGCGGACGCCCTTCTCGGACTCGCCGACGAACTTGTTCAGCAGCTCCGGCCCCTTCACCGAGATGAAGTTCGACTCGGCTTCGTTGGCGACGGCCTTCGCTAGGAGCGTCTTGCCCGTTCCGGGCGGGCCGTAGAGGAGGACGCCCTTCGCGGCGGCCATGTCCATCGTCTTGAACACGCCGGGGTACTCCAGCGGCCACTGAATGGTCTCGCGGAGCCGTTCCTTGGTGTCTTCGAGACCGCCGACGTCCTCCCACGTCACGTCGGGCACCTCGACGAACACCTCGCGGAGCGCGGAGGGCTCGATTCCCTTCAGCGCCTCGCGGAAGTCGTTCTCGGTCACCTGTAGCGACTGGAGCACGTCGGCGTCTATCTCCTCGGCGTCGAGGTCCAACTGCGGGCGGATGCGCCGCAGCGCGGTCATCGCCGACTCCTTCGCCAGCGATTCGAGGTCCGCGCCGACGAAGCCGTGGGTGTTGTCGGCGTACACGTCGAGTTCGACGTCGTCGGCCAGCGGCATGTTGCGAGTGTGGACCTGCAGAATCTCCTTGCGACCGTCGCGGTCCGGGACGCCGATCTCGATCTCGCGGTCGAAGCGTCCGCCGCGGCGCAGCGCCGGGTCGATGGCGTCGACGCGGTTCGTCGCGCCGATGACGACGACCTGGCCGCGCTCCTCGAGACCGTCCATCAGCGAGAGCAGCTGCGCCACCACGCGGCGCTCCACGTCGCCGCCCGCCTCCTCGCGTTTGGCGGCGATGGAGTCGAGTTCGTCCATGAAGATGATGGCGGGCGCGTCCTCGGTCGCCTCCTCGAACACGTCGCGCAGTTGCTCTTCGGACTCGCCGTAGTACTTCGACATTATCTCCGGACCGGAGATGGTGTGGAACTCGGCGTCTATCTCGTTGGCGACGGCTTTGGCGATGAGCGTCTTACCCGTTCCGGGCGGCCCGTGCAGGAGGACGCCCTTCGGCGGTTCGATGCCGAGGCGCTTGAACAGCTCCGGGTGGCGCATCGGCAGCTCGATCATCTCGCGGACCTGTTCGAGTTCGTTCTCGAGGCCGCCGATGTCCTCGTAGGTCACGTCCGGGCCGGTGCCGGAGTCGCCGCTCGCGCCCTCGCGAATCTGCTCGGCGGGCTTCTCGCTGATCTCGACGGTCGTCGAGTCGTTGATGACGACCGTCCCCGACGGCTGGGTCGACGCGATCTTCAGCGGAACGGCCTGGCTCTGGTTCGACATGAAGCCGAAGCCGAGCGGGAGGCGGACCGTCTGGCCCTTGGTGACGGGCTGGCCGCCGAGTTCGCGGCGGATGAGCGCGTCGATGTTCCCGCGGATGCCGAGCCGCTGAGGGAGCGCGACGGTGACCCGCTTCGCGGGCTTGACGTCCGCTTTCTCGACGGTCACGCGGTCGTCGATGCCGACGTTCGCCTGCTGGCGGAGTCGACCGTCGATGCGGATGACGCCCGATCCGCGGTCCTCCGGGTAGCCCGGCCAGACGCGCGCGATGGCCGCGCTCTCCTGGCCTTCGATGCGGATGAAGTCGCCGCCTTCGAGCCCCATCTCCTCGGCTACCTGCTTGTCGATGGCCGCCAGTCCGCGACCGGCGTCTTTCTGTTTCAGTGGTTTGACTGTGAGCTTCATTTGGACACCGTGATAGTCAGTACACCGTTGTTGGTCTCAACTGTTGCGTCGGTCCCGGGCAGTTCGAACTCGAACTCGGTTTCGGACACCCGGTCGCCGTGGTCGACGACCACGATGGCCGTCGTCCCGACGACGTCTACGTCCACGGCGTCGTCGGCGACGCCGAGTTCCGCAGCGATGACCCAACTGTCGTCGTACTCGTATCGGCGGATGAACCGCTCGCCGCCGGCTGATTGTTGAACACTCATTGGGTGATTCCTAACCCCAAGTTAGGCACGCAGGTATTTAAACATTTCTTCGCCTAATCGCAGTACACCGGCCGATTTGGCCAACTGCGGTGGAATTGTGGTTCACACGAGAGTAGTCGGTGTGAGTCACTCCGAACGGCGCGGAGATACCGGGGCGACCCGACGCACGGATGCGTTTATCACGAGCGCCACGAAAACACATCACATGAACACGTGTACGCACCACGGACGCGAGACCGCCTACCGCGTCTCCGGCGGAGACGCCGGCGACTCCGAGAACGCGGGGCTGCTCTGTATCCACGGCAGCGGCGGCTCACACGGCGTCTGGAAGTCGCAGTCCAGACTCGCCGACGAGCGGCCGGTCACGGCGCTGGACCTGAGCGGACACGGCGAGAGCGACGACGTCGACGCCGACGCCGGATACGAAGCGCTGTCGGCGTACGTCTCCGACGTCGCCGCCGTCGCCGACGAGACCGACTGCCGCGTGCTCGTCGGCAACTCGTTGGGCGGCGCGGTGGCGATGCTCGCCGTCCTCGACGGGGCGGTCGACCCGGACGCGCTCGTTCTGACGGGGACGGGGGCGAAACTCGCCGTCCTCGACGACCTCCTGGTGTGGCTCGAAGAGGATTTCGACCGCGCCGTCGAGTTTCTACACGGCGAGGACCGCCTGTTCCACGACCCCGACGAGCGTTACCTCGACCTCTCTCGGGAGGCAATGCGCGAGGCCGGCCAGGAGGTCACCCACCGCGACTTCCTGAGTTGCCACACGTTCGACGTTCGGGACAAGTTGGGGAACATCGACGTGCCGACGCTGGCCGTCGTCGGCGAACACGACAAGCTGACGCCGCCGCGATACCACGAGTATCTCGCCGACGAGATTCCCGACGCCGAGATGGTCACCGTCGGCGACGCCGCGCATCTGGCGATGTTGGAGCAGCCCGAGGCGTTCAACGACGCGGTGTCGGCGTTTCTGGACGAGCGGGGAATCTAGCCGGGGACGCCGTAAGCCGAACCCGCTCGTCGTACCGCGAGCGAGTGAAACGAGCGAGCGGCCTTTTTGGTCCAGATTTTCCAAGCGAGGGTGCCAAAGCGCACCCCACGGCAGTAAAAAAAGGTGGGTCTAGTACAGCGAGTCCAACTCTTCCTCGACGTGACTGTGCTCCTCCGCTGGGAACTCGCCGTTCTGCACCGCCTCGCGGTACGACGAAATCGCCGACTCCATCTCGCTGCGAACGTCACCGAACTGCGTGGCGAACGGCGGCGTGTAGTCGCTCATCCCGAGCACGTCGTCGACGACGAGCACCTGCCCGTCGCAGTCCGTTCCCGCGCCGATGCCGATAGTCGGAATCTCCAGTTCCTCGGTGACGCGGGCGGCGAGATTCGACGGAATGTGTTCGAGGACGAGCGAGAACGCGCCCGCGTCCTCGTGTGCCCGGGCGAGTTCGAGAATCTCCTTGGCCGCCTCCGGTGAGGTCCCCTGCCGGGCGTAGCCGACCGATTTGACCTGTTGCGGCGTCAGTCCGAGGTGCGCCATCACCGGGATACCCAACTGCGCGAGTCGTTCGGTGAGTTCGACGGTGTGGGGGCCGCTCTCCAGTTTCACCGCGTCGGCGTCGGCCTCCTTCAGCATCCGACCGCAGTTCTCGATTCCCGACGCCTCGTCGACGCCGAAGGAGAGAAACGGCATGTCGGCGACGACCAGCGCGTCCTCAACCGCGCGGGCGACCGCACCCGTCCGACTCGCCACTTCGTCGACCGTCACCGGGAGCGTCGACTCGTAGCCGAGGGCCGTGTTCCCCATGCTGTCGCCCACGAGGAGGATATCGATACCCGCCTCGTCGGCGACTGCGGCCGTCGGCGCGTCGTACGCCGTCAACATGGTTATCGTCTCCTCGCCCCCCATCGCGCGGATGTCCCGAACCGTTGGCATACCCGCCGTTGGCGCTCCCGAAAGTAAATACGTACGCCTATCGGCGGAGCTGTCGAGGGAGACGCCGGAGCGGACGGGCGTGCGGCAAACCGGCACACATTAAGGTTCGCGTGCGAACGTTCGCGCGTGCAACCCGTCGAGCGCTCGAACCCCGAAGGCGTCGACTTCGGGTGGGTGATGCAGGTGACGTTCGTCACGACGATTCTCGTCGGCGCGCCCGTCGTCGCCGCGCTGTCGACGACGGTGACGCTGCCGACGTGGGAGTCGCGCGTCTCCTTCGCCGTCCGCGTCGGCGCGATCATCTGGGTTCTCGTCGCGCTCAGCGCGTACGCGTACGCACGGCGCACCGACGCGGGAGACGGCGGGTCGAAGCCGGACGAGGCGGAGTCCGCGGACGACCCGTCGGACTGAGTCAGACGCCGGACGGTCCGCCGCCGACGTACCGGAACGCGACACCCGCGCGCTCTGCGGTCCGTTCGTCCCGCGCGGAGTCGCCGACGAACAGCGCGTTCTCGGGGCCGACGCCCAGTTCCCGGAGCGTCGCCAACAGCGGTTCGGGGTCCGGCTTCCGCGTCGCCACCGAGTCGCGTCCGACGACGCTGTCGACGTACCCGGCGAGTTCGTGGACGTCGAGCGCGATTCGACAGGCGTCCTCGCAGTTGAGCGAGCAGACGCCGACGGGGACGGCGTGGTCGGCGACGCCGTCGGCCAGCGCCAGTCGCGTCGAGTTCCGCGCGCCGTCGCGCTCGTGGTCCGCGATGACGGCCTCGATTTCGGGGCGCATCTCCTCCTCGTCGGCCAAGTCGAGCATCGCCCAGAGGTCCATCCCCGCGGCGTCGACGCCGGCGTCGTCGAAGGCGGCTTCGGCGTCGGCGGCGACCCGGTTCCAGTCGACGAGCAGGTCGACGAGCGTCCCGTCGAGGTCGTAGACGACGGCGTCGTACGCCTCGAACACCGTCGAGTCGTCCGACAGCAGTCTGTCGAGGGAGTTTGCGGTCACTGTGTTCGACTGTGCCCGCCACCGAAAAGACGGCTTCGGTCGTTGAGAGTGGAGAGTACTGCGTGCGGGTATGAAATTCAATCGTATGTGTCGAGATGTGCTTCCGAGCCGAGCCATTCGTCACGGAGCAATCCGTACAAAACCATGTCTCGGTGCTCACCGTCAACGAACATGAAACCGCGTTGTCGACCCTCCTCGACGAATCCGAGGGACTCCAGTAATCCCCGCGAGGCGTCGTTGAAGTCGAACGCCTTCGCCCCAATCGCCGGAGTGTCGTACTCGCGGAAGATGTAGTCGACGACGAGCGAGACGGACTCTTTCCCGTAGCCCTTACCGTGAACCTCGGGGACGAGCCAATAGCCCAGTTCGGGGCGCTTGTAGTCGGCGTCCTCGACGTTCACCTGGCCGATTCGCCTCACGTCAGTCTCGTCCGTGTCGTCGGGGTCGGTCCCTTTGGCTTCGAGACAGACGAGAAACTGGTCGGTGCCCCGCTCGGTCGAAACTTCGAACTGCTCGCGAGCCCGGACAGGGTTGCCTAGTGAATAGCGAATTTCAGGAGTGACGCTTTCGCGCTGCAGAAACGGGATATCTTCGTTCTCGACCGTCCGAAGGGTGACTCGCTTACCGCTCGTTACGCGTGCGCCTGCCATGGAGTAAGTGACAATTGAACCGACAAGGTGTTTTCCAAACGGTTCGAGGAATTTGCGTCGCCCTACGCTCAGTCGTCGAGGACGCCGCGCGCGATGATCTCTTTCTGTATCTCGCTGGTCCCCTCGTAGATGGTCGTGATCTTCGAGTCGCGGTAGAGACGCTCGACGTCGAACTCGGTGACGTAGCCGTAGCCGCCGTGAATCTGGACGGCCTCGTTGGAGACGTCGACGGCCGCCTCGCTGGCGTGGTACTTCGCCATCGCCGCCGCGACGCGGTTGTCCTCGCCGGCGTCTTCCTGTCTCGCGGCCTCGCGGACCATCAGCCGGGAGGCGTGGACCTGCGTCGCCATGTCGGCGAACTTGTGGCGGATGGACTGAATCGAGGCGATGGGCTCGTCGAACTGCTCGCGCTCGTGGGCGTACTCGCGGGCCTCGTCGAGCGCCGACTGGGCGAGTCCGACCGCCTGTGCGGCGATGCCGACGCGGCCGCCGGTCAGGATGGTGAACGCCGCGGAGAGTCCCTTCCCTTCCTCGGTGAGCCGGTTCTCGGCGGGGATGCGCACGTCGTCGAACTTCAGACCGGTGGTGTCGCTGGCGCGGAGGCCGAGCTTCTTCTCCTTCTGTCCGACCTCGATTCCCGCCTCTTTGGGCACCAGAAACTGCGTCACCGACGAGGGGTCGTCGGGGTCGGTCTTCGCGAAGAGGATGCAGACCTCGCCGCGTTCGCCGTTCGTAATCCACTGCTTGTCGCCGTTGACGACGTACTCGTCGCCGTCGCGGATGGCCGTCGTCTCCATCTCCGCGGGGTTCGACCCCGCCTGCGGTTCCGAGAGCGCGAACGTCCCCACCGGCCGACCGTGCGCCATGTCGGGGAGCCAGCGCTCTTTCTGGTCCTCGGTTCCGAAGGCGGCGATGCACTCGGTGGCGAGGCAGTGCACCGACAGCGCCGTCGCGACGGCGAGTTGGCCGTAGGCGACCTCCTCGTTGACGATGCTGTAGGTCGTCCGGTCGGCGTCGAACCCGCCGTACTCCTCCGGAACGGTGAGGCCGGTCAGGTCCAACTCGGCCAGGCCGTCCCACACCTCCTCGGGGAACGTCTCGGTCTCGTCGGCCGCCCGCGCGGTGGGTCGAATCTCCTCGACGGCGAACTCCCGAACGACGTCGCGGATGGCTCGCTGCTCGCCGGTGAGCGACGAGTCCGCCCGTGTAGTTGCCATACGCTCGGATTCGGTCCCGGATGGAAAAAGATGACCGACTCGCCGTTCGACGCGGGCCGAACCGGTGGCGAGCTTACGTCTCCCGAAGCGACTCAGCGACCTCTTTCGGCGACGCCGACAGCCCGCCGCCCTGCGCGAACGTCGGACTGCCGCCGCCGCCGCCGCCGAACTCGTCGGTGATTTCGCCCACGACGTCGCCCGCGTCGACCTCGCCGTCGGTGGCGACGACGACGAACGTCGACCCTTGCTCACCCGCGACGGCGATAACATCGGCTCCGTCGCCGACGCGCGACTGCAGTTCGTCGCCCACTTCGTTCGGCCCGACCCCGGAGACGACGCCGGCGCGCCACGTCGCCCCGTTTCGTTCGACGGTCGGCAGGGAGTCCAAGTCGGCGGCCAGCATCGCCGTCTTCGCCTCGCGCAGCTCGGCGGCCAGCTCCTCCTTGTCCGCTTTGAGCTTGGCGGCGAACTCGGGGAGTTCGACCACGCTCGTACCGAGCGTCCGCGAAGCGTCGAGCGCGGCGCGCTTGACGTCGGCGCGGCGTTCGACGGCCTCGGGGCCGACGGCGAACTCGACGCGGGTCAGTCCCTCGCCGGGGTTCGACCGACCGAGCACCTCGACGGGGCCGATTTCTCGCGTGTTCGAGACGTGCGTTCCGCCGCAGGCCGCGACGTCCCACGGGTCGCCGCTGCTACCGCTTCCGACGCTCTCGTCTCCCCGCCGCGCCGCCGCGCCGACAGTGACGACGCGAATCGAGTCGGCGTCGGCCATCACGCCCTCCTCGGTCTTCGTGTTGAACGCGATGTCCGGGTCGTCGAGCGCGTCCTCCAGCGTGCGCTGTTCCCACGTCACCGGCCGCGACTCCCAGACGACGCGGTTGACCCGGCGTTCCAGCTCGACAAGCGTCTCGTCGTCGATGTCGGTCGTCGTGGTGAAGTCGACGCGCACCTTCTCGGGGCTGATGTCGAAGCCGCCGTAACCGAGTTCCGAGAGGAGGCCGCGTCCCGCGCCGTAGAGCACGTGACTCGCGGTGTGCGCCCGCATGCAGTACGTCCGAAACTCGTCGTCGATGTCGGCGGTGACGGTGTCGCCGGCCTCGAACGCGGGCGGTTCGTCGAGGACGTGGACGACCTCGCCGTCTCGGCTCTGCACGTCGACGACGCGGACGCCGTCCAGCGTCCCTCTGTCGGCGGGTTGGCCGCCGCTCTCGGCGTAGAAGTACGTCTCAGAGAGCGTCACTTCGCGGCCGTCGACGGCGTCGACGGTCGTCTCGAACGTCCGAACGTCGGGGTGGGCAGGTGCGAGCGTGGTAGACATGGACGTGCCAAGACGGCACGCGGACAAAAAGCTACAGAAAGCTTCCGACTACTCGTCGGTCAGTTCGATGCCGAGCCGGTCTTCGAGTTTGCGGACGACGGAGCCGCCGACGCCCGCACGCGTCGCTCGTCCCTCCTCGACGGCGACGAGGTCGCGCTCGCTCACGTCGAGTTCGGCTGCGAGGTCGCCGGTCGTCAGGCCGGCGTCCTCGCGAGCCTCGGCGACCCGGTCGCCGTAGTCGCGGACGAGATACGGGAGGCGGTCGCGTTCGTAGTTCGTCCCCTCCTCCTCCCAGTGCTTCGAGTCGCCCTTGCCGGCGTCGTACATCTTCGCCGCGCGCTGGGCGGCGCGCTTCTTTCGGCTGGGTTCGCTCTGGTCGCGGCCGCGCGACTGGTCGCGGTGTTTGCGCTCTTTGCTCTTGTTCTCGCCGTGGCTGGCGCAGTCGGGACACACCATCAGCGTCGCGCCGGCGACGTTCTCCTGGCGGAGCCTCGAACTCTCCGTGCCGCAGAGTTCGCAGCTGCCGCCGTCGCCGCCGCCACCGCCGCTTCCGGTGGAGTACTTGGGCATACCCGCCATACTTGCTCTGCTGATTTAAACCCGTGCCCGGCGTGCGACGCGGCGGCCGACGGGGGAAGATCGGATTCAGTCGGCGGCCCCGGACTCAGTCGGCGGTCCGTGTGACCGGGTCGCTTCGTGGCTCGGAGTCGGCGTTCTCGTCGACCGCGCCCCCGGCAGCGGACGCCTCGGCAGCGGGTTCCTCGGCCGGCGTCTCCTCGGGCGTCGACGCCGAATCGGACGCCGTCGGGATCAACCCGGGAGCGCCGCTCTGTCGAGTGACTGTCCGCATCGCCGTCTTCGGGAACTTGACGGCGACTTTCGCGCTCTCGGCGGCGAGGTCCCACGCGATTCGGTGCGCCATCCCTCGTCGGGTGCGCGACCAGCGGCCGGGGTGCGCCAACACGTAGAGGTGCGGGTAGCCGCCGGCTTCGAGCATCTCGGCGACCTCGGCGGTCGAGTGAAGCGTCCCCCAGCCGTCGACTTCGACGTCCCAGTCTCGGCCGGTGTCGGAGACGTACCGTAGCTCGTCGGTGCTGTTGCGCCCGGTGTCGATGGAGTACGCCCCTTCGCCGACGAGACCGTACGACTCCAGCGACGGTCCCTCCTCCCACATCGAGGCGTTGTGTTGCGGCGAGAGCGGACTGCCGTGCGCGCAGACGGTGTCGACCGGGACGAACGCGCGAAACGTCTCCAAGTTCCTCGCAAAGCGGTCGTGCGCGGCTTCGACGTCGCCTCGCGTCTTCGAGAGGTCTTCGTAGTGGTAGCCGACTTCGTGGCCCATCTCGACGAGTCGCCTCGCTTCCGGGCCGTCGAAGGTGTACGTCCGGAAGTAGTGGCTCGCCGAGATACCGCGGACCGCCTCGGCGTTCGCCATCGCGTACGACAGCTCCGCCCGTCGGTCGACGTCGTGGCGCATGATGACGAACCGCTCGGGCAACTCGCCTTCGTCGGCGAGTAGATACTCGCGGACGGTCAGGAACTCGTATCCTCCGACCAGTGCCGCGTCGAGTAACCGCTCGTACTGTCGCATCGAGAAATCGACGAGTCTCACGGTCGGAACCCCACTGCCCGGCGTGTAGCCTAGCCATCGCGTTCGGTACCTGCCAATGCAGTCATACGAACTGAACTATTATCTCAGAGCACATTGTTAGTCGCCAACTGTTTTGCGCGGGGTGGCAAGTGGGCGACAGTGAACGACGGTAGGCGACGACCGCTCGGTTCCGACGCGTCGGTAGTCACGAGATAACGGCACTGATACGTTGGAGTTCAAACCTTTGGGAGGGCGTGACAGTGTGTCGCATCATGCGGTAAAATGGCCCGGTAGATGGAGCCTACCGGCGCGAATGCTGTCTCTCTTGGCATGTGAAGTGCCGTCCGCGCTCGTCCCCCTCTCGGTAGCCGAGAGCCCCGGCTTTTCGGTGTAGTTCTGGAAAGGATTGTGCGTGGGTGCTTGTCCCTTTGAGGGGTTAGCACCTGCATCGTACTCGGCGGCTACGCCGCCTCGTTTCGGCGGAACGTCGTTCCGCCCTTGCGATGCGTGGGACCGGATTTGAACCGGCGGACCTCTACAGGACAGCGCCCTCAACGCTGCGCCGTTGGCCTGGCTTGGCTACCCACGCTCGCGCGTGTCTTACTGCACTCCTCCGTTTCGCACGGTTCGTTAAAAGCCCTTCCTTTCGGCGGCGGCGTGCCGCCCGTTCGCAGTGTGGTGGTTTCCCCGATGCGTCGTCGCGTTCGCGGAGCGTCGGTGCGCCGACCAGAGGGCGTCGACAGAGCAACCGTTTTGATGCCCGAACACACAGTTCGAGCATGGAACTTCGTGTCAGAGACCACGTTCCGGCGACGACCGCCATCCTGACGCTCGTGTCGCTCGGCCTGGTCTTCGGCGCGGCGCTCGGTGCGATACCCGACGTGTTGCTTCCGACGGCTCCGCAACCGCTGTACGACGCAATTCCCCACGTCAACACGGTCATCAGCACCGTCGCTATCGGGACGATTATCCTCGGCGTCCGCGCGATCCGCCGCGGCGACGTCGAGAGCCATCGGACGCTGATGCTCACCACCGTCGTGTTGTTCGCGACGTTTCTCGTCCTCTACCTGTACAAAGTCATCTCGCAGGGTACGCAGGAGTTCCCCGGTCCCGCCGCGGTAAATCAGTGGGTCTACCTGCCGACGCTCGCGGTTCACGTGATACTCGCTATCGTCTGCATCCCGCTTCTGTACTACGTGCTACTGTTGGCTCTGACCCGTCCCACCTCGCAGATTTACGGCACTCGACACAAGCGGATCGGGCGCGTTGCGGCGGCGCTGTGGCTCGTCTCGTTCGTCCTCGGCAACGTCGTCTACGTGCTCCTCTACGTCGTGTACTGACGGCCCGAGACGCGCCCGCACTCGTTGCTCACCGTCGGTGTTTTCACAGGCTGAGTGAGGGAGCGGCGAGCCTCAGTCGTCGGCGGGCGCTTCCGCGTCGATAGCCGGGCGGGTCACGTCGCGGTCGGCCGTCTCGCCGTCGATGTCGTACGGATACTCGCCGGTGACGCAGCCGAGACAGAGGTCCGCGCGCGATTTCCGGAGACAGTCGGCGATAGAGTCGATAGAGAGATACCCGAGACTGTCCGCGCCGATCTCGTCGCGGACCTCCGCGACGGAGCGGTCCGCGGCGATGAGTTCTCCGCGGGTGTGCATGTCGATGCCCATGTAACAGGGCGCGACGATGGGCGGCGCACCGATGCGCATGTGGACCTCCTCGGCCCCGGCGTCGCGCAGGAGTTCGACCAACTGCGTCGACGTCGTGCCGCGGACGATGCTGTCGTCGATGAGCGTCACGGTCTTACCCTCGACGGTGCTGCGAATCGGGTTCAGCTTCAGCCGAACCGCGCGTTCGCGTTCGTCCTGCGTCGGCATGATGAACGTCCGACCGACGTACCGGTTTTTCATCAACCCCTCGGCGAACTCAACGCCGTCGTCGTCCTCCGCCCGCGGTTCGCCGGCGGCGGTCGTCTCGCCCGCCGCCTCGGCGTAGCCGGTGGCGAAGGCGCGCCCGGAGTCGGGGACGGGCATCACCACGTCGGTCTCGACGCCGCTCTCCTCCCAGAGCGCGCGGCCGAGATTCCGCCGGACCTCGTAGACGAGCGTCCCGTCGATGACCGAGTCGGGTCGAGAGAAGTAGACGTGCTCGAAGAAGCAGTGCGCGGAGTTCTCCTTCTCGACGAGTTGGTAAGAGTCGAAGCCGCTGCCGTCGTTTTCGAGGACGACGAGTTCGCCCGGTCGCACGTCGCGGACGAGTTCGCCGTCGAGGGTGTCGATGGCGGCCGACTCGGAGGCGATGACGTAGCCGCCGTCGACTTTACCGATACAGAGCGGGCGATTGCCCTCGGGGTCTCGAACGCCCAAGACGGTGTCGTCGTGGCTGATGGTGAGCGCGTAGGAGCCGTGGATTCGCTCCATCGTGCGTTTGACGGCGCGGACGAGGTCGGATTCGAGGAGGTTTCGCGCGAGGTCGTGGGCGATGACTTCGGTGTCGCCCTCGGAGGTGAACGCGTGGCCGAGGTTCTCCAGTTCCGAGCGGAGTTCGTCGGCGTTGACGAGGTTGCCGTTGTGGGCGAGGCCCAACGAACCGGATTTGAACGAGACGGCGAACGGTTGCGCACAGCAGCTGTTGACGCCGCCCGCCGTCGGATACCGGACGTGGCCGATACCGGCGGTGCCGCGGAGCGTCGACAGCGACTCCTCGTCGAACACGTCGCCGACGAGACCCATCTCCACGTGGCTGTGCTGTTGGAACCCGTCGTGGGTGACGATACCCGCCGACTCCTGACCGCGGTGTTGGAGCGCGTACAGCGAGTAGTACAACGGCCGCGCGGCCTCGCGTTCGTCGAGCGACACGCCGACGACACCGCACTTCTCGTTGAGACCGTCTCCGACTCGACGGATATCCCGCCCCTGATGCATAGGAGTGAGTGTGAGGCCCACGGGTAAAAACACCCGTGGTTGTGCTGTATTTCGGCTGCTGCCGACCATATATATGCACAATCGTGGTCAAACAATCGCCGACCGACCGCCACGGCGACGCGTGTCCACTCGGGCACCGGTCGCCGTCTTTCGGTTAGAGACGTCGCTGGTGGCAGTCGGAGGAGAACGCGGAGCCAAACGCCGAAACGGGGACGATAGCCGTCGCTTCGGGAAGTAGCTGAGAGAGAAAGAACGTCGCAGGAAGCGGGGTTACTCGCCCGCTTTCGACTGCCACGCGTACTCGCGACGTTTCGCCGACTTGCCGAAGCCGCAGGACGAGCAGACCTTCTTCTTCACGTGGTAGGACTTCTCGCCACAGCGACGACATTTGACGTGCGTCGTCTTGTTCTTCTTGCCCTGACTCGGGGTTCCTGCTCCCGTCATGCTGTTATCGTGACCACGTTATCGCCGCGTATAATCGTTGTGTCTTCGACTTCCTCGACGTCGAGGCCACCGAGGAGCCCGTCGTCGTCGTCTTCGAGGCTCTCCTCGAGTACGACGTTCATGTGCTGGTCGTAGCCCGCCAACGTGCCGAAGTAGGAGGTACCGTCCTTCAGCTGCACGGTGACCGGCTCGTTCAGAGATGCCTCGAGTACGTCGAGGGGTCGTCCGCTCATACCCTGTACGCCACTGGTTTGACTATTAAAAATACCGGATGCAACGTCGAAATCGCGGTCCCGTGTCACGGTTCGCCGTGGCTCGCGGGGTCGTCTTGGTCTGTCGTCGGTCCCGGACCGCGCTCACCGGCGGACGAACTCCGAGAGTTTCTCGCGAATCCCGCCGTTCTCGCCGAGTCGAAGGTAGTAGGCGTTGCCGCCGTCCTCGTAGTAGTTGTCGATGCGGCGGCTCACCTCGAAACCGATGTGTTCGTAGAAGTCGAGCGCCGCCGTGTTCGTCGTCCGCGCGTGGCAGGTCACCGTCCGGTGCTCGTCGGCGACGGTGGCGACCAACCGTTGACCGTACCCCTCGCCGCGAACCTCGGGAGCGACGGCCAGAAAGAGGATGTAGCCGTCGCGCCGCGTCGAGACGAAGCCGACGAGCCGTTCGTCCTCGTAGAACAGATGCGTCTTCGAGCGCCGGTACGCGTCCATGAAGAAGCCGCGTCGCTGTTTCAGCACGTCCTCCCGCTCGTGGATGCGCTCTTTCAGCGCCCAAGCGTCCTCCCCGTACTGGGCTTGCCCGGGCTTGTCGACGCGCAGTTCGACGTTGACGCTCACTACCACACCGTAGAATCGAGGTAGTTATAAGTCCACCGTCCCGGACGACCTTCTCCGGTGTCTGACAGTCCACTGAAGAAGTTCTTTAGTGACGTACTGGCGTGTGGAGTAGTATGGATGAGTCACGGCCGGGCGTCGAACGGCGCGTCAAGCGGTCGATAGAGACACGGGTGAGAGACGCCGTCGTCTCCGGTGTCGCGGTCGTGATTCCGCTCGTTATCACCGTCGTCGTCTTCATGGTCGCGCTCGATATCGTCTCGAAGTATCTCGACCTCCTCTCGGACTTTCTCATACAACTCCCGTGGACGTCGAACGTCCCGACCGCACAGTACGTCGACCGGGAGTTGGCCATCGAACTGCTCACGCCCGTCGTGCTGTTCGGCTTCGTCCTCTTCGTCGGCTTCGTCGTCGAAGGCTCGAAGTACGGCGAACGCGCCGTCGACTACTTCGACGCCGTCCTCGGCGCGGTCCCCGGCGTCGGCGCGGTGTACGACAGTTTCCGACAGATGAGCGACGTGGTGCTGGAGAGCGACGTTCAGAACTTCCGCGACGTGAAACTGGTCGAGTTCCCCGCCGACGGCGTCTACACGCTCGGCTTCGTCACCACGGAGACGCCGCGACAACTCACCGACAGCACCGACCACGACGAGATGCTGACGATGTTTCTCCCGCTCGCACCGAACCCGGTGATGGGCGGTCACCTCGTCCACGTCCCGGCCTCGAAAGTCCACGACGTCGAGATGACCGTCGAGGAGGGCGTTCGCGCCATCGTGACCAGCGGCGTCGCCATCGGCTCGGCCTCCGGGACGGAGGTCGGACTCTCGGAGAGCCAACTCCGGAGTCTCTCGGCGATACAGGCGAACGCGGAGCCGGAGCACTCGGCGGGCGACGGCGCCGACGAGTCGAACGACGGACTCGACCCCGAGACGAGCGGGAAACGCGCCGTCGACGGCGACGGCGGCGGACTCGCTACGCGGAGCGGCGACAGCGAATAATACCGCGGCCGCCGACCGTTCGTACGTGAGCTACGAACTGCGCGAGCACACGGCGGACGTGGCCGTCGCGGCCTCGGCGCCGACGCTCGATGCCGTCTTCGGGGCCGTCGCCGACGGTCTCGCGGCGGCGATGTGCGAGACGATTCCCGACGCGGGCGACCGGTTTTCGCTGCGCGTCCGCGCCGAGAGCCGCGAGGCGGCGCTGTTCGACTACCTGGACGAACTCATCTACGAACGCGACGTCCGAGCGGTGCTCCCCGTCGAGAACCGCGCGACGGTCCGCCGCGACGACGACGAGTGGGTCGTCGACGCCGACGCTCGCGGCGTCCCGCTGTCGGGTCTCGGCGCGCGCGAGGTGAAAGCCGTCACCTACTCGGAGATGAGACTGGAAGAGACCGCGGGCGGCTGGCGCGCGTACGTCGTCTTCGACGTCTGACCCGAATTCGCGTCGGACTCTCGCGAAGAGTCGGCAGATGCGGGAGTCGGGTCGCGCATCCGTCACGGACGTTCGTCCATTTTTCCGCCGAAAGCGGACACGTGCGTAGGATTTAGAAGCGTCGGCTTCGGAGGTTCGACCATGAGACGCCATACGCTGCAGGCGGCGTTCGCAACCGCCGCGTTGCTCCTGTCACCCGGTGTCGCGAGTGCACACGTGAAATACGTCGTCGACGGCGGGGGCGCGGGCAACGCCGTCCGCCTGCTGGCGACCGTCGCGTCCGACCCGCTGAGTCTCGCGCTGATCCTCGGGACCGGTGGCGGGGTCGTCGTCGCCGCCGCGGGGTATCTCCGATACCGGCCCGCGGGCGACGACATCCGCGCGTTCCGCGCGGTGATGGACGACTACCGCGACCTGCTGCCGTGGCTGCTCCGGTTGAGCGTCGGCCTCCCGCTCGTGGGGGCGGGCTTCGCGGGCTACTTCTTCACGCCGCTGGTACCCGCGCCGACCCGCCTGTTCGGCGTCGCCGTCGGCTTTCTGCTCCTCTTCGGGCTGGCAACCCGTCTCGCCGCCGTCGTCGGTCTCGTCGGGTACCTCGTCGGCCTGGCGTTCCGTCCGGAGCTCTTCTTGGCCTTCGAGTACGTCCCGGCGTTCCTCGCCATCGTGCTCGTCGGCGGCGGCCGTCCGAGCGCCGACCAGCTCATCGCGCGGATGGCCGACGACGACCGGACGCTCTACTCGCGCGTCGACCCCTTCTACCGGCGCGTCGCCGTCCCCTTCGAGCGCCGCATCGCGCCGTACCGTCCGTTCGTCCCGACGATTCTGCGCGTCGGCATGGGCCTGTCGTTCGTCTATCTCGGAGTGGCGCAGAAACTGATGAACCCCGTCGAGGCGCTCGCCGTCGTCGAGAAGTACGACCTCACCGCCGTCGTTCCCGTCCTCCCCGAACTGTGGGTCGTCGGCGCCGGACTCGCCGAGGCAGTCGTCGGTCTCGCGCTGCTTTTCGGCGCGTTCACGCGCGCGTCGTCGCTCGTCGCGTTCGGCCTCTTCACGACGACGCTGTTCGGACTGCCCGACGACCCGGTGCTGGCGCACATCTCGCTTTTCGGTCTGGTCTCGGCGCTGCTGGTCACCGGGGGCGGGCCGTTCTCGTTCGACGCGTGGATGGCGCGGGAGACCCGTTCGGAACGGACGTCGCCGCGGACCGAGACCGGTGGCGACTGAGATCGGTGGCGACTGAGACCGGAGGCGATTGAGACCGGTGGCGACTGAGGCCGACCGCCGGTCGAACACGTACGTCTGGCGGACGGTCAGCGGAGACGACTCGGGGCAACGTATTCACCGACTCTCGTGCTACACTGCCACATGACGACGCGCGAGTTCGACGGCATCCGTCTCGAACGGGTCCGAGAGTACGTCTGGGAGATTCCGCGGGAGGACGGGATGCGCGTCCCCGCTCGCGTCCTCGCCAGCGAGAAGCTACTCGAACAGATCGGCGACGACAGGACGCTCCAACAACTGAAGAACGCGACGCACCTGCCGGGGATGACGAAACACGCGCTCTGCATGCCCGACGGCCACCAGGGCTACGGTTTCCCCGTCGGCGGCGTGGGGGCGACGGATGTCGAAAACGGCTGTATATCGCCGGGAGCGGTCGGGTACGACATAAACTGCGGCGTCAGGATGATGAAGACCAACCTCTCCTACGACGACCTGCAGGGTCACGAGGAGGGGTTGGTCGACGCGCTGTTCCGGGCGATTCCCTCGGGACTCGGCGGCGGCGGCGTCGTCGAATCCGACGTCGATACGGTGGACGCCGTCTTGGAGCGCGGCGTCGACTGGGCGCTCGAAGCGGGGTACGCCGTCGAGGACGACCTCCTGCACTGCGAGGACGAGGGGCGGCGACCGGACGCCGACTCCGACGCGGTGTCGGAGAAGGCGAAGAACAGAGGCAAGAACCAGTTGGGGAGTCTCGGCTCCGGCAACCACTTTCTGGAGGTCCAGCGCGTCACCGACGTGTTCCGCGAGGACGTCGCCGACGCGTACGGACTCGCCGAGGACCAGATTGTCGTGCTCATACACTGCGGCAGTCGCGGCCTCGGCCACCAGGTGTGCAACGACTACCTCCGGAAGATAGAGAAGCGCCACGGCGACCTGCTCGCGGAGTTACCCGACAGGGAACTGGCCGCCGCGCCCGCGGGAAGCGAACTGGCCGAGGCGTACTACGGCGCGATGTGCGCCGCCATCAACTTCGCGTGGACGAATCGGCAGTTGGTGATGCACCGCACCCGTGAGGTGTTCGAGCGCGTCTTCGGCCGCGACTGGGAGGCGATGGAGATGGAACTGCTGTACGACGTCGCCCACAACATCGCCAAGAAGGAGCACCACGACGTAGACGGCCAGGAGCGCGAACTGTACGTCCACCGCAAGGGTGCGACGCGGGCGTTTCCGGCGGGTCACCCCGAGGTTCCGAAGGCGTACCGCGACGTCGGACAACCCGTCATCATCCCCGGAAGCATGGGGGCGGGGAGCTACGTGCTCCGAGGCGGCGAGGAGTCGCTGTCGCTGTCGTTCGGGTCGACGGCCCACGGCGCGGGCCGGGTGATGAGTCGAACCCGCGCGAAAAAGGAGTACTGGGGCGAGACGGTACAGACGGAGCTCCGCGACCGGAACAGCATCTACGTGAAGGCCCAGAGCGGCGCGACCGTCGCCGAGGAAGCGCCGGGCGTCTACAAGGACGTCGACGAGGTGGTCCGCGTCTCCGACGCGCTCGGCATCGGCGACAAGGTTGCGCGAACCTACCCGGTCTGCAACATCAAAGGGTGAGAACCGCCGTCGACGGTCGGCTCTCACACCGTCGCTCGGAGCGCCGTTTCGCAGCGTCCGCCGCGTGAGACGCGACTCAGTCGTAACGAGCCGGTTCGGGCGCGTGTTCGCGCGACGGGATTCTGACTCGCGAGTTCAGTCGCTGCAGGTTCGAACGGATGCTACTGTAGTCTCGTGAGAGTGTTTCAGACATGACGATCACCGCCAAGAACCGACTTCGACGCAGGTTGATGCACTCATCGCGAGCCACGCGTCGTCGCGGCCGATGTCGGCGACGACGAGCGATTTCTCTCCGTCTACCTCGTCGAACGCACACGTCACTTCCGCACCGCTCGATTCCGTGGCGTGCTCGTTCCCAACTCCACGTTCGACGCGTGGAGGGCGTCGGGTGTTCCGACGTTTCGGGTTTCGGGAATCCATCGTACTCCTACAGACTGGTTCCGACGGCATACCACCACTGCCCAATAGATTAGGCACTCCGTCAGACGGTTCAGGACCAGAAGCCACCCGGACCCGGCGGTCCAGACGGCTCACGCGGCCCAGTTCGGCCGTCTCCGCCGATGTCGACGAACTCCGAGGGGCGACGCGGGTCGAGTTCCTGTCCGTCGGCGTATTTGACGTAGCTCAGGTAGTACGCGCGGCCACAGCCGATTTGGCCGTCGCCGTCCGCTCCCGTCGGTTCGTCGACTTCGTCGCCGGCGTTACCGCCTCCCGCCGCTCTCTCGGCACTCTCGGCACTCTCGGTGCTCTCGGCGTTCTCGACGTTTTCGGCGCTCCCGTCGCCTGGTATCCACCCCTTCGGCCTGAACGTCACCGAGGAGGCGTCGCTCTCGCCGCAGTCGAGTTTTACCCCGTCTGCGTCCTCGTAGGCGTCGTCGGGGGTCGCGTACTCCCAGCCTTCCAGCGGGTACGGCGTGACCGCCTTGTCCGCGAGATACTCGTCGCGTTCGAGTTCGACGAGCGTCTCGCAGTGCGGGCAGTAGTAGGTGACGGTGAAACTCATCGCGTTCCGTAGGGACCGCTGGCACTTGGGTTTCGCGGCGGTCGGCGGATGGAGGAACCGCTCTCCGCCTTCCGGAAACTCTTTGCACCGAGGGGCAGAGGTTCGAGTATGATAGACGAGACGGTCGAGGAAATCCGGGAGATGCAGACCCACAGTTCCTCCGTCGTCGCCGTCAAGGCCACGCGGGCGCTCTCGGAGCTACTCGACAGGGAGTTCGCGACGCTCGAAGAGTACGAGCGCGACCTCGAACGGAACGCGGGAGCGCTCCGTCGGGCGAACCCCTCGCACGCCTCGCTGTACAACGCGATGCGAGAGGTCACAGAGAGCGTCGTCGACGAGACCGACACGGTGGACGAGGCGAAGGCGCGGACGCGAGAGACGATAGAGCGCGTCGTCGAGGACGTCGAACGCGGCAAGCGCCGCGCCGCCGAGACCGCCGCCGAGACGTTCGAGGACGGCGAGACGTTCCTCACCCACGACTACTCCTCGACCGTCCTCGAAGCGGTCGAAATCGCCGTCAGGGACGGAATCGAACTGACGGCGTACGCGACGGAGGCGCGGCCGCGGTACCTCGGACGCAAGACCGCGCGGACGCTCGCGTCGATGGACCGCGTCGATACCCACCTCATCGTCGACAGCGCCTCGGGCTACGTGTTAGAAGAGTGCGACCGCGTCATCATCGGGATGGACTGCATCGTCGACGACGTGCTGTACAACCGAATCGGCACGTTCCCGATCGTCGCCGCGGCAAACGAGGTCGGCGTCCCGGTCACCATCGTCGGCTCCGGCGCGAAGATAATCGAGGACGGCTTCCGGTTCGAGAACGAGTTCCGCTCGCCCGCCGAGGTGATGCTGGAACCGGCCGAGGGTTTCAGTATCGACAACCCCGCCTACGACGCGACGCCCGTCTCGCTCATCGACGAGGTTATCACCGACGAGCAGACGCGGCACTACTGAAAAATCTCGACCACTCAGTCGAGCGCGACCCGCTCGCCGTTTTCGTCACTCCGCTCGATAGCGTCGAGCACCCGCTGGACCTCGTAGGCGTCCTCGAACGACGGGTGGAACTCGCTGCCCGAGTCGGCCGCGCTTAGGAACTCGTAGTTCTCGTGGACGAACGTGTGCTCCCAGCCGAGGACGTGGCCCGGCGGCCACCAGTGTTCGACGTAGGGGTCGTCCTCGTCGGTGACGAGGATGGTCTCGTAGCCGCGGTTACCCTCTCTGAGCAACTCCAGTTCGTTGATGCGTTCGAGCGAGAACTGCAGGCTCCCTTTCGACCCGTGGACGCGAATCGTGTGGTCGTTCTTGTGGCCGGTGGCGACGCGAGAGGCCTCGAACGTCCCCATCGCGCCGTTCTCGAACTCCGCTTCGGCGGTGTAGGCGTCGTCGACGGTGACGGGGCGCGTCTCGTCCTCGCCGGGAACCGGGCGCTCCTCGACGAACGTTCGAAGGCTTCCGCTCACCTCGGCGATGTCGCCGGCCTGCTCGCCGACGAGGAAGCGCGCGAGGTCGACGGTGTGCGCGCCGAGGTCGCCGAGCGCGCCGCTGCCGGCGAGGTCTTTGTCCATCCGCCACGCCCACGGCGCGTCGGGGTCGGCGAGCCAGTCCTGCATGTACCGGCCGTCGACGTGGCGAATTTCGCCGAGTTCGCCGTCGTCGATGAGCTTTTTGGCATATTGGATGGCGGGGATGAACCGGTAGTTGAACGCGCAGCCGGCGACGCCCTCCGCGTCGGCGGCGGCGTCGCGCATCCGTTCGGCTTCGTCGAGCGTCGGCGCGAGCGGTTTCTCGCAGAGGACGTGTTTCCCGGCTTCCAGCGCCGCGATGGAGGGGTCGGCGTGGAGGTGGTTCGGCCCGAGGTTGTAGAACACGTCCACCTCGTCGACGACGTCCTCCCAGTCGGTGGCGGTGTGCTCGAAGCCGAAGCGGTCGGCGGCGTCCGCCAGCGCCTCCTCGTCGCGGCCGACGAGCGTGTGGCGAACCACCTCGGGCGCGTCCGGGAAGAACATCGGGAGGCGCGCCAACGCGTTCGAGTGTGCCTGTCCCATGAACCGATAGCCGAGCATACCGACTGTCAGAGCCATGAGCCAACTTCACGCGGCGGCGGCTTAGGGTTTCATATCCGGCAGTTTCTTGCGGGGGTGGGGTCTTCGTCGGGTCATGAGCGACCTGTCCTCCGTCGAATCGCCGCACGGCAGCAGCCGAGACGCCGACGAACGGATTCGCGTCGTCGCCCTCGGCGTCGTCCGCCGCGACGACGAACTCCTCGTCTTCGAGGCGGCGTCCGAGGAGTCGGGGACGTACTACCGACCGCTCGGCGGCGGCGTCGAGTTCGGCGAACACAGCGTCGACGCGCTTCGCCGCGAGTTCCGCGAGGAGCTGGAGGTCGAACTGACGAGAGTTCACGAGCTCGGGACGTTCGAGGGAGTGTTCACCGTCGACGGCGAGCAGTGCCACGAGATTCAGCGCGTCTACGGCGCGGAGTTCGTCCAGCAGTGGCCCTACCAGATGGACTCGTTTACGGCCCACGAACCCGACACCGGCGAGGACCTCGACTGCCTGTGGAAACCGCTGTCGGAGTTCACCGAAGCGGGAGAGACGCTGTTCCCCGAAACGCTGCCGAGCGTTCTCTGAAAAGCGTCGACCGCCGACCGCTCACTCCGCCCAGTACGCCTCGCCGGGCGTCGTCTCGAACACCGACCGCTGGAGCAGTTCGACCGCCTTTTCGAGCCCCTCGCGGGACGAGGTGAGCGAGTCCTCGTGCTCGATGGAGAGCGCGCCGTCGTAGCCGACCATCCGGAGCGTCGACACCACGTCCTTCCAGTGCTCCTCGCCGTGGCCGTAACCGACGGTGCGGAACAGCCACGAGCGGTCGGGTTCCTCGGTGTACGACGTGGTGTCGAGGACTCCCTTGATTCGGGACCGGTCGTCGTAGACGCGGGTGTCCTTCGCGTGGACGTGGTGGATGGCCCCCGCTTCGCCGAGATACCGGATCGCGGCGAGCACGTCGATGCCCTGCCAGTAGAGGTGGGAGGGGTCGAAGTTCGCGCCGACGTACTGGTTGGTCGCCTCGCGCAGGCGCAGCATCCCCGACGGTTCGTAGACGAGCATGTTCGGGTGCATCTCGATGGCGAGCTGGACGCCGTGGTCGGCGGCGTGGTTCGAGAGTCCCGACCAGTAGTCGGTGGCGACGTCCCACTGGTACTCGTGGGCGTCGGCGTGCTCGGTCGGCCACGGCGCGGTGATCCAGTTCGGCACCTCGTCGTCGGGACCGCCGGCGGGCAGACCCGAGAAGCAGGTGACCGCGTCGACGTCGAGCTCGTCGGCGAGTTCGACGGCCTCGCGGAGTTCGGTGTCGGCTTCGTCGGCCGTCTCCTCGTCGGGGTGCAGCGGATTGTTGTGCGTCGCCAGCGCGCTGATGTACATGTCGTGGCCGTCGACGAGTTCGAGCAACTCCTCGCGGGCGCTCTCGTCGTCGAGCAGCTCCCGCCGGTCGACGTGCGCCTCGCCGGGGTAACCGCCGACGCCGAGTTCGACCGCGGAGACGCCGATGTCGTCGAGGTAGTCGAGCGCTTCTTCGAGCGACTGGCCGCCCAGGGGGACGGTGAGTACTCCGATGTCCATGTCCGTTGTTACGTTCAGGGCGTCGATAAAACTTCAGGAGGGCGCAACGAGAGGAGGGACCGAAACCGTCGGACACGCGTCGGGACGCGTTCTCCCGCGGAACCGACTCAGTCGAGTTCGGGCGCGGCCTCGGACCCGGCGTCGAGACGAATCGCCTTCCCCTCCGCCGAGGAGCGGTAGATGGCGTCGATGACGCGCTGGACGGCCAGCCCCTGTTCGACGGTGTTCCGCTCGGGGTGGTTGCCGGAGGCGACGGCTTCGAGAAACAGGCGCTGTTCGGATTTGTGGGTGTCGTTGGCCTGCGTCTGGATGTCGGTGTCGCGCAGGTGGTCGGTGCCGTCCTTACCCGTCTCGTAGAGCGTCAGTTCGTGGCTCGCGCGGTCGAAGCGCGCCCCGGCCTCCGAGCCCCGGAGGACGAACTCGTCGTTCGTCGGTCGGTTCGTCGCCCACGCGACTTCCAGCGAGATGGTCTGGCCGTCCGCCGAGCGGATGAAGGCGCTCGCGGAGTCGTCGACGTCGAACCCTTCCGGGCCGATGTCCTCACCCCACATCTCGACGAAGGCGTAGTCGTCCTGGTTGCCGAACTGCGAGCGGGTGACGCCCGACACCTCGACGATCTCGGGGAAGTCGAGGAAGTAGAGCGCGAGGTCGATGGCGTGGACGCCGATGTCGATGAGCGCGCCGCCGCCGGCGATATCCTTGGAGGTGAACCACGAGCCGCGACCGGGGATGCCGCGACGGCGGACGTAGTTGGCCTCGACGTGCTGCATCTCGCCGAACTCGCCGTCGCGCTGGTAGCTCTTGATCACCTGAACCGGGTTGGCGAAGCGGTTGTTGAACCCGACCATGCAGAGCGCCTCCGACGCCTCGGCGGCGGCGGCGATGCGCTCGGCGCTCTCTAAGTTGTGCGCGAGCGGTTTCTCCAACAGCACGTCGATGCCGGCGTCCAGCGCCGCGACGGCGTACTCCTCGTGAAAGCGGTTCGGCGTCGTTACGATGACGGCGTCGACGTCGTCGAACAGTTCGTACTTGTCGTCGTACGCCTCGACGCCGTACTTCTCGGCGAAGCGTCGTCGAGCGTCGGCCTGGATGTCCATGCCGCCGACGAGCGTCGCGCCCAAATCCGTCAACCGGTCGGCGTGGTAGTGGCCGATGTTACCGAGGCCGACTACCCCGACCCGTACTGGCGTGTCCGAAGTCATTCTCTACTCCTCGTTTACTACAACACGTGTTAAGCGTCACGTTCCATGTGTTGTCAGTACAACTGACGCTCGCGCTCTTCACGCTCTTCCTCTTGTTTTTCCTGTTCCTTGATTCGTCGTCTGCCGCGCAGGAACTGCCGCCCTTTGGGGATGATGACGTTCTTCAGATCCAGGACGAACGACACGATGCCGTACGCCCAGAAGAAGAACAGCAGGGTCACCATCCCGATGTACAGCAGTCCGAGTTCGGTGACCATCTGTGGTGTGGTGTGGTGTTCAGTCGTCGCTTTCCGCGCCGGTCTCGGTGACGTTCTCCGGGCTGGTCAACTTCACCAGACCGTGCTGGATGGCCTGACCCGACGCGGTGTCGAAGAGGTGAATCCTGCTCCGGTCGAGGACGACGTCGAACTCTTGGTCCTCGACGATGTCGCTGTCGGGGTCGACGCTCATCAGCAGCTGGTTCTGCTGAGCGGCCTCCATATCCATGCTCGACCCGTCGTCGTCCAACAGCAGGTAGACGAATATCTCGTCGCCCATCGGTTCGAGGACGTCGGTCGTCGTCTCGATGCTCATCGAGGGGTGCGAGACCGAGCTCGACTGGTCGATTGGGTAGACGTCCTCGGGACGGACGCCGAGGGTCACCTCCTGGCCGACCTCGACGCCCATCTGTGCGGGGTCGAACTCGACGGTGACGCCGGTGTCGTGCTCGAAGCCCTGTTGGGTGACGGTGCCGTCGAGGAAGTTCATCGCCGGCGACCCGATGAACCCCGCGACGAAGAGGTTCTGCGGTTCGTTGTAGCAGGTCAGCGGCGGATCTATCTGCTGGAGCTGGCCGCCGTCGAGGACGGCGATGCGGTCCGACATCGTCATCGCCTCCGCCTGGTCGTGCGTGACGTAGATTATGGTGGTGTCCAGTTCCTTGTGCAGGCGCTGGAGCTCGGTCCGCATGTGGACGCGTAGTTTCGCGTCGAGGTTCGCCAGCGGCTCGTCCATCAGGAACACGTCAGGGTTGCGAACGATGGCGCGGGCGATGGCGACGCGCTGGCGCTGGCCGCCGGACATCTCGTCGGGCATGCGGTCTAACATCCCCTCCAGTTGGACGATGTCGGAGGCGCGTTCGACGCGGCGGTCGATCTCCTCCTTCTCGTAGTCGCGGAGCCGGAGGCCGAAGCTGATGTTGTCGTACACGTCCATGTGCGGGAACAGCGCGATGTTCTGGAACACCATCGCCACCCCGCGGTCTTTCGGCGGGAGGTTCGTCACCTCTCGGTCGCCGATGTAGATGGACCCCTCCGTGGGTTTGGTCAGCCCGGCCACCATCTCCATGGTCGTCGACTTCCCGCAGCCGGACGGACCGACGAGGCAAACGAACTCCCCGTCTCTGATGTGTACGTTCATGTCGTCGACTGCCGTTACGTCTTCGTACCGTTTCGTCACGTGTTCGAGTTTTACGTCTCCCATTGTCTTACTCCTTGAGTGCTCCTGCCGTGAGCCCGCTGACGATTTTCTCCTGTGCGACGATGACCAGGATGGCCACCGGCAGCACGCCGATGATACTCGCCGCCGCCATCAGGTGGTACGGCGTGTCGTACTGCCCCTGCAAGCCGATGATGCCCGCGACGAGCGGGGCCCAGCTTCCGGGTTCGCCGTTGTTCATCAAAAACGAGAAGAAGAACTCGTTGTAGACGCTGATGAACGTGAGCACGCCCGCCGTCGCCACACCGGGCGCCGACAGCGGAATGATGACGCGGAACAGCGCGCCGAGTCGCGTCGTTCCTTCGACGCGGGCGGCGTCCTCCAACCCGTCGGGAATCTGCCCGTAGAAGGTCGTGAGGATGAAGATCGATAGCGGCATGAACAGCGCGCTGAACGGCAACACCATCGCTCCCGGCGTGTTGTACAGCTCCGGGAAACCGACGGCGAGACCCGTTCCGGGGATGCCGACGGCCACGTTCCCCGTGAAGAGGTTGTACAGCGGCAGCAGGAACGCCGCCGGCGGGAAGTACGAGATGGCGAGGATGGCGAGCATCAACGGTCCGCGTCCGGGGAACCGGAGGCGACCGAAGACGTAGCCCGCGAGGCTCGCCAGCAGCAGGACGATGACCGTCGTCAGGATGCCCAACACGAAGCTGTTGAACATGAAGATGTGGAACGGCACGCGCTGGAACACGACGATGAACGACTCGAAGTTGAGCGTCCCGCCCGGCGGGTAGAGCCCGACGTTCTGCAGCGCCCGCGGCGGCGTCAGCGACAGCACGAGCAGCCAGTAGAACGGGAACAGCGTCGTGAGCAGGAAGAACGTGGTCAGGACGTAGAACATCGCACGGTACGTCCGCTCGGGGTTCTTTATCGAACTGCTGACCCAGCGGCTGAACGGCCCGCGCGTCAGTTCGCGGTCGCCGCCGGTGCCGATGGTCGTCGAGTCGCCGGTCTGTGGTTCGCTTCCCATCTCAGAATCCACCTCCTTCAGCGTCGGCGAACTTCACGATGTAGACGGACACCGCGATGCCGATGATGGCGGCTGTGATGAACGCGACGGACGCCGCGGTCCCGTACGCGCGTTGGTTGAAGCTCGTGACGACCAGACACGACAGCGACGGCACCGTCGTACAGGCCGACGTCGTCTCGATGATGCCGTAGACGCGCATCGCCGCGATGGTGCGGAACAGCATCGCAACCAGAACCGTCGGCATGATGAGCGGCAGCGTGATCATCTTGAACTGCTGCCACTTCGACGCGCCGGCGACCTTCGCGACGTCGTACAGCGAGCGGTCGATACTCTGCAACCCGGCGAGGATGAGCAACGCCATGAACGCCGACGTTTTCCAGATGTCGGCGACGATGATGATAGTCGTCGCGTCCACCGTGTTCGCCAGCGGCGTCGTCCCGATCCACGTGAGTTGATTGAGCAGCGTCGGGTTGTCGCTCGTGCCGATGAGGAAACCGATTCCGGGCTGGAACAGCAGGTAGAAGATCATCCCCTGGATGACGATGGGCACCGCCCACGGGATGATGATGGCGACGCGAACCCAGCGCCGACCGCGGAACTCCTGGTCGAGGACGAGCGCCTGTCCGAATCCGATGATCGTCTCGAAGAAGACGCTCACGAACGTGAATATCAGCGTCACGCCGAGTGCGCTCGCGAATATCCCGTTCGGCGTCAGCGACGTGGGCATGAACGCCGACGGGAGCGCGTAGCTTCGTTGGTTCGTCAGGAGTTCGACGTAGTTGTTGATACCGACGAACTGACCGAGATTAGCCGAACCCGACAACGCGTCGGCGAACAGCGACATCCAGAACGTCGTGACGAGCGGGTACACTGCGATTACCAGCAGCAGTATCAGCGCTGGCACGAGCAGCAAGTACGCGTACGCCGTCTCGCTCAGGTTTTCCATCCAGCGGACTGTAGAGACGTACGGACCGGACCGTGAACCGTCGCGAACAGTCCCCTGAGATTCCTGTTCTGTGGCCATTGGTAACAAGTATTAACGTTGAGAGGCAGGCGCTTAGGCGTTCTGTTCGATCTGCTCGAGGGTGGACTCCAGACTCGACATCGCGTCCTCGGGCGCCTTCTGCTGGGCGTACGTGGAGTTGACCTCCTGGGCGATCTGGTCGGACTGCTGGGACCAGACGGCCGTGACCGGTCGCGGAACGGCGTTCTCACCGGCGACGCGAAGCTGTTCGAGGTAGCGGCCGATGACGGGCACCTCCGCCGCGCGGTCGGAGTTGAGCAGTTCCGGTTTCGGCGGGATCCACCCGAGAATCTCGAACATCGCGAGGTTGAACTCGTCGGTCATCATCGTCTGAATGACGGCCGCGGCGGCGTTCTTCTTCTCGGTGCTCGAGTTCGGGTTCATCGAGATGTGCCAGCCGCCGAGCGCGGCCGAGGGACCGCCGGTGCCCTCGTACTCGGCTTCGTCCGGCGTCACGGCGTACGGAATCGGCATCACGCCGAGGTCCTCGCCGTAGTTCTCCTCGGCGCCGTTCTCGACGATGGAGTACGGCCAGTTGCGGAGCGCGACCGCGTTGCCGTTGTCGAACGGCGCCTTCGAGGGGTCCTCCTGCCACTGGAGGACGGCCTCGGGCGAGATCTTCTGGTAGCCGTCGAGCGAGTGCTCGTCGTCCTGCCCGTGGATGAACGTCCGGATCATCCGGATGGACTGCAGAACGGGCTCCTCGTTGACGGTGATGGGCCGGTCGCCGACCGGACCGAACAGGTTGCTGTGGTCGCCGAAGTACGCGCCGCCCCAGCCGGTGATGAACTCGTTGAAGTCACAGCACGACAGTCCCTCGTAGGACGCCGCCTGGAAGTTGAAGCCCATCTCGACGTCGTCGTTCTGCGAGACGACGTCGGCGATCATGTTGTTGAACTCCTGCCACGTCATCGACTCGGTCGCCCAGTTCTGTCCCTCGGGGTCGTAGCCGGCGTCGGTGACGAGGTCCTTCCGGTACTGGATCGTCGGGAAGTCGGGGAACAGCGGAATCGCGTACAGGTCGTCCGAGTCGGGGTGTTTCGCCGTCTCGACGCTCGCACCGAAGTAGTTGTCGTTGACCTGCGATATCCAGTCGCTCGGCAGCGATTGACTGAGGTTCTGCAGTTGGTCGCGGACGATGAACGGAATCGTCCACCCGCTGTCGGTCATCAGGAGCGTCGGCTCCTCCTGTCCGGAGTTGAGCCACGTCTGATACTGGTTCTGCCGGTCGTCGGTCACCTGCGACCCGCCGAGGATGTCGATGGAGATGTTCTCCGGCAACCCGGCGTTCCGCAGGGCCTCGGTGATGCGGTCGACGTTGTCCGCGACGCGGGAGTCCGCCGCCCACTGGACGGTGACTTCGTTGTCCACTGCACCCGGGTCGAGTTGTTCGGCGCTCCCGTTCCCGCCGCTGTCGTTGCCACCGCCGTTGCCACCGTCGTCCTGGCTCTGAATACATCCGGCGAGGCCGAGTGCGACGCCGGACGTACCGGCAGCCTGCACGAACCGTCGTCGGGAGACACCACTTCGCCGCTTCGACTTGTCACGTGAGTCAGCATCGACCATTACAGTTTGAGTTCTTGGTATAGGACTTATTTATACTTTCGGCACAGTTACTACGTCTGTTGTAGTGAATTAACTGACTCGTGGTATTCAGCCCCTCCGAGGGCTCTGTCACCGGTTTTCTGCAGCGTTAATCGGGGCCACATCGAGTCAATCTCACTCTACCGTGCGTTATGGAGTGGTTCAATTTTTATGTTCGACCGGCCAGTGGGGCGTCTTCGGCGATTCGATTCGCTCCATTTCCGCGTCGGTGAGGCTCACGTCGAGCGCCTCGACGTTCTCTTCGAGGTGGTCGATGCTCCGCGGACCGATGATGGGCGCGGTGACGACCGGTTTGTGCAGCAACCACGCGAGCGACACCTGTACCGGCGAGACCCCCTTCTCGTCGGCGATGCCGCGAATCTCGTCGAGTACCGCCCAGTTCTCGTCGGTAAAGCGGTCCTGCGTGTACTCGTCGGTGTCAGCACGGAGTCCCTCTTCGATGTCGCCGTCGCGCTCGTACTTCCCGGTCAGGAAACCGCCCGCCAGCGGTGACCACGGGATGACACCGATACCTTCGCCCTCGCAAACGGGTAGGAGATTCGCCTCCTCGTGGCGGTCCACGGCGTTGTACTCCGGCTGCATGCAGGTGAAGCGCTCGTAGTCCTCGATATCGCTCTTGTACAGCGCCTTCGTGAACTGGTAGCTGGTCATCGTGCTCGCGCCGATGTAGCGCACTTTGCCCGTCTCGACGAGGTGGTCGAGCGCCGACAGCGTCTCCTCGATGGGCGTCTCGTCGTCCCAGCGGTGAATCTGGTAGAGGTCGATGTAGTCGGTTCCCAGGCGCTCCAGACTCGCCTCCGCCTGGTCGAGGATGTGTTTTCGGGAGAGTCCCTGTCCGTTCGGGTAGTCGCCCATCTCGCCGAACACTTTGGTGGCGACGACCAGTTCGTCGCGGTTACGCCCCTCGATGGCCTTCCCGACTATCTCCTCGCTCTCGCCGCGCGAGTAGACGTTCGCGGTGTCGAGGAAGTTGATACCGAGGTCCAGCGCGCGGTGGATGAGCTCGATGCTCGCCTCCTCGTCGTCCATCATCCACTCCGCGTCCGACCCGAAGTTCATACAGCCGAGACAGAACCGGGACACTTCGAGTCCCGTAGTTCCGAGTTTCGTGTACTCCATCTCCGTCATACCGTGAGATTCGGTGACCAACGGCAAAAGTGTTGGAGGCGGCGGCGAAATGTGAATCGGGCGACGGCGCGGCAGAACCCTCAAGTCACCCCGGCGACCACTCGTCGGTATGCCACTGTTCGACACTGTCCGGCGACCCGAGTACACCGGCGAGCGTCGTTGTTGGCCGTGTACCGGGGTCAACGCCGCGATTATCGCGGTCGTCTGTCTGCTGCTCGCGCCGTTCTCGTACGGACTCTCGATTCTCGTCGGCCTCGTCGGCGCCGGCCTCGTCTACCTCCGCGGCTACGCGGTGCCGTACACGCCGGCGTTCGCGCCGAAACTCGTGGCTCGTCTCCCCCTCGACTTCGGGCCGGACTACGGCGTCGACGACGGCAGCGGTAGTCTCAGCGACGTCGGCAACGGCGGAAGCGCCGAGGCGGGGACAGACGCGGACGCCGGCGGCGACGACGTCGAAACCGGTCGCATCGGCGCTGTAGACGGAGATTCCGACGACACTGGCGACGCGGACGACGACGACTCCGGCGACGACACCGACAACGCGGACGACGACACCGACAACGCGGACGACGGCGACGACGCCGAGACTCGGCGCTCGGACGCGTTGGCCGACGACGACGTCGACGGCGACGCGCTCGTCCACGAACTCGGCGCTGCGGGCGTGTTCACCGACGACGGCGAACTGTACCTCACCGACGCGTTCGCCGACGAGTGGAGCGCCGAGTTGGCCGAGTTGCGCGACGGCGACCGCGAAACCCTCGCCGCCGCGGCCGCGGGCGCCATGCCCGCGGAGGCGACGTGGGACCTCGACGACGAGTGGGTCGTTCTCGAAGCCGACGGGGCGAAGACGTGGCTCTCGGAGTCGGTGGCGATCTCGGAGACGGCCGCCGTTCGAGCGCTCCGGTCGCGCGGCGTCGACGACGGCGTGGCCGCACAGGCGGCGAATCCGCTCCGAATGTTCCTGCCGGAGTGTCCGGTTTGCGGCGGGAGCGTCGAGGAGACGACGGTGCGGAACTGCTGCGGCGGGACGATGGGCGTCTACGATTCGCCCGATATCGCGGTGCTCGCCTGCGCGGAGTGCGACGAACTGCTGTACGAGTTCTGAACCGAGAGAATCAGTCGTCGTCTGCGCGCTGTGCGCCGTCGCGGAGTCGCTCGGCGCGTCCCGGCGGCTCCTCGCGACCGATGCGGATGTCCTGACCTTCGACGTCTTCGAGCGCCGCGACCAGCCCGCCGACGTGGACGGGTCCGTCTTCGGTTTCGACGACGAGCGAGGCGACTTCCTCGGTGTCCTCGAAGGCGAGGTCGACGACTCGGCCCTCGACGACGACCGGGTCACCGGTCTCGATGTCGCGGCCCTCGACGGTCGCGTAGAACTCGCCGTCGAGGTCGCGGATATCCTTCACCGCGCGGCGAATCGAGGCGTAGCGCCGGGGGAAGGGGCGGTTCTTCCCGTCGGCGGTGAGCGTCTCCGCCGTCGTCCAGAGGACAGTCCCGAAGAAGCCGGAGACCAGAAAGCCGAGCGCCGAGCGGTTGAAGATGACGCCGTAGCGGTCGCGGTCGTCGCGGAGGGCGTCCTGCGTCGCGTAGATGGAGTACTCGCCGTCGGCGACGGCCAAGACGGGCGTCGTGATACCTCGGCGGGTTCGTGCGATGGTACAGACGTCCGCGTAGTCGAACTCCGCGGGGTCGGGCGCTTGCGAGGCGGGCGTGACGAGCAGGTCGATGCTCACGCCGTCGTCGGTCGCCGCGACCAGATCCTCGTGAAAGCGCTGGAGCAGGTCCGGCGTCAGCGAGAGCACGAGTTCGAACTCGGCGGAGTCGATGATCTCCTCGATGTAGCGGAGAATCGTCGACCGCGATTTGACGAGCGAGACGGCCTCCGTCTCGCGTGCGGGGGCGGTGTAGCGCGCGCCGAGTTCCTCGACCATCTCGGTGAACGAGTCCCGGAAGTTGCCGAAGGCGTTCTCGGGGTCGACCGCGACGATCTTCATCGGCCGCGACTCCCGGAGTTCGACGAGTCCCCGGTCGGCGAGGCTCCGAACCGTGTCGTACACCCGCGGTTGCGGGATGTCGGTCCGGTCGGCGATTTCGCTCGCGGTCAGTTGCCCGTGTTCCAAGACGGCGAGGTACGCGTCAATCTCGTACTCGCCGAGGTTGAAGCGCTCGCCGACACGCTCCATCGTGAGTCGGAGGTCGTCGACCATGATGAACGGGCCACACTCCGTACGTAAGTGATTTACTATAATATGAGTAGCACACGGTTCCGAAAACACGTTGTGTGGGCTGCTTGAACGTTCGGCGCAACCGGCTATCAACGTTCTGGTCTACGTCCCCCGCAGCGGTGGCGCTACATGTACATTCGGTCTTCGGCCGTGTCGCTCTCGCGGGTCTCGATGCGCTCGGCCAGTTCGCCGTAGTACTGTCGGACGCGCTCTGCGAACGCTTCGAGCGGACCGGTGTCGACGCCGAGGTCGTACACCTCGTCGACGGTGTCGAGCAGCCGCAAGGCGGCTTCTACGTCGGGGACCTGCGCGTGGACCGGCGTGACGTAGACGCAGACGCCGAGCGGCGAGGAGAGGCCGCGTTCGACGAACGCCGCGTTCGTCCCGTCGAGGAAGCCGTTACCCATCGGCGGAACCTCGGTTCCGGCGAGCCGGGACTCCCGGTAGTCGTCGGTAGCGATGTAGAAGGTTCGGTGCTGCTCGGGGCCGTGCGGAACCGGCACGCCCGAGAGAATCGCGACTTCCTCGACGTTCGCGGTCTCCGTCCAGTCGAGAATCGCGTCCGAGAACATCTTTCCCGCCGCCGCCGGGACGAACAGTTCGCTGACGAGCACGGTGAGGTCGATGTCCGACCGGGAGAACAGTCGCGTGTGGTGCCGGGGTCGACCGTTCTCGAACGGCGTGATGGCGGGGAGACCGGCGGCGGTGATGTGGCCCGTCTGTTCCAGTTCGAGGTGGTCGACGAGGTAGTCGACGGCGGTGAGCCCGGCGAGGCCGAACGTCGAAAAGCCCGCCAGGAGCGTTTCGCTGGGTTCGGTTTCGTGCGTGACGTGGAAGTCTAACGTCGGTCGTGGAGTCGGTTGCGAAGCGGCCATATCACAGATACCGACGGACGGGGATTTAGCGATTCGCCGTCCGTCGTTCGCCCTCCGCCGCCCGTCGTTCGCCCTCCACCGCCCGCTTCGTACGGCCGCGGCGTCGCCTCCGGAGGACAACGCTTTTTCGCGTTGCCTGAGTCACGTGTCTCAATGATAGCGGGTCGAGTACCGGCGGTTCCGCCCGTCGTACTCCAGCAGACGACCACCCCCGACGGCTCCGAGAGCACCGCAGAGGGCGTCGGTAAGCTCCTCGCCAGTCTCGTCCCCGAGTGGCTCCAGCAGATTCCGGGCTGGCGGTTCGCCCTCGCGCTGCTCATCCTCCTGGCCGGCGTCTATCTCTCGAAACTCGTCGTCCGACTGCTCGGTCGTCCCGTCGCAAAGCGGTTCGCTCGCCAGAGCGTCGCGCAGCTGGTGCTCTCGGGCATCAGGGTCCTCGTCGTCATCCTCTCGATGTTCGTCGCGCTCGGCGCGTACAACGTCACCTTCCCCGACATCTTCGTCTTCGGGACCGTGTTCACTGCGGTGGTCGGTATCGTCCTCGCGCCCATCATCGGCAGCGTCATCAACGGGCTGTTCATCCTCGCCGACCAGCCGTACGAGATCGGCGACATGATCGAACTCGACAGCGGCGAGCGCGGCTTCGTCGAGGAGATAACGATTCGGTACACGAAGATGTTCACCCTCGACAACACCTTCCTCGTGCTGCCGAACTCCTCGATCCGCGAACGCGACGTCGTCAACCACTCCGCGGAGGACAAACGGACGCGACTCACGCTCAACGTCGTGGTCACCTACGAGTCGGACGTCGAGACGGCGCGACGACTCATCGAACGGGCGGCGCGGAACTGCGAGGACGTCATCGAGGGGGGTCCCGCCATCCGCATCGGCAGCGCCCGTTACCCGGCGAAACCGACGTGCTACCTCGACGAGTACGGCGACCACGGTATCGTCCTGACGCTGCGTTACTGGGCGAAACAGCCGTACAAGCTTCTCACCGTTCGCTCGAAGGTCCAGACGCGAATCAAGACGCAGTTCGAGGAGTCCGACGCGACGCTGGAGTTCGCCTACCCGCACCAGCACCTCGTCTTCGACGAGACCAGCGGCACGGCGAACGTGAACGTCGGCACCGGGAACTGGCGGTCGCTCCCCGGCGACGGCGAGCGCATCTCGAACGCCGAGGACCCCTCCGGGCGGAACACCTGAGTCTCGAACTCGCGCGCTACGGATACGGATGGAACGGCGCGTCCAACTGCGCCTCGAATCCGAGGTCCGCCGGCACTCGCCGCGCTCGCTCGCCGAAGAACGTTTCGCCCGTAAAGAGCGGCTGCGCCTCCGGGGCGACGACTCTGACCGCCTCGAACCCGAGCGCCGCCACGTCGGGCGTCGTGACCCGCGCAGCGTAGGTGTCGAGACCCGCGGCGGACGCCCGCGAGACGACCGCTTCGAGCTCTTCGGTACCCGACAGCTCGGCGGTCCCCACGTCGTCGGCGCGCACCCGGCCGGCGGCGTCGACGAACCGACGCGCCGCCCGCGGGAAGTCGGCGTACTCGCCGATAGCGCCGCTCTCGCCGGCCGCCCGTTCGGGACCCATCGAACGGAGTTCGGTCCAGTTCTGCAGCGCCTCCGCAAGCGCCGAGCGAGCGGCCGCCGTGGCGTCCAGATTCGCCCCGGAGCCGAGGGCGAAGCGCGGCCACGCGGCCGCTCCGTCTTCCCCCCTCTCGGCACTCGCACCGCCGCGATGGACCGCGACGGCGACGACCGGGACGTCGACGTCCTGCGTCACCAAGAGCGGCGTCACCGACAGCGACTCCGCGCGTGCGCGGCCGACGAGCGCCTCGAACCCGTCGTCGTCGACGACGAGTTCCAGCGGGTCGAACGTCGAGTACCACGCGAGCATCGTCGCGTCGCGTTCGAGCACCTCGTACAGTCCCGAGAGGCAGGCTTCGACCGTCGAGTTGCCGAGGCCGAGACCGGTCGTGATGGCGGGCTTGTGCCGTTCGGTCGGCGGCGGGAACTGGACGAACTCCGCCGGGAGCGAGACGGTCTCCCGGGAGTCGAGGTCGGTCCCCTCGACCCACTGAATCGCCTCGTCTCGACCCGCCGTCTCCCGCCCGTCGGGGCGGACGAACCGCCGCGGCGAAACCGGGTTCGCGCGGTTCGTCTCCGGGGCGGTGACGAACTCCCCGCTTCGGTAGACGCCCGCACAGTAGCGCTCTAACGCCTCGCCGAGCGCTTTCATGAACGCCGGGTTCCAGTCGGCGTCGGCGCCGGCGGCGAACTCGGCCGCCCGGGCGTCCGAGAAGACGGTCGTGTCCGCGGTCTGTGCGAAGTAGTACGGCACCGGGAACGACGCGCGCTCGCCGACGCTGCGGACGAGGCCGACCCGGTCGTCGAGCGCCCGCTCGGCCCGCGCGAGCGAGTCGTCGAGGTCGGCGTCGCGGTGAGCGAACGAGAGCGTCCGGTCGCGGGGAGCGGCGCAGTCACAGCCCGGAACCGGGTGGAACTCCCGCTCGGGGCCGGGCAGTTCGACCACGGTTCCCGCGACGCCGTCGCCCGAGAGCAGCGAGACGGCGCGCCGACCCGCGACGGCACCGGCGAGGCGGACCGCCGCCCTGTCGCCGCGGGGGCGGTCGGCCGTCACGTCGTCGTCGAGGTTCGAGGAGACGCGCGCGCGGAGGCAGCGGAAACACCCCGATTCGGCGTCGAACACGGAGACAGAGGCGTCGAGCGCGGAGAGGGGGTGGCCCCCGACGCCGCCGATCTCGACGGCGACCCAGCGGTCGGCGAGGTCGTTCGCCCGCGCGAACGCGTCGCTTCCGGCGGGCGCGACGACGGCACCGACGTCGAAGTCGGCGAGGGAGCCGGGTGTCGTTTCCGAGACCTGTGCGTCGATGTCCGCGAACGCGGCGCGAAGCGACTCCGCGGCGGGACCCGAGCCGACGAGACCGACGTGCATGGCTCGCCAGAGGGACGAGAGGAAAGAAAAGGCGTCGTTCGGCGTGTCGAACTCGACGGGGTTCCGCACGCCGACGTGGCGGGGATACGGTCGCGGAGACGGTGCGGCCGCTGTCGGGTGTAGTGCCACAGTACCGCGCGCGAGGCCATCGGCCGAGCGCGCGGCCTTTTTAGTCCAGGTTTTTGCACCGAGTGGGTTGCGCGAAGCGCGGCCCCGAGGTGGAAAAACGTGGGTTTAGTTGAGCATGCTCATCGCGACGCTGGCGAGTTCGTCGCCGCTGGCGCCGCGGAGTCGGTCGTCGCCGAGTTTGAGGCGGAGGCGCGGGCGACCGACGTCGATGGGGACCTTCTCCGTGTCGATGAGGCCCATGTCTTCGAGCTTCGTCTTCGTGCGCGAGAACGTCGCCTTCGAGGCGATGCCGACGTCTTCGCCCCACTTCGAGATGTCGTACAGCAGGACGTCGTTCTTCGCCGCGACGAGGAGGCTGATGGTGACTTCGTCGAGACCGTCGCCGTCACCGCGCGCGGTTTCGAGCGAGGCGAGGACGGCGTCGAAGTCCGACTCCGCCTGGTCGCCGATCTCGGTTCCGAGCGTGTCGCGGACGCGCGAGATCGGGGGCGTGCGGAGTTTGAAGTCGGGCGACTCCTCCCAGAGCGTCTCGTACGTCTCGAAGGCGGCGTCGACGAACTCGGCGTCTTCGGTCGTCAGCGCGGCGACGCGGTCGTTCGCGGTGACCAGCGCCATCACGGCGTCGCTGGTGACGAGCAACGCGTTGTCGATCTCCTCGTCGATGGTGCGCATCGAGAGCGCGCCCGCGTCGATGAGGTCGGCGGCGTTGCTGGCGACGATGAAGTCGCCCATCACGTCTTTCAGGATTCCTTCGTCGGCGACCATCCGGATGGTCGGCAGGTCCGTGTCTACCGAAGTAGCGACGGCGATGAGCTCCTCGACCGCTTCGGCCGACGGGTCGACGACGAACAGTTCGTCGTCTGCGTCTTCCAGCGCGGCGCTGAGAATATCCTCTATCTGTTCTTCGAGTAAATTCGAGGCCATGTTGCTGTGGTCATAAACGGTGCGTGATTATTTAATATTAACGCTAATTCGCGGTTGGATTCGTAGAACGCCCGAGAACGCTTTCGACGGCCCCGGTTGTTTGTTATTCTACACTTTCCGCAATTGTTAACTACCGTCATGCTACATAATTCGCCGTATATGTCAGAGAACTATTCCGAACGGAGTCACATCGTAACGTCTGCGACGACGTGGGTCGCTCGACACCCGCGCGTGTTCGTGGTCTGTATCGCACTCCTCCTGGGAATCGGGACGCAGGGGACGGTCGGCGCGGAGACGTTCGTGGAGCCGTACAACGCTCACAGTACGTCTACCGGTCCGTAATCGGGGGTTCGGCGCTCAGGAGCGGAGCAGCGTCAGCAGTTCGTCGGACCAGTGGATGTCGCCGTCGTAGACGATGGGCGTGTCGGCGTGCTCCAAAAACTCGCACAGTTCGGTCTGTTCGAGGACGTACGTGCCGACCGACCCGAGCAACCGCGACTCGTCGTCGGGGGTGATGTGCGTCTGGAAGTAGCCGCCGTTGATCCACGGCGAGTGGACGCTGTACTGGAGTTCGAACCGCCCGTCGTCGAGGCGAGTGAGCACGGCGTCCGAGGAGACGTAGTTGTCCGACTGCGCGAGCACGTGCGTTCCGTCGCCGACGACGGCGTAGTCTTTGCCGGTCATGATGCGCCGACGCGCCATCTGCATGGCGCGCTCGAAACAGAACCCGTGGACGAGCAGTCGGACGAACATCGTCCCGACTTTCGCCGCTTGGCTGTCGACGACGCGGTTGAACGTCACCGCGCCGGCGACGCTACCGCGTTCGACGAGGCCGACTCCCTCGTAGAACGACCCGCAAGCGTTCAGGAAGAACGTCTGCACGTTCGATGCCGACAGCGACGACACCGAGAGGTTACCGTCCGGACAGCGCAGCCCCGCTCGGTCGCAGTGGCCGATGTAGTGGACGAAGTCGTGCGGCGTCTCGAACACGGTCGCGAGCTCCTCCGTCGTCAGATGCTCGCGGACTTCGATATCGATGTCGAGGTCGGCGGCGCGCTCGCGGTAGATCCGGGCGGCGTCGGCGTGCTCGTCTTTCATCCCGCTGTCGTTGAGGATGGCGACGACGGAGATGGAGTCGCCGGCGCGGCCCAGGAAGTCGAACCGGTTCTCGTACGCCTCGGGGATGCCCTTGAACACGTCGATGGGGACGCCGCCGGCGAGCCACCCGTGCGTGCGGCCGGGGCCGAGTTTCGGTTTCGTGAGGTCGATGGCGACGGACTCTCTGGGCGACGGTTTAGTACCGCGATAGAAGTCGTCGAGCGACCGCGAGAGGCGCTCGCCGCCGTCGAGCGGCGTCGACTCCGGCAGGAAGATGTTCGGGACGTTCTGCAGGAGATACGGGAGCGTCTCCGCGTGCGACATCGTCGGTTCGACGTACATCGAGAGGTGCCACTCGGGCAACTCCTCGGAGACGCGCTCGAACGGCGCGTCGAGGTAGGCGTTCAGTCGCTCCGCCACGGGAGCGGCGTACAACCGGTCGGCGTCCAGACCGAGCTCCGAGAGCAGCCGGTACTCGGCGAGGTCGGTGCCGTGCGGACCCGCGTTTCTGACCAGACAGTCCAGGAGGAACGTCCGCCGAAGCAGCGACGCCGTCTCGTACTGAAACGACGGGAGCGTCGGTAGTTCGTGGACGCGGCCGGCGGCTTCGATTCGCGGCGTCACCGAGTCGTCCGAGTCGTCCGAGTCGACTGAGACGTTCGCCCCGAGGTAGTGCGCCAGCGACGACGCCGGAAAGAGATAGTCGAGACTGGCCGGGAGGCGCAGTTCGATGGCCGTCTCCTCGCGTCGTCTGGAGACGACGTCCGGAATCGAGACCGCGTCGCCGAAGGCGATTCGCGGCGGGTGGTCGCGCATCGTCGGATACGACCGGTCGGCGGTCGTCGTCCGGTGTCCCGACGGGAACTGCGACAGCGCCGTCGCGATGCCCTCGGGCGTCCGCGGAACGACGACCGTCTCGGCCGGTTCCTGGGTTCGGCTTCGGAAGCCGAGAGTGACCGACGTCGGCTCCGGAAACGAGAGTATCGACGCCTCGTAGTTCGGTTTCTCGAGCCGTGCGGGCCCCGAGAACGCGACGTACGCCAGTACGTTTCCCTCGACGCGGACGACGTACTCGTCCGACGGGAGCGGTATCGGCCCGACTTCGCTGGCGAGTTCGTAGCTGTCTCCCCCCGTCGTCTCGGCGACGACGAACACCGGCGGAAAGCGCAACTGCGTCGTCGTTCCGGAGACGGTGACGTCCGGTTCCCGAGGGACCGTCGGTCCCTCGTCCGTCTCCGTCCAGCGCTCGGCGGCGACGTCGATAGACGTCTTCGAGGAGTCAACGGCTCGAATTCCTTGTTCGGTCGACTCCACCGAAATCATGTCGGATACACAAATAGACGACCGGCGACGTATATCTCTGTCGGAGGGGGAGAAAACCGGTTTTTCGGCCGTCTACGTCCAGATATCGGCTGTTTCGGGAGCGTTCGGAGCCCGCATCGTCCGCGGTGGACGGGCGACCGCCGGAGGGTCCGCCGTTCCGGGCGGCCGGGGGCGAAGCTTCGGGGGCACGTCGTGAGGAAGGCGGGGGTCGCCGCCGAGCGGAAGGCGGGGGGCGCCGCCGAGCGGAAGGCGGGGGGCGCCGCCGAGCGGAAGGCGGGGGGCGCCGCCGAGCGGAGAGCGGAAAGATGCGGGGAGAGGGACACACTTAATGCGATTTCAGCCGCCACGACAGACATGGACTACGAGCACGTACGCGAGGTCGACCCGGCGGTCGCAGACGCCCTCTCCGGCGAAGTGACTCGCCAGCAGGAGACGCTGGCGATGATTGCGAGCGAGAACCACGTCAGTCGCGCCGTGTTGGAGGCACAGGGCAGCGCGCTGACCAACAAGTACGCCGAGGGCTACCCGGGCTCTCGCTACTACGCCGGCTGCGAGTACGCCGACGAGGTCGAACGCCTCGCCATCGACCGGGCGAAAGAGCTGTGGGGCGCAGAGCACGTCAACGTCCAGCCGCACTCGGGGACGCAGGCGAACATGGGCGTCTACCTCGCCATGCTCGAACCGGGCGACAAGATTCTCTCCTTGGAACTGAACCACGGCGGCCACCTGAGCCACGGCCACCCGGCGAACTTCACGGGGAAACTGTACGACGTCGAGCAGTACCACGTCGACGCCGAGACGGGTTACATCGACTACGACGCGCTCGAAGAACAGGCCCGCGAGTTCGAACCGGACATCATCGTCTCCGGGTACTCCGCGTACCCGCGTGCGGTGGAGTGGGAGCGCATCCAGGACGTCGCAGACGACGTGGGCGCGTACCACCTCGCCGACATCGCCCACATCACCGGCCTCGTCGCGGCGGGCGTCCACCCCTCGCCGGTCGGCGTCGCCGACTTCGTCACCGGGTCGACGCACAAGACCATCCGCGCGGGTCGCGGCGGCATCATCATGACGAGCGAGGAGCACGCGAAAGCCGTCGACTCGGCCGTCTTCCCCGGCGCGCAGGGCGGCCCGCTCATGCACAACATCGCGGGCAAAGCCGTCGGCTTCCACGAGGCGATGCAGCCCGAGTTCGAGGAGTACGCGGAGCGCGTCGTCGCCAACGCGAAGACGCTGGCGGAGACGTTCGCGGAGAACGGGCTCGGCGTCGTCTCCGGCGGCACCGACACCCACCTCGTGCTCGTCGACCTGCGCGAGTCGCACCCCGACCTCACCGGCGGCGAGGCCGAGGAGGCGCTCGAATCGGTCGGCGTCGTCCTCAACGCCAACACAGTCCCCGGCGAGACGCGCTCGGCGTTCAACCCCAGCGGCATCCGCGCGGGCACGCCCGGACTCACGACCCGCGGTTTCGACGAGGAGGCGACCGCCGAGGTCGGCGACCTCATCTACCGCGTCGTCGACAACCACGACGACGACGCCGTGCTCGAAGACGTGAGCGCGAGCGTCAGGGACCTCTGCGAGGCGCACCCGCTGTACGAGTAAAACCGACGTAGAAACGGCAGTCGCTACTCTTCGACGCGGACCGTGAACACCGGAACGGGCGACCTGCGGACGATTTTCTCGGTCGTGCTGCCGAGGAGGTAACGCCCGAGACCGCTGCGTCCGTGGGTCGCCATCACCACGAGGTCGACGGCGTTGTCCTCGATGTAGTCGAGAATCTCGTCGTCGGGGTGGCCCTGGACGACGACTTCCTCGACGTCGACGCCGTGGGCGACGTCGCTCTCGGTGATCGCCGACACCGCGTCCTGCCCTTCGGCTTCGAGCGCGTCGACTACCTCGGTGCCGACCGTGGTGAGACTGTCTCGCTGCGTGTCTGCGACGTAGAGGACGTGGACCGTCGCATCGTACTGCCGCGCGAGGTCGAACGCGTGTTTCGCCGCCTGTTCGGAGCCGTCGCTTCCGTCAGTCGGAAGGAGAATCGTGTCGTACATCGTCTCCGACTACGGCGACGACCGAGATAAAACACGGCGTGAGCGGACGAATCACACGACGTAGGACTGCCGGCGTGAGTAGCCGTCTCGCGTCTCTTTCGACACGAGCGTCGAGACCCGGGACCGAACCGGCGACGCGCCCACGGACGCAACCAAGTTCGTGCATAAATTTCACAGATATAGAACTATAGTATGCACGAATCCGAGCATTGAAGGCGAAGGCGGCCACCAGTTCACTCATGACCGAGATAATCGACGGCAACGCCATCGCCGCCGAGATTCGCGCGGACCTCCAAGACGCCATCTCGACACTGACGGACGCGGGCGTGACGCCCGGGCTCGCGACCGTGCTGATGAGTGACGACCCCGCCAGCGAGACGTACGTCTCGATGAAACAGCGGGATTGCGAAGAGGTCGGCATAAACGGCATCCACGTCGAACTCGACCCCGAAGCCCCGGCCGAGGAGCTGTACGCCACCATCGACGACCTGAACGCCGACCCGGACGTCCACGGTATCCTCGTGCAGATGCCCGTTCCGGACCACGTCGACACCCGACGCGTCCTCCGCTCTATCGCGCCCGAGAAGGACGCCGACGGCTTCCACCCCGAGAACGTCGGTCGCCTCGTCGCCGGCGACGCGCGCTTCAAACCCTGCACGCCCCACGGCGTCCAGAAACTCCTCGAAGCGACCGGGGTCGACCCCGAGGGCAAAGACGTCGTCGTCGTCGGCCGTTCCGACATCGTCGGCAAACCGCTGGCGAACCTCCTGATTCAGAAAGCCGAGGGCGGCAACGCGACGGTCACCGTCTGTCACTCCCGGACGAAGGACCTCGCGGCGAAGACCGAGCAGGCGGACATCGTCGTCGCCGCCGTCGGCGTCCCGGAGCTCGTCACCGGCGAGATGCTCTCGGAGGGCGTCACCGTCGTCGACGTGGGCGTCAACCGCGTGGATGTCTCCGAACGGCATTCGGAGGGCAGTCAGACGGAGTCTGACGAGGCCGATACGGAGAAGGGGTACGAGCTCGTCGGCGACGTCGAGTTCGAGAGCGCCAAGGAGAAAGCCAGCGCCATCACGCCCGTCCCCGGCGGCGTCGGTCCGATGACCCGTGCGATGCTGCTGTACAACACCGTCAAAGCCGCCGGCGAGCAGTCCGGCGTCGACGTCGAGCTCCCCTGAACGGCTGTCGGTCGAAATCCCCGGGAGCGACGGACGGGGTGCGTCGGGTCGGTGTAGACGGAGTCGGCTTACCCCAACCGAGAGAGCCTGTTCTGCGCCGTCGCCAACGCGTCTACGTCGTCGGTGGCGAGGTACGCGCCGAGTTCCTGCGTCGCGCGAACCAGCGCCTCCGAGTCGGCCATCGGAACGTCGCCGTCGAGCGCGTGAACTCGCTTCTCGTGGTCGCGTACCGTGCCGAGCGTCGACTGCGCCTCCGCGTCGGGGTTCTCTTCGAGCCACGTCACCGCCTCGCGGCGGTACTTCGAGATAATCGTCGCGTACGCGAGGCCGCGAGCGGCCGCCATCGACCGGGGCACGTCCGCCGGTTCGGGTCGGTCACCGGCCTCGACGCCGTCGACGAGCGTCAAGACGTAGAGATACTCCGCATCGGTCGTCTCCCGCGAGCGGGCGTACACGTCGGCGGCGTGCAGCAGCTCAGCCGCGACGAGAATCTCGCCGTCCAGCGGGTGGAGTTGACCCTCGCGGACGAAGCCGCGCTTCCTGATGTACTCTCGAAGCCGGGTCTTCAGTTCGTCGACGACGTCTCCCACCTCGCCGTCGACGAGCGTCGTCTTCAGGTCGGTCAACTCCAACGGCTCCGCCGAATCGGTGTGTCGTTTCCGCTCGTCGACGCCGACGCTTCTGATGCTGCCGCAGTCGGGACAACTGACGCTGCCCGTCTCGTAGTACGACCAGCGAGTTCCGCACTCCGCACACTCGCGTCGTCCCCGAATCTCCATGGAGTCGTTTCGCCCGCGCGAGGGAAAACAACACTGGCTGCTGTCTTCGCACCGCGAGTCGAGATGGAGTCGGAGACACCGCTGCGGCGACCGACGTGACAAAAATATGCCTCGGAGACTGACTTTCACGCTTTTGTAAGCCTCCGAGGAACTATACTGTACGGTGTTGAAGTTTATTCGCGATGATGAACGACCTCAGTGGTTTCCAACGGGACCTGCTGTACGTGATGGCGGGATTGGACAAGCCGTCCGGGCAACAGATAAAGGGCGAGTTGGAGTCGTACCTCGACTCGGAGGTCAACCACGGTCGCCTCTACCCGAACCTGGACGTACTCGTCGAGAAAGAGTACGTCGAGAAGGGCGCGATCGACCGTCGGACGAACTACTACGACATCACCGAATCGGGTGAAGAACTGCTCAAACAACGCCGCGAGTGGGAAGACCAGTACTTCACCGTGAGTGCCTGACCACGAGCCGTCGTTCGTGGAACCGACCCGCCGTCGAGGCCGAAGGCGGTGCGGACGAGACTAACTGAGGCACTATCACGCGGCCGGTACCGGCGACAAGGCGGCGTCTGCTGTCACCCGGCGCCGACATCACGCTACGCGGCGGCGGGTTCTTTGGTGGTCGTCGGTCTACGTTCGACCGATGCGTAACGAAGCCGAGGTTCGAGAACAGTACGAGTTCCTCAAAACGCAACTCGAAGACGAGGAGATGCGTCACGAGCGGGTCAAACAGATGTTCACGTACTACAAGCGCGCACTCGGTTGGGTGCTCGAAGAGGAACACATCTAAGCGAAAACGAAGGTCTCACGCGCCGTCGGTAAGTTTAAGTAAAAACGCGCGGTAGATGGTCGTGACGCTTCGCTTGGAGGGCCGAAGCGTCAGCGGGGACCAATTCAGGGCGGCAAGCACCCACGCGGTATTTCGCGTGGCTTGCTTTCCTTTTGATACACGACACTCCGAGCGGCGCGTTCGTCTCTCACGAGCGTCCGCTACCGGAAAATTCGACGTCCGCAGACAGCGTCACTCGATGCTGAGTTCGCCGTCGACACCGCCTTCGCCGCTGCTACCCTCGTCCCACTCCAACTCGAACTCGACGCTGAGTTCGGCCGAGTCGCTCGTCGCCGACGTCTCCCGTTCGGCTTTCACCTCGAACGTCGGCTGCGCGGGGACGTCGAGTGTCACCGACTGGTCGCCGGCCGAGAGCGTGATCGGGTCGCCCGAGTCGAGTTTGTCCGCGACGGTCCGAAGGTAGTTGGCGACGTCCGCACGGCGCTGACGATGTTCCGTCTTGAAAAGTACTTCTTCCGGCATACGATACCGTACGTCGACCTGGGGCATAAGCCCAGCGCACCCTCTGAGACGCTCCGGGTCGGAGACGGAAGCCCCGGCGTCGGAGACGGACCGACGCCGAAACTCATGGTCGAATCCTGGACATATTCACCGGACAACCGACCGTCTGCCGGCAATAATTCACTTCAGTTATCTGTACAGGGATGGAGGAGACCGAGCGCAGAACCGTTACGAGACGGTATCAGGAAGAGGTAGTCGATATGCTTATTTCAATCCGACAGAAATACCGGCGTAGACGTTACCGATGTACGACCTGACAGGATTCCAACGAGACTTGCTGTACGTGATCGCGGGATTAGAGGAACCACACGGCCTGGCCATCAAAGAGGAGTTAGAGGACTACTACGAGAAGGAGATTCACCACGGTCGGCTGTATCCGAATCTCGACACCCTCGTCGAGAAAGGACTGGTGGACAAAGGCCAGCGCGACCGGCGCACGAACTACTACACGCTCACTCGACGCGGACGGCGCGAGATAAACGCTCGTTCGAACTGGGAGTCCCGGTACGTCGAGTCCGAGAGCGAAGCCGACGCCGGGGTCGAAGTCGAGAACTGAGTTCGCCGACTACATCACGACTGTTTCTCGTCGTCAGACGCCTCGGAAGTGTCGTCGCTCTCCGACGCCGCGTCGTCGCTCTCCGAGTTCGGGGCCGCGCCGGCCGCAGAATCGCCAGCGTCGCCTTCGTTTCCGTCGGTTCCGTCAGTTCCGACGCCCCCGTTTTCGTCCGCCGCGTCGGCCCCGGTCGACCGGGGCCGGGGCTGAGACTGGGACTGGCGTCGCTCGACCGGGTCCGAGACCGCTTCACCGCCGTTTGTCGGCTGGGTCGCGGCGTCCTCGACCGGGTCGCCGGGCAGCCAACTCGGGTCGACGGCGTACGGCCGAATCGGGTCGCCTGAGACGAGTTCCGGGAGGATGATGCGCGCGAAGTGGACGACGAGTACCAGCAGCACCGGCATGAGGAAGATACCGTACCAACCGAACAGCAGCGGGCCGAGGGTGTACGCGAGCATCACCGCGCCGACGTGCAGGGAGCGGCCCGAGACGTACGGTCGGAGCACGAGGTCCGGGATGGTGTCGACGACGACGAACGAGACGGCGGCGAAGGCGGCGACGAACCAGAGACCGGCGGGGTTCGACGGCGGCACCAGCGCGACGAGCGCCATGTAGATGGCGACCGGGAAGTACACCAGTTTCATCCCGACGACGGGGACGAGGCTGGCGACGCCCGCCAGCAGCCCGACGAGCGCCGCCGCGGGGATGGCGACGCCCGGCGGCGCGAACGCGTTCAACGCCGAGTACGCGATAACGGCGATAGTGCCGGTGACGGCGGCGTTGAGGATGTTTCCGAAGAAGATGCTGTTGAGGTCGTTGTCGACGGCGCGGAGGTAGGCGACGGCGACGCTGTTCTCGCCGGCGATGCGCCACTCGAACCACGAGGCGAGCTTCCGGTCGTCGCGCAGCAGGTAGAACGCCAGCGCGCTCATCACGAACAGGTGGATGAGCCCGATGCCGAGAAACGCGAGCGTCCCCGCCGCCGAACCCAGCGAGTCGAGCGCCGACTGGAGGTTCGAGGCCGTGAGATACTGGAGCAGATCGCCCGACAGTAGCGCTCGAACGTCCGTCAACTCCGTGAGCTGTTCGAGGACGGTCGGATCGATGCCGAGTCGTTCGGGACTGATTCCGTTGCCCGTCACCGAGCCGAGTTGCCGGACCACTATGAGCAGCGCGTAGCCCACGAGCGCCAGCGCCGGCAGCACCAGCGCGAACATGGCGACGGCGGCCGCGAGACTCGGCGGATGAATCCGCTCGTCGAGTCGCCGGAAGATGGGTCGCGTCGCGTAGTAGATGAACAGGCCGAACACGACGGTGCCGACGAACGAGTACACGACGTAGCAGAGGGCGACAGCCAGGAGGGCCGCGAGGAACCACCAGCCGAGTCGGGAGCGGTCGAAACCCAGAAGCGTCCTCGGAGCATCGACGTCCTTCTCAGTCGACATACCAAGAGGCTGTGTGGAGGTGACAAAAGGGTGTCGCGCCCGGAGAGTTAACACGGGTGGTCACGTAGCAGACGGGATATGCTCTCTCTATCGGTTCTGCAGTCGGGGGGTCCGTTGCCGCCTTCGCTCGACGAGACGGTCGCCCGGCTCGTCTTAGCCGCCGCGCTGGGGCTGTTTCTGGGGTTAGAGCGCGAGTGGTCGGACAAGTCCGCCGGCATCCGAACGTTCTCGCTGACGAGTCTCGTCGCCGCGGTGTTCACTATTCTCGCTCGCGAGGAGAACCTCGGCGAGGCGTTGCTGGCCGTCGGCGGCGTGTTAGTCATCGTCCAGGGGATACTCCTCGCGGCGGAGAGTCTTCGCGACGGAGAGGACGAGGGGCTGTCGCTCACCACGTCCGTCTCGCTGCTCGTCGCCTACGGCGTCGGTGCGCTCGTCGCGTCGGGTTACGTGCTCGCGGGGGTCACCGTCGCCGTCGTCTCCTCGCTGTTGCTCGTGCTCAAACGCGAACTACACGGATTCGCGGGCGCGCTCTCGCGCGAAGAGCTTCGGTCGTCGACGGAGTTCGCCATCCTCGCGTTCGTCGTCTATCCGCTGTTGCCGCCGGGCGAGATAGACGTCTACGGCATCCCGCTGGAGCCTCGCGTCGCGTGGTTGATGGTCGTCACCGTAGCCGGCATCGGCATCGTCAACTACGCCGTGGTCAGAAGCTACGGCAGTCGCGGCATCGCGGTCACCGGGTTCTTCGGCGGTCTCGCCTCCTCGACGGCCGTCGTCGGGACGATGCTGGACCACGTCAACCAGCGACCGGAAGCGGCGACCTACGGCGTCGCCGGGGTGTTGCTCGCCAACGCCGCGATGGCCGTTCGAAACCTCGCTATCGTTCTGCTGTTCACGCTGAACTCCTCGGGGCCGACGCTGACCACCGCCGTCGTTCCGCTCGGCGTCATCGTCGTCGGGAGCGTCGCCATCGCCGCGCTCGTCGCCGATTGGAAGGCGAACGTGGAGATGGACCTCGAGAGTCCGTTCTCGCTGCAGAACGCACTCTCGTTCGGGTTCGTCTTCCTGCTCATCCTCGCGTCGGGGACGCTCGCACAGGCCGAGTTCGGGTCGACGGGGCTGTTCATCAGCGCGTTCGCCTCGGGACTCGTCTCCTCCGCGGGTGCGACCACGTCGGCCGTTCTCCTCTACCGGAGCGGAACCATCGGCGGGCCCGACGCCGTCATCGCGGTGCTGTTGGCGACCGCATCCAGCATCGTCGTCAAAGCGGCGCTGTCGGCGGCGGGACCGAAACCGTTCGCTCGGCGGGTGGCGTTCTGGAGCGTCGTCGTCCTCGTTCTCTCCGGCGTCACCACGGCGGCCGTCGCGCTGTTCGGCTGAGTCGCCCGGCGGAGGAGCCCGGGTGCAAATCTTTCCTCAATCGTAACGAATCTCTTAACATATGTCTCTCCGTACCGCGGGTCATGGACCGCGAGACGGTAACCCCCAGCGTCGAAGCGATGCCCGGGCGACGCGCCCGGCAGTGGGCCGAGCGACACCGCGAACACGCCGCCCCGAGCACGTACGTCTACGACTTCGTCTGGGACACCTCCGCCCCGGCGGAGGGTCCGTTCTGCACCGACGTCGACGGCAACGTCCTCTTGGACTTCACGAGCCACGTCGCCGCCGCGCCGCTCGGGTACAACAACCCGAAGATCATGGAGCCGATGTCGGAGTTCGACCTCGTCGACCCGCTCAAAATCGCCGGACAGGACTTCTACGCCTCCAGCGGCCACGAGTTCGACGACGACCCGCTGCCGGGTCCGGCGGGGCTGATGGAGCGCCTCGTCGACGCCACCGACCACTACGGGATGGACACCGTCTTCCTCTCGAACTCCGGCGCCGAAGCCGTCGAGAACGCCATCAAAATCAGCTACGACCACGCCGACGGCGGCAAGTACGGCATCACCTTCGACGGCGCGTTCCACGGGCGGACGCTGGGCGCGCTCTCCCTGAACCGCTCGAAAGAGGTCTACCGGCGGAAGTTCCCCGAGATATCGGGCGTCCACGACATGCCCTACTGCGACGACCGAACCTGTTCGGAGGATAGCTGTTCCTGCGGCTTCTTCGTCGACGGCACTTCCCGACTCCGCGAGAAACTCCACCCCAAGCGCGGCCACATCAACCCCGAGGAGCTCTCCTACATCATCCTCGAACCGATTCAGGGCGAGGGCGGCTACCGCATCCCGAGCGACGCGTTCATGCGGGAGCTCGCCGACCTCGTCGACGAGTACGACATCACGCTCGTCGCCGACGAGATTCAGTCCGGCGTGGGCCGGACCGGGAAGATGTGGGGGTCGGACCACTTCCCCATCGAACCGGACGTCATCACCGCCGCGAAGTCGCTGCGCGTCGGCGCGACCATCTCGAAGGAGGAGATATTCCCCGCCGAGAAGAGTCGAATCTCCTCGACGTGGGGTGCGGGTGACATCATCGCCTCGCTGCAGGGCGCGCTCACGCTCGACGCCATCGAGGAGTACGACCTGATGGACAACGCCGTCGTGCGCGGCGAGCAGTTCCTCGAGACGCTGGCCGACGCCGACCTGCCGGGCGTCGAAGACCTCCGCGGGAAGGGACTGATGCTCGCCGTCGAGTTCGAGACGAAAGAACACCGCGACGCGGTGCAGGAGGCGGCACTGAAGCGCGGCCTGCTCACGCTCTCGTGCGGGTACAAGGTGCTTCGAATCCTGCCGCCGCTCGACGTGACCGAGCGCGAGATTTCGCTCGGCTGCGACCTGCTCTGTGAGGCCATCGAAGCGACGGCCTGAGCGGGTAGCGGTCGGACGAGAGACCGACCACCGACGCAGCGCGCCGCGCAGTCCGGAGAGCATCTTTCCGAACGCGGGGCGAACGGTTACCCGATGGCAGACGGAGCTCGGCCCGCGACCGGAGAAAGCGGATATCGTCGTATAGCGGACTGGTTACTGCTAGAGGGGAATCGCCTCTCTATCGCCGGCGGTGTCCTGTTACTGACGCTCGGCGGGTTTCTCGCGGTTCTCCTCCCGTTCGGCCCGTCGTCGGTCCGGCCGGGGAGTCCGATGTACTTCCTCTACAGCTCGCTTCTCACGGGGGACCTAACGCTACTCACGGTCGTGCTATCGATCAACCAACTGGTTCTCTCGCGCGAGCTCGGAGAACCGGGGACACTGCGAAAGCGCATCAACGAGACGCTGAGCTATCGACACGACGTCGAGGAGCTGGTGGGCGCGTCGACGAGTCCGAAGTCGCCGTCGGGCTTCCTCCACCTACTCCATCGGAGCCTCGAAGCGCAAGCGGGCGAACTCGCGGCACTGACCGACCGAGTCGACGACGCACAGACCCGGCGACGACTCCGGTCACTCAGCGACTCGCTCGAACGCGACGCACAAGCGGTGAGCCGGACGCTGGACGCCGAAGACGGGAGTATCTTCTCCGTGATGTCCGCGACGGTGTCGACGACTCACGCGGACCAGCTCCAGACGATAGCCGGCTTGCAGAGCGGTGACGCCGACCCGGTCACCGACGAACTTCTGCGTCACCTCGACCGCATCGAGGCGACCTTGCTGCAGATCGACGTGGCGCGCAAGTACTTCAGGACGGTGTACGTCCAGAAGGAACTGGCCTATCTGTCGCGGATTCTCCTGTACATCGGCGTCCCCGCCATCGTCGGGAGCGGTCTCGCTCTCGTTCTCTACAACGCAAACACGGTCGCCGCCGTGCCGTCGACGTTGTTCGTCGGCGCGGTCACTGTCACGTTCGTCCTCGGATTCGCCCCGCTGGCGGTTCTTTTCGCGTTCGTCCTCCGACTGGCGTGGGTCGCCCAGCAAACCGCGACTGTCCCTCCATACGACACCGAGTCGAGCTATCGACTGTAGTCGACTCCGCTGGACGTGAGACGCGGGCGACGTCGTCGCCTCGTCACGGGGACGCTCGCGGGCGACGTCGTCGCCTCGCCGCGGGGACGCCGCGGTCGACGCCGTCGCCTCGCCGCGGGGACGCCGCGGTCGACGCCGCCTACTCGTACGTCACGGTACGAGCCATCCCTGCCTCGAGGTGGTAGAGGTTGTGGCAGTGGAACAGCCAGTCTCCGGGGTTGTCGGCGACGAAGTCGAACGTGACCTCCCCCATGTGACCCGGAACGATGACGGTGTCCTTGACCGCGTCACCGACCTGGAAGAAGTGTCCGTGGAGGTGCATGGGGTGGATGACCGGACTGCGGTTCACCATGCGGACTCGGACGTGCTCGCCCGCTCGGACGGGGAGCGGATCCGCGTCGGGGTACGCCTGCCCGTCGATGAGCCACCGGTCCGACCCACGTCCGGCCGAGAGCGTGAGGTCGAAAGTTCGGTCCGGGCTGCCGCTGACACCTTCCAGCGGCGAGACCGCCTGCAGGTCGTCGTACGTCAACCGACGCCCTTCCGACGACGGGGTCGCCGGTCGGCCGGACGAGTCGCTTCCCTCGTACGCCAGCACCGCTCGCGCCGGGGTTTCGTCGCCGTCGATGGCGTCGGCGCGCATCTCCCACCGCCCCGGTTCGTCGGCTTCGACGATCGCGTCGTAGCGTTCGCCGGAACCGAAGACGAACGAATCGACGGAGACCGGTTCGACCGGGCGCCCGTCGGCGTGCGTGACGGTGAGCGGATGACCGGCGACGCGCACCCGGAAGGCCGTCGCACTACTGGCGTTGATGAACCGAAATCGGACGCGTTCGCCCTCTCTGACGGCGAAGCTCCGGGGGTCGTCGGGCAATCGCCCGTCGACGAGAAGACCGGCATACGGCGGCCGTCTGTCCGCCATCGGACCTCCCATCCCGCCGGGGCCGCCGCCACCCATCCCACCGGGGCCACCGCCGCCCATCCCGCCGGGACCGCCGCCGTCGGTTCCGTCCTGGTTGCCGCCACCGCCAGGCCCAGCGCCGGAGTCGATATCGGACAGCGGCTGCGGTGCTTCGTCGAGGTAATCGTCGACCACGACGGTGTACTCGCGGTCGTAGTCCACGTGTGGGTCTCGTTCCTCGACGACGAGCGGAGCGAGGAGTCCGCGGTCGAGTTGGAGACCGACGTGACTGTGAAAGAAGTACGTCCCGGCGGGTTCCGCGCGGAACTTGTACGTGAACGAGTCGCCGGAGTCGACCGGCTGCTGGGTGACGTTCGGGACGCCGTCCATCGCGTTCGCCACGGGGACGCCGTGCCAGTGAATGGTCGTCGACTCCGGGAGCCCGTTGGTCAGTTCGACTTCGATTACCTCCCCCTCGGTCGCCCGAAGTTCGGGTCCGGGAAACTCGCCGTTGTAGAGCCAGTTCTCGGCTGACGCGTCTGCTCCCGGTTTCACGGTACCGGGTGCGGCTCGCAACGCAGCCGTCACGTCGGCGGGTTCCGAAGGGGGCGAACGCGGCGTCGCCGACGGCGAGTCGTCGGCACTCGACGAGACGCCCGCCTCGGAACAACCGGCGAGACCGGCCGCACCGACGCCGCCCAGTAGCTGGAGAAACCGCCGCCGAGCGGTCGACGAGTGCTCTCGTTCGTTCACAGTGCGTCGAGAACCCGCTCGAATCGGTCGGACACCTCTTCGGAAATCGGGTCGAGATCGGAGTTGTCGGCGATTTCGAGCAACCGGGTTGGGTCGATGGCGCTCACGACGACGTCCTCGTCGTCGGTTTCGTAGACGACCACGTTACACGGCAGGAGCGCGCCCAACTCGATTTCGTCTTCGAGCCCTTCGCGGGCGAGTTTCGGGCTGCACGCGCCGAGGATTCGATACCGACGGAACTCCTCGTCGAGTTTCTCAGCGAACGTCGCTCGCACGTCGATATCGCAGAGGACGCCGAACCCTTCGTCCCCGAGGGCGGCTATCGTCTCTTCGACGGTCTCGTCGAACTCGCCGTCGACTCGCTTCTGCAGAGTGTATCCCATACCGTACAATAACGACACCGCCGCTGATTACTGTTCGGGGAAGCTCCCGAAAGCGAATATCATCGATACGTGAACCTACAGGCTCTTTCCGACGATTTTCTGCCCGGCCGACGTTTCGGAAACGGTCGTCGGTAGACAAGTGAAAGGTACGAATCAATCAATATCTGTCGGCGAAGGCGGGGCGTCGAAACCGCGTTTCGCCGAATTCGAGTCGAGTGCCCCCCGAGTAGTCGCTGGCAACGCGGTTACGGGCATCCGGTATCCGAAACGGACAACGCCTGCGACAGTCGGGAGCCGACACAAAATGTCAATCAGTGTCGCGGTCGTATCTCGGCGAACGAGGATGACGCCATGGGCGACCACCACAACTCGAAGAACGGAGAGGCACCCGACCGCACTGACCATGGTACCCACACCGACGAGGGAGGCACAGACAGTGCGCAGGAGACGGCCGACGAGCGGAGGGACCGACGCGTAGAACAGTCGCTCCTCGAAGAGGAGGCCGACGCCGAGGCTGGCGAAGCCGAGAAATCGGTCGAACGCCGGGGAGAGAGATCCGACCACGGCGACCGCGGAGGGCACAAGGGCCACGGTGACCACAACGGCCACGATGGCAACGGCGGCCACGGCGACCACGATGGCCACGGCGACCACGATGGCGATGGCGACCACGGCGACCACGGCGGGATGCACGCCGGCCACGAACAGCTGTTTCGTCGCCGGTTCTTCGTCTCGACGTTGCTGTCGATTCCGGTGCTGCTCTACAGCGAGATGCTCCAACAGTGGCTCGGGTTCTCGGCGCCGGCAGTTCCCGGCAGCGAGTGGATAAACCCGGTCTTCGCGGTGGTCGTCTTCGGGTACGGCGGCGTCCCGTTCCTCCGGATGGCTGTGCCCGAACTGCGCGACCGCTCGCCGGGGATGATGACGCTCATCTCGATGGCCATCAGCGTCGCGTTCGTCTACAGCCTCGCGAGCGTCGTCTTTCCGACGACTACGGCGTTCTTCTGGGAACTCGTGACGCTCATCGATATCATGCTGCTCGGTCACTGGATAGAGATGCGCAGCGTTCGCCGTGCGTCGAGCGCGCTCGACGAACTCGCCAAACTGATCCCCGACACCGCCGAGCGAATCGCCGAGAGCGGCGACACCGAGGAGGTCCCCGTGAGCGACCTCTCCGAGGGTGACCTCGTGCTCGTCCGCCCCGGCGCGAACGTCCCCGCCGACGGCGTCGTCGAGGAGGGCGACTCCGACGTGAACGAGGCGATGATCACGGGCGAGTCGCGGCCGGTCTCGAAAGAGCCGGGCGACGAGGTCATCGGCGGCACCGTCAACGGCGACGGGAGTCTCCGAGTCCGAATCACGGCCACCGGAGAAGAGACGGCGCTCGCCGGAATCATGCGACTCGTCGAAGAGGCGCAGGGGAGTAAATCCAAGACGCAGGTACTCGCCGACCGGGCAGCGGGGTGGTTGTTCTACGTCGCGGTCGCCTCGGCGGCCGTCACCGCCGTGGCGTGGACGCTCGCCACCTCGTTCGGTAGTCCCGTCATCGAACGCGCGGTCACAGTGCTCGTCATCGCCTGTCCGCACGCGCTCGGTCTGGCGATTCCGCTCGTCGTCGCCATCAACACGTCGCTGGCGGCGCGAAACGGGATGCTCGTCCGCGACCGCATCGCCATGGAGCAGGCGCGCGAACTCGACACGGTCGTCTTCGACAAGACCGGGACGCTCACCAAGGGCGAACAGGGAGTCGTGGACGTCGCGACCACCGGTGACCTCACCGAAGACGAGGCGTTCGCGCTCGCCGCGGCCGTCGAAGGCGACTCCGAGCACATGATCGCGCAGGCCATCCGCGACGCGGCCGACGAGCGCGGCGTCGACGCGCGAACTGCGACGGGGTTCGAGGCGCTCAAGGGGCGCGGCGTCCGCGCGACGGTCGACGGAGAGACGGTCTACGTCGGCGGGCCGAACCTCCTCTCGCAACTCGACGGAGACGTCCCATCGAACCTCGACGAGTTCGCCGATAGAGCGGGGAGAAACGCCCAGACCGTCGTCTATCTGGTCCGCGAGGGTGACCGAAGTGAACCCTCGAACGAACGAACGAGAGCGGAGCGACACGCGAGCAGCGAGGCTACTCCCGTCGCTGCCTTCGCGCTCGCCGACGTCGTTCGCGAGGAGAGTTACCAGGTCGTCGACGCGCTGCACGAACTCGGCGTCGAAGTGGCGATGCTGACCGGCGACTCCGAGGACGTCGCCCGGGCCGTCGCCGACGAACTCGGCATCGACACCGTCTTCGCCGAGGTGCTGCCCGAGGACAAAGACGAGAAAATCGGCGAACTCCAGAGCGAGGGCAAACTCGTCGCGATGGTCGGCGACGGCGTGAACGACGCACCCGCGCTCGCGCGCGCCGACGTCGGTATCGCCATCGGGAGCGGGACGGACGTCGCGGTGCAGTCGGCGGACGTCATCCTCGTCCAGAACAACCCGCTCGACGTCGTCCGCCTCGTCAAACTCAGCAGGGCGAGCTACCGAAAGATGCAGCAGAACCTCGTCTGGGCGGCGGGCTACAACGTGTTCGCCATCCCGCTGGCGGCGGGGATTCTCGCACCGGTCGGCATCCTTCTGTCGCCCGCGGTCGGCGCGCTCCTCATGTCGCTGAGCACAGTCATCGTCGCCATCAACGCGCAGCTCCTCCGGCGGGTGGACCTGAATCTGCCGGCGCTTCCCGGCGGCTCGCCGTCGCCGAGTCCCCGACCGGCGGACTGAGCGAGCGAACGTTTTTGAACGAGAGCGCGGCCAACCCGCCTCGTGACCTGAGCATTCGCCGCAGGCGCGGTCGAGGCGGGTGAACGGAGCGCCGCCCTGTGAATCGGAGATGTGAACGATACTCCGTCTGTTAGTTATCTACTCGACAGTCGTGAGAGCGACGCAGCCGACCGGCGCGCGCCGGAGCGCCCCTCTGTGGGCGCGACAGATGCGCGAGGGGCGACTGAGCGAGCCGTAGCGCGAGCGAAGGAGTCGGTTGGGGAGGCCGAGGCTCAGCGCGTGTCGCGCCGCCGTGCGCGACTCGCGCCTGCGGGCCTGGTGCTCTTGCGAGAAAAGCGAGCGAGAAATCGGAGGCGCTCTGCTCCTCCGGTAAACGTGCAAAGGGCGAGGCGACCCGCACTCCGGCGGGTTGTCGAAGGCTTTCTACATCTGATACCGACGCACGTCGTCGCGCTCGGGGTACTGGTTCGCGCCCGTCATCTCGTCGTACGTCATCCCGGCGAGATACTCGTCGTAGGTGGTGTCGTACGCCTGCCGGAGGTGGAAGTCGAGGTCGCCGCTGCCGACGGTCGACTGGAACAGCGTGTGTATCGCCCGTCGGACGAGTTCGCCCTCGTCGCCGTCGAACACCGCCGACAGCATCGCCAACTCGTGTTTCGTCTCGCGGTCGAGGTCGAGCGAAATCGAGTCGCCGTACTCGCCGTACCGTTCGTCTACGTCGTCGCGGAGGTCGTCGAGGCTCACACCCACAGGTAGCGCGGCGGCCGATTACCGTTTTCGGCTTCGGGTCGGCGGTGGACCGGTTCAGGCGATGCCCGCGCCGCAGTCCCGGCAGACGGTGCGGCCGGTGACGTTGTGGGTCCCGCAGTCGGGGCAGTCGGTGTAACTGTGCCGCCGCCGCGACGGGAGTCGGTCGCGCTCGCCGAGCGCACCCGAGATGACGAGCGAAGCGCCGACGAGCAACACGAGCCACCCGAGCGGGCCGGCGGCCAGAAGCACGAGCGTCGACGCCGGGAGGACGATGACCGCGACGCCGAGTCGGAGAGCGGTACGTGATTCCATAGCCGGCGATTCGACTCCGGCACTATATACTTTCACCCTGATTCGTACTGTCGTCAACGAATCTACGTGTGCGCTGAACGTTCAGTCGAAGGGTGCGAGGAGGAACCGTCACCGCTTAACCGGCGAGAGCGCAACAGTCGACGATGACCGACGAACCGGCCGACGCCGACGAAGCCGACCGTCGGCTCCCGGCCGCGCCGACGGACCTCGGCCCCGTCCGCGATGCACTCGTCGCGTGGTACGAGGACGACCACCGTGACTACCCGTGGCGGCGGACCGAGGACCCGTACGCGATTCTCGTCTCGGAGGTGATGAGCCAGCAGACGCAACTCGACCGCGTCGTCCCGGCGTGGGAGGCGTTTCTCGACCGCTGGCCGACCGCAGCGGAGCTCGCGGCGGCCGACCGCGCCGACGTCGTCGCCTTCTGGTCGAGTCACAGCCTCGGCTACAACAACCGCGCGAAGTACCTCCACGAGGCGGCCAACCAGGTCGAAACGGAGTACGGCGGCGAGTTCCCGCGGACGCCCGAAGAGCTGCAGGAACTCATGGGCGTCGGACCCTACACCGCTAACGCGGTGGCGAGTTTCGCGTTCAACGAGGGCGACGCCGTCGTCGACACGAACGTCAAGCGCGTGCTCCACCGCGCGTTCGACGTTCCCGACGACGACGCGGCGTTCGAGGCGGCGGCAGCCGAACTGATGCCCGAGGGCGAGTCGCGCGTCTGGAACAACGCCATCATGGAACTCGGCGGCGTCGCCTGTACGAAGACGCCGACCTGCGACGAGTCGGGGTGTCCGTGGCGGAAGTGGTGTCACGCCTACGAAACCGGTGACTTCACCGCGCCGGACGTCCCGACGCAACCGAGTTTCGAGGGGAGTCGACGGCAGTTTCGCGGGCGGGTGATTCGGATTCTCGGCGAGTACGACGAACTCGCGCTCGACGCGCTCGGCCCGCGAGTCCGCGTCGACTACGGCGGCGAGACGGGTCGCGAGTGGCTGCGCGGGTTGGTCGGCGACCTGGCGAGCGACGGCCTCGTCGAAGTCATCGCGGTCGGTGGCGAGGACGAGGGTGAGAGCGGGAGCGACGAGACGCTTGTTCGTCTCCGACGCTGAGCCCTCGGTTCGGGTGACTTCGAGGTACGCGTAGCCGTCGGTCTGTCGACGCGTGAGTTCGGCGACGGCCTCCTCGACGGCGACGACGCTCGGAGGGATGAGTGTGGGGTGACGACTACTCGGCCGTACAGTTTTGTCGGGCGGCATCCGAGAACTCGTCATGCCGACACACGTCGTCGCCGTCTGCGGGAGTCTCCGAGAGCGAAGCTACACCCGACTGTCGCTGCAGCGCGCGCTCGAAGCCGCCGAAGAGGCCGGCGGAACCGGTGAACTGGTCGACCTTCGGGAGTTCGACCTCCCGATGCTGGACGCCGACGAGCGGACCGCGGGCGACGCCGAGCGGTTGCGTCGAACGCTCCGCGAAGCGGACGCGGTCTTGCTCGGGACGCCGGTGTACCACGGGTCGTACTCGGGCGTGCTGAAGAACGCGCTCGACTACTGCCGGTTCGACGAGTTCGAGGGGAAGACGGTCGGACTGCTCGCCGTCGCCGGCGGCGCGTTCCCGGTGACGGCGCTCGACCACCTCCGCTCGGTCTGCCGGGCGTTCAACGCCTGGGTGCTCCCGCACCAGGTCGCCGTCCCGCGCGCCAGTGGCGCGTTCGAGGACGGGGAGTTCGTCGACGAGCGACTCGACTCGCGCGTCGCCACGCTCGGACGGCGCGTCGTCGAGTACGCGACCATCGAACCCGACCCGCCGACGTTCGAGAGCGACCAGAACGTCGGCGCGGGCGAACGCTCCGCGGAGTGACTCGGGCAGAGAACTCAGTCCGTCTCGGCGCGGGTGAGGTCCGCCGGCAACCACGACGGTTGTCGGCGTCGCTCCTCGAACTCCGCCGAATCGTCGCCCGCGAGCGCTCGCGCGTCGACCCCCGAGTAGACGCTGCCGTCTCGGTGAAAGACGCCGTTGATTCGGCCCTTCTCGCGCTGGTCGGGGAGGTACGCCGGTTTCAGCATGAGCGACCAGAAGAAGTCGCCGTCGACGGGGCCATCGCGGATGGTCCCGGCGAGCGACGCGTAGTTCGGGAGGAACTTGTTCGGCGGCTCTTTGCGCGTACGCTGCCACTCGGTGAGCCACACCGGTCTGCCGTGGTCGTCGGCGAACTCGCGGGCGTTCTGCATCCGCTCCTCCATCTTTTTCGCCGTCGGCGGTAGGTTGAGGTGGAACTGGAACACGTCGAGTTCGGGGTCGTCGTACAGCGCGTTGTATCTAAGTCCCTTACAGCCCATCGTCAGCGGCACGTCCGCTCGGTTGTCGTCGGCGACGCGGAGCATCCGACGCGCGAACTTCAGGCGTCGGTCCCAGTCGCCGGGTTCGTTCATGATTTCGAGCGCGAGCAGCGCGTCGTCGTCGCCGTAGCGGTCGACGAACCACTCGACGTACTCGCGCGGACCGCCCGCTCGCCGACCGAATCGGTCGTCGCCGTCGCGTCCTTCCTCGGCGTGTGTCGCGTCGTCGCCGAGGCCGAGCGCCCGCTTCGCCTCCGAGAGGACGCCGCCGTCTCGGTCGTCGCCGTCCCCGCTTCCGCGGCCGTCGTCTCGACCGCTCCACCGACTCTCGTCGTTGATGACGTCATGCGACGGCGACCGGACGGCGCAGGCGGTGTGCGGGTCGCGGTCGCGACGGCGTTCGCGCGTCGGCTCCTCGCCCGCGCTCTCGAAGAGAATCGGGACGATTCGAAGTCCCTCCTCCTCGGCGGTCGACAGCAGGTTGTCGACGCGTCGCTCCATCGCCTCGGGGGCGTCGAACCAGTACTCGTAGCTGAGAAAGAGGCGGAGTGCGTCGCGGTTCAGTCGCTTGGCGAGGCGAAAGTCGCGCTCGGTCTCGTCGGGGTCGTACGCCTCCCAGAACTGGTAGGCGTTGAACGCCCGCGCGGGGACGTACACCGCGCCCCGAACGTCCGAGAGAGCTCGGTCGCTGGCGGTCGTCATGGTGTTGACGGGTGCCACTCGGAGTCGGTTATCGGTTCGGTGCGGCGCGACGACAGTCCGACGAAGAAGACAATCGTTTTGGTCTCGCTCGCACCGAGGACACCTCATGCACGCCATCACCCGGAGCGGATGGGTCGAACTCATCACCGGCTCCATGTTCTCCGGAAAGACCGAGGAACTGCTGCGACGCCTCCGTCGCGCCGAGATCGCGGGACAGGAGGTGGCGGTGTTCAAACCGGCCATCGACGACCGCTACGGCGAGACGACCATCGGGTCGCACAACGGTCGGCAGTGGGAGGCGGCCGTCGTCGACAACGAGGGCGAGGGCGTCTGGCAGATGCTCGACGACCTCAACGGCGAGCAGGTCGTCGCCGTCGACGAGGCGAACTTCTTCTCGGAGACGCTGGTCGAGGTGTGCGAGGCGCTCGCCGCCGACGGCCGCCGCGTCATCGTCTCGGGCACCGACCAGACGTTCCGCGGCGAACCGTTCGACCCGGTTCCGCAGTTGATGGCGCTGGCCGAGTACGTCGACAAGCTACAGGCGATCTGTACGGTCTGCGGCGAACCGGCGACGCGGAACCAGCGGCTCATCGACGGCGAACCCGCCCACGTCGACGACCCCACCATCATGGTCGGCGCCGAGGAGTCGTACGAGGCGCGTTGTCGGAACTGTCATACCCTCCGGAGCGACTAGGTCGACCGTGACTACGTGGGTGGAGAATCCCCGGAACGGTCGCGACCGCGGCCCGCGCGGCCTCGCCCGCGCGTGGGTCGAGGTGCTGATTCGCCCGCGGCGCTTCTTCCGCAACGGCGTCGCCCCCGGCGACCAGGCACCGGGACTGGTGTTCGGCGTGCTGGTCGCGCTCTGCTTCGTCGGCGGGATGCTCGCGTTCTCCAGCGAGACGGTGCTGGGTACGGAACTCGTCCCCCTCGTCGCCGACAGCCGAGCGGTGACGAGCCTCCTCGTACTGTTGGTCGTCGCGCTGTTCGTCGCGCCCGCGACGCTTCACCTGACGGCGGCGCTGCAGACGGTGCTTCTCGTCCTCGCGGTTCGGGACCGCGCGGGCGTCAGCGAGACGGTCCAGACCATCGCGTACGCGACCGCGCCGTGCGTGTTCGCCGGCGTCCCGATACCGGAACTCCGGGTCGTCTGCGCGCTCTACGGGGCCGGACTCCTGACCATCGGTATCAGCGAGATACACCGGACGTCGCTGTTTCGGGCGGCGCTCGTCTCGGCGATTCCGTCGGCGTTCGTCTTCGGCTTCGCCTTCCGTGGGCTCGGTCCGCTCGTGGCGCTCGCCGAGGAACTGCTCCACTCGCTGACGCTCATCTGAGCGTCTCGGCCGGTACGGCGACCGTCGGCGCACCGCGAGGGCGACGCGGAATCTGAGAATTAGTCCGGGAATCGACAGACTCCGTCGGGGTCAGCGCCGACCCGCGTGGGCGAGCGTTCGCTCGAACGCGGCGCGTCGTCGCGGTTCGTCTCGCCGCTCGCTCGCAGAGGACTTTCGACAACCGTTTTAGGGCGGGGCCATTTTCTCCGAGCAAATGGGTACGTGTATCATTTGCGGCACGCCCGTCGAGGGCCGAATTTGCGACAGCCACCAGGAGGACGTCGTGTTCGAGTTCCGTGGTAACGAAGCTTCACAACTAACCCCCGGCCGCTTCTACAGCGGCGTCGTCGACGGCTACGCCGACTTCGGCGTGTTCGTCGACCTCGCGTCGGGCGTCACCGGTCTGCTCCACCGCAGCGAGCTGGACCGTCGATTGGAGAGTCTCGACTGGGAGCCCGGAGACACCGTCTTCGTGCAGGTCAAGAACGTCCGCGACAACGGCAACATCGACCTCGGTTGGTCGATTCGCCAGTCCGAGCGCGACTTCCGCGGTGCGCTCGTCCAGGACGCAGACGGTGACCACGACGCAGCGGAGAGCGACGAGAGCGGCGACACGGAGGACGAAGTCGAGCCGCCGACGGTCCGACACGGCAGCGCTTCCCGCGACGAGAGCAGCGAAAGCGACGAAAGTGACGAAAGCGACGAGAGCAGCAAGAGCAGCGAGAGCAGCGGGGCCGACGACCGAACCGGCGACGCACGCGAGGGCGACGACCGAACCGACGGCGCACGTGGGGCCGAGTCCGAACCCACCGCCGACTACGAACGGGTCGAAATCGGCACGCTGAGTGACCGCGTCGGCCAGACCGTCCGCATCGAGGGCGAGGTCGTCAGCGCCCAGCAGACCGGCGGGCCGACCGTCTTCGAGGTCCGCGACGAGACGGGCGTCGTCGACGCCGCCGCGTTCGTCGAGGCGGGCGTCCGCGCCTACCCCGAGGTCGACGTCGGGTCGGTCGTTCGCCTCGACGGCGAGGTCGAACTCCGCCACAACGAGATTCAGGTCGAAACCGAGGCACTCGTCTCCCTCGAAGGCGACGACGCCGAGACGGTCCAGTCCCGCCTCGACGACGCGCTCCGCGGCCGCGCGCGCCCCGACGACGTGACGCCGCTCGCCGACCACGACGCCATCGCCGCGGTCGGCACCCAGTTGCAGGACGCCGCCGAGGAGATTCGCCGCGCCGTCTTCGAGTCCCGCCCCGTCATCGTCCGCCACACCGCCACCGCCGACGGCTACGTCGCCGGCGCGGCCGTCGAGCGCGCCGTGCTCCCGCTCATCCGCGAGGAGCACGCCAAATCCGACGCCGAGTACCACTACTTCGACCGACGCCCGCTCGAAGAGGCCGTCTACGGCATGGACGCCGCGACCAACGACGTGACGCGGATGCTGCAGGACCGCGACCGACACGGCGAGAAACTGCCGCTCGTCCTCCTCGTCGGCACGGGTTCGACGGTCGAATCCAGCGACGGACTCGACCTGCTGAGCATCTACGGCGCCAAGCGCGTCGTCGCCGACGCCGCCGCCGTCGACGCCGAGATAGAGGAGTCCACCGACGTGCTCGTCTCGCCGGTGCTCGCCGACGCCGACGCGTCGGACCTCTCGACGGGCGCGCTCGTCGCCAACCTCGCCGCCGCCGTCAACGACGACGTGCGCGACGACCTGCGCCACCTCCCCGCGGTGAGCTACTGGGAGGACGCCCCGCAGGCGTACCTCGACGCCGCGACGGACGCGGGCTACGACGAGACGTACGTCCGCGAACTCCGCGAGGCCGTCGCGCTGGAGGCGTACTACCAGTCCTACGAGGACAAGCGCGAACTCATCACGGACCTGCTGTTCGACAACGGCGTCACGCCCAATGGCGAGGGCGAGAACGCGGGTAACCTCGCCAGCCACGTCTCCGAGCAGTTCCGCCTGAAACTCGACGCGGAAGTCGAGACGGCGAAGGCGAACCTCGAATCCCGCGAGGCCGAGGGCGTGCAGTTCGCCGTCCTCGACACGGACGCGTACACCCACCGCTTCGACTTCCCGCCGACGGCGCTGCTTCTCGACGAACTCCACCGCCGCGAGCGCGAGGGCGAGAAATTCGTCACCGTCGGCGTCGCCATGGACGAACTCTACCTCCGCAGCACCGCCGACGTGGACCTCCGAGCGGTCGCCGAGGCCGCGCGCGAACGCGCCCCCGAGGCCGGAATCACGGCCGTCGGCATCCGCGAGGGCCGCATCGAGTTCCTCTCGGGTCGCCGCGAACAGGTGAAGGAAGCCGTCGTCGAAGCCGTCGCCGAGCAACTGGCGTAGACGGGTTCGAAACGCACCTTCTCTCGTCTCTGTCTCTCCCCCTCTCGTCTCCGTCTCTCTTCTCACCGCTCCTTTCTCGCCGCACCAGCCGCGTTCGACAGCGGTCGCGCCGTCACGTCTCGACCGTCGATTCCAGCGGTACCGAGTCGCGGCGGTACGCCTCGAAGACGCGGCGCGCCCACTCGCGGGCGATACCGTCGTCGGTGTCGACGAAGACGCGCATCGTCCCGGTCTCGTCGTCGTAACCGCCGATACCGACGCGGCCGTCGAAGATGGCGAGGCCGTACGGGAGCGCCTCGCGGGTCCGCAACGCGAGGTGTCCGTGTCCGATGGCGTCGGCGACCTGCTCGGGGTGCGTCGAGCGGAGCGTCTCGACGACGACGGGGAGGTAGATTAGCTCGGTCTCGGTGTCGTCGAACAGCGAGGCGTAGAATCGCCCGACGCCCGGCGGGACCATGTGCGTCGTGTTGAACCCGCGGAAGGTGTCGCTGTTCTCCAGGAGTGAGAGGAACCGTTCGACGGGTTTGTAGGGGTCCTCGGGCGTCGGCGTCGTCACGACGGCGTCGGCGAACGGTTCGATGATGAACTCCTTGTGGTCGGGGCAGATACACTCCAAGAGCGGTTCGAGTCGGGCCGCCGCGCGGAGGTTCCGCTCGAAGCGAAGCACCTCCTCGGCGACCGTCTCCCCGTGCCCGGTGAGACCCCAAAGACCGTCGCGACGCTCGGCCAACCCCTGTTGTTCGAGCCAACGCGTGAATCGGTGGCTGGTCGCGCGCGAGACGCCCAACTGCGTCTGGATGTCCCGCCTGTCCGACGGCCCCTCGATGAGCAGTTCCAGAAGTTCCCGGTGTCGGAGCACGTCCAGCAGCTCGTCCGTCTCCAGTCGTCGGCGTCCGGTCTCTCGCTCCAGCGAGTCCCGCCGGAGCGCGTACGACTGCTGGAGTAGCTCCTCGAATAGCGATGTTCCGTTCATTGTCTCCCCCGTGAGGTGCCCTCACAGAATCGGAGGCCGTGTCACGCCATAACCCTTGTCTCAGGGGTCGAGACACGTCGCTTCTCGGAGTATTACTCTCAGAAATTAACTATAGCAGGGTCGGTCGCCTCCGATTCTCTATGGCAGAGACAGCCGACACGACGACACCGACCCCGACCGACCGGACCGAAGCGCTCGCCGAGGAACTGTTCGCCGGCACGAACGCGGCCCTCACGCTGTTCAGCGTCTACCTCGGAACGCGACTCGAACTGTACGACGCGCTCGCGGCGGCGGGAGCGCAGACGTCCGCCGAACTCGCCGCGCGCACCGGAACCGACGAGCGGTACGTCCGCGAGTGGCTCGAACACCAGACCGTCTCGAACGTCCTCGCCGTCGACGACGAGCGCGCCCCGGCGGACGAGCGACGCTACTCGCTCCCCGAAGCGCACGAACCCGTCCTCGTCGACGCCGACAGCCTCTACTACCTCGCGCCGCTGGCGCAGGCGGCCGCCGGCCTCGTCGGTCCCTTAGAGGATGTCGTCGACGCCTACCGCACCGGCGAGGGCGTCGCCTTCGCCGACTACGGGGCTGACCTCCACGAGGGGCAGGCGGCGATGAACCGCCCGGCGTTCCTCTACCTGCTCGGCGAAGAGTGGCTACCGAGCATCCCCGACGTTCACGAGCGACTCTCCTCGGAGACGCCCGCCCGCGTCGCCGACATCGGCTGCGGCCACGGTTGGTCGAGCGTCGGTATCGCGCAGGCGTACCCGAACGTCAGAGTCGACGGCTACGACCTCGACGAGGCGTCTATCGACGCGGCGAGACGGAACGCCGAGGCGTACGGCGTCGCGGACCGCGTCACGTTCGAGGTGCGCGACGCCAGCGACCCGGAGTTGGAAGGCACGTACGACCTCGTCACCGCCTTCGAGTGCGTCCACGACATGGCCGACCCGGTCGGCGCGCTGGCGACGATGCGCCGCCTCGCCAACGGCGACGGCGTCGTCGTCGTGATGGACGAACGCGTCGGCGACGAGTTCAGCGCCCACGCGGGCGAGATGGAGCAGTTCCTCTACGGCTGCAGCGTCTTCCACTGCCTGCCCGTCGGGCGCGTCGGCGAGCACTCGGCCGCGACGGGGACCGTGATGCGAACCGAGACGCTCCGCGGCTACGCCGAGGAGGCGGGCTTCGGGACGTTCGAGGTGCTGCCGATCGAGAACGAGTTCTGGCGGTTCTACCGCCTGGAGGCCTGAGATGAGCGCGACGGCTTCCACGGAGAAAGCGTCGGTCCCGTGGCGCTCGCCGGTCGTCCAGGTCGTCCTCGCGAGCACGCTGCTCGCGCCGCTGGGCGTCCCCTTGGTCAGTCCGGCGCTGCCGGTCATCAGAGACGTCTTCGGCGTGACGGACGCCGCGGCGAGCCTGCTCATCACCGCGTACTTCCTGACGGGCATCGTCCTCTCGCCGTTCATCGGGATGCTCGCCGACCGAATCGGCCGGCGGCGCGTGCTCGTCGTGAGCCTCCTGGTCTTCGGTCTCTCCGGCGGCGCGGTGTACGTCGCCGCCGACTTCGCGACGGTGCTCGCGCTCCGCCTCGTCGGCGGGACCGCGGCGGCGGGGGTGTTCATCACGACCGTCACCATCATCGGCGACGCGTTCGACGGCGTCCAGCGCAACGCCGTCCTCGGCGCGAACACGGCGTTGCTGTCGGCGGGCGCGGCGGCGTTTCCCATCGTCGGCGGCGCGCTCGTCGCCTACGGCTGGAACGTCCCGTTTCTCGCCTACCTGCTGGCCGTGCCGCTTGCGGTCGTCGCGTGGTTCGCCCTCGCCGACCTCGAACACGACACCGAACCCGAGGACGAGGGACCAGTCCGGTACCTTCGCGGCGTCGCGGCGTCGCTCGTCGCCTCCGGAACCGTCGTGTACTACGTCGCGACGTTCGCCGCGGAGTTTCTCTTCTTCGGCGCGGTGCTGACGACGCTGCCGTTTCTCCTGACGGGAACGTTCGCGCTCACGCCGCTTCTCGTCGGGCTGACGCTGACCGCGGCGGAGGTGGTCGCCGTCGGCGTCTCGGCGGCCAACGGCCGGTTCGCGGCGCACGCCTCCAACGGGACGCTCGTGGCCGCCGGCTTCGCCTGCGCGGCCGTCGGCCTCGTCATCGCGTGGGGCGCTACCGGCCTCGGCCCCGCGTCGGCGGTTTCGGGCGTGCTCGTCGTCGGCGTCGGCGTGCTGTTCGTCGGCGCGAGTGCGGGGCTCGTCCTCCCCTCCGTCGACGCCGAGGTGAGTCGGCTCGTCCCGACGCACTTCCGCGCCGGTGCGCTCAGTCTGCGCAACAGCGCCACGTTCCTCGGGCGCGCCGCCGGACCCATCGTCTTCGCTGGCGTCGCCGTCGCGGCCGGCTACGCGACGTTGCTTCTGGCTGCGGGCGTCGCGTCGCTCGTTTGCGCCGTTGCGCTCGCGGTGCTGACCGGCCGCGTCGTCGACGATGCGGCCGACGAGGCGGTCGTCGACGAGGCCGTCACCGCGTCGGAGGCGCGCTGAAATGGCCGCCAAACGACGCGAGGACGGTTCTCCGCCGTTCACCGCCGCCGACATCCCCGTCCAGTCGTCGTGGCCGGAGTTGACCTGCTACGGCTGCGGCCCGGCGAACCCGCACGGCCACCACCTGCACAGCTATCTGAGCGACGACGGCGAGTCGCTGGTGGCAACGGTCGACCCCGACGCTCGGTACAACGCGGGTGCGCCGAACGTGATGTACGGCGGCTACGTCGCCTCGCTGCTCGACTGCCACTCGATATGGACCGCGATGACGTTCGCGGCACAGGCCGAGGGGATACCGCTCGACAGCGACCCGCACGTCGCCTACGTCACCGCCGAGTTGCGCGTCGAGTATCGGCGACCGACGCCGCTGGACCGACCGATTCGTCTCCGCGCGTGGGTCGACGGCGACGTGGGTCGGCGGATGCGTATCCGGAGCGAACTCGGCCCCGAGGGCGAGGTGACGGCGACGGGGACCGTCGTCGCGGTGCGGGTCGCCTGACGCCCGCGGCCGTCGACGCTCGGCACTCTGCGCTCGACGCTCGACCGTCGCCCCCGGGAGCGACACCCTTAACCCCGAAAACCGACGACACGGAGGTAATGAATCGACTCGTCGCCCACGCGGAGGTCCCACCGACGCGATGAGTACCGACAGCCCCGACGCCTCCGAAGAGGAACCCGAAGCGTTCCGCGAGGCGTGTGCCGAACTCGCCCGACGCATCGTCGACGGCGAGATCGACCGCGACGACCTCGAATCCGAGAAGCTGAGCGTCTGCTCGGAGTTCTCCTCGCCGAAGGTGCCGAAGAACGCCGAGATTCTCGAACACGCGCCCGACGAGCACCGCGACGACGTGAAGGAGGTCGTCCGCCGGAAACCCGTCCGGACGGCGTCGGGCGTCTCGCCTGTCGCCATCATGACGTCTCCCGAGATGTGCCCGCACGGGAAGTGTCTGTACTGCCCCGGCGGGCCGGCGTCGGAGTTCTCCTCCTCGCAGAGCTACACGGGCCACGAACCCGCCGCCGCCCGCGGGGTGCAGAACGACTACGACCCGTACGGGCAGGTGACGCTCCGGCTCGAACAGCTCCGGCACATCGGCCACCCCGTCGACAAGGTCGAACTCATCCTGATGGGCGGGACGATGACTGCGCGGAGCCACGACTACCAGGAGTGGTTCGTCAAGCGCGCGCTGGAGGCGATGAACGACTACGACCTCGACGAAGAGCCGGCGCCCGCCGAGGACCAGTCGTTCAAGCCCGACCCCGACGAGGTCGAGTTCCGCTACCTGGAGGACGTCATCGCCGAGAACGAAACCGGAGACATCCGGAACATCGGGACGACGTTCGAGACCAAACCCGACTGGTGCGACCCCGAGCAGATAGACAGAATGCTCGACTTGGGCGCGACGAAGGTGGAAGTCGGCGTCCAGACGACGTACGAGCGCATCAACCGCGAGATGCACCGCGGCCACGGCAATCAGGCCTCCATCGACGCCAATCGCCGCCTCCGCGACGCGGCGTTCAAGGTCGGCTTCCACATGATGCCCGGTCAGCCGGGGATGACCCGCGAGATGTGCATCGAGGACTTCCGCCAGCTGTTCGAGAACCCGCAGTGGCGACCCGACTACCTCAAAATCTACCCGACGCTCGTGGTCCGCGGGACGCGCATCTACGACTGGTGGCGGCGCGACGACTTCGACCCGCTGACGAACGAGGAGGCCGCCGACATCGTCGCCGAGGCGATGGGGAAGATTCCGAAGTACACGCGCCTCCAGCGCGTCCAGCGCGACATCCCCGCGGACTTCATCGACGCCGGGGTCTGGAAGTCGAATCTGCGTCAGTTGGCCGAACAGCGCGCCGAAGAGCGAGGAATCGAACTCCGCGACATCCGCGCCCGCGAGGTGGGGATGAACGAGGCGAACCCCAACCCGGAGGACGTGGAACTCGACGTGATGACGTACGAAGCCGGCGGCGGCGTCGAGAAGTTCATCAGTTTCGAGGACACCGAACAGGACTTACTCGTCGGCTTCTGTCGGCTCCGCTTCCCGTCGTACTCGCACGCCGCCCCCGACGGCGGCGCGGAACTCTCCGCGCGCGACCCGGTGCGTCGCGAACTCGAAGACGCGGCGCTCGTCCGCGAACTCCACGTCTACGGGAGCGAGGCGGGCATCGGTGCGGAGGGCGAATGGCAGCACAAGGGCTACGGGAAGAAGCTGTTGAGAGAGGCCGAGGATATCGCCACAGACGCCGGATTCGAGAAGATTTCGGTCATCTCCGGCATCGGCGTCCGGCAGTACTACCGCGAGAAGATGGGCTACCACCAGGACGGACCGTACGTCAGCAAGCGGCTGTAGCTGCCCTCGACGCCGCTCCGTGAGCGAGTGAAACGAGCGAACGGGCCGAGGAGGAGCGGAGACGCCATCGGCGTCGGAGTGACCGACGAGCGCTTTTGGCCGAGCTTTTGCCGAGGGCCGCTTGCGGCCCGCAGCGCAAAAGGTCGTCGTGGCATCGGCGTCCGGCAGTACTACCGCGAGAAGATGGGCTACCACCAGGACGGACCGTACGTCAGCAAGCGGCTGTAGCTGTCCTCGTCACCGTTCCGTGAGCGAGTGAAACGAGCGAACGGGCCGAGGAGGAGCGGAGACGGACCGTGCCACTTCTCTGAGATACCGTTGTCGATTATTGTACGTCACTGCGGAAGAACTGCCAAATAGACCAATTTGTTCGCCACAATTTCCAAAATTTTTGAAGTAGTAGAGACTTTTGATGGTAGAACACCAGATACTGCATGGAGGAAACTCGAAATGATAGACACGTCACGTCGAACAGCACTGAAAGTTCTCGGGGGGAGCGCACTAGCGTTGGGAGCGGGGTCCCAAACCGTCGCCGCACAGCAGCAGCAAACCGTCCGGGCGAGGGCGGTCCACGCGTCGCCAGACGCGCCAGCCGTCGACGTCTACATAGACGGCGACGCCGCGGTCGAAGGTCTGGAGTTCCAGGACGTCAGTCCGTACCTGTCGGTCCCGGCCGGGACGTACCAGGTCGCCATCGCCCCCGCGGGTGCCGGCGAAGACCAAGCGGTGATAGACCAGGAGGTCTCACTCGAGAAGGGTAACTACTCGCTGGCTGCCATCGGGCAGGTGAGCGACGGAAGCATCCAGCCGCTCGTTACGCGGACGCCGGTCATCCACGGTCAGGCGGAACAGGCGTTAGCGGTCGCGCAAGCAGTGCACGCGGCGCCCGACGCGCCACCGGTCGACGTGACGGCCGTCGTCGAGGACGAACAGCTCAACCGGCAGCTACGGATGCTCCCGCCGGAGCTGGTGATGGGTATTCCGGAGAGCCAACTCCGGTTCACCGACGAGGACCAGGCCGAACTGACGCTCATCGACGGGCTCAGTTTCGGTAACGCGAGCGACCCGCTGCCGGTGCCGGCGACCGAGTACACCCTGCAGATTCGCGCCGCGACGCCGAGCAACGACGGCGACGTGGTAGCGAGCGTTCCCGTCGCACTCGACGGTGGCGTCAGCTACACCGCCTTCGCCTCCGGCTACCTCGAACCGCCGCAGGAGATCGTCGACGAGCTCGGTAACCGCGACTTCGAGCTGTTCTTCGGGACGACCGAATAGACGCCGACGAGCGGTCGCGGGAACGACACGCCTTTTTTGCCGCCGCGGGAACCGAACGACATGGACCCAAAGCGGGAGCTTTCGAGCATCGACCTCGCCGCGCTCGTCACCGAGCTGCGCCGATACGAGGGCGCGAAGGTCGACAAGGCCTATCTGTACGGCGACGACCTCCTGCGCCTCAAGATGCGGGATTTCGACCGCGGCCGCGTCGAGCTGCTCGTGGAAGTCGGCGACGTCAAGCGCGCGCACGTCGCCGCCGCAGAGCACGTGCCGGACGCCCCCGGCCGCCCACCGAACTTCGCGAAGATGCTCCGCAACCGCCTGTCGGGCGCGGACTTCGCCGGCGTCGAGCAGTTCGAGTTCGACCGGATTCTCGTCTTCCGCTTCGAGCGACCGGACGCCGACACCGAGATCGTCGCGGAACTGTTCGGTCAAGGAAACGTCGCCGTCCTGGACGAGAACCGCGAAGTGGTGAGCAGCCTCTCGACGGTGCGGCTCAAATCGCGGACCGTCGCGCCGGGGAGTCAGTACGAGTTCCCGAACTCGCGGGTGAACCCCCTCGACGTGCGCTACGAAGCGTTCGCGCACAAGATGGACGACTCCGACACCGACGTCGTGCGGACGCTCGCGACGCAGCTCAACCTCGGCGGTCTCTACGCCGAGGAGGTGTGCAGTCGCGCGGGCGTCGAGAAGACGCTCGACATCGCCGACGCGGGCGACGAGCAGTACGAGAAACTGTACGACGCGCTCGGCCGACTTCGAGACCAACTCACCCAGGGGGAGTTCGACCCGCGCGTCTACCTCGAAGACGACGCCGTCGTCGACGTGACCCCGTTCCCGCTCGAAGAGCACGAATCCGAAGGGTTGGACGCCGAGGCGTACGACTCGTTCAACGAGGCGCTCGACGAGTACTTCTACCGCCTCGACCGCAGCAACGACGACGGGAGCGGCGGGAGCGGGGCCGCTGGTGACACCGGCAGACCCGACTTCGAAGAGGAGATAGAGAAGAAAAAGCGCATCGTCGAACAGCAGGAGGGCGCTATCAGCGGCTTCGACGAGCAGGCGCAGGAGGAACGCGAGCGCGCCGAACAGGTGTACGCGCGCTACGACCTCGTGAACGAGATTCTGACGACGATACGCGGCGCGCGCGAGCAGGGCGTTCCGTGGGACGAGATCGGCGAGAAGTTCGAGGAGGGGAAGGAACAGGGAATCGACGCGGCCGAGGCCGTCCGCGGCGTCGACGGAGCGAACGGCACCGTCACCGTCGCACTCGACGACACGACGGTGACGCTCGACGTGTCGATGGGCGTCGAGAAGAACGCCGACCGGCTGTACAAGGAGGCAAAGCGCGTCGAGGAGAAGAAGGAGGGCGCGCTCGAAGCCATCGAGAACACCCGCGAACAGCTGGAGGCGCTCGAAAAACGCCGCGAGGAGTGGGAGGCCGACGACGAGGGCGAAGCGGCCGACGACGACGAGGACGACGAACGCGAGGAGATAGATTGGCTCTCGCGGGAGTCGGTGCCGATTCGCCAGCAGGACCACTGGTTCGAGCGGTTCCGCTGGTTCCGCACCAGCGACGGCTTCCTCGTCATCGGCGGGCGCAACGCCGACCAGAACGAGGAGCTGGTGAAGAAGTATCTCGGCAAAGGGGACCTCTTCTTCCACACGCAGGCCCGCGGCGGCCCGGTGACGATTCTGAAAGCGACCGGCCCGAGCGAGCCCGCCCGCGACGTGGAGATACCCGAGCGGAGCAGGGAGGAAGCGGCGCAGTTCGCCGTCTCCTACGCCTCCGTCTGGAAGGAGGGGCGCTTCGCCGAGGACGCGTACATGGTGACTCACGATCAGGTGTCGAAGACGCCCGAGAGCGGCGAGTACGTCGAGAAGGGGTCGTTCGTGATTCGCGGCGACCGGACGTACTACCGCGACGTGAAAGCCGAAGTCGCCGTCGGCATCGCCTGCGAACCCGAGACGCGCGTCGTCGGCGGACCGCCGTCGGCCATCGAACCGCAGGCCGAAACGTCGATTCGGGTCCGACCGGGTCGCTACGCGCAGAACGACATGGCGCAGATGTGCTACCGCGAACTCCGCAAGCGGTTCGCCGACCAGTCGTTCGTCCGTAAAGTTGCGAGCGCGGATAAGATTCAGGAGTTCCTCCCGCCGGGCGGCAGCGAGATGGTCGAGTAAAGGGGGAAGAAAACCGTCCCGAACCCCGGACAATCCGTTTTCCACGGAGAAAGAGATATATCCTCACGAGGAGTATCAAGAGGCTGAGAACTACACGAGGAGCGTCGCGTTCGTCACGAACGCCCGAGCGACTCGCGGGGGTTCTCGGAGAACATCATGCTTACCGAATCACTCTCGTACGTGCGAAACAGCGACGACTGGGCGAAGAACGTCCTCATCGGCGGAATCCTCAGTCTGCTCGGCTTCCTCGTCGTCCCGACGTTCCTCGTCATCGGCTATCTGCTCCGCGTCGTCCGCAGTTCTATGCGCGGCGACGAGGAACCGCCCGCGTTCGACGAGTGGGGTGAGATGGGCGTCGACGGGCTGAAAGGGTTCGCTATCGCCCTCGCGTACGGCCTCGTCCCCGTGGTCCTGGCCGTCGTGTTCGCGGTGCTCGCCGGCCTGACGGCCAACGGCGGGAACGTCGGCGTCGTCAGCGGTCTCTTCGGTCTCGTCGGCGCGCTCCTCGTCTTCGTGACGGGGTTGGCCGTCGCCTACGCGCTGCCCGCCGGACTGGCGAACTACGCCGAGACCGGCCGGATGGGTGCCGCGTTCGACACCGGAACGCTCCGCTCGACGCTCACCTCCGGAACCTACGCGACGGCGTGGGTGACGGCGGTTGTCGTCTTCCTCGCCGCCGGCCTCGTCGCGGGCGCGTTGAACTTCGTTCCGGTGCTCGGCACCGTCGTCGGCGTGTTCGTCACGTTCTACGCCGCCGTCGCCGGCTACTACATCATCGGTCGCGCCTGGGGTGAGATGCACCCCGTGGAGCTGTCCGACGGTGAACTGTCCGACGGCGAGATATCCGACGAGCGCGCCGCCATCTGAGCGCCGCCGGCGACCGACTCGATTTTTTCTGACGGACTGCGTCGGAGGTACGGTTATGTGTCGACGGTTCGACTGTGCGAGTAGATGTTCCGCGACGCGCTGAACGCACCGGCCCGAACCGCCGACGCGATTCAGACGCTGTTCTTCGGTGGGTTTCTCTCGCTTCTGGCTCTCGCCTTTCCGCTCGGCTGGCTGGCGGCGGTCGCTACCGTGCCGCTTTCCGTCCTCGCGCTCCCGCTCGCAGTTCTACCGTCGCTGTTGCTTCGGGGCTACTACGTCCGGACGATGCAAGCGGGATTCGAGAGACGAGACGCCGCGCCGTCGTTCGTGCAGTGGAGCGGACTCGTTCGGGACGGAGTCCGGTCGTACGTCGTCGCATTCGTCTACTTGCTGCCGGTCGTCACGCTGTGGCTCCTCGTCGCAGCGACGGCGATACCAGTTCAGCTACGTGGCGTCGCGGGAGACGCTGGCGGAAGTTTGATCGCCATCTCGGCGGCGCTCTCGGCGGTCGTCAGCGTGCTCTACCTGCCACTCTTCGCGTACCTGTACCCGGCTGCGCTCGTGAGCTACGCAGCGACGGGGCGGCTCGGCGCGGCGTTCTCGCCGCGGACCGTCGGCCGCGTCCTCGTCGACCGGGAGTACGCAACCGGGTGGCTGCTGGCGAGCGGACTGCTGTCGGTCGTCGTCTTCGTCGGCCTCCCGCTGTCGCTGTTTCTCGTCGGCGTGGTCGCCGTTTTCTACCTCCAGACCGTCGTGTATTCGGTGTACGGTCGGGCCGCGCGGACGGCCCTGGCGACCGAACTCGACGACGGGAGGCCGAAACCCGAGACGCCCCGACGCGAACCCGAAGCGGCGGCGGCGGTCCAGGTCGGGCGAAGCGTCGCGTCCACCGGGGGTCGTCTCGAAGTCACCGTTCCGGTCGACAACCCGGACGACGCCGAGAGAACGTCTCCACGGGAACCGACCGACGACGCGCTGACGACCGACGACGCGCTGACGGCTGACGACGCGCTGACGACCGACGAGACGACCGAGTAGACGGAGGCCGTTCGGCGACGACGAGTCCGGGGGTGTCGCACTCCAGCGACGCGGAGCGATACCGTGAAGCGACTCGCTCGAAAACGACCCACCGATGCTACGGGAGTCGCTTCGGTATCCGCTCGGCGGCGACGGCGCAGCAGAGCGGATAATCGTCGGCGGCGGTCTCCACGTCGTCACCGCGTTCGTCCCGCTCGTGCCGCTGATTCTGGTGTTCGGCTACCTCGTTCGGGTGCTCGACCACGTCGGCGACGGTCCCGCGGCGTTCAGAGACGGGACGCCGCCGGGATTCGGGGACTGGCGCGCACTCGTCGTCGACGGGGTGAAGGCGACGCTGGTGATTCTCTGCTACGTCGCGGGTCCGCTCGTCGTGCTGCTCGTAACCCTCGGTGGAGCGAGCGAACTGTCGCCGGAGACGTTGGCCGGAACGGCCAGTATCGCCGTCCTCGCCGGGTCGACGGCGGCGCTGCTCGCGGCGCTCGGTGTCGCGTACCTCCTCCCGGCGGCGCTCGCGGGGTACGCGCGCGAGCGTCGGCTGCGAGCCGCGTTCGACCGGTCTCTGCTTCGGACGACGGCGACCGACGCGCGCTACTTCGTCGCCGTCGTCGCCGCCGCCGGCCTCCTGAGCGTCGCTGCGGTGCTGTCGTCGTTGGGCGCACCTCGGTCGGTTCCCCGATTCGTCGGCTTCTTCCTGTTGTTCTACGCGGAAGTCGCGGCGGCGGCGCTGGTCGGCCGCGTTCTCGGCGAGAGCGTCCCGGCGGGAGAGAACGTCCCGGCGGGGCGAACAGAGGCGGGTTGACGCACGGCTACCGCGACTGACTGGCGAACTGGTGGTCGTCGTCTCGGTCTGCGGGCGGCGACCACGCGACGGCTTCGACCCCGCTCCGACGGTTGCTCGGAGCGACCCGCAGTCAGGTTTCGACGCACGGGACGGAGTGGCCCCGTTATCCCTCATAAGGGTTCGTTGCGCGTCTCCTTCTGCACGTCGTCGGCTGTCACGGTCGCACGCGGCCGCGACTGCGACGATGCAAAGCCACCTTAACCCCCGAGGGCGAGATTCGAACATGCGAATCGCAGGCCGTGGTCGCGGCGAGGAGGGGCGCGAGCGCATCACGCTCGTCCCCGAGAACGTCGACGACCTCTGGCACCTCTCGTACGTACTCGAGCCCGGCGACCGCGTCTCGGGCGACACGACCCGGCGCATCCAGCGGGCCGACGACCAGATGCGCGACACCGGCGGCGAGCGCGAGCACCTCAACGTCACCATCGAAGTCGACGACGTGGAGTTCGCCCGCTTCGCCAACCGTCTTCGGGTCGGCGGCGTCATCGTCGGCTGTTCCCGCGAGGACCAACTCGGCCACCACCACACGCTCAACGTCGAGGAGCGCGGCGAGATAACCGTCGAGAAACACTTCAAGCCCGACCAGATAGACCGCATCGAGGAGGCCGAACGAGCCACCGAGAACCCCGACGTGGTCATCGCCACCGTCGAGGAGGGCGAGGCGTACATCCACACCGTCGCGCAGTACGGCACCGAGGAGTACGCGTCGTTCACCGCGCCGACGGGGAAGGGCGAGTACGCCCGCCCGCGGAGCGAGCTGTTCGACGAACTGGGCTCCGCGCTGTCGCACGTCGACGCCGACACCGTGATTCTGGCCGGCCCGGGCTTCACGAAGCAGGACGCCCGCGACCACATCGCCGACAACTACCCCGAGGTGGCCGAGAAGCTGACGACCGTCGACACCGCGAGCGTCGGCGACCGCGGCGTCCACGAGGTGCTGAAACGCGGGGCGGTCGACGACGTGCAGAAGGAGACGCGCATCGCCCGCGAGGCCGAGCGCATCGACGACCTGATGGAGCGCATCGCAGAGGGCGCGAAGGCCGCCTACGGCGTCGAGCAGGTGGCACAGGCCGCGGAGTTCGGCGCGATAGAGGAGCTGTTGATATTGGACTCCCGCCTGCGCGACGAGCGGCAGGGCCGCGGCGACTGGGAGCGGGACGTCAACGAGATAATCGAGACCGTCGAGCAGAAGGGCGGCGAGGTCACGGTGTTCTCGGCGGAGTTCCAACCCGGCCAGCAGTTGAAGAACCTCGGCGGCGTCGCGGCGCTGCTCCGCTACCGGCTCGAATAGCGCTCCGGGTCGTCGTTTCTCCGCCTGCGGTCGACGCATTCACCCGTGAGAGACCGTCACGTCTCGGGGATGACGCTTTTGCCCGTCGAATCCTACCTCCGTCCGTGGCGCGCCGCAGACGGGACGGACGGACGGCGACCGACCGGTTCGAGCGGTGGCTCGGCTTCGTCTTCTTCGCGGCGATGGAGGTGTCGTTCCTCACGCTACCGGTGCTCGTGCTCTTGCTGGGCGTTCGGCCCGCGGGGCCGGTGTCGGCAGCAGCGCTGGCCTCGCTTTCGATCGCCGTCGTCGCCGTCGGCAGTTTCCGGGGGCGGTATCTCGACGTCGGCGCGTGGCCGCGCGTCGGTCAGGTTCGGACGATGCCGATTCGGTCGGCGTACTACGGCGGCGCCGTCGCCGCCGGGACGCTGCTCGGTACCGAACTCTACCTCCGTACCGGCGTCGGCTGGTTGGGCGTCTTCGCCCCGGTCGTCTTCGTCTTGCTCGCGTTAGCGGCGTTTCCCCGTGCGCTCGATGGGCTGTTCCGCATCTCCCGAGCGACCATCTAACTCTAACCGGCGGCGGGCCGAAACGGAGCCCGCTCACTCGCCGGTGAGCGCCTCGCTGGCGGGCGCGAGGCCGATGGACGTTCCGAGCCCGTCGTCGCGCGCCTTCTCGTACAGCATGTACGCCGCGGCGACCGTCTCGATACCGGTACCGCCGCTGTCGAACAGCGTGATCTCCTCGTCGTTCTCGCGTCCCGGCACCCCGCCGGCGACCACGTCGCCGAGTTCGGCGTAGATGTCCTCCTCGGTGACGACGCCCTCCTCCATCGCGTGGAGGAACGCCCCGGCGTCTCTGGTCGCGCGCGCTCGGAGGTCGGGGACGTACTTCGCGCGCTCTATCGTCGTCGTGTCGACCTCTCGTTTGTCGGCGTTGTACTGGCCCATCGCCGTGACGTGAGTCCCCGGTTCGAGCAGGTCGCCGTCGAACACCGGTTCAGAGGCGTTCGTCGCGGTGACGACGACGTCCGCGCCCTCGACGGCGGCGGCGCTGGAGGCGACGGCGGCGACGCTCGCGTCCAGCAGTCGGTCCATCTCCCCGGCGAACGACTCGCGGTTCTCCTTCGTCGGCGAGTACACCCAGACGGTGTCGAGGTCGCGGACCGCGGCCGTCGCGCGCAACTGGCCGCGGGCCTGGGCACCGCTGCCGATGATGGCGACCGACTCGGCGTCCTCGCGGGCGAGGGCGTCGACGGCGACGCCGCCCGCCGCACCCGTCTTGAAGGGGTTCATGCTCGCGCCGTCGAGCAACGCGAGCGGTTCCCCCGACTCGGCGTCGAAAAGCGGTGTCATGAACCAGGCGTCGCGCTCGCCGAAGCCCGCCGCGTACATGTAGCCGCCCATCGCGCCCGTCTCGGGGAGGACGGCGGCGTAGGTGGTGAACATCCCCGGCGGGTCGCCGTTGACGAGTTTGGTCCGGGGCTCGGCCGGCGCGCCCTCGCCGCGTTGCCGATACCCCTCTCGCACTGCGTCGACGTACTCTGCGGGCGTTGCGAGTCCGGCGACGTCCTCGCTCGTGAGAAACAACGCGTCTGTCATACCCGACGAGACGGACGCGGGACCTAAAACCGTGAGGGCGTCGGACAGAAAGACGAGAGCTCGCCGAGGAGGCGAAGAAACGACGGGAGAACGCGACCCCGAGAAGAGAGGAGAGAGAGGATGGAGAAGAGAGAGGAGAGAGAAGGGTCGGGAGCAGACTCAGTCGGCGTTGAGTTGCTGGCTCTGGGCGTTCTGCGAAACTGCACCGGGCTGACTCTCCACCGGACCGTTGACGAACAGCGCGTGGCCCATGATGCCGACGGAGCCCATCGCCGCGATAGGGACGGCGGTCGTGAGACCGACGCCGGTGATGGTGAGTATTGCAGTGACTCCGAACAACACCAGAGGAATGAGCCCGAGAACGTAGTCGTAGTATCCCGTCATAATGTATTACAAAGTATGCACGGGGGATATATAATTCTTTCCTGTGACTAAACGGCAACCACCAGAAAATCAGTGGGTGAGATTTCTATAACTTATGAGAATACGAGCTCGCTCCGCGGTTTCGTCGAGCGAGAGAACTGCTCTGAAGAGAGTCGCGTTTCGAGCTTCGAGACGGCCGATATCGGCGGCTGTCGTGAAATCCTAGCGTGTGTAGGTATCTCAAAGGTAGCTTGCAGCGTTCGTGTGACGACTCCGCTATTCTCCTTCGGTACCGCGCGTCGGCCGGGGGTTTCGTCCGGTTTGCCCCCATCGGTGAGTTAAACCGTTCCGTCGTCAGAATCACCACCGTGAACCGCAACGACCGTTCGATCGTGGCGCTCGTGATGCTCGCACACGGGATGGTCCACACCTACGAGTTGTCCGTTCCCATCTTCGTCACTATCTGGTTGAGCGAGTTCGAGACCATCAATCTCGGTCTCGCCCAGTTTCCGGTGAACTCGGCGACGCTCGGCTTGGTCGTCACCGCCGGTTACGGGCTCTTCGGCCTCGGCGCGCTTCCCGGCGGCGTACTCGTCGACCGACTCGGCTCGCGCCGCCTCATCACGCTCTGTCTACTCGGGATGTCCGTGTCGTTCTTCGTGCTCGGCGTCTCGCCGAGCGTTCTCGCCATCGCCGCCGCCTTCCTCTGTTGGGGCGCGGCCGCGAGCGTCTACCACCCGGCGGGACTGGCGCTCATCAGCAAGGGCGTCGAGGAACGCGGCACCGGTTTCGCGTACCACGGGATGGCCGGAAACATCGGCATCGGCCTCGGCCCGCTCGTCGCCGCCGTTCTCCTCTTGTTCGTCGACTGGCGCATCGTCGCGATCATCCTCGCCGTCCCGGCGCTTCTGGCGGCGCTGTTCGCCAACCGCGCCGAGTTCGACGAGACCGCGGCCGTGAGGGGTGCGACGGCCGAGACCGACGGGGGAACCTCCGGGTCCGACGACCCGGAGGCTCGCCAGTCGGCGGAGTCGTCCGGCGGCGGCTCCAAGGCCGACGCCGGCGTCGAGTCGTGGGGCGAGTTCGTCACCGAGTCGAGACGGCTGTTCGCCGGCAGTTTCGTCTTCGTCTTCGTCGTGGTGATGTGCTCGGGGCTGTACTACCGCGGCGTTCTCACGTTCCTGCCGCAGTTGCTGTCGGGACTGCCGGGCGTCGACCCCGTGTCGATTTCGTCGTTGGTCCCCGGCGACTTGCTCGCGTCGGTCGGCCTGGAAGCCTCCGGAGATCGCCAACTCAACCCCGAGCGCTACATCTACTCGGGGCTGCTCATGATCGGCGTCCTCGGCCAGTACGCGGGCGGGAAACTGACCGACAGCGTCGCTCCCGAGAAGGGTATCGCCGGCGCGTTCGCCGGACTGGCGATTCTCGCGCTCGTCTTCCTCCCGGTGGCGAATCTGGGTGTCGTCCCGCTGCTCGTCGTCGCCGCGGTTCTCGGCTTCGCGCTGTTCGTCGTGCAACCGCTGTACCAGGCGACCGTCGCGGAGTACACGCCCGCCGGGACGCGCGGACTCTCGTACGGCTACACCTACCTCGGCGTCTTCGGCGTCGGCGCGCTCGGCGGCGCTATCGCGGGCGCGATTCTCGAGTACGCGTCGCCGGACGTGCTGTTCGTCACGCTCGCCGGCTTCGCCGCACTCGCGTCGCTGGTCGGCGTGTATCTCTCGCGGAACGCGTCGACGGCCTGAGTCGGTCTCGACCGCCGGAGCGGGAGTCTGTTTTCAGCGCACTTTGAACACGAGCCACCGGTAGACGCCGAGGCCGACGCCGACGGTGACGAGCGAGATGACGATGAAGATGGGGTCGGCACCGCCCTCGAAGAACGGTGAGGCGCGGAGGCCGAGCCCGATGATGTCCGCCGGAACCCACGACCGAACGGCGAGCGGAATCGACGCCTTCGCGGACTCGCCCGCGCCGGCGGAGTACGCGCCGACCAGCGGCGCGCAGACGAGCCAGCCGACGTAGAACGGTACGAGCGTCGAGAGCCAACCGACGGTGTCGGTCGTGAGGTAAGAGACGCCGTTGTGCGTGACGACGCCGAACGTGAGCACGAGGCCGATGACGAGCAGGTCGCCGACGGCCAAGGGCAGCGTTCCCCTGTCGATTCGTTGGTCCCAGAACGATTCCGATTGGGTGGCCATATCGGGAGATTCGCATGGGGCCTAATGATTGTCCGGTTTGTCGTCTTCGCACGTGAGAGCGTGACACGCTGGTCGCAGTGCGGCGTCCCGCTCGCGGTCGCTTCCGACGAAGCGGACGGGTCGACCGCGGACCGCGCAGTTCGACTGCGAACCACACTGTTCGACTCGGACCACACAGTTCGGCTGCGGACCACACAGTTCGACTCGGACCGCACGGCCTTTGTCGCGGCGTGCGAATCGGACGGTATGGAGTACCGCGTGCTCGGCTGGCCGGCGGACGGGCCGACGCTGCGCCTCGACTACCGGCAGTTCAGCTACGCCGGGAAGTTTGTCATGTCGAACACGGGGAAAGCGGTCGTCCGCGTCGACGACGAGACATCGGCCGAGGAAGCGCGAGGGGCGGACGACGGTGACGAGTTCGACCGCGACGTGCTCGCCGCCGTCGCGTTCAACGAGGACCGAACGGACTCCGGTACGCTCTGGATTCGTTACGTCACCGTGCGCCAGGATTTCCGCGGCGACGGACTCGGACCGGGACTCGTCGCGTTTCTCGCGGAGCGAGCGACGGGTCGAGGGTACCGCCGTCTCCGAATCGCGGTCAACAACCCGTTCGCCTACGAGGCGCTGTACAAAGCCGGGTTCGCGTACACGGGTCGGCAGACCGGGTTGGCGGAGTTGGTGCTGGAGCGCCAGTTGGGCGACGAGTGCGGCGAGGAGACGGACTACCGCGAGCGCGGCCGCTACCAGTCCGGACTGGACGTCTATCGAGCGCGCGACCTCGGCGACGACGAGCGAGCGTTTCTCGGATCGAGAGTCGACGCCGACCCGCCGGAACGAATCGACGCGCCCGAAAGGGCGGACGTTTAACTCCGAGACCGCCTAACGACGGCCGATGGGAAACGCAGCGTTGCGCCAGTTGGCGGCGCTCTCCGAGGTGTCGTTCGACGACCTCGACGGGAGAATCGTCGCCGTCGACGCGCACAACTGGCTCTACCGGTATCTGACGACGACCGTCAAGTGGACCCGCGACGAGGTGTACACCACGAGCGACGGCGAGGAAGTCGCCAACCTCGTCGGCATCGTTCAAGGGTTGCCCAAATTCTTCGAGCACGACCTCGTCCCCGTCTTCGTCTTCGACGGCGGCGTCACGGAGCTGAAAGACGACGAGGTGGCTGAGCGACGCGAACAGCGCGAAAAGGCCGAAGAACTGCTCGAAGACGCCCGCGAGCGCGGCGACCACATCGAGGTCGCCCGCCTCGAAGCGCGCACGCAGCGGCTGACGAGCCTCATCCAGCGGACCAGCCGAGAGTTGCTCGACCTGCTCGACGTCCCCTACGTCGAAGCGCCCGCCGAAGGTGAGGCGCAGGCGTCGTACATGGCCCGCCGCGGCGACGCCGACTACGTCGGCAGCGAGGACTACGACACGCTGCTGTTCGGTGCGCCGCTGACGCTCCGCCAGTTGACGAGTTCCGGCAATCCCGAACTGATGGACCTGGACGCGACGCTCGAAGAACACGACCTCACCTACGAGCAACTCGTCGACGTGGGCATCCTCTGCGGGACGGACTTCAACCCCGGCGTCGACGGCATCGGCCCGAAGACGGCGCTCAAGTTGGTGAGAGAGCACGGCGACCTCTTCTCGGTTCTGGAGGCGCGCGGCGAGCACGTCGAGTTCGCCGACCGCATCCGCGACCTGTTCTTGGACCCGCCGGTCACCGACGAGTACGAGTTCGACACCGACCTCGACCCCGACTTCTCGGCGGCGCGCGCCTACGTCACCGAGGAGTGGGAAGTCGACGCCGACGAGGTCGAACGCGGCTTCGACCGCATCGACGACGCGCTCAGCCAGACGGGGCTCGACCGCTGGACCTGACTACCGGAGTTCGACCGAGACGATCTCTGCGGGCGTCTCGCCTCGTCGACGGTATCGGGGGTCGCCCTCACTCGCATCGTCGCCGCTGCCGTCGCCGAAGCCACCGCAGCCGGCGTCTTCGCCGCGTTCGACCTCGAAGACGCGGAGCGAGACCACCAGGCGACCGGGTTCGAGCGTCGCTCGGAGCATCGGCCCCGTCGCGGCGACGACGACGTACGGCGGAGCGGCGACCGGCGGGGCCGCGAGGTCGTACCCGGCGGCGTCGACGCAGCGGGCGAGCAATCCCGGTAACCGGTCGGTGATACCCGCGCGGGCGAGGACGGTTTCGAACGGGGGAACGACGTTCAAGCGGTCGGTCGTCGTCCGCTCGGGCCACCCGGCGGCGACGGCGTCCGCGCAGTTTACGATGTCGGCGAGAAGGTCGGACTCCTCCGAGAGGAGGTGCGCTCGAACGCGCTCGGTGACAGACGACACGGCGGGTGCTCACGCCACGGACACTAAACGGTGACCACCGGAGATGACGTACCATCCCGTAACCCGACCGGTTCCGGCGAACGATTGTCGCAGCATTTATAAACGCTAGCTTATGCTCTCGCGTGGCTATTACGTCACTGTCGATTACTATGAGTACTGAAGAAACATCCTCGATGCAGATGAACGGTCCCGTCGCCGACGTCTCCGCGACGTGGCGCACGCTCGCGGTCGTCGGGGGAATCGTCGCGGTGATGGGCGTTGTCGCCATCCTCGCACCGTTCGTCACGGGCGTCGCCCTCTCGATGCTGCTCGGCGCGCTGCTCGTCGTCGGAGCGGCGCTTCGCGGTATCCACGCGTTCGGCGCTGAGAGTTGGGCTGGTGCGCTCCTGCAGGGCGCGCTCGCGATTCTCTACACCGTCGCCGGTGTGGCGCTCATCGCGAACCCGGTGTACGGTCTCGTCTCGCTGACGATACTGCTCATCGCGTACTTCCTCGTCGACGGGCTGCTGGAGGTCGCGATGGGCCTGCGCCTCCGTCCCGAGGCCAACTGGGGCTGGGTCGTCGCCAGCGGCGTCCTCGGCCTCATCGTCGCGGCGCTGCTGTTCGTCGGCTTCCCGAGCACCGCCCTCTGGGCCGTCGGCCTCCTGTTCGGCGTGAACCTCCTCGCCTCGGGCGTCTCGATGGTGATGGTCGCTATGGACGGCCGCAGCCACGCCCGCGAGGAGAGAACGGCGGCGGCGGCCCGGAGCGCCTGAGCGGAGATTCGACCGACGGAGCCGACGGCGGTCCGCCCGGCGGGCCGCCGTAACTATCCCTAGAACATTCGCGTCGTTTTTAGTCGTTGCGCGCCCCGCATCCGATATGGATCTCAGCGAGATAGAACGGCTCATCGAAGCCAGTATCGAGGGCGCGGACGCGACCGTGTCGAGACCGCGAAGCCCCGACGAGAATCACGAAGACGCCCACTTCGCGGCCGTCGTCGTCTCCCCGGCGTTCGAGGGGAAGTCGCTCGTCCAGCAACACCAGATGGTGTACGACGCCCTCGGTGAACGCATGACGACGGACATCCACGCGATGGAGATCAAGACGTACACGCCCGACGAGTACGACGGGCAGTAGCCGACCGCTCGGCGTCCCGCCGCTTCGACTGCCCACGCCCCCACGCTTTTGCACCGCGCTCGCGTCGGGTCGCACAGCAATGACCGACCGGTTTCGGGACCCAGCGTGGCTTCGCGGCCACGTCGCAGACGTGCTGACGTTTTACTATCCGACCTGCATCGACGAGACCCGCGGCGGCTTCGTCGCTCAACTCGACGAGCAGACGGGCCGCATCTACGACGCCGACTCCCGACATCTCGTCTCCTCTGCGCGGTTCGTCGTCAACTTCGCCCGCGGCGCGCGTCTCGACGAAGCGGCGACGGGCGCCGACGCCGCCGCCGCCGACGCCGACGCGCTGAGTTGGTGCCGCTCCGCGGCGACTCGCGGCGTCGACTTCCTCGCCGACGCCCACCGCGACGCCGACACCGGCGGCTATCACTGGCTCCTCTCTGGGAGCACCCCCGTAGACGGGCGCCGCTCCTGCTACGGCCACGCGTTCGTCCTGCTCGCGTACGCCGAGGCGACGGCGGCGGGCGTCTCCGGCGCACGCGAACGCCTCGAAGAGACGGTCGACGTTATCGACGACCGCTTCTGGGAGGACGAACACGGTCTCTGCCGGAGCGAACTCGACGCCGACTGGAACCCCGTCGAACCGTACCGCGGCCAGAACGCGAACATGCACATGTGCGAGGCGATGCTCGGCGCGTACGAGGCGACCGACGAGCGCCGATACCTCGACCGGGCGCTGACCATCGCGCGACGGATGACCGTCGACCTCGCCGAAGAGACGGGTGGGCGTATCTGGGAGCACTACACCGAGGAGTGGGAGCACGACTTCGAGTACAACCGAGAGAAACCCGACGACCAGTTCCGGCCGTGGGGGTATCAACCGGGCCACCACGCCGAGTGGGCGAAGCTCACGGCCGCGCTCTCTCGACACGGCGACGAACCGCGGCTCCGAGCGCGGGCGACCGAACTGTTCGGGGCGGCGCTCGACGGCTGGGACGACAAGTACGGCGGGTTCTACTACACGCTCGACCGCGAGGGCGACCCGGTCGTCGACGACAAGTACGGCTGGCCGGTCGCGGAGGCCATCGGCGCGGCGGCGGCGCTGTCGGATGTCGTCGACGAGGGCGACCGGGAGCGCTATCTGGAGTGGTACGACCGACTCTGGTCGTACGCCGAGTCGAATCTCGTCGCCCCCGGCGGAAACTGGTACACGAAACTCACGCGCGAAAACGAGTACGTCGACACCGACGAGGGGCCGGCGGTCGAACCGGGCTATCACCCGGTTGGAGCCTGCTGGGAGGCGCTGCGGAGTCTGGACTGAGCCTCAGAGCTGCGGTTCGGTGTCTTCGAGTTCGTCGAGCGTCCGGTTCTGCAGCGCCTCGCCGCTCTCGGCGTCGAAGAGGTGAATCGCGGACTCGGGAATCCGCGCGACGACCGGTTGCCCCGCCTCGACCGAACGCATCCCGCCGATGGTCGCGACGAACGTCGTCGCGCTGTCGGCGGAGAAGTTCAGGTAGACGTTGTTCTCGTTGCCCATCGGTTCGACCACGTCGACGACCGTCTCGTAGTCGTGGTCGCCGTCGGCGTCGGAGACGAGTTCGATGTCCTCCGGACGGATGCCGAGGGTGACGTGTTCGGTCCCTCCGATGCTCTCGCGGGTTCGTTGCGAGATGGGGTAGGCGAACTCGTCGCCGACGAGTCTGTCGTCCCGCACCTCCATCCGAAAGAAGTTCATCGACGGGTCGCCGATGAAGCCGGCGACGAACTGGTTTGCGGGCTGGTGGTACGCCTCCAGCGGCGTCGCCACCTGCTGGAGCTTGCCGTCGTCGAGGATGGCGATGCGGTCGCCCATCGTCATCGCCTCCGTCTGGTCGTGCGTGACGTACATCGTCGTCACGCCGAGGTTCTCCTGGAGGCGCTGGAGCTCCGTCCGCATCCCCGACCGGAGTTTGGCGTCCAGATTCGACAGCGGTTCGTCCATCAGGAACACCTCCGGGTCGCGGACGATGGCGCGGCCGAGCGCGACTCGCTGGCGCTGGCCGCCGGAGAGCTCTCGGGGTTTGCGGTCGAGCAACTCGCCGATGTCGAGCATCTCCGCGGTCTCGGTCACTTTCCGCGATATCTCGTCGTTCGAGAGGTCGGTCGACTCCTCGAGCCCGAACGACATGTTCTCGCGGACGGTCATGTGCGGGTACAGCGCGTACGACTGAAACACCATCGCGATGTCCCGGTCGCGCGGCGACGCGTCGTTGATGACGCGGTCGCCGAGGCGGATGTCGCCGCTGGTCACCGACTCCAGGCCGGCGACCATCCGCAGCGTCGTCGACTTGCCGCAGCCGGAGGGTCCGACGAGAACGAGGAACTCGCCGTCGGCGAGGTCGATGTTCACGTCGTCGACGGCGACGATGTCGGTTCCGTTGTCGTCGAACACTTTCGTGACGTGGTCCAGTGTGAGTTGTGCCATGTTAGGTTTCTCCCGCGACGCCTTCCGCGAACTGTTCGCCGAACAGCACGTAGACGACGAGCGTCGGAAGCGCCGCGACGAACGCGCCCGCCATCTGTAGGTTGTACTGTTGGACCATCGAGCCCTGTAACTGGTTCAGAGAGAGGGTGACGACCTGGTTGCCCGGGCTGGTGAGAAGCACCAGCGCGAACAGGAGGTCGTTCCAAATCTGGGTGAACTGGTAGATGAGCGTCACCGCGAAGATGGGCACCGACAGCGGCAGGATGATCTTCCAGTAGATGCGTGCCACCGTCGCGCCGTCGAGCCGAGCCGCCTCCAGCATCTCCGGGTCGATGGTCGCGTAGTACGACCGAAAGAGGATGGTGCAGATGGGGATGCCGTAGGCGGTGTGGGTGATGATGAGTTCGATGAGACCCGAACGCTCCGCGAGCATCGGGACGGCCGCCAGAATCTCGTCGAGTCCGACCATCGTCCAGAACTGCGTCAAGGGGACGAGTACCGACTGGTAGGGGACGAAGATGCCGGCGACGAACAGCACGATGACCGCGACCTGTCCGCGCCAGTTCACGTTCGTCAGGCCGTACGCCGCGAGCGAGCCGAAAACCGCCGACAGCGCGGTGGCGGGAATCGCCAACAGGAGGCTGTTGAACACGCCCAACTGGAGGCGACTCCACGCCTCGAACCACGGTTCGACCGTAAAGCCAGACGGCGGCGGCGGGACGAACGGCGTCGACCCGATGAACGCCTCCTGGGATTTGAACGCCGTCATCAGACCGCTTTCGAGCGGCGAGAGATAGAACGCGGCCATCGCGGCGAGCACCGCGTACAGTCCGATTCGCTGGAAGTCGATACCGCTCGTCGAATCGTTCGCTGTCTGTGAACTCATAGGTCACCTCGGCTGTACTGGAGGTAGAGGTACGGCCCGATAACGCCGAGCGCCATCACGAAGAGGACGGTGGCGATAGCCGACCCGTACGCCCAGTTCGTCGCGCGGAACGCCTCGCGGAACATCATCACCGAGAGGATGTCCGTCGAGGGGCCGGGCGTCGGCCCGAACAGGACGAACAGGAAGTCGAACGCTTTCAGCGCGAACACCATCAGCACGACCGCGGCGCTCGTCGTCGAGGCGCGCAGTTGCGGGATGATGACGCGGCGGTACATGCGGAGCGTGCTCGCGCCGTCGGTACGGGCCGCCTCGTACTGTTCTGTCGGTATCGCCCGCAGTCCGGCGAGGTAGACGACCATGCAGTAGCCGGAGAACTGCCACATCAGCGCGAAGATGACCGCCCCGAGCGAGAAGCGCGGGTCCGACAGCCACGCGTACGCGAGGAAGTCGAGACCGAGCGACCGGAGGCCGACGTTTATCAGCCCGATCTCGGGGTTGTACATCCACGACCAGAAGATAGCCGTCACGACGAACGAGAGGCTCATCGGCAGCAGGTAGATGGTCCGGAACGTGTTCTCGAACCGTATCTTCTGGTCGACGAGAATCGCCAGCAACAGCCCCAACAGCAGGGTGACCGCGGTGAAGACGATGAGCAGGACGAACGTGTTCTGCGTCGCCGTCCAGAACGTCGGGTCCGACAGCATCTCCTCGTACATCGCGAAGCTCAGAGAGTCGTAGTCGGGTTGGCCGAGGCCGCTCCAATCGGTCAACGAGATGAGGACGTTCCAGCCGATAGCGCCGTAGACGAACAGACCGATGAGCAGCGCCGGCGGGAGCCAGAACGGCAACGACCCGACCAGGTCGCTGTCGAGGGCCTCTTGTACGCGCGAGCGACCGGCGGTCTGTTCTTTCGTCACCGTTCCGCCGTCCGTCCGTGCTTGGCCGTCGGTCCCGACTCCACCCTCGGTCCGCGCGTCGCCGTCGCTGTCGGGAGGGCGGCGGCCACGTCCGAACAGTCGAAAAATAAACTCTCGCATCACTCGCTCCGGTTAGAACGAGTTCGCGATGCGGTCGTACGCGCCGTCGACGTCCCAGTTCTCGTTGAACGCCGCGAACGCTTCCTCGAGGCTACTCTTGACGTCCGGCGAGACGGCGGTGCCGTGCGCGATGGTCGGCGGCTGCGCGTCGGAGTTCTCGAAGTCCTGGCGCTGCTGCTGGAGGAACGGCCCGAACGGTTCGTTCGGCACGTCGGTCCGCGGCGGAATCGACCCCTTGATGGGGTTGAACCGCTCCTGTGCGTCGACGGAGCCGCAGTAGGTGAGGAACTGGCGGGTCGTCTCCGGCGACGGGTTGTTCGTCGGCATGACGAACGAGTCCGTGACGACGGCGTAGAGGCCGCTCGTCCCCGGGAACGGGACGTGCTCCCACTGCTCGCCGTAGTTGAAGTCGTCGGCGCCGTCGTACTGGCCGGCCGCCCAGTCGCCCTGGTGAATCATGGCGGCGTCGCCGTTGATGACTTTGCTGTTACCCTGGTCCCACGTGATGGAGCCCGCGTCCTCGTTGAAGTGGTCGCTGTAGGAACTCAGCCGCGAGAGCGCGTCCTTGACGCCCTGCTCGTGGTTCGAGACGTTACCCTGCGTGAAGTCCAGGTAGGCGTCGATGCCCTGTTCGGCCTGGAAGATGGCCTCCCAGAGCTGGAGCGACGACCACGGCGACTGCGTCTGGTGGGCCATCGGCACGGCGTCGGTGTTGTTCGAGATGGTCTCCATCGCGTCGAGCAGCGCCTGTGGGCTGTCGACGCTCTGCATGTCGACGCCGGCCTCCTCGACCACCGAGACGTTGTAGAACAGGTTGTTCAGCCGGTGGATGTTGATGGGGACGGCGACGTAGCTTCCGTCGGACTGCGCGGCGTCGCGGACGCCCTGGAGGTACGCGTCCTCCATGTCGCCGGACCAGATGTCGCTGATGTCTTCGAGCATGTCGCTCTCGGTGTACGGCGTCAGCGCCTGTCCCGGCCAGATTTGGAACGTACTCGGCGGATTCTCGTTGAGCACGCGGTTCCGGATGACGGTGTCGAGCGCGCTCCCCGCGCCGCCGGGGGCGGGGTTGTTGTTCACGCTCGCGTCCGGATACTCCTCCTGGAACCCTTCGAGCAACGCGTTCAGCGCGTCCTGCTCGCCGCCGGCGGTCCACCAGTGGACGATTTCGAGTTCCTGGTTGCCGCTACCGCCGTCGCCGTCACCGCCGCCGCTCTGATTGCCGCTGTCGTTACCGCTCTGGTTGCCGCCGTCGTCGCCGTCGCTTCCCTGCGAACAACCGGCGAGGGCGGTGACGCCCGCGGTGCCTGCGAGGCCGGTCAACTTCAGATACGAGCGTCGAGAGACGGGTGTGTCGTTATCGGTCATGGTGTATCCTCAACGAGTTACGCGGATATATGTCCCCTATCGATAGTTAAGTATTGTCCTAGGTTTCTTCAGTAACGAGTGAATTGTTATCACGTGTGATAACTGACCGTCTAGCGAACCTGTAACGGTGTCCGAGCGTCTCGCAGACCGGCAGGCGTCGGGCGTCGAGACCCGCGAGATGGTCGGAGAACGGCTCTATCGGTTCGCGCGCGTGTCGTCCGGTACCGGTGGCTTTTACGCCTCAGTCTACGTGGGGGCGACCATGAGCGACGACTACCGCACGGAGCGGGACAGCCTCGGCGAGATGCAGGTACCGGCCGACGCCTACTGGGGCGCACAGACCCAGCGCGCCGTGGAGAACTTCCCCATCTCGGGCATCACCTTCGGGCGACGATTCGTCCGCGCGCTCGGGGTCGTGAAGAAGGCGGCCGCGCAGGCGAACCGCGACCTCGGACTGATTCCCGAGGAGAAAGCCGACGCCATCGTCGAGGCCGCCGACGAGGTCATCGCCGGCGACCACGACGACCAGTTCCCCGTCGACGTGTTCCAGACCGGCTCCGGCACGTCGTCGAACATGAACGCCAACGAGGTCATCGCCAACCGCGCCGCCGAACTCGTCGGCGCGGAGATCGGCTCTCGGGAGGTCCACCCGAATGACCACGTCAACTACGGACAGTCCTCCAACGACGTCATCCCGACGGCGATGCACGTCTCGGCGCTCGAAGCCGTCGAGAAGGACCTGCTTCCGGCGCTAGAGGAGCTCGCCACGGCGCTCGGCGAGAAAGAGGAGGAGTTCGACGGCGTCGTCAAGACCGGTCGAACGCACCTGCAGGACGCGACGCCGGTCCGCCTCGGCCAGGAGTTCGGCGGCTACCGTACCCAGATAGAGAAGGGAATCCGCCGCGTCGAACACACCCGCGAACACCTCTCGGAGCTGGCGCTCGGCGGTACGGCCGTCGGGACGGGTCTCAACACGCACCCCGAGTTCCCGGAGAAAGCCGCGGCGTACATCGCCGAGGAGACGGGCGTCGAGTTCCGCGAGGCCGACGACCACTTCGAGGCGCAGGCCGCCCACGACGCGATGGGCGAGGCCCACGGCGCGCTTCGGACGGTCGCCGGCTCGATGAACAAGATAGCGAACGACCTCCGCCTGCTCGCGTCGGGTCCGCGAAACGGCCTCGGCGAGATAGAGCAGCCCGAGAACCAGCCCGGCAGTTCCATCATGCCCGGTAAAATCAACCCGGTCGTCGCCGAGGCCGTCAACCAGGTCCACAAGCAGGTCGTCGGCAACGACGCCGCCGTCGCCGCGGGTGCGGCGGAGGGCCAGATAGACCTCAACCTCTACAAACCCGTACTGGCCCACAACTTCCTCGAATCGGCGTCGCTGCTGTCGAACTCGGCGACCGTGTTCGCCGACCGGTTCGTCCGCAAACTCGAAGCCAACGAGGAGTACGCCGCCGAACAGGTCGAGCGGAGCATGGCGCTGGCGACGGCGCTCAACCCCGCCATCGGCTACGACAAGGCGTCGAAAGTCGCCAAGAAAGCGCTCGCGGAGAACAAGACGGTCCGCGAAGTCGCCGTCGACGAGGGGTACCTCACCGAGGAGGAGGCCGACGAGGTGCTCGACCCCGAGAGGATGACCCACCGAGGCATCCTCGGCGACGACTGAACGAGCGAAACGGGCTCGGTTCTCGTTAGTGAACGACAGCTGACTGCGCGTGACACAGTGTCGCCGAGGCGAAATCAGCAGACGGCGACACGACGCGCCGACGGGTCACGAAACCGGCGAAAAGCGACATCTTGATGGGGTGTGCGCGTGATTTTCCCGTCATGGTCGGGATGAACGTCCTACGCGAGTCGAAGGGCCGCGACATGTTGCTGTGCCGAAAGTGCGGAGCCGAGTTCCCGGAGGGTCAGGCCACCCGAGACGGTTGGCACTATCGATGCCCGGAGGACGACTGCGACGCCGAAGGACTCGGCGAGGGACTTCGGCGCGCCTGAGCGCGCCTCGCAAACCGCATCGCCACGAGAACGCCCCACTGCGGCCCTTCGAAACGTCGGCAGCGGGCGACCCCGCCCGTGCCGGACGCTCTCATCACTCACGTTCTCCCCGTCTCCTCACCACCGAGAGGGCGCCTCCGACGACGCTCCGCGGACGGGAGACTGAACCATTTTTACGCCCCCCGCGCACAGGGAGAGACAATGACGGAGTACGACTACGAGGAGCTCGGCCTCGTCGCGGGGCTGGAGATTCACCAGCAGCTCGACACCGCGACGAAGCTGTTCTGCGACTCGCCGACGGTGCGCCGCGAACCCGAGGAGGCGACGCGAACGTTCACGCGCTATCTCCACCCCACGCGGAGCGAACTCGGCGAGATGGACGAGGCGGCGCTGGAGGAGAGCCGCGTCGACCGCGAGTTCGAGTATCTCGCCTACGACACCACCTGTCTCGTCGAGGAGGACGACGAACCGCCGGCGGAACTCGACGGCGAAGCGCTCGACGTGGTGATGCAGATCGCGGAACTGATGGAGATGTCGGTCGTCGACCAGGTTCACGTGATGCGCAAAATCGTCGTCGACGGGTCGAACACCTCGGGGTTTCAGCGCTCGTCGCTCGTCGCCCAGGACGGCGAAATCGAGACGAGCGAGGACGCGGTGGGCATCGAGGACCTGATGCTCGAAGAGGAGTCCGCCCAGCGCATCGAAGAGCGCGACGACGGCGTGCTCTACGGCCTCGACCGCCTCGGCATCCCGCTGGTCGAAATCGGCACCAAACCGGACATCGCCTCGCCCGAGCAGGCGCGGGAAGCCGCCGAGACCATCGGGATGCTGCTCCGGTCGACGGGCAAAGTCAAGCGCGGGCTCGGCACGATTCGACAGGACGTCAACGTCTCCATCGCCGACGGCGCGCGCGTGGAGATGAAGGGCGTCCAGAGCCTCGACGACATCGACGACATCGTCCGAAACGAGGTCGGCCGACAGGTCGAACTGCTCGCCATTCGCGACGAGTTACAGGAGCGAGACGCCCGCGTCGGCGACCCGCAGGACGTGACCGACGTGTTCGCCGACAGCGATTCCGGGGTCATTCGCGGCGCGCTCGATTCTGGAGGAAAGGTCACAGGGGTTCGACTCGCCGGCTTCGACGGCCTCGTCGGGCGCGAACTCCAGCCGGACCGCCGCCTCGGCACCGAACTGTCGGACCACGCCAAGCGCCACGGCGCGGGCGGCATCTTCCACACCGACGAACTGCCCGCCTACGGCGTCACCGAGGAGGAGGTCGAAGCGCTCCGCGAAGCCGTGGGAGCCGAGCCCGACGACGCGGTGGCCATCGTCGCCGCCGACGCTCAGACCGCGGACCTCGCCATCGACGCCGCCGCGGCGCGTGCGGAGGCCGCCATCGAGGGTGTCCCCGAGGAGACGCGCGGCGCGAACGACGACGGCACGACGCGCTACCTCCGGCCGCTGCCGGGCGCGGCGCGGATGTACCCCGAGACGGACGTGCCGCCGGTCGAACCGGACCCCTCGGAGGTCGAGACGCCCGAACTGCTCACCGAGAAGGTCGACCGCTACCAGTCGGAGTTCGGTCTCGACGCGGGACTCGCCGAACAGGTGGCGTACGGCCGCCGGATGCCGCTGTTCGAGCGAGCCGTCGACGACGGCGCGGACCCGACGTTCGTCGCCGGGTTGGTCGAGAGCACCGTGACCGAACTGCGACGCGACGACGTAGCCGTCGAGAACCTCGACGACGGCCACCTCCTGGCGGTCGTCGAACTCGTCACCGACGGCGACCTCGCCAAAGAGGGCGTCAACGAAGTGCTGACCCTCTTGGCGGAGAACCCGCAACTGTCCGCCGAGGAGGCCGTCGAGGAGGCGGGCCTCTCGGGCGTGAGCGAGGACGAGGTGCGGGACGCTGTCGTCGGCGTCGTCGAGCGTAACGAAGCACAGGTCGAGGAGGAGGGAATGGCCGCCTTCTCGGGACTGATGGGCGAAGCGATGGGCGCGCTCCGCGGCCGCGCCGACGGCGAAGTGGTGAGCAGCGTACTCCGCGAAGAGATTCAAAAGCGCGCCTGAGTCGCGAGCGCCCCGATTCTGTCGGTTGTTTTGGTTCCGACCGCGATTCACCGGTCCGTCGGCTCGCGTCCGCTACGCCGTCTCGACGGGGGAGAGGGTTATACAGCCGGGGCTCCGAACCGTTACCTCGAACCCCTCGTAGTCGAACGTGACGACTCGTCCGTTCGGTCGCGCTCCCGTGGCCGACTCGCCGAACAGCGTTTCGAGCGCATCGGGGTCGACGGCCGTGTACAGCGGGGTGATTTCGGTGGGAGAGCTGTTGCGTAGCGCCGAAACCGTCCGGACGAGCTCTTCGACGACGGAGTCGACGCACGGGTTGAACAGCGTACAGTAGTCGCTCGGAATCGAAGCACCGCTCACGTAGTTCTGTGCCGACATCAGACGGGTTACGGAACCGAGGCAAATAACCCGGCGTATCCCCCCAAATTTGGCTGCTTCCACTCGTTCGAGAGAGTCGTCTCGGCGAACCGATACGTCGACCGAACGCCGAGACGGCGAAACGAGGAAACGGAGCGGTCACTCCTCGCCGAGTTCCTCGACGAGCGTTTCGACGCTGTAACTCTGTAACACCCGTTGGCTGTCGCGCAGCGTCGAGATGACGTACGTCGAGTTCGTCCGGTCGACTTCCTCGATCGACTCGAACTCCGAGATGAGTCGCTCGACCATCTCGCTGCCGGTCAGCCGAGCGATGACGATGAAGTCCGTCTCGCCCATCGTGAAGTACGTCTGCGTGACTCCTTCGACCGCCATCAGCTTCTCGCCGACGTCCTCGTACGACCCGCTGTAGTCGGCCAGGACCTCGACGATGACGGTGACGCCGAGTCCGAACTTCTCCAGGTCGACGTCGTAGAGGTCGTTCTCGATGATGCCGTCTTCCTTCAGGTTGTTCAGCCGGTAGTGAATCGTCGACACCGGGATACCCGTCGCTTCGTGGAGGCGCTCGGGGCTACCGGTCCCGAGGTCGGAGATGGCCTTCAGAAGCGTGATGTCGCGTTCGTCCATTGCGAACCGATTCGACCGTCGACCCTATGTAGCCACCGACGGGGGCGAGTTGGACGATTCTCCAACGATTGTGGTCCACGGGGCAGGTATCTACAGCGACCGCGACGGCAGTAACCCTCACGTTCTATCGGATGGGATTTTGTTGTAGTCAGATTTAATAAGGAGCGTAAATTACGAACGTGATACGAATCCATGTCTCTTCGCCGGCTCTATCGCCAACATTCGACCGCAGTGTTGTTCGCCTTCCTCGCCGCGTTCTGGGGCACCTCCTTCGTCGCCATCGAAGTCGGTCTCCACTACGTCCCGCCGCTGTACTTCGCGGGCGCGCGGTACGCCGTCGCGGGCGCGGTCGTCTTCGCGTACGCGTACGCGAAGGCCGACCGGTGGCTCCCCTCGGGACGCGACGAGTGGCTCGTCGTGAGCATCGCCGGACTGTTCCTCATCGGCGCGTACCACGGGCTGCTGTACCTCGGTGAGCTCCGCATCTCCGGTCCCGTCGCCGCCGTCGTCATCAGCCTCACGCCCATCCTCACGGCCGTCTGCGCGAGCGCGCTCCTCCCCTCGAACGACCTCGGCACCGCCGAACTCGCCGGTCTCGGGCTCGGTCTCGTCGGCGTCGTCGTGCTCGTCGCCCCCGACCCGACGGCGTTCGAACTCGGGTCGGCGCTCGGCGTCGCGCTCGTGTTCCTCAGCGCCGTCTCGTTCGCGCTCGGCGCGGTTCTGACCCGGCCGTTCGACTCCGACCTCCCGCTCGTCTCGATGGAGGCGTGGGCGATGCTACTCGGCGCTGGGTCGCTTTTCGTCGGCGGTGCGCTCCGCGGCGAATCGCTGTCGGCGGTTCACGTCACCCCGGTCGCCGTTGCGTCCTTTCTCTACCTGACGTTCGTCTCCGGCGTCGTCGGTTTCCTGCTCTACTTCGAACTGCTCGACCGGACCGGCCCGACCGAGATAAATCTCGTCGGCTACGCCGAACCGGTCGTCGCGACGCTGGCGAGCGCGGCGCTCGTCGGGCACGTCGTCGAGACGAGCGCAGTCGTCGGTTTCGTCGCTATCTTCGCCGGCTTCGCCGTGTTGAAACGCGACGCGCTTCGGGAGTTCGTCACGCGGGACGTGCCGGCAACCAGCGACGTGTACCCGGACGCGGACTAGCCGTCTCCGGTGGGGCTCCGCTCAATCGGCCGAAAACGGCGACCGTCGGGTCGTCACGGTCTCTTCGACCTGCGTCCAGACCAACACCGCGCCGACGGCCGCCAGCGCCGCCCCGAAAGCGAACGGAACGGCGAACCCGAACGAGACGAGAAAGCCCGCCGACAGCGGGCCGAACGCGACGCCGAAACCGAACGCCATCGTCAACACCGAGAGCGTCGTCCCCGACTTGCCGTCAGGCGCGAGGTCGCCCGCGAGTGCGAGCGCCGGCGCGAACACCATCGCACCGGCGACACCCTGCCCGAAGCGGGCGGCGAACATCAGCCACGGATCGTACAGCACGCCCTGGACGAGCGTCGTCGGAATCAACAGCACCATCCCGACCAGGATGAATATCCGCCGACCGTAGAAGTCGGTCGCCCGGCCGATCGGCACCTGGAGGAATATCTGGGCCAACACGAACGCCGCGAACTGGAGCCCGAACAGCGTCGGCCCCTGGTCGAGCCGCGTGTTGATGATGTCGCCCAGCGTGGCGAACAGCGCGATACCGACCGCCATGAAGAAGGAGACGACGCCGAGCGTGAACACCGGGTCGAGCACGCCTCGGCCGCTACGGTCGAACACGGAGAAGCTGTCCAGCGCGCCCCCGTCCTCGCCGGGCGACGCGTCCGCGGTGACGTTCTCGGGGTCGCGGATCAACCAGAGAATCAGGAAGAAACTGAGGCTCGCGGTCAGCGTCGCGAAGTAGAACGCGGCGTCGAAGCCGCTGAACTGAAGCTGCGTCCCGCCCGCGCCGACCGCGTACGGACCTGCGGAGACGACGGCACCGGCCGCGATGGGGCCGACGCCGAAGCCGACGAGTCTGAACGTGTTGTACGTCCCCATGTTGCCGCCGCGGTTCGTCTCCGAGGCCAGGTCGTTGACGAGCGCGACGGTGGTCGGGATGATGAGCGCGCCGGCGACTCCCTGGAGCACGCGCAAGCCGACGAGATGCCAGTACGACGACGCCAGCGAGTACGAGAAACTGGCGACGCCGATGAGCAGCAAACCGACGAGGACGAATATTTTGCGCCTGCCGGTGCGGTCGGAGAGCCGCCCGGTAAAGGGCTGCAGCGGGCTGTTGACGAGGCCGAACAGCGAGAGGACGATACCGGTGATGGCGACTTCGGTCAGCCCGAACGTGTTGCCGGTGACGAACTCGCTCCCGATGAAAAGCGGGAGCACGACGATGAGAAACGAGTTGCCGACCGACTCGGTCATCCGCGCCAGCGCCAGCGCCAGCACCTGCGGGTCGACTCCCAACCGGTTCGAGGTCACTCGGACCTCACCGAGGCTGTCACACTCATACACACGGTTAGAGGCATCAGCCCAATACGGTTGTGGAAGCGGCGGTCGGCGAGTGCACCTATCTGAGCGAGCGCCGGCGACCACAGCGGCTCCGAAAGCGACCGTCCGGGCGGTTACGCCGCGTCGTCGGGGACGGGACGCCGCAAAACTATTTGGACCGCTCGCGTGTCTGGACGGACATGCCCATCTACTTCGAGGATTTGGAGGTCGGAGCGACGACCGAGTTCGGCGAGTACGAAGTGACCGAAGACGAGATAATCGAGTTCGCCGAGCGCTACGACCCGCAGTTCTTCCACGTCGACCCCGAGCGCGCCGCGGAGACGATGTACGGCGGCCTCATCGCCTCGGGGTGGCACACGGCGTCGATGACGATGCGGATGCTCGTCGACGGCTTCCTCTCGAACGCCGCCTCGATGGGCGCGAAGGGCGTCGACGAACTCCGGTGGTACCGCCCGGTGCGGCCGGGCGACGTGCTGACGCTGCGAAACGAAGTGCTGGAGAAGACCGTCGAGAGCGACGAGCGCGGCCTCGCGCACGTGCGGACGACGACGCTGAACGGCGACGGCGAGGAGGTGTTCTCGATGGTCGGACTGGTGATGTTCGGTCGAAAACCGGAGTAGGTCGAGCTATCGCCAGCGGTCGGGTTCGTCGTGCTTTTCGAGCAACTGGCGTCGGTGTCGGAGTTGGCGGTTCGTCCGCCGAAAGAGGCCCAGAAGTGTCGAAATCTCGCGGTCGGTCGGGTGCGCTCGGCCGACCAATCGGCGCATCAGCCGCGTCGTCTTGTCGCGTTTGTGCTCGTCGTAGCCCGTCGCGTCGAGCAGGTCGCCGAAGAGGTCGTAGAAGCGTTCGATGTCCTCCTCGGGCGCGCGCGACAGCTCCACGTCAGGCAACTGCGTCTCCTCGACGGTCAGTTCCCGAAGTTCGTACATGAGCACGGTGGCGGCCTGTCCGAGGTTGAGCACGGGGTACTCCTCGCTCGCGGGAATCGAACAGATCTCGTCCATCCGCTCCAGTTCCCCGTTGTCGAGGCCGGTCCCCTCGCGACCGAAGACGAGCGCGGTGCGCGTCTCGACCTCTTTCAGGCTCTCGCGGAGTTCGACCGGCGTCTTGAACGGGTAGCGGACGTGGCGGCGGCTGTCCTCGTTCGTGATGGCCGTCGTGGCGACGGTGTGGTAATTTTCGACGATATCGTCGAACTCGACCGTCTCGGCGTTCGGCAGGATGTCCTCGCGGGCGTGGCCGGCGAACCCGTAGGCGTCGCCGTCGCGGTGCAGTTCCGGGGGGTCGACGAGCTTCAGTTCCGAGAGCCCGAAGTTCTTCATCGCCCGCGCGATGGTGCCGACGTTGCCGGGCGTCTTCGGGTCGACGACGACGACGACCGGTTTCCGCCCGCTCATTTCTTCGGGTACTGCTGGCCGAGGTCCACGCCGTCGAAGTCCATCTCCTCGGGTTCGTCGTCGCCTTCCTCGTCGTTGTCGTCGCCTTCGTCCGCGTCGGGACCGTACTCGCGCAGGTCGATTCGCTCGCCCTCGAACTCCTCGTTGATTCGTTGGTGGAGTTCGTTCGCGTCGGGGGGACTCGGCAGGTCGTCGGGGTCGGTGTCGACGTGTTCCATCCCGCCGTAGCCGTCGGGCGCGCGGCCGCCGTCGGCGAACCACTCCTGGAACTCGTCGCGGAACAGCTCGTCGCCGACGAACTCGCGGCCGCCGGCCTCGCGGAACCAGTAGAGGAGGTCCGCCTCGTGCTCGTCGCAGAGGACGACTTCGTTCAGCGGTTCGCCGTAGACGATCGTCGCCTGTCGGCAGCGCTCGACGTTCTCCTCTCCGTGGACCAGGTAGCAGGCCTGGCACGGTTTCTCGACGAGCAGACTCAGGCGGAGGAGTCGCTGTCGGGGGTCCTCCGGAATCTCGTCGAGCGGTTTGAACTCTCCCTCCTCGGTGAAGATTTCGGACTCCTCGAACCGCCAGCCGCGGAGTCCGACGCTGACTTTCGCCATTACGCGGTGGTAGCCGGTCGCCGGATAAAAAGCACGTGACTTCGGCGGTTCGGGGGAGCGAGAGCACGAGCTATTGCGACTGAACCTCGCGCTCGGCCTGCTGAAGCCGCGACACCCGGTCGCTTACGGACGGGTGGGTCCGCAGGAACGTCCGGTAGACGAACGCCTCGTATCGGTCCGAGTAGTACGTCAGTGTCGCCGGTTGGTCGCCCTCCGCGCCGAGCATGATGGGGTCGTCCGGTTCGACCTGTTCGGGGGAGACGACGGTGAACGCGGCGACGCTCTGGGCGCTGCGGAGGTCTTCGACCGGGTGTTTCCCGAGTTCCGTTTCGATGGACGCGAGCGCGCTCGCAAGCGACGCCGGGTCGCCGGTGATGGCGACGGCCCCGCGGTCGGCGGCGAGTTCGCGCACGCGGGAGAACGACGCGATGAGCGACCGGCCCACGAAGGAGAACAGGCCGGCGACGAGCGCGACGATGGCCGAGAGAAACGCGACGACGAAGACGAGGCCGCGACCTCTGACTGCACCGCCGCTACCGCTGGTGAGTCGCTCGCTGGTCGCGCTCGACAGTTCGTGCAACCGGCTGGCGACGGCCGTCGGCACCGAAATCGCGGTCATCAGCGCAACGTCGCGATTTTTCACGTGCGCGAGTTCGTGGGCGACGACTGCCCGGAGCTCCGCGTCGTCGAGTGCGCGGAGCATCCCGGGCGAGACGACGAGTGTCGCGCCACCGGCCGTGTAGCCCGTGACGAACGCTTCGGGTGCATCGTCGTCGGAGACGGCGATGGCGGGCATCGGGAGGTCGGCCTGCTGGGCGACGCTGCGGACGACGCGGTGGAGGCGCGGCGCGGTTTCGGCGTCGACTTCGTAGGCGTCGGCCTCGCGGACGACGCGTGCGCCCTGCGTGAGTTCGAGCGCGCCGAACCCGAGGAGGACGACTGCAGCGCCGACGGGCGCGACGACCATCGGCCAACCGAAGAACGCCGCAAGTCCGGCGAACCCGGCGACGAGGGCGGCGGCGAACGCGAGGGAGACGACGCCGAGGAGGACGGTGGCGAGCGCCATGCGAACGAGGAGGGACCGGTCCATACGTCTACTGGTCATTCCGGTATCATAACTCCGTCGTCGACCACGACTACCGACACCGGACTGCCTATCACGGAGGCGTTCTACGGGGGAGACATGCGAAACGTGGACGCCGCCGGTCTCGGCATCGGCGACGACTATCCGCCACGAATCATGGGCGTGCTCAACGTCTCCGAGGAGTCGCCGTACGAGCCGAGCGTCTTCGACGACGCCGCCGAAGCCGCCGACTACGTCGACACCGCGCTCATCGACGAGGGCGCGGACATCGTCGACGTCGGCCTCGAATCCGCGAACAAGCGCTTCGAGGTGCTCTCCGCCGAACAGGAACTTGACCGCCTCGACACCGCCGTCGAGGTGCTCGACCACGTCTCCGGCGACGCGGTGTTCTCCATCGAGACGCGGTACCACGAAGTCGCCGACGAGGCGCTCTCGCGCGGGTTCGACATGGTGAACGACATCTGCGGCTTCGCGGACCCGAAGATGCCCGAGGTGTGCGAAGCCCACGATGTCGCCGTCGCGAAGATGGCGAGTCCGCCGGACCTCGAACGCCCCGGCGCGGTCGAGGAGGTCGACGACATCTACGAGGCGCTGAAGCAGAACGGCCTGACGGACAAGACCATCGTCGACCCGGCGTTCGGCGGGTGGTCCGAGGCGAAAACACTAGAGGACGACCGCGAGACGTTCCGCCGCCTCCGGGAGTTCCGCGGCCTCGGTCAACCCATCTTAGTCTCCATCAACCGCAAGAACTTCCTGCGCGAACTCGCCGGTCGGTCCACCGAGGAGGCGCTGCCGGTCAGCCTCGCGGCCACGTCGATGGCCGTCGAACGCGGCGCACACGTGATTCGGACCCACGACGTCGCGGAGACGCGCGACGCGGCGCTCGTCGGCGCGGCGTTCAAACGCGAACGCGTCCGCGAGGCGGGCGCAGTCGAGGTCGAAGAACTCGACGTGACGACGCCGCGGGAGGCCGCCCGCCACATCGAGCGCGTCGGCGGCGACCCCCGGGCCGCACCCGATGCCGTCTCGAACGTGTTCGAGTTCGCGTCGTTGTCGCCGGAGCAGCGCGGCGCGCTCGTCGCGGCGACGAAGGAGTCGGGGGCGATGCTCGTCGGCGGCGAAAGCGGTCGGACGCTGCTCGTGGGGACGCCGGGGGCTCTCGTCCGGACGTCGGTCGCCGCATCGGGCGTCTCGGAGGCGCTCGACGCGGTGTTGGCCGAGATAGCGGAGACATTCACGTACGAGAAAACTTATGCCGAACGCGCCTGAACCGGAGAAGTGGACGCCGGAACGGCACGCGGGTAGGGGTACTTGGTGCCACTCCGGCCCATACCGTATTATTATTGCCGAGCGCTCGCGCCGTGAGCGCCCACGCCGCGACCACCCACGCCGCGACCACCTACGCCGCGACCACCTACGCCGCGACCGCTCCCGCCGAAACCGCGCAGTCGTGACGCCGCCGACAGCGACGGCCGACGAGCGGCGCCCCCGAGCGCGACGGAGCGAGCCGTGAACTTCGAGACGTGGGAACCCGTCTACGAGCGGATTCTCGCCGACTTCGGCTTCGACCGCAGCGCCGACGAACGCGCCCGAGACGACCTGGCGAGGTTCGCCGAACCGTTCGACGAGTCGCGTCTCCGCGTCGTCGACGGGGCGACCGTCGCCGTCGTCGGTGCCGCGCCGTCGCTTCCCGGCGAGGTCGACCGCGCAGCCGACGCCGACTACGTCTTCGCCGCCTCGACGGCCGCCGACGTTCTTCGCGACCGCGGTGTCGCCGTCGACCTAATGGTGACCGACCTCGACAAGAACCCCGAGACGGCCCGCGAGTTGACCCGAGAAGGCGTCGCTGTGACCGCGCACGCCCACGGCGACAACCGGCCGGCGATACGCGAGTGGGTGCCCCGGTTCGACTCGGAGCACGTGCTGGCGACGACGCAGGCGGCCCCCGTCGGACCGGTCGTCGACTACGGCGGGTTCACCGACGGCGACCGGGCGGCGTTTCTGGCCGACGAGTTCGGAGCCGAGGAGTTGACGTTCGTCGGCTGGCAGTTCGACGACCCGACGGTCGACGAGGCGAAAGCGAGGAAGCTCGCGTGGGCCGAGCGGCTGCTCGGCTGGTTGGAGCGACGCCGCGGCGAGCGGTTTTCGGTTCTCGACGGCCGCCGGCCGTCGCTCGACCCGCTCACCTCAGAGAGCGAAGTCGACGACGAGAGCCAGCAGTAACAGATACCGGAGCACGAGCAGGCGTCGCGCTTCGGAGCGTCGGCACGGAGTCGAACCGCGAGGTGACCGTTTGGGCGGGTTCGTCCGGCGTCCGCCGGCCGCTCGCGGGGCGAGTTTCACGGCGAATCGCTGACCGGTCCTCGGGCGAGCGGTGTCGACCGGACCGAATCGGCGTCCGCGACGGTGAACGACTCGGTATCCCCGTTTCCGGAGGTTCCGTTAGGTGCCGTCGCGTTCGTCTCGTCGGGCGTTGCCGCGTCTGTTTCGTCGGTGGAGGCCGTCGCGTTCGCCTCGTCGGGAGTGGTCGCGTCCGAAGTCGACGGCGGGAGGCTCGCTCCGCTCTGTTGCCCGGGCGTGTCGGTTCCGGCGTCCTCGGCGACGCTGATGGCGACGTCGATGTCGGCACGGTCGGTGTAGAGCGCGTAGGTGACTCCGCCACCGAACGCCGAGAGGAACACGCAACACAGCACGGCGAATGCGACGACACGACCACCGGGGCGGTTCACCGCGTCACCTCCGCAGCAGCGTCGTCGGTCGGAGCGTCTACACCGGCGTAGACCGCATGGAGGCTCGAATCGGGCTCTGCGTCGGCCACCGCGTGGGCGTACAGCACGTCGCCGTCGACGACGAGGAGCGTGCCGTCGTGCTCGTCGGCGACGAGCGGTCGGCCGACGGTGGCGGCGATAGCGGAGAGCTCGTGGCGCTCGCTGACCTCGATTCGCGGCAGGTCGGCGACCCCGGACGAGAGCCGGACCCTGGCGAGGGCGACGGTGGAATCGGTACCCGTGGGGCGTTCCGAACTCCCGGCGAGGGACAGTTCGCCAGCGCCGGTCGAGTCGCCCGAATCGCCCGAATCGCCCGAGTTGCCGCCACCCTCGCTCGACGAGGACGCGTCACCGAGACCGAACCGACGGGCCAGGAGCAACAGCAGCGCTGCGGTGAGTGCGCCGGCGGCGACGGTGACCGAGAGCGGGTCCTCGCCGGTCACGCCGACGTAGCCGGCGTACACGCCGAGAACGGCTAACAGCACCGGAGAGAGGGTGAGGTCTGCTCGCGTCAGCGTGATACCGGAGTCGGACGAGTCGGGTCGGTCGGACGAGTCGAGTCGGTCGGACGGGTCGGGTCGGTCGGCCGGAGTCGTCTCTGTATCGGATACGTTCATGGGTGTGGGTTCGGTTGCGTCGGTCGGTGAGTCGTCGTCGGACGACGCGGCGGAAGCAGCGTCGACGCCAGTGCGTTCGCTCGTCACTTTGTCCTCGGGCGCGCGAGTCTCCGCGTGGTCGCCGCGGCGAGCGTGGAGAAAGCCCCGGAGTTCGGTTGTCGCGAGGAATCCGAATGGGACGAGCACGAGCGCGACGAAGCCGACGGGGGTGTCGGCGAACGTGGAGACGTAGCCGACGTACGGCAGCGTCAGGACGACTCGGCCGATGACGGCGTCGGCAGCGACCGGAGCCGGGTCGACGTCCTCGTTGGCGTCGCCTTTCGTGACGAACCGGCGCTCCGCCCCGTTCCGTTCGACATCCACGACGCGGTGGGTGACCGGCGTGTCGCTCGTCTCGGAGCGATGGAACGTGATGACGTCGCCCTCCGCGATCCGTTCGGGGGCGACGCTCCCGACGACGACGGCGTCGCCGGGTTGGATGTCGGGCGACATGCTGGCCGAGAGGACGACGTAACTCTGGTCCGCGCCGACGACCTGCGGCACCGCGTAGACGACGAACGGGGCGACTGCGCCGACGAGGAGGAGCGCCGCGAGTACGTTGAGCACTTTTCGGGAGCGGCCATCGAGGAGGTTCATTCGCCGCCTCCGTCGCCCCGTCCTCTGTTCCCGTCGCCGCTGCTGCTCCCATTGCCTTCTCCGTCGTTGCCGCTGCCATCACCGTTTCCGTCGCCACCACCGTTTCCGTCGCCACCATTGCCACCGCCACCACCTCCGTTGCCACCGCCCCCGTTGTTGCCGCCTTCGGCGACGAACTCGTCGCCACTCCACTCGAACTTGACGCCGCTGGAGCCGGCGGGGCAGGGCCGTGAGGCGGTGAGCGACGAATCCGGCGTTCCGGTGCCGACTTCGACGTACTCGGGACCGGTCGTCGCCGGGGAGTACTCGAAGTACTCGATTCGCTGACCGGCTTTGAGGACGACGTACCTCACGGGGTCGGTCGACTCCCACGTGAGCGCGACGACCTCGCCGGGCTCTTTCTCGACGAAGTTCGAGAGGGTGACCGCGTCGTCCGAGACCTCGCCGGAGTCGCTACAGAACGCGACGAAGCTGATGGCCTTCTGGTCGGTCGGCGGTTCGGGCGTCGGAGTCGACGTCTCGCCGCAGCGTTCGGACCACGGACTCGTCGTCGAGTCGACGTGACGCGCTTGTTCGGCGTAGAGCTGGAGCGTCAGGTCGAGCGTCCGACCGCGAACTTGTCCGGGAGAGACACCGTTGCGGTCAGGGGGCAGCGAGACGGCGAGGGTGAGACAGACCTCTTCGTCGGGGCGGGCGGGTGATCGAGTCGCCAGGACGCCGTCGGCGATCGCTTCGAGGACGTCCGCGAGCGTCCCCGTGAACTCGTCGTCTGCGAGCGTCAGGGTCGCGTCGAGCGCCGACGCCAGCGGGTCGGTGGTCGGACACGCCCGAAGCCAGAGCCACGCCGGGTTCGACGAGACCGACAGACAGACTGTTCGCTCGCTGACGCGGCCGTCGTCGCGGAGATTCTCGAACGAGAGCCGAGTGGCGCTCTCCGTGCCTGTCGTCAGCGCGAGTTCGCCGCCGCGAAGCAGCGTCGTCGGCGCGGATTCGCCGTCGCCGAGCACCGCGCCGGTTCCCGCCCCGACGAGTCCGCCCGCTGCGCCGACCGCCGTCAGCGCCGCGAGCAGGCGGCGGCGACTCACCTCCGGCTCGTCGGTCATCTCGTCGCTCCTGTCCGGGAAGCGCTCCCGAGTCGTCGTGCGTCCTTCGTCATAGTGTTCCCCCGGGGGAGTCCCACCGACGGAGTCGAACCGTCGCGTTACCGCTGTGGGGTTGGTCTCCGAGCGGTGGCACGGAGCACGGATATCGCGTCGCGGCGAACCGGTATAGGTACGAGCCGCCGGATACGGGCTAACGGTCGGTTCGGCGGCTTTAACCGATAGTTTGGCCCGTCGAAGACGAACCGTGAGGACGGTAGGCACACCGAACCGAATCCACAGGCGACCGGAGACGGACCGGTACGCACCGCCGGTCGACCCCGTATTAGCCCCATACATATGCCGTAGTCCGTCCAGTCGTCGTACGTCCGCGCCCGCCGGCCGGGACGGACGGGGGAGTACGAGTAATGCAACTACGACAACGAACCGTCCCGGAGTACGAGATTCACACCGTCTTATCGAACCAGCGCCGTCGGGTCGCCTTAGAACACCTCGGGTCAGGGCCGGGGCGAACGACCGTCCGCGAACTCTCGGAGGTGGTCGCCACCGCCGAAACAGGCGAGTCGCCGCCGCCGCGGAACGTCCGCGAGTCGGTGTACATCTCGCTCCACCAGACGCACCTCCCGAAGCTTCACGACCTCGGGGTCGTCGACTACGACCGCGAGCGGAAGGAGATTCGACTGCTCGAAGGCGCGCGCGACGTCGACCTGTACATGGAGGTCGTGACGAAACACGGCATCACGTGGGGCGAGTACTATCGAGGACTGGGCGTCCTCTCGCTTCTGACCGTCGTCGCGGCGAGTATCGGCGTCCCCGGACTCTCGCTCGCCGCTCCGGTTCTGTGGGCGAGCGCGTTTCTCGCCCTCTTCGCCTGTTCGACGCTGTACCAACTGTGGGCCAGACGGTGGCAGGTGTTCAGAGCGTTGAGATAGCCCCGAACGACGTCGCTCGCGGCGAAAGAGCGCCGGTCAGTAAGTTTCGAGACCAATCTCGTATCAAAATAGTTATCAGCGACGACTCTGTATCGGAAACCGATTGTCGGTGCTGACGGTCTGAGCAGCCATACAGCACACGTGAAGGTGGTGGAACCCTCCAGGTTTCACGCGCATCGACAATCTCTTCTCTCTGATCACTTCGCCGTCAGCGGCGCGCTTCGAGGTCAGTCGACGAACGCGCCGTCGGTGGCGTCGTACTCGGCTTCGAAGTACCGCACCTCGCAGTGTCCGCAGGACGCCGCGATGACGTCGTAACTCCGACAGCACGACTCAACGGCGTGCGTTCCGAGGTCGACGGTGCCGCCGCAGGCCGGGCAGTGCGCCATACACGCGCGGAGACCGCCGAGCACCTGACCGCGAACGTCGACGGGGAGCCGCGACCAGACGTCGGTTCTGTCGTCGAGTTCCGCGCTCGCGGCCATGTCGGCGGCGAACGCTTCTCGGGACTCCCACTGGCCCAACCAGTCGTCGTCGAGCCACGCGGCGACGGCGCTGCCGTGGTCGCTCAGCGACACCCGTTCGGCGTCGACGCCGACGGTTCGAGCGAGTTGACCGACGCCGCCGTCGCCGCCGCGGACAGCATCGATTCGGTGGAACCACGCCCGCTCGAACGACGCGTCGAGGACGACGTCGGCACCGGCGTCGTCGGCCCGGAGTGCGCCGACTTCGACGAGGAACGTCTCGGTGTCGAACGCCGCCGCGTCGAGTTCGCCGGACTCCCGGTCGGAGGGTTCCAAGACGTGTCGAACCGACCCCGTGCGTTCGGCCTTGTCGAACCGCCGCAGGAGCCAGTCGGGGAAGTACCGCTTCGTGAGCGACGGCGTTCCCGGGACGAGATACCCCCGGAGATAGATGAGCGCGAGCGAGGCGGCGAAAGCCGCGACTCCGACCGGTGGCGAGAGAACGACCACCGGCAGCGTGACGACGCCCGCGATGGCGAGGTTGACCGCCGTACAAGGGAGACAGCGGTTCTCGCCGACGTACTCGGGGTTTCGGACACGTTCGAGCAGTGATGGTATCATCGGATCGACCCACCGTCCGTCCCGTGGACGATACTGGGTCGTTCGCCTCCGGTAGTATAGGTGTGTGGGTCGTCTTCACTCGGAGCGAATCCGGTCGCCGAGATTCGGTCGCCCTACGGTTCGAGCACGACCTTGCCGGTCGACTCCCGGTTCTCGATGTACTCGTGGGCGTCGGCGGCCGCAGCGAGCGAAAACCGCTCGCCCACGACGACTTCGAGTTCGCCTTCGGCCAGGAGTTCGGTCAGTTCGGGCACCGCCTTCAGCACCGACTGGGGGTCGCGCTGCATCGCGCGACCGAGGTGGAAGCCGACCACTGACTTGTTCTCGAACAGCAGACGCGTCGTGTCCGCCTGCGCGGGGTCGCCGCTGGCGACACCGTAGGTGACGAGTCGGCCGCGGTAGTTCAGCGCGTCGAGGCTGGCGTCGAACACGTCGCCGCCGACGCCGTCGAGGACGAGGTCGACGCCCTCGCCGTCGGTCTCGTCTTCGACGACCTCCTCGAACGCGTCTTCGGTGTAGTCGATGGGGTGGTCGAGACCGAGACGCTCCGCGAGGTCGAGTTTCTCCCGGCTGCTCGCGGTCCCGAACGACTCCGCGCCCGCGGCGTCGGCCAACTGGACGGCCGCAGTGCCGACACCGCCCGCGGCGGCCTGAATCAGGACGCGCTCGTCCGACTCGTCGCCGTCGAGGCCGCCCCACTCGTGGAGACAGCAGTGCGCCGTGAGAAACTGCACCGGGAAGCCGGCGGCCTCGGCGAACTCCATCCCGGGCGGCACGTCGAAGAGGCCGTCGGCGGGCGTGACGACCTTCTCGGCGTACGCGCCGCCGCCGGTCATGGCCACGACTCGGTCGCCGACCTCGCGGTCGACGCCCTCGCCGACGGCGTCGACGGTTCCGGCGGCTTCCATCCCCGGAACGTACGGCGGTTCCGGACCGCCGCGGTAGTGGCCGCGCCGCTGCATGATGTCGGCGAAGTTGATGCCGGCGGCCTCCACGTCGATCCGGACCTCGCCCGGTCCGGGATTCGGCTCCTCGACATCGACGGGTTCGAGCGCGTCAGTTCCTCCGAACTCGGTGACACGAATCGCGCGCATAACGACCACTACGGGGCGACCGCCGATAAGCCTCGGTGAACGGGGTGCCGGTTGTACGCCGTTGTCGAACCCGAACGGCCGGTGACGAACGGCGGCGTCCGCCCACGCGGGACGAGACGGCAGCGTCCGCCCACGCGGGACGAGACGGCGATGTCTCCCGTCCGTCGCGGACGAATTTGGTCAGTTCGTGAGACGTTCAGTCGAGAGTGTACTGACGTTTATGCGTATTGTTTCCGAGTGTCACACGTAATGCGAGCAGCAGTACTCGAAGCGCACGGAGAACCGCTGGAGATCACCGACATCGACCGACCGACAGCCGACCCCGACGGCGTCGTCATCGAGACGGAGGCGTGCGGTATCTGTCGGAGCGACTGGCACGCCTGGCAGGGCGACTGGGGGTGGCTCGGGCTGGAGGCACAGCCCGGGCAGGTACTCGGCCACGAGCCCGCCGGACGAGTCGTCGAAGTCGGCGAGAACGTCGAGAACGTCGCCGAGGGCGACCACGTCGCCGTCCCGTTCAACCTCGGCGACGGGAGCTGTCCGGAGTGTCGCCGGGGGCACTCGAACACCTGCGAGAACGTGATGCCGCTCGGCTTCGTCGAACAGGCTCCGGGCGCGTTCGCCGAGGAGCTCCACGTCCCCGTCGCCGACCACAACGCGGTGCACCTCCCCGACGGCGTCTCGTCGACCGACATGGCCGGCCTCGGCTGCCGGTTCATGACGTCGTTCCACGCGCTCGCACACCGCGCCGACGTCGGTGCCGGCGACTGGGTCGCCGTCCACGGTTGCGGCGGCGTGGGTCTCTCGGCGGTCCACATCGCCGACGCGCTCGGTGCGAACGTCGTCGCCGTCGACCTCCAGGAGGAGAAACTGGAGAAAGCGAAGTCGCTCGGCGCGGTGGAGACCGTCGACGCCTCCGACACCGACGACGTTCCGGACGCGGTGAAGGCGCTCGCCGGCGGGGGGACGCAGGTGTCGGTCGACGCGCTCGGCATCGAGACGACGTGTCAGAACTCGGTTCTGAGCCTCGGCAACCGCGGGCAACACGTCCAGATCGGGCTGACGACGCAGGACGAACAGGGGATGGTGTCGCTGCCGACCGACGCGATGGTGATGCAGGAGATAGAGTTCATCGGCTCGCTCGGCATGCCGCCGACGCGCTACGACGAGATTTTCCGCCTCGTCGCCAGCGGGAAGCTCGACCCGAGCGCCGTCGTCTCCGAGACGGTCGGTCTCGACGACGTACCCGAGAAGCTCGACGCGATGACCGACTACGAGACGGTCGGAATCCCCGTCATCGACGAGTTCTGAAGGGGCCGACGCGACCCTCTCGGGTCGATGCGAGGCCGAACAGCCGGTCAACGCGAGGCCGGTCGACCCCTCCGATTCCGTCGGTAGGTTAACGGAAACTGCGTCCTTTTCGACCGCATGCAACTGCACTGGCACCGACGCGACCTGCGGGTGTCGGACAACCGCGCGCTCGCGGCGGCGGCCGACGAAGCCGAGCGTCGCGGCGAGGTCGTCCCCGTGTTCGCCTTCGACGACCTGATTCTCGAACACGCCGCCGCGCCGAGGGTCCGGTACATGCTCGACTCGCTCGCGGAGCTTCGGGAACGATACCGCGACCGCGGCAGCGACCTCGTCGCCGTCCGCGGCGACCCCTCGACGCTGCTCGTGGACCTCGCCGAGGAGTTCGGAGCCGAGCGAGTCGTCTGGAACGACGACTACTCCGGACTCGCCGAGGAGCGCGACGGGGCGGTTCGGGCCGCGCTCTCCGAGGCGGGAGTCGAACACGAGTCGTTCTGCGACCAGGTGCACCACGAACCCGGCGAGATTCGGACGAACGCGGGAGACCCCTACTCGGTGTTCACCTACTTCTGGAAGAAGTGGCGCGACCGCGAGAAGGCGGAGCCGTACCGCGAACCCGAGGCGTCCGAACTGGCGTCGATAGCCGAAGACGACGAACTGCCGACCGTCGACGAGTTGGGCTTCGGAGAACCCGCCGCCGAGGTCCAGACCGCCGGCACCGACGCCGCGCGCGAGCGACTCGCGGCGTTCTGCGACGACGCTATCTTCCGGTACGCCGAGGACCGCGACTATCCGACGCGGGAGGCGACCTCTCGCCTGTCGGCGGACCTCAAGTGGGGGACCATCGGGATTCGGGAGATGTACGAAGCGACCGAGGCGGCGAAATCGGCGGCCGAGGGCGACGAAACCGAGTCGGTCGAGGAGTTCCAGTCGCAGTTGGCGTGGCGCGAGTTCTACGCCCAAGTCCTCTACTTCAACCAGCGCGTCGTCTCGGAGAACTACAAGGAGTACACGAACGAAATCGAGTGGCGAAACGACGAGGAGGGGTTGCAGGCGTGGAAGGACGGCGAGACGGGCTACCCCATCGTCGACGCGGGGATGCGCCAACTGCGGGAGGAGGCGTACATGCACAACCGCCTGCGGATGGTCGTCGCCTCGTTCCTGACGAAGGACCTCCTCGTCGACTGGCGCGAGGGGTACGACCACTTCCGCGAACTGCTCGCCGACCACGACACGGGCAACGACAACGGGGGGTGGCAGTGGGCGGCCTCGACGGGCACCGACGCCCAGCCGTACTTTCGGGTGTTCAACCCGATGACGCAGGGTGAGCGCTACGACCCCGACGCCGAGTACATCAAGCGGTACGTCCCCGAACTGGCGGACGCTGACGCCGCCGCGGTTCACTCGTGGCACGAACTGTCCGCGGACGACCGGGAGGACGCCGCTCCCGACTATCCGGCGCCCATCGTCGACCACGACGAACGGCGCGAGGAAGCCGTCGCGATGTTCGAGCGCGCTCGCGGCGAGACCGACGAGTAGCATCGACCGGGTCGGAGCCGAGAAAGAGCGCCGTACGGCTCCCATCTGGTACAGCCAGAGCCGGTTCTGGAGCGGACTGAGCGCGTTTGTTCTACCTCTGTCGAAGTCAGATTACAGTTAGACAGCTCTTAATTATAGTGTAGTAGGTGTTCGCCCGGAACGAGACGACGGATTCGGGCTCTCCGAACGCCCTCCCCGTCGAAGCGGGCAACCAATGACACACGGAAGTTCACATCAGACGGTAGAGGCGGAGAGTACGGCGGCGTGGTGGGAACGAATCGTCGACCGAACGACGAAGTACGGCGAGCGGGCGGGCGACGCCCTGATGTACAGTTCGGCGTACCTCGCGGTCATCGCGGCGGTGGAACTCGCCATCGTGATGATGCTTCTGGGCATCGAAGCGAACCCTGCGCCGGTCGTCGTGGCGTTCGTGACGTTCGCCGTCTACGCCTACGACCGACTCGTCGACGTCGAGAGCGACGAGGTGTCGAACCCGCGTCAGGCCGCCTTCGTCAGACGTCACCGCGACGTACTGTACCTGATGGCGTCGGTCTGTTACGGGCTCGCCGTCGCGCTGTCGGTGCTCGGCGGCCCGTACGCGCTGGGTATCACCCTCTTACCGGGGATGTTCGGCGTCCTGTACGCCTCCGACTGGATGCCCGACGTCGGCGTTCGGTTCGCCCGGTTCAAAGAGATACTCGTCGTCAACACGGCCGTCGTGGCGTTCGCGTGGGCGGTCACCTTGACGTTCCTGCCGCTTGCGTTCGCCGGGCGGGCGTTCACGCCCGCCGCCGGCGTCGTTTTCTGTTACTTCTTCCTTCGCTCGTTCGTCGACACGGAGCTACCGAACGTCGGTGACGTCGAGAGCGACCGAGCGTCCGACGTCTCGACGCTGCCACTGGTCCTCGGCGTCCGGGGGACGCGGTACGCGCTGTACGGGCTCGACCTCGTTTCGCTCGCGTTAGTCGTCTACGCGGCCGGTACGGGCCTCCTCCCGTCGGGTGTCGCCACGGCGCTCGGCGTCGGAATCGCGTACTCGTCGTCGGTCGTCTCCCGAATCGGGCGGACGGAGGACTACGAACTCCTCACGCTCGCGTCCGAGTGCGAGTACCTGCTCGTCGGTGCGACGCTCGCAACCGTCGTCCTCGTCTGAAAGCGAGGTGGACGGCCCCGGAGACGCCGCCGAACGCGACGCGTCTGCGGTACTGACTTTCGTCGGGAAGTTAATACGTGAGCAGTCACATCGGAGAGTACGCCTGTGAGCGCACTGAGCCAACTGTACGTGGTCGTACTCGCCACCGTCGGCATCGGGCTGACCGCGACGCTGCTCGCCTGGCGCGAGCGGCCCGAACCCGGAGCGACGCCGCTGGTTGCGATGCTGGCCGGGCAGAGTTGGTGGTCGGTCTTCTTCGCGTTCGAACTACAAGCGACGACGCTCGCCGCCAAGGCGTTCTGGTCCGACGTCCAGTGGGTGGGCGTCGTCGTCATCCCCGTCGCGTGGGTGCTGTTCGCGATGGAGTACACCGGTCGCGACCAGTACGTCCGGTCCAAGTACATCGCGCTTCTGTCCGTCGTTCCCGTCGTTACGGTGGCGCTGGCGGCGACCGGCGACTACCACGACCTCCTCTACACCGGGTCGGAACTCGTCGTGCGGGACGACGTCACTACCTTGCGCCGCGAAGGCGGTCCGTGGTACTGGGTGACCGCCAGTTACACGTACGTTCTCGGGCTGGTCGGGTCGGTTCCGCTCCTCGGTTACGTCCGAAGCGAGACCTCACAGTTCCGCGGGCAGAGCGTCGCACTGCTGATCGGGACTATCGCGCCGTGGGTGAGCAACATCCTCTTTCTGTACGGCGCGGTCCCGGTTCCGGGACTCGACCCGACGCCGGTCGCGTTCGCTATCTCCGGCGTCGCGTACCTCGGTGCGCTCACCAAGTTTCGACTGCTCGGAACCAGTCCCGCTCCGAACCGCCGGGCGCGGCGACTCGTCTTCGAGCGCATGCAGGACGCCGCCGTCGTCGTCGACAGCCACGAGTACATCGTCGATATGAACGAGAGTGCAACGGAGATGCTCGGGACGACGGCCCGCGCGGCGCTCGGCCGACCGGCCGGGGAGGTGCTCCCGAAGTACGACCGCGTTCCGAGCGTCGGAACGACGTCCGAGCACGTCACCGTCGACGGCCGAAACGGGCGGCGGCACTACGACGTGACGGTCACGGAGATCAGCGACTTCCACGGCCGGTACGTCGGCCGCGTCATCGCCTATCACAACGTCGACGAGCACCTGCGCCACCAGCAACGTCTCGAAGTGCTCAATCGGGTGCTTCGACACAACATCCGCAACGAGACGAACGTCATCTACGGCTACGCCGACCTCGTCGCCGACGAGGGCGGTCCCCAGAGCGACCGTGCGGAGATAATCAAGGAGCGGGCGATAGCCATCGCCGACATGGGCGAGAAAGCCAGGCAGATCGTCGACATCTTCGAGCAGGTCCGCCGGGACTCGCGGGCGGTCCCGGTCTCGGACCTCGTGACCGAACGGAGCGCCGACGTCGCCGACCGGTATCCGAACGCGGAGATTCGCGTCGAGGCGCTGCCGGCGGACGCGCACGTGAACGCGGTGCTCGGCCCGGCGCTCTCGAACCTCCTCGAGAACGCGGTCGAACACAACACCGGTTCGACCCCGACCGTCGAGGTGAGCGCCACCGTCGACGACGGTCGCGTTCGGCTCGTCGTCGCCGACGACGGGCCGGGCATCGACGTCTACGAACAGGCGGTTCTCGAACGCGGCACGGAGACCGCGCTCGAACACGGCAGCGGCCTCGGTCTCTGGCTGGTCGCGTGGGCGGTCGGCATCGCCGACGGTACCGTCGAGTTCGAGGAGAACGACCCGACGGGGTCGGTGGTCACCGTCGAGGTGCCGGTCGTCTCGGCGGACAGTGAGAATCGAGGAGAGCCAGAGACCGCTCCGAGTCGGGCAGAGACGAGCGAATCTCCGACTGTAAGCGAGTGAACGGACGAACACTGCTGGCGATAAACCAGTTACACGGCCCACGTAGTTGGTTCGACGACGACGGCGAACTGGAGTACGAGCGACGCGAGACGCCGTCCCGAGGCCGACGGCGTAGAGCGTCTGTCGGCGCCGAGAGACTGCCGGCGCGGAGGTCTGTCGACGCCGAGAGACTGCCGATACAGAGAGACAGTTTCTGTTGAAAGTCAGCACAGCTAACCGCTGACAGTACGTTTAATCGTTTCTTCGTTGAGTACCCCTACGGAATGGCAACATACGAACTTCCGGACCTCCCGTACGACTACGACGCACTCGAACCGTCCATCGACGCGCGCATCATGGAACTCCACCACGACAAACACCACCAGGGGTACGTCGACGGTGCGAACTCGGCGCTCGACAAACTGGAACAGATGCGGAGCGACGGCGACTACGGCGACATCAAAGGCGTCGAACGCAACCTCGCGTTCAACCTCTCGGGGCACGTCAACCACACCGTCTTCTGGGAGAACATGTCGCCCGACGGCGGCGGCGAACCGGGCGGCGAACTCGCCGACGCCCTCGACGAGCACTTCGGCGGTTTCGACCAGTTCAAAGACCACTTCTCGGCGGCCGCGAAGGGCGTCGAAGGCTCCGGATGGGGCTTCCTCGCCTACGACCACGTCGCCGACAAACCCATCGTGACGATGGCCGAGAACCACCAGAACCAGACCCCACAGGGCGCGACGCCGCTTCTGGTGCTCGACGTGTGGGAGCACGCCTACTACCTCCAGTACGAGAACGGACGCGGCGAGTACGTCGACAACTTCTGGGACGTCGTCGACTGGGACGACGTCGCCGAACGCTACGACCAGGCGCAGTCGGCGAGCCTCATCACCGGGTGAGCGACCGGTTCCGCTCGTCGTTCCCGGCGGCCCGCCTTCGCTCGGAGACGACCGAGCGAACGCGACACCGTCCACGTCCGCGACACCGTCGACGGTCGTCCACGTCCGCGACACCGTCGACGACCGTCCACGTCCGCGACACCGTCGACGGCCGTCCGCGCCCGTGGGTGACCGCTGCCCTCTCGAAGCGGCGTCGTACGCGTAGCCCACCGCTTCGTGAGACGTGCTATCGTATGACTCCTCAATCTTTAACATCGCAGCAGAGTATCATTCGAACTGGAGGATTCAGTATGAGCTACGAACTCGACCCACTCCCGTACGACTACGACGCACTCGAACCCCACATCTCCGAGCAGGTTCTCACCTGGCATCACGACACCCACCACCAGGGCTACGTGAACGGCTGGAACTCGGCCGAAGAGACGCTCGCCGAGAACCGCGAAGCCGGAGAGTTCGGCTCCTCGGGCGGTGCGATGCGTAGCGTCACGCACAACTCCTCGGGCCACATTCTGCACGACCTGTTCTGGCAGAACATGTCGCCGGAGGGCGGCGACGAGCCGTCGGGCGACCTCGCCGACCGCATCGAGGAGGACTTCGGCTCCTACGACGCCTGGAAGGGCGAGTTCGAAGCCGCCGCGAAGGACGCCTCGGGCTGGGCGCTTCTCGTCTACGACACGTTCTCGAATCAGCTTCGCAACGTCGTCGTCGACAAGCACGACCAGGGCGCTATCTGGGGCGGCCACCCGATTCTCGCACTCGACGTCTGGGAGCACTCGTACTACTACGACTACGGCCCGGCGCGCGGCGACTTCATCGACGCGTTCTTCGAGGTCGTCGACTGGGACGAACCCAGCACCCGCTACGACCAGGCCGTCGAGCTGTTCGAGTAACGCGACGACCCCGACAGTTTTTTCGACGCTACCGGCCGTCGAGCGACGGCCGAATCGAACGGAGAATCGGGCTCTGTCGGCGGCTCAGTCGCAGGTGCTCGGCACGAACTCCTCGACGGGCGTCTCCTCGACGGCGGAGACGATATCCTCGTGCAGCCGTGCGAAGTCGTGACCGCCGCCCGAGCGGTCGAACCCCGCGAGAACGCCGATACGGTGGTCACAGTCGGCGAGAAACGTCCGAAACTGTTCGGTCTCCTCGAACCCGCGAACCGTGTAGGCGTACTCGTCGTCGAGCAGCGATTCGTAGGTATCGCGGGTGACGTAGCCGTAGCGCTCGTTGTCGATGAGCGCGTCTACGTCGAGCGCCGAGAGGTCGCTCGCGACATCCGACCGGACGTACAGCTGTTCGTGGGTCCACTGGTCGAACAGCCATACGTCGCGGAGCGACTCACCGCCGAACCGTCGGATCGACACGAGAAGTCGCTCCGTCGCGTCGCTCATACTCTCTCCATTCGTGGGTGTGTCATAACCATTTTTGTGATAGATTGGACAGGTGTCAGACGGTTGTCGGACGCATTACGGTTCTCCAACTGGTCAATCCCGTATTATATAATACTACTTTTGTGTACAATAAAGTTGCGTGCGGCGGAGTGAGATTCGAGACGGCGCTCCGAACCGGAGGGGGCAGCGCGGGACCGCAGGAGTTTACGACGGGGGCGGCGTACCCTGGCGTATGCCGCGACCGAAATCCGAGTTCGGGGAGTTGTTCCCGTGCGACTTCTACACCCCCGAGGAACTGCTCGACGCCGACCAGATGTACACCGTCTACGAGATCGCCCGACTACTGCAGGGGCTCGACGCCGACGCGGAGATCGACGAGGGTATCGAGGATATCCTGCTCGACTGGGCGATTCCGTGGATCATGCGCAACTCCGAGGAGATGGTCGTCGCCGAACCGCCGAACGACGAGGAACCCGGCTACTACGGGCTGAAAGACGGAGACGACTGAGGGATGCGGCTGCTCGTCGCCGGCGGCGACCGCGTCGACGCCGGGAAGACGACGTTCTCGGTCGGCTTGCTCGCGTCGCTCCGACGCGACGGATACGCGCCGGTGGGGTTCAAGCCACGCGCGGGCAACGACTACTGGTTCGACCACGACGACTTCCGCAACTCGGTCGACGCCGGGCGACTGTACGGGAAGGACGCCCAGAAACTCGCGGCGACGAGCGCGGGCGACGTCGAACCCGAGACCGTCAACCCCGTCCACCGCCTCTGGCGGCCCACTCCCGGCAAAACCGGGTTACTCGGGGAGAGCGGCCGGACGTTTCTGGTCGACAGGGTGACCGGCGGCGACGGCCCCGAGTTCGTCGTCAACGCCGACGCCGAGGCGGACGGACTCCTGCCCGACGAAGCCGTTCGGTCGCTTCCGCTCGCCGACGCGACTCGCGTCGGGACGGTTCCCGAGTTCAACGAGGTGATGCGCGACCGACACGTCCCGGCCGCGGAGCGTCTCGCACGGCGGGTCACCGCGACGGAGACGAGCGTCGTCGAATCGTACGGCGACATCGCGGTCCCGCTCTCGGGCGTGTCGTTCGACGCGGTCGCCGTCGTCGAACCGGGACGAGCGCGAATCTACGACGCGGACCGATATCTCAAGGCCCGCGAAGCGGCGAGCGGCGGACCACGCGAGGGACGGCTCGAAGAGTACGTCGACAGCGTGGTCGAGCTGATACAACCGCTGTCGACGGTCGGGTTACCGGCGCTCGGGAGCGAGGCGCGTGGGAACCCGGAGCGAATTGCCGACGCCTACGCCGACGCGTACGACGCGCTGGTCGACCCGGTGAGGCGCTGAACTCACCCCAACCTCGCCGCGCGGGCGGCCATCTCGACGTGGTCGTACGGCCGTTCGAGGACGCTCGGGCCGTGCCCGACGTGCATCGCCGCGAGCGAGTCGTCGACGACGGACCGTACGCGGTCGATGCTCCGTACCAGTAGTTCGCGGTCGCCCTCCGGCAGGTCGGTGCGTCCGAACCCGCCGTTCTGGAAGACGAGGTCGCCGGCGAACAGCGTCCCCGCGTCCTCGCCGTAGAAGCAGAGGTGGTCGTTCTTGTGTCCGGGCGTGTGGAGCGCGACGTACTCCCCGTCGCCGAGTCGCACCGTCGACTCGTCCTCGATGGCGCGGTCGACCGCGGGTTGCTCGGGGTCGAATCCCCACGTCTCCGCGTCGAAGGCCTCTCGGACGGCGTCCACGTTGCCGACGTGGTCGGGGTGAGTGTGGGTGAGGACGACGGCGTCGATGCCGTCGTCGCCGACTCGGTCGCGGAGTTCGGAGACGAGGTCGAAGTTCGCGCCGGTGTCGACGAGGACGGTTCGGTCGCCCTCGACGAGAAACGCGTTGCTGGTGAAGGCGGAGACGCCTCCGGCGAGGTTCTGAATCACACGACCGATTCGGTCGGGGTGGACTCTACTCCATCGGTCCGCGACGGGCGGTCGACGCTGACGACAATGAGTGCCCTTTTTGCGCCCTGAGTCACCTCCCCTCGGATATGGACGTACGCCTACTCGAAGCCACGCCGAACCCCGAGAAGCTCGTCTGCAAGGGCGCGAGAAACGACTACTCCGCGGAATTCGTCGGCAGCCAGTCGTTCGAGGAGACGATGGCGACCGTCGACGGCGACACCGGGAGAGAGAAGATGGAGACGCTCATCGGCCACCTGCTGAGCCACGGCCACTTCGGGCCGTTCGAACACCCGCAGGCGACGTTCGCCATCGAGGGCGTCAGTCGCTCCTGCATGGCGCAGATCACGCGACACCGACACGTCAGCTTCGACGTGCAGTCGATGCGGTACGTCGCCTTCGACGACGTCGACCCCGCAGACGTCGCCGCGGGCGAGATGGTCGTCACGCCGCCGTCGGCGTCGGACCCCGACTGGGTCGGCCGGAACCAGAAGACCGGGGCGGTCGACGAGGAGACCGTCGAGAAGCGCAAGGAACTGTTCCGCGAGTCGGTCAGTCGGTCGGTCGCCGACTATCAGGAGCTCTTGGACCTCGGCATGCCGCCGGAGGACGCCCGGTTCGTCCTCCCAATCGGCACGGAGGTCAACATCGTGATGTCGATGAACGTCCGGATGCTGATGCACGTCGCCGACATGCGCGCCGCCGCCGACGCCCAGTGGGAGATTCGAGAACTCACCGAGTCGGTGCTGGAACTCGCCGAGGAGTGGTGTCCCATCACGTTCGAGTACTACAACGAGAAGATGCGCAACCGCAAGAACCGCCTCGCGCCGTAGTCGGATGGAACTCGCTCTCATCGCCGCCGTCGCCGAAAACGGCGTCATCGGGGCCGACGGCGACGTGCCGTGGCACTACCCCGAGGACCTCGAACACTTCAAGCGGACGACGATGGGTCACCCCGTCGTCATGGGGCGACGGACGTACGAGAGCATCGCTCGACAGCTCGGCGGGCCGCTACCGGGGCGGACGAACGTCGTCCTGAGCAGGGACGAGATGGACCTCCCCGAGGGAGCGGTTCACGCCGACTCGGTCGACGCCGCGATGGACGCAGCGAGGGAACTCGTCGGTGAGGGGGACGGAACCGTCTTCGTCGTCGGCGGTGCGACCGTCTACGAGCAGTTCCTCCCGCGCGCGGACCGCCTCGTACTGACCGAGATTCACGAGTCGTTCGAGGGCGACACCGAGTTTCCGGCGTTCGACCGCGACTCGTGGGTCGAGGTCGCGCGCGACGAACGCGGCGAGTTCGACTTCGTCGAGTACCGGCGTCGCGAGTAAACCCAGCGGAATCGGTTTCTGTCGGGCGTTTTCGGGTGTCAGCGGGTCGGATAGTACGGACGGACGGTGATATCTGCTAAAATTCGTCTTAGCGAGAGTTTTTCCGGACGGGCCTCGTAGACAGGTCCGATGACCGGCAGCGTCCTCGCACGGACAGGTCGAACCGACGGTGATACGCGATGAACAACTCTAACCAGCAAGCGTACGACCGGGGCACCTCGCTGTACTCCCCGGACGGACGCATCTACCAGGTCGAATACGCGCGCGAAGCGGTCAAGCGCGGCGCGCCCGTCGTGGGCATCCGCGCGGCGGACGGCGTCGTTCTCGCCGCCCGGACCCGGTCGAGTTCGTCGTTGATGGTCACCGAGAGCATCGAGAAACTCCACAAGGTCGACGACCACGTCGGCGCGGCCAGCGCCGGCCACGTCGCCGACGCCAGGCGACTCGTCGACTACGCCCGTCGAGAGGCGCAGGTCAACCGCCTCCGCTACGGCGAACCGGCGGGCGTCGAGGGGCTCACGAAGGAAGTCACCGACTTCATCCAGGAGAACACCCAGCGCGGCGGCACGCGCCCGTTCGGCGCGGCGCTGCTCGTCGCCGGCGTCGACGCCTCCGGTCCGCGGCTGTTCGAGACCGACCCCTCGGGGACGCCCCACGAGTGGAAGGCCGTCGCCATCGGCGGCGAGAGCGCGACCATCCGCGAGTACCTCGAAGACGCGTACGACCCCGAGATGAGCGTCGACGACGGCGTGACGCTCGCCGTCGAGGCGCTCCTCGAAGGCGCGAAAGACGACGAGATCGCCGCCGAGGGCGTCAGTCTCTCGACGGTCGACGAGTCGGGGCACCACACCTACAGCACCGACGAGATCGCCGCCGTCATCGACGGACTCGACGTCGACGACGACGACGAGTAACCGGAGACCGCCGCCGAGTCGCCGCCGACCACGACTGTTTTGCGGCCCCGCGGCGAACGACCGACGATGGCGACGCTTCGTCGAATCTTCGTCTACCCGATAAAATCGCTCGACCCGCAGACGGTCGACGCCGCCACCGTCGTCGAGAACGGCGGTCTCGACGGTGACAGGGAGTTCGCGCTGTTCGACGCCGACGGTCGGTACGTCAACGGCAAGCGCAACCGCGACGTCCACCGACTCCGCTCGGCGGTCGACCGCCGAGACGGAACGGTGCGTCTCGAACCCCGCGATGGCGACGCACGGACGTTTTCGCTCGGCAGCGACGACCTGACCGACTGGCTCTCGTCGTACTTCGGCGAACCCGTCACGCTGGAGCGCGAGCGCGCCGGCGGGTTCCCCGACGACACGGACGCCTCCGGGCCGACGGTTATCTCGACGGCGACGGTTCGAGAGCTCGCGTCGTGGTATCCCGACGTCGACCCCGAGAGCATGCGCCGTCGCCTCCGACCGAACCTCGAAGTCGACGGCGTCCCCGCGTTCTGGGAGGACCGCCTCTTTTCGAGCCGCGACGAGGTCGTGGAGTTCGCCGTCGGCGACGGTGACGACTCGGTCGCCTTCGAGGGCGTCAACCCGTGCCAGCGCTGCGTCGTCCCCTCGCGCGACCCCGACACCGGTTCGGAGTACGACGGCTTCCGCGAGCGGTTCGTCGAGAAGCGCCGCGAGACGATGCCCGACTGGAGCGGCGGCGACTGGTTCGACCACCACTTCCGCGTGATGGTCAACACCCGCGTCGACGAGTCCGACTGGGGCGAGACGCTCTCGGTCGGCGACGAGGTGGAGATACGGGGCGCGAAACCCGCGTGAGGGCGGGGAGTCGGGCTACCAGTCCGAGAACTTGTCCCGGCGGAAGAGGTCGAGTTCGCTCACCGTGGAGTTCGTCTGCTCGGCGGCGAAGGCGATGGCGTCGGCTATCTCCTCCGGTTCGGTGACTTCGCCGGGGTCGAAGCGGTCCTCGAACGCCTCGTCTATCTCCGCGCCGAACTCGGTTCGGACCTCCGTCGGGTTGACGACGGTGACGCCGACGCCGTCGTCGCCGGCGGCCGCCTCGACGCTGTGGGCGAACCCGCGGAGCCACCACTTCGTCGCGGCGTAGACGGGGTTGAACGGTCTGGGGAACTTGCCGGCGAAACTGCCGACGTAGACGAGGTTACCCTCGGTCTCGCGGAGATGCGGCAGCGCCGCGCGCGTGGTGAAGAACGCGCCGTCGACGTTCGTGTCCATCATCGTCCGGTACTCCTCGGTCGAGATGTCGACGCCGGAGCCGAGTCCCAGCCCGGCGTTGACGACGACGATGTCCAGCGTGCCGAACCGCTCGACGGTGTCGGCGACGACGGAGTCGACCGCCGACTCCGCTCGGACGTCCGCCGGGGCGACGAGCGTCTCGACCCCGTGTTCGGATTCGAGTTCGTCGGCGAGTTCGGTCAGCCGTTCCTCTCGGCGCGCGGAGAGCGCGACGTTCGCGCCCTCGGCCGCCAGTTTCCGTACCGTCGCCGCGCCGATTCCGGAGCTCGCACCCGTCACGAGTGCGACGCGTCCGGCGAGTTCGTCTGCCATACGTCCCGATAGGTGGGCCGTGACTTAGTTTCCGAGGCCGAAACGGAGCGAATCGGAGGTGCCCGCCGCGCCCCGGCGGCGACAACGCTGATTGTGCTCCGCCGACTATCGGAACTCATGTCGTCGAACGGTCGCGTGCGCGACTTCTCACAGTTCTACCGGGAGTACGCCCGCGGCGGTGTCCACGCAGCCAGCGCCGCCGCGATGACTGCGTTCGGTCTGCTCACTATCTACCACGAGGCGTTCGCGCTGTTGGCGGTGGTGTCGTACGTGGGACCGGCGCTCTACGTCTACGCGGAACGAGACGGAGACGCCGAACCCGAACCGGAGCCTGGCCGAAACGCGGAGCCGGAGGCGCGACAGTCCGACCCCTCACCGACCGCGAAACCGTCCGAGTTGGACGCCAGGAGCGCCAGCAGGTCCGAAAACGTCGACCGCGAGAGCGACGAGAGTGGCGCACGCCGCGACCGCACCGACCCCCGACCGCCGCCGTCGACGGCGGCGACCCTCAACGACAGTGATGCCGACGGGGGCGGGGAGCGCGGGGACGTGAGCGACGACGTCGAGGGCGGGGAACCCGACCGGAAGGGCGAATCCGACGCGACGACCGAAGACGATGGTGCGTGGACGAGCGTCGACTCGCCGGTCGGCGTCGACTTCTCCGATGCGGTCGCCACGGAGGAAGCGGTCTACGCCGTCGGAGAGGACGGGTACGTCCTCGCGCGCGGAGACGGCGGGTGGTCCGCGGTACTCGAAACCGGCCCCGGCGCGCAGGGGGAGAACCTGACGGGCGTCGACGTCACCGACGACGGACGCGCCGTCTGGGTCGCCGGCGACGGTGGCGCGCTCGGCAGAATCGACGCGGAGTCGGGCCGACACACCGACTACTCCGCGCCCGGCGGGGACACGAGCACTATCACCGACCTGGCCGTCACGGGGCGGGCGGACGAGGCGGTCGTCGTCCTGGTGAACGGGTCGGGCGAGGTCCGTCGCGGCGAGTACGACGGTCGGCGAGTTCGATGGGGCGAACCGCAGAAACCCGGAAGCGGGTCGAGTTTCGCGGCCGTCGCGTTCGGAGACGCCGAGCGCGGTTACCTCGCCGACACGAACGGGTCGGTGTTCCAGACGACCGACGGCGGCGAGACGTTCGACGAAATCGGTATCGACGGCGCTGGAACGTTGACGGCCCTCGTACCGGTGTCCGGCGAGGGGTCGAACACCGAAGCGTTCGCCGCCGAGGACGACGGGACGATTCACCGGTACGACGGGACGCGCTGGACGCCCGTCCGCCCGACGGAGGAGGGCCTCTGGGCGATAGCCGCCGAACGGGGCGAGCGAGTCGTCGCCGTCGGCGAGCACGGGACGGCACTGGACGGCGACGAGGGCGACTGGCAGCGCCGCGAGACGCCGACCGACGAGACGCTTCGCGGCGTCTGCGTCGCGGCGGACCGTCAGGTCGCCGTCGGCGACGACGGCGTCGTGCTCGAACGGCGAGCGACCCGTCGAGCGAGCGAACAGCCGCGGTGACACGGGCCGAGACGGTCGTAACGGCTTCGGCGGTCGCCGACCGTCGCGTACGCGTTCTAGGCTGCCGCCATCGCCTCTTTTAGGAGGTGAGGCACTAACCACGAGATATGCACGTACTGACTGGTGGGTTAGTCTCAGACGTGGACGGGACTCGGGAGGCAGACGTAGCCATCGAGAACGGCGAAATCGTCGCCGTCGGCGACGTACCGGAGGGCGACGACCGGACCGACGTCTCCGGACGGGTGATCGCACCCGGGCTGATAGACACGCACGTCCACGTCTCGATGGACGGGCGTCCCGACGTGAGCACAGTGTTCGGCGACAGTCCGTACACCGCGGGCTACCGCACGGTCGCGAACCTCGAAGCCGCCGTCGAGGCGGGCGTGACGACGGTTCGAGACCTGGGGAGCCGCGAGACGCTGGCGCTCGACGCCGGTGCGGCCGTCGGCGACGGCGTCCTCGACGGGCCGCGAGTGCTCGGGGCCGGCGAAGCCATCGTGATGACCGGCGGTCACGGACATCCGTTCGGGTACGAGGCCGACGGGACGGACGAGGTGTTGAAGGGCGCTCGCGAGCAGTTGAAGCGCGGCGCGGACGTCGTCAAGTGTATGGCGACCGGCGGCGTGCTGACCGCCGGCGCGGTGACCGGGTCGCCGGAGCTCACCGAGGAAGAGCTTCGCGCGGCCGTCTCCGCGGCGAGCGCGAAAGGCGTTCCGACGGCTGCCCACGCTCACGGCGAGGAAGGCATCAAGAACGCGGTCCGAGCCGGAATATCGAGCGTGGAGCACGGGACGTTCATGGACCGCGAAGCGGCGGAGATGATGGCCGACGACGGAACCTACTGGGTGCCGACGGCGAGCGCTCTCGTCAACATCGTCGAGAACGGCGTCGAGGCGGGAATCCCCGAGGAGGCGGTCGAGAAGGCGAAGGACGCCGCCTCGCGGTTCGAGCGCGCGTGGGAACACGCTCTCGACGCGGGCGTCGACATCGCCATGGGGACCGACGCCGGGACGCCGTTCAACTACTTCGGCGACATCCCGCGGGAACTCGAACTGATGGTCGACTACGGACTGGAGCCGGACGCCGCGCTGGAGGCGGCGACGGTGAACGCGGCGGACCTCGTCGGCCGCGACGACCTCGGCCGCGTCGCCGAGGGATACCGCGCGGACCTCGTCGTCCTGGAGACGGACCCGAACACGGATGCGACGGCGTGGCAGTCGCCGACGGCGGTGTTCGCCGACGGCGAACGAGTCGACTGACGGCGGGGTGGGGTTCGACGGCGAGGAATATACATGGCACGGGGACGGTCAGCGAAAAGCGATTATGACAGTCGAGGACACAGTCGATTGGTGTCACAAACTCTTTTGCCCATCGCTGAGTGTATCCGGCCGATGCACCGCCGGGCACCGTTCGTTCTGCTCGCCATCTTTCTCGTCGTGGCGGCGATAGCGCCGCCAGCGGCGGCGTTTTCGGGCACAAGGGTTGGCGGTTCGGCCGCCGACCCCACGTCGGACTCGATGGCATCGATGCAACAGTCGTTCGACAGTAGTGAAGTTCGCATCGTCGTTCACGAGGACGGCTCCGCTCGGTGGACGTTCCACTACGAACAGACGCTGGCGAACGAGACCGAACGAGAGAACTTCGAGGCGTTCGCCACCGAGTTCAACAACAGCGGTACCCCGCTGTACAACGGGTTCAAGAGCGAGTCACAGTCGCTCGTCAAGAGCGGGGCGAACAGTACCGAGCGGCCGATGAACGCGCAGAACCACTCGCGGCAGGCGTACGTGACCGACAGTCTCGGCAACTCTATCGGTGTCGTCGAGATGTCGTTCGTCTGGACGAACTTCGCGCAGACCGACGAGGAGAGCGGAACCGTGACCGTCGGCGACGTCTTCGAGGGCGGCCTCTACATCAGCGAGAATCAGTCGCTCGTCGTCGAACCGGGCGAGAGCCTCGAGTTCAAGAACGTCACGCCGGTGGCGATGCAGTCGAACACCAGTTCGCTGCCCGCCAGCGACTCGGTGACGTGGATGGGCGAGAAACGGTTCACCGACAATCGCCCGCAGGTCGTCTTCGTCCCCGAGGGAACCCAGACCATCGTCGCCGACGGTGACGGCGACGGAGGGGCGGCCGGCACCGACGACGTGACGACGACTCCCATCGGAAGCGGCGGCGGGAGTATGTGGCTCGCCGGAGCCGTGCTCGTCATCTTCGGCGGCGTGGCCGTCGCGCTCTGGTACCGTCGCGGCCGCGAGGAGACGGTCGACAGCGTCGACCCGGGGACAGGTGGCGGCACCGAGGCGGCGACGGCAGCAGTCCCGCCGGAGCCGTCGGTCTCCGACGAGGAACTCCTCTCCGACGAGGACCGCGTCATCTCGATGCTCGAAGATCACGGCGGACGGATGCGACAGGTCCGCATCGTCGAGGAGACGGAGTGGTCGAAGTCGAAGGTGAGCATGCTGCTCTCGGAGATGGAAGACGAAGGCCTCATCTCGAAGCTCCGCGTCGGCCGCGAGAACGTCATCAGCCTCGACGGTCACGAACCCGAAGCGGCGAGGTCGCCGTTCGACGACGAGTAGCGCGGTACGCCACGCTGAGACACGGCTCTTCCGAAACGCAAACGTTAAACATCACTCGCGGATAGTAGGAGATGCGCTCCGTTGGTGTAGTCCGGCCAATCATCTTGCCCTCTCACGGCAAGGACCAGGGTTCGAATCCCTGACGGAGCACTTCTATTGTTACATTACTCCGAGCGGCGGGTTTCATCCCGCCGCGAAGCTTGGTCGAGTGGATGCTCGACGGGATTCGAATCAGAGAGTGAAGCGAGCAGAACGACCGTGGTTCGAATCCCTGACGGAGCACTTTTCGAGACTCGAGTCAACGAGCGTAGCGACTCGCGTCCGTTTGCGAACGGCGGTAAACCGTCTCAGAGAGGTGCCGCATTCGAGGGGCATCGAAGGACGGTCAGTGCTTCAGAATCGGAGCACTGCACGCCGAGATACGCCAGCGATCACCCCAGTAGCCGCCGAAGCATCGCCTTCGACGAGTCGTTACCGGAGCCACCGTCGGTCGAGAGTTCGCCCTCGGCCGTGATTTCGGCGCTCGTCATCGCGCCGAGCGAGTCGGTGAGCGTGTAGCCGGGCGTCTCGACGGTGACCTCGTCGGAGTCGGCGACGCCGACCCAGCGGAGTTCGAGTTCGTAGCTGCCGTCGGTCTGCACCGTAGCCGCCTCCTGCTGGCCGGTCGCTTCGTGGAGCGCCCAGACGCGCTCGTCGGCGTACTCGAACCCCGCCTGTCCGGCGATAGTCCGCACGTCCACGGAGCGGTCCGTGTCGGACCCGGCCATCGGATACTCGCTGTCGACCCACGCGCCGTACCCCTCTTCGACGGCGTACACGTTCGTGTACCCGTTCTGGATGAGCGTCGCCGCCCGCTGTGCGGCGAGCTCGTTCGGGCAGTCGCAGTAGACGACGATGCGGTCGGACTTCGGCCAGTCGTCGACCGGGTCGTTGCGCTCCAGTCCGTCGGGAGCGATGGTCCGGACCGCGCCGAAAACGTGCGAGGCGTCGTACTCGGCGTCGGTCCGCGAGTCGGCGAAGCGGGCCTCGCCGCGGGCGTACCAGTAGTACGCGACGTCGGCCGGGACCAGCGGCACGTTGACAATTCCGGAGTCGCGTTCGACGCGTTTAGCCGCGAACCAGCCGGTGTCGACGGTGCGTTCGGACGGGGTGGTGTCGAACTCCGGCGGATAACCGTCCATCGGGTCGGGGTCTGCCGGGAGGTCGTCGCCGTGGCGCGGCCCCTCTACGTCCTCGAAAGAGTCGGACCGTTCGACGGGTTCGTCGGTGACCGTCTCGGTCGTCCGGTTCGCCGCCGTCTCGGTCGCATTCGGTTCGGTGGACCCGGTTTCCTCGGTCGACGGCGTCCCCTCCGGGTCGTTAGAGGACGTACAGCCAGCGATACCGACGGTCGCAGCCGCGCCGAGCGTCCGGATACACCGACGGCGCGTGATATTCTTCGATGCCATTCTGTCCGCCACTGAACGGTCTCGGCGCTTTACTATCGACATGGTAAGGCGTGAACACCCGACTCACCGTCGCCCTGGGGTGTTCACCGCGACGGTTCCAGACGGTTTCGAACCGTTCAACGACGGCGATGGCGACGGAGCCGTCGGCGACGAACGCGGCGGAGAGCGCTTATCTCGTCTATAATAATAGGCGTAGACGGTGACTCACGAGATGCGCCGCGTCGAACGCGGTGTTCCGGGCACATCGACTCCCACGGCACGTGAACTGACACCCGTTCGCGCGGCCGACCCATCGCGGGTCCGTCGACCCTTTGACCCGAGGGACGTCGGACTCGCCACCTACTCTCCCCTCTCCCGTCCTTCGTCGGGGACGCCCCGACGGTGGTGTGTCGGACGGGCCGATTTATTCCATCTATAACTACCATCGGCGAGTCCGAACTACCGACAATGTTTGGAACCAGCGGTATCCGTGGAGCAGTCGGTGACGCCGTGACAGGGGAGTTAGCCTTCGCCGTCGGTCACGCCCTCGCGGCGGAGGACTACGACCGCGTCGTCCTCGGACGCGACGCCCGAGAAAGCGGTGCCTTCCTCGCCAACGCCGTCGCCGCGGGCGCGCAGGAGTGCGGCACCGACGTTACTCGCGTCGGCGTCGCGTCGACGCCCACCGTCGCCCGCAGCGTCGCCGAGTTCGGCGCCGACGCCGGCGTCGTCATCACCGCCTCGCACAACCCGGCGACGGACAACGGAATCAAACTCTGGACGCCCAGCGGCCAAGCGTTCGACGCTGAGCGCCGCGCGGCCATCGAGGAGCGCATCCGCGAGGAGTCGTTCGAGCGTGCCGACTGGCAAGGCGTCGGAATCGAACGAGAGCGAAACGACGCCATCGAGAACCACATCTCTGCGCTCGTCTCTGCGGTCGACCTCGGCGGGGAGCTTTCGGTGGTCGTCGACGCCGGGAACGGCCCGGGCGCGCTGACCGCGCACGCGCTCTCGAAGCTCGGCTGCGAGGTGACGACGCTGAACGCTCAACCCGACGGGAGCTTCCCCGGTCGGCCGAGCGAACCCACGGCCGAGAACTGCCAGACCCTGTGCTCGGTCGTCGCCTCCACGGACGCCGACCTCGGTATCGCCCACGACGGCGACGCCGACCGGATGATGGCCGTCACCGAGTCGGGTGAGTTCGTCCCCGGCGACCACCTGCTGGCGCTGTTCGGTCGCCGCGCTGCGGGCGACGGCGAGCGCGTCGCCGCCCCGCTGAACACGAGCCTCGCCGTCGACGACGCGCTCTCCCCGCAGGGAGCGACGGTCGAGCGAACGCCCGTCGGTGACGTGTACGTCGCCGAGGCCGCGAGCGCTCCGGCCGTCGCCTTCGGCGGCGAACCCAGCGGGGCGTGGATCTGGCCCGACGAGACGCTCTGTCCCGACGGGCCGCTCGCGGCCGTCAAACTCGCCGAACTCGTGAGCGTCGAAGGACCACTGGAGACGCTGCTCGACGAACTGCCGCGATACCCGACGCTCCGCGACAGCGTGGAAGTCGCGGACAAGACAGCGACGATGGCCGCGGTGAGCGAGCGCGTCCACGACGAGTTCGACGACGTCGACGAGATGGACGGCGTCCGCGTGGCGCTGGACGACGGCTGGTTCCTCGTCCGCGCCAGCGGGACCCAACCACTGGTTCGCGTCACGGCGGAAGCACGCGACGAGGCGCGCGCCCGAGAACTGTTCGACGAAGCGTACGCGATGGTCGAAGACGCCGCAAGGTAGCCTGCAATCGCCCACCCGACGCAGTAGCTCTCGGTGCTGCTTTTCGCACCTCTCTCGCTCTGTTCACCCGCGGTCTCGGCTTCCTATCGCGTCTCCGCTTGGCCTCTCGCCTCGAAGCCGCACGTCGGCTGTCCGGGACCGAGTCGGCCATCCGGTAGCGAGTCGGCCGTCCGGTAGCGAGCGGTAGCTTAGTAAGAACTCGACGGAGCAGCGGTCGTCGCTGAAAAGGAATGGTCCGCGGTGGAGGTCCCGCTACTCGACGGTGACGCTCTTTGCGAGGTTCCGCGGTTTGTCGATGGAGCGACCCAGGAGGTTCGCCGTGTGGTACGACACCAACTGGAGCTGGACGTTCGCGAGCAGTCCGGCCAGCGCGGGGTCGGTGTCCGGGATGGGCAGGTGCGCGTCCGCGGCGTCGACGGCCGGGTGGTCCTCGGGGGCGACGGCGACGATGGGCGCGCCGCGGGTTTGCGCCTCCTTGGCGTTGGTGAGCGTCTTCTGGTCGTCGGTGCCGGTGAACACCGCGAACACCGGAGTCTGCGGGGTGACGAGCGCCAGCGGCCCGTGCTTCAGCTCACCGGACGCGAAGCCTTCGGCGTGCTCGTACGTGATCTCCTTGAACTTCAGCGCGCCCTCGACGGCGACGGAGTAGCCGAGGTCGCGGCCGATGAAGAAGAACGCCTCGCTGCCGAGGTAGCGATTGGCGAGTTCGTGAGCATCGTCTCCGTCGAGCACGTCGCGGACGTTCTCGGGGAGCGAGCGCAGCGACTCGAAGAACGCCGTCGGGTCGTCCCACGGCAGCTCTTCGGCGACGTCCTCGCCGATGCGGTGGCTGAGCAGACAGAGCGCCGCGACCTGCGAGGAGAACGTCTTCGTCGCCGCGACGCCGATCTCGGGCCCGGCGCGGACGAGAAGCGTCTCGTCGGCCTCGCGGGAGGCGGTCGACCCCTGGACGTTCGTGACCGCGACGGTTCGGGCTCCCTCGGCGTCGGCGCGTCCGAGCGCGCTCAGGGTGTCGGCCGTCTCGCCGCTCTGGGTGACGGCGACGACGAGCGTCTCGTCTGTGATGGGGTCGGAGGTACCGTACTCGCTCGCGCGGAAGGCGCGGGCGCGAACGCCGGCGGCGTTGAGCAGGCGCGCACCGTACAGCGCCGCGTGGTAGGAGGTGCCGCAGGCGACGAACTGGACCTCGGAGACGTCGTCGAACGCGTCTATCTCGGCGAGCGTCACGCCGTCGTCGTCGACTCGACCTTCGACGGTGTTCGCCAGCGACGTCGGTTGGTTGTGTATCTCTTTGAGCATGTAGTGATCGTAGGAGCCTTTGCCGGCGTCTTCGGGGTCCCAGTCGACGGTGTCGATGTCGCGGGAGACGGGTTCGCCGGCGACGGTGGTCATCGCGACGCTGCCGGGTTCGACGACGACCATGTCGCCGTCTTCGAGGTAGACGACCTCGGCGGTGTGTTCGAGGAACGCGGGCACGTCGCTGGCGAGGAAGTACTCGCCGTCGTCGAGTCCGAGGACGAGCGGCGACCCCTGTCGCGCGGCGTAGACGGCCTCGAAGCCGTCGACGATGACGGCGATGGCGTAGCTCCCGTCGAGTTCCTGAACCGCGCGGCGGAACGCTTCTTCGGGCGTACCTACCTCTCCGAGATGGGAGGCGATGAGGTGCGGAACGACCTCCGTGTCGGTGTCGGAGACGAACTCGACGCCCTCGGCTTCGAGGCTCGCCTTGAGCTCCTCGTAGTTCTCGATGACGCCGTTGTGGACGACGGCGACGCGGCCGGACTCGTCGGTGTGGGGGTGGGCGTTGTCGTCGGTGGGCGCGCCGTGGGTGCTCCAGCGGGTGTGACCGATGCCGACGTTGCCGTTCGGTTCCGCGCCGCGGATGGCGTCTTTCAGCTCCGAGACTTTCCCGGAGCGCTTGTGAACCTTGATGCCGGTGCCGTTTTTCACGGCGACGCCGGCGGAGTCGTAGCCTCGGTACTCGAGGCTCTCCAGTCCGGAGACGAGCGCACCGACCGAGTCAGATCGGCCGACGCGAGCGATGATGCCGCACATCTACATCGCCTCCGAGGCGAATCGGGCCAGAGGGCTGGCAGAGCGGTTTCGTTCGGTACTGCGTCCCGACAGGGCGGAACTGTGGCGGACCATACTCGTAGCTCTTACCCCGTATCAATTACTATGAACGAGGTAACCGCGGACTTATTCCGCCGCTAAAGACCGTTTCGACGTGCAACAGTAACAACCTCGTCAGACGCCGCCTGCCTGGAAACGCCCGAAGCGAGGCGCTCGCCGTCCGACTCAGATACCGTGTGACGGAGGTCTGACGCGGGATGGAGGGGCCGACGCTGACGGATCATCATGCCGATCTCCCGGTCCGTACCCGCTACTCGGCGCGTCTGCTACGGGGGCGATAAAACACGTTCGGGAGACGCCCCCTCGGTGTCTCCGCCGAGAACTGCCGATGTGGACGTCCCCAACCGTCCGGACGGATAGCGCTGAGGTGGACGTCCCCAACCCAGCTAGGCGGACAGAGACGACCGCACACGGGCGCACTAACGGGAACCGGGGGTGACCGTCGGCGAGTCAACCGTCCCCGAAAGTTCGGGCCACACCTCGGAAAGCGACTCGGCTCGCGTGCTGATTGCTTCCCTCTCGACGAGCGTTCGAGGCCGCAGTGAGCGCTGACGAGGGCAGGGCTACTGTCTGAGGCAACGCCGAGGGGAGTGCGAGTGAGGGCGGCAGGAGCCCGTTTGAACGCACGGTGACCGCACCCGTACGACTGCGGAATCGACCCTCTCGTGCACGCGTCGTCCAAGAGCAGCGGACCAGCGAGTTGCAGAAGGAACGGTTCGGTGAGTCAGCGTCGACAGCGGCGACGGGCACGGACGCGAGCGTGGACGTTCGGTTCGGGGTTCGACGGGGCGGGGTCGAAATCGAATCGCAGAGGCGGTCACCGAAGGGCGGAGTCGGCCCAGTCGGGCGTCTCGTCGGTGAGCGCGATGACGTTCTCGCGGCCTACGTTTATCTTCGTGAGTTTGCCCTCCTCCTCCATCCGCGAGAGGAGGCGGCTGACTTTCGACTTCGACCACTCGGTTCGGTCGACGATCTCGCTCTGTCTCAGCCGACCGCTCTCCTCCTGGAGCATCTTGAGGACGCGGCCGTCGTCGGAGAGCGGTACCTGCGCCTCCACCGGTGGTGCGCCGGCCGGGTCGCCGGCGGCGGGGTCGCGCTCCCCTCCGCGGAGGTCGGCATCGCCGTCCGTCTTCACTGCCTTGACGATGTCGCTGCCGCGTTTGCGGACCACCGCGGCGACGCTGTACCGACTCCGGCGGTACCAGATGCCGAGACCGGCGAGCACGGCCAGCGCCAGGCCGGCGAAGCCGACGGTCGTTGCCGGGTTGTTCGGATTGGTTCCCAGCGCAATCTCCTGACTGTCGGTGAGGCCGTCGCCGTCGGTGTCGACGCGTAGCGGGCTGGTGCCGTAGCGGTCGACTTCCGCGCGGTCGGCGAGGCCGTCGCCGTCGGTGTCGGAGTTCAGCGGATCCGTGTTGTGTCTGTCGACCTCCTCGCCGTCGAGGAGTCCGTCGCCGTCGGTGTCCTCGTTCCGCGGGTCGGTCCCCAACGCGAGTTCCTGATCGTCGGAGAGGCCGTCGCCGTCGGAGTCGGGGTCCTGCGGGTCCGTCCCGTGGTCGTCGACTTCCGCGCCGTCGGAGAGACCGTCACCGTCGGTGTCTGCGTCCAGAGGGTTGGTTCCGAGGATTATCTCCTGTTGGTCTCTGAGGTCGTCGTCGTCGGTGTCGGGGTCGAGGGGGTTCGTCCCGCGGTCGTCGACCTCCGTGCCGTCCGAGAGGCCGTCGCCGTCGGTGTCTCGGGAGTCGAGAGCGGTCCCGAGTTGGACCTCGCGTTCGTTCACCAGGCCGTCACCGTCGTGGTCGCCGGCCCGCTCGACGAACGTGTACGTCGCCGTCGTTTCGGCGACGGCTTCCTCGTTTCCGAATCCGCGGGAGGCGACGACGGTGACGTTGCGCTCGCCGGAGATACCCTCCGGATATCGCTCGAAGTCGAACGTGACTCTCCGCGACCCGTCCGGGTCGACGTTCATCTGCTGGCAGTCGAGTTCGACCCGCTTCCCGTCGTCGTCCTCGACGTGAGCGCAGAACTCGTACAGCGAGCTGTTTCCGGCGTTGTGAAAGCGCGTCGAGAGCGTGCTCGACTCGTTCCGCCAGACGTACGTCTGGTCGCCCTGTCGGAGGGTCCCCTTCTCCGAGACCGAGAGCCCCTCGAACGAGGAGTTCGCACTCGACGCCACTGGCTGCGACGCGGCGACCGGAGCCACCGCTGCGAGCGCGGAGACACTCGCGAGGACTACACTGAGGGCTAGCATCGTCCGGGCGACACGGTGTTTCGATTGCGTCACGTCACACTCTCTCCTCGACCGGTGGATACGAGAGGTCGGAGGATGTCGAACGTAGTTCTTTCGGTGTCGTAATGTCTCATTACCGATACAATTGTTCTACAATGACTAATTTCAGGTATCGGTCGGAACACGCCCTGGAGGCTCGAATTGGCCGGTAACCGATCATTGAAATAATCGCGCATTCGGATATTCTTAATTATTCTCTTACATAACGGCCCGACGGAGGTAAACGGGGGAAGGATGACGTCAGGCGAGGGGATTACTCGCCGTTACCGTCCGGCGAGAGCGTCGACCGGGAGTACCCCGAGAGGGCGTACGCGAGGGTGACCACTGTGAGCATCACCGCGACGACGCCTACCGCGAGGCTTCCGGACTGACCGAGTACGGGCGCATCGAAGGTGATTCCGAGGAGTGCGAGCGCACCGACACCCGAAACGCCGATCGAGTACTTCTGCCAGGGTGCCGACTCTGCCGCCTCGACCCCGGGGGTTGCGGGGCTAGATGTAGTCGCCTCCTCGACGATCTCGTTCGTCAGGTACGGGTCGAACTGGTCGGCGATGTCGTTTCGCTCGACGACACCCCGGCTCTTGTTGTAGTCGATGACGCCGTCTTCGTCGAGTTTCGGGAGGTGTTCCTGGTAGAGAGCGATGTACACGCGCTGGCGCTGATCGGACATCAACGCTTCGACGGTGGTGTCGTTCTCCCAGGCGGCGACCTGTTCTGCGATGTCGCGCATGCGAACCGGGCCCTCGGTACCGCGAAGGTACCAGAGTACGTCGCGGCGGCGACGGTTCTGAAGGATGTGGAACAACTGGTCCTTCGAGAGGGGCGTTTCGGTGTCCAGTTGGGGGGGCTCGAACGGGGCCGTGTTATCGGACTCTGTGACTGTCATGTGCCAGGTACAAACCCTGGGTGGGTAATAAATCAGGATGTCCGTATCGATAGTCGCAACTGTTGCAAACGATCGCTCGAACTGTTGCGGACCGTTTCACATCGTTGTAAACGACCGTTCTGGACGTTTTTAGAAGTTCAATCACGAGTCTGATACGAGCTTCGGCGAGCGCACGCAGACTTCGTCAAATAATGGTAACGAATCTGGTAGAACGGGCGTGAAGAGAGGGTTGACAGTCACTCGTCGCGCCGCCGAAGAGGGGAGTTCTCGGCGGCAGTCACGGTGCCCGTTCGCGGGGTCTCACTCGTCGAACTGTTCGGTCACCTCGGCCGTAGCTTTCGACTCGGCCACCCGTCGGAGTCGCTGAGACGTTGTGTGGGGGTCGGAGTCGACGTGGGGTAGTGTCGTGCGTTTCATCTGTTCGCGGGAGCGTCCCGCAGTTCCAGAGAAGGCGGAGACCCTCATTGTTATACGCGACACAAACACGGAAACAGTGAGATTCGTTGAAACGGACCGTCGTGCACGCGTTCGGTGCTCAGTCGGGTCCGAGTGCGTCTCGGTGCGCTGAACTACCGCGAGAGGGCTTGTGGACCTCCTAAACGGGATAGGAGAACGAAACAGTCGACGGTTCGCCCGAGGAGACCGGCCGTCAGAGGCGCGAGAGCCGCCGAAGTTCCCCTTTTCGAACCGTCGCGTGTGACGGAAATTCGCGCGAGTCGCTTACTCGCTCTATAATAAAGCCGGTATCGTGATACGGGAGAACCGAAGCCCGCCTGCGGTCTACGCAGGTGGGAGATTACCCCCATGAGCGAGACACAGACGCTTCGTCACGGCAGACGGAACTGCGCGGTCGAACACGAACGGTTCCTCGATACGGAGGAACAGCGATGAGTTCGGGACTGACCGACGCCCGTCGTCGAGGCGAGAATCGCCACGCCGAACCGGTCGCCCGGACCGAGACGATCTGCGTCGTCGGTCTCGGGTACGTCGGCCTCCCGCTGGCGGTTCACTTCGACCGCGTCGACCAGCAGGTCATCGGCTACGACATCGACGACGAGAAGGTGGACACGCTCGCAGAGGGCACCGACACGACCGGCGACCTCGGCGACTCGGTGGTCGCCGACAGCGACGTGGAGTTCACTACGGACCCCGCGGCCATCGCCGACGCCGACTACGTCATCGTCACGGTACCGACGCCCGTCGACGAGATGGAGAACCCCGACCTTCGATTCGTCGAGAGCGCCGCCGAGACCGTCGGCGCGCAGATGACGTCGGAGACGACGGTCGTCCTCGAATCGACGGTGTTCCCCGGTGCGACGCGGACTGTACTCACCCCGGCACTCGAAGAAGCGTCGGGACTGACTGAGGGCGAGGAGTTCTTCGTCGCGTACTCGCCCGAGCGCGCTACCCCGGGCGACGAGGAGCACGGCCTCCGCGACGTGGTGAAGGTCGTCGGGGCGGACAACCCCGCCGTGCTCGAGGACGTCGCCGACCTCTACGAGCAGGTCGTCGACGCGGGCGTCCATCGCACGTCGTCGCTCGAAGCCGCCGAGGCGTCGAAAGTCGTCGAGAACGTCCAGCGCGACCTGAACATCGCACTGATGAACGAACTCGCCGTCGCCTTCGACCGCATCGGCATCGACACCCAGGAGGTGCTCGACGCGGCCGGGACGAAGTGGAACTTCCACGACTACTCACCCGGACTCGTCGGCGGCCACTGCATCCCCGTCGACCCGTTCTACTTCGCGTACCGCTCGAAGATGGAGGGATACGTTCCGGAGCTGACGCTGAAGGCCCGCGACGTCAACCGCCGCATGCCCGAGCACGTCTCCGAACTCGCGCTGAAGACGCTGAACGACTGCGGTAACGTCCTCGGCGAGAGTCGGGTCGTCGTCCTCGGCCTGACGTACAAACCGAACGTCGCCGACATCCGCACCTCGAAGGTCGACGGCGTCATCGAGACGATGCAGGAGTACGGCGTCGACGTGCTCGGCTTCGACCCCCACGCCGACCCCGAACAGACGAGCCAGGCGTTCGGCATCGACGTGATGGACCACCCCTCCTTCGAGAACGCCGACGGCATCGTCCTGGCGACGCCGCACGACGTGTTCGACAGCCTCGACCTCGACGACGCGCGCGAGGAGATGAACGACGACCCGTTCCTACTCGACGTCTGCGGCGCGCTCAGCGCCGAGGAAGTCGTCGAGCACGGCTTCACCTACCGGAGGGTCTGATGTACCGAGATTCGAGAATCGGGGTCGTCGTCCCCGCCTACAACGAGGAGGGCCTGGTCGGCGAAGTCATCGACACGATGCCCGCGTTCGTCGACCGGGTGTACGTCGTCGACGACCGGTCGACCGACGGCACCTGGGACGAGATTCGGCGCCACGCCGAGCGCGCGAACGCCGCGCACGGCAGCGGCCGTCTGGTCGAGACCGACGGCGGGACGGCGCGACTTCGCCGACCCGACGACTCGGCGGCAGCCGACGACACGGACGCCCACGAACGCGAATCCGGTTCCGAGGCCGCCGAGTCCTCGTCGGCGTTCGACGAACGCGTCGTCCCCATCCGTCTCGAGGAGAACCGCGGCGTCGGCGGCGCTATCAAGACCGGCTACGAGCGCGCGCTCGCCGACGGCATCGACGTCGTCGCCGTGATGAACGGCGACGGACAGATGGACCCCGATAAACTCGACCGCCTCGTCGACCCGGTCGTCTCCGGCGAGGCCGACTACGCGAAGGGCAACCGCCTCCGCTACCGCGAGTACCGCGAGGGGATGAGCGCCTGGCGCTCGTTCGGTAACTGGCTGCTCACGCTGCTGACGAAGGCGGCAAGCGGCTACTGGAAGACGATGGACCCGCAGAACGGCTACACCGCGATCTCGCGGGAGGCGCTGGAGACCATCGATTACCAGGAGCTCTACGAGCGCTACGGGTTCTGCAACGACGTGCTCGTCAAACTCAACGCCCACGGTCTCCGGGTCGCCGACGTGGCGATTCCGGCCGTCTACGGCGACGAGGAGAGCACCATCGAGTACAAGACGTTCGTCCCCCGCCTGTCGGCACTCCTGGCTCGCGACTTCCTGTGGCGACTGCGCGTGAAGTACCTCACCGTCGACTTCCACCCCCTCGCGGGGCTGTACCTCTTCGGCGCGGCTATCGCCGGCGCGGGCGTCCTCGATTCGCTCAAAGGAGCGGTCTCCGACGAGAGCGACGGCTCCGGCGGCGTTCTCGCTTCCATCGGCATCGTCTCGGTGCTCCTGGCGATGGTGTTCGACATGCAGGAGAACGAGGAGTTGGAGGTGCGCCGAGAGTGAGAGTCGCCGTCACCGTCCAACACCCGGGCCACGTCCACTTCTTCAAGCACGCCATCGAGGAGCTGGAGGCGCGGGGTCACGAGGTCCACGTCTTCGCCCGCGAGAAGGAGATGGCCGTCCGCCTGCTCGAACTCTACGGCATCGAACACGAGGTGCTGGCCGGCGAGTCCAACGGACTGGCCTCGTTAGCGGCGGTGCAGGCGACGTACGAACTCCGGTTGCTCCGACGTGCACGCGAGCTGAACCCCGACGTCATCACCGCCATCGGCGGCGTCGCCGCCGCCCACGTCGCGCCGCTCGTCGGCGCTCGGAGCGTCGTCTTCTACGACACCGAACACGCGACCATCATCAAGAAGCTGGCGTACCCGTTCGCCCACACCGTCTGCACGCCGTCGTGCTACGTCGGCGACATCGGCTCAAAGCAGGTGCGGTACTCGGGCTACCACGAACTCGCGTATCTCCACCCCGACCGGTTCACGCCGGACCCGACGGTGCTCGACGACCTCGGCCTCGACGAGGACGAGTCGTTCGTCGTCACCCGGTTCAACGACTGGGGGTCGTCGCACGACATGGGTCAGAGTGGCTTCGACGACGTCGGCGAGGTCGTCGAGCGACTATCCGAGACGGGCGCGAAAGTGTTCGTCACGGCGGAGATGGAACTCGACGAGGATATCGAGGGCCACCGCCTCGACCTCTCGCCCGAGCGGATGCACGACCTGCTGTACTACGCCGACTGCTACGTCGGCGAGGGGGCGACGACGGCCGCCGAGTGCGCGATGCTCGGCACGCCGGCCGTCTACGTCAACAGCCTCTCGTTGGGCTACGTCACCGAACTCGACGACGAGTACGACCTCGTGTACAGTTGCAACGGGCCGAATCGCCACAGAGAAGCGCTCAGCCGCGCCGTCGACGTTCTCGAAGGCCGAGACGCCGACGCCGAGACGTGGCGGGCTCGCCGCGACCGACTGCTCGCCGAGCGCGTCGACGTGACCGACGTCATCGTCGACCAGGTGGAGTCGGCGGGCGGCGGCAGCAGACAGAAACTCACAGCATGAGAGTCCTCCAACTCATCACCTCGACGCGCTCGTTCTTCGAGCAACAGGTCGAGGCACTGGAATCACAGGGCGTCGACTGTACCGTCGTCTCGGTTCCCGCCGAGTACAGTCCCGACTCCCCCCGTACCGTCCGCGACTACCTCCGGTACTACCCGGAGGTTCTCGCCGAGGGACTCGACTCCTACGACCTCGTCCACGCGAACTACGGCCTGACGGTTCCGTTCGCGCTGGCGCAGCCGACGCGCCCGCTCGTTCTCACCCTCTGGGGAACCGACATCATGGGCGAGTACGGTTGGCTTCGCCGCCTCAGCCGGGTCGGCGCGCGCGCGGCCGACGAGACGGTGCTCCCGAGTCGCGCGATGGCGAGTCACCTCGGGCAGAACTACACGCACCTCCCGTTCGGCGTCGACACCGACCGGTTCCGACCTGTCGACCGCGACGAGGCGCGCAAGCGAATCGGCTGGGACACCGACGAGACGGTCGCGCTGTTTCCGTACGAGAAGTCCCGCGACGAGAAAGATTACCCACGCGCGCGCGCCGTCGTCGAGGCGGCCGACGCCGACGTGACCCTCCGGACCGTCTCGAACGTCCCCTACGAGGAGATGCCGTACTACATGAACGCCAGCGACGCGCTACTCGTCACCTCGCGCCGCGAGAGCGGCCCGATGGTAGTCAAGGAGGCCGCCGCCTGCGGTCTCCCCGTCGTCTCCACCGACGTCGGCTTCGTCCGCGACGAGTTCGGCGACGCACCGGGCGTCGCCGTCGGCACGACGAACGACGAACTCGCGGCCGAACTCGACCGGACGGTCGCCGACGTCGACTCGCTCGGTGACAGAGAGCGCCGACGGTCGGTGTCGCCGGACGTCAGCGTCGACCTGATGGGCGAGCGCCTCGCCTCACTGTACGAGTGCGTCGCGCAGGGGGCCGCCTGAGATGAGCACGAGTTCGGTCGGCGACTGGCTCCGCGCCCGTCGTTTCGACGTGGACGCGGCGGTGCTCGCGCTGCTCGCCGCGCTCGCGATGGTGCCGCTTCGTTTCCTGTTCTCGCAGGTGTACGTCGAGACCATCCCCTTGGTCCTCGGTGGGGCTGCCGTGCTGTACCTGCTGTCGGTGTACGGCGGCCACGGGAAGAACGACGGGGCCGCGTTCGTCTTACCGACGGGCGTCTCTCGGCTCCTCCCCAGCGTCGTCGTGCTCGGAACCGCCGGGATGCTACTCGCGGCGGTTCTCGCCGGCGAGCGAGGCGTCGCCTTCTACGGTATCGCGGGGGTGACCGGGACGCTCCTCCTCCTGCAGATACTGTTCGCCAAAGAAGAGGCGTTCAACCCCTCGATACTGCTGTTACAGGTCGTTCTCGTCGCCGGAACCGTCCGCTTTGCCGCGCTGGCGACGGTGCCCGGATTCATCGGCATCGACATCTGGACGCACCTGCCCGAGTTGACGACCGGTATCCTCGAAGCAGGGTCGTTAGACGCCATCTCCGACGACAAGCACTACGTCTCGCCGTTGTACCACCTGCTCGTCGCGTCGGCGTCGCTCATCTACGACGTGCCGCTTCGGACGGCGCTGTACCTCTCGTTGGGCGTCGTCATCCCGCTGTCGCCGCTTCTCATCTACATGGCGACGCGCGAACTCGTCGCCGAGCGGTGGGCGGTGCTCGCGGCGGCGCTGTTCTCGCTCGGTGACTACGTCATCGAGTGGGGGATGCACATCATCCCGACGAGCATGGGGCTCGTCATCTTCCTGGCCGTCCTGTACGCGCTGATTCGGCTGATGCAGACCGACTACGCGGCGCGCGACTTCGCGCTGCTCGCCGGTCTGTCAGTGGCGCTCATCCTCACCCACCAGGTGTCGTCGTTCATCATGCTCGTCGTCTTCGGCGGCGCGGTCGTCGCGTACTTCCTCCTCAACCTCGGCATCTATCGCGTCTCGCGGCTCCGCCCGGACGTGTTCCGCGCGCGCAACCCGGTGAACATCCTCGGCCTCGTCGTCTTCGACGTGGGGCTCATCACCTTCCTCTGGTCGTTCACGCCGTACAAGGGCGGGACGTTCTTAGAGACCATCCTGAGCTTCCTCGCGGAGACGGTGGCGTCGAGCGCCGGGTTCGGGAACCTCGCGGGCGGACCCAGCACCGCATCGAGCGAGAGCGCCGCCTCCGGCCCCACGCCGCCGCTGGCGGAACTGGCGGCGTACATCGACGTGCTCGGCTTCCTCTTGCTCCTCCTCGGGACGTTCGTCGGCTGTCTGTACGTGGTCCACCGCGACCGCGCCAAGCAGTCGGTGTTCACGCTGCTCATCGGAACGGCCATCATGCTCGTGTTCACGCTGGGGCTGCCGATGTTCGGCATCCGCAACTTCATCCCCCAGCGGTGGTTCGCGTTCATGTACGCCCCGATGGCGATTCTGACCGCCGTCGGCGTGCGCTACCTCGTGGCGAACCTCAATCCCAAAATCCTGGTCGCCGGGTTGCTCGTCGCCGCGCTGATGTTCCCCGGCGCGATGGTCGCCTCGCGGAACGGCACCATCGACAACCCGGTGCTTCCGCAGGGCGAGACGCTGAGCTACAACGAGGAGTCCGTCGCCGCCGTCCACACCATCGGCGAGATGACCGGCGGCCCCGACCCGATGGAGATTCGCCCCGAGCAGCAGCTGCGGACCGACCACCCGTACCAGACGGTGTTCAAGCGAACGGGGGCCTACACGGCCGACACGGCGAACGTCACCGACGGGGACCCCGTCGACCACGACGTGACTGTCTACCGCGAGTTCCAGTCCTCGGGGACGACGTACTTCGTCAACGAGCAGGGCATCGGCGAACCGCGCGACATTCCGCAGGAGCGCATCTGCCGACCGTCACAGAGCACGCTGTACGACAACGGCGACGTGCGGATGTGCGTCACGCCGTCGGACGGGAACGCCGGCGCCTGATCTCCTTCTCACCGGATTCACCTCTCACAGCGCTCTGTTCTCGCAACACCTTCGGTGACGACCGCAACGGCGGAGAGCGGCAGTAGCAAGCGACGACCGACGCCGAGCGACGACGGAAAGCGACGATGGAGAGTGACGCCGGAAAGAACGCTTCCTCGCCGGGCTGTCGGCGCCGTTCTCTCCTCCGCCGTCGCCGTCGTCGGATTAGCCGTCGAGTCGTTCAGTCTCGTGATTTTGCCCGACTGCGGCGTTCGATTTAGCCAGCGGCAGCGCCCGCTGTTCGTCGGCACGGCGGTTGCCGGGTCGGGAGCGCCGCGGTCACGGTACTCGACCTCGCAACCGTCACCACCCGAATCGGGTCGCCGTCGCAGCTGTCTCTGGCGGAGTCCTGTTCGAACGCGTCCGCCGTTTTCCGTTCGGTAGGAGTTCGGGGTGGCGCACCGTTGAGGCGTCGCTACCGCGAGTCGCAGAGAACTCATCGCTCGGACGACGACGAACCTCGCTCGGTTCCGAAGCGGTGTCGAAACGGACATCAGCCGAGCAACTGCAGCTATCGCATGCGACGCAGAACGGTCCTCTCGGGAATCGCCTCCGCCTCCTTCCCCCTCCTCGCCGGGTGTTCGACGTTCGAAGGCACCGCCCCCTCGTACCGACTCGCTTCGGTCGTCGTCCAGAACCGAGACGCCGAGGAACACGACGTCACCGTCGGAGTCACCGAGGGCGACTCGCTCGTCTTCCTCGACTCCGGCGTCGCGTCGTCGGGCGAGTGGAGCGACGGGAGCCTCGAACGGGAGGGTGGCCTCGTCTTCGAACCGCCGCTCGCGGAGTCGGGAGAGTACGCGGTCCACGTCCGAGTAGACGACGGCCCGCTACGCAGCGTTCCGACCGAGGGGGTCGTCGAGGACGGCGGCTGTCTCGGCGTGCGCCCGACCGTCGAACGCGGCGGCGGCTTTCACTTCTCCTACGTCTACGAGGGCTGTGCAGAGAACGGAGCGTGAGTTGCGTCGAAAAGCAGACGTGGAATCACCGACGTAGCGGCCGGACCGCCGTCGCCACGCCGGGGAAGCCGTCGTACGCCCAGAGACCGAAGACGAACGCCGCCAGCGCCAACTCGAAGGCCAGGAGCAGGCTCACGTCGAGTCGGACGATGTCGACCAGCCACCGAGCGAGGTAGTAGACGACGAGTTCCAGCGACCCGGCTTCGGGGGCCGCGCCGGTGTTGTTGACCAGCGGCCACAACAGCGGGTCGAACGAGAGGGCATCACCCTCGACGAGCGGGTAGATGACGTCGCCGACGAGATGCGAGAGGTGGCCGACGACGAACGCCGCGCCCCACATCACGCCGCCGAGCCGCTTTGCGAGGAGCAGCGCCGCGACGGCGAAGACGGGCACGAGAAAGACCGAGTGCGCGAGCCCGTACCCCGTCGGCACGACGCCGAAGGTCCACGAGAGCGGCTTGTCGACCAGGTCGGGAAACTGCGTCGCCGCCGCGAGGACGAACACTTCGGGGCCCGTCGGACTCCGTCCGGTCGTGTGTCGAAACAGCGAGTAGAGCACGTAGCCGAAGGCGAGATGTTCCCAGGGCCACATCAGCGGGTGCCCGTAGACCGGGTCGATGCTGTGAGAGCGTCCGCGGCGAGCGCCGCGTCACCCGCATCGCTTCCCGAGGCGGACGGACCCGCGAGCGACCCGTTCTGTCCGCCACCGCCGGAGACGGTGACGTACAGTTTGAGACTCCGGTAGGCGTTCTCAACCGACGGGTCTGCGGGTGCGTCGCCCCGGTACAACAGCAGCGTAAACCGAACGTCGCCGGACATCGACGGCGTCACCGTCACGTCGCGGGTGACGTTCTCTCTGGAGTCGAGCGTGAGGTCCGTCAACCCGATCTGTTCGGATTCGGTCACCGTCGTCTCGTTGCCGTTCGTCTGCACTCGCTCGCTCAGTACGACGACGCTGTACGACTCGGTCTGCTGCTCGCGGTTCTCGACGCCGAAAGTGACGTTCGCCGGCTCTCCGGCCGCGAACTGGTTCTGGTACATCGACTGCGTGTCGCCGTCGACGTTCTCGGTCTCGACGTAGAACTCGGTGAAGCCCTCGTCGTCGGTCGGCACCGTCGCCGCGTAGCCGACCGTCGAGAGCAGGACGAGCAGGCTCAAAGCCAGCGCGACGGCCGGGAGCCGTCCGCCCTCGGCCCGACCGCGCATCGGATGCTCCGGCGGCCGCGAGGAGAACAGCCCCGTGATGGCGGTCGGATACGGCGGTGCGTAGCGCTCGTCCAAGTCGAGCGTCGCCCGGCGCACGAACGCGACGAGCAACAGCACGGCCGTCGTCGCCTCGACGCCGACGGCGACGGGCAGCAGTTCGATGGGTTGCGGCGATAAGTGGACGCCCAGCGTGATGAGCGGGACGACCAACGCACTGCCGACGACGGCCAGCGCGAAGCGCTCGACACCCGTCACCGACCGGGCGGTCGGGAGCGGGTTCCGAAGCCCCGAAACGGCGTCGTCGAAGGCGGTTCGGGAGGTGGTGTTTCGGTCGGGGAAGATGGCGGAGACCAGCGCGTACCCCGGCAGGAACAGCACGAGCGGCATCGTGAGGAGGAGTCGCGGCAGTCCGGTGAGGGAGGTGTGAATCGCGGCGGCCGAGACGCCGAGGAGCGCGAGCGCGGCGACGAGGTCGGTGAACCACGGACTGCGGCGCGAGTACGGGGAGTGGGACACGGGTATCAGGCACCTCGTTTGCCCGTGTCCGGGACGCGTTCGTCGACGGCGAACACCTCTTTCGGGCGGATCGACCGCTCCGTGCAGAGTTCGAGCCAGCCGAAGCTGTCGTTGATACGGAGCTTGTGCCGCACCGGGAGGTCGTGGACGTACGGTTCGTCGGGGAACAGCACCTCGTCGAGTTCGTACTCGCGGTAGATGTCTCGGCGATCGGGCCACGGCGACTCGAAGCCCTCGACGAGCGGCAGTTTGCGACGGAGGAACCCCTCGACGTGGTTGAGAATCTGCGTGTCGTACGGGCGGTCCGGCGGCGGGTTCCGCAGGATGTCGTCGTCGAGGCGGCGAAGCGCCTTGATGAACGTCGCCGTGTTGCGGTGCTGCGGCGGCGTCGTCAGGTGCCAGTCGAGCAGTTCCGCGTCCGCGACGACGAACGACTCGAAGAAGTTGTCCGCGAGGTGGGTCCGGAACGGCGTCGACGGCTGGTTGCTGATGCCCGTGATGTCGATGGCGTTCTGGACGCCGTCGGCGCGGTCCCACGCCTTCTCGAACTCGCGGGAGACGGCGTCTCTGACGAACGTCGCCGGGTCGGCGTCGAGGCCGACGAGTTGGTCGGCGACGGCCTGACTCGCCTCGGGCATGTAGCCGAGTTTCGAGAGCAGGTTCTCGACGGGGTTCGGGTTCGGGTCGAGGCGGCGGAACGGTACGGTCTTGCCGAACAGCTCGACGCCGTCCTGCGCGAGGAAGTGCCCGCGGAGGAACGTGTCGCAGAGCAGTCCGTGGAACATCGAGTCGACGTCCATCTCGTCGGAGTAGCCCGCGTGGTGGATGTGGAGCGACTCCTTGATTCCCTGCGAGTAGCGGACTTTCGACTCGTCGGCCATCAGGTATCGGTGCGTCGGCCGGAACGCGGTGTGTTCGGCACCGTACTGGGTGGCGAGGGTCCGCGCGCCCCCGGTCTCTTGCCCTTCGGGGTGGCCGACGGTGTAGCAGTGTTCGATCTCGGGCATCTTCGAGAGCACCGTCCGCGAGTCGTACCCCGCCGAGAGGAGCAGTCCCTTCCGGCCCGGCATGCGGGCGCGGCGGCGGACCGCCCGTCCGAGTCGGTCGGCCAGTTCCTGGACGTAGTCGAACTCCTGCGGTTCGTAGACGAACCGCGAGAGGTCGTACGTCTCCGATTCGGTGAGTACCGCGTCGATAGGGAGGCGGAACATCCGTTCGAGCAGCGATTTCTCGCCGAGAACGACGCCGAGGTGGAGGAACTCGAGGAGGGCGTCGCGGCGGACGGCGTGACCCGAGAGCGTCCGCGCGACGGCGGCCGCGTCGGAGCTGAACACGCGCCCGTCGTCGGTGTCGGCGTAGAAACAGTCCCACGAGCGGATGGGGTCGTTGACGACGAACGCCTCGCCGTCCCGTTCGACGAAGACGAGGTAGGAGCCGTTGAGTTCGGAGAACGCGTCGTGTCCGACCTCGGCGTAGCGGTCGAGAACCCACTCGGCGACGTTGTTGTGGGTGCCGGGCGCGTACGCCTCGCCCCAGACCGCGCACTCGCCTTTCGGACCGGAGTACGTGTCGCTGCGTCCGGGGTGGCCGAGGCCGGGGTCGCGGATGCCGACGGTGGCGACGTCGCCGCCGACGACGGTGTCGAACTCGTGTGGCGAGCGCAGGCGCTCGAACTGGCGGGCGTCGCCGAAGACGCCGAAGAACTGCTTCTGCATGCTCACTGTCTCACACTCCGTTCTCGCGGGAGGGGACGAACACGCACGGAACGCTGTTCGACTGTGGATGGGGTGGATGTACCGCGGTCGGTCGACGCGACGGGTCGACTCGGGCGGCGGGTGGTCGATATCATAGCTGTCGATAGGTGCGGATACGACTCTCTGGGAACGCCCGGGGCTTTGCTATGGACCGGGTAAGCCAGTTCACCGGCCGGATTGTGGTGGGCGTAACCGCCGTCTCGAACGCGAACGCGGCCTTACCGAGTTCATAATAATCCACTTTGAGCCCACAGTATCTCCTCGATGACCACTCCGCCTCTCCAGCGTCGCGCGTGCGCATCGGTCGCACCGAACTCGCGTCGACGCCGTCGGGACCAGTCCCCGGTGACGACCCGTGGGTGACCGCGACCGGACGCGGGACCCGGCCGCGACGTCGAACCCGACCGCGACATCAGACTCCGCTACGACGTCGGACTCGACCGCGGCGTCGGACTCGGCTACGGCGTCGGACTCGGCCACGACGCCCGACGAACGGCTCGACGTGGGGTTTCTCCCCGTCGAGGTCCCAGGTCTGGACGGAACCGGCGCGACGTACACCGCGGCCCTCCTCATCCGCGAACTCTCGAAACACCACGATCTGACGGTGTACGTCGTCAGCCAACGGACCGCCGACCGCTCGCGGTTACCCGCGACCGACCGCGTCGATTACGTCGTCCGCGACGACCTCCCGAAACTACCGCACCCGCTGCTGGCGAAAATCGGCGTCGTCGAGGATCTCACCGACCGACTGGAGCGACACGACCTCGTCCACTCGTACTCGACGGGGTTCATCGAGCCGCTGTCCGCGCTCTCGACCCCCACGATCGTGACGCTGAACTCCTACCAGCCGGTCTGTCCGAAGGGCGACATGATGTGGATGGACCGCGAGAAGTGCGGCGGGCCGGGCCGAGCGAAGTGTACGGCCTGTATCGCCGGGAGCGCCTACACCCGCAAGTCGGGGGTCGAGACGACGCTTCGCTCGTCCTACGACTCGCTGGCGAAAGTCGAGTTCGTCCAAAAGTCCATCGCCGCGCGCGAGGGTATCTCGGCGTACCACCTGCTGTCGCCGCACCAGCGCGACGACTACGCCGAGTTCGGCTTCCCCGAGGAGCGTCTCAGAGTGATTCCGCACTTCGACAGCGACGAGTTCGCCGTCTCCGACCCCGCGGCGTACAAACGCGACGGCGACCCCGACCTCGGCCGCGGCGACGACGACCCGTTCACGCTGCTGGCCGTCGGCGCGTTCAAGTACGTCAAGGGGTTTCAGGTGCTGCTCCGGGCGCTGCCCTCGATACTCGACGACGGCCACGACGTGCGCGTCCGCATCGCCGGGGCCGGACCGTACGGTGACGCGCTCCGCTCGCTATCGACGGAGTTGGGCGTCGACGAGCACGTCGAGTGGCTCGGGTTCGTCGACCACGACGACCTGCCCGCGGAGTACGCCGCCGCCGACGCGTTCGTCTACCCCGGCCTGCTCGACGAACCGTTCGGCCGCGTCTTCCTCGAAGCGCTGTCGAGCGGAACGCCCGTACTCTCCTCGGACGTGGGGAGCACGGACTTCGTCGTCGGCGACGCCGGCGTCCGGTTCGAGTCCGACGACCCCGAGTCGCTCGCGCGTGCGTTCGGACGCCTTCGCGAGGGGTACGACGGCCACCGAGCGGCGATTCCGGACCAGTTGGCGCGCTTTTCGCGCGAACGCGTCGTCTCGGAGTTCCTGTCGCTGTACGCCGACGTCCGGGCGGGACGGCCTCCGACCGAACGGACTGAAACGTTCGAAACGGAGCGAACGGTCGTTCGCACCGATTAGCGCGTCGGTAAGCCGAGTCGACGGGGGCGCATAGCGGATTCATAGTAATGCACTGGGTTTGCGAAGTGGGAGGTACAGATGAAGGACGACAGTCGAAGCCGAAGACGGTTCCTCCAGACCACAGGTGCGGCCGGCTTAGCCGGCCTCGTCGCCGTCGCGGGTTGCAGCGGCCAGTCGCCCGACGACGCTAACGACTCCGCCGCCAACGGGACGACCCAGAGCGCGAATCAGACCGCGGGCGACGACGCGGCGACCGACGAACCGACCGAGACCGAAGAGCCGGCCGACGAGGCCGCGGAGGTCGAGACGACCTACAAGAGCCGCGAGAAGTACAACAAGCCGGGCGAGCTGCTCGACGACTTCACCGACCTCTCGGCGTGGTTCTCGAACGCGGGCGAGATGAAGTCGTCCTCCAAACACGCCTTCAGAGGCGATTCGAGCGCGAAGATCACCGGCAAAGACGGCGAAAACGCCAGCATCGAGCGCTCGTTCGAGAACAACCGCGACCTCACGAAGAAGGATTTCTCGCTCGCGCTGCGCACGACGACGCCCTCGAAGTTCGCGCTGTTCGTCTACCTCCGCGACCCCTTCGGCAACTACGCGGTGCTCGAACTGCGGAACATCTCGATGGAGACCCCCGACGTGGGCTGGTTCCGCACGGCGCCCGGCGTCTACGAGACGAGCAAGACGCCGCCGGACCTCACACAGATCAACCGCATCGAAATCGTCGCCAACAACGCCACCAGCGACGATATCGAGGTGTGGGTCGACGACCTCCGCATCCACGACAAGCCCGACAAAGGGTACATCGTCTTCAGTTGGGACGACGGGCGCAAGAGCTACTATAACGACGCTGCGCCGCTGCACGACGAGTTCGACATGCCGGCCGTCCAGGCCGCAGTCCCGCGATTCGTCGGACAGAACAAGTTCATGACGCTCGGTGAACTGAAGGAGCGCCACGAGGCGGGCGACGAGATCGTCGCCCACGAGAGCATCAGGAACCGCTTCCACGCCCTATCGGGCGACGAACTCCAGCAGACGCTCCAGCAGAACAAGCAGTGGCTGCTGGGTCACGGCTTCGAGAGTTCCAACTTCGTCGTCTACCCCGGCAACGACTACGACGCGACGGCGCTCGACGTCGTCAACAAGTACCACTACATGGGCGGAATGAACCAGTCGTTCGACCTGAACACGACGAGTCCGTACGCGTTCGACCCGCTCGTGCTACCCCGAACCGTCGGTCACGACCTGAACATCGCCAAGCGGGTCGTCGACCAGTGTGCGAAACACCAGAACGTGGGTATCCTCAACTTCCACGACTTCAACAACGACAACACGATGAACAAGAGCGACTACAAGAAGCTCCTCGAACACGTCGACCAGAAAGACGGTGTCGAGGTCATCAACTTCTCCGAGCTCTGGAAGCTCCGGAAGTCCGCACCGTAACTCGGCTTCACTGCGACCCGTCGCTCGCGCTCCGTCGGCTCTACGGTCCCCGTCTCGGTCAGACGCGAAACGGACCGACGCGCCGCTTCCGTTTCTCTTCGACTCCCGGTTTCCGATTCTCTGTTCGTGCAGCCTCGATACGGTGTCGTATCCGGGAACAGTGTCGACGAGCGACCCCGAAGCGTAGACACACCACACCGCGACGACCGACTTACGGGTACTCGTTGAGATACGTTCGCAGTCCCGCGGAACCGCGGTCCTCGATGCCGTTTTCGAGGACGCTCTCCTTGATCGTCACGCCGCTGCTCTGGTCGTAGAGCTGGACCGCTTCCCTGCCGCCGGTCGACCCGGCCGTGAGTTCCTCCATCCAGGTGTCGTCGCCGACGTTGACGACCGGATAGCCGCCGGAGATGTACCGGCCGCCGTAGAGGAAGCAGTCGTCACCGGTGAGTTCGATGCCGTGGCGGTATCGCGTGCTTATCTGGTCGATGGTGACCGCGCGAATCTGGGTGTTGTCCCGGTCGGCGCGAATCGCCGCGCGAGCGGTGTCGTCGCCGACGCTGCCGGTGAACGTGCAGTACTCGGCGACGGCGCGCTCGGAGTTCGAGCCGGCCTTCGTCCAGAGACCGTAGCCGCCCGGAGTCCGCTGTTCGATGTCGCTGTGGAGGAGCACCGTCTCGCCCGCCTCCGGGGAGACGACGACGCCGTGGTTCGGTTCGTCGCCGTCGACGCTGATGGAGAGTCCCGAGAGCCACGCGGAGTCGGCGCTGTTCTGCACCGAGACGGCCGCGCCGTTGGCCGCGTCGAGTCGAATCGTCGTGTCGAACACCGACAGCCCCGACCCGTTTTCGAGGCGGATACCCCGTTGGTTGACGTCGTACTCGCGGTTTCGGTCGACGACGACCGTCGCGCCGCGGACGTAGCTGTTCTGTCCGGCGAGGCGGATGCTCGCCGCCCTGCTGTTTCGGTACTCGCCGCCGCGGACGACGACCTGACCGTCGTCGTCGGAGACGTAGAGGCCGTTGTCGGGGAAGCCGCCGAGTTCGCAGTCGCGGAACTCGATGGTTCCGCGGTGGTTCACGTCGACGATGATGCCGGTCGGACCCCACCGGAGGTCGCCGGGCGTCCGCGCCGAATACGTACCGCCGTCGGGCGCACGGAAGTTCTCGACGAGACCCGAGCCCGACGAGCTGGTGATGTTGAACAGTCCCGGCCCCCACGTGCCGCTGTCGTGCTCGCCGACGACGTCGACGTCGCGGACGACGAGGCCGTCGTCGACTTCGACGTGGAAGGCGCGAATACCCGTGTCGGCGGCGGTCTGGTCGATGGTGAAGTTCTCGATGTGGAGGTCGACGCCCGGGTCGTAGTCGACACCGAGCCGGAAGAGGCGGTACTGGGGGCCGTCGAACTCCTCGTAGCTCGCCGGGACGATAGTCGCGCCGTTGCTGGCGAGTCCGAAGTTCGAAAAGCCGGTGAAGCGGAACTGCTCGTCCATGTAGTAGCGGCCCGGCGGGAACTTGACGAGCGTGTCGTCGTCGGCTACCTCGCGGAGAACCGGCGTAATCGACTCACCCCCCTCCGGGTCGGCTCCGGCGTCGACGATGTCGACGACGGTTCCGTAGTCGTCGTTCAGCGAGTGTGTCGCAGCGGCGGTGCCCGAAGACGATGCGATGCCGAGGGCAGCGGCCCCGGCCAGTGAGAGATACGAGCGACGATTCAGTTGCCTGTTTCGAGAGTTATCGGTAGGCACGTCTATCACGCACTGCTGAGTGTGTTTTATTACCACCCGGCTAACAGTGCGGAAACCGTACTACAACACTCGAAACAGTCGAAACACGCGTGTTTTGAGTATTTGTGTCTACTATAATATGGTTTGAAAGAAAACGAGAGGGCTCAGAACGGCGATGCCGATCGGAACGTCAAGAGCGCCCCGAACAGGTCGCCAACGTCGGTCGTCTCGGTCGTCGAGTTGGTCGAGTTGGTCGAGTCGGTCGTCGAATCGGTAGACGACGTCTCGGTCGACTCGGTCGTCTCGGTCGTCTCGGTCGTCGAGTCAGTCGATTCGGTCGTTTCGGTCGACGTCGATGTGGTGGTCGTTTCCGACGGCGTCGACGTGGTGGTCGTCTCAGTCGGTGTCGACGTGGTCGTCTCTGTCGGTTCCGACGTGGTGGTCGTTTCCGTCGGCGTTGACGTGGTTGTCTCAGTCGGCGTTGACGTGGTCGTCTCAGTCGGTGCCGACGTGGTAGTTGTCTCCGTCGGTGCCGACGTGGTAGTTGTCTCCGTCGGCGTCGATGTGGTGGTCGTTTCCGTCGGCGTCGACGTGGTGGTCGTCTCGTTCGGCGTCGAGGTAGTGGTCTCTGTCGGTTCCGACGTAGTGGTCGTCTCCGTCGGGGTATCCGACTGACCGTCGTCGTCACTATCGCTGTCTCCGTCGTCGCTGTCTCCGTCGTCGCTGTCGCCGTCGTCGTCGTCGTCACCACCGCCGAACCAGTCGCCGATACCGCCGTCGTCGTCACCGCCGCCGTCTTCGGGCGTCTGTGTCGTTGTCGACGCGTTCGAGTCGTTCGGCCCGTCCGTGGTGTTCGTCCCGGTCTGGTCGCCGTCGTCGCCGGCGGTCGACTCGTTGGACGTGTCCGGAGTGGGTGTCGGCGTCGGTGTCGGCGTTTCCGTAGTGTTGCTGTAGTCGGGCATCGACGGACCATCGTCGTCGTCGCCGACGATGCCCACGTCAGCGAGGACGACGCCGCCGGCGGCGACGAACAGCAGCAGTCCAGCGACGAACATGCTCCGCTGCATCACGTTCTTCCCCCCGTCGGTGACGAGGCGGGCGTGCCGCCAGTAGAGGTTGTCACCGGCCTTACCGACGGGGCCGGGGAACTCGGCGAGTAGTTCGAGGACCTCGCCGACGCCGAGCGCGCCGGTGAGACACGCGACGCAGACGAAAAGCAGCAGTCCGACCGGCGGAACGACGACCAGCGAGAGGAGATCGTTACCGACGAGCGACGGCAACACGAGCACAAGCGGCGCGGCGACGCCGATAGTGGCGAGACTTCGGAAGAGGCGAGCCTCCGAGACGGGGTCGAAGCCGACCTTCTTCGCACTCCAGAGGTGAAAGAGGAACATCGTCCCGTAGCCGACGCTGGTGGCGACGGCCGCCCCGCGCATCCCGAACTGCGGGATGAGCGCGACGTTGAGCGCGACGTTGATGGCCGCCGCCGCGCCCGTCGCGGCGACCGGGAACTTCATCGTCCCGTTGCCCTGCGCGACGGCGAGAATCGGCCGCGCGACGGCGAATCCGACGGTCCCCGGCAGAAGCAGGATGAGCGGGATGACCGCGTTGACGAACTCCTCGCCGAGGTAGAGCGGGACGACGACCGGAGCGAGCGCCGCGAGGCCGAGCGCCATGATACCCGTAAAGAGGAGCGTGTAGCGCGTCGTCCGCGCGGTGAGTTTCGAGATGCGCTCGGTCTGTCCCTTCGACCACATCTCGGAGGTGGAGTGGACGAAGACGGTCTGGAAGGCGATAGGGGCGAACCAGAGGAACTCCGCGATGGCGAGCGCGCCCTTGTAGTGGCCGACGACGGCGTTCGGCTCCCAGTACTGCAGCATCAGGATGTCGAGGTGGTACAGCGACATCATGAGCGCCATCAGCACGATGCTCATCCCGTTGAACGTCAGCATCTCGCGGCGCGGTATCGTGGTCGGAGTGCCTTGGAACACCGCCGAGAGCGACACCTGCTTTCCGACCAGCACCAGACCGATGAGGCCGACGACGATGCCGGAGACGAGATGCCCGATGAGCGCCCCGAGGACGCCGTGGCCGAGGACGACCAGCGAGACGCCGACGCCGATGAACAGGAGCGAGTCGAGAACTCGCAGCGGCTCGGAGTACTCCTCGAGACCGAACCCCATCAGCGTCCGACGGGTGTAGGCGCGGAACTGCGCGGCGACGACCAGTCCGGCGAGAACCGCCGCGTACTGGACGAACGTGTCGCCGAACAGCGCGCCGCCGAGGCCGGTCTCGGCGAGGACGAGCACCGTGCCGCTACCGACCAGCGCGAGCACGATGGCGACGCGGAAGTAGAAGCCGACGACTGCGTCCTCCCAGTTGGGGTCGTCGCGGTCCTCGGCGATGTACTTGCGGACGCCGTCGGTGACGCCGGAACTGACGAAGATCATCAACAGCGCGAACACCGACAGGAGCGTCGTGTACGCGCCGACGTTCGCGTCGCCGAGTTCGCGGTACAGAAGCGGCGTCGTCGCCGCACCGATGATGAGCGTGGCGACGCGACTGCCGCCCACCGAGAGGATACCTTTCAGAATCGACCGATCCATCAGCCGCTCACCGGATAGCGATGTGAGAGACGTCTGGCAGGGGCGATGCTGTGGAGGCGCAGTGACATGGTCGCCACTCGGCGCTCCGGGGTGATTATTATAGAGACGCTATGCGGGTCTACCGCCGGAATTCGGGCGGCCGTAAGCTGTCGGCGTCCATAGCCGAGGTGACCGCTGCTCAGTTTATTTAGTTCTCGTCACTCGACGTTAGAACTCGTTACCCCACGCGCGCAACTCGTCTTCGCTCTTGTCGTAGATGCCGTTGGCGAGCGTGCTCTGTTTGATGTAGGCGTCGCGGCTGGGGTCGTACAGATACAGCGCGTAGTAGCCGTCGGCGGACTCGGCATAGGTTCCCTCGACGCGGAGGCCGTCGCCGTAGTTACAGATCGGTCGCTCGCTCGCCACGTACTCGCCGCCGTATATCTTGCAGTCGTCGGCGACGTTCTCCACGGCGCGGCGGTGCGGCGCGCCCGTCTGGTCGACGGTCACCATCGAGAGCCGCACGTTATCTCGCGCACAGAAGATGGCCGAGCGTGCGCCCTCGTCGCCCACGTCCCCGGTTATCTTCACGTTCTCGCAGTTCACCCGCGCCGTCCGGGTGCTGTCGGCGAGTTTGATGCCGTATCCGCCGGGGGTGTTCATGTCGATGGCCGTGCGGTAGATAGTGGTCTCGCCCGCCTCCGGGGAGACGACGATACCGTGTTTCACTCTGTCGCCGGCCATCGAGATGCGAACGTCCTGAATCCACGTCGACTCGCAGGTGTTCATCACCGTCAGCGCGTGACCGTTGACCGACGGGATGCGGATGTCGGTGTCGCGAACCGAGAGATCCGTACCGTTCTCGAGGCGAATCGCCCGCTGGTTGACGTCCTGGGGGCGGTTGTCGTCGACGATGACCGTCGCGTTTCGAATCTCGCTTCCCTCGCCGCCGAGGCGGATGTTGGCGGTGTCGCTGTTCTTGTACAGGCCGCCGTCGACGACGATTTTTCCGGTCCCCCCGGAGGCGTACAGGCCGTTGTCGGGGAACCCGCCGAGTTCGCAGTCCCTGAACGTCAACTCACCGTGGTTGTGGACGTTCGCGACGATGCCGCTCGGCCCCTTCCAGAGGTTGCCGTCGTTGGGGGTTTCGTCGACCCACGCGCCGCCGTCGGGCGCGCGGAATCGCTCGACGATGCCGACGCCGTCCTCGTCGGTGACGCAGAACCGACCCGGCCCCCATGTCCCGCTGTCGTGGTGGCCGATAACGTCGACGTCGCGGACCTGCAGCCGCTTCGACGCCAGCGCGTCGATGACGCGGATGCCCGTGTCGTCGGCGGTGAAGTCGACCTCGAACCCCTCGAATCTGATGTCCGTACCCGGAGCGTAGTGGACTCCCAGTCGGAAGAGCCGGTACTGCGGTCCCTCGAAATCGTGGTAGTTCGCCGGAACGAGCGTCGCGTCGTTGCCGACGAGACCGAACTGCTCGAAGCCCGAGAACCGGAACTGCCGGTCCATCAGGTAGCGACCCGGCGGGAAGACGAGGAGTGTGTTGTCTCCGCGGAGACGCTCCAAAACGTCGTTTATCGGCTGTCCGCCCGTGTTGTCGGCGCCGGCCTCGACCACGTCGTACACGCGGTCGTACTCCGCGAAGAGGTCGGTCGTATCGGACGAAGACGCCGCGCCGACCCCGGTTCCCAGCCGGACGCCGGCCCCGGCGACCCCCACGCCGAGAACGCCTTTGAGATAGCCGCGTCGCGTTCGGTTCGTCGCGTCGTCGTCGTTTGCTTCTACTGTCGCTTCGTCACCGCAGATGTACATATTGTTCGCCATGGTGTGTCACCCGTCGCACCCCCATCCTCGAAAACGGTGTTTGACCCCCCGTTATCGTGCCCCTAACGTGGTCATCATTTTGGTAGGTGTGCAACGTTCGTGGAAACAATACAGAACAATCAGTTCTAATAAACAGTCGTTCATCACTGTAGGTTTTAAGTATAGGATGACGATAACGATCGATTAACCGGAGATTACTGACCTCCAAATCGACAGCAGTCCGCGCTTCTCACTCGACGCGTCGACGGCAGGGGTCTCCTCCGGTTTCGGACCGACGGCCCAGCGAGTTATGAGCTTGCTAAACGGTCTCTCGCGGTGTTTTTCGGGAGTTTGGCTGATTCGAGCGCCCGGGGGCGGCCGGCGGTCCGAGAGGGGTGAAGAGAGGGTGTGAAACGGGTTTCGTGTCAAAAGTCACATCATCGGCTCGACTTCGGTGAGAACGCCTCCGCGTCGACGGTTTCGGGTTCGTGTCGAACGGCTTCGTCGGGTCGAACCGCTTCGTCGAGACGACGGTCACGAATCGGGGTCGAAGACGGGGGAGACGAGCGTGTTTCCGACGAGGGTTCCGGTACCGCGACGGAGCTGTTGGGAGACCGCAGACGGGGAGACGCCGAACCGGTCGGCCAACTCGTTTTGCGAACTCCGTCGCGGAACGTCGTAGTAGCCCATCTCGTGGGCGGCTCGGAGCAGCCGTTGCTGGTCGTCCGTGAGACCGTACCGCGTAGCGCCACCCTGGCCGTTGTCCGCGTCGGGGCTGTACAGTTGGCGGACGCGGAACTCGACGTCGTTCTCGCGGCAGCGAGCGCTCAGCTTCGAGAGGATCTTTCGACCGGGGAGACGCATGCGGACGTGCCACCCGCCGCTGTTGTTCTCGGCGGTCGTCACCGACGCGCCGAGCGCCTCAGGGATCTGCGTGGGCCACCGCGCCGAGTCGCCCAGTCCGACGCGGTACGTCCGGTAGTTCGGATCGACGCCGACGAGCGTCGGGTCGTCGACGGTCGGGTCGTCGACGAGCGCGCGCTCGAACTCGTCGTAATCGACGTTCGCGGCGGTGAAAAACAGCGTTCGGCGGCCGCGGTACGTCGTCTGCGACTGCGGCCGAACGGTCGCTTCGGAGACGGCGTCGAGTGTCGGACACAGCAGGATAGAGGGGTGTGCGAGGTACGCTTCGACGACGAGCCCGTAGCGATCGGTCTCGAGGCCGGACGCCGTCGTCGGCCCGTCGGTTCGCCGCCCGTGACGGTCGTCGGGGTCGCCGTCCATGCTCAGCGGCACGGGAGCGCCCACCTGCGGAGACGGGACCTGCTCGTCGACGGCGTCGCCGCCTTCACCGGCGCTATCGTGGGGTGAGAGTGGACCCTCATGCTAGCGGAGTACTGGGGACGGAACTCAGATAAACCCAAAGCTCCGTTTCGATTGTTTCTCCACCGGAGAGCGGCTTTAGCAACGATATAAGCACTCAGAGTTCGGTCGCCGCCGACCGCCGTGCGTCATCGACGCGACTGCGCCGCGGCCGACCGGGGCCGTCGGCGTCGCTCCGCGACGAACAGCCCGAGAGCGAGAACGCAGACGACCAGTTCGACCGGGAACGACGGCGAGGAGAGGTAGCGGACGACGTACCCCTCGGAGAGAAACGGTATCGCCGACAGGAGCGTGTCCGTGTATCCCGGTATCGACCCGTCGACCATCGGATTCGACCAGTGCGTCACTGGCCACCCCAGCATTCCGGCGGCGTGCGCCCCACGTCCGTCGAGCGTCAACTGGAGGAGGTCGGCACCGAGATGCGAGAGCCACCCGGCGGCGAAGGCGACGCCCGCTCGGCGGGTCGCCTCGTCGACGACGACGCGCAGCGTCGCTCCGACGAGGACGAGCCCGAAAATCGAGTGGGAGACGGTCTGGTAGGCGGGGAGGACGCCGGCGAGTCCGAGCGATTTGTCGACGACGTCGGGGAGCGCAGCGCCCAACAGACACCACCCCAGCGCGAGACGCGCTCGGACGCCGAGGAGGTAGCCGACGGCGAGATGTGCGGGGAACCACATTGGGTTCGCCAAATCCGTTTCCCCGCATAAGCGCACGGATTCCCCTCGATTGGTGACGGGGAACCGACAGACCTCGACGGGGGGCGAGACGGCTGCGGCGAGGGGGTGAGACGATATCGCCGGCGCGGCCGCTCGAGGACTGAAAATTCCGCAGAGCGCGTGAACGCCGTGTACCCCTACCCGTGTTCCCGACACCCTGCGGTCTGTATCATCGTAAATGAACAACCAGTATATAAACGTGTGTCAGACGGGCGTCAGTCGTCGGCGTCGGCGGCCTTGATGTCTTCGAGTTTCGAGAGGAGGTCGTCGGTCGACGCGTCGGAGTCGAACGTCACTTTCCCGTCGTGGTCCTTCTCGTGAACGCTCACGCCCTCGTCCGCGTCGGCGTTCACAGTCTGGTCTCGCTGCTCGGACTCGTCGTAGCTACCAAAACCCATACTTCGAAGTTCGGGCGCCGATACAAAACAGGTGCGGTACGGCGGTGTTCGTGTCAGGGTCGTCAGTCGTCCGCCGGCGGCTGTCTCGCTTTGTCGGCGAACTTCTCTCTGACCTTTCTGATCTTGGGTTCGGCGTTGAACGTGCAGTAGGCGTCGCCGGGATTCTTCTCGTAGTAGTCCTGGTGATTCTCCTCGGCGACGTAGAACTCGCCGAGCGGTTCGATCTCGGTGACGATGGGGTCGTCGAACGCGCCCTCGGCTTCGAGTTCCTCGACGAACGACTCGACGAGGTCGCGCTGCTCGTCGTCGTGATAGTACACCGCAGAGCGGTACTGGGTGCCGACGTCCGGACCCTGTCGGTTGAGCGTCGTCGGGTCGTGGACGGTGAAGAACACCTGCAGGATGTCCTCGTAGCTCAGTTTCTCGGGGTCGTACTCGACCTCGACGGCCTCGGCGTGGCCCGTCTCGCCCGTACAGACCTGTCTGTACGTCGGGTCGGCCACGTCGCCGCCGGTGTAGCCGGAGGTCGCTTCGAGAACGCCGTCGAGTTCCTTCATCGCGGCTTCGATACACCAGAAGCAGCCGCCGGCGAGCGTCGCCGTCTCTGTGTTGCCCATGGGTGAGGTAGGGGCGCGAGGCGTTAAGATGCTACGGAACCGGGAGTCCGGGGAGGTCGCGGTGGAGCGTCGATGCGCGCTACTCGTTCAGCCGCGACAGCTCCTCGTCGGAGAGGTCGATGTGGGTGGCGGCGACGTTGTCGCGGAGGTGCTCGACGCTGGAGGTGCCCGGAATCGGCAGCATCACGTCCGAGCGGTGCAGCAACCACGCGAGCGCAATCTGCTGGGGCGTCGCGTCGTGGGCGTCTGCGATGTCGTCGACGGCGTCGGCTCGGTCGCCGAGGTCACCCGCGCCGAGCGGGTACCACGGGATGAAGCCGATGCCGGCGTCCTCGCAGGCGTCGAGTACGTCCTCCTGCTCTCTGTCGCCCACGTTGAACCGGTTCTGGACGGTTGCGATATCGACGATGTCGCGGGCGGTGTCGAGTTGCTCGACGGAGACGTTGCTGAGGCCGACGTGGCCGATTTTCCCCTCGTCCTTCAACTCGGCGAGCGCCCGTACCGACTCCTCGAAGTCGACGTCGGGGTCCGGGCGGTGGAGCTGGTAGAGGTCGATGCTGTCGACGCGGAGTCGGTCGAGGCTCCCCAGAATCGCGTTCCGGAGGTAGTCGGGGTCGCCGTTCGGAAGCCAGTCGCCGTCGTCGTTCCGAAGCAGGCCGCCCTTGGTGGCGACGACGAGGTCGTCGGGGTACGGGTGGAGCGCCTCGCCGATGAGTCGCTCGCTGACGACCGGCCCGTAGGAGTCGGCGGTGTCGACGAGGTCGGTGCCCGTCGCGATGACTTCGTGGAGCACGTGACGGGCCTCCTCGGTGTCGTCGGGTTCGCCGATGATGTCGTCGCCGGTGAGACGCATCGCGCCGTAGCCGAGTCTGTGAACGGTGAGTTCGCCGCCGATATCGAACGTGTCGCTTCGGTTTTCGACCGTCATAGAGGGGAAGACGGCCGCGACACAGTAGCCTCTTGTGGCACCGGTACTCTCGCCACCGACCGTCCGACGCACGCGACGCTCGCCCCCCTCGTTGCCGACGCACGCCGATGACCGAACGATTCACCTCGGCGTTCTTCGCGCTCGTGCGCGCGGGGGTCCAGCGGGGAGCCGGACGACCGCCGGTAACTGTTCACCGGGGTGGCAACACGTCGAGTCCGCGCGTCGGTCGAAGGTCGTCCGGGACGGCGTCGAGCGTCCGCCGCTCTTGGCCGAACGCGCCGCGGTAGCTGAGCACGTGGCCCGCGAGCACGTTCTCGACGACGGCGTCGACGTGGTATCGCTCGTCGGCGTCGTCGTACCGGTCGCGGACCTCGACGTTCGCGGCGAGCGGTCCGGGGAGTCGGGCGTATCGCTCGCCGCGTCGAACCCACTGTCGGCCGCTCCCGACGACGAGCGCGCCCGCGTCGACCGAGGGCAGAAGCTCCGAGACGAGGGGACCGTCGGTTCCGAGGAAGTCGAGCAGTCGCTCGTTCTCGTCGTCCCAGACGGTTAGCGAGTCGAACCGTCGCCGTCTCCGACCGAACGAGAACTCCCGAATCGTCGCCAGCGCTTCGCGCCCGGCGTCGTCGCGGAGGCCGACGGTTTTGACGGTGAAGGGGACGTCGTGACCCCCTTCCGGAAACAGGAGATTCCGCGGGGCCATCGCGTACAGCGCCGGGAGGACGTGCGTTCCGCGACTGATGTCCATCTCGCCGCGGCCGACGCAGAGCACGTCGTCGTCGGCATCGAGGGCGTACCGCTCTCTGACCTTCGGGTGGAGGTCGTCGACTCCGTCGCCGAGCGCACGCTCGTAGACGCCGGTCATGGGTTCTCGCCCTTCCAGACGAGTCCCGTGACGGTCCCCGACAGCACGCGTTCGTCCCCGCGCGAGCAGCTCACGTTCGCGACGAGGTCGTACCGGTCGGGCCGCTCCTCGACCGATTCGTAGGTCCACGTGCAGGTGATTCGCTCGCCGGTGTAGACGGGGCGCGAGAAGGTGAACTCCATCGTGTGCGCGAGGACCTCCTGTCGGCCGCCGATCTGCGTGGGGAGCGTCGCCGTCAGCAGTCCGTGAACCATCCGCCGTCCCTCGTCGTCCGGTTCGGTGTGCTGCGGTTGCGTGTCGCCGGAGAGGTCGGCGAAGCGGTCGACCTCCTCGGGCGTGAACGTTCGTTCGACGGTGTAGCTCTCGCCCGGTGTCGGCGGTGTCATCGTTCGATGTACTACGCTCGCGCCGGGGTAAAATGAGAGGGGCCGCTCGGGCAATCCGCGGCTGTGGCGTCGACCTCGGCGCTCGGTACTGACGCGTCCGTCGCGTCGGCCGCGTAGCTCTCGATGCTGCATCCTGTCGAGAGCCCGCATCGCCCGCTGTCACGCTCGGAACTGTCGACCGAGGATTCGTATAGCATCCAGTAGTGTATCAGCCGCGTGACGACCGTACCGGTCCATCGAATCCCGACGGCGAGTCACTGACAGCTATTTACCGATGGGCCCACCAGTGCGAATCGATGCGCGAGGAGGCAGCCATCGAATCGACTATCGAGCGGTATCTCGACGGCGTCGAGGCGGGTAACTCCCGAAAGAACTACCGCTCGGTGTTGACCGAGTGGGCCGCGTGGCTTCGAGAGGAGGCGGGTGTGACCGCAGTCGACGCGGTGACGGTGATGCACTGTCGGCGCTACGCCCGACACCTCAAGCGACTCGTCCGGGAGGGCGACCTCCGAGCGAGCACGGCGAACACCTACTACGCGTACGTCCGAGCGTTTCTCGGATTTTGCGTCGCCGACGAGTTGGCAGGGACGAATCCGGCGAAATCGGCGCGTGCGACCGACGAACTCCCCGAAGACCACGGCGACAGGGACCGCCAGTTCTGGCGCCGTAAACAGCGTGATGCTATACTCAGCTACGTCGACCGGCGAGCCAAGGAGGCGCGAGCGAACGGCTCCGACCGAGAGATCCGTCGAGCGTTCCGGAACAGGGCGCTCGTCTCGCTGCTGGCGCTCTCGGGGGTCCGCGGCGGCGAGGCGTTCGCCGCTGCCGCCGACGAGCGACGAACGGGACTCCGGTGGAGCGACGTCGACGTCGACGCCAACGCCGTTCGGGTGTTCGGGAAATCCCGGGAGTACGAGTACGCACAGCTGCCCGGGCGCGCGAGCGCGGCGCTTCTCGACTACCGCGAGCGCTGTGAACCCGCAGACCCGTCGTGGCCGGTGTTTCCGACCGCTCACGGCCCGTCGCTTCGGCGGGCCGTCGAGACGCAGCTCGGCGAGCGGGGGTGGACCGACGAGGAGATAGACGACCGCTGTTCGGAGGGCCCACTGTCCGCGGTACTCCGCGAAGAACGAGTAACGCCGCCGTCGCTCACGACGAACGGGGCGCGGAGCGTGATGAAACGTCTCTGTGCCGACGCGGGTATCGACGTGCGCGGCGAGTACCTCAAGCCCCACGGCGCGCGACGCGGACTCGGCCACGAACTGTACGCCAACGGCCACGCGGAACTCGCACAGTCGGCGCTCAGACACGCGAGTATCGAGACGACGCACGAGTCGTACTCGGACATCCGTGCGGCCGAGACTGCGAGAGAAGTCGACCGAGTTCTACAGCGCGACTAACCCTCGAAGTCGCCCTCGAGCGTCACGCGGTCCGCCGTCACGTCCGCGACGGAGCCCGAGCCGATGGGGTATCGTTCCTCGTCTGCACCGCTCCACGTGACTTGGACACCCTCGCCGAACCGGAGGTAGAAGCCCTCGTCGGTCACTTCGTCGACGGTCCCGACTTCGTTTCCGTCGTCGTCGTACACCGGCTTGTCGACGTCGTCCTCGGACAGTTGTGACGCCATACCGTACCGGACGGGCGCGAGATGTGAATAACTGATGGCGATTCAGCACTGCGAGCGAGACGGCGATGTCGGCAGTCGGTTAGCGCGGAGAGACGGGGATCGGTGCGACGCTCGTAACCGACGCGTGTCCGAACAGTAACTGACCAGGGCGCACGCGAGCGTCGCGTGCGACGCCGACGGCAACCGGGGACAGAAGAACGTTATTTCGGAACCGAACCGTCCGTGGTCGCCGGGCACACAGTGTGCAAATTGCAGAAATTTCTGAACGTCGTCGGGACGTGGATAACGTTAAGACACGCCGGAGAGACGTGGTGAACCGATGAGACGGTCGACAGTTGGCGCGCGGTGTCCACATCGGAGACAGTGTACAATTTGTAGACGGTTCGGCCAGTCCGGACCGGGTGAGCGTCGATGAGTCGCGCGGTGAGCGTCTCGCTACAGAAAGGCGGCGTCGGCAAGACCACCGTCGCCATCAACCTCGCGGACGCGCTCGCGGCGCGCGGCAACGACGTGCTCCTCGTCGATTTAGACCAGCAGGGGAACGCGACCGAAGGCGTCGGTCTCAAGGAGTGTTACGAGGCCGACGGCCCGCACATCGGCGACGTGCTCACCGAGGACGACCCCGTGGCCATCGACGCGGTGATACACGAACGCGAGGGGTTCGACGTCGTTCCGGCACACGTCGACCTCGACGGCGCCGAAGACCGGGTTCGGAACTCGACGTTCGGCGTGCTGTGGGTCCGCCGACGTATCGTCGAACCGCTTCTCGGCGACCGATACGACTACGTGGTCATCGACTCGCCGCCGAGTCTCGGACCGCTGTCGGACGCGGCGCTCATCGGGTCGGGCAACGTTATCGTCCCGCTTCTGATGAGCGAACCGAGCGTCAGCGGCTTCGAGCGGATGTGGGAGCAACAGATCGTTCCGATCCGCCAGGAGGTCGACCTCGACCTGCTCGCCATCGTGCCGAACGACCTCAGCGGCAACAACGAGGAGAGACGCATCATCCAGGACCTGGAGTCGTCGCCGTTCGCCGAGTACCTCCCCGAGTTCGCCCGGAGCGGCGAGTTCGACGACGCCGACTCTCCGGGCCCCGGCCTGCGCCGACGCATCGCGTTCCGCCGCTCCTGGCGCGACGGAAAGACGCTCCGCGAGTACGAACCGGACAACGACATGGTCGGCCGACTCGACGAACTCGCGCGCGTCGTCGAATCGGGGGCCGTCGACGCCGGCGGGGACGAGGAGGTGACCGCCAGTGCCTGACGGGAACCGGTTCGCGGGACTGAGCGACGCGCTCGGCGACGAGGCGGAGCGCGAGAGCGAGGCCGTCGAGCGCGATGAGACCGACCGACCCGCCGAGACGGTCGGCGACGACGAGGCGACCGACAGCGAGGCGACCGACGGCGAAACGGTCGAGGAGGGGTCGGACTCCGGCCCCGTCGCGTCGGCGTCGACCGACGAGGAGGGCGGACCCGCGTTCTCATTCGAGGAGACGACGCCCAAGAGCGTCTACGTCCGCGACGAGACGCTCGATGCGCTCGAAGACCTGGAGTTCGAGGTGGAGGCCGCGCTCCGCCGCGAGTACGGCGTCCGCGACGTGACCGGACGTGAGTTTCACGACGCGCTGGTGCGCGTCGCCGCCGAGCACGCCGACGACATCGCCGCACTGGTCGTCGAGACGCGCGACCGGTGAGCGCGTGCGCGGTAGCCGTCGCCGAAACCGACGGTCGGTCACACTCGATACACTCGGAGAAGAGACCGTCGGCGCACGCTGACGGTCGACGAACGTTTATCCGCGTCCTCGTGGCGAAACCACGTGCGGAACCATGGCCACAGAAACTCAATCCCTGCAGACGCTTCGAGACCTGTTCGAGTACGAACTCGGCGCGATGTACTACGTGGAGAACCGACTCGTCGACACGCTCGACGAGCTCGCGATGCAGACGCCGAACGAGAACATCAGCCGAGGGTTCGCCGACCACCGCGACGAGACGCGGAAACAGGTCGAACGGCTGGAGCGCGTGTTCGACGCCATCGACCGCGACCCGTTCGAGCACGAGGTACACGCGCTCGACGGCATGCTCCAGGACAAGCAGTCGTTCGACGAGATGGTCGGAGAAGACGAACTCCGCAACGTCCACTATCTCGGTGCCGGAATGAAGACCGAGCGGTTCGAGATAACGAGCTACGAGAGCCTCCAGATGCTCGCCGACAGACTCGACATGGGTAGCGACGTGACCGACCCGCTGGAACAGAACCTCGACGAAGAGCAGCGAACTCTGGACGAACTCCAGACGATGGCGACCGGGTCGAAGCTCAAGGAACTGTTCCAGAAGCTCACCGGCTGAACCGGGTCGTCAGCCGAGCGGTCGGGCGTCGAGCGTCCGGCCCCGGCGGAACGTTTTTCGACACCGCTCGACGTTTCCGGGAGTTCAGTCCGAGCGGTCGGCGCCTTCCAGAGACGCCCCGAGCAGCTGCGAGAGTCCGTTTCGGAGGTGTTCGTGGAACGTCGCGGGAGCGATGCCGAGCCCCTCGGCGATCTCCTCGCCGGTGCTCTCGCGCGGCCAGGTGAAGTAGCCGGCGGCGAACGCCGCTTCGAGAGCGGCCTGCTGTTTGTCCGTGAGTCGCGAGGCCAGCGCCGACTGGAACTGCTTGAGCGTCTGGACGCTGCGCGTCGTCGAGCGCTGGGCGACGAGCTCGGCGTCGGGGTACGCTCGTTGGACCGCGGTGGCGATTTCGCGGATGTCTATCTCGTGGGGCACTTCGGCGACGACGCGGAACTCGCCGTCCTCGACGACGGCCTCTACCACCTGGCCGCCGTACGTCGCCAGTTTCGAGGTGATAGGCGTCTCCGGCGAACGAATCTCGACCAGACAGCCGTCTTCCTGTTCGGAGACGACGCGGGCGTGGTCGACGGAAGGGTCGTCGGTGAGCGCGGCCTGGACCTCCTCCCAGCCCATGCCGTGGACGCGGATGAACTGGATGGCTTTGTCGTCGGCGAGCGGAATCGTCCGCTCGTACGTCACCGTGCAGTCGCTGTCGTCGGTCGCCGCGAACAGCGGGCTGTCGGGGTCGCGCATGACGAACTCCAGTTCGACGACGATGTTGTCTAACAGCGCTTCCTTGCGCTCGATGGCGTTGATGGCGTGGCCGACGATCTCGCGGAGTTGGGCGACTGCGTCGCGTTCCTGACCGGTAAACCCGTGTTCGCGCGACGAGTAGATAGTGAGCACGTCGTACTGGAACTCCTGGAACCCGATGGGGACGGCGGCGACCGAGTGGTAGCCGTTCTCCAGGGCCCACGAGCGCCACTCGCTGTCCGGTTCGTCTTCGACGTCGGTGACGACTTCGACCTCCTGGCTTCGCGTCGCTCGCATCGCCGGGGTACCGTGCTCGACGTCGGTGGCGTCGAACGACTCGGTCTCCGAACTCAGCGAGGCGGCGTCGATGCCGGCGCTGGCGCGCGGCGAAATCGTTCCGCGGGCGCTGTTCACCTCGCCGATCCACGCCGCGTCGTACGACGGGGAGTCGACGAGACGCTCGCAGACGATCTCCTCGACCTCTTCGCGGGTCGACATCGAGACGAGCGCGCTGTTGATTCCCCTGATGACGCGGTTGATCTGGTCGAGCGCCAACAGCTGTTCGCGCTGCTCGCGGAGCTGCTTCTCCCGCCGTTTCCGCTCGGTGATGTCTCGCTGTGAGCCGAGGTAGTGGACGATATCGCCCTGTTCGTCACGGATGGGCACGATCTCGACCTGGTTCCAAAACGGCGTGCCGTCTTTGCGGTAGTTCTTCAGTTCGACGGAGGCGGACTCGCCCTCGTCGACGGCTTCGCGCAGTTGGTCGACCGTCTCGGGGTCGGTCTCTGCGCCCTGGAGAAAGCGACAGTTCTGCCCGATCGCCTCGCTGGCCGTGTAGCCGGTGACCTCCTCGAACCCCTTGTTGACGTAGATGAGCGGGTTGTCGGGACGGTTGGGGTCCGAGAGACAGAGCGCGATGCCGGCGTCGTCCATCGCACGCGTTTTCACCCACAGCTCGCGGTCCCGGATGTCCTGTTCGCTCTCGCTCGGTTGGACACCGACGGAGCCGCGGAACTCCTCGTCCGGCGGCCGCGAGATGAGGTCCAGCGCGAACGAGGCGGTGTCGCCGTCGGCGGTCGATATCTCCGTCTCGACGGTCTCGACCGCGATGGTGTCGGCGTCGAGTAGGCGCTGAATCGCCTCGGCGAGCGCGTCGTTACGCTCGTCGTCGACCGAGCCGTCCTCTCCGGTAGACTGGCTCAACAGTTCGAGCGCGTCGTGGCCGACGAGCTCCTCGCGGGTGTAGCCGGTCGTCTCCAGGAACAGGTCGGTCACCGCGGCGATGGTTCCGTCCGTCTTGAGCCAGATAGTGCAACGGTACGTCGTGTCGGGGGATTCCGAAGCGATTCGACGTGTATCTTCCGGCGTGTTCTGGTGTGACATCTTTAGTGGAGATGTGCGTCGCAAACCGGTGTGATTGGTGTGACGGCGATGTTCGGTGTGGCGGCGATGTTCGGTGTGACAGTGATGTTCGGCGTGACGGCACGTAGTCGGAAGAGCCCCGTGTGCGTGAAGTCGACGAGTACACAGCCGGGATGTGGGACAGTCGAGACGGGAGCGGCCGCGCTCGGCTCGCGCCCGAATGTCGGTGCTCGTTTTACCGTCCGCGCGCCCATAATTGCTGGGGTGCGAGTGCTGCTGTCACAGACTGTTTTATCGACGAACCAATCTCTTTTGGCCGTTTACCTATGATAGTTCGATATAAACGTTCGAGCGATGCACGACAGACCCGTCGACGCAACTACGTCCGAACTCGGAAGTCGCCTGGTCACGTCGTTCTCCACCGAGCAACTCCAGACACTCTTCGCCAGCAGTCGACGTCAACAGGCCGTTCGAGCGCTCCAAGCGTGCTCGCAACCGACGACGTTGGACGCACTCGTCGACGCTGTCGTCGCGCAGAATCCGGGAGAGATCTCCGACGAGGCGACGGACCGAAAACGAATCCGAGTCAGTTTGTACCACGTAGACCTACCGAAACTCGAAGCGGCGGATATTCTCTACTTCGACAAGGACGAACGGGTCGTCACCGAACTCTCCGACGACATCGACGGGGTCAGTCTGTAATCTTCCGTCGAACTCCCAATCTCTTATGGGGTCATCTTCACACCGGAGACGAACCTGTGTAGACACAGTGGCGCAGATCGAAATCACGCTCCCGAACGACAAGCAAGCACAGTTCGAGCGTCTCGCCGCGGAGGAGTTTCTCACCGAAGAACGCGCGATAGAGGGGTTGCTCTCGGTCGGACTCGAAGCCTACCGGGACGTCGCTGACCGAACCGAAACGGAAGTCGAACGGAGTCTCTTCTCCGCGGACGCCGAAGACGAGTACGGCCAACGCGGAGAGCTATAACTCGTCAGACCGTTTTCTCGCCGACTAAGAACCGACCGGGAGCGTCGCTACAGTCGCTTCGAGCGCCGAGTTTCGGAAGTCGGACCGTTCACACTCGCACACACGAACATCGTGAGATTTTCAGACTGTGTGAAAATTGTGACGGGCGGCGACCGAGGAGCCAGCGAGCGTCGTTCGACAAATCACCGCTCGGCGAGTCACGAACCGCCGCTCAGCGAGTCACGAACCGTCGCTCGACGAGTCGTCACAGGTCGGGCGTTATCGGCGGTCGAACCGTTCGATCGTCGATAGGAGGCCGACGTACTCGGCTCGCCGGGTGGCGAGTGCGGCCAGCCGGTCGTCGAGGTCGGCGAGCGCGGTGTGAACGTCGTCCGCGACGGTTTCGGTGTCGCGGTCGCCCACCTCGAACTGCACCCGCCTGACGTGTTTGCAGCGGACGTCGCGGTACTGGAAGTCGGGACAGGTACACGCCGGTTCGCGCGTGTCGACGACGTACTCGTCGCCGTTACCCGTGCGGACGCGGTAGAAGTCGGGGGCTTCTCTGTCGACGAACATCGTCTCGGTGAGCGCGCGCACGTCGCGTTCGTCGACGGGGTCCGAAGTCGATTCTGCTGTCGTGTCTGGAACGTCTGGTTTCGAGGTCATGTGTCGCCTTGGTGTGTTTCGGCGAGGCGAAGTTCGGTCGTCTGTTCGCACGCTGTTCAGGTGCTGCACGGGCATAAATCGACGTTCCGTCGGATTCCGGACGGGTCGGGTGGGAGCGTCGTCGGCCAATCTGTGCAGGCTGCCCGACGTCAGCAAAACGCTGATAGTCGCTTCCGCAGATAGTACTACCGTGACTGGACGCGTTCGACGGCCGCTCGTCGTCTTTCTGGCCGTGTTGCTTTTCGTCCAACCAGCGAGCGCCGGAGTCGCGGTCGGCGATGGCGGCGGCGTCGGCGGTGCCGGCGGAATCGAGGGCGTCGGAGGAGTCAGTGGTGTCGACGACGTCGGCGGTGTCGGCGCCGAGAGCGGCGACAGCAGCGAAGTCGTCGACGACCCGGCGTCGTCTCCGTCCACCGCGACTACCGCCCTCCAGCCGTCGGTGGCCGAAGAGGCGACGGCTATCGGCATCGAGCAACGAATCCGGCTCTCCAACCCCGAACCGTCCGGACGGGTCGGCGCCGAGGTGACCTACCACCTCGCCGACGAGACGACCGCGCTCGAGCTTCGGTTCCGCGGGAACTCGTCGCGGACCGTCTCCGCGTCCGACGGGTTCGAGCGGGTCGAACCGGGCGTCTACCGCTGGGACCGGGAGACGTCTCGTCCCACGCTGGCGTTCGAGCGGTCGGTGAGCGAGACGACGCTCGACCACTACGGCGCGGGCGTCGACACCGGCGAGTGGGCCGCCGTCGACGTCCGCCGGCTCACCCCATCGATTCGAGGACGGACCGTCGGTGCGACCGGCGTCTCGACGAACGTCACCGTCGAGGGACCCGGTTACGCCACGTCGGTGTTCGCGTTCCTGGGCCCGGTCGACGTGTACGACCGGACGGTCGGCGACGAGCGGGTCTCCCTCGTCGTCCCGGAGGCGGCGTCGCTGAGGTCCGAACCGTCGGCGGTGCTCGACTCGGTCGCCTCGGCGGGTGCCCGGTTGCCGGAGAGCGAGTACGAGGCGACGCACCTGTTCGCGATTCCGGCGGAGTCGGTCCGAACGACCGCCGGCGGCTTGAGCTTCGACGGCGGGGCGACGGCGTGGGTCCGCGACGACGCTTCGGTCGACGCCGACAGCAACGTCTGGGTACACGAGTACGTCCACCTGCGGCAGTCGTACCGGGCGAGCGAGGAGATGCGGTGGTTCCGCGAGGCGAGCGCGGAGTACTACGCCAGCTACCTCTCGCTGCAGTCGGGCGACCTCGCGTACGAGCGGTTTCGAGGAACCGTGAGCACCGACGCCCACGCCGACGCCGTGTTGTCGACGCCGACGAACTGGTCGACTCCGCTCGTGCCGTATCGGAAAGGCCCCCGCGTGCTCGCGTCGCTGGACGCGTCCATCCACGAGGCGACCGGCGGCGAGCGGACGCTGACGACGGTGTTCGAGCGGGTCAACGCCCACGAGGGCCGACTCGACTACGAGTCGTTCCGGGAGATAGTCGTCGAAGTGAGCGACCGGTCCGTCGGCGACGACCTCGACCGGTACGTCCGGACGACGGCGGCCCCGCCCGTGCCGGACCGCCCAGCCCTCTACACGCAGTATCCGGGTGACGACCCCGACGGCGACGGCCTCACCAACGCCGAGGAGCGAGCGGCCGGGACCAACCCGTTCGTCGCCGACGCCGACAGTGCCTCGGCGGGAGACGGACACCCGCGGACGAACGGCTCGGCCGCCGAAGACGGCGGTGAGACGGACGACTCGGGAGAGACGGACGACTCGGGTGAGGTCTCCGACGTCGACGGGGAGCGTTCGGGGTCGAACGACGCGGCGGGCGATACGGACGACGACGGGCTCTCCGACGCCACCGAGCGCGAACTCGGCACCGACCCCGAACGGGTCGACACCGACGGCGACGGCTACGGAGACGGGCGAGAGGTCGACGCGGGAACCGACCCGACGCGACGGACGAATCCCGTGGCGTTCTGGGCTGCACGAGTGCTCACCTCGCTGAAATCGGTGGTGTCGGCGGCGGCGGTCGGGCCGGTCGGTGCGTGACGGACGGTCGCTCCGGGGACGTTAGCCGTCGAGCGGACGAACGGCGACGGCGTCCGGCGAGATGACGACTTCGCAGCCGTTGAACAGGAAGACGAACTGACCGTCGACCGCCGGCTTCGACGGGCGGTCGGTGAAGAGGTCGTCGAGCGCATCCGGGTCGACCGTTCCGTACAGTTGGTCGAGTTCGAGCGGGTCGCGATCGACCGCCCTCGCCACGGCTCTGATGACGACTTCGCTGACGGGGTCACCGGCGATAGGGAACGTCCGATACGACTCCTCGGTGATGCGATAGCCCAACGAGTCGATACCGTCGTCTGTGCGCTCCGTCATGCTACCTCCACTCGCCGGATGTTCTCATACGCGAAGGACCACACAACGGCCCTAAGCAGTTATGATAACCACGCGCGCCTACAATGTCAACTGGGCCATACTGTCGTCCAGCGGTCGTCGCCTTCGACGCCCGGTCGACGCGGACGAGGTTTCGGAGGATAACTGCCGTCTCGACTCGGATTCGAATCCGAAGTTCGAGCCGTCGATGGGGTGGTTCTCACAGGCACAAAAGGCTAAATGCTGGACGTTGACCCTACCGTGCATGGCGCTTCAACAGATCTCTCACCTGTCCGACGAACAGCGCGACTGCCTCGACAACTGCCTCGAAGCGACGCAGGCGTGCGAGTGGTGTGCCGACGAGTGTATCGACGAAGGCGAGGGGATGGAACGCTGTATCCGACTCTGCCGAGACGTCGCCGACGTGGCGTCGATGCACGCGCGGTTCATGGCTCGCAACTCGAACTACAGCAATCACCTCGCGGAAGTGTGCGCCGGCGCATGCGAAGAGTGCGCCGAGGAGTGCGAACAGCACGACCACGAACACTGTCAGGTGTGCGCAGAAGTGCTCCGCGAATGTGCGGAGTCCTGCCGGAACATGGCGTCGGCGTAACGCTGCCGGTTCGGTCGGCGGGAGTCGCCGACCGCCGAAGCGACCAACGAACGACACGATTTTTCGTCCGAGATTCAGTTCGCTGAGGAAGACATATTCGGCGATAGATACGTTCTCGGAGGGTAATCCGCCCCTACTCGTCGAGAATGGTCACAAGGGATAAACCGGCTCTCGCCGATAGCGTAGTCATGGCCGGACGGATTAGTCTCCGAGTTGTCTTCGCCGCCCTCATCGCGTTCGCCGTACTCGCCGTCGGAGTCGGGTACGTCTCGTCGGCGACCGAGTCCACGTTCGAGAGCAACCTCGACGGGGATAGCGTCGCCGACCCGAGCGCCCAGATCGCCCCCGAAGCCGACGGTATCACCGTCGTCGCCACGGACTCGAACTCCTGGCGCGGCGAGAGCGCCGACGGACCGCGCGCGCGGGCAGAACTGGTCGCGTTCAACCCTAACGGATCGACGCTGTACTACAACGACACCCACACGCGCTACTGGGACGTCGACCCCGTCGAGGGCACCGACGCGACGGTCGAGTACCTGTACGCCGACCACCTCGACCCGAACCAGTGTCCCGACGAGTGGGACGCCGAAACGCTCGGCGTCGACCAGGAGACGCTCGACACCTACCTCGAAGCGCACGGAGACGTGAACGCCTGCACCGAGAACGGCATCGAGCGCGTGAACCTGACGACCGGCGAGACCGAGACCATCTACTCGGTCGAGACGCCCGGGAAGCACTCCTCGCGCTGGCACGACGGCGACCGCATCAACGAGACGCACTACGCCGTCGCCGACATCCTCTTCGACCGGATGTTCGTCGTGAACACCGAGACCGAGGAGATAACGTGGACGTGGAACGCCAGCGAGGAGTACGACCCCGCCGACAGCGGCGGGCCGTACGCCGAGGACTGGACGCACATGAACGACGTCGAGGTGCTGGAGGACGGTCGGTTCATGCTGAGTCCGCGCAACATGGACCGCGTCATCTTCGTCGAGCCCGGTGAGGGCGTCCAGGAGGACTGGACGCTCGGCGAGGAGGACAACTACGACATCCTCAACGAGCAGCACAACCCCGATTACATCCCCGAATCGGAGGGCGGACCGGCGGTCATCATCGGCGACTCCGAGAACAACCGGGTCATCGAGTACCAGCGCCAAGACGGCGAGTGGGTCGAGACGTGGAAGTGGCGGGACGCCCAGATGCAGTGGCCCCGCGACGCAGACCGGCTGCCGAACGGCCACACGCTCGTCTCCGACTCCAACGGCAACCGCGTGTTCGAGGTGGACGAAGAGGGAGAGGTGGTCTGGAGCGTCAACATCGCGTTCCCCTACGAGTCCGAGCGCCTCGGCACGGGTGACGAATCCAGCGGCGGTCCGAGCGCACAGTCCGCCGACATCGGCTCGCGCAACCCGTCGGTCGACGAGCAGTTCTGGATCGGCCTCAAGAACGTGATACCCGGGAAGTATCTCAACGGCCTGATGTACATCACGCCGGTGTGGATGGGAATCCCCGAACTGTTCGCGCTCGCGGTCGGCCTCGTCGGTCTCGTGGGGCTCGTCGGCGTCGAAGTCGGCCGGTTCGTCTCGCGACGACGCGGACGGGGAGCCGACACCAGCGCCGCGACGACCCGCGACGACGACTGAGGAGAGCTGGTCGCTCGGTTCCGACCGAACCGACCGTCCGGAACGCTGTCCCGTGTTCGCACTCGGCCGATTCAGTCGACGTACAGCGAGTAGACGATGACGGCGAATCCGACGGCGGTGAGTCCACTTTCGACGACGAGCGCGTACATCTGATCGGTCGCGAGCACCTGGTCTGCGGCGCCCGCGAGCAACGACCCGAGGGTGACGATACCGAACCCGATGGCGAGCAGTCGAAGCGCCACCGCCCCGGTCCGTCGGTACGCCTTGTACGCGTAGTAGGTGATGAGTCCGCCGAGAACGAGGGTGAGCGTCTTGAGCGCGACGACGAGCGGACTCAGCGTGGTCGGGTCGATCACGTCTCCCTCCGGACCTGCGACCACAGGTCTGCGAGCCGCTCGTCGGCGGACTGCGGGCGCCGGGTTATCACTACCTCGAACTGCCGGCTCTCGTCCAAGCCGATTTCGACCGACTGAAACGACACCCGATACCAGGTGGTGTGGTGGCCGTCGCTTCGAATCTCGGTCTGTTCGTCGAGCAGCGACGCGTCGGTGAGGCGCTCGAGTTTGCGGTACATCGTCGATAGGGGTATGTCGCAGGCGTCTGAGAGCTGTCGTGCGGTCATGGCATCGTCGAGTTGCCGAACGATAGTCCGACAGTCGGGGTCGTCCAGGGCGTCCAACACCTCCTGGAGTGGGGCTGCGCGAGCGGATTCCAGTTGCTTGCGCACCATCGACCGAGTAATTCGACGGCGGGAAGATAGTTCGTTCGGCTCACAGGTGGTCGGTTCGTATCTTCGCCCGCTCGATTCGACCGATTCTCGCCGCCGGCGTCAGACCGCTCACGTCGGAGCGCTCAGTTCGTCGTGAGTATCTCGACCACGTCGCGGTGGCCGAGCTCGTGGCCCGAACCGATCTGACGACCGCTACGGCAGTCGATGCCGTGGAGCAACCCGTCGCCGATGTCGGAGTGGAGGTGGTAGGCGAAGTCCTCCGTCGTCGACTCCTCGGGGAGGATGAAGCAGTCGCGGAAGACGCCTTTCTCGTCTTTCTTGCCGTTGGCGCTGCCGGGGAAGATGGCGATACAACCGAGCTCGTCGAAGAGGGCGGCTTCGAGCGCGGCCTGCACGCCGGTCCCGCCGTACGCCTCGACGAACTCCCGAATCTGTTCGAGGCCCGCCTCCTGTTCCTCGGAGACGTTCGCGGGACGGTTTCCGTCCCGCGAGCCAGCCGGAACGTCCTGCGTTCCGGCGACGTCGCCGACGATATCGAAGGTGGCATCGCCAGCGTCGTACTCGACGATACCCGCTTCGTCTGCGTTCTTCAGTGCTTTCTCCGCGTGCGCGCTCGCGGGGACGAACGTGAGGTGGTCGTAGTCGGGGTCGGCGGTGACCTCTTCGTAGTTCGACTGAGCGACGGGTTTGTCCATCTTGTTCGCCGCGATGACCATCGGTTTCGTCCGCTTGCGAATCTCGCGGGCCAGCGACTCGCGTTCGTCGGCGTCCCACGTCTCGGGGTCGAGTTCGAGCCCCTCCGCGAGGATGACCTGCTTCATCCGGTCTTTGTCGATTTTGAACGCGCTCATCTGCTCTGCGAGGTCTTCTTCGATGTGTTTCTCGTCGCCGTCGTAGCCGCCCCGGTAGCGTTCGATTCCCTTCTCGAGGATTTCGAGGTACCACATGTCGAGTTCGTCCTCAAGGAAGTCGATGTCGTCGCGGGGGTCGTGGCCCTCGGTCGCCTCGCCTTCGATGTCCGTCTCCCCGGAGAAGTCGACGACGTGGACGAGCACGTCCGCCTCGTTGAGGTCGGTGAGAAACTGGTTGCCCAGGCCCTTCCCCTCGTGCGCGCCGGGGATGAGACCGGCCACGTCGACGAGTTTCGCCGGGACGTAGCGGGTGCCGTGGCTGCAGAATCCCGTGTTCGGGGTACACGTCTCGTCGAACTCCGGTGCTGCGCAGTCGACGCGAACGTACGCCTCGCCGATGCTCGGGTCGATGGTCGTGAAGGGGTACGCGCCCTCCGGAACGTCGTTCATCGTCGCCGCGTTGAAGAAACTGGATTTGCCCACCGAGGGTTTGCCCACGAGGCCGATCTTGTAACTCATTGGTCGTTCTGGCGGAGCGACGCCCAAAAACCGTTCTACCCGCGTCGCGTGTGCGTGAAACTGTCGTACACGCGCCTTCGGAGACGGCCGGCCACCTTCGCCGCGCATCGAGGGCGTTCAACGGCTCTTTGTGTCTCTCCGACGAACGACCGCCCATGAGCGATACGTTCGGCGTCGGCATCCACGTCACCGAGACCGACCTCCAGTTCGTCGTCCGCGTTCCCTCCGACATCGACTCGGGGTGGACCGACCCCGAGGAGTTCCAGCGGCTGGTCGAACGCGTCGTCTGGGAGCGACTCGACCAAGAGACGGTGCTGCGCGACATCTCGACGTCGACACCGACCGGCGAGACGGTGTCTCTCGGAACAGTGACGCTCGACCCGGACGGAACTGTCGTCGAGGAGTCGCTTCGCGCGCCCTCGACAGGGTCGTAGTTACCCGCTTTCGTCTGTCCTCGACAGCGACTCGCCGACCGCACCGAGTAGCTCGGCGTCGTACGTCGTCAGGTCGTAGCGGTTCGACCCGACGGTGTCGTTCCACAGTTCGATGACGCCGAGTTCGACGAGCGCTTGCAGCGCGACGCCGAGGCTCTGCGGCGTCGTCTCGGTCTCTCCCAGTCCAGCGTGGAGCTGTCGGGCTTGCGGATAGCTTCGGGTCGACTGCTCGATTGCGCGTTTGGCGTCTCGCCAGTGTCGGCGGAGATACCCGAAGTTCGTCGGGTTCTCCGCCCGAAGCCGGTCGATTCGGGTCGATATCGGCTCGGCGATGTCGACGCTGTCGAACAGCTCGGCGACGGACGCGTCGACGGCGCCGTCCTCCGCGTGACAGATTCCGAGCACGGTGTCGCGCTCGGCGAGTTTGTGGAGCGTCCGCAGCAACGGAGTCGCCGAGTTACCCTCCAAAAGCGGCGTCAGCGACTCAATCCAGACGAACAGCAGTCGTTCCGACGCGGGTCGCGCGAGTGCGGTCTCGAGCGTGTCGGCGACGACCTCGGGTGAGACCGGCGCAGACGTGTTCGTCAGAGAGGTACCGCCGAAAACCGAGGGACTCGGCGTCGAAGCCGCCGTGCTCCGTGTGGTCTCGTCGATAGCGAGAATCGTCTGTCCCGCCGGTTCCGGACCGACCTCCGTTCGCCACCGGTCGAGCCACTCGTCGGGCGTCGTCTCTGTCAGTACGGCGACGACGTCGACCGACGGCGTTCGGGTCAGCGTCGACGGTAGCGGCGCTTCGTCCTCGGCTCTTCGAAGGTGGAGTCCCGAACGGACGGCCGACGGTGTCGACGAGTCACTCATAGAGATGTTACTAATACATGTCATGCGGGATAGAAAGATAAGTGTGCCGGTGGTCTGATGATTGTATTCAGCCGCGGCGGAATATAACCACAACTGTTCGAAATAGAAACGCCCGCGGAGCGGTGCTATCGCTCTGCGGGTGGTGGATGAAGTATGAGTGGTAGGCGGCGAGAACGTGTTTCCAGAGGCTCGCGCACTCCAGTAGTTGCGTTCACGCTGGTGAGCTTAACTTCCGTGTTCGGGATGGGTACGGGTGTTACCTCACCGCTGTGGCCGCCTTAACGCCGACGAACGGAGTCGAACCGTTCTCGCTTCCAAAGTCGGTCTTGCAAGACGAATGTCTTGGGCTTACTCGAACCGTGTTGTACGTGCAATCCAGTAAACGCCTGGACCCGTTCGACGGTCGAACGAATGCAGCGTCTGAAAACCTCTATACCCATGCGGTATGAGTGATGGCTGGTCTGTTAGTGCTCGCGGGCTGAACAACTCGTTGCCTCGTTGCGTACACCCCGAGTCTATCGAACTCGTCTTCTACGAGTGACCTTGGTGGTATCTCTTTTCCATGTGGGTTTCGAGCTTAGATGCGTTCAGCTCTTACCCCGTGTTGCGTGGCTGCCCAGCAACTGCCCTGTCGGACAACTGGTACACCAGTGGCAACCAATCGTAGTTCCTCTCGTACTATACGATCGTTCACGTCAGATACCTCGCACCCCCAATAGATAGCAGCCGACCTGTCTCACGACGGTCTAAACCCAGCTCACGACCTCCTTTAATAGGCGAACAACCTCACCCTTGCCTGCTTCTGCACAGGCAGGATGGAGGGAACCGACATCGAGGTAGCAAGCCACCGGGTCGATATGTGCTCTTGCCGGTGACGACTCTGTTATCCCTAAGGTAGCTTTTCTGTCATCGACGGGCCCCATCTATGGGCCTCGTCGGTTCGCTAGACCACACTTTCGTGTCAGCGACACTCGTTGGGAATGTCACTGTCAGGCTCTCGTTTGCTCTTGCGCTCTTCTTCGGGTTTCCGACCCGAATGAGAGAACCTTCGGGCGCGCTCGATATCTTTTCGAGCGCGTACCGCCCCAGTCAAACTGCCCGGCTACCGGTGTTCTCCTCCCGGAGTGAGAGTCGCAGTCACTGACGGATAGTATTTCAATGGCGCCTCGGTGGCCCGCTAGCGCGGGTACCTGTGTAGCGGCTCCTATCTATGCTGCACATCAGCGACCACGTCTCAGCGACAGCCTGCAGTAAAGCTCTATAGGGTCTTCGCTTCCCCTTGGGGGTCTCCAGACTCCGCACTGGAATGTACAGTTCACCGGGTCCAACGTTGGGACAGTGACGCTCTCATTGATCCATTCATGCAAGCCGCTACTGAAGCGGCAAGGTACTACGCTACCTTAAGAGGGTCATAGTTACCCCCGCCGTTGACAGGTCCTTCGTCCTCTTGTACGAGGTGTTCAGATACCTGCACTGGGCAGGATTCAGTGACCGTACGAGTCCTTGCGGATTTGCGGTCACCTGTGTTGTTACTAGACAGTTGGAGCGTCCGAGTCACTGCGACCTGCCCTGTGAGGGGCAGGCATCCCTTCTTCCGAAGGTACGGGACTAACTTGCCGAATTCCCTAACGTCGGTTATCCCGACAGGCCTTGGCTTTCTCCGCCTGAGCACCTGTGTCGGATCTCGGTACGAGTATCACGCTCGTCTTTTCACGGGCCCGAGGTTGGATCGACTTTCGCTGTCTCACTGTTCGTCCGCTTCGTGCCATGACGGCTTCCACGGAGTTTAGTGATTCGACCGGACGACTGTCCGGCTCGATCTACCCCCAGGCGTCGACTTTGAGTGGTGATAGCACTGGAATATTAACCAGTTACCCTTTTGTCCCATTCGAGTTACGGTGGGACTTAGGATCGGCTAACCCTCGGCTGATTGGCAGTGCCGAGGAACCCTTGCTCATTAGGCCGTCGGGGTTTTCACCCGACTCTCGCTGCTACTGTGACCAGAATTTTCGTCACTGAGCGGTCCACGACGAGTTCTCACCCGTGCTTCCACCCGCTCAGAGTGCCGACCTACTGGATTACTCTGTAAGAGTACCGCCGGGTCTCGGAAGTGGACTTGAGCCCCGATCATTTTCGACGCCTCAAACCTCGGCCGGTAAGCTGTTACGCTTTTCTTAGAGGGTTGCTGCTTCTAAGCTCACCTCCCGGCTGTTTAGGGCTCGAGACTATCTTCGATTGCACTTAGTCCACATTTTGGGTCCTTAACCCAGCTCTGGGTTGTCTCCCTTACGGTTCACAGGCTTACCCCGCAAACCGGACTCCCAGCTTCTACGACGTTCGTAAGTTCGGAGTTTGACAGGGAGGCCGACTCCTCTCGGAGGCGGGTCTCCCAATCGGTCGCTCTACCTCACGAACTATCTCTGCTGAGGTCATGCTTCGACATGTTTCGGTCGGAACCAGCTGTTGCCGAGTTCGATGGGCCTTTCACCCCTACACATGGGTCACGAGAGGGTATTGTAGGACACCAACTCTAACAGGCCTCCACGTGGCTTTCGCCACGCTTCACCTTGCCCCCGTGTAGATCACTCGGTTTCGGGTCGTACCCACTCGGCTCCCCGCCCTTGAAGACGGTGACCCTGGCCGTGAGGCTGCGGTCGTATCGGTTTCCCTGTGCCTTCCTCGATAATCGAGTTAGACTCGCCGAATAGGTACACTCTCTGGTTCGTTTTTCAAAACGCACGACGCGACATCGGCTCCCCTCAAGTCCTACTGCGGAATCGCTTCCGGGTCGTTTGTTGAGGGGCCTTTCATGCCCCGTCGTTCCATCGCCACCTGATTTCAAGCTCTATTGCACGGTCCTTCTCGGAGTGCTTTTCAGCGTTCGCTCACGCTACTTGTTCGCTATCGGTCTCGAGGAATGTTTAGTCTTGGCTGAGGATGCCAGCCATGTTGACGAGGGATATCCGACCCCCGCTACTCTGGAGTTGACCCACGACCGCTCGTCGACGATACGGGGTTGTCACCCTGTATCACGCTTCGTTCCAGAAGACTTCTCGTCGATGATTGGTCGATGGTGGTCAGTCCGAACACCACATTGCCCGTGAGGGCTTCGGTTTGGACTGTGTCGTCTTCACTCGCCGTTACTAACGACATCGCGGTTTGCTTTCTTTTCCTGTCGGTACTAAGATGTTTCAGTTCCCGACGTTCCCCATTGCGCAAAGGCAATTGTGAAGGGATTCCCATTAGGAGATCCTCAGTTCTTGGCTTCCATGCAGCTCCCTGAGGCTTATCGCAGCTTGGCGCGTCCTTCTTCGGTTCTCGAGCCGAGCTATCCACCAGATGGCAAAGTAGCCATACGATGGTATAGTGATGGACACTGTAATCCGTTCGAGTCAATCGAACGGGTCCAGTGGACGTCTGGATTGCACGTACACACGGTTTCATGACACGTGCCGGAGTGAATGGTCACGTGTTCAACCCTTCCCACCCGCGCTTGCACGGGGTGGTGCATCGGTCTTGCTTCGGAGTTGAATCGAGTGGCGTCTCCCACTTAAGGGACACGGTCTTCGATTCACTCCGAGTGATGGACCCACAGGGATTCGAACCCTGGGCATCCTCCTTGCAAAGGAGGCACTCTACCACTGAGCTATGGGCCCACTCCCAGTCGTCGACCGAATTGAGTCGAGAGCTGGGAGCGTCTTTGTGGAGCCAACGTAGTTCTGAGGTGCCCGACCGAGCGATGGTCGTCGGCGATCTCGGACGCGTGCAATGAAAGGTGTGCCAGGCGCGTCGGCCTGGTCACGGGTCAGTAGGAGGTGATCCAGCCGCAGATTCCCCTACGGCTACCTTGTTACGACTTAAGCCCCCTTGCGAAGCCCAGATTCGACTTTCGTGTGAAAGCCTCATCCGGACCTCACTCGGGTGCTTTGACGGGCGGTGTGTGCAAGGAGCAGGGACGTATTCACCGCACTCTTCTGAAATGCGATTACTACCGAATCCAGCTTCATGTGGGCGAGTTTCAGCCCACAATCCGAACTACGACCGGGTTTCTGAGATTACCGTCCTCTTTCGAGGTTGGAACCCTTTGTCCCGGCCATTGTAGCCCGCGTGTTGCCCAGCACATTCGGGGCATACTGACCTACCGTTGCCCGTTCCTTCCTCCGTGTTAGCCACGGCAGTCTCCTTAATGTACCCAACCACCCGGGGGTGTTGCTGGCAATTAAGGATGCGGGTCTCGCTCGTTGCCTGACTTAACAGGACGCCTCACGGTACGAGCTGACGGCGGCCATGCACCTCCTCTCAGTAGCTCAACATAGAGGTCATCAACCTGATGATCATCGCTACTGTCGATGCTGGTGAGATGTCCGGCGTTGAGTCCAATTAAACCGCAGGCTCCTCCGGTTGTAGTGCTCCCCCGCCAATTCCTTTAAGTTTCATCCTTGCGGACGTACTTCCCAGGCGGCCTGTTTAGCGGCTTCCCTACGGCACAGCACCCACTCGTAGTGGGTGCCACACCTAACAGGCATCGTTTACGGCTAGGACTACCCGGGTATCTAATCCGGTTCGAGACCCTAGCTTTCGTCCCTCACTGTCGAGTCCGTCTTCCCAAGGTGCTTTCGCCATCGGCGGTCCGTCCAGGATTACGGGATTTCACTCCTACCCCGGACGTACCCCTTGGGTCTTCCGGCTCCAAGCCGTGTAGTTTTCACCGGACGTCCATCCGTTGAGCGGATGGATTTCCCGATGAACTTACGCGGCCAGCTACGGACGCTTTAGGCCCAATAAAATCGGTCATCACTCGAGCTGCCGGTATTACCGCGGCGGCTGGCACCGGTCTTGCCCAGCTCTTATTCGTGAACCTCCTTACGGTTCACAAAAGCGAGGACTGTATGCCCTCGCACTCGGGGTCCCCTTGTCGCACTGTCGTGCAGTGTAAAGGTTTCGCGCCTGCTGCGCCCCGTAGGGCCCGGAATCTTGTCTCAGATTCCGTCTCCGGGTTCTTGCTCTCACAACCCGTACCGATTATCGGCACGGTGGGCCGTTACCCCACCGTCTACCTAATCGGCCGCAGCCACATCCTACAGCGCCGGAGCGTTTCTGGTACTCGGCATTCCAGCGTGGGTACGGTATGAACTATTAGCCTCAGTTTCCCGAGGTTATCGTTCTCTGTAGGGTAGTTTGGCCACGTGTTACGGAGCTATCCGCTACGAGTCTGAACTCGTACAACTAGCATGGCTAAATCGGACCCCGATAGCAATGACCTCCGGCAGGATCAACCGGAATGTTCCTGACCCGAATGGGTCAGGGGGTGGCGGGATTTGCTCTCTGACGAGAGCGAATCACCGTTATAGGTATTGCATGGTCCGAGTTCGGCGACGGGACCGTCGGTCGGTCGGGTGTCACCGAACTACGTTGGCTCACATCAGATTCCGTCTGTACGGCGGACCGCAGGGGCGGAATCCTCATTTCCTTCGGACCTGAGTCAAAGCGATTCGCGGGTATAAACCCGTCGGATTCGCTTCGACCAGTCCACGATTGATGGCCGAGTTGAACGGCCTCGCAATCGCATCGTGTCTTGTCTTTCCGCATTACCTCCGAATGCCCTGATACACTTAAGGGCATCGGATGCCGGTCGTCACCAAATCGATATCCGGCGACGACCTGAGCGTACTTCGACGTGAACGCCCTTAGCATATAAGGGCGTCGTCTCGGGACTGCCACAGGGTTCGTGCAGAGCACGACTTCGGGGCAACCCCGGCCGCCCTGTCGGGGGCGACCTTCGCATTACCGGCAACGGCAGGGTCACATAAAAGACCGTCGAACCGAGTGCTCCCCGTCATGCGGTTTCACACCGCGAGAGAGTCAGAGACACGCGAGAGTGTCGAACGGCGACGTGACTCCGAAAGGAGTGTCGCACGGCAGGAGGTCGACCGGTCATCCCACGCATCGTACGTGCGGTCTGGTCGAGTGGTAGCCGCGCAGTTGTGCCTCTGAGCACGCGATAAAAAATCCTGTCGGAGAGCAGCGGCTTCAAAAGATGTCCGGACGGCGAATCTCCTACTCTTCGATGTGTTCGATGCCCTTCTTCGAGACGTTCGCCTCGGTGATGTCGTCGGGCATCCAGTCGGGTTTGTTGTCGGGTGCGGTCTCGTTCCACGCCCACCCGTCGTAGATGTGGACCTTGTCCGTCCCCTTCTCTCGGAGCCGGAGCTCGGTCCGGTCGGCGTCCTCCTCGGAACTCCCCGGTTCGAGCCGCCTCGCGGCCTTCAACGCCGCTTGTCGGGGGGTGTTACCCGAGAACACGCTCGACTCTGTTCCACTCGTATCTCGAAGGGCAAAATTGCGTTTACCGTCTTCACGTACCATGGTTTTCTGTTCTCCATGGCAACCGAACGCACGGTCCGATATAAATATATCGGCTAAATGAGCACTATCCGACGAAACTGTTAAATATTATCCCCGAGCGTGCTGGCGATTAGTGGCGGGTCGACCATCGTCGTCGCCGAATACTCCGCCTCTGTGTCGTGTTTTTCGCTCGCGCGCACGCGAGGCGCGGTGAGACAACACTTATGTATATCCTACGGCGAAGTTCGAGTAGACAACCGCGATGGTTCGGAAAAAGAAGCTCAGCCCGAGTGGTGCCAAAGACGAAAACGGCGAATACCACAACGTACACGTGAACCTCCACGAAGACGAACTCGCGGTCGCTGGTCTCGAGATCGGTGACGAAGTGTTCGTCCGCGTCCGCGACAACAAGATCATCATCCAGAAAGCCGACCCGGACGAAGTAGAACACGACTTCTGAGAGCGTCCAATTCTCGATGAGCCCACCCGTCGAGCGACGCGTCCGGCGGATTAATGCGCCAGCGTCGACAGGGTACGCACGATGCGACTGTACGACGCGACGAAACCGGCGCTGTTCGCGCTGCCGCCCGAGACGGCCCACCGAACCACCCACCGTTTGCTCCGCGCCGTACAACACACCCGAGTGGAGGACGCTCTCGCGCGTCGGTACACCGTCGACGACGACCGTCTGCGCGTGGACCTGTTCGACGAGTCGTTCCCCAACCCCGTCGGCGTCGCCGCCGGCTTCGACAAGAACGCCGAGATTCCCTCGGTTCTCGCCGCCCTCGGCTTCGGCCACGTCGAAGTCGGCGGCGTCACCGCCGAGCGCCAACCCGGAAACCCCCGTCCGCGGATGTTTCGTCTCCCCGAGGACCGGGCCATCGTCAACCGGATGGGTTTCAACAACCACGGGGCCGACGCGGTGGGCGAGCGACTCGAATCGGGAGAGCTCCCGGACGTACCCGTCGGCATCAACATCGGGAAGTCGAAGTCGACGCCGCTCACCGAGGCGGCCGACGACTATCTGTACACCTACGAACGCGTCGCCGACGCGGGCGACTACTTCGTCGTCAACGTCTCCAGTCCGAACACGCCCGGACTCCGCGACCTCCAGAACCGCGAGTCCCTGGAGCGTATCCTCGGCGGACTCGCGGACGCCGGCGCGTCGCCGCTGCTCGTCAAACTCTCCCCGGACCTGCCGGAACCGGCTATCGAAGAGGCGCTCGCCGTCGTCGACGACCTGTCCCTCGACGGTGTCGTCGCCACCAACACGACGACGGAGCGACCCGCCTCGCTGCGGAACCCGAACCGGGCCGAACGCGGCGGCCTCTCCGGGAAACCCATCGAGAACCGCGCGACGAAGATGATACGGTTCGTCGCTCGCCGAACCAGTGTTCCAATAATCGGCGTCGGCGGCGTCTCCGATGCGGAGGGGGCCTACGAGAAGATACGCGCTGGCGCGAGTCTCGTCCAGTTGTACACGGCGCTCGTCTACGAGGGGCCGAGCGTCGCCCGCGACATCAACGCGGGGCTGCTGGAGTTGCTGGAACGCGACGGTTTCGACAGCGTCGAAGCGGCCGTCGGCGTCGACCGCTGAAGGAGCAGCGCCGCGCGGCGTCCGATTCAGTCGCCGGCCTCGCGCGCGCCTCTCACCTGCGCGACGTGGGTGAGGGTGACGAGTCCGAGTCCGCCCACGAGGTTACCCGCCGTGACCACGGCCGTGGTCGCCGCCAGCGCACCGAGGCCGATATCGACGCCGAAGAACATGCCGAACAGCACGTGCAGCACGGTGACGATGACGTGGTCGAAGGGGCCCAAAGCCAACAGGACGCCGACGATGTAGGCCAGGGAGATACGGCTTCCGACGCTGTTGACGCCCTGTAGGAGAAACGACAGCAGGGTCACGAGCGCGCCGCCGGTGAACGCTTTCACGAACTCGGCGGCCGTCCCGCGGTGGATTATCTCCTCGGCGACTGTGCTCAGCGCCTCCGCCGAGCCCGCCGGCAGCGCGCCGTCGACGGAGAGGAGGAACACGAACGGGGCACCGCCGACGAGGTTGAACGTGAACGTGACGACCCACAGCCGAAGGAGCGGCCCGATAAGCCACGAGTCGGGGTCGAGGGCCGCCTTCGCCGCGGGGTCGAAGAAGTTCTCGTTGAACAGTTCTGCCCGGCCGACGATGAGGAACACGAGGCCGACGCCGAAGGCGAGCGCGCCGGCGAGGTGGCCGAGCCCCGGTCCGACCGCCGCGCGGACGATGCCGAGCGCGGCCAGGCCGAAGACGATGGTGAACCCGGCGATGAAACTCGTCGAGACGAGTTCGAGCAGCGACTGGTCGAGGCGTCGGGCGCCCTCTTCGGCCGCCCGGTCGAAAATCTCGTCGGGAGCGGGAGCGACGGTCACACGTTCACAGTCGTCGGACGGCAGGAAAAAAGTGAGGTGAGGTTCTGCGCGCTCCGACACCGAAAGAAGAGGCGGGAAGAGAAACGGGAGCGAAACGGGAGCGAAACCGGATGCAAGAGTGAGACGCGCCCGACTCAGTTCCGCACGATGACGATTGCGTCGCCCGCTTCGAGCATCTCGCCCTCACCGGTGTACCGGCGCTCGCGGTCGACCTCGAACATCTCCGAGTCGAGTTCGAGCCCCGCGACCGAGAGCGAGTTCTCGCCGAGTTCGTACTCGCCGGTTTCCAGTCCGGCTTCGATATCCGGAACCTGACTGCCGTACTCGGGGCCGACGACGGAGTAGTCGAGGTCGATGCCCGTCACGACGGACTCGATTTCGGGTTCTTCTTCGAGCGTCGACAGCGACTCGACGTGCATCACCCGCTGTATCTCCTCCTCGAAGCCGGCGACGTTACCGTACACGTCGACGGTGTCGATGGACGCGTTCAGCGACAACTGTGCGTCGCTCTTGTACTTGCGGAGCGCGCCGACGACGGCCATCGCCGTCTCGCCGGCCTCGTGGTCGGCGTCGAGGCCGAGCGGTTCGGGCCACTCGGTGTTGTGGACGCTGCGGTCGTCGTACATCTCGCGCCACAGTTCCTCGGCGATGTGCGCGAGAAACGGCGCGAACAGCTTCAGGAAGCGTCGGTGCGCCGTCTGGAGCGCGTACGCCGCCGACTCGTCGTCGCGCTCTTTGGCGATTTCGAGGTAGTCGTCGCAGAACGTGTGCCAGAAGAAGCTCCGGAGGTGGTCTCGGGCCTTCGAGAACTCCCGGGCTTCGAGCTTCTCGGTGACGAATCGGACGGTGTCGTCCATCTCCGCGAGCAGCCAGCGGTCGATGGCCCGCAGGTCGTCGGGCTCGTCGAGTCGCCCGTCGGGGGTGAGGCTGTCGACGAGCTTCGAGGCGTTCCACAGCTTCCGCAGGAGCTTCTCGCCCGCGACGATGCCCTTCTCGTTGTACGGTAGGTCGTCGCCGACGGCGCTGCCGGCGGCCCAGTAGCGCGCGGCGTCGACGGGGTACTCGTCGAGCACCTCGTCGGGCGAGACGATGTTGCCCAGCGACTTGGACATCTTCACGCGGTTCTCGTCGAGCACCATCCCGTTGATCATCACCGAGTCGAATGGCACCTCGCCGGTGTGCTCGTAACACTTGACGACGGTGTGGAACAGCCAGAAGGAGATGATGTCGTGGCCCTGCGGGCGCACGTCGAACGGGTATATCTCGGGGCGCTCCATCGCGTACTCCTCGCTCTCGGCGTCCCAGTCCCAGCCGGCGTTGATGAGCGGCGTCAGCGAGGAGGTGGCCCACGTGTCGAACACGTCGTCCTCGGCGACGAACCCGTCGTGGCCGCACTCCGAACAAGCGTCGACCGGGGGGTCGTCCGACAGCGGGTCGACCGGCAGGTCCTCCTTGCGGGCGATGACCTCGTGGTCGCACTCCGCGCAGTACCAGACGGGGAACGGAATCCCCGAGGAGCGCTGTCGGGAGATGGACCAGTCCCACTGCAGTCCCTCTATCCAGTTCTTATATCGAGTAAACATCTTCTCGGGGAACCACTCCATCTGGCGGCCCGCCTCCAGATACTCGTCGGTCTTGTCGAGCAGTTTGATGTACCACTGCTCGGTGACGAGGAACTCGACGCTCGTCCCGCAGCGCTCGTGGACGTTCACGACGTGGGTGATGCTGCGGCGGTCCAGAAGGACGCCCGCGTCGTCGAGGTCCGAGACGATGGCCTCGCGGGCCTCGTCGCGGTCGAGGCCGGCGTACTCGTCGGCCACCTCGGTCAGCGTGCCGGACTCGTCGATGGCGATGCGGAGGTCGAGGTCGTGCGCCTGGTACCACTCGATGTCGTTCTGGTCGCCGAACGTACAGCACATGACGATACCGGACCCCGTCTCCATGTCGACGCGGTCGTCGGCGATGATCGGGACGGACTGACCGAACAGCGGAATCGTCGCCTCCTCGCCGACGAGGTGCTGGTTGTCGTCGTCGTCCGGGTGGACGAAGACGGCGACACAGGCCGGGAGGAGTTCCGGCCGCGTCGTCGAGATGACGAACGACTCGTCGGAGTCGGTCACCTCGAACTCGATGTCGTGGAAGTGACTCCGGCTGTTCGTCGTCCTCCGTTTCGACCTGCGAAATCGCGGTTTCGCACTCGGGACACCAGATGGCGGGGGCGCGCTGGCGGTACTCGCGGCCCTGTTCGTACAGTTCGATGAAGGAGAGCTGCGAGGCGCGCTGGACGCGCGGCTCGATGGTCCGGTAGGTCCGGTCCCAGTCGATGGAGATGCCGAGCGCCTGCATCTTCTCGGTGAACTCCGACTCGTACTCAGCGCAGACCTCGCGGCAGAGCTGTTGGAACTCGCGGCGCTCGTAATCCTGGTGCCGGATACCGAGTTCGTCCTCGGTTAGTCGCTCGGAGGCGATGCCGTTGTCGTCGTAGCCGAACGGGAAGAAGATGTTCTCGCCGCGCATCCGCTCGAAGCGGGCGACGAAATCCTGTAGCGTGAAACCGTACACGTGGCCCCAGTGGAGACTCCCCGACACCGTCGGCGGCGGCGAGTCGATGGAGAAGACCGTATCCCCGTCTACCGCGGCGTCGTCGTAGTCGTACGTCTCCTCGTCGAGCCACCGCTCCTGCCACTTTCGTTCCGTGGCCTCCGGGTCGTATGCTCCACTGGGCATTCTCGTCGGAGTCTACTCCCCGGACCGCTGTTAAACGCCTCGGTTGGCAGACGGAAATCCCGGCCGCGCGGGGCCGAGACGGACGCGACCGGATTGTTTTGTGTTGCCACGACGTACGCACGGTATGCAGGGAATCCGCTGGGTGCAACTGAGCGCCGACGAACTGAACGAGTTCCTCGGGTCCGGGGGTACAGGCGTCATCTCCTTCGGCGAGGGAGTCGACGAGTCGCCGTTCACCGTTCCGGTGTCGTACGGGTACGACGCGGAGACGCGGAGCTTCTACTTTCGGCTCTCGTTCCGACCGGAGAGCACAAAGGAGGAGGTCGTCGACAGGCCCGTCACGTTCGTCGCGCACGCCCGGACCGACGATGGGCTGGCGAAGCGCCGTGGCGACCGGCACGCTCGAAGACGTGACCGAGGCGTCCTACGAGTCGAGCGCCGTCCAGGGTTTGTGGGCGGTCGAGATTCCGGAAGTGGACATCTTCGAGCGGCCGCCGGAGGAGATCACCTTCAGGGAGTACCGCCTCGACCCGAAAACGCTCACGGGCGAAAAGAGGTCGGAACCGACGAGTGACCACGTGGAAAGCGAAGCGGGAAATCGAGACGGGAGAACGAAACGGGAAAGCGAGACGGGAGAACGAAGCGAGAGAGCGAAACGGCGAAGCGAACCGAATCAGTCGTCGTCCAACGTCGCCGCCGCGTCGCTTCCCGCCGTCGAGTGCGACGCCAGCGCCGCGAAGCCGGCCTCCAAGTCCCGAGAGGAGGTCGTCGACGTGCTCGACGCCGACCGAGATTCGAATCAGCGAGTTCGAGATGCCTGAGTTCGTCGCGTTCGGCCTGCGACAGCGGCGAGTGAGTCATCGTCGCCGGGTGTTCAATGAGCGACTCCAACGCCGCCGAGGGCTCACCGCGAGCGAGAAACTCCGAGAGGTGGCCGAGGAACTCGGCGGTGCCGTTGAGGTCCGCGTCCAGTTCCACCGAGAGCACGCCGCCGTAGCCCGACATCTGCCGATTCGCCAGTTCGTGCTGTGGGTGGCTCTCCAGGCCGGGGTAGTGCACCGCCCGCACGCGGTCGCTGGTCCTCCAGGAACCGCGCGACTTCCATCGCGTTCTCGTTGTGCTGGCGCATCCGCAGCGGGAGCGTCTTCGTCCCCCGCAACACGAGATACGAGTCGAACGGCGAGAGCATGTTCCCCATGCCGACGCGCTGGAGGAACGCGATCTCCTCCGAGAGTGTCCGGACAGTCGGTGACGGCCGCCCCGCCCAGCGAGTCGCTGTGACCGTTGAGGTACTTGGTCGTAGCTGTGGACGACCACGTCGGCGCCGAGTTCCAGCGGGTTCTGACACGCCGGACTGAGGAAGGTGTTGTCGACGCCGAGCAAGCGCGCCGTGTTCGCGCGCAACCCCCGGCGATGGCTTCGATGTCGCAGAGGCGCAGGAGGGGATTCGTCGGCGTCTCCATCCAGACCAACGTGGTTTTCCTCGCGCATCGCGTCTGCGACGGCGTCGACCTCGCGGGCGTCGACGAACGACACGTCGACGTGGAGGCGTTCCTCGAACAGTCGAGTCAGCATCGTGCGCGTCCCGCCGTAGAGGTCGTCGAAGGCGACGACGTGGTCGCCGGGTTCGACGGCGGCCATCCACCGTGGCGACGATGGCTGCGGTACCGGAGGCGAAGGCGAACCCGTGTTCGCCGCCTTCGAGCGCCGCCAACCGGTGTTCGAGCGCGTTCCGCGTGGGGTTCGAGAGCCGCGAGTAGAGGAACTGCCCCTCGTCGGGGTCCAGATCTTCGAGCCCCACGTCGGGGTCGATGTCGGAAATCTCGTACGTCGAACTCAGGTGGAGGGGACGACGACGTCCTCGACGCCCTCGGCGGGGGCTGCTGGTCGCGTTCGCCGTGGGGTCACCCGACAACGTCTCGAACTGTTTTTCGTGAGGGTTCATGACGACTCGATGTGCGACAATCAGCCACATATACCCTTCGGAGCCTGACATTCCCAAGAAGAATAACGCAAAAATAGATATTCTTTCGAGTTATTTGTGTTCAGCCGAAGAGAATCGAGGTCGGATATACGGCAGACGCTGCGAGAGCGAAGAGAGCGGAGAGAGCGGAGAGAGAGAGCAACGAAGGGAGAACGAAGAGAGGAAACGGAGATGTGAACGGCTTACTCCAGCGCCGCCAACTCGAACTCGAACGCGACGACGGGCAGTTCGAGGTCGTGTCCGACGAGCACCTCGGGGTGCACTTCGCCGACGACACCGACTTCCTCGCCGTCGACGGACGACGGCGGCGGTCCGCCCGTCGATGAACGACGGGTGTTCGGCCGCGGGCGTCGCCAGTTCGACGCCGAAGTCGCGGCAGAGCGCCTGCAGTTTGGCTTTCGCGTCCTCGTACGTCGCGTCGTGGCGAGCGAGCACGCCCGCGACGCGGTGGCTCTCGGCGACGCCGGTGTTCTCGCTACCGTCCTCGTGGGCGACGAAAGCCGACTTCCGAGAGGTCCTGCGGGTACGCGCGGTGCGTGTTGTTCTCCAACACCGTCATCAGCGACGGCAGCGCCCACGTCCCGCAGCATCGTGTAGTCCTCGCTGTAGGGTTCGACGATACGGACCGGCGGCGTCGCGCCGAGTGGGGTCTCGGCGTCGCTCTCCGAGTCGGATTCGACGCTCATCCGGTCGTAGTTCGTCGCCTCGTCGGTCATGTGGAAGTTGAGCATGTCCTCGAAGCCGAGGCCGACGAGTCGCTCGCGTACCGCGCGTTCGAGGTCCGAACGGTCGTGGCGGCCGCCGACGGTCCCCACGTCGGGGTAGCGCGGTTCGAGCGTGTTGAACCCGTAGGCGCGGCCCACGTCGTCGACGACGAGGTCCACCGGGTGAAGCACGTCGACGCGGTACGGGGGAATCTCGACGTCGTAGCTCATCTCCTCGCCGAGATTCGTGGTGGCGTCGAGACCCGAACGCTCGAACAGGTCGACGACCGCCTCGAACTCCAGTTCCGTGCCGAGAAGCGTCTCGATGCGGTCGTGCTTCACGGTCTTGGTGTCGACGTCGAAGTCGGGGCGGACGAGCGTTCCGTCCGGCGTCTCGACTTCCACCTGCTCGACGGTCCCGCCGCGCGCGCGACAGCGCGTAGCAGATGATGTTGCACATCTTGTCGATGGTCCACTGGTCGGTGCCGGTGAGTTCGACCAGCAGGTCGGTCGAGTCCTCGTCGACCTCGGTGCGGCGGCCGTTGATGACCGGCGGGAACGAGAAGAGACCGAGTTCGTCGTAGATGGCCGGGTAGCGCTCGTAGTCGGCGACGATGTCGGCGTACTTCTCGCCGGTCGGGTGCCGTTCGAGCACCTCGGCGGGCGTCAGTTCGGCGTCCGAATCGAGCGGGACGAACCGTTCGCCGTCGGGGTCGACCCCGCGGTAGGTGATGGAGTTCCCCCTCGTCGACGGACTCGACTCGCGCCGCTCGTTCACCTCCTCCGGCCGCTGTCGGTTCCGACGTCGCGCTCGCCGAGGTTCGCCCCCTTCAGCATCACCAGATCGTGGATACCGATAGCGCCCTTGACGCGCTTTCGGCCCATCGTCGCGTGGAGCTTCTCCTGCAGTTGGATGAGCGAGTCGAGGGCGTCCCCGTCGAGGTCGACGCCGCGGACGACCGCGCCCGTCACGTACGGCCGCTGCTCGGGCACCGACTCGTCGACCTCGATAGTCCAATCGGGCGAGTTCGTCTGCGGGACGTACACGCCGCGGTCGTCGCCGTACTGGTAGCGGAGCGACCGGGCGACGCCCTCGACCGAGAGGCGGTCGAGGCGGTCCGGGCCGAACTCGAACTGGAGCAGGCCGTCCTCGGTCTCGCCCTCGTACTCGAGTCCGAGCGCGAACAGGTCCTCTTTGAACTCGTCGTCGGATTTCTCCTCGTGGCCGGTCAACCGGCGAAGTTCGTCGGTGTCTACGTCTACAACTGGCATTAGCGAATCACCTCCGCGTTCCGCAGGAAGTCGAGGTCGGCGAGCGTTCCGTGCAGGTCTCGGATGTCTTCGGCGCCCGTGACGAGCATGGCGAGACGTTCGAGCGCGAGCCCCCACGCCATCACGTCGCAGTCGACGCCGAGCGGTTCGAGCACTTCGGGACGGAACACGCCCGAGTTGCCGATTTCGATGAGTTCGCCCGTCGTCGGGTGGCGGCCGAACAGCTCGAAGCTCGGCTCCGTGTAGGGGTTGTAGTGCGGCTTGAACTGGACGTCCGTGATGCCGAACTGGCGGTAGAACTCCTCGAACGTCCCCATCAGGTCGCGCACCGAGAGGTCTTCGGCCATCACCCAGCCCTCTATCTGGAAGAATTCGAGCAAGGGGTCGCGTCCAAGGTGTCGTTGCGGTACACCTTCTCGACGGAGAAGTAGCGCTGCGGCGGTTCGAGGTCGCCCTCGGCGTAGCCCGAGAGGTAGCGCATCGACAGCGACGTGGTGTGTCCCGGAGGTCGATTTCGCGCGCGACGTCCTCGGTCCACGGCGAGTGGTAGCCGTCGCCGTCGTCGCCGACGCCCTCGCGGTGCGCCGACTCGACGCGGTCGAGGAGGTCTTCGGGAATCTCCTTCATCGGCGGCACGTCGAGGGCGAACTGGTCCCAGTGGGTGCGCGCCGGGTGGTCCTGCGGCATGAACAGGCAGTCGTTGATCCAGAACTCCGCGTCGGCGTGCGGCCCCTCCATCTCCTGAAAGCCCATGCCGACGAGCGTGTCTTTGACGCGTTCGGCGGTCTGGCGGAGGACGTGGACTTTCCCGCCGCGCTCCTCGGGCGCGTCGGCTTCGACGTTGTACTCGGTGAACTCCACGTCGCGCCACTCGCCCGACGTGAGCAGTTCGGGAGTCAGGCGGTCGACCGTCTCGGCGACCTCCACGCCTTCCATCATCGCGGTGACGCCGTCGTCGGTGAGCGAGACGGAGCGAACCGTCGACTCGTCTCTGTCGACGAGGCCGCGGCGGTCGAGTTCGTCGAGCGTCGACTCGTCGTCGACCGTCTCGCCGGCGGCGAGGGCGGCCAGCGCGTTCGCTTCAGCGTCGGCGTCGGGTCCGCGTCGGCGTCGACGACCAACTCGCCGCTGTCGATGCGGCCGTAACCCTTCCGCGCGAAGTTCGACAGCGCGATGTCGACCTCGGGGCCTTCGAGGCCCGACGCGCCGACGACCTGTCCCATCGGCACCGCGCCGTCGGCACCGCCCGCGTCGACGGCGGCGCGGTAGAGACGAACCTCGGGGAGGCCCGCCTCGATGTACTGTTCTCCTTCGTCGGTGAGCGTCGTCGTCGTCTCCGTCCGCTCGTCGATGGCGACGAGGCCGTCGTCGCGCAGGTCGAAGGCGGCGCGCGTCACCGCCTCCGGCTTGAGTCCTGTCTCGTCGGCGAGTTCGCCGACGGGCTTTTCGTCCGTACTCGCGGCTTCCAACACCGCGACCTGTGATTCCGGGAGTCGCATACTGAGTGCTGATTGTCGTGGACACCGTTTGCCCGCCTGTTAGCAGTTCCGAACGCGCTTCGTCCGTCGGCGGTCCACCGCCGGTCGGCGGAAAGCCGGCGGGTGGTCGGCGGACCGCCGACGAACGACCGGCCGACGCGAGCGGTTTCGTCGCCGCCGACGCCCCTCGCGCCGGCGGGGAGTCCGCCGCTCTCAGGCGGCCGTAAAGAAGAAACCGAACCCGCGAAGCGACTGCGCTGGGCGTCTCCTCTGTCCGAGTCGGGTTCGGATACCATGTGCGAGAGGTTGTGACACCGAGTAAAAGCGTTGCGAGGTCGACGGGTGAGCGGTGTGGTCGACAGGAGAGCAGCGTGGTCGACGTGAGAGCGACGGGAGAGTGCCCGCGAGCGGCGCGAACGTATCCGCGAGCGACGAGTCGAATCAGCCGCCGAGGAACTGGCGGCGGACCTCCTCGTCGTTCAGCAGCGCGTCGCCGGCGTCCTCGTAGCGGTTCTCGCCGCTCGCGAGCACGTAACCGCGGTCACAGCGCCGTAGCGCCTCCTTCGCGTTCTGCTCGACCATCAGCACGGCCGTCCCCGCCTCGTTGACCGCGTCGATGCGGTCGAACATCTCGTCGACGAGGTCCGGCGCGAGACCGGCGGAGGGCTCGTCCAACAGGAGGAGATCCGGGTCGAGCATCAGCGCACAGCCCATCGCGAGCATCTGCTGCTGTCCGCCGGAGAGCGCGCCCGCGGTCTCGTCGAGGCGGTCGGCGAGAACCGGAAACCGGTCGAACACGGCCTCGCGGCGCTCCTCCGGCGTGCCGTCGAGGATGTACGCGCCGATTCGGAGGTTCTCCGCGACGGTGAGCGAGGGGAAGACGTTCGCGGTCTGCGGGACGTAGCTCAACCCCTGACGGATGACGGTTTCGGGCGGGAGTTCCGCGATGTCGGCGCCGTCGAACGTGATTGAGCCGCCCATCCGGTCGGCGATGCCGAAGATAGCCTTCATCGCCGTGGACTTACCGGCGCCGTTCGGACCGACGACGGCGACGTACTCGCCGGAGTCGACCCGGAGGTCGACACCCGACAACACCTGCAGGTCGCCGTAGCCGGCGTCGAGATTCGAGACGTCGAGCAGGCTCACGCCGCCACCCCCGTCGGCCGTCGGTCGGTGTTCGGCCGTCGGTCGTTACCCGTCCGGCGGTCGTTTCCCGGCTGCCGGTCGGTGACCGACCGGCGGCCGCCAGTTCGGCTGTTCGTCCAGCGACCGGTGACGCAGCGCCGGCACGGACGAATCGTCGTACTGTCGTCTGTATCGTGTTCCTGCATGCTCACTCTCCAAGGTAGGCGTCGATGACGCGCTCGTCGGACAGCACCGCCTCGGGCTCCCCCTCGACGAGGAGGCTCCCCTGCTGTAGGACGACGAGGCGGTCGACGAGTTCGGTCAGCGTCTCGAGTTCGTGTTCGATGACGACGACGGTCATCCCCTCGTCGTTGAGGTCGCGGATTCGGTCCGCAATCTCGCGGGTCAGCGTGGGGTTGACCCCCGCGAACGGTTCGTCCAGCAGGAGCAGCTCCGGTTCGAGCATCAACACCCGAGCCAGCTCCAGCAGTTTTCGCTGGCCGCCGGAGAGGTTGCTGCTGTACTCGTCGGCCAGGTGGCCGAGTTCGAACGCCTCGATGAGTTCGTCCGCGCGCTCGCGGACCTGACGCTCGCGCTCCCGCATCGAGTCGGTGTGCAGGAGGGCGGGGACGGTGCGTTCGCCCGGTTGGTCGGGCGCAGCGAGGCGTACGTTGTCCCGGACGGTCATCGTCTCCAGTTCCCGCGTGAGCTGGAAGGTGCGGACCATGCCGGCTCGGGCCAGGAGCTCCGGCGAGTCGCCGGTCACGTCCTCGCCGTTCAGAGTGACGCGACCGCTGTCGGGCGCTACGACGCCGCTCACGCAGTTGAAGAACGTCGACTTGCCGGCGCCGTTCGGTCCCATCACCCCGACGAGTTCCCCTCGGTCGACCGACAGTGACAGTTCGTCGAGCGCGCGAAGGCCGCCGAACTCCTTGACGAGACCGTCGGCGCGGAGTAGGCTCACGAGTCCACCCCCAGCTCTCTGGCGTCGCCCCAGATGCCGGCCGGCCGGTAGCGGATGATCGCCACCAGAATCAGTCCGATTACGACGAGGCGAACGGAAGCGAACGCGTCGGCGGAGAGGGGCGCGACGTCGAGAGCGAAGCGCGACACCAGACGGAGACCCATGATGACCGCGAGCCCCGCCAACACCGCGCGGTGGTTCGACGCGCCGCCGAGCAGCATCCCGATCCACACCGTCACCGTCACGTTGATAGTGAAGAAGCCGGGCGAGATCGCGCCGGTGTAGAGCGCGAACAGACCGCCGGCGAACCCCGCGAGCGCGGCGCCGTAGACGAACGCCTGCATCTTGTAGGTGAACACGGACTTCCCGACCGAGCGGGTGACGAGTTCGTCGGCGCGGATCGCCCGCAACACCCGGCCGTACGGCGCCTCGGTCAACCGAGTCACCAGAGCGAACGCGAACGCGGTGATGCCGCCGAACAGCAGCAGCGTGGCCACGAGCGTGGTGTCGCCGTCGCCGGCGAGGTCCGCAATCGGCTGCGGAACGCCGAGAATGCCCGTGTCGCCCCCGAAGATTCCCCGGAAGTTGGCGAACAGCGTGTGGAAGATCTCCGCAGTCGCGAGCGTGACGATGGCCAGAAAGTCGTCGCGCAGTCGGAGTGAAGTGGCCCCGACGGTCGCGCCGAGGAGCGCCGCGACGAGGACGCCGGCCACCAGCGCCAGCGGCCACGGGTAGCCCAAACTGAGGCCGGCGAAGGAGTCCTGCGCGGACAGCATCGCGACGGTGTACGCGCCGACGGCGAAGAACACCACGTGGCCGAAGTTGACCAGCCCGGTGTGGCCGTACTGGAGGTCGAGTCCCAGCACCAACATCCCGTACACGACGAAGAGGATGCCGACCTCGAAGAAGACGTACAACGCGCCGGGTACCGACGCCACCAGCGGCGTCAGCGCGAACAGCGCGGCCAGCAGAACGCAGCCGGCGCCGAACAGGAACGCCCGCCCGGAGTCGTCCTCGGGGAGGCGGTCGGCGAGGCTCACGCCTCCCGCACCTCCTGGCCCGCGATGCCGCTCGGCTTGACGAGCAGGACGACTATGAGAATGAGGAACGCCACCGCCGAGGAGATACCGGTCATCCCCGTGGGGAGAAACGCGACGGAGAGCGCCAGAACCAGTCCGATGATGTAGGAACCGGCGATCGCGCCGTAAACGCTCCCGGCGCCGCCGAGGATGGCTGCCGACAGGATCTGCAGAATGTAACTGAAGCCCGTGTCGGCGTTGACGTTGGTCTGGATGCCGACGAGCACGCCCGCAAGCGCCGCGAGCACCCCGGCCAGTATCCAGACGCTGTCTCGAATCCGTTGGGTGTCGATGCCGCGGACCCGCGCGAGGCTCTCGTTGTCCCCCATCGCGCGCATGGCGATGCCGACGTCGGTTCGTGTCAACAGCGCGTGGAGCGCGAGGAAGACGACGAGCGCGCTCACGACGACGACGAGTTGCTGGGAGGTGACGAACACGTCGCCTAGGAGGTTCACTGGGCCGACCGGAAGCTCCGGCAGGCCGTCGAACCGGTAGGTCGTGGTCTCGGTGTCGAAGTAGCGAGCGCTCCGGCCGGCCGAGAGGCGGATGGCGTTTCGAAGCGCCAGTCCGAGACCGATAGACGTCAGCAGCATCGGCACCGGGCCGGTGTCGTTGATCGGCGTGAAGAACGCGCGAGCGAGGACGAGGCTGACGAGACCGCCGCCCGCCATCGCCACGACCGCCGCGACCGGCAGCGGCAGCGGGAGCACACCGACGGTGAGGATGGCGATGAACGCGCCGACGGTGAGGTACTCGCCGTAGGCGAAGTTGATCATGTTCACGATACCGTATATCAGCGTGAATCCGATGGCGGCGATGGCGATGTACGAGCCCGTAACCAGGCCGAAGACGAGGTTCTGTGCGAGCCCCATAGATCAGTATTCGTCCTCGGGGACGAGTTCGCGCACGTCCTCGGCGGAGATGGTCGCCTCCTCGGAGAACTCACCGCCGCGTGCGGCGCTTATCACCACCGGGCCGAACACGTTTCCGAAGTTAGTGAAGCTCGCCGGCGTCGCAGCGCCCTGGTAGCTGATCTCGTCGCCGTTGGCCAGCGCCTCCTTCCCCTCCGCGAACGTGGCGACCTCGGTTCCGCCGTCGCGGCTGACCGGACCCAGATTCCGTTCGATGGCCTCGGGGGTCGCCTCGCCGGCCCGCTCGACGGCCAGCGCGGTCAGCTGTATGGCGTCCCACGCCGGCGGCGTCCACCCGTTGATCTCGGCGTCGCCGCCCTCCTCGTACGCGTCGAGGAACGCGTCGTAGGACGGTCCACCCATGCCGGGACTGGCCGCCCACGCGCCGTCGAGGTCGCTGCCGACCTGTTCGGCGAGGTCGTTCTGGGCGAGTGGGTCCGAGAGAATCGGTTGGCGGCCGTAGCCGCCGTCGGCCCAGTCGCTCAACAGCGTAATCGCGTCCTCGAGCGGGATGCTCACCGCGAACGCGCTGAAATCGGACTGGAACAGGCGGTCGAGCGCGGACTGGTAGTTTGACTCGCCCAGGCTGACCTCGACCTGCTCTGCGACGGTGCCGCCGCCCTCCTCGTAGGCGCTGATGAAGCCGTCCGCCCAGCTTCGCGCCCCCTCGGTGTTGCCGTTGATGACGCCGACGGTGTCGTGGTCCTGGTCGAGCGCGCGCCGGGCGCCGCCGCCGGTGTGGACCGTGTCGCCGATGACGGTCCGCCAGACCCAGCCGTCGTCGTCGAGGTTCTCCGGAGTTCCCTTGTCGCCGCCTTGCGTGTCGAGGAAGCTCGACCCGGGCCACGGCGTTACGATCGGCGTCGCCTGCTCCTGCAGGAAGTCGAACAGCGGGTTGATCTCGCTGGAGAACAGCCCCAGTATCGCCGCGGCGTCGTCGTTTTCGATCAACTGCGTCACCACCGACCGCGCCTCTTGGGGGTTGACGGCGGTGTCGCGGCGGGACACCTCGAGCTCCCTGTCCAAGGGTCCCCCGGCGTCGTTGATCTGCTGGAGGGCGACGTCGGTCGCCTGCGAGACGCCCGGCTGGAGGAAGTCCCACTGCCCGGTCAGCGCCGCCGGCTGTCCGAACACGATGGGGCCCGACCCGCCGCCGCCGCCGCTGCTGTTGCCCCCGAATCCGACACAGCCCGCCGTAGCGACGAGTCCGCTCGTCCCGGTGACTTTGAGAAATGCCCTCCGATTTACGCGGTTCGTGTTATTAGATACCATGGGAGTGGCTACTCTTTACCACATCAGGTTATATATCTAACCGTCCGCAGTCTGGGCATCGTGTCGGCACGAGTTCAGCTTCGGCAACTCCGCCGATTCGTCGAGAACGTCCGGCTCGTCGACTCCGCTGAGCCGTCGAGAACGTCCGGCTCGTCGACTCCGCCGACCCGTCGAAAAGGCTCGGCTCGGGCACTCGCCTCCCGGGATATCCCAGCCCCGACGGAACGCGGTCGAATCGAGGAGAGGCGACGACGAGGTCGAGCACCGTTTCGGAAGCGGGCGTCGTTCAGGTCTCCTCGGACGGGGAGGCGTCGTCCGAAGCGGGCCGCTGTCACGCCACGTTTCGTTCCGCGAGACCGCCGCCGCGTTCGAAACGGTCGCTTTCGAGCGCCGACACGTCGACGTGCGACGCTTCGCCGTCGAGACAGAGTTCGGCGACGACGCGGCCCGTCGCGGGCGCGTGCTGAAAGCCGTGGCCCGAGAAGCCGGCGGCGGTGATGACGCCCGGCGCGCTCTCCTCGACGATGGGATGGTGGTCGGGCGTCACGGCGTAGAGACCGGCCCACCCCCGGACGATGCGCGTCTCGGGGCCGAAGTAGTCCGCGCAGTCGCCGGCGCGCTCGACGGCCGTCACCGCCCAGTCGAGGTCCATCGACTCCGAGAACCGGTCGGGGTCGGCGTCGGGGTCGTCCTCGTCGAACTGCCCGCCGACGAGCGCCCGGCCCTCGCGTTCGGGACGGAAGTACGACCCCGTGTCGAGGTCGATGGTGAGCGGCTCGGCGTCCGCGACGGGGGTTTCGGGTTCGACGACGGCGATCTGTCGCCGCCGCGGCGAGATGGGGAGGTCGAGTCCGACCATCGCGGCCACCTCACCGGCCCACGCGCCCGCCGCGTTCACGACGTAATCGGCGTCAAGCGTCTCGGCTCCCCCCTCGTCCGACTCACCGCCCGTCTCGACGCGGAAGCGGCCTCCGGAGCCGGAACCGACGCGCTCGACCGACTCCACCGGCGTCTTCGTCTGGATATCGACGCCCGCCTCCCGGGCCGCGGTGGCGTACCCCTGCAGCGCGAGGTACGGGTCCGCGAAGCCGTCGAGCGGCGAGTAGGTGGCGGCGACGAACCGCTCGTGGCGGACGTGGGGCCACCGCTCGGCCACCTCCGCCGGCGAGAGGAGTTCGCTCTCCGCGCCGCAGTCGTTCTGCATCGCCACCTGCTCGCCGAACGCGTCGGCAGTGTCGCTCTCGCGGGCGAGAAACAGGTAGCCCGTCCGGTTGTAGGCGATATCGACGCCGAACCGCTCCTCGAACGACTCCCAGACCGGGAGGCTCGAAAGCGAGAGTTCGACGTTCACCCGCGTCGAGAACTGCGTCCGAATTCCCCCGGCGGAGCGGGCGGTGCTGCCGCCGCCGAGCGTCCCCGACTCGCAGACGGTGACCGCCGCGCCGCGGTCTGCGAGCGCGTACGCACAGGAGAGACCGACGATTCCGCCGCCGACGACGACTACGTGCATGGCGTGCGCATCGGTGTCGTAACACAAGCGTGTTTCGCCTTCGGCGGCGCACTCTGTCCGCGAAACGTTCACCACGCCGCCGGGAGAACTGCCGCCATGACTCCCAGCCCGGTTCGCGTGCTCTCGGACGACAACGTCTCCCAGTTACTCTCGCTCTCGGCGCTCCTCCCGGTCGTCGAAGCGGCGTTCGTCAAACAGGGCCGCGGCGAGGTCGAGCGCCCGCCGCGACCGCACTTCCCCGTCGGAACCGGCGAAACGGGTGAAAACCCCGCGGGAACGGCGCTGACGATGCCCGCGTACCTCCACGGTTCGGACACCTACGCGACGAAACTCGCGGCGGTCCACGGCGGCAACGCCGAACGCGACCTGCCGACCGTCAACGCGCAGATCGCGCTCACGGACGCGGAGACGGGACTCCCGCTGTCGTACATGGCCGGGACGCGCATCACGAACGCCCGAACTGGCTGTATCGGCGGTCTCTCGGCGAAGTATCTCGCGGCAGGCGACGAACCGATTCGGCTCGGCGTCGTCGGGGCGGGAACCCAGGCGCGGTGGCAGACCCGCGCCGTCGCGGCGGCGACAAACCTCGACTCGGTACGCATCTACTCGCCGAGCGAGTCTCGCGAAGCGTGCGCGGCGGACCTACGGGACGCGAACGAACTCGGCGGCGTCGACGTGCAAGCGGTGGAGACGCCCGAAGCGGCCGTCGCGGAGGCGAACGTCGTCGTCACCGCGACGACGAGCGAGGAACCGGTGTTTCCGGGGTCGGCGCTCGATTCGGGGACGCTCGTCGTCGCCGTCGGAGCCTACACCGCAGAGATGCGAGAACTCGACTCGGAGACGATGGAGCGCGCGGCGCGGGTGTTCGCGGACGTGCCCGAGGAGGCGGCGGAGACGGGCGACGTTTCCGGTGCTGGGCTGTCGGCGTCGGAGCTCACGCCGCTGTCGGACGTGTTCGAGGGGAAATCGGGGCGCGAGAGCAACGAGGAGATACTGGTGGTCGCGAGCGTCGGGACCGCGGTTCTGGACGCGGCGACGGCGGCGCACGTGTACGAGGCGGCGGAAGAGGAGGGCGCGGGAAGAGAAGTCGGATTGTAGCTGACTGGAGTCGCTGGCGGTCGACGCTCAGGGGGCGATGCGGCCGATGGTGAGGTCGTTGCGGTCGACGGTCACGTGCGACATCAGCGGCTCGGAACGAAATTCGACGGATTCGCTCAGTTCGGGACCGTTCTCGACGGCGGCTTCGACGGTGTAGACGCCCGTCCCGGGGTACACCTCGTCGACCGTCTGCTGACGCTCGTCGTGGTTCGACGGGACGGTGAACCGGCGGGAGAACAGTTCGTCCTCTCCCCGAGTGACTCGGACGCGTACGGTTCGGTCGTAGCCGGAGAAGTTTCGAATCCGAAGCTGTGGCGGCGGGTCGGCCGCGCAGCCGCCGAGTGCAGTCGAAACGACGGCGACACCCAGCCGGAGGACGTGTCGACGGTTCATTCGAAAAGCGCTAGAACGCGAATAAATATAATTTTAGCTGTAAATAAAGTGTATTGGGAAGTTCGAGCGTCGGGCGTCGACCCGCTCAGTGCTCGCCGCCGGGACCCCTTCGCTTCGAGTCGAGGTCGATATCCAGCGAGTCGAGCAGTTCCTCGGCCTCCTCGCGCTTCTCCTGGTGGTCTTCGAGGAACTCGTACATCAGTTCGGCCGCCTGCTCCTTGCAACCGCCGCAGAGACGTTCGCCGCCGACGCACTCGTCGTACACCTTCTTGGCGAACTCGTCGTCGTCGCCGGAGAGGAGGTAGGCGTACAGTTCGTAGACGGGACATTTGTCGGCCTCGCCGCCGAGTTCGCGCTGGAGTTCGGCCGTCTCGCGGCCGCCGGTCGTCGCCGACCGGACCTTGTCGTACCCCTCCTGCGGGTCGTCGAGCAGGCTGATGTGGCTCGCCGGAATCGACGAGGACATCTTCCCGCCGGTGAGGCCGGTCATGAACCGGTGGTAGATGGACGAGGGCGGCAGGAAGCCGTAGCCACCGTTCTCGATTTCGACCTGCCGGGCGAGTTCCTCGGCCTCCTCGGCGGAGAGTTCGAACGTGTCGACGTGCTCGTCGAAGACGCGCTTCTCGCCGTCGATGGCCTCGACGAGCGCGTCGAACGCTTCTTCGGTGGCGTTGCGGTCGAGGAACCGGACGCGCGGACGGAGGGGTTCCATCCCAGCCTCGTCGAGTTTCGCCCTCGCCGAGTCGACGGTGGCCGAGTCGACGACGACGCCGAGTTCGTCGAGCGTCTCGGGCGTCGCGTCCTCGAGGAACTCGGCGACGTGGACGCAGCGCAGGTCGTGGTCGTCGAATTCGGCGGGGTCCAGAGCGTCGTAACAGGCGGCGACCAGCGTCTTCTCCTGCTCGTCGAGTTCGAAGCTCGCGTAGGCTTCGGTGACGCCGAAGAAACGCATCCGGGAGGCGAGGTCGCGCGCGAGGCGGACGTGGGGGTCCTGGTCGGGGCCGACGGGGATGACCGTCGGCTTCGGCTCGTCCAACTGGGGGTAGAGGATGTCGGCCATCTGCGTGACGACCGACTGCATGTGGGAGACGCTCGTCTCGCCGCCGAAGCCGTAGATGGCCTCGAACTCCGAGAAGTTCGCTTTCGAGCCGAGTTCGAAGGCGAGGTCCTGCAGTTCGCGGTTGTCAGACTGCCGGTACAGGTCGCCCGCCTCGGCGTCGAAGCCGAGCGCGATGAGCGACAGCAGGTAGTCGCGGGCGTGTTCGTCGATCTCGCCCCACGAGAGGCCGCGCGCGGAGTGGGCTTCGAGGTCGGCGATGAGGCCGTAGGCGTCGCCGCCCTGCCGCTGGTGCCAGATTATCTCGTCGAAGACGAGTTTGTGCCCGATGTGGGGGTCGCCCGTCGGCATGAACCCCGACAGGACGGCGAACTCGTCGCCCTCGCGCATCGCTTCCGCGACGGGGCGGTAGTCGCGGTGGCCGAAGATGACGCCGCGGCGCATCAGGTAGTGGGGGTTCGGCACCTCGTCGAGCAGTTCGTCGAACTCCTCGATGCCGAACTCCTCGAACAGTTTGCGGTAGTCGGAGACGGTGGAGGAGCCCCACGGGTCGAGCGCGACATCGTCGGCTCCGGCAGTGTCCGTCTCTGTCTCGCCTCCGTCTGTTCGTGCGCGTTCGTCGTCGGATCGCGCCCTCGTCTCGGACAGTTCGGGCGTCTCGTGCGTCTCGGGGTCGGTGTCGCGTGTCATGGAAATCGAACTCGTGAACGTCGGTGTCCGTCAGTGAACCCGGTGAGGTCGGTCGCCGAAGATCACGGCGTCAGGCGAGCGACCGACAGCCACTCTATGCCTTCGTTGGCGTCGGTCAGCGCAAAAACCATTCGCTTCCGGACCCCGCCCGCGAGGCGAACGTCCAGCGAGAGGTCGCGCGGCGCGAAGACGTGGTCCGGCTGTACCACGCGAACGAGCGTCTCCGAGTGACCGAGGTCGTCGACGGAGTCGACGGTCGCGTACGTCCGGAAGTCCGCGCCGAACTTGAACCCCGTCTTCGGGACGACGTTTCGCTCGCGCAGCGCCTCGTACACGCGCAGTCGACGGTCGAAGCGCTCGCCCTCGACCGTTCGACCGCGCTCGACGACGGCGGCGTAGTCGTCGTCGGTGCCGAGCGAGAGCGCGCCGTCGGCGGCCAGCGACGCCGCTTCGAGCAGCGAGAGCTGAATCGCGTCCTCGATGGCCGCGTCGCGACCCGTCAGCGGTTGGCCGTAGAACCCCGACTCGAAGAGCTCTTCGGGCGCGTTCCAGCAGACCGCTCGGTCGTCGAGGAGGTCTCCCTTCAGATTCGTCGGCGGGTCGAACGCCGTTCCGCCGTCGTAGGTGTGCTCGGTCGCCTCCAGATACGTCAGTTCGCTCTCCTCGTCGACGACGGCGAACACGTAGCCGGCCATCTCGGCGGCGGCGACGGCGGCGCGTTCGCCGACGACGCGGACGCGGTGTTCGACGACGCCGTCGTCGGCGTCCTTCCCGCGGGGGAAGACGACGAAGTCGCAGGCGGAGTCGGCCGCGGCGTCGGTCTCGACCCAGGGGTCGCGAGCGGGCGAGAGATAGAACCCCCGCTCGCGGAGGTCCGCGTAGACGAGAAACTGGAGCGCAAACCGCGGCCTTTCATCGGCCGTCGAGACGAAGAACTCCCGGAAACCGCCGTCGTCGACGCTGTCGAGGTCGCCCCGATAGAGGAGGTGAGCGGCTTCGACCGGCGCGAGGTCAATCTCGTTGCCCCCGACCGGAGTGCCGTAGCCGCGCGCGTCGTGGAACTGCTGGCGAGCGTTCCCGCCGACGCGGACGGCGTCGTCGCGTACGTGGCCGTGCATACCCTACGGGCGGCGCGGCGACGACATAGGGCCTGCGGTCGGACAGCGTCGCCTCCCGACACCGGGTCAGGTCTCGGCTCGGAATCGCTCGCACGTGCCGTCGAGACAACGCCGGCCGCGCGCCGTCTCGAACACCGGGAGTCCGCAGTCGCAGTCGGCGACGACGACGCCCGCCGGAATCGTGAACGCGGTGTCACAGGCGGGATAGTCGTCGCAGCCGGCGAGCAGGGGACCGCCGCCCGCGCGCCGCACCCGGAGGTCCGACCCGCAGTCCGGACAGGTCCACTCGCGGTCGAACTCGTCGCGGACGAGGTCGTCCAGCGACTCGCACGAGTAGTCGATACAACACTCGAAGGTGGTTCCGCGTTCGACGCGCATCAGCGGGAGACCGCAGTCGTCGCACGTCTCGTCGAGCACCGCCGCTCCGGCCGGCAGCGAGTACGACGCTTCGCAGCCGAGACAGCGAACGTCGCCGCCGGCTCTGACGAGCGCGCCGCCGCAGGCGGGGCAGTCGCCGACCGGAATCCCGGCCGAAGTAGTGGGGTAGCTCGCGCGACCGGTCGCCTCGTTCGAGACGACGCGGAGCGTCTGGTCGTCGGTTCGGGCGGTGACAGCGAACCCGGCGTCGTCGGCTTCGACGGTGACGGCGTCGGCGCGGGTGAGCCACGCGACCGGTTGGTAGCCGTCGGCGTCGTGCACGAGAACGGTCCCGTCGGATTTGACGAGGACGACGACGTGCCCCCGCTGGGTTTGCTCGCGTGCGCCTTCGAACGTCGTGGTACAGTCGCCGGCGAAGAGTCGCGTCTCCTCGGACATACGCCGGGTTGGTCCCGTCATCGGATTTGAACGCTCGCCCGGCCGCCGCTCCGAGTCAGTTCCGCCGGTTTTCGGCGGAATAGACGCCTCAAAGCCGTAAAAACGAGCGGTTCATACGTTCGTGGGTTGTACTGTCACGGATAGCTATGCCAGCAATCGAACTCCGCGGCCTGACGAAACGCTACGGAGGCGGAAGCCGCCTCCTGCAACGGGGGCGACGCGGGCAGCGAGGACGGCGCGGGCAGCGCGGGCAGCGTGGACGGCGCGGACAACGAGGACGGCGTGGCCAGCGCGACGGCGAGGAGACGAGCGGAACGCTCGCCGTCGACGACCTCTCCTTCAGCGTCGAGTCGGGCGAGGTGTTCGGGTACCTCGGGCCGAACGGGGCCGGGAAGACGACGACCATCAGGACGCTGTTGGGCTTTCTGTCGCCCACCTCCGGGTCGGCGTCGGTGTTGGGCGCGGACGTGACCGACGAGTCGGCGCTGCTGGAGGTGAAGCGGCGCGTCGGCTACCTCCCGAGCGAAGTCGAGTACGACCCCGATGCGACGGGGCGCGAGATCATCGACTACCACGCGGCGTTGAAAGGGGATGTACGGAGCGAGGCGTTGCTCGAACTGTTCGACGCACCCGTCGAACGCCGCGTCGAGGAGTACTCAACCGGTAACAAGCGCAAACTCGGACTGGTGCTGGCGTTCATGCACGACCCCGAACTCGTCGTGATGGACGAGCCAACCGCGGGGTTAGACCCGCTGATGCAGGAGCGCTTCTACGACTTTCTCGCCGACGAGAAGGCCCGCGGTGTCACCGTGTTCTTCTCCTCGCACGTGCTCGCGGAGGTCCGCCGCGTCTGCGACCGGGTCGGCATCCTCCGTGACGGGCGACTCGTCGCGCTCGAAGACGTCGAGACGCTGCTGGACCGCAGCGGCAAACGCGTCCGGGTCCGAACCGCCGACACGCTCGACGCGGACGCGTTCGCCCTCGACGGCGTCCACGACCGCGAGCGGTACGACGAACGGGAACTGGCGTTCACCTTCACGGGCGAGTACGACGCCCTCCTGACCGAGCTGACGCGTCATTCGGTCGTCGACCTCGACGTCCGCGAAGCGCCGCTCGAAGACGTGTTCATGCGCTTCTACGGCGAGGTAGACGCGGGTGAGAACGGGGGCGAGGGCGAAGGCGAGAGCCCACGGCCGCAAACGGCGACGGCCGGAGGTGAGTTCGATGACTGACGCCGAGACGGGGGTCTCTGCGGAGTCCGAACTCGGGGGCGGTCGAACGGCGAGCGGGAACCGTCTCCTCGCCGTCGCGCGATACGAGGCCGGTCGGAAGGTTCGCGGGAGCGTCGCGCTCTCGGCGCTCCTCGCGCTCGTGACCGCGATGTACGTCGGTCTCTACCCCTCTATCACGTCCTCGGGCGTCGACCTGGACGCCTACATCCAGTCGTTGCCGCCGGCGTTCCAGGAGGCGTTCGGCGTCTCGACGCTCACCACCATCGAGGGGTTCCTCGCCGTCGAACTGTACCAGTTCGCGTGGGTGCTGCTGTTGGGCGTCTACTTCGCCTACAGCGCGGCGTCGCTCGTCGCCGACGACGTCGAACACGACCGGATGGACCTCCTCTTGTCGACGCCGACGCCGCGCGGAACCGTCGTCGTCGGCAAGTTCCTCTCGATGCTCGTGCCGATTCTCGTCGTCAACGCCGTCGTGTTCGCGGCCGTGTTCGTCGGAACGGCGCTCGTCGACGAGCCCATCGCCGTGATGGACCTGCTGGCCGCGCACGCGCTGTCGGTGCCGTACCTGCTCGCCTGTTCGGCCATCGGCCTCCTGCTGTCGGTGACGCTCGACCGGGCGAGCACGGCCCAGCGCGGTGCTATCGGCGTCGTTTTCGGGCTGTTCCTGTTGGAGACCGTCACCGCCAACACCGACTTCCAGTGGGTCGGCGCGCTCGCGCCGACGCGGTACTACGACCCGACGGCGATTCTCGTCGACGGCGAGTACGGCGTCGTCGGCGCGGCGGTGCTGCTCGGGGCCACCGCCGTCCTCGTGGCCGTGGCGCGGGCGTGGTTCCGACGGAGGGACCTCGCGTGAACTGCTCCGAGCGCCCTCGGGCGAATCCGGGTGAGAGACGACGCGGAGGACGCGGAGCGGCGGAGGCCGAGGAGTGAGAGGCTTCACCGACCCCGAGCGCGAGCGAATCGAGCGCGAACTCGTCGTCGCCGGACGCGAACTGTTCGCACAGTACGGTCTCGGGAAGACGACCATCGCCGAACTGACCGATTCGGTGGGCATCGCCCCGAGCACGTTCTACCAGTTCTTCGACTCGAAGGGGGCGCTCTACCTTCGCATCCTCGAAGGCGAGGGAGAGCGACTCGTCGGGACGCTCCACGAGTCGCTCTCGGACGTCGACGACGCCGAGTCCGGGGTTCGGACGCTGTTGGACGTACTCATGGGGGAACTGGAGACGAACCCGCTGGTTCGCGCACTCGTCAGCGAGGAGGAACTAGGTCGACTCCGGGCGCAGTTCACCGACGAGGCCGCTGCCGACGCCCGCGCGCAGAAGACGGCGTTGCTACGGTCGTTTATCGAGCAGTGGGAGCAGACGGGACTGCTGGCCGAGGAGGACCCGGACGTCGTCGCCGATGTCCTCCGCGCGGCGACGTTCGTGACGCTGTACCGCGAGGAGTTCGACGACTACGACCGGGTCCGCGACGCGCTCGTCGACGTCGTCGCCGTCGGAGTGACCGCCGACCGCCGGTAGGTCGACCGGGTGTGTCGACCTCCGCGAGCCGACCTCGTTATCGTCACCGGGCTCACTCACGCCGGAGCGCGAGCGCTGCAACCGCCAGCAGCGCCGCGAGCGCGACGCCGACCCCGAATCCGGGGACGCCCGTCGAACTCGTCGTCTCGGGTTCGTCGGTGGCGACCTGGGACTCGGTGACGGAGACGGTGGCGGTCTGATCGCCGACGCGAGCGGTGTGCTCGCCCGTCGCGAGGATGGTCCGGGTGAACTGAACCGTCACCGTCTCGCCCGCGGGAACGGTGACCGTCTTCACGTCCGCGATCTCACCGAACAGCCGGAGGCGGACGGTGTGGTTCGCCGGCTGCGGAGTCGGATTCTCGAGCGTCGCGACGAACGTCACCGGCTCGCCCGAGGGGACCGGCGATCGGCTCACCGAGAGGTTGACGACCCTGACGGCGTCCGAGGAGCTCTGATTCGGGTCGGCGGTCGTGGTGGGAGAGGGCGACTCGGTGGCCGTCGCGGTACTCGTCGACGTCGGTGTGTTCGTGGGAGTCGACGTGGCGGTACTCGTCGGGGTGGAAGTCGGCGTCGACGTAGGCGTACTCGTCGGAGTGGACGTCGGCGTCGACGTAGGTGTGCTCGTCGGAGTGGATGTCGGCGTCGACGTCGGCGTACTCGTCGGAGTGGAGGTCGGTGTGCTCGTCGGCGTCGACGTCGGCGTACTCGTCGGAGTGGAAGTCGGCGTCGACGTCGGCGTTTCCTGCTGTTCCGGCGTCGACTGTAACGAGTTCGCCTGCGACTCCGTCTCGGCTTCTATGGGCGCTCCGACGGCGGTCGACTCGTCATCCCCCTCGTCTGCCGCGGCGGCTCTGTCGTCCTCGTCGTCGGGGTTGTTGGCGTGGTCCGGCGGGCCGTTACCGTTTCCGTTGGACGCTGCGTTCCCCGGACCCTCGCTTTCGTCGTCCTCGTCGTCGCCGTCGTCGTCATCATCCTCGTCGTCACCATCGTCGTCGCCGTCACCGCCCTCGTCATCGTCGTCACCATCGTCCTCCTCATCGTCGTCTTCGTCCTCCTCGTCCTCTTCATCCTCGTCGTCACCCTCGACTTGCTGTGCCACGGAGTCGCCGTCCATCCCGGGGCCGAGCGCCGCCGACGACACTGCGGGCGAGAGCGAGACGGTCAAGCAGAGCAGCACGACGAGACAGACCGTTACGAGACGTGTTCGTGTCATTGATAGGGAGCGGTTGTTCGGCACGGGTCGCCGTACCGACCGGCAGTCAACTGTCGGAACGACCGTTGGCACGGGCTTTGTTATGGGCAACCCCACACCGTCGAACGGTCCCCAGAATCGCTTCGAGAGTGCGTCTCGTCCTCTGTCTCGGCTTTTTCGATAGAGAAATATTGTTGGGGAACACTGTCTCGGACGAACGAACGAGTAAGGGCGGCTTATCACGGCCCCCAGAGCTATCACTTCGGGCCGTGTCCTGAGCGGTATGGATGCGGTTCTGTTCGACATGGACGGAGTCATCGTCGACTCCGAGGAGTTCTGGCACGAGATCGAAGACGAGGTCATCTTCGCCGACGTCGTCGCCGGCGCGCCGCCACCCCGCGACGAGATTACGGGGATGAACTACCGCGAGATCTACGACTACCTCGCCGCCGAGTACGAGGTGACCGTCGACAAAGACGAGTTCGTCGCCATCTACCAGGACGCCGCCGAGGAGATTTACACCGAGAACGTCTCCGTGATGCCGCGGTTCGACGCGCTGCTGGACACGCTGCGGGACCGCGGCGTCGCCGTCGCTATCGTCTCCTCGTCGCCGCAGTCGTGGATAGCCATGGTCCGCGAGCGCTTCGGCATCGAGCCGCTGGACCTCGTGCTGAGCGCCGAGGACATCGACGGCCCCGGCAAGCCCGAGCCGGCTATCTACGAGACCGCCGCCGAGAGACTGCGTCTCGAGCCCGAAAACTGCGCCGTCGTCGAGGACTCGACCAACGGCGCGCGGTCGGCTCGGCGCGCCGGAACGTACGTCGTTGGCTACCGGACGGAGACGAACGCCGACGCCGACCTCTCGCCGGCCGACACGGTGGTCGAAGGGCCGACCGAACTCAGAAAGGAACTGCTCGCGCGGACCGACTCCGGGCGCTGAGCGGCGAAGAGGACGGGACGGAGCTACTCGACGACGACGGTCCGCGAGTCGACGACGGGCGCGAGCGGCAGTTCGGGAAACGCCGCTTCGACGCGGAACTCCAGTTCGTCCTGCGCGCCGAAGACGGCGACCGGAACCGTCGTCTGGTCCGAAAGATACGTCGTCTTCTGGCTCATCTCGACGCCGTTGACCGTGACGCGGAGCCCCGTCCGCGCCGCGCCGCCGACGTTTTTCACTGTCACCTCGCGCATCTCGCTTTCCCCTCTCGCGATGGACTCGGGGAACGCCCCCCACTCTATTTCGAGTCGCGGGAGCGACTTCGCTCGCTCGACGACGCGTTCGGCGACGCCGTCGGAGAGCCCCGCGCGGGTCAGTTCCTCGACGCCGGCGTCGACCACGTCCGCCGGCGACGCCAACCCCCCGGTCGCCAACTTGCTCGCGCGGGTCGGCCCGATGCCGTCGACGGCCGTCAGCGCCGCCGCGTCGCGGCTGACGCCGTGCTCGACTCTGGCTTCGATGCGCCGGGCGAGATTCGCCGCGCGCGGCCCGGCGAACTCGTCGAGGAACTCCCGCAGCGCCGCGAGCAGTCGCAGCGCGTTCTGTCTGATGACCCACGCGTCGCTTCTGAGGTCGGCTGGCGTCGACCCGGCCATCCCCGCGTGGAGGATGGCGAGCACTTTCCGGTTGCCGTCCTCGAGAGTCGTGTCGACGCCGGCGAGCACGGAGTCGACGGCGTCCTGCTCGGCCTGTCGCGCCGACACGCTGTCGAACTCAGACGCGCCCGCAACGGCCTCCAGCACGTCGTCGACGGCGATCCGGTCGCGCTCGGCGAGGTCCGCGAACCGCCGCGAGGTCTCCAACCGGAGGTAGTACTTGGAGGCGAGGCGGCCGAGCGTCGTCGGGTTCACGGCGAGACTCTCGTCGGTCTCGACGAAGCCGCGGTCGACGAGCGTCTCCAGCGTGTCGCGGACGCGGTCGCGGAGCCCCTCGAAGTCGTAGTCCGCCGGTTTCGACCCCGCACGGACGTAGTAGAAGGTCGTCTCCAGCCACGACATCACGTCGTCCAAGTCCGCGATGGTGCCCATCGCTATCTCGGCGTTGAGATGCGAGTCGAGGTCCGAGGCGAGCCGCGACTCTATCTCCTTGCCCTCCTCCAGGAGCCGTCGGTACTTGTCGGCGTCCCCGCGGTCGCAGACGACCCAGCCGTAGCCGACGTCGTCGTACCCGGGCCGCCCCGCGCGGCCGAGCATCTGGAGCACGTCGAGCGGACTGATATCCACGTCGCCCTCCAGCGGGTCGTGGTGTTTGGTGTCGCGGATGACGACGCAGCGGGCGGGGAGGTTGACGCCCCACGCCAGCGTCGACGTCGAGAAGAGGAGCTGAATCTTCCCCTCTTTGAACCACTTCTCGACTCTGTTGCGGTCCTCTTTGGCGAGGCCGGCGTGGTGGAAGCCCACGCCGTCGAGCACCGCCTTCCGGAGGCTGTCGTTCTTCAGTTCCTTCGCGTCGGTGTGGAAGTCGTAGTCGCCGCGGGAGCCGATAGGGACGTCTCGCTGTCCGATTTCGTCGCGCGCCTTGGCGGCGGCCATCACGGCGTCCTGTCTGGAGGCGACGAAGACGAGCGACTGGCCCCCGTCGCGGATGTGCGGTTCGGCCAAGTCGAGCGCGCGGTAGAGACGGCGGTACTTGTCCTGAAACGGGTTGTCGCCGGGGCTGTACGTCTGGACGTTCGCGTGCAGGTCGACCGGGCGGTAGTCGTCGCCGAACTCGAACGTCGTCTCGGGGACGGCGTCGAGCCACGCCGCCACGTCGCCGACGTTCGGCATCGTCGCCGAGAGCGCGACGACGCGCGGGTCGCAGATGCGGCGCAGCCGGGAGATGGTCACTTCGAGGACGCCGCCGCGGGACTCGGAGTCGAGCAGGTGGACCTCGTCGATGACGCAGCAGGAGACGTCGGAGATGAACGAGTAGCGCGCGGAGTCGTGTTTCCGCGTCGCCGAGTCGGTCTTCTCGGGCGTCATCACGAGGATGTCGGCGCGCTCGGCGCGGCGCGGGTTCAGGTCGCGCTCGCCGGTGACGACGTACACCGAGTAGCCCATCGACTCGAAGCGGTCCCACTCGGCTTCCTTCTCGTTCGTCAGCGCGCGAAGCGGGGCGACGAACAGCGCCGTCCCGCCGTCGCGCAGGCACTTGCAGATGGCGAGTTCGGCGAGGGCGGTCTTGCCGCTGGCGGTGGGCGCGCTCGCGACGAGGTTCTCGTCGCGCTCCATGATGGCGGGCAGCGCCTCCCGCTGCATCCGGTTGAACTCCTCGAACCCGAACGCGTCGGCGAACTCCGGTATCGCCTCGGCGACCTTCATTCGGCGCTCACCAACGAGTTCGGGCGGCGGGCCGACTGTGCCGAGGGACGCGACGAGCGGGTCATAGCCGGAATCCGGCGCCGCGGCGACAAAGGCGTTTCCTTACTCGAATCGTCCACTCAGTCGGCACCGCCGGAGCCGGCGGCGGCCGAGGCCGCACGCTCGAACATCCCGTCGCTCGTCGTGTAGTAGTAGTACGCACCCGCGCCGACGGCGGCGGCGACGTTCGAGAGCGTCACCGCCCAGAAGACGGCGGAGACGCCCACGTCGAACACGTAGACGCCGAGTGCGGCGACGGGCAGTCGAACCCCCCAGTACTGGACGAGCGAGACGACGAGACTCGTCTTCGTCTTCCGCGCGCCGTTGAAGCCGCCGAGAAAGATGTACGTCGCGCCGAGCGCCCAGTAGCCGAGCGCGAGAATCTGGAGGTACTGCACGCTCAGCGTGAGCGCGGCCTCCGAGACGTCGGGGACGAACAGCGTCGTCAGCGGCTCGGGGACGACCCACTGGACGGCGCCGACGAGACCCAGACCGACCGCGGCGATGGCGACGCCGGTCCACGTCGTCCGATTGGCGCGTTCGGGGTTCTCCGCGCCGAGATTCTGGCCGATGATGCTCTGAGAGGCCTGCTGGAGGCCGCCCGCGGGGATGAACGCGACACTGGCGATTCGAGCGCCGACGGTGTAGGCGACGAGTCCGGCCGCGCCGCCGGCGACGGCGACGATGCCGACGACGAAGACGCGGACGGCGTCCTGTGCGATGCGCTGACCGACCAGCGGTCCGCCGACGTCGAGAATCTCGCGGTACTCGGCGGGGTCGAAGCCGACGTCGGCCAGCGACAGCGAGAACGTGTCTCGCGGGCCGACCGCCAGCGCGACGGCGAGCGTCATCCCGGCGGCGAACCCCGCGACCGTCGCCAGCGCCGCTCCTTCGACGCCCAGCTCCGGGAACACCCAGAGGCCGAGGATGAGAAACGGGTCGAGAACGAGGTTCGTCACGACGGTGACGAGGGTGACGTAGAGGGCGGCGCGGGAGTCTCCCCACCCGGTGAACGCGCCTTCGAGCGTGTCGCTGACGGCGACGAACGGCATCCCGAGCGCGTACGTGGCGAGGTACACCGCCGCCATCCCGGCGAAGGCGGGGTCGGCACCGACGAGTCGCACGATGGAGGGTGCGGCGACGTACGTGACCGCGCCGACGACGAAGGCGAAGGCGAGCGCCATCGTCGTCCCGTGGAAGGCGACGCGTCTCGCGCCGGCGGCGTCGTCGCCGCCGACGCGCTGGGAGACGATGACCTGCGTGCCGACGAACGGCGCGAGGGTAACGAGGATGACGACGATGCTGATTATCGGGTAGTTCAGTCCGACGGCGGCGACGGCGTTCTCGCCGTAGCGGCCGAGCCAGAACACGTCGACCAGTTGCTGGACGACCTGCGTGAAGCTCTGGATGACGAGCGGGGCAGCGAGGACGACCAATGCACGGGATATCGACCCCTCCGTGATGTCCTCTGTCGTGAGGTCGAACATCGTATTATCGTTCTCTCATTCTTCATGCATAATAAATCTCTGCCGGTCCGTGAGTAACCGTCTCGAATTGTGGAATAAAACACTGTGTCGAAAAGAAGACGATTCCCGACTCAGGAGTCGTCACCGAACGACGAGTCGCCGACGCGGAGTGCGCTCTCGACGAGCGTCTTGTGACCGCGGCGGAGCCGTTCGGAGAGCGCCTGCTGGGAGACGCCCAAGTCGGCGGCGAGTTCGCTCATCGTCACGTCGCGCGGGACGTCGAAGTAGCCCCGCTCGGCCGCCGTCACGAGCGCGGTGTACTGGTTCTCCGTGAGTCCGAACTCGCCGCGACCCGTCGACTGCCTCAGGTCGTAGATGTTCTTGATGGAGAACGTCAGTCCCTTGTCGGTGCAGAACTCGTGGGTCGCAGAGAGCGCGTCCCGGGTCGGGAAGAGGATGCGGAGGTGCCACCGGGTTCCCTGTCCGTACATCTCCATGACCGTCCCGCCCTCGTCGAGGAGGACGTGCATGATGACGCGGATGTTGTCGACCCAGTTCATCCGGTAGAGCAGTTCGTCGTCGAGGTCGTCGAGCAGTTCGGCGTTCTCGATGCTCGGGTCCGCTTCCAGCGCCTCGGTCATCGTGTCGGCGTCGGTTCCGGAGACGCGGACGTACGGCATCACGTGGTCGGCGTCGTGGGCGGCGAGTCGGACGACCTCGAACTCCGCCTCCGGAACCGAGGAGAGTGCGTGACGAAGCGCGAACTCGTCTGCGGGGAATTCGACCTCCGCGATAGTGCTCATGTAGGGTCGGTCGGCGTGGACGGAATTGAACTTACTGGCGGACTCCTGCAACCGACGAGTATCGCCCGGCCGGACAGTCACGAAGACATATATTCACGATTGTTCTATGTGGTTGAAAGGGCGCGTATATACAGGCACAATCAGCATCCCCTTCGTCGGTGTGTTATAAAGTACCGTAATGGACGCGCTCAGAGAGTTTATCGAGGGACGAGTGCCGAACGAGTGGGTACGTGTGCCGGGCGAGGCGGTAGCGTTCGAACGAGACGGTCTCCGGGTGGAAATCGAACGGGTCGCGACGCCGCAGCGCTTCAGGCGGCGGTGGGAGATTCGGTGTCGCGAGTCCGCCGGGGAGGCGGTCGGCCAGCGGACGGTCCGATACGCCTCCTCCTGGGAGGGAGCGCTCGACGCGGTGTACGACTGCATGCGTCGACCGGAGGACGGAACGCCCGTCGGTGTCCTCTCCGACAGAAGCGTCGCGAGCACGACGACAGCGAAGTCGGACGCTCGAACCGCCACAAGCACCGCGAACGTCGCAAGCACCGCGAACGCCGCAAACACCGCGAACACCGCGAACACCACGAACGCGTCGCCGCGGGTGGAACGAGGATGAGCCCCGACGAATCCGAGTCGGCGGGCGTCGCCGACACGCCCATCGACGCCTTCGAGTCCTCTCTGGTGTTAGTCTCGAACCGCCAGCCGTACAGCCACCGCCACGAGGACGGCGAAATCGTCGTCGACCGCCCGGTCGGCGGCCTCACGGCCGGTTTAGACCCGGTGATGCAGCAGATAGACGGCACCTGGATCGCCTGGGGAGACGGCGACGCCGACGCCGAAGTGACCGACGAGAACGACTGCGTCCGCGTTCCGCCGGACGACCCCAGCTACACGCTCCGTCGGGTGTGGCTCTCCGACGACGCCGTCGACGAGTACTACTACGGCTACAGCAACCAGGTGCTGTGGCCGCTCTGTCACGACCTCGTCGGTAAAACGAACTTCGAGGACCGCTTCTGGTCGCGCTACCAGGAGGTCAACGAGCAGTTCGCCGAGGCCGTCGTCGAGCAGGCCGACGAGGAGTCGGTCGTCTGGTTCCAAGATTATCACCTCGCGCTCGCGCCTTCGCACGCGCGGAAGGCGCTGCCGGAGACGACGCTGTTTCAGTTCTGGCACATCCCGTGGCCGACGTGGGACACGTTCCGCGTCTGTCCGAACCGCCGCGAACTGCTCGACGGTCTGCTCGCAAACGACCTCATCGGCTTTCACACCGAGCGCTACGTCGAGAACTTCCTCGCCTGCGTGGACGCGTGCTTCGACGACGCCCGCGTCGATACCGACAGCGGTGAGGTCGAGTACGACGGCGAGACGACGCTCGTCCGCGCCTTCCCGCTCGGTGTCGACGCCGAGCGCATCGGCCGGTTGGCCGGCGAGCGAGACGAGTCGTTCTGGTCGGAGTTCAAAACCGAGTACGGGATTCCGGACGACTCCCGCGTCGCTGTCGGCGTCGACCGACTCGACTACACGAAAGGGATTCCCGAGCGCCTCGACGCGCTCTATCACCTGTTCGAGACGCGTCCCGAGTGGCGCGAGCGGCTGACGTACGTCCAGAAGGCGACCGAGAGCCGCTCCGACATCCCCGAGTACCAGCGCCTCCAGTCGGAAGTCGACGAGCGAATCGACCGCCTCAACGAGCGGTTCGCCACCGACTCCTGGCGGCCGGTCGTCCGCATCGACGAGCACCTGACGAATCCGGAACTGTACGGCCTGTACGCCCACAGCGACCTCGCGCTCGTCACGCCGGTGCGCGACGGGATGAACCTCGTCGCCAAGGAGTACGTCGCCGCGCAAGCCGACGGCGACACCGACGACGGGGTGCTGGTGCTGAGCCGGATGACGGGCGCGCACGGCGAACTCGGCGACACGGCGGTGACGATCGAGCCGTACGACGAAGCGATGCTGGCCGACAGGATAGAGGAGGCGCTGACGATGCCGGACCACGAGCGGGAGCGGCGGATGGACGCGCTCAGGGAGTCCGTGTTCGAAAACGACCTCGACACGTGGCTGGCGTCGCTTCTGGGCACCGTCCAGGGGCTTCGACGGATGAACACCGAGCAGACCGACGACCGAAACCGACAGGAGACGAAATCGTGAGCGACCCGAACGGTACGGAACGGTTCCGACCCGAGGACGGCGTGACGGAGACGATAGGCGTGCTCCAGACGCGGTTGCCCGACCACGAGGGGCTCCTGCTCTGTCTGGACTTCGACGGGACGCTCGCGCCCATCGTCGACGACCCCGAGGAGGCGACGATAACGCCGACGAACGCGGAGTTAGTCGAGCGGCTCCGCGGGGCTCCGGGGATAAAGCTCGCCGTCGTCAGCGGCCGCGGGCTCGAAGACGTGCGCGACCGCGTCGACGTGAGCGACGTCACCTACGCCGGTAACTACGGCATCGAGACCGACCACGGCGACGGCGACATCGAGGTCCACCCCGAGGCCGAGGCGGCCGAACCGGTCGTCGAGGAGGTGCGGACGCGGCTCGAAGACGAACTGGCCGACGAGGACGGCGTCGCCGTCGAAGACAAGCGCTGGACGACGACGGTCCACTTCCGACGCGCTCCCGACCGCGCCGAGGCGGTCACGGAGCGAGTCGAGGCGGTCGTCGACGAACACGGCGACGACCAGTTGGTGACGGCGTCTGGACGCGCCATCGTCGAGATAAAGCCCGACGTCGAGACGAACAAGGGCGAGGTCGTCGACGCGTTCGCCGCCGCGGCCGACGGCTACCTCCCGATGTACGTCGGCGACGACGTCGGCGACCGGTCGGCGTTCGAGGCTATCGCGTCCGCGGGCGGCGTGAGCGTCTACGTCGGCGACGAGGACATCGGCGCGACGGCGACCGTCGAGAGCCCCGAGGAGGTCGCGGCGCTGCTCCGGTGGCTCGCCGACGACGGCGTCTCCTACATCGGCGGGAACGACTCGGACCGACCGCAGTAGGTTCCGAACGACGCTCGACGTACCGACGACACCCCGAGTATCATCACGTTTTTGCACGCCCACCCGTAGGGGTACGTATGGCTTACAGGCGGAAACCGGACTGGCTGAAGATGCGCCCGCCGTCCGGTCGCCGGTTCACCGAGATCAAGCAGACGCTTCGGGACCGCGACCTCCACACGGTCTGCGAGGAGGCGAACTGCCCGAACCTCGGCGAGTGCTGGAGCGGCCGAGACGGCCCGGGGACGGCGACGTTCATGCTGATGGGCGACCGCTGCTCTCGCGGCTGTAACTTCTGCGACGTGCAGACGGGAGGAATGGAGTCGCTCGACCCCGACGAACCCGCGAACGTCGCCGAGGCCGTCGCCGAAATCGGCCTCGACTACGTGGTCCTCACCTCCGTCGACCGCGACGACCTCCCGGACCAGGGCGCGGGTCACTTCGCGCGGACGATTCGAGAGATCAAGCGACGCGACCCCGAAGTGCTCGTCGAGGTGCTGATTCCGGACTTCCAGGGCGAGGAGCGACTCGTCCGGAAGATAATCGACGCCGAACCGGACGTCATCGCGCACAACATCGAGACGGTCGAACGCCTCCAGTGGCCGATTCGTGACCGCCGGGCGAACTACGAGCAGTCGCTGTCGGTGCTCGAACAGGTCGAGCGCGAGTCCGACAGCTACACGAAGACGAGTCTGATGCTCGGCCTCGGCGAGTACCACCACGAGATTTACCAGACGCTGTCGGACCTCCGCGAGGCCGACGTCGACATCGTCACCTTCGGACAGTACCTCCAGCCCTCGCGCTCGCACCTCGACGTGTTCGACTACGTCCACCCCGACGCCTTCGAGACGTGGCGGCGCGTCGCCGAGGACGAGTTCGGCTTCCTCTACTGCGCCTCCGGACCGATGGTCCGGTCGTCGTACAAGGCGGGCGAGCTGTTCGTCGACGCCCTCCTGCGCGACGGCAAGAGCGTCGAGCGAGCGAGAGCGGAAGCGCGTGCGGCGGCCGGGAACTGAGGCGTCTGGATAACTGCTACGGAGCGGTAAACAGTCATGTACCCGCGGCACCCATGCTACACTATGGTGAGTTCCCTCCTCCGCGTCGCGCTCGTGTTGCTCCTGCTGTTCGTCGCCGTGAGCGCACTGGGCTTTCTCGTCGGCCTCGTCGCGACCATCGTCGAAGCCGTCCTGACGCTCGTCGTCCTCGGTGCGCTGCTCTACGGCGGCTACTGGCTGCTGTGGGGTCGCGGCGGGTCGAGCATTTAGAACCGAGAAGCGGACCGAATCGCCGCCGCGTGAGCGCTTATCACACCCCGGTGCGAGCGTAGCGACAGATGACGAACGAACCCGGCGAGTACGTCGGCGACGGCGAGCCGACCGTCGACGCCAGCCTCTGTGACCGCCCGGCCGAACTCCTCCAGGAACTGATTCGCTTCGACACGACGAACCCGCCCGGCGCGGAGCGCACGTGCATCGAGTGGGCCGCCGACCTGTTGGCCGACGCCGGCATCGACTCCGAACTCTACGCGCAGACTCCGGACCGGCCGAGTCTCGTCGCTCGCCTCCCCGGCGGCGACGCGCCCGCGCTGATGCTGTACGGCCACGTCGACGTGGTGCCGACCAGCGACCAGTCGTGGACGCACCCGCCGTTTGCGGGAGTGGAAGAGGACGGCTACGTCTGGGGCCGCGGCGCACTCGACATGAAGTCGGGCGTGGCGATGTTCGTCGCGGCATTCCTCCGCGCGGCCCGCGACGACGTCGACCTCGCGGGCGACCTCGTGCTCTGCCTGCTCGCCGACGAGGAGGCCGGCGGCGACGAGGGCGCGGCGTTTCTCGTCGAAGAGCACCCCGAACTGTTCGAGGACGTCGAATACGCCCTCGGCGAGTTCGGCGGTTACCCGATGGAGTTGGCGGGCGCGCGCCTCTACCCGGTGCAGGTCAACGAGAAGCAGGTGTGTTGGGTCCGCGTGAGCGCGACGGGGCAGGCGGGTCACGCCTCGCGGCCGAGTCGCGGCGACGCCGTCGGCCGTATCGGCGAGGCGCTCGTGACACTCGACCGCGAACGCCTCCCCTACCATCTGACGCCGCCGGTCGAGGAGATGCTCGACCGGATGGCCGAAGCGGTCGACGACGAGACGGCCGCGGTCCTTCGCGGGCTGAAAGAGCCGGAAACCGTGGACGACTCCTTGGCGGCGCTCGGCGACGAGGCGGGGACGTTCGAGGCGCTGCTGCACAACACCGCGAACGCGACGATCCTCAGCGGCGGCGACAAGATGAACGTCGTCCCCGCGAGAGCGGAGTTCACCGTCGACAGTCGCCTGTTGCCCGGCCAGACCGGCGAGGACGTGGCCGCCGAACTCCGCGACCTGCTGGGCGACGGCGTCGACGTTAAGGTGGAACGTTTCGAGGAGGGCCCCGAGGAGACGGATTTGGGACTCTTCGGTCTCTTGGACGACGTGCTCCGCGACGCCGACGAGGACGCGGTCCCGGTGCCGTACGTCCTCCCGGCGGCGACGGACGGGCGCATCTTGGCGCGAATCGGCGTCCAGAGCTACGGCTTCACGCCGATGAGTTTGCCGTCCGACTTCGACTTCCAGTCGCTGGTCCACGCCGCCGACGAGCGCATCCCCGTGGAATCCGTCGAGTTCGGCACCGACGCCGTCTACGACGTCGTTCGCCGGTACGACGGAGTTGCGGAGTAGCGACCGGAGCGAAAGTCGCGTACCAACGGCGCCTGACGCGCCGAATCGGCCGCCGCGAGTCGGGGCGTCAAGGGCGAAGACCGAGTAACCGTCTTCGGCCGGTAAGGGCCGTGAGAGGGAGTCACGCGGGAACTACTGTCGTAGCACCTCGCAGATGCGAATCAATCTTTCCCATTTGTCCATTATACTCCGGAATGTGGTGAGATAATCACGCGAAGCGGCTAGTTACCCCCGAGAATATTTTGAAAGGGAAATTTTACTGCGTCGTCGTGGACAGATTCGGCGTGGTCGGCAGAATTTCTGACTATAGTAAATTATTTACGAAAACCCTATAACTCGGGCGGGAGACTGTTCGACCATGTGCAGGTGGGTACTCCCGTGAGCACGCTTCAGCGTGACCCCGACGAGATGGTTCGGGTACTGGACGAAGACGGTTCCGTCGTCGGCGAGGTGCCCGACCTCGAAGACGAGGAGTTCGTCGAGATATACCGGCAGATGCGGTTGGCGCGGCACTTCGACCAGCGCGCGGTGAGCCTCCAACGGCAGGGGCGGATGGGGACGTATCCGCCGCTGTCGGGACAGGAGGGCGCGCAGATCGGCAGTTCGTTCGCGCTCGCCGAGGACGACTGGATGTTCCCGAGTTACCGCGAACACGGCGCGGCGGTCGTCCGCGGCCTGCCGTTGAAGCAGACGCTCCTCTACTGGATGGGCCACGAGGCCGGCAACGAGATGGGCGAGGGCGTCAACATCTTCCCCGTCGCCGTCCCCATCGCGAGCCAGATTCCGCACGCGACGGGCGCGGCGTGGGCCTCGAAACTCAAAGGAGAGAACAACGCGTTCATCTGCTACTTCGGCGACGGCGCGACGAGCGAGGGCGACTTCCACGAGGGCGTCAACTTCGCGGGCGTGTTCGACACGCCGAACATCTTCTTCTGTAACAACAACCAGTGGGCGATTTCGGTGCCCCGCGAACGCCAGACCGCCAGCGAGACCATCGCTCAGAAGGCCGTCGCCTACGGTATCGACGGCGTACAGGTCGACGGCATGGACCCGCTCGCGGTGTACCAGGTGACGAACGCGGCCGTCGAGAAGGCGAAAAATCCCGAGGAGGGCCAACTTCGCCCGACGCTCATCGAGGCGGTGCAGTACCGTTTCGGCGCGCACACGACGGCGGACGACCCGACGGTGTACCGCGACGACGACGAAGTCGAGAAGTGGAAAGCGAAAGACCCCATCCCGCGACTGGAGGCGTTCCTCCGCGAGACGGGGCGACTCGACGACGAGTCCGTCGACGCCATCCGCGAGGAGGTCGAGGCGGAAGTCGCGGAGGCCATCGAGGCCGCCGAGTCCGTCGAACGTCCGGAGCCGACCGAGATGTTCGAACACGTCTACGCCGAGATGCCCGCGGACCTCCGCGAGCAGATGGCCGACTTCGAATCGATTCGTGAACAGTACGGCGACGAAGCTTTCCTCGAAGACTGATGGCACAAGCAACACAATCGCAGAATCTCACGCTCGTTCAGGCGGTACGGGACGGTCTCTACACCGAAATGCAGGCGGACGACGACGTAATCGTCATGGGCGAGGACGTCGGCAAGAACGGCGGCGTCTTCCGCGCCACCGAAGGACTCTGGGACGAGTTCGGCGACGACCGCGTCATCGACACGCCGCTCGCGGAGTCCGGCATCATCGGCACCGCGGTCGGCATGGCCGCCTACGGCCTGAAGCCGGTCCCCGAAATCCAGTTCTCGGGGTTCATGTACCCCGGATTCGACCAGATAGTGAGCCACATGTCGCGGCTCCGAACCCGCTCGCGCGGCCGCTACACGCTACCGATGGTGCTTCGCGCCCCGTACGGCGGCGGCATCCGCGCCCCGGAGCACCACTCCGAGTCCAAAGAAGCGTTCTACGCGCACGAGGCGGGCTTGAAGGTCGTCATGCCGTCGACGCCGTACGACACCAAGGGCCTCCTCATCTCCGCGATTCGCGACCCCGACCCCGTAATCTTCCTCGAACCGAAACTCATCTACCGCGCGTTCCGCGGCGAGGTGCCCGAGGACGACTACACCGTCCCCATCGGCGAGGCGGCGGTCCGCCGCGAAGGCACCGACGTCTCCGTGTTCACCTACGGCGCGATGACTCGCGCGACGATGGAGGCCGCCGAGAATCTCGAAGGAGAAGTGGACGTGGAGGTCGTCGACCTCCGAACCGTCTCGCCGCTCGACCGCGAGGCCATCGTGGAGTCGTTCAAGAAGACCGGCCGCGCCGTCGTCGTCCACGAGGCCCCCAAGTCGGGTGGCCTCGGCGGCGAAATCACCTCCATCATCCAGGAGGAGGCGCTCATGTACCAGGAAGCGCCGGTCGAACGCGTCACCGGCTACGACGTGCCGTACCCGCTGTACGCGCTGGAGGACTACTACCTCCCGAACGCCGCGCGCGTCGAAGAAGGTATCCGCAACGCGGTGGAGTTCTAACCGATGGGAGTCAAGGAGTTCAAGCTGCCCGACGTGGGCGAGGGCGTCGCCGAAGGCGAACTCGTCTCGTGGCTCGTCGAGGCCGGCGACACCGTCACCGAGGACCAGGCTGTTGCCGAGGTGGAGACGGACAAGGCGCTCGTCGAAGTGCCGTCGCCGTACAACGGTACCGTGAAGGAACTGCTCGCCGAGGAGGGCGAAATCGTCCCCGTCGGCGACGTCATCATCACCTTCGAGGTCGAAGGCGAGGGCGACGACGCGTCGGCGGAGAAAGCCCCGGAACCCGAGACGGAAGCCGACGAGTCCGGCGACGACGAGAGCGAAGCCGTCGCCGGCGAGTCCGCCGAGAAGGGAGCCGACCAGCGGGCCGAGACGCCGAAAGGTCGCGTCTTCGCCGCGCCGAGCGCCCGACGCCTCGCGCGCGAACTGAATGTCGACATCCAATCAGTCGACGGCAGCGGCCCCGGTGGCCGCGTCACCGACGCCGACGTGCAGGCCGCCGCCAACGGCCGCATGGACAGCGACGTCGAAGACGGTGAGGAGGAAAGTGACGACGGACCGCGCGAGGTCTCGACCGACGAGAAGAAATCCGCCGTGAGCCGACGCGACGACGGTCAGTCGGCCGCGAACGGAGCGGCCGCGAGCGCCGAAGCCGCCGGACGCGACCGGACGCTCGCCGCGCCCGCGACGCGCCGGATGGCCGAGGAGGAGGGCATCGATATCGACGACGTGCCGACCGACGAAACCCGCGACGGGCAGGCGTTCGTCACGCCCGAGGCCATCACGCAGTACGCGCAGGCCCAGCGCGAGGCCCGCGAGGCCGAGGTGCAGGCCGACGCCGAGGCGGCGGAAGCGGGCGGGGCCGAGTCCGCGACTGAGGCGGCCGAAGACGGTGTCGCCGAGCGAATCCCCTACCGGGGCGTCCGCCGCACCATCGGCCAGCAGATGGAGAAGTCGCTGTACACCGCGCCGCACGTCACCCACCACGACACGACGGTCGTCGACGAACTCGTCGACGTGCGCGCGGAGTACAAGGAACTCGCCGCCGAACGCGACGTGAAGCTCACGTACATGCCGTTCGTGATGAAGGCCATCGTCGCCGGGCTGCGCGAGCATCCGATACTGAACTCGACGCTCGACGAGTCCGACCCCGACGACGCCGAGATTCTCGTCAGAGACGAGTACAACATCGGCATCGCGGTGGCGACCGACGCCGGACTGATGGTACCCGTCGTGAAGAACGTCGACGAGAAGTCCATCCTGCAGCTCTCCCGCGAGGTCAACGACCTCGCCTCGCGCGCCCGCGAGCGGAAGGTGACCCGCGAGGAGATGCAGGGCGGCACGTTCACCATCACGAACTTCGGGGCCATCGGCGGCGAGTACGCCACGCCGATAATCAACTACCCCGAGACGGCTATCTTGGGACTCGGTGGCATCGAAAAACGGCCGGTCGTCGAAGAGAGCGAGGACGGCGACGACGTCGTCGCGAAGGAGACGCTCCCGCTGTCGCTCTCCATCGACCACCGCGTCATCGACGGCGCGGACGCCGCAGCGTTCACGAACACGGTGATGGAGAACCTCCGTAACCCCAAACTCCTGCTACTCGAATAACACAATGGTCGTCGGAGATATCTCAACCGGAACGGACGTACTGGTCATCGGCGGCGGACCGGGCGGCTACGTGGCCGCCATCCGCGCCGCACAACGCGGACTCGACACGACGCTGGTCGAGAAGGACGACTACGGCGGCGTCTGCCTCAACCGCGGCTGCATCCCCTCGAAGGCGCTCATCACCGGCGCGGACCTCGCCCACGAGGCGGGCAACGCCGAGGAGATGGGCATCCACGCCGACCCCGCCGTCGACATGGCGCAGATGGTCGGCTGGAAGGACGGCATCGTCGACCGCCTGACGGGCGGCGTCGAGAAGCTGTGTAAGGCGAACGGCGTCAACCTCGTGAAGGGGACGGCGAGGTTCAAAGACGAGAACAGCGTCCGCGTCGCCCACGGCGGCGAGGGTCAGGGGAGCGAGAGCATCGAGTTCGACTCCTGCATCGTCGCGACGGGGAGTCGCCCAATCGAGATTCCGAACTTCAGCTACGCGGACGACCCCGTCATCGGGTCGCGCGAGGCGCTCGACATGGACACGATTCCGGAGCGTCTCGTCGTCGTCGGCGCGGGCTACATCGGCATGGAGCTCTCGACCGTCTACGCCAAACTCGGTACCGACGTGACGGTCGTCGAGATGCTCGACGACGCGCTGCCGGGCTACGAGGACGACGTGGCGAACGTCGTCAAGCGCCGCGCGAAGGAACTCGGCATCGAGTTTCACTTCGGCGAGGGCGCGTCGGAGTGGCGCGACTCCAGCGACGGCGGCATCACCGTCGTCACCGAGACCGAAGACGGCGAGGAGTCGACGTACCCCGCCGACAAGGTGCTCGTCGCCGTCGGCCGCTCGCCCGTGACGGACACCTTGGGTCTCGACGCCATCGACCTCGAACCGAACGAGCGAGGGTTCCTCGAAACCGACGACTACGCGCGGACCGACATCGACCACGTCTTCGCCGTCGGCGACGTCGCCGGCGAACCGATGCTCGCGCACAAAGCGTTCAAGGAGGGCATCGTCGCCGCCGAGGTCATCGCGGGCGAACCCGCGGCGCTGGACTATCAGGCAGTCCCGGCCGCGGTGTTCACAGACCCCGAAATCGCGACGGTCGGCATGACGAAAGCGGAGGCCGAGGAAGCGGGCTTCGAACCGGTCGTCGGCCAGATGCCGTTCAACGCCAGCGGCCGCGCGATGACGACGGGTCACACCGAAGGGTTCTGTCGCCTCGTCGCCGACGAGGACTCCGGGTTCGTCCTCGGCGGCCAGATCGTCGGTCCCGAGGCGTCGGAGCTCATCGCCGAGGTCGCGCTCGCCGTCGAGATGGGCGCGACGCTCGAAGACGTCGCCGCGACCATCCACACCCACCCGACGCTCGCCGAAGTGGTGCAGGAGGCCGCCGAGAACGCCGAAGACCAGGCGATTCACACGCTGAACCGCTGAGCGAACACGCAGTTTTTTTGACGGGTCGGTGCGCGTATCGCGCATGGGCCTGTTTGGTTCCCCCTCCGAAGCGGACGAAGACGTGAGCGGTCAGTTTCGACCGGTCGAAGAGGAAGAGACGGACGAGACAGACGAGCGCCAGCCCCAGTGGTGGGTGTCGGCGAACCCGCGCGACGACCAGTTCAACGGCACGCTCAAACGCGTCGTCGACGAGGACGCGGGCGTCGTCATCTACGCGTACACCAACGGCAACGCGGGCGGCGTCACGGCGGTTCCGCTCTCACAGACGGAACTCGACATCGGCGGCGACGAGGAGTCCGGCAACGAATCACGGTAACTCGCGGCACGGCACGCAGCGAGGGCCGGTGACTGGACAGTCTGGTGAGTCGTCTCCGGAACGGCTTTCTTTCTGCCCGCAAGAGCAACCGCCAATGAAGTTGTTCGGGTCGAGTGGAACGCGCGGGGTGGCGAACGAACAGCTAACCCCCGAGTTCGTGCTCCGGGTGGCGAAAGCCGCCGGGACGGTGTGGAACGTCGACCGTGCCGCCATCGCACGCGACACCCGGACGACGGGCGAGCTGTTCTCGAACGCCGCCGCCAGCGGGCTGGCGAGTGTGGGCGTCGACGTCGACCGCATCGGCGTGACGCCGACGCCCGCCGCGACGCGCTACTGCGAAGTCGAGGGGATTCCGGGAATCGTCATCACCGCCTCGCACAACCCGCCGGAGTACAACGGCGTGAAACTGGTCGGCCCCGACGGCGTCGAACTCGTCGTCGAGCGCCTCGAACGCATCGAGGGCCACATCCTCGCCGAGGAGTTCGACACCGTCGCGTGGGACGAGGTCGGCGAGACGCGCCGCGTCGAGTCGGCGAACCGCGACTACGTCGAGGAGATGCTCGCCACCGTCGACCGCGAGAAGATCGCCGCCGGGAACCTCAAGGTCGCACTCGACCCCGGCCACGGCGCAGGCGCACTCACGAGCCCCGGATTCTACCGCGAACTCGGCTGCGAGGTCGTCACCGTCAACGGGCAGGCCGACGGCCACTTCCCGGGACGGAATCCCGAACCCGTCGAGAAGAACCTCGGCGACCTCGGGCGACTGGTCCGCGCGACCGACGCCGACGTGGGAATCGCCCACGACGGCGACGCCGACCGGGCCATCTTCTTCGACGAACGCGGCGAGTACATCGAGGGCGACGCCTCGCTGGCGGCGCTTTCGGCCGCCGGCCTCTCGGCGGGCGACACGACCGTCGCCGCGGTCAACGTCTCCCAGCGCCTCGTCGACGTCTGCGACGAGGTGGGCGCGACGCTGGAACTGACGCCCATCGGCAGCACGAACCTCATCACCCGGATTCGAGAGCTGTGGGCCGAGGGCGAGACCGTCCCCGTCGCCGGCGAGGGCAACGGCGGCGTCTTCTTCCCCGACTACCGCCTCGTCCGCGACGGCGCGTTCATCGGCGCGAAGTTCCTCGAACTCGTCGCCGAACGGCCGCCCTCCGAAATCGTCGAACCGTACACCGACTACCACAACGTCCGCGTCAACCTCGTGTACGACTCGGAGGCGGAGCTGAACGCGATGCTCGCCGCCGCCGAGACGTACGCCGAGGAGGCAGACGCGCAGCCGAACACTATCGACGGCTACCGCCTCGACTACGGCGACGCGTGGGTGCTCGTCCGCCCCTCGGGGACCGAGCCGAAAGTCCGGATCTACGCGGAGGCCCGCGACGCCGCCCGCGCCGAACGGTTGGCCGAGGACGCCCGCGCGACGCTGACGGCCGCGCTCCCGGACCCCTGAGTCGAGCGACGGCCGCGAGGGACGCCGAGGAGAGACGAAGAGAACGGTGCCGACCGGGTCACGCAGACGGAGGGACGTCGAGCGGCGCTTCTGAGTCGTACCCGCACCGGTCCAGCGTGGTACGCAGGCGGTCACGAACTGTACTGAACGCGTCGAGCGACGCCGACACCTCGCCGCGCTGGATTCTCGACCGCTCCGCATCGGTGAGCGACTCGCGGGCCTCCGCCGCCGTCCGGAGACGTTCGTAGTCGTCGCTCTCGGGGAGATAGCGGAGCTCTCGGCACCGAGCGACGACGTCCTCGGGGGCGAACCGCGAGACGACGGAGACGAGTTCGGGAACCAGACACCGGAGCGCGTCGGCCGACGGCGGCGGCCACGACACCGTCAGCGGCCCGCCGTCGAGGCGACTCAGATAGGTTCGGTTCACCGCGACGCGCGCCTTCAGTTCCGCCGGGTCGGAGACGAAGTGCGAGAGCTTCGAGTTCGAGTAGTCCGCGTACTCCAGCAGGTCCGGAATCGGCTCTCCGCCCACGTCGGCCGAGTCGACGTACTCGCGGACGTCGGCGGGCGGCGTGTCGTAGTCCACTAACGGATAGCCGGCGGCCGTTTCGACGAACGAGAGCACCTCCCGGGCGCTCGCGTCGCGCTTGTACGTCTCGAACGCCGCTTCGACCGCGTCGCTGTACGCCCGAACCGGGTCGCGGAGTCGGTCGACGGGCGCGTCGAGGTCGGCCTCGCCGAGCCGTTCGAGGCGTCGGAGCTCCGAGAGGCGGTCGTCGACGTTCGAGAGGCACTGTTCGGCGTCCCTCGTGGCGTTTCGGTGCCGCTCGCGGGCGGCGTCTCGTTCCGCCAGGAGCGCGGCGACGTCGGCGGCGGGAGCGAGCGCGTCGCGGGCGGCGTCGAAGTGCTTCTCGCTCAAGCGGCGACGGTCGAGGAGGTCGTTGGCCGCGTCGAACGCGTCGGCGGCGGGCGCGTCGTCCTCGACGTCCTCGACGAGTTCGGCGAACTTCCGTTCGAACTCGACGAACGCGCCGAAGTCGCCGGTTCCGGTGGCGCGGCCCTCGTAGCGGTCCAGGAGCGTCAGCGCTCGGTCGTAGGCGTCGGCGACGAGTTCGACGGTTTCCGCACCTTCGTCGACGACGGCCGCCTCGGCGCGTCGGCGGTCCTCGAAGGCGGCCTCCAGTTCGTCGGCGACCGCCCCCGCGTTCGAGGGGTCCGAGGGGTCGACGGTCGGTTCGACGCTCTCACCGCTCTCGGAGTCGGCCGCGGAGTGGTGTGCGTCGGTCATGGGTCAGTAGACGTTGTCGGGGTCGAACACCCGCTCGCCGACGTTCTCGTCGTCGATAGTCCGGTAGAAACAGGAGCGGTGGCCGGTGTGGCACGCGCCGCCGGACTGGTCGACGAGGTACAGCAGAGTGTCGGCGTCGCAGTCGACGCGAATCTCTCTCACGTCCTGGGTGTGGCCGCTCGTCGCGCCCTTCTCCCAGAGTTCGTCGCGGCTTCGCGAGTAGTAGTGTGCGCGCCCCGTCTCCCGGGTTCGGTCGAGCGCTTCGGGCGAGACGTACGCCAGCATCAACACCTCGCCGGAGTCGGCGTCCTGGGCGACGGCGGGGACGAGGCCGTCCTCGCCGAAGTCCACGTCGACGGTCATACTCGCACAGAAGCGGGTCCGGCCGATATGTCTTGTGCGTTTTCGACGGTCAGACCAGTCCGACTGCGCCCAGCACTCCGAACAGGATGTCGCCGTAGAGGAGCGCGACGAGCAGGCCGACGAACGTGGGGACGACGAACGGGAGGCCGGGCATCACCCACACTCGCTCGCGGGTCGCCACGAGGTCGAGGCCGTCGCGGAGTTTCTCGGGCGTCGTTCCGTAGGCGCTCCAGTCGAGCGAGTCGAGAAACGCCTCGGCGGCCCACGGGTCGTCGTACGCCGCCGGAGAATCGCGGTCGACGCTCCCGTCGTGGTGTTCCGCGAGCGTCGTTCCGCCGTCGGCGACGGCGGGACCGTCGCCGACCGACCCGTCGCCGACGGGGTGCGTCTCGCCGACGCTCGCCGGGTCGCGGTGTGCGTCGGGATCGGCGCGGAGTTCCGAGAGCGTCGTCCCGCGCCAGCGTAGGTACATCCGGAGCGCGTCGAGGTCGAGGCCGTCGCGGGTGTAGCCGCGCGGCGTCTCGAACAGACTCCCGTGACGGGTCGGCAGCGAGGAGACGGTGACCTCCTGGCCGACGAACATCACCGACGAGAACCGCCGCGCCGCGAGGTTTCGCAGAGCGAGCGCGACCGGATACGCGACGGCGACGAGCACGGCGTTCGTGAGGATGGTGAACGAGAAGACGCCGAGCGTCGTCTCCACGAGGGGGAGTTCGACGCCCGAGACGAGATACGAGGGGAACGTCGGGAACAGGAGCGCGAGGACGATGAGCGCCTTCGCGTCCGCCGCGCCGAAGCCGCCGACGTACCAGAACGCGTAGCCGAGAGGCGCGACGAAGAAGACGCTGATCGCGACCTGGAGGAGGAACAGCGAGTCGAGCGGGCCGAAGGGGTACGCCGCCAACAGGTCCCACCCGAGCAGGACGATGCCGAGCGCCGCCAGCGGGGGCCACATGCGGTTCGGGAGGCGGCGCGTCTCTACGTCCCGCCACGCCGCCCACGCGAAGACGGGAACGACGAGCAGACGCAGCAGATCCGGCATCGTACCGAGCATGATTCGCCCTTGCGGGTAGGGAAAATAGGTGTTGTGGTCGTGTCGGGTGGGCGCGAGAAATAGGACCGCTCCCCGGCGGAGAGCGGCGGCTACGACGGCTGATTCGGATAAAATATGCTGGGTGAGAACGGTCGACCGCTCAGATGACGCGGTTCTGCAGGTAGTCGAGGTGCTTCGCGTTGTACACGATGCGGACCTCTTCGGCCTGCGGCGAACCGATGCAGGTGAGACGGACGTTCTTCTCCTCGACCTCTTCGTCGGAGAGAATCTGCTGCATGTCCATCTCGATCTCGCCCTCGTACAGGATGGCGGCGCAGTTCGCACAGGCGCCTGCACGGCAGGAGAACGGCCAGTCGTAGCCCTGCGCCTCGGCGGCTTCGAGGATGTACTCGCCCTCGTTGACGTCGAGCGAACCGTAGTCCTCTTCGTCGAGGCCGGCGTCTGCGGCGTTGTCGAAGAGGTCGTCGTCGTCCATCTCCCAACCCTGGTCGTCCAGTACTTCGTAGTTAAGGTATTCTACCGTGGGCATCAGGCACAGGTTCGACACCCATACCATTAGACTTTGCTGTTCAGCCCAGAGTCGTGTGGTGGTTCGGGCCACAGGAACCGAAACTCGGAGTCGACCGGCGGTTACAGCGGGGCGAACGTAAAGAGCAGAAACGACGCCACCGCTGACAGCGACGGGGTGAGAATCCAGAAGAAGATGACCCGTCCGGTCGTCCCGGGGTCGAACAGGTCGTTGGCGGTGAGGTCGTCGCTCTCGTCGCCGACGCGCGGGACCTCCTCCTGCCGTTCGGCCGCCAGCGCGTTCACCGACACCTTCGGGCCCTCGCCGCGAACCGCCTGCCCGAGCGTCACCGTGCGGGTCGCCCGTCCCCACCCGAGTCCGACGATGCTCATCGTCGCGCTCACCGCGAGACTCGCCGGGATGCCCAGAGCCGACAACACGGTGATGAGCGTGGCGCTGACGACTTCGACGATGAGCGCCGCCAGGATGGGGAGGTCGGTGAGGTCGTTGCCGACGGTGTCGAGCGTCCGCCGCGCGATGGTGAACGCCCCGAGTGCTATCGCGCCGCTCGCCAGTAACACGCCCTGGTCGATGGGGACCGCGCCGTTGCCGACCAGCGGGGCGACGGCGTTCGCGACGTTCGACGCGCCCGCCGAGAACGCCATGTAACAGGCGATAACGACGACGAGCACCGCTCCGACGAGTTCGCGCAGCGTCGTCCCCGGGCCGAGGCGAGGCAGCGGCGTGTACTCGACGAGCGGCCCGTCGCTGCTGTCGATGACGAACCGGGCGTCGAGGTGCGGGTAGACGTAGCGGCCGATGACGGCGCAGACCCAGAAGGCCAGAATCGGCGCGACGATCCACCACGAGACGATTTCGAGCATCTTGGGCTGGTTCAGCGTGTCGGTCGCCAGTCCGAGTCCGGCGATGGCACCGACGGCCGTCATCGACGTGGAGGCGGGAACGCCGAAGGTGTTCGAGACGAGCAGCGCGAGTCCGACGAACAGCAAGACGGCGACGCTGGCGGCGAGGGTGAACTGGCTCTGCGGGACGATTTCGCCGCCCATCGTCTCGACGACTTCCCGCCCGACGGTCCAGCCGCCGAGCAGCGCGAACACCGCCATCAACGCGGCGGCGACGAGTTTGTTCACCACGCCGCTGCCGACGGCGGGACCGAACGCGACGCCGGTGGAGGAGCCACCGATGTTGAAGCCGACGAAGACGGCGACCAGAACGCCGACGACGAGAAGCGCTTCTACCACGGTAGGGGGCATACTCCCGTTCGACTGTTAAGCCGTCCGCATTCGAGTGAACGACGTGAGAGCCGAGTTACACGAAGGGCACGAACCGGAAGACGATGTAGGCCGCGGCGGTCGCGAGCGCCGGGACGAGATTCTGTAGCAAGACGATTCGAGCCGTCGTCGCCGGTCGGTACAGTTCGGCCGTCGCCGCCGTCTCCGTGGGCGCGAGCGGCGGTTCCTCGGTCAGTTCGCCGGCCGTTCCGAACCCGGTCGCGGCCGCCGCCGACTGCGCGGACGCCTCCGTCGACCTGGTCGCCCCAGGTGTTCCGACGCCGGTGGGGGGCGTACCCGGGAGCGTCGTCCCTTCGGCGCGGGTCGCTCGCCCCCAGCCGAGTCCGACGATGCTCATCGTGGCGATGACGACGAAACTCGCCGGGATTCCGAGCCCCGAGAGGACGGTGACGAGACTCGCGCTGACCGTGGCGACGACCAGCGCCGCCGCCAACGGGAGGTCGGTGAGGTCGTTGCCGACGGTGTCGAGCGTCCGCCGCGCGATGGTGAACGCCCCGAGTCCGATGGACCCCGCCGCGAGCAGGATGCCCTGGTTCATCGTCAGCGACCCGTTGCCGACCAGCGGGGCGACGGCGTTCGCGACGTTCGACGCGCCCGCTGAGAACGCCATGTAGCAGGCGATGGCGACGACGAGCGCCGTTCCGCCGAGTTCGCGCATCGTCGTGTTCGGTCCTAACTTCGGTCGGGGGGCGAACTCCAACAGCGGCCCTTCGGACTGTCTGACGGCGATTCGAGCGGCGATTTCGTCGTAGGCGTAGCGGCCGACGACGGCGCTCACCCAGAAGCCGACGATGGGTGCGACGAACCACCACGAGACGATCTCGAGGACGACGCCCGTGTTCAGACGGTTGGACGCGAGGCCGAAGCCGGCGATGGCGCCGACGGCCGTCATCGACGTGGAGGCGGGAACGCCGAAGACGTTCGAGGCGAACAGCGCGAGCCCGACGAAGAACAGCATGGCGATGCTCACCGACAGCGTGAACGGGTCGCCGGTGACGATGTCGCTGCCGAGCGTATCGACGACGCGACGGCCGACGGTCCAGCCGCCGAGCAGCGCGAACACCGTCATCAGGCCACCGGCGGCGAGTTTCGACACCGCACCGCTGCCGACGGCGGGTCCGAACGCGACGCCGGTGTTGGAGCCGCCGATGTTGAAGCCGACGAAGACGGCGACGAGAATCCCGGCGGCCAAGAGGAGGGTCGACACGCTACGATGGTTCGCGTGAAACCCACATAAGCGTCCGGTTCCGGCGCGCTCGTCGTGTTCGGGCGCGAACAGGTGTCCGACTCGGTCGGCCGAGTGTCGTCGGCCGAGTGTCGTCGACCGAGGTGTTTTACTCGCCGTGGCCCGCAGCGTCGGCTATGAGACAGTTCCCCGAGTTCGAGGTCGTGCCGGCCGTCGACGTGCAGGACGGCGAAGTCGTCCAGCTGGTCCAGGGCGAGCGCGGCACGGAGAAGCGATACGGCGACCCCGTCGAGGCGGCCCGCCGATGGGTCGACGAGGGCGCGGAGACGCTCCACCTCGTGGACTTGGACGGCGCGTTCGAGGGGCAGCGCGAGAACGCCGCGGCCATCGAAGCCATCGTGGAGGCGACGGACGTCGACGTGCAGGTCGGCGGCGGCATCCGAACCGCGGCGGACGCGCTCTCGCTGCTCGACGGCGGCGTCGACCGGGTCATCCTCGGCACGGCGGCCGTCGAAAATCCCGACGTCGTCGGCGAGATAAGCGACGAGTATCCCGACTCGGTGATGGTGAGCCTCGACGCGAAAGACGGCGAAGTCGTCGTCTCGGGGTGGACCGAGGGGACCGGATTGGACCCGGTGGAGGCGGCGGGCCGCTACGAAGCGCTCGGCGCCGGAGCCGTCCTGTTCACCGACGTCGACGTCGAGGGGCGGTTAGAAGGCGTGCAGGCGGACCGAGTCCGCCGTCTCGCCGACGCGGTCGACATTCCGGTCGTCGCCAGCGGCGGCGTCGCCACCGTCGACGACGTGCGGGCGCTCCGCGAGGCGGGTGCGGCGGCAGTCGTCGTGGGGACGGCGCTGTACGAAGGACAGTTCACGCTCCGCGAGGCGATGTCGGCGTAACGTTGTCCGTCAGCGGCGGAACCGACAGCGTCCGTGACGGAACTGGCAGTGTCAGCGACGGAATCGACAGTGTTCGTAACGGAGCCGGCGCTGCCAGCGATGGCACCGTCAGTGACGGAACCGGCAGCCGACGCCGCGTTCGAGCGCGTCGACGGTGCCGACGGCCGCGAGCAGGACGAGGACGACACCGAGCACGACGCCGGTGAACGTCATCGAGGAGACGAACAGCACCCCCACGACGAGTGTGAGCGCTATCGTCAGTTCGCGCTTCATCGGTGCTCGCCGAGAAACACTTCAGACATATCAAAAGGTAGCAGACGGCCGTCTGCCTCGCGTCAGACGAGTGTAATCTCGGTGTCGGGTTGTGAGCGTGGCCGCGGTGACGCGTCGCGGGTGTGTGAGAGCGCAACGGTGATACGCGCGGCGTCCGAGGTGCGAGCATGAGCGACCGCACGGCCGCCGTGTTCCGCGAGACGGCGGAGACCACCATCGACCTCACGCTCGACGTCGACGGCACCGGCGAGGCCGACGTCGACACCGGCATCGGCTTCTTCGACCACATGCTGACCGCGTTCGCCAAACACGGCCTCTTCGACCTCGACGTGGAGTGCGACGGCGACCTGCACGTCGACGACCACCACACCGTCGAGGACGTCGCCATCGTGCTCGGCGAGGCGTTCGAGGACGCCCTCGGCGACAAACGCGGCATCGTCCGCTACGCCGACCGGAAGGTGCCGCTGGACGAGGCCGTCGTCGGCGTCGTCGTCGACGTGAGCGGCCGGCCACACTTCGACTTCGAGGGCGAGTTCTCGCAGGACCGGATCGGCGACTTTTCGAGCGACATGGCGCGGCACTTCGCGTACTCGCTGGCGATGAACGCCGGCCTGACGCTCCACGTCGACGTCGAGCGCGGCGTCAACGCCCACCACGAGGTCGAGGCGCTGTTCAAGGCGCTCACGCGGGCGCTCGACGACGCGACCCGCATCGACGAGCGCCGCGCCGACGACACGCCGAGCACGAAAGGCGAACTGTGAGCGCGGAACCGGAACGTCCTCCTCAGTCGGTCCGTCGGAACAGGTCCGGGTAGTCGCGGACGACCCCCTCGGAGTCGACCGGAATCTCGGCCGAAAAACCGCTCGTCAGGCTCTCGTACCGGAAACGACCGCCGTCGGCGTCGACCGGGTCCAGACAGGTGTACCGCTGCTGGACCGCCGAAACCTCGAACGCCGGAACCGAGACGTACACCATCGAGAGCGTCGCCGACTCGCCGGAAGCGAGGTTCAGCCGGCGAATCGGAAGCGCGTTCGTAAACGGCGTCGCCGAGATGTCCGCGTCCAAACAGCCGTCGAGTTCGGGAATCGGCGCGCCGTCGCCGTCGGTCCACCGACCCTCGCCGTCCGCGGCGAGTTCGAGACCCGCCTCACCGTCGAACGACTCGACCGACACCGAGCGGACGCGTCCGTCGGCGTCGCAGTCGAGCGCGTACCGAATCCGGAAGCGGTCTCCCTCGTCGACGCCGAGGACGACCGAGTCGGCCGACAGCGGCCCGGTTTCGTACCGCAGATGTTCGAGTCCAGCGCCGTCGGCGGGTTCCCACAACACGTCGTTCATACTCGAATCGCGCGGACGAGCGCGAAAACGCGTTCGGTCCGTCGCGGGAGGGGGACTCGGGGCTCAGTCGCGGTGTAACTGTCCGTTCCGCTCGGCGAGCACGCCGCGGTCGACGGCGTGGTCGAGAATGTCGCGGACCTGCGAGTCGTCGAGCTCGTACGCGCCCGAGGCGAGCGACTCGATCTCCGCGCGGTCGACGGGGAACTCCCGATTGGAGAGCAGCCGCATCACGGTTCTGAACTCGGCGGGTTCCTCGGCGCGTGCGGCCGCGTCGTTCTCGTCGTGGCCGGCGTCGTCGCGGTCGTGGCCAGCGTCGTCGCGGTCGTCTCCTTCACTGCCTTCGTCGGGGTCGACGCTCGCATCGCTCCCGTCGCTGTCGGGAGCGGACGTGGCGTCGTCGCCATCGTCGTCGTCGTTCGTCCCCTCGCCGACCGGCGTCCCGATAGTAACGCCCTCGGCGTCGAGCGCGAGCGGGTCGTCGAACCCGGTCGTGTCGATGGCGTCGCCCGGCGACGGTACCGTAGGCGTCTGTTCCGGGTCCGGGTTCGACTCCGTCTGTATCCCCTCGTCGGGTCGGGCGTCGTTAGCGTCGGTGGTTTCGGCAGCGTCGTCAGCGTCGGTGGTTTCGGCAGCGTCGTCGGCGTCGGTGGTTTCGGCAGCGTCGTCAGCGTCGGCGGTGTCGGCGGCGTCGTACTCGTCGTCGGTGGCGCCGGTGGTTTCGACAGGTTCCGGCGACGGGGACGACGCGTCGGGGGTCGAAGAGCCGCTCTCCGGTTCAGCGCCGCCGAGCACGTCGACGAGCGGTTCGAGGACGGTGCCGAGTTTCTGCCGGCAGGCCGTACAGAGCACGACCGTCCGCTGCTGGTCGTCGGTCGGGTCGAACCGCGGCGGGACGACGGCGAGTTCGGTGAGGCCGTCGCCGAACGTCCCGCAGAAGTAACACGAGTCGAGGTCGGCCATACGCCAGACGCGCGGGCCGGCGGCTAAAAACCAACGGCGCGGCCGGCGGAGACGGCCACAACTAAGACCGCGAGGCGCGCAGGCACTCGCAAGCGAATGTTCGACGAAATCATGGAGAAGTTCGAGGGGAGTCCGAGCCAACAGGCGGTCATCCGTCTGCTCCTCGAACGCGGCTTTTCGGTCAACGACGAGGGACGCGTCGTCTCCGGCAGTATCGAGATTCCGAACACCCAGATCGCCCGCGAGATCGGCGTCGACCGCCGCGTCATCGACTCGACGACGGAGGCGGTTCTCGCCGACGACGACCTGCGGCCCATCTTCCAGAACATCAGCGCCATCCCGAGTCTGTTGAGCCTCGCGCCCGTGCTCGACTTGGCCGCGCTGACCGTCGAGGTCGGCGACGCCGACGAACCGGGTATCGTCTCGACGATCACGACGCTGTTGGCCGACGAGGGCATCAGCATCCGCCAGACGATAAGCGAAGACCCCGAGTTCACCGACGAGCCGAAACTGTACATCGTCACCGACGACCCCATCCCCGGCGACCTGCTCAACGAGATCTCGGCGCTCCCGTTCGTCCGCCGCATCAGTCTCGCCTGAGTGGTTCGGGGCTCGAACGCCGACCGGCGATGAACAGCGTAATCTACCCCGAGGGGCCAAAAACGCGCATGGACAAGCCGACGGCGGTGCGGTCGAGCGAGCCGACGACCACCGAGAGCGCGGGCGTCACCGTCACGCGCCTCGTCGCCGGGCAGGCGGCGTTCGTCGCGGCGACCATCCACCTCTGGTGGGGGTTCCCGCGACTGCTCGCCTACCTGCAGGCGGGGTCGTTCGCCGACCCCCGACCGTACCTGTTCGTCCCCTCCGGACTGCTGCTTCTCGGCGTCGTCGGCGCGATGCTGCTCGGCCGCCGCGACCGCGCGCTGTACGCCCTCGCGGCGGCGGTGCTCGCCGCGTACGTCCTCGGCTACGCCTGGTGGCACCTCGGCGACCACGGCGGCCTCGTCCCCGGCGGACACGCCCAGGGACCGCTCGCGACCATCCTCGAACACCTCCTCGAAGAGCCGCGCGACTTCGTGTCGATGTTCGCCGAACTGGTCGGTGTCGGCGCGTTCGCGGCGCTCGTCGGCCTCGACCGCTGAACCGGGCCGGTGGAACGACAGAGACAACCCTTTCTCCCCGCGCCCCGCGCACACGACCATGACCGACGCCTATCGCACCGTCGCCGGGCGGGCGAGCGCGCAGTTCGAGGTCCGCGGCTCGGAGTTCATCGGCTACGTCTCCCCCGCCGACGGCGTCGACGCCGCGGAGGCGTTCGTCGCCGAAATCGAGGAGAAACACCCGGACGCAACCCACAACGTTCCCGCCTACCGCGTCCCCGCGGGCCCCGCCTCGGCGTCGAACCCGGGTGACGTGATGCTCCGGGAGTACCAGAGCGACGACGGGGAACCGACCGGGTCGTCGGGGAAGCCGGCGCTGAACGTGCTCGTCCAGCAGGACATCAGAAACGTCGTCGCCGTCGTGACGCGCTACTACGGCGGGACGAACCTCGGCGTCGGCGGTCTCGCGCGGTCGTACTCCCGCGCCGTCAAGGAGGCCGTCGAGGCCGCGGGCGTCGTCGAGGAACTGCCGCACGAGACGTTCTCCGCGGAGGTCGAGTACGACGACTCGGGGACGGTCCGCGGTATCCTGGAGAGCGCGGGCGTCGAGTTCGACGCCGAGTACGAGGAGTCGGTCCGATTCGAGGTCCGGGTGCCCGTCGACGACGCCGACGCCCTCAGGGAGCGACTGCGGAACGCCACGAGCGGACGGGTCGAACTCGGAGGGTGAGCACTCGCGCAGTTCCGCCAACGACACACTCACGGCGGCGGGTTACGTCGCCCGAAACATGACCGAACGAGACGAGACGGACGGAGCGTACGAGGCTATCGTCGTCGGCGGCGGCATCGTCGGCGCGTCCACTGCCTACCATCTCGCCCGCGAGGGGTGCGAGACGCTGCTCGTCGACCGGCGCGACGAGGGGAGAGCGACCGACGCCGGCGCGGGCATCCTCTCGGCGGCGACGAGCAGTCGCGGCGGCGACAGCACGTGGTTCGACTTCGCGACGACGGCCGTCGACTACTACGGCGAACTCGTGGCGGCGCTGGAAGCGGAGCAGGACGGACCGCACGGCTACGCGAAACGGGGGCTGCTGAACGTCGCGTTCGACGCCGAGGAGGCCGAACAGTACGACGAGGTGCTCGCGCGCATCCGCGAGCGACAGGCCGCCGGCGAACCGCCCGCCGAGGGGACGGTTCACGAACTCAGCTCCGAGGAGGCGCGCGAGCGCTTCCCGCCGCTGGGCGAGACGGAGCGGGCGTTCTACTACGACGACGCCGCCCGCGTCGACGGACAGACGTTCGAGGGGGCGCTCCGCCGCGCGGGCGAGAACCACGGCCTCGATACGCTGGAGGCGAGCGTCGAGTCGCTCGTCGTCGACGGCGACGAGGTGACGGGCGTCGTCGTCGGTGAGACGGAACTCGCCGCCGACGCCGTCGTCGTCGCGGGCGGGGCGTGGTCGAACGCCTTCGGCGCGCAGTTGGGCGTCGAGATACCGGTCGAACCGCAGCGCGGCCAGATCGTCCACCTGGACCTCGACGCCGACACCGAGGGCTGGCCTATCGTCAGCCCCTACCGCCACAAGTACCTCGTCTCGTGGGACGACGGCCGCGTCGCTGTCGGCGCGACGCGCGAGACGGGCGCGGGGTTCGAACCGAAGACGACCGTCGAGGGTCTGCACGACGTGTTCGGAGAGATTCTCCGGGTCGCGCCGGGACTCGCCGACGCGTCGCTTCGGGAGGTCCGAGTGGGACTGCGACCGCTCGCCGAGGACGGATTACCCGTTCTGGGCGAGGTGCCCGGCGTCGACGGCGCGTTCGTGGCGACGGGCCACGGACCGACCGGGCTCCAACTGGGGCCGTACAGCGGCAAACTCGTCGCCGACGCGGTCCGCGGCGAGGACGCGACCGGGGAACTCGAACCGTTCGGCGTCGACCGGTTCTGAGGCCGAGCGGGAAGTGAGAAGGGGTCGTCGTCTGAACACTTATATCGACTGTCCGAAAAGCGGGACGCATGCTCCTCCAACTCGCGGGAAGCGAAGCCTCACTTCCCGAATACGCGCCGGAACTGGCGTTCGTCGTCCTGCTCGCGTTGGTCTCGTTCGCGGCGACGTATCTCGTCGTTCGGACGCTCTCCGTGGCGTTCGTCCGATGGACGGTGCGCGACGCACGGTCGCGTCTCGGAGCGGTCGGGACGACTGCCGCGAACGCGTTTTCGGTTCTTGTCGGACTCGGCGTAGCCACCGGCGTCGTCGGGTTCGGGTCGTTCGGACCGCTGTTCTCGCTTCTCGCCGTCGCCGGTCTCACCGCGTTCGCGGGCGTCGCGTACCGCGTCGAGCGGTCGCTGACGAGCGGACAGCGGTCGTAGAATCGGGAAAAGAAAGCCGCTCTCAGTCGGTCGTCGGCGACGCCGACGACGGTTCGGCGCGCTCGCCTTCCATCTGCCGCCGGTTCAGAAGCGTCAGCGCCCCCAACAGCACGCCGCCGACCGCCCGGAGCAGCAGGTCGAGCGTCAGTATCTCGACGCCGACGCTCATCCCGGCTCCCGAGAGAATCGTGAACAGCGGGTCGAGGAGCATCTGCGGCGCCATGAGCAGAATCGAGGAGACGGCGAACAGCGAGCGCTCGGCGCTGCTGAGCGGCGAGTAGAGATAGCCGATGATAGTCGGACCGAGCGCGAATACGCCGAGGAACAATCCGACGATGGGGACGACCACCTCCGGGACGAAGTAGCCGATGTCGGCCACGTCCGCGAAGTTGATTATGTGGTACTGTTCGGTGCTCTCGCCGCGGATGAGCAGGATGCCCGGCGCGAAGACGAACGCGAACGGGACGATAGCCTTGTTCAGCGAGAGCGTGAACGCCTCGACACCCGTCTTGAACGGGTCGGACTTCGCCACGCCGGAGGCGGCGTAGGCCGCGACGGCGACCGGCGGCGTGATGTCGGCGATGACGCCGAAGTAGAGGATGAACAGGTGCGCCGCCAAGAGCGGGATGTTCGCCAGTTCCGAGATGGCGCCGCCGAGCAGCGCGACGAGGATGATGTACGTCACCGTCGTCGGCATCCCCATCCCGAGGATGATAGAGGAGATGGCCGTGATGACCAGGAGGAGGATGAGCGACCCGCCGGAGACGGCCTCGATGAGCGCGACGAGGTTCGGGCCGAGACCGGAGACGCTGATGACGCCGGGGATGACGCCCGCGGCGGCGACGGCGACGACGACGACCGTCGCGGTTCTCGCACCGGACTCCATCGATTTGAGCACGAACGTCCCGAAGCGGTAGGCGTTGTTGTCGGCGAGCGAGCGGCGGCCGAGCGCGTCCGCCGTCTTCTCCGCCGAGTCGTCGACGGCGGGGTCGTACTCCAGGAGCGGCGACGGGAGTCGCGGTCGCGCGACGAGGAACGCCGCGCTGACGAGCACGATGATGGTGCCGAGCTGTCCGGCCGCGGCGTCGAGCGCGGCGCGGGGCGCCATCCCGCCGGTTCCCGCGCCGGTCAGCGCGCCGACGATGCCCGCGCCCGTCAACAGGCGCGCGACCGCCTCGGCAGCGAACAGCGCGGCGATGGTCCCGAGAAGCGGGACGCGCGTCCGTTCGTTGTAGGTGGCGACGAGCGCGATGAGCGCGATGATGGCGACGATGGTGTACCACGCCGACCGCGACACCGAGTAGCGAATGCCGATGAGGTAGACGAGCAGCAGCGCGATGGGCGCGAGGTAGTACCAGCCGCTCCGCAGGTGGCTGCCGACGGCGACGAGTTCGGAGGGGTCGACGCCGCCGATGCCCTCGCGCGACGCTTCGAGGTGGACCATCACCCAGACGCCGAAGAAGAAGACGATGGCGGGTATCGTCGCGGCGACGATGACGGTGTCGTAGGAGACGCCGACGAACTCGACGATGAGGAACGCCGCCGCGCCCATCACGGGCGGGAGAATCTGCCCGCCGGAGGAGGCGGAGGCTTCGACGCCGCCGGCGAACTCCGGTCGGTAGCCCGAGCGCTTCATCAGCGGGATGGTGAACGCGCCCGTCGTGACGGTGTTGGCGATTGAGGAGCCGCTGATGGTCCCCATGAACCCGCTGGAGAGGATGCTCGCCTTCGCGGGACCGCCCTTGCGCGACCCCGTCATCGAGTACGCGAGGTCGATGAACCACTGTCCCGCGCCGCTCATCTCCAGGAACGCTCCGAAGAGGACGAAGATGTAGATGTAGCGGACGCTCACCTCGACGGGGACGCCGAAGACGCCGTTGGCGGTGTTGTACCAGAGGTTCTGAATCACCGAGTCCCACGACGCCGAGGGCGTCGAGAGGATGCCGAGATACGGTAGGTCCTGCGGGATGTTGCCCGCGTACCGCGCGTAGAGGATGAACGTCGAGACGATGACCATGAGCAGCGTCCCGAGCGTCCGCCGCGTGGCTTCGAGCACGAGCAGGACGCCGATGGCGCCGAGAACGAAGGCGTACGAGACCTCGTCTATCGGGACGCCGAGCGCAGCGACGGCGTCGACGAGCGGCGCGAGAAAGGGGTACATTTCGCCGGTGGTACGCCCGGAGCCGAGTCCGAGCGCGCGCATCGTCTGAATCTCCTCGTAGTCGGTGATCATGTACGCCGCCGTCAGCGCCGACAGGAAGACGAGCACGAGGTCGACGGGCGTCACCCGCCGCCGGGACGGGTCGGCGATGGCCCAGCGGACGCCCGAGCGGACGCTCGTCGCCGCCCGCGTCGCCGGATGGTCGGCCCCGTAGCTGCGTTCGAGTCCGGGGACGACCCGGGAGAGTCGCCGGGAGAAGAACCCGCCGCTCGACGTCGCCGGGTAGAGCATGAACGCGAGGACGAGCGCGAACACGACGTGAATCGCGCGGATCTGTAGCTGTTGGAGCGCGGCGAGGCGCACCGAGCCGACGACGGGCAGCGTCAGCTCGAAGATGAACCCGCGCGCGGCGAGCCACATCTGAAACGCCGAGAAACAGATGCCGATGAACGCGACGGCGACGGCGGCGGCGCCGCGGAGGTTGCGTTTTCGCTCCAGTTCGTCGATGAGTTCCTGCTTCTCCTCCTCGGAGAGTTCCTCTTCTTCCGGTGGGGTGTCGTCGACGGTCATGGTATCATCTGTTGGAGTATACTGCGGTGTTCGACGTGAATCCGTACGGTGTCGCCGTTCGAGCGCGAAACGAGGTCGTACGTCTCGTCGCCGACGCGGAGCCGGTGGCCGGCGACGTCACCGGGTGAGACGTGTAGTTCCGACAGTCGAACGTCGTCGGGTCTGTGGACGAACGTTCCGTTCTCGCGGGTGACGTTCGCCTGTGCCGGGAAGCCCCAGCCGTACGACGCGAACTCCATGCGCGTCATCACGAGTTCGTCGCCGCGGACCGCGTACACGTCGCGGACGGGACTGCCCTCGACGCTGTGGTTGTACGCGAGCGTCACCGTCGTGTCGTTTTCGACCGGCGCGGTGAGCAGCCGTTCGCCGGTGTCCGCGTCTTCGACGACGACCGCGCGGTCGGGTTGCGTCGCCACCGCGCCGCCGGCGAGAACGAGTGCGAGCACGGCCAGCGACGCGAGTGCGACCCCGACCGACCGACGACCGGAGCGGTCGCTCATGGACGGTGCGAAGAACGCAGAGTCGGTCGAAAGTGCATCTGTACGGGTCAAGAGACCGCACTGTTGTGTGCGGTCGTCCGAGCGAGGTCGGGCCGGGTGCGCTTAGTTCGACTCGTTGCCGCTGGTTTCGTTACCGCTAGTTTCGTTACCGCTGGTTTCGTTGCCGCTGCCACCGGTGCCGGCGGAGTCGAAGTACGCCTGCGCGCCGGGGTGCAGGTCGATGGACATCCCGTCCTGTGCGGTGTCGACGGTGATGAACTCCTGTTTGATGTTGATCTCGTCGGTGTTCTCGAAGATGGCTTCGGTGACCGACTGGACGACCTCCTCGGACTGCTCCTCGTTGGTCGCGATCATCGCCTGCACGGCGACGGTCTGGACGGGTTCGTCGATGCCGCTGTACGTGCCGGCGGGAATCTCGTCGTCGGCGAAGTACGAACCGGCCTCTTTGACCTGCTCGCGCGCGTCGCCGGAGATCTCGACGATTCGGATGTTGCTGTTGTTCGCGAGGTCCTCGATGGCACCGACCGGCCAGCCGCCGACGACGAACGCGGCGTCGACGTCGCCGTTCTGAATCTGCTCTGCGGCCTGCGAGAAGTCGGTGTTCTGCTCGGTGTAGTCCTGGATACCGACCGCTTCGAGAATCTGTCGGGCGTCGACCTGCGTGCCGCTGCCGAGGTCGCCGGTGTTGATGGTCGCGCCTTCGAGGTCCTGCACCGACTGGATGTCGGAGTTGCCGGGCGTCACCACGTGGATGGTCTCGGGGTAGAGCGTCGCCACGCCGCGGATGTTCGGGATGGCGTTCCCCTCGAACGCCTCGATACCTTCGCCGTTGACCGCGAAGTACGCGACGTCGTTCTGCAGGAGCGCGAAGTCGGCGTCGCCGTTACCGAGACTGCCGGCGTTCTCGACGCTGGCACCCGTCGACTGCACCTGCAGGGTGTAATCGGTGTTCGCCTCGACGACGCTCTTGAACTGGTTCGACAGCGGGTAGTACGTGCCGCCGGTGCCGCCGGCGTGCCACGTGAGTTGGGTGTCGCCGCCGTTTCCGCCCTCGGAGTCCGTCCCCTCGCCGTCGGTGTCGTTTCCGGTGTCGTCGCCGCCGGTGTCGTTGTCGCCGCCGTTTCCGCCGTTTCCGCCGTCGGAGCAGCCGGCGAGGCCGACGAGGCCTGCCGCACCGGTCGCAGCGATGAACTTCCGCCGATTGAGATAGCGAGCCATACATCAGAATGTCGTCCAGAGATATATATCACTAACTGTAGTCCAATGTCAACTAATCTCATGCATACCTGAACGTCTCGAACTGTTAACAAGATTTCAAGAGCCGTTCTCACCACCGGCGGACCGTTCCTGCTTCCGAAGGCTATTCCCGAGCGGGTACGAGAGGCGCGGTATGCGACGCGTCAGCGCTGCCGACTACCACGACATCGCCAAACCGGAGAGCCCTCGACTGTCTCCGGGCGGCGAGCAGGTCGCCTTCGTCCGGAAGGTGCCGACAGACGACGAATCGTACGAAGCGACGATCTATCTCGTCCCCGCCGACGGCAGCGACGAGCCCCGCAGATTCACCGTCGACGAGGGCGTCGACAGCCAACCGCGGTGGAGCCCGAGCGGCGACCGCCTCGCGTTCGTCTCGACGCGCGGCGACGGCGACGACCGCCCGCAACTGTGGGTCGTCCCCACCGACGGCGGCGAGGCCCAGCAGGTGACGGACGTCCCCGGCGGCGTCAGCACGCTCGAGTGGAGTCCCGACGGCCGTCGAATCGCGTTCGTACAGGCGACGACCGAAGCGGAGCGCGAGGAGCAACTCGACCTGAGCATCGCCGACGAGGAGGAGTACGAACGCGAGACGCCCGACCCGCGGGTCGTCGACCGCCTCGTCTACCGCCAACTCGCCCGCTACATCGACGGCACCCGCGGCCACGTCTACGTCGCCGACGTCGAATCGGGCGACGTGGGGCGAGTCACCGACGGCGACTACGACCACGGCAGCCCCTCCTGGAGCGACGAGACGACGCTGTACTACACGTCGAAGCGTACCGAGGACCCCGACGACAACGTCTACGTCGACGTGTTCGCCTACGACACCGAGGCGGACGAGGAGGAGCACGTCCTCCAGACGACCGGGTGGGGGACGGGTCTCGCCGTCGCCGGAGACGGCCGCGTCGTCTACGCGCGGACCCCCGAGGACCGCACCTCGATGCGACAGACGGATCTCGAACTGTTCGACCCCGAGTCGGAGGAGACCACGGTGCTGACCGCCGACATCGACCGCACCGTCGGCGCGGTCGGCTTCCAGTGGGACCCCGACGAGGAGTTCGTCTACTTCGTCACGCCCGACGAGGGCGACTACGTCTGTCGCCGCGTCGACGACGCGGGCGCGGCGATCGAAGTCGTCGCGGGCGACGGTCACATCACCGACGTCTCCGCGGGCGACGAGGCGGTCGTCTACGCGAAGAGCGAGTGGGACCACCCGGGCGACGTCTTCGTCTCCGTCGGCGGCGACGAGACGCGCCTCACCGAACTCAACGCCGACTACCTCGCCGACATCGAGGTGGGCGAACCCGAGGAGCTCCGCTTCGAGTCCGACGACGGCGTCGAGGTGCAGGGCTGGGTGCTGACGCCGCCCGACTTCGACCCGGACGGTAGCGGAGAACCGTCCGGTCCCGCGGACGAATCCGAAACGTACCCGCTGGCCGTCGAAATCCACGGCGGCCCGCACGCGATGTGGTCGACGGCGGGGACGATGTGGCACGAGTTCCAGACCCTCGCCGCTCGGGGCTACGTCGTCTTCTGGTCGAACCCGCGGGGGTCGACCGGCTACGGCGAGGCGTTCGAGATGGCCATCGAGCGCGACTGGGGCGACGTGACGATGACCGACGTGATGGCGGGCGCGGAGCTCGTCGCCGAGCGCGACTACGTCGATGCCGACAACGCCTTCGTCACCGGCGGGAGCTTCGGCGGCTTCATGACCGGCTGGATCGTGGGTCACACCGACTTCTTCCGCGGTGCGGTCGCCCAGCGCGGCGTCTACGACCTCTCGTCGTTCTACGGGTCGACGGACGCGTTCAAACTGGTCGAGTGGGATTTCGGCGCGAAGCCGTGGGACGAACCGGAGTTCCTCTGGGAGCAGTCGCCGGTCGCCCACGCCGCGAACGCGACGACGCCGACGCTCGTCGTCCACGCCGACAACGACTTCCGCGTCCCCGTCAACAACGGCGAGATGTTCTACCTCTTCCTGAAGAAGAACGGCATCGACACCCGCCTCGTCCGCTACCCGCGCGAGGGTCACGAACTCTCGCGGTCGGGCGAGCCGGGCCACGTCGTCGACCGAATCGAGCGCATCGCCCGCTGGTTCGACGGCTACTCGGACCACCACGACGTCCCGCCGGCGTTGGAGCGCGGCGACGACGGCCTCTCGGCTGGAAGCGACGGAGACGGCGAAGACGGCGAGTAACGGAGGCGGAGAGAACAGAGCGTTTCCCGGGCGCTCCACGGGACCGTTTCGACAGGAACGCGCCCGCGTCAGACGTGCTCACCGTGGGCGGTTTCGAGTCGAAGAGAGGGGGTTCGGAGACCGCCGAGCCCTCGAACCGTCGAAAAGCGAGGAGCGAGTCGCTACTTGGTGCGGAAGGCGCGGTCGCCGGCGTCGCCGAGACCGGGGATGATGTAGCCGTGCTCGTCGAGGTGGTCGTCGATGGCGACGGTGAGCAGGTCCGCCTCGTCGAACTGGCCGCCGACGCGGAGCAGGCCGTCGGGTGCCGAAACCGCAGAGAGGACAAACAGGTTCTCGAAGCCGTCCGCTTCCTCCAACACGTGGTCCAGGACGGTGCACATCGTGCTACCGGTGGCGAGCATCGGGTCGGCGACGATGACGGTGTCCTTCTCCGTGATTTCGGGGAGTTTCACGTAGTCGATCTTGATGGGGAACTCGCCCTCGTCGTTCATCCCGGCGTCCTCGTCGCGTCCGGCGCTGATGACGCCCTGCTTCGCGCGGGGGAACGCCTTCAGCAGTCCCTCGACGAACGGGGTGGCGGCGCGGAGGACGTTGACGATGACGACGTCGTCGAGGCCTTTCACGCGCTCGCCGGTCGTCTGGGCCATCGGGGTCTCGATGGAGACGAACTCGGTCTCCATCGCGCCGTCGATTATCTCGTAGCCGGCGATGCGGCCGAGTTTCACGAGACCTTTCCGGAAGGCGACCTGTTCGGTCTCGACGTCGCGGAGCTTCGACAGCGTGTCCTTTGCGAGCGCGTGGGTGATGAGGTACGCGTCGTCGCGGTCTTCGATGGGCATGTGTAGAGCGGAAACGCCGAACGACATAAAAGACCTCATCGCCGTCTCCGCGGGGGAACGAGTGTCGTACGCGACGGATGCTCGGCCACAAGCGAACGTTTACTCGTCGAAACCGTCGGGAGGGTCTGCACGGTCGGCGTTCGGCGACGAATAACAAAACGTGCGGTTGCGGAGCGACAGCACGATGTCCCCGACGACAGGGTCCGCCCGGGCCGGCCCGAGCGCGGAGACGAAACGCGACGGCGAGTACCGAATACGGGGCTACGAGGCGGGCGACAGAGACGGGTTGCTGGCGCTCGACCGAACCGTGTGGGGCCGCCAGCGCGGCCGCGAGTGGTTCGAGTGGAAGTACGTCGAGAACCCCTACGTCGACCACGTCCCGATTTTCGTCGCCGAGCGCGACGGCGAGATCGTCGGCGCGCGACCGTTTCTCGTCCTGCCGCTCCGCGGACCCGACGCGAGCGGGGTCGCTTTCCAACCGGCGGATACGATGGTCCACCCCGACCACAGACGGCAGGGCGTGTTCACGAACATGACGACGGCGGCGCTGTCGTACTACGCCGACGCCGACGGAGGGCCCGACCTCTACTTCAACTTCCCGAACGAGGCGTCGCGGCCGGGCTACGAGAAACTCGGCTGGCGGGACGCGGGCCGACGGACGACGTTCTATCGGGTGCAGAAGCCGAGCACACTCGTCGGTACTCGCTTCAGCGAAGTCGGCGAGTCGGTCGCGCGGTTGACGACGCCCGTCGCCCGGCGCTACTACCGGAACCGCGACAGGGCCGCCCGAACCGACCGGCAGTTCGTCGTCCACAGACACCGGACGCTGCCCGTCGACCGCCTCGCGGCGCTGTACGAGCGGTCGATACCCGACCGCCTCCACGCGCACCGCGACGCGGCGTTCTACCGCTGGCGCTTGGGGAGCCCGCTCTGGGGACGACTCACGTACGTCGTCGAGAACGACGAGGGGCCGCTCGCCGCGCTCGTCGCGCGGACGCGGACGACGGAGGACGGTATCGCCGTCACGCAGTTCGTCGAGATCGCGCCGCTCACCGGCGGCGACGAGTGGCTGGCCGGTGTCGCCCGCCTGTTCGACGCCGCGCTCGAAGAGCACGCCGACTCCGACATCGTCGCCGTCTCCGGGAGCGGGGTGCCGCGGGAGTTCCTCACCGAGCGGGGCTTTCTCGCCGACGACGAGCGGCCGCTGTCGCTTTTGACTCGGAGTCGGGTGACCATCGTCTCGCGACCGGTGACCGAGGACGGGCCGCGGGAGTTCGGCGGCCTACCGCTGGACGAACGCGAAAGTTGGTACGTCTCCTTTCTCGAACGGGACACGACGTGAGTCGGGTCGTCGATGCGCGCCGAAGGGGCGCGACGGGAGACGAGTCGTCGATGCGCGCCGACGGGACGAGAGACGCGTAACGAGCTACGTCGACGAAACGCAGAAAGGAGATACCGCGACGAAACCCACCGACGAGACGGGGAAAACGAAACGAACGGAGAGAGTCAATCGAAGGTTTCTGATGGAGGCGGCGCGCGAAATCCCGTTTCGAGGGGCGGGACGGCGGTTCGGCGGCGACCGACGCAGTCGCATCGGCCGGCGGCCGAAACGGTCAGACGGTCGACGATAGCGACCGGATAACGATACCCGAGAGAACTGACCCGAACTCGATGACAGAGACACGAACGCGGGTGAGAGCGACGCTGACGCGGGCGTACAGGCTCGGGCTGCTCGTGCTCAGCGTCCCCATCGTTCTCGGCGAGTACTTCGACGCCGACACCGGTGCGGCCTACGGCGTCGACCTCGGGACGAAGTGTCGCCTCGTCGCCCGGATGTTCTGGAACAACCTCCGACTCCCGACGGGGTCGTCGTTCGTCGAACACCTCGTCGTCGCCACGAAGATACTGCAGCTACCGCCCGACGAGGAGGGCGTCGTCGTCGAGTGCGGCTGTTACCTCGGCGGGAGCACGGCGAACCTCTCGCTCGTGGCGGGGCTCTGCAACCGAACGCTCGTCGTATTCGACTCCTTCGAGGGGATGCCCGAACCCGACGAGACGGACGAGGCGCACGTCCTCGTGCAGTCCGAGCAGGTCCACACGTACGAGGCCGGGTCGTGGCGCGGATCGCTCGACGACGTCCGTCGAAACGTCGCCGCCTACGGCGACGTCGACGCCTGCGAGTTCGTAGAGGGCTACTTCGAGGAGACGCTCCCGGCGTTCGACCGGCCGGTCGCGCTCGCCTTCCTGGACGTGGGTCTTCGACGTTCGGCCGAGACGTGTCTCGAAGGGCTCTGGCCGCTGCTTCGACGCGAGGGCTACCTGTTCACTCACGACGTGAAACACATGGAAATCTCGTCGCTGTTCTTCGACCAGGCGTGGTGGCGCGACCACCTCGACAGGGACGCGCCCGGACTCGTCGGTGCGGGCAGCGGGGTCGGCCTCCACCCGCAGCGAAACGGGTTCGGGAGCCTGCTGGGCTACGTCGTCAAAGACCCGCGACTCGACCAGTTCGAGCGGGTGGAAGAACGGGGCGCGGGAGCCTACGGCGACGAACTGCTGCGAGACGAGTGAGCGGGGGTCCGGTCGACGCGGCGCGTCCCCGTCTCCGACCGCTCACCGGACGACGAGAAACGTCAGCGCCATCAGTACCCCCGTCGCGATGGCGAGGCGTTGCCACGTGAACGAGAGGAGGCCGACGAACTCGAAGCCGTAGAGGACGACCGACGCGAACGCGAGAGACAACACCAAGTTCATCACGAACAGGACCCGCGGGTCCCCTTGAGACTGCATAGCGCCTCCTGGTTCGGCGTGGCACTTAGCTTCTTTGTGCGGGCGGCCGTCACCGACGTATGCGACTCGGGAACCGCGAGGGGACGCCGGTCGACGCCGTGCCGTTTCTCGTCACGACGTCGCTCACGTTCGCGCTGACGTTCGCGTTCGGTCCCGCTTACGGCCTCTCGCTCGGCCTCCGTTGAGCGTCGCCGTCGCCGCCTCCGGAGCCGTCTTCGCCGTCGCCGCGGCGGCGGCGTACTATCGGCTCGTCTGGTCCGTCAATCCCGACATCCGACGGGAGGTTCCCGCGGATGTGCGACTGCTGAAACTGCTCTACTTCGTATTCGCGGTGTTTCTTCTCCTGTCGTTCCTCTCGGTGCTACAGCTCTGAGTTCGAGGGTTCGTCGGTCGGGGACACTTATGAGACCGCGGCGTCACGGACGACCCATGCACGAGGTGACGGTCTCTCGGTTCGTCCGCGCGCCCCCGCGGGTCGTCCGACGCGCGCTCACGCCCGAAGCGGTGATCCGGTACGAAGGGAGCTTCGAGGTCCGCGACGTCGAAGAGACCGAGGACGGCCCCGTCGTCGTCACCGGCACGGATCGCTTCCAGTTCGCGCTCCGCTTCGAGACGCTCGACGACGGCCTGTTCTACGAGCAGGCGGGCGAAGCCGGACCGTTCGACGCGATGGAGACGACGGTCGGCGTCGCCTCCGAGAACGAGGGGTCGCGGGTGACGGCCCGTTCGTCGGTGAGTCTCGGTCTCCCGCTGGCGGGGCTCACCGACCGCATCGCCGCCTGGAAACGGAAGGGGGAACTGAAGCGCGCGTTGGACGCCTTGGCCGCGGACGTGGAGTGACGCGACGCGGAACGGGTAGCGTGAGTCGAACGGGTACCCGACTCAGGGTTCGGTGACGACGAACTCCTCGCCCTGTCTCGGGAACGGGTTCTCGAACGTCGACCAGTCGGCGTCCATCTCCTCGTCGGTGAGCAGACAGTCGTCGAGCGTCGCCGTCGTCGCTTCCTCGTCGAGGTCCGTGCCGATGACGACGAACGCGGTGCGTCGGTCGCCCCACTCGTCGTCCCACGCCAACTCACTGTGGTTCGACCGGTAGAGGTCCTGGTCGAGTTCGGGGAGAGTCGCAATCCACTGGCCGACCGCCTCGGCGCGCACCGACGGCCCCGCCTGGCCGACGACGACGGGCGATTCCCGCCCGGCGACCCAGCAGGTTCCCTTCGAGCGGACGACGTTCGTCGGAAGGTCGGAGAGCAGCGCCGCGAACCGCTCGGGGTGAAACGGCCGACGACGACGGTAGGTGAACGAGGAGACGCCGTACACCTCGTCGGGGTGGCGGTGGTCGTGGTCGTCGCTCCCGTGAGCGTGGCCGTTGTGGGCGTGGTCGTGCGTTCCGTCGTCGCCCTCGTCGGCGGCGTCGAGCGCCTGTTTCCACCCCGCCATCTCGGCGGCGGTCGCCGGGTCGTACAACTGCCGGCCGAACAACCGGTCGGGGTCGACCGCCGACTCCGTCGTCCGGAGAATCTCGGCGTCGGGCACGAGCGCCCGCACCATCTCCTCGACGGCGGCTATCTCCGCCTCGGAGACGAGGTCGGATTTGTTCAGCAGCACGAGGTTAGCGAACTCCACCTGTTCGACGAGGAGGTCGGAGAGCGGACGGCTGTCGTCCTCGTCGGTGCCGCGGCGCTCGGCGACGCCCGCACCGCCGAAGGCGTCGTAGAACAGTCGGGAATCGAGCACCGTCACGAGCGAGTCCACCTCGTACAGCGCCGCCGCGCGCGACCCGGTGGTGAAGAGGCGTGCGACCGGTTCGGGTTCGCTGATGCCCGAGGACTCGACGACGAGAACGTCGAAGTCGCGGTTTCGCGCGAGTCGGGTGACCGCAGTTTCGAGGTCGTCCTGCAGTTCACAGCAGATGCAGCCGTTCGACAGCTCGGCGACGCCGTCGCCGACCGAGAGGTCGGAGTTCGCGCTCACGAGTTCGGCGTCGACGTTGAGGTCGCCCATGTCGTTGACGAGAACGGCGATGTTTCGGTCCCCCGCGTTTCGGAGGAGATGGTTCAACAACGTCGTCTTCCCGGCACCGAGGCTCCCGCTGAGAACAGTGACGGGAATCGTCTGCGTCATGTAAACACACTCGCCACCCGACGACCATGAAGCTACGGCGTTCGGCGGCGCGTGCCGGTTCGCGCCGGGGAGAGGCGGGGACGCGTCGGGGTCCGAGCGCGAGTCCCGGAAACGGACGACGTGAGCGACATGCTTTTGCCCGCTCCGAGAAGGACGTGAACGTATGACACTCGCAGAGCGCATCGCGGCCTTCCGCGACATCGCCGAGGAGTGGCTTCGAGGACTCTACCACGGGATGATAAGCCACCCGGCGTACGAGAAGATAGAGAACGAGGCCGAAGACGTCGAGGATGCGTTCATGCTCGCCTGTTTCCCCGACGCGTTCGGCATCCCGTCGCCCGTCTCCTACTACACCGCCGAACTGCTCCCCTATCTCGAAGACGAGTTCGAGGCGTGGGAGCGACGGATGTGGGACCGCGGGTCGCTGCTCGAACGCAAAGGCCAGCAGTACCACTTCTGACGATGCGGAAGTTCGTCTTCTTCGGCGGCAAGGGCGGCGTGGGCAAGACGACGGTGTCGAGCGCGTACGCCTACAAGTGTGCGAACGCGGGGCTTCGGACGCTCGTCGTCTCGACGGACCCGGCGCACTCGACGTCGGACGTCTTCGACCAGCAGTTCGACGACACGCCGAAACCGGTCGACGGCGTCTCCGGCCTCGACGCGATGGAACTCGACCCCGAGGAGGAGGTGAGTCGCCACCTCCAGGGTATCAAGCGGTCGCTGTCGACGCAGGTGAGTCCGGCGATGGTCAACGAGATAGACCGCCAGGTCGAGATGGCCCACCAGACGCCCGGCGCGTACGAGGCGGCGCTGTTCGACCGCTTCGTCGACGTGATGCGCGAGAGCGACGAGTACGACCGCGTCGTCTTCGACACCTCGCCGACCGGGGGGACGCTCCGGTTGCTGTCGCTACCGGAGTTTCTGGAGGGGTGGGCCGAGCGCCTGCTCGCCAAGCGGAAACAGAGCGTCCGTCTGTTCGAGCGGGCGGCCATCGGCGGGAGAGAGCCGCGACGGATGCGCGAGGGCGACCCCGTCATCGCGCAGTTGGAGGAGCGCCGCGACCGCTTTGCGCTCGCGGGGGAGTTGCTCCGCGAGGAGGCGGCGTTCTTCCTCGTCGTCAACCCCGACGAGCTGTCGATTCGGGAGACGAAGCGGGCGATCGGGTCGCTCGACGACGCGACGCTCGACGTGCGCGGCCTCGTCGTCAACAAACTCACGCCGGAACCCGACGACGACGAGAACGGGCGGGGGGCGCGCTTCCTGCGCGACAGGGTCCGGACCGAGCGCGAGCGCCTGCAGACGCTACGCGAGGAGTTCGACAAACCGGTCGTCGCCGAAATCGTGACGCGCGTCGCGGAGGTGAAAGGCGACCTGCTGGCCGAGGTGGCCGCCGAGATCGACGTCGAGGTACATCGAGAACCTGTTAAATGACCGGAGAGTCGGTAAATATTAGTAGAAATTTCACACATCCGCACTGACTGGTTGTGGACTCAAAGAGAGAAAACGCGGAATACAACGTCTATCGCGTACGGCAGCGTCCGTACTGGAAGCTAACGTTTATATGTGGTATACACACATCCACGATGTGGTAGCGTAACATGGTGCAAATCATCTGGCTGGTGGCGACGGTGCTCGTACTGTTCAGCGTGGGGTACTTCGGGTACTCGCGGTATCTCGCGCGGTTCGTCGAACTCGACGACGCCAACACGACACCGGCGCACAAGTACGAAGACGGACAGGAGTACGTCCCGGCGAAGAAGCCGGTGCTCTTGGGGCATCACTATTCGAGTATCGCGGGCGGCGCACCCATCGTCGGCCCCATCACGGCCGGCGTGGTGTGGGGCTGGGTGCCCGCGCTCCTGTGGATTGCCATCGGCAACCCCCTGATGGGCGCGACCCACGACTTCGTCTCGCTGTCGGCGAGTCTCCGACACGACGGGAAGTCCATCGGGTACATCGTCGGCGAGTACGTCGGCCAACGGGGCAAGAACATGCTGCTGTGGTTCGCGTTCCTCACGATAATCCTCGTCGTCGCGGTGTTCGCGCTCGTCGTGGCGATCGTGTTCAACGCCTTCCCGCAGGCGGCGACGGCGAGCCTGATCTACATCGGGCTCGCGGTGCTGTTCGGCGTCTACCTGTACCAGTTGAACTTGCCGTTCCTCGCCGGGACCGCGGCGTTCGTCGTCGCGATGTTCGTCGGCGTCTACGTGGGTATCCTGTACCCCATCGCGCTGCTCCCGGGCGATTACCCCGCGGGTACCATCGTCCTGCTCTCGATGGAGGGGGCGTGGCTCCCGGCCGCGGAGGCGTTCGGCGCGAACACCGCCGCGTGGATTCCGGTCGTCCTCGTCTACGGCGCAATCGCCAGCGCGCTTCCGGTGTGGGTGCTCCTGCAACCGCGCGACTACCTCTCGTCGTTCCTGCTGTACACCGGCGTCGGCGGCGCGCTGCTCGCCATCATCGTCGGCACGTTCTTCGGCGCGAGCGAACCGCTCGTGACGAACCTCGAACCGTACTACGGCTTCATCGGCCGCGGCGGCCTGCCGCTGTTCCCGCTGCTGTTCATCACCATCGCCTGCGGGACCATCAGCGGCTTCCACTCGCTCGTCTCCTCGGGGACGACCTCGAAGCAGCTGAACAAGGAGTCCGACGCCCGCCTCATCGGCTACGGCGGGATGCTCGGCGAAGGGCTGCTGGCCGTCGTCGCGCTGTCGGCGGTCGCAATCGTCTCGCCCGACGTGGGCAGCGGTATCGGTCTCGCACTCCCGACGTTCGCGACTGGCGGCGGCATCATGCTCACGAGCTTCGGTATCCCGACGAGCTTCGGCGGCCCGTTCATGGCGCTCGTGCTCGTGAGCTTCCTGCTCACGTCGACGGACACGGCCGTCAGGCTCGGTCGGTACATGATGGAGGAGATCGTCGACACGCCCGAGACGTCGGTGCAGTCGTTCGCAGCCGACCGGTACGGCAACGCGCTCGTCCAGACGCTTCCGGCGTACATCCTCATCGCGAGCGGGTCGTGGGAGACGCTGTGGGCGCTGTTCGGCGGCGCGAACCAGCTGCTCGCCGCGCTGGCGCTCCTGACGGGGACAGTCTGGCTGGCGAACTGGAGCGACTCCAAACAGCTCGTGAGCACCGGCGGCCCGATGGTGCTCATGGTCACCATCACGGTGATCGGCCTGACGTGGATCGCGATCCACGACAACCTCTACGCGAAGTTCCTCGACTCGGAGTGGATGGCCTCCGCGAGCATCTTCGAGATTCTCGCCGGGGTGGCGCAGATCGCCATCGCACTCACCCTCATCTACCTGGCGCTCTCGCTGGTGAAGTTGGGGTACGAGAACATCCAGAGAGTCCGCGAGGAGCCCGGTTCCGGCGAGTTCACGCCCGGCGACGACTGAACTGAACGCGACCGGTTTCTTTCCGTTTTTCACCGCAGCCAGCGACGGTACCGAGTTTCGACGAGAAGAGGGCGGTCGTCGCGTCAGCGAAGCCGACCGAACAGTCGGGAGAGCAGGCCCTCTCTCTCGGTCGGGTCGACGTCGCTCCAGAGCGCGAACGCGCGGGCGACGTCGGCGTTCTCGCTGGCGACGACCGCTTCGTCCTCGGGGGCGACGACGACCAGATTCGTCTCGTAGTGGCCGTAGTAGCCGTACTTGATGAGCGTCCGGCTACTGTGGCCGGCGACGAACTCGCGGACGTCGTCGGGTATCTCGGGGACGACGAGGACGAACGTGAAGTCGGTGCCGTAGTGCTCCTCGTCGGCGACGAGCCACTGCGGGTCGTCGGCGAGTTCGTGACCCAGCGAGACGACCGCCTCGAGGTCGGCGACCGAGACGCCAGAGCGACGCTGGGCGAACAGATACTCCTCGGAGGCGTGGTTCGCGTAGTTGAGCGACGGGTGGAAGAAGTGCTTCTGGCTCTCGACGCGCATCCTCCCGAACAGGTCGAACGCCCGCCCGTGGACGGTTCGGTCCCTCTCGAGGTCGTAGTTGAACATGATGCGGTCGCTCACCCGGTCGAGGTACTCGTCCTCCCAGTCGGGGATGTCCGGGTAGAGCGGCTCCTCGGCGTCTCGACCGGCGTCCTCACTCGCGTCGCTCATGGGTCGTACGCAGTCGCGTCGCCGCTGACCTTGGGTGCACCGACGGCGAGTACGTCGACGGGTGCGTCGGCGTCCTCGGGGTTGTGCGCACGCTGCGGGTCGCCCGGCGAGACGGCGAACAGACAGCCCTCGTCCACCTCGAACGTCTCCTCGGGCGTCTCGACGAACAGCGTCCCCGAGAGGACGAAAAACGCCTCCTCCTGTCTCTCGTGGGAGTGATACATCAGCGGAATCTGCTCGCCCGGTTCCGCGCGGAACCGATTGACGGCCATCTGTTCGAGTCCGGCGGCGGCGGTGAGTCGCCGGAGTTCACAGGGGCGGTCGGGGGTCGGGTCGACCGCGTCCGAGTCCACGAGACGGTAACTCATACCGGAGACAAACAGTACGACGACAAAAACGCGTCGGGAGCGCGGGAGAAGCTTTAATCCGCGTTGAGCCCAACGACCGTGCGAGAGAGACCCATGGGAGAAAAACGAACCGAGGCGTGCGGCCGCTGCTCGATGAGCTCCGTCGTGTCGCTGACGACGGAGGGACGTGACGAAGCGGACGGAGAGAGTCGAACCCCGTTTTCGGGCGCGCGAATCGAACTCGACGACGACGAACTCCGTCGCGCCTCGCCGTCGGCGTGGTTCGAGGGAACGCGGCGTCGCCTCGACGAGCTCGCGACGAGACTCGCGTACGGCGAGCGGTAGCGGCGAACCGGCGCTCGGTGAGTGCGAACGGTGCTCACCGGGAGACGCTTATTAGTGTCGGGCGACGTACCCACTGGCAGGCGATGGAAGAGAGTATATCAGGGTTCAAGCTTCACGGCTCGTGGGGCGAAATCGTCGAACACGGCGAACGCATCACTCGCGCCCTCCACGATGTGGGAGCGTCGGGCGACGCGTTCGAGGAGTGGGACGAGTGGCGTCCGAAGGTCCACGAACGACTCGCCGAGGACGTAAACGAGAAGACGGCCGAACAGGCGAGCGTCGGCGAGGGCAAAGGTGAGAAAGCCGGGAAGAATCCGGACGACGACCTTCGTACGGCCGGCGAGAAACTGTCCGAGTCCTACGAGAGAGTCGAGCAGGGCGACAACGAGGGCGCGATGGAGCGCTGGCAGGACTCCATCGGCTACGTCGCGCGGGCGGCGGACTCCGCCAGCAGGAAGGCGGTTCGCGCCGTCGAGAGCACCGTCTACCAGAAGGTGATGACCCAGCTCGCGCCGTACTACTTCGACAACGAACTCGTCAGCGCGAACATCCAGAAGACGACCCGCGGCGACAGCGAGCAGTTCATCTTCGAGGTGAACGTCAACGACGACGAGTTGAAACGACAGGTGTCCGAGCGTCTCGGCGAGTACGAAGACAGCATCGACCGCTGGCACGTCGACACCGAAAAGGAGACGGAGACGGCCGAAGCCGTCGACGGCGTCGAACCGCCGGAGCCGAGGGGGACGACGCGCTCGACGACGAACTAGTGCGAGTTCATCTCGCACCGAATCGTCGGCGGGCGCGAGGAGAACCGTCGAAGACGCCATCGCACTCTTCCCCGAGCGAAAACAGTCATAGCGGTCGCTCTCTATCGTACGGACGATGGCAGGACCGCTCCGGGCAGAGGCGGGCGAACTGAGTACAGACGAGATTCTGAGCGCGCTGCGAGACGGTCGTCGTGTCGTCATCACGACGCAGATGTTCGGTAGCGACCACGACGTGACGCTCCGGCACGACGGCGCGACGTACTACTGCGACACGCCGACGACGCTACACAAACACGAGGAGGAGTCGGAGATGCTCGCGTGCATCGAGAAGATGGGATACGGGCGCGTGGACGCAGAGTGACAGTAACGGAGGGCTTTAATCAGCGACGCCGCATACATCGAGTATGACCGACACACCCGAGATGGAAGACCTCGTCCGGACCGACGACCCCGGTTTCGGGCAGGTTCTCGCGTGCGTCTTCGGGGTTCAAGAACACGAGAGCCGAACGTATCTCGTCTTGTTGGAGTATCCGGGAAGCACCGTCGCCGAACTCGCCGAGGAGCTCGACCGAGACAGGAGCAACGTCAACCGCTCCCTGATGACGCTTCTGGAGAAGGGCCTCGCCGAGCGACAGCGCCGGCTGCTCGACCCCGGCGGCTACGTCTACCAGTACACCGCGACGCCGCTGCCGGAAGCGAAGACGATGCTGCACGACGCGCTCGACGAGTGGGCCGAACTCGTGCACGAGCGCATCGACGAGTTCGGCGGCGAGTAGCGCCGACGCTCGCGGCGGCCGCACCTCCCGCGAGACGGCCGGCGTCGACGACCGACGCCGACCCGCTCGGCAGCATTCCCCCGAACCTGCGGACTTTTCCCTCCCGGGCGTTCAGGCCATACCGATGAGTCTGAAGCTCTCACGACAGTCGCAGACGGCCCCCGAGGTGGCCGACGACGGAATCTGGCTGGAGTGCATCGAGTGCGGCGAGGCGTTCGCGCCGTTCGAGACGGTTCGTTACACGTGCGACGACTGCGACGGCCTGCTGGAGGTCCGCTACGACGACCTGCCGACGTGGGACGAGTTCGACGACGACCAGCGCGGCGTCTGGCGCTACAACGCTGCGCTCCCGTTCGAGGAGGGGGTGAGCCTCCCCGAAGGCGATACGCCGCTTCACGAGGTACCCCGACTGGAGGAGTCGGTCGGCGTCCACCGCCTCCGCATCAAACACGAGGGGATGAACCCGACCGGGAGTTTCAAAGACCGAGGGATGACCGTCGGCGTCCGCGTCGCCGAGGAACTGGGCGTCGACCGCCTCGCCTGCGCCTCCACCGGAAACACGAGCGCCGCGCTCGCCGCGTACGGCGCTCGCGCCGGTCTGGAGACGCTCGTACTGCTCCCCTCGGGGAAGGTCGCCGCCGGCAAAATCGCACAGGCGAGCCTCCACGGCGCGCGAATCCTCGAAGTCGACGGCAACTTCGACAGCTGCCTCGACATCGTCCAGGAGCTCGCCGCCCGCGGGGAAGCCTACCTCTTGAACTCGCTGAACCCCTTCCGACTGGAGGGACAGAAGACTATCGGCCTCGAAATTCTGGAACGATTCTACGCCGACGAGGGGCGATACCCCGACAGAATCGTCCTCCCGGTCGGCAACGCGGGCAACACCGCCGCGCTGTACAAGGCGTTCCGCGAACTCGTCGCCAGCGGCGCGCTGCACCCGCGCGACGTGCCGAAGCTCACCGGCGTCCAGGCCGAGGGCGCGGCACCGATGGTCGAAGCCGTCGAGAACGACGCCGACGAGGTCCGGCGGTGGGACGAGGTGGAGACCAAAGCCACCGCGATTCGCATCGGCAACCCGGTCAACGCGCCGAAGGCGCTGCCGGGCATCCGCGAGACAGGCGGTACCGCGGTGTCGGTCTCCGACGAGGCCATCACGTCGGCACAGCGCGCGCTCGCACGGGAGGGCATCGGCGTCGAACCCGCCTCGGCGGCCTCCGTCGCCGGCCTCCAGAAGCTCCGGAATCGGGGCGTCGTCGACGCCGACGAGGATGTCGTCTGCCTCACAACGGGCCACCTCCTGAAAGACCCCGACGCCGCGTTCGAGGCGGGCGACGACCCCGAACCCGTTCCCAACGACACCGACGCGGTGCTCCGTCACCTCGAAGGTCGAAACGGCGGAGTTCTCTCCAAACTGAAGGGTCGACTCGGTCGCTGACGACCCAGCAGACCGAACACTCTTGCGTTCCTGTGTGAGTATGACCATTGTCTGACACGGGTTTTTCCCAACTGCACTACCTACGAGCGTCTATGCCGCTATCGGGCTTTCCGACGGGTACCGTGAGCAGACCGAGCAGCCGGACGTATCCGGCCGGGGAACGACAGGAACGAACCGCCGAGCGGCGGCGCGAGACGGAGCAGGGTCGTCTGCCACAGCGAACCGCGCGGTCAGTCGACGTCGTCGACTCGGGTACGCCGACGGACACTGCCGACTCCCGCGAGGACGCGCGCTCGACGGTCGCAGTCTCGTCGTCGCCGCAGTCGCCGCAATCGTCGGAGTCGTCGCTCGCCTCGTCGCAATCGTCGGAGTCGTCACTGCAGTCGTCGCAGTCGTCGGAGTCGTCACTGCAGTCGTCGCCCCAGTCGTCGACACCGCTCGTCGACTCGTCGACGAGCCTGCTGGACCGTCTCGGGGCGGTCGAAACGCGCATCCGGAGACTCGAATCCGAACTCGACCGCCTCGGCTCCGAACAAGGTTTCGTCGACGTCCAATCGCGCGAGAACCGGCGCGGAGGCCGCTCGAAACGCGACACCTGGGCGCGAAACCGAACGCAGCGACGGAGTCGAAAACCGCTCCGAGACCGGAACGACGACAGGAACCTGCTTCCGAAGCAGCAGGGGAGCCTCTTGCCGAAGAAGAACGACAACCTCCTCCGGAAACTGTTCTGGCCCTGAACGGTCGGCGGTCCCCGCTGACACTCCAACGAAGCCAAGAGTTTCTTTTTCGTGAAGGAGTGTGACAGTGGTCTGACGCAGACTTTTGGTACTCAATGACATATCCGAACGCGTGTCGCTCTCCGACCTCCCAACTGGCACCGTCAGCGAACCGACCTCCCGAACGTATCCAGACCGTGCGTCGACTCGGCGGCCGAGACGACTGCCGAGATCCGACGGCGGCTTCGACGTCCGACGGCCGCCGCAGTCGTCACGCGGAGACGCGAGCGGCTCGAACGGCCGGCTGCCGTCCGGAGCGACGGCGGACCGACAGCAGCTCGAAGCGCTCCGAGCGCGTATCCGACAGCTAGAAGCGGAAGTCGAGCACCTCGAATCGGAGCGACAGGCCGTCATCGACCACTACGAAGAGCTGTTGCGAGAACAGCGAACTCGGAGCGACGAGAACCGGGGACGCCGCCGTCGGGACGAACATCCCATCCGTCGGCTGCTCGGGCTGTAACCGTCGCCTACACGGCTCTGACCGCCGGCTGGACGACCCTAACCGCCGACTACACGACTCTAACCGCCGGCTGCTCGGACCTCGATTACTCGGCGGCGATGTCGAGTCGTCGCGCCTCGGCGTCGCCGTTGAGGACGATGGTGCGGACGCCGATGATACGGTCGTCGGCCAGAAGCGCTTCGGCGGCTTCCTCGGGAACCGCCGAGTCGAGGTTGTAGACGGTGAGCGCCTCGCCACCGCGAGTCTCGCGGGCGTTGAACATCCCCGCGATGTTCACGTCGTGGTCGCCGAGAACGGTGCCGATGAGGCCGATGACGCCCGGTTTGTCGTAGTTGCGCGCGACGAGCATGTGACCGTGCGGGACGGCGTCGACGCGGTAGCCGTCGATGCGGACGATTCGCGGTTCCTCGCCGGCGAAGAGGGTTCCGCTCACGGAGAGCGTCTCCTCGCCGTCGCCGACGGTGACGGTGACGAGGCTCTGGAAGTCCTCGCTCTGCCTGCTCTTGCTCTCGGTGACGTCGATGCCGCGCTCCTCGGCGAGGTGCGGCGCGTTGACCGCGTTGACCTGCCACTCCAGCGGCTCGAAGACGCCTTTCAGGCCGCTCGCGGTGACGAGTTCGACGTCCTCGGCGGCGATGTCGCCGTCGTAGGCGACCTCGATCTCGGAGACGCGCTCGCCGAACACCTGCGCGGCGATCTTGCCGGCCGTCTCCGCGAGACCGATGTACGGCTTGATGCGCGGGAACGCCTTCTCGTCGACCGATGGCGCGTTCAGTGCGTTGAGAACGGGCTCCTCCGCGAATGCCGCGAGCACCTGTTCGGCGGTGTCGACGGCGACGCTCTCCTGGGCCGCTTCGGTCGACGCGCCGAGGTGCGGCGTGACGATGATGTCGTCGACGCCGAGCAGCGGCGAGTCCTCCGCGAGCGGTTCCTCCTCGAACACGTCGAGCGCCGCGCCGGCGACGGTGCCGTCTTCGACGGCCGCCGCGAGCGCGTCCTCGTCGATGATGCCGCCGCGCGCGCAGTTGACGATGTAGCCGTGGCCGAACGTGTCGAGTTCGTCCTCGCTTATCATCCCGCGCGTCTCGGGCAGGAGCGGGGTGTGAATCGTCAGGAAGTCGGCGCGGGCGAGACAGGCGTCGAGTTCGTCGACGAGCTCCGCGCCGAACTGGTCGGCGCGCTCTTCAGAGATGTAGGGGTCGTAGACGACGAGGTCCGTACCGAGGTTGCCGAGGCGTTTGGCGACTTCCTGGCCGACGCGACCGAAGCCGACGATTCCGAGGGTCTTACCGTTGATCTCGGTGCCGAGGTAGTCGCTCTTGGCCCACTCGCCGGCCTTCAGGCGGACGTGCGCCTGCGGAATCGAGCGCGCGGCGGCGAACGCCATGGCGACGGTGTGCTCGGCGGCGGCGCGGACGTTCCCCTCCGGCGCGTTGGCGACGATGACGCCGTGGTCGGTGGCGGCGTCGATGTCGATGTTGTCGACGCCGATGCCGGCGCGGCCGACGATGACGAGGTCGGGGGCCGCGTCGAACAGTTCACGGCTGACGTCGGTTCCGGAGCGAACCACGAGCGCGTTGGCGTCGGCGACGGCCGAGAGCAGTTCTTCGCCCGCTACGTCGTAGGCGGTTTCGACTTCGTGACCCGCCTCGCGGAGTCGTTCCAAGCCGGCGTCCGCGATAGGGTCGGTGACCAGCACCTTCATGGCTCTACGCTTCTTCGGATAGCGGTTAAGGGTTTCTTCACAGGCATGCTTGGCGAGGGGTGATACAAGTCGCTCGATATGCACGTTCGTGTCCAATCTGGCGCGTCGGATTGCACGAAGGATTCGGTGACGTGCATCGCTTCGGCGGGACCGGTCGGCGAGCGCGTCGGCGATAATCGGGAAACGACCCAGTCGTCCGCGTTCGGCTCGTCTCCCTCGATAGCGACCCGGTGAGGGGTAGGGGCGCGAAACGTGCCGTTTCGGGTGGTTTCAAACCCGCGGCCCCCCTCTCACTCGGCATGAAACTCGTCGCGTTCGACTTCGACGGAACGCTCTCGGACTCGGAGATGACGGTGCTGCTCGGCAAGCGGAAGGGTGTTGCCGACGAGATGGCCGACATCACCGAGCGGGCGATGAACGACGAACTCAGCTACGCGGAGAGCCTCTACGACCGCGCGGCGCTCCTCGAAGGACTGGAGGAGGAACGCGCGCAGGAGGCGTACGACGAGGTGAAACTCCGACCCGGCGCGGCGAAACTCATCAGACGGCTCAACGACTACGGCCACCACACCGCTATCCTCACCGGCGGGTTCGAGCGCGGTGTCGAAACTGCACTGGAAGCGGAGGGGGTCGAGGTCGACACCATCGTCGCCAACCGCCTCCCCGTGAAGGGCGGGCGACTGACCGGCGAGGCGGAAGGCCCACTCATCGAGGGGACGAAGGACCGCGAACTCGAACGCCTCGCCGACGAACTCGACGTGGAGATGAACCAGACCGTCGCCGTCGGCGACGGCGCGAACGACCTCCCGATGCTCGAAGTCGCCGGGTTCTCGGTCGGATTCCTCCCGAAGAACGCGGTCCGGCCCGCCTGCGACACCATCGTCGCCTCGATGTATCGACTGGGGAAGGTGTTCGAGGGACGGAGCATGCTGCGGCCCGAGGAGTAAGCTCAGTTCGTCGCCGCCTCGATGGCTTGGTCCAAGTCGGCGAGGATGTCCTCGGGGTCTTCGATGCCGACGGAGAGCCGAACCATGTCGTCGGTGACGCCCGCCGCCTCCTGCTCCTCCGCGGTGAGTTGCTGGTGGGTCGTCGACGCGGGGTGGATGACGAGCGTCTTCGCGTCGCCGACGTTCGCCAGCAACGAGGCGAGTTCGACGCTCTCGACCGTCGCGCGGGCGGCGTCGTACCCCGCCGAGAGGCCGAACGTGATCATCCCGCCGTAGCCACCCTCCAGGTACTCCGAGGCCTCCGCGTGCGTCTCGTGCGATTCGAGTCCGGGGTAGTTCACCCACTCGACGGCCGCGTGGTCGTCGAGGTACTCGGCGACGATTTGGGCGTTCTCGCAGTGGCGGTCCATCCTCAGGGGTAAGGTCTCCAACTTCTCGAGCGTCTGCCAGGCGTCGAACGGCGACTGCTGGTTGCCCAAATCCCGCAGACCGCGGGCGATGGCGGCGTACGTGAACGCGGCGTCGCCGAAGCGCTCGGCGAAGTTGACGCCGTGGTACGCCGGATTGTCGGTGGCGATTTCGGCGTACTTCTCCGCGTACTCCGTCCACGGGAACGACCCGCCGTCGACGAGCGCGCCGCCGACTGTCGTGCCCGCGCCGGTAATCCACTTCGTCGTCGACTCCCAGACGAGGTCCGCACCGTGTTCGAGCGGACGGCACAATGCGGGAGTGGCAAACGTGTTGTCGACGAACAGCGGTGCGCCGTTCTCGTGGGCGATGTCGGCGATACGCTCGATGTCGGGCGTCACGAGCGCCGGATTGCCGATGGTTTCGAGGTGGACGTATGCTGTGTTTTCGTCGATAGCCTCCGCGTAGGCGTCGTAGTCGAGCGCGTCGACGAACCGCGTCGAGATGCCGCGGCGTTCGACGGTGTGGGTGAGGTAGGTGTACGTCCCGCCGTACAGCGCCGACGACGAGACGACGTTGTCGCCGGCTTCGGCGAGCAGGAACGTCGCGAGGTCGAACGACGCCATCCCCGACGAGGTGGCGACCGCGCCGACGCCGCCTTCGAGCGACGCGAGGCGCTCCTGCAGCATCGCGTTCGTCGGGTTCATCAGCCGCGAGTAGATGTGCCCCGGCTTCTCCAGGGCGAACTGCGCGGCGGCGTCGTCGGCGTCGTCGAAGACGTAGGAGGTCGTTTGGTACAGCGGCGGTGCGCGCGCGCCGGTCGCCGGGTCGGGGTCCTGCCCGGCGTGGAGGCTCCGCGTTCGGAAGCCGGGGCTGTCGGATGCGTCGGGGGTGTCGTCGTTCTCCTCGGACATGATGGTTCGTTAGCAGTCGGCGAGGGTAAAACGGGGTGACCGAGACAGGAACTGCCGAGAGCTACGGCGACACTACCGGGAGCGACGGCGCGAACGACCGACGAGTCGGCCGTGTGGGACCGAAGTGACCAGAGTCGGCCGTGTGGGACCGAAGTGACCAGAGTCGGTCGTGTGGGACCGAAGCGGTCGGACGAGTCAGGTCGAGAACAGACTGGAGTGGACGGGCGCGAACTCGGTTTCAGTGCCCCCGTCGCTCTCGACGGCCGTATCGGTGATGGCGCGACCCTCGACGCCGTCTTCGAGGAAGTCCGCGACGGGAGGGCCGACGTTCTCCGGTTCGACGAGGAACGCGTCGTGGCCGTGGTCGGAGTCGACGACGTGGTGGGCGACTGGAACGTCCGAACTCCGAAACGCCTCCGCGAGCGACTCGGACTGCTCGACGGTGAAGTGCCAGTCGGCGGTGAAGGAGAGCAGCAGGGCTTCCCCCGCGAACGCCGCCAGCGCGTCGGCGTCCGAGTCGTACCCCTCACGGAGGTCGAAGTCGTCCATCGCCCGCGTCAGGTAGAGGTAGGAGTTGGCGTCGAAGCGGTCGACGAAGTTGTCGGCGTTGTAGTCGAGATACGACTCCACGTCGCGGTACGGGAAGAAGGAGGCCGCGGGGTCCGACGGAAACGCCTCGCGGTGGGCGTCGCGACCCGCCGAGCGCCGGCCGAACTTCTGGGCCATCGACGACTTCGAGAGGTACATCACGTGCCCCAACTGCCGCGCGAGCGCCAGCCCGTTCTCCGGCTCCGATTTTCCGTAGTAGTCGCCGCCGTTCCAGTCGGGGTCGGTCGTGATGGCGCGGCGGGCGACGGCGTCGAGCGCGAGGCACTGCGGGTCGAGGCGGGCGGCGGCAGCGACGACGACCAGTCGGGTCACGTCGTCGGGGTAGCGCCGCGCCCAGTCGAGCGCGTTCATCCCGCCGACGCTGCCGCCGACGACGGCGTGGAGACGGCCGACGCCGAGCGCGTCGAGCAGGCGGCGCTGCGCGCGCGTCCAGTCGCCGACGGTCACGGGAGGGAAGTCGGTCCCCCACGGTTCGCCGTCGGGACCGTCGCTCGACGGGCCGGAGCTGCCGTAACACGACCCGGGGACGTTCGCGCAGACGACGTAGTACTCGGAGGTGTCGATGGCTTTGCCGGGGCCGACGACGTCGTTCCACCACGCGCGAGCCTGTCCGGCGGTCTGTGCGGTGGTGTCGCCTTCGGCTTCTGCTTCGTCCGCCTCGCCGACGCCGGCGTCGTCGCGCGACCACGCCGACCGGTCCACGTCGGCAACGTGCTGGCTCCCGGTGAGCGCGTGGCAGACCAAGACGGCGTTGTCGCCGGTGAACTCGCCGTACGACTCGTAGGCGATTCGCAGGTCGTCGACGGACTCGCCGCACTCGAACTCGAACTCGCCCAGCGAGACGGTGTCGCGGTCGACTGTCGTCATGTTTCTCCGCCGGAACGTGTCGCTCGGTCGATGCTGCGCTCTACGTCCGCCAAGATATCTTCCGGGTTCTCGATGCCGACCGAGAAGCGGAGCATGTCCGGGCGGACGCCCGCCGCGCGCTGTTCCTCCTCCGTCAACTGGGCGTGGGTCGTCGAGGCGGGGTGGATGACGAGCGTCTTCGCGTCGCCGATGTTCGCGAGGAAGGACGCGAGTTCCGTCTCCTCGCAGAACGCCTTGCTCGCCTCGTAGCCGCCTTCGAGACCGAATGTGACCATCCCGCCGAAGTCGGCGAGATAACGGGCGGCGTTGTCGTGCGTCGGATGCGAGTCGAGGCCGGGATGGGTCACCCACGCTACCTCGTCGTGGTCAGCGAGGTACTCGGCGACGATGCGGGCGTTCTCGCAGTGGCGGTCCATCCTGAGGGGGAGGGTTTCGAGCCCTTGCAAGGTCTGCCAGGCGTCGAACGGCGACTGCTGGTTGCCGAGCGAACGGACGGCGCGCTGTCGCGCCGCGGTGGCGAACGCCGCGTCGCCGAAGCGCTCCGAGAAGTCGACGCCGAACGCCGGGTTCTCGCCCGCGAGTTCCGGGTACTTCTCCTCGTGGTCGGCCCACGGGAACGACCCGCCGTCGACGAGGATGCCGCCGACAGTCGTCCCGGAGCCGTGGAGCCACTTCGTCGTCGACTCCCAGACGATGTCCGCGCCGTGTTCGAGCGGGCGACACAGCGCCGGCGTCGCGAACGTGTTGTCGACGACCAGCGGCGCGCCGTGCTCGTGGGCGATATCTGCGACGCGCTCGAAGTCCGGTGTAACGAGCGACGGGTTGGCGATGGTCTCGACGTGGACGAAAGCAGTCTCTTCGCCGATAGCGTCGGCGTAGGCGTCGTAGTCGAGCGTCTCGACGGTTCGGGTCTCGATACCCCGCCTGCTGGCCATCTTCGAGAGGTAGGCGCTCGTCCCGCCGTAGGCGTCGGCGCTGGCGACGACGTTGTCGCCCGCGGAGGCCAGAATGCTGGTCGCGCTGTCGAACGCTGCCATCCCCGAGGCGGTGGCGACTGCGCCCGTCCCGCCTTCGAGGTCGGCGAGACGATCTTCGAGGATTCGGACGGTCGGGTTCGAGATGCGCGAGTAGACGTCGCCCTCGGCGTCGAGCGCGTACAGGTCGGCCGCGCGGTCGGCGTCGTCGAAGACGTACGACGTGGTCTGGTAGATGGGCGGCGCTCGCGCGCCTGTCACGGGGTCCGGCGCGTGCCCGGCGTGGAGGCTCCGGGTTCTGAAGCCGCGAGTCATGTACGAGAAGCATATTCTCTGAGAAGGATATAACCGTCAGTTACGGCAAATGCTGCAGGCTCGTCGCTGCCGCTCGCTCGACGACGGTCGGAGAGAAAACAGGGCGTCGTTCAGTCGTCAGAGGTCGTCGCGGTCGCGGTCTCCAACTGTTCCTCGGCCGTCTCCAGTCCCGCCTCGACATCCACGTCGACGCCGACCTCGTCCATCGCCTCGCCCACCGTGCGAATCCCGCGGAGAATCTGCTCGCTCGTCAGGTGACCCATGTTGCTCACGCGGAAGATTTCGCCGCCGAGGTGCGCTTGGCCGCCGGAGATGCTGACGTTGCGGTCCTTGACCGCGTCGAAGAATGCCTCGGAGTCGTCGCCGCGAATCTCCTCGGGCAGCGAGATGGCGGTGAGCGTGTTCGAGAACTCGGTCGGGCCGTCGGCGTCGGGGAACGACTCCAGCCCCATCGCGCGGAACCCCTCGCGGAACGCCGCGGACTGACGGCGGTGTCGCGCGATGCGCTCGGCCATTCCCTCCGCTTCGATCTCCTCGACGGCGACCGCGAGCGCGCGGAACAGCGGGACGGCGCTCGTGAAGGGCGTCTGGTGGCTCTCGGCTTTGCGGAGGTGCCAGTCGAGGTCCTCGTAGAAGGGCGCGGACTCGCCGTCGAACGCCTCGACCGCTCGCTCGCGGACGTACATCGCGCTGACGCCCGGCGGCGCGGCCAGCGCCTTCTGTGCATCTGTGATGGCGATATCGACGTTCCAGTCGTCGAGTCGGATCTCGTCGCCGCCGATGCTCGTCACGCCGTCCATCACGAAGATGGCGTCGTGGTCGGCGGCGATTTCGCCGACCGCTTCGGCGGGGTTCAAGAGGCCAGTACTGGTCTCGTTGTGGACCATCGTCACCACGTCGGTGTCGTCGGTGACGGCCTCCTCCACTTCGTCAACCGGGATGGAGTCGCCCCAGTCGGCTTCGACGCGCGTCACCGACGCGTAGCGGTCGGCGATGCGGGCGAAGCGGCGGCCGAACTTCCCGTTGACGAGCGAGACGACCTCTCCCCCATCACCGACGAGGTTGGCGACCGCAGCCTCCATCCCCATCGTCGCGGTGCCGTTGAGAATCAGCGACGTTCCGTCGTCTGCGGTCGACTCGCCGGAGAGCGTCGACTGCGTGAAAACGTAGTCGAGTCCGTCCTGCGCGCGCTCGTACACTGCTTCGAACTCGGCGGATCGGTGCGAGACCATCGGTTCGGCCATCGACTCCAGCACCTCGTCGGTGACCGGGACCGGGCCGGGGTTCAAAAGGAGGAACTCCTCGTCCATACGGCGGCGTTGACTGTCCGTCGGGATAAGCCTCGCGGGATTCGCAAACGTCGCCAGTAGACGATTCGACTCGTTACGAACCGCCACGCGTCGCTGTCGCGGCGTCGTCAACCCAGTCGGGGGTGTCGACGCGAATCCCGTGGTCTCTGTACTCGTACGAGATCTCCTGTGTGACAGCGTCGTCCCGCACGAGCAGGTAGTGGGCGTACGTCGGTGTCCCGTCCGCGAGCGTCCACTCCACGTCCGCGGAGTGTATCACGTCCGTCGTCGGGTCGAACCGTACTTCGCCGGAGACGTCCGTGAGGCGGTACGACCGACTACCGTTGTACCAGCCGTTCTGTGGACGGAGCACCCGCAGTCCCTGCTCGTCGGCGGACGAGACGCGATCGTACGTCGACAGCAGTAAGGTTCGAGTGACCACCGACGCCGCTCCCGATGGGTCCAGTTCGTCCCCCGGTTCTCTCGCGACCGAGACGACGGTGACCGTCTCACCCTCCCACTCCTCGCTGACGACCGTGCGGTCGGGGTTGTCTCTGAGATGCCGTACTCGTCTCTCGGCGCTCTCCCCGGTGAATACGCTACGGGTGTGTATCGTGTCGGAAGTCGCGTTCTGATAGGACTCGGTGACCACCTCCTCGGACACGTGCCGCGTGTACCGTCCCTCGGTGTCCGAGATGGTCGCCTCGACCGAAACGACCGTCTCACCGTCGACGGCGAGACGCGCATCGACCGCGTACTCGTCGGGTTCGTCGACGACGAACGCGTCCTCGACCGGACGGTGGTCTCTCTCCGAAAACGGATAGAGGGCGAGTGAGCCCATCGTCGCGTTGACCACCACCAGGAGGACGATGGTCGAGAGGGCGAGCGCGCGTTTATTCATGATTGCTGTGAGATGAGGCGCGGCTAAAACTAGTGGGATGACGAACGAGCGAAGTCTGACGCTTTTTATCGGAACGCCGACCAAGGGAGAGGTAATGAGCGACGAGTCGTCGAATCCGTATCTCCGCGACCCATCGACCGAGTTCGAGCCCGTCGAGGACCTCTCGGAGGACGAAGCCGAAACACAGGCCGAACAGCTACGCGAGGCCATCCGCGAGCACGACCACCGCTACTACGTCGAGAACGACCCGATCATCGCCGACCGGACGTACGACGCGCTGTTCGCGCGATTGCAGGAACTGGAGGACGAGTTCGGCCTGCAGACCGACGACAGCCCGACGCGTCGCGTCGGCGGCGAACCGATGGACGGGTTGGAGACGGTCGAACACGTCGCCCCCATGCTCTCTATCGACCAGAGCGTCGAGGCCGACGACGTTCGAGCGTGGGCCGACCGCGTCCGCTCGGAGGTCGGTGAGACCGAGTTCGTCTGCGAACCGAAGTTCGACGGCCTCTCGCTGGAAGTGATCTACGAGGACGGGGCGTACCGGCGGGCGGCGACCCGCGGCAACGGCCGCGAGGGCGACGACGTGACCGAGCAAGTCCGCAGAATCCGCTCGATTCCGTCGCGTCTCCGCGGCGACTACCCCGACGACCTCGCCGTCCGCGGCGAGGTGTTCATGCCCCGCGACGCGTTCCAGGAGCACAACAGAGCGCGCGTCGAGCGCGGCAAGGACCCCTTCGCCAACCCGCGCAACGCCGCCGCCGGGACGCTCCGCCAGCTCGACCCGAGCGTCGTCGCCGAGCGACCGCTCGACTGCTTCTTCTACGACGTTCTGCGCGCCTCTATCGACTTCGAGACGAACGCCGACGAGTACGAGGCGTTCGACGACTACGGGTTGAAGACGAACGACCGAATCGAGGTCATCGACGACATCGAAGACGTGATAGCGTACCGCGACCGGACGATGGGCGCCCGCGACGAGTTGAACTACGAGATCGACGGCGTCGTCATCAAGGTGAACGACCGCGAGAAGTGCGAGGAGTTGGGCGCGACGGCCCGCTCCATCCGCTGGGCGTTCGCCTACAAGTTCCCCGCGCGGACCGAGGTGACGACGGTTCAGAACATCGTCGTGCAGGTCGGACGCACGGGACGGCTCACGCCGGTCGCCCTCCTCGACCCAGTCGACGTCGGCGGCGTCACCGTCTCGCGGGCGACGCTGCACAACGCCGACGAGATAGCCGAACTCGGCGTCAGCGTCGGCGACAGAGTCCGTATCAAGCGGGCGGGCGACGTGATTCCCTACGTCGAGGAAGTCGTCGAAAACGGCGAGGAGGGTCACTTCGAGTTCCCCGAGCACTGTCCGGTCTGCGGGAGCGCCGTCGAACGAGACGGTCCCATCGCCTACTGCACCGGCGGACTCGCGTGCGACGCCCAACTCGAACGCGCCATCGAACACTACGCGAGCAGGGACGCCCTCGACATCGAGGGACTCGGCGGCGAACGGGTCCAGCAGTTGCTCGACGCCGGCCTCGTCGAAAGCCTCCCCGGTCTCTACGACCTCACGCGCGAGGAACTCGCCGAACTCGACGGCTGGGGGGAGACGAGCGCCGACAACCTCGTCTCGGAACTCGAAGCCGCGAAGGCGCCGGCTCTCCCGGAGTTCCTGACCGCCATCGGCATCCCCGACGTGGGACTGGCGACCGCGCGCGACCTCGCCAACGAGTTCGGGAGCTTGGACGCCGTGATGGACGCCGACGCCGAGGAGTTGGAGGCGGTCGACGGCATCGGGTCGACCGTCGCCGGAAAAGTTCGGGAGTTCTTCGAGAGCGAGGAGAACCGCGAGACCATCGCGGCGCTACGTGCGCGCGGCGTCGAACCACAGGAGTACGAAACGGAGAACGGCGGCGACGAACTCAGCGGATTGACGTTCGTGTTCACGGGCGCGATGTCGGTGACGCGCGACGAAGCCGAGGCGCTCGTGCAGGCGCACGGCGCAAATGCAACAGGAAGCGTCTCGGGCAACACCGACTACCTCGTCGTCGGCGACAGCCCCGGACAGTCGAAGTTGGACGACGCCGACGCGAACGACGTGCCGGTGCTAGAGGAGAACGAGTTCGCCGAGTTGCTGGCGGAGTACGACGTCGAGTACGAGCCGTAGCGCGGACGAGAGCGAGAAATAGATATATTAATCGTGATGTTGAACAGTGTCTCGGACGATGCTCGACGTGACGAATCCCAGACCCGCGAAGTCGAGTACGCTGCGAGCCGTCGGGTTCGTCTACTTCGCGGCGTTGCTCGTCGCCGCCGTACTGCTCCAGACGTTCGCACCCCCGCCACTGGCGGTCCCGCTGTTTCTGGTCGTCGGGGTAGTGGTCTCGATGCCGTGTTTCCGCCTGTTTCGGCGTCTCGGTTCGGACGACCGCCGAGAGTGAACGGCACGTAGAGACGCGCGACCGTCGTCGCCTCAGAGGTCGGCCGCGTCGAACCGCAGGAAACCGAGAAGCGGCGGCACCGCGAGCCACACCAGGAGCATCCCGGCGGCGGCGAGTTGCAGCCGCGCGCTCTGTCCGGCGAACAGCTGTCCGCCGAGGAACGCCTCGGAGATGATTTTGAACGCCGCGTTCGGGTTCAGCAGTTGGAACGCGGTGAACAGGTCCTGACCGGAGACCGGGAGCCACGACGGCCCACCCCCCATCCCGAGGTACAGCTGCAGCGGGAAGCGAACCGCCCCCCACAGCGGGACGAACAGGAAGTACAGGGCGATAGCGCCGGCGACGGCGAGTCGCTGCGAGGACATCGCCGCGGAGAAACCGACGGCGATGGCGACGAACACCACACCGAGGAACACCGTCAGGAGCGTGTAGCCGACGTACGAACCGGCGTCGAACTGCAGCGGGCCGAGCGCCAGCAGAAGCGCCGGGACGATGAACCCGACGACGATGGGCACCGCCAACGCCAGCGAGCGGCCGGCGACTTTGCCGAACACCACGTCGGCGCGGGAGTGCGGCAGCGAGAGCAGGAGCTTCAGAGAGCCCGAGTCGCGTTCGCCGACGACGGCACCGTAGGCCATCACGAGCGCGATGAGCGGGATGAGCGTCGTTACGACCGTCCCGCTGACCATCCCGAGCAGTTGGTTGGAGCTGAACGTCTGACCGGGACCGGGGCGGACGAAGTACGCCGCGGCCGCGATGAGCAGCACGAAGAACGCGGTGAGACCGAGCACCCACCGCGAGCGGACGGCGTCCTCGAAATCCTTCTGCGCGATCGCTTGCCAGCTCATGCCGACACCTCCCGTTTCTCCTCGCTCTCGGTGTACGCGAGGAACAGGTCCTCCAGCGACGCCGACTGCGTCTCGAAGTCTCGAACCGTCACGCCCTGGTCTTCGAGCGCGGCGATGACTGTCGTCTTCGCGCCGCTGTTACAGGAGACGGTGACGGTGCCGCCGTCGGTCGTCGCGCCCGAGACGCCGTCGAGCGCGCGGACGGCGTCGAGGTCGTCCTGACTGGCGCTGTCGACGGTGAGTACGAGCGTCTCGTCGCCGCCCGCCGCCTCGCGGAGGCTCTCGATGCTGTCCTCGGCGATGAGTTCGCCCTCGCGCATGATGCCGACGCGGTCGCAGACGGACTCGACCTGTCCCAACACGTGACTGGAGAAGAACACGGTCGCGCCGCGGTCGGCCTCGCTGCGCACGATGTCGCGCATCTCCTTGGCTCCGGCGGGGTCCAGACCCGACGAGGGTTCGTCGAGGATGAGGAGGTCCGGGTCGCCGACGAGCGCCATCCCGAGCGCGAGGCGCTGGCGCATCCCCTTCGAGTAGCCGCCCGCCTTCCGGTCGGCGGCGTCGGAGAGACCGACGCGCGCGAGCATCTCGTCGGGGGAGACGTCGACTTCCTTCGAGCGGATCGCGAACTCGATGTGTTTACGCCCCGTGAGGCGGTCGTACACGTCGAATCCCTCCGGGAGCACGCCGGTTCGCTGCCGGACGGTGACGCTCTCGCGCTGGGCGTCGTGGCCCAGCACGCGGACCGTCCCCGAGGTGGGGCGGACGAAATCCAACAACATGTTTATCGTCGTCGATTTCCCCGCGCCGTTCGGTCCGAGGAAGCCGAACACCTCGCCCTCCGAGACCGTGAGGTCGAGGTCGCGGACGGCGGTCACGTCGCCGTACCGCTTGGTCACGTCCGACAGTTCGATAGCTGGCATGGTGCGGGCTTGCCGCGGTCCAAAATAAAGTGTTTTGGGTTCCGTGTTACCGTGGTTCGTGATGATTTCGCGGGGCCGTTTCACGGCACAGCGGCCGTACGACCGCCGCAGAACCCCGATGAGGGAGTCACACCTCGTCGTCGGGAGCGTGCGACTCCGCCATCCGCTCGGCCTCCGTCGCGTAGCGCTCGCGACGTTCCGGGTCGTCTATTCGTTCGAGGTTCTCCGGGTCGACGTCGACGGCGGCGGTCACGTCGTACTTGTCGATGACGGTGACCGCGAGCTCCTTTCGGTAGCTTCGCTCGCCGTCGAGCGTCGCGTACGTGAGGACGATGAGGTCGCGGTCGGTGTAGTCGCGCTCGACGAACCAGCAGCGGACGGAGTCGGCCATGACGCCACGTTCGGGCGACGACGGTTTGTAGGTGGCGGGAGGGACCGAGTCGGTCCCCAGGCCCGCGAACCGGCCCGCCGCGACGACGGTCCCGGTCGAGTCGAACCGAACGCGTCACCCTCAAGCCCGTTCGCGCCCAACCGCAGACGAATGGACGCGAGCGGCGTTCGCGAACGCGTAACCGAGTTACCGAGTGAGCCGGGCGTCTACCAGTTTCTGGCCGACGACGCCGTCCTCTACGTGGGGAAGGCCGTCGACCTGAGAAGCCGCGTCCGGTCGTACGCCGACCCCCGAAGCGACCGCATCCGGCGGATGGTCCGGCGGGCCGACGGAGTCGACTTCGCCGTCACCGACACCGAGACGCAGGCGCTGCTGCTGGAGGCGAACCTCATCAAGCGCCACCAGCCCAAGTACAACGTCCGCCTCAAGGACGACAAGTCCTACCCGCTGGTCCAGTTGACCGACCACCCCGTCCCGCGGATCGACGTGACGCGCGACCCCGAGGAGGGAGCGACGGTGTTCGGACCGTACACCGACAAGGGGAGGGTGGACGTGGTCGTGAAGGCGCTCCGCGAGACCTACGGCGTCCGCGGCTGTTCGGACCACAAGTACAGCGGACGCGACCGACCCTGTCTCGACTACGAGATGGGTCTCTGTACGGCCCCCTGTACCGGCGAGATATCGGAGGAGGCGTATCGGGAGGACGCGGACTCGGTCGTACGGTTCTTCGAGGGCGAGACGGGCGTACTCGCCGACCCGCTCCGGCGGGCGATGGAGGAAGCCGCGCAGAATCGGGAGTTCGAGCGCGCCGCGAACCTCCGCGACAAACTCGACGCCGTCGAGTCGTTCCACGGCGGCGGCGGCGAGGCCGTCTCCGGGCGGAGTCGTGAGCGCGAAGTCGACGTTCTCGGCGCGGCCATCGAGGGCGACACGGCGACCGTCGCCCGCCTGCACAGCGAACGCGGACAGTTGGTCGACCGGTCTCGGCACCGTCTGCAAGCGCCCGAGGGCGAGGACAGAGTCGCCGAGGTTCTCTCGGCGTTTATCCCCCAGTACTACGCCGAGCGCCGGCTTCCCGACGCGCTGTTGCTCTCGGAGCGACCCGAAGACGGCGAACTGCTGGCGTGGCTCGAAGCCGAGGGCGTCGGCGTCCGCGTCCCGGGCGCGGGCCGGGAGGCGAAACTCGTCGAACTCGCGCTGAAGAACGCCCGACGCGGCCCCGCCCGCGGCGACGAACTCGGCGCACTGGCGGACGCGCTCGGCATTCCGCGGCCGACGCGCATCGAGGGGTTCGACGTGAGCCACGCGCAAGGGAAAGCCGTCGTCGGCAGCGACGTCTGTTTCGTGGAAGGTAGTGCGGAGAAATCCGACTACCGGCGGAAGAAGCTCCCCGACAGAAACGACGACTACGCGAACATGCGGGAGTTGATTCGCTGGCGGGCCGAACGCGCCGTCGAGGGCCGCGACGACAGACCTGACCCCGACCTGCTGCTCGTCGACGGCGGCGACGGCCAGTTGGGCGCGGCGCGGGACGCGCTTCGGGAGGTCGGCTGGGACGTTCCCGCCATCGCGCTGGCGAAGGACGAGGAGTTGGTCATCACCGACTCGGGGGTGTACAACTGGCCGAGCGACGCCCCGCACCTCCACGTGCTCCAGCGCGTCCGCGACGAAGCCCACCGATTCGCCGTCTCCTATCACCAGACGCTTCGCGACGACGTGAAGACCGTCCTCGACGACGTTCCCGGCGTCGGACCGGCGACGCGACGGAATCTGCTCAGACGTTTCGGGAGTGTCGACAACATTCGCACGGCGTCGGCGGACGACCTCCGCGACGTGCCGGGCGTCGGCGAGAAGACGGCGACGGCGCTCAAACGGCGGCTCTCGGGCGGGCAGTAGCAAACGGACCGATAGTGGACGAACGGACCGATAGTGGGCGAACGGACCGATAGTGGGCGAACGGACCGGTTTTCCAGTCGGTCGGTTCCGACGGCGCTGAGGCGCCACTCGCTCCGGACGCTCACCCCGCCGGTGACTCTCCCGCCGTTTCGGCCGTTTAGTCGCCGAGAACGCGAGAATAGGCATTGGTTTCGAGCGAGTCGGGTCTGCTTACCGTCGAGTAGTCGGCGTATGTCGTTATACCCGGTCGGCGTAGCGACGGGTGTGATTCCGATGCTCCACGCCGCAGCGACCGTCCCGCTCTCCGGAGTCGTCGCGGGCCTCGACCAGTTGAACCAGACCGGGTTCGAGTTGGCCGTCGGGACGGGCGTTCTCGTCTTCTGTCTGCTGATGTGCGGTCACACCGCCGTCGGCTACGTCCGCGCCCGGCGTCGACAGGCGCGTCTGTTGGAACAACTGATACGGTAGCAGCGGCCCACTCGACCGACACTCGGCGTCGGTAGCGGCGAGGCGCAAAAAACGCGGGAGAATCGACCGCCGTCGAGTCGCAGTTACGCGATTTTGTCGTACTGGTCGCGGAGTTTCTCGGCGGCGTCGTCCATGAGATCCCGCTCGTACTCGTCGAGGTCCCAGTCGACGACTTCGACGACTCCCTCCGAGCCGAGTTTGACCGGGACGCCGAAGGCGGTGTCCTCGTAGCCGTACTCGCCGTTGAGGACGAGACTGGCCGGCAGAACCTCGCCGGTGTCGCGGAGGACCGCTTCGACCATGTGAGCGACGCCCGTCGCCGGACCCCACTGGGTCGCGCCCTTTCGGCTGATGACGTCCATCGCCGACTCCTGGAGGTCGGAGAGAATCTCCTCCTTCTCGTCGTCGGTGAACTCGGGGTCGCGGCCGTCGACGCGGACTTTCGAGAAGACGGGCACCTGCGCGTCGCCGTGTTCGCCGAGAATCGTCGCCTCGACGTTCTTCACGGGGGCACCGAACCGCTCCGAGAGCACGTAGCGGAAGCGCGCCGAGTCGAGGCGGCCGCCGAAGCCGATGACCTTGTGGCGGTCGCGGTCGCCGGCCTCGTAGAGGTGGCGGTTCAGCAGGTCGACCGGGTTCGAGGTGGTGATAGAGACGAAGTCGTCGTTGTACTCCGCGAGCGAGGAGCCGATATCCTCCATGATGGGCGCGTTGTCGCCCGCGAGGTCGATGCGAGTCTGGCCCTCCTTGCGCGGGATGCCCGCCGTGATGACGACGACGTCGGAGCCCTCGGTGTCCTCGTAGCCGCCCTGTCGGACGACGGTGTTCGAGTCGTAGGCGACGCCGTGGTTCGTGTCGGCGGCCTGGCCGACCGTCTTGTCCTCCATGTCCGGGATGTCGACGAAGACGAGTTCGTCGGCGATGTCCCGCAGCGCGATGTTGTATCCAGCGGCGGCGCCCACCGTCCCGGCGGCACCGACCACGCTCACTTTCGTCATACCACGTAAATCTGACCGCGGAACGCGATTAAACGCTTCGGAACCCCCCACAAAACCCGACTGACCCGAATTCGTGGTTCGTCGATCGTCGAAATTCGACGACGGTTGCCGGCGGGGGACGGACGCTGGTCCCGTCGTCGCCGCGGGACTGTTCCCCGGTGACTTTTTCGGCACAGGAGACCTTGTGCCGCGATATGAGCGAGTTCGACAAGGAAGCGGAGCGAGAGAAACTCCGAGAGAAGTTCGCCCGCGACGAGGAGAAGCGCAAATCCACCCAGCGGATGAGCGAACTCCTCCTCAAGGGCGCGACGATGACGAACAGACACTGCGACACCTGCGGCGACCCCATCTTCCGCTATCAGGGTCAGGAGTTCTGTCCGACGTGTCAGAACGCTCGAGTCGCGGAGTCGGGCGGGGCGGCCGGTTCGACCGAATCGGCACAGTCCGAAGCGACCGCCGACGGAACGCAGCCGGAGCAGGAAGCCAGAGGCGACACCGACGAAAGCGACGAAGTCGAAGTCACACCGGAACCGCCGCAGCCGGGAGAACCGTCGACGACTCGGCGCGCGTCGGCCGACGAGAGTGAGGCCGCTTCACCCACCCGACAGTCTCTCTCGCCGTCCGCCGCGTCGGTGGACGCTCGAACCACGACGACGGAGCCGGCGTCGCAGTCGACGTCGGGTGACTTGAGCGACGCACGCGCCGCGCTGGTCCGAACGGTGACGCGCTACGCCACCGCCGCCGAGTCCGCCGAGGACCCACGACGGGCAAAAGAGCTGTTGTCGGCGGCCAGAGAGGCGGCGGAGACGCTCTCGGCGTTGAACCGATAGCGCGACGGTCGAACCGAGCCGAGGGCGGGTTTCGAAACCCTACTCTCTCGACGGACCACGGGGCGAACATCGCGCCGAAACGCCCTCAGTCGGTCGTCGACGCGTTTCGTGCCGACCGATTCCGCCGGTCGACGGGGTCGGTTCCGTCGAAGTCGGCGCCGTCGAAGTCGGCGACGACGGTCGGCCGCGCGAGTTCGCTTCCGGAACAGGGGTTCGGGACTGTCACCGTCTCGTGTTGCGGTGGCCCGTACAACGGTTCCGAGGTGTTCGATTCCGTCTCGTGCTGTGCGGGACCGTACAGCGCCATCTCTTCGCTCGAATCGAACGAGTCGTGAGATGCCATCTTCCTGAGTCGTGGGCGAGTTGCAGCCCGTGAACTGCTGCAAGTCTTGGTATTCGAACAAACGGTGCGTTCAGGTGGGGTGAGATTCCGCGTCTCGATAGTGTGGCGTGAAGGTGTATCGACTCCGTTCGGTCGGACGTGTCCGCTCGCTGCCGCCGTAGAGTAGTCTCTCTTCCGACCAGTAGCGTTCGTGTTGCGGAGGTCCGTACCGCGAAGCGTCGTCCGACCACACCATGCTACTGAGTCCCAGACCGAGCTATTTGAGCCTTACTCCGGAACGCCGTGTAGCCCCTAGGGGACCTAATACGCCTAGTAGTCGCTTCCGACGACTTCGCGGATGCGGTCGGCCGTCACCTCGCCGACGCCGTGGACCTCCAGCAGTTCGTCTTTCGAGGCGATCATCACGGCTTCGACGGAGCCGAAGTGTTCCAACAGCGCCCGCGCCGACACCGGACCGATGTCGGCGATGGAGCTGACGACGTACTCCTGCTGTTCGTCGAGCGTCTTCGCGCTCTTCTCGCCGTGGACGTTGACCGACCGCTCGGCGCTCACCTGCTCGCGGGTGGCGACGACCTCCAGCAGGTCGGCGGTGTCCTTCTCGTCCTCGGTCCGGAGGACGCTCACCCCGAAGTCGACGGCGAGACTGGAGAGCGCGCCGCGAATCGCGTTCGGATGGACGTTTCGCTCCTCGTAGAGGCGGTCGCCCTCGATGACGACGATGGGCCGCGAGTAGTGTCTCGACATGTCGGCGACCTGCTCGAACAGCGAGCGGTCGCCGCCGGTGAGCGTGTCGAGGAAGTCCGACACCGACTTGCGCTCGACGGCGACGCGGTCCGAGAGCACGTAGTCGCCGACGGCGAGCGTCTCCAGTCGGGTCCTGACTCCCTCGCGCGTCGAGAGGTCGCGGGCGATGGTCGAGTCGAGTTCGCGCTGGTCGGCGACGATCTCGACGACGTCCTCGTCGTCGCCGCTGTCGGCGGTGGCGACGACGCCGTCCGAGTCGTCGGTGTCGTCCTCGTCGGCGGTCACTCCCTCGTCGTCCGCGCCGTCGACCGTCGCACTGTCGACCGTCGAGCCGTCCCCGTCGGACGCGGAGAACTCCGTCAGGCCGGGTTGCAACCGTTTCTCGCGGGCGGCCGAGCCGCTCTCTCCGCCCGCACTTCCCTCGAAAGCGTCGAGACTCTGCTGGGAGTCGTCGAGTTCGTCTTCGACCTCGTCGGCGACGCCCTTCAGTTTCTTCAACTCGTCTTCCATCTGGCTCTCTTTGCGTCGGGAGATCCAGAAGTACGCCTCGTCGCGGGTGTCTTCGGCCATGAGGACGACGACTCGACCTTCGGTCTGGCGACCGGTTCGGCCCTTCCGCTGGATGGAGCGAATCGCCGTCGGGACGGGTTCGTAGAACAGTACGAGGTCGACCTCGGGCACGTCGAGACCCTCCTCGGCGACGGAGGTCGAGACGAGCACCTCGAACTCGCCGGCTCGGAACGCGTCGAGCGTCTCCTGCTGTTCCTTCTGGGTCATCCCGTCGGAGCCCTCCTTGTCGCCCTGGCCGACGAAGCGCCGCGTGTCGAAGCTCCCCGAGAGGAAGTCGGTCAGAGCTTCGGCGGTGTCCCGGGACTCGGTGAAGACGATGACGCGCTCGCCGCCGCCGAGACCCAGCGTCTCGGCGAGGAGGATGCGCGTTTTCGAGAACTTCGGATGGAGTTCGTCGAACGACTCGGCCAGTCGCATCGCCTCTCGGACCTTGGGTTCGGCGACGAGGCGCTGGCTCGCCTTCGACGCGCCCGACGAGCGAGCGGCGTTTCGCTGGCGCTCGAAGTATCTCCGGACGGATTCGACGCTCTGCGTCTCGACGAGTTCGACCGCCCGCCGGAGTTTCATCACCTCCGCGTGGACGGACATCCCCTTGTAGCCGTCGCCGTCGTCGGCGTTGATCATCTTCTGCAACTCGGCGCGGATGCCGTTCAGCTGCTTCTGGGAGATGTCGGGGCTCGTCGCCCGCGTCACGCCGAGCGACTTGAGTTTGCTCAACCGGTCTTTGATGACCTCGTTGAGCGCGTCGCGGATAGTCAGAATCTCCTCGGGGAGGCTGATTCGCTCCCACTCCACCTCCGTGTCGTAGGTGTACTCGGCCACGTCGGCGTCGTCTTCGGTCATCACCGTCACGTCGACGAGGCCGAGGTTCTCACAGACGGTGAGGATATCCTCCTTGTCGCCGCCGGGTGACGCGCTCATGCCGGTGACGAGCGCGTTCTCCGCATCTTGGTGGTAGCGCTCGGCGATGTAGACGTACGCGTAGTCGCCGGTGCCGCGGTGGCACTCGTCGAAGGTGAGATGCGTGACGTCGGCGAGGCTCACTCTGCCGCCGACGAGGTCGTTCTCGACGACCTGAGGGGTAGCGATGACGATTTGAGCCTCGTCCCACAGCGCCGCCCGGTCGTCGGGGCGGACGTCGCCGGTGAAGACGACGATGTCGTCGTCGGGTATCGACAGGGCTTCGCGGTAGAAGTCGGCGTGCTGCTGGACGAGCGGTTTCGTCGGCGCGAGGAGGAGCGATTTGCCGCCGACTTCGGCGAGGCGTTCGGCCGTGACGAGGAGGCTGACCGTCGTCTTCCCGAGCCCCGTGGGGAGGCAGACGAGCGTGTGAGCGTCGCGTGCAGTGCCGGCGAGTTGTATCTGGTAGAGCCGGCGCTCGATGAAACTGGGGGCGAGAAGCGGGTGGTCGACGTACGCGACCTCGTCGGAGGCGGCCATCGGGGCCCGCTTCGTCGTTCTCTCGGATAAGCGTTCGTGAACCGCGGTGAAAGTAGAGCGAGCGGGTGGCGACGCCGCCTGACCCCGTCTGCGGCGTCTACGGGACGAGCTGCTCGCCGTCGTCGTCGTACACTCTGATGGCGTCGACGGGGCAGACGCGGGCGGCGAACTCCGCATCGAACTCCGCGTCTTCGGGCACGTCTCGGACGAACAGCTGGTCGTCGACCTCCTCGCTGTCTTCGAGGTCGGCTTTCCCCTCGTCCATGTTCTTCTGGAACGCCTCCCACTCGTCGACGCACTGGTACATCCCGATGCAGGTGTCGCGGTCGAACTCGATTCGCATAGGGAGAGTTCGATAGTCGGTTACATAGCAATGACGACGCGCCCACGCTCGAAGACCGACGTTGGTCTCCACTTTCGCCTCGCTCCCGACAGTTTAAACCGGAGGACGCGCCAACTCCGTCCAATGAAGACCGCGGACCTCACGGGTCTGCCGGCGGGCGTTCCGGAGTTCTTCCACGACGGAGGAATCGAGGAGCTCTATCCGCCGCAGGCCGAAGCCGTCGAGGCGGGCGTCACCGACGGCGAGAGCCTCGTCGCCTCCATCCCCACCGCCTCGGGGAAGACGTTCATCGCCGAGCTCGCGATGCTGTCGAGCGTCCAGCGCGGCGGGAAAGCCCTCTACATCGTCCCGCTTCGAGCGCTCGCCTCCGAGAAGAAGGCCGAGTTCGAGCGATTCGAGCAGTTCGGCGTCGACGTCGGCGTCTCCACGGGTAACTACGACTCGACGAGCGAGTGGCTCGCGACTCGGGACATTATCGTCGCGACTAGCGAGAAAGTCGACTCGCTCGTCCGCAACAACGCGTCGTGGATTTCGGACCTGACCTGCGTGGTCTCCGACGAAGTTCACCTCGTCGACGACCGCCACCGCGGACCGACGCTCGAAGTCACCTTGGCGAAACTCCAGAAGATCAACCCCGGGCTACAGGTCGTCGCGCTCTCGGCGACCGTCGGCAACGCCGGAGAAGTCGCCGACTGGCTCGACGCGACGCTCGTCCGCTCGGACTGGCGGCCGATCGACCTGAAGACGGGCGTCCACTACGGCAACGCCATCAACTTCGACGACGGCAGCCAACGGGAGGTGAGCGTCGAGGGCAGCGAGAAGCAGGAGGCCGCGCTCGTCGCAGACACCCTGGAGGAGGGCGGTTCGTCGCTCGTGTTCGTCAACTCGCGGCGCAACGCCGAAGCCGCCGCGAAACGCCTCGCCGACGTCTCGGACGCCGCGCTCACCCCCGAGGAACGCGACGAACTCTCCGAGCTGGCCGCCGAGATTCGGGACGTCTCCGACGCCGAGACGAGCGCGGACCTGGCCCGAACCGTCGCCAAGGGCGCGGCGTTTCACCACGCCGGGCTCGCGCCCGACCACCGCAGCATCGTCGAGTCGGCGTTCCGCGACCGACTCATCAAAGTCGTGAGCGCGACGCCGACGCTCGCCGCCGGCGTCAACACGCCGAGTCGCCGCGTCGTCGTCCGCGACTGGCGGCGCTACGACGGCGAGTTCGGCGGCATGAAGCCGCTGAACGTCCTCGAAGTCCACCAGATGATGGGCCGCGCGGGCCGACCCGGCCGCGACCCCTACGGCGAGGCCGTCCTCTTGGCGAAGAACGCCGACGAGATGGACGAACTGTTCGAGCGCTACCTGTGGGCCGACCCCGAACCCGTGCGCTCGAAACTCGCGGCCGAACCCGCCCTGCGGACCCACGTACTCGCCACCGTCGCCTCCGGATTCGCCAACAGCAGAGAGGGACTGCTCGAATTCCTCGACCGGACGCTGTACGCGACGCAGACCGACGACGAGAGCCGACTCGAAGCGGTGACCGATTCGGTGCTCCGGTATCTGGAGGTCAACGAGTTCGTCGAGCGCGACGGCGACACGCTGCGGGCGACCGGCGTCGGCCACACCGTCTCGCGGCTCTACCTCGACCCGATGAGCGCCGCCGAGATCATCGACGGCCTGCGGGAGTGGGAGCGCAAGGGCGGGAAGAAAGCGAGCGAGGCGGGCGACGCGGCCGAGACGGGCGACGCGGCCGACGCCGGATTCGTCTCCGCGAGCGACCTGCGGGCCGACGAAGCGGCGTCCGAGTCGACGGGCGACGCCCCCCAACCGACCGCGCTCGGTCTCTACCACCTCGTCTCCCGAACGCCGGATATGTACCAGTTGTACCTCAAATCCGGCGACCGGTCGACGTACACCGAACTCTGCTACGAGCGCGAGAGCGAGTTCCTCGGGAACGTCCCCTCGGAGTACGACGACGTCGCCTTCGAGGACTGGCTGTCGGCGCTGAAGACGGCGAAGCTACTCGAAGACTGGTCCAAAGAAGTCGACGAGGACCGCATCACCGAGCGTTACGGCGTCGGTCCCGGCGACATCAGAGGGAAGGTCGACACCGCCGAGTGGCTGCTGGGCGCGGCCGAACAGCTCGCGGGCGAACTGGACTTGGGCTCGAACGTCGCCGTCCGCGAGGCGAAAAAGCGCATCGAGTACGGCGTTCGAGAGGAACTACTCGACCTGGCGGGCGTCCGCGGTATCGGTCGAAAACGCGCCCGTCGACTGTTCGAGGCGGGCGTCGAGAGTCGCGCCGACCTCCGCGAGGCCGACAAGTCCGTCGTCCTCGCGGCACTTCGTGGGCGTCGAAAGACGGCCGAAACAGTACTGGAGAACGTCGGTCGACGCGACCCGTCGATGGACGGCGTGGAAGCCGACGAGTCGGCAACGCCCGTCGAGTTCACGTCCGCGGGCGGAACTGCCTCCGCGTCGAGCGGTGCGAGTGGCGGCGACGGTAACGACGACCAGTCGAGTCTGGGTGATTTCGGATGAGACTCGTCGAGGGCGTCGCCGACGTCGGAGACGTCGACGCCGTCGTCGCCGCACTCGGCGACATCGCCGAGGAGTACGGGACGACCGTTCAGGCGTTCGACGCTCGCTACGTCGCCGACCGCGCGCACCTCGAACGAGCGGTCGAACTCGCCGACCGCGCAATCGAACGCGGCGAGAACGTCGCGCACGACCGCGCCGTCGAAATTCTGCTCTACGCGGCTGGACGACGCCAGATAGATCGGGCGTTCGAGATGGGGCTCCGAGAAGGCCGACTGCCGCTCGTGGTCGTGGTCGACGGCGGGGCGGAATCGGCGGCCGTCGATTCGGTCGTCGACGAACTACGTCTCGACGGGACGACGACGCTCGGCGAGTACGACAGAAACCGCCTCTTCGAGTTCTTCGAGATTACGGAACGGGAGTTGGAAGCGACCGACGGAACGGTCTCGGAAGCCGTCCGCGAGCGGGTCGCGTTGCTCGACGTCGAGAAGTGATTGTAAAGGATTTCGATTTCGAACAACCCCTTCGTTTCGACTGGAAACCGAGAGACTGCGTCGTGGTAATCTCGTGGAAGTGAAACGGGGCGACGGGCGCCGACTGCACGGAAACTCGTCTTCGAGCGCACCGTCGGTGAACTACCGGGGACCGACGCGAGAAGCGATAGTCGTATTTCCGTCGCCGATGTACTGACCGGACAGTCAGTTATGTATCCGACGAACCCGTCTTCGCCCGGAGGTCAGCGTCCGCGGTGAAGCGCCCGCAGACAGTCGTTCTCGCGGTCATCGCCAGCACGTTCTTCGTCGGGTTCGGCGGCGGCGTCATCTTCCCCATCCTCCCGAATCTCGGGGCGGTTCTCGGCATCTCGCCGTTTCTGGTCGGGTTGATCCTGAGCGCCAACCGTTTCGCCCGTATCGTGGCCAACGCCCCCGCAGGGGCGCTCGTCGACCGTATCGGCACCCGAAAACCCTTCGTCGCCGGCCTATTCGTGGAGGGGTTCGCCACGCTCGGCTACGTCGTCGCCGTCGAGTCGTCGCTGCCGGAGTTCTGGTTCCTCCTTGCGCGAGTTCTCTGGGGACTCGGCAGCGCCGCCGTCTTCGCCACCGCCTACACTATCGCCGCCGACGTGAGCGACGGTAGTTCCCGCGGGACGAACATGGGTGTCGTCCGCGGCGGCATCACGCTCGGGTTCCCCGCCGGACTCATCCTCGGCGGCATCGTGAGCGATGTGTACGGCGTCGGCGCGGCGTTCGTCGTCGCCGCCGCGTTCGCCATGTTCGCGGGCGTCATCGCCTACTGGCAGGTGCCGGAGACGCACATCACGACCGGGTCGTCGGCGAGCGCGCCGTGGGAGATCGACACGAGCACCCCCGCACTCACCGTCGGCTTCGTCAACTTCGGCCTCTTCTTCGCGTACCTCGGCGCGCTGTTCGCGACGCTCGTACTGTTCATCGAAGCGAACGAGATCAGCCTCCTCGGTTACGGGCCGCAAGGTGTCTCGGGGGTGCTGATGGCGGTGACCGTCGTCTCCGCGTCGGTGTTCATGCTCGCTGGGGGGAAAGTCAGCGACGACTACGGCGCTCGCGTTCCCGTGCTGATGGTGTTTCTCGTCGTCTCCTTCGTCGGCTTTCTCCTCCTCTCGCGGGCCTCCTCGCTCCCGACGCTCGTCGTCTCCTGTGTCTGCATCGGCGCGGGACAGGGCGGGACGAGCGGCCCGCTCATGGCGCTGCTGGCGGACCTCACGCCGACCGAGCGGATGGGCCGAGCGACGGGGACGAACAACGTGTTGGGCGATCTGGGCGGTGGTATCGGGCCGATGGTGTCGCTGCCGCTGGTCGAGACGGTCGGGTTTGAGCCGGTGTACGCGGCCTGTGCGGTGATTCCGCTCCTCGCCGGGTTTGTGCTTCTGGGCGGGGTGTACGCGAAGACGGGAAGCGTGAATCCGCAGACGGAGTGAGTGGCAACCCGGTGCGGCCGTGTTCTCGACGCTGTGTGGCCTTTTTACCCCTACCAAGTCAATTGTTACCATGGTCAGTTTCGAGGAGGAGCAGGCTGTAGCCGAAGCGCTCGACCGATTGCAAGACCTTGGGCTGTCCAAGTACGAATCTCAAACTCTCATCAATCTCGTCCGACTCGGGACGGGAACCGCACAAGATATCACGCGAATCAACGGTGTTCCGCGGACTCGCGTGTACGAATCCGCGGAGCGACTCCACGAATTGGGATTCATCGACATCCAGCACACGACGCCGCGAAAGTTCACCGTAATCTCCGAGGAGACGATCATCCGAATGCTCAACGTCAAACGCGAGAACACGATTACCGAACTCGCGGAGTGTCTAGAAGAGATCGGCCCCGCTCAACCACAGCGCGAACAGTTCGGCGTCTGGACGGTCACCGGACGTGAGGCGGTGTCATCCCGCATTAGTGAGTTCATCGCCGACGCTGACGAGCAGATAGTTTACATGACTATCGACGAACTGCTTACTGACGAACACCTCGACAGGCTTCGGGCTGCCGCAGATCGTGGTGTCGATATCTACTTGGCGGGGATTTCCGAAGAGGTCCAGAAACGCATCCAGGAAACGGTGCCGGCGGCCGAGCTATTCGAGACCCTCTGGGAATGGAGGGAGACGCCCGCTGGGAGCCTACTGATTACGGATGAAGAGACGGCGCTCGTGAGCGCGCTCGTGGACGGTGCCTCCACAACCGAAGATATCGAGGAGACGGCTATTTGGGGGGCCGGCAATCGAAACAGTCTCGTCGTCGTCCTACGGGCGATTTTTACTTGGCGACTCGACGGGAACCAGTCGTCTTGACATACACCCCGGGTGAATCCGTGAGCAGAGCGTCGACACATACACGCGTCTACGCCTGAGAAATCGTATCGTTGAGAGAGTTGAGACAGTCTCGACTCGAATTTGCGAAAGTAAGGAAAATAGTCCCACACGGATTCGAACCGCGGTCGTTGCCCCCAGAAGGCAACAGGATTGGCCACTACCCCATGGGACTTTTGGACATTCGTCAACTCGACACGTTCGTCGGTGACTCAGTCAGCATTCCTTCGTTGCGCGCTGACGCATATGAGTGTTGCGAAGTCACGTAATGGGCATAGAGACAGACACACACGGGCCAATGGAGCCTGGAAAGTCAGCTCAGAAGAAAGGTCGTCAGCTACCCACGACTGAAGTTGTGGGCTTCCGCCTCGAATCTGTGTGACTTAATCGTCGTCAGCGGGAGCGTGGGTGGGAGTCAGACTTCGAGTTCCAGGTTGGCTTACGTACCCAGTGGTGTTTTCGGGTTCACACTTATCGAGCGATTCGTTCTCACTGTCACCCGTTAGTTCGTTCTTACTTCGACCTCGTTTCCAGTTACCAGTTCGGTTACGGTGGTGGAGTTTCCGATGGCAGTTCGCACAGAGAAGTTCGCATTTTTCGATTTCTTCGCGAAGACGGGCCTTTCCGTAGCCGTAGGTGATCATTTTACTAATCGATTTCTCCTTCGTCTCGGGATCGAGATGGTGGAAGTCGAGACAGGCAGGATGGTGTTCAGAGCAGTCCGAACAGCCGTCAGAGGCTGCTTTGTATTCGAAGACCCACGCACGGATGTAGTCGCGACGACGTAGTGTGCGGGTGGCGTTCTGCTCACGGTTGCGGTAGTGCCAGCGTTGGTCGACGGAGAGAGTCGCCCACTCAGCGCGAATGGAGTCGTCGATATCGATGTCGTCGGGTGGGGGAGTGACGCGTGAGCCAGTCGAAGAATGCGTCTTTAATCCCGCTTCTTCTTTAGCGGCGTTCCAGCCGCCGAGCGTACGGATAATCGTCGCAGATGCGGGAGTGAGGCCGAGGGCTTCGTAATCGGCTTTGGAGGGGGAGTGACCGAGTTGGCGTGCGGCAGTACGGAGCGCGGAGAGACAGGCGTCTGTGGTCGTGTTTGTTTCGTCCGTCGTACTGACTTCGTTCGTCTGCCTACTGTCGGTGGGTAAGTCAGTGACCACGGAAGTGGTCGATACGGTCGTCTCAGTGGGTAGATTCGAGTTTCGGTGTTCGTTCATTCACTCACGTGGGACAGCCGTCAGTGGGTGCCCCGCACCCTGTGGGGGCCGATAAAATGGGCGTCGGTCGATAGGAGGGTCGAGGGAGGGAGACGGTGGTGTTTTAAAGATATCTGTCCGGACGAGGAAGCTCGATATGATGGTCCATGCGCGTGAAGGCCGACGTCGTAGGAGGATCACAGTACAGTTCGTTGCATCCTCACACTGGATTGGCTGGAATCGAAAGTATGCTACCGAAAATGACTGTTTGAATAGATGTAGTATATCACACAGTTTGACAATGGTAAAGTAAGATGGGCAATTCATCGAGAGTATGTCTACCAGCCCGTCTGAGGACTTGGAATGGGCCGAGCGGTGGGATCAGTTGTTCGACGCGATCTCCGCCGAGCCGCGGCGAGAGATTATTAAGTCGCTACTGGATGTGCCACAAGAGCGACGGCTCAGGTTGCCAGAGGCTGCAGAGTCCCCCAACCAATCGATAGACTCCGAGACGTTCGTAATTGAATTGCGCCATCATCACCTCCCCAAGCTGGCTGAAGGGGGGTACGTTCGCTGGGAACGCGAGACGTTCTGTGTCCAGCGTGGCCCCAACTTCGCGGAACCGGCATTCATCATCGAGAACGTGTTAGAGTCGACGGACGAGATTCCCGAGTCCTTGGTCACCAACTGTAGGGTTATCCAAGAGATGGTGGACAATGACCCGGCCTGAAATCGTCACCAGCGTTGTCAAAGCGGTGGCCGCCGTAGATAGGGTGGACCCGGCGAAACTCGATTCGCTTTACGAGTACATTGACCCGGAAATACTGAACAAATTATATGCGCAAGAGAGAGGCGAGTGGCGCTTTACGTTCCAATATTCTGATCACCAGATTACTGTGACCCACGACGAACGAATCTTTGTAGATGGCATCTTGCAGTCATCGGAGGTAGCGGTCAGAGAGTAGACCGTCCGTAGAGTGTTGAAAAACTCCGCCCTGAAAGGGTTCCGACGGAGTCTGTTGACGACACCGTAACCACCGACGTTTTCGACGCGAAGAGGTCAGAGATATGCGACTCCCCGTCGGCTGTCGTCTGCGACTCCATACTCGTAGCTGTCGGTCCAACGAGCGCGTGAGTGGGTTTCGACGCCTGTCGTTGGTTCGTTTCGAGTCATAATCGGCTCAAACCTCCGCAAGAAGACGTCTCTAGGCAAAATCGAACCGAGTATGAACGGCCTGTGACGGCCACGGTCGATTCCACGAAACGCGCTGAAACACCCGTCAGCTGGCTTTTGAGCACGAATCGCTATCGTTTCGTCGGTCCCCACCTCCTTCGCACTGAGAGCATCAGAGTGAAACCGCACGACGAGAACCGATTATGAAGATTTGACTTTGGATTCTGGCAGTGTTAACGTCGCGCTGGCGTTCACCGGTTCGACTCGCCAGTATCGGTTAGGGTCGACTATCATCTCTCTACGTGCTATTCTCGCGGTTTTCGTCGACTGTCGTCCACAATCGCCACGAAAGCGCGAAATTTCTGTGCGGTGTTTCGCTCTTCAGTATCGACCCGTCAGCGCTGCTGCTAACCGCTCTTGCGGAGGTTCGAGCCGATTATGAACATCGGATGGAGCATGCTCACGGACGTAGGGGTGCTCTCGGCGTCGGGAGAGTCGGTAACCCGTATCTGACAAAAATGGTAGAACAGAGACGGATAGGAGGTATCTCAAACGTTGCTTATGTGCCGTCTGAGACAAATGCGCGTCTCTCGCTGGCCTTCTTTCGATTAATCCACGAGCAGACGTCGACAGCGGCGTTTCCGATTCGTGGTGACCTACGTGCATCTCATGAACGGCAGTTCGGTCGAGAGAGCCGATGTTACGTACACCCGTGTATACATCGCCACCTATTTTACCGTTAGATGCCCACTTTCGTGCATGTACGTCGGACGCTTCATCGTCGTCGGACCGGGCATCGGTGCCTACCGAGTCTCCTCGCGGTCGTTCCCCGACAGACAGATAGTCGAACGCGACGGCGCGCTCACCGTCGCGCCGACGGCGGACGCCCCGGAGACGGACAACCCCTACATCTCGTACAACTGCGTGCGCGAGACCGGCAGCGGAGAAGTCGTCGTCGGCAACGGCTCGCAGGTCGACCCGATAACGGAGAAACTGGACCTCGGCTACCCCGCCCGCGACGCGCTCGTCGAGAGCTTACTCGCGCTCGACTACGAGAAGGACGACTACGACACGCCGCGAATCGCGGGCGTCGTCGGCGACGACGAGGCGACTATCGGCATCGTCCGCAGGGACGCGGTACTCGTGGAGGCCGTCGAGGAGGCGACGCTCGTCGCCACCTACGAGGAAGACAGTCCACGGGCGTTCGAGTTCGCGTCGACGACGGCCGAGGACGCCGCCCGCGAGGCGTACGACCTCGACTTCGAACACGCCGTCTGCGCGGCAGGCATCGCCATCTCCGGCGGCGATGGCGTCGAGACGGCCGTCGTCAACGACTGAGCGCCGCAGGCCCTCGCATCGAGCGCCGGTGACGACCGGTCAGAGAGCGTGAACGTGGCCGTCGAACACTAATGCCCTCGTGTCGTATCGAAGTGTATGCGGCTGGGTGTCCTCTCCGATATTCACGGTAATTTGGTCGCGCTCGATGCGGTTCTGTCAGATATGCCCTCCGTCGACGGCATCGTGTGCGCGGGCGACGTCGTCGGCTACAACCCGTGTCCCGCCGAGTGCGTCGAGCGACTCCGCGAGCGCGGGGTCCCGACCGTCCAGGGCAACCACGACCGCGCCGTCGCCGAGGATGTCGCGTTCCGGTTCAACGAGATGGCCCGCGCGGGCGTGGAGTTCGCCCGCGAACGGCTCGACGGCGAGCAGCTCGACTGGTTGGCGAGTCTACCGCAGCAGCGACTCGTCGCCGACCGCCGCGTCCGTCTGGTCCACGGTCATCCGGACAACCCGGACCACTACACCTACCCCGACGAGTTCATGCCCGAACTGCTCGACGACGAGGACGTGCTCGTGATGGGCCACACCCACGTCCAAGCGCACGAACTGTACGACGAGGGAATCGTGATGAACCCGGGCAGCGTCGGCCAACCCCGCGACGGCGACTCGCGGGCGGCGTACGCCATCGTCGATCTGGACGCGATGACCGTCGAGGAACGTCGCGTCACCTACGACATCGACGAAGTCGTCCGCGCCGTCGAGGCCGAGTGCCTCCCCGAACGCATCGGAACGCGACTGTACGAAGGGAAGTAGGGCGTTACTCCGAGACGGGTCGGAGCGTGGCCGAGAAGTGTCGCAGTTCCGGTACCGGCGGTTCGCCGGTGATTTCGAGGCCGCTCACGCTCTCGCGGCGCGCGGCGACCGAACCCGCCGTCTCCGCGACGTGTTCGAGGTGTTCGCGCGAGTAGGTGCGGCGCGGAACCGCGAGGCGGACGAGTTCGAGTCGGTTCGCGCCGGGGAACGCGAAACTGCCGAGTTCGACGGCGCGGACGCCGCCCTCGCGGTAGAGTTCGCAGACGAGCGCCTGTCCGGGGAACTGGTCGCTCGGGAGGTGCGAGAACAGTCGACCCGCGTCGAGATACACCGCGTGTCCACCCACGGGTTTGTAGACGGGGACGCCCTCGGCTTCGAGCAGCTCGCCGAGTACCCGTACCTGTCGGACGCGTTCTTCGACGTACGGCGGTTCGACGGCCTCGCGGAGGCCGACGGCCATCGCTTCGATGTCGCGGCCGGCCATCCCGCCGTAGGTGGGAAAGCCCTCGTAGAGGATGGCGCGCTGTTTGGCGGCCTCGAAGATCCCGGGGTCGCGCATCGCGGCGAAGCCGCCGATGTTGACGAGCGCCTCCTTCTTGCCGCTCATCGTCACCGCGTCGGCGTACGACAGCTGTTCGCGGGCGATATCGGCGACCGAACTCCCCTCGAACTCGGCCTCGCGCTGCTGGACGAAGTAGGCGTTCTCGGCGAAGCGGCAGGCGTCGACGACGAGCGTCGCATCGATTTCGGCGGCAAAGTCGGCCACTTCGCGGGTGTTCTCGACGCTGACCGGCTGGCCCGCCGTCGAGTTGTTCGTGATGGTGAGCACGACGACCGGAACCGCGTCAGCCCCGACGTCGGCGACGATGTCGCGAGCGCGGTCGACCGAGAAGTTCCCCTTGAACGGACCGTCGACGCTCGGGTCCTTCGCGCCCTCGACGGGACAGTCGACCGGGTCGGCACCCTGGTTGGCGACGTGCGCGCGGGTCGTGTCGAAGTGCGCGTTGTTGAGCACGACGTCGCCCTCGTCGACGAGGCAGCCGTAGAGGACGTTCTCCGCGCCGCGGCCCTGATGGGTCGGGACGACGTGCGGAAAGCCCATCACGTCTTCCACGGCGTCGCGGAGGTTCGCGAAACTCGTGCTGCCGGCGTAGGACTCGTCGCCGCGGAACAGCGCGGCCCACTGCTCGTCGCTCATCGTCCCGGTGCCGCTGTCGGTCAGCAGGTCGACGTAGACGTGCTCGGCGGGGATGTTGAACGCGTTGTAGCCCGCGTCGTCGAGGATTTCGTCCCGCTTCTCGCGGGAGGGAAGCGAGATGGGTTCGACCATCTTCGCCTTGTAGGAGCGCATGGTCGGCGTCGTCGCTCGGATGTCTTAATACCGCCACGAGAGCGTCCGTTCGTTTCTGCCTAACTGTGCGGAGGAGGCTCCGACTCTGGTCGCCGACACCGGAATCTGTGCATCGCCAGCGGGAGCGTGACGAGACAGACAGCCGAGGAGAGCGAAGGAGAGACAGATCACTGTGTAGCGTGCTCCGAAACGAGCGAAAATCGGCCCCGCCGGTGTTACATCCGCTGTTGGACGATGTCGAGCGTCTTCTCGCGGTCGGCCCAGTCGACGAAGATGGCGACGGAGGTCGCGCTGGTGATGAGGTCGTGGATGTTGATGCCCGCCTCCGCAAGCGGCGAGACGATGCCGCGGATGATGCCCGGCTGATTCGGCAGTTCGCCGCCCGTGATTCGGATGACAGCGACGGATTCGTCGACGGTGACGCTGGAGAGCGACTGGTCGGCGACGACGGCGTCGTGCAGCAGGCTCTCGGCCTCCTCTGCCTCTTCGGTGGCGACGTAGAAGGTGACCGAGTCCATCCCGCTGGCGACGGCTTCGATGTTGATGTTGGACTCTCGAAGCGACTCCGAGAGGTCCGCGAGGATGCCCGGACGATTTCGAATCGCACGTCCGGCGACGGTGAGACAGGCCAGTTCGGTCTCCTGGAGGTCGATGAGGTTGCGGAACTGCCCCTCTATCTGCGTGCCGCCGGTCAGCAGGTCGCCGTGCTGGTAGTGGACGACGCGGACCGCGAGGTGGTCGTCTTTGTAACTCAACGCGCTCGGCGCGACGACCTCGGCGCCGCGGAACGAGAGGTTTCGGAGTTCGTCGACGGTGATGCGGCCGACGTTTCGCGCGCCCTCGACGACGCGGGGGTCGCCGGTCATGACGCCCTCGACGTCGGTGACGATGACGACCTCGTCGGCGTTCATGTACTTGCCGAGCATGACGGCGCTGGTGTCGCTGCCGCCGCGGCCGAGCGTCGTTATCTCGCCGTCGGCGTTCTGGGCGAGGAAACCGGTGATGACCGGGACGACGCCGTCGAGTCGCTTCGCGAGTGCGGCGGCGCGGCGCTGCGTCTCCTCGACGTCGACCTCGCCGAGGTCGTTCGTGATGATGGGCCACTCCTCGCTGCCGGGTTCGACGAACAGCGCGTCGACCCCGCGGGCCGCGAGGGCGGCTTTCAGCATCCGGACGCTCGTCCGTTCGCCCATGCTGACGATTTCGGCGCGGTCGCGGTCGTCGGCTTCGAACTGAATCTCGTCCAGCAGGTCGTCGGTCGTGTTCCCCATCGCACTGGCGACGACGGCGATCTCGTGACCCTCCTCGACCGCCGCGGCGACGGAGTCGGCGGCGCGATTGATTCGGTCGCCGCTACCGAGACTCGTCCCACCGAACTTCGCGACTACGCGCATCCGAGCGTCACCTCTACCTCTCGACGCCGGACGGGACCGTGGTGCTCAGACATGGGGTGCGATAGCGGTGGAGAACCCATAACTGTGTTCACTCTCCCAACGGTTGCCGGTCCCGAAGGCGTAGGCGGGGCGGCGGTCGACGACGCGGTGTGCGACGGTTACCCACGGGCTTAAGCGCGACGCCGAGGAACCTGCGGTATGGAGATACGCGATGCGGTCGAAGCCGACGCCGAGGCCATCGCCGGTATCGCCGACGCGCCGACCGACGTGATGCGAAATCTCGTCCACGACCGGACCGTCCACGTCGCCACCGAAGCGAACACCGTCACCGGTCCGAACGAGGACGCGGACGGAGCAGAGACGGCCGACGCCGACCGACCCGACGCGAGAACCGACGAGCCAATCGTCGGCTTCGTCAGCTACGACGCCAGAGACCGGACGGTCCACGTCACGCAGTTCGGCGGACAGGGCGACGCAGTCGAACGACTCCTCGAAGAACCGCTTCGGTTCGCTCGGGCCGAGCGGATGGCTGCCGAACTGCTCGTCGGGGCCGACGACGACGAACTCCGCGGGGCCGCAGAGCGGGTCGGCTTCGAGAAACAGGGGTCGGGACCGCAGTTCGACGGCCAGCAGACCGTGCGATATCGACTTCAGCCGTAACGCGAGCTTCGAGTTCCGCTCTCAGTCGTCGGCCGTCTCAGCGACTGCGTCGGCGTCAGCGTCGGGCAGTTCCTCGTCGCCGATGGTCGCCTCGGGGACGAGAATCGCGCCGGGGTCGAACTCGGCGAGTTCCTCGTCGTTTCGGACGCGTTCGGGCCAGTCGGCGTTGGCGAGCGCGCTCGTTCCGAGCGTCAGGAGGTCGGCTCCGGCGTCGAGCGCGGCGCGGGCCGAGTCGGGGTCGCCGAGTCCGCCGTTGGCGACGACCGGCGCGTCGGCGTGTTCGACGGCGACCTCCGCGAGTGTCGGACCGTCGTCGCCGAACGCCGGGGCGAGGCCGTCGCCCTCGGTGGTGTGGATGTAGTCCGCGCCCGCATCCGAGAGCGCCTCGAACACCGTCGCGGCGTACTCCTCGCCGGGCCACTCGTACGTCTCGTCGTTGACCTTGGTCTGGGAGACGCGGATGCCGACGACGAACTCGTCGGGCAGCGCCTCGGAGACGGCTTCGACGACTTCGGCGGGGAAGCGCGCGCGGTTCTCGGCGTCGCCGCCGTAGCGGTCCTCGCGCTGGTTCGCGTCGGGCGCGAGGAACTCGTTGAGCAGGTAGCCGTTCGCCGCGTGGAGTTCGACACCGTCGAATCCGGCTTCCTTGGCATTTTTCGCGGCTTCGACGAACGAGGCTTCGATGTCGCCGAGTTCTTCGATGGTCAGTTCGCGCGGCGTGTCGAACGCGCCGCTGCCGCCGTACAGCTCGGATTTCTCGCCCTCCGGCTGAATCGCGGAGGGAGCGACCGTCTCGTCGGCGTGCGGGTTACCCTGCGAAATCGCCCCCGCGTGCATCAACTGCGCGAAGATGGGTTTGCCCTCCTCGTGGACCGCCTCGGTCACCTTCTCCCACGCGTCGGTCTGCTCCTCGGTGGCGAGGCCGGGTTGGTTCAAGTAACCCTGGCTGTACTCGGTGTCGGGGTAGACGCCCTCGGAGACGAGGAAGCCGAACCCGCCGCGGGCGAACTTGGCGTAGTACCGCGCCATCCGTTCGGTGGCGCGGCCGTCGTCGGTCGCACTGGTTCGGGTCATCGGTGCGAGACCGACTCGGTTGTCGAGCGACACTCCCTCGAACTCGAACGTCTCGAACAGCGCGTCAGATTCGGACATACTCGTTCCGAGGGACGCCTCGGTGAAAGGGAGACGGCGGTGGTGCACGCGGAGTACACGCGATGGGTGGTATCGGGGCGCACTGAGTCGTCGGATAGTCAGGAGGTCGCCTCGGGCCGCGAACCCTCTCCACTTCGCTTGGAAACGAGCAGATACGCGAGCGGAATCGAGACGAGCATCGTCGGAACGGCGTACATCACCTGAGTAATCGGGTCCGGCGGAGCGACGAACGCCCCGAAGACGAACGCGGCGACGACGCCGAGCGGCATCGCAGTTGCACTGAGTTCTCGCTTCGTCGGGGAGGGGTCACGGCCGGGAATTCGCAAGAGGCGGAAGAAGTAGAAAAGTCCAAAGGGGCCGAGAAACGGCGAGAGAAACGCGAGTACGGCCTGTCGATCCGGGTCGCTTCGGTCACGAGCGACCGCGTCGTGGTAGAGCGCGTACGCGAAGCAGAGCTGTGAAGCGATAGCGAGGCCGCAGAAGACAACGACAGCCACCACGAACTCCGGCGGCCACGTCGAGACATCGTCGACGACGGTAGCGATGGAGGACACTGGTGGTGACTATCACCGAATACCGAAATACGTATCGGAGAGATTAGACGAAATTCGTTACGCGAACTTCCGGACCGTCATGTCCAGCGTGTCGAGGTCGAGAATCGGCGCGTAGCCGGAATCAGGATCGATATTGACGCTCTTCTGGAAGTCGGTCTGTTCCTGCCAGCAACCCGAATTTACGGCGAGGACGTTGTGGTACTTCCCCCAGCCGAGTTTGTGGACGTGGCCGGTGTGGAACACCTCGGGAACGTCGTCGATGACGAGGTAGTCGCGTTCCTCGGGTGCGAGGCGCATGTGACCGCCGTACTGCGGGGCGACGTGGCGCTTCTTCAGGAGTTGGTACATCGCCTTGTGCGGTTCGTCGTAGCTCGCTTTCTCCGATGGGAGTTCGGCGATGACCTCGTCGAGCGAAACGCCGTGGTACATGAGAACGGAGACGTTCTCGATAGTGACGGTGGAGGGATTCGAGGTGATGCGGGCGTCGTGGGCGGTCATGATGTCGCGGAGTTCCTCGTCGAATCCGGGCTGCGGTTCGGCGAGACGGACCGCGTCGTGGTTGCCCGGAATCATGACGATCTCCGTGTCGCCCGGTACTTCCTTGAGATACTCCGAGAACTCCTCGTACTGGTCGTAGATGTCGACGACGTCGAGTTCCTCGTCCTGATTCGGGTAGACGCCGACGCCCTCGACCATGTCGCCGGCGATGAGCAGGTACTCGACGGGGTCGGCCTCGGGCGTGTGGAGCCAGTCGGTGAAGGAGTGCCACGCGTCGGCCATGAACTCCTGACTGCCGACGTGGACGTCCGATATCAGTGCGGCTTGGACGTGTCTGTCGGCCGTCTTCGGCTTGAACGTCCGCGGCACGTCGGGGAAGTGAAGCGTGTCGACGAAGACGATACCGGAGTCGTCCGACAGCGTCCCCTGGATGGCGATACACTCGTCCATCAGGAGTTCGGCGACGTTCTCGGCGATCGCCTTGTCCTTCATCACCAGACAGGGAAACGTCCCCGTGGTGTCCTCCAGTTCGACGAGCCAGTGGCCGCTCGCCGTCGAGCGGACGTCGTTGACGAGGCCGATGAGGTCGACTTCGCTGCCGCCGACCATGTCGCCGATGGCCTTCGCCGGTCGGTGGTTGACGCGTCCGCGAAGGAGTTTCGACAGGCGGTCGTACCGGTCCCGGAACGTCGCGACGAACTGCTTGTACTCGCCGGTTCCGGTGCTCGCGCCGGTCATGTCGTTGGCGATGTCTAGCGAGCGTTTTGCGGGGTCGCGGACGTGTTCAGAGTCGGCGTTCGCGTCCGGCGAACGGACCGCCGATGCGGTAATCGACTCCGCAGAAGGCGAGTCGGACCCCCCCGTTTCCACTGGAGAACCCGCCGGAGTCGACGGGTTCTGTGTCGAGGGTGCAGTGGAAACAGACGGGTCGGCGGAGGACGAATCGACCGAGTTAGTCGAGTCAGGCGAGTCGGGCGAACCGGACGAATCCGGAGTCGTCTTCGTCGGCGCGTCCGCCGCGTTGGCTCCGCCGTCGAGAACCGCTCTGACGTGGTCGACGGTGAGTCGAAGCGCGTCGTCGGGAGCCGTCTCGATGGCCCGTTCCAACGCCTCGGGCGGGTTCGCTGCGCTGGCGAGTAGGGTCACGGCCTCGCGCTCGGCGTTGTAGCCGCGGCTGGCGAGCGCTTTCACGATGCGTGAGGGCGTCTCCAGCGGCACAGGCAGAGATACACAGGTCGAAAGAAAAGCGTGCCGGAGACGACCGGGGACGACGATGACTACCGGAGACGACTGGGGACGACGATGACTACCGGAGACGACCGAGGACCACCGAAGACGATCGGGGGCCGATGTCGGCGGTGGGCGGTCCAGAAAGTTGAAACGCGGACGGTCCGAATCGAAGTGCAATGAGTGCAGGAGATAGCCGCCCGCCCTCCGATAGTTCCGGACCACCGGGAGGGGGCGAAACCTCTACTTCTTCCGATGGAACCGACGCCGACGAACCGGCCGACGGTCCCGTCGGCAGATTTCTTCACGACCAGGACGGACCGTTCATGTTTCTCCGGGAAGTGCTCAGCAGCGCCGCCATCGTTCTCGCTGTCGGGGCGCTCCTGTTCGCCGTCGCCGGTGTTTGGCCGCCGATGGTCGCCGTCGAGAGCGGAAGCATGGAACCACACATGGAGCGAGGCGACCTCATATTCATCACGGAACCCGGTCGGTTCGCACCGGACGCCGGCGACGGGTCGGGAGTCGTCACGTACGCCGAGGGTCAGCGAGCGGACTACCGGTCGCTCGGGTCGTACGGTTCCGTCGTCGTCTACGACAACCCCAACAGCGCCGGACCGCCGGTCATCCACCGGGCGATGTTTCGGGTCGAAGCGGGCGAAAACTGGTACGAGAAGGCCAACCAGGAGTACATCACCGCGGACAACTGCGAGGAACTGGAGTTCTGTCCCGCGCCGTACGACGCCTACATCACGAAAGGCGACAACAACCCGACGTACGACCAGACGAGTTCCATCAGCGCGCCCGTCAAAGAGGAGTGGGTGACCGGCGTCGCGCGGGTTCGTATCCCGTACCTCGGATGGGTCCGACTCGCCTTTTCGAGCACCGCACCCGCGACGACCGACGCCGGACCGATGGTCGTCCTCTCACCGGTGGGGGAGTCGACGACCGCCGACCGTCTCTCGAAACCGAGCGTGACCGCCGAGTTGCCTCCGACGACGGCGTCCGGTTCACCGTAGCCGGGCCAGAACACCACTATTTCGGGTGCGGAGTGTTACGTCCAAAAGAACAGTTTCTACGTCTGGAATCTACGTCTGGAGTCGAAACAGAGGGGTGTTGAATCGGGGGCGGAGGAGTCTGCGAATCAGTTGTCGAACCGCGCCTGGACGAAGGGTTGGGCGTTCTCTATGTCGCCGAGACGCGAGTCCGTTAGCAGGACAGCCTCGGTTTCGTCGATGGGAACTGAGAGGCTGATCTCCTTCGTGCGGCCGTAGCGACCCTTCGAGACGACGACGGCGTTGACGATGCCGAGCATGTCGAGCTCGCTGATGAGGTCGGTGACGCGGCGCTGCGTGAGGATGTCGGCGTCTATCTCCTCGCAGAGCCGTTTGTAGATGTTGAACACCTCGCCGGTGTTGATGTTGTGGACGCCGTTCTTCTCGAGGAGGATGATGGAGAACAGGACGATCTTGCTCTGCGTCGGGAGCGTCCGAACAACCTCGACGACGCGGTCGAGTTCGATCTTGTCCTGAGCTTGGCGGACGTGCGTTTCGGCGACGCCGTCGGCCTGACTCCGCTCGGCGAGTTCGCCCGCGGTCCGGAGGAGGTCGAGCGCGCGACGGGCGTCACCGTGTTCCTGCGCGGCGAACGCAGCGCAGAGCGGGATGACGTGTTCGGAGAGCGCGTGTCCTTTGAACGCCACGTCCGCGCGGTGCTGAAGGATATCGCGGAGTTGGTTGGCGTCGTACGGCGGGAAGACGATCTCCTCCTCGCCGAGCGAGGATTTGACGCGGGGGTCGAGGAAGTCGGTGAACTTCAGGTCGTTAGAGATGCCCATGATAGAGATGCGCGAGTTGTCCAACTCGGAGTTCATCCGCGAGAGGTTGTATAGCGTGTCGTCGCCGGACTTCTCGACGAGTTTGTCGATCTCGTCGAGCATGATGACGACGACGCGCTCGTTGTAGTCGACGGCGTCGAAGAAGGTCGAGTAGACCCGGTCGGTCGGCCACCCCGTCATCGGAACCGCCTCCATCTCCTCGCGGTCGCGTTCGAGTTCGGAGATGCGGGCGTCGACGTCGGCGACGGCGTCGAACTCGGTGTCGGCGAGGGCAGTTTCGTCTTCGCGTGCCTCTCCGGCCAGCGTTTCGAGCGACCGGAGACGGTCGTCGATGACCGTGTGGTTCTTCTCGATGAACTTGTTGGCGAGCTGTGCGAGCACGCGATACTGGGTGTCGGTCACTTCGCAGTTGATGTACTCGACTTCGCAGGGAACGTCGTACTTCTGGGAGGTACGTTCTAGTTCCTGGCTGACGAACTTCGCACTCGCGGTCTTGCCGGTTCCCGTCTTTCCGTATATGAGGATGTTCGAGGGGGTCTCGCCGCGAAGCGCGGAGACGAGAATCGTCGCCATCTGATTGATCTGGTCGGTTCTGTGGGGGAGTTCGTGCGGGGTGTAGGAGGGTCGAAGCACCTCCTTGTTCTCGAAGATCGGCTCGCCCGAGAGCAGGTCGTCGAACAGACCGCGACTATCACCGTCGTCGCCGAGGCCGACGTCGCTCAGCGCGCGCGAGGGGTTCGGTGCACCGGACCGTTGGGCGGTCGGGCCCTCGGATTCGTCGGCGTCGTCCCCCTCGGTGCCGGCGGAGCCGTCGGTCGCGGAGCCTGCCGGTCTCTCCTCGGCGGTCCGGTCGGGCGGAGTTCGACCCGACGACGTGTCGGTCCCCGCTCTGCTCGTCTCTTCGTCGCCAGCCTGTCTTCGTTGCTCCGACGCCGTATCCGCGGGTTCGCCGTCGTCGGAGTGTGAGTCGTCTTCGGTCATCGTTGAGCCCCTCTGTTTCGATTGGAACCGCGCCGGCGACGGTGTAAATTCGGGTGTAGAACCGACGAGAAGCCAATATCGAGCTCGTCGGCCGCCGAGACGCGTCCAGGTGATGCAGAAGAAACGAATGAAGAGGAGGGACAAAAAAGTTACCGCTTCGTGACGAGTTTCGCGTCTAGAAAACTCGGACTAACCGATTCGGACGATTCGAACGAGTCGAGCGATTCGACCAGAAACTCTACGTTTCGGGTGAAGTGGCGGAGTAAATCACACCACTGGTAGTCCCAGCAACCTCGGCGGTCCCAGCAACGTCGGTAGTCGTCGGCAGGTACGTACGGAGCCGGGTCGACACGGTCCCAGTCGCACCACATTCGGGAGTAGTCTCTTGTCAGTCACCCAGGAACTCAGTCGCGGGCTTCGGTCTCGAACTACGTGCGAACTCTCTATGGGGCCACGGACACGCTTCCGTCCGCCACCACTCGTTCAGCGAACGACCCCTCCGTTTCGACTGGAAACGATCGACATCCCCCGACGAGTCGGACAAGAGTGGTCTTTCTCCCGCTCTCGGCCCGTAAGACTGCAGTCGAACCGATGGAGAGGAACGGTCAGTGAGAGACGAACCCCCCCACCCCATCGTTTCCGGTGGAACCGCTCTCGGGTGGGACGGTGTTTTCGAGGGACCTTAGAAAGGGAGGTTTTATTTTGTAGTAAACTCTATTGGTCCGTAGCCTCGGCAAAAAGTTATTTGTTGTTGTTGAGTGGAATTCATTTACTCCGGTTTGTCGATGCGTTATGGATCTCTGCCCCAGTATTTTCTCGGCTCGCCGGCCGGGTCTCCCACGAAGCGTCTCCACCCGAAACGAAGGGGTGGGGGGTGGAGACACGAGGAGGGGGAACGACGAGACCGAGCACGAACGGAAAGAGTCGAAGCCAGTCTCGTGACCCGACTAACTTCGTCTCTCCGCATCTTCTCATTTTCACCCCTCCACTTTTTCCTATAGTCGCGCACGCCTGCGCGGGGAAACACACAATACAGAACCCGGCTCGCACGTCGTTACAGAACTCGATTCGCACGTCGCTTACAACTATCTGTCGGGTAATGTGACCGTTGTCTGACGCAGTACTTAAGTTACCCCGGGGATGTTCTACCGGCATACGCCCCTCCACGAGCGGTATTGGGAGGTGCAGGAGTTTAGGATGGGACTGCTCACAGAACTCAGAGACAGCATATCACGGGTCACCGACCGGCTGTTCTCGGCCTCCGAACCGAAGCGAATCGGTATCTACGGACCGCCGAACGCCGGAAAGACGACCCTCGCAAACCGCATCGCCCGCGACTGGACAGGTGACGCCATCGGTCCGGAGAGTCACATCCCGCACGAGACGCGTCGCGCTCGGCGGAAAGAGAACGTCGAAATAGAGCGCAACGGTCGCGCCGTCACCATCGACATCGTCGACACGCCCGGCGTGACGACGAAAGTCGACTACAAGGAGTTCCTCGACCACGACATCGACAAAGACGACGCGGTCCGTCGCTCCCGGGAAGCGACCGAAGGTGTCGCCGAGGCCATGCACTGGCTCCGTGAGGACGTCGACGGCGTCATCTACGTACTCGACAGCGCAGAAGACCCGTTCACGCAGGTGAACACCATGCTCATCGGCATCATCGAGAGCCGCGAACTGCCGGTGCTCATCTTCGCGAACAAGACGGACCTCGAAGGTTCGAACGTCAAACAGATCGCCAACGCCTTCCCGCAGCACGAGACGGTGCCGCTGTCGGCGCTCGAAGGTGAGAACATGGACGAAGTGTACGACAAGATCGCGGAGTACTTCGGGTGACACCATGCCCGAAGTAAGACGCGGCGACCACGACGGCATCCAGATCGACCTCATCAGCGGCGCGCGGATGGAGAACATGCGGAGCATGGAGAAGATCCGCCTCATCCTCGACAGCGTCCGTGACGGGAAGATCGTCATCCTCGAGGACGGACTCTCGCCCGACGAGGAGTCGAAACTCATCGAGGTGACGATGACCGAGATCAGCCCCGACAACTTCAGCGGCATCGAAATCGAGACGTACCCGCACAAGAGCAGCGACAGCGGGTTCCTCGGCAAACTGATGGGACGCGACTCGACGAAGAAGCTCACCGTCATCGGCCCGGCCAACCAGATCGAGACGCTCCACAAGGACGAGACGCTCATCAGCGCGCTCATCTCCCGGAAGTAGTTCGTATGCCGCACGAGTGTACGAACTGCGGCGAGACGTTCGCAGACGGCTCCAAGGAGATGCTCTCGGGCTGTCCGAGTTGCGGCGGCAACAAGTTCCAGTTCCGCCCCGCGTCGTCCTCGTCGGGCACCTCGGAGTCGACGACTTCGGCGTCGTCGAAGTCCACGAAATCCGCGAAGTCGGCGACCTCCGCGGAACCGGCAAGTTCAACGAACTCGTCGGCGTCCGCGGACACCGGCGGTAACGGTTCTCCCGACGCCGCCGGTCGGAATCGGTCGGCCGATTCGGCCGAGAGTTCGGACGCGGGTTCGAAACGAGCGTGGCCCGGCCAGGAGGCGTCCGAAGACACCGAGTCGAGTTCGCCGAAACCGTGGCCGTCGACGGCCCGCGAACCGGCGAGTCGCAGTCGGTCGACCGCGGCCGCCGAGTCGGACGTAACGGTCGACCCGCAGCGTTCCGCGGAGACGTCGACTCGACGCGGCCAGTCCCAATCGACGGGGACACCGCCGAGCGACGACGAATCTGCGGCCGAAACGCGGGAGGACCGCGCGCAGGCCGACGCTCGAAGCGGCACCGTGAGTCCGGACGAAATCTCGCGCGCTGCACCCGCCGACGCGTCACAGGGCGTGGACGACGGTGCCGAGATCGACGACAAACCGGATCTCTCGACGCTCCGCGAAGAACTCAACGAGCAGTTCGAGAGCATCAAAATCGTCAGTCCCGGGCAGTACGAACTGAACCTGATGGAACTGTACGACCGCGACTCCTACATCATCTCGCTGCAGGAAGACGGCCACTACGTCATCGAGGTCCCCGAGACGTGGAACCGAGACGACGACTGAACCCGGCTCTCTCTGCTCTCCGACTCGTCTTCTAGCTCTCTCTGCTTCCTACCCATCTTCTAGCTCTCTGCTCTCCGACTCGTCTCTCAACTCTCCGACTCGTCTCTCAACTCTCCGACTCGTCTCTCAACTCTCTACTCTCCGTCCACGCGGGGATCTGTCGTTCGACAGTCTCGAACCCGGCGCCGCACGAACTCGTCCGCGTTGGCGACCTGTCCTAACGGCTGATTCCCCTCTCGAACCGTCGCGCGTCCGTCGCCCCGGCGAGCCGCGCCTTTTCAGCACGTTTTAAGCGCCCGCGGCGACACGCTATCGCCATGAGCACGGCGACGAAAATCGTCCTCGGTACCGTTGGCATCTCGGTCATCCTCGGCGTGAGTATCCTCGCAGTCACCGTCTTCGGCTGACGGAGGCGCCCGACGATGTTCCAGAAACGGCAGCTCAGCGGTGAGCTTCGCGCGGTTAGAGATAGCTACGCCGCGGAGACGGTCGTCGTCGACGCCGACGCGGACTTCGAAACGATTCCGCCCGCGGCCGCCGAAGACCTCGGACTGCTCGTCGACTCGCTCGACCCGGCGACGTACCCCGACGAGTGGCTGCCCGACGACGCCCCGGCACTGCTCCGGCGGTACGCGGGCGGCACGTTCACCGTCGGGATGCCGGGCGACGGAACCATCGTCTGGACGCGGCAGACGAACCCGCCGACCGTCGTCGCCAAGAAGCGCGCCGAGGGAACGCCGGAAGCCTTTCTCGACTTTCTCTTCGCGGAGGCACTCGTCCAGATTCACCTCGGCGTCCCCGAGCACTTCCTCCCGTTCTTCGGCGAGCGATACCGTGACCTCGACGCGGCGGTGTCGCTGTCGCCCGCGGAACTCTACCAGCTCGCGGCCGCGCTGTTCGAGGCCTGGGTCGGCGTCCAGAGCCGCGAGGTGTTCGCGGAGTGGAGCGACGACTACCCGGGGCTGTACGAGGCGTGGCTCGACGCCGGAACGCGACTCGAAGGCCGAATCGAGGGACTCCCCGGCGAAGTCGCCCGCGGGGAGACGTCGTTCGTCGACGCCACGGAACTGGCGTGCTCGGGGCTGAAACACGCTATCGAGCCTCCCGCACCGTTCGCGGCGCTGGATACGACGGCGTACCACGACCACGGTGCGGCCTACGCGGTTCGGTGGGCCGAGAAGACGTTCGAGAAGCTCCACGAGTGACCGGAGAACGGTGACCGATGAGCGGTAACCGGAGAACGGTGACCGTCTCGAACGTCTGCGGCCGGGTCTACATCTCGAACGCCTACGGTCGGGTCTACAGGTGGGGCAGGCCGCACCCTCGCGGCTCAGCGCTCGACTCCGGGGCGGTTCACCGTTCTTCGTAGGTGACGCCGCCGTCCTCCGCGAGGTCGACGATTCCGGTGAAAAGGCCGCTGAAGCGTTCGATGACGTCCTCGTCGTGGACCTCCTTCGAGAGGTGGAAGATGCCGACGGCGTCGTTCTCCACCAGGAGGTCGAGCAGTCGCTCGGTCGCCTCGTAGACGCCTTCTTCGTCGGCGTAGTACGCCATCTCGGTGAGCGAGTCGACGCTGACGCGGAGCTTTCCGGGATGCGATTCGAGGAACTTGCGGGTCTGGGCGACGATGCCGTCGAGGTCGTCGGGCGAGGAGACGTAGTGGACGTGCTCGGACTTCCGTCGCGAGTAGCCGCGCTCGACCGAGAGGGTGTCGAGGATGACCGCTCGGGACTCGTCGACGTCGTAGTGTTCGAGCTTCTGTTCGACCTCGCGGGCGGTCGTCCGCGTCGAGATGACGAGGAAGTAGTCGGTGTCGGTTTTCAGAAAGTCGGTGTCGATTCGGTCGGTCTCGCCGATGCTCGGATGCAGAAGAAGCAGGCCAGTCCCCGCAGGGATGGTGTCTGGAGCGTTTTCGATGGCGAGGCTGTAATCCATATCGGAGAGACCAACCGAACTGACTTAACAATGCGGGCTGGCAGCCTCTCGCTCGATTCGCGGACATCAGTGGGCGAGACGCCTGACCGCTCAGAACACGCTGTCGGCGGTCGCCGCACCGATGACGCTGAACACCGCACCGATGCTCGTCGCTTTCGCCGTGACGAACACCTGCGTTCGGAACGTGATTTCGGCGGCGTCCATGTGGTTCGGAATGAGCGTCGCGGGCGCGTCGAACGAGAGCGCGAGGATGAACACCGACAGATACGAGACGAGGATGAGCGAGACGAACCGCAGCGGAACTCCGCCCACCTCCGCCTCGCGGTCGGGGTCTCGGTCGTCGTCGGCTTTGTACAGCGTCCCGTAGCCGATGGTGAACACCATACCGACGGTCAACAGCGCTTGGTACCACTCCATCCCGACCGCGAGGGCCCACACCTCGTCGGTGACGACGAACGGCCCCGCGAGGAGGAATCCGCCGACGACCTGCTGTGCGATGTCCGTTAGCTTGAACCGCCGGTGGCGTCCGACCCGAACCATGGCGACCCGTTGCGGCGACCGAACGTAAACGTCACGCGTTCGGCCGACCGGCGACTCCCGCTCGCGTCCGCACTCCGAACCGATTTTGACTCGCCAGACCGAGAAACCACCATGAGTGTCCGCGAGGAGTTCGACGCGTGGGCGGCCGACGGCCGCGACAAGGGAATGGAAGAGCGACACTGGCACACCGCAAAGCACGTGCTCGCGCGGATGCCCGTCGAAGCGGGCGACACGGTACTCGACCTGGGGACTGGAAGCGGCTACGCGCTCCGAGCGCTCCGCGAGACGAAGCACGCGGGCCGCGCCTACGGTATCGACGGCTCCCCGGAGATGGCTCGGAACGCCCGAAACTACACCGACGACCCGAACGTCGGTTTCGTCGTCGCCGACTTCGACGAACTGCCGTTCGCCGACGACTCGGTCGACCACGCGTTCTCGATGGAGGCGTTCTACTACGCGGCCGACCCCGAACACACGCTCGAAGAGCTCGCGCGCGTCCTCCGCCCCGGCGGGACGTTCTACTGCGCAGTCAACTACTACGAAGAGAACGTCCACAGCCACGAGTGGCAGGAGAACATCGGCGTCGAGATGACTCGCTGGGACCGCAGCGAGTACCGCCGAGCGTTCCGGAATGCCGGATTCCACGTCGCCGAACAGGACAACGTCCCGGACCTCGACATCGACATCCCCCCGGCCGAAGCGTTCCCGACCGATAGCTGGGAGACGCGCGAGGCGATGGTCGAGCGCTATCGAACCTACGGAACGCTGTTGACGGTCGGCGTCGTGCCGTAGCCCGTCGCTCCTCGCCGGCGTACTGGAACCCGAGACCACGACTCGAAACGCCGCTCCGCGAATTTTTATAAACGGAGACGGGACCACCCCGCCTCGTGATCTGACCCTCGGCGCGCGGCGGTTCGCGGTTGTGCGACCAGTCGCCGTGCGACGCTCCTGAATCCGCCCGGTCGCCTGTTCGCCCCTACACTCTCGCGTTCTCACTCACTCGTTTACTCACTCGACGTCCAGATTTCGCGTCGACAGGTCGGAGACGGCCGGTCCGTCGACGACGTGACCGTCGTACTCGAAGCGCGAGCCGTGACACGGGCAGTCCCACGACCGTTCGGCGTCGTTCCAGCGGACGATGCAGTCCAAGTGCGGACAGACGGCCGAGTGAGTGTGTAGCTCCCCGTCGTCGTCGCGGTACGCAGCTATCGGTTTCGTCCGCTCGCGGAGCACTATCGCCTCGCCCGGCCGCAGTCGCGCGAGGTCGTCGCGGTGCGGTTTCGACAGCCAGTCGCGCACGAACTCCTTCGCGACGTTCGCGTTCTGCGTGGCAAACTCCGTCGCCGACGTTCGGTCGACGGTCACCCGGCTCGGGTCGTACACCTCCGTGTACGGGTTCTCCTCGCCGCACACCAGGTCCGCGAGCAACAGTCCCGCCGCCGTCCCGTTCGTCATCCCCCACCCGCCGAAGCCGCTGGCCATGTAGACGCGCTCCGAGAGCGGTAACTCGCCGACGTACGGTACTTTGTCGACCGAGGCGTAGTCCTGCGTCGACCAACGGTACTCGATAGAGTCGACGTCGAAGTGGCGGCGGGCGGCTTCCTCGACCTTCCGGTAGCGCTCGCGCGTATCGCCGCCCTGTCCGGTCTTGTGGTTCTGTCCGCCGACGAGGGTCAGCACCTCGTCGCCGGTGTCGTGGGTCCGAACCGAGAAGTACTGCTCGCCGGTGTAGTAGTACATCGCCTCGGTCGGCGGGTCGGCGACGCGCGCGGCGACGACGTACGACCGTTTCGGGTGCATCCGGGCGAAGTACGCGCCCGTGTCACGAATCGGAAAGTGCGTCGCGAGCACGACGTCGTCGGCGTGAATCTCGCCGCGGTCGGTGTCGACCATCGGACGCGCGCCGCCGTCGACGTCGAGCGCCCGCGTCTCCTCGTAGATGCGCCCGCCCTCGTCGAGAAACGCCTCCGCCAGCGCCAGCAGGTAGCTCCGAGGGTGGAACATCGCCTGGTCGTCGAATCGGACGGCGGCGACCGCTCCGTCGTCGACGGCGACCGACTCCTCGTACTCGGCCGGCAGGCCGAACCGACGAGCGGCGTTCACTTCCTGTCGAACCTCCGAGCGACGCCCCGGTGACCGAACGTAAGCGTACGACGGTAGCCTCCGGAAGGCGCAGTCGACGCCGAGGCTCTCGACGCGGGATTCGACGTGGTCGATGGCAGCCTCGTTGGCCTCGGCGTACTGCCGGGTCTTCCGCTCGCCGACGGTCGACGCGAGCGTGTCGTAGAGAATCCCGTGCTGGGAGGTGAGCTTCGCCGTCGTCTTCCCGGTGACGCCGGTGAGGATGTGGTCGCGCTCGACGAGCGCGACGTCCTGTCCCGCCTCGGCTAACTGGAGCGCGGTCGTCACTCCGACGATACCGCCGCCGACGACGGCGGTGTCGACGTCGATACCGCCGTCGAGCGGTTCGTACTCCGTCGTCGGCGAGGTGCCGAGCCAGACGGACGTCCGCTCGCCCGTCGCAAACTGGTCGGTACTCGATGCTGCGGCGTCGGTGTCGTCGTGGTCGTTGTCTTTCATCGGAGAACTCCGTCGTCGGGGTGCGGCCGAGCGCCGTGCGAGCGCGGAAACCGACACCAACCGGTCTTGCGAACGAACCACGCCGGACCGAATAAAGCCAGGACCCGCCGTCACCGCTGCCGGACTGTTCACCACTCGAACACGTACACGTCCGCGGGGTCGAACCCCAGTTCGACCGTCTCGCCCGTCGGCGGCGACTCCGGCGCGCGGACGATCACCTCGCGCCCGTCCCAGTCGAGGTGGACGCGCGTCGCTTCGCCGAGGAACTCCGTCTCTCGGACCGTCGCCTCGAACCGATTCTTGCGTTCCCCGACTTCCAGTTTCTCGGGACGGACGCAGAAGCCGACGCTCCCGCCGTCGAACCGCGGCGATCGCCCGGAAGACGACCCGGTTCCGACCGGCGTCGACCCGCTCTCACCGGTCGAACTGTCCGCGGTCGCGTCGACCTCGAACACCGTCTCGCCGACGCGCACGCGGAACCGCCGCGACCCCTTCGTTTCGCGTGCAATCCCCGACTTTTCGTGTGTGCCGACCAGTTCACCCTCGAACAGGTTGTTGTCGCCGACGAACGAGGCGACGAACCGCGTCGCCGGGCGTTGGTACACCTCGCGCGGCGGGCCGACCTGCTCGACGTTCCCCTCGTTCATCACCGCGACGCGGTCCGAGACGGCCAGCGCCTCCTCCTGGTCGTGAGTGACGTACACCGTCGTGATGCCCAACTCCGACTGGATTCGCTTCACCTGCAACCGGAGGCGTTCGCGCAGGCGGGCGTCGAGCGCACTCATCGGTTCGTCCAGCAACAGTAAGCGAGGTCCCGGCGCGAGCGCGCGGGCGAGGGCGACGCGCTGCTGTTGGCCGCCGGAGAGCTCCGTCGGGTCGCGTTCTCCCATCCCCGCGAGGTCGACGAGTTCCAGTAGCTCCGAGACCCGTTCGCCGCGCCCGCGGCGTCGCTTCTCGTCCGCGAAGCGAAGCCCGTAGCCGACGTTCTCGGCGACGCTCATGTGGGGGAACAGCGCGTAGTTCTGGAAAACGACGCCGACGTTCCGGTCCTCGGGGGGCACGCCCGAGACGTCGTCACCGTCGAACCGAATCTCACCCTCTGTCGGCGACTCGAACCCCGCAATCAGCCGCAGTGTCGTCGTCTTCCCGCAGCCGGACGGGCCGACGAGCGTGAAGAACTCGCCGTCGCGGACGCGGAGGCTCACGTCGTCGAGCGCCGTCGTCCCGGCGTACGACTTTCCGACGCCCTCCAGGGAGATTTCAGACACCGCGGGACCCCCCGCCGAAGCGTTCGATGACGACGAAACTGAGGCTCGTGACGACGAGGAGGATACAGCCCATCGCGGTCGCTGGTCCGAGGCGGCGACCGAGATAGCGTTCGACGGCGACCGGCATCGTGTAGCTGTTCGACCCGGTGGCCAAAATCACCGTCGCGTCGAACTCGCCGACGCTGATGGCGAAGGCGAACGCCGCGCCGGCGACGACGCCCGCGGCGACGAGCGGGAGTTCGATATCCCACAGTGTCCGCGCCCGCGACGCGCCGAGGCTCCGCGCGGACTCGATCAGCCGCGGGTCCAGATTCCCGAGCAGCGGCGCGACGTTGCGCGTGACGAACGGGTAGGCGCTCACCGCGTGCGCCGCGACGATGGCGATAGCGCCCGCGACGGTGAACCGGTAGCCGAACGCCTCGAAGCCGAACACAAGCCCCCGGAGCAGGCCGAGGCCGACGACGATGCCGCTCACCGCGAGCGGGGCCATCGCCAGCGCGTCGACGACCTTCCGGCCGCGGTAGCGACGCGTCGTCAGTACCGCCATCACGACACCCATCGGCAGCGCCAAAAGCAGCGTTCCGACGCCGAACAGCAGCGAATTGAGGACCGCGGGGAGCGGCTTCACCTGGAACTCGGCCGCCGTCGCCTGTCGCTGGACGAGAAACTCGTAGTAGCGCGTCGTCAGCGACCCGTCGGGTGCGGTGACGCTCGAGAGCAGCATGCTGACGATGGGCGCGACGAAGACGAGCAGGACGACGACGCCGTAGCCGAAGACGGCGACGCGCGAGAGCGCCTCGCGGGCCGAGAACCCGTCGAGTGAACGTGGAAGCAACTGCTTTCGAGGCGCCGGGCGCGCGCCCGCGCCGAAGGCGGCCGTCTGCTGGCGGGCCTCGTAGCGGAGGTACGCGTAGGTGAGAGCGAGCGAGACGGCCGTCTCGACCACCGCGAGGGCGGCGGCGTCGGCGTACGCCAACTGCTGGACGCGGTAGTAGACGAACACCTCGATGGTCGCGTACTGGAGGCCGCCGAGCGCCAGTACGATGGGAAACGACGCGAAGGTGAAGACGAACGTCAGCGTCGCGGAGACGAGAACCGCGGGCAGCAGTTGCGGCGCGACCACGTCGAGGAACGCCCGCGTCGGCGACGCGCCGAGGCTCCGCGCCGTTTCCACCGTTCGGGCGTCGACGCTCTCCCACGCCGCCGTCGTCATTCGGGTCACGAGCGGCGCGTTGTAGAACGCGTGGGCGACGATGATCGCGGGAAGAGTGTACAACAGATTCACCGAACCGAGTCCGAGCGAGGAGAGCAAGCGGTTGAGGGTGCCGTTCGCGCCGAAGGTGGCGACGAACCCGATAGCGACCATGATGGAGGGGAGCACGAACGGTAGAATCGTCAGCGAGCGAAGCGTCTCGCGGCCGCGGAACTCGAAGCGCGACAGCACCCACGCGCCCGGTAGCCCGAGCGCGACGCTGGCGACGGTCGACAGCGCGGCCTGGTACGCCGTGAAGCCGATAATCTCGACGAGGTAGAAGCGCGACGTGAGGACGCCCGAAAGCGGCGCGAACGTCAGCTCGCCGTCGTCGACGACGGCTTCGACGAACACGGTCGCGACGGGGTAGTAAAAGAGGACCAGCAGGACAACGCCGGTGGCGAGCGCGACGAGCGTCAGCGCGCGGGTTTCGAGCCAGTCCGAGACACTGTCGTGTCGTCGACCGGTCCGTCTCTCCGACCCGCCACCGTCGCCCGCGTTCGCGCTCCTCTCGTCGCCGCTGGTCGCGTCGCTCACGTCAGTTGCTGGCGAACTGCCGGGCCCACGCGTCGGTCCACTCACTGAGGTTTCCTTGGAGTTCCTCGTAAGTGAAGGTGACCGGCGTCTCGGGTTCCTTGGCGTACTGGGCGAAATCCTCCGGCAGCGGTGCGTCGGAAATCGCCGGGAACGCGACGTTTCTGACGGCGATTTCGGCCTGCACCTCCGGGCGGAGCATGAACGAGAGGAACCGGTTCGCGAGGTCCACGTTCGCGGTGTCGGCGAAGCGGGCCATCCCCTCCGGGTTGGCGTACGCCTCGCCGTTCAGGAACCGAATCTGGTGCTCGCTGAGGTCCTCTCCCTCCTCGTTCGCGAACACCTGGTCGGTCGAGTAGGAGACGACCATCGGCGCCTCGCCGTTCGAGTACGCGGCGTAGGAGTCCTCCCACGTCCCGAGCACGCGCACGCCGTTTTGCTGCAACTGCTTCCAGTAGTCGAGGTAGCCGTCCTCGCCCTTCGCGTGGATGGTGTGGAGCAGAAACGCCTGGCCGGTCGCGCTCGACTGGGGGTCCTGCGCGATGAGGTCACCTTCGAATTCGGGGTCCAGCAGGCCGTCGAACGTCTCCGGCGCGGTCGCCTCGTTCTCGTCGTACACGAGGCTGATGTACCCCGTGTCGTACGGTATCGCCCGCTCCTGCGGGTCGAACTCCAGTCCCGACTTGACGGCGTCTCGGCCCTCGATTTCGTCCCCGTCGACCGGTACGAACAGCTCTCGGTCGAGGTTCTCGTCGACGCGGATGAGCATGTTCGTGTCGAGGCCGACGTAGGCGTCGGCGTCGACGTCGACGCCCTGCGCGGCGCGCTCGATGAAGTAGTTTATCTCGCCGTCGGGGGTCTGCCACTCCAGCGTGGCGTCGAACTCCGACTCGAACCGCTCTTTGAGCCACGGTCCGGGGCTCGAACTCGGGGCGTCGACGAACGCGGAGTACGTCGCGACGCGGAGCGTCGCGGGACCCTTGGGCGTCCCGGTGGTCGTGCCCGCCGAGTCTCCGCTTCCTGTCTCGTTCGACCCGGAGCCGTCGCTTCCGTCGTCGACGGGCTCGGCGCTACAGCCGGCGACGAGCGCCGACACGCCCGCAGCACCCGCCGCTTTGAGGAAGTTTCGCCGTCTCATTACGCGGTGATTACACCGGGTGATATTTAACGGTCGTGGTCTGGACGCGTCGGAGCGACTATCGACACTCGCCGGCGGCGTCGGCGGTTCGGAAGCGAGACCCAACGGCTATTACGGTGTCTTCGGAACCTCAGACGTGACTTTCGACCGACGGTACGTTCTCGGGGCGTTGTTCGCCACCACAGCGGCGCTGACGGCGCTGATACTCGTCGACGTGTTGGGAACGGTGTTTTTCGCCCTGACGGTGGCGTATCTCCTCTCGCCGTTGCGTCGGGAACTGACTCGGCGCGGGCTATCGGCGTGGATGTCGAGCGCCGTCGCCACCGCGGCCGCGTTCCTCGGCGTCGTCGCCGTCGCGGCACCGCTCGTCGGTGTGCTCGTCCTTCGGTTCGACGCGCTCCGCGGGTTGCTCGCCATCGTCCCCGACGCGGTGACGCTCGAACTCGCCGGCTACGCCTACACGGTGACGCTCGACCAGGCGACGACGGTGGCGCTGTCGCTTCTGCGGTCGCTCGCACAGGACGTCGTCGTCGCTGCGCCGGTGCTGCTCGTCAAACTCTCGGTGTTCGCGCTCGTGGTTTTCGCGTTGCTGTTTCGGGCGGGGACGACGCGCGCGGCCGTGCTGACGGTCGTTCCCCCCGCGTACCGAGACGTGGCGTCGGCGCTCGACAGGCGCGCCCGCGACACGCTGTTCGCTATCTACGTCCTGCAGGCGGCGACGGCCGTCGGGACGTTTCTCGTCAGCGTCGTCGTTTTCGCGCTCCTCGGCTACGACTTCCCGTTCGCGCTCGCGACCGTCGCGGCGGTGCTGCAGTTCGTCCCGGTTTTGGGTCCGAGTCTCCTCCTGTTACTCCTCGCGCTGTACCACCTCACGCTCGGGCAGACCGTCGCTGCACTCCTCGTTCTCGTCGTCGGCGGGTTCTTCGTGGCGTTTCTTCCGGACGTCGTCATCCGTCCGCGACTGGCTCAACGGACGGCGAACCTCCCCGGGAGTGTCTACTTCGTCGGCTTCGTCGGCGGACTGTTGAGCCTCGGCGCTCTCGGTGTCATCGTCGGACCGCTCGCCGTCGCACTCGTCCTGGAGAGCGCGGCGCTGTTCTCCTCGGAGCTCAAATCCCATCAGACAGATGAATTAAGCTAACCCGTCACTGGTCTTTTGTGCGGTCGAGTGGTAGTTGTGCCGTGTTCACCGAATGACTCTCTACGCCGAGTTCGCTCTTCCACCCGACATCCTCCCCTTCGGTTCGGTTCTCGCGGCGGCGCCGGAGGTGCGAATCGAACTCGTCCGCGTCATCCCGACGAAACCCGACGTGTTCCCGTACTTTCGGGTCACCGGCGCCGACGAAGACGCCGTCGTCGACGTCCTCGCGACGCACGACGCTTTCGAGGGCGTCGACGTTCTCGGCCCCGACGGCGACGGGACGCTCTTTCGGAGTCGTTGGTCCGCGGCGGGTGACGAACTACTCACCGGGTTCGCTCGCCTCGACGTGGCGCTCCTCAGCGCGACCGGCACACCCGACGGGTGGACGTTCAAATGCCGAGCGCCGACGCGCGAGGGACTCTCGGCGTTTCAGGCGTACTGCGGAGACCACGACGTGCCGCTGACTCTCCGCCAGCTCCGGCGACTCGACGGCACGGAGCCGCGTCCGGAGGGGCTCACCGAAGCCCAGCGGGAGACGTTGCTGCTCGCGTTCCACCGCGGTTACTTCGACATTCCGCGGCGCGCGTCGCTCGACTCGCTGGCCGACGAGTTCGACATCAGCCGACAGGCGGTCGCCGACCGTCTCCGTCGCGGCTGCCGTAATCTCGTGCGGCGGACACTCGTCGAACAGTGATCTCCGACGCCGTAATAAAGGCCGTTGCATAATCACAGGACACGTTCTCTAGGCTGCGCGTCTACACCCGGTCGTGACCATCACCTCACCACTCGTCACCCCCGGGCCGCACGCGAAAACCTACCACTCCGACGACGGCGAACGTCCGAGCGATACCGTCATCAGGGCTGTCGCCGACGCCGTGAGGACGGACCCGCTCTCGTTACCGCCGCTGTTCCACGCCGTCGACCCGGACGCGCTGGACGACCTCCTCTGCGACCCCCTCGGCGGGTTTCGAAGTACCGGCAGTCGCGTCGTCGAGTTTCACTACGCGGGCGTCCACGTCTCCGCCTTCGACGACGGTCGGGTGCTCGTCCAATCGCACTAACTGTCCACCCCCCTTGTCTCCTTAGCTTTCCTCCGCTCTCTCGTCGCCTTCGTTGCTCTCTCCGTCGCCTTCGTCGTTCTCCCCGCCGCTTTCGTCGCTCTCTCCGCCGCTTTCGTTGCTCTCCCCGCCGCCTTCGAGCGGACCACCGCGTTCTTTCCACTCGGTGAGACTCCCCTCGTAGAACGCGATGTCCTCGTAGCCGAGGTGTCGGAGCACGAGGTAGGTGTGGCTGATGCGGCGGGCGGTGTTGCAGTACAGAAGCACTCGTCGGTCCGCGGAGACGCCGTGGTCGGCCAGAATCGACTCCAGTTCGTCGGTCGATTTCAACCCTCGCGTCTCGTCGTCGACGAACTCGCGCCAGTCGAGTTGCACCGCGCCGGGGACGTGTGCTTCGTCGTACTCCCACGATTCGCGCGTGTCCACGACGACCACGCCGTCGTCGTCGAGGCTGTCGAGCACCGTCTCGTAGTCGACGAGCGGCGACGAGTCGGGGCGTCGAACCTCGTAGGTCGCCGGCTCCGGGTCGGGCGTCTCGGTCGTCGTCTCGTACTCGCGGCTCCACGAACTGTAGTCGCCGTCGAGCAGGTGGAGGCGGTCGGTGTCGTGGCCGTACAGTTCGGCGGTCACGAGAAAGCGGGCGGCGAAGACGCCGTGGGTGTCGTCGTAGGCGACGAGGCGGTCGTCGGTCGCGATGCCGGCCTCGCCCAAGAGCGCCTCCCACGTCTCCGCACCAGGTAACATTCCTTCATCACCTGCGGAGCTGCGGAAATCGTCGAACGGGACGCTCACCGCTCCCGGGAGGTGACCGATACCGTCGAACTCCCACCCGTCGCGCACGTCAACAACGCGGACCTCGTCCAGTCGGTCGGCGAGCCACGTCGGAGCGACGACGGCGTTCTCGTACATGTAACGGGTTACGAACGGACGGGATTTAGCTCCCCTCGTCGCGGCCACGACTGACCCTCGTCCCATTTACCAGCAAAAAACGCTGGGACTCGCCGATTCGTCAGCCGCGCAACATCGGAATAAATCGCTCGACGGGGTGATTTCTGCAAAAATCTCCGGTACTTCGCTCGAACGGCCGTACATGCCGGGGGTGTGAGGGTTATGCTCCCGGAGTACGTAGCCACGCACGCGATGGCAGATTACGCAAAAGACGTTCTCGTTTCGGCGGACTGGGTCGAAGACCATCTCGACGAATTCGGGAGCGACGACCCCGAGTACCGACTCGTGGAAGTCGACGTCGACACCGAGGCGTACGACGAGAGTCATGCTCCGGGCGCGATCGGCTTCAACTGGGAGACGCAGTTGCAGGACCAGACGACCCGCGACATCCTCGACAAGGAGGACTTCGAGGAGCTCCTCGGCTCTCACGGCATCAGCGAGGACTCCACGGTCGTGCTCTACGGCGACAACTCGAACTGGTTCGCCGCCTACACCTACTGGCAGTTCAAGTACTACGGCCACGAGGACGTCCGCCTGATGAACGGCGGCCGCGACTACTGGGTCGACAACGACTACCCGACGACCGACGAGGTCCCGGAGTTCCCCGAGCGGGAGTACGCCGCTCGCGGCCCGTTCGAGTCCATCCGCGCCTACCGCGACGACGTCGAGAAAGCCATCGGCCGCGGTCTGCCACTCGTCGACGTTCGCTCGCCCGAGGAGTTCTCCGGCGAGATTCTCGCCCCGCCGGGACTGCAGGAGACCGCACAGCGCGGCGGCCACGTCCCCGGCGCGCGCAACATCTCGTGGGCGGCCACCGTCAACGACGACGGCACGTTCAAGTCCGCCGACGAACTCCGCGAACTCTACGAGTCCGAGGGCGTCGACGACAACCAGGACGTCATCGCGTACTGCCGAATCGGCGAGCGCTCTTCCATCGCGTGGTTCGCGCTCCACGAACTGCTCGGCTACGACAACGTCACCAACTACGACGGGTCGTGGACCGAGTGGGGCAACCTCGTCGGCGCACCCGTCGAGACCGGCAGCAACGACGATTGAACGACTGCCGACTCGACACCGACTCGGCGACTACTCGTCGCGATTCTTCTTTCTTCGACCGCCGAGCGACGCGCTCGGCGGTCGGCGTCTGTGAGGATGGGGGGATACGAGGCAGGTGCCTCGTCGAACGCGGCGCACCGGGACTGCATGGCTTGGCTAGTTCGTTGGCACGCGAACTGTGGTGGGTCGGGTGCGCCCGCGTTTCGCATCTACGACTTGTTTCTCCACTCACTAAACGACGACGCCAAATATATTAGGTCATCGTCCGCGGCGGGTGCGGTTCGAGAGAACCGACGACGCGACGGCACGGGTGTTGAGCGACCGCCGGTCGCGGTGGCGCGAGACGCACCGCTCGTCGGGCGTTGGTTCGAGGATGGGGGAGAACGAGGCCGCTGCCCCGTCAAAACACGGTACGTCCGGAGTGCATGGCTTTGGCAAGTTCGTTGGCACGCGAACTGTGATGGGTCCGGGGCGTCCGTGTTCGCGTACTACTGTAGCGACCCTGTCCACTAAACGACTGTACCATACAAATGAGGTTCCGGGTCGATTGGTCGTTTCGGAGGGTAACGTCGTTGCAGTCGACACTCTCACGGTCGGCGCTCTCGCTGCCGGCACTCCCGCGGCCGGCGCTCCCGAAGCCACACCCTCGCGGCCGACGCTGCGGTCGCGGCGGAGGACAGACGTCGTCCGATACCGAGACGCGTCGCTCGGAGACGAACGTTCGAGAGAAGAACGAGGCGAGTGCCCCGTAACGCGGCGCACCGGGACTGCATGGCTTGGCTAGTTCGTTGGCACGCGAACTGTGTGAGGTCCGGCGCGTCCGCGTCGTGCGTCTCTCGGTAGTATCTCTGTCCATTAAACTCTCTCCCCTAACGAATTAGGCAATCGTACTGGAGAAAACGAAAACCACTGGACGACGAATGGGAAACCAGCCAAACTGTGTTTCGGAGCTAGTCGTTCGGCGGTCGGATGCCGCAGTCAGCGCGTCATCCTCCGAGCACGAACGCGGCGATTCGCGGGGTCAGAAACGCTTCGACGAACGACGCGACGACGAAGACGACCGCCAGTCCGACGAGCACGCGGAACGCGTACCGGAGCGCCTCGGCCACCGTCGCCGCGCCGTCGCGGCCCCGGTACGCGCGCCAACCGACGACACCGAGATGCAGTCCGAGTGCGCCCGCGACGACCAACCCGGGTAGTTCGACGACGCCGTGCGGGGCGACGAGCGCCAGAAACGGCACTAGCTCGAAGATTCCGGCGAGCGCACCGATGAGCACGCCGTTGAACGCCAGACTGACCGCCGCCGGGACGCCGAGTGCGAGACCGCCGTACGCGCTGCCGGCGGCGACGAGCCAGTTGTTCGCGGCGATGTTGACGAACGTGCCCACCGGGAAGACGCCGAAGACGCCGGCGACGTCGCCCGACGCGCCGATCCGGACGCCGTACCCCGACGTCGCGGCGTAGCCCGCGAGGATGCTGCCGGCCAGCACGAGCGTCGAGACGAGGTTCCACCCCGGGTGGTCGACGACGAACCGTCCGAGCGCGCCGACACCGTCTCGCGTACTCGCGGCGACGCGCCGCCGCCGCGTGGGTCGGTCGCCGCTCCCCGCGCCGTCGCGCTCACCGATGCCGCGCTCGGCGTACAGCGACGTTTTGAATCCGTCGAAAATCGGCGAGACGAGCAGTATCGACAGCAGCGCTCCCGCCTGTGTCGCGCCCAAAAAGCCGGCCGTTCCGACGACGACGCTGTTGCCGACGAGCGCCGCCGCGGCGACGAGCACGTAGAACAGGAAGTCGACGGGTCGCCGAACCGGGAACCGGGCGCTCGCACCGAGGGCGCCGGCCAGTCCGTCGTCGTCGACGACGAGCGACTGCTCGGTGAACGCTAACAACAGACCGACGACGAGCGCGAGCGCTACGCCGACGAGCGACACGAGGGCGGCCGCGAGCGCACCCGCGGGGCCGAGCGTGAGCAGCACGGCGGCGAGGGCGACGGTCACGGAGAGGAGACCCCCGAACAGCACCACTCTGAGGAGGGAGAAGCCGACGAACGACAGCCAGAGCCGACTCGCGCCGCGGACGCCTTCGAGCGTCGGGTCCCCACCGTCGATTGCGGCGAGCACCGCCGACAGCGTGCCGGCACGGACGGCGGCCGTGACGAGGAGGCTGACCGCGACCGACGCCAACACGGCGAGCGCGAAAACGGTGACCGTCAGCGGCGTCACGACGACGGCCAGCGCCTCGGCGAGCCCGGTCGGTTCGGTCGGTTCGGCGGCGTTGAGCGCACTGAAGTCGACTTGCTGGATGCGCTCGGCGAAGGTATCGAGCCTGCCGCTCGACGAGAGAACGGCGAGGACGACGGCGACACCGACGAACAGCGGTACGCGAGCGACGACGCCGGCGCCCGCCGTCAGGAGGTAAAACGGCAGGACGGCGACGGGGTAGCGGTCCGGAAGGCGGAATCCGGTGTGGAGGGCTGTGGAGATTCGCACGTTCGACGGTTGACATCCATCCCCCTAACTGTACCTCTCGGTGAGCGTTCGGCCGCCGTCAGCACCCGGTGTGTCGCTGTAGCGAACGGGTCGACGACGGAGGTTACAAACACCCGACTCGCGTACGTCGTCACATGAACGGTAGTCGACTCATCGAGACGCTGCGCGACGACCACGAAACCGCTCTCTCCCGGCTCGGTTCCTCCAAGGCACTGTACGCGCTCACCGGCGGCGAGATGGACGCACCGGCGGTGCGCGCGGCCGCCCGCGACGAGGCAGAGACGGCCGCCCGCATCTTCGAGGAGTGGGCCGAGAGCGAAGGCGACGGCGACGCCGCCGACCTCTTCTCGGCCGTCGCCGACGCGGAAGTCGACCACCGCGACGCCGTCGAGAGCGACGAGGCCGACCCGGACACCGACCGTCGGCTGTACGAGACGCTCGACGGGTTCGAAACCACCGAAGAACGGGTCGGCGGCCTCCTCGCGCGCTCGATAGTCGCCGGTCGTCTCGCCGGGCAGATGGTCGGGTTCTTCGTCGGCAGCGCCGACACCTCCTCGGCGGACGCGTTCCGCGGCATCCGCGACGACTACGACGACCAACTGGACCGCGCCGCCGAAACGCTCGACGGCGTCTGCGAGGACGACGCCGACTGGGAACGCGCCCGCGCCGCTGCCGACGCCGTCGTCGACGCCGCGTACGACCACTACGTCGAAACGCTCGAATCGATGGGCGTCGAGCCGAAAAACGTCTGCTGACCGCCGAAACTGACCGTTCTCTACGGTTGACGCTCTCGATTCTCCACGCGAACCGAAGGGGTCGTACCGGTCGCCGAGAGCCGCCGAGCCTGTCGTCGAGAGCCGCCGAGCCTGTCGTCGAGAGCCGCCGAGCCCGTCGTCGAGAGCCGCCGAGCCCGTCGCCCGTCTGACCGGTCGCGTTCAGACGCCGGAGACGCCGGAGCGATACTCCGTGATGGCCTCGCTCGCTGCCTCGACGTGCGCTTTCGCCTCCCCGTCGAGCTGTGCTGCGATCTCTCGCAGCGCGTTCAGATGTCTGTCGAGGCGACCGTGGTCGGGTCCTCGGTCCCGACCCGCGAGGTCGGCGAACGTTTCGGACTGCTTCAGCAGTCGTTCTCCGAGCGTGCCGTCGGCCAGTTCGCTCGCCTCACGGAGTTCGTCGCTCGCTCGCCGGAGCGGTTCTCGTTCCATGCCGCTACATACCTCGGGAACCGGCAAAGCGGTTCGGAAACGCGCTGTCGCCGTTTGGACGCACTTACCGCCGGGTATGGAGTGAGTAACAATGTCGATTCTCTCGAAACGGCTACCGATGACCGCGTCGACCGAAGAGAGTCACGACCCGAACGACCGTGACGAGTCCCGGTCCGGGGCGACCGACCGCCCCGCCGACGGAAGCGAGACGACCACCGCCGAAGCGCCATCTCCCGAGACGACCATCGACGACCGCGATGCCAACGACTCGCCAGACAACGAGACAGCTGCCGACGCCGTCGCCCCCGTGCTACGACCGTTCGAGTCCGACGACCGCGATGCACTCGGTTCGTTGTACGAGACGGCCACCGGGGAGCCACTGGACCCGGCGTGGTTCCGCCGGCTGTTCGTCGACAACCCGTTCGGTCTCGGTACGATTCCGATACACGTCGCCGAAGACGACGGCGAACTCGTCGCTGCACAGCTGTCGGCGGCCGTCCGCGTGCGGGTCGGTACCGATGTCGTGACCGCCCTCCACACTATCGACCGCCTCGTTCACCCCGACTACGAGGAGACGGACCTCTCGGAGCGACTCTCGACGGCCGCCGAGGAGCGATACGCCGACTCACCGGTCGCTTTCGCGTTCGACTTCCCCGGCGAGGACGCCGTCGGCGACGCGCTCGACTTCGGTTACCGCGCCGTCGACGAGATGCCGACGTACTATCGGATTCAGAACCCGGCGGCGCTCGCAGCCCGGCGGGGTCGCACCGCCGGTGCGCTCGGTCGACTCGGCGTCGTCGTCGCTCGCGGCTACCTCGGTGCGAAACGTCGCCGAATCGGCGTAGACCGCGACGTCGCCGTCTCCCGCGTCGACGGCGTCCCCGCCGACCGACTCGCAGCGCTGGCCGAGCGGGTCGACGCCGACGGCGCCCGCGCCGTCCGCGACGCCGAGTTCTACGGCTGGCGGTTCGGCGACGGCGGAACGTACCGGACGTACTTCGCCGCCCGCGACGGCGAAGCGGTCGCTGCTGTCGTCGTCGCCGACCGAACCGAGGAGAACGGGCGCGTCAGTTTAGTCGACGTACTCCCGACCGACCGGGCCTCCTCGACCGAGGCGGCGGACGACTCGACCCCGTCTCCCGCCCGCGATGCGGTACGGACGCTGCTCGTCGCCGTCGCCGAACAGCACGCCGACGCGGACCTCCTGACGGCGTTCGGGTCGGCGTTTCCCGAGGGTGCGATGCGCGCGGCCGGATTCGTCTGCGACAGCGACTACCCGTTGTCGACTCTGACGTCGCAGGCGACGCTCGTCGCGTACCCGTACGTCGACGACGTGAGCAACGCCGACTCCTGGCGCTGCGGCGGCGAGATGCTCACCGACGGAACCGTCTGGTCGGCGACGATGGCCGACCACCTGTTCTAGTCGAACCGGCTTCCGTTTTCGGCCCCTCTTTCGGCCACGAGCGACCCGAACCGATGCCTGTCGTGCCCGTAAAGTAGCTCCACCACGTACGACAGTCGATGAGTGACACCGACTCCGGACCGCTGTCGCCCGACCGGCCGGGGGCCGACCGACGGTTCCGCGTCGACGCGCCGTTCGACCCCGCAGGCGACCAACCGGAGGCCATCGAGCGGTTGGCGGACGGCTACGCCAGCGGCATGAAGAACCAGACGCTGCTCGGCGTGACCGGCAGCGGGAAGACCAACACCGTCTCGTGGACCATCGAGGAGGTCCAGAAACCGACGCTCGTCCTCGCACACAACAAGACGCTCGCCGCCCAGTTGTACGAGGAGTTCCGCAATCTCTTCCCCGACAACGCCGTCGAGTACTTCGTCTCCTACTACGACTACTATCAGCCGGAGGCGTACCTCGAACAGACCGACACGTACATCGACAAGGACATGTCCATCAACGAGGAGATAGACCGCCTGCGCCACAGCGCGACGCGGTCGCTTCTCACCCGCGACGACGTCATCGTCGTCGCCTCCGTCTCGGCCATCTACGGCCTCGGTGACCCGCGTAACTACAAGGACATGGCCTTGGAGCTGGAGGTCGGCGAGGAGATAAACCGCGACGAACTGCTGAAGCGACTCGTCGACCTCAACTACGAGCGAAACGACGTCGACTTCTCGCAGGGCACGTTCCGCGTGCGCGGCGACACCGTCGAGGTGTTCCCGATGTACGGCCGCTACGCCGTCCGCGTGGAGTTCTGGGGCGACGAGGTCGACCGGATGATGAAGATAGACACTTTGCAGGGCGAGGTCGTCTCCCAGGAACCGGCCGTCCTCTTCCACCCGGCGGAGCACTACTCCATCCCCGAGGAGCGCCTCCGGCGCGCCACCGAGGAGATAGAGGAACTGATGGAACAGCGGGTTCGGTACTTCGAGCGAAACGGCGATCTGGTCGCCGCCCAGCGCATCGAAGAGCGCACGACGTTCGACCTGGAGATGCTCCGGGAGACGGGCTACTGCTCGGGCATCGAGAACTACTCGGTCCACATGTCCGACCGCGAGTCGGGTGAAGCGCCGTACACCCTTCTCGACTACTTCCCCGACGACTTCCTCTGCGTCGTCGACGAGAGCCACGTCACCCTCCCCCAAATCAAGGGGCAGTTCGCGGGCGACAAATCCAGAAAGGACTCGCTCGTCGGTAACGGCTTCCGACTCCCGACCGCCTACGACAACCGCCCGCTGACGTTCGAGGAGTTCGAGGAGAAGACCTCGAACCTCCTCTTCGTCTCGGCGACGCCCGGCGACTACGAGCGCGAGCACTCCGAGCGGATCGTCGAACAGATCGTCCGCCCGACCCACCTCGTCGACCCGAAAGTCGAAGTGACGGAGGCGACGGGGCAGGTCGACGACCTGATGGACCGCATCGACGACCGCATCGAGCGCGACGAGCGCGTGCTGGTCACGACGCTCACCAAGCGGATGGCCGAGGACCTCACCGAGTACCTCGAAGAAGCGGGCGTCGAGGTGGCGTACATGCACGACGAGACCGACACGCTCGAACGCCACGAACTCATCCGCGACCTGCGACTCGGAAACATCGACGTGCTCGTCGGCATCAACCTCCTCCGGGAGGGGCTGGACATCCCTGAAGTCTCACTTGTCGCCATCCTCGACGCCGACCAGGAGGGGTTCCTCCGCTCCGAAACGACGCTCGTCCAGACGATGGGCCGCGCCGCCCGCAACGTCAACGGCGAGGTCGTCCTCTACGCCGACGAGATGACGAACTCGATGGAAGCCGCGATAGAGGAGACCCAGCGCCGCCGCGAGATTCAGACCGAGTTCAACGAAGAACACGGCTACACGCCCGAGACCATCCAGAAGGAGGTCGGCGAGACCAGCCTCCCCGGAAGCGACACCGATACCTCGGACACCTCCGTCGACGACGTCGAGGACGCCGACGACGCCGCCCGGAAGGTCGAACTGCTCGAAGAGCGGATGGACGAGGCGGCGAGCAACCTCGAGTTCGAACTCGCCGCGGACATCCGCGACCGGATTCGGGAACTCCGCCGGGAGTTCGACCTCGACAGCCCCGACGACGGCGTCGCCCCCGAACTCGACCCCGAGTTCTGAGCCGGTCTCGGTTTCGCGGCCCGGATTCGAGTTCGGCGACTACGCCGCCGAGAGCTCCTTCCGATAGACGGTTTCTCTGTAGTTTTCGCCGCCCATCGTCACCTCTCCTTCGCCCCTCTTCTCGAAGCCGAGGGTACGGTAGAACTCGTTTCCCATCTCGTTGTCCGCGAGGACGATAGCCTCCAGTCGGTGCATGTTGAAATCTTCGAGGTCCGAGCGGAGTCGCTCGTACAGCGCCGAGCCGACGCCGTCGCGCCAGTGGTCGGGGTCGACGTAGAGGCGAACGATGTCGCCCTGCTCGGCTTCGACCACGCCGTGACAGAACCCGACTACCTCGTTCGCTCTCTCGGCGACCAGAAACGCCGTCCCCGGCCTGTCGAGCGCCTCGGCGAGCGTCTCGTCGGAGTACCACTCCGAGACCGTCTCCTCCACCGTCTCTCTGCCGAGTATCTCGTCGTACGTCGCCTCCCAGGACCGCCGGGCGACGCGCTGTATCGCGGGAATATCGTCCGTCTTCGCCGGTCTCACTCGCATGTGATACTGTAGCACGTCAGTGCAGAAATCCGTTATTCGGGGTCGTTGATACGACTGCCGTGCGCTCGGCGAAAACAAACGAAATTGTACTACTGAAAGCTACGTTGGAAACACTTATGGCGCTCCCGTCGGTCATCACGCGATACACGGTTCGACCGCGCCGACGCGTCGCTATGGACGCTCTCGGCCGTTCTCCGGCGAGTTACGACGCCGTCCAGCGACGCGGCCGTCGGGGCCGAACCCACACTACCCTCAGACATGAGCCAGACCACCGATACCCACATCGAGACCGCTCGTTCGGTGCTCGCGGACGCCTGTCGCGGCCGCGACGCCATCGGCGACACCGACCGTCTCGCCGACGCCGCCGAGCGAAAACTGTACGACGGGGCGTCAGTCGACGAGGTGTACGAGGCCGTCATCGACGTGCTCACCGCGCGCGTCGAGCGCGACCCGGCGTTCGACGCCGCGGCCGCCGACGCGTTCCGCCGCCGCTACTACCGGAACCTGCTCGGCGACGACCTGCGCGGCGACGACCTCGACGCCGCCTACCGCGAGTCGTTCCGCGAGGGCATCGAGCGCGGCGTCGCCGAAGACCTGCTCGACGAGCGCATGCTCGCCTACGACCTCGACGAGCTCGCGGAGACGCTCTCGCTCGACCGCGACGAGCAGTTCGGCTACATGGCGATGGAGACGCTCGAGAAGCGCTACTTCCTCCGGACGAACGACGGCGAGCGCCTCGAACTGCCGCAGTCGTTCTGGATGCGCGTCGCGATGGGCGTCGCGCTCCGCGAACTCCCCGAGGAGCGCACCGAGCGCGCCAAGGAGTTCTACGAACTGCTGTCGACGCTGCGGTTCGTCCACTCGACGCCGACGCTGTTTCACGCGGGCACCACGCACCCGCAGCTCTCGTCGTGCTACCTCACGACGGTCGACGACGACTTGGAGGACATCTTCGACGCGTACGGCGAGCACGCGAAGCTCTCGAAGTGGTCCGGCGGCCTCGGCAACGACTGGACGGACGTCCGCGCGACGGGCGCGCTCATCGAGTCGACGGGCGTCGAGTCGACGGGCGTCGTCCCGTTCCTCAAGATATCGAACGACGTGACCGCGGCCATCAACCGCTCGGGGAAGCGTCGCGGCGCGGCCTGCGCCTACCTCGAGTGTTGGCACATGGACTTCCCCGCGTTCGTCGACCTGCGGCGCAACACCGGCGACGAGCGTCGCCGCACCCACGACATGAACACCGCGGCGTGGATTCCGGACCTGTTCGTGAAACGCGTCGAAGCGGAGGAGGAGTGGACGCTCTTTTCGCCCGACGAGGTGCCGGAACTACACGGCACCTACGGCCAGGAGTTCGAGGAGTTGTACCGCGAGTACGAGAGGAAGGCCGACGCGGGCGAACTGCGCCAGTACGAGCGCGTCGACGCCGCCGACCTCTGGCGAACGATGCTCACTCGCCTCTTCGAGACGGGCCACCCGTGGCTGACGTTCAAGGACCCCTGTAACGTCCGGTCGCCGCAGGACCACGCGGGCGTCGTCAACTCCTCGAACCTCTGTACCGAAATCACGCTCAACACGTCCGACGACGAGACGGCCGTCTGTAACCTCGGCTCCGTGAATCTCGCGCGGCACGTCGATTCGGGGAGCATCGACCGCGAGCGCCTCGCCGACACCGTCGACACGGCGATGCGGATGCTCGACAACGTCGTCGACCTGAACTTCTACCCGACCGACGCCGCCGAGCGCTCGAACATGCGACACCGACCCGTCGGCCTCGGCGTGATGGGTTTCCACGAGGCGCTCGTCGACTGCGGCGTTCCGATGGCCTCCGAAGACGCCATCGAGTTCGCCGACGAGGCGATGGAGTTCGTCTCGTACCACGCCATCCTCGGCTCCTCGCGCCTCGCCCGCGAGCGCGGGGCGTACGACAGCTATGAGGGTTCGAAGTGGGACCGCGGACTGTTCCCGCAGGACACGGTCGAACTCCTCGAAGAAGAACGGGGCCGCGAGATTCCCGTCGACGTGACGGAGACGCTCGACTGGGAACGCGTCAGAGAGCACGTCGAAGCGCACGGGATGCGCAACTCGAACACGATGGCCGTCGCGCCGACGGCGACCATCTCCACCATCGCCGGGACGACGCCCTCCATCGAACCGCGCTACTCGAACCTCTACGTGAAGTCGAACATGTCCGGCGATTTCACCGTCGTCAACGAGACGCTCGTCGAGCAGTTGAAGGAGCGCGACCTGTGGGGTCCCGAACTGCTCGACCGCGTCAAGTACCACGACGGGTCGATTCAAGAGATAGACGCCATCCCGGAGTCGCTGCGCGAACTCCACCGCAGCGCCTTCGAAATCGACCCGCGACACCAGCTCCGGCTGTCGGCGCAGCGCGCCGTCTGGGTCGACCAGAGCCAGTCGCACAACGTGTTCTTCCCCTCGACGGACGGGACGCTGCTCGACGATGTCTACCGGACGGCGTGGGAACTCGGCCTGAAGACGACCTACTACCTGCGGACGCTCGGCGCGAGCCAGATAGAGAAGTCGACGCTCGATATGGCCGAGTACGACGACACGCAGTTGCGCGGCGACGACGGCGAGAACAGCGACGAAGGCGACGGAGCTGACGCCGACAGCACCGCCGCCGACGAGTGGGAGTCCGACGAGTCCTGCGACCTCCCGAGCGTCGAGGACCCGACCTGCGACGCCTGCCAGTAACGCCCGCCGACCATCCTTCACCACCAGCCACCGATGCCCATACTCAACGACGACAGCCAGCACGACCCGAACAAGATACTGCCCATCGAGTACGACTGGGCCCGCGAGTACTACAAGACGGGCGTCGCCAACAACTGGGTGCCCGAGGAGGTGCCGATGCAGGACGACGTCTCCCAGTGGTCCGGCGACGAACTCACCGACGCGGAGCGCCGACTCGTCGAGTGGAACCTCGGCTTCTTCTCGACGGCGGAGTCGCTGACGGCGAACAACATCGTCCTCGCCGTCTACGACTACGTGACGGCCCCCGAGTGCCGTCAGTACCTCCTGCGGCAGGCCTACGAGGAGGCCATCCACACGGACACGTTCATCTACTGCTGCGACAGCCTCGGCTTCGACCCCGAGTACCTCTACGGGATGTACGACCGCGTCCCGAGCATCGAGGAGAAGGACGCGTTCGTCGTCGACCTGACCCGCGCCGTCGACGACCCGGCGTTCACTATCGACACCGACGACGACCTCCGGGCGTTCCTGCGGGACCTCGTCGGCTTCTACGTCATCATGGAGGGAATCTTCTTCTACGCGGGCTTCGCGATGATGCTCGCGCTCAAGCGGCAGGGGAAGATGGTCGGCGTCGGCGAGCAGTTCGAGTACATCATGCGCGACGAATCGCTGCACCTGAACTTCGGCGTCGACCTCGTCAACACCATCCGCGACGAGAACCCCGGCGTCTGGACCGACGACTTCGACGCCGAGATTCGAGAGCTCGTCGTCGAGGCGGTCGAACTCGAACAGATCTACGCCGAGGAGGCCTGCCCGCCCGACCTGTTCGGCATGAGCGCCGAGCAGTTCGCCGAGTACGTCGAGTACGTCGCCGACCGTCGCCTCGGTCAACTCCGGATGGAAGCGGAGTTCGAGACGGGGAACCCGTTCCCGTGGATGTCCGAGCAGGTCGACCTCAACAAGGAGAAGAACTTCTTCGAGACGCAGGTGACCGAGTACCAGTCCGGCGGCTCGCTCGACTGGTAGCTCAGTTCCGCTCGGTTTCGAGCTCGGTACCTTCCGGAACGACGTCGACTATCTGCTCTCGTTCCCCGTCACCCATCCCGTCGAGAATCTCTTCGACGTCGTCGAGGCCGAGCATCTCGCGGGTCTCCTCGTCGAACGACTGTGAGTCGAGTCTCGGCGTCGACTCGCTCACGTCGCTCCCCGATAGCTGCTTGCCGTAGCGGCCGACGAGCGACGTGAGTTCCTGCGGGAGGATGAACGTCGTCGACTCGCTGGAGCCGATTTCGCCGAGCGTCTCCATGCCTTTGTCGATGATAGCGCGTTCGCCCATCGATTCGGCGGCGCGGGCCCGCAACACCGTCGAGATGGCGTCACCCTGCGCTTCGAGAATCTGGCTCTGCTTCTCACCCTGCGCGCGGATGATGTTCGACTGCTTCTCGCCCTCCGCCCGCTCGACGGCGCTGCGCCGTTCGCCTTGGGCTTCGAGGATCATCGCGCGGCGGCGACGCTCGGCGGAGGTCTGCTGCTCCATCGCGGCCTCGACGTCCCTGCTGGGTTTCACCTCCCGGACTTCGACCGATTCGACGCGGATGCCCCACTCGTCGGTGGGTTCGTCGAGTTCCTCGCGGATTCGCGCGTTGATCTCGGCGCGCCGCGACAGCGTCTCGTCGAGTTGCATGTCGCCGAGGACGGCGCGGAGCGTCGTCTGCGCGAGGTTCGACGTCGCGGTGACGTAGTCCTCCACTTCGAGGAACGCCTTCTTGGCGTCCACCACGCGGATGTAGACGATGGCGTCGGCGGTCACCGGCGAGTTGTCCTCCGTGATGGCCTCCTGCCGGGGAACGTCGAGCGTCCGCGTTCGCATGTCGAAGCGGTGCGCCTGTGAGACGAACGGCGGCACGAGGTTGAGGCCGGGTTCGAGCAGTTTGCGGTACTCGCCGAACACCGTCAGCGCGCGCTTCTCGTACGCCTGGACGATTTCGACGGCGCTGACCAACGTGGCGACGACGAGACCGAGCACCAGCAGGCCGACGATACTCGCCGGCGTGATAGGGACGAGCGTGAGCGCGACCGACGCGGCGACGACGAGAAAGAGGGCAGTCCACAGTTGTTTGGGGACGCCTCTCGCCGTTGTCCGCCCGAGTTCGCGAAAGAGGCTTGCCATACAGTGCCTAGCGACCGACCGAAGATAAGTGTCACTCGCGATTCACCGCTTTCGCGTCGCCGACCCCTTCGCTTCCACTGCAGAGTGTGACGAACTCCCATCCAACTGTCGACGGGTCGAGAGGTAGCCGGAGCATTTTTGCGTACCGAACAGTCACGTCAGTGTATGAGTCGAAGTCGCGCGGAACTCGACGTCGAGGACCTCCTGAAGGTCGTGTTGGTTCTCGTCGTCGTCTGGCTCGTGCTCGAAATCGTCGGGACCGCACTCGGCATCGTCGGCGGACTGCTCGGCCCGCTGCAGCCGTTGCTGGGTCTCGCCGTCGTGGCGCTCATCGTGCTCTGGTTCTTCGACCGGCTCTGAACTCGTCGACCGGCTCTGAACCCGTCGCCCCGCGCCGCGCGCGTGGTCCCGTCTCTCCCATGCGCGCACCTGACGGATTTTTGTACTTCCGTGCGTAGTCGGTGCCGATGACGACACCGACCAGTTCCCGCCGGACGTTTCTCCGCCGCGTCGCCGCGGCGAGTACGCTCGGCGTCGCGACGGTCGGCTGTCTCGGTCGTGCGCCACCGGTCGTCGTCGCCACTGCGAGCGAGTCGATGTCGCTCACGGCCGACTCGGACCGACTCGACGAACGCACGTTCGCCGGCTACGTCTCCCGGATGGACCGTCGGTACGGCGACGGCGGCGTCTGGGGAACCGGCGAGGCCCCCGCACCGACGGAGGTCGACTTCGAGAACGGGACGCGGCTCTCGCTTCGGGCCACCCTCGACGGCGACGCGTACGCCGTCGCCGACGCCGCCATCGCCCGCTACGGGCTCCGTCGCTTCGACACCGACGGCCGCCGCCACGTCGCCTACTGGCTCTGGTGTGCGGCCAGACCGCTGAACGACTCGGTGTGGCTCGACGCGGTCGGCCGCTCCATCGGTGTCGCGCTCACGAGCTTCGAGGTGGGACTCGACCTCGATTCCGCCACCGAACTGCTCGACTCCGCGCCGACCGCGCGGGTGAGCGGCCCGCGGGCGGTATCGGTCGCGGCGACGGGCGAGGGCGGTGGCGGCGCGACGTTCGGCGTCGACTTCCCACTCCGTGACGGTCGGCTCCGCCCCCGCGTCGCCGACGGCGCGGACGAAGGCGGGCGCGACAGCTACCGAATCGGGTGGCGCGGCCGGTTCGACGGCGTCCAGTCGGTGAACGGGCTCTGTCTCGTCGGCGAGTCGGCGACCTCACCCGACTACGCCACCGACTGGCACGCGTCGCTCTCGGCGGCGGGGTGGATCTGACGTGAGCTACAGCCTCAACGTCCCCGTGCCGGGGTCAGTCCAGCGGTTGGCCGACGAACTCTACCCGCGGTTGACCGCGTTCGAGACGATACGGGACCGCCACACGCTCGTCGTCAAACGCTTCGAGAGCCAGTCGTACGACCGTCTCCGCGAGACGCTTCGTCTGCCGCTGGCGAACGAACCGACGTTCGAGGCGCGAGTTACGGGCATCGACGCGTTCGAGCGACCGACCCGCGGCGACGGCCCCGTCGTCTACCTCGTCGTCGACAGCCCCGGCCTCCTCGCGCTTCACGACAGACTCGTCGACCGGTTCGACGCGATAGCGGGGCTGGAGGGCGACGACTACGTCCCGCACGTGACGCTCGCCCGCGGCGGTTCTCCGTCCGCGGTCGACGCGCTCCGAAACGCCGAATTCGACCCGGTGACGTGGACCGTCTCCGAACTCGACGTCTGGAGCGCGGAGTACAGAGAAGTCGTCGGGACGGTTCCGCTTCGGGGGTAGCGGCTATCGTTCACGTGCGTGCAGCCGCATCTCCATCGGATTCCGCGGATGCATCGTCAGCGACCCACGAAGCGTGAGCGGGTCGTCCTCACCGACGTACTCCAGCGAGTACTTCCGGGCGACGGTGCCGAGAATCAACTTGGCTTCGAGCATCGAGAACTGCTTGCCGATGCAGTGGCGCGGGCCGGCCCCGAACGGGAAGTACGAGAGCCGCGGACGCTTCGAGCGCTCGGCGGGCGTCCAGCGGTCCGGGTCGAATTCGAGAGGGTCGTCGTAGTATCTCGAAGAGCGGTGGACTGCCCACTGCGGGAGCATCACCGCCGCTCCCTCTGGTACCCGGTACCCGCCGAGTTTCACGTCGACGAGCGGTTCGCGGAACAGCGTGTACACCGGCGGGTACAGGCGCATCGTCTCCTGTAGCACCTGTTCTGTGTACCGCATCTTTCGCGTATCCCGCGCCGTGGGTGGGTCGTCGCCGAGCACCTCGTCGAGTTCGGCGTGAACCTTCTGCTCTACGTCGGGATGCTGCGAGAGCAGATACCACGTGTACGTGAGCGTCAGCGCGGTGGTGTCGTGGCCCGCCAACAGCATCGTCATCATCTCGTCGCGCAGTTGCTGGTCGGTCTGTTCGCCGCGCGCCTGCGCACGCATGAGAATCGAGAGGAGGTCCATTCGCTGGGGGTTGTTCTCGGTTCCCCTGCGTTCGTCGACGATCTCGTCGATGATTCCCTCGAGCACTTCGATGGCCTCGCGGTACTCGCGGTTCTCGCGCGTCGGCGCCCAGTCGGGGACGAGGAAGCGCCGCGGGTCCGGTTCGAATCGCGCCCCGAGCGGTTCGAGGTGTTCCTGTACCCGCTGGACGCGGTCGTCGCCAGCCGTCGACCCGAACATCGCCTCGACGATGATTTTGACCGTCAGCCGCGCCATCTCGATCTGGACGTTCAGCGTCCCGCCGTCGCGCCACTCGTCGAGCATCGCCTCGGTGTAGTCGGTCATCGTCCCGTCGAGCGAGGCGATGCGCTGCATGTTGAACGCCGGTTGCGCCAACTCGCGCTGCTCGCGCCACGTTTCGCCCTCGCTCAGGAGCAACCCCTCGCCGAGCAGGTCGCCGATGGCGTCGTCCTGAAACCGCGGTTTTCGGTATCTCTCGGCTTCGCTCACCAGCACCGTCTCGATGTCCTCGGGGTTTGTGAGCATGTACGTCTCCAGCGGCCCGAGGTCGAAGTGGACCACGTCGCCGTAGGCGTCGGCGCAGGCGGTGAGGAAACCGAAGGGGTCCCTCGCGTACTGCCGGCTGCTCCCGAACAGCGGCACACCGCGGGGACCCGGGGGTCGCGCTCGCATATCCCGGCTTAGGATGGTGTGCGGATAAGCGTTCGCCCGAAACGGCTTCTGACACGCTCTGTCGGCGGAATCGGCGACTTAGGGACTGGGCGGCTCGCCGTCGTACGCGTCGTGGCCGGCGTAGAAGTTGAGCATGGCGAACTTCAGCTTCTCGGGGCCGACGTCGATGAGTTCCCGCCGCTCCTCCGGCGGGAACGTGTCGCGGACGCCGTACTTGCCCATCGTGTCGCTCGCCGAGGTGTAGCGCTTGTCGACGAGCGCGCGAACCCCGAAGTCCTCGGGCGAGCGGATAACCCGTCCGAGCGCCTGCCGGGTCTTTCGAATCGTCGGAATCTCGACGGCGTAGCGCCACCCGGGGTCCCGGCCTCGGTCGGCGTACGCCCGGTCGTAGGCGTCCTGTACCGCCTCCATCCGCTCCGAGAGGTGCGGGTAGGGGACGCCGACGACGAGGACGGTCCGGGCGTCGTCGCCGTCGAAGCTCACGCCCTCGGCGAGCGTCCCCCACAGCGAGGTGAAGAGTGTCGCGTTCTCGCTCGACACGAACCGCTGGCGGAGGTCCTCGGTGCGCGTACCCGCCTCGTCGAGCATGAGCGAACCCAGGGACGCGCCGCCGAGGCCGCTCCCGCCCAGCATCTCGTAGTAGCGTTGCGCCTCCGCGTAGGAGGGGAAGAAGACGAGCGTGTTTCCGGGAGTGAACCGAATTGCGTCCGAGAGCACGCTCGCGATGGTCTCCTGCGTCGACTCGTCGTTTCGCTCCTTGGCGAACAGCGCGGGCGTCTGCACCGCGAACGTCCGCCGGTTCTCCTCGGGGTACTCCATCCCGTAGGCGAGGGTGACCGCGTTCTCGATGCCGAGAACGTCCTCGGTCACGTCGAAGGGGCGGAGCGTCGCGCTCATGAGGACGCTCGCGTGGACCTCCTCGAACAGCGACTCGGTCACCTGCCGCGGGATGCAGGTGTACAGTTCGGCGCGGCCGTATATCTCCTCGGTGCCGCTGTCACGTCGGACCGAGACCATCGGATGTTGGCCGAGTTTGGTGCCGTCCTCCATCCACGACGAGAGAAACGCCGCCGCCTGTAGCGTCTGGCACTCCTTCCGACTGGTCGTCTCGCCGTCCTTGTACGCCTGTTCGTACTGCTCGTCGAGCGACTTTCCGAGTTGGAGCGCCAGCTCCACCTCCGCGTCGATGCCGCGGCCCTCGTAGCTCTGCAGAAATTCGAGCGTCAGGTCGTCGCGGCGGTCCGGATTGGCGATGCCGACGTCGGACCAGTTCTCGCCGACCTGTTCGCGTTCGCCGAACCCGAAGCTCTCGTCGTACGTTCGACGGAGCGCGCCGAGGAACGCTTCGAGCACGTTTGCGGCCGGTTCGCTTCGGGAGTCGTCGGCCTCCTCCAGTTCGTGGAGCGCGCTCTCGATGGTGTTCTCGGTGAGCGTTCGGCTGGCGTGGTCGCGGGCCGCGCCCTCGATGTTGTGCGCCTCGTCGAAGACGGTGATGACGTCGCCGGGGTCGCGGTCCAGCCACCGGAAGAACTGCTCGCGGATCATCGGGTCGAGCAGGTGGTGGTAGTTGCAGACGACGAGGTCGACGCCCTCCATCCCCTCCTTGAGGAGTTCGTACCCGCAGAGGTGGTGCTCGTCGGCGTACTCGTAGACGTCGTCGGGCGTGCGCACGTCCTCGAACAGCCACGAGAAGAACTCCGTGTTGTCTCGGACGAGGTTGTTGTAGTAGTGCTCGCAGACGTTCGTCTCGCGGAGGTCCTCCAGTTCGTCGTCTAGCTGGTCGAGTTCGTCCATGACGGCGCTGCGGGCTTCCGCGGCACCCGAGTCGCCGTCGCGGCTCCGTTCGAGCAGTTGCTCCTGGCGGCGTTCGAGCTGTTGTTTGTCCTCTTCCTTCTCGGCCACGGAGCGCGTCGTGTCGCGGAGGCTCTGACACTCCTCGTACCCCACGTCGATGTGGCACATCGACGCCTTCCCGCGGAACACCACGGCCCGAATCGGCTCGGTGCGCGTGATGGCGCGGGCGTCCTCGACGAACTGGCGCATCTGCTGGTGGACGTTCGTCGTGATGACGACCGTCTTGTCGTTCTCGCGGGCGAACTCCAGCGCGGGGACGAGCGCCGAGAGCGTCTTGCCCGTACCGGGTGCGCCCTCGATGAGCACGTCCTGCTCGCGCGCGAACGCGTTGGCGATGCCGTCCATCGCCGCCCGCTGGTTGGGGTAGGGCTCCTCGTACGGGAAGAACCGCATGTGTCCGTTCGTCTCAGCCACTACTCCCCGCTTGCGCGTCACGGGGTTAAAAGTCTCGGACGTGTGTGTTCGTTCGGTGTCGTTTTCGTGGGAGTCGGTACGGTGAGCGGAGAGACTGAGTCGGGGGGACGCCCGATACGGAGTTCGGCGGTCGACTCCGACTGCCGGGCGCACCGAGATACCTCACCCTCCCCAGCCGACTCCTTCGCTCGCGCTTCGCGCTCGCTCAGTCGCCCCTCGCGCATTTCTCGCGCCGACGAGACGGCGCTCCGGCGCGCGCCGGAGGGCGGCTCCGTCCGCCCGATAGATACGCGAGGGAGCGGTCGACTCTCGTGTCGACTGCGAGGCTGGGGAGTTGCCGGAACGCGTTGCGTTCTGGCAGCTCGGCGAGCAAAGCTCGCCGGTGGTCTGAGGGTGCGGCCTCTCGCTGCGCCCGGCAGCGGTCTTCGACTCGCCGTTCCCTCTCTCGTTTGTCGACTACGGAGCCATCACAGGACCGTTTCACTCGCAACCCCTCACGACCCCGAATTCGAACAGCAACGCTTGCCGCCCCGAAAGCGTTTAATAGCGTCCCCATATTACCAATCCAGTAATGACGCGCACTCGCCGCGCCGGACCGGCCGCCCCCGTCCGAGCCGTGCGAGCGCCGCGACCGGGCCTCTAGGCCCTACTCTATCTCACCCCCATCGTCGTCGCACTTTGCTCGAACTGCCAAGTGCAGATTTCCACCTTTTCGGCCGCGTAGCCTCCAGTATTCAATTTTATTCCGAACACCAAAGCGCAGAATTTAATACCCCGAGTGTTCCACCATGGAGTAATGACACGCGTGGCACTCGCGTTTAGCGGCGGACTCGACACGACAGTCTGCGTCCCGCTCCTCGAGGAGGAGTACGGGTACGACGAAGTAATCGGCGTCACGGTCGACGTCGGCCAACCCGAGGAAGAGTTCGAGGAGGCCGAAGAGACGGCCGAGGCGTTGGACCTCGAACACTACGTCGTCGACGCGCGAGCCGAGTTCGCCGACCAGTGCCTCGACTCCGTCCGCGCGAACGCGACCTACCAGGGATATCCCCTCGGGACGGCGCTCGCGCGTCCGGTCATCGCCGAGGCCATCCTCGACGTGGCGACGGAACACGGCTGCGAGGGCATCGCCCACGGCTGCACCGGCAAAGGCAACGACCAGCTCCGCTTCGAGGCGGTCTGGCGCGCCTCCGACCTCGAAGTCATCGCCCCCGTGCGCGAACTCGGTCTCACCCGCGAGTGGGAGATGGAGTACGCCGCCGAGAAGGAACTGCCCGTCGAAGGCGGCAACGAGGGCGTCTGGTCCATCGACACCAACCTCTGGAGTCGCTCCATCGAGGGCGGTCAACTGGAAGACCCGGGCTACGTTCCTCCCGAAGAAATCTACGAGTGGACCGACGCGCCCGGTAGCGAGACGGAACTCGTCGAAATCGAGTTCGAGAACGGCTACCCCGTCGCCGTCGACGGCGAGGAGATGGAGCCGCTCGCGCTCATCGAGCACCTCAACGACCTCGCGGGCGCGTACGGCGTCGGCCGCACCGACATGATGGAGGACCGCATGCTCGGTCTGAAGGTGCGCGAGAACTACGAGCACCCGGCCGCCACCGTCCTCCTCACCGCCCACGAGGCGCTCGAAGGACTCGTCCTCACGAAAGAGGAGCGCGACTTCAAGACGACCGTCGACAACGAGTGGGCCCAGAAGGGCTACGAGGGCCTCGTCGACGCGCCGCTGATGGACTCGCTGAACGCCTACGTCGACGACAGCCAGCAGACGGTGACCGGCACCGTGACGGTCAAGCTACAGGGCGGACAGGCCCGCCCGGTCGCCCGCGAGAGCGAATACGCCGTCTACTCCGAGTCGGCCGCCTCGTTCAACACCGAGACGGTCGACGGCATCGAGCAGGCCGACGCGACGGGCGTCGCCAAGTACCACGGCTTCCAGTCGCGTCTCGCCAACGAGGTGGCGAACAACGTCGAGAAACCCGAACTCGCCGCCGACGGCGGGGCGACGGGCGACGAGACGAACACCGAGAGCGAAGAGGACGAGTAATCCATGACGGAGGAGTCCGCCGGCGACGTCATCCGCCGCGACCGTTTCAGCGGCGGTCCCGCCCGCGACTTCCTCTCCAGCCTCGCGGCCGACGAACGCATCTTCGAGGCCGACCTCGCCGTCGACCGCGCGCACGTCGTGATGCTCGCCGAGCAGGGAATCGTCGACGACGGCGACGCCGCCGACATCCTCGTCGCGCTCGAATCGGTCGAGGACGCGGGACACGCCGAACTCCCCGACGGCGAGGACGTCCACGAGGCCATCGAAGCGGCGGTCATCCAGCGCGTCGGCGAAGACGGCGGGAAGATGCACACCGCCCGCAGTCGCAACGACGAGGTGGCGACCTGCATCCGCTACCGCCTGCGCGAGGACGTCCTCGACGCGATAGAAGGAACGCTCGCGCTCCGCGAGGCGCTCCGCGAAACCGCGGCCGAGCACACCGAGACGGTGATGCCCGGCTACACGCACCTGCAACCCGCCCAACCCGTCACCGTCGCCCACTACCTGCTGTCGTACGAGGCGGCCGTCGCCCGCGACACGGCCCGTCTTCTGGACGCCTACGGACGCATCAACCAATCGCCCCTGGGCGGTGCGGCGTTCGCGGGCACGCCGTTCGACATCGACCGCGAGCGCACCGCCGACCTGCTCGGCTTCGATTCCGTGCTCGGCAACTCGATGGACGCCTCCTCTTCTCGGGATTTCCTCGCGGAGACGCTCGGCGCGCTCGCGACGCACGCGACGACCATCTCGGGGCTCGCGGAGGACCTCGTCATCTTCGCGAACAAGGGGTACGTCGACCTCTCGGACGACTACTCCTCGACGTCCTCCATCATGCCGCAGAAGAAGAACCCCGACACGCTCGAACTCGTCCGCGGCACCGCGGGCGACGCCGTCGGCGGCCTCACGGGCCTCCTGACGAATCTCAAAGGCCTCCCCCGCGCGTACAACCGCGACCTGCAACTGGCGCACCCGCACGCGTTCCGCGCCGTCGACGCCGTCGTCAACGCGACCGACGTCGCGGCGGGCGCGGTCGCTACTGCGGCGTGGAACGCCGACGAACTGGCCGCGGACGCGGGCGACGGTTTCTCGACGGCGACGGGCGTGGCCGACGCGCTGGCGGCGACGGGGATGCCGTTCCGCACGGCGCACGAAATCGTCGCCGCCGCGGCCGAAGGAATCGACGACGGGGACGACCCGGCAACTACTGCTGCAAAACTTGACGCGGCCGCAGATGACGTTTTAGGGGAGTCCCTCTGGACGCGCGTGAACCGCGAGACCGTCGAAGCCGCGCTCGACCCCGCCGAGAGCGTCGCCACTCGCGACTCGCTCGGCGGCCCCGCGGCGTCGGCGGTCGAGACGCAACTCGACGAGGCGGGGACGCGCTTCGACGCGGACGCTCACTCGGTCGCCGCACGGTGCGACGCGCTGGCCGAAGCCGACGAGAAACTGCAGGCGGAGGTAGCGAACTATGTCTGAGCGACTGCGACGACCCCGAGGACTCCGACGACCGCGAGCCTCGGCTCCGCGACTCCGGCGCCTCCCGCGACGACCGCGAGCGGGGGGCCGACGACCGCGACCGGAACCGCGACCGCTGCCAAAACCGGTCCGAACGGTCGTCGGCGCGCCGCTCCCGCCGCCGTCCTCGGGTGAGGCGGTCGGAACCCGAGGGCTCGCGGGAGTTCCGCTCCCGCCGCCGTCCCCTTCGGGGGACAACATCACTCGGAATTCCGACACCAAATTCCAAAACGGCGGCTACGAACGCTCTCGACTCGCTTAGCGGCGACTCCGTTATTAATTTTCACAAACAAATTCGCTGCATTTAAGGTTGCTAACCCACAAGCGGTGAGTACACCATGACCGAAGCAGAATGCGCCGAGTGCGGGGCCACGCTGGACCTCGCCGACGACCTCGAAACCGGAGAGATAATCGACTGCGGCACCTGCGGTGCGGAACTCGAAGTCATCGACGTCAACCCGCCGGTCCTCGACCGAGCCCCCGAGCTCGAAGAGGACTGGGGGGAGTGAAGTTGCAGATAGGTATCCTCTACTCGCGCATCCGCAAGGACGAGAAGCTCCTCCTCACGGAGCTCCGTGAGCGCGGCCACGACGTCACCAAGGTCGACGTCCGCAAGCACCAGTTCGGGCTGCACGACACGACCGCGCCCGTCGACGACCTCGACATCGTCGTCGACCGCTGTCTCGCCACGTCGCGCTCGCTGTACGCGACGCGCTTCATCGAGAGCTACGGCGTGCCCGTCGTCAACAGCCCCGAAACGGCCGAAATCTGCGCCGACAAGGCGAAGAACAGCCTCGCGCTCGCGGAGGCGGGCGTGCCCACGCCCGAGACGAAGGTGGCGTTCACGAAGGAGAGCGCGATGGACGCCATCGAGTCGTTCGGCTACCCGTGCGTCCTGAAACCCGTCGTCGGTTCGTGGGGCCGTCTGATGGCGAAGATCGATTCCAGGAGCGCCGCCGAAGCGATTCTGGAGCACAAGGCGACGCTGGGCCACTACGAGCACAAGGTGTTCTACGTCCAGGAGTTCGTCGAGAAACCCGGCCGCGACATCCGCGTCGTGGCGACCGACGGCGAACCCGTCGCCGCGATGACGCGCTCCTCCGAACACTGGCTCACGAACGCCGCGAAGGGCGGCGAAACGAAGGAGTTCGAGCTGGACGACGAGGCGCTCGAACTCGTCGAGAAGGCCAGCGACGCCGTCGGCGGCGGCCTGCTCGGCGTCGACCTGATGGAGACGGGCGACAGCTACACGGTCCACGAGGTGAACCACACCGTCGAGTTCAAGGCGCTGAACGGGACGACCGACGTCGACGTTCCCGCCGCCGTCGTCGACTGGCTCGAATCGAAAGCGGCCGAGAAGACGGCCACGGAGGCGCTCGCGTGAGCCTCTCGGCGACCGTCGTCGGCGGCTCCGGTTTCACGGGCGGCGAACTCCTTCGCCTGCTCGCGGGCCACCCCGAGTTCGAGGTCGCGCAGGCGACGAGCCGCCAGTACGACCGCAAGACCGTCGGTTCGGTCCATCCCAACCTCCGCGAACTCGACCTCCGCTTCAGTTCCCCGGAAGACCTCGAATCGGTCGACGTGCTGTTCGCGGCGACGCCCCACGGCGTCTCGATGGAGCACATCGACACCTTTCGGGACGCGGCCGACACCGTCGTCGACCTCTCGGCTGACTTCCGTCTCCAGACGGAAGAGCAGTACGACGAGTGGTACGACGGCCACGTTGCGCCCGAGTACCTCGACAAGTCGGTCTACGCGCTGCCCGAACTGACGCGCGACGAGTTGCCCGGCGCGGACCTCATCGCCGCCGGTGGCTGCAACGCGACGGCGACGATTCTCGGACTCAAACCGCTGTTCGACGCCGACGTTCTGGACGGCGACGAGCAGGTCGTCGTCGACGTGAAAGTCGGCTCGTCGGAAGGTGGCGCGTCGGCTGGCAAAGCCTCCTCGCACGCCGAGCGCTCGGGCGTCGTCCGCCCGTACGCGCCGACTGGACACCGCCACGAGGCCGAAATCGAGCAGTTCCTCGGTCTCTCGGTGTCGTTCACCGTCCACGCGGTGGACATGGTGCGCGGGGCGTCGGCGACGTGTCACGTCTTCCCCGACTCGCCCGTCACGAAGGGCGACCTCTGGGGCGCGTACCGCGAGAGCTACGAGGACGAACCGTTCATGCGCACGGTCGCCGGCGGCGGGGGCGTCTACCGCTACCCCGAGCCGAAAGCCGTCGCCGGGACGAACTTCGGGGAGGTCGGCTTCGAGGTCGACCCCGCGAACGAGCGCCTCGTCGTCTTCTCGGCTATCGACAACATGATGAAAGGCTCCGCCGGGCAGGCGGTCCACGCGGCGAACGTCGCGCTCGGACTCGACGAGACCGCCGGACTCGAATTCACCGGCCTGCACCCCGTCGGCTCGCCCTGAGAACCGGATTGGAACAGAACTACGAGAGACACGCCGATGACACAGAGCACCTACACGCGCGACGAACTGCTCGCGGCCCACGAGCAACTCGTCGACAACGACTGCGGCACAGACGACGACCAACTGTACACCGACGGTGGCACGTCGACCCGAACCGACGGTGGCTCCGCAAACCGACAGCCGCCGGTCGTCGTCAAAGTCGGCGGCGCGAAAGCCGTCGACCCCGCGGGCACGGTGAGCGACGTGGCGCACCTCGTCGCAAACGGGAGAGACGTCGTCGTCGTCCACGGCGGGTCGACGGCCGTCGACGACACGCTCGAAGAACTCGGCGAGGAGCCGACGTACGTCGAGACGCCGTCGGGCGTCGTCGGCCGCTTCACCGACGAGCGCGCGATGGAGGTGTTCTCGATGGTGATGCCCGGTAAGCTCAACACCGACCTGACGGCGACGCTCCGCGACGCGGGCGTCGACGCGGTCGGCCTCTCGGGCGTCGACGGCGGCCTCCTGACGGGCAAGCGCAAATCCGCCGTCCGCGTCGTCGAGGGCGGGAAAAAGAAGATCAAACGCGGCGACCACTCCGGCAAAATCGAATCGGTCAACTCCCAACTGCTGGAGACGCTGCTCGCGGACGGTTACACGCCGGTCGTCACGGTGCCGATGCTCGGCAAGGAGAAGGATGGCTCCGTCACGCCCGTCAACGCCGACGCCGACCGCGCCGCGGCCGCTGTCGCTGGCGCGCTCGGTGCGGAACTCGTCGTCCTGACCGACGTTTCGGGCGTGTACGAGGACCCCGACGACGAGACGACGCGCATCGACTCGGCGAAGACGCCCGAGGAGTTCGCGGCGCTCGACTCGGCGGCCGAGGGGTTCATGACGAAGAAAGTGATGGCGGCGAAGGAGGCGCTGACCGGCGGCGCATCGGCCGTTGTCGTTTCCGACGCGAACGTCAACGACCCCATCGTCGCGGCGCTCAACGGCGCGGGAACGCGCATCACGCCCGGCGCACTCGGCGAGGACGCACCCGAAACCACCGCCGACTCTGTCGACGCCTCGGCGCTCGGAGGTGACTCCGCGTGAGCGGCTTCGTCTTCTCGGAGAAGCCCATCCGGATCGAATCGGGCGAGGGGATGTCGCTGTACGCCGCCGACGGCACCGAGTACCTCGATTTCGGCGCGAGCTACGCCGTCGCCGCGACGGGGCACTGCCACCCGAACGTCGTCGACGCGGTCCAGAAACAGGCCGGCGAGTTGCTCTACGTCCAAGGGTCGTACCCCGTCGCCGCGCGCACCGAACTGTACGACAAGTTGGCGACGCTCGCGCCCGGCGATATCTCGAACGTCTGGCTCTGCAACTCCGGTACCGAAGCCAACGAGGCGGCGATGAAGTTCGCTCGCAGCGCGACCGGGCGCTCGAAAATCGTCGCCACGAAGCGCGGCTTCCACGGCCGCACTCTCGGCGCGCTGGCGATGACGTGGAAGCAGAAGTACAAGAAGCCGTTCGAACCGCTCGCCGGCGGCGTTGAGTTCGTCTCCTACGGCGACGCCGAGGAACTGGCCGAAGCGGTCGACGACGAGACGGCCGCTGTCTTCCTCGAACCCGTCCAGGGCGAGGGCGGCGTCCACCCCGCCGACACGGAGTACCTGCGGTCGGCCCGCGAGATAACCGAGGACGCGGGGTCGGCGCTCGTCTTCGACGAGATTCAGACCGGCGTCGGTCGCACCGGGTCGCTGTGGGCCTGCGAGGCCGCGGGCGTCACGCCCGACGTCCTCACCACGGCGAAAGGCATCGCCTCGGGCCTCCCGCTCGGGGCGACGCTCTGTGCCGACTGGATAGCCGAGGCGTGCGGCGACCACGGGTCGACGTTCTCTGGCGGCCCGGTCGTCTGCGCCGCCGCCAACGCCACGCTCGACGTGGTCGTCGAGGAGGACCTCCCGACGCACGCCGGCGACGTGGGCGCGTACCTCGCCGAGTCGCTCGAAGCGGCGACCGAGGAGCACGACCTGCCCGTCCGCGACGTGCGCGGGCAGGGCCTGCTGCTCGGTATCGAGGTCAAACGCGGCGCGAACCGCATTCTTCGCGACCTCGCGCTCTCCGAGCAGATACTCGCGCTGCCCGCGGGCCGGTCGGTCGTCCGCCTGCTGCCGCCGCTCGTCGCCGAACAGGAACACGCCGACCGCTTCGTCGAGGCCTTCGCGGAGGTGCTCGGATGAACACCGTCAGCGCCGCCGAGAGCGACGGAGCGTATCACGACGCGCTCGACACCGAGGGCAAGCGACTGCTGTACGACCTCGTCTCGACGCCCTCGGTCTCGGGCGACGAGGCCGACGCGGCCGCGGTGCTCGTCGACTTCTTCGAGGCGCACGACCGCGAAGTCTGGGTCGACGAGGTGGGTAACGTCCGCGCGCCCGCCGACGACTCGGTACTCCTCACGTCGCACGTCGACACCGTCCCCGGCGAGGTGCCCGTGGAGATACGCGAGGGCGACGGGGACGAGGACGGCCCCCAACTGTGGGGCCGCGGCAGCGTCGACGCGACGGGACCGCTGGCGGCGATGGCCGTCGCAGCGGTCGAGACCGGCGTGAGCTTCGTCGGCGTCGTCTGCGAGGAGACCGACTCCCGCGGCGCGCGCCACCTCGCCGAGACGCGCGAGGAACCCGACGCCGTCGTCAACGGCGAACCCAGCGGCTGGGACGGCATCACCCTCGGCTACCGCGGCTTCCTCGCGGGGACGTACGTCGCCACGAGCGAACTCGGCCACTCCTCGCGCCCGGAGAACAACGCCATCCAGTCGGCCGTCGACTGGTGGTCGCGGGTCGCGGAGTTCTTCGCGGCCGAGGACTCGGAGGGCGTCTTCGACACGGTGACGACGAAACCCATCGCCTTCGACGGCGGCCCCACGGCGGACGGCTTCGCCGTCGAGGCGACCGTCGACGTCCAGTTCCGCGTGCCCCCGAGGCTCACCATCGAGGACGTGCGCGAAGTCGCGGAGGGGGAGCTCACCGACGGGAGCGTCCACTGGCAGGAGCCCATCCCGCCCGTGATGGAGAGCCCCCGCACCGACGTGGCGCGGGCGTTCCGCGTCGCTATCCGACAGGCCGGCGGCGACCCCCGTCTGCTCCGGAAGACCGGGACGAGCGACATGAACCTCTACGCGGGCGTCTGGAACTGCCCGATGGTCACCTACGGCCCCGGCGACTCGGACCTCGACCACGCCCCGAACGAGCACCTCTCGCTCTCGGAGTTCGACAACTCGGTGTCGGTTCTCACGGCCGTCGCCGAGAGACTCGGAGGCGACGCGTGATGGCCGCCGCGAGCGAACTGGAGACGGCGAACGTCCTCGACATCGACGACCTCTCGGCGGCGGAGGTCGAGACCGTCCTCGACCGGGCGGCGGCGCTCAAAGCGGGAGACGACGACGTGCAGTTCCCGCAGGCGACGCTGGCGATGCTGTTCGAGAAGCCGAGCACGAGAACGAGGGTGTCGTTCGAGACGGGGATGACGAAGCTCGGCGGCCACGCCATCTTCCTCGGTCCCGACGACGTCCACCTCGGCCACGGCGAACCCGTCAAGGACACCGCCCGCGCGCTGTCGGGCTACGTCGACGTCATCATGGCGCGGCTGTTCGACCACGCGGACCTCGAGGAGCTGGCGGAGTACGCCACCGTTCCGGTCGTCAACGGCCTCACCGACGACGCCCACCCCTGCCAGACGCTCGCGGACCTGCTGACCATCCGCGAGACGTTCGGCGGCTTCGACGTCGACGTCGCCTGGGTCGGCGACGGCAACAACGTCGCGCAGTCGTTCGTGCTCGGCTGTGCGCTCGCGGGCGTCGACCTCACGGTGGCGACGCCGGCGGGCTACGGCATCGACGACTCGGTGCTCTCGCGCGCGGCCGAACTCGGCGGCGAACCGGAGACGACGACCGACCCCGAAGCCGCCGTCGCCGACGCGGACGTCGTCTACACGGACGTGTGGGTGAGCATGGGACAGGAAGACCAGCGCGAGGAGAAACTGGCGGCGTTCGACGGGTTCCAACTCGGCGCTACCCTGCTCGCGGACACCGACGCGAAGGTGATGCACTGTCTGCCGGCCCACCGCGGCGAAGAAGTCACCGACGAGGTGCTGGAGTCGGAGCGCTCGCTCGTCTGGCAGCAGGCCGAAAACCGTCTCCACGCCCAGAACGGGTTGCTGGCGGAACTACTGTCGTAGCGCTCCGCCTCCGCTTCGTTTTTTAGCCCGCCGCCTCCGACCGACGACGCGCCAGTACCCCCTCGAGCACTCCCGAGTACTGCATCAGCACCGTTCCGAGGATGCTCATCACCAGCACGTAGCCGACGGCGAACGCCGGAATCACCTGCGTCATCACCGGCCCGCTCCCCGTCGCGGCGACGGTGGCGATGATGAGCGAGAACTCCCCGCGCGTCACCATCCCGAGCCCGACGCGGAGCGAACGCCGGTCGTCGAGGCCGTAGATGCGGCCGCTGTAGAAGCCCGAGACGACTTTCGTCGGCGTCGTCGCGACGACGGCGACGGCGAGCAGTCCGACCGTCGTCGCCACGAGCAGCGGGTCGGTGCCGAGGCCGATGTAGAAGAAGAAGACGGCCGCGAAGATGTCGCGGACCGGCGTCAACAGCCGTTCGATGCGCTCGACGTGGTCGGTGCTGGAGAAGCCCATCCCGACGAAGAACGCCGCCACGGCTTCGCTCACGCCGATTGCGAGCGCGACGCCGGCGACGAACACCGCCATCGCCAGCACGCGGAGCACGAACAGCTCGCTCGAATCCGCGTCGAAGACGCGCTCGAACAGCGGCCCGCCGAACCAGACGCCCGCGAGGAGGACACCGAGGAACGCGACGGCGACGGCGACGTCGACGGCGGCCGTTTCGAGGCCGCCGCTGCCGCCGACGAGCGCGGCGACGACGGCGAGGTAGACGGCGATGAACAGGTCCTCGAACACGAGCGTCCCCAACATCGGCTCGCTCTCGCGGTTGGCGATCCAGCCGAGGTCGATGAGCGACTTCGTGATGACGGCGCTGGAGGAGATGTAGACGACGCCGCCCAGAAGCACCGATTCGAGTAGGTTCCACCCGAACAGCAGACCGAGGCCGACGCCGACGGGGAAGTTGATGGCGAGGTCCAGCAGTCCCGCACCGGTGATTCGTCGCCTCGCCTCCATGAGGCGGTCGAGGCTGAACTCCAGTCCGAGGAAAAACAGGAGGAGGACGATGCCGATCTCGGCGAGTATCGTCACGATGTCGCCGCTCGGGATGGCGAACTCGGGGGCGTACCGCCCGAGCACGTTCGGGCCGACGAGCATCCCGACGACGACGTACAGCGGAATCACCGAGAGGCCGACGCGGGTGGCTACTGCGCCCGCCACCGCGATGCCGACGAACAGCCCGCCGACCTGCCACAGTTCCATCGCCGCCATCTAGCCGCCACCTCCGCCGAGAGCCGCCGCTTCCTGCTCGGGCCGTTTACCTCGTAGTTCGCGGCTCATTCGTCGTCCGGCGACCCGGCAGTCGCGTACTCCTGGAACTCCCGACAGGCGTCCTTCCCCCCGATGACGACGAGGGTGTCGCCCTCCTCGACCGCGAACTCCGCGCCGGGGTTCGAGATGGTCTCGTCGCCTCGCTGGACGGCGACGACGGAGACGCCGATTCGCTGGCGGACCTGCGACTCCGCGAGCGTCTTGCCGGTGAGCGGCGAGTCGGCCGTGAGTTTCACCCACTCGATGAGCGTCTCGTCCGACAGCACCGTGTCGATGGTCTCGGTGCGAATCGGCTGGAAGTACGCCCCTTCCATGATGGTGCCGACCTGTCGGGCCAAGCGGTCGGAGAGCTCGAACAGCTTGTCGGAGTCCGCATCCGGGGACTCACGGAGAAACAGCTCGCGTTTACCGGTGTTGTGGATGACGATGACGAGCTGACTCTCGTCGTTCAGCTCCACCTCGAACTTCTTGCCGACGCCCGGAAGGTCGCTCTCGTAGACGGTCATACCGTGAAGAGTTGGACGCGGGCACCAAGATTCTACCGTCGTCGCTCCCCTCGAACGCCGGCCCCGACCGCCGCCCGGTGGGGACTCAGACCGCCACCAGCACCGCCGCGATTCCGACGCAGGCCGTCGGCGGAATCGAGAGGTTGTCGTCGACGACGTAGCCCGCGACGACGGGTTTGACGCCGTCGGCGAACGTCGCCCCCGCCGCACCCGCCGCCGCCGCCGCGACGCCGACCGCTCGGGAAACCCCCGCCGGCCCGGTGGTGAAGGGCACCGCCAGCGCGAAGCAGACGAGGAACATGACGCCGAGCACGCCGAGTTCCTTCGCACGCCCGGCCTCGTTGCTCCCGAGAATCCCGCTTATCGGGTCGCCGACCGTGAGCATCAACATCCCCGGCACCGCGACGAACCACGGGAACAGCCAGGCGACGGCGGTCATGCTGTACATGTACAGCGCGTAGCCCGCGACGTTCTCCTGTTCGTACTCGCGTGTCAGGTTTCGGTACACCCACCAGTCGAGACCCACGCCGAGGCGGACGAGTTCGAGCACCGAGACGAGCGCCGAGAGGCCGAGCAGGACGTAACCCAACTCCTGCCACGTGAGCGCCCCGACCAGGTAGAGCCCCGGGACGGCGGTGCCGCTCGCGTGGACGCCCCGGCGCGCGAGTTCGCTCACGCCTCCGCGGTGTCGGCGTCGACGCGCTCGTACGCGTCCAGCAACTCGTCGAACGTCCGGCGACCCGACCGCATCGCCGTCAGCTCGTCGACGAGCGCGTCGACCGGCAGGCGAATCTGGGCGGTCGTGTCGCGTTCGCGCACCGTCACCGTCGTCTCGCCGTCGCCTTCGACGCCGTCGCGGTCCACGGTGACGCAGAACGGCGTGCCGATCTCGTCCTTGCGGCGGTAGCGACGACCGATGTTGCCCGAGTCGTCGTACTCAGCCGAGAGGCCCGCCTCGCGCACGTCGCGGACGAGTTCCCGAGCCAACTCCGTCAGGCGCTCGTCGTTACCGACCAGCGGGAAGATACCGACGTACGTCGGCGCGACCTCGGGTTCGAGCGCGAGGTAGGTGCGCTCCTCGCCCGCCACCTCGTCCTCGCGGTAGGCGTGTTCGAGCACCGTGTACACCGTCCGGCCGACGCCGAACGACGGTTCGACCACGTGCGGGGTGATGTGCTCGCCGGACTCGGTCTGTTCTTCGACGCGGAAGTCGGCGACCTCGGTCGAGACGGTGTACTCCTCGCCGTCGGCCTCGACGGTCACCTCGTCGCCGTCGAAGGCGTCGGGGTCGCGCGCCGCGAGGTCCCGCAGCGCGTCGGCGATGTCGGCGGCCGCGCCGCCGAACTCCGGACCGAGCGTGCTCATGTCGGGGTCGACGACCGCGCGCTCGACCGTCTTCGGCTCGTCGTACTGCTTGAAGAGGGTGAAGTCGTCGTCGCCGTACTCGTCGTGCTTCGAGAGGTCGTAGTCGCCGCGGTAGGCGAAACCGGCGATCTCGACCCAGTCGCCGCCGAGTTCGGACTCGGCGTCCCAGCAGTCGCTGGCGTAGTGGGCGCGCTCGCCCGAGAGGTGCTGGCGGAAGCGGAAGCGGTCCATGTCGACGCCGATGCGCTCGTACCACTCCTGGGAGATGCCGAGGTAGTAGGCCACCCAGTCGTTGGCGATGATGCCCGCGTCGACGGCGTCGCCGATGGTCGTCTCCAGGTAGTCACCGTCGTCTTTCTCCTGTTCGGTCGCGGGGTAGAGACGGACCTCCACGTCGGCGACGGCGTCGAGGTTCGGTTCGTCCTCCTCGGGGTCGATGAACTGCTCCAACTCCGCTTGCGTGAACTCCCGAACCCGGACGAGACCCTTCCGGGGGCTGATCTCGTTGCGGTACGCGCGGCCGATCTGCGTGACGCCGAACGGCAGTTGGTTGCGCGCGTACTCCTTCAGCCGCGGGAACTCGACGAAGATACCCTGTGCGGTCTCCGGGCGGAGGTAGCCGGGCTGGTCGCCGCCGGGACCGATGTCCGTCTTGAACATCAGGTTGAAGTTCTCGACGGGTTGGCCCGCCAGCGGTTCGCCGCAGTTCGGACAGTGGATGTCGTGCTCGGCGATGAGGTCGGCGACCTCCGAGTTCGGGAGCGCCTCGGCGTCCTCGATGCCGGTGGCGTCCTCGACGAGGTGGTCGGCGCGGTGGCTCTCGCCGCAGGACGCGCACTCGACGAGCATGTCGTTGAAGCCGTCGAGATGCCCCGACGCCTCGAATACGGGCTCGGGCATGATGGTCGGCGCTTCGATCTCGCGGTTGCCCTCCTTGACGGTGAAGCGGTCGCGCCACGCCGACTCGACGTTCGCCTTCAGCGCCGCGCCCTGCGGGCCGAACGTGTAGAAGCCGGCGACGCCGCCGTACGCGGCGCTGGAGAGAAAGAAGAACCCGCGGCGTTTCGAGAGCTCCGTGATGGCTTCCGTGTCGGGCATCTCAAAGCGCCTCCAGGAGGTTCACGTCGCGGACGACGCCGACGAGTTCGTCGCCGCTCACCATCGGAATCTGTTCGATGTCGTTCGTAATCATCTGCTGGGCGGCTTTCTTCGCCGTCTTCCGGCGCGGCAGGGTGACGACGTCGCTCGTCATGAACTCGGAGACGGGCTCTGTCGGAATCTCGACGTTTCGGGTCGGAATGTAGCGGTTGCCGACGGCTTTGATGCCCTCCCACATCCACTCGTCGTCCTGGTTGGCGACGGAGTCGCCGGTCTCGTCCTCGCCTTCGACGACGCGGGCGACTTCGATGATGTCGACCTCGGTGAGGATGCCGGACATGCTCCCCTCGTCGTCGAGGACGACGGCGTACGGGACGTTCGCGTAGTAGATTTCGCGCTCGGCGACCGTCAGCGGCGTCCCTTGGTACGCCGTGTTGATGTCCGTCGCGGCGAGTTCGCCGACCTCGGTCTCGCCGTCGACGTCACCGCGGGCGATGGCGCGAATCACGTCGGTGACGGTGACGATGCCGACGAGCGTCGTCGCGCCGTCGACCTCGACGACGGGGACGCGGCGTGCGCCCTCGCGGAGCATCAGTCGCGCGGCGTCGGTCAGGTCGGTGTCCGGCGTCGTCGTCGGGACCTCCCGCATCAGGATGGCGAGCTGGTCCTCGTCGGGGTGTTCGATGAGGTCGTCGCGGGAGACGAGACCGCGGTACTCCTCGCCGTCGTCGGTCTGCTTGACGACCGGAACGGAGGAGAAACCGCGCTCTTGGAGATACTCGAGTACGTCGTCCCGCGTGCCTGGGAGTTCGACCGTCACGACCTCCTCGCGGGGCGTCATAGCGTCGGCGACTTGCATAGCGTGGCGTACTCCCTCGCACACCTTGTACTCTGCGAAGGTGTGGTGGTCGCTCCCGGTCGGCCCGTCAGACCCCCGTTAATACCGTTTCGCTTCCTGTAAACTCGTTTTCCATTCTAGGGCCCACCGACTAATTTCCAGTAATCGGTGTTCTCAGGCGGTCTCGGCGGCACACGGCTCCGTAAACAGTACGCCCGTGGAACGGGACAACCGGCCTGTCGTTTCGGTGTGTTTATTATCCCATGCGATAACATCTCATACATGACACCGGAAGCGACGGCAGCCGTCGATGTCCCGGACGCCGAGGTCATGGCCTCGGTGGATTCATCTTCTCCTCGCAGCTCGGAGCTTATCATCGCGGATATTACGCGAGACGACGCGTGGCTTTCGATGCGAGCGGCCGACGCCCCGGTACTTGCCGAGTGGTGCTGAACGTCTCGACGCCGACCGCGACCGCTTTTTTTGCGTAACTCCCGCCGTGTGAGCCGAGCGTCCCGCTCTCGGTTCGGGTCCCCGAACTCTCCAAACATCCGTCGTAGCTCCGCCGAAAAACGGCGTCTGCGCGCGGTTACCGCGCCGGGGCGCTGCGCTGACGACCGCGTCCGCGTCCGCGTCCGTCGCTGCGACCGCGTCCGTCGCCGCGGCCGCGTTCGCTCACCGTCGCGGTGACGTCGGCGTTCGCCCGCGAGGCGTCGAAGTAGACGCGCTCGTACTCCTCGGTGTCGTAGTCGACGTAGAGGTCGAGCGGGACCTCGCCCTCCCCCTCGCCGTCGGCCGCTTCCACCACGGCCGCGTCGTCGAAGCGGACGACCAGTTCGTCGTCGCCGTCGACGGCCGCCTCGGGCTCGACGGTCTCGCCCGTCTTCGTCCACAGTTCGACGTCGTCGCCGAGCGCGTCGAACTCGTCGGGTTTGTCGAGGCGGACGACGGTTCGGCCGCGACCGTCGACCGTAATCTCGGGCTCGTTTCCGAACGTCGAGTCGACGCGCTGCATCCGCCCCTCGACGGTCGGCGCGACGGTGCCCCGCTCCTCCAGATACTCGATTGTCGTCGTGGCGAGCAGTTCGCCCGTGTCGTCGAGCACCGGCTTGTCTTCGAGCGGGAAGCCGCTGCCGCCGCCGGCCATGTAGGAGTTGACGGCGACCGCGTACGTCTCCTCGAGGTCGAGCGGTTTGCCGCCGACGTACACGTCGCGGACGAGTTCGCTCCCCTCGTGGCCGATCCACTCGAAGCGGACGCCGCTGACCTGCTGGCTGACCTCCGCGCCGTACTGCTGTCCGGTCTCGCTCTCCAGCGTCACGACCTGGCTGGCGAGCGTCTCGACGAGGTCCGCGCCCGTGAGTTCGAGCGTCGTGAGCGTGTTGTCGAACGGGAGCACGTTGAACACGTCGCCGCCGGTGAGTTCGCCCGGTCCGTACGAGGCGTTCGAACGGATACCCCCGGCGTTCGTGATGGCGACGTCTGCGTCGGCTTTCTCCCGCATCGCGTCGGTGACGAGGTTCCCTATCGCCGTCTCCTCGTGGTAGTTCAGGTTCGCGCTCGCGTCGAGTTCCGTCTCGGTGGTGGCGATCACCTCGTCGAGGTTGACCTCCGCGCGGTACTCGTTGATGATCTCCGACACTCGCTCGTTCTTCGGGACTTCCGCAGTTTCGAGCAGTTCGCCCTCTGCGGCGGTGACGCCGTCCTCCTCGACCGTGAGACGGATCTCGCTGAGGTAGTTCGCGTTCGCCTCGGCCTCGCTGACGACCGTGCCGGAGACGACGCTCGGCTCGTACGCCTGTTCGTCGTGACCCGCGAGTACGACGTCCACGTCGGTCGCCTCGGCGAGTTCCTCGGCGGACCTGACGCCGATGTGGTTGAGGACGACGACGACGTCGACGTCCTCCTCCTCGCGGAGCCTCGTCTCGTACTCCGAGACGGTCTCGACGGGGTCGAGGACGGTCAGCCCTTCCGCGCCGAGGTCGTCGCTGACCGAGCCGTCGAGCCCCTGATAGATGGTGCCGAGGACGCCGACGCGGACGCCGTCGCGCTCGACGACGACGTACCGCTCGGCGCCCGCTATCGGTTCCTCGGTGCCCTCGTAGACGAGGTTCGTGGCGACCCACGGGAACGAGGAGGCCTCGGCGGCCTCGGTGAACCCGTCGACGCCGTAGTCGAACTCGTGGTTGCCGACGGTGTCCGCGTCCGGGTCGACGACGGCGAGCGCGTCGACGGGCGCGCGCCACTCCGACACCGGCGTCAGCGCGTGCGGACCGATCTGGTCGCCCGCGCCGAGGACGACGACCGGCCCGTCGGCCGCCGCTCGCCGCTGCTCGACGAGCGTCGCCAGCCGCGGCAGCGTCGTGTCCTCCGCCGCCGCGTTCTGGACGTCGTTGTACGAGAGGATGGTCAGCGTCTCTGTCTCCGCGGCGGCGACGCCCGTCGACAGGGCTGCGCCGCCGAGTAGCGCGCCGGTCGTTTTCAGGAACTCACGTCGCTCGAACCGGGGTTTTGATGGCATGTGTCTGGCGGAAACTTGTCGAGGTGGTTGAAAAAACATGCTATTATCTATCTGTAAATATCACTCCGTCTCCCGAACGCTCCACTCTCGTACGTTCCGATACGGAGTCGTTCCCGTTCGTCCGCCTCTCTACGGTGTTCGCTCCTCGCTCGGCGTCGCTCCTCGCTCGGCGTCGCCCCGAGTTCGGCGCGTCGCTTCGCTCGGCGTCGCCCCGAGTTCGGCGCGTCGCTTCGCTCGGCGTCGCCCCGCGAACACTGAACTTTTTTGATGGTCCCCCGCAACCAGTGGTCCATGAACTACCGGGAGGTCAACGCGAGTCGGGAGTTTCTGGCGAGACTCGAAACCGGTGCGGACTGGCGCGAGGAGATAGAGGAGTTCGCCGAGCGCGAGGGAATCGACTCGGCGTGGTTCAACGCGATGGGCGCGGTGCAGGACGCCGACGTCTGGTTCTACGACCAGGAGGAGATGGAGTACCGCTCCGTGCAGTTCGACGAACCGCTGGAGGTCGCCGCCTGCGTCGGCAACGTCGCGCTGCTCGACGGCGAACCGTTCGCGCACACCCACGCCGTGCTCTCGCGGCCCAGCGGGCAGGCGCTGGCGGGCCACCTCAACGCCGCGACGGTGTTCGCCGGCGAGGTGTACCTCCGCGCGTTCGACGAGTCGCTCGAACGCGACCACGACGACGTGACCGACCTGGACCTGTGGCTCTAACGTGAGACCGGACGACGAGCGCTACTTCGCGCGCATCGAGAACCGACTCGACGAGGCCTTCGAGCTCGCCGACGCCGCCCGCGAGCAAGGCATGGACCCCGGCACCGAGGTCGAGATTCCGGTCGCCAAGGACATGGCCGACCGCGTCGAGAACATCCTCGAAATCGAGGGCGTCGCCGAACGCGTCCGCGAACTCGAAGAACAGATGTCCCGCGAGGAGGCGGCGCTCGCCCTCGCGGAGGACTTCGCGGAGGGTCGCGTCGGCGACTACGACACCCGCGCCGGAAAGGTCGAAGGCGCGGTTCGGACGGCCGTCGCCCTCCTCACCGAGGGCGTCGTCGCCGCGCCCATCGAGGGTATCGACCGCGTCGAAATCCTCTCGAACGACGACGGAACCGAGTTCGTCAACGTCTACTACGCCGGGCCGATTCGCTCCGCGGGCGGCACGGCGCAGGCGCTCTCGGTGCTCGTCGCCGACTACACGCGGACGCTCATCGGCCTCGACGAGTACAAGGCCCGCGACGACGAGGTCGAACGCTACGTCGAGGAGGTCGACCTCTACGACAAGGAGACCGGCCTGCAGTACTCGCCGAAGGACAAGGAGACGCGCTTCATCTCGCGGAACATGCCCATCATGCTCGACGGCGAGGCGACCGGCGACGAGGAGGTCTCCGGCTACCGGGACCTCGACCGCGTCGACACCAACTCCGCCCGCGGCGGGATGTGTCTCGTCATGGCCGAGGGTATCGCGCTGAAAGCGCCGAAGATTCAGCGCTACACCCGCCAACTCGACGAAGTCGACTGGCCGTGGCTCCAGGACCTCATCGACGGTACCATCGGCGAAGACGACGGGGAGGCGGAGACGAAAGACGAGGAGGCCGCCGACGGCGACGACGCGGCGGACGCCGAGGACGAAGCCGCCGAAGACGGGGACGACGACTCCGAGGCCGACCCGGCCGACCCCGACGGTCCGCCGCGCGTCGAACCGGCGACCAAGTTCCTGCGCGACCTCATCGCGGGCCGCCCCGTGTTCGGTCACCCGTCCGAAGAAGGGGGGTTCCGACTCCGATACGGCCGCGCGCGAAACCACGGGTTCGCCACGGCCGGCGTCCACCCGGCGACGATGCACGTCGTCGACGACTTCGTCGCCACGGGGACCCAGATAAAGACCGAGCGCCCCGGGAAAGCGGGCGGCGTCGTCCCCGTCGACTCCATCGAGGGGCCGACGGTGCGCCTCGCCAACGGCGACGTCCGGCGCATCGACGACCCCGAGGAGGCGCTCGAACTCAGAAACGGCGTCGAGAAGATTCTCGACCTCGGCGAGTATCTCGTCAACTACGGCGAGTTCGTCGAGAACAACCACCCGCTCGCGCCCGCCTCCTACACGCCCGAGTGGTGGATACAGGACCTCGACCACGCCGGTGCGGACGTGCAGGCGCTGCGCGACTCGCCGCGCGTCGACCTCGAATCGCCGACGGCCGAACAGGCGCTGGAGTGGGCGACCGAGTACGACGCCCCGCTGCACCCGAAGTTCACCTACCTCTGGCACGATATCTCCGTCTCGGCGTTCGAGACGCTCGCCGACGCCGTCTCCGACGGCGAACTCGTCGACGGCCTGCTCGTTATCGAGCGCACCGAGGCCACGAGGAGAACGCTCGAACATCTGCTCGTCGAACACTCCCAGACCGAGGACGCCCTCCGGATTCCGGAGTGGCGGCTGCTCGCGCGGACGCTCGGCGTCGACGACGGCCTGCGGAAGACGTGGGACGCCGAGGAGCTCTCGGCCGAAGCCCGGAACTGGGACGGCGGCGACAACGCGGTGAAAGCCGTGAACGAGGTCGCGCCGTTCACCGTCCAGGAGCGCGCACCGACCCGAATCGGCAACCGAATGGGTCGCCCCGAGAAGTCCATGAGCCGCGACCTCTCTCCCGCAGTCCACACCTTGTTCCCCATCGGTGAGGCCGGCGGGAGCCAGCGCGACGTCGGCGAGGCGGCCCGGAAGATGGACGACCGGGGTCGCCGCGGTGTCGTCGGCGTGCGCGTCGGCCGCCGCGAGTGCGCCGCCTGCGGCGAGCACACCTACAAGCCGAACTGCCCCGCGTGCGGCGGCCACACCGAACCGTACTACGAGTGTACCGACTGCGAGATCGAGGTCGAACCCGACGAGGCGGGCCGCGTCGAGTGCCCGCGCTGCGAGCGCGAGGTCGAGAGCCCCGACTGGCACGACGTCGATATCGGTCGCGAACTCACCGAGGCCTTGGACGCCGTCGGGGAACGCAAAGCCTCGTACAAGATTCTGAAAGGCGTGAAGGGGCTCACCTCGGCGCACAAGACGCCGGAGGCGATGGAGAAGGGAGTTCTCCGCGCGAAACACGGCGTCACCGCGTTCAAGGACGGCACGGTCCGCTACGACATGACCGACTTACCGGTCACCGCGGTCAGGCCCGAAGAACTGGACGTGACGGCCGAGCACTTCCGCGAACTCGGCTACGAGCGCGACATCGACGGCGAACCGCTGCGCCACGACGACCAACTGCTCGAACTCAGAGTGCAGGACATCGTCCTCTCGGACGGCGCGGCCGAGCACATGCTGAAGACGGCGAACTTCGTCGACGACCTCCTGGAGAGCTACTACGGGCTTCCGGCGTTCTACGAGGTGAACGAGCGCGACGACCTCATCGGCGAACTCGTGTTCGGGATGGCACCGCACACGTCGGCGGCGGTCGTCGGACGGGTCGTCGGATTCACGTCGGCGGCGGTGGGGTACGCACATCCGTACTTTCATGCAGCGAAGCGGCGGAACTGCGACGGCGACGAGGACTGCGTCATGCTCCTCATGGACGGCCTGCTGAACTTCTCGAAGGAGTTCCTCCCCGACAAGCGCGGCGGGCAGATGGACGCACCGTTGGTCATGTCCTCGCGCATCGACCCCTCCGAGATCGACGACGAGGCGCACAACATGGATATCGTCCGGCAGTACCCCAGGGAGTTCTACGAGGCGACCCGCGAGATGGCCGACCCCGGCGAGGTGGAGGAGCTCATCACCATCGCCGAGGACAACCTGGGCACCGACCTCGAATACTCCGAGTTCTACCACACCCACGACACGTCGAACATCCACCTCGGCCCGGCGCTGTCGGCGTACAAGACGCTCGGCTCGATGACCGAGAAGATGGACGCGCAGCTACATCTCGCGCGGAAACTCCGGGCGGTCGACGAGACGGACGTCGCCGAGCGGGTCATCGAGTACCACTTCCTGCCGGACCTCATCGGCAACCTCCGCGCCTTCTCCCGACAGAAGACGCGCTGTCTCGACTGCGGCGAGAAGTATCGGCGGATGCCCCTCACCGGCGACTGCCGCGAGTGCGGCGGGCGCGTCAACCTCACGGTCCACCAGGGCTCGGTGAACAAGTACATGGACACTGCCATCGAGGTAGCCGAGGAGTTCGGCTGCCGCGACTACACGAAACAGCGCCTCGAAGTGCTCAAGAAGAGTCTGGAGAGCGTCTTCGAAAATGACAAGAACAAGCAGAGCGGTATCGCGGACTTCATGTGAGTCTCTTTTTGGTCCACCGTCAGAGCGAAGCTCTGACGAGCCTTCGCTCGCTCCGTTCGCAAAGACAGATTTTTGCGACGGAGGGCGCACTCGGCTCGCCTCGCCACCGAACTCGGCGTCACCGACGACTGAGCGCGCGGTACCCTGCTCGACTCCTCTCGGACCCGCTCCCCGCCGCCCGAGAGACTATCACCGGCCGCGTCAGTGATAGCGCATGGACGTGCTCATCACCGGCGGCCACGGCGTCGTCGGGACGGCGATAACGGACCACCTCGGCGACAGCGACGAGTACGAGTTCACGCTGCTCGACGTCGAACCCGGAGACGACGAGAGCCCGCACGACAGCGTCGTCGCCGACGTGCGCGACTACGACGCGATCCGACCCCACTTCGAGGGCCGAGACGCGGTCGTTCACCTGGCGCTCGTCCCGGGGACGGGCGGTCCCGGTTCGCGCGAACTCGGCTGGTCGGAACCGCTCGCCGACAACCTCGAAGCGCTCCACAACGTCTACGAGGCGGCCGTCGACGCCGACCTCGACAGCATCGTCTTCGCCTCCTCGAACCACGCCGTCGGGATGGTCGAGGTACGGAACGCGCCCGAGATTTACCACGACCGAGGGGTGAGGACCGACCACACCGAACCGCACCGCCCGGACTCGCGCTACGGGCTGACCAAGAGCTACGGCGAGGACCTCGGTCGCCTCGCCGCGGAGGCCCACGGCATCCGGTTCTACGCGCTCCGGATCGGCTCCGTCCGCGCACCCGAGTACGACCATCCCTACGGCGACGCCGAGCGCGGCGTCGAGGACGGCCGGTGGGAACGCGGCAGCGACGCCTACGAGGAGCAGGTCGCCCGACTCAAGGGGTTGTGGCAGTCGCGCCGCGACCTCGCGCAGTTGGTCGACTGCTGTCTCCGCGACGACTCCGTCGAGTGGGACCACTTCTACGGCGTGAGCGGCAACGAACGACGGTGGCTCGACGACCTCGACCACGCCCGCGAGACGGTCGGCTACGAGCCACGAGACGACGGCGAGGAGTGGGACGCGCCGCCGGAGTGAACGCGGGGTGGCCCGTCGCCGAGCGGACTCTCGCTGGTACCGTCACAGAATTTTATCCCCGTCGACGCTGAACGTTCGAATATGGTTGGAGATGGTGGCGAGACCCCCGACGACGTGTCCGAATCGGAACTCGAACGACTCGACCTGGGCGAGGCCGTCTACGACGGCGACGGCAACGAACTCGGGACGATCCGCGGCTTCGACGAGGGCGGCTTCTACGTGACGATGCGCGAGGGAGTGGAGGCGCTGAGCGTCGAACACGCCCGCGTCGGCCAGGAGTTCGGCGAGGGCTACCTCATGTGGCGCTGCACCGAGTGCGGCGAGATGGGAGAGATCGACGACGGCCTCCCCGACGAGTGTCCCAACTGCGGGTCGCCGAAAGAGGACCTCTACTACTGGACCGAGGACTGAGTTCGGCGACGACCCGCAGTCGAACAACAGCCGAATCACGACCGAACTGCGCCTGAATCAAGACCGAACCGCGCCGAATCGCGCCCGAATCGTGCCCGAACCGCGCCGAACCGCGGTCGTCCCCCGAACTGAACGCCTTTTTATCGACTGCTTCGAGAGGGGTGGTATGGACGTCGTCGTCTTCGGTGCGGGGAGCCTCGGCAGTCTCGTCGGCGGGTTGCTCGCGCGCGCTCACGACGTGACGCTCGTCGCCCGCGACCCGCACGCGAGTCGCGTCCGCGAGTCCGGACTTCGTATCTCCGGTGCCGTCGAGACACGTACCGAACCTCACGCGACGACCGACGGCACGGGTCTCTCCGCCGACCTCGCGCTCGTGACCGTGAAGGCGTTCGACACCGCCGACGCGGCAGCGGCGCTCGCGACCGGCAAGTTCGACGCCGTGCTCTCGCTGCAGAACGGCCTCACGGAGGAGACGCTCCGGAAGCGCCTCGACGCGCCCGTGCTCGCGGGAACCGCGACCTACGGCGCGCGACTGCGCGAACCCGGCCACGTCGAGTGTACCGGCGTCGGCCGACTCGTCCTCGGGTCGCTCGACGGCGGGCCCGACCCGCTGGCCGAACGAGTCGGGCGGGCGTTTCGCGCCGCCGATATCGAGACGCTCGTCGCGACGGATATGCCGCGGCGTCGCTGGACGAAACTCGCGGTCAACGCGGGCATCAACGCGGTGACGGCGCTCGCGCGAGTCGAGAACGGAGCGCTCGCCGACGGCGACGCGGCCGACGTGGCACGCGCCGCCGCCCGCGAGACAGCGCGTCTCGCCCGCGCCGAAGGTGTCTCGGTCCCGAACCGCCGCGCGCTGGCGGCGCTCGGCAGAGTCGTCGACGCGACCGCCGAGAACCGGTCGTCGATGCTCCAAGACGTCGACGCCGACCGGCGAACCGAGGTCGACGCCATCTCGGGCGAGGTCGTCGCCCGCGCCGAGCGGCACCGACTCGACGTGCCGACGAACCGGACGCTCGCGGCGCTGTTGCGGGCGTGGGAAGCGGGTCGAGGGCTGCGGTAACTTCCGACGCTCGGGGCCGAGACGCGGTTACTCCATGTAGCCGAGGTCCCGGAGCCGTTCTTGGGTCGTGTCGTCCATGTCGTCCAGCGCGTCGTCGGTCACTTCCACGTCGTCCGCGCCGGTCCACGCGCCGCCGGCGGCCTCCTCGAAGCGGGCGAGCGCCTGCTCCGCGGCCTCGATTCTCTCGTCGCCCTTGCCGGCGAGATTCGTCAACTCACCGGGGTCCTCGTCGAGGCGGTACGCCTCGTTGGGGATGCGGTCGATGCGGACGTACTTCGCGTCGGGCCGCCGAACGGCGCGCATCCGCGAGTAGAAGCGGGAGTCCTTCGGGAGCGTGACGCCGCCGGCTTTCGCCTTCTCCTCCAGTTGTTTGAGTTCGACGATAGGGCGGGAGTACTCGACGAACGCGTACTCGCCGTCGGGCGACCCCCGCTGGCCGGGGTCCGGGGAGTCGGCGTCGGCGAACTCGCGGTACGACGCCGAGAGCAGCGAGCGAGTTCTGTCGAGCGCGACCACGTCCTCGCCGGGCGAGGCCGGCGTGCCGCCCTCGACGTCGAGGGCGTCGAGGACAGTGTGATAGAGGTCGACCAACTCGACCTGGTCGTCGCGGCGACCGGTGCCGAGCTCCGGGTGTTTGACCATCAGCGGAACGTTGATGAGCGGGTCGTACAGGCAGAACTCGTGACCGTACAGGTCGTGCTCGCCGTGGAGCTCGCCGTGGTCGGCGCAGACGACGACCATCGTGTCGTCCCAGCGGTCGGTCTCCTTCAGCCAGTCGAACAGGCGCGTGAGTTGGTCGTCGATGTGGGCGATTTCGGCGTCGTACAGGCCGCGAATGTCTTCCCACTCGCCGTCGGTGATGTCGCGCGCGCCGGAGTTGTACTCCTTGGAGTTCTGGCACACCTCCGTCGAATCGACGCCGGGGGCGAACCGCTCTCTGTACTCCTTCGGGGGGTGGTACGGCAGGTGGGCGTCCATCAGGTTGATGAAGGCGAACGACCGGTCGCTCTCCTCGATGAACTCCATCGTCTGGTCGATGACGGCGGGCGTCTTCGAGTCCGCGCCCTCGCCGTCGGCGAGATACTCGTGGGCGGTGTTACCCAGACTCACGAGTTTGTCGGCGACCGTGCGCAGGCGTTCGTTGTCGTTGAGCGTCTTCCACGCCTTCGCCAGCGGTCCCGACAGCAGGTCGCCGGGCATCACCTCGAAGAAGTTGTTCTGGTCGTCGAAGCCGTCGGTGAGGTGGGTGTACGGCGTAATCCACGCGTTCGAGGAGTAGCAGGCCGTGTCGTAGCCCGCCGCCGACAGCGTCTCTGCGAGCGTCGTCGCGTTGTCGAGGTACGGCGTCTCCTGGTCGGCACCGTGACGACTCGGGTACATCCCGGTGAACATCGACGCGTGGACGGGAAGCGTCCACGGCGCGGGCGCGACCGCCTGGTCGAACACCATCGCCTCCTCGGCGAACGATTCGAGGCCGGGCGTCGTGGGTTTGTCGTAACCGTACGGCGTCAGGTGGTCCTTCCGAACCGTGTCCATCACCACGAACAACACGTTCGCGGGAGACTCGTCGCTCATACCTCCCTCTCCGTCCGTAACGGGAATAAAACACGGGTATGTTCCGGCCGCTAAGCCGACGCTACTGCGGGACAGACGACCCCTAAAACGGAGTTAGAACGGGGCCTGCGGGCCTTCGTCGCTGCCGCCGTCGTCGTCGCTGGTCGTCTCGCCGGGGAACGACGGACTCATGCCGCCGTCGCCGCCCATCCCACCGCCACCCATACCGGTGTCGGCGTTGACCTTGTTGATCTCGGGGATCTCTTTGACCATCCGGCTCTTGATGGCCTGGATGGTCATCGGCGAGATACCGCACCCGGAACACGCCCCACCGAGAGCGATGCTCACCTCGCCGTTCTCGCGGTCGAGATGCTGGATGGCGGCGCTGCCGCCGTGCATCTGAATCTGCGGGAAGTTGCGGCGCAGGAAGTTAGTGACGCGCTCTTTGAGGTCGTCGTCGGCGTCCTGTGGCTCCGTACTCATGTGCGCGGGTTGGCGGTGTGGCGTCTTATGCCTTTGGTTCGGAACGACCCCCGGTAGTCGAAACCGCGCACGTCGGCGTCGGCGCTCGCCTATTCCGGCCGCTCGACGCCGAACACGCGGTGGTGTTCGGCCTCCAACTCCTCGACGTACCGCTCCAGCGTCGCGTCCAGTTTCTCGTCGTCGACGACGACGCTCGTGAGGCGGTCGTGGGGGTTCTCGGGCAACCGGATTCGGAAGCGACCGTCCTCGTACACCGGCTCGGACTCGTTGAGAATCTGCTGGTCGATGCCGTGGATGAGCGTCGAGTCGTACTTCTCGTTCATCGTCTCGAACGCGCTCTTGTACGCGCGCTGCAGTTGCGGGAAGTAGTGGACGTACTTCTCTTCGAACTTCTCGGGGTCGAAGTCGGTCATACACGGGAGTCGGTCGGGGGTGCGCAAAAGTCGGACGGTCCGTGTTCGAGCAGTTGGACGGTCCGTGTTCGAGCAGTCGGGCAGTCCGTATTCGAGCAGTCGGACGGTAGGCGGGCCGAATCCCGTCTGGCCTCTCTTTTCCTTTCTCCCGAACAGACGCCATCTCAGACGGCACTATCTCCCCTTTCGCTCGACGTACGCGTCGAGCTCTCGGCCGACGAGTTCCGCGACGCGTTCACTGTACGTCCAGAGCGCCGCGTTGAGCCGCTCCTCCGTCTCGTCGTCGAGACCCTCGCGCCCCCGGAGGACGGAGTCGTCGGTTATCTGCGGGTGGTAGACGCAGACGACGCCGAGCGAGGCGTCTGAACTCCCGGTACCGGCCGTGTGGATTCCGTACTGGTCGGTCCCCCAGATACCGTCGCCGCCCGCCCGTTCCATCGCGGAATCGAGTGCGTCGAGCGACTGGAGCTCTTCGGCGGTGAGAAGCGGGTCGTCGCCCTCGAACAGTTCGGTGTACGCCTCCCTCCGAGCGCTGTTCGTCCACTGTCCCAACTGGGAGCGTACCTCCACTACGAGTTGACGTTCGTCTGGAAACTCGGCCATACGGTGAAGACGTCGCCTGGTCCAATCAACGTTAGCACGATGCAAGGTTGGTGAGGCCGCGATAGCGTCGCACGGCCCGAGTCAGACCGCTCGTCCGACTCTCGGGTTCACGCGCCGACGCCCCAGAAGAACGCGATTCCGAGCACGGTCACGACCGACAGCAGCAACTGCAGCGGCGCGCCGACGCGGATGTAATCCGAGAACGTGTAGCCGCCGGGGCCGTAGACGAAGAGGTTCGTCTGGTAGCCGACGGGCGTCATGAACGCCGTCGACGCCGCGAACGTCACGGCGAGCACGAACGCGAACGCGTTCGCGCCGATCGACTGCGCGGCGCTGGCCGCCACGGGAATCATCAGCACGACGCTCGCGTTGTTGCTGATGACGCTCGTCAACAGCCCGGTCGCGAGGTAGAACACCCAGAGGACGCCGATTGCGGGCAAGAACGCCGCAGTCGAGGCGACAGCGTTCCCGAGCACGCCGGCGGCTCCGGTCTGTTGGAGGGCGATTCCGAGCGGGATGACCCCGGCGAGCAGGAAGATGACGTTCCACTCGACGGACGAGTACAGTTCGTTCGGCTTGAGCACTCCGGTGAACACCATTGCCACGACTCCCGCGAGCGCCGAGACGACTATCGGGAACACGTTCAGCGCGGGCAGCGCGACGACGCCAGCGATGATGAGGACCGCGAACGGTATCTTCTCGCTCCGGTAGGTCACCTCGTCGAACTCGTGGGCGACGATGAAGTCCTCGTTCTGGACGAGCCGGGTGAGACTGTCGGGCGGTGCCTGGACGAGCAGCGTGTCCCCCACCCGGACCTTGATCTCCTCGAACCGGTCGCGGACCACGTCGCCGCGGGTCCGGAAGGCGAGCACGTTCGCGTCGTAACGCTGTCGGAACGCCGAACTCGACAGCGTCTCGCCGACGAGAAACGACCCCGACGGGATGACCACTTCGACCAGGACGGGCTCCTCCTCGTCCGGATGCAACTCGCCCTCGGTCTGCGGACGCCCGGCGAGCGCGAGTCCTTCCGCGTCCATGATGCGTTCGAGCGTCTCCCGGTTCGTCCTGAGGCGGAGCGTGTCGCTCCGGTAAATCTCCTTGCGGGCGAGCGGTTCGGAGAATCGCTCTCCGTTCCGAATCAGTTGGAGAACGTCGATGTCGAGTTCGTCGTCGCCGAGCGCCTCTTCGACGGTCTGACCGAGCAACGAGGAGTTCGCCGGGACGACGACGTCCGCGAGATACTCCTGGAGAGCGTACTCCTCGACGAGGTCCTCGTCGACCGGCACGCGTTCGGGGAGCAACCTGACGCCGACCGTCATGAGATAGAGGGCTCCGACCGCGAAGACGACGACACCGAGTTTCGTGAACTCGAACATCCCGAACGCCTGTAGCCCGAGTTCGGGCGACTCCGCGCCGATTTGCGCCGCGATGTCGCTGGCGAGGATGTTCGTCGACGTCCCGATGAGCGTCAGTGTCCCGCCGAGCATCGAGGCGAACGACAGCGGCATGAGCAGTTTCGACGGAGACGTCTTCCCCTCGTGGGCGAGGTCGGCGATGACAGGAACCAGGATGGCGACGACCGGCGTGTTGTTGATGATTCCCGACACCGGTCCGGTGACGCCGATGGTCGCGGCGAGCTGTTTGCGTCGGTCGTCGCCCGCGAACGCTGCCATCTTCCGACCGAACAGTTGGACGATACCCGTTCGGTTGATGCCGGTGCTCAAGATGAGCATCGCCAACACGGTGATGGTGGCGGGGTTAGCGAACCCGGAGATTCCCTCCCGGGGGGTTATCTGCGTCCACGGTTCGAGCACCATCAACAGAACCATCAGCAGGATGGCGGTGACGTCGATGGGGAACCGCTCGGTCGCAAACAACACGAACGCGAGGAGGATGAGCGCGAAGACGACGAGCATGTCGACCGTCAACGGAGACGAAGCCACACCCTGGACTAAGGGGGTGGCCGAGGAGAAGGACATACCGAAACGAGACGGTTACGAGGGAAAAGGACTGGTATCCGCACGCCGACCATCGCTCGCTCTCTCACAGTCTCTCGACTCGACCGCCGGACTCTCAGTCCTCGAACTCGTCGTCGTCCTGTTCGTAGATAATCGTCAGTTTCCCGGGCGTCGGACGCCTCGCCGCGTCTCGAAGCGTCTCGAACTCCCTCAAGAGCGCCTGCGCGTCGTCCGTCCCCTCGCGGACGCTCCGCGACTCTTCTCGAATCGTGTCGTACGCCCGCTCTACGATGCGCCGAGCGGCGTACGAATCTGTTTTCGACTCTATCTCGAAGGTGGCCTCGTGTCGTGACATACCCGTCGTTTGTTCCCCACTGTGTTAACAGTCGCCTGCACCGAAGCGCCGTTTGGGAGGCGAGCGTGTATTTCGTATCACGGTATTTGATTTATGACGGCCGTCGCTTCGAGTTCCCGCCTGCCAGTCTCGGACTGTTTTCTGTCGACTTCTGGCCTTTTTTGCCCTGATACGACCGAATACTCGGAAACCGGGTCACAGAACGGCGCGAAACCGCCGCTACCCTTCGTCGACTGGGGAAGTTGTGATACCGTGCGTAATCAGTCGGCGTACCGTCGATTTCGCTCCCGCTCGCAGCCACCAGCGAGTCTATTCGAGAGCCGTTTTCGCGACAAGTGGAATCCGGCGGCTCGACGAGCGAACTACTGCTCGCTCTGCGAAGAGTTGACATCGACCGTCCGAGATCGGGCGGGCGCTACCTCCCCGGTTCGCTTCTGTGCTACCCCGCCACTTCCTGTCCCCAGACTTCGGACGCCTCGTATCGTTCGCATCGCTACTCCGGCCGACACGACCGAATCTTGTCGACTCTATCCGGTAAATCGACTCGAACTGCCTTCGGAGGGTCCGAGTGACGACGCGACACCCGCGAGAGCGAGGGGCCGAGTCGACGGCCCCGAACGACGGGCGTCTGTTTACACTGTTTCCGGTGCCCACGTCCGGCAGGACAGCGAGAATGGGCCGAACTGGCCCGTCCCTTCCCGACAGCGCTCGTTTCTCGAACCTCCCTGTTTTTACGAATAGTCCAAGATAAACCCTATATCGATATACCAATACTGCGGATCTCCGTGAGCTATCTCACAGCTACGAACCACCCCGTTCGAGACTCTCAGCTAGTCGAGTACAGCGGATAACACCGAACCGTCCTCGATTCGAGCCGACGCGTCTACCCCAGCTGTTCGCCGACGATACGGTCGACTTCGGCGACGAACGCCTCGCGTTCGCCGGTCGGAATCGTCGCCCCCGCGGCGACGTTGTGCCCGCCGCCGTCGCCGCCGACGGCGCGCGAGGCGTCGCGCATCGCAAGCGAGAGGTCGAGGCCCTTCCGCGTGAGGAAGTGCGACCCGCGTGCGGAGACTTTCACCTCCTCGTCGTTCTTCTCGGCGAACGCGACGATGGGTTTACTGCGGCTGATGCCGCTGGCGCCGACGGCCATCCCGGCGACGATGCCGACGATGGTTTCGCGGATTCGCGTTCCGGCGTCGAACCACTGGACGTGCTCTTCGACGGTCACGCCCTCGTTCTTCACCCACTGCAGCCCCTCCGAGAGGTTCCGGCGGTGGTTCCGCAGCAGTTTCTGCGCTCGGTCGAGCGCGCCGTCTCGGTCGCCCAGACAGACCGCCAGACCCACGTCGGCGCGGTCGTAGCGCGCCGTCGCGTTCAGGAGCGTCGAGAACTCGCTCACGTCGCGGAGTTCGGTCCCGGACTCCTCGTCGACGAGCGTGTACGCCGTCCCGACGAGCGAGTTGATGCGGTCCGCGGGTACGCCGCTGGCGACGGCGCGGCGAACGAGGGCACTGGCGACGGTCTGTCGCTCGTCCGCCGAGAGGTCGGCCCAGCGCCGCCACTCGCCGTCGGCTTTCAGGTCCAGATCCAGTCCGTCGAGGAAGGTGATAGAACCGGCGTGGTCGTTCGAGATGCCCGGGATTCGTACGTCGCTGGCGTACTCGAGCAGTTTGGGGAGCGGTCGCGTCTGCTTGCCGTACAGCGTGAGGTCGGTGTTGGCTTCCAGCACGCCCGCCTCGACGCCCTCTTCGACGATTCCCTCGTTCGCGCCGCGAAGCGCGCCGTCGGAGTCCTGCATGTCACCGACCGCACCGACGACGGCGAGCGCCGCCAGATCGCGGTTGTCGCTCTCGCTCCCTTCGAGCGCACGGGCGAGCACGTAGCTCGCGCCCGCGCCGGAGAGCTCCGACGCACCGTCGATGCCGAACAACAGCGGATTGAGGTGGTACTCGGTGTCGGCATCGGCGGGTTGGTGGTGGTCGGCGACGACGGGCGTGAACTCGCCCGCCGCCTCGTGGTCGGCGATGATGTCGAGTTGGCCGCTCCCGAAGTCGGTGAAAAGCACCGTCTCGTGGTCCGTCGCGGCGATGGCGGCGATCTCGTCGGCGTCGAGCTGTTTCGAGAAGACGGTGTCGAACGGAATCTCCGCGCGTTCGAGCGCGCTCGCGGCGACGGCGGCGCTCGTCAACCCGTCGGCGTCGATGTGGGAGGCGAGAAGCACGGAGTCGGTGCTTCGGAGTCGCTCTGCACAGGCCTCGGCGCGCGCGCGGAGTTCGGGGACGGGACCGGTGGACATCGACGGAGGATGGGTCGGCTTCGGGTTTAAACGCTCGCCTCCGCCGCGGGACGAGCGTCCTTCGGTTCGGCCGCGTTCGACGATGGCCCGGCGCTGATTTCGTCGCGTCGTCTCCCGCTACTCGCGGTACGTCGGCGCTGCGACTTCGACGGCGGCGCACGCCAGTTCCTCGAAATCGGCCGCGTCGGGAACCACGTCGACGTCGATGCCGCGGCTCTCGGCCGTCTCGCGCGTCGGTTCGCCGATAGCGCCGACGACGGCGTCGTCGAGTCCCGCGACGGCCTCGTCTCGGAGGCCGCGCTCGGCGGCCGCGTCGAGGAAGTGGTCGACCGTCAGCGACGAGGAGAAAAGCGCCGCCTCCAGTTCCCCGGCGGCGGCCATCTCCGCGGAGTCCCCGGACCCCGGCGGCCGAACGAGTTCGTAGAGAACCGTCTCGTGCACGTAGCCGCCGGCGGCTTCGAGACCGTCGGTCAGGACGGGCGAACCGTGGTCGCTGCGGGCGACTTCGACCCGCGCACCCGGCACCCGGCCGCGGAGCGTCTCGACCAGTCCGGTCGAGGTGAACTCGTCGGGTACGACGTCGACCGCGTACCCGTGTTCGCGCATCACCGCGGCGGTGCTGTCGCCGATGGCGCAGAGCGTCGCCTCGCCGGGGTCCCACCCCGCGTCGGCGACGAGTTCGACGCCGGTTTTGCTCGTCAGGACGGCGTAGTCGGCGTCCGTTCTCGGAGTCCTCCCGGTCGGTTCAACCTCCAGCATCGGGTCGGGAACGGGCGTCGCGCCGAGCGAGTCGAGCAGTTCGACCGCGTCTCGGAGTCGCTCGTCGTCAGGCCGGAAGACGGCGACGCGGACCTCCCGGCTCATCGTCCCGCCCCCGTCTCGGAGCTCGCTTCACCCCTCGCTTCCGTCCCTGCCCCCGATTCGCTCCGCAGGAACTTCCGCACCCGTTCTCGGGTCCCGGCCACGTCGCCGACGACGGTGATCGCGGGCGGTTCGATTTCGTGTTCGTCGCGGACGTCGACGACGGTGCCGAGCGTTCCGGTAGCGACGCGCATGTCGGGCCACGTCGCCCGCTCGACGAGCGCAACCGGCGTTCCGGGGTTCATTCCGGCGTCGCGGAGCGCCTTCGTGTAGTCGGGCAGTTTGCCGACGCCCATGAGGACAACGATGGTGCCGCCGGTCTCGGCGAGCGCCTCCCAGTTCACCGCCGACTCCTCCTTCGTGGGGTCTTCGTGACCCGTCACGAACGAGACGGAGGACGCGTGGTCGCGGTGGGTCACCGGAATCCCGGCGACGGCGGGGCCGCCGATGGCCGACGTGACGCCCGGAACGACCTCGAAGGGAATCTCCTCGTTCGCCAGATGTTCCGCCTCCTCGCCGCCGCGGCCGAAGACGAACGGGTCGCCACCTTTCAGGCGCACGACGCTCTTGCCCTCGCGGGCGAGTTCGACGAGGCGCTTGTTCGTGTACTCCTGGGGCGTCCACTCGCCGCCGGCGCGCTTGCCCACGTCCTCGCGCTTCGCCTCGGGAATCCGGCCGAGAATCTCGGGCCCCGGGAGTTTGTCGTGGAGCACGACGTCCGCCTCGTCGAGCAGTCGGCTCGCTTTCACGGTCATGAGGTCGGGGTCGCCCGGCCCGCTACCGACGAGGTAGACCGTACCGACGGCCGATTCCGACGCCGTCTCGGAGCCGTCGTCCGTCTCGCTCATTCGTCCGCTTCCTCCGGTTCCTCTCGCGCACCGCGTCGCTCGCTCGCGGCCGCCTCGTCGGTGTCGCGTTTCGCCTCCTCGATAAGGGTGGCCGCGCCGCGGTCTCTGAGGTCGGCGGCGAACTCCGCGGCGGCGACGGCGTGGGTCTCGACCGGCAGGTCGCGCGTCGCTTCGACCGTCTCCTCGCCGTCGCGGCCGAGCACCTGCACGCGCGTGTGGACGTGCCGACCCTGCACGAGCGCGAAGACGCCGATGGGCGCGACGCAACCCCCACCGAGTTCCGAGAGAATCGTCCGCTCGACGGTCGTCTCGACGCGCGTCCGCGGGTGGTCGATGACTTTGTGGATGGCGTCGGCGGCCTCGCCGTCGACGCTGGTCACGGCGATTGCGCCCTGGCCGGGCGACGGGACGAATCGGTCGCGCGGGAGGCGGACGTAGTTCACGTGGTGGTCGAGGCCGCTGCGTTTGAGACCCGCCTCGGCGAGCACGATGGCGTCGTACTCGGTGTCGACCTCGCGGCCGAGCGCGTTGCGCTGGAGTTCGCTGAGGCCCTCGAACCACTCCTCGGGTCGCTCGTCGTACTCGGGTTCGTAGTCGTCGTTTTCTTCTCGCGGGCTCCGCCCGCTCGAACGGCCCGAGGCGCTCTGCGCCTCGCTGCCGACGTTGCCCTTCCGGTCCTTGTCGGCCTCGACGCGGTCTTCGTGTTCCTCCTGCAGCGACGGGGCGAGCAGTTTCTCGACGCGGGTGTCGACGTTCCCGCGCAGCGGTTCGACCGTCAGGTCGGGGCGGGCGTTGAGCAGCTGCGCCTGCCGGCGAAGCGAGGAGGTGCCGACCGTCGCGCCCTCGGGCAACTGGTCGAGTTCGCGGCCGTCGGGCGTCACCAGCACGTCGCCGGCGGGTGCGCGCTCGGGGATGCCGGCGACGAGGAGTTCCTTCGGCTGTTCGGTCGGCATGTCCTTCATCGAGTGGACGGCGGCGTCGACTTCGCCGGCGAGAATCTTCTCGTCGAGCGCGCGGACGAACGCCCCGGTCTTGCCGAGGCGGTGGATGAGTTCGTCCTGAATCTGGTCGCCGCGGGTCTCGACTTCGACCAGTTCCACGTCGCGGCGTCGCCCGGCGAGCGCCTCCTGTACGCTCGCGGCCTGTCGAAGCGCGAGGTCCGACCCTCGCGTCGCGAGGCGGAGTGTCCCGTGAGTACTCATGTGCGTCGGTGGGCGTCGAACCCTGAAAAGGGCTTCAGTTCCGCCTTCGACGGATTCGTGGTCGTCTCGCCGTATCGCGTGCGAGTCTTCTAATCGACGTGACGTGTTCGACTGACTGCGGGACGGTCGCTGAAACGGAGTCGTCAGGTCACGGTCGCCCGATAGCCCCGTGACGCTTGTACAGGTAGTACACCGCCAGCGGCACGCTCAACACGAAGTTCGTGGCGACGACGGCGAACACCGCGCCGAGGAAGTACAGTACGGGGTCGGGGTTCCAGCCCAAATCGGCCGCCTCGACGGCGCGGGCGTCGACGTACATCGCCACCGGGAACAACACGGCGACGACGAAGCTCGCGAGCGCCAACAGCGAGGCTACGGCGAAGAACAGCAGGCCGAACCCCGCCGACGCGAGGCCCATGAACCCCGCGATGTCCAACCCGACGCCCAGGAGCGCGAGGAAGAACGCGCTCACGCCGAAGCCGAGCGAGACGACCAAGAGAGCCGGGACGGCGGCGATCCAGTACCACCAGTTCGACTCGACCGATGCGGTCGGGAGGTACTCGTCGAGGATGCGGCGGACGCTCTCGGAGGTGGACCCGGTCGAATCGGTTCGACCGTTCGTCGGCGTCGGACCGTCGATTCGGGTGTCGCTGTTCGTCGTCGGTTCGTCGGTAGGAGGGCTCATACAGGCGAAGATAGCGCGGCCCGGAAGATAAATCTCGTCCACCACGTCCGGACATCGGTGAACAGCTCTGTGCATCGTATCCCGTTTGCCTTCGCCCTCGGACTCTTCCTCGTGCGCGGAGACGACCGTCTATGGACGTGCTCATCGTCGGCGGAACCGGGCTCATCAGCACCGGAATCACCCGCCAACTCGTCGCCGCCGGCCACGACGTGACGCTGTACAACCGCGGCGAGACCGACGCCGAGATTCCCGACTCAGTCTCCCTGATCCGCGGCGACCGAACCGAGTACGAGCGCTTCGAGGACCGACTCGGCGGCCGCGAGTTCGACGCCGTCGTCGACATGGTCTGTTTCACGCCGGAAGACGCCGAGAGCGCGGTCCGCACCTTCGCGGGGTCGGTCGACCGCTACGTCTTCTGTTCGACTATCGACGTCTACTCCCGCCCCGTCTCTCGGATGCCACTAACCGAGGAGACGCCGCGACACCCGCCGACGAGCGAGTACGGGAAGGAAAAAGCCGCCGCCGAGGACGTGTTCTTCGACGCCTACGAAGAGACCGGATTCCCCGCGGTCGTCCTCCGCCCGTGGCACACCTACGGCGAGGGCGGAACGCTCATCCACTCGCTCGGATCGGAAACGACGTACGTCGACCGCGTTCGCGCGGGCGAACCCGTCGTCGTCCACGGCGACGGCACCTCCGTCTGGGCACCGTGTCACCGCGACGACGTGGCGCGGAGTTTCGTCGCTGCAGTGGAAGCGAAGGGGTCGGTCGTCGACGGTGAGGCGTACCACGTCACCGCCGAAGAGCACCTGACGTGGAACGAGTACCATCGGGGTGTCGCCGCCGCCCTCGACGCACCCGCGCCCGAGTTGGTCCACGTTCCGTCGGACGTGCTCTTCGAACTCGCACCCGAGCGCACGGAGGGGCTACGCGACCACTTCCAGTACAGCACGGTGTTCGACAACTCGAAGGCGAAACGCGAGTTGGGTCACGAGCAGACCGTCGGGTGGGAAGAAGGCGTGAAGCGGACCGTCGACTGGCTGGACGAGAACGACGGGATAGAACCGTGGAAGTCGGACCCCTTGCCGGACCGAATCGTCGCCGCGTGGCGCGAGGCGAGGGAGTCGCTCGTCTCGAACTTCGAGCGGTAGCGGGTTCCGCTACAGCGCTTCCTTGTACGCTTCCAGCGTCTCTTCGACGTCCTCGTCGGTGTGCGCGTAGCAGACGAACTGCGACTCGAACTGGTTGGCGGTGAGGAACACGCCCCGGTCTTTCATCTCCTGCCAGAAGATGCGCTCCCAGCGCTCGGTCTCGGCGGCGGCGACGTCCGCGCCGGTCTTCGGACAGGAGTCGAACCGCGGGCAGTCGACGCGCTGCCGACAGCCGGCCTCGCACTGACCGTCGAGGGTCTGCGGGGCGTCGCGCGTGAACACCGTCTTGAACATGCTGTCGGTACCGACGACGGTGTACTCGGGCGCCTGGTCGGCGCAGATATCGGTGATGCCGCGCCGGAGTTTCTCGCCCAGTCGGTTCACGTGTTCGTACACGTCGTTCTCGGCGGCGTACTTCAGGTACTCGTGGCCGGCGGCCATCGTCACGGGATGACCCGAGAACGTCCCCGACTGGAACACGTCGCCGGCGGGGGTGAACTGTTCGACCAGCTCGGCGCGGCCGCCGACAGCGCCGACGGGGAAGCCGCCGCCGATGATCTTGCCGAACGTCGTGAGGTCGGGCGTGACGCCGAACTTCCCCTGCGCGCACTGGAGGCCGCCGACGCGGAAGCCCGTGATGACCTCGTCGAATATCAGCAGCGACCCGTGCTCGTCGCAGAGGTCTCGCAGGGTTTCGTGGTAGCCGTCGACGGGCGCGACGATGCCCATGTTCGCCAGAATGGGCTCGACGAGTACCGCCGAGATGTCGTCGCCGTGCTCTTCGAACACCTCGGCGACGGCTTCGGGGTCGTTGAACGGCACCGGAAGCGTGTGCTCGGCGAACGACTCGGGGATGCCGCTCGTCGAGGGACGTGGGTTGTCGGGGCCGCCTTCGACGAGCGTCGACTCCTGGGCACCGTGGTAGCCGCCCTGCATGACGACGATTTTGTCCCGCCCAGTGGTCCCGCGGGCGAGGCGGACCGCCGAGACGGTCGCCTCGGTTCCCGAATTGACGAACCGAATCTTCTCGACCGACGGGACGTGCCGGGCGACGAACTCGGCGTGTTCGACCTCTATCTCGGTGGGCGCGCCGTACATCGGCCCGGCGCTGGCGTACTTCTGAATCGCCGCCTGTATCGGTTCGGGTGGGTTGTGGCCGTACAAGAGCGGGCCGTAACCCATCACGTAGTCGACGTAGCGGTTCCCGTCGGCGTCGACGACGTGGCCGCCGTCGCCGCGCTCGACGAAGAAGGGGTAGGGACGAGTGGCACGCACCGAGGAGTTGACGCCGCCCGAGAGCACCGACAGCGCTCGGTCGTACAGGTCGCGGGAGCGGTCGTGGTTCACGCGAAGTCGCCTCCGCGAGACACAGAGCGGGTCGTCCGCCGGGCGGGCGACGCAGCGGAACTGGTCCGTCTCGACGTGGTCATATCTCGCGGTTCGGACGCGGACGAAAAAGTAGTTACTGAGTCGTCGGAGTCGGCGCGTCGATTACTGTGCGGCGTCGGCGCGTCGACTACTGCGCGGCGTCGGCTTCGGCGTCCGCCTCGCTCTCGTCTTCCTCGGCGTCGAGTTCCTCGTCGTCCATCAGCTGCGGTTTGCCGAACGGGAACGACCCGAACAGCGCGTAGTGGACGACGGAGGCGACGACGAACAGTGCGACCAGACCGAACAGGGCTTTCTTCACTTTCGAAGGCATATCAGCGTGTACGAGTACCGAACGCAAGAGCCCTTCGGGAGTTCTCTCTGCGCGAAACAACCCGCAAAAACCGATACCGACGGCGAGCGCTCGGCTGCGGGACGACGGACGTCGGCGTCCTGTGGTCGAGCGTCGAAATGGAGGGCCGAAAACGCTGAGCGCTGCCCGCTCAGACCGCGTCGGGACCTTCTTTTCCGGTCCGGACCTGTACCGCGTTCTCGACCGGGAGGACGAATATCTTCCCGTCGCCGGGCTCGCCGGTGTTGGCCGCGTCCCGAATCGCGGCGACGACGTCCTCCGCGGGGGTGTCGGCGACGACGCACTCGACTTTCACCTTCTGGTGCAGGTCGACGGTGTACTCCTCGCCGCGCCACTGTCCCTTCTTCGCGGGTTGGCTCCCGCGACCGGAGACGTTCGTGACCGTCAGCGAGGGCGCGCCGGCGGCGGCGAGCCCTTTCTTCACCTCGCCGAGCTTGTCCGGGCGGACGATAGCGACGACCATCTTGATTCCGCCGCCGTTCGGGAGCTCCGAACTCATTCGTTCTCACCTTCCACGTCGCTCACGACGCCCGTACCGACAACTCCGCCGTCGGTGCGAACGCCCGACCCGTCGGCGACGGCACCGTCGGGCTTTCCGAACTCGGGGTAGGTATCGACGCCGTGTTCGGAGGTGTCGAGGCCCTCGCGCTCGTGTTCGGGTGTGACGCGCGCTTCACCGAGCGCGCGAATCACGCCGAACACCAGCACCGTCGCGGCGACGGTCCAGACGGTGATGACGCCCGCACCGACGACCTGAGTCACCAGTTGGCCGACCGAAAAGCCGTCGACGGCGACGAACGGGAACAGCACGATTCCCATGATGCCCGCGGAGCCGTGAACGGGGAACACCGCGCAGACGTCGTCGATTCTGAGGCGCTTCTCGACGAACTCGAAGACGAGCGGCAGTTGCGCGCCGGCGAGTAGACCGAGCGCCAGCGCGCCGGGCCAGACGATGGCATCGGCGACGCCGGTGATGCCGACGAGACCGGCGAGCAGGCCGTTGGCGACGTACAGCGTGTCGACTTTGCCCGTCTTCAGCAGCGCGACGCCCGCAGCGCCGATCGCGCCGGCGGCCATGCCGAGCGTCGTGACGAGTGCGACGCGACCGACGTAGGCGAAGTCGGCGAGTTCGGTGCCACCCTCGGCAAGCGGCGCGGCGGCGGTGCCGACGTTGAAACCGTACCAGCCGAACGCGAGGATGAGCGTGCCGAGGACGGCGAACGGCAACGAGTGACCGGGGATGACGTTGGCGGTGCCGTCGTCGTTGAACCGGTCCATACGCGGGCCGATGACCCACGCCGCGGTGAGGCCGGCGACGCCGCCCATCCCGTGGACGATCATGCCGCCCGCGAAGTCGTGAAAGCCCATCGCGTCGAGGAAGCCGCCCGCCCACGTGAAGCCGACGACGACGGGGTAGATGACGCCCGCCAGTAGAACGGTGTAGGTGACGTACGCGCGGAGTTTCGCACGACCCGCCACCGCGCCCGAGACGATGGTCGCGGCGGTCATCGCGAACACCGCGCCGAACAGCCAGTCGACCCACGCGGCCGACCCGCCGTTGACGTAGGCGAACGACTCGCCGAAGCCGGTTCCACCGACGACGCTCGACACCCCGGCACCGACGAGGAAGAAGACGATGACGCCGACGCTCCACGTCAGCAGGTTCTTCGTCAGCTGGTTGGCGACGTTCTTCGAGCGCACCTGCCCGGCCTCCAGCATCGCGAACCCGGCGTGCATGAAGAAGATGAGGAACGTGACGGTGAGAACCCACAGCATGTTGACGCCCTCGACGACCGCCGAGAGGTCGGTCTGCAGCAACGCGCTCATCAATCACACGCCTCCGTCGTCGTCACCGGTTCGAGTGGACATTCGTTCACGATTATACCGATTACGTGTCGATTAGTGCTCTCAATCACGTCAGAAGGTCACGGAACGCTATGGTATAAGCGTTAGCGTCAAGAAATCCAATTTTCAAGGTCCTAAATGGTCGGGCGGTCGATTTAATATCGGATATATGTTGTATAAGGTCGTATTCTCCGCACTAATTCGACAAATGTTGCCGCAGGTGTGGACGATCGTGCGGTCGAAAATCGAGCGTTTCGGTCGAAACCCCTCGCGCGCACCGAGTCGGTGACGGTCGAATGACGCTACAGACGGTCGGCGACCTGCTCTGCGAAGTACGTGAGGATGAGGTCCGCACCGGCGCGTTTCATCGAGACGAGCGACTCCATCGCTACCTCGTCCAACTCCAGCCACCCCTTCTCGGCGGCGGCGTGCAGCATCGCGTACTCGCCGGAGACGTTGTAGGCGGCGACCGGGTGGTCGAACTCGCGGCGAATCGCGCTGACGACGTCCAAGTACGGGAGTCCGGGTTTGACCATCAGCACGTCCGCGCCCTGCTCGACGTCGAGTCGGACTTCGCGCAACGCTTCTCTGCCATTTGCGGGGTCCATCTGGTAGTGTCGTCTGTCGCCGAACGCGGGCGCACCGTCCGCGGCGTCGCGGAACGGACCGTAAAACGCACTCTGGTACTTCGCGGCGTAGCTCATGATGGGCAGTCCTTCGTACCCCTCGGCGTCGAGCGCCTCCCGAATCGCGCCGACCATCCCGTCGGTCATCGACGAGGGAGCGACCATCTGTGCGCCCGCATCGGCGTGCGAGACCGCGATTTTGCCGAGCAACTCCAGCGTTTCGTCGTTCTTCACCGTGAGGTTCGGGTCGTCCGCGGCGCGGTCCTCCAGAACACCGCAGTGGCCGTGGTCGGTGTACTCACAGAGACAGACGTCGGTGATGACGTACGCGTCGGTCTCGGCGACGATATCGCGGGTCGCCCGCTGGACGACGCCGTCTTCGGCCCACGCGCGCGTGCCGCGCTCGTCCTTCGACTCGGGGATGCCGAACAGCATCACGGCTTCGACGCCTGTTTCGAGCACCTCTTCGACGCGGTCGACCGCGTCGTCGACGGGGACGCGTTCGTGACCCGGCATCGACTCGATGGGGATGCGTTCGTCGGTCGTCGCGTCGACGAACACCGGGGCGATGAGGTCCGAGGCGTCGACTCGATTCTCGCTCACGAGGCCGCGAACGCCGTCGCGTCGGAGCCGACGCGGGCGGTCGGTGAGGTTCATGGCCTGCCTACGACGGGCGGACGCAAAGTCGCGTCGCTCTCTCCTTGCGTGCGTCTCTCTGCCAGGGCCAAAACGCTAAATGCCGTAACGACGGACGTTCACTGTATGCTGAGCCTGCTGCTCCAGGCCAACTTCGAGGTTCCCTCGATGTTGCGCGACCTGCTCGACTCCGAGTTCGCGTTCCTCCTACTCCTGGGTATCTTCGTCCTCGAAGGAGCGATGCTGATGTACTTCATGCCGAGCGAACTCGTCGTCCCCGGGGCGATATTCGTCTTCGGCGCGACCGTTGAGACGGCTATCCTCATCATCGGTATCGCCGTGCTCGGCGCGACTGTCGGTCAGCTCGCGCTGTTCATGGTGGCCAAGCGCGGCGGCCGCGAGTACCTGCTCCAGAAGCGCTGGTTCCGAATCAGCGAGGAACGCCTCGACAAGTTCGACGGCTGGTTCGACCGCTGGGGTCCCATCGTCGTCCCGGTGAGCAACACGCTGCCGTTCACGCGCGGGATGCTCACCGTTCCGGCGGGTTTCTCGGAGATGCCCGCCCGGAAGTTCGTCGCGCTGTCGGCGGTCGGCACGCTCTCGTTCGAGACGCTTCTGGCGCTGCTGTACTTCGTCGTCCTGCCCTACCTCTGAGAACGCCGCTACCGCTCGCCTCGGACGGTCGACGTTACTTTCTGTCGTCGCGTGGACGTGAGGCGTATGCCCGGCCCCGTCTTCCTCACCGGCGACCGAGTCGAGCTCCGGACCGTCGAACGCGAGGACCGCGAGTTCATCGCTCGCCACCGCAACAACCCCGCGTTCCGTCGCGTCCTCGGCGACGCTCGACCGATGAACCTCTCGGCGGCGACCGACTACTTCGAGTCGGTCGTCGTCGGTGACGACGGCGAGACGTTTCTGATCTGCGCCGACGACCGGGCGGTCGGCCTCTGCTTCTTCTACGACCTCGACGAGACGAACGGCAGCGCCGAGGTCGGCTACTGGATTACGCCGGAAGCACAGGGAAACGGCTACGCAACCGACGCCGCACGGACGCTCGCACGCTACGCGTTCGACGAGCGACGCCTCGTCAAACTCACCGCCCGCGTGCGCGAACCGAACGAGGCGTCGATCCGAGTGCTCGAAAAACTCGGCTTCCGCGAGGAGGGCGTCCTCCGCGAACAGGAGTTCGTGGACGGACGACGCGTCGACTTGCGACTGTTCGGACTCCTGGCGTCGGAGCTCGAACGATGACCCGTCGCCGACGACGGAGCCGAAGACGGCTCGCGTACGCTCCGCAAAAACAGTTCGAGGTCGTCAGAAACTCACTCCGCTCGGTCCACAACTCCTCGATGCGGACCGTCAGTCGCTCGTAAAACACTCACTCCGCTCGGTCCACAACTCCTCGATGCGAACCGTCAGTCGCTCGTAAAATACTCACTCCGCTCGGTCCACATCGATCCGCTCTCGGAGGGCTTCGAGCTCGTCGGACTCGGCGAGTTCCTCCATTCGCTCGCGGAAATGCTCCTCGCAGAGGCCGACTCGAACGCCGTCTTTCCCGGCGGCGAAGGCGGCATCGCGGTCGCAGTAGTGGCACTGCATACACGACCCTTCGTTCCCGAACGGGTTTAAGCCACCGCTTCGGGTAGTCGGCTGCGAATCTCCGCAAACGCTTTCGGGGGGACGCCGCAGACGCCGAGCTCCGTCCCGTGCGCGTCGCTGCCGCCGGTGGTCAGCAGTCCCTCACGTTCGACGACTTCGTCGACGAGCGCCTCCTCGACTTCGAACCCGTACGGGTAGTAGCGCTCGACGGCGTCGAGGTGGCGCGTCAACGACAGCGCCGCCTCGGGGTCGTCGTACCGGAACGGGTGCGCCAGCGAGACGACCGAACACGCCTCCGAGAGCAACTCCACTCCCGTCTCGAACGTCGGAACCTCGCGGGCGACGAAACAGGGTCCGTCGTCGCCGATGAGGTGGTCGAACGCGCCCTGGTAGTCGTAGTCGGCCTCGCTGTCGTCGACGGCGCGGGCGACGTGCGGCCGACCGATTCCGGGTCGCGGCTCGACATCGAGGTCGATTCCCAGGTACGACTCGACCCGTTCGATCAGCTCCGCACCGCGCTCGACGCGGTTCCGTTGGAGCCGGTCGAGTTCGTCGGTCAGCGCGGTGGTTCGGCGGACGCCGTACCCCAGAAGGTCGACCTGCATCCCGGCGGCGGAGCCGGTCCGGTCGTCTGCCAGATTCGGCTCCGAAACGTCGACGCGGAGTTCGAGGCCGTGAATCACCGTGAGACCCTCGCGAACGCTCACGGGCGCGTCGAGCCGCGGATGGAACGTGTCGTGGTCGGTGACGGCGACGACGTCGACGTCGCCCGCCCGCGCGGCCGCCGGCAACTCGTCGAGCGTCAGTCGCCCGTCGGAGGCGACGGTGTGAACGTGGAGGTCGGCGGCGATGTCCATGCCTATCGCTCGCCGTCCGTTCCCAAAAGCGCCGCGCTGCCCGTCGGCGCGGTTCCCTCGCAGCGTCATTAAGGACCATTAAGGAACTATTGGTGTCCCATGCCGACTAATGATGTACATGGAAAATCGTTATAAACTATCGCGGCGTCGTCGTAATCGATGCGCCTGAACAGAACCGGCGACCTCGTCGCCAACCACGAGTACCCCGCGACCACCGACGAACTCGTCAGCGCCTACGGCACAGAGACGATTCACCTACAGAACGGCACGGAAACGATCGGGACCGTGCTCGAACGTCTCGGCACGCAGACGTACGCCGACGCGGAAGAGGTGTACGAGGCACTGCTCACCGGCGTCGGCCACGAAGCCATCGGACGCCGATTCTACAGCGACCGGGACGCGCCGACGCTCGGGGAGGGGAACTCCGGACAGGTCTCCTTCTGACGCCGTAAACCGACTTCCGGGCGCGTCGGGCCGCCAGTACGCCGACCCGCCCGCGCTACCGTTCTCTTCGAGTCGACTCACACCCACTCGACGGCGTCGTCGAGGTCCAGCGGAACGCTTCCCTTCTTGTAGGCTTCGACGCGTCCGGACGGTCGCGTCCGGAAGACGACGGCGGGACGGTGTCTGACCTCCGGTTTCTCGCCGCGGACGGCGTTCCAGTCGTCGTCGGGGAACGACGAGCAGTCGACGAACAGCGTGACGCCGCCGCCGTGTCGCTCCAACTGCCCCGACGTTTTGGTCTCCGCCGTGTCGCGGACGGCGGCGACGGGCGTCCCGGCGCTGCGGCGGTCCGTCGGCAGCGGACGGGTCACCTCGACGAGCGTTCCCTCGCCGTCGCGTTCGGCGCGGTAGTCCAGCGAGTGCCCGGTCGTCACCTCGATCTCGGGCGTGATGTCGTACCCGGCTTCGGTGAGCAGCGCGGCGGCGTTGAACTCGCCCATCGAGGCGCTCATCCGGACCAGGTCGAGCTGTTTCGAGGTGCCGAGTTTGCCGGCCATCAGCTCGCGGTACTCGTCGAGAACGCCGGTCTTCAGGAACGACTCGTAGAAGGAGAGCGCTTCGTCGCGCGTCGCGTCCGGGAAGCCGGCGGCGTGTTCGTCGAAGAACCGTCGCGTCGTCTCCCGACCGTCTTTCGAGAGAAACACCGGGAGAAAGAACCACGAGAGGTGCGGAAACGGTTCGAGCCACGGCGTCTCCTCGTACAGCTGCGCGAGCAGCTCGCGTTCGGCCCACCGACGGACCGGATACGGAACCTCCGTGAACCCGAACTTGTCCGTACGCCAGAGCGTGCTCGGCGTCTCGGTGTTGCCGAGCCAGTACGCGCCGTCGTCGTTCCAGCAGAACAGCGCCGTGTCGCCGTTGTCCATCTCGAAGCGCCGAGCCTCGTACCCGGAGGGCGGCTTGAACCACGGTCGCTCCATCGCCGCGCCGAGATTCGAATCTAGATGAGAGTATACGTCGTGCCGGACGCGCTGTTCGGTCCATCGACCGGGCGCGTGCCGGAACCGCAGAGGTCGTGCCACGACGCGGAGTTGCCCGTGGGGCACCTTACGTGTTCCGTGCGTGGTCGGTCTTTCCCTGTCGGAACTCTGAAAAACCGTTATGTATTTATGGAGGAATTGTTAAGTATTGACATAGCATGTCAATGGGTGCCTATGACGAAGACGAACACGAGCGTCGTGCGCAGAAAACGGGCCAGGTCGACGCGGACTTCGACGAGGCGCGCACGGAGTTCCGCGGGCGTCTCGAGTACGACTCCGGTGACTCCACCGAGGACCTGCTCGACCAGTTCCGCAAACTGAAGGACGACCGTTAGTCGACTACCTGTTTTTCGCCGCCCGTCTCGACGGTGAGCGCCAGCACCGCCAACGTCGAGACGACCGTCACGGCGACGACGTGGCCGCCGACGGCGAACAGCAGCACCGGCCGGTCGAGGATAAAGGGGACGAGTACCAACTGCGCGAGTCCGAACGCCACGTTCGTCAGGTCGATGCGGCGCAGTTCGGCGGCCGTCTCCCCGTCGAACGTAAAGCGGTAGGAGCGCCAGAGCGCGACGACCGACGCCCACCACGAGGTACCGATGCGGTAACAGAGGTCCCAGAGGACCAGAAGCATCAGATACACCGGAATCACGTCCGGTTGCTCGCCGAACAGCGTCTCGACCAGCGGGTTCGCCGCCCGTTCGGGGTCGAAGACGAACAGGTGGGTGACCAGCGCGATGAACGCCAGCACCGCGAGGACGACTTCGATGCTCGACCCGAACAGCAGTCGCAGGTACGACTCCGGCAGCGCCAGCGAGCGCGTTTCCTCGCCGAGACGGACCATCGCGAGGCTTCCGACGGCGGCGACGAACACCGCCGCCGTCCCGGCGAGCGCGGCGTTCCAGAGGTCGTACGCCCACGCCAGAAACAGCAGCGCGACCTCGAAAATCGCTATCTGCAGGAGTACCGCCTGCCAGTCGGTCAGGTCGATGCCGGGGAGCGCCCCGACGATGCTCTCGTACACCCACGTCTCGCCGTACACGGGGTCGGGTCCCGCCGCCTCGTCGCACTGCTGTTGCTGCATTCCGTCTTCGTCTCCGTCCCGTCCTCGCTCAGTTGGTCTTCGGCGCACTCGTCGCGTCCGTCACCGCCGTCGTCTCGCTCCCCTCGCCGGTCCCGAGCGCCGCCTCGACGGCCGCCTCGAACGGCGTCAACTCGAAGGTGACGATCTCCTCTATCCGGTTGTCGTCGACGACGACGGGGTTTTTCAGCCCGTCGATGAGCGGGCGAGCGATGCTCGCCGGCACGTCGGTCACCAACCCGACCCAGTACGCCGACAGCCGCGGCGTCAGCACCGGCACGGGGACGATGTGGAGGGGTCGACCCAACTGCCGAGCCGTCTCGCGGATGATTTCGTCGTACGTCAACACGTCCGGGCCGCCGATTTCGTACATCTCGCCCGCCGTCTCGGGGTGGTCGAGCACGCCGACGAGGTACGCGACGACGTCGTCGATGGCGATGGGTTGGCACCTCGTCTGCACCCACTGGGGGGTCACCATCACCGGCAACCGACGCGCCAGTTGCTCGACGAGGTCGAAACTCGCGCTGCCGTCGCCGATGATGATGGCCGCCCGGAGCGTCGTCAGTTGGAACTCGCCCTGCGAGAGGATGTACTCGACCTCTCGCCGCGAGCGGAGATGTTTCGACAGTTGGTCGCGCTCCTCGCCGAGGCCGCCGAGGTAGAGCACGCGCTCGACGTTCGTCCGGTTCACGACGCGGACGAATCGTCGGGCGATGCGTCGGTCGCGTTCTTCGAAGTCTTTTCCGGCCTGCATCGAGTGGACGAGATAGTACGCCGCCGTTATCCCCTGCGAGTCGAGAAGCGTCGACAGCGACTGCTCGCCGGTCGGCCCCTCACCGACGACGAGTTCGCAGTCGTCGGGTTCGAGCAGGTCGCCTTCGATGACGTCGACGCCGTCCGGCGCGTCGAACGTCTGCGCGTCGCGGACCAGCGCCGTCACGTCGTGTCCGGCGCTCCGGAGCGCCGGAACGAGTCGCCCACCGACGAACCCCGTCGCACCCGTCACGAGGACTTTCATCGTGTCTCCCAACGGGCGTGAGTCGGTTAACTGTTCTCGCTGTCCGTGCGGCGGCGGCCCGTCACCACTCGGCGGTCGGCGGCGCGCCGCGCCGCTCTTCGAGCGCCGACCGCTCCGGAACCTCGCTCGCGTCGTCGCCGGGTCGCCCCGCTCGCGCCGTCCACGTTTCGATGACCGCGCCGGCCCACGAGTCCGCTTCCAGTGCGCGCTCGCGGGCCGACGCGGCCTTCTCGTCGTCGACGGCCGTCGTCCCCGGCCGCGACCCGGCGGCGGCACCGACGAACAGCGCGCGGTCCGCCGCCGTCGTCTCCCCGTCCGCGAGACGGTCGACGACGCCCGTCAGTTCCTCGGGGTCGGGGTAGACGAACAGTTTCGCCCCCAGCGCTTGCGGGCCGAGCGCGAGCCCCCGGAGCTTCTCCGGCGGGTCGTCGTCGAGGAGTCGTTCGCCCCCGTAGCTGCGCTCGACGCGCTGGCACTCGGTCTCCTGGCCCAGCTTGAGATTCTGTCCGGGGTAGTCGCCGCAGGTCGCGGGGTACAGCTCCGAGTCGTGGATACGACAGCGGAGCGTCTCGGGGTCGAGAAAGACGCAGGCGTCGAGCCACGTCGGGTCGAGACCGAACGGGCCGACCGGTTTCGGCGGTTTGCGGAGGCCGACGTAGAACACGGGGCCGCCGTCGACGGCGGCGAGTTCGTAGCCGTCGACGGTGACCGAGTTGGTCCCCCCGTCGGCGCGGAACAGCCGCGGCGTCGTCACGTCGCCGAGCCCCTCATCGAGGAACGCCTTCACTTCGTCGCGCGTCAGCGGCACGAGATTGTAGGTGTCGTCGAGCGGGTCGCGCCGCCCCCGGCGCTCGTGGTCGAGCGCCTCGGGGGCCACCGGTCGCCAGTCGACACAGCAACCGGCGCACCCCTCGCAGTTCACCTTCATATATCGTCGGTCGGTTCGACGGCGCATAAACTGTCGTGTGCTGCAGAGATGTCGTCCCGAGCGTCGCCCTCCCGACCGGGTACGGACACCGTACTCTCCCGACCGAGTACGAGCACCGCACCTTTCCGACCGAGTACGAGCAGCGAACCCTTCAGATCGAGTACGAGATCCGTATCTTTCTGACGGACGGAGCTAACCGTCGGTTAGGCGCGTCGATGTCGTCGTTACACCCGTCTCAGGTGACCTTAGACGGGCCTCACCACCGATTAGCGAACCGGCACGCGGCTCGTACCTATCACCCGACAGTTCGTGGGCGGCGGTAGGTCGTCGGGCTCCGCCGGACGACGTGGAAACCAATGAAAGAGAAACTCGAACTCTCGCGCCGCAACGTACTGCTGGGAATCGGAACCGTCGGACTCGCGTCCGCGGGCGCCGGTGTCGGCACGACGGCGTACTTCAGCGACGAAGAATCGCTCACCGGAAACACGTTCACCGCCGGAAAGCTCGACCTCACGGTCGACTACAAGACCAAGTACGACGGCGCGGAGAACGACGACTCGGGTAACGTCCGCGGTCACGTCGACGGCGCACCCGCGGTCGGGACGTACGCGCTCGGCGACGTGAAGCCCGGCGACTCCGGCTGCCTGGAGTTCTGCTTCGAAATCGAGGACAACCCCGCGTACATGTGGGCCTGCGGTGACCTCCTCGCCAACGACGAGAACGGCCGCAACGACCCCGAGGCGCTCGTCGACGACACCGGTGGACAGAAGGGCAACGGCGAACTCGCCGACGCTATCGACGCGAAACTGTACTACTGCGAGGCTCCCGGCGAGGTCGAGGCGCAGGGTGGCGAGCACGACCACGACGACGATACCGACGGTTCGAACGTCATCGTGACCGGCACGCTCGGCGAGGTGCTCCGGACGCTCAGCACCGGTGTTCCGCTCGACGCCGGGATGGACGGCGACGCGAAAGCCGGCCGGCAGCGTCCGTACGCGATGGAGAACAGAGCCGGCAACGTCACCGGCCCGTGTCTCTGCCTCGAGTGGCACATCGACTTCGAAGCGGTCGGCAACGAGATTCAGAGCGACTCCATCGAGTTCGACGTGGCGTTCCACGCGCTGCAGGCGCGCCACAGCGACGGCACGACCAACCCGTGTCCCGTCGACAGCTCCGCCATCACCGACTTCCCCGAGTTCGCCTACGACGGCAACAAGTGGAACGCGCAGGCGGTCGTCGGCAACAGCGGCGACACCTGGAACCTGTTCCTCGGCAACGAACCCGCCGACGGCGACACCGGAACCGCCGGCTGGCGGTTCGATACGCCGTACGAGTTCACGCTCAGCTTCGACGACGACGGTGCGACGTTCGAGGTCGCCGGAGAGACGCTCTCCTTCGACGACTTCGACTCGACCGACCACACCGGGACGGTGGGACTGCTCGGCAAGTCGAGCGACGGGAGCTTCGACGTCGAACTCTCCGACGTCGAAGTCGCCGGCCGCAGCATCGACGGCCCGACCAGCGCGCTCGCCGAGGACGGCGCGAAATCTGGTCTCCTGCTCGAAAACCTCGCCGCCGACGAGTTCGCCGTCAGCGGGACGATGACGTTCTTCGGCGGCAGCGGCTCGGTGCCCGCGGACGGTAACTACGGGCTCAACGCGTTCGTCGAGTACGAGGACGACGACTGAGCGGGTCCGCGACCGCACGCGGAAACGGCTCCTCCGTCTGCGGTTTCCGTTCTGCTCCCTTCCGTCGCGGTCGTAGCCGACCGCGACCGGCTGCCTCGGGTGCGACGCGGTCGCACCCGTCGGCTCTCTGCGACCGCAGCGTACCCCGCTGCGACGGCGCGACCGGCGGTTCGACCCCGCCGAGAGCCGTTTATGACGGACGATAGTAGGTCGTCGGTGTCGCGGCGTCGTACGCTCCTGGGCGTCGGCGCGCTCGTCCTCGGCGGACTCGGCGGCGGTATCGGCGCACAGCGGCTGTTCGGCGACCCCACCGACGACTCGGGGACCGGACTCGATTTGGACGTCGAGACCCGAGACGGCGGTCGGACGCCGACACCGACACCGAGCGGTGCCGATGGTGCCGATGGCCCCGATAGCGACGGGGACGACCCCGGAGACGGCGACGCCGAGGCGGGCAGCGACACCGTCGAGCCGTCCGACGGCGACCGTTCCTCCGACGGTCGAGACTCCGACCGGTCCTCCCGGGACCGCGACGGCCGAACCGAGGAGTCGTCCGGCGACGGCGGCACCGACGAGACCACCGACAGAGCGCACCTCTCGCTCCGTCGCGTCTCCTCGGAGCCGGTCCGGGTCGGCAACCTCCTCCCCGGCGACAGCGGCACCGCCTCCTTCGTCGTCAAACTACGGGGGAGCGAAGCGACGCTCACCGTCGACGGCGAGGTGTCCGACACCGACGAGAACGACCGGACGGAATCCGAGCGGGCCGACGGCGACGACACCGCTTCCGTGGGCGAGTTACAGGAGTATCTCCGCGTCACGCTCTGGCACGACACCGCCGGTCGAGGCGAGCGAACCTCCCGCGACCCGGTGGTCTACGAGGGGTCGCTTGCCGGTCTCTCGGACCTCGACGGCGCGGCGCTGGCGGGCGGGCGCTGCGTCGGCCCCGGTACTCACCGACTCGGCGTCGAGTGGGCGCTCCCGGACACCGTCGGCAACGTCGTCCAGTCGGATTCGGCGTCGTTCGGCGTCACCGTCTCCGCCGAGGCGTGTCCGGACCGTCTGCTCCGACGCTAGCGGCGCTCGCTGCCCCGAAGGGGTCTTGTGTCGTCCTCGCTAGTGCCCGGACATGGCGAAGGCACGCTGTGACGGCTGTGATCTCAAAATCCGCATCAGCGGCGGTATCGGCGACTTCTGGAGTTTCGACTACGGGCCCTCCGGGGGGATGGCGCTCGAACTCGCCGACGGCACCGACTGTCTGCTCTGTTTCGACTGCATCGAGCAGTTGCCCGAGGACCGCGACGTGACGGCGGCCGACGTGAAAGCACTGTAACGCGGCGGCGAGTTCGGGAGTCCGCGCGGAGTCGGTGGCTTTAGGCCGCTGCCCGCGGTGGCTCTGCGCGTGAACCCCGAGCGCATCTTCGACGCCTTCCCCGCGCCGAGTTACCGCGGCAATCAGGAACAGGCGCTCCGGGACATCCGCGACGCGTTCGCCGCTGGCAACGACGTGGTGCTCGTGCGCGCGCCGACCGGCAGCGGTAAGTCCCTCCTGGCGCGTGCCATCGCCGGCTGCGCTCGCACGGTCGAAGAGTCCGAACCGAAACACGCCACCGACGCCTACTACACGACGCCGCAGGTCTCACAACTCGACGACGTCGAGAGCGAGGCGCTCCTCGACGACCTGAGCATCATCCGCGGCAAGCGTAACTACACCTGCATCCTCCCGGGCGAGCACGACACGCCGGTCAATCGCGCGCCCTGCGTCCGTCAGAAAGGGTTCGACTGCACGGTGCGCCATCGCTGTCCGTACTTCTCGGACCGCGCCATCGCCTCCTCGAAATCCATCGCGGCGATGACGCTGGCGTACTTCATGCAGACGGCCGGCAGCGACGTGTTCCGCAAACGCGACGTCGTCGTCGTCGACGAGGCCCACGGCCTCGCCGAGTGGGCCGAGATGTACGCTACCATCGAACTGAGCCCGCACAGCGTCCCCGTCTGGGACGACGTGGGCGTTCCCGACGTCGCGGGGGCGGACGACCCGGTCGAACGCGCGTCCCGCTTCGCGGAGACGCTCTCGGGCGTCTGCGAACGCGCGAAGGACGAACTCCTGACGAAACCGGAGCTCACGCCCGAGGAGGCCGCCCGACGAGACAGGCTCCAGGAACTGCGCTCGGAACTGGACTGGTTCGTCAAGGACTACCGCGACCCGACGAGCGCGACCACGTGGGTCGTCGACCAACCCGGCGGCGAAGGTACACAGATCGTCATCAAACCGCTCAACCCCGAGAAGTATCTGCACCACACCGTCTGGGACCGCGGCAACAAGTTTGCGCTGCTGTCGGCGACGATTCTCAACAAAGAGGCTTTCTGCCGGCAGGTCGGCCTCGACCCGAAAGACGTCGCACTCGTCGACGTGCCGCACACGTTCCCCGTCGAGAACCGCCCGCTGTACGACGTGACGCAGGGGCGGATGACCTTCGAACATCGCGACGAGACCATCCCGAAAATCGCTCGTCTCGTCGTCCGTCTGATGGCGAGACACCCCGACGAGAAGGGGCTGATTCACGCGCACTCGTACAGTATTCAGGAGCGACTCGCCGAACATCTCGTGAATTTCGGCGTCGGCGAGCGCGTTCGGACTCATAGTAGAGAAAACCGCGACGCCGAGTTGGACGCCTGGAAGGCGAGTTCGGACCCCGAACTGTTTCTCTCGGTGAAGATGGAGGAGGCGCTCGACCTCAAGGGTGACCTCTGTCGGTGGCAAGTCCTGTGTAAAGCGCCGTACCTCAACACGAGCGACTCGCGCGTCGCCCGCCGTCTCGAAGAGGGACAGTGGAGTTGGTACCACCGCGCCGCCCTCAGAACCGTGATTCAGGGGTGCGGACGCGTCATCCGCGCGCCGGACGACCACGGCGCGACGTATCTCGCCGACTCCAGTCTGTTAGACCTGTTCGACCGCGCACGGAGTGACACGCCCGACTGGTTCGCCGAGCAGGTCGACCGAATGACGACGCCGAACCTGCCCGAGTTCGACCCGCGAGCGGCGCTCTCCGGCCTCGACGGCGGCGGCACCGGCACGCTCGGCGGATCGTCGGCGAACGGTCAGAACGAACAGTCCGACAGCGAGAACCGCGGGTTCGGACGCCGTCGCCGACGCGGCAACAGCGGCGTCCGCTCCAGCGAGGAGGAGCGAAAGAACCACCCGCTGTCGGACGTGTGGGGCGACGGTTGAGAGACGAACGACGGTCGGACGAACGCGGCTGTCCGGACGCCGTCACCGCTCGTCACGGTCTCCCGTGGCGACGCCGGAGTGGCCGTCTCAGAAGTCTCAGAACGGAGTGGCCGTCTCAGAACAGACTCGCGCCCGCGTAGACGACGGACGACCCGATCATGAGCACGACGAAGAAGATCGCAATCCACTGCTGTCGGTCCATGGCTCCCGTTTCGGCGCACCCCCATTTGTAGCTGTTCCTCGTCGCCCGGCAGAGTTCGCCGGACACGTACGACACGATTATTCACAATATTACCATTATGTTCTGTTTGACTCCGTGAACTTGGACAATAGACAATCTAAGTGCGTCCTACTCGCGAGTAGTGGCACGTATTCTCACGATAGCTTTACATGAACGTATTCTGTAGCAGTTCTCGAACGCAGATGCACACTCACTCCCTCACGACGGCGCTGACGCTGTATCGCAGCGGAACCCTGACGCTCGCGCAGGCCGCCTCCCGCGCCGGGAAGTCGCAAGCGGAGTTCCGGAAGGTGCTCGCCGCTCACGGTATCGCGCTCCACGATGCCGCGCCGTCGTCGTCCGAGTCGGTGACTCCCGCGCGCGCCGACTGAGTTTCTCTCACCGCTGATTCGTCTGCAAAACCGCGTAGCGACGCGTCCGCCCCACCTCTCCGCCTCGCTCTCACTCCTCGTCGACGGCGTCTTCGGGGAGGATGTGCAGTCCCGCCCGACTCTTCAGTACCGGAACCGTCTCGGCGTCGACGTCGAAATACGACGGCCGGGCGATAGTCTTCGACTGGTACGTCTCGGGGTCGAGCACCTGCACCGCGTGGTCGTCCTCGACGGCGACGACGGTGGTCTCGTCGGCGTCGTCGACCGACCCGAGTTCGCGGGCCTCGGGCGTCTCGCCCTCCTCGAAGCGCGCCTCGTAGCGGTCGCCCGTCGTCAGGCGCGTCCCCTTCAAGTTCCCCTTGACGCTGCGGACCAGCACCGGTCCCTCGCCGTCGTCGGGGTCGATGACCGTCCCGGGCGTGTAACGCGGGAGGCGAACCGCGTAGGTGACGCGGTACACCTCGTTGCCGTCGCTGTCCTCGGTGACGAGCGTCGGGTAGCTCTCGACGCTGCCGCCGAGTTCGCGGGTGATGCGGGTGGCGACCGCCTGCCCGAGCTGGTTCGTCGAGAGTTTGATGTCGGTGCCGTCGGCGACCTCCTTCGACTCGGTGATGAACGCGTTCCGGTCGCCCGACTCCTCGCGGTCGGCGACGAACTCCTCGGCGATGTCGACCGCCCGCGCCTGCTCGTCGGGCGTCGGTTCGCGACCTTCGGCTCGAATCTGAATCTCGCTGGCGTAGTAACCGCCGGCGATGCGCCCGCAGCGCTGACAGGTCTCTCGGGAGATGTAGACGGGGACGACGACCTCCTCTTCGACGTACGTCCCCCGGACGACGCCGGAGAACTGACAGTGCATCCGAATCGTGTTCTGGTCGACCTGCTCGGGTTCGACGGCCCACGCCACGTCCCGGGCTTTGAGGTGGACGCCGAGCGACTCGCTGACGGCGTCGACGGCGACGTCGGTGTAGTCGCGCGCGCCGACGTCGACCCAGCGGTTGCCGCGGTGGACCGCCCCGCAGTTCGCACAGACGCGGACCGTCACCCGGTCGGGCGCGTCCACGAGGTCGAAATCCTCGAAGTAGCACGCGTTGCAGAGTACCTCGTCGCGCTCGCGCGGCGCACCCGGAAGCGGCTCGGACCGCTCCTCGACCGGATTCCCGCAGCGCGGACAGAACTCGCGCGTTTGACTCATTGTCTCCGGTAAGCCGCTCGGATGTTTAAGACCGACGACTGTGCGCGCCGTCGCGCCCGTTACCGTCCGTCGCGGTCTCTCACCCGTTCGGTTCGTACGACTCCAGTATCGCCCGCGCCTCCTCGTTCGACACCTGCCCGAACGACCGGTAGTACTGGCCGACCGCGCCGAACCACCTCGGCGACTCGACGCAGACGAACGCGTCGAACTCGCCCCCGAGCCGCGACTCGGCGTCTCGGGGCGCGACCGGAACCGCGAGCGTGAGGTGCGCCGCTCCGGCGCTCCGTATCTGTCGGAGGCAGGCGATGGCCGTCGCGCCCGTCGCGATGCCGTCGTCGACGAGGACGACTCGCCTGCCCGCCAGTTCCGGGACGGCCTCCCCGCCACGGTACGACGCGACCTTCTCGCGGGCGTTCTCGGCTTCGCTCTCGCGGACCCGCTCGACGTACGCCGAGGAGACGCCGAGGTGGTCGACCAACTCGTCGTTCACCCAGACGCTCCCGTCGCCCGCGACGGCTCCGATGGCGAGTTCCGGATTCCCCGGCGCGCCGAGTTTCTCCGCGACGACGACGTCGAGCGGGACGCCGAGTCGGTCGGCGACGGCGCGGCCGACCGGAAGCCCGCCGCGCGGAATCGCGAGCACGAGGTCGGCTTCGACACCCCGCCGTTCGAGCAGGTCGGCTAACCGCTCGCCCGCGTCGGTTCTGTCGTCGAACACCATACGCTATGGTGTGCTACTCGCTCGCAAAAAGCCACCGCGGGTCAGTCCGCGAGGAGGTTCGGTTCCGTGACCGATTCGTCCGCCGCCTCGCGCCAGGAGTGAGCGGGTCGCCAGTCGAGCAGGCGGTCGGCTTTCGCCGTCGACAGCGCCGACGCGTCGCCGTCGAGGTCGCAGTCGTCGGGGAGCGCGCCGAACTGTTCTTCGACCGCGTCGAGCGTCGCAACGTCGAGGTAGTTCTCCGCCGCGGCGGCGTGGAACGCCTCGTGGCCCCGGAACCCGGCGTCGAGCGTCGCCGCGACGAGCGACGCCACGTCGCGCACGTCGACGTAGGACCAGAAGTTACCGACGCCCGCGTCGAGGTCGAGTTCCGAGAGCGGTCGACCCTCTCGGAGGTCGTCTCGGTCGCGACAGCCGTACTCGCCGGGGTACTGAATCCACGACGGCCGAATCGAGGCGACCGGGACGTCGTACCGTCGGACGACCATCTTCGCGAGTTCCTCGCCGACGACTTTCGAGGTGCCGTAGGGGTCCTCCGGGCGAAGCGGGTGGTTCTCGGTAATCGGGAGTTCGTCCGGCAGCGGCGTCTCGCGGGCGAACGGGAAGCCGTAGGCGCTCTCGCTCGACGCCCAGACGACTTTCGCGTTCCGGCGCGCGGCGGCGACGAGCACGTTGTACGTCGCCATCGTGTTCGTCTCGAACACCCGACCGCCGGCGTGGCGCGTCGGCGACGGAAGCGCCGCCCAGTGGACGACGGCGTCGGGGTCGAGTTCGGAGACGAGGTCGAACGCCTCGCCGCGGTCGGTGAGGTCGACTGCCCGGAAATCGATTCGCGGGCGTTCCGGTACCTCGAAGCCCGGTTGCGAGAGGTCGGCGCAAATCACGTCGTAGTCGTCGGCGAGTCGGTCGACGATCCAACGACCCGAGCGGCCGAGGCCACCGGTGACGAGTACAGTGTCCATACCGTTCGAAGGGACGACGGCCGCAAGTAGCCTCGCCCGTCCCGTCCGTGTTGCCGGAGTCGGTTCGGGGGCTCGCCGTGTCGACGCCCTTCTCGCCACCGAGCTTCGACGGCCGACGAACGGTCGGATTTCGACCCCCGATTTTCGAGTATCGCACTATCCGACCGCGATTTCCGACAGGGTTTATGCTTCGCGGACGGTATGTTTGGGCATGGAATGGAAACCCGACTGGGGGCTTCGCGGGCGCATGGCGCTCACGATGTTCCTCCTGTTCGCCCTCTACATCGTATTCGTGGGAGTACTCTCCCAAATCGGCTACTCGTACATGCTGATATTCGTGGGCATCTTCTTCCTCGCCCAGTTCCTCTTCAGCGACAAGCTCGCGCTGTACAGCATGGGCGCGAAGAAGGTCAGCGAGGACGAGTACCCGCAGTTGCACGCGATGGTCGGCCGGCTCTCCCAGCAGGCTGACCTCCCGAAACCCGACGTCGCCGTCGCGCAGTCGCGCGTCCCGAACGCGTTCGCGACCGGTCGGAGTCAGAAGAGTTCGACCGTCGCCGTGACTACGGGCCTCTTACAGACACTCGATCAGGAGGAGTTAGAGGGCGTGATGGCGCACGAACTCGCGCACGTGAAGAACCGCGACGTGATGGTGATGACCATCGCCTCGTTCCTCTCGACGGTCGCGTTCATGATCGTCCGCTGGGGCTTCTGGTTCGGGGGCGGCAGCCGCCGCGAGGGCGGCGCACCCGTCATCGTCGCCATCCTCGTCTCGCTCGTGGTGTGGGTCGTCTCGTTCCTGCTCATCCGCGCGCTCTCGCGCTACCGCGAGTACGCCGCCGACCGCGGCGGGGCGACCATCACGGGTAACCCCTCGGCGCTCGCCTCCGCGCTGCTGACCATCGACGGCCGGATGGACAACGTCCCGAAGGAGGACCTGCGCGAGCAGTCGGAGATGAACGCGTTCTTCATCATCCCCATCCGCAGCGGCTTCATCGGTAAAATCGCCAGCACCCACCCCTCCACCGAGAACCGCGTCGAGCGTCTCCGCCAGTTGGAGCGCGAGATGGAAGGACGCTGAGACGCTTCGACCCCGCCGCGCGTTCGACTTTCTCGTCCGAGCGGTGGAACTTGTCGTACTCACCCGGCGAAATCTGAATCTCGCGGCGTACATCGGCGGACTCGCCTCCCTCGACCGGTTCACGCTTTCGGAACCGTGGCAGCGGCTCTCCCTTCGACGGGAACCGTTCGGTCGTCCGAGTGGAAACGACCTAATCCCCGGGAATCCAACGACGGGTATGGGACTGTTCGACTCTATCCGCTCCGTGCTGGGTCTCCGCGCGGAGGCGGACGCGACTCGCAAAGCCGACCCCGAGGACCTCTTCGGGATGTCGACCGCGTATCTCACGATGCAGGCGGACCTCGGCTACGACCACGTCGGCGCGGCGGCGCTCTGCTTCTCGTCGGTCGACAGCACCGACTTCGCCGAGACGCTCGACGAAGTCGAGGCCATCCTCCACGCCGGCAGCGAGGAGACGGGGACGACGTTCCGCCGCCACGAGGACAGCCACGGCTACCAGTGGGTGGTGCTGGAGGACAGCGACCCCGAGGACCTCGTGACGAGCATCCACTTCGCCGCCGACGAGTTCATCGAACGCGGCTACGGCTCCCGGCTCTTGGCCGCCGTCTTCGGCTTCGAGAAATCCGACGAGAACGTCCGCGCGTACTGGGTGTACTCGTTCCGCCGCGGCGCGTACTACCCGTTCGCCCCCCGGACGGGCCACGAGCGAAACCAGCGCGTCGAGTTCAAACTCCAGTCCGTCCTCAACGGCGAACTCGGCATCGAAGACGACGAGCGGTACTGGTATCCGCTGTGGCCCGACCAGCGCGGCGGCCACCCCTGGGACTGAGTCGGCTCTCGTCGTTCGCTCTTCTGTTTTGAACGTTCGCGACTTCGAACTTCCCACCCCCGTGCAGGCGTCCAGTTTCACTTTCACTCCCCTGTTAACGAGGCTTTATGTCCGGTGGGGCGCAAGCCGGATGTACAATGGCAGATGACGACCTCGAAAACCTCCCGGGTGTCGGTCCCGCGACCGCGGACAAACTCATGGAAGCCGGTTACCGAACGTACGAGAGCATCGCCGTCGCGAGCCCGAGCGACCTCGGCTCGAAGGCGGACATCGGCGAGAGCACGGCCAACGACGTAGTTCTCGCCGCCCGCGACGCCGCCGATATCGGCGGCTTCGAGACCGGTTCGACGGTGCTCGAACGCCGCGAAACGATCGGCAAGCTCAGCTGGCAGATTCCCGAGGCCGACGACCTGCTCGGCGGCGGCCTCGAAACCCAGTCCATCACCGAAGTGTACGGTGAGTTCGGCGCGGGTAAGTCCCAGATCACCCACCAGATGGCGGTCAACGTCCAGCTCCCGAAAGAAGTGGGCGGTCTCCGCGGTTCCTGCATCTTCGTCGACTCCGAGGACACGTTCCGCCCCGAGCGTATCGACGACATGGTCCGCGGCCTCGACGACGAGGTGATTCAGGCGACGATGGACGACCGCGAGATCGAAGGCACTCCCGGCGACGACGACGCGATGGACGAGCTCATCGACGACTTCCTCGACAAGATTCACGTCGCCAAAGCGTTCAACTCCAACCACCAGATGCTCCTGGCCGAGAAGGCCGAGGAACTCGCCAGCGAGCACACCGACACCGAGTGGCCGGTCCGTCTCCTCTGCGTGGACTCGCTGACGGCGCACTTCCGCGCCGAGTACGTCGGCCGCGGCAACCTCGCCGACCGCCAGCAGAAGCTCAACCGTCACCTCCACGACATCGACCGCGTCGGCAACCTCCACAACTGCGTGATCATCGTCACGAACCAGGTGTCCGCGAACCCCGACGCGTTCTTCGGCGACCCGACACAGCCTATCGGTGGGAACATCCTCGGCCACAAGTCGACGTTCCGGATGTACCTCCGCAAATCGAAGGGTGACAAGCGGATCGTCCGCCTCGTCGACGCGCCGAACCTCCCCGACGGCGAAGCCGTCATGCGCGTCAAGAACGAAGGGCTGAAGCCCGAATAACTCCGGGAAATCTCTTCTAACTGTTTCGGGCGACGCTGATATTTATCATCTCGCCGCCGCAGACCGAGCAGTGTCCCGGCGGCGCGTTCGTTCGCGCGCGGTGGCCGCAGTTGTCGCACTCGTACGTCTGTGTGGGGTGCTGTGACATGATACTGATACGCGATGCGATAGCGTAGCCCTTTGCATCGTCGTCCCAGCCCGAGGGACGGAAACGGAAGAAGAACGGCTCTGACGGCGATCCGCGGGAACCGAGTTCGCTACCGCCTCTCGATTCACTCCTCGGTGACGGTTCGGTCGAGGTCGTCGAGTTCGCCTTCGTGGAGCTTCGCGCCGTCCTGAGCGACCTGCCGCGCGAGCACCGCGCATTTGATCCGCATCGGACTGATGTCGACGCCGAGCATCTCGGTCACGTCGTCGGTGTCCATCGCTTCGAGTTCGTCGAGCGTCGTTCCCTGCAACCTCTCCGAGAGCAGACTCGCGCTGGCCTGCGAGATGGCGCAGCCGTCGCCGGTGAAGGAGACGTACTCGATGGTCTCGCCGTCGTCTTCGAGGCGCACGTCGACCTTGATGGTGTCGCCGCAGGAGGGGTTCTCGCCCACGTGCGAGAACGTCGGATTCTCCATCTCGCCGTAGTTGCGCGGGTTCTTGTAGTGGTCGAGAATCTGCTGCCGGTACATGTCCGAGCCCATACCCATAGTTACCTCTGGATAGGCCAGTGCGACGCAAAAGGGTTCCGGGGCGCTCGCAGGGCGTCTCCGGCGACTCAGCGGGACGCGAGTCTCTCGCCGAGTTCGCCGATGCCGACCTGGCCGACGCTCGCCTCCTCCGAGGCGGGCGGCGACTCCGAGATGCCTCTCCCCGTCGCCACCGCGACGACGTTGTCCTCGGCGTCGAGTTCGCCGTCGGCTGCGAGTCGCCGAATCGCCGCGAGCGACGTCGCCGACGCGGATTCGACGCTCAGCCCCCCGGATTCGGCTATCGCCCCTCGCGCGGCGCGTATCTCGTCGTCCGAAACCGCGACGACGGCCCCGTCGGTTTCTCTCGCTGCCGTGAGCGCGCGCGTCCCGCTCGGCGGGTCGCGGTTGGCGATGGAGTAGGCGACGGTCTCGCCGCCCTCGACGGGCGAAACCGATTCGTCACCCGCGGCGAACGCATCGGCGATAGGTGCGCACGCGGCGGCTTGCGCGAAGTACAAGCGAGGAACGCGGTCGACGACATCCGCCGCCTCCAGTTCTCGAAGCGCTTTCCAGACGCTGCTGGCGTGGCCGCCGCTGCTCACCGGGAGGACGATGGCGTCCGGCACCTCGGGCGCGAACGCCTCGCAAATCTCCAGCGCCGTCGTCTTCTGTCCCTCGACGCGCAGCGGCACGTCGGAGTTCAGAAACGGAATCCCGAGTTCCGCACCGAGTTCGAGCGACCGGTCGTAGAGGTCGGCGTAGTCGCCTACCACGCGGAGGAGCGTCGGCCCGTACTGCGAGATGAGGTCGATGCGCGACTCGGGGATGTCGTCGGGGACCAGCACGACGCAGTCGAGGCCCGCGCTCGCGGCGTTGGCGGCGGTGCTCATCGCCATGTTGCCGTGCGAGACGGTGCCGACGGTATCGGCACCCGATTCGAGCGCGGCGGCGACGCCGAGCGCGCTTCCTCTATCCTTGAAACTCCCCGTCGGGTTCGACCCCTCGTCTTTCAGGTGGAGGCGCACGCCGGCGAACTCGTCGAGTCGGGGGAGTCGAAGTAGTGATGTCCCACCGGCCGCGTCGGCGACGCCGCCGGGCGATTCGAAGGGGAGCAACTCGGCGTAGCGCCACATCCCCGGTTCGTCGGCGACGGCGTTCCAGTCGAAGTCGAGAGGGCCGGTGTCAAGCCACAGCGGTTCGCCGCAGTCACAGCGCGTCGCAGGGGCGGCGGTCGTTTCGCCGCAGGCGTAGCAGGTACGCTCGGTCATGGGTTGTGGGTGTCGGGCGAGGTGGGATAAACGACGCGTCGGCGGAAAAGGAGGACGAGTTATCCGAACAGCTGCCGCGCTTCGTCCACCGCGTCGACGAGCACGTCGATTTCGTCGCGCGTGTTGTACAGGTAGAACGACGCGCGCGCCGAGGCCGCGATGCCGAGCGTCTGGTGCAGCGGTTGCGTACAGTGGTCGCCCGCGCGGATGGCGACGCCGTAGTCGTTGACGATGCTGGAGAGGTCGTGGGCGTGGACGCCGTCGAGGTTGAACGCGACGAGGCCGCCGCGGTCGTCGCCCGGCGGGCCGTAGATTTCGACGTCGTCGAACGCGGTCAGTTCGTCGTAGGCGTACTCGACGAGCTGCTCCTCGTGGGCCCGGATGTTCTCCATCCCGATGTCGTCGAGGTAGTCGATGGCGGCGTGCAGGCCGACTCCCTGCGCGATGGGCGGCGTCCCCGCCTCGAACTTCCACGGGAGGTCCTCCCACGTCGCGTCGTCGTAGCTGACGCGTCGAATCATGTCGCCGCCGTACAGATACGGCTCCATCTCCTCGAGAATCTCCTCTTTGCCGTAGAGGACGCCGATGCCGGTCGGGCCGCACATCTTGTGTCCCGAGAAGGCGAAGAAGTCGGCGTCGATAGCCTGCACGTCGACCGGGCGGTTCGGCACCGACTGCGCGCCGTCGACGAAGACGTACGCGCCGTGGTCGTGGGCGAGGTCGGCGAGTTCAGAGACCGGGTTGACGGTCCCGAGGGTGTTCGAGACGTGGACGACGCTCACCATCTCCGTCGAGTCGTCGACGAGTTCGCGCGCGTGGTCCATGTCGAGGCGGCCCTCGTCGTCGACGCGGATGAAGCGGACGTCGGCGCCGGTCTTCTTACCGATCTGCTGCCACGTGACGAGCGAGGCGTGGTGTTCCATCTGCGTGAGGACGACGCTGTCCTCCGGGCCGAGTTCGTTCAGTCCCCACGCGTAGGCGACGAGGTTCTCGGCTTCGGTGGTGTTCTTCGTGAAGACGATCTCCTCGCGGCCCTCCGCGCCGACGAACTCCGCGACGCGGTCGTGCGCCTCCTCGTACGCCACCGACGCTTCCTGGCTGAGGTGGTGGATGCCGCGGTGGACGTTCGAGTTGTAGGTGCGGTAGTAGTCGGCGATGGCGTCGACGACCCGGTCGGGTTTCTGACTCGTCGCGCCGTTGTCGAGGTAGACTAACGGCGTGTCGTCACCCTCGTCCGGGCCGGGTACGGTCACGTCGCCGCCGACGTTCCGCTGGAGGATAGGGAACTCCTCGCGGATGGCGTCGACGTCGATGGGGTACGACTCCTGCGTGCTCATTGTCGAACTGCAGGGGACCGAGCACTAACATCCCTTCGGTCTGACGGGGAGGCGTAACCGTTCGACGTTACGTTCCGACCCGGTACCGCGGCCCCGCCGCGGCGACTCGGTCGACGTGCTGGCGGTCGGGCGCTTCCGCCACGACAACTCTTATCACCGGCACACTCGATGAAAAATCATGGACGATATCTTCGTCGCTCAGCTGATGTCCACGTCGCTGCACACGGTCGCGCCCGACACGCTCGTCGAGGAGGCGGCCAAGACGATGATGGACAACGACATCGGCTCGGTGCTCGTCGTCGACGAGGAGAACCGCCTCGAAGGCATCCTCACCTCCACCGACTTCGTCCAGATCGTCGCCGAGCGACGACCGAAAGACGAGACGCCGGTGTCGGCGTACATGTCGCCCGACCCCATCACGACGAGCGCACAGACGCCCATCCGCGACGTCGCCGACAGCATGATCGAACACGGCTTTCACCACCTGCCGGTCGTCGACGGCGACGACCTCATCGGTATCGTGACGACGACGGACCTCGCGGCGTACCTCTCGCAGGTTCGGACGCCGAGCCCGACGTAACCGAGCCGCGCGGTCGGCGACCGTCCCCAGCTACCGCATCCAGAGCAACTGCGCGTGTCGCGTCTCGCCGACGTCTAACACAGTCTCCTCGTCGATGAGCCCGGCGTCGACGGCGACGCCGACGGCTTCCTCGCCGACGATGTTCGCCACCGTCGCGCGGGTGAGACTGTCGACGACGCCCTCGGCGTCGGTCTCCTCGGCGTCGTCGCCGCCGTAGAACTCCTCGGTGACGGTCAGCGAGACCGTGCCGTTCTCGTACGTCTCGCCGATACAGTCGGGGTCGCAGACGGAGACGAGCAGTCCTTCCGGCGTCTGGCGTTCACGAACCAGCATTCAGAACTCCTCGACCATCTCCTGCTCGGCCTGCTCGCGGAGTTCGTCCGCCTCCGCCTGCACCTCTTCGGCTTCCTCTAACTCGCCGAGTTCTTCGAGCGCCCTCGCTTTCTCCTCTAAGATGTCGGCGTTGCGCATGCCGAGTCGGAGCGCGTTGTCGTAGGCGTTGACGGCCTCCTCGTGGAGGCCGCGCTCCGAGAGGAAGAAACCGCGGTTGTACCACGCCTGCGGGAAGCGCGGGTCGATTTCGACGGCGCGCTCGGCGTGTTCGAGCGCCTCCTCGACTTCGCCGAACTCCCAGAGCGCGTACGCCAGATTCGTCTCGGCGGTGGCGGCGTGTTCCGAGCGTTCGTTGGCGCGAAGCGCCTCCCGATACGCGCCGATGGCTTCGTCGAACTCCTCGAGCTCCGCGTGGGCGACGCCTTTGTTCACCCACGCCTCCTGGGCTTCGAGGCTCTCCTCCTCGGCGAACTGCGCCGCGCGGGCGAACGTCTCGGTCGCCTCCTCGAAGCGGTTGATCTGCATGTACGAGAGGCCCACTTCCATCAGGCTCGTCACGTCGACGTCGTCGCGGTCGACGTTCCGTCGGTCGAGGATGTCGGCCAACACGCGGGAGTCGACGGGGTCGACCTTCGAGGGGTCGACTTTCAGCTCCGGTGGGTCGAGCGTGAAGTCGTCGTAAGCATCGTCGAACCCCTGGCCCTCGGAGTAGCGATGCTCTCGGTCGCCGTCGTCAGTCATAACCCGGCTTTGGCGACGGCGCTGGATAAGCGCTACGTCCCGCGGCCGTCGCCTCTCGCTCGACTTCGGGCCCCCTCATCGACCCGTCGTCGGTAGTTCAGAACCGCTCGTTCCTTCATCTTCGCCTCTATCATCACGTCTGCACCCGTCCCGTACGTCCGAATCGGACCTCGGACGTAGTCGCTGTGGTTCTGCGGGCGACTCGTCGAATCGGTCTCGTACAGCCGCCTCGACTCGCTGTAGTGCGCGATGGGCGTCGTCTCCCACGTGCCGGCGGCTAACCGCGCCGCCTCCCGTCGCGTCAGTCCGCGGTCTGTGAACTGGTGGTGGAGTTCGTCGTACGTCACCGGAATTCCGGCCTCGTCGGCGACGGCGTCGACCAGCTCGGAGACGCCCCAGAGCGACTCTCTGTCGTCGTTCTCGACGGTCAGTCTGGTCCGGACCGACTCCGAGAGGCGGTCGACGTTCTCGCAGAACCGACGACCGGTCGCCTCCTTGTCGCCGTAGTGCGCGCCGATGTGGACGTTGATGGCGTTGTACGTCGTCCGTGACAGCCCCATCGCGTCCATGAGCGAACCGTGGTTTTCGAGGTCGACGACGGCGTTTTCGACGACCGATTCGTCGGGACTCGCCAGCTTGACGAAATGACTCGGGTGAAACGACAGGCGGAGGTCGTTATCGGCGGCGAGCGCGCCGACCGCTTCGAGCTCTCCGAGTACGGCCGCCGAATTCGGCAGGTCGTCGATTTCGTACCGACTGTACCACGGCAGGAGGTCCGAGGTGATTCGGTAGAACCGGATGTCGCGGTCGAGATTCCACTCGACGATTCGACGTAGGTCTCGACAGTTCCGTTCCGCCAACTCCCCGGCGTACTGGAGGCCGCGTTCCTCGAACGTCGCCTGTCGCATCCCGCGATTCGCTCTGATGCCCTCCTCGCGGAGAGTCGTGTTCATCGCCGCGTAGCCGTATCTAGTCATCGCGATGGGTGCGGTCGGAGAACCGCTACACGCTCGCTTGGGGTCGCATCCGGGTAAGTCCACTGTCGCCCCGAATCGGGAGTGAACAGCGGCGCTAACTACGGGCGGTTCAGACGCCGTAGCGTCCGTCCATCGACAGGCTCGTTCACTTTCACCCCCGGTTACCGACGGCCGAGACGCCGCTCACCGTCTGCGCCCACCCCCGACGCTTAACGCGCTCCTCGTCGGACACTCGCACATGCGACTGTTCGTCAGCATCGACCTGCCGCGTTCGCTCGCCGACGCCGTCGCCGCCGTCCAAGACGATCTCCGTGACGCCGAGGGGTTGCGTTTCGTCGACCCGACGCGGGCGCATCTCACGCTGAAGTTTCTCGGCGAAACCGACGAGAACCGGCTCGAGGAAGTCGGGGAAGCGCTCGAATCGGCCGTCGACGCCGCGGATGTCGACCCGTTCGAGGCGACGGTCGGGGGGTTGGGCGTCTTCCCGTCGCTCGACTACATCACCGTCGTCTGGCTCGGCCTCGAAGCGGGCGGCGAGCGGACGACGCGACTCGCCGAAGCCGTCGAACGGGAGACGACCGCCATCGGGTTCGAGCCGGAGTCCCGCGAGTTCACGCCGCACGTGACGCTGGCGCGGATGGACGACGCCCGGGGAAAAGACGTGGTTCGACGAGTCGTTCGCGGGACGGAACCCACCGTCGGGACGTTCCGGGTCGAGAAGCTTCGACTGAAGCAGAGCGTTCTCGGCCCCGACGGCCCGGAGTACTCGACGGTGAGGCAGTTCGCGCTCTGAGTGCGGCGTCGTATCGGCCCCGCTCCTACTCGCGTCGTTCCTGCGGCTCTTTCAGGCGCACCTCCTCGTCGTTCATCTCCATGACGTGCTCGCGGTGGAGTCTGCTGTCACCGTCGGACTCCCACCCGAGCATCTCCATGATTCCCTCGGTGATGCTGCCCCCGCGCTCGACGTTCGCGTACTCGTCGTTGTCGTCGACGAGTTCGATAGTGCCGACCTCGTTGCCTTCGTGGTCGACGACGCGTTTTCCTCTGTCCTCGCCGCGGAAGTTTCGCGACATACGGCGGGTACGGCCGCGAGTCACATGTAGCTGGTGTCGACAGCCACCTCCCTTCGACCGCGTCAGCGACCGCGACTCAGGCGTCGTGCCCGTTCGTCACGCGCCCGTACCCGACTCCGCCGCCGGGCGATTCGATGGTTATCATCCTATCGCTGGTGATCGTGATGCACTGACCCAGATACGTGAAGACGACGACGGTCTCGCTTTCGCTCTCGAGAACGGCCTCGGCGGCTTCGACGTCGAACGAGTCCGCCAGCGGCGGTAGTTCCCCCGGATCTACGTCGAACAGCTTTCCGACGGCTCGGGCGATGTCCACGCAGAGACTCGTCTCGTCGGACCGGCGGTAGTAGTGTGTCGGCGGAACCATAGGATAGATGTATTAGCTCTATTAACTTATAACTGTCGAGCAATTAAATAATTAGAATTTAATGACAAGAATATAAGGTGGTAGAGCAGACCAACCGGCCGCTGAACACCGTGTACGCTGCGGGTCGTCGCCCGAACCGACCGACGTTCTATCGTCCGGTTGGTTCGAGCGCACTCGGGAGGTGCCGTCTCGAAAGCCGGATACCGAGACGGACAATCGCGGGCGGAACGTCGTCACCGGCTGTCACGAGCGGACACGTGCGATTCAGTGACGCGGCCGCGACGCGAAGGAACAAGATTTTATGCCGCGCAACGGAACCCACTGCTACTATGAGTAAAAAATCGAAGGCCAAGAAGAAGCGGCTGGCGAAACTGGAGCGCCAGAACAGCCGCGTCCCCACGTGGGTCATGCTGAAGACGGACATGCAAGTCACGCGAAACCCCAAGCGCCGCAACTGGCGGCGAAGCGACACTGACGAATAATGAGCGCAAGTGACTTCGAAGAACGTGTCGTCACCGTTCCGCTCCGCGGCGTGAAGAAAGTCGCCGTCCAGAAGCGTGCCGACCGCGCGATGAGCCTCATCCGCCAGCACCTCGCGAAGAACTTCAACGTCGACGAGGACGCCGTCCGCCTCGAACCGTCGCTGAACGAGGCCGTCTGGGCGGAGGGTCGCCAGAACCCGCCGCGCAAGATTCGCGTCCGCGCCGCGCGGTTCGACGAGGACGGCGAGGCCATCGTCGAGGCCGAACCGGCCGAGTAAACGGTGCTTCGCGCCTCCTTCGCCGGGTCGCCGTACGTCGGCGTCTTCGCGCGTGCGACGAACGACTGTCTGCTCGTCCGTCCGGACGCGGACGACGAACTCGTCTCGTCTCTGGCCGACGAGTTCGGCGTCCCCGCAGTGCCGACTACGGTCGGCGGGTCGGGCACCGTCGGCGCGCTGGCGATGGGCAACGAGAACGGCGTTCTCGTCTCCGGTCGCGCGACCGACCGCGAACGCGAGCGAATCGCCGACGCGGTCGGTCTCCCGGTCGTTCCGCTGCCGGGACGTATCAACGCCGCCGGTAACGTCGTCCTCGCCAACGACTACGGCGCGTGGGTCCACCCCGATCTCGACGACGAGGCGGTCGCGGCCGTCGAGGAAGCGCTCGACGTGCCGGTCGAACGCGGCGACCTCGGCGACGTCCGGACCGTCGGCACCGCGGCGGTCGCCAACAACACCGGCGTCCTCTGTCACCCGAAATCCCGGGAACCGGAACTGGAGGCGCTCGAAGAGCACCTCGACGTTTACGCCGACATCGGCACCGTCAACTACGGCGCGCCGTTGGTCGGCTCCGGACTCGTCGCCAACGACGAGAGCTACGTCGTCGGTGAGGAGACGACCGGCCCGGAACTCGGACGCATCGAGGAGACGCTCGGCTACATCGACTGAACTCGTCGACTTTTCGGGGCCGCGTCTGCCGCTTCGAGCGCTCCGCTCGACTCCCCGAGTAGGAAGATACTTCCCGCTCGCTACCCCACGCTTTCCCATGAGCCAGTTTACTGTACGCGGCCGATTCCGAAGCCGCGACGGCTATCGGACGTTTACCAAGGAAATCGAAGCCGAGAACGAGAACGTCGCCCGCGAGTACACGCTCTCGCGGTTCGGCAGCGAACACGGTCTCAAACGCATGCAGGTCGAACTCGACGAGGTGACCGCACAATGATGGGCGGTGGCGGACAGCAGCAACTTCAGCAGCTCTCGCAGGAACTGCAGGCCATCGACGAGGAGATAGAGGAACTGGAAGCCGACGTCTCCGACCTCGAACAGGAGAAAACCGAGATGGACGAGGCCGTCGAGGCGCTCGAGACGCTCGAAACCGGTTCGACGGTCCAGGTACCGCTCGGCGGCGGCGCGTACGTCCGCGCGGAAGTCCAGGACATCGACGAAGTCGTCGTCAGTCTCGGCGGCAACTACGCGGCCGAGCAGGAACGAGACGGCGCCATCGAGGCGCTCCGCAGCAAGCAGGACGCCGTCGACGAGCGTATCGCGGGCGTCGAAGGCGAAATCCGCGACCTCGAAGACGAGAGCGAGGAGATCGAACAGCAAGCACAGGAACTTCAGCAGCGCCTCCAGCAGCAGCAGATGCAGCAGATGCAGCAGATGCAGCAGGAGGAAGGCGACGACGAGTAACTCACGAGACCCCTCATGTTCGACGGACTCAAGAAGAAGCTCGACAGCTTCCGCAAAGACGTTGAGGAGACCGCCGAGGAGAAAGCCGAGGCCGAAGGCGTAGAGGAAGCCGAAGGCGTGGAGGAGGCCGAAAGCGTAGCGAAGGCCGACGCAGCGGAGACGGACGCGACCGGCGCGGCCGCCGCGGAGACAGCTGAATCGGTCGACGCGAGCGCGGAGTCCGTCGACGGCACCGAGACGAGCGGCGCAGTCGAGAACGGCGCGACGGAGACGACGGAGCCGGCGCGGACGTCGGCCCACGGAGCCGACGCCGACACCGTCGCCGAAGCGACCGGGACGGCCGAACCGGACGAGAGCGCACCGTCGGCACAGGCCGTCGCCGAAGACGCCGACACCACCGGGACGGACGCCGCCGAGGCGGTCGCCGAGTCTCCCGCGGAGACGCCTCCTGAACCGGTCCCCGACGAGTCCGTCGACGACGAAGACGAAGAGCAGTCGGGACCTGGCCGACTGAAGCGGGCGGCGGCGTTCGCCACCGGCCGTATCATCATCGAGGAGGAGGACCTCGAACAGCCGCTGTGGGAGTTGGAGATGGCGTTGCTGCAGAGCGACGTGGAGATGGGCGTCGCCGAGCAGATGCTCGACACCATCCGCGAGAAGATGCTCGGCACCACGCGCAAGCAGGTGCAGACGACCGCGCAACTCGTCGAGGAGGCGCTGCACGACGCGCTGCTCGACGTCATCAGCGTCGGTCAGTTCGACTTCGACCAGCGCATCGCCGACGCCGACAAGCCCGTCACCATCATCTTCACCGGCGTCAACGGCGTCGGAAAGACGACGAGCATCGCCAAACTCTCGGAGTACTTCGAGAAGCAGGGCTACTCGACGGTGCTCGCCAACGGCGACACCTACCGCGCGGGCGCGAACGAACAGATTCGCAAGCACGCCGAGAACCTCGACCGGAAGCTCATCTCCCACGAGCAGGGCGGCGACCCGGCGGCGGTCATCTACGACGCCGTCGAGTACGCCGAGGCCCACGACATCGACGTCGTCCTCGGCGACACCGCCGGTCGGCTCCATACCTCCAACGACCTGATGGCGCAGTTGGAGAAGATAGACCGCGTCGTCGGCCCGGACATGACGCTGTTCGTCGACGAGGCGGTCGCCGGTCAGGACGCCGTCCAGCGGGCGAAAAAGTTCGACGAGACCGCCGAGATAGACGGCGCGATTCTGACGAAGGCCGACGCCGACTCCTCGGGCGGCGCGGCAATCTCCATCGCCTACGTCACCGGGAAGCCGATTCTCTTCCTCGGCACGGGCCAGGAGTACGACGACATCGAGCGGTTCGTCCCCGAGGAACTCGTCGCGAGCCTCCTCGAAGACGAGGAGTAACTCTCCCTCGACCCCGACTTCTTCAGTTCCGAACTCCGTCGTCGAGCGACGGCTACTCCGGTTCGCCTTCCGACTTCCACGCGAGTTCGACGCGCAGCAGCGCGCTACACTGAACGGTGTCTCCTCGATAGCCGTCGCATCGACCCGTCTCGACGACTCGCATGAGCGGCGTCTGCGACCCGCACTCCGGGCACTCGATGGCGTAACCCTCGTCGTCTTCGAGGAACGCGTCCGGGTTCAGTTCCATTCGGCCGGCCTCTTCCCACCCGGTTGTGCTGTCGCCGCCGGGCGACTGGTCGTCGCCTGCGTCGTTCGTCATAGGGGAGAGGGCGTCGCCCGCGGGGATAAATCTCGGTTCGAGTCGGTTCTGGTGAACGTTCCGTCGAGTTCGACAGACCTGACACCGACGGGTCGCCGCGGCGCGACGAATAAAGCCTTTACCGGTTCGGTGGCGTACTCTTGGCAAATGGTACTCGACAACCTCGGTAGCTCCCTTCGCGGCACGTTGGAGACGCTGCAAGGGAAGACCCGCCTCAGCGAGGAGGACGTGGAGGCGGTCGTCAGGGAGATTCAGCGTTCGCTCCTCCAGGCCGACGTCGACGTCTCGCTCGTGATGGAGCTGTCGGACAGCATCAAGACCCGCGCGCTGGAGGAGGAACCGCCCGGAGGAACGTCCGCGCGCGACCACGTCCTCAAGATCGTCTACGAGGAGATGGTCGCCATCGTCGGCGAGTCCACCGAAATTCCGCTCGAACCGCAGACCATCCTCCTCGCCGGCCTCCAGGGGTCGGGGAAGACCACCTCCGCCGCGAAGATGGCGTGGTGGTTCTCGAAGAAGGGGCTGCGCCCGGCGGTCATCCAGACCGACACGTTCCGCCCCGGCGCGTACGACCAGGCCAAGCAGATGTGCGAGCGCGCGGAGGTCGAGTTCTACGGCGACCCCGACGAGTCCGACCCCGTCGCCATCGCCCGCGAGGGCCTGGAGGCGACCGAGGACGCCGACGTCCACATCGTCGACACCGCGGGTCGCCACGGCCTCGAAAACGAACTCATCGCCGAAATCGAGGAGATAGAGGACCTCGTCGCCCCCGACCTCAGTCTCCTCGTGTTCGACGCGGCCATCGGTCAGGGCGCGAAGGAGCAGGCCCGGCAGTTCGAGGAGGCCATCGGCATCGACGGCGTCGTCATCACGAAACTCGACGGGACGGCGAAAGGCGGGGGCGCGCTGACCGCCGTCAACGAGACGGACTCCTCCATCGCCTTCCTCGGGACGGGCGAGACGGTGCAGGACATCGAGCGCTTCGAGCCGAACGGCTTCATCTCCCGGCTCCTCGGGATGGGCGACCTCAAACAGCTCTCAGAGCGCGTCGAGCGCGCGATGTCCGAAACCCAGGCCGAGGACGACGACTGGGACCCCGAGGACATCATGAAGGGGTCGTTCACGCTCAAGGACATGCAGAAGCAGATGGAGGCGATGAACAAGATGGGACCGCTCGACCAGATAATGGACATGATTCCGGGGCTCGGCGGCGGACTCATGGACCAACTGCCCGACGACGCGATGGACGTCACGCAGAACCGGATGCGGAGCTTCGAGATAATCATGGACTCGATGACCGAGGCCGAGATGGAGAACCCCCGGAGCGTCGGCGCGAGTCAGGTTCGCCGCATCTCGCGCGGCAGCGGCAGAGACGAGGAGACCGTCCGCGAACTGCTCGAACAGCACAAGATGATGGAGCAGACGCTCAAGCAGTTCCAGGGGATGGGCGACGGCGACATGCAGCGGATGATGAAGAAGATGGAGAAACAGGGCGGCGGTGGCGGCATGGGCGGTTTCGGCCCGTTCTGAGCGTCAGTTGGCGGACGGCTTTCACGCGCCGACCCTCGTCTCGACTCGGTCTCTGAGAACGACGCCGAGCGCGCCGGCGAGCATCCCGCCGAGAGCGAACGACGGCACCAACATCACCACGCTCGGGACCGAGAAGTACGCGCCGACGCTGCCGGCGACTTCGGCGTCTCCGACGTGGAAGTACACGTCGAGCGCGTAGAAGCCGACCACCGCGAGCACGCCGCCGACCGCGCCGACGAGGCCGGCGAGCGCCCCGTCGAAGAGGCCGTCGGTGGCGTCGCGGGCGCGGAGCGCGACGACCGCTCCAGCGAGGACTCCCCACGGAGCGGCGGCCTGCGGCCCGTACAGGACGACGGCGACGACGGAAGTGACGGCGCTGAGCGCGCCGCCGAGTGCGACCGATGCTCTGTCCATATCTGTGTCGATAACTAGTAGCTATATAATCATTTTTCCCTCGTCTCGGGCGTTCGCTTCGCGAACCGCCGGTTTCAGTTTCCTTTTGCCGCTCGCCGACAACCCCCACCTGAATGTATCGCCGTCTGCGTTCGCTCGCCCGCTTCGACGCGCTCGTCCTGACGGCGCTTCTCTGGTTTCTCGCCAAGTTCGTTCGGTACGCGTTCCCGCCGCTTTTCGGCACGTTCCAGGCGGAGTACGGCGTCTCCAACGCCGTCGTTGGCACCGCGTACACGGCGTTGATGCTCGTCTACGCGGTGATGCAGTTCCCCTCGGGTGCGCTCGCCGACCGCGTCGGCGCGGTGACCGTCATCACCGCCGGCGCCGTCGTCACCGCCGTCGGGGCGCTCGCGCTCGTCCCGTCGGTTCCGTTCGCGCTCGTCGTCGTCGCGATGCTGCTCGTCGGCCTCGGTACGGGGGTGCACAAGACCGTCGCGGTCCGCCTGCTCTCGCAGGTGTACCCCGCGCAGACGGGACGAGCGCTCGGCGCTCTCGACACGCTCGGCGCGTTCGGCGGCGTCGCCGCTCCCGCCGCCGTCGTGGCGCTGAGCACCGGCGCGTACACCGACTGGCACGCGGTGTTCCTGCTCGGCGGCGGCGTCGGCGTCGCCCTCGCCGGCGCGTTCGCGCTCCGCGTTCCGAAGCGCGTCCCCGACAGTCGCAACGTCGCCGCCGACCGGGGCGCGGGCGTCCGCGAGTACGCCGCGCTGTTTCGCCGTCCCCGGTTCTTCGTCTTCGTGCTCGTCACGGTCTGTTTCTCCTTCGCGTACAACGGCGTCGTCTCCTTTCTTCCGCTGTATCTCGAACAGAGCGCCGGACTCTCGACGGTCACGGCCAACAGTATCTACAGCGTGCTGTTCGTCGTCAGCCTCGTTCAGCTCGTCACCGGTGAGGCCAGCGACCGGGTCGGTAAACTCCCCATCGTCGGTTTCACCCTCGGCCTCGCGTCGCTCGCGCTCGTCTCGCTCGTCACTGTCGGCGAGGCGACCGTTCCCGTCCTGGGTGTCATCGTCGTCGCGCTCGGCCTCGGGTCGCACGGCTTTCGCCCCGTTCGGGGGGCGTACCTCGTCTCGGTCATCCCCGACAGCGTCGCCGGCGGCGGCCTCGGCGCGGTTCGGACCTTACTGATGGTGGCGGGGGCGCTCGCGCCGGCGGCCGTCGGGATACTCTCGGACGTCGCCGACTTCCGCGTGGCCTTCTCGGTGCTCGCCGTCTCGATGGCCGCCGCGGCGGCGCTGACGGGTGCGCTCGTCTTCGTCGGCGACGACGCCGATAGCCGAGCCGCGGCGTGATATCGGTCGACGCGCACCGTTGCGAGCCGTGACACCCCGGCGCCTTTTTCAGTGTCACCGTGACACACAGTTGTTCCGTACACTCTCGCCACCCGATTTTTACCGCCGCCGCGCGTCTGTGGTCGTATGTCCGTCCGCGACGTCGCCGTCGAAGCGTACCGCGAGGCGCTACCGGTGCTGCTGTTGAGCGCCGTCGGCGGTCTCTTCGCGGGCGTCGTCCTCGGCGGGATGGAGGCGGAACTCGAACGGGTCGCCGGACTCATCGTCCTCGTCCCGGCGCTTCTGGCGACCCGCGGGAACGTCTACGGGTCGCTCGGCGCTCGCCTCGCCTCCGGCCTCCACCAGGGTCTCGTCGAACCGTACTTCGCGTTCTCGGACCGACGTATCCGCAACGCTATCGTCGCCGCACTCGCCAACGGGATTCTCGTCAGCGTCTTCGCGGCCGTCCTCGCCTACGCCGTGTTGGTCTCTCTCGGCCGACCCGTGGCGACGCTCTGGACGCTCGTCGGCATCGCCGCTATCGCGGGCGTCATCTCCGGACTTCTGCTGACTGTCGCGGTACTGAGCGTCGTCTTCTACGGCTATCGACAGGGGATGAACCCCGACACGCTCGCCGGCCCCGTCGTCACCACTACCGGCGACGTGGTCGGCATCGCGACGATGCTGTTCGCCGCCCGCGTCGTGCTCGCGCTGGGGGGTGGCTGAGTGCCCGACACGCAGTGGACCGTCCGCCGAATCATGCGGACGATGCTCCCCGTCCTCCTCGTGTTGACGGCGGTCGAACTCGCCAGCGGCCTCGTGCTGGACACGTTCGAGTCGACGCTGCTGCGGTACCCGTCGCTTCTCGTGCTCGTGCCCGTCACCATCGGGATGGCGGGTAATCTGGGGAGCATCCTCGCCGCGCGTCTCTCGACGGCGTTCCACCTCGGACTGCTCGACTTCGCCCCGGACGACGAACTGCTGTTGGGCAACGCCGTCGCTACCATCGGGCTCTCGCTGACGCTGTTTCCGCTCGTCGGCGCGGGCGCGTGGGCGATTCAGACGCTCGTCGGCGGTGCGGCGCTGGATTTCTCGACCGTCGTTCTCGTCGCCACCGCCAGCGGGGCCGTGCTCGCGGTGCTCGCCATCGTGGTCACGCTGGTCGCGACGTACGCCGCTTACCGCCTCGAACTCGACCCCGACGACGTGGTCATCCCGGTGGTGACGAACACCTGCGACGTGCTCGGGGTGCTCGTGCTGTTCGGCGTCGTTCTCGTGTTGGTGTGAATCGGTCCTTAGCGCGTTTCTGTCGTAGCGTGCATCAGTCGTCAGTACGCGTCGGTCGTTAGTGTAAGCCGGTCGTCGGTATGTGCCGGTGGATGTGCGAGTGTGCGGGTGTGCTGTCCGACCCCGACTCACCCCGGGAGTTATCACGTCGAGACAGAAATCGCACAGCGATGGCGAACCCCTCCGAAGTCATCAGCGTTCTCGTCGTCCTCGAATTCGTCGTGATGGCCTCGCTGACGTTGCTTCTGGTCCCGTTCGAAGTCGCGGTTCCACTCGTACCACTGCTCTTGGTTTTCTTGGTCGCCCTGCACGCGTACCGGGGCTGAGTCACTCCCGCACAAAGCATTTAGCCGCCACCTGCAACTTGGCGGTCATGTCTCTGCCCTCCAGTCGACGGGAGGCCCTCAGACTCTGCGGCGTCGCGCTCGGCGTCGGAACCGCTGGCTGTGTCCAGTCCGGACCGGCCGACCCCGCCGACTCGACCGGAAACGACTCGGCGTCCACCGATTCACCGACGCCCGAACCGACCGCGATACCCTCGTCCGCCGTTCCCGACGAGGAGGCGAAAGAACGCGCGCTCGAAGCCGAGGAGGCGTACATCACGGAGCGACTCGAAGGGGCGTCCTGCCTGACGGGGTGGGGGGCGACGCCGACGGTCACCGACGAGGAGGCGACCGTGACCGACCGAACCGCCGACGGCGTTCACGTCGAAGTGACGCATCCGTACTGGTACTCCGCAGAGCGAGAGAGCGGCAACGAGACAGTCGTCGAGGAGGCCGACGGGGCGACGAACGCGCGCTACGTCGTCGCGAACGACGACGTTCGACGCGACGACGGCGACGACGTCGTTCCCTGCTGAGCGCGATTCCCCTCCGTCGCCGACCGACGCCCATTTGGCCGCCCGGTACCGACCGAAGACCGTGCAGTCCGTCGTACAGGCGCTCGACCCGTCGTTTCTCGCCGAGGTCGCCTCCCGCGTCGCGACCATCGCCGTCGCCATCGGCGTCGGCGTCTTCCTCGCCAACGTCGCCGTCGCTTTCGGCGCGGTGCGCTACATCACCGTCTTGGCGTATCCGCTGACGAGGCCCGCGAACCTCCCGCGGGAAGTCGGCACGGCGATCCTGACGACCACCGCGTCGACGACGGCGGGGTACGGGATGCTCGCTGAGTTCCGCGACTCGGGGATGTTGGACGACCGCGCGACGCTCGTCGCCGTCACCATCAACACGTTCTTCGGCTTCGTCCAGCACATCTTCACGTTCTACGCGCCGGTGCTGATTCCCATCCTCGGGCTTCGCGTCGGACTCATGTACGTCGGCGCGCGAGCGGCCATCGCGCTCGGCATCACGCTCGTCGGGATTCTGGCGGGCGCGCTGCTGCTGTCGGGACGAAACGTGAACTCCGAGGCGCTGCCCGACGAAATCGACGCGCCGGACCGCGAGGCGCAGTCGACGCCCGAGAAACTCCGCGGAGCGGCGACGAGCACGTGGAAGAAACTCCGCCGCATCGTCCCGCGTCTCGCCGTCGTCTACGCGCTCGTTACGCTGCTCGTAGAGACGAACTCGCTACAGGCGCTGACGAGCGCGGCCGACCCTCTGGCGACGCTCGTCGGTCTTCCGGGCGCGGCGGTGCCCGTCATCGCCGTCTTCGCGTTCGACACGACGACGGGCGCGGTGACCATCGCGCCGCAGATCGGGAGCGTGTTCACGCCGCGGCAGGCGGTGGCGACGATGCTTCTCGGCGGCATCGTCTCCTTCGCCGTCTCGACGTTCAAGCGCTCGATCCCCTTCCAGTACGGCATCTGGGGGGCGAGTTTCGGCTCGAAAGTCGTCGCCGTCAACACCGCGCTGAAAGTCGTCTTCATCGGCGTTGCCGTCGCGGTGTTGCTCGTCCCCTGAACGAGGTCGGGGTCGGGGTTGGGGCCGGGATTTGGGCCGCGACCGATGGCGACCGATAGCGTCCGACTCACTCCTGTGGCGACTGCTCCTCGTACGGTTGAACGACGACGAAGCCGCCCTCGCCGGCGAACTGCAGTTGGAACGTCTCCCCCGAGGAGCGCCCGAGGAAGCTCTTGATGTTCAGGTCCCGCTTCGTGCTCGGCGAGACGTTGCTGCTCCAGGCGACGGTGGCGTTGGGGTCGGTGCTGACGGGCGTCGGCAGCACGAGCGGTTCGCCGTGGGTCGTGATGGCGACGTGACCCGGCCCCTTCAGGTAGACGTTGAACAGGCCGCCCGTCGACGTACCGGCGATGCTGTTCATCATCTTGATGTCCCACGTGACGCTCTCCTCGAACGCCAGCACGTCGTTGCCGTTGACGCTTATCTCGTCATCGGCGTCCAGTTCGAGAATCTGGACCTCCTTTCCCTGGTCGGCGAGGTAGAGGTGACCCGACCCCGTCGCCTGCATCAGCACGGTCCCCTCGCCGGTCGCCTTCTTTTTCAGCATGCCCGTCAGTCCGCCGCCGGACTTCCGCTCGAAGGAGATATCGCCGGTGTAGCCGACCATCGCTCCCGCCTTCGCCATGACGCTCCCGTCCAGCGAGACGTCGAGCATCTTCGAGTTCTCGCGCTGGAAGACGTCGCCGCCCTCCTTCGGTCCGTGCGTTTCGAGGAAGTTATCCAAATCCATAGTTCTTTCAGAGCCGACAGAATACGACTCTTCGAAGACGATACGCGGTTCGAGTAATAACTGTTTGCCAGCGAATCACGCGCCGAACGGTCGACCGACCACCGGTTCAGTCGTTCTCTCCGCCGGCGCGACTCTCGTCGGCGACGTTGCGGTCGCCCTTCGATTTCGACGCTTCCGGCGTGTGTTCGTCCGACGGGACGGTCAACGGTCCCGTCGCGCGGCGGATGGCCAGCAACCCCCGCTGGACGACCATCAGCAGCACGATGGCGACCATGATGATAACCGCCTCCTCGACGCTCGTCAACAGCCCGAGGCCGACGATGAGCGTCGTCGCGCAGGCCGGCGGATGTCGGAGGTCGGTGGCGAGCATCGCCGCCGTCGTCAACCCCACCGCGACGGTGGCGCTGGCCATCAATCGGACGCCGGCCATCGAGAACGGGTCGAGCGGTTGCGTGGCGACGAGGCCGTCGGCCAACAGGTGATACGTGAGCATCCCGGCGACGACGCCGATGAAGTGACCGCCGACGACCCGCGTCGGGGCGCTGTCCTCGTCACCGATGCCGGTTGCCAGCACGTACGCCGAGGGTCCGAGACTCGGGAAGAGAAACGCCCGTCCGGTGACGAGCGCGGTCAGCCCGAGAACGGTCATCAGCGCCGCCGCGTGGACGCTCGCCGGTCCAGGTTTGTCCCGCCGCCAAGCCATCAGTCGGTGAGGGGGCGACCGTCTCTCGTCGGCGGTGCGACGTGGTCGACGAACTCGTCGACGCTCGGGTCGCGGACGGTGACGTGGACCTCGATGTCGCCGAGTTCGTCGGGGTTACCGACGGCGAAGTTGACGACGCCTTTCAGCGCCGCCTGTTTCTTCAGCGCGAACGAGAAGCCCGACTCGTCGCCCCGCTTCGCGAACTCGCGGCGGGCGGTGTCGAGAATCTCCTGTTCGTGCAGGAGGTCCGAGAACTCGTCGAGCGAGTGCGTCTCGGCGACGAGTCGGCCGGACTCGTGTTCGAGCTCCGCGTTCGGAAAGAGGTTCGTGATGGCGTCGGCGACGCGGTCCGTCACCTCGGTCGGCCGAACGGGCGCTTCGATGCGGACGTCGATACTGTATATCATCGCGTTCGTTCTCCTTCGGCGCTCGCTTCCGAGGTCTCACCGCGGACGACCGCCTGTATCCGCTCGCGGAACGCCTCCAGCGTGTCGGTGTTCTCGATGCGCACGTCGGCGCGTTCCATCGCCTCGCCCATCCCGAAGCCGAGTTCGCGTTCGTCGCGGGTGCGAAGCCCTTCGCCGCCGTCGTCCTCCCCGAGGTCGCGGCCGCGCTCGGAGAGACGCTCGGCGCGCACCTCGAACGGCGCTTCGATGCTCACGAGGTAGAAGTCGTCGCCGAACGCCTCCTCGAACCGGTCGACTTCGACGCCCGAGCGGATGCCGTCGACGAGGACGGCGTCGTGGTTCTCCAGTCGGTCTCGGACGAGCGGCAGCGACCGCGCGGCGACGGCGTCGGGGCCGTTCTCCTCGCGGAGCGCTTTGGCGATCTCGCCGTGGTGCTCGGCGGGGTCGAGGCCGCGGGCGCGACATTCGGTGCGGATGACGTCGCCCATCGTGACGACTGGAATTCCAGTCTCGCGTGCGACGTTCGCGGCCTCGCCTTTCCCGCTGCCGGGCAGGCCGACGGTACCGATGACTCTCATTCGTCTCTCGATACTTGCAGGGCGGACTTAGGCTTGCTGTTCTCGCGGACGCCAGCACGCTTTTCGTCGGGCAGCGCCTTCGTTCACGTATGAGTGACCGTTCGCTTCTCGTCCGTGCGCTGTGGTTCGTGCTCGTCGGCTGGTGGGCGACGCCGCTCGTGGTCAACCTCGCGTGGTTTCTGACGGCGACGGTCGTCCTCCTGCCGCTGGGCATCAAACTCACGAACCTCGTCCCCACCGTGTTGAGCCTGAAAGAACCCCGCTCGCGCACCCAACCGGAGGCGGCGCGCGGCCAGCGCTCGCTTCTCGTCCGCGCGGTGTACTTCGTGGTCGTCGGCTGGTGGCTGAGTTGGTTCTGGGCGAACGTCGCCGCCTTCTTGGCCGTCACCATCGTCGGTCTGCCGGTCGCGTACTGGATGTTCAATCGGCTTCCGTACGTCACGTCGCTGTACCGCTTCGACGGGTGACACACGCTCTCACGGCTGTTCGCGCGGTGCGATGAACCACAATCGCTTTTTGGTCGGACCGAATCGTCGTAGTCGAGGGCACGTAGCTCAGTCTGGATAGAGCGTCGGACTTCTAATCCGACGGTCGTGGGTTCAAATCCCATCGTGCTCGCTCGGACTCACTTCGTTCGTCCTCGCTCGCACGATGTAGTCACACTCGCTACGCTCGCGTGACTCCCATCGTGCTCGTAGAGACCGCCGAGCGCAGCGAGGCGTGTCGGAACAGACTCACGTGGGATTTGAATTACGGAACGAGCGAAGCGAAGTTCCGGTGGTTCAAATCCCATCGTGCTCGCTCGGGTTCACTTCGTTCACCCTCGCTCGCACGATGTAGTCACACTCGCTACGCTCGCGTGACTCCCATCGTGCTCGCTCGCTTCGTCTGCGGGCGACTCGTGGGTCGCCTACAGGCAAGCGAGACGGCTTCTCCGCCTCACCCTGCTCACGAGACTCTCATCTCTTCTCGGCTATCCGTTACTACTCTTGGCCGTGTACCGGGAACGCGACCTCCACTGTCGTATGGTACTCGACGATTTCGTCGTTCTCGACTTTTGCGGTCCAGTCTTCGACCTCGATGCCGCTGATGTCGTCGATGGTCTTGTTCGCCTCTCGGAACGCCTCCTCGGCGGCGTCTTGCCACGATTCCTCCGAGGTGCCGAGCACTTTCACTATTTTGATTGCGGTCATGCGCGACACCGTACCACGACGGTCGGGATGTGACTTTTGTCGTTCGTGGCTGTCTCTCACCGCGGAGCGAGAGTCGCCTCCGGCGATCAGAGTCGGCGACGCGGTCCATCGAAAGCCCGGTTAGGCGTCCTCTCGACCGGTCACCCAGACGACGTAGCTGTCGGGACTCCGTCCCTCGGGCGCATCGAAGACGACCTCGAACTCCCACGTCGCGTCCGGGGCGAGCGTATCGCGGTACTCCTCCTGCTGTTCGGGGTACTCTCTGGCGCTGTCGTCGCTCTCGTCCGCGCGAGGGGCGACGTGGACGGTAACGAGTTCGTACGTCGTGTCGCCGGTGTTCCGTATCACTCCCTCCACGCCGCTCTCCCCGTCGCGCTGGAAGTAGCTGTGTCGGTCGATTTCGAGGTCCTGCTGTGACTGCTCGCCGACCGTCCCCTCCACGTCGCTCTCGTTCCCGGTGGTCTCGTTGCCAGCGGTCTCGTTCTCGACCGTTTCGTTTTCGGCGGTCTCGTTCTCGGCTGTCTCCTCCGTTTCGGTCGCCGTCGTCTCGTTGCCGGCGTCCGCGGCACCGTCGGTTCCGTTCTCTCCCTCCTGGGCTTCGTCGCCTCCGTCGCCGCCGGTCTCTCCGCCCATATCGGCACAGCCTGCGACTCCCGCTGCGAGAACTGTCGTCGCGATACCTCGAACGAACGTCCGACGATTCTCCGACATGGCTCTCACCTGTCTGCGTGTTGGGAGATGAGCGAGTTGTCGGTTGGGCTTGTATTTGGAAGCGACGGTCGCACCGGCGGGAGCGGCGGCTGTCGACTCGGACGCCGGTGCCGCCGAGACGCCGAGGGTGACGCGGTCGGTCGAGAAACGGCGTCGCCACTCGGAAGCGCGGTCGACGCGAAAAATGCGGAATCGGCGAACGGGCCGACGGTCGAGAGACGGTTCGAAGCGGTTGCGGTGGGTCACGGCTGTGAATTAGCCGAGCTTCACATCGGCTGAGTCGAACTACGTTCGACTGCCACTGAAAATCGGGCGTTGCCCGATCTTCACATCGCGCCGCCCATGCCGCCCATACCGCCCATGCCGCCCATGCCACCGCCGCCCGGCGGCATCTCGTCGTCACCGCCGTCGTCGGTCGAGGCGCGGAGGTCGCCCGCCGCGATGACGTCGTCGATGCGGAGGATCATCACGGCCGCCTCGGTGGCGGACTCGATGGCCTGCGTCTTGACGCGGAGGGGTTCGACGACGCCCTCCTCGTTCATGTCGATGACGTCGCCGGTGTAGGCGTCGAGACCCGCGCCGAACTCGCCGCCGTCGTGCCGGGAGCGCAGGTCGACCAGCGAGTCGATGGAGTCGAGACCCGCGTTCTCGGCGAGCGTGCGCGGGATGACCTCCAGCGCGTCGGCGAACGCCTCGATGGCGAGCTGCTCGCGGCCGCCGACGGAGTCGGCGAAGTCGCGGAGCTGCAGCGCGAGTTCCGTCTCGGGAGCGCCGCCGCCGGGCAGCACCTTACCGTCTTCGAGCGTCGTGCGGACGACGCCGAGGGAGTCGTCGATAGCGCGCTCGACCTCGTCGACGACGTGTTCGGTGCCGCCGCGGAGGATGAGCGTCACGGATTTGGCCTCTTCGACGTCCTCGACGAAGATGCGCTCGTCGCCGCCGACGTCCTTCTGGGCGACGGAGCCGGCGAAGCCGAGGTCGTCCTCCTCGATGTCGTCGACGTTGGAGACGACGCGGCCGCCCGTCGCGCGGGCGAGGCGCTTGAGGTCGCCGCTCTTGGCGCGGCGAACCGCCAGAATGCCCTCTTTGGCGAGGTAGTGCTGGGCCATGTCGTCGATGCCGTCGCCGACGAACACGACGTCGGCGCCGACGTCGACGAGCTTGTCGACCATCTCGCGCAGCTGTTTCTCTTCCTGGTCGAGGAACTGCTGGAGCTGGTCGGGGTCGGTGACGTTGACCTCGGCGTCGATCTCGGTCTCCTTCACTTCGAGCGCGCCGTCGAACAGCGCCACGTTGGCGTCTTCGACCGCGTACGGCATGTTGTCGTTGACGCGCTCCTTGTCGACGATGACGCCCTCGACGAGCTCGGAGTTGTCGATTGCGCCGCCGACGACCTTCTCGACGCTGACGTTCTCGGTGTCGATGTCGTCCTCATCGGCGACGGCGAGCACGGCGTCGACGACGAGTTCGGCGAGCTGGTCTTTGGCGCTCTCTGCGCCCTTACCCGTCATCGCCGTCGCGGCGATTTTGACGAGCGTCTCGCGGTCGTCCTCGGAGACGTCGATTGCCTGCTCGTTCAGAATCTCCTTCGCCTTCTCGGCGGCCTGCCGGTAGCCCTGCGCGACGGTGGTCGCGTGGACGTCGGAGTCGAGAAGCTCCTCGGCCTGGTCGAGGAGTTCACCGGCGACGACGACGGCGGACGTGGTACCGTCGCCGACCTCGTCCTCCTGCGTCTCGGAGACTTCGACGATCATGTTCGCCGCGGGGTGGTCGATGTCCATCTCCTTGAGGATGGTCACGCCGTCGTTCGTGACGACGACGCCGCCCGAGGAGTCGACGAGCATCTTGTCCATCCCCTTCGGGCCGAGTGTCGTGCGGACCGACTCCGCGACGGCTTTGCCCGCGGTGATGTTCATCGACTGCGCGTCCTTTCCGGACGTTCGCTGACTGTCCTCCGAGAGTACGATCATGGGCTGATTGCCCATCCGGCGTCGCTGAGACATAATCACTCCGGGATTGTTTGTGATTCTATAAAAACCTATCGAACGATGCTATGCCAAAACGGCACACGGTGTAGCTTTGACAGCGAAATCGAACGTCCGCTCGCTGTGGGTATAAGTAGTCGACAACGGTTCGGAGGCGTCGCGCTCAGTCCGAGGAGACGTCGAATCCGCGGGTGAGTTCGTTGTGTTTGCGTTCGAGGAACGAGTACACCGCGCCGTGGGGTGCGCCGTCGAGCAGCATCCCGGCCGCGCGGCGGACCGCCTCGACCTCCTCGGGTTGGCCGATGATGCCGAGCGTCGAGCCGTAGATGACGACGTCCGCGCCGCTGAGCTCCTCCATCAGTTCGCGCGTTCGGCCGTTCTCGCCGATGAGTCGACCTTTCTGGCGCTGGAGGTCGTTCTTGTTTCGCGTCTGTTCGTCGAGGTCGATGAGGTCGAACATCCGCATCTCGTCGTTCAGAAGCGACAGCGCGGCCTCGGGGGAGAATCCGCGACCGATGGCCTGGACGATGTCCGGCGCAACGAGACCCGTGACGGGGTCGCCGACCGAGTCGATGGCGACCGACCCGGACTCGGAATCGATGTCGAGGCGGACCTCCGCCTGACTCTCGATCTCGCGCATGGTCTCGCCGCCGTCACCGATGAGAACACCGATGCGGTCCTGCGGTACCTTCACGTGTTGCATGATGCGTGCTACCCGTCGGAGCCGTTTAAGATTTCCCTCAGCGCCGCCCCCTCGGTTCTCGATACCGTCACTCACGCGGCCGGACGTCTCCGGTTCCGGAATCGCCGACGCAGTATCGGCGCGAGGTCCTCGCCGCGCAGGAGCGCGAACCCGACGACGATGACGCCGAACCCGACGAGCGTGAGCGTCGTGATGGCTTCGTCGAGGAAGAACCACCCGATGGTGACGGCGACGACGGGGATGAGATACGAGATGAGGTTCACTTCCAGCGGCCCGATGGTCTCCAGGAGATAGAAGTAGACGGCGAAGCCGACGCCGCTGGCGACCACCGCGAGGTAGAGCAGGAGCAAGATGGCCGTCGCCGTCGGGCGAACCGCCGCGAGCGACTCGCCGATGGCGGCGCTGAACGCCAGCTGTAGTAACGCGCCGGGAACCATCGCCCAGCCGGTGAGCGCGACGACGGACATCGTCGGCTGGTAGCGGCGGATGAGTACGCTGCCGAGCGTCACGCTCGTCGCCGCCAACAGGACGAGTCCCTCGCCGAGGACCGACTCGCCGAACAGGTTCGACGGGTCGGGCTGAATCACCAGCGCGACGCCGACGAACCCCACGAACAGCCCCAGAACGTACCGCCGCGAGAAGCTCTCGTGCGGTAGCAGCCCCCACGCGATGAGCGGCGTCAGAATCGGGATGAGACTGTAGATGATGGCGGCGACGCCGCTCGTGGTGTACTGCTGGCCGAGGTACAGGAGACCGGTACCGCCGATGAAGAAGACGCCCGCGCCGAAGACGGCTACCCAGTCGTCTCGCGTCCGCGGCAGCCACGCGTCGCTCGTCGCGGCGGCGAAGCCGAGAAGCAGGAGCGCCGACAGCAGGTAGCGCCCTGCGGCGAAAAGCAGCGGCGGGACGTAGTCGAGTCCGGCTTTGATAGCTGGGAACGCCGCCCCGAACAGCAGCGGCAGGAGGAGAAACAACCCGACCGTCCGCGCGCGGTTCATAGCGTCGGTACGCCGTCAGTCGAATTAACCTTCTGCGGCGGTTTCGCGGACTATCCGGCGACCGAGCGACTTCTCTCGCGGAAGCGACCCGATTCGGACGCCTACACTCCGCCGAACACGTCCGGCCGCACCTTCGCTCGTTCGTCCTCGGTCAGACGGTACGGTTCGACGGACTCTCGAATCCCGCCTTCGGGCCGCCGCGACTGGTGCGCCTCCAGAAAGTCGGCGATTCGGTCGGCGGCGTACCGCTTCATCTCCCCGCTCAGCAACTCCCCGGTGCGGTACTCGCGCGCGAGTCGTTCGACGGTCTCGTCGTCCGACTCGAAGAACGAGAACAGCAGTTGGTACGCCACGTCGACCTCCGGGTCGCCGCCCTTCTCTCGGTGTCCGTCGATGTCCGACCGACCGCCCGAAAAGGCGTATTTCGACACCTTCTCTCGCACGGTCTCGCGGTCGTCGGTGAGGTAGATGCTCGGGTCGTCGCCCGAACTGCTCATCTTACCGCCGCCGCCGCCCAGTCGGGGGAGGAACTTCGAGAGTAGTGCGCCCGGCTTCCCCACGTCGTAGCGCTGTTTTCCGGCGATGTCGCGGCAGACGCGGATGTGCGGGTCCTGGTCGACGGCGATGGGGACGAGCGTCGGGTGACGGCCGCGGAGCAGTTGGGGGAACAGGAGATGCGTCGCCTGCATCGCCGGATAGAACCCCAGTCCGACGTTCGGCGGGTCGCCGTAGGTCGCTTCGACCGTCGCGGGCGTGATCTCCTTGGCGAACTCGGCGGCGAGCGGGTAGAGTACGTCGGCGTCGGCGGTGTCGACGACGAAGCGCGTCCGCTCGGGGTCGAAGCCGACGGCGACGAGGTCGCGGAGGTTCTCGCGCGTGTGGTCGTGAATCTCCTCGAAGGAGAGGTCCTTCGAGAAGTACTTCTCGTCGTCGGAGAGCGGGACGTAGACGTACGCGCCCGTCTCCGCCTGCAGCCACTTCGCGAAGTAGAAGGGGAGGACGTGGCCGAGATGCATCGGTCCCGACGGTCCTCGGCCGGTCACGACCGAGACGGTCTCGCCGCGACTGGCGGCGCTCGTGAACCGGTCTACGTCGCGGCCGGCGTAGAACACGCCGCGGCGGAGCAGGGGGTGCGGCGGCTGCGGGAAGGTCGATAACTGTTCGTCTGTCAGTCGGTCTGCGCCGAACTGGTCGAGGAGGCGGTCGTAGTCGACCTCGCCCTCGACGCTGTACGGTGTGACGGTGAAATCGGGCATCTGCTGGTGGATTAGTTGGTTGCGGTAGTCGAACGCGGTGCGACCGAGGAGAACAGAGTGAGCGCCCGCGTCGGGGTCACCGGGTTACGCCGCGGCGACGACGACGGCGGGACTGTCCGCTCCCGAGGCGGGCGACCACCAGCGCCAGGGAGCGGCGTTCATCGTCATCGAGTAGATGGGGAGAGGGAAAAAGCGTGTCGACGAGTACGCTCAGATGCTCAGCGTCCCGGCGTCCGCGATGGATTGCATACGTCGGAGTGTCGACACCTGTTGCCCATACCGCAGGTTGCATCGTCGTGAGAGTTGTCTCTGCGGCCGACGACCGGCTACGGCTCCGGTTCGACCTCGGTGACGTACTCGCGCAGTTCCTCGCCGGTCACGTCGAGACCCTGTCGGGAGAAGAAGTTCGCGACGTTCTCGCAGTCGCGGTCGAGGAACTCGGCGGCGTTGGGGTGGTGAACCGTCACGGCCTGCCCGAGGTCGATGATGACGAGTTCGCCCTCGTGGATGATCATGTTGTACTCCGAGAGGTCGCCGTGGACCAACCCGGCGCCGTGGAGGCGTCGCATGTACTCGCGGACGACTTCGTACGCCGTCTGCGGGTTTTCGACGTTCACCTCCGCGAGGCGGCGCGCGCGCTCCTCGACGAGGCCGACGAGCTCCATCACGAGCACGTTGCGCTCGACGGCGATGGGCGTCGGCACGCGGACGCCCGCCTTCTGGGCGCGTTCGAGGTTGGCGAACTCCTTTCTGACCCACGCGAGCACGATCTTTCCCTTGTCGTTGCCGATGCCCTCGAAGCGCGGGTCGCCTTCGAGGTACTCGCGCATCTGTTGGAAGTTCGAGGCGCTTATTCGGTATATCTTCACCGCGACGTCGGTGTCGTCGGCTCCGAGCGCCTCGTAGACGTTCGCTTCCTTGCCGGTCGAGATGGGGCCGCCGAACGCTTCGATGTAGCCGTCCTGAACCAGTTTGTAGATGGCCGCGAACGTGGCGTCGTCGAACACCGACTGCTCGACTTTGAACTGGTCGGCGTCCTTGATGCGCTTTCTGAACTGGCTGAACTCGCGGTCCCGGCGGCGTGCGATACGGTCGGCCTCCGTGTCGGAGACGTCTATCTCCTCCCACTCGTCTCCGAAGCCGTCGGCGGCGTCGGGCGCTATCAGGCCGAACTCGTCAGTCATTCGTGAAGGGCTACGAGCGCCGGCGTTAAAAGACTCACAGGTGCGGACCAGCGGTCGCTCCACGTCGTCGCTTCGGTCCGTAGACCCCGAACCGCATCGAACTACGACTGGCTACTGGATGTGCCCTTCTTCGCGCAACTGCTCGGCCTCCTGCTTCTTGTAGCGCCAGGTCACGTCGGCTTTCTCGTCCTGCCAGTCCCACGGTTCGACGAGGACGACGTCGTCTTCGCGTATCCAGATGCGTTTCTGCATCCGGCCGGGAATGCGAGCGGTCCGTTCCGTGCCGTCCGCGCAGCGAACCTTCACGCGGTTTGCGCCGAGCATGTTCGTCACGACCGCGAACTCCTCGTCGTCGTTCGGCATTCGAAGGTTGTTGCGCCCTTCGTTCTCGCTCATAAGGGCCGTTCGTCGTCGTAATTGTTAAAACCGCCGTTGAAAGCCGAACGGGCGACAGAACGACCTCTCCCGCGACGCGACCGGTGGTTTTACCGGACAGACGCGAGGAGTATCGGGTATGCTCGACAAGCTCGGTACGTCCGGCGTTCTCGGCGTCGTTCTGCTGCTCGCGGGAATCGGTATCGTCGCCTATCAGGCACCCATCGTCGCCGCCGGCCTCGCGCTCGTGCTGGCGGGCGTCGGTCTCGTCGCGCAGGGAATCGTCAAAAGTACGATGCAGGCGTTCGGCTTCGCCTGAGCGGGCGCTCCACTCTCGAACCGGGCGACCGCTACTGCTTCGCCTGCCGAATCTTCTCGCGACCCGGCGCGACGAGTTCGTCGAGGTACGCCGCCAGCGCGCCTTTGGCGTCCGCCGGATGCAACTCGCCGGATTCGAGGTCCGCCGCCAGCGACTCGTAGTCGTCGTATTCGAGGTTACCGCCGTACTTCTCGGGGCGTTCGACGACCACCGTCTCGAAGCGCGGGAAGACGTGGTACTCGAAGATCTGGAGGACGGGGTTCTCGCGGTCGTTGCCCTCCTCGTCGGGGTCGGGGTCGGCCGTCGGCGGGCAGTACGCGCCGTTGACCTTCTCTTCGATCTCCTCGGTCGAGTCCTCCATCGAGATGGTGACGCCTTTCGAGGAGGACATCTTCCCGACGCCGGAGCCGAGGTCGGCGATGAGCGGCGTGTGCAGGCAGGTCGGTGACTCCTCACCGATGCTCGGCAGCGTGTCGCGGGCGAGCATGTGGACCTTCCGCTGTTCCATCCCGCCGATGGCGAGGTCGACGTCGAGGTAGACGATGTCGAGCGCCTGCATCAGCGGGTACACCGCCTGCGAGACTTTCACCGCCTCGCCGCTCTTGATCTCGGCCATCGCCCGCTCGGCGCGCGACATCGAGGTGTTCAGTTCGAGCGCGTGGAGGTCGAGGATGTACTCGCGGTCGAACTGGAACTCGGAGCCGAGCACGAACTCCGTCTTCGACTCGTCGAGGCCGTAGGCGACGAACTGCTCTCTCATCCGCTCTGCGGTCTCGCGTATCTCCTCGAACGTCCCCTTGTCGTTGAGGTAGGCGTGGACGTCGGCCAGAAGCACGGTGACCTCGAAGCCCGCCTCCTGCAGGTCGATGAGCTTCGTCGCCGTCAGCATGTGACCGATGTGGAGGACGCCCGACGGCTCGTAGCCGACGTACGCCCGCTTGCCCTCGGGTGATTCAGCTAGCGTGCGTACCTCGTCCTCGGTGACCACCTCGGAGGCGTTCCGGGTGATTCGCTCGTAGGCGTCCATACTCGTACCGAGCGTGGGGTGTGGGATATGACTTCTGGAAGTGTGTCAGGGCGTCCGAGGGTTCAAACCGGATGACGGGACCACTCCCCGGCGTGCGCTGAGCATCGCCGCGGAGCGAGTCGAGGCGGGTGTCCGGAACGCCGCTCCGCGACTGCGAGTTCCGGCTGTCAGCCCACCGGTGACGGTGCCCTCGGAGCGACGCATCGGGGGCGTCAGGGACGCTCCAGCACCTCGTAGTAGTCGTCGAACACCTCGATGGTCGCCTTGAACAGACCGAGCAGAATCGGTCCGTAGAACAGCCCCATCGGACCGAGGAGGTACACGCCACCCAGAACGCCGACGAGGATGACCGCCGAGTTGAGTGCCGACCCTCGATTTATGAGGTACGCCCGCAGGTAGTCGTCGATGAGCGCGACGATGGTCACGCCGTACGCAGCCAGCAGCACGGCGGCGAGGAGTCTATCGACGACGACGAGATACAGCACCGCCGGACCGACGACGACGCCGACGCCGAGAACCGGGATGAGCGCGACCACCATCATCACCAACGTCCAGAACCCCGCGTTCGGGATGCCGGCGACGAAGAGACCGGCACCCGCGACGATACCCTGGACGACGGCGACGAGGACGTGTCCCTCGAGCACGGCCCACGTCATCGCGTTCGTCTGCGCGACGAGTTCGTCCTGCACCGCCTCGGGGAGCGGCGTGACGTACAGGAGCCACGCGACCAGTCGGTGACCGTCCTTCAGCAGATAGTAGAGCACGAACACGAACAGGAGCACGCCGAACGTCGCGTGCACTCCCGCGCCGACGATGCCGGAGCTCTGTTCGGCGAGCATCGACGAAACCTGTCCGAGAGCGGTGTTCAGCTGCGAGCGAATCGACATCTCGACGCCCACCGACCGCTCTATGAGCGACTCGATCACCGGCAGCCGGGGGAGCTCTTCGAGCTCTCCCGGAACGACGCTGCCGCCGCTGGCGAGTCGGTACACCAGCAGTCCGAGCGGGAGGACCACGCAGAGAACGGACAGCGCCACCAGCGCGGCGGCAGAGAGCCGCGTCCCGACCCGGGCTGCGAGCCGCCGCTGAAGCGGGTAGAGCACGAACGCGAGCAGCGCTGCGGCGAGCAGATACGTGAGAAACGGCAGGAGGATAAGCGCAGCGACGATACCCAGCGCGGTCACTAACACGCCCGCAAAAACGAGACGAACGCTGGCACCGCTGACCTCGCGCGAAGACATACCGTGTCTCTCAACGCGAGGACGAATGGGTCTTGGGCCGGGTCTCCGGAGCCGAACGGACGGCCGGACCGGGGCCGTCCGCCCGTCTATCGACCGCGGTTCTCGGCGCGGTGCTCGGAGATGATCTGGTCGACCATCGCCGAGTTCTGGTCGCGGCGACGCTCCTCGGCGCGCTCTCTCCAGTCGTCGATGACCTCCTCTACGTCGCTCTCGCGGGCGACGGCGAGTTCGTCGACCTCCTGCATCGACACGTCGTCGGCGGGACCGACTGGAATCTCGGCCTCGAACAGCAGCTCGTCGGCGACGTCCGAGAGGCCGCCGTCGCGGAGGACCACCCGCGGTTCGGTCTCCGCGAGCAGTTCGGCGGTGCGTCGACCCGCACCGCTGGCGTCGCGGAGGTACACCACGTCCCCCGACGCCAGACCGAACTGTTCTTGAGCCGCTTCGATGGCGTCGTGCGTGAACTGCTCGACGACTTTCACCGCGACGAGGTCGCGGTCGCCCGCCACGTCCGAGAAGTTCGAGTGGTCGAGCTTCCACAGCGTCTTCAGGCGGTCGAGTTTGCGCTGTAGCTCCTCGGCGCTCTCCTCGGCCTGGTCGCGTTCGCGCTCCAGTCGCTCGTTCTCGCGCTCCAAGCGGTTGACCTCGCGCCGCTCGCGAGCCTCGCGGCGTTCCTTCCGTCGGGCGTCGGAGAGTTCGCGCTCGTACTCCGCGATAGTCTCGTCTTTCGTCTCCAGACGGGCCTTCAGGTCGTCCGCGTGTTCTTCGAGGCGCTCGACCCGCCGTTCGAGTCGCTTGATGCGTTTTTCCTCCTCGGTGAGTTCGCGCGGTTCGTGCGTCGACTGGTCCTCGTCGTCGTCCTCGACGTTGGGGTCGAGCTCCCGAAGCACGGCTTCGACGGGCTCCTCCTCGGCGAGAACGCGCGCGATGACCTCGCTGCGGTCGACGTTCGGCGGCACCTTCCGCGTGATTCGCGCGAACTGGTCCTCGTGGTCATCGTACGCGAACAGCGCCGCCGCCAGCGCGTCGCGCTCGTGGTCGTTGTCGTAGTCGACGTTCCGAGTCCGGTGGAGTTTCTCGTCGACCGGGAGGTCTCTCGGCGGGGCCCAGCCGACGGCCTCGAAACTCCGGCGGAACTTCTCGACGGTCTCGGGCATCGGCTGTACGTCGGCGGCGACGATGGTCGGCCGCCCGCGCTCGATGAGCCACTCGACGACGTCCGCGGTGTCGTCGGTTCGCGACGAGTAGACGTCGAGGACGTTGCCGTCGAGGTCCGCGACGGCGACGGCGGTGGTCGTGCCGGGGTCGATGCCGACGATGACCCGGTCGCGCCGTTTCACGAGCGGTTCGAACTCGACGCCGTCGCGTCGCTCGCGCTCGATTTCGACCCGCACGTCGCCGGAGCGGTTCGCCGAGACGGGGATGTCCTTGGGACGCGCTTCGACCGTGAAGACGGCGTTCGAGAAGCCGCCGTACTTCTCGGTCGCGTCTCGTTCGTACTCCAGTCCGGCTTCGTCGAGCTCGGACTCTATCTCGCGGGCGCGACGCCTGACGTTGCCGTGGATGCGCCGCGTGTACCGGTCCTGGCTCCATCCGCCTTTACCGGTCGAGCGACCGCGCGAAACCTTCACCGTCGTCGTGTTGGTGAAGGCGCTCACCTCGTAGCCGACGTTGCCGAGCGCGAGGCGCGCGGCGGCCTCCGCCTCCTTCATCGGCTTCTTGCCGTAGGGGACGCCGTGGCGGGAGGCGACCCGCGACAGCGGTTCGGGGCGCTCCGCGCCGGTCACCTGGACGAGTTTCGTCTCCTCGGGGAGCCACCGCAGAAAGTGGACGAGCGCGTCCTTGTCGGCGGCGAGTTCGTACATGTTGTCGGTCGCTATCATCGCCGGTTCTCGCGCTTCGACCAGTCGTCTCAGCTTCCGAAGCGAGACCACGTCGCGTTCCACCTCGTCGCCGTCGAGGGCGACGAGCGCGTAGGAGGGCGCGTCTCCGCGAACGTCACCGCTCTGGATGTCGACGCCGAAGACGACGGAGTCGAGCGCACGCGTCCGAGCGTTCACGCTGACGGAATAAGTGGTCAGTGAGTAAATACCCCACGCCGGAACCGACGGGCGGCTTTCGGGGACCGGCGGATTCTACTCGGCGTCCGGGTACGGAATCTCGACCCGTTGGCCGTCCTCGGCGACGAACGACTCGCCGTCGAACGCTTCCGCGGCTTCCTCGGCCAACTGCGAGGCGTCGCCCGCGTAGCGCGAGGAGATGTGCGTCAGCGCGAGACGCTTCGCGCCCGCGCGCTGCGCGACGTCGGCCGCCTCCCTCGCCGTCGAGTGCGCCGTCTGGCGGGCGCGTCCGGCGTTGTCGGAGGCGAACGTCGCGTCGTGAATCAGCAGGTCCGCGTTCTCGGCGATGTCGACGGTCGCCTGTACCGGGCGGGTGTCACCCGTGTAGACGAACGTTCGCCCCGGTCGCGGTTCGCCGACCACTTCCTCGGGGTCGACGACCCGGCCGTCGTCGAGTTCGACCGACTCGCCCTCGTGGAGCCTGCCGAACTTCGGCCCGACGGGGACGCCCAGCGACTCGGCCCGCTCGCGGTCGAACCGCCCGGGTCGGTCGTCCTCGACGAGCGCGTAACCCTGCGAGCGCGTCCGGTGGTTGGTCTCGAACGTCCGAACCTCGTACTCCTCCGCTTCCAGCGCCGTCGCCCCGGCGCTGACCTCGTGGACTCGAACGGGGTAACTCGGCCGGTAGCCGCCCGCGTGGACGAGGTTCTCGACGTGTTCTCTCGACCCGCGGGGTGCGTGGATGGCCAGCGCCTCCTCGCGGCCGTTGAAGTCCCACGACTGTATCAGGCCGGGGATGCCGAGGATGTGGTCGCCGTGCAGGTGTGTGACGAACAGGTGGGAGACGCCGAAGCCGGTTCCGAAGCGCATCATCTGCCGCTGAGTTCCCTCGCCGCAGTCGAAAAGCAGGCGCTCGCCCTCCCGGTTGAGGAGGACGGCGCTGGGGGCCCGCTGCGTCGTCGGAACGGCCCCGCTGGTTCCTAAGAAGGTCACGCGCATCGACATACACGCTGTGAGACGGGCACGGGCTAAACCCGTGTCGGATACGCCGTCGAGTCGGTGCCGGGTACGACGGTCCGTCTCTCACAGACGCGCTCGAACTGCAGAAACGAGGTCAAAACCCCCCGACTGCACCGACTGCGCCGACTGTGGCGACTCCGAGGTCGACGCTCCAAACTGTTCACGCACAGAAAACTATCCGAACGAACACTGTATTACTTTAGGGAACGTTCGAATTGGACAGAGTACATGAACCAGACGACAGCCGTCAGCGTGCTGACGGCGCTCTTGGTGGTGCTGGCCGGATGCACTGGCGGGATTTCAGAGGACGGCCCCTCGACCGACGCGTCGGTCGATACGCAGACCGACCACGTCGACGGGAGCGATGGAACCGTCCGCTTCTACGTGAGCGACGAGCGCAACGCTATCGGCGACTTCGCACACCTCAACGTCACGATCACGAAAGTCGGACTGAAGCCGACGACCCGCGACGAGACGAACGCCACCGAGACGGCGAACGGAACGGCGAACGGGACGGCGACCGAAGCCGACGACTCGGCACCCGAGGAAGGGTGGCGCGAGTTCGACGTCGACGAACGAACTGTCGACCTCACGCGACTTCAGGGCGCTAACTCGACGTCGCTCGGGGAACTGAACGTCTCCGGCGGAAGTTACGGGAGTGTCTTCATCTACGTCTCGTCGGTGAACGGCACCCTCGAAAACGGAGAGGAAGTGCGCGTAAAACTGCCGAGTGACAAACTGCAACTTCACAAGGGGTTCACGCTCGGAAACGGCGAAGCGGTCGACTTCGTCTTCGACGTTTCCGTCTTCGAGGCGGGAAAGAGCGGGAAGTACATCCTCAAACCCGTCATCGATCAGTCCGGGACGGGCGAAGAAGTCGAAATCGTCGACGTCGACGCCGAGGACGACGAGCCGACGGACCGCGGTTCCGATGCGTCCGGAAAGTCCGATACGGGCGAGAACGGCTCGAGTACGAACGAGACCGGTCGGACGAACGAGACGACGACCGAGGCGGCTCTCATCGCGTCGAGTTCGGATAGCTGGTCGTCGGTCGGCGGGTAGGTCGAACGAGTCGAACGACCGCGAGAGGTGCGTCGAACCGACCGATTCTTACGTCGTTGCCGACAATACCGAGCCAATGGACGCCCCCCTGTGGACCGATGCGCACGCACCGGACCTCGCCGACCTCCCGCAGGCGGCTGTGCGAGAGCGACTCGCTCGCACCGTCGACGAACCGATGAACCTCGTCGTTCAGGGGCCGCCGGGTGTGGGAAAGACGGCGGCGGTCCGAGCGCTCGCCCGCGAGACGCACGAGGACGTCGACAACGACCTCGTCGAGATTAACGTCGCCGACTTCTTCGGCCGGACGAAGAAGGAACTCCGGGAAGACCCTCGCTTCGAGTCGTTTCTCGCCGGTCGCAGCCGGATGGCCAAACGCGACATGATAAACCGCGTGCTCAAGGAGTCGGCGAGCTACGCGCCCGTCTCCGGCGAGTACAAGACCATCGTCCTCGACAACGCCGAAGCCATCCGCGAGGACTTCCAGCAGGCGTTGCGCCGCGTGATGGAGCAGCACCACCGGACGACGCAGTTCGTCATCACGACGCGGCAGCCGACGAAACTCATCCCGCCGATTCGCTCGCGCTGTTTCCCGGTACCGGTTCGCGCACCGACGACCGACGAGACCGTCGAAGTCCTCCGAGGCATCGTCGACGCCGAGGGGACCGACTACGACGAAGACGGCCTGGAGTACGTCGCCGGATTCGCCGGCGGCAACCTCCGCAAGGCGATTCTCAGCGCACAGGCGACCGCCGCCGCCGCCGACGGACTGACGATGAACGCGGCGTTCGAGACGCTCGGCGACGTCGGCGACGACGAGGCGCTCCGCGACGTCCTCGCCGAGGCGAGGGAAGGGGAGTTCAAAGCCGCCCGCAAAGCCGTCGACGACCTCCTCGACGAGGGATACAGCGGCCAAGAGCTGCTCGGCGAACTGCTCCGCGTCGCTCGGACCGACTACAGCGGCGACGACCTCGCGCGCCTCCACCGACTCGCGGGGCAGGTCGACCTCGACCTGGCGACGGGAACGGACGACCGAATCCACGTCTGTCACCTGCTGACCGAGTGGTCGCCCGCGGGTGGGGCTGCGTAGATGGCCCCGCTCTCACCCCGCCGCGTCGCGGCGGCGGTCCCGCGGCAGTTCGCCCCGTCGGCGCGGCGCTACGCGCTCCCGCCGGCGCTTCTGGCCGTCCCGCTCTCGGTGCTCGTCCCCCCGGTGGGGCTTCTCTGCGTCGCGGTCGCGCTGTTCGTCCTCTGGTTCTTCCGCGACCCCGACCGCACCGCCCCCGAGTCGGGGTTCGTCTCGCCGGCCGACGGCCGCGTCTCGGTCGTCCGACGCGAGGGCGACCGCGTCCGCGTCGGCGTGTTCATGAACGTCACCGACGTCCACGTCAACCGCGCGCCCGCCGACGCCGACGTCGAGTCGGTGACGCACCGACCCGGCGCACACAGACCGGCGTTCTCGAAGGATTCGGAGCGAAACGAACGCGTCGACGTCGACTGCGGCGAGTTCGAGATATCGCTCATCGCCGGCGCGTTCGCCCGGCGCATCCACCCCTACGTCGAAGAGGGAACGACGCTCGAACGCGGGCAACGAATCGGTCACATCGCCTTCGGCAGTCGCGCCGACGTGTTGCTCCCCGAGCGGTTCGACGCGACGGACCTCTGCGTCGAGAAGGGCCAGCGCGTCCGTGCGGGCGAGACGGTCGTAGCGCGACAGTCCTGACGAAATCCCGCACCCGCGTTCTGCAAACGGAGAGACGTGTTCCTCTACTCAGAACATCGTTCGTCGCCGAAGTCGGTCGCTCCGCCCTAATCGTCGTTCCGCCTCAATCGTCGCTCCGCAACACGTGAACGTGCCTGACGAGTGAGCGGTGCACCCGCCGTTCGAATGTCTCGTCGACCGTCCACCCGGCGCTCTCCGCTTCCTCGCGCCACGAGCGGTCGGCGACGAGGACGCCCCGCGGCGCGACGCGGTACGCTTCTTCGAGCGCCCCCGAAACGAGGTCTCGGAGCGAGTGCCGCGCGATTTTCGACTGACGGCCGTACGGCGCGTCGAAGACGACGCCGTCGACGGCGTCGTCGCAGAAAGGGAGGGCGGTGGCGTCGCCGCGGACGACGTGGGCGTCGCCGTCGACGTAGGCGTCGAGATTTTTTCGCGCACCGGCGGCCATCTTCGCCTGCGCGTCGACGCCGACGGGCGTCGCGCCGACGAGTCCCGCTTCGATGAGCGTGCCGCCGGTGCCGCACATCGGGTCTAACATCCGGGCACCCGGCTTCGCTCCGGCGATGTTGGCGAACGCGCGGGCGTCGAGCGGCGCCATGCTCCCCGGTTGGAAGAACGGTCGGTCGGTCGGCTTTCTGCTCCCGTAGTCGCGGACGCTCTCGACGACCTGCCAACCGACGAAGCAGCGCTCGTCCGCGAAAACCACGCGGAGGACGTTGTCGGGGTCGTCCAAATCGACCGAGTAGCCGCGGTCGACGAGGACGCCGCCGAGTTCGCGCTCGGCGTCGCCGGTCGAGACGCCGCTCTCGCCGCGAACGTCTCGGGCGCGGACGGCGACGGTTCCCTCCCGCGACAGCGACGCCGCTTCGAGGAGGACGCGAGCGCTCTCGACGCTGGCGTCGGTATGGCCGACCAGGTCGCTGGCGCGGTGGGTGTACGCGAGCGTTCTCGCGCGCGCAACGTCGAGCGTCCGCGCGAGAGCGACGCCGGGGGCGGCCAGTTCCGGTTCTCCGGCGGCCGCGCGGGCCTCGTAGGCCGCGAACGCGTCGTCCTCGCCGGCGAGTTCCAGACAGTACACGGTCGAATCTGTCGGGGGCGACGTATGAGCGTGTCGAACGGTTCGAACGGGCGACTTCTCGGGTGCGACCCACCGAGCGCCGCAAAATCGGTCGCGTTCACTAGAATCGAACCTATCAACCCCTGCACCAACCTTTTTAAACCTTAAATACGATACTTAAACCGTTCCATGAGTGACCCCAAGGACACGATAAACATAGAGAACGTGGTCGCCTCCACCGGAATCGGACAGGAACTCGACCTTCAGAGCGTCGCGATGGACCTCGAAGGTGCCGATTACGACCCCGAGCAGTTCCCCGGTCTCGTCTACCGCACGCAGAACCCGAAGTCGGCCGCGCTCATCTTCCGGTCCGGGAAAATCGTCTGCACGGGCGCGAAGTCGACCGACGACGTTCACGAGAGTCTCGGAATCGTCTTCGACAAACTCCGCGACCTCCAGATTCCGGTCGACGAGGACCCTGAAATCACCGTCCAGAACATCGTCACGAGCGCGGACCTCGGCCGCAATCTCAATCTCAACGCTATCGCCATCGGCCTCGGTCTCGAGAACATCGAGTACGAACCCGAGCAGTTCCCTGGCCTCGTCTACCGTCTCGACGAACCGAAAGTCGTCGCGCTCCTCTTCGGTTCCGGCAAACTCGTCATCACGGGCGGAAAACAGCCCGTCGACGCCGAACACGCCGTCGACAAGATCGTCAGCCGACTCTCCGAACTCGGTCTCCTCGACTGATTATCCTTCGACGCGACCGATGAGCGTCCACCGCGTTCGGCGCTCGCCGCTCGGTAGTTTCTCTTCGGTGACGTGATAGCCGTACGGCCCGTGCGGACAGTTTTCGCAACCCTCGCCGCACGGTTCGCGCTTGACGACGAGCGTGTAACCGTCGCGGTCCTCGACGCGGACGAACTCCTCGCCGACCCGTGGCTCGATGCGCGGGCCCGTCCGCTGCCGGAGTTGTAGCAGCTCTTGACCGTACAGCACGGCCTCTCGAAGGTCGTGCGCCGAGAGCCGTCGGAGCATCTCCACGACCGCCGTCGGGAGGTTCTCCGGCGGGTTCGGCTCGGACGGGCTCGGCTCCGTCGGTTCGGCCGCCGACGGGTCCGACCTCGGTTCGTAACCGCCCTCTCTGTCGCGTCGATTACTCCTCACGTCGCCGTCGTCTGATTCGTTATCGTCGTCGCCGTCGTCTGATTTCCCGTCGACGTCGCCGTCGCTCGGTTCACCGTCTGCGTCGCCACCGTCCGTTTCGACGTTCGGATCGCTCTCGGTCGGCATACAGAGCGTTCGGCACCGGGTAACAAAGTCGAGGCGGTCGTTTCGCCCCGCCACCGTCGCGCACGTCGTCCGTCGCGTTCGGAAAACACCATACGGTCGGCCCTCGAAACCCGACCATGGTCGTTCCGCTGCAGACGACGCTCGGGAGTCCGGTCGCCATCGCCGGCACCGCCGGCCTCTTCGCACTGTTTCTCTCCGCGACGGCCCACATCGCCGCCCGCAACGTCCTCGGCGACGTCGCCGTTCGAAACGCGTTCGGCGTCGGTCCGCTCCCGGCCGGTGTCGCGGTTCTCTCGACGGCGTTCGACGTCTCGGCGGCGCTGGCGCTGCCGGTGGCGCTCGCGCTCGACGCCGCGGCGGTGAAGTACCTCTACGACCGGTCGTGGCGGTTGACCGCCTACATCGTCGTCATCCACGTCGTCGTCAGTATCATCCTTGGCGCGCTCGTCTTTAGCCTGCTCGCGCTCTGGCAAAGCGCGCCCGGCTAACCGCCGTCCGTCGCGCGACGTTCGCTGGACCTCCGGCGGATTCGTCGCCGTCCACCCCCCGCCTCTCTGACGACGGATAGATACAAGTAGGACGTTCGTGAGTACAAGAACGACATGGACGTCTTTCGTCATCCGACGCCGTGCCCGTTCGGGCGACTCGGGTCGCGCGCGGCGGGTCCGTTCGGGTCGTCGCTCGGTTCCGGGCGGGTGAGCGTCCGGTGAACAGTCTCGTCCCGGAGATGCTGTGGAACCTCGACGAGCGCCGTCTGCGCGCGCCGTGGCGCATCGCGGCGACGACCCTGCTCATCGCGGCGCTGACGCTCACCGGGTGGTTCGTCCTGGTCGCGTTCACCGCACCGAACGGGGAGGGCGAGGCGGTCGTCGGCGGGAGCGTCGCGCTGCTCTCTGAGTTCGCGCCGCTCGTGCTCCTCGGAACGGCGACTATCGCGGCCGTCTCGTTCAGCGGGACGTTTCTCGACCGACGCTACTTCGCGGACTTCGGCCTCCACGTCGACCGAGACTGGTGGATCGACCTCGGCGTCGGTTTCGGCCTCGGGACGGCGCTGATGACGCTCGTCTTTCTCGTCGAGTACGGCGCCGGGTGGGTGAGCGTCGAGGCGGTGTTCAGCGCGCCGCTCCCGTCGCTGCTCCCGCAACTGCTGCTGTCCGTCGGGTTCGTCGTCTTCGTCGGCTTCCACGAGGAACTGCTGTTTCGCGGCTACGTCGTCACGAACCTCGCCGAGGGGTTGTTCGGTCACGCCGACTTCGACGCCGACCGGGCCGTCGGCGGCGCGATCGTGGTCTCGGCGGCCGTCTTCGCGCTGCTACACGTCACAAACCCCAACGCGACGGTCGTCAGCACGCTCGGCGTCGCGTTCGCGGGCGTCCTCCTCGCGTTCGCGTACGTGCTCACCGGCGAAATCGCGCTCCCGGTCGGCTTTCACGCCTCCTGGAACCTGTTTCAGGGACCGGTGTTCGGCCTCCCCGTCGGCGGCGTCGACCCCTCGGCGTCGCTTCTGGTGTTGAATCGGCACGGTCCCGAACTGTACACCGGCGGCGCGTTCGGTCCCGACGCGGGGTTGCTCGGCGTCTCCGCGCTCTCTGTCGGCTGTCTGCTCGTCGCGGCGTGGGCGAAGAAACGCTACGGGCGAGTGGTGCTCTACCACGGCCTCACCGAACCGGACCTGCGGCGGCGATGAACGCCGTCTCGGCGGCGTCGAGCGACTTTCGACGCCGTGCTACTCGACCAGCCGTTCGATTTCGGTGACGAGGATGTCCGACGCGCCGACTTCGCGGAGGTTGCCGATGGTCTCGAACACCTCGCGCTCGTCGACGACGACGTGGACCGCGACGGTGGCGTCGTCGTCCTCCGTTCCGCTCGCGGTTCCACCGTTCGCGTTCGAGTCGCTCTGCGGCCCGCCGGCGATGTCCATCACCGTCGGTCCGCCCATCCCGGGGATGACCTCGCGCACGTCGTCGAGTTTCGACTTCGGCGCGTTCATCATCAGGTAACGCTTGCCGTCGGCGGCCAGCACCGACTCGAACGCCGTCGTCACCTGCTGGACCTTCTCGTCGTCGGCCGCGTCGGGTCGGGCGAACAGCCGAACCGAACTCGACAGCACCTCCTCGACGACGGCGAGACGGTTGACCCGGAGCGTCGTCCCGGTGCTCGTGATGTCGACGATGGCGTCGGCCATCTCGACGTGCGGGGTGAGTTCCGTCGCGCCCGTCACCTCGACCACGTCGGCGTCGACGCCGCGCTCTTCGAAGAACGTGCGCGTGACGTGCGGGAACTCGGTGGCGACGGTCCTGCCCTCGATGTCGCTGACGGTGTGAATCTCGCCGTCCTCGGGGGCGGCGAGCACGAGGCGGCACTTCCCGAAGCCCAGGTCGAGCAGTTCGGTCAGTTCGTGACCCGACTCCCGGACCTGGTCGAGGCCGGTGATTCCCATGTCGGCCGCGCCGTCGCGGACGTAGCCGGGGATGTCGGCGGCGCGGACGAACAGGACGGTGACGTCGGGGTCGACCGTCTCGGCGTACAGTTTCCGGGCCGCACCGTTCTCGACGTGGAGTCCGGCGCGTTCGAGAAGTTCCATCGACGGGTCGTGCAGGCGGCCCTTGTTGGGCACGGCGATTCGCATACCGTGATGCTCGCGGGCGCGGGAGAACTGTCTTTCCCTCTCTGCGCTTCGGCCCGGTCGCTTCTCTACCGCATCGCCAGACCGACGGCGAATCCGGCCGCGCCGAGGCCGACGCCGGCGACGACGCCGACGCTCGCCATCGTCGCCACGTCGACGCCGAGCGGTGCTTCGCCGCTCAGCGCCAGTTGCAGGCCGGAGACGGGCGCGAGGCCGAGTACGACGCTCCCGAAGAGGCCGCCGCCGTTGGTCGCGCTCAAAGCCGAGGGGACGACCATCAACGCGAGCGTGACCAGCGCACCGGGAACGACCACCAGCGGGAACAGGCCGAGCATCCGACAGACGACGACACCCATACACTCGACGGTGAAGAGGAGGGGGATGAGGGCGAGCCACTCGACGGCGTCCTCGTCGCCGACGACGAGTTGTCGGAGCGGGGAGGCTGTGACAGCCATACCGGGATATCAATCATCTCGTATGATAAGTGTATCCCGCAGACATTTTCTTTCGGCATCGACACGAGCGATTCTTCCCTCGGAACCGGACCGCCTTTGGTCGTCTCGTCTGTACGGTGCGTCATGACGACGCTCCAGATTACCGGCGGCGAGATTCTCCTGCCGGACCTGTCGGTCGACGACGGCGACGTGCTGGTCGACGCCGATTCGGGCGAGATTCTCGCCGTCGGCGACACAGAGACGGGAGACGAGACGCTCGACGCAGAGGGCGGGCTCGTGATGCCCGGTCTCGTCAACGCGCACACGCACGTCCCGATGACGCTGCTCCGCGGCGTCGCCGACGACAAACCGCTCGAGACGTGGCTTCGGGAGGATATCTGGCCGGTCGAGGGCGCGCTCACCCCCGAGGACGTCCGCGTCGGCGCGGAACTGGCGATGGTCGAGATGATTCGCTCGGGGACGACCGGCTTCGCGGACATGTACTTCCACGTCCCCGAAATCGCCGACGTCGTCGAAGAGGCGGGTCTCCGCGCCCGCCTCGGTCACGGCGTCGTCACCGTCGGCAAGGACGACGAGGCGGCGCGGGCCGACATCGACGAAAGTCTCGACGTGGCCGCCGAGTTCGACGGCGCGGCCGACGGGCGAATCTCGACGGCGTACATGCCGCACAGCCTCACGACGGTGAGCGAAGGCGAACTCCGCGAGTCGGTCGCCCGCGCCCGCGAACTCGGCGTTCCCGTCCACTATCACGGGAACGAAACGACCGAAGAAGTCGACCCCATCGTCGACGAACGCGGTGAACGTCCCCTCGAGTACGCCGCCGGTCTCGGGATGCTCGGCGACTCGGAATTCCTCGCCCACGGCGTCCACGTCGACGACACGGAGATAGCACTGCTCGCGGAGCGCGGAACGAGCGTGGTTCACTGCCCGGCGTCGAACATGAAACTCGCCTCGGGCATCGCGCCCGTCCAGCGGATGCTCGACGCGGGCGTCTCCGTCGGCCTCGGCACCGACGGCGCGGCGTCGAACAACGACCTCGACCTGTTCGACGAGATGCGCGACGCGGCGATGGTCGGTAAACTCGCCGCCGAGGACGCGAGCGCCGTCGCCGCCGAGACGGTCGTCGAACTGGCGACGCGCGGCGGGGCGGACGCCCTGGGATTCGACTCCGGTCGCCTCGAAGCGGGCGCGAACGCCGACGTCGTCGTCGTCGACTTCGACGCGCCGCACCTCACGCCCGCGCACGACCACGTGAGCCACCTCGCGTACGCGGTTCGCGGGTCGGACGTCCGACACACCGTCTGCGACGGCGAGGTGCTGATGCGGGACCGCGAACTGCTGACGCTCGACGCCGAATCGGTGATGCGGCGGGCGACCGACCACGCCCGAGAGGCGCTCGCCCGCGCCACGTAATCGTTCGTGATAGTCAATTAGAGAGGAAAGATAAACGATTTAGAAAGTAGTTTGAACGGTTATAAACGGTTCTCGTCCGTTTTCAACGAACCGAACCGGATGAACGGCAGCCCCCCTTTATCTACTCCCTGGATGTCGGGAAAGTTGATGAGTTCAAGAAAAGTTACTCTCACGTTCGTGCTAGTACTCCTCTGCACGGCGCTCGCACCGGGTGTCGCGGGCGCGCTCGCAGCGGACGCGTCGCTCGACGTGGACGTCGACCAGAGCGACGACACCGGCGAAGCGACAGTCACCGTGACGCAGAACGCCTCCGAGGTACAGAACGCGACGGTCAACGTGACCGCCGACGGCAACTACACGGGCATCGGCAACTACACGACCGACGAGAACGGAACCACCGTCCTCCCGGCACCCGAGTCGGCCGTGAACGTGACGCTGAACGTCACCAGCGATTCGTTCAACGCGACCGAGTCTGTCGAACTCACGCCCTCGACCGGAGAGGGACTCTCGGTGTCGGTCTCGCAGGGAGACGACGGTGAGGCGACGGTCGACGTGACCGAAAACGGCACCGCCGTACCGAACGCGACGGTCGAGGTGGCCGAAAACGGCAACGACTCCAACTACTCGGGCGTCGGCAACTACACGACCGGCGAGAACGGCAGCGTCTCGCTGCCCGAACCCGAGGAGAACGTCTCGGTGACCGTCACCGCGACGGCCGACAACGAGTCGGTGAACACGACGACGACGCTCACCGTCGCCGACGAGGAACCGATGGCGTTCGGTCAGCGCGTCTCCTCGTTCGTCCAGAGCGTCCTCGGTAACGAGGACCGCGAAGGCGGTATCGGACAGATCGTCTCCGAGTTCGTCCGCGGGAACAACCCTGGCCAGGGTGAGGAGAACCGGCCCGACCACGCCGGCCCGCCGTCCGACAAGGGACCGAACGCCGACCGCGGGAACCAGTCGAACCCCGGTAACGGCAGCGGTCACGGCGCGGGCGAAGGCGACGACCGTCCGGGTAACGCCGACGGCAAGAACGCTTCCGACGACGGAACCGACGGCGACGCTACGGAAACCGACGAGGCGTCCGGTAACGGAACCGACGGCGCTCGCGGAAACGGGAACGGCAACGGAAACGGCGGCGACTCGCCCGCCATCGACAACGGCCCCGCGGTGACGGGACCGACCGTCTCCGACGACGAAACCGCGGCCGCCTAACTCCTTCCGACGCGTCGAACCGGCTCTCCTCTTCGAACCTCCTTCGAGCAGCCAGCCGTCGACCCGGTCGGCGGTCGGTTCGGACGGCCGCCGCCTTCGGTATCGTTTTGGGCGCGGTGAGCAAAGCCCCAGCCATGAGCACGAGCTACGCTCCCGTGAGCGAGCACCTCGACGACGTCGAGGCCGCCCGCGCGGAGGGCCGCCGCAAGATGGACTGGGCGCTGCAGCACATGCCGATTCTCACCGCCCTGCGCGAGGAGTACGAGGCCGAGAGACCCTTCGCGGGCCAGACCATCGGGATGGCGATGCACGTCGAGGCGAAGACGGCGAACCTCGTCGAACTGCTGGCCGACGGCGGCGCGGAAGTCGCCATCACCGGCTGCAACCCGCTTTCGACGCACGACGACGTGAGCGCGGCGCTCGACGCCCACGAGAACATCACCTCCTACGCCGTCCGCGGCGTCGGCGACGAGGACTACTACGCGGCCATCCACTCGGTCGTCTCCCACGAACCAACCGTCACCGTCGACGACGGGATGGACATGGTGAAAGTCGTCCACGAGGAGTACCCCGAACTCGTGGAGACGATTATCGGCGGCTGCGAGGAGACGACGACGGGTGTCCACCGCCTGCGCGCGATGGACGAAGACGGCGCGCTCGACTACCCCATCTTCGCGGTCAACGACACGCCGATGAAGCGCCTCTTCGACAACGTCCACGGCACCGGCGAGTCCTCTCTGGCCACCATCGCCATGACGACGAACCTCTCGTGGGCGAGCAAGAACGTCGTCGTCGCCGGCTACGGCTACTGCGGGAAGGGCGTCGCCAAGAAGGCCGCCGGCCAGAACGCGAACGTCATCGTCACCGAAGTCGAACCCCGTCGCGCGCTCGAAGCGCACATGGAGGGGTACGAGGTGCTGCCGATGGCCGAAGCAGCGAAAAAAGCCGACGTCGTCCTCACGACGACGGGCAACCGCGACGTCGTGACGCGCGAGCACTTCGAGGAGATGAAAGACGGCGTGTTGCTGGCCAACGCCGGTCACTTCGACATCGAAGTGAATTTAGACGACCTCGACGACCTCGCGGTCGACCGCTACGAGGCCCGCGACGGCGTCGAGGCGTTCGAGATGGAAGACGGCCGCCGGCTCAACGTCATCGCCGAGGGCCGCCTCGTCAACCTCGCCGCGCCCATCGCGCTCGGTCACCCCGTCGAGGTGATGGACCAGAGCTTCGGCGTGCAGGCCGTCTGCGTCCGCGAACTCGTCGACAACGGCGACCAGTACGAGGCGGGCGTCCACGACGTGCCCGACGAACTGGACCGCCGCGTCGCCGAGATAAAGCTCGACGCCGAGGGCGTCGACCACGACGCGCTCACCGACGAGCAGCGCGAGTACATGGGCAGCTGGCAGCACGGGACGTAACACCGCCGAACGTCGCTTTTCACGCCGCGAGGACGCCCGAAAACTCGAACCGCGCGCCGCCGGTTTCGCTCTCCGTCACGGTGACCGTCCAGCCGTGGGCTTCGGCGATGGTCGAGACGATGGAGAGGCCGAAGCCGGTGCCCCCATCGGTCGTCGAGAAGCCGCGTTCGAGGACCGAATCGCGACTCTCCGGGGGGATTCCGGGGCCGTCGTCGGCGACGAAAAACCCCGGTCGGTCGTCGAGTCGGCCGACGGTTATCGTCACCGCGGAGTTCCCGTGTTCGACAGCGTCGTCAGGCTCCGCCTGACCGCCTGTAGAACCGTGTTCTACAGCGTTCCGAAACAGATTCTCCAGCACCTGTCTGAGGCGCGACTCGTCGGCTGCGACGGTGAGGTCCGTCTCTATCGACAGCGTCGTCTCGGGCGCGTCGACGCCGAACCACGCCGCCTCGGCGACCTCCGACAGCGACACCGGCCTGGTCTCGCCGACGACTTTCCCGGCTCGCGCGAGCTCCAGCAGCCCCGAGAGCAGGCTCTCCATCCGCTGGATGGCCCGCGTAGCGGCGTCCAACCGGTCCACGTCGTCCGTCTTCCGGACGAGTTCGACGTTGCCGGCGACGACGTTCAGCGGGTTTCTGAGGTCGTGTGCGACGACGGAGGCGAACTCGTCGAGGCGCTCGTTCTGCTGGCGGAGCGTCGCCTCCGTCTCGATACGCGCGAGCGCCTCGGAGGCGTGCGAGAGCAGCAACTCCGCCAGTTCGAGGTCCGACTCGTCGAACGAGTCCGGTTCAGTCGCGACGGCTTGGAACACCGCGCCGTCGCCGAAGGGGATGCTCATGCCCGAGCGAAACGACTCCTTCGTCGGGTCGGCGTCCGCGTGGGACGCGACGTCACGGACCAGATACGACTCGCCCGTTCGGAGCGTCTTCCCGACCAGTCCCTCGCCGGGACGCCGCGGGCGCGTGTCGTCGCCCATCGACTCGGACGACTGTACCTGCGGGACGATGAGGCCGTCCTCGAGGACGCCGACGGAGCACCGCTCGAACTCCAGTACCTCCTCGGCGGCGGTCACCGTCCGCTCGTACACCGCCGCCTGGGTGTCGCTGGCTTCGAGGTCGCTCGCCACGTCGTGAAGCGTCTCTATCGTCGCCTGTCGCTCTTCCAGCGCCCGTTGAGCGTGGACGCGGTCGGTGACGTCTCTGCCCTGTACGACCACCGAGACCACCTCGTCGGCGTCGTCTCGAACCGGTTGCAGCGAGACGTCGAGGTGTACCCGTTCGCCGTCGTCGCCGACGTTCGTCGCCTCGAATCGAACGAACTCGCCGTCCGCGGCCCGCTCGACGGACGTCTTCAGCTCCGACGCCTGCTCCTCGTCGTGCGCCCACCACGGCGTCTCCCAGAACGGCACGTCGGTTACGGCCGCCGCGTCGACTCCGCCGAACGACAGCGCCGTCTCGTTGACCCGACGGAGTCGCCCGTCCGGCGTCAACACGCCGATGAACGAGGTCGGGTCGTCGAACATCGCCTCGAACTGCCACGCCTCCGTCCGGCCGGCCCCGTTCGTACCCTCGGACATATCGTACCGCTGTGACGCTGCCACCATCACTCTGACCCTTCAGTTCGGAACACGGTCTCCAGACAGAAGGCCTATAGGAGTACTCGGGAACGCCCGGGCATGAACGTCGACGAGGAGTTCACCTTACCGATCGCACTCTTCATGCTCGCCAGTCTCGCGAACGTCGCCCTCGGCGTCTCGGTTCTCGCCATCGCCTGGTTCGCCCTCGGCGTCGCCTTCGCCGTCGTCGGCGCGGTCTTCGGCGACGACGCCGACCCCGTCGCCGACCTGACGCGACGGACGTAGCCTTTTTAGGTGGATTACACACAGAACACAGTATGTCTAACGCGAAAGGTGACCGTCGCGAGCGTGAACTCGTCAACAAACTCGACGAGGCGGGGTTCGCGGTGATGCGCGCGCCCGCCAGCGGCGGTGCGACGACCCGCGAACTCCCCGACGTGCTCGCCGGTAACGGCGACCGGTTCTACGCCATCGAGGCGAAGTCGAGCGCGAGCGACCCCATCTATCTCACCGGCGAAGAGGTCGAGGCGCTCATCTTCTTCGCGCGGAACTTCGGCGCGAAAGCCCGCATCGCCGTCCGCTTCGACCGCGAGGACTGGTACTTCTTTCACCCCGGCGACCTCTACGTCACCGACGGCGGCAACTACCGGGTGAAGAAGGAGACGGCGCTGGCCGACGGCGAGGACTTTGCGGAGTTCGTCGGTGAGTCGGCGAAGACGACGCTCGGCGACGTGGAGTCCTGATTCGGGATTGCTCGACGCAATCGGGGTTCTCTTCTCGTTCTCTCTCCCTCGTCGCTGTCGCTTTCGGCTCGACAGCACGACGAGTTCTCTCGGCGCACCTTTCTCTCAACCGTCGGCGAAACGAAACCGTTTCGACAAGTCACAATCGTTATCTGATTCAGCGGTAGATTACCGTATTATCTCCGTATGCTCAAGCGACGAACCGTTCTCAAAGCGGGCGGCGTCATCGGTAGCGCCGGACTACTCGGTTTGGGCTCGCTGCTCCTCCGCACTCGTCTCTACGACGTCCGAGTCAGCAATCGACGGTCGGAGCCGGTCAGCGTAGACCTTCGGCTGGATGCGAACGGCGAGACGGTTTTTCGCTCGACGGTCAACTTACGACCGGGCGAACAGATTCATCTGCCGTGCGACTGGCCACGGTCGGCGCGGTCCTATCGGATGGCCGTCCGTCTTCCGGAGGACGAGACGTGGCACACCATCACGTGGGACGAGAACGGACGGGTTTGCAAGAAAATCGGAATCGACGAGGTCGGTCTGGGATACGGACCGGTGTCGTTCTACGAGGCGAGTGGCTGCCCGACGGCGCTCGATCGCAACTCGTGCGACCGCTGACGGAGCAGGTACCGCCAGTGTCTCGCTGGACTCGACCGTTTCGACGGGTGTGGGAACACCCGTGGTTCTATTCGGTCAGGGACGACTGAACACGGAAGTCGCGCTGTAAACGCAGCTACGCTTCCGCCAGCGGCAACTGCGACTGGAACCCGTCGGGTCGCGGTCGCTCGCCGCGTTCACGGTCGACGTGGCGGAGGCGCGACGCCGGGAAACTGTAGCGCCGTGCGCGGTCGAACGTCAGTTCGCCGTCGACGGCGCGGACCGAGCCGAGGTAGACCGCCTCGACGACCGGTTCGTGGTCGCCGTACTCCGCGTTGGTCTCGTAGTCGGCGACGGTGCGGCCGGTGCCGTCCTCGACGACGACGTCGTCGGCGCGGCGGTGGACGACGTTGGTGACGACGAGCGCCGACCCGCTCTCGCGGTCGCGGACGAACTCGCCGCTCTCGAAGTCGTGGTCGGTGCAGAGCTGCGGACCGGTCGCCTCGAACGGGACGAACACGACGCGGCCGCAGACCGCGCAGACGGAGCGTCGCTCGGTCGGCGCGGGTTGGCGTCGCTCGTTCACCTCGATGGCGACGCGGCGCAGGTGCTTGCAGCGCGCGCCGCGGATGGCGTAGTCGGGACAGGTACACGAGCGGTCTTCGAGGTCGACGACGTACGTTCCGCTGTCGGTCTCGACGACGTAGCGGCGGTCTCTGAGCGGTCGGACGGCCATCGGGTCTGCGCGGGCGCGAAGCGATCGGCCCTCGTAGCCGTCGGCTGGCAGTGTGGTCTTCCGGGTCGCGGATGACGCGGATGCGTTTCGTGAGTGCGTCATAATTTCACCGGGGCGTGGGCGGCACTCCCCGTATCAATAGAGAGGGTCCGAAGACACCTAAACCTTCGGCTCGGGTGTTCGAAACGCGCAAATTCGGCAAAATGGGGTTCTTAAATTCCGCAACCTAAGAACGAGATATGTATCGGTATTTGGACGTGTCTCGGGGCTGCCGACGACCGGTGAGCCGAGCGAGAATCCGGCGACGTCCGCTCCGACAACGCGGCATCGAAGATGTTTTACTCCGTTCGCGGGAAGCCGGTGCTATGGAACTCGATGGGGAGACGCTGCGTGAAATCGTCGTCTCCGTTGTCGCTGTCAGCCTCTTCATCGCCGCCACCGTCTACATTGGGACGTCGTACGGCGGGTCGAACCTCGGCCCAACCGGTGGGCTCGCGCTCGTCGCCAGCATCGCGCTGTTCGTCGTGCTGATGGCTATCGTCGGCGTCTTTCTCTCGCGGTGAGCGCCGGCTCCCGCTCCCGTTCCCCCTCTCGACCGAGAGGGTTCAGTCGGCGGCGTTCGCGCCGCGTTCGCCCTCGTCGTCGAGCGCTCTGGCGTAGTACGCCAGCGGGTGCGTGATGGTCTCGCAGCGCTCGTCCTTGTTCACGCAGTCGCCGTAGGCGACCATGGTCGCACACGACGGCGGAGCGTACTGCGTGCCCGCCTCGTCGCGCAGGTACTCGGTCTGGTACCGTATCTCCTCCTCGTCGAGCGCCGACTCGCGGTAGACGGCGACGATTTCGTCGGTGTCCATCCCGATGCCGGTCAGGAAGGCGGTGAGCGCGAACCGCGAGTGGGGGGCTAACTCGGCTCCCCGGCGGGTCCGTTCGAGGAGGTGTTTCATGCAGGGCGGGAACAGTTCGGGGACGACGGTGTCGATGCGCCCGACGGGTTTCCGGTCGGCCAACAGGCCGCGGAGCGAGTCGACTTCGGCGTCCAGCGCCTCGGCGACGGCGTCGTCGCCGACGACGAACGGGAGCCCCTCGGCCACTCGTCGACGGACCGCCTCGCGGAGCAGTTCGTACAGTTCCTCGCGGGTGATCCGCACCTCGCCGTCCGCGACCTCGCGGTTGACCAGTCGCCAGTTCTCGCCCCAACCGGGCTCGGAGAGAGTGAGATACGTGCCGAGCGCGACGCGGTAACCGTCGTCCTTGCGAGTCGGTCCGGTCGTCTGCGCGTCGCCCTCGGGTCGCACGGCGTCGGTCAACTCGAACTCCGTGAGGAAGTCGTCGAGTTCGACAGTTCTCGTTCCCGTGCTTTTGAGGCCGTCGTCGCTCGTCTCGAAGTCGTCGGTGAACCGGTCGTACGCCGTCGCCGCCTCGGCCTGGGCGTACTTGCGAACCGCGGCGGGCGCGTCGATGAGCGAGACGAGGATGCGCGCGACGGGGTAGGAGAGGAGCTCGTCGCGGGCGGACCACTCGCCGGGAGTCTCGCTCTCGACGGTGCCGGCCATCAGCGCGCGCTCGACGCGTTCCAGCGCACGAGAAACGGCGGGGTCGTCGGTCGTGACGAGTTCGCCGAGCGCCACGTCCGACTGGCCGACGGCCTCTCTCGCGGCCGCGAAGAACGGGTAGCGGGCGTGGCGCGCGTTCATGGAGCGTACGGTTTCCGGTGGGTATGGATAAATACGGCGGTTGGTGGCGGTTCGTAAGTTCGGTTCGGCAGGGCGGTGATTCGCGGCCGAAACGTCGGCTCCGGCGAAAACCAGTCGGAAGTTACTCCGAGAGACCAGCGTCGGACCGTCGGCCGCCGTCGGCGAGATATCCGCGTTCGAGCAGTTCGTCGTCCAGCAGTTCGGTCGCCGGCCATCCGTCGAGTTCCATGCCCAGGTAGTTTCGGCCGGTGTGCTGACCTCTCATAGCGACTGTCTCTGAAGCGTCGACACGGAAAAACATCACGTTACTGATAATTCCGCATCAACGATTGCGGTAGTTCGGAGTCGATTGTTACGGACTCCAGGTCGTGAGGGGCGATTTCGGGACGCCCCACAAAAAGGTCGAGAGCGAGGTCCGGTTCAGAAGGCCGAGTGCACGGCTCGGGTCAGACGACCGATGGATGGCTTCTGCTGCCGGACACACCGAGAGACCGCACCGCCACCACTCGCCTCGGCCCTCCCCACCCTCGCCGCCCGCACGAACGCGGGCGGCTCCCTCGCGCATCTCTCGCGCCGACGAGACGGCGCTCCGGCGCGCGCCGGGGCGTTCCTGCGTGAACGCGCCGCCTCGTGCGAGGGGCGAGCGAACGGAGTGAGCGAGTCGGTTGGGGAGGGTGAGGTGTCTCGGTGTGCCCGGCAGTCGGATTCGACTCCCGGATTTCGCTCGGCTCTCAGATTTCGCTCGGCTCTCGGATTTCGCTCGGTTCCCGGATTTCGCCCGACTCCCGGGTTTTCGCTTGATTCTCGAATTTCGCCCGGTTCTCTGATTTCGCTCGACCCACCGATTTCGTTCGACCCCACGAGATTCGACTCCGCCCCGCCTCGCAGTCCCTCCGCCAAAACCCACAACCGCGAAACCTAAGACGACTCGACGAAAACCACCTCCAGACCGTGCCACGCTTCGACTACCCCTGTCCGGGCTGTCTCACCACCAACAGCCTGCACGACGCCGACTGCCGCTTCGAGGGCACCGCGTGGCCCGAGGTGGAGAAAGCGTACACCGACATCGTCTCGCTGCTCTCGGCCGGCCCGAAACACGAGGAGAGCCTCCCCGACGCCGTCCACGGCGAGTGGGGACCGCTGCACGTCGCCGCGCTCGACCGTCTGAAGTACGACGAGCGGCTGCAGGAGGACGACGGCCGCCTCGAACTGCTCACCGCCGCCGAGTACAAGGAGATGGTCTCCGAGCCGACCCGGGAGCCGATGAGAACCCTCTACAGAAGAGGGAGCTACCCCGGCTGCCACGACAACGCCGTCTTCGCCATGGTCGCCTGGTACGAGATGGTCGGGCTCTCGTGGGCCGAGACGAAGGAGAACGTCGTCGCGTGGCTCCGCGACAGCGGCACGTGGGCCCGCGGCGGCTTCGAGGAGGCCTCGCCCGAACAGCTCGTCGAGAACAAGCGCCACGTCTACGAGGCGGGCTACGGCTGGAAGGAGAAGGCCCAAGCCGCAAAGCGCGTCATCGACCGGCACAACTGAGTCATACCCGCCGCCACTCCCTCGCCTTCTCCTCCTCACGACCACGCGGCCGCGATAGAGTTAGGCCCGCAGACCGCCTCCTCTCTCCAAATGAGTACGCCTCGCGCAGCGACGGCGACAGACGCCGTGCGGAACCCGCGACGGGCGCTCGCCATCGTCGTCGCCGTCGTCTTCGTCGACCTCCTCGGCTTCGGGGTCGTCATCCCCATCCTCCCCTTCTACGTCCGGAGCTTCGGCGTCAGCGACGTGTTCATCGGCCTGCTCGCCGCCTCCTACTCGCTGCTGCAGTTCGGCTTCGCGCCGTTTCTCGGTCGTCTCTCCGACCGACGGGGCCGGCGTCCGGTCATCATGCTCTCGCTCGCCGGAAGCGCCGTCGCGTGGACCATCTTCGGTCTCGCCGCGGAGTTCTCGGCCGTCTTCGGTCTCACGGCCGGCGTCGCCGTGCTGTTCGTCTCGCGGATGCTCGCCGGGGCGATGGGCGGCAACATCGCCGCCGCGCAGGCGTACGTCGCCGACATCACGCCCGCCGACAGACGGGCCGAGGCGCTGGGGCTCGTCGGCGCGTCGTTCGCGCTCGGGTTCGTCTTCGGCCCCGCCATCGGGGGGCTGTTCGCCAGCGACGCCGTCGTCGCCGTCGCCCGTGACGTGTTTCCGGCGTTCGTCCCCGCGACGCCGTTCTCGCTGCCGAGTTTCGCCGCCGCCGGACTCAGCCTCCTCAGTCTCGGATTCGCGGCGCTGTTCCTCGAAGAACCGGCGCGGACGCGCGGCACCGCTCCGCGGACGACGCTCGTCTCGCAGTTCGCCGACGCGCTCGACGACCCCGACCTCGGGGGCCTCGTCGTCTCCTTCTTTCTCGTCTCCGTCGCGTTCTCGGGGGTCCAGGTGATGTTCATCCCCTTCGCGGCCGACGTCTACGGCTACCGGGAGACGCAGACGGCGCTGCTTCTCACCTACATCGGCGTGTTGGGCGTGTTCAATCAGGGGCTCCTCGTCGGGCGTCTCTCGCGGCGCTACCGCGACTCGTCCATCGCCGTCGCCGGGGCAGTGGTTCTGCTCGTTGCGCTCGCGGCGATTCCGTTCTCGCCGCAGCTCGGGGCGCTGTTTTCGGTTCCGACCGTCGACGCCCCGGCGTATCTCACGCCCGCGCTCCTGGCGCTGCTCGTCGTCCTCGCGCTGCTGTCGCTCGGCAACAGCCTGTTGAACGTCGCGCTGACGACGCTCGTCTCGAAGGCGACGAGCGCCGAGACACAAGGTAGCGCCTTCGGCGTCACGCAAGGTGCCGGTAGTTTGGGCCGAACCGTCGGCCCGCCCGCGATGGCGGCGCTGTACGTGTTCACCTACTGGTCGCCGTTCGTTGCGGGCGCGCTGCTCTTGCTGCCGATTCTGGTCATCCTCGTCGGCATCGCTCGGGCGAATCTCCGCGCACCGGTCGACATCGACGAGAGGGACGGGGCGCTGGGCGAGACCGACGGCGGTGACGAGGGCAGCCGACCGTGACCGGTGAGATACCTACGAGAACCGCAGACGAAAGGAGAGAACGGCGGCAGCGACTCAGTCGCTCTGGATGCGCGGGGCCAGCATGTACGTCACGTGGCCCATGCCCTCGCCGAACTCGTAGTGAAGTTTGACGGGGAACTCCTCGCCGAGTTCGACGGTGACCTCGGCGTCGGAGGGAATCGCCTTGTTCATGTCCTTGAGGTAGTCGAGGCTGAACAGCGAGTCGGCGGGACCGGCGACGAGGTCGATGAGGTCGTCGCGGCCGAGTTCGAGGTCGACGTCGTCGGTGTCGCCCTCGGCTTCGATGTGGAACGTCTCGGCGTCCTCGTCGACGCGGAGACCGATGTGGTCTGACACCATGTCGGCGGCTTTGATACCGCGGTCGAGGTGGGTGCCTTCGACGACGATGGTCGCCGGGAGGTCGAGGTCCGGGATGTCCGGCTCCTGCCGGATGGAGTCGGGGTCGATGAGCGCGAGCGTGTAGGAGAGGCCCTCTATCTGGATGTGAAGCTTTCGCGTCTCCTCGTCGAGTTCGAGGTGGACGAGGTCGCCGGTGTTCGCCATCCCCGCGATATCCTCCAGTCGCGAGAGGTTGACGCCGATGACGCCGCCGTCTGCTTCGTAGGACTCGAACGCCGCGGCGTCGAGCGAGAGGTCGACCATCCCCACGTTCGCGGGGTCGACGGCTCGAATTGCGAGTTCGTCCTCGTTGAGTCGAATCTTACACTCGTCGACCAACACGCTCACCGAATCGAGCGCGTCCCGGAGCGTCGACGCGCTCACGATGGCCTGGAACATATGTGGCGACCTACGAGAGGGGTATTAAAAATACCCGTGGTTTAGTGCGTGCGCGTGCGCGCATGAGGCCCCGACGAGTCGGGTGGTTTTCACCGTTCACGCGGCTCTCCGAAACGCCGCTCGCGTCCGCCGGAACCTCCGCGTCACGCCTGCGTACGCAAACAGTCGAACTACCAGTCCCTCTGCTGTGCGTTCTGTGAACTGTGGTAGAGCTCGAAACGTCGCGGCAGTTGTCGCGTGCGGAAGTCGCTGCGTACCTCCGCGAGTTCGCGGACGAACTGGACCGCCGAGACGACGGGAGCCCCGCGAACGCGTCGACTTCTCCATCGCGTGGGACGCCGACGACGTCCCCGAGGACGACGAACTCCGCGTCGAGTGACCGGTGAGAAACGCCTTCGCCCCCGAACGAAGGCGTTTTTCGGCTTCGCGCGCAATCTCCGGGAAATGGCGCGCAAAGACGAATACTACAACCGGGCCAAGCAGGAGGGCTACCGCGCCCGCTCGGCGTACAAACTCCAGCAGCTCGACGAGACGGCGAACCTCCTCCACCGAGGCGCGTCGGTCGTCGACTTGGGCGCCGCTCCCGGCGGGTGGCTCCAAGTCGCCGCCGAGGAAGTCGGCCCCGAGGGCACCGTCGTCGGCGTCGACCTCCAGCGAATCAAGTCGTTAGAGGCGGACAACGTCGAGACGATTCGCGGCGACATGACCGACGAGGAGACGAAGGAGACGCTCCTCGACCTCGTCGGCGAGGACGGTGCGGACGTCGTCATCTCCGACATGGCCCCGAACATGACCGGTGAGTACTCGCTGGACCACGCCCGCTCGGTCTACCTCGCCCGGCAGGCGTTCGAGGTGGCGATGGACGTCCTCGACGCCGGCGGCGACCTCGTCGTGAAGGTGTTCGACGGCCAGGACCTCCAGGACCTCAAAGACGACATCGAACCCGAGTTCCAGTACGTCCGCGAGGTTCGCCCCGAGGCCTCTCGCAAGCAGTCCTCCGAACTCTACCTCGTCGCCAAGGGTCGCATCACCGCGCCCGTCGCCGTCGGCGACGAACTCGACCTCGAAATCACGGACACCGGAAACGAAGGCGACGGCATCGGCCGCGTCGAGGGCTTTACGCTCTTCGTCTCCGGTGCGGAGGAAGGCGAGACGGTCCGCGTGCGCGTCACCGACGTCAAACCGAAGTTCGGCTTCGCCGAGCGCGTCGACGCCGCTTGAAGCGGCGCGTCGTCTCGTTCTCTTCGGCGGTCGCGTAGACGCGACTCACCGAACGACGACGTCGAGCGCCAACTCGGTCCGACACGCCTCGTCGGGCCGGACGCGCCCGCCGCATCGACCGACGGCGACGATATCGCCGAACGGGAGGTACCGGTCGCAGTTCGGACAGTTGATGCCACCCTCCATCCAGTCGCTCTCGGTGAGACGGATACGACGCGCGGAACTCATGACTCACGTTAGCTACTGGGAGCGATAAGTCCAATTCACGGCAGCCGGAGTGTCTCGGTAGTCGAACACTCTCGCTCCCGTCGTTCGGCGCCGTCTACGCGGCGGGTCGCCGGTTCTCGTCGTCGCCCGACCGCCGGAGCAGTCCGACGACGGCGTAGACGAACGGCGTGTCCGCGACGGCGATGATCAGTTTCAGGAGATACTGACCGACGACGAGCGAGACGACGACGGGGACCGGCGTCGCCTCCCCGATGCCGAACACCGCCGGCGCGACGAGGAAGCCGACGGTGACGAACAACACCGTGTCGAGCGCTTGGCTCGTCGCCGTCGACGCGACGTTGCGGAGCCACAGGTGGTCGCCACCAGTCGCCTCACGGATGCGGTGGAAGACGAGTACGTCCCAGTTCTGGCTGACGAGGTAGGCGACGAGGCTGCCGAGGACGATGTTCGCGCTCGGGGCGAGCACGGCCGCGAACTGCTCGCTGAACGTCGGGTCGAGCGCGGGCGCGGCGATGGTCCCGGCGACTAACGCGAGCACGACGAGGTTCATCCCGAAACCGACGTTCACCATCCGCTGGGCCGCCTCTCTGCCGTAGAGTTCCGAGTAGCAGTCGGAGGCGAAGAACGTCAGCGCGTACGCCAGCGCCGCACCGGGGAGCGCGAGGCCGTCGCCGACGACCGGCAGCGACAGCGGCAGGTCGAACGCGAGTAGCTTCGCCGCGGTCAGTTGCGCGGTGACGAGCGCCGTGACGAAGAGGCCGACGAGCGCCACCTCGCCCGTCGCCAAGCGCGACTCACGCACGGTCGTCCTCGCTGTCGCCGCGGCCGCCGTCGGTGTCGTCGTTTCCGTCGCCGCCTCCGCGGACTTCGTCGTCCAACCGCCCGTGTCGGTCGTCTATCTCGTCGAGGAGGTCCAGCGTCTTGCGAATCGACGCCCGGATGGCGTCGCTCCGGTTGACGAACTTCCTGTCGTCGCCGACGTGTTCGTCGAGGTCCGCGAGCAACTCGTCGGGGACTTCGACGCTTATCTTGGCCATACCCGCCATATCGAAGGCGGCCACTTACGTGTTACAGTTTCGTCGGCGAAATTCACGACAAAATCGGGCTGCAGCGGTGATCTTTGCCTGACACCGCCGGCGACTCAGTTCGTCGGTCGTTCAGGCGTCGGTCGTCCCGGGCGCGGGTGCGAGGTCGCGCCGCCCGCCGAGCGTCAGCACGAACAGGACGCCGATGCCGACGCCGTAGGCGACCATCAGCGGAATCGTCACCATGAACATCGTGATGACGTCCGCGGGGGTGAACAGCGCCGCGATGGTGAGAATCGCCACCGTGACCTCCCGCCAGCGCCCGCGCATCCGGCGGTAGGAGATACCGATGGTGTTGAGAAGCACCATCAGTACGGGGATGTCGGCGAGGATGCCGATACCGGCGGTGGTGAAGAAGATGAGCCAGAAGAAGTCCGTGATCTGGTAGCTGATGACGACGTTCGCCGCCAGCGCGTCGGCGGCCAGATACGAGATGACCGCCGGGGCGACGTAGATGTAGCCGAGGTAGAGGCCGCCGAGCAGGCCCACGAGCAGCACGCCGGCCCACCCGAAGATGACGCCGCGGTGGCCGCGGACGAAGTTCCGTTCGCGGAGGGCGGGCCACGCGAAGTACGCTAGGAGCGGCAGCGTGGCGATGACGGCGACGAGCGTCGAGAACTTCACCTCGAAGATGAGCGCCTCGACGGGGTGCAGCGTGATGACGTTCACCTGTTCGATGTCGAACGCGGCGGGCATCTGCGAGAGGAAACCCTTGTAGATGTCGCCGATACCGCCGCTGTAGAGCCACGCGAACGTCCCGGCGAGAACGAGCATAAACCAGCCGATGAGGACGAACGACCGCGAGCGAAGGCTGTCGACGATGAACGCGAGGTCCTTGTAGTAGCCGCCGATGTCGTCCTCGTCGCGTTCGCCGTCGGTGAGCCCCTCCAGCAGCGTCCCGCTGGCCCTGGAGGCCCTGTCGCCGACGTCGTCGTCGACGCCGGGAACGTTCGTTTGACCCTCGGACTCCGACTCGTCGTCGCGGCTCTCCTCGGCCTCGTCGAAGCGGTCGAGGATGGCCTGCGCCTTCGCGTTGTCGCCGTCGTCGATGGCGGCGCCGGCGTAGCCCATCGCCTCTTCTTCGGTGAGGCCGGCGAACGCTTCCGGCGGTGCGGCGCGGACGCCCGCCGCGTCGAGTTCGGTGAGGTCGATGGCCGCGGGGTCGCCCGTCTGCCCGCCGACCTGCGAACCGGCGGTCGCTTCGATGTCGCGGTAGATGCCGTAGAACAGGCCGAGCAGCAGGCCGACGACGCCCGCGGCGGCCGAGTAGACGAGAACGGTCGTCTCCGCTCCGTACGGGAGTTGATTCGCGACCGGCACCACTCGATAACTGCTGCCGAGCCACGCGAGGCCCCGGTTCACCTGTCCGACGCCGCCGTAGCTGTAGAAGGCGTACACCGACCCGGCGAACAGCGCGACGAACCCGAGGACGACGTTCCACTGGGTGCGGACGGTCCGCCCGAGGTTTATCTGCTGGCTGCCCCGCTTGGCGGTGACGACGACCTTCGCGAGGTAGAGGCTCGCCCCGTAGAGCACCAGGAGCGGCACCGCCCACATGATCTGGGTGAAGGGGTCCGGCGGCGAGAAGAACGCGCCGAAGACGAAGATGAGGACGACGGCGTGGCGCCACTTGTCGCGGAACGTCTCGTACTTGACGATACCGCTGTACGAGAGTCCCGTGATGGCCAGCGGCATCTGCGCGGCGAAGCCGAACGAGAGCGTGAGCAGGAAGATGAACTGCGCCCACTTCACGATGGAGTACCGCGGTGAGAAGCCGACGGAGATGGCGTTGTTCGCCAGGAACTTGAACATCAGCGGGAAGAACAGCGAGTAGCCGTACACCAAGCCGGCGAAGAACAGCACCGCCGCCATGAGACCGATGACGACGATCTTCCACGGCTTCACCGGCGACTGCGGCCACATATCGCGCTCTCTGAGCGCGTCACGGGAGAAGTAGATGAAGATGGGTAACGCGACGATGATGCCGGCGACGATGCTTATCTTCCCCTGGAGGAGGATGACGTCGAACGGCGTCTGCGCGATGAAACGGACGTTCTCGGCCGTCGCCGCGTTCATCTGCGCTTCGGTGACGTTCTTCAGAAACTCCCAGACCCACAGCTGGAGCGCGTAGAACGTCCCGAGAAACCCGATAAGAAAGACGATGAAGACCTTCTGGAGGTCTTTCTGGGCCGAGCGCAACATCGCGCCGGCCGTCTCCCGCCCCGCGTCGAGCGTCTGGCGGGTATCCTCGTCGAGCGCGCTGGACATAGGTGTAGGAAACCCTCTTGCGGTTATCAATCTTTTCTCACCGTCGCGCGGACGCGCAGATGAAAAAGGCCTATAACGCCACCGCGCCGTAGTGGAGGTGAATGGGCGAGGAAGCGAACTCGACGCCCGGTTTCTCCGAGGTGTCCACGGATTCGACTGTCGAGTCGGCAGAGACGGCTGACGCCGACGTCGCGACACCCGAATCCGACGACGTCGTCGCCCCCGCGCCCGACGAAACGGCCGACGACGGCGGCCTGTTCGGCGACGGTCCGGCGTCGGACCAGGAGATGCCGCTCACGGAGCACATCGAGGAGATGATGCGCCGCCTCGGCGTCGTCTTCCTCTTCGGCGGCATCGCGACGCTCCTCGCCTACCCGCTCGGCGCCGACCTCATCAACTACCTGTGGGCGTCGTACATCCCCGACCCCGCGTCGAACCGCCCGCACGTCTACGGTCCGCTCGAACTCATCCTCACGGAACTGAAGGTCGCCGGTCTCGCCGGCGTCATCGTCGGCCTTCCCATCTTCGTCTACGAGACGTATCGGTTCATGCGGCCCGGACTCTACCCTCGCGAACGCCGCTACTACCTCGCCGCCATCCCGACGAGCCTCGTTCTCGCAGTCGTCGGCGCGGCGTTCTCGCACTTCCTCGTCCTCCCGTTCGTCTTCGACTACTTCACGGTGTACACGACGAGAGCCGTCGAGGTCGCCTTCGCGCTGAAGGACACGTTCAACCTCATCGTCCTGCTGACGGCGTACATGTCCGTCGTGTTCCAGATTCCGCTGTTCATCATGCTCGCGGTGATGATGAACCTCGTCACCCGCCTCTGGATGGAGGACAAGCGTCTCCTCTTCTGGGGGGCGTTCGCCGGCATCTCCTTCATCGCGACGCCGGACCCGACGGGGATGGCACCCATCATCGTCGCCGTGACGATGATATTCCTGTTCGAGGGGACGCTCGCGCTGCTCCGCTGGACCGGGAACTAGCGTCGGCTTCGTTCCGTCTCTGTGCTGTTTCTCACTCCTCATCGGCAGCGACCGCTCCGAGCGTTTATCAGCGATGACGGGGCCAGTCGCCCCCATGCGCTAACGACTGACTCGGGGCGAGTCGAGGCGGCTGCGCGGCCGACCGCTCCGAGACCGATTGACACTGACCGAGGGCCGCCTGCTCGCTATTTTCTCTCCGTAGCGTCTCGCTCGCCCGTCTTCGACTATCGACGTTTGTGGTCAGTCGTCCTCGCCGACGGGGTACTCCTGCGCGAACACGTCGGCGACGAGCGGTTCGCTCTCCTCCCCGTCTCCCGCGTCGTCCTCGCCGTACGTGTCGTTCGCCGGACTGACGCTCCCGGTGGCGTAGCCGTGGAGGTCGAGCGTCACGTGGTCGAAGCCGACCTCGGAGAGGTGGTCGCGGGCCGCGCGGACGAAGTCGGCGTCGAGCGCCCGCTCCAACTCTTCTTCGGCGACTTCGATGCGCGCGAGGCCGTCGTGGTCGCGGACGCGGAACTGCGAGAACCCCCACGTTCGCAGCAGTTGCTCGGCCTTCTCGACGCGAGTCAGCCGTTCTTCGGTCACTTCGAGACCGGTCGGAATCCGCGAGGAGAGGCAGGCCATCGACGGTTTGTCCGCGACCGAGAGCCCGTAGCGGTCGGCGATCTCTCTGACCTCCTCCTTCGTGATGTCGTGGGCCAGAAGCGGCGAGAACACCTCCAACTCCTTCACCGCGCGGAGGCCGGGCCGGTGTCCCTCGCCGGGGTCGGAGGCGTTCGTTCCGTCGCAGACGGTGCCGATTCCGAGGTCGCGGGCCGTCTCGTACATCTTGCCGAGGCGCATCGTCCGGCAGTGGTAACACCGCTCGCCGTCGTTGGCGACGAAATCGGGGTTGTCGAGTTCCGAAAAGGAGACGAGTTCGTGCCGAATGCCGATCTCCTCGGCGACGCGCTTCGCATCGTCGAGTTCCTCGGCCGGTAGCGTCTCGCTCTTGGCTGTGCAGGCGACCGCGTCGTCACCGAGCGCGTCCCGGGCGAGCGCGGCGACGACGCTCGAATCGACGCCGCCGGAGAACGCGACGACGACGCCGTCGCGCTCTCTGAGGTCGTCGACGACGGCGTCTATCTTCCCTTCGAGGTCCATGCACCGTCGTTGGCCGCGCCGCGTCAAAAGCGCGTTGTCCCCGGCACGTCGGCGACGAATCTCGAATCTCCTCTGCGGACCCAGCGCTGAAGACGCTCGACGTGGGCCGGTTTCGCGCGTGCCACGACCGACGACGAGCTACACGAACCCGCGTTCTCGGGGACGACGGAGGGAGAGTGGGACGCGCCGCAGGAGAACGACTTCGAGACGGACGACCTCTCGGAGATCGCCGACCACTTCCTGCTCTCGTCGCGTCGCTCCGCGAACGTTTTTATCACCCGGCGCGGTAATCGCGGGCGAATGGAGTTCGAGGCCATCCCGGGAGTCGGCGAGAAGACCGCCGCCTCGCTCGCCGAACTCGACGACGCCGAGTCGGCGCTCAGAGACGGCGACGTGGCGACGCTCTCGCGCGCTCCCGGTATCACCGAGGGTCGAGCGGCGGCCATCGCCCGCGCGGCGATCCGAGCCGACCACGGCGACGACGGCGACTTTCTGGCGACCGACCGCGCCCGCGAACTCTACCGCGACGTCCTCGGGTTGCTGCAGGAGCGCGCGGTCACCGAGTACGCCGAGAAACGCCTGGAGACGCTGTTTCCGACCGCCTCCGAGTCCAGAATCGAGGAAGTCAGAACGTTCGTCGAGTCGGCGCTCGAACGCGACCCCGACCCGGCGGTCCTCGACGCCCTCGTCGACGTAGAGGCGCTGCGCGCGCCGCCGAACCTCCGCGTCCGCGAGCGCTGTCTCGCGACGGTCGACGCCGAGCGCTACGCCGAGGCGAAAGCCGCGTTCCCGGAACTGTCGGTCGAAATCGTCGAAGATACTCACGGCCTCGCGGAACTCGCGCGGTCGTACTCGACGGTCGTCGCCCTCGACGAGGCGTTCGCGGGCGTCGACGTCGACGGCGACGTGCGCGTCCGCCCCGACGCCGCCGAACACCCCGAGGAGATCGTCCCCGAGCGCCTCCTCGCCTTCTTCGCCGCAAACCGCGAACGACTGCTCGCGGCCGTCTCGGTCCACGAAGCGGCCGACCTCGACCCGGCGTGCTCGCCGGCCGACCTCCGAGACGCACTGACGCGCGTCGACGAGAGCGGCGAACTCGTCGGTGACGACGAACTCGACCGGCTCACCGCCGCCGTCGACGACCTCGACGCGGCCGTCTCGACCGCCGAATCGGCCGCCAACGACCACCTCAGGAAGGCTATCAGCGAGCAGGACGTGACCATCCAGGGCCAGGACTTCCTCTCGCTGGTCGAACAGGGCGCGCGCGTCGACAGCCTCCTCTCCCGCGAACTCGCTGACGAGTACGACACTGCCGTCGAGACGGCCCGCGAACACCTCGCGGACGCGCTCTCGCTGGAGGAGGGCGAGTACGACCTCGCCGAACGCGTCTTCGGCGGCGACCCCACGTTCCCGGTCGGCCACAACGAGGAGGCCGTCTCGCGCCTGCGAACCGAACTGAAAGCCGGCCGCGACCGCCGCGCGGCGACGCTGAAAGCCGACCTCGCCGACGATTTGGTGGCGCTGAGAGAGCCCGTCGAGACGCTCGTCGCCGACGCGTTGGAACTCGACGTGGAGCTCGCCGTCGCCCGGTTCGCCGCCGACTTCGACTGCGTGCTCCCCGAGTTCTCGGGAACCGGATTCGAGTTCGAGGCCGGTCGGTCACCGCTCCTGGACGTCTCGTTCGACGCGGTCGACCCCGTGGACTACGGCGTCTCCGGCGTGACGCTCCTGTCGGGCGTCAACAGCGGCGGAAAGACGTCGACGCTCGACCTGGTCGCCGTCGTCGTCATCCTCGGACAGATGGGGCTCCCCGTCCCGGCCGAGCGCGCCCGCCTCGAACGCGTCTCGGAACTGCACTACTACGCGAAGAGTCAGGGGACCCTCGACGCGGGCGCGTTCGAGAGCACGCTCCGCGACTTCGCGACGCTCGCCCACGGAGCGTCCGGCCGCCTCGTCCTCGTCGACGAACTGGAGAGCATCACCGAACCCGGTGCGAGCGCCCGCATCATCGCCGGCATCCTGGAAGCGCTCCACGAACAGGGGACCACCGGCGTGTTCGTCTCGCACCTCGCCGACGAGATACGCGAAGCCGCCGACTTCGACGTCGCCGTCGACGGTATCGAAGCCGTCGGCCTCGTCGACGGCGAACTCCGGGTGAACCGCTCGCCCGTCAAAGGCCACCTCGCGCGCTCGACGCCCGAACTCATCGTCGAGAAGTTGGCCGGCGAGGCCCGAGACGACGCCGAGCGAGCAAACGGGAGCGGCGACGGGGCGGTCTCGCGCCGCGGGTTCTACGCGCGGTTGTTGGAGAAGTTCTGAACGCTCGTCGAACATTCTCGTCGTTTTAACAGTGCTTGGCGTCCGCGAGAGAGCCGCTGGCGACCAGTTTCACTTTCACTTCGGGGTTGGCAAACGGTTAAGTAGCCACCGAAGCGTGGTGAAAGTGATGGCTGACGACCCCGACGGGGGGATGCTCTCGTGGGACGAGACGGTGTTCAGAGACGAACACGTCTTCGAGATCGACTACGTCCCAGAGACGTTCCAACACCGTGAGAGCCAGCTGCAGAGCCTGCAGTACGCGCTCCGTCCGGCCGTTCGCGGTGCACGCCCGCTCAACACGATGGTCCGCGGCCCGCCGGGAACCGGCAAGACGACCGCCGTCCAGAAACTGTTCGGCGAGCTTCGCGGGCAGACGGACGTGCGCACGGTCCGGGTCAACTGTCAGGTCGACTCGACGCGCTACGCCGTCTTCTCCCGGCTCTTCGAGAGCATCTTCGAGTACGAACCCCCGTCGTCGGGAATCTCGTTCAAGAAGCTGTTCGGTCAGATCACCGACCGACTCGTCGAGGAGGACGACGTGCTCGTCGTCACGCTCGACGACGTGAACTACCTGTTCTACGAGAACGAGGCCTCGGACACGCTGTACTCGCTGCTTCGCGCCCACGAGGCGCACAGCGGCGCGCGCATCGGCGTCATCATCATCTCCTCGGACCTCTCGCTCGACATCATGGACGAACTGGACACGCGCGTCCAGAGCGTCTTCCGTCCCGAGGAGGTGTACTTTCCCGTCTACGACATCGACGAGATCGTCGACATCCTCCGCGAGCGCGCTCGAATCGGGTTCCACGACGGCGTCATCGGCGCGCCGGAACTCGACCGCGTCGCCGAACTCACCGCCGAGAGCGGCGACCTGCGCGTCGGCATCGATCTGCTCCGCAGAGCGGGGCTCAACGCCGAGATGCGCGCCTCGCGGACGGTGACGCTCGAAGACGTCGAACGCGCCTACGACAAGTCGAAGTACGTTCACCTCTCCCGCAGCCTCCGCGGACTGTCGGACTCCGAACGCGCGCTCGTCGAGGTGCTCGCCGAACACAACGGCGGACAGGCCGGCGAAGTGTTCGAGGCGTTCCACGCCGACACCGGCCTCGGCTACACGCGCTACTCCGAGATCATCAACAAACTCGACCAACTCGGCGTCATCGAGGCCGACTACGCCAGCATCGAGGGTCGCGGTCGCTCGCGGACGCTGACGCTGTCGTACGACCCCGACGCGGTGCTGGACCGCCTCGACTGAGCCTCACTCGTCCATCTCGCGGGCCAGCGCCGCCGGGAACCGCGTTCTGACCTCGCGGACGACCAACGCGACGACGACCGCCCCGACGCCGTTCGAGGCGAAATCGAGCGCGATGTCGCGGACGCCGTGAATCGCCAGGTACGCCCGCCCGCCGAACACCCGCGCCCCCACCTCCGTCGAGAACTCCATTATCTCCCAGAGGACGCCGAACGCGAGCACGAAGACGAACATGTAAACGTAGACGAACTCCTCGGGAAACTCCACGTCGTCGGAGTGCAGTTCCAGCGCCCGCGTGACCGCGTAGCCGCAGCCGGCGACGACGCTGCCGGAGAGCACGTGGGTCAGCTGGTCGTACCAGCCGAAGGCGTCGTAGAGGCCGACCATCCCGAGCGTGTGGAGGAACACCGCCGCCGTCACCCACAGCGTCAACCCGGCGTTCATCGGCAACCCGTAGTCGCGGCGCAACACCGCCGGAAGGAAAGTGATGAGAAGCGGGAGCGTCCCGTTGACGACGAGCCCGAACTGGCCGCTGACGAGCCCGTAACCGGCGATTCCGGCCAGGACGAGCTGCATCAGTCGCGCCGCGATACGCTGGTACGCGGCGGGAATCCCGAAGCGCTCTTCCAACACCGTCATCGGCGCTCACCCCGGTCGAGACGGCGCTCGACGCCTGCGTCGATGACACCGTGAAAACCGTACTCGAACGCGACGCCGACGACCACCCCCACGACCGTCGCGCCGACGAGTTCCCACATCACCGGGTCGACGCCGCCGAGGTACGACGTACCGAAGAACGCGTCGGAGACCCACCGCAGCACCGTCCAGACCGCGCCGACCGCCATCGTCGTCGTCGTCACGAACGCCGCCGAGAAGCGCGACGACATCTCGACGTCGGTGAACGCCTGCAGGTCGACGACGAGGATGAGCGTCACCGCGACGACCCAGACGTACGTCGCCACGCCGTCGAACTGGGTGAACCGCTGCCCGAGCGCCGCGACGGCGGCCAGTCCGACGACGGGCCACGGGAGCGTCGCGCGGCGCTCCCGAGTGAAAACCGCCGGCGCGGCGGCCAGCCCCGCCGAGAGGAGCGCGAACACCGCCATCGGATACGCACCGCTCCGGAGTCCGACGGCGCCCGCCGCGACCAGACAGGCGACCAGCAGCCACGAGACGGCTATCTCGGTTTCAGTTCTCGTCCAACTGAACATGGTACTCGTTCTTCGTTCGGTCGTCGACCGTCTAATTACCCCCGCCGATTCTCACCGCGTGTTCGGCGGTTCGCTGTCTCCGCCCTCAGAGAAACTCCGATAGCGTCGCTATCGACGGCGCGACCAGCGACGGGACGATGTCGCTGGCCTCGACGTCGGCGCGGTCGGCGTCGCCGGTGAGCACGCAGACGGACTCACAGCCGATTCGCTCGGCCATCCGGAGTTCGGTTTCCAACCGGTCGCCGACGACGACCACATCGTCGGGTTCGTAGCCGTACTCCTCCATCGTGGGCAGGAGCATCTCCGCGTTGGGTTTCCCGAAGACGTGCGCCGGTGGACGACCGACGGCCGTCTCCACGAGCGCGCCGATGGACCCGCAGTCGGGAATCGGCCCCTCGTCGGTCGGACAGACCGCGTCGGGATGCGCGAGCAGGAACTCGGCCCCGTCGTGGATGGCGAGCGTCGCGCGGCGGACCTTCTCGTAGGTGAGTTCGGTGTCGAAACCGACGACGACGTGCGTCGGGTCGTCGGACTCGACGGCGAACCCGCGTTCGCGGAGCGCGTCGCGCATCGCCTCGGTACCGACGACGTACGTCTCGTCGGTGCCGACCGATTCGAGGTACGCGATGACGCCGTCGGTCGAGAGGATGACCGACTCCTGCGTCGCCGAGATGCCCAGACTCCGGAGTTTCTCGACGTAGCCGGGTTTCCACCGCGAGGAGTTGTTCGAGAGAAAGAACACGTCGACGCCCGCCTCCCGGAGTTCGGCGACCACCTCGGCCGCGCCGGCGATGAGTTCGTCGCCGAGGTAGACGGTGCCGTCGAGGTCGAAGAACGCCGCCCGCTTCTCGCCGAGCGGGCTCAGCGAGGCGAACCGCCGGTCTGCCTCCGCGAGGTCGTCGAGGTTGTCTATCTCGACCCAGCGCGCGCCGGCGATGTCGACCGGGTCGACGTCGAAACGGCCGCTTTTGAGCAGCCGGTCGATGGCGAGTTCGGTCCACCCGCCGTACTCGCCGTGCTGTTCGACGCTCCGTTCGATCTCGTCGAACAGCGCCGCCGAGAACGCCCCCGAGAACCGGTAGACGTCGATGGAGACGGCGTGGGCCTCCGAGTCGGTGTACTCCTTCGAGATGCTGGAGATGCAGTCGCGCTCGTCGGCGGTCACCTTCATCGCCTCCTCGGAGAACAGCGACGTGTCGCAGGCGATGGCGCTGTCGGCGTCGGCGGCGGCCAGCTGCTCGACGACCTCCCGTTCGAACGCCACGTCGCCGTTGCTCAGGAAGAACGGCTCGCCGTCGAGGAGCGGTTCGACGAGCGACAGCGAGTACATGTTGTCCGTGTTGGCGTACACCTCGTTCTCGATGACGGTGACGGAGAACCCCTCGTAGTCGGCGGCGACGCGTTCGGCCAACGCCCGCGTCTTCTCGCTCAGATAGCCGGCGACGACGACGGTTTCGTCGAGACCCACCTCGGCGTACGCGCGGAGCTGATACTCCAGAATCGGCGTGCCGTCGACGCTGACGCTGCACTTCGGTTTGCGGAGCGTTATTGGCCGAAGTCGAGATCCGATGCCCGCGGCGAGAATGACTGCAGTGTTCGGATATGTCATTCTCGGTGTGTACCACGCGAGGGACAATAAGTGAGGGTTAACGAGTAACGGAATTAAGCCGCGGGGAGTAAGTCGTGGAGACGTGACGTACGTCGATTTCGAACACTCACTGCGGCGGCGCGTCCGGGGACCGAAGCGACGGGTTCACCGCGTTCGAGTCGGCCGTCACACCGCCGGACGACCCGTACTGGAGGAGGTTCGGGTAGTCGGCGATGATGCCGTCGACGCCCGCCCGACGGAGCTGGTCGGCCTGATACCAGCTCTCGACGGTCCACGCGTTGACGCGTCTCCCCTCCTCGTGGGCGAGTTCGACGAGGTCGATGGGGTCGAACGGGCCGGCGTGGTAGTCGGCGTTGAACAGGTCGGTGCCGTGTACCATGTTCCACGGGACGTGCAGCACCTCGCAGTCGTGTCGTCGGGCGGTCCGAAAGCCCGCTTCGATGTCGTCCCAGAACACCGCCGCGATAGGAACCGAGTCGTCCAGTTCCCGGACGGCGGCGAGCGCCCCCTCGTGGAACGACGACAGCAGCACGTCGTGGGAGTGGGCGGTCAACTCCGAGAGCGTGCGTTCGACGAACGGTTTCCACACCGCGCGCCGCTCCACGAGTTCGTCGGCGTCGAGCGAGCCGTACCGAACGTCGTCGACGCCGGGGTTCTTGAACTCGACGTTGACGCCGACGGACTCGGGAATCAGTTCGAGTATCTCGGCGAGCAGCGGCACCGACTCGCCGGTGCCGAGCACGTCGAGTTTCCGAAGCGTCTCGTACGGCGTCTCCCACACTTTCTGGTCAGCCAGCGCGGCCGGCGCGTTCGTCAGCCGCCCGAGGTCGGTGTCGTGGAAGACGACGACTTCCCCCGTCGCCGTCGGCATCACGTCGAGTTCGACGACGTCGGCCTGCGGCGACACCGTCGTTCCGCCGACGCCGACGGCGCGACCGAACGCCGCCCGCGTGTTCTCCGGGTAGACGCCGGCGAACCCGCGGTGGGCGATGAGCGATACGTCCGCCTCCCTCCCGGTCGTCGTTTCCTGCCCTGCTAGCTGTGCCATGCGTTCGTGTTTGAACTGTGTACCGTCACGTACATCAAACTATCTCTGTTCGTGTACATACCTCTCATACTTGACTATATCTCTCCGGAGTGTGCCACCCGTCACGGCCCGTCGTAGCGGTTCACAACCGAGTTCGTTCGTACCCCGTTCTTTACTTTTCGGTCGACTGTCAGCCACGTCGCTCGCTCACCACCCGGTACACGGCGTCGGCGTAGCCACCGCTGGCGTCGTCGAAGAACCGGTCGCGGACGGCGCGGCGCTCGGCCGCGTAGTCGTCGTCACCGTCGAGGCTCCGTTCCAGCGCGTCGAGCAGGTCGTCGAACGTCCGAACGGTCGGCCCGGCCGCCAGCTCCTCGTAGTCGTAGTAGAACCCCCGCCCGGCCCGGTACGCCTCCAGGTCGTACGCGTAGCGTATCACCGGCCTGTCGAGGAGCAGATAGTCGAACAACACCGACGAGTAGTCCGTGATCAGGCCGTCCGTCGCCGGTAACAGCGGGTAGACGTCGACGCCCGCGGGGAGTTCGAGCAGGTGGTCGAACGTCGAGAGGTCGGCGTCCAGCCGTTCCTTCGGGTGGAGTTTGACGACGAGATAGGCGTCGCGTTCGGCCAACACCCGTTCGAGCGCCGCGAAGTCGACGTGCTCGGACGCCCGCGCCGAGGGGTTCTCGCGGAACGTCGGCATGTAGAGCCACACCCGGTGTTCCTCCGCGAGACGCTGCACCCGCTGCAGCTCCGTCTCGTCGGTGCAGAGCGTCGCCCCCGACACCGACTCGAAGAACACGTCGGTCCGCGGGTAGCCCGTCACGACGAGTCGGTCGTCCGGGAGGCCGAACCCCGTCCGGAACGACTCGCGCGCGCCCGACCCGGTGAGCGAGACGAGGTCGTACTGGTCGTAGAGGTAGCGCGAGAGCGCTCGCACCGGTCGGGGGCGCTCGGCCAGTTCGGCGTCCCACGAGATGCGTTTCAGCGGGACGCCGTGCCAGAGCATCACGAGCGTCGACCCGCCGACGACGAAGCGATTCACGTCCTTGAGGTTGTGCGTCAGAAAGACGGTTCCCGCGCGGAGTTGGAGCCAGACGCCGCGCGGGGAGAAGGCGTGGTACGCCTCGTAGCCGTGTCGCTGGAGTTCGCGGACGATCGCTCGATTCTTCGTCACCCAGACGGGCCGAACGTCGGGTTTGTCGGCGGCGACCGAGAGGTAGAGATACTTGCTGTTCTCGCAGAAGTCGGCGCCGCCGCGCGCGCCGAACACCCACAGCGAGTCGTCGCGGCCGACCCGTTGGGTGACCGCGCCGACGACGGCGACGGCGACGGTCTCGAGGAACAGCGAGACGTAGTAGAGCCACCGTTGGCCGCGGGTTCGTCCCTCCATGCCGTTCCCCTCGCGTACGTGGTCCGACTGGTCCGGCCGCTCGGATCGGTTCCGCTCGTCCGTCTCCGAGCCGTTCATCTCGGACTCGTCGCGTCCGCCCGTGACCTCGCCGGGCGGCAGCTCCTCGTCTCGCATCCTCAGGCGAGTACCTCGTCCAGTTTTCGCTTACTGAGTTCGAGATAGTCGGCGTCGAACGTGTACACTTCCGCGGAGACGGTTCCCGTCCAGTCGTCGAGAAGCGGCGCGAGAATCGTCTCGAAATCCGTGGTTCCGGAGCCGGTCGGGACGTGCTCGTCTCTCGGGCCGCGGGCGTCGTTGACGTGGACGTGCGAGACGCGGTCGCGGTGCGTGTCTAAGAACGCCGCCGACGCCTCGGCGTCCATCCCGTCGACGCGGGCGTGCCCCGTGTCGAACGTCATCGAGGCGTCGGTCTCCTCGAACACGCGGTCGAACTCGTGGACGGTGAAGGAGACGCCGGGGAGGTTCTCGACGCACACCTCGACGCCGACGTCCCGGCCGTGTTCGTCCAACTGTCGTACCGCGTCGAGCATCCGCGGGTGGGTCGTCTCGGCGTCCCACTCGGGGTACGTCGCGCGCGTGCTCGCGTGAAGGACGGCCTTCTCCGCACCCATCTCCGCGGCGGCGTCGAGACACGCGCGGTGTTCGTCCAGCGCGGCGTCCCGGACTCCGTCGCGCGGCGTCCCGAGGTCGAGGTCGACGAACGGGAGGTGGACGAGCAGGTCGAGAGCGGCGTCGGAGACGGCGGCGGCGAACGACTCGCGGTCCAGTCGAGTTCGCTCCGTCGCGCCGTCCATGTACAGTTCGAGAAAGTCGAAGCCGAACGAGTCGGCCTGCTCGACAGCCTCGGACGCTGTCACGTCGCCCGAGTGCGTCTGCGTGACGAATCCGCATCTGATGTCGGTCATTGCCTGTTCAGCCCTGATTTCGTGTGCGGCCATATAGGTCAGGCGGTTGACTACTCGTCGGTCGCACTGAGTGACTCCGCGAGCGGACTGTCTCCGGCGGCGTACCGACTCGAACGGCGGACGCCCGTCGTCGCCGAACCCCGGAGCGTTTTTGCCGTCGTCGCCGAAGCCTCGTTCATGAAGACGACGGGCGGCAGCGACGAGGCGAAACGACGCGCGGGCGAGAGTGCGGCCGACCTCGTGGCCGACGGGATGGTCGTCGGACTCGGGACGGGCAGTACGGCGGCGCACGCGATTCGCGCGCTCGGACGAGCGGTCGACGCCGGACTCGACGTGCGCGGCGTCCCCACCTCGTTCGCGTCGCGGGAACTCGCCCGCGAAGTGGGCGTCCCGCTCGTCACGCTCGACGACGTCGACGGCGTCGACCTCGCCATCGACGGTGCGGACCAGGTGGCGGGGTTCGACCTCGTCAAGGGCGGCGGCGCGGCCCACGCCCGCGAGAAAGTCGTCGACACGTTCGCCGACCGGTTCGTCGTCGTCGCCGACCCCTCCAAACTCGCGGAGACGCTCTCGCACCCGGTTCCCGTGGAGGTGCTGCCGGACGCGCGCTCGACCGTCGCCGCCGCCGTCTCCGACGCCGGGGGCGACCCGGTGCTCCGGGAGGCCGAGCGGAAGGACGGGCCGGTCGTCACCGACAACGGCAACGTCGTGCTCGACTGCGAGTTCGGCGAGATAACCGACGTTGCGGCGCTGTCGCGGACGCTCTCGGCGGTCCCCGGCGTCGTCGAACACGGCCTGTTCGTCGGCCTCGCAGACGAGATTCACGTCGGTAGCGACGACGGCGTGCGCGTCGAGACGCGCTAACGTCGCCGCGCGTGACGCGCTACCGCTACCGCTCGCGGATACGACGCGACTCCGACCCGAACGCCGTCGCTCTCGGTCGCGGGCGCGAAAAAATGGTGGTTACTCGCCGGATTTAGAGGTCGCGCGGCTGGACCGTCTTTCGGTCGTTAGCCTCGGCGCGACGGGCGGCGTCGTCGAGGAGCTCTTTGACTTCCTCGTCGAGCGCGTCGTAGAAGTCCGACGCGACGTTTTTGTCATCGAGCGCTTCCTTAACAGCTGCCTTGACGATAAGGTCTGCCATGCAAGCGTGGCTACCGGGGCCTTATTAATAAGATTTCCCAAATCGCGCTGTCAGCCCCCCACGCGGTCGTTCGCGACCAAATCCCCCGTTGGATTTAAGTACTCCCGGGTCGATGGGCCGGAAACGACAGTTACGAGTGCCCTGCGGGCGGAGCGTCGGCTATGCGAGACATTTTGGAATCAGTCGCGGCCGGCGAACTCTCGCCGGCGACGGCCGAGGCCCGACTGTCGGGCTACGCGAGTACCGACGCGGGGCGCTTCGACGCCGCCCGCGAGCACCGACGCGGCGTGCCGGAGGCGATTCTCGCAGACGGCAAAACGCCCGAAGAGACGGCGTCGCTCGTGCTCACGGCGCTCGAAACGACCGGCCGAGCGCTCGTCACCCGCACCGACGAGGCCGACGTCGCGGCCGTCCGCGCGCGCGTCGACGCGGAGGCCCCCGACGCGACAGTCGAGACCGACGAGCGCGCGCGGACACTCGTGGCGCGCGCGCCGGACCACGAGCGTCCGTCGCTCGATGCCACCGTCGCGGTCGTCACCGCCGGGACCTCCGACGCGGCGGCGGCGGGCGAGGCGACGACGGTGCTCCGCGAGATGGGCGCGACGGTCGACCGCATCGACGACGTGGGCGTCGCCAACATCGACCGCGTGCTCGACCAGCGCGAGGCGCTCCGCGCGGCCGACGTGCTCGTCGTCGCCGCCGGACGGGAGGGAGCGCTACCCACCGTCGTCGCCGGGATGGTCGACGCCCCCGTCATCGCGCTGCCCGTCGCCGTCGGCTACGGCTTCGGCGGCGATGGGGACGCGGCGCTCGCGGGGATGCTCCAGTCGTGTTCGGTGCTCTCTGTCGTCAACGTCGACGCCGGCTTCGTCGCGGGCGCGCAGGCCGGTCTCATCGCGCGTGCCGTCTCCGCCGCGCGCGGGGCGTAGGGTTCGACCCCGCTCGTCGGCCGCGCGCACGTGCGCAACACTTTCATGTGCCTCGGTCACGTACGGCGAGACACCGGCTGACTGGTGGATGCCGGACCCGAACAATGCCAACCTGCGACCACTGCGGGTCGCACGTCTCCGAACGTTTCGCGCGGGTGTTTGCCGACGAGTACGGGCGTCTAATGGCCTGTCCAGCTTGCTCGGCGAACGCCGGTATCGCGGACGTCGCGCGACATCGCGCCCGCAACGCGTAACCACTGTCGGGTAACGAATCGATAACCACCACGCGAAGCCTTCTGCGCGCAACCGACGCCGTTTAGCGTCGCCGCTGCCTGCGTCGACTCGTGCACTACGTCTACGTCGTCGAGTGCGCCGACGGCAGTTACTACACCGGGTACACGACCGACGTGCAGCGCCGCGTCGAACAGCACAACGCCGGCGACGGCGCGAAGTACACCCGCGGACGGACCCCCGTCGAACTCGTCCACTCGGAGACGTACGCGTCGAAGTCGACGGCGATGAGCCGCGAGTACGAGATCAAACAGCTCTCGCGGCGACAGAAGGAACGACTCGTCGACGGCTGAGGCGGGCGGTGTCGGTTCGACCCGACGGCAGTTCGGCTATCTGCGCTCCGTTCGCGGAACCGAACGTTCGCTTCGAGCGTCGTGTCCCGTCTTTCTTCTAACCTCGCGCTGTAGCTCGACGCGACCGATGGCCGTCGTCACCGAACTCCACGTCGCGTCGGATTCGTTCCCGCTGGGGACGCTGCTCACCGCGAACGACGAGTTCCACGTCGAGTTCGAGCGCCTCGTCCCGGCGGGCGGACAGGTGCTCCCCATCTTCTGGGCGTGGGGCGGCGAGTTCGACTCGTTCGAGTCCCGCGTCCGTTCGAGTCGGTTCGTCGACGACCTGACTGTCGTCGAGCGCGTCCAGGGGCGGACGCTCTACTCCGTCGTCTGGAACTCCGACGTGTACGGCTTCGTCGACGGGTTGGCGGAGGCCAACGGCGTGATTCTCCACGCGCGCGGCTACGACGACCAGAGCTGGAACTTTCGTCTGTTGTTTCACTCCCACGAGCGGCTCTCGTCGTTTCACGACTACCTCCTGGCTCACGACGTTCCGTTCACGCTCGGCCGCTTACAGACGCTGAGCGAGGCGAACCTCCGCGACGAACGCATCGACTTGACGAACGAACAGCGCGAAGCGCTGTTTCTGGCGTTCGAGCGCGGCTACTTCGACTCGCCGAGTCGCGTGACGTTGACGGAACTCGCCGACGAACTCGAAATCACCCAGCAGGCGCTCTCACAGCGCATCCGCCGCGGCAACGAACAACTGCTCGAACACCTGTTCGCCGACGAACTGTACGCGTGACGCCGGCGGCGTCGACGGAAGTGGACAGGGACAGACGCGCTTGTTCGGGCGAGGTTCCGTCTTCGGAGTACCGCCGACCGCCGTCGACGACCGGTCGCCGCCGTCTCACAAGAGGGCCTTGTTGCAACTACCCGCCGGATTAACGGGCTCGATACCGTCACTGCATCCATGTCGGATGACGCGGTTCCTACCGACCCTCTGTCGAGGGTAATCCGAAGCCGAACAGTCTCCCGTACGGACGAGGAACTGCTCGACGCCTTCGCGGACCCGGTCCGCCGACGGACCCTCTCGTATCTGTACTCCGTGTCTCGGCCCGCCGTCTCGACGGCCGAACTCGCCGAACGGTGCGCCGACGCTGAGGACGCGGATCCCGAGGACGCGGACCCCGAAGCCGCAGAACGGCTTGAGCTCGCACTTCACCACACGCACCTTCCGAAACTCGACGACGCGGGGCTGCTCGACTACCGAGCCGGGGCGCGTGAGGTACGCGGACTCCACGAGGAGGCCGTCGAAGCGAGCGTCGCCCAGTTGACCGCCACGCTCTCCGATGTCGTCGCCACCGAACGGACGTACTGACGCCGACCGACGGCCCGAGCCGCTCACTGCGCTCGGGAACCTACTCGTTCGCGAACGGACTGTTTCCGGCGCTCACCTGTTTTGCGTGCTCGGCCACCGTCCGGCCGAGTTTCTCGATTCGCTCTTCGATAGCCTCGTCGACGAGTTCGTACGCCGGTTGGCCGTTCGCCGCCGGCTCCGCGCGGTCTTCGAACTTCTCGTAGGCCTTTCGGATGCCGACCTGGTGCGGGACGACGTAGCCGTGGACGCCGCGGACCGTGCTGCGCATGTGTTCGAGCGTGCTGCCGTAGGAGCCGCCGCCGGCCGTCGCCAGCAGGCCGACGACCGTATCCTCGTACTCGTCGAACGAGCAGTAGTCGTGGAAACTGCGGAACGCCGACGAGTACGAGCCGTGGTAGACGGGCGACCCCAGGAGGACGCCGTCGGCCCTGCGCATCCGGCGCATCAAGTCGGCGGACTCGCCTTGTTCGTCCTCGTCGGGGTGGTACAGCGGGAGGTCGACCGCACCGAGGTCGATGAAGTCGGTCTCGACGCCGACGTCGGCGGCGGCGTTCAGGGCGTACTTCAGTGCCTCGCGGGTGTAGCTGCCGTCACGACGGCTCCCGGACACTGCGACGACGCGTGTCATTGATTTCGATTGGATGCGGACGCTCAAAAGGGCGTTGAACGCTTGCAGAACCAGTTTACCCGTTGACACTCGGAGGCCGTCGACGCCGCGGCGTTTCCCCCGTCGCCCACCGTTTCGACTCGAAGCCTGCAGGTGGTTTTTTTGCCGCTGCCCGGGACGTAGCCGTATGGACGCGATCTCTTTCGGCACCGACGGATGGCGAGCGACGCTCGACACGTTCACCGACGACCGAGTCCGCATCGTCGGACAGGCAGTCGCCGACTACCTCCGCGACGAGGGGTACGACGACCCCGTCGCCGTGGGCTACGACGCCCGCGAGTCCTCGCCCGGTTTCGCCGAGAGCCTCGCCGAGGTGCTCGCGGACAACGGCTTCGACGTACTGCTGCCGGAGCGCGACTGCCCGACGCCCGTTCTCGCGTGGAACATCGTCTCGCGCGGTCTCTCGGGCGCGCTGATGGTGACGGCGTCGCACAACCCGCCGGAGTACAACGGCGTGAAGTTCATCCCCGAGGACGGCGCGCCCGCGCTCCCCGAGGTGACGACGGCCGTCGAGGAGCGCCTCGCCGAGCCGCGCGACCCCGTCGACGACCGCGGCGAGGTGCGGCGCGTCGACTTCGTCACCGAGCACGCCGAGCACGCCCGCGACCTCGTCGAAGCCGACCTCTCGGGGACGACCGTCGTCTACGACGCGATGCACGGCAGCGGCCGCGGCGTCACCGACGCCCTGCTCGAATCCGCCGGGGCCGAGGTGATCCGCCTCCGCTGCGACGACGACCCGACGTTCGGCGGCGAGTCGCCCGAGCCGAGCGAGGAACTACTCGGTGACCTCGTCGACGCCGTCTCCGAACGCGACGCGGCCCTCGGCATCGCCAACGACGGCGACGCCGACCGACTCGCCGTCGTCACGCCCGAACGCGGCTTCCTCGACGAGAACCTCTTCTTCGCCGCGCTGTACGACGCGCTGCTCGAAGCGGACTCGGGCCCCGCGATTCGGACGGTGTCGACGACGTTCCTCATCGACCGCATCGCCGAGGCCCACGGCGAGGAAGTGTTCGAGACGGCGGTCGGGTTCAAGTGGGTCGCGCAGGCGATGGGCGAACACGACGCGCTCGTCGGCGGCGAGGAGTCGGGCGGCTTCAGCGTCCGCGGCCACATCCGCGAGAAAGACGGCGTCCTCGTCTCGCTTCTCGCGGCCGCCATCGCCGCCGAGGAGCCGTTCGACTCGCGGGTCGACCGCCTCGAAGCCGAACACGGCGAGATTCACGCCGACAAGGTGAGCGTCGACTGTCCCGACTCAGAGAAAGCCCGCGTCCTCGACGACCTCTCCGACGAGATTCCGGACGAGGTCGCGGGCCGCGAAGTGTCGAAAGTCGTCACGCTCGACGGGTTCAAACTGCTGCTCGAAGACGGGTCGTGGCTGCTCGTCCGCCCGAGCGGGACGGAGCCGAAGATGCGCGTCTACGCCGAGTCGGAGAGCGCCGACAGCGTCACCGACCTGCTCGTCGAGGGGCGGAAACTCGTCGCGTCCTTCGTCTGAGGGCGACTGATGTCTCGCAACCTCTCTGTCCGACCGGCCTCGAAGTCGGCGCTCGACTCCGTCGCGTCGATGCTCCGACGGGCCGGCCTCCCGGCGGACGACGTGCGGACCGCGCCCGCGCAGTTCTTCGTCGCCGCCGTCGACGGCGAGACCGTCGGCGTCAGCGGGGTCGAACTGCACGGGGACGCCGCCCTTCTCCGTTCGGTGACCGTCGAAGCGGACGCCCGCGGGACGGGATACGGACGCGTACTCACCGCTGCGGCCGCCGACCACGCCGCGGAGCGGGACGTCGAGACGCTGTATCTCCTCACCGAAACCGCGGCCGGTTACTTCGAGTCGCTCGGTTTCCGACGGTGCGAACGAGACGACGCCCCCGCGCCGATACGGGAGACGACACAGTTCGCCGACCTCTGTCCCGAATCGGCCGTCTGCATGCGCGCTCAGACCGCGGCGGTCCTCGAAGCCGCCCGCGACGGCGGTCGGACCGATTAGTCGCGCGCGCGATTTCGCTTCTCTCCCCACAGTCGCCCGTTCCGCTCGCGTATCTCGAACCCCAGCGACTCGTAGAACTCGCGCACCCGCGGGTCGAACTCCGCCGTGAGGTGGCCGGTTCGAGAGAGCGCGTCCCGGACGAGCGCACCGCCTATCCCTTCGGCTCGGTGTTGTCGTCGAACCGCGACCGCTTCGACGTGGTCGTCGTCGCGGACGAGCGCGCCGACGACGTGGCCGCCCCGTTCGGCGACGAGTACCGAGTCGGTGCCGAGTCCGGCTTCGACCGTCTCGGCGTCGAGTTCGAGCACCGCGCCGTCGAGGACGCGCATCACGTCGACGAGTTCGTCGCCGTCGGCGACTCTGATAGTCGCCGTCCGCTCTGGGTCGGTCACGGCTGGCCCTCGGCGTCTCTCATCCGCCCTTGATGAGTCGAAGCACCTTCACCCGGTCGGCCTCGACGGGTTGGTCCTCGGGTACCGGCCGGCCGTCGACGAGCACCGACACCTCGTGGGGGCTGAGGCCGACGGCCGAGACGAGGTCGGCGTACGTCGCGTCGTCGTCGACGGCCACCTCGCGGCTCTCCTCCCCGACTATCTCCACGCTCACGTCCATACGCGCGGTGGGTTCCGGGGCGGTTTCAGCGTTTCCGTCCGGCGCTTTCCTCTCACCTCGCGGTCGTCTCGGGGAGTTTATGGGGCGACCGACTCCTTGCTATGGTATGAGCGAGGCCGAGGGAACGCCGGGTCGCGAAATCTGGATAGAGAAGTACCGCCCGCAGACGCTCGACGAGGTCGTCGGGCAGGACCGAATCGTCGAGCGCCTCCAGAGCTACATCGAACAGCGCGACCTGCCGCACCTGCTGTTCGCGGGGCCGGCGGGCGTCGGGAAGACGACCTGCGCCACCGCCATCGCCCGCGAGGTGTACGGCGACGACTGGCGCGGCAACTTCCTGGAACTCAACGCCTCCGACGAACGCGGTATCGACGTGGTGCGCGACCGCATCAAGAACTTCGCGCGCGCCTCCTTCGGCGGCCACGACTACCGAATCATCTTCCTCGACGAGGCCGACTCGCTGACCAACGACGCCCAGTCGGCGCTGCGCCGGACGATGGAGCAGTTCGCCGACAACACCCGCTTCGTCCTCTCGTGCAACTACTCCTCGAAGATAATCGACCCCATCCAGTCGCGGTGCGCCGTCTTCCGGTTCTCGCCGCTGGGTGACGACGCCGTCGAGGAGACGGTCCGCCACATCGCCGAGACGGAGGGCATCGAGGTGACCGACGACGGCGTCGACGCGCTCGTCTACGCGGCCAACGGCGACATGCGCCGCGGCATCAACTCGCTGCAGGCGGCGGCGACGACCGGCGAGACGGTGGACGAGGAGGCGGTTTACGCTATCACCTCCACCGCCCGCCCCGAGGATATCGAGGAGATGGTGACGCGGGCGCTCGACGGCGATTTCGCGGCCGCGCGGTCGAAACTCGACCACCTGCTCACCGACGTGGGGATGGCCGGCGGCGACATCATCGACCAACTGCACCGTTCGGTGTGGGAGTTCGGTCTCGACGACCGCGCGGCGGTCCGCCTCATGGAACGCATCGGCGAGGCCGACTACCGCATCACCGAGGGCGCGAACGAACAGGTGCAGTTGGAGGCGCTTCTGGCGTCGCTGGCGCTCGACGACTGACCGCTCGTCTCGCCTCCGTCTCGCGTCCTCCGCGCGACGACACGTTTCTGCCACTGAGAACGTCAGCAGAATTTATATATCGACCCGTGGTATCCGGAAACGGGGTGGTGTCGATAGTCGGACACCGACGCCTCGGTGCGACAGTTGTCGTACCAAGTGCGTTTTTCTCGCGTTCACCGAGACGAGCCAGCGACTCGTTCGTCTCGGGTCTCTCTCCGGACCGCTCACGTCTCGGGTTCGATGTTGATGTACGAGACGCGGTTGTCCGCCGCTTCGAGTTTCGACTTTATCTCCGCGATGTCCGCGTCGAGGTCGCCGGTGTCGAACTCTCCGTCGAACTGCACCTCCGCGGTGACGAGTGCCTTCTGCGCCCCGACGAACACCGAGCGGAAACTGTCGATTCCCGTCACGCCCGGATGCTCGGCGATGACCGCTTCGAGCTTCTCTTCGACGTCCGACGGCAGACTCTCGCCGATGAGCAGACGCTTGTTCTCCCACGCCAGCGCGACGGCGAAGCCCATCAGCAGGAACCCGATGACGAGCGACGCGACGGCGTCGTAGATGGGTGCGTCGAGGAAGTACGACAGCAGCACACCGACGAGCGCGATGGCCGCACCGCCGAGCGCGATGGCGTCTTCGGTGTACGCCGTCAGCGTCGTCACGTCGCTGGTCCTGCGGAACGCCTCGGGGACGCCGCTCCAGCCGTACTCGTCTATCTGTCGCTGGAGTTCCCCGTTTGCTTTCACGAACGCGTACGTCTCGAAGCCGATCGCGCCGACGAGGACGACGACGTTCACCCAGACGGAGTTGAAGCTAAATCCGAGAAAGTCGATTACCTGATACTCGGCTCCGTGTCCGGGATGCATGATAGCGCCGTAACCGTGTTTGAGGCTCTCCCATCCGGCGATACCGAACAGCATCACCGCGACGAGGAAACTGTAGAAGAACTGCGATTTGCCGTAGCCGAACGGGTGCTGTCTGCTCGGGTCTCTCCCGCTGTAGCGGATACCGACCAGCAGGAACACCTGATTACCGGTGTCAGAGATGGAGTGATACGTCTCGGAGAGCATCGAGGGACTGCCGGTCAGCAGATAGCCGAGAAACTTCATCACCGCAATCGCCCCGTTGGCTATCAGCGCGGCGATGACGACCGACTTGCTTCCTGCCATAGCCAACCGGTCACGGCGCTAACTAATAGCCGTTTTGCCCGCACCGGCAAGCCAGCGGGTGGTTTCAGTATCCACCGGCACTTACACCCGCTGTGCTCACCGTCGTCTCCGACACACACGCGACCGAATCGCATCGACTGCGAGGCAGAACGTTGCGGGCCGTCCGCGACGCCGAGATGGTCGTCCACGCCGGCGACTTCGTGACCGAGACGGTGCTCGACGCGTTCGTCGACGAGGCCGCGACGTTCCGCGGCGTCTGCGGCAACAACGACGACGCCGGGATTCGCCAGCGACTCCCCGCCGCCCGGACCGTCGAGTACGCCGGAGTCCGATTCGCGGTCACGCACACGCGTCGCGGCGGCGACACGGCGCTGACGCTGTTCGGACGCGAACGCGACGCCGACGCGGTCATCTTCGGCCACAGCCACCGGCCCGGGTTCGACGCGACGGGGCCGCTCGCGCTTCTGAACCCGGGCAGTCACGCCGAACCGCGCGGCTATCGGGCGGCGCACGCCGAGTTGACACCCGAAGGCGACGGCCTCTGTGGTCGTCTCTGCACGCCGGACGGCGACGTGTTCGAGACGTTCCGTATCGACCCGAGGTAACCGACGTAACCGCGGCTTTCGGGCGTTGAGGGTGAGAGGGAGGAGGGCGAACGGAGGGTCGGAGGGTTGGAGGGCCGCGCACCGCCTCGTCGGTCCGTTCGGTCAGCACGCGGACCGGCGCGACGTCGAGGGAAGACGACGGTCACGGTGGGCCGAAGCGAGGCGGTTGCACTCTCGTCTACCGGTCCAGGTGTCAAATACGCACCGTAAGGTCAAACGCCCGTTTCACCTATCGCCGCGAGCGGACGTACAGCGCGACCAGAAGCACCGCGACGCCGCCGAGAAAGAACAGAAACCCCGGCGAGGCGACGAGGACGTCGACGAGCGACTGCCCGCCGGCGTCGAAGACACCGCCCGAAACCTCGGTCGCGGCGTCGGCGGCCGTCTGCGTCGTCGTTCCCCCGTCGTCGGCCGCCGTCGCCGTCTCGGCGTACGTCTCCGTCGCCGCGTCGGACTGGGCCGTCTCCGTCGGCGTCTGCGTCGCCGCACCCTCCTCGACAGTCGCCTCCGTCTGTACCCCGGCGGTCGTCCCGTCCGCGGTCTCGGTCGGTTCCGAGACCGTCACACTCTCGTTACCGTCGGCGCTCGCGTCGTACTCTCCGGCGTCGTCGCCCGCGTCGTCTCCTGTGTCGCTGCTGTCCGCGTCGTCTCCTGCGTCGCCGTCTGCACCACCTCCGCCGGTCGCACTGCCGCCATCACCCGCCTCCGCGGTGTACTCGCCGCTCTGTCCCTCCGCCCCGCCGTCGGATCCCATGGCGAACGGCGAGAACTCGGCGGTCGGGCCGCCGAGCAGTCGGTCGACGACGAGGCTGGCGACCCCGAGCACACCGACACCGCCGACGAGTCGAGAGAGGAGCGCCCGGAGCCCGTTCGTCTCCTCCTCGCGGCCGGCGACGACGACCAGGGCCCTGTCGGAGGGACCGTACACCTTCATCTCGCGGCCTTTCTCGGAGTAGGCGGTACCGACGACTTCGACGATACCCGCCTCTTCGAGACTGCCGAGGTGGTACTGGGCGTTCTGCAACGAGGTGTCCACGCGCTCGGCGAGGGCGGCGGGCGTCGTCGGTTCCTCGTGCAGCGCCGCGAGGACGCGTCGGGCAGTCCGCGACGACAGCGCCGAGAGCAGTTCGTCGGCGGCGTCGCTGTCGAGGCCGATGACACGCGGGTCGCCGGGGTCCGCGTCGGAGGTGTCGGGGCTGGAGGGCAACAGACCGGCCATCTACCCCCGATTCCGAGGCGGTACACAAGAGCGTTCCCCCTCACCTCGGCGTCTCCTCGTCCCTCCCGGGCGAAACGGCTATAGGGCCGCCGCGGCGAGTGGTCGCTATGTCCGATTCGTCGTCCGTCGTCGTCCAGGGCTCCCTCGTCGACACCGTCGTCGACGCGCTCGGTAACGACCCGGTGTTCGTCGGTCTCGTCGTCGCCATGTTGCTCTTCGTCTTCTTCGCGTATCTCTTCGTCCGGCGGACGGTCACCGGTCTCCAGCAGGGGTACCAGGAAGGACGCCGACGCTGATTCGACCCGTGTCACCGACGAGACGAGTTCGTGCCGAAACTCGCCGGTTCCCGGTAGGCACTTGTAAACTGCGCGCGCAGGAGAGACCAGAATGGTAGCCGTCGAAACCCTCGCGACGTTCGTCGTAGCGGCCATCGCCAGCCTGTTCATGGCGTGGGCCATCGGTGCCGGGTCGTCGGGGTCGACGCCGTTCGCCCCCGCCGTCGGAGCCAACGCCATCTCCGTGATGCGGGCGGGCTTCATCGTCGGCATCCTGGGGTTCGCCGGGGCCGTGTTGCAGGGCGCGAGCGTCACCGAGGCGGTCGGCACGGAGCTCATCGTCGGCGTCCAACTGTCGGCCATCGCGGCGATAGTCGGACTGCTGACCGCCGCGGCGCTCGTCGCCGTCGGCGTCTTCACCGGCTACCCCATCGCCACGGCGTTCACCGTCACCGGCGCCGTCGTCGGCGTGGGGCTCGCGCTCGGCGGCGCTCCCGCGTGGGCGAAGTACCAGGAAATCGTGGCGCTGTGGGTTCTCACGCCGTTCGTCGGCGGCGGCATCGCCTACGCGACGGCCAAGACCCTCCGGTCCGAACGCGTCGCCGAACGGACCGCCGTACCGTTCCTCGCGGGCCTCGTCGGCGCGCTCGTCGCCAACGTCCAGTTCTCGGTGCTCGGTCCGGGGAGCGCCGGGGCGAGCATCGCAACCGCCGCGGCGACCCGACTCGGCATCCCGTCGGTGTCCGGCGTTCCCGTCGGCCGTCTCGTCGTGACGCTCGCCCTCGCGGCGCTCGTCACCGCCGCGCTGTACCGGGAGATGCGACGCGACGCCGCCGCCGGCCAGCGACGGTTCCTCCTGGCGCTCGGCGGTCTCGTCGCCTTCTCGGCCGGCGGCAGTCAGGTCGGCCTCGCCATCGGACCGCTCGTGCCGCTCCTGGGCCCGGCGACGCCGATCCCGCTGGTCGTCGTCCTGGTCGGCGGGGGTCTCGGGCTCCTGGCCGGGTCGTGGACGGGCGCGCCGCGGATGATAAAAGCCATCGCACAGGACTACTCCTCGCTCGGGCCGCGGCGCTCCATCGCGGCGCTCATCCCCTCGTTCGCCATCGCGCAGGCGGCCGTCGCCTTCGGCATCCCCGTCTCGTTCAACGAGATCATCGTCAGCGCCATCATCGGCAGCGGCTACGCCGCCGGCGGGAGCGGCGTGAGTCGGCAGAAGATGCTGTACACGGTGCTGGCGTGGGTCGGGTCGCTGGCGCTGGCACTCGCGTTAGGGTACGGAATCTTCACCGGCGTCGACCTGCTCTTGTCGCCCTGAGACCGTCTCTCCGTCGCTGTCGCCCCCGCTACCGTCCTCGGCGTCCGCCGAGACGACGGCGGTAGACGCGGCGGCGCCGGCGCGACTCCGACGTCTGCGGCCCCGGACTGGATCACGACGGTTGGGAGTGTCGTCGACGTTCGTCGGGTGGCGGCCGATGAGCCGTCGCGGTCGGTCCGGGTACCGTCCCCGTCGTCGCCCGACACGTACTACGTTCGACTTACGTTCGACTCGGTTGGTCGGTTTCGGAGGGCTGTTCGTGGTCTCCCTCTTGCTCGGCCTCTTCCTCGTTCTCGGTCGTCGGCGACTCCGGCTTCGTGATGCGCGCGCGCATGATGCGGGTGTTGTCGACCTCTTCGATGTGGATGACGACGCCGTCGTACTCGATCTTCTCGCCCTCTTCGACGAGGCGACCCGCGCGGTTGAAGATGAAGCCCGCGAGCGTCTCGAACTCCTCGCCCTCCGGGAGTTCGAGTTCCAACACCTCGTTCACCTCGTCGATGTTGACCTCGCCGCGGACGAGCGTCGTCCGCTCGTCGACGGGGTCGAACGCCTCCTCCTCGTCGCCTTCGAGGATGTCGCCGACGATCTCCTCGGCGACGTCTTCGAGCGTGATGATACCCTCGGTGGTGCCGAACTCGTCGATGACGACGACCATCTGGAGGCGGTTGTCCTGCATCTCCGCCAGCAGTTCGTCGACGTTCTTCGACTCGGGGACGTGCAGCGTCGGGTTGACCACGTCGCTCAGGCCGTTACCGCCCTCGCCGTAGTGCTGCTCGCGGACGAGGTCGCGGACGTTGACGATACCGATGATGTTGTCGAGGTTGCCGTCGTAGACGGGGATGCGCTCGTGGTCGGCCTGCACGCACGTCTCGATGGCCTCCTCGATGGTCGCGTCCTTCGGGACGGCGGTCACGTCGAGACGCGGCGTCATCACCTCCTTGGCGATAGTACTGGTGAAGCGGAAGATGCGGTCGAGCATCTCGCGCTCCTCCTCCTCGATGACGCCCTCGCGCTCGCCCGTCTCGATCATGTCCTGAATCTCGTCGCGGGTGATGTACGACGACTCGATGGAGGACTGCCCGCCGGTGAATTTGTTGATAGTCCGCGTGAGATAGTCGAAGAACACCACCAGCGGGTAGAGGACGTACTCGGAGTACTTCAGCGGGCGAGCGATACGCAGCGCCCACGACTCGGTGTTCTCGACCGCGTAGGACTTCGGCGCGCTCTCGCCGAACAGCAACACGAGCGTCGTGATGCCGAGCGTCGAGATGAGCACGGACTCGAGGCCGCTGAAGTTGTAGTACGACAGCAACCCGGTGGTGATCGAGGACATCGCGATGTTGACGATGTTGTTGCCGACGAGAATCGTCACCAAGAGCCGGTGTGGGTTCTCCTTCAGCGCCTGCACCGTCTCCGCGTTCGGGACGTTGTCCTCGACGAGCGAATCGACGCGGTGTTTCGCCAGCGAGAACATCGCTATCTCCGACGAGGAGAAGAACGCCGAGAGCGTGACGAGAATCCCGATGGTGACGACACCGGCGACGGCGACAGTCGTCGAGTTAATCGGGATAGGACCAATCGCCTGCGCGGGTTGATGAGGCGGAAAATAGGCCGTGTGTAGCAGCGGCAAACCCATGTGACACGTATTCTTATCTTGGCCCTGAATTAAGAGTTGTCCTCCCCGTCAGGGAGGTGCCGCGAGCGAAGCGCTTAGGCCGCGAACGCTCGTACTGGGACGCATGTCCGACGACCCAGCTATCACCCTGTACCGATTACAGGCGTGTCCGTACTGCGAGCGCGTCGTCCGTAAACTCCGGGAGTACGACCTCGATTACCGGTCGCGGTTCGTCGAACCGATGCACTCCGAGCGCAACGTCGTCAGGCGAATCTCCGGCAAGCGGACCGTTCCGGCCATCGTCGACGAGAACACGGGGTTGACGATGTCGGAGTCGGCGAACATCGTCGAGTATCTCGACAAGACGTACGGCGAGGCGGCGACCGACGGCGGTGTGGACGCCGACAACGGAGGTGCGGCGTAGTGGTCGACTTCGAGGTCGTCGAACTCCCCGAGACCGACCACGTCGACGTCGGCGACACGGCGCCCGACTTCACCCGACCGCTCGTCGACGCCGAGTACTGGGAGGACGCGTCGCTGTCCGAACTCACCGCCGACGGGCCCGTCCTCCTCGTGTTCTACACGATGGACGGCGCGTTCCCGGCGACGTACGTGTGGAACGAGATCCGCGACCGTAACTGGGGTGACACGCTCACCGTCGTCGGCCTCTCCATCTCCTCGCCGTACGAACACAAGACGTTCATCGAGGAACGCGAGATGTCGTACTCGCTGTTCTCGGACCCGCAGAACGGCGTCGCCGCCGAGTACGGTGTCGAGAACGACCTCGACGGGATGGCGGGCGTGGCCGAGGCGCGCCCGGCGGTGTTCCTGCTCGACGACGACCGCACCGTCGAGTACGCGTGGGTCGCCAGCGAGTGGCCCGACTTCCCCGACTACGACGAGGTCGAGGCGGCTATCGACGACCTCGTCTGAGTCGAGCGACGACCGAACGCAGCACGCTTTTTTATCCGAGCGCCTACCCACGGCTATGGACACAGTCGCAGACGCCGTCGCCGCGGTCGAACGCGGCGAGGCGGTCGTCTATCCGACGGAGACGGTGTACGGACTCGGCGCGGACGCGCTCGACGCCGACGCCGTCGAACGCGTGTTCGAGTTGAAGGGCCGCGCTCGCGACAAGCCGCTGTCGCTCGGCGCTCCGAGCGTCGACGCGGCGCTCTCGTACATCGACCCGACCGACCGGGAGATTCGGTTCATGCGCGAGTTCCTCCCCGGACCCGTGACCGTCGTCACCGCCCGCCGAGAGGTGGTCCCGGACGCGCTCACCGCCGGACGCGAGCGCGTCGGTATCCGGGTCCCCGACCACGACTTGGCGCTCGAACTCCTCTCGGAACTCGCGCCGACGCCGCTGACGGCGACCAGTGCGAACCGGAGCGGGGCCGGAAGCGTCCGCCGTATCGACGAACTCGACTCCCGAATCCGCGACGCGGTGGGCGCGGTGCTCGACGACGGCGAGGCACCCGGCGCGGAGAGCACGGTGGTCGACGTCGGCGAGAACGTCGTTCACCGCCGCGGCGCGCGCGCCGACGACATCGAGGCGTGGCTCGCGCGGGAGTGACTCCTCCGGAATCGGCGCTCACAGTCCGAGTAACGACCGGAGCGACCGCGTCTTGACCCCGCATCGACTCCGGTACTCGCACGACGAACACTTGTCGCTGCCGCGGAGTCGCGGCGGCGGGCCGTCCATCGACCGCACTGTCCGAACCGCGGTTCGGTACGCCGCCTTCGCGCGGGTCGTCAGCCGGACCGTCCGCACGGCGCCGACTGCCGGATACTCGACGAGGGCTCGGGGTACCTCGCGCTCCTCTTCCCACGAGAGCGCCTTCGCCGCCGCGACGGCACGCACTTTCTGCGGCTTCCAGACCCCCTGCTCCGGCGGGTGGCCGGGCGAGACGAGCGTCGGTGTCGGCGGGTCGTCTTCGGACTCGTCCGGGAGAATCTTGTGCGCGATTCCCCGCGCGTCCCTCCCGCGAAGCAGGCGGTCACGCTCTGCGGGGTTACAGAGACTCGTCCACTCGTCGCGTTCGCGGAGTCGGTCGAGCGCACGCCGATACTCGTCGGGTTCGACTGCGACGGGAAGCCCTCGAATCGCCTCGTCGTCGGCGTCGACCAGTTCCTCGTAGCGAAACGCCAACTCGCGAACGTCGGCGACCTCCGGCGGCGGTCCCCGGTCCTCGTCGCGGCGAGCGTAGTACAGTTGTCGCGGACAGTACGTCGCCCGCGAGAGGTCGGTGAACGTCGGCACGCGGTGGGTTGGTCCCGCTCCGGTATTTGAACCTACGGCCCGGTTCGGTGCTGTGCAGTATCGTGCTGTGCGGAGCGGTTCGCCGAGCCGTTCGACCGCGAGCGAGGCCGTCAGGTCGAGCGAGCGGCCTTTTTGGTGCAGATTTTTGCGCCGAGCGGTTCGCGCTCTGCGCGAACCCGAGGCGTAAAAAGGTGCGTCAGAAGGAAACGTTCGTCTCGATATCTTCGGTTGCCTCTTTCAGGCCGTCCTCGCGGGCGGTCTCGACGAGGCGCGCCGAGAGGTCCGAATCGGTGAGCAGTTCGGCGAACTCGTCGCGGAACCGGTCGTTCGCCCGCGTCGAGCGTTGGTCGGCCTCGACGACCGCCGAGTACCGGCGGACGGTCGACTCGTCGCTGTCGAGTTCGGCGGCCCGGTCGCTCATCGGCACGTCGTCGACGACGAGCGTCCGCAGTTCGTCGAGTGCGAACGGCGCGTCGCGGTCCGACTCGCTCACGAGGTGGAGGTCCATTCGCGCGTCGAACAGTTCCGACTCGTCGAGATTCAGCTCCGCGGCCAGTTCCTCGTCCGACTGCTCGTCGTAGAATCCGCGGACGACCTGCACGAGCGTCGCGGTTTCGAGGTCGTTCGCGAACTCGTACCGGTTCCGCATCGTCGTGACGAGTTCGTCGAGTCGTCGCTCGATGTTCTCCTCGTCCTCGGTCAGGGACCCCCGCCCCTCCTCCTGACTCTCCGTGACGGTATCCGAGCCGGTAGCATCGATGAAGATGTCCCGGAGTTCCGCCGTCTTCTCGTCCATGGTGGCTATTAGACATCCCTGCCGTACAAAAGCCTACTGCCAACTCACACGGGGTACGGAATGTCGTAAACCGTGGTGTTAAAGTGGGTTTACGAAACAATCGAACTATGGCCACATCGACAGACAACGTCGAACTCGTCGGCGACGAGACGGCGAAGAACGTCGCCCGCGCCGCGCTGTTCGCGGCGCTGGTGGGCGCGTTCGCGTACGTCTCGTTTCCGAACCCAGTGTCGCCCGCGCCGGTCTCCTTGCAGGTCCTCGGCGTCTTCCTCGCGGGAATCATGCTCGGCCCCGTCTGGGGCGGCGCGGCGATGGTGCTGTATCTCGCCGCCGGCGCGGCGGGCGTCCCCGTCTTCACGGGCGGTGGAGCCGGCTTCGGCTCACTGCTGGCCGACCCGACGCTCGGCTACCTCTGGTCGTACCCCGTCGCCGCCGCGCTCGTCGGCGTCGTCGTCCACCGAGGCCTCTCGCTCCGAGAGTACCGCGAGGCGAGCACGTCGCTGCTCGTCGGCGCGATGGTCGCCGGCACCGTCGTCGTCTACGCCTTCGGGATGGTCGGGCTGATGCTGACACTCGGTGTCGGCGTCGGCGAGGCGTTCGCCGTCGGCGCGGCCGCCTTTCTGCCCGCCGAGGCGCTGAAGATCGCCGCCGCCGTCGGTATCGTCCGTTCGGACGCCGTCGCCGCCGCATAGGATGATAACGGTCCGCAACCTCACGCACCGCTACGGCGACACCGTCGCCGTCGACGACGTGTCGCTCACCGTCGAAGACGGCGAGTTCCTCGTGCTCGTCGGCGCGAACGGCTCCGGCAAGTCGACGCTCGTCCGCCAGTTCAACGGTCTGCTCGAACCGGATTCGGGCGAGGTGTCCGTCGACGGCAGAGCGGTCCACGAGGACCTCGTCGCCGCGCGTGTCGCCGTCGGCATGGTGTTTCAGGACCCGCGCGACCAACTCGTCGCCGCCACCGTCGGCGCCGACGTGGCGTTCGGCCCGGAGAACCTCGGCCTCTCTCACGCCGAAATCGACCGCCGCGTCGACGCCGCGCTCTCGGCGGTGAACCTCGCGGGGCGAGAAGACGAACGCGTCGCCGACTTCTCGGGTGGCGAGCGCGAACGCGTCGCCATCGCGGGCGCGCTGGCGATGGAACCGACGCATCTCGTGCTGGACGAACCGTTCACCGGTCTCGACGAACCCGCGCGGCGCTCGGTGCTCGACCGTCTCCGGGCGCTCCGCGCCGACGGGACGAGCGTCGTCGTCGTCACCCACGACCTGCGGGACCTCCTCTCGCTTTCGGACCGCGTGGTGGCGATGGCCGACGGTCGAGTCGTCGTCGACGGCGACCCCGAATCGGCGTCGACCCGCGAGTCGCTCGCGGACCTCGACGTGCGCGTTCCACCGGTCGACCCGTGCTGACGTACTCGCCGGGCGACTCGCTCGCCCACCGCCTCGACCCGCGGACGAAGCTCCTCGTGCAGTTCGCTTTCGTCGGTGCCGCGTTCGCCCACGAGACGCCCCGAGGCCTGCTCGTGCTCTCGGGTGTGACCGCCGCACTTCTGTCGTCCTCGGGTCTCTCGCCCCTCTCCGCGCTGCGGGGGTACCGCTTCGTGCTCCCGTTTCTCGCCGCCGGGCCGCTCGTCTCGGCGCTGACGCTCGGCCCGCCGTGGGTCGTTTTCGCGGACGCCATCGACCCCGCGCTCGCCAGCTATCGCGCCCTCCTCGTACTGTTCGTCACCGCCGCCTACGTCCGGTCGACGCCCGTCCGCGAGACGCGAGCGGCCGTCCAGCGCACCGTGCCCGGGAAACTCGGACAGTTCCTCGGTACGGGAATCGCGCTCGTGTTCCGATTCTTCCCGCTCTTGCTCTCGGATTTGCGGCGCACCCGCGAGGCGATGGCCGCCCGACTCGGCGACGAGCGACCGGTCGTCGAGCGCATCGAACTCACGGCGATAGCGGGCCTCGGTCGCGCGTTCGGGCGCGCAGACCGACTGTCGCTCGCACTCCGCGCTCGCTGCTTCGCTTGGAACCCGACGTTGCCGATGCTCCGGTTCGCCCGTCTGGACTGGCTCGGGTTTACCGTCGCGGCAGTTCTTGCGGCGTGGGCGGTCGTCTGACCCTCGCGCCGTCTACCGCTCCGCCCCGTTCGTGCTCTCTCGCGCGGCGAAGCGGGTGGCAAGATTTAACCGGTCCGTACCCCGGTGATTGAGTATGACAGATTTGCAGGTGGGCGGCGCGTTCGCGCCGTCTCCGGGCGTTCCAGCGGCGCTCCTGCAGGCGGAGGCGCCGACGCGTCCGACGTTCTGGACTATCAGCCACGTCGGCGAGGTCGTCTTCTACTGGCTGGCGGCGTTGGTCATTCTCGTCTTCGCCTACGGCGTGTACGAGCGGTTCGCCCGCTACACCCGCGGGAGCGACGAACCCGTCGACCGCCTCGCGGAACTCCCCGAGCGAGTCGGGACCGCCGCCCGAATCGCCCTCTCGAACGAGAAGCAGTTCGACCGCGACCTCTACGCGGGTGTGATGCACGCGTTCATCCTCTGGGGTTTTCTGACGCTGTTCATCGGGACCTCCATCCTCGCGTTCGACATGGACATCTGGACGAAACTGCTCGGACAGGGGTCGTTCTTCCGAGGGGACTTCTACCTCTCGTACTCGCTCGTGATGGACGCGATGGGCTTTCTGTTCGTCGTCGGCGTCTCCATGGCGCTGTACCGACGCTACGCCGTCCGCCACGACCGACTCTGGGGGAAACACACCTCGACGGAGGACGACGCGTTCGTCTGGACGCTGTTTCTGCTCGGCGTCGGCGGCTACCTCATCGAGGGGCTCCGCATCGTCGGCACCGGGTTCCCCGAGTTCGAGACGGTGAGCTTCGTCGGCTACTTCCTCGCGCTGGTATTCGACGGCGCGGGGATGTCGGCCGGACAGGCCGAGTCGCTGTACTGGTTCGGCTGGTGGAGCCACTCGCTTCTCGCGCTGGGGTTCATCGCGTGGATTCCCTACGCCAAACCGTTCCACATGCTCTCGTCGTTCGCCAACGTCGTCACCCGCGACGAGAGGGCGGGCAAGCGACTGCCGAGCGTCCCCGCCGACCTGGACCACGTCAACGCCGAATCCATCGACGACTTCTCCTGGAAGGAGATTCTCGACCAGGACGCCTGCACGAAGTGCGGTCGCTGCTCGTCTGTCTGCCCGGCGAAAGCGTCCGGCCGGCCGCTCGACCCGCGCGACGTGATTCTCGACCTCAAATCCTACAGAGAGTCGCTCGACGCCGGCGAGACGGAGTCGAAGCCGATAATCGCCGACGGCGGTAACGCCGTCATCGACGCTTCGACGATGGAGTCCTGCATGGCCTGCATGGCCTGTATGGACGCCTGCCCAGTCGAAATCGAGCACCTCAACTCCTTCACCCGGATGAACCGTCAACTCACCGACGAGGGCGCGGTCCAGTCGAACATGCAGGACGTCTTCGGCAACCTGATGCAGAAGGGCAACACGTTCGGCGACCCGCCGCGCAAACGCGCCGACTGGGCCGATACCCTCGACTTCGACCTCACCGACGCCCGCGAGGAGGAAGTCGAGTTCCTCTGGTACGTCGGCGACTACCCGAGCTACGACGACCGGAACAAGAAGGTCGCGCGCTCGCTCGCCACGCTGTTCGAGCGCGCGGGCGTCTCCTTCGGCATCCTCTTCGACGACGAGAAGTTCGACGGCAACGACATCCGCCGCGTCGGCGAGGAGTTCCTCTTCCTCGAACTCGCCGGCCACCACGTCGAGACGTTCGAGGACTGCGAATTCGAGAAAATCGTCTGCACGGACCCGCACTCGTACAACACGATGAAGAACGAGTACCCGGAGATCGACTTCGGCGAGTTCGCCGACGACCCCGTGATGCCGTTCGAGTACGACGAGTACTGGAACGATGATGGAGAAATTCCGGTGTACCACTGGTCGCAGGTCGTCGAACGACTCGTCTCCGAGGGCCGCCTCGGACTCGACGGCACCGAACTCGACTACACCGTCACCTACCACGACCCCTGCCACCTCGGCCGCTACAACGACGTGTACGAAGCACCCCGAGACATCATCGAAGCGACCGGCTGCGACCTCCACGAGATGCCGCGCAACCGCGCGGACTCCTTCTGCTGCGGCGGCGGCGGCGGCGGGCTCTGGATGGAGTTCGACGAAGAGCCGAAACCGAGCGAGGAGCGACTCCGCGAGGCGCTAGAAGACACCGACGCGGGCTCGGCGGTCGAGAAGTTCGTCGTCGCCTGTCCGATGTGCATGACGATGTACGAGGACGGGCGGAAAACGGGCGACTTCGAGGACGACATCGAAATCGTCGACGTCGCCGAACTGCTCATCGAAGCGCTCGACGCGAAGGCGGAGACGGCGACCGCAGTCGACGACGCGCGTCCGGCGACCGCGGACTGACTCCGCTGCGGCTACACTTCGGTCGCTCTTTGTCACTCTAACCGTAACTGTAATGTCGTCACCCGTTCCGTTTCGGTTGTCGACCCGTGACCAGAATCACCGATCTTTCGTGTCTCGAGGCGGAGGACGTCAAAGACCGAAATCGGATATTCTATCACAACCCGGATCACGTCTACGATACCCGGTTGCTTCCGGCAGTTACCGAACGTCGTATCAGCAACGTCCGTAATCAAAACCTTCGGCGAGTGATGCGTGGACTACCTCGGCGAACAGCGGTGCACTGCCAGTGTGCGTACTGGATGCGCGCTTTCGTCGGGAAACACTTTTTCCCGGACGCTAACCACCGAACTGCGATGGTCACGCTGGATTACCTTCTCGCCGAAAACGACATCCGTCCGTCTGGATGGCCCGGAGAACGGATCGTAACTACGATACGCGACTCGAAACGGGTTCGGCGTGACCTCGTCACCGTTCGGATGGATACGCTCCGCGAGCGCGACGAGCTGTACGCTGTCTGGTGTGCGCACTTCGACAACCTGTTCTGAGAATACAGCTACTCGTCGAGCTGAACTTCGCCCATCGCGACGTACGCGTCGTAGTTTTCGCGCTCAAGTTCGTCCATCTTGCGCTGGGCACGGCGCTTCATACCTGTCCCTATCCTCTCTGTCCGTATTAACGTTACTGGTCCGGTACGCCGGTCGAGCGACGAACGGCGCGCTCGACGGGCAGATTGACTCAGTCGCCTTTGTACTCTTTTCTGAAGCCGCGGAACTCGGTGCGGTGGGCCTCCTCGTCGGCGAGAATGGTCACGCCGATGTCCTCGGTGACGGGGTCGCCGGCCTCCTCGGCCTGCTCGATGAGCGAGCGGTACGTCTCGATAGCGTCCTCCTCGGCGTCGAGCACGCCGTCGATGACGGAGTACACGTCCGTCGTGTCCTCCGGCGGCTGGAGCGTCTCCTGTCGGGGTTCGAACTCGGCGGAGCCCGGCGGCTGCTCGTCGAGCTGTTTGAGCCGCTCGCCGAGCATCTCCGCGTGGCCGAGCTCCTCCTGGATGTCCTCGCGGAGCGACTCCTTGACCTCCTCGGCGCTGACGCCGTCGAGCACGATAGAGTTCGTCAGATAGTTCATCACCGTCTCTATCTCGTCCATGTACGCCTGCTTTAGCGTGTCCGTGACTTCTTGCGAGGTCATTACACTAGTGAGTGCCACATCCGACGTTATCTAACTGGGTACCGGTCGCTCTCGGGGACTCTCGTCTTCGAGAGGAGGTCCGCGGCGACGGACGGCGGCTCAGTCTCGACTCGCGTCCACGTCGATGGCGTCGACGGGGCAGATATCGACGCAGAGCATGCAGTCGATACACTGGTCCTCGTAGGTCGGTTCGACTTTCTTCTCGCTCTCGGGGTGGTCGGGGGTGTCCACCCACGTGAATACGTCGACGGGACAGTTTTCGAGACACGCGCCGTCGGCGAAGCAGATGTCGTAGTCGACAGCGACGTGCGTGCCGTGGATGCCGAGTTTCTCCGGCGGGTCGACGGGTCCCCACACGTCGACGCCGTTCTCCTCGCCGACTTTCTCCAGGTTTGCGTCGAAGTTCGGGTCGATTCCCATTACCGAACGGTGAGAGAGTCAGCTACTTAAGGGCACGTCTCTGCGAACGGCGTGAGCAGATGGCCCGTCAGCCGAGTCAGACGAGTCTGATGGCGTCTCCGCGAGCGAACGGCTCGTGGCGTCGTCACCCCATTACTGCCTTTGGCGTCCGATTCGTTTCGACCCGGTTTGATAGCCACCGCCCGCGAAGCCGGCGTATGGAACCCGTCAACGAAGCCGACATCGACTGGACCGAGACCGAGCGCGACGACACCCACTTCCGACGGAAGAAACTCGCCAGCGCCGCCGGCGGCGACCGCCTCGGCTGCAGTCTCTACGAACTCCCGCCCGGCGGAAACTCGTGGCCCTATCACTTCCACACGGGCAACGAGGAGGCAATCTACGTACTCTCCGGTCGCGGCACGCTCCGTCTCGACGGCGACGAGTACGACCTGCGAGAAGGCGACTACGTCGCACTGCCGGCCGGCGAGGAGAGCGCCCACCGAGTCGGCAGCGACGGCGGCGAGACGCTCCGTTATCTGATGCTGTCGACGATGGACGACCCGGACGTGAGCGTCTACCCGGATTCGGGGAAGGTCGGCATCTTCGCCGGGTCGGCTCCCGGCAGCGACGCCCCGCGAGTCGTCGAGGGCTACTACCGCCGCGACGACACCGTCGGCTACTGGGAGGGGTGAAAAACGGGGAACACTAAGGGGGCGGCCGTCGAACGGGAGCGTATGTCCGCGCCACGTCTCGTCTACGACGACGACTGCGGCTTCTGCACGTGGTGTGCCGTCGTCGCCGACCGCTACGGCGAGTTCGAGTTGATCGGCTTCGCGGAACTCGCCGACGACCAGCTCGCGCGCCTCCCGGCGGACTACGAGAACTGTGCGCATCTGCTCACGGACGAGACTGTCTACTCCTGCGGAGCGGCCGCGGAGCGAGTGCTCGCGGCGTTGCATCCCGTCTTCGACGGTGTGTTTTCGGTACTCCGTCGAGTGCCGGCGTACCCGTCGCTCCGCGAGCGACTGTATCGGTGGGCCGCCGACCGACGGGCGGTCTGGGGACGGTTCGTCAGTCGGTCGTCGGTCTGACGGGGCGGCGAAACGGCGGCGCGTTCGCCCGGTTCGGGGACCGAGGGCCAGTTATTCGATGGTTCGGCGGATGTAGCCGAGTACGGCTTCGCCGGGTTCGACGTCGCGTTCGGGTGCGGACTCCAGATACGTCGCGAGCATCTGTCGGAGCCTCCGGAGTTCGCTGTCGGTGAACGTTTCGTCCTCTTCGACCTTCTCGCGGAGGGCGTGTTCCTGCATCGGCTTCTGCCCGGTGTCGAGCGTGCGCTCGATGGCCGCGAGAACGGCGGCGTGGACGACCCACGACTCGGCGTGCGTGAGGTCGAGTTCGGCTGAGCCGTTGTACGCTGGAGTGGTCATGGCTCGCCCGACGCTACGTCGTCGACAGGTAAAGCCTCCCCGTCCGTGTCACAACCGAAACGTACATCCCTAACCGGTATAGGTGCTCGATTTCCAACGTCTGCGGCGTCTCTGCGAAAACTGATTCAGAAATTGACTGTAAGATAGTCGAACTGGTTATTCTCTCCGCGATTGCGATATTTCTCGAAGACTACTCGAACGCCGCAATCCCGGTTTCTCACCGCGATTGCGATATTTCTCGAAGACTACTCGAACGCCGCAATCCCGGTGAGATCCTTCCCGAGGACCAGCGTATGGATATCGTGGGTTCCCTCGTAGGTGTACACCGTCTCCAGGTTCGAGAGGTGCCGCATCGGCGGGTAGTCGGTCGTGATACCGTTGCCTCCGAGCATCTCGCGGGCGATTCGCGCCTGGTCGCGCGCCATCCGCACGTTGTTGCGCTTGGCCATGGACACCTGCTCGGGTCGGAGGTCGCCGCGCTCTTTCAGGTCGGCGAGGCGGTACGCGAGCAACTGACTCGTCGTGATCTGCGTCGCCATCTCCGCGAGTTTCTCCTGCTGAATCTGGAAGCGTGCGATTGGGCCGCCGAACTGTTCGCGGTCGGTCGCGTACTGCCGCGCCGTCTCGAAGCAGTCGCGCGCCGACCCGACCGCGCCCCACGCGATACCGAACCGCGCCTGCGTGAGACACGAGAGCGGGCCTTTTAGCCCCTCGACACCCGGGAGGACGTTCTCCTCGGGGATTCGGACGTCGTTGAGGCCGATCTCGCCCGTGATGGACGCGCGCATCGAGAGCTTCTCGTCTATCTTGTTCGTCGTCACGCCGTCTCGGTCGGTCTCGACGAGGAACCCGCGAATCGGCGACCCGTCGGCGGAGGTGTCGCGCGCCCAGACGACGGCCACGTCCGCGATGGGCGAGTTCGTGATCCACGTCTTCGAGCCGTTGAGGACGTACTCGTCGCCGTCCCGAGAAGCGTTCGTCGCTTCTCGGGGGTCAGCCGAGGTTTCCTCGGCGGAGTCGCGCTCCGCACGCGTCTCCATCCCCGAGGGGTTCGACCCGTGGTTCGGCTCCGTGAGACCGAAACAGCCGACGGCCTCGCCCGTCCCGAGCTCCGGGAGCCAGCGCTCTTTCTGCTCGTCGCTGCCGAAGGCGTGGATGGGGTACATCACGAGCGCGCCCTGCACGCTCGCCATCGACCGGATGCCCGCGTCGCCGGCCTCCAGTTCCTGCATCAGCAGTCCGTAGGCGCGCTCGCCTACGTTCGGGAGGCCGTAGCCGTCGAGGTTCGGCGCGTAGAAGCCGAGTTCGCCCATCTCGGGGATGAGCTCCTCGGGGAACGTCCCCGCCTCGTAGTGGTCGCCGATCTCCGGTTTGACCTTCTCGTCGACGAACCTGCGGGCGGTGTCGCGAATCATCCGCTCCTCCTCGTCGAGGTCGGCCTCCAAATCTACGTAATCGAGCATGTAGGACTCTGCGCGGCGTCGTGTGAAAAAGTGTTCGTAAGTGTTGCCTGTTGCCTGTTGACGCACCCGCCGCCGAGATGGCTCAGACTTCCGCCGCCTGCCCCTCGCGAACGCGCTTCGCGTGCGCGACGAAGTTGTCGAACAACTGCTTGGCCTCGCAGGCGGCGTCGAACTTCTCGCTCGTGATACCGGAGAGCACCTCGTCGACCCGCTCGTCGCCGAGTCGCTCGCGCTTGCCCTCGGTCACCTCGCGCGCCGTCTCAACGTCGTACTCGGGGTGGAACTGCACGCCGTAGCTGTCGCCCGTACGGAAGGCGTGGACGCCGAACTCGTTTTTCGCCAGTAGCTCCGCGCCCGGCGGCAGTTCGAGGACCGCGTCGCCGTGGGTCGTGAACACGGTAAACCGGTCGTCGATGCCCTCGAACAGCGGGTCGTTGTCGAGATGCTCGACCTCGTTGTAACCGATTTCGAAGTCGTCCATGCCGCCGACGCGCCCGCCGAGCGCCTCCGCGAGCACCTGGTGGCCGTAGCAGACGCCGAGCACGGGAATCCCACGCCCGGCGGCTTCGGCGACGTAGTCGACGAGCGGCGGTATCCACTCTTCGTCCCAGTACACGGAGGCCCGAGAGCCGGTGACGACGACGCCGTCGTACTCGTAGCCGTCGGGAAGCTCTCCCTCGCTGGCGGCGAACTCCACGAGGTCGGCGTCGAGTTCGCGTCTGAAGTTCCGTCTGGTGCTTCCGCTGCCGTGAGAGGCGTCGAGAAGCGCGAAGCGAAGTCTGCTCATGCTGGAGACTGAGTCTCTCGGGGGTCAAAGGCGTTGCGTCCGGGCGAATCCTGCCGACGTCTATGGGGTGGGTCTCAGAGATACTCCACGTCGGAGTGCTCTTCCAGAAACGCCAAGAGGCGGTCGTTGACGTCCTTCGACGTTTCGACGCCGACGAGGTGACCCGCGCCGTCGACCGCCTCGAACGTCCCGCGCGGGAGGCCGTCTGCGAGTCTCCGCCCTCGTTCGACGGGCCACGCCGAGTCGGCGGTCCCGTGGAGGACGAGGCTCGGAGCCGTAATCTCGTACAGTCGGTCGCTCGCGTCGAACCGCTCGGTGGCGGTCGTCTGCGCGTCCCACACTCGCGGCGACGCGTCCTCGTCGGCCCGCCACGCGACGATTCGGTCGACGACGTCGGGGTGTCGCTCGACGAACGCCGCCGAGAGGGCCGCTTCGGTCGTCCGACGGAGTTCCTCACGGTCGTCGGGATGCCCGTGCAGCGGTGCGAGCTCCAACCCCGTCCCCGTGGCGGCGGTCGCCACCAGCGTCAAACTCGCCACGCGGTTCGACGAGAGCGCCGTCTGGAGAGCGACCATCCCGCCGAGACCCGCGCCGACGAGGTGCGCTTTCCGGACCCCGTGGTCGGCGAGGACGACTTCGAGGTCCTGTGCGAGCTCGCCGACCGTGTACGGTCCGTCGGGCACGTCCGAGCGGCCGACGCCGCGCTGGTCGTAGACGAGGCTCTCGAACGGCCCGGCGACGGCGGCGTGTTGCCAGCCCCACTGCCACGCGCCGTAGCCCGCGTCGCCGACGAACGCGACGGTTTCGCCGTCACCGTCGGTCTGGTAGTGAAGCGAGACGCCGCCGTTCGTTGCGGTAGTCATTGACGGATGCTCGTCTCTCGACACCGTCAGCGTTGCGTCTGCGAGTCGCGGAGAGAGAAAGAGACAGAGGGGCCGACCGTCCGCGAGCCTACGCGTTCAGAACGTTCCGAAGCACGTCGGGCGCGCTGTCGAGCGCCTCGTCGAGGCTGTCGACGTCCGGGCCGCCGCCCTGCGCGAAGTCCGCGGGACCGCCGCCGCCGCCGCCGACCCTCCCGGCGAGTTCGCCGACGACTTCGCCGGCGTTGATGGCGACGCCGTCGGGGACGCTCACGACGAACTGGGCGCTGCCGCCCGCGCCGCTGCCGAGGACGGCGACCTTCCCGTCCTCGGAGAGCGCGGTGGCCGTCGCGCGGAGTTCGTCGGTGTCGGTGTCGAGTCGTTGGACGACGGCTGGCGTCCCGCCTACGTCTATCTCCTCGGCCTCGGCCGCGGCGCGAGCCTCGGCGAGTTCCTGCTTCAGGCGGTCTATCTGCTTACCGCGCTCCTTCCACTCGGTGAAGAACCGCTCGGCGGTGTCCGGCACGTCCTCGGGGTTGACGTCGAGCACCTCGGCCGCGTCGCGGAGGTGGTTCTCCGTCTCCTGAGTCGCGCGAATCGCGGCGTCGCCCGCCGCGAAAATGATGCGCTCGACGCCGTCCTGCACGGGCTCGGTGGTGAGGATTTTGATGGTGCCGATGTCGCCGGTCCGATTGACGTGCGTGCCACCGCAGGCCTGGATGTCGTCGGCGACCTGGATGAGTCGAATCTGCTCGCCCGGCGGGATGCCGCCCTGATAGAGGTCGAAGCCGTACTTCTCCTGGGCGTCGTTGCGGTCGGGCCACTCCTGTTTCACCGGGACGTTGTCGCGGACGAGTCGGTTGGCGACGCGCTCTATCTCCTCGACCTGCTCGCGCGTGAGCCGCTCGTAGTGAGTGATGTCGAAACGCGAGCGCTCGACGCCTTTCTGCGCGCCCGCCTGTCGGACGTGGTCGCCGAGGACCTCTCGGGCCGCGTAGCCGACGATGTGCGTCGCGGTGTGGTGTTGCATCAGGCTGCGGCGACGTTCGATGTCGACCTGCCCGCGGACGAACTCGCCCTTGCCGGGGTCGGCGTCGGTCCGGTGGAGGATGACGCCGTCGCGACGCTGCACGTCGCTCACTTCGACGGAGCCGTCGTCGGAGACGAGATGGCCGTGGTCGGCGGGTTGACCGCCGCCTTCTGGGTAGAACATCGTCTGGTCCAACACGACGTCGTAGCCGTCATCGCGCTCGAACACGTCGAGGACGACGGCCTCGAACTCCGTGCGCTCCTGGTCGTCGTAGTAGAGTCGCTCGGTCTCCGGGAGGTCCGAGAGCCGTTCGTCGCGCTCCGTGGCCGCCTCGGTCTGCTGGGGCGTCTCGTGGCGCGCGGCGACGAGCGAGTAGAAGTCGTCGGGAATTTCCACGTCGACGTCGCGCTCGTCGGCTATCTCCTGCACCATGTCGGGCTGGATGCCGTGGCTGTCGTACAGCTCGATGAGCTCCTGCGTCGGAATCGGCTCGCCCTTCTCGGCGAACTCCTCGGCCAACTGGCGGACGCGCCGACCGCCGCGTTCGAGCGTCTCTCTGTACTTGCGCTCCTCGGTGCGGACGATATCGCGAACCGTGTCGCGGTTCTCGTAGCCGAGGCGCTTGGCCTGCATGTCGACGAGTTCGTCCAGCGGCGCGTCGACGCCGACGTTGTCGACCAGTCGCTTCGTTCGTCGAAGCACCATCCGCGAGAGGTAGCCCGTCCCGACGTTCGAGGGGACGATGCCGTCGCCGAACATGTACGCGAGCGTCCGACAGTGGTCGGCGATGGCGTAGATGTCTTCGAGCGGCCGCATCAGTTCGGTCAACTCGTCGGCGTCGGCGTCGAGTCGCCCGGCGATTTCGGCACGCGCCGTCTTCATGTCCTCGGCCTCGTCGATGTCCATCGCCCCGGCGAGTTTCGCGGCGCGGTGGACGAGTTCCTCCTCCTCGTCGGTGTGGTCGATGCCGGCGTTCTCCTTGAGGAACGCGATCATATCGGGGTAGACCGCCTCGTAGACGGTCGGCGTCCCCTGGCTCATCCACGTCCAGCGTTCGAGACCGTAGCCGGTGTCGACGATGTACGTGTCCATCGGCGAGTACCGGTTGCCGTCCTTCAGTTCGTACTCGCCGTCGGGGTCCTGCTCCATCGACATGAAGACGAGCGTCGCCAGCTCCGCGCCCTTGTAGATGACCTCGATGGCGGGACCGGCGTTGCCGCCGCCGACCCACGGGTCCTCGATGTACGTTATCTCCTCGACGTTCGCGCCGAGGCTCTCGAAGAACTCGTCGCAGTACTGCACCGTCTCGTCCTTCCAGTACACCTCGCCCTCGTAGGCGTACCGGTCGCCGACCTCCTCGCGGGCGTTGAACGCGTGGTGGGCCATCATCTCGAACGCCATCGTGTGGCGGCCCGTCTTGCCGACGTTGTCGATGTCCTGCATTCGGATGCACGGCTGACTGATGCAGAGCGGGTTCGCCGGCGGCGGCGTCTCGCCCGAGGTGACGAGCGGCTGGAAGTCGTAGATGGACGCCTGCGTCAGCAGCACGTCGTCGCGCCAGCGGTTCGCCGCGACCGGATACGGTTCGATACGCGTGTGGCCGTTCTCCTCGAAGAACGAGAGGAACTCCTCGCGCATCTCCTCCATCGTGTGCGATTCGGCGAACCCGGGGTCGCCGATGAAGCTGTACTCGTCGCACGGCGGTTCGCCGCACGTCTCGCGGTCGTGGTCGCGCGTCCAGAAGTGGGCACCGCAGGAGACGCACTCCTTGCGCTCGAAGTCGTTCTCTTCGAAATAGTCGAGACGATACTCCGATTCGAGGCTGCTCATTGGTTCTGTTTGGCCGATGACCGGCTAAAAGGATTCGGGAACGCCGGGCGGCGTTTCGCCATCGGTTTGTCGGGAGAAGCGTTAGGCTCCCGGCGTCCCTCACGGTGAGTATGGAACGCACGCAAAGCCGAACGCTCCCGGACGGACGCTCGCTCGCGACTGCACTGGGGTTCGTCGTCCTCGTCAACGCAGTCGGTGCGGCGCCCGCACTGCTCGCCGGCCCGGACACGGCGTGGTTCGCCTCGCTCGAGAAACCGTGGTTCTACCCGCCGCCCATCACCTTCGGCGTCGTCTGGACGGCGCTGTTCACGCTGCAGGGAATCGCCCTCTGGTTGCTGTGGGAGCGCCGCCCCTCGTCGGCGGTTCGAGCCGCGTACGCCGCCTTCGCCGCGCAGTTTGTCCTGAATCTCGCGTGGACACCCGCGTTCTTCGCGCTCCAGCTGCCGCTCGTCGCCTTCGGTATCATCGTCGCACTCTGGGTCGCCGTCGTGGTCACCATCGCGCTGTTCGCCCGCGTCGACCGCCGTGCGGCGGCGCTTCTCGTCCCCTATCTGCTCTGGGCGTCGTTCGCCGCCGTCCTCAACTTCGAAATCTGGCGGTTGAATACCTCGCTCGCCCCGATGCTGTAACGGTCCCCGGCGATTCGTCATCGACTCCCCGACCGACCGAACACTCACCTTCCGGGCAGAGGCTCTGTGAATCTGGATTTTCTCGCCGTCCGATTGGCTCCGGAATCGTTATGTTGGTGCTGAAACACTAATCTGAGTAATACTCTCTCTCATGCCAACCAAATCGTCGGTCAAGGTGCTTCTCGTCGCGGACGCCCCCGCCGAGAACGTCGACGCCGTTCTCGACGCCGAGGAGACGGTTTCGGTCCGGCGGTGCGGCTTCGACGCCGTGGACGAGAATCTCGCGGGCGTCGACTGCCTCGTTCTCACCGACACGTTCTCGCTCTCGGGTGCTGCGCGCGAGATTCCGACGGTCCTCTGTACGCGCGGTTCGCCGACCGCGGTGGACAGTCCGCAGCGGTACGACGCGTTCGCGCCCGCCGAGACCCCGTCGGTGCTGCCGGCGCAGATTCGGTGGGCGACGCGTCGAAACGACAGCGCGAACCGCCGTCGAATCGCCAAACTGCACGGGGGCGCGGCGACGCTCATCGGCGCTCGAAGCGCCGCCGAACTGTACGAGTCGACGATCGACATCGCCTCTCGGGTGCTCGCGTTCGACACCTGTTACGTCGGCGTCGTCACCGACGACCCGACGGCCGACCGCCAGGACGTCGCAGACGGCGACGAGTGGGTCGTTCCGGAGGCGACCTGTCCCTCCTCGGCGCACGTCGACGAACTGCCGGTGTCGCGCGGCGTCGCCGGACGGACGTACCGAACCGGCGAGTCGCTCGTCATCGACGATTTGCACGCGCATCCGGTGGCCGAACCCTCGGATGTCGCCTACCAGTCGGGTCTCAGCGTCGCGCTCGGCGACGACGCCGTCTTCCAGGCGATCTCGACGCAGCCCGACGCGTTCGACGAGACGGACCTCCACCTCGCCGAGTTGCTGGTGACGTACGCGACGGAGACGCTGTCGCGTATCCGCTCGGAGGAGGCACTGCGACGGCGCCGCGAGGAGATCGCCCGTCTCCACGAGGCGACGACGGACCTCGTCGGCTGCACGGACGAAGACGAACTGTACCGACGGGCCATCGAGACGGCCGAGAACGTCCTCTCGTTCGACTCCTGCTACATCCGGATGGTCGAAGACGGGGAGTTCCGCATACGCGCGGAGTCCGACACCGACCACGAGTGGGAGATACAGACGATTCCGGTCGACCACGGCCTCTCCGGGTGGACGCTTCGCGAGAGCCGCTCGTACCTGGTGGACGACGCCCAGACCGACGCCAAATCCCAACCGGTGAGCAACAACTACCACGCGGTGCTCAGCACCCCCATCGGCGACGCGGGCGTGTTTCAGGCGTTCTCGGCGACACCCGCCGCCTTCGACGAGCGCGACCTGGAGTTCGCCGAGATTCTGGTCTCGTACGTCCGGACGACCCGTTCCCGGATTCGCTCCGAGCGGACGCTCCGCGCGCGCGAACGCGAACTCACCGCCGAGCGCGACCGACTCAGCGCGCTGTTCGAGAACGTCCCCGACGCCGCCGTCGCCTACGAGTTCGTCGACGGCGAACCCATCGTCCGGCGCGTCAACTCGGCGTTCGAGGAGATATTCGGCTACGACGCCGACAGTATCGTCGGCGAGAACGTCGACGAGTACATCGTCGGGGAGGGCGTCGACGGGACCGACCCGAGTTCCGCCTCGCGGCTCAACCGGCAGCTACAGGACGGCGAGAGCCTCCGCCGCGAGTGCCGACGACTCACCGCCGACGGTCCGCGGGAGTTCCTCCTCCACGTGGTCCCGCTGGCCATCGGCGAGACGAACGTCGCGGGCTTCGCTATCTACACCGACATCACCGAGCGAACCCGCCGCGAGAAGCGCCTCGCCAGGCAGAACGAACAGTTAGAGGAGTTCGCACACATCGTCTCGCACGACCTCCGAAACCCCCTGTCGGTCGCCGTCGGCCACCTCTCTATCGCGCGCGAGACCGGCGCCGAGGAGTCGCTCGACGCCGTCGAACGCTCGCTCGGCCGGATGGACGACCTCATCGACGACCTGCTGTCGCTGGCGCGGGCGGGCCGAACCGTCGAAGAGCGGACGCCGCTGGACGCCGCCGATATCGCGATGCGGGCGTGGGGCGGCGTCGACACCTCGAACGCGACGCTTCACTCCGATGGGCCGATAGCCGTCGACGCCGACGAGAGCCGACTGCGCGAACTGTTCGAGAACCTCTTTCGCAACGCCGTCGAACACGGCGGCGACGCGGTCTCCGTCTCGGTCGGTCCGGTCGACGACGGCTTCTTCGTCGCCGACGACGGACCCGGCGTCGACGAGGCGGACCGCGAACGCGTCTTCGACCGGGGTTTCTCGACCGGCGGCGACGGCATCGGCGTCGGTCTCCACATCGTCCGCACTATCGCGGAGGCGCACGACTGGTCGGTGACCGTCTGCGACAGCCCCGAGGGCGGTGCCTGTTTCCACTTCGTCACCCACGAAGCGGACGACCAGTCCGGTGAATCCGGCGCGGACCTCTCGGAGGAGGCGTTTCCGACGCTCGGGACGAACAGCGGTCCGCGCGGCGAGTAGGCGGTATTGATTCGTTCGGAGCACCGCGCTCGTCCGGCGTCCGCGCCCCGTCCGGCGTCCGCACCCCGTCTGGTGTCCGCGCCTCGTCCGGCGTCCGCACCCCGTCTACGCCGACTCGACGGCCACGGGAATGCGGTCGAGCGCCTCCTCGACGTCGGCCGCGGAGACGTCCCAGTTCGTACAGAGTCGGACGGTCGTCTCGCCGAACGCCCCGCAGGCGACGCCCTCGTCGACGCACGCGTCGACGAACTCGTCGGCGGTCAGCCCCGCGCCGGCGACGTCGACGACGACGATGTTCGAGTCGGGCGTCGGCGCGCGGAGGCCGTCGATGGCGTCCAGTCCGGCCGCGAGCGTCCGGGCGTTCTCGTGGTCCTCGGCGAGTCGGTCGACGTTGTCGAGCGCGAGGAGGCCGGGCGCGGCGATGATACCCGCCTGACGCATCCCGCCGCCGAGCAGTTTTCTGGTCCGTCGAGCGCGGTCGACGAACTCCTCGTCGCCGGCGAGAATCGAGCCGACGGGCGCGCCGAGCCCCTTCGAGAGACAGAACATCACGCTGTCGACGTTCTCGACCAGGGATTCGGGGTCTTCGTCGAGGGCGACGGCGGCGTTGAACACGCGCGCGCCGTCGAGGTGGACCGGGACGCCGAGGTCGTGAGCCGCCCTCGCCGCGGCGTCGACGTGTTCTTTGGGGACGGCGACGCCGCCGCGACTGTTGTGCGTGTTTTCGAGCGACAGGAGACCCGTGCCGGGTCGGTGGAGGTCCTCCTCGACGTAGCGCTCTCGGACCTGTTCGGGCGTCGGGACGCACCGGTCGCCGCAGTCGATGGTTCGAACTTGGAGCTGCGAGAGCTGGGCGATGCCGCCGAGTTCCCACTTGACGACGTGGGCCTCTTCGTCGCAGAGGATCTCTTGACCGCGGTCGGTGTGGACGCGGACAGCGATCTGGTTGCCCATCGTCCCCGAGGGGACGTACAGCGCGGCCTCTTTGCCGACGAGGTCGGCCGCGCGGCGTTCGAGTTCGTTGACGGTCGGGTCGTCGCGGTAGACGTCGTCGCCGACGTCGGCGTCGCGGGCGGCCTCGCGCATCTCGTCGCTCGGCATCGTGACGGTGTCGCTCCGGAGGTCTATCATACAACGGCGATACCGGCGCAGCGAGAAATAGTCGGTGGTGGCGGAAACGGAGGGGCAGACGGCCGTGAAGCGAATACGATGGCGCGCGGCTCGGTCGCCCTCCGTGGCGACGGGCCGCGCGCGAGGGATGAGCGAACGAAGTGAGCGAATCGGATGGGGAGGCTGTGGTGCGGTCTCTCGGCGCGCCCGGCAGCAGAAACACACCTCCTCTTCACCGGCGGCTCCGCTCTCTGTCCCGGTTCTCGGGTCAGCGGTCACTCACCGACTCGCCGCCCACGCCGCGAAATCACGAAATCCAGACGACAACTCCGAAAACCGTATCCACTCACCGCAAGAACCCCGTGTCATGGACCCGCGTATCCGCGAACACGCACAGACCATCGTCGACCACTCGACGGATATCGACGCGGGCGACAACGTCGTCGTCCACGTGCCGAGCGAGGCCGAGGACCTCGCCGTCGCGCTGCACGAACTCATCGGCGACCGCGGCGCGAACCCCATCTTCCTGAACAACTCCGACCGCGCCGAGCGCGCGTTCCTCCGCGCGCGCGAGGACGAGTTCGACACCCCGGCGCACAAGCTCGCGCTCTACGAGGAGATGGACGTGTACATCGTCGCCCGAAGCGGCGGTAACGTCTCCGAGAAAGCCGACGTGGCCCCCGAGACGAACGCCGCGTTCCGCCGCGCAGAGCAAGAAATCCTCCACGAGCGCCTCTCGAAGACGTGGTGTCTCACCCAGTACCCGACGACGGGTCACGCCCAGCTCGCGGGGATGAGCACCGAGGGTTACGAGAACTTCGTCTGGGACGCCGTCACGCTCGACTGGGACGCCCAGCGCGAGTTCCAACAGCAGATGGTCGACCTGATGAACGACGCCGACGAGGTACGCATCACCTCGGGCGAGGAGACGGACGTGACGATGAGCCTCGCGGGCAACGAGACCATCAACGACTACGGCGAGGCGAACCTCCCCGGCGGCGAGGTGTTCACCGCGCCGGTCAAGGACAGCGTCGAGGGCGATGTCTACTTCGACCTGCCGCTGTACCGCTACGGCCGCGAAATCGAGGGGGCGCGCCTGACGTTCGAGAACGGAAAGGTCGTCTCTCACAGCGCCGAACGCAACGAAGAGCTACTCACGAGCATCCTCGACACCGACGAGGGCTCTCGCTACCTCGGCGAACTCGGCATCGGGATGAACCGCGCCATCGACCAGTTCACCTACAACATGCTGTTCGACGAGAAGATGGGCGACACCGTCCACATGGCCGTCGGCAGCGCCTACGCCGAGTGCGTCGGCGAGGAGAACGAGGTCAACGAGTCCGCCGAACACGTCGACATGATCGTCGACATGAGCGAGAACTCGACCATCGAACTCGACGGCGAAGTCGTGCAGCGCAACGGCACGTTCGTGTTCGAGGAAGACTTCGAGTAGCGGTCGCTCACCGTCGGCGAGTTCCGCGAGAACGAGTCGAACTCCGCCTACTCTTCGACGTCGAGTTCGAACTGCTGGTTCTCGACGACGGCGTTGAGCACGACGCTCGTGTTCGACTCGCGGATGTCCGCGTCGGTGAGCAACTCCTTGATCTGCCGGTTCATGCCGTCGGTGTCGGTGAACTTGCCGATGGCGATGACGTCGTAGTCGCCCGTCACCTCGTACACCGATATCATCTGCTTCTGCTCCTGCAGTCGCTCGGTGATGTCGGGGAGCGCACTACCTTCGACCTTCAACTGGATAACCGCCGTCACGTCGTAGCCGAGCGCGTCGTAGTTGACGATGGGCGTGTAGCCTTCGACGACGCCTTCCGCCTCCAGGTCGCGGAGGTGGTTCGAGATGGTCGTGACCGACACGTCGAGTTCTTCGGCGAGACTACGAAGGCTCGCGCGTCCGTCGCCAAGCAGTGCATTGATGAGTTTTGCATCGAGGTTTTCGTACGTCATTACACCCACGCACACACTGGGGGCATTAGAATTTAACGAATATCCAATTCTAGAACGTTGGCGGGTGTTTTGCGGTAAGCGACAACGTCTTTATACTGGGTGTGCACGCATAGACTGTCCAGAAACATGACGGACGAAAACGCATCTCCAGACGGGGGGTTGAGCACTGAAGCGCAGGCAGTCATCGACGAGATCGAGTCGGAAAACGTCGACTTCCTCCGCCTCCAGTTCACCGATATTCTCGGTACGGTCAAAAACGTCGCCGTTCCGGCCACGCAGGCCGAGAAGGCGTTCACCGAAGGCATCTACTTCGACGGTTCGAGCATCGAAGGGTTCGTCCGCATCCAGGAGTCCGACATGCGCCTCAAGCCGGACCCCGAAACCTTCGCGATTCTCCCGTGGAGGAAGACGGAGGGCGGCGCGTCGGCCCGCCTCATCTGCGACGTCATCGACACCTCGACGGGCGAACCGTTCGAGGGTGACCCCCGTTACGTCCTCAAGCAGGCGATCGCCCGCGCCGAGGAGATGGGATACGACATCAACGCCGCGCCCGAACCCGAGTTCTTCCTCTTCGAGGAGGACGAGGAGGGCCGCGCGACGAGAAAGACCAACGACGCCGGCGGTTACTTCGACCTCGCGCCGAAGGACCTCGCCTCCGACGTCCGCCGCGACATCATCTACGGCCTCGAGTCGATGGGCTTCGAGATCGAAGCTAGCCACCACGAGGTCGCCGAGGGCCAGCACGAGATCAACTTCACCTACGACGACGCGCTGACCACGGCCGACAACGTCGGGACGTTCCGCACGGTCGTTCGCGCCATCGCGGCCGAGCACGACCTGCACGCGACGTTCATGCCCAAGCCCATCGCGAAGATCAACGGCTCGGGGATGCACACCCACATCTCGCTGTTCGAAGACGGCGAGAACGCCTTCCACGACGACGACGACGAGTTCGACCTCTCGGAGACCGCGAAGCAGTTCCTCCAGGGTATCCTCGAACACGCGCCCGCCATCACCGCCATCTGCAACCCGACGGTCAACAGCTACAAGCGTCTCGTCCCCGGCTACGAGGCCCCCGTCTACGTCGCCTGGTCCGACCGCAACCGCTCGGCGCTCATCCGCAAACCGGCCGCGCGCGTCCCGGCCGCCTCCCGCATCGAACTCCGCTCGCCCGACCCGTCGTGCAACCCCTACCTCGCGCTCGCCGTGATGATTCACGCGGGTCTCGACGGCATCGAGCAGGAACTCGAAGCGCCCGACCCGGTGAGAGACAACATCTACGAGTTCGACGAGCAGAAGCGCGAGGAGTACGGTATCGAGACGCTTCCGGGCAACCTCGGCGAAGCCGTGGCCGCGCTCGAAGCGGACGAAGACGTTCAGGAAGCGCTCGGCGAGCACATCTGCGAGAAGTTCATCGAAGCGAAGACGCAGGAGTACGACGAGTACCGCGTCGACGTCTCCGACTGGGAAGTCGAGCGCTACCTCGAGACGTTCTGAACGGCCGGCTCAGGCCGCCCGAGACGTTTCCCCGCCGCTCTTTTCGCCGCCGAGACGCCCCGACAGCGCCGGCAGCGCGACGAGAATCGAGAGCCCCGTCGCCCCTGCGACGAGCGAGACGACCGGCCCCGGTTCGACGAGATACGCGCTCACCCACGGCAGACCCGACAGCGCGATACCCACGACGGCGACGGGCACCGAGACGGGGTTCGACAGCTGCGAGGCGTCGAGGCGCTGCCACACGACCCCGCCGGCGATGCCCGCACCCAGCGCCGTCGCCATCGGACCGAGTTCGGAAGGGACTCCGCGGAACACCACTACGGCGAGTCCCGCCGCGGCTGCGACTGCGGCGACGCCGAACGCGCGGGCGGGGTTGCCGTCGGCGACTCGGAGCGCCACTGCGAGATAGGCGAGACCGACGGCGACGCCGGCGACGACGTCCACGAGATAGTGGACTCCCAGGACGAGCCTCGCGAGGCAGACGAGGCCGACCAGCGTCCCCGCGACGAGCGTCCGCTTCCGTCGGTTCCACACGTCGAGAACCGCCGCTGCGCCGCCGTAGGCCACGGTCGTCCCGATGGCGTGGCCGCTCGGAAAGCCGAGCCCGTCACCGGTCGCGGCGTTGAGATACACCGTCTCCAGCATCGCCGGTAGCCACGGCGGAATCGACGCCGTCCCGGCGTCGGGGGGCCTCGAAAACCCGAACGCCGCCTTGAGCGCGAGCGTCGTCGCCAGCGCGCCGACAGAGAGCGCGACCAGGAGCGCCCCGGTCCGACGCGGGTGGCGGGCGATACGCTCGCCGGCGAGCAAGTACAGAAGCCCGAGCGTCGCAAAGAGAAACCACACGTCGCCGAGTTGGGTGACGAGCGCGAACGCGGCGACGAACGGCTCCGGGAGGTTCGAGAGCGTCTCAGTGAATCCCAGTCCACGCATCGGTCGTTGTTGCGGTTCGATTCGCTTAGGAGCGTCGCTTGCGGACCCAGTCGGCTGCTCGACTCGGGACGCCGAGGGCGTTGAGGCCGACGCCGACGACGACGAAGACGACGTAGAGGCCGAGCGTCGACAGGAAGATGATGAGCATCGCCAGCACGGCGACGAGCGGCGCTTCGCCGAGGTAGTAGAACGCGCCGAGCGTCAGCACCGTCCCGTAGAGGAGCACGAGGTACGGCCCCCATCCGCGGGCTTTCCCGCGTCGCATCCGTCCGCGAACGTAGCGTTTCAGTTCCGCTTCGAGTTTCGGCTTGTCGACTGTCCGCTCGTTCACGTCCGACTCGAAGGCGTCGAGTTCCGCCTGCAGCTCCTCGACTTGGCGCGACAGTTCGGCGATGTCGGGCGCGCCGCTCGGTTCTACGTCCTCGTCTCGTCGCGCTTCCGTCTCTCGTCGTGCCTCCTCCTCGGACATGTCGCTTGGTTTCTCCTGTCGGGCCCCTTCCTGTTGTACCTGCCGGTCCGTGAGACGGTTCGAGAGAACGGCATTCACCACCGCGCCGACGAGGATGATGGTGCCGCCGAAGTAGAACCACGTGAGAAGCAGCAGGATACCGCCGAGCAGTCCGCCGACGCCGCTGGAGGCGGCGGCGTAGATGCCGAACACCGCGCCGAGAACCGACCACCCGACGGCGGCGAACACCGTTCCCGGGAGCACCTCTCGGGGGGTGACGCCCACGTCCGGAAAGACGTAGTACAGCGGGAAGAACGCCGCACAGAGCGTCAAGAGCAGCATAACCGGCCCGATGAGGCCGATGTACGGAATCGGCAGCAGGGCGATAACCGCGCTGACGGCGATGACGCCGACGACGCCCGCGCCGATGGCACCGAGGACGATGAGGCCGTCCTTCACCTGGTCGGCGATGCCGCCGGTCTCGGAACCGTACACCCGCGAGAACGCGGTGTCGACGCCGCGGAACAGCTTGAGCGCCCCCCACGTCGTAAGGAGGAGACTCACGACGCCGAGGCCGCCTTGAGCCGCCTGGTCGGTCATCGCGCTGAGAACCGCGTCCTGCGCCGACGGGACGAGATACTGCTCGGCCAGCGTCATGACTTCGCCTCGCAGCGCTTCGCCGCCGACGAGCCCCGCGAGGACGACCGCGAGCACCAACAGCGGTATCAGCGAGACGAACGCGTAGTAGGAGATGCTCGCCGCCAGAAACGTCACTTCGCGCTCCTGCACCTCCGTTACGACGGCCCGCACGGTACCGAGGTAACCGGAAGACGTGTTGAGAGATGCCGATGACACGTGGCAACGTTCGGTAACAATCTACAAGTAATCGATGGACACTATCAGCCACAGCGAGCGCACCGGAGCGTTGTTACGGTAGCGCGCCAGCGCACCGGAGCGTCAGCGCACTGGAGCGTCAGCGCATCGGAGTCAACGTAATCGTCGGCTTCGACACCCGAACTCGGTTCACTCCGGCCGCGTCGCCTCGCGCATCTCGGCGACGCTCGCGTCCGTCTTGAACGCGGTGCCGCTGTAGTGCGCCTTCGACGCCTCGAAGCCCGCCTCGCGGAGGTCCGAGAGGAACTCGTCCATCGCGTTCGCCGAGCGGTTCCACTGCTTGCAGAGGCGGTGCTGGTCGTAGTGGGTCGGCCGGTCTATCTCCTCGGCGATGGTCGACAGCATCCGCGACGCGCGCTTCTTCGTTCCCATCCCGTCGTCGAGATGCGAGCGAACCGAGCGGGCGAAGTCGCTCTTTGCGGTCTGACCGAGCCATATCGGTCCCGCAGAGAGCAGACGGTTGCTCCCGCAAGCGGGGCACTCCTCCGGCGGATGCGACAACAGGCCGAACTCGTGGGTTCGGCTGAGACAGTCCTCGCAGCTGTGGACGTAGCCCAACTGCTCGACGAGCGCGTCGGCGCTGGTCGCGCGGTGGTCGAGTTCGAGGTACGTCCGCGCGTAGTGTCTCGACACGTGCGAGAGAATCGGCTTCGCGGCGACGTCGTAGCGAGCGGCGGTCCGAATCAGCGCCGACAGGAGGACGCGAAGCCCCATCTCGGCGTGGAAGTCGGTGTTCTGCGGGAGCGTCGAGTACTTCCGAATCCCGCTGTTCTGGTGCGCTCCGCACAGCGGCGCGGTGTCGGTGGCGGTGACGCAGACCATGTTCCGCGCGTTCGACAGCGCCGCGTCGGCGAAGGGGATGGGCGTCCCGAACGGGTCGACGTCGACCACGTCGTACACCTCGCGGTCCCCGTACAGCAGCGCGTTGACGTTCTGTTCGAGTATCTCTCCCTCCAATCCGTTGCGTTCGAGGTTCGACCGCGCGAGTTCGACCGCCTCGGAATCGATGTCCGCGCCGGTGACGCGCCAGCCGTCGGCGGCGGCGCGGACCGCCCGAATCCCGCTGGCCGTCATCGCGTCGAGGTACGTCTCCGCGCGCGGCTCTCGCTCCTCGTACGCGCGGAGCGCCGCTATCGTCACGTCGCGGTTCAGTTCCTGTGTCGGGTTGAAGAACACCCCGTCGCCCGCGCCCTCGCTGGCTCCGTCGCGGGAGTCGGCGACCTCGATGTCGACGCCGCCTTCGCGTATCTGCATACTCGGAGTCGCCCGGCGGCGGCGAAAAGTGGCGCGGTCCGGGTTCGCTTCGCTCGGGTTCGGTCGCTGCCCCGCCCCGTCCCGCCGCCGCCCTGCCGCCGCCCTGCCCCGCCCCGTCCCGCCGCCGCCCTGCCCCGCCGCTGCCCTGCCCTGCCGCCACCAGCATCGAACGCGTTTTGTGGGGCCCCCGAGAATCCGGCGTCGTGAACGACGGCGACGGCGACGACGACTGGCAGGCCGCACTTACCGAGGCCGGAAAGCTCACCGGGCCGGTAGTCGAGACGCTCGTCTCCGCACACGGGACGCGCGCGACACAGGCCATCGAAGCCGTCTCCGAGCGCCGCGTCAAGCGCTACCGGGACTTCACCGTCGTCGTCGGCTACGCCGAGGAGTACGTCGTCGAGGAGGGAAGCTGCACCTGCAAGGACAGTTCGTACAACCTCGACCCGGACGACCCCGACCAGCGGTGTTGGCACGCGCTCGCCGTCGACATCGCCGACGCGCTGGAACTCGTCGACCACCACGACATGTGGTACTCCGACGTCCGCGAGTTCCTCTGAGCCGACCTCCCGGTCAGGAGTTCTCGAACCCTCTGACCTCGAAGTCGGCTCGCTGGCAGTCGGGACAGTCTCTCACTCCGTACGGTCGGAGCGTCCCGTCGTCGCGTTTCTCGCCGGGCAGCGCCCGGTCGCAGTGTTGACAGATGAGCAGTACTTTCTGTGACACGGCTGGTATGTGTGTTGTCGGGGGGTGTCGGCGCGATGCGGCCTCGCGCGGATTCGATTCCTCTCTATCTACTCTCAGACTGCTGACGTTCTCTCGTCGCTTCAATCATACGGTTTACACTTTGTCCGCGTGGGGAGTTCGAAGACGGAACGTTTTCGCACACCGGCGTCGACTACGGACGTATGTCAACCATCGACGAGAAGCGGGTCTACGCCGACAAGAGCGGCAAGACGGAGCTGTTCGTCGCCGCGGCGCTCGGCGTCGTCGCCGTCGACGTCTCCGACGACAGAATCGGCGGGTTCGGCATCGAACGCCGATGTACGGCGCTCGACGTCGCCGGCGAGGGCGGGCGAATCGCCGTCGCCACTGACGAGGCGACACTCCTCGACGACGGCCGCGGCGAGGGGTTCGAGGAGGTAGGGTTCGGTTCGGCCGTCGCCGTCGGATTCGACGGCGATACGCTGCTCGCCGCCGACGGCTCCGGCCGCGTCGCGCGCTGCTCCGCCGACGCGGCGACCGACCCGGACTCGTGGACCACCGCGGGAGAGGTCGACAACCCGCGAGCGATAGACGGCGCGCTCGTCGCGGCCGCCGACGGCGTCCACCGCGCCGACGACGGAGGCCTCTCGCACGTCGGACTCGACGACGCGCGCGACGTGTCGGCGGCGGGCGTCCCGCTGGCGGCGACCGGGTCCGGCCTCTACGCGCTCGGAAACGGCTGGATGGACGCGCTCTCGGGGTCGTTCCGCGTCGTCGCCAGCGACGGTCGGCGCGCTCACGCCGTCGGCGACGGTCGCGTCTTCTCGCGCACGGAGGAGAACGAGTGGGAGGCCGTCGACGCGCCGGTCGACGAACGGATCGTCGGCGTGACCCACGGCCCGGCGACGTACGCCGTCACCGAGTCGGGAACGCTGCTGTTGGATGCGGGCGACGGCTGGCGCTCGCAGACGCTCGGCCTCGACGGCATTGCGGGCGTCGCCCACCGGTTCGTCGAGGAGTGAGCGGATCACCGAGAGACCGTCCCACCGCGCGGCGGTAACGAAAACGGGTTTAGGCCGGGACGAGGAGACGCACCTATGATACTGTCCGGTTCCACCTCGCAGGCGCTGTCGGCCGCACTCGCCGCCGAGACGGGCGAGTCGTTGGCCGTCGCGGAGTACGACCGCTTCCCCGACGGCGAACTGCTCGCCTCGGTTCCGACGTTCGACGACGACCGCGCCGTCGTCGTCTGCGCGACCACTTCGTCGGACGCGCACCTCGAACTGCTGCAGCTGCAGGACGCCGCGCGGGAGGCCGGCGCGGCGGAGATCGTCACGGTCGTCCCGTACATGGGGTACAGCCGTCAGGACAGCGCGTTCAAACCCGGCCAGCCGGTCTCCGCTCGCGCCGTCGCCCGCGCCATCAGCTCCGGCACCGACCGGGTCGTGCTCGTGACCCCGCACGAGGAGAGCGTCGCCGACTTCTTCGAGGTTCCGTGCGAGTCGGCCGACGCCTCGTCGCTCCTCGCCGACCCCCTCCCCGACGACCTCGACGAGCCGCTGTTTCTCGGTCCGGACGAGAGCGCTCAGGAACTCGCTGAACGCGTCCGCGACGTCTACGGCGCGGGCGACACCGACTACTTCGAGAAGACGCGCGACTACGACACCGGCGAGGTGAGCGTCCGACCGAGCGACGCCTCCGTCGAAAACCGGGACGTAGTGGTCGTCGACGACATCATCGCCACCGGGTCGACGATGAGCGAGGCGGTCAGCGCGCTCGCCGACCGAGGGGCGAACGACGTCTTCGCCACCTGCGTCCACCCGGTGCTCACGGGGAACGCGCGGACGAAGCTCGCCGCCGCGGGAATCGAAGCAGTGTACGGAACCGACACGGTCGAACGAGACGTGAGCGCCGTCAGCGTGGCGCCAGTCGTCGCCGACGCGCTCTGAGCTCGGGAGCTACTCGGCTAGACGAGCGAGCAGCCGTTTCCCGCGCGGAAGCGCTTCGGTGAGTCCCATCAGATACGGACCGAAGTAGAACGCCATCAGTCCGATAACGGCGAGCCACAGCGCCAGTACGGTGTCGCCGGTGGCCATCGTTTCGAGCGCGAGCCGCTCGATGTAGACGCCGAGCGTCGAGAGGGCGGCAGCGCCGCTGGCGAAGAACAACACCGAGAAGAACTCCGGCAGCAGTTCGAGGAGTGATTCGAGCATCTCCCTCCTCTCCGCCCCTCTTCCACCTCACTCTTTCGCTCCCGAGGGGTGGGAGCGAAGCGGGTTTCGGCCGGTCGGTCCGGCGCGAACGCTTATCAACTGCCGACCGTGAACTGGTGGTATGGCTCGCAGTCTCTGGGAGGTGTTTCTCGCTCTCGTCGGACGCGGAGACGACGACTCCGGCGAAGACGAGGACCCCCGGTTCGTCCCGTCGCCGCTGGACCTGTCGGTTCGGACCGCGCACGGGGGACGCGACGACGAGGTCGTGCGCGAACTCTCGAAAATCGACGAACGGGCGCGAGAGATAGAAGACCGCCACCGAGGCCGCTGAACGGGACGACGGCGACCACGCCGGATTCGCCGTCCGGCCGACCCGCAGACAACTCCACGTTAGCGTCATGCCGACTCATCCGGACGAATCAGAGAAGAACGTACTCGAACCGGGTTGCGCGCGCTGTCCCGCCCTCGTCGAGTCGCGCACCTGCATCTCGTGGGGGAACGGACCCACCGACGCCGACGTGGTCGTGGTCGGCGAAGCGCCCGGGGCGGGCGACCCCGACGCCGACATCTGGAAGGGCGGCAACCACACCGGGTTCGCCTACACCTCCAAACACTCCGGCCGTCGCATTCGGTCGCTGTTCGAGTCGCTCGGCTACGCCGACCGGACGTACTACACGAACGCCGTGAACTGCTTCCCCGAGGGCGAAGACGGGTCGAACCGCGAACCGACGCCCGAGGAGCGCCGCAACTGCCGCGTCCACCTCGAAACCGAACTCGAAGCGGTGTCGCCCGACCTCGTGGTCACGACCGGGAGACACGCGACGGCGACTCTTCTCGCGTTCGACGACGAACGTCTCGACGGCTTCCTCGACCGGGTGTTGGAGCCGTTCGACTCGGAGGCGCTGGACGTCAGGGTGCTGCCGCTCCTGCACCCGTCGTATCAGGAGGTGTGGCTCTCGCGGTTGGGCTACACGGCGGAGGCGTACCGCGACGCGATCGCCGAGCACCTGCCCTGAGCCGCCGCCGAGGCGACCCGCCTCGCCTCCGTCCGAACTTTCTTGCCGACGGCGAGAGACGCTCACACCATGGCCGACGACTGTATCTTCTGCAAAATCGTCGCGGGCGAGATTCCCGGACGCACCGTCTACGAGACAGACACGGTACTGGCGTTCCTCGACGCCAACCCCCTCGCAGCGGGGCACACGCTCGTCGTCCCCAAGGACCACGCCGAGCGACTCGACGACCTCTCCGACGACGAAGCCGCCGACCTGTTCGCGGCGGTCCACGAACTCACCCCCCGCGTCGAGTCGGCCGTCGACGCCGACGCGGTCACCGTCGGCGTCAACGACGGCAGCGCCGCCGGACAGGAGGTACCGCACGTTCACGTCCACCTCGTGCCGCGCTTCGAGGGCGACGGCGGCGGCCCGATTCACGCCGTCGCGGGCGAGCGACCCGAGCTCTCGGACGAGGAACTCGACGCCATCGCCGACGACATCGCCGGGTGAGTCGGTCGCGCCGTCTCGCGGCGAAACTCGCTTCCGAGTCGAACTGTCCAGAGAACCGTAGATTTTTAGCCGGATGGCGGCACCAACTCGGCGTATGTCTGACACGGTCTCCGCTGCGCTCGTCGGGGCGACCGGCGGCGCGGGGACGACGCGGACGACGCTCGAACTGGCGGCGACGCTCGCAAACGACGGCCGCGACGTCACCATACTCGACGCCGCGTTCGCGACGCAGGGGCTCGCTGACTACCTCGACGGCCGACTCGACACCGACATGACGACGCTCTTGGTCGAACCGGAGACGCCGTTAGAGGCCGGACTCGTCGACGTGCCGCTCCCCGACGCCGTCGCCGGACGCGTCGCCTGCGTCCCCGCCAGCGCGCCGTTCGAGCGCTTCGCCCGCGCGAAGACTGCCGAGGCCGCTCGTCGATTCGAGACGCGCGTCGCCGAGGCCAGCGAGGCCTTCGACCACGTCCTCCTCGACGTGCCGCCGGTCGCCGCCAACCAGTCTATCGCGGCCGCTGACGCTGCCCAACGGGTCGTCACCGTTACACCCGCGACCGACCGCGGCGCGGAGGCGAACCGACGCATCCGCGACAGACTCGCCGACCTCGGTATCGAGAGTCACGCGACCATCGCCACTCGCGGGCGGTTCGAGGCGGCCGACGCGTTCGTCCCCGCCACCGACGCGTCGTTCCCGGCGTCGCTCGACGCCTCCGGGGAGTTCGCGCCGACGGTCGCTCACGCCGCGGAGGTGGTCGTCGCGACCGAACTCGACCTCGAATTCGAAGAGCAGAGCGTTCTCGCCGGCGTCGACGGCTATCTCCCGTCGTCGCTGCGGCGGTTGACGAAGTAACGACTCAGAAGAACTCGCTCGCGTCGCTCATCGTCTCCGCCAGCGCGTCCCGCTTCGCCACCGTCGCGTTCGTGCCGGGCGTCAGTTCGCCGGCCGTCGCGTCGGCCAACTCCTCGACCGGGTCGTGCGTCTCGACGTACGCCGCGAGCGCGAACTCCGTCTTCGACGCTCCGGTGAGCGTCCGCGCCTCCGTCCGAGGGAGTTCGCCGTCGAGCCAGTCCCGGAGAATCTCCCGTGCCGTCGGACTCAGCGGCGTCACGCCCGTCACGCCGCAGCGGTGTAGCGTCTTCGCGGCGGTCATCGGCGCGACGCCCGCCTCGTGTGCGCTCTCGCCGACGCTCGCGCCGCCCGCGTACGCGTCGAACACCGTTGCGGCCGCGTCGGGGTCGCACGGGAGCGACTCGGCGTGCGCGTCGAACCGCTCTCGGAGGTCGACGCCGGTGTCGTCGACGGTGGGGACGCCCCGCGCGTCCTGCTCGGCGGTCACCTCGATGCCCGCGGCGATGTCAGCCAGTCCCATTCTGGCGGCAGGTGCTTCCCCTCCACACTAAAAGTTATCGACGTAGGAGAGTATTCAATAAAACAGAACGAGAACGTATCGGTGACCGATACGCTCTTCGAGCCGTCACACCCCGATTCCCGTCGATTTCTCCCGTGTTTAAATACTCCATCGGGACCGAGTTTCGAGTATGAGCAAGACACAAGCGACCGGTTGCCCCGAATGCGACGGCCGACTGCGGAAGGATAGCAGCGAGACCGTGTGCGCGAACTGCGGCCTCGTCGTCGCCGCCGACCACATCGACCACGGCCCCGAGTGGCGGTCGTTCGCCGACGACGAGACGAACCCCGAGCGGACCGGCGCGCCGCTGACGCGTTCGCGACACGACCGCGGCCTCACTACCGAAATCGGCCGGTCGACCCGAGTCAAAGGCCGTAAGCGTCGCCGTCTGACGCGGATGCGTCGACAGCACAACCGCGCGCGCATCTCCTCGAAGCGCGAGCGCAATCAGGTGTACGCGTTCACCGAAATCCGGCGAGTGACCGGCGCGCTGTCGCTACCGGACCGCGTCCGCGACCACGCCTGTTCGCTGTTTCGCTCGGCCCAGAACGAGAACCTGCTTCGCGGACGCTCGCTGGAGGGGTTCTCCTCGGCGTGCGTCTACGCCGCCTGCCGCGTCGCCGGCGTCTCGCGGACCGTCGACGAAGTGCTCGACGTCGCCCGCGCGACGGAGAACGAACACGGCGCGGCGTACGACGCCCTCAACCGCGACCTCGGGCTTCCGGTCGGCCCCATCTCGCCCGCGGAGTACGTCCCCCGGTTCGCGAGCGAGCTCGACCTCGACTCGGCGGTGGAGCGCCGCGCCCGCGAACTCGCCGCCGAGAGCCACGACAGCGGTCTCGCGGCGGGTCGAAATCCCGGCGGCGTCGCCGCCGCCTGTCTCTACACGGCCGCCCGGAAATTCGACGCGCGGGTGACACAACAGGAGGCGGCCGACGTCGCGGGCGTCACGCCCGTCACGCTCCGGAGCACCTACTACGACCTGCGCGACTGACCGAGCCTTTTTCTCTCGACCTCACCGCCTACAGGACCGGTTACAGGCGCGAACCGCGCCCGCGACCTGCCGGAACGCCCCCGCCGCCTCGCTCTCCGGTGCGGCGGCAACGACGGGGCGCTCGCTCTCGACGGATTCGCCGACTCGCGGGTCCGCGCGGACGGTCGCGACGGGCGCGCCCAACGCTCGGCCGACGGCCCGTTCGGGCGCGGCGTCGACGACGCGGTTCAACACGACGCCGGCGAGGCCCGAACCGAGTTCGCGGGCGAGCGCTCTGCTCCGAACCGCGTCGGCGAGCGCGAACGGTTTCGGCGAGGCGACGACGACGCACGCGTCCGCCAGCGCCAGCGGCACTCCCACGTCGGCGCGCATCCCCGCCGGACAGTCCAGAACGACGGTTCCGTACTCGCGTTCGACCGGCTCCAGCGCCGCCGACAGCGACGCGAGGTCCGCCGCCCGCGCGCCGGCCAGCGACCGCCCGCACGCGAGTACGTCGACCGGTCCACCTCGAACCGCTTCGAGCGGGTCGGCGCGTCCCGCCAGCACGTCGTGGAGGTCGGGGCCCCGCTTCGACGGGAGGTCGGCCATCCCGAGGTCGGCGTCGACGACGAGACTCCGTCTCCGCTCGCCACCTTCGTCGAGGGCTGCGGTCAGGTTGTACGCGACCGTCGACTTGCCGACGCCGCCCTTTCCGCCGACGACGGCGAGAATCACGCCAACCTCCCGAGCGCTTCGACCGGAACGTCCGTCGATTCGGCGCGGTCGGCGAGTCGCTCGGCGTTCGTCGCGATCGCGCGCAACGCCGTGGCGTCGCGTTCGAGTCGCGCGGGCAGTCGCTCCGCGGCCCCGAGGCCGCCGAGCGTTTCGAGCGTCGTCGTCGCTTCCGCCACGGACGCGCCGGTGAGCGTCTCGGCCCGTCCGATGCGCGCCCGAACTCCGTCGAACCACACGTCGACCGGTTCGGGAACTTCGGCCGGAGTCGCCCGACGCTCCGCTCCGTCGCGGCCAGCGTCCCGTTCCGGACCTCTCCGTTCACGTCCGTCGGTTCTGTGCTCGTCGACTCGGTGCTCGTCGACCCGGTGCTCGTCGCCGCTCCCGTCGTTCGGTTCGGGAACCGTGACTGCTTCGCGCGGCGGACGTGCGACGCCACACCGTCGCAGAGCCTCTTCGGTCGTCGGCGTCGCGTCTCGACGCTCGGGTCCGTCTACACGACCCGCTTCGACGAGTTCGACCGGCGGTTCGTCGGCGTCTGCCGGGCAGGCGTAGCCGACGGAAGCGGACTCCGTGGCGGGGACGACCGTTTCGTACCCGCTGTCGTCCCATCCGGCCTCCGGCACGCCGGCACGTCGCGGCGGCAACACCGGTCCGGCGAGTCGGTTCTCGACGCGGATACGCTGGTCGACGCGCGTGTCGTTGGTCACTCGAACGGTCACGAACGAGATGCCCTCGGCGTGGTCGACGCTCCAAGAGAGCTCCATACCCCGGTCTGCCGCGTGACCGTATTTAAACTCGGACGACTCGGGTGTCGAGGGCCGCCGCGGCGGCGTCGGCGTCGTCGAACCGGTCGGCGCACAGGACGACGGGCGCGTCGAGGTCGGCGACGCGGACGGCGGCGAGTCGGGCGACTACGGGGTCACCGCGGAACTCCGTCGGCGCCGCACCCGGCTCGGCTTCGCCGGGCAGCGACCGCAACGCCGACGCGAACTCGTCGTACACTCCTCCGGCGAGGTGGCGACGGGCCGCACGTGCGAGGTTTGCGGCGCGGTCTTCGAGTCGGAGTCGCCGTTCGCGGGCGTCTCGCGCGGCGGCGGCCTCGCGCTCGGCGCGTTCGAGCGCCTGTTCGGCGGCGATCCGCTCCGTCTCGACTTCGGTGAGTCGCCCGGCCGCCTCCGAGAGCGTCTGCCGGACGCCGTCGACGCTCTCGCCCGCCTCACGACGGGCCTGCAGTCTTCCCCGCAGTTCCGCGACGTGTTCTCGAAGCCGCTCCTCGTCCGCACCCACGCTGGCGACGCGGCGACGAGCCGCAGTCGTCTCGACCGTCGGTACGTCGAGTTCCGCGAGCGTCGCTTCGACACTCGCCCGTTCGTCGTCTTCGGGTGCGGTCTGTCCGCGCGACCGCGCCGCCGCCTCCAGCGAGCGTACGACCGAACTCGTCGGCTCTTCGCGGATGCACCACAGCGTCTCGTACCCCTCGCCCGGTTCCGGGCTCTCTACGACGACGCGGCCGTTCGTGTCCCCCGTTGTGGCTTCGTAGACGGCCGTGGGCGCGACGTTCTCCGTTCTGAGGTCGATGGCTCGACCGCTGTACGTCCTCGCGCCGACGCGGACCGTCACGACGCTCACAGCTCTCGGCCGCGCATCCGTTCGGGGTTCGGATAGTCGGTTCCCGCTGCGAACTTCGCGTACGGCGTGCTCGGCGAGTCGCGGGCTTCGTACGCCGTCGCGGCCTCGCGTATGTCCGCTTCCACTTCGGCGAACTCGTTGAACGGCTCGGTCCGCGACAGTTGCACGTCACCGCCGTGTTTCGCTCGCAACCGGAGGGCGAGAAACGCGCCCAACTCGGTCGCTTTGAACAGCGCCGCGCGGCCGAACCGCCTGACGACGGTCGCCTCGTGGCTTTGGCAGACGTTCCGGAGCGTCGCTCGCGCGGCCTGTGAGTACGTGACGACCAGCAGCACGAATACAGCTGTAACCGTTCTAAAATTAAAATCTTCGGAGTTATCGACACCTGACGCGTCGCCCGTCGTCGCGGAGTTCGACGACGGCGTCACAGAGCGAGGCGATGGTCTCGACGGTCTGTTCGTCGTGCGCGCCGGGGTCCATGTGGAAGTGTGCGACGGCGTCGACGGCGTACAGCCGGCCGGTGAGGACGTGGAGGAACTCGTAGGCCGTCTGGAGTTCGACGTACTGCAGCATCGCCGTCAGCGAGTCGACGCAGACGACGGTCCGGTTGCCGTTGTCCCGCCAGCGACTCAGCTGTTCGGTGATACTAATGCCGAGCCCCGTGAGGTCGTTGGGGTTGGCGACGGTTTTGACACCCGTGTCGAGTTGCTTTTCGTCCGCTCCCGCCGTGGCAGGCGCGCCGACGGAGCGCGTCGAATCGCCGACGCTGACGACGCCGACGTTCGCCGGCGGATGCTCGCTGTGGGTTCGCCATCGGCGCAGTTGCGCGTCCGGAGACTTGGTGTACGACACCCACAGCGCGTTCTTGTCGGCGTCGTCGGGGTGCAGCAACTCGATACACGCGTCGCTCTCGCCTTCGTCGAGCGACGGGGACAGGAGGAGCACGCTCGACGCTCCGTCGAACACGCTCTCCACGGCTGTCTCCTCACTTGTCACGACTGAGTGTCTCCCTCACGTTGTCCTTTTGATGTATCGCTGCAACAGACTAAAGTGTTTGCACATCGGTCCCACGTCTCCCTTCTCGTTCGTCGCATCCCCCGGAGAACGTCCGAACCGCCCTCGACGGTCAGTTCGTCTCGACGACCTCGAACGTGAGACCGCCCTCGTCGTCGAGCAGCGACCGAATCCGTTCTTCGGCTTCACGTTCGGAGTCGGCGACGACGACGAGACCGTCGGCGCGGTCGTCGCCCCGTGCGCGATACGCCGAGAGGCCGTCGACCTCGAACTCGGTCGCGTACGTCCGCAAGACGGCGACGACGCGGCGCTCGGCGCTCGCGAGGTCCGCCTCGCCCTCCTCGAACGCCCGAAGCGCCTCCTCGACGTTCCGGAGTGCGGAGATTCGGTCCATCTTACGTCGTTCGGAGGTGGCCCTGCGTCGGTTCGTACAGTTCGCCTTTCCGCTTGAGCCCCTCTATCTCCTGTTCGGCCTTCTGCTCGCTGATACCGAGTTTCTCCTCTGCCTCTTCGAGGATGACCTCGACCGGTGCGCCGCCGTCGTACTCGCCCTCGATGTCGCCGATGAGCTTCCGGAGGTTCATCTTCCGGTCGCGCTGGGTCTTCGACTGCCCCGTCTCGACGACGTCGGCGTCGAACTGTCCCGTCTCGGGGTCGACGCCGATGTCCTGCAGCGTCGACCGCGCGAGGTCGACCGCGCGTTCGGCGTCCTCCGCGTCGACCGTGTCGGACAGTCGGATTCGCGCACTCGCCTCGGCGAGACGGACGAGCGCCTCCAGTTTCCGGGCGGTGACCGGGACGGGGGCGTCCTCGTCGGCCCCCTTCGCGCGCAGGTCGACGTAGAACTCCCGGATCGTCGCCATCGCCTCGTCGGTCATCGTCGGGAAGCAGTTGCGTTTGGCGTACGCGATGTACTTCCGCAGCAGGTCCGCCTCGATGGCCGGCGCCACCTCCTCGGTGACCGCGTCGACCTCCTTCTGGGTGAAGTTCGACGTCGTGAGGTTCGTCCGCTGGGTGTTCAACTCGCCCGCGTAGTTCGTCTGCAGGATGTGGTCGGCGAGTTTACCGTCGTGGTCGGGGTCGGGCTGGTCGGTGACGGTGAAGATGAGGTCGAACCGGGAGATGAGCGCCGGTTCGAGGTTTATCTGCTCGCCGATGGGTTCGTACTGGTCGAACCGACCGTATTTGGGGTTCGCCGCGCCGAGCAGCGAACATCTGGATTTGAGCGTCGCGTTGATGCCCGCCTTCGACACCGAAATCTTCTGCTGTTCGAGCGCCTCGTGCATCGCAGAACGGTCCTCCGGCCGCATCTTGTCCAGTTCGTCCACGGCCGCGATGCCTTTGTCGGCGAGCACGAGCGCACCGGCTTCGAGCGACCACTGCTGGCCGTCGCCGAAGTCGTCGCGGACGGCGGCGGCGGTCAGACCCGCCGAGGACGAACCTTTGCCGGAGGTGTAGACAGACCTCGGCGCGATGTTTTGGATGTACGAGAGCATCTGCGATTTGCCGGTACCGGGGTCCCCTATCAGGAGCATGTGGAGGTCGCCGCGGATACGAGAGCCGTCGGGTAGGTGCTTCGTGACGCCCGAAAAGAGCTGGAGAATCATCGCGAGTTTCTCCTTCTCGTAGCCGTAGATGGCGGGCGCGACGGAGGCGACCATCTCGTCGTAGATGTCCGGGTGCGTCGAGAGCTCGACGATCTCCTCCTTGTCCTCGTCGGTGATGTCCATGTCCTCGAACTCCTCGTCCTCGATGGTCACCGAGACGCCGTCCATGTAGAGGTCGAAGATGGGCGACTTCTCCTGGCCGTTCTTCATCTGCTCGATGTGGAGCACCCCGACCACCGTGACGTGGTCGCCGGCGGTCACTCTCCCCGTGATGTCGTCTTCGACGTTGATGTCGATGCTCTGGGGCGTCTCGCCGCCGCGGAGGCCCTCTGGGCTCTCCTGGACGCGGAGTTTCTGGGAGTCGATGAACTCCGACTGGTCGAAGCTGACCATGAACGGCCCCTGTCGTTCGCAGCCCTGGCACTCGTGCGGTTCCTGGAAACTGCCGTCGGACTGCGGGATGTACGCCATCGTTCCGCAGCGCTGGCACTCGAACGCCGCCTGCGTCACTTTCGGCCGGACGTCGGTCGCTTTGCGAACGATGCCCTGGATGCTCACCATCTTCCCGACGTGGTCGTCGTGGACGCGGATGCCGCGAATCGCGATGCTCTCGGGGAGGTTGTCGAGGCGGACGTGCGCCTGTCCGAGACTGACGTCCGCGGGGAGGTCGTAGAGGCGGAGGGCCTCCTCGGCGTACTCCCGCATCTGCTCGGGGTGCGACTGGTAGTCGTCGGCGAGGTCCGGGTCGAAGCGATAGAGGTCGTCGTAGTCGATGAAGAGCGAGCGCTGCTCGTTGGGGTAGTTCTGGGCGAGCTGCCCGATGCGGTCCCGGTAGTAGTTGCGGTAGAACTGCATGAACCGCTCGGTCAACTCCTGATTCGATGCCTGCGCCATTGACACACGCTTAGTTCCTCTCCGTGTAAGAAGTATCGCCTCGGGGTGGAAGTGATGCTCGCCCAACCGACGGCCGAATTCGATAGGATACGTAAAACTACGACACCGTCGCCCCCCGGGTCACGTGACTGGGACGAACGACGGGAGCTACCGACTGTGCGGCCTTTTTGATCCACCGTCAGAGCTTCGCTCTGACGAGCCTTCGCTTACTCCGTTCGCGAAGACAGATTTTTTGCGAGGAGTGGTGCGCCGGAGGCGCACCCGACGAAGTAAAAAGGTGGAGTGGGACCACCCGGATTCGAACCGGGGTCACGGGCACCCAAGGCCCGAAGTATACCAGGCTAACCCATGGTCCCGCGTCAGTACTAAATCGACATCCAATGTAAAGCGTTTCGTTCCACGCTTCCCGTCGCTCACCCCGTGACGGGGAAGAACACCGTGATACCGAGCGTCGTGACGACGGCGAACAGCAACTGCAGCGGCGCGCCCACCCGGAGGTAGTCCGTGAACTTGTAGCCGCCGGGGCCGTAGACGAAGAGGTTTGTCTGGTAGCCGACGGGCGTCATGAACGCCGTCGACGCCGCGAACGTCACCGCGATGACGAACGAGAGCGGATTCGCCCCGATCTGGGTCGCCGCCTCCACCGCCACGGGGACCATCAGCACCACGCTCGCGTTGTTCGAGATAACGTTCGTCAAGAGCGCCGTGACGACGTAGAACAGCGCGAGGACGCCCAACATGGGCAACGCGGCGGCGCTGGCGACGACGAAGTCGGCGAGCAACTGGTCCGCCCCCGTCTCCTGCATGGCGACGCCGAGCGGGATGACGCCCGCCAGGAGGAAGATGACGTCCCACTGGACGGCCTCGTATATCTCGGTCGGCTTCAGACAGCGCGTCGCGACCATCGCCAGCGCTCCCGCCAGCGCCGAGACGACGATGGGAATCGGCGTGAGCGCCGCGACGGCGACGACGAGCGCGACGATACCGACGGCGACCGGAATCTTCGACTCGCGGAAGTCGCGGCGCTCTACCTCCTGGGCGACGATGAAGTCGCGGTTGCGGTCGAGGCGTTCGACGCTCTCGGTCGACGCCTGCACGAGCAGCGTGTCGCCGACCTGTAGCGCCACGTCGTCCATCCGTCGGCGGATGAGTTCGCCGCCGCGCCGCAGCGCCAACACGGTGGCGTCGTAGCGCTGACGAAAGCCGATGGAGGAGAGCGACTCGCCGACGAGCGCAGACTGCGGGGCGACGACGACTTCGACGAGGTTCTGTCCGCCTTCGCCGGCCTCCAGCGTCTCCTCGTCGACGCGGACCGGCACGAGGTCCAGCCCCTCCACGTCCAACAGCTCGATCAAGGTGTCGCGGTCGGTCCGAACGGCGAACACGTCGCCCGCCTGTATCTCCTTCGGGCCGAGCGGTTCGAGGAACACGTCGCCGTCGCGAATCAACTGGAGCAGGTCGACGTCGAGTGCGGTTTCGACCAGTGCGTCCTGCACTCGCTGGCCGACGAGCGGGGAGTCCTCCCGGACGAGCACCTCGGTCAGGTACTCGGCCATCTCGAACTCCTCGGTGAGGTCGGACTGCGGTCTGATGCGCGCGGGTGTGAGATACCGACCGACCGTGAGCAGGTACGCGGTTCCGACGAGCGTCACGACGACTCCCAACCCCGTGAACTCGAACATCGAGAACGGCTCGTAGCCGAGGCGGTCGAAGATATCGCTGGCGAGGATGTTCGTCGACGTGCCGATGAGCGTGAGCGTCCCGCCGAACATCGACGCGTACGACAACGGCAACAGCAGTTTCGACGGCGAGTTCCGACCGCGCTCGGCGAGGTCGGTCACCATCGGGAGGAGAATCGCCACGGCCGCCGTGTTGTTGATGAAGCCCGAGATGGGGGCGACGACGCCGATGACGGCACCCAACTGGCGACTCTCGCTCTCGCGGGTGACCGCCGCGATTTTCGCGCCGAGTATCTGGACGACGCCGGTCCGTTGGACGCCGTCGCTGAGGATGAACATCGCCAGTACGGTGAGCGTCGCCTGGCTCGCGAAGCCCGACAGCCCCTGTTCGACCGAAATCATCACCAGTGGTGCGGCCAGCAGTCCGACCGACGCGAGCGCCTCCGTCACCGGTTGCACGAGCATCAGCGTCACCATCACCCCGAGCGCGGTGATATCGACCGGGACGGGCTCCGTCGCGAAGAGAACGAGCGCAGCGAGGATGACGAGAGAGACGAAGACGATGCCCGGTGTTATCGCTGCCACGCGCGGCCAGAGGGTCCGCGCTGGCAAAAGAGTGAGGTGTTCGCAATGCGGTGCGGCGGTCGGCCGTGCAGTCGACCCCGATTCTGGACTCGTTCTCGACCTCAGTAGTCGTCGTCGGCCAGTTCCATCTCGGCGACGATGGCGTAGGGGTCCAGTCCGTTCCGTATCCCGTCCAGAATCCGGAACGCGTCGTCGGGCGCGAGGAAGTGTCGCGTGATGGCCCGCCCCAGGGGGGTGGGTTCGAAGCCGTCGATGAACTTCCACTCCAGCAGTTTCCCGACGGCGTGTTTCGTCGGTATCTCGCCGAGCATCCGGTCGTTCAGTCGCTTGGCGCGCTTGCCGGCGACGGTGATGTTCGCCAGCGTCTCCTCGACGGCGGCGGACTCGTCGTACATCGTCGCCACGTCCTCCATCTCGCCCTTCAGGAGCATGAACGCGACTTCGTCCTCGCTCATCTCCATCGACCCGTGGTAGGCGGCGTCGGGTTCGACCAGCATGTACACCTTCCCCTTGTCGTGGTAGTCCGGCCGTCCAGCACGGCCGAGCATCTGGCTGAACTCCTGGACGGAGAGCCACTCGATGCCCATCGCCAGCGAGTCGAAGACGACCTGCGAGGCGGGGAAGTCGACGCCCGCCGCCAGCGCCGCCGTCGTGACGACGGCCGCCAGGTCCTGGTTGGCGAACATCCGCTCGACTTTCTTTCTTCTCCGATAATCCAACCCGGCGTGGTACGGCGCGGCGTCGTACTCCAATTTACGCGAAATCTCGTGACAGCGCCGCCGCGAGTTGGTGAAGATGATGGTCTGGCCGCGGTAGCCTTTCGAGGACTCGGTGTCGAACTCGCGGCGGACGAGTTTGTTCTCGATTCGTACTTTCTCCTGTCCGTCGGCGAAGGTGAGGTGGCGCTCGATGGGGACGGGTCGCTCCTCGAATTCGATGAGCGTCGCCTCCAGTCGTCGCGCCAGCCACTCGGGGTTACCGACGGTCGCGGAGAGGTAGATCCACTGCGCCCCGCCGTAGTTCTCGCGGCGTTCCGCGCGGTCCTCGCAGTAGTACTTCAGCCGCGAGATGAGGCCGTCGAGGCGGTGGCCCCGCTCGTCCTCCTTCAGCGTGTGCACCTCGTCGATGACGACGCTGCCGATGTCGCCGAGGTCCTTTCCGGTTCGGAGCGCGTGGTCGATTCCCTCGTACGTGCCGACGATGATGTCGGCGTTCGGGTCGAAGCGGTTGCCGTCGTCGTTGATTCGCGAGGCCCCGACCCGAATCGTGACGTTTGCGAGGTGGCCGTAGCGCTCTCTGAAGTCGTCGTACTTCTGGTTGGCGAGCGCAACGAGCGGAACGAGAAACAGTAGTTTCCCCTTCCCCTCCAACGCACGGTTCACCCCGGCGAGCTCGCCGACGAGCGTCTTCCCCGTCGCCGTCGCGCTGACGACGAGTTGGTCCTGTCCGTCGAAGAGGCCGTTTCGGACCGAGAGACTCTGTACCGGCAGGAGGTTCTCGAACCGCCCTTCGGTCATCTTCTGTAGCTCGGGATGCAGATTCAGACTGCTCGTCGGCACGGGGTCGACGTCTTCGACGGTCGCGCTTATCTCGTCGAACTTCGTCAGGTCGGGGTCGAGATTTCCTTGCAGCAGGTTCGTGATGCGGTCGAGGTCCTGTACGTCCAGGAGGAGCTCTTCGAGGCGGTCCTGCGCCGCCGCGGTCAGGTTCCCTTTGAACGAGAGCTCTCGCTCCAGTTCGCGAATCGCGCAGTCCGGACAGATGTACTCCCGCTCCGTCTTGATGGCCGTCTCCTCGGTGATGGGCGAGTAACGGCCGCCGTCGGCGCAGAACCGGCAGGTCCGAACGACGAGCGCGTCGAGCTGGTAGCCGTCGAGCATCTCCCGTAGCTCGCTTCGACCGTGCTGGGAGGTCTGTTGGGAGATGCGGATACGCGACGCTCGGCGGGCCAGTTCGACGAACTGGTCGGGACTTCGCGGCACCTCGTCCGAACCGTCGACGATGCGGAACTTCCCGGGTCGGGGACCGGCGTTCGTCTCCTTGAGACCGAGTCGGCCGCGGAAGAGCCGCTCGCCGTCGCGGGTGGCGACGACGGTGTAATCGTCGCGGCCGCCGCTCTCGTGGAGGAACAGCGTGTCGACCTGCGCGACCTGCTGAGACACGTCGAGTGGTACGAGAACGGGGTATTTCAGGGATTCGACTCCGCGGAGGCTCCCCCGGGTTCCGCCTCCCTACTCCTCGACCAACTCGATGCTGTCGTCGCCGTTCGGCACCGCACAGAGGAACGCGCCCGGTTCGTCGCTCTCGTTTCGATACCAGTGGACGACGCCCGCGGGGATGAGAAGCGAGTCACCCGCCGACACCTCGTACTCCTCGCCGCCGACGCCCACCGTGTACTCGCCGTCGAGAACGTACTGCTCGTGTTCGACCTCGTTGGTGTGTTTCGGGACCGAAGCTCCGGGGTCGAGGCTGAACCGTCGAATCGCAAAGTGCGGTGCACCGTCGGCGTCGCTGAGGAGCACACCTTTCCTCATCCCCTCGGCCGCGCCGACCGATTCGTACTCGACTTCGGACTCGCGCTTGACGACCGCCCCGCCGTCGTCACCGTCGTTGGATTCCATATTCGCGTCTACGCCCCACGGGGTGTAAGCGTTTCCCGCCACCGCCGGAGCCACGCCCGAGTTTAAGAAGGCCCGGACCCTAACCTCTCGTATGCGAGGCATTCGAATCGGGAGCGCCTTCGGTATCCCCATCCGGTTAGACTTCACGTTCCTGTTGGTACTTCCACTCTTTGCGTATCTCATCGGACTCGACGTCGGATCGCTCGCAGGCACCGTCAACGACCTGTTCGGGTCGTCGCTGGACGCCGGGCCACTCACGGCGGGAGCGATGCCCTGGATTCTCGGCGCCGCCGCCGCCGTCGGACTGTTCGCCTGCGTCCTCCTCCACGAGTTCGGCCACTCGCTGGTCGCGCTCCGCTACGGTTTCGAGATCGAATCCATCACGCTGTGGCTGTTCGGCGGCGTCGCCCGGTTCACCGAGATGCCCGAGAACTGGAAGCAGGAACTCAACGTCGCGCTCGCCGGACCGGCCGTCAGTATCGCCCTCGGCGTTCTCTCCTACGTCGCGTTTCTCGCGCTTCCGGCGAGTCTCGACGCCGCCAGGTTCGTGCTCGGCTACCTCGCGCTGACGAACGTGCTCCTCGCGGTGTTCAACATGCTCCCGGGGTTCCCGATGGACGGCGGACGCGTGCTCCGCGCGCTGTTGGCCCGTGACCGGTCGTACGCCCGAGCGACCCAGATTGCGGCCGAAGTCGGCAAAGCGTTCGCGTTCCTGCTCGGTATCTTCGGACTGTTCGCGAACCTGTGGCTCGTCGCGCTCGCCTTCTTCATCTACATCGGCGCGTCGAGCGAGGCCCAGCAGACCGTGATGAAGGCGGCGTTCCAGGACGTGACCGTCCGCGACATCATGACGGGGAAGGAGGACCTCCACACCGTCGAGGAGAACACGAGCATCGCCGAACTGATGAACCGGATGTTCACGGAGCGACACACCGGCTATCCGGTGATGCGCGGCGGCCGCCTCACCGGGATGGTGACACTCAACGACGCTCGGTCGGTCGACGAGGTCGAACGCGACGCATATCGCGTCGAGGACGTGATGTCGCGCGATATCGCGAGTGTCACCCCCGACCTCGACGCGATGGAGGCACTGCAGTTGATGCAGGAGAACGGTGTCGGCCGCCTCCCCGTCATCGACGCCAACGGGGACATCGTCGGTATCGTCTCGCGGACAGACCTGATGACCGCGTTCGACATCATCCAGACGAGCGGTTCTCCGGACGCCATCCGCTCGATTCGCTCCTCGAATCCGCCGGGGTCGCTCTGAGAGCGTCCGACGCCGCAACCCGTGGATGCGGCGACGCCGTTCTCGCCGGTCGAGCGCCCGACACTCGGCACCGGCGACGACGCTCGGTTTACACCTCGCCTCGGCCACGGACCGAACCGCGGCGAGTTAGCCGAAGACTCCGGGCGACCTCTTCGCTCGAATCCTCGACGAACCCCTTCGCTTCCGGTGGAGATGACTCGGCCGACGCCGTCACCCTCACGGTGTCGGTACGGTACCTCTCACGACCTCCTAGGACTGGCCCGTTCCACGCGGTGGCGGCGAATGAGGCCGTATCGCCGGACCTCGTCCATCCGAGACGCGTCCGATGACTGCCGTTTCCCGTAGTTAACGGGTACCACGTTTTACTGTACTCGAGTCCTCCGTAGAAACAATGCGGGGAGTCCTCAACGAGCAGACCGAGACCGTTCACAAGCCCACCGACCACGCTCACCGACTCACCGCTTGCGGGGCGCTGTTCCACGTCTCCGAGAAGGCCACGTCAGTCGTCGACTTGGCCGACGCCGTCGACGACGGCGGTGCGTCCCGGTGCGGACGCTGCTTCGACGACGCAGGCGGGTACTGAGTTCTCGCCGACGCGAGCACACGCTCACGGAGCACTCACGACGCGCTCTCCGAGCGCAGTCGCTTGTGGCGTAGTTCGCGTCAGAAAGGTCCAGGTGCGAGAATCGAACCTCCGAGAGACGGTCGCTCACCCCGTTCGCGCTGCGACTCTCGTGGTTCGCTCTCTTACAACGGACCTTCGTCTCCTCGTTTTACTCGGAGACAGAAAGGTCCAGGTGCGAGAATCGAACCGGAGCAAGACGTGCTCACTTCGTTGCGCGCGCCTTGCAGGGTTCGATTCTCTTCGATGACCTTCGACGCCCACGGAGCACTCACGACGCGCTCTCTGAGTGCAGTCGCTCGTGGCGTAGTTCGCGTCAGAAAGGTCCAGGTGCGAGAATCGAACCCGCGTCTCAGCCTCCACAAGGCTGAAGGATGGTCCACTACCCCAACCCGGACACATCCAATCGTACTCCGCTGCGACTCAAATACGTTACGACTTGCTTGAGATTCGCCAGTGGACGACAGGGCGCACACTCCTGGACTCCGCTCCGAGAGCCGAGACGCTTTTGGGGCCGACCCGCCTATCACCGCCCGACAGTGGCCATCACGGACAAAATCTATCTGAAGAACCACCGCCAGATCGCCTCCCAACTGGAGACGAGCATCCCGAAGGGCGCGTTCAAGGGAGCGACGCTGGACGTGCTGTACACCGGCGACGGCCTCGAAAAACTCGACGAGGCGACCCGCGAGCGGGTGCTCGACTTCGCGCAGGATTTCCTCGACTGCGACTGCGACACTAACCCCTACTGCGGCCACCCGGAGCGAAAGTTCGTCAGCTACCTGCTGGAGCTCCGAGCGCAGGGACTCGGTCCCGACGCCATCGTCGACGTGATGACCGACGACTACATGCTCTACGCGTACCCCGGCGACGTCCTCTCGTTTCTCGACCAGTCGGTGCGCACGCTCGAAGCCGTCGAGTCGCTCGCCGCCGTCGACGGTAACCGGGAGATGCAGCAGCAATCCGCCGAGGCGAAGCGGTCGCTGACGCGGTGAGTGTGGCGGGAAAACGGGGGAACCGTCAGCCCAGACGGAACGGTTGGTCGTCGCGCTCGCCGTCCAACTCTTCGAGTTGGATCACGTCCTCGTCGTCGCCGTCGAGTTCCTCCACCTGTTCGCGCAGGTAGTTGACGTAGCGTTTGTGTTCCTCGAGTTGTTCGCGGAGGTGTTCGGTCTCCAGTTCGAGGCGCTCGTGTTCGCGGATGAAGCTCTTCGGTACCTCGACGGTCGGTGGAAAGCTGGCCGTATCGTCGTCGTGACTCCGTTCTAACTCGTTTTCGGGGACGACTCGCACCTGGCCGTCGTGGGCAACGAGCGTGTCCACGTAGTCACGAAACACCGCCGAGAGCGAGATATCGCGCTCCTCGGCGATTTCGCGGAGCGTCTCGAACGCGTCCTCGTTGACGCGAAACGAGATGGTCTTGTTCTTGTTGCCCATGCTCTTGAGTTGTGACTCCGTGCTACTTAATCGTTCGTCAGACGGGTTACCAGTCTGTTCGACTGTAGGTCACGGCCCGAATCTCGCGTCGGCTACCCGTCGGTTCGGGTGCGACCGTACGAACGTCTCCGCACTGTGGTCGTCTCCGTCGAACTGCGCGCTGTCTCCGTCGAACTGCCCCCTTTACGCCGACTACTGAGTAGACGACGCCGACGCTGTCGGCGGGGGTCGGGCCGCGACGCCGCCGAATCGGGCGAACCCCTGAATCAGGCGCGACCTTCTCGACGAGTCGGGCTGTTCTCGGACTCGGGCGCGGCCGTCTCGTCGCCGTCGGGTTCCGAGTCGGCTTCCCTCGCGTAGGCGTCTATCCGTTCGTCGCCGAGACGTGCTTCCGCTGCGCCCTCGTCGTCGGCGTCGACGCCCATCTCCGCGTAGACGCGCCGCCAGTCGGCGCTCGGCGAGTCGCGGTCAGTCGGCATCGCCGCCTCCCTCGTCTCCACCCGCCCGCGCTGCACCGCAGCGGAAACAGCCGTCGCGGAGTCGGGGGTCGACACTCTCGAACCCACACCGCTCACAGCGCCAGTATCGGTAGTCGAGACGGCCGTGGTCGTCGTACGCGGGATGCGGACCGGTGACGTTCTCCTGTCTATGTTCGTTTTCCGTAGCTTCTTGTGAGAGTGGGCTATCAGTGCTCACTGGGCTCTCCGTGGTAGGGATGCCCGGCGTTCGGGTGCTGCAACACCCGACGCGTTTCCGTTCGCGCCGTGCCGGGCGGCGTTCTGTCGTCGATTCTCTCTGTAGCTGTCGCTCTCCGTGCGACTTCGTCGTCAGTTTCACTCCGACCGAGCCACCGCGTCATGACCGCGACTCCGAACCGCGCGCCGGGGGAACGCGTGCGCGGTCGGTCCGGAGTGCGGTCGACGGTGTGTCGTTTGCGGTGTCAGCCGACTACGCGGCTACGTGACTACGCTTCGGCTTCCAGTTCGTCGGTCGTTTCCAGACTTTGGAGCGCGGCGATGGCGGCCTGCCGGTAGCTGTCGACCGGGAGGTCGTACTGCTCGCGGGCCATCCGGCCGTACTCGTTGCCTTCCTCTTCGAATCTGTCGACGCGTTCGAGCGTGCGCTCGGCCGTCTCGACGACCCAGCGGTCGCGCGTCGCGGCGTCGACTTTACTGATGGACTCGGGACGGACCGAGACGTTCACCGTGCCGTCGTCGGTCTCGTACGTTCGCGGCTTGCCGACGATGGAGACGTACGAGGGTGCGTCGAGGTCGCGCAGGGCGCTCGCGGCTTCGGGCTGGTACTGCCCGGCGTAGACGAAGAACGTCCCGGTGGGGTCGACGATGCGGCCCCGCCAGTACTCGTTGTCCTCGCCGACGTCCTCCTTCTCGGTCAGCGTGCCGACGAGGAACACGCGGTTGGCCTGCGCGCCCGAGGGCAGCAGCAGGTAGACGGGCGCGCGCTCGTCGTCGGACTCTTTGAACGTGTATGCAGCGTCGTTGAACTCCTGGGCGAAGACGCGCCGGGCGACTTCGCGGGTGGGTGCGGATTGACTCATTTACATCGACCTCGCTTTGATGAGCACGGCCTCGGCGTCGACCGGACCGGTGAGCTGTTCGAACTCGTTGACGAGCACGTAGCGCCCGAGCGTCGGCCCGGAGACGCGGTAGTAGCGCCCGAGCACGTCCTCGGCCATCTCGTCGGCAACGATGGTCGTGTCGAGTGCGTCCATCGCCATCTGTTTGGCCTCCTCCAGCGCGATGCCGGTGAGTTCCTCGGTCATCTCCTTGTTGAAGATGATCTCCTGCACCTCGTTGCCGTCGTCGAGGACGCCCTTGATGCGCAGGTCGAACTCGCCTTCGACGTTGCCGTGTTCCGAGCAGCGGCCGTTCTGGAGCACGCGCGTGCAACCCTCCTCGGGGCAGCGCTTGATGAGTCCCGACCCGCTCTGGATGTCGACGAACGCGCCCTCGACGCTCACCGAGTCGTCGCCGACTTCGATCTCTTCGTCGAGTTCGGTGATGGTCGTCGTCCGGTTGAGCTTCACCGAGTACCGTCCCTGGTACTCGTCGGTGACGACGTTCTGCAGGGAGTACACCGCTCCCTCTTTCAGTTCCGGGAGTTCCGACGTGGTGAAGGAGACGAACTTGATGGTGCCGGACTCGTCGCCCAGCAGGCCGACCTGCGAGATGGAGTCGCTACGCGGCTCCCACAGTTCGACGAGTTTCACCGTGAGGTCGACCCACTGTTCGTCCTCGTCGATGTCCGAGACTTCGACGGCCTGACTGCCGCCGCCGCCGGCGCGAATCGCGTCGCGTTCGAGTCCCGCCTCGTCGAGGTAGTGGTTGACGACGCTCCGTCGCGCCTCGTCCACGGGCACTTTGTACTCGTTGACGAGGTTGTCCAGTCGCTCTTCGATCTCGTCTTCGTCCACGTCAAGGTGGTCCGAGAACTGTTCCGCAATCTCCGCTGCGTGTGTACGCAAATCTGTCATGTGGTCTCACTGCCTCTTCTCTGGTTTTCTATGAGAGGCATACGCCCGTTGGCTCCTACTGGTATAAAAAGTTCCGGCACCGCGACGGAAGTGAAATCCCGAGGGTGGGGGCCGCTGGGCGCGGTCTACGTCGGACGCGCGTCTGACGCTCGGAGCGCTCGTCTTCGGGCGATTTGGCGGAGGTATTTGCCGACAGTCGCCGAACGTCCGCTCGACGAGCGAAAGTGAACGCGCCGACTCCACGAGGATTATTACCGCCCGGCCGCAATTCGAGTGCATGGACCCGCGCCTCGAACGCATCGTCCGACAGACGTTCCGCAAGGCGGGTCGGCAGTGGGCCGAGTCGAAGCGCGCCTACCGCGAGGGGCAGTCCGGCGGCGTCCCCGACGCGCTCCCCGTCGACGACGAAGGCCGCGCCAAACTCGTCTGTCGCCGCTACGCCGAACGGCGAGCCGTCGGCATCGGCGACGAGGGCCGTCCATCCTGTTTCGACGCCGACCACCCCGACTGTCAGGGCTGCGCCGAGGACGTCCGCGCGGGCGTCGTCGAGACGTGGTGACGCGCGCCGAGTCCACGATAGCTTTCCCCCCGCCGCGACTCCGTAGCCCATGGACAGACCGCTCGTCGCGCTCGTGCTCGCAGGCGGCACCGGCACCCGACTCTACCCGGCCAGCCGGAGCCACCGCCCGAAGCAGTTTCTCTCGCTCTCGGACTCCGACGACGACTCGTTGCTCTCGAAGACGGCCGAGCGCGCGAGTTTCGCCGACGAACTGTTCGTCTGCACGCGCGCCGACTTCGCCGACGAGGTTCCCGACCACGCCCCCGAGGCCACGGTACTCGTCGAACCCGAGGGCAAAGACACCGGCCCGGCGCTGACCTACGCGACCCACCGAATACAGGAAGAAACCGGCGACTGCGTCGTGCTCGTCCTCCCGAGCGACCACACCGTTTCCGGGAATTTCGAGCCCGTCGCCCGCGCGGGCGCTCGCGTCGCCGCCGAGACGGGTGCGCTCGTCACCTTCGGCGTCGAACCCACTCGACCCGACACCGGGTACGGCTACATCGAACCCGGCGAGAAGCGAGACGAACCCGAACCGCACGCCGACCTCGCGGCGTTCCACGAGAAACCCGACGCCGAGACCGCGGCCGAGTACGTCGACTCGGGCTATCTGTGGAACGCGGGCATCTTCGCGTGGACGCCCGATTCGTTCCTCAACGCCGCCCGCGACACCGAACTCGCGCCGCTCGTCGAGGCGCTCGACGCGGGCGACGCCGAGAGAGGGTTCGCCGCCGTCGACGACGTGAGCGTCGACTACGCGGTGATGGAGCGCGCCGACCACGCCGCCGTCGTCTCCGCGACGTTCGACTGGGACGACTTGGGGTCGTGGGACGCGCTGGAGCGCGTGCTCGACGCCGACGCCGACGGAAACGTCGCGCTCGGCGACTTTCTCGCCGTCGACGCCGCGGACAACGTCGTCGCCAGCGACGACAAACACGTCTCCTTGGTGGGTGTGGAGGGACTGGCGGTCGTCGCCTACGACGACCGGGTGTTGGTGGTGCCGAAGGAACAGGCCCAGCGAGTGCGGGAGGTGGTTTCGGTGCTGAGAGAGGAAGGGCGATTCTAGGTAGAACACCATACCGCAAGCGCCGGAGGCGCGAGCGGGCCGCCCTCAGAACTGTGTTCTGATGTGCCCGAAAATCGCTCCGCGATTTTCGGCCGACGACTGAGGGACGTGAGCGAAGCGAACGAACCGAAGGAGGAGTGTTTTTGGTCCAGCTTTTACCGAGCGAGAGCGCCGAGCGCTCTCGCGCAGCGTAAAAGGTGGCTTAGGAGCGCATCTTCCCGCCGTCGACGGGGAGCGCCACGCCGTTGACGAAACTCGCGCGGTCGCTCGCGAGAAACGCGACGGTATCACCCAATTCCTCGGGTTTCCCGATGCGGCCCATCGGGATGCCGTTCGACCATCCCTCCAGTCCTTCCTCGTAGCTGTCCACGTCGCCGCGTTCGACGGCGTCTTCGACGAGTTCCTCGACGCGTGAGGTCTCGTGCGCGCCCGGCAGGACGGCGTTGACGCGAACGTCGGGAGCGAACTCCCGCGAGAGCGACTTCACGAGGCCGATGACGCCGCGACGGACGCTGTTCGAGAGGATGAGGTCGTCGATGACCTCGCGGACGCTCGTCGAGGTGATGCAGGTGATGGTGCCCGCGTCGCTCTCCTTCAGGTGGGGTTCGGCCTCCTTGACGGTCCAGACGGCGCTCATCACGAGCAGGTCGTACGCGCCGTACCAGTCCTCGGAGGACATGTCGTCGAAACTCCCGCTGGGCGGCCCGCCAGCGGAGGTGACGAGGTGGTCCAACTGGCCGAACTCCTCGACGGTCGCCTCCACAAGCGCCGCGATGTCGTCGCGGTCGGTGAGGTCCGTCGGCACCGCGAGCACCTCGCCGTCGCCGACGGCGTCGAGTTCCTCGGCCGCTTCGTCGAGGCGCTCCTCGTCGCGGCCGCAGATGACGACGTGCGCGCCCTCCGCCGCCAGCGATTCGGCGCTCGCGTGGCCGAGGCCGCTCGAACTCGCCGTCACCAGTGCTACGTCTCCGGATACTCCGAGGTCCATGTGGTGTGCGAGGACAGTGCACGCAAAAGTATCTCTCAAGTCGGCAAGACGTGCAATATCGGGTATTTCGACGGTGACCCGAGTGTGATTGTCCGCACGGAAAGCTTATTCCACGTTGTCGTTATCGAGAATTGTGAAACGAAGGGCGGTCCTCCGGGCTATCGTCGCCGCTCCGCTGCTTGCGGGCTGTCTCTCGGCCGACCGACGTGAACCAGACTCGCCCAACGTTCCCCCGGGGGTAGGCGACTCTCTGTGCGACAACGCAGAGGAGTCCGAGCGAACCACGACCGAAGATTCACCTCTCACCTGCGGCGACTCCCCGAAATCCAATCTGCGAATCGTCAACGAGAAATCCGACTGGGCTCCCTTACGGCTCGAACTATTCGACGCAGCGAGCGACGAACTGCTCTCTTCTTCCGACTACGACCTCGCACCGAACTCGACGTACACCATTGTAGATGTTTGCTCTATCTCGAACAGGTACCGAATTCGGGCTAAATCCGGTCTCTTTTCGGATTCGTTGACGTGGGACCTCTCGCGCTCCTGCACGCTAGCGGAGATTCGAGTCGGGAAGTATTTCGGCCTGAATGTGACCCAGATTGGTGAGGGATGAGTGATTGGGTCTCTCGTCGACGGTTTTAGCCGGATTCACAGTGATAATACAGAATTCTCTCTTCACCGCCTAGCTGAATGTCTATGTCCACATTGACGCACGAAAACCCTGCCTCGGCCAAGTCGGTCTCGGACCACTCGTTCTCGTCGATTCTGGTTCGGAGGATATACCGCTCGGATTCGGAACCAACGTCGCGCCATTTTTTGGTCGAATCGTCGACGAGACGGTCGCCGTCGTACACCGCAGCATCGAGTCTGACGGACGCCTCGAACGTCAGTTCGTCGTCGACGACGATTTCAATATCGAGGGTGTGAGCGGTGTCGTCGGCGTTCCGTGCTACCAGCCCCGAGACCTCTATCGTCTGCTCGGCGTTGGAGGAACAACCAGCAAGCGCGAACGCGGCTACCAATCCCAAGAGGCTACGCCGCTCCATCGGGCGTAGTTGAGGAAGGTGGAGATATTATACTATCTGTATCTCCTCACACAGAAATCAGATCGTAAACGCCTCTGGACGCTCCTGCCTACGCCGACCGCCGTACCCTCACCGCACCCTCGCTCGTCACCCCGACGAGAAGCGGCACCCGAACCTCGCGCCCGCGGATGGCGTCGCCCGCGGCGTCGCTGACGATTTTCATCAGGTCGGGCGCGGTGTGGTTCACCTTCACGCCGGCGGCGTCGCAGGCGTCGTACACTTCCTTCGGAACGTCGTAGAGGTCGGTCCCCTCGGGGACGTCGACGCGGACGGGTGCGGTCAGTGCCTCGGCGAACGCCACCGTCTCGCGGGCCTTCTCGACGTTGCCGCGGGCGCTGGCCTCGATGCTGGAGACGTTCGCGCGCGACGTGCCGAGGAACTCGGCGATGTCAGACTGACGGACGCCGCGTTCGCGCAGTGCGAGCACCTCGGCCTGTCGGCGCGTCAGGACGCTCTCGTCGGGCGCGAAGCCCGCCTGTTCGAGTATCTCGTTCACGTCCTGCTCGTCCATACGCGTGCGTCGAACGCCGTCGGCAAAAAGCTACAGAAAACCGAAAGTCGGGACTGTCCGTGGGTGCCGCCTCGGCGGCGGGCGGTGCTTACGCTCCCCAGAAGTTGTCGCGGCTGCCGAGCGCCGTGGGACGCTTCGGTCCCTCGTCGTCGTCGCCGCTTCGCTCGGGTTCGGGCTCTTCCTCCTCGGGTTCCATCGGCAGTCGCTCCACCTCGTCGGCGCGTGCGTGGCTCGATTTCACCTGCGTAATCTTCACCAGCGCTCGCGCGTCGGGGAGCACGCCGTCGACCATCACGATGAACCCGTCCTCGGTCCGCCCGACGCCCGCGCCGCTCTCGTGGATGTCGGTCACCTCGACGACGACCTCTTCGCCGGGTTTGACCGGTTGCTGTTTCAGTTCGCGGATGGGCATGCTGTAGTGGCTGCACCATTCGGCACCGCCGCGGTCGCCGTAGTGTTGGCAACCCATCCCTTGGATTCGCTCGGAGAAACTGGGGCACTCGTCGGCCAGTGGACAGTCCGGCATGAACGTGACTACTCAGGCGTTCATCTAAACGCTTGTGTATCGCTCACCGGGTCGAAACCCGTTTTGTCGCGCCGCTCGAAGCGCCACGTATGAGTCGACGCGTCCCGGAGTTCGCACTCGTCGCCGGGACGTTGCTCTCGCTTTCGTTTCTCGTCTCCTCGCTCGTGCTCACCGGCGACGTGTTGCGGACGACGCTCGTCGCCGTCCTCCTCGGCTATCCCTTCGTCGCCTACGCCGTCGTCCACGACGAGAACCCGACGAACGTGCTCCCGCCGACGGCCGTGCTCGCACTCGGCGGACTCGTCGGCGCGGTTCTCCTCGTCGAGGCGACGCTGGGCGGCGTTCGGGCCTCGACGCCGTTGGCCGGGGTCACGTTCGGCGTGCTGCTGGCGCTGCTGGCGCTGTTACCGCCGCTGGCCTACTACCTCCGATACGGGTCGCCGCTGAATCCGCTCTCGCCCGCGCAGACGGCGCTCGGCTGTCTGGGTGTCGCCGTCGCTCTCCTCTGTCTCGGTGCAGTCGCCGACACCGTGCTGTACGCGACGGCGGACGCTCTTCTCGTCTCGCTCACCGGCGGTCTGTACGCTGCGCACGCGGGCGTCGTTCCGTCGCCGTCGACGCGCCGACTGTTCGTCTTCGGCGGCGTCGCCGCCGGTGTCTGTCTGCTCGCCGTCGGGAGTGCCCTCGGCGTGACGCTCGACGAGTGGGTCGTCGTCGCCGCGGCGCTCGTCTTCGGCCCGAGCGCGTACTACGCGCTCACCGTCGAGTACGTCTGAGAACTCGGCGACTTCTGACCGAATCTACGCTAACGGCGTCCGTTCGACCACGGTGCCGTCCCACCTTTTTGTTTCGTCGCGCTCGCTTCGCTCGCGCTCCTTACAAAAATCTGGACCAAAAAATCGCCGCGTTACGCCAACGGCGTCCGTTCGACCACGGTACCGTCCCACCTTTTTGTTTCGTCGCGCTCGCTTCGCTCGCGCTCCGCACAAAAATCTGGACCAAAAAACCGCCGCGTTACGCCAACGGCGTCCGTTCGACCACGGTCCCGTCGACGGTCGGGTACTGCTCGACGATCTCGCCTCTCTCCACGTCGCCCTCCTGGATCATCTCCTCCAGAAGCCACCACGCGAGTTCGACGTGCTCGGATTTGACAGTGTAGAACTCCTCGGGGACGCCGAGTTCCTGTAGGCGCGCTTCGGTTTCCCACGTCTTGCCGTAGACCAGAGTGCCGTCGTCGGTTATCTCGTCGAACTCCCGGCGGATGTTGCGGGCCATCCGCTTCAGGCGGTTTCTGTGCTGGGCAGCGTCTTTGAACACCGAGGTGCAGAAGTAGACGCGCTCGTGGTCGCCCATCACGTCCAGAATCGCCTCCTTCGAGCCGTCGACGGCCGACATGTGGCCCTCTTGCAGTTCGTACCCCTCCTCCTGCATCCGTCGATAGTTCCCGTCGGACATCTCGAACTCGTTGACGTTGCAGAAGTCGGCCGCGCCCTCGTCGAGGAACTCGAGGAACTCCTCCTCGGCGCGGATTCCGGGAATCTCGAAGGCGGGGGTGAGCCCCTCCTCGCGGGCGACGTAGAGAATCTCCTCCCACTCGGTGCCGTGCATCTCGCCCCACAGCTCCAGCGGCGGGTGGAACCGAACCTCGTCGAGGCCGGCTTCCGAGAGGCGGCGCATGTTCTCGCGCCCGCCCGGGATACCCGTGTAGAGGTGGGTGTGGTGGTCCTCGCCGAACTCCTCCTTCAGGAGGCTGAGGTACCGACAGGTCTTGTCGAGCGCTTCCTGCGGTTCGCCGCCCGTAATCGAGGTGCCGAGCGCGTCCATCCGCTTGGCCTCGCGGATGACGTCCTCGTCCTCCTCGACAAGGCGCTCGTTGGCGTACACGTCGGTGACGTTCTTTCTGTTCTCGCCGAGAGGGCAGTAGAAACAGTCCCGCTGGTCACAGTACCCGTAGACGAAGAGTACCATCTTCCCTCCCATGGCGCACTGTTCGCAGCCCTTCGAGATCATTCGCTTGTTACCGTCGTATTCGGCGCAGCGTCAAAAGGCGTGCGACTCGTCTCTCGTCGATGTGTGGCGTCTGTCCGCGAACGCCGACTGTTCGCATCTGTCACACGTGCGCACCCTTCGCTCGCCGATTGCGGCCGGCTCTTCGCGACTCGAAGCGCGATAACCGACCGACTGGAGACCGACCGGACAGCGCCGACGCTCCCGAAAGCAAATATAGCATGCTGGCGTAGCCGCTGACGATGCTGCTCGTCCTCTGTGTCGACCTCGACGACGACCTCGGCCGCAAAACCGGCATGAAGACGCCGGTCGTCGGCCGAGAGAGCGTCGAGGACGCCGCGGTGGCGCTCGCGACGGCCGACCCGGAGGACTCCGACGTGAACGTCCTCTTTCAGGGAATCCACGTCCACGACGACCTCGTCGAGGAGTTCGAATCCGGCGACCCCGACGACGCCGAAGAGGTCGAAGTCGCGGCCGTCACCGGGCTCAACGGCAACGACGTGAAGGCCAATCGCGCCGTCGGCGACGAGGTCGACGAGGTGCTGGCGAGCCTCCAGACCGGCGAGAACGTCCGCGCGGTCGTCATCACCGACGGCGCGCAGGACGAGTCGGTTCTGCCGGTCATCCGCTCTCGCGTCCCCATCGACAGCGTCCGCCGGGTCGTCGTTCGACAGGCCCAGGACTTGGAGTCGATGTACTACACCATCAAGCAGGTGCTCGACGACCCCGAGACCCGGGGGACGATTCTCGTTCCGCTGGGCATCCTGCTGCTCATCTACCCGTTCGTCACCATCGCGACGCTGTTCGACGTCGAGGGGGCGACCGTTCTCGGACTCATATCGGCCTTGCTCGGCCTCTACGTCCTGTTTCGCGGGCTCGGGCTGGAGCGGTTCGTCGACGACGCGGCTACACGCACGCGGAACATCCTGTACGCCGGCCGAGTGACGCTCATCACCTACGTCGTCGCGGCGGCGCTCATCATCGTCGGCGGCGCACAGGGAATCGAGACCATCGACGCGGTCGAACGGGCCGTCGGGGGGTCGCTCACGGCCCCGGCACTGCTCGCCGCGTTCGTCCACGGCGCGGTGCAGTGGCTCGCCGCGGCGGGCGTCACGAGCAGCCTCGGCCAGGTGACCGACGAGTATCTCGTCGACGAGTTCAAGTGGCGCTACCTCAACGCGCCGTTCTACGTCGTCGCCATCGCGCTCGTCCTGTACGCGCTGTCGGGGTTCTTCCTCTCGGGACTGCTTCCGGCCGGCGAGACGGTGGCGCTGGTCCGGACGCTCACGCTCACGGACCTCGCGCTGGCGCTCACGGGCGGGACGCTGCTCGGCGTGCTGAGCACGCTCACGTTCGCTATCGCGGAGTCGAAGTACCCGACCGGCGCGGAACCGGCCTGAGCGTCGAAGATCAGCGCTCGCGGACGACGACGAACTCCGCGAGGTCGCGGAGATACTTTCTCGCGTCGGACTCGGGGATGTCAGTCGCGTCGAGCGCCTCGAGCGCGGCCTCCGACTGCGCTCGGGCGCGGCCGTCGGCTTCCTCGGGCGTCAGGTCCGTAATCTGGACGAGCGACGGGCGTTCCATCGTCTCGTCCTGGCCGGCCGGTTTGCCGAGGTCGGCCGAATTGGCCGTCTCGTCCAGCACGTCGTCGCGAATCTGGAACGCGATGCCGACGCGCTCGGCGTACTCGCCGAACGACTCGACGGCGAACGGGTCGGCTCCGCCCGCCACCGCGCCGACCTCGGCGGCGGCGCGGAACAGCGCGCCCGTCTTGCGGCGCGCGAGTTCCATGTACTCCTCCTCGTTCGTCGGTTGGGCGACGAGTTCCGTCGCCTCGCCCTCGCCGAGTTCGACCATCGACTCGGCGACGACCTGCATCGCCTGCTCCTCCGCGGAGAACAGCGCGAACGCCTCGCCCAGCAGGCCGTCCGAGGCGAGAATCGCCGGGCCGTAGCCGTACTCGGCCCACGCGCTCGGCGTCCCTCGGCGGAGGTCCGAGCGGTCGATGATGTCGTCGACGACGAGCGACGCGTTGTGGACGAGTTCGACGCCGACGGCGAAATCGACGGCGTCGACGGGGTCGCCGCCGACCGCCTCGCAGACGAGGAGCGTCACCGTGGGTCGCACGCGTTTGCCCCCTGCGAGGGAGACGTGGCCGAGTTGCTCGGACAACTCGTCGGGTTCGACCGACTCGACGACCGCCTCGAGGCGGTCGTTGACCATGGCGACCCGGCGCTCCAAATACTCCATTATCGGACAGGTAGGGACGGTCAGGGAAGTACGTACCGAAATGCGGAGAAACGGGGTCGGCGGTGAGTTTAGAAGCCTATCCGTTCTGAGTAGTTCCGCGAGCGACCGAAGGGAGCGAGCGGGCCGACGAACGAATGGAAGCGCGGCTTGCCGCGCTGAAATGAGTGAGGAGTGCTTTTGGTCGAGCTTTTGCCGAGGGCCGCCAGAGGCGGCCCGTAGCGCAAAAGGTCGTGGTTCAGGAGAACTGCTCGATGAGTTCCGGAACGACCTCGAACAGGTCGCCGACGATACCGTAGTCGGCGATGTCGAAGATGGGTGCGTTCGGATCGGTGTTGATGGCGATGATGGTGTCGGAGCCTTTCATCCCGGCGACGTGCTGGACCGCCCCGGAGATACCGACCGCGAGGTAAATGTCAGGGGTGACGACCTTCCCGGACTGGCCGACCTGCCGGTTCGGCGGGAGCCATCCGGCGTCGACGATGGGCCGCGACGAGGAGAGCGTCGCACCCAGCGCGTCGGCGAGTTCCTCGACGAGTTCGAGGTTCTCCTCCTCCTCGATGCCGCGGCCGACCGAGACGAGCACGTCCGCGTCGGTGATGTCGACGTCGCCGCCGGCGACCTCCTCGAACCCGAGCACGCGGGAGCCGAGGTCGCCGTCGGGTTCGTAGTCGAACGCCGAAATCTCGGCGTCGCCGGTACCGGCTGTGGCGGGCCACTCGCCGCCGCGAATCGTGACGGCGACGCGCTCCGCGTCGACGTCGACGGTCGTCTCGACCTTCGAGCCGTACATCTCGCGTGTCGCGGTGAGGCCGCCGTCGTAGCTGAAGTCGACCGCGTCCGAGACAAGCGGCAGGTCGAGTACGTTGGCGACCGCCGGCGCGTAGTCGAGGCCGTTGACGCTGTTGGGCATCAGTAGGACCGCGGGCTCGACTTCGGCGTACAGCGCTTCGACCGCGCCCGCGTACACGTCGTGGTTGAACTCCTCGCCGTTCGCGACGGTGTGGACGGCGTCGACGCCGTCGAGGTTCAGTTTCTCCCCGAACTCGTCGACGTCGCCGCTGATGACCGCGATGTGGAGGTCGCCGCCGGTCGCGTCGGCGAGTTGGCGGCCCGCGCTGACGAGTTCGTAGCTCACGTCGCGGAGGTCGCCGCGGCGGTGGTCGGCGATAGCGAGCACCGTCATTGCGCGCCCACCCCCTTCTCGCGGAGGACCTCGGCAAGTTGCGCGGCGGTCTCCCCGGCGTCACCCTCGAAGATGGTGGCGTCCGACTCGCTCTCGGGTTCGCGCATCCCCGTGAGTTCGATCGGGCTGTCGAGCGCGGAGGCGTCGAGACCGAGGTCGTCGAGGCCCATCGGGGCTATCTCCTTGCGCTGGGCCTGCCGGATACCGCGCAGGCTCGCGTAGCGGGGGTCGTTGATACCCGTCTGGATGGTGAGCACCGCGGGGAGGTCGACCTCCGTGAGCTCCTCGACGCCGCCTTCGAGCTCCCGGCGGACGTTGGCGACGCCGCCCTCGGCGTCCAAGTCGAGTTCGTTGACGACGGCGGCCCACTCGAAGCCGACTTCGTCGGCGACGGAGACGCCCGTCGCCCCGAAGCCGTCGTCGGCGGCCTGCACGCCGGTCAGTACGAGGTCCGGCTGTTCCTGTTCGACGACGGCGGCGAGCAGACGCGTCTTCGCGGCGACGTCGAGTAGTTGGACGTCCTCGAACGCGTCGTCCCAGACGCGAATCGCGCGGTCCGCGCCCTTGGCGAGCGCCATCCGAATCGTCTCCTCGCTGCGTTCGGGGCCGATGGTGACGCTGACGACCTCGACGTCGTCGCCCGCCTCCGCTATCTGGACCGCCTCCTCGACGGCGTAGTCGTCCCACTCGTTGAGGTCGTACTCGAGGTACGCCTCGTCGATTCCGAGCCCGTCGATCTCGAAGTCGTCTTCGACTTCGGCGACTTCCTTGACGGTTACGAGAATCTTCATCATCGACCACTACCTCCACTCGCCGGTAAACGTTTTCGGAACGAGAGGCGGTACGCCGCGACGTGCGGCAAATTCGTACTCGTTCTCGAGTACGGACTCGAGTTCGAGTCGGCGGCTCAGCCGTCGCCGTCGGTGTCGTCGCCGCTGTCGCTGCTGTCGCCGTCGGTGTCGTCGTCGCCGCTGGTGTCGTCGCTGCCGCCGTTTCCGTTCCCGTTTCCGTTCTCGCCCGGCAGCGAAATCAGGTTCTCCCGACCGAGGCGCAGTTTCTCGACGCGTCCCTCGTCCGCCAGCGAGGAGAGCAACTGCGACACTTTCGCGTCGGACCAGCCGGTTTCGGCGACGATGTTCGTCTGTCGCATCCGGCCGCCGTTGTGTTCGAGGAGGTGCTCGACCCGTTCGCCGTCCGAGAGCAGCGAGAGGTCCACGTCGTCGTCGTTCTCTTCCTCCTCCTCCTCTTCCTCCGGTTCTTCCGACGACAGTGGGTCGACGGCCGACGCGCCGCCGCCGGCCGCACGCGGCGGTGATGTCGTCGGCCCGTCGACGGTGACGACCTCTCCGTCGACCTCCTCGAACCCTTGACGGCGTCGGAGGACGACCGCTGCGAGCATGGCGGCGAAAACGAGTACTGCGCCGATGCCCGCGATGAGCGCGAGTTCGTCGCTGTCGCCCGTTCCCGTGTCTCGACCCGACCCCGGCGGGTCGTACGAGATGTCGATGACGCTGCCGTCTCCGGAGCGGTCGGTGAACTCCCGGGGACCGTCGACGATGACGGTCGTTCCGTTCCGGGTGCGGGCGGGGAAGCTCACGTCCTGGGAGTTCCACTCTTCGGGCGCCTCGATGACGAGCCGCTGGTTCGCCCCGAGGCGGGGGAACCACGTCCCGCCGTCCGGCGTCTCGAACGCGTCGCCGACTCTGAGGTCCTGGTCGCCCTGGTAGGCGAACCTCGTCCACGTGAACGTCATGTTCAGCACGCCGGTGTCGTTCTCTACGGTGCCTCGGTAGCTGACGTTCTGAATCTCCATCTCGCGGCCCGTCGCCTCCGACGAGAGCGCGGCGAACTGCTCGAACGTCCGCTCGTCCAGCGTCGCGTTGGCCTCGCCGGCGCGGAGGTCCGAGACGAACTGCTCGAACGCCGCGCTGCTGTTGTTGCCGCTCAACGGGTACCGCGTGACGACCGACCACTTCGCGTCGCCGTTGCGCTTGATGGCGATGACGAGTTGTGTGTCCGGCGGCTCCTCGGCCTGTAGCAGCGTCGCTCTTTGCCCGTCGTCGGTTCCGACGACGGCGGCGGCCGGTGGTGCGAAGCCGGCTGAGAAGACGAGGAAGGCGAGCACGAGGGCGGCATACCGCATACAGTTCACCAACTCTCGGGGGTACGGCAAAACGCTTTCCATCGGATGTCCGACAGGCGCTCTGCGCCGACGTCGCCGCGGCGAGCGGTGTCGGTTTCGACGACGTTCCGCCGTTTCCTGTCGACGAGCCGTCGTGTGCTCTACAGCGACCGGTTTTAATATGATGACTGTGTACGCGCCGATGATGAGACAGTCCGCCGCTTTGGCCACTACCCTCCTCCTCCTCGTCTCGTCTGTCGGCGGCGTCGTCGTCGCGACGCCGTCCGCCGCGGAGTCGTCGTCTCTGGCGGCGAAGTCGGAGTCGTCGCTCGCCGAGATCGACAACGAGACGAGCGTCCTGATGCTGGACGAAGACGACACCAACACGGCGTTCGGAGCGCCCTCGGCGAACCTGAGCGCCTCGTTGGCGGTTCGGGATACGCGGGTTCGCTCCGAGCTCCGGACGCGAACGACCGGACAGCGACTCGCCGCGATGGAGAACGAAAACGAGCGCCGCAAGGCAGTGCTGCGGGCGTTGACCGAACTCGAAATCCGCGTCGACGACCTCCGAGCCGAGGAACGGGCGGCTCTGGACGCCCACACCACCGGCGAGATAACGGCCACGCAACTGCTGGTTCGGTTGGCGCACGTCCACACCGAAGCGGCCGAACTCCGAGCGAACGCCACGATGCTCGAACGGACCGCCGACGGCATCGACGGCCTCTCCATCGACGGGCGAGTCGGATCGGTTCGACTCGAACTCCAGACGATGCGCGGTCCGATTCGAGAGCGCGCCGCGGCGGTCCTCCGCGGCGGCGCTCCCCCCACTCGGACGTACGTGCAGACGACGACCGACGGCGTCGTCCTCTCCATGATAGACGACGGCGTCTACGTCCGCGAGGTGTACGACGACTCGAAGCGCACCTCCGACGCGTCCGGCCGAATCACGGTCGGCGAACTCCCCGACGTGATGGAGCGGGCGTACCCGGTCATCATGCAACGCGGCGAGTTCAACAGTCCGACCGGCGTGCAGGCCAGCAACATCTTCGTCGGGAAGGTTCGGTACGCCGGCGGCGACCTCACCGCGTACGTCGACCGCGGCGACGAGGGGCAGGTGTTCAGAGAGATACAGCGTATCCCCCTCGACAACGCCCACGTCGCACAGTCGACCAACAGTACCCGCTCGGGGCTCGAACTCCGCGTCCACCCGACGTACGCCGGCGGTCCGCTCCGCATCGAACTCGTCGACGCCGCCACCGGCGACTCCGTCCAAGGAAACGTCAGTCTCGGCAGCCCCGACAGCAACGAACAGCCGACGTTCCTCGGACGCACCGACGCCGACGGCGTCCTCTGGACGCCAGCGCCCGACGGCGAGTTCGTCGTGCAGGCGATCCGCGGCAACTCCTTCGTCTCCATCGAACTCACGCCCGACGACCCGATGAACGTCAGCGACCCGAACGACTCGCTCGCGCCGCCGCCGACGCACGCTCGCGTCGGCGCTGACGCGTAGCGTCGGGTTCTCTGCGACTCGTCCCCGTCCGCTCCGAACCCTTATGACCGATAGCGGGACCACTCCGCGGCGTGTCGTCTCGCACCCGCGCCTCGGTTCCCGCCGTCGGAGTCGTGCTGTTGCTGTTGCTCTCGGTTGGCCTCGCCGCCAGCGTCGGTGCCGTCGCACTCGACCACGCCGAGACGACCGCCGGCGTCGGCGGCGGAACGCGGGCGGCGCTGTCGCTCACCGCGACTGGCGAGACGTTACAGTTCGTTCACCGCGGCGGCGAAACGCTGGACGTACGGCGACTCGAACTGCGCGTCAGCGTCGACGGAGAGCCGCTCGAACACCACCCGCCCGTTCCGTTCTTCTCCGCGAGTGGTTTTCGGCCCGGGCCGACCGGACCGTTCAACTCCGCCGCGGACCCCGAGTGGCGCGCCGGCGAGACGGCATCCGTCGCCGTCGCCGGGACGAACGACCCGGAACTGACCGTCGGGTCGTCGGTGACCGTCGACGTGCGGTACGAGGGGCGACCGCTCGTCACGCTCTCGGCAGTCGTTCGATGAGCGATACCCGTCCGACGACGCGGGTCGGTGGAAAACTGTCTCCGTCGTCTCGTCGCCGCTCCCGGGACGAACTCGTCCGCTACTGCGGTCGACCGCTACTCTTCAGGTGCGCGGGCGACCGTCGTGATGGCGATATCGGGGTCGTACGACGGCCCCATCAGCACGTGTTCGACGTCCTCGAAGCCGGCTTCCTCGAACATCCGGTCGGCCTCCTCCTCGTCGTAGAACAGCATGATGGAGTCGGCGACCTTCTGCATCACCGTCGTCTTCGGGTAGTTCGGGCCGACGACGAGCACCTGCTCGCCGGGTTTGACGACGCGGCGGAACTCTTCGAGCGCGTCGACGGGGTTCGGCCAGTACTCGATGGAGCCGGACGACCAGACGACGTCGAAACTGTCGTCTTTGAACGGCAGTCGCTCGGCGTCGCCGCGGTAGAAGCGAACTTTGTCGCGCTTGCCGAACTTCTGGAACGCCTTCTCCATCTGGTGGACGCTCTGGTCGAGACCGTGGACGTCGTCGGTGTGCTGGAGCAGCCCCTCGGTACCGAAGCCGGTGCCGCAGCCGACGTCGAGCACGCGGTCGCCCTGTTCGATGTCGAGCAGCGCGAGTGCTTCCGCGCGCATTTCTTCGTTCCAGATGAACGGGTTGACCTGGTCGTACACCTTCGAGAGGTACTTGTAGAACAGCCGCGCCCGTCCTTTGTCCTCGAGGATACCCATTGCCGGCAGTTCGAACTCGGCGGGCATAATCCTGCGGATTCTCCGATACTAACGGGTTCGGCGTCCCGAGGCGACGGCGTCCCGGCCGTCGCCGCCGGAACAGCTATGTACTCCGTCCAGTCGCCCGATTGCTTCCGCAAACACCTTATACGGCCGTGGTGCAACGTTCCAACGATTAGTGAGTATGCCGAGACCAGAGGTTCTCGAACGGATCAAGTCGGCCGAATCCGACGCCGACGACATCATCGCGCAGGCTGAGCGCGAGCGCGACGAACTGATCTCCGACGCCCGCGACCGCGCCGAGCAGATTCGGGCCGAGGCAGAAGCGGAGGCGTCCGAGATGGAGGAGCGCCGCCTCGCGGAGGCCCGCGAAGAGATCGAGGCCGAGCGCGAGGAGATCATCGAGGAGGGCGAGCGCGCCCGCGAGGAGCTCGTCGCCGAGGCGCAGTCGAACGTCGAGGAGGCGGTAGAGTACACGGTAGAGCGGTTCGAGGAGGCGGTGCATGCTCAGACCTGAGCAGATGAGCAAGGTCTCGGTCACCGGGGCCAAACGGTTCATGGACGACGTCATCGAGACGACCCACGAGCAGAACCTGCTCGACGTCTCCGACTACGACGGTACCTGGGAGGGGTTCTCGCACGGGACGCCCGTCGAAGGTGCCGAGGAGGCGTCGGACAAACTCGTCACCGTCCGCTCGCTCGAGAGCATCCTCGACGTCGACGGCGACGACGCGGGCCCGACCCGCATCGTCACCGACGAGGCGCTCGAAGCCGAGCTCGCGGAGGTCCGCGCGGAGGTCAACGAACTCAACGACCGCCGCGACGAACTCCGCGACGAACTCCGGAGCGTCCAGGAGGACATCGACGCCGTCGAACCGTTCGCCGACCTCGGTATCGACCTCGACCTGCTGTCGGGCTACGACACGCTCCAGGTCGCCGTCGGCGAGGGTGACCGCGAGGACGTCGAACGGTCGCTCGTCGACGCCGACAGCGTCGATGCGTTCGAGATTCACGAGGGCGACGACGTGTTCGCCGTCTTCGCGTACCCCGCCGACGGCGCGGGCGAAGACGCGCTCGACGAGGCGCTCGTCGGGACCGACTTCTCGACGTACGAGGTTCCCGAGTCGGAGTCGAGCCCCGAGGAGTACGTCGGCGAACTCCGCCACCGCAAACAGCAACTGGAGTCGCGGCTGGCGACGGTCGACGACGAACTCGAAGAGGTCAAACTCGACGCCGCGGGCTTCCTGCTCGCCGCCGAAGAACAGCTCTCGATCGAGGTCCAGAAGACCGAAGCGCCGCTGGCCTTCGCGACGACGGAGAACGCCTTCGTCGCCGAGGGCTGGATTCCGACCGAGCGATACACGCAGTTCGCGAGCGCGCTCCGCGACGACGTCGGACAGCACGTCGAAGTCGAGGAGATAGAACGCGCGAGCTTCAAGAGCGACGGACAGGAAGCCACCCGCGAACAGGTGCCGAGCGGCACCGGCGGCGAACCGACTGCCGCCGACGGCGGCGCGGACGAACCCGAGGCGCGCGCCGACGGGGGTGCCGAACAGGGTTCGGCAGCACGTCGGGCAAAGCCCGACGGCGGAAGCGTCGTCACGAGGAACGACGACCCGCCGGTCGTCCAGGACAACCCCGGGGCGGTCAAGCCGTTCGAGGTGCTCGTCAACGCGGTCAGCCGACCGAAGTACAGCGAGTTCGACCCGTCGGTGTTCGTCTTCCTGACGTTCCCGGTGTTCTTCGGGTTCATGATCGGCGACCTCGCCTACGGGATTCTCTACACGGCTATCGGGTACTTCCTCTACACTCGCTTCGAGGACCGCCCGGCGTTCAAGAGCATGGGCGGTATCACGCTCTTCGCGGGCGGATTCACGATGCTGTTCGGCATCCTCTACGGCGAGTTCCTCGGCCTCCACGTGCTCGGTGAGGTCATCTGGGGCGGCCACCCGCCGATGGAGAAAGGTCTCTCGCCCGCCGGCATCTACTGGGCGATCGGCTGGCTCGTGGTGAGCATCTTCGTCGGCATCGTCCACCTCAACATCGGGTGGATCCTCGACTTCTTCGAGGTCGCCGAACACCACGACATCAAGCACGCGGTCCTCGAGAGCGGCTCGTGGCTGCTGATGATGAACGGCCTGTGGGTCTGGATCTTCAGTCTCCACTACGGCGACGCGAAACCGGCGTTCCTGTTCACGCTGTTCGACGGCACCGGCGCGGCGCCGGAGTCCAGCCAGCAGTACATGCAGGCCATGTTCGAACTCGGCTTCAACGGCTTCCCGGCCGTCGTCGGTATCGCCGGCCTGGTGGCGTTCGCGGTCGGCTTCGTGTTCCTGGCCATCGCCGACCTCGCCGAAGTCGTCGAGTTCCTGAACGTGCTCGTGAACGTGCTGTCGTACGCCCGTATCGGCGCGGTGCTGCTCGCGAAGGCCGGGATGGCGCTCGCGGTCAACCTGCTCGTGTTCGGCGCGTACCAGCACGACGGTGAGATCCACTTCCTCACCAGCTACGGACCGGAGTACGTCGTCAACGAGTACGGCGCGGGGGCCATCATGTTCGGCGGCCTGTTCCACGGCGGGGCGGCGCTGTTCCTCGTGGGCATCGTCGTACTCATCCTAGGCCACGCGCTGGTGCTGACGCTCGGCATCACGAGCGCCGGTCTGCAGGCCGTCCGTCTCGAGTACGTCGAGTTCTTCGGCAAGTTCTACGAGGGCGGCGGCCGCGAGTACGAACCGTTCGGCTACGACCGCCAGTACACCACCGAAGACTGACCGCTCTCGCGGCGGTCGGCTTCGGTTCTCTTCTCTCTCGGTAACAATTCTCTACACTGTGTGCCACCGGGTAGCAAACGCCGCAGCGGGCGATTTGGCCGTCTTCTTTGGGAAGTTTTATGACCGCAGTACGGTCAACTACCAACTGTTCGGAGACGACTAACCGGAACCATACACCTACTCACCATGATCGAATCCCTACCCGAAATCGCTAACGTTGCACTGCAGGCTGAAGGATCCAGCGGCCCGGCGCTCGACGGCGCCGCCGCCGCCGGTCTCGCGGTCGGTCTCGCCGCACTCGGCGCAGGCTACGCAGAGCGCGGTATCGGTGCCGCCGCAGTCGGCGCTCTCGCCGAGGACGACAGCCTCTTCGTTCAGGGCCTCATCCTGACGGTCCTGCCGGAGACGCTCGTTATTCTCGCGCTCGTCGTCGTGTTCATCCTCGGTTAAACCACCTCTCTCTTTCCACCATGAGTTTGGATACTGTCGTTGAGGACATTCGGGACGACGCTCGCGCACGTGCGGAGAACATCCGCGAGGAGGGCCAAGCGCGTGCCGACGAGATCGTCGCCGAAGCCGAAGCCGACGCAGAGGAACTGCTCGAGGAGCGCGAACGCGCCGTCGAGCGAACGATCGCACAGGAGCGCGAACAGTCGCTCTCCAGCGCGAAACTGCAGGCGAAACAGCAGCGCCTCGAAGCCCGCCGCGACGTGCTCGAAGACGTCTACGAGCGGGTCGAGGCCGAACTGGTCGCTCTCGACGGTGCTGACCGCGAGACGCTCACCCGAGAGCTGCTCGACGCGGCGTCGACGGAGTTCGAAGACGAGGACGAAGTGCTCGTCTACGGACGCGCCGACGACGAGGCGCTCATCACCGAGATTCTCGCCGACTACGACGGCTACGAGTTCGCGGGCGACCGCGACTGTCTCGGCGGCGTCGTCGTCGAGGGACGAAACTCCCGCGTTCGGGTGAACAACACGTTCGACTCGGTCCTCGACGCCGTCTGGGAGGACAACTTGAAGGACGTGAGCGCCCGACTGTTCGAACAATGAGCGCAACCGGCAGCTCGAATCCGGAGTACGTCAACGCCCGCGTCAGAGCGCGACGCGGCGCACTGTACGACGACGAGGACTACCGCAAACTCCTCCGGATGGGCCCCGCCGAGATCGCTCGCTTCATGGAGGAGTCGACGTACGAAGAGGAGATAAACGCCCTCGGGGCCCGATTCTCGGGCGTCGACCTGATCGAGTACGCGCTGAACCGCAGCCTCGCGAAGCAGTTCAACGACATCCTCGACTGGGCCGGCGGGCGACTGTACGACCTCATCGCACGCTACCTCCGGAAGTTCGACGCGTGGAACGTCAAGACGATCATCCGCGGCATCTACGCCGACACGCCGCGCGAGGAGGTCGAGACCGACCTCATCCGCGCCGGCGAGTTCGACGACCGTCTCGTCGAACGGCTGCTCGAAGCGACCACCATCGAGGAGGTCGTCGACCGACTGAGCGGCACCATCTACGGCCCGCCGCTGCGAGCGGCGTACGACGACTACGAGGAGTCCGGCGTGCTGGTCCCGCTGGAGAACGCCGTCGACCGCACGTTCTACGAGAACCTGCTCAGCGGTCTCGTCACGAACGAGGCGACCGAGCAGTACCGCGAGTTCCTGCACGCCGAGATCGACTTCCGTAACGCGCGGAACGCGCTTCGACTCGCTCGAAGCGGAGCGAACATCGACCCCTCGGAGTACTACATCGACGGCGGTCGACTGTTCAGCGCGACCGAACTGTCGCAGTTGGCGTCGAGTCCCGACGAGCTGGTGACCCGTATCCGCGAGAGCGTCTACGGTGACCGCCTCTCGGCGGCGCTGACCGACCTCGAACGCGCCGACAGCCTCATCGGTTTCGAGCGCGCGCTCGAAGCGGCGCTGTTGGAGTACTCCAAGACCCTCGGCCACGTGTTCCCGCTGTCGGTGTCGCCGATCATCTCCTACATTCTCGCCAAGGAGCGGGAAGTGGAGAACATCCGCGCCATCGCCCGCGCACGCGAAGCGGGGCTCTCAGAGGACGAGATAGAAGAGGAACTGGTGATACTATGAGTCAGGAGATCGCCGTCATCGGCAGCCCCGACTTCACCACCGGCTTCCGTCTGGCGGGCGTTCGGAAGTTCCAGAACGTCCCCGAGTCGGAGAAAGACGAGCGCCTCGACGCCGCCGTCGAAGAGACGCTCGCCGACGACGACGTCGGCATCGTCGTGATGCACGACGAGGACCTCGCGCACCTCTCGCGTAACGTCCGAAAGTCCGTCGAGCAGAGCATCGAACCGACGCTCGTCACGCTCGGTGCGGGCGGTGCGGGCGGTGGCGGACTGCGTGACCAGATCAAACGAGCAATCGGTATCGACCTAATGGAAGACGAGAACCAATGAGCCAAGCAACACAAGAGACCGTCCGAGAGGACGGCCGAATTCAGAGCGTGAGTGGTCCGGTCGTGACCGCTGTCGACCTCGACGCCCGGATGAACGACGTCGTGTACGTCGGTGACGAAGGGCTGATGGGCGAAGTCATCGAGATCGAGGGCGACACCACGACCATCCAAGTGTACGAGGAGACCTCGGGCGTCGGCCCCGGCGAACCCGTCGAGAACACGGGCGAACCGCTGACCGTCGACCTCGGTCCCGGCCTGCTCGACACCATCTACGACGGTGTCCAGCGACCGCTCGACGTACTCGAAGAGAAGATGAACAGCGCCTTCCTCGACCGCGGCGTCGACGCGCCCGGCATCGAGATGGACAAACAGTGGGAGTTCGTGCCCGAAGTCTCCGAAGGCGACGAGGTCGCCCCCGGCGACGTGGTCGGCACCGTCGAGGAGACGGTCACCATCGACCACAAGGTGCTCGTCCCGCCGAACTTCGAGGGCGGCGAAGTCGCCGCCATCGAGGCCGGTTCGTTCACCGTCGAGGAGACGGTCGTCGAACTCGACAACGGCGAGGAGGTCACGATGCACCAGGAGTGGCCGGTCCGTCAGGCCCGCCCCTCCAAGGAGAAGAAGACCCCGCGCATCCCGCTCGTGTCGGGACAGCGCATCCTCGACGGCCTCTTCCCCATCGCCAAAGGCGGGACGGCCGCGATTCCGGGCCCGTTCGGTTCCGGGAAGACGGTCACCCAGCACCAGCTCGCGAAGTACGCCGACGCGGACATCATCGTCTACGTCGGCTGCGGCGAGCGCGGCAACGAGATGACCGAGGTCATCGAGGACTTCCCCGAACTCGAGGACCCGACGACCGGCAACCCGCTGATGGCCCGGACGTCGCTCATCGCGAACACCTCGAACATGCCCGTGGCCGCACGCGAGTCGTGCATCTACACGGGAATCACCATCGCGGAGTACTACCGCGACATGGGCTACGACGTGGCGCTCATGGCCGACTCCACCTCGCGGTGGGCCGAGGCCATGCGCGAAATCTCCTCCCGGCTGGAGGAGATGCCCGGTGAGGAGGGCTACCCCGCCTACCTCGCCGCGCGCCTCTCGCAGTTCTACGAGCGCGCCGGCTACTTCGAGAACATCAACGGGACCGAAGGCTCCGTCTCGGCTATCGGCGCGGTGTCGCCGCCGGGCGGCGACTTCTCCGAGCCGGTCACCCAGAACACGCTGCGTATCGTGAAGACGTTCTGGGCGCTGGACGCCGACCTCGCGGAACGTCGGCACTTCCCGGCGATCAACTGGAGCGAGTCGTACTCGCTGTACAAGAACCAGCTCGACCCGTGGTTCGTCGAGAACGTCGCCGACGACTGGCCCGAGGAGCGCCAGTGGGGCGTCGACGTGCTCGACGAGGAGAGCGAACTGCAGGAGATCGTTCAGCTGGTCGGCAAGGACGCGCTGCCGGAGGACCAGCAGCTGACGCTCGACGTCGCGCGCTACCTGCGTGAGGCGTACCTCCAGCAGAACGCGTTCCACCCGACGGACACCTACTGTCCGCCGAAGAAGACGTACCTGCTCCTGACTGCCATCCACCACTACCACGACGAGGCGTTCAAGGCGCTCGAAGCGGGCGTCCCCGTCGAGGAGATTACGGCCATCGACGCCGCACCGCGCATCAACCGCGTCGGCGTCCAGGAGGAGTGGGAGGAGTACATCGCCGAGCTCAAAGAGGACATCACCGAACAGCTCCGGGAGCTCTACTAATGAAAGAGTACCAAACCATCACCGAGATCAGCGGCCCGCTGGTGTTCGCCGAAGTCGACGAGCCCGTCGGCTACGACGAGATCGTCGAGATCGAGACGCCGAACGGCGAGACGAAGCGCGGCCAGATCCTCGAATCCTCGGAGGGCCTCGTGGCCATCCAGGTGTTCGAGGGCACCACCGGTATCGACAGAAACGCGTCCGTCCGTTTCCTCGGCGAGACGCTGAAGATGCCCGTCACCGAGGACCTCCTCGGGCGGGTTCTCGACGGCTCCGGCCAGCCCATCGACGGCGGCCCGGAGATCGTCCCCGATGACCGACACGACATCATCGGCGAGGCGATCAACCCGTTCTCGCGCGAGTACCCCGAGGAGTTCATCCAGTCCGGCGTCTCCGCCATCGACGGGATGAACACGCTCGTCCGCGGGCAGAAACTGCCCATCTTCTCGGCGTCCGGCCTGCCGCACAACAACCTCGCGCTCCAGATCGCCCGTCAGGCGACGGTGCCCGAGGAGGCCGCCGACGACGGCGAAGACGCCAGCGAGTTCGCAGTCATCTTCGGCGCGATGGGTATCACCGCCGAAGAGGCCAACGAGTTCATGGAGGACTTCGAGCGCACCGGCGCGCTCGAACGCTCCGTGGTCTTCATGAACCTCGCGGACGACCCCGCAGTCGAGCGGACGGTCACGCCGCGCATGGCGCTGACGACCGCCGAGTACCTCGCCTTCGAGAAGGACTACCACGTGCTGGTCATCCTCACCGACATGACCAACTACTGCGAGGCGCTGCGCGAAATCGGTGCCGCGCGCGAAGAGGTGCCGGGGCGACGTGGCTACCCCGGCTACATGTACACCGACCTGGCACAGCTCTACGAGCGTGCCGGTCGTATCGAGGGCCGCGAGGGCTCCGTCACGCAGATTCCCATCCTCACGATGCCGGGTGACGACGACACCCACCCGATTCCGGACCTGACCGGCTACATCACCGAGGGCCAGATCTACATCGACCGGAACCTCAACTCGCAGGGGATCGAACCGCCGATCAACCCGCTGCCCAGCCTCTCTCGGCTGATGGACGACGGTATCGGCGAGGGCCTCACCCGCGAGGACCACGCGGACGTCTCCGACCAGATGTACGCCGCGTACGCGGAGGGCGAGGACCTCCGCGACCTGGTGAACATCGTCGGCCGCGAGGCGCTGAGCGAACGCGACAACCAGTATCTCGACTTCGCGGACCGCTTCGAGGAGGAGTTCATCGACCAGGGCTTCGACACCAACCGGACCATCGAGGAGACGCTCGACATCGGCTGGGACCTGCTGTCGATGTTCCCGAAGGCGGAACTCAACCGCGTCGACGAGGACCTCATCGAGAAGTACTACCGCGAAGACGTCGGCGAGGCCGAAGCCGAAGAAGTCACCGCGGACTGACCCCGGCACTTTTCCTTCGTTTATCGCCACCGGTAGCGCCAGCACCGCTTCGCGCGCCGGCTGCGGCGACGGGAAAACAGAAAAAGGTTAACCGCCTCCATCCGCAATCTTCCGACAACAGATGGCCGAAGACGTCAAACCAACCCGGAAGAACCTCATGGAGATCGAGGACCGCATCGAACTCTCCGAGCGGGGTCACGACACGCTCGAACAGAAGCGCGACGGTCTCATCATGGAGTTCATGGACATCCTCGACCAGGCGCAGGACGTGCGGTCGGGCCTGTCCGAGGACTACGAGCGCGCCCAGCACAAGATCAACATGGCGCGCGCGATGGAGGGCGACGTCGCCGTCCGCGGCGCGGCCGCGGCGCTGAAGGAGTACCCCGAGATCACGACCCAGTCGAAGAACATCATGGGCGTCGTCGTCCCGCAGATCGAGTCCAGTCGGGTGAGAAAGAGCCTCGACCAGCGCGGCTACGGCCTGCTCGGCTCCTCCGCGCGCATCGACGAGGCCGCGGACGCCTACGAGGAACTGCTCGAATCGATCATCCTCGCCGCCGAAGTCGAGACGGCGATGAAGAAGATGCTCCACGAGATCGAGACGACGAAGCGCCGCGTCAACGCGCTGGAGTTCAAGGTGCTTCCGGACCTCTACGAGGCCGAGGAGTACATCGAACAGAAACTCGAAGAGCAGGAGCGCGAGGAGATCTTCCGCATGAAGAAGATCAAGGCCAAGAAGGAAGAAGAGGAGAAGGCCGAAAAGGAAGAAGCCGAGAAAGCCGCCGCGAAGGAACCCGGCACCGTCACGGCCGACTGAGCGCAGAGCCGTCGATATCCGTTCTCTTCTCTCCGTTCTCGCCGTCCTCCGTCAGCAGGGCGGCCGGCGGTCGTCGACGAAACTCACGCGAGGGCAACCTGTCGATCCGCGGGCCGCTGGCTTTTCGAGGACGGCCACCGTGCGTCACGTATGGTCTGTTCGAGTTGCGAGTCGCCGACCGTCTCGTTCGCCGTTCCCGAGGACCTCCGCGAGTACGCCCCTGAGCGGAGCGAGGCCGTCGAACTCTGTACCGTCTGTCTACGCACGCAGGCGAGCGAGTCGCCCGCCGACTCCGTCGCCCCGACCGACGCCGCCGACTTCTCGCACGTGCTCGACTCGTTCCCCGACGGTCGCGCAGGCGTCGCCTTCGCGCTCCTGCTCGGCAAACTCGACTCGCTCGCGCTCGAACGCGCCGCCATCGAGACGCTGTACGACGAGACCGAACGCGCGGGCGGCGACCCGATGCTGACGCTCGACCGCATCGCCGCCGCGGGGTCGGTCCAACCGCATTTCGACGTCGACCGCCGTCGCCCGCAGTTGGCGCAGTTCGTCGACTGACCGCGTTCCGTCGCCCCTACACGTTCAGCCGAACCGCGCGGCGAGCTCTTCTCGCAGGTCGTCGAGCGTCATCCCCTTCATCGAGAGGAGGACCAGCAGGTGGTAGACGAAGTCGGCGCTCTCGTGAGCCAACTCGTCGGTATCGTCGTCTTTCGCCGCGAGAATTATCTCGGTGGACTCCTCCCCGAGTTTTTCGAGCACGGCGTTCTCGCCCTTCTCGTGGGTGAAAAGCGACGTCGTGTAGGAGTCTTCGGGCAGTTCCTCTTTGCGCTGTTCGACGAGTTCGAAGAGGTCGTCGAGGATGTCGTCGGCGTCGGCCGTCTCCCTTGCGTCCGTCTCCGAGTTCGTATCGCTCATATCCGGGCGGACGCGCGCCGACGGTGAAAAGCGTGCGTTTCGTCATCGAGGACTGGTTGCAGCGGGTCTCCGCCGAGCTACGTCTCCGAAGTTCTGAGGCGACGGTCCAGAAACGACTCGAACAGTTGAAGCGTGTTCTGCCGCTGGCTCGCGTCGGTGGTATGATGGCCGCGTTTTTCGATTTCGTGGTACTCGAACTCCTTATCTTGGCCCTCCTCGTATCCACGTTCTCTCAGCGCATCGCGGAAGACGCGCGCCTGCGACACCGGTACGCGGCGGTCGTTGACGCCGTGGGCCATCAAAAGCGGCGCAGCAAGGTTTTCGGCGTGAGTGATGGGACTGCGCTTGCGGTAAAGGTCTGGGTTTTCCTCGGGTGTGCCGAGATACTTCTGCATGAATCCGGTTCGGAACTGCGGCATCGCCTCCTCATACATCAGTTCGAGGTCAGTGTAGCCGACGACTGGTGCGCCGGCCGCGTAGAGGTCAGGATACTGGACCATCTGCCAGTACGTTGAGTAGCCGCCGAACGACCCGCCCCAGACACCGACGCGCTCTGCGTCGAGCCAGTCGTGTGTTTCGAGGACATGTTCAGTGACGGTGGCGATATCGCCCTGTTCGGCCCCGCCGAAGTCGCCAACGAGTTTCTGAGTGAACTTACGGCCGCGACCACTCGACCCGCGGAAGTTCACCTGCAGTATCGAGTATCCGCGTTTGAGAAGGTACTGCGTCCGGTAGTGGAACGTTTTTCTGTCAGCACGCCGCGGCCCGCCGTGGACGTTGACCAAAAGCGGCGACGGGCGTGCCCCGGAGTCGTAGAACAGTGCACCGATTTCGAGTGTCTCGTACTGGTCGTGTTCGACGGCCGCCTGTCGTGTGTCTGGCACGCCGTCGGATTCGACGGTCAGATACGCCGCGTCAATGAAGTCGTCGGAGCTAAACCGGCTACAGTCGGGGCGAAACAGCGTTTCGGTGTCGTTCGCGTCGAGATCGTAGGCGACGAGTTCCGTCGGGCGGGTGGGCGTCGTGTACGAGAGAAGAACCCGGTCGTCCGCGAGCAGATTCGTGCTTCGCCACCCGAACTCGGCGACACCGTCGATGAGCGGACACTCGAACTCCTCGCCGGTTTCGGTGTCGTACACGACGGGGACGACGGCAGCGTCGCGGACGCGTTCGGCGAGAAACCTCGACCCGTCGGCACTGAAACACGCCGGCGATTCCTCGTAATCGAGGTCGCCGTACCATCGGACTTCGCCGCCGGTGAGGTCGTAGACGCCGCAGCGGCCGAAACCCTCGCTGTTGTCCGCAATCAGCAGTCGGTTGCCGTCGGGAGTCCAGTCCTGCGGGTCCGTATGCGACCCCACGACCCCGACGTCGAGTATCTCTCGATTCGCCCCGTCGATATCGACGAGATACGTGTCCCTGTTGTCGGCGTTCTCGGACTCGTTGGCCGCGTAGGCGACGCGCTCACAGTTGGGCGAAAGACAGGACTCCCAGACTTGGTCGTGGTCGGTGAGTCGCTCCAATTCGTCGGTCGGGAGCCTGTACCGATAGAGGTCCATCCCTCTCTCGTGGTTCGAGGCGACGAGCAGCGTCTCGCCGTCAGTACCGACTGCGTGAAGGTTGGTCTGGTCGTCGGTTTCGACGACAGGTTCCGTCGCACCGTCGCTCGCCAGCGCGTAGATGTCGTTCTGTTCGTCGCCGTCGGCGTCGCGGTGGAAGAACACCCGCTCACCGTCCGCCGACCACGAGAGCGGCCACCACGCCTGCATATCGGTGCCATCGCTCCACTGCTCGGCCTCGCCGGTGTCGACGTCGAGGACGAAAATTTCGTTTCGGCCGGTCGTGTCGGAGTAAAAGGTGACACGCTCGCCGTCCGGTGAGGCGCTCGGTCTGGTTATCTCCGGGAGATTCACCAACTCCTCCAACAGCGTGTCGTCCGACATGTGTCTGCGCAGATACAGCCGATGCAGTTAAGCAGTCGTGTCAGATGAATTTCCTGCGACGTTTACTACCGCGACGCCGCCGCCTGCTCGAAGAACGCCAGCCGGTGCAGTCGCACGTCCTCGGTTAGCTCCGGGTGGAACGACGTGGCGACGACCGGCCCTTGCTTGACTGCGACGGGCGTGTCGTCCCAGCGCGCGAGCACCGACACGTCCTCGCCCACTTCGTCGACGAGCGGCGCGCGGATGAACACCGCCGGGAAGGGGTCGGAGAGCCCGTCGACGTCGAGCGGAGCCTCGAAACTGTCCTTCTGGCGGCCGAACGCGTTGCGGTCGACGGTCACGTCCAAGATGTCGAGGTTGTGGACGCGCTCGTCCTTCGCGTCGCGGGCAGAGACGATGAGGCCGGCGCAGGTGGCGAGGACGGGCTTTCCGGCGTCGACGTGGGTACGAATCTCCTCGTCGATGCCTTCCTGTCGGAGCAGTCGCGAGATGGTCGTCGACTCGCCACCGGGCACGAGGAGTACGTCGCAGTCGGCGACGAGCCCCGACTGGCGTATCTCGACGAGTTCCGCGTCCTCGCCGTGGGCGCGGGCGGCGCGTTCGACGGCGCGGGCGTGTTCGGACACGTCGCCCTGGACGGCGACGACGCCTGCGGTGAGCATACGCTGCGTTGGGGGGTGTCGCTGAAAAAGAACGCGTTGTCGCGGCGGTCGCGCGCGGTGCGCGCAGTTACGCGACGAGGTTCAGCACGAGGACGCCGATGCCGAACAGCAGACCGAACGCCACCACCGTCTTGGGGTTCATTCGGATGGCGTTTCGGTCCTCGGCGTCGAAGTAGCGGACGAGCCCCGCACTCGACATCAGGCCGCCGCTGTTGTCTCCCTTGCTCATGGGGGCACCTCTGTCGGTCGCCCGCCTAAACGTTTCGACTCGGCGTTCGACCGGTCTCCGCGGCGAGCGGCGTCCGGAAAGCCGAGTCCGGTCGGCCGACGGCGCTCGGGTTCGGTCGCCGAACAGGTGAGAAACTCTTATGCGCGGCGATAGGTAACCCCGTGTCGGGAAAGCATGACTGTTCGACTCAAGGACTTCTACGCAGACTGGTGCGGCCCGTGCAAGACGCAGGACCCGATTCTCGAAGAGCTGGAGGCCGACTACGCCGACGTCGACTTCGAGAAAGTGAACGTCGACGAGGAGCAGGACGTCGCCAACCAGTATCAGGTTCGCTCGCTGCCGACGCTCGTCGTCGAGAACGACGAGGGCGTCGTCGACCGGTTCGTCGGCGTCACTCAGCGCGAGGACATCGAGGCGGCGCTGCAGGAAGCGGGCGCGTAAACGACGCTCACTCGATTTCTCGGCGACCACGTACCGAGGCGACGACGCAGAGACGCTGAGTCTCGACGCTCCGCCCGGGAGCGCGTTCTCGCAAGCGTTATACGACTCGCACCGGAAGCAGATTGCATGCCTAGCTTCGAGCACGCCGTCAACCGGACGCTGGAAAAACAGATCTGCATGCGCTGTAACGCCCGCAACCCGATGCGCACGGACTTCTGCCGCAAGTGCGGCTACAAGCACCTTCGACCGAAGTCGAAGGAACCGCGCAACGCCTGATCTCTCAGGTCTCTCTTCTATACAGCACCACGAGCGCGCCGACGAGTGCCAACTGTACGACCTTGTCGACGACGGCGACCGGACTGAACAGGTCCCCGGCGTTGAGCGCGACGTAGGCCAGAATCTGGACGACGGTGATACCGATGCCGGCGAGATACAGCGGTCGTCTGGCGACGCCGCGAAGCAAGAGCACGACGCCGCCGACGTAACCGAGCCCGGCGAGCACGAACAGGACGCCGAGCGTGCTCGGGACGTTCGGGACGCCGAGCGCGAGGTGGATGACACCGGTAATCAGCGCCAGCGCGACACCGACGTAGTGCAATCTCCCCAGCGATACGGTGTCGCCGCGTCGGTTCCGCGCGTTCGTCATGTCCGATACTGGTGCTCCGGCGACATAACTCTCCGTCGTCGCAGTGGGCGCTACTGCTCGGGGTACTTCGGTTCGCGGCGCTCTGCTCGTTCGAGCGCCCGTTCGACGACGTCGCGGACGCTGTCACCCTCCTCTTCCGCCTCGAACACGTCGCCGTGGCCGGCGTACATCGCCGTCACCGTCTCGGGGAGGTGGTCGAGCAGGTCGTGGAGGCTCTCGACGAGTCGCTCGCGGGACTGCCCGGCCATGTCGGTGCGGCCGAAACTCCCGTCGTCGAACGCGCCGTCGTTGTAGACGACGACGTCGCCGCTGAACAGTTTCGTCTCGGTGACGAACGAGACGTGGTCGGAGGCGTGCCCCGGCGTGTAGACGACTTCCGCCATCTCGTCGCCGATGGGGACCGTCTCGTCGGGTTCGAGCGCGTGCGTCCGCCGCGGGTGGTCGCCGTAGGCGTAGAGGTCGGCGTCGAACGCGTCGAGGACGGCGTCGAGTTCGCCGATGTGGTCCGTGTGCTGGTGGGTGAGCACGACGGCGTCGAGTTCGTCGGTGTGTTCTCGAATCGCGTCGACGACGCCCGGCATCGTCCCCGCGTCGACGAGCGTCGTCTGCTCGCCGAGAACGAGGTACGCGTTACAGGTGAACTCCTCGGCGTCGCTGGTGACGCATATCGGTTCCATACAGAGGCTCTCGGTTTCGACGGTGAAAACAGCGGTGAATGCGGCGTGGTTGTCATTGTGTCTCACTGATTCCGAGAGCTTTTTCAGTGTGAATCGGCAAAGTTTACGTGCATGGGCTTTGGGAGCTACGACGAATCCGAACAAGAGAACCAGGAGTACAGCACCGACTTCGACGAAGAAGACGGCGTTGCGACGAGTGAGAACAACCACGAGGGGAGCGTGGAGTTCGAGATCGGTGCGTCGAACGAGGAACTCCTGAACACCCTCAAAGACATCAAGAGCGAGTGAAACGCGGCGCGCGAGCGCTCGGCCTCGCGTTCTCGGACGGCGACGACCGGAGCGTCCTCGGCGGCGTCGTCGTGCGCGCGGACGGCGTCGTCGACGGCGTCGCATTCGAGACCTGCGCGGTCGGCGGGACGGACGCGACGTCGGCGGTCGTCTCGCTGAGCGAGTCGCTCGCCAGAGAAGACGTCCGCGTTCTCGTTCTCGCGGGCATCGCGCCCGCGTGGTTCAATCTCGTCGACCTCCGGGTGCTCCGCGAGGCCGTTTCCCGACCGGTGTTGTCGGTCTCCTTCGAGCAAAGCCCCGGACTGGACGATGCGCTCCGCGCGCAGTTTTCGGGCGAAGCACTCGCCGAGCGACGGCGAATCTACCGCGCGCAACCGCCGCGTCGCCGCGTCGTCGTCGGCGACGCGGCGCTGTTCGTCAGGGCCGTCGGCTGCGACGACGACGCGGCCGCCGAACTCGTCCGCGCGTTCACGCTCGAGGGCGGGCGGCCGGAACCCGTCCGCGTCGCGCGTCTCGCCGCCCGCGGGGCGCGTCGGTGGGCCGTCGACCCGTCGGCGCCGGGCGACACGGACGACACGGGCGACGGAAACGATGGCGCGGACGACGAAACGACCGAGAGTTAAGACGCTGCCGACCGCCGATACGCTATGGACGAGATGGAGGGACTCTGCGTCCGCGACTGCACGCGCTGTCCGGAACTGGTCGAGTCGCGGAGCCGAATCGTCAACGGCGCCGGCCCGGAGGACGCCGATTTGGTGTTTCTGGGCGAAGCGCCCGGTGCGAACGAGGACGCCGAGGGCGAGCCGTTCGTCGGCCGGTCGGGGAGCGTCCTCGACGACGCGCTCCGCGACGTCGGTCTCGCGCGCGCCGACGTACGAATCACCAACTGCGTCCGGTGTCGGCCGCCGGAGAACCGAGACCCGAAGAAGGAAGAGCTCGCCAACTGCCGCGGCTATTTAGAGACCGAACTGCAGCGCGTCGACCCCGAACTCGTCGTCACGCTCGGCAAAGTCCCCTCGCAGCATCTCCTCGACCGGTCGGTCGCGGTCACGAAGGAGGCCGGCACCGTCGAGGACGTCCGCATCGGCGAGCAGTCCGTTCGAGCGCTCGTCTGTCTGCATCCGGCGGCGACGCTGTACGACCGAAGCCAGAAGGAGACGTTCGAGGAGGTCATCGCCCGCGCGGCCGACATCGCCGACGTCGGCGACGGCGACGGCGGACAGTCGAGCCTCGGCGACTTCTAACCGGAAATCCGTCGCGGCCGCCGTTCGCTGCCTAGTCTTTCACACTGGCCGATATATAGACAACATAGAAACTCCTAAATGCAGTTACTCGATGTTCTCTTCTATGTCCGACAAGTTCGGCTGGGCATCGAATCGACGTACGTTTCTGAAAGCAACCGGTGCGGCCGGTATCGCGGGGCTCGCCGGCTGTACCGACGGCGGATCCGACGGCGACGCGGGCGGGGACAACCAGACCGGCGGCAACGAATCGGGGGCGACGGCGGGCGAAGCCGACTCGGAGTCGGTCGTCCGGTTCATCCTCAACCCCGCCGAGGCCGACGTCGAGATCACCGAACAGTACCAGCCGATGTTCGAGTACCTCGAATCCGAGGCCTCGGTCACCATCGAACCGTCGCGCGCGGACAGCTACACCGCGACGCTACAGGCGATCCGAAACGACCAGGGCGAAATCGCCGACACCTCGCCCTCGGCGGCCATCGCCGGGGAGGACGTCGTCGACGTCATCGGCATCCGCGTCGCCTACGGCGCGGCGCAGTACTTCTCGCTCATCACGACGACGACCGACAGCGGCATCAGTCAGCTCTCCGACCTGCAGGGCGAACAGGTGTACATGGGCGATATCCTCTCGGTGAGCGGAACGCTCGTCCCCCTGACCATCCTCAAGGACGCCGGCCTCGACATCGGCAACGCGCCCGACGGTGACGCCGCCGACTTCGACGCGGAGTACTCCGACCACACGACGGCGAAAGAACAGATGATCGCCCGCGACGACGTCGCCGCCGCGACGACTGGCGCGTTCTCGACGGCCGCGCACGTCCCGAAGGCGCAGTTCGACGAGATGTCGCAGGACTTCGTCGACATCTCCGCGGAGTACGAGAACGCCGGTACCGAGGACCCCGAACTCAACCTGCTCGCGGTGTCGGACCCGCTGCCGCGCGCGCCGCTCGTCTCGCGCAGCAACTGGGACGATTCCGTCCGCGAGGACGTCGAACAGGCCATCCTGAACGTCTCCGAGGACGACCTCAGCCACGGCGACGACTACGACGGCGAGCCGCTGTGGTTCACCGGCGTCCAGGAGGGGACCATCGACGACTACGAACCGATCGCGAAGGTGCTCGACGAACTCGGTCTCGAGTTCGAAGACCTTTCGTAAACTGATTATCGACGATTTTTGACCAGCAACATGAGCAATATCACTGTAGAGGGGCTCACGAAGGAGTTCGGCGACACCGTCGCCCTGAGAGACGTCAGCTTCTCTATACCGGAGGGCGAGTTCGTCATCGTGCTCGGCGTCTCGGGGTCCGGCAAGTCGACGCTCCTTCGGTGTATGAACGGGTTGACCAGTCCCACCGAGGGAGAGATTCGCGTCGACGGGACGCCGGTCGACAGCCCCCGAAAGGACATCGCGATGATCTTCCAGCAACACAACATCATCGGACAGATGAGCGCGTACTCGAACGCGCTCACCGGGTCGCTCAGTCGAACCGGCTTCCTCAAGAGCGTCCTCCAGTTACAGGACACGGAGGAGAAGTATCGCGCACTCGACGCGCTCGACACCGTCGGACTCCTCGACGAGTCCAGAAAGCGGGCGCGACAGATGAGCGGCGGCCAGCAACAGCGCGTCGGCATCGCCCGCGCGCTGGTTCAACAGCCGAACATCCTGCTCGCGGACGAACCGGTGGCGAGCCTCGACCCCGGTAGCTCCCAGCAGGTGATGCGGTATCTCAGACAGGCGGCCAAAGAGCGCGGGCTCACGGCGGCCATCAGCCTCCACCAGGTGAACCTCGCCCGGAAGTTCGGCGAGCGGTTCATCGGCCTCCGCGACGGCGAACTCGTCTTCGACGGCTACCGCGACGAGTTCTCGATGGACGTCATCGACGAGATCTACGGCGACATCGACACCGAAGGGATGTTCGAGGCGTCGGACGACGACGCCGACGGCAAGGCGGTGACGAAATGAGCACCGACACGCCCTCGGAAACGGAGCCGAGAACCGACAGAGATTCGCGCCTCGAAGCGCAGTTCGACGAGATCAAACGGGGCCGTCGCGTCAGGTGGCTGCTCATCGCCGCCGGCGTCGCCGTCGTCCTGTTCTTCTTCTACAACGCGCTGTACGCCGTCGAGATGTTCCAGGCGGACCTCGGGCGCTACTTCCCGAACTTCCTCGAAGCGCTCACCGACTACTTCCCGTTCCTCGACTTCTCGGCGTTCCCCTTCCTCGACCCGAGCGGCTTCGCCGAGTACTGGGCGTTCATCGAGGAGCGCAACCTCATCTTCGACTCCGAGGCGAGCCTCACCGACCCCTCCACGGGCGGACCGCTCGCCATCTTCGGCGAGGCCGGTATCACGCTCGCGATGGGCTTTGCGGGCACGCTCATCGGCTTCCCGCTCGCGCTGCTGTTCGGTATCCTCGGCTCCGAGCGCGTGACGCCGTTCCCGCTGAACTTCGTGTTCCGCGGCGTGATGTCGTCGATTCGCGCCATCCCGGCGCTGGTGTGGGCGCTCATCTACGTCCCCCTCGGCGGCATCGGCCCGGCGACGGCGGTGTTAGCCATCGCCACCGACACCATCGGTAACCTCGGCCGCCTCTACACCGACGAACTCGAAGAGGTGGAGGACGGTCCCATCGAGGCGATGCGCACGACGGGCGCGAACGGCCCGCAGACCATCACCTTCGGGATGCTGAGTCAGGTGACGACGCCGTTCATCGCGTGGACGCTGTACATCTTCGAGATCAACGTCCGCATCGCCGTCACGCTGGGTATCATCGGCGGCGGCGGCCTCGGCCAAGTGCTGGCGGTCCAGCAGGGCCTCTTGAGCTTCACGAACATGATGGCGACCATCCTCGTCATCCTCGTGCTCATCATCAGCGTCGAGATGTTCAGCCAGCGAGTCCGCTCGCGGCTCCGCGCCGACGAGAGCCCCGACGGCTTCCTCACGCTGCTGCTCGGCTTCCCGCGTCGGATGGCCGAGTCGCTGACGAAGTAGCTTTTCGCTGTCTCGGCTTTTCTTCTCACGTCTCCGCTCGGCTACGCTCGCTCGGACGGAAACACACTTAGACGCTCACCCTCCTACGTTCGTGTATGAGTACGACATCGCCGACGCCTCCCGAGGAGTCGCTGGCCTCCGTCGTCGTGGTCGACTACGGCCTCGGCAACCTCCGCAGCGCAGTTCGCGGCCTCGAACGCGCGGGCGCGGACGTCACCGTCACCGACGACCCCGAGACGTTCGCCGACGCCGACGGCATCGTCCTCCCCGGCGTGGGCGCGTTCCGCGAGGGGATGGAGAACGCCGACCCCTACCGAGAGGCGCTCGAAGCCGCAGACGACCGCGGCCAACCCATCTTCGGCATCTGCCTCGGTATGCAGATGCTGTTGACGACGAGCGAAGAGGCCGAACACGCCGGCGAGGGCGACGTGGAGGGTCTCGGCTTCGTTCCGGGGACGAACGTCCGCTTCTCGCAAGGGCAGAAAGTGCCGCACATGGGCTGGAACGAACTCTCCGTCGAGCGCGACCACCCGCTCGTCGAGGGCGTAGATGGAGAGTACGCCTACTTCGTCCACTCGTACTACGCGGTCCCCGAGGACGACGACGCCGTCGTCGCCACGACGGACTACGGCGTCGAGTTCCCGGCCGTCGTCGCCAACGAGGCGGGCAACGTGATGGGTACGCAGTTCCACCCCGAGAAGAGCGGCGAGACGGGGCTGCGGATCCTGCGGAACTTCGTCGAGTTCTGCGCTGACCAGTAGACGCGAAGGCAGTTCTGCCGTACCCGACGCGTTTTTCCCCCGTTCCCGACAACAACGCGGCAATGCAGGCAGTCACCCTCGGCCCCGCGGGGACGTACTCCCATCGCGCCGCAAGCGCCGTCGCCGACGACGTGGAGTTCCGCGAGTCGGTCGCGAGCATCGTCGACGCCGTCGCCGACGGCGAGTTCCGGCGCGGCGTCGTCCCCATCGAGAACAGCATCGAAGGCAGCGTCACCGAAAGTCTGGACGCGCTCGCCGAGCGCGAGGTGAGCGTCGTCGGCGAACTCATCACGCCGATTCGTCACGCGCTCGTCGCGCAGGGCGAGTCGTTCGACGTGGTCGCCAGCCACTCGCAGGCGCTCGCGCAGTGCCGCGGCTACCTCGAAGAGCACTACCCCGACGTGTCGTTGGAGGCCGTCGCCAGCACCGCCCGCGGCGTCGAACGCGCCCGCGAGGACCCCCGCGTCGCCGGCATCGCCCACCCCGACACGGCCGGGTCGGACCTCCGCGTGCTCGCCGAGGATATCCAGGACCGGTCCTCGAACGCGACTCGCTTTCTGGTCGTCGCCCCCCTCGAAGAGCGCTCGGAGGCGGGCGGGAAGACCTCGCTCGTCGTCTACCCCAACGCCAACTATCCGGGGCTCCTGCTCGAACTGCTCGAGGCGTTCGCCGAGCGCGACATCAACCTCTCGCGCATCGAGTCGCGGCCGAGCGGGAACCGCTTGGGCGACTACCTGTTCCACCTCGACTTCGAGGCCGGACTGTACGAGCAACGCGCGAAGGAGGCCGTCGCCGACGTCGAGGAGATTGCGAAAAACGGCTGGGTGCGCCGCCTCGGGTCGTACGACACCCGCCACGTGCTGTACTGACGCCCCGAGCTGACGGTCCGTCGCCGAGTAGACGGTCCGTCGCCGAGCGGACGACCCGTCGCCGAACGGAGAATACTCTTACTGTCGGCGGTCGCACTCTCACGTGTCATGCCGGACCGAAACAACCCGTTCGACGAGATTGAACGCCTCTTCGACCAACTGAGTCGGAACTTCGAGTCGTCGGGGATGTCGAGGCTCAGAGACGTCTCCATCGACCTGGAGGAGCGCGACGACGAGTTCGTCGTCACCGCGGACCTCCCGGGCTACGAAACCGAGGACATCGACCTCTCGGTGCGCGACCGCCAGTTGACGATTCGCGCCGAACACAGCGACACCGCCGAGGAGCGCGACGACGCCTACCTCCGGCGGGAGCGGACCCGTCGAAGCGTCTCTCGAACCGTCCACCTGCCCGAGTCGGTCGAGGAGGAGGCGTCGGACGCCTCCTACCGTCACGGCGTTCTCACCGTCAGACTGCCCAAGCAACGCCGTTCCGACGACGACGAAGGGCACCGAATCGACATCGAGTGACGCCATTCGTTCACGAGTCATTTTTTGGAAAATGTGGTATTGCGGGTAGAGGGTGCCCGTATCGTGCGAACTGCTATCTCCGCTCCAGAAATCTTTATATTCGAAGGACGCCTCATAGGGTGTCGGTGAATTACAGATGATGCGACGTTCCAACCCGTTCGACGAGTTCGAGGACCTGTTCGAGCGCATGAGCAAGCAGTTCGAGGGGATGAACCGACAGTTCGAGGAGAACCGACCGATGTGGAACACCACGGGCATCTCCGTCGATGTCGCCGACGAGGACGACGAGTTCGTCGTCACCGCCGACATGCCCGGCTTCGAGAAGGAGGATATCGACCTCTCGCTGTCCGGACGGACCCTCACGCTGAGCGGTTCCCGCGAGATGGCCCGCGACGACGACACCAGCGAGTACATCCGCCGCGAGCGCCGCAGCGAGTCCGTCAGCCGCACCGTTCGCCTCCCCGAGGAAGTCCGCGAAGACGAGACCCGCGCCACCTACTCCAACGGCGTCCTCACGGTCCACCTCCCGAAGCGCGCCGTCGACGAGGGCGACGACTCCCACCGAATCGACATCGACTGAGTCGCTCGGATGGCCGGTCCTCTCGGCCCCCGCTCGTTTTCCCCTCCGGTTTTCGTGTTTGGTCCCCGGTTCCCGCGTCTCGTCTCTCGCTTCTGTTTCGGTTTCCGAGCGAGTCGCACACCGGTCAGTCGTACGCTCTCTCCTCGCCTCGACAGTTCGCTCGGAGCTACTTTCCAAGTCGTGAGATATAAGTGAACGCTTCTCATACCTGTCTCCGTGACTTCGTACCGCCCGTCGCTCCGAACCGCACTCGTCGGAGGCCTCCAGTGGGCGACGACTACCGCGTTTCTGTTCACGCTCCTGATTATCGGCCTCTCGACCGGACTCCGAACGCTCGGCGTCGCCGCTCGACCGGACCCCACCGCGTCGTTCGTACTCGCCGTGCTCGCGGCGTTCGTCGGCGGCGTCGCCTGGGTCCGCCGCCGGACGCCTTCCCGAACGCACGACCGGAGAGCGCACGCGCGTCGCGTCGAATCGCTCGTCTTACTCGTCGGCTGCGGGTTCGGCTTCCAGGTCGTCGCGCTCGGGCTCGTCTCGAACACACCCGTCGGCAGCAGCACCGCCGCAGAAGCGTTCGCCCCCGTTATCGCAAACGGCCTCGCGGTCGCGACCGCGTACGCCATCCCGTACGCGCTCGATCTCCACCCGTCCGCGGTCGACGCCGCGTTCGACACCGAGACCGTTTAAAAAAGCTCCCGCGGAGCGTCGCTCAGTCGATGTGGATCGCGGGTCGGCCGGGACTGGCTTTCCGCGCGATGTCGTCGTCGGCCTCGTCCGCGCCGAGGACCCGTACTTCCGCGTCGAACTCCCGTTCGACGAGCCACGCGGCTCGCTCCAGTTCGGCCCGTTCCTGCGCCGCCGAGAGCGTCTCCGAGAGCGACTGGCGCTCCTCCTGGAGGTCCTGCCCGAACGACGCCGCGGCGTCGCCCTGCGAGCGAATCTCGTCGACCTGCATCAGTTCGCTTATCACGTTCGGGGCGTCGGACTCGCGGGCGAGTTCCTGCGCGCGGAACTTCCACGGGGCCGCCACGACGACGTCGACGCGCTCGGGGTCGTCGATACCGGCGACGTCGACGATGTGGCGGACGTCCGACCGCGTGTTCTCGACCAGTCGACGCGCCAGCGCCAACTCGTCGGCGTCGCCGTCGAACTCCGGCCAGTCGGCCTCGACGACGAACCCCTCACCGCCGAGCGACTCCCACAGTTCCTCGGAGACGTGGGGGGCGACGGGCGCGAGCAGTTTGACGACCGTCCGGAGGCCGCGCTCGACGGTCGGACCGTGCGGTGCGTCCGTCTCGCGGTACTGCGTGAGCAACGAGGTCAACTCGCGCGCCTCGCGGAGCGCGGTGTTGAACGTCAGCGTCTCGAACTCCTCGCGGGCCGTCGCGACGGTGGCGTCTATCTCCCGGTCGACGTAGGCGGCCGTCTCGTCCTCCGCGCCGTCGTACTCGGTCTCGACGAACGTCCGCACCGCCCGCGCGAGTCGCTGCAGGTAGCGGTGGCTCGACTCGACGCCCTCCTCGCTCCAGTCGAAGTCCCGCTCCGGCTGGGCGGCCTGCATCATGAACAGGCGGGCCGTGTCCGCGCCGTACTCCTCGACGATGCGCTGCGGCGAGACGACGTTCCCCTTCGACTTCGACATCTTCTCGCCCTCCAGCTGGACCATCCCCTGCGCCAGCAGGTTCGAGAACGGCTCGCGGTGTTCGAGGCCCTCGGTGTCGGCGAGCACCTTCGTAACGAACCGGCTGTACAGCAGGTGCATCACGGCGTGCTCGATGCCGCCGACGTACTGGTCGACCGGCATCCAGTCGTTGGCCCGCTCCACGTCGAACGGCGCGTCGTCGAGCTCCGGCGAGACGTACCGCAGGAAGTACCACGAGGAGTCGACGAACGTGTCCATCGTGTCCGTCTCGCGGACGGCGTCGCCGCCGCAGTCCGGACAGGTCGTCCGCTTCCACTCCTCGGCGGCGTCCAGCGGGTTGCCGGTGGTGTTGACGAACTCGGGCAGTTCGACGGGTAGCTCCTCCTCGGGCACCAGCACCGGCCCGCAGTCGTCGCAGTGGACGACCGGAATCGGCGTTCCCCAGTAGCGCTGGCGGGAGATTCCCCAGTCGCGCAGCCGGTACTGCGTGGTGAACTCGGCGGCGTCGGCGTCCTCGGTGATGCGCTCGCGGGCGGTCTCGCTGTCGAGGCCGCTGTACTCGCCGGAGTCGACGAGCACGCCGTCCTCGGTGTAGGCCGTCTCGCTCACGTCCGGCGGGGTCGGTTCTCCTTCCTCGGATTCGGGGGCGACGACGGGACGGATCTCGACGCCCATCTTCTCGGCGAACGCGTGGTCGCGGTCGTCGTGGCCGGGGACGCCCATCAGCGCGCCGGTGCCGACGTCCGACAGCACGAAGTCGGCGACGAAGACGGGAAGCTCCTCGCCCGTCACGGGGTTCGTCGCGGTGAGGCCGGTCTCGACGCCGTTCGGTTCGTCGCCCTCGGGGTCGGCCTCCTCCTCGACGAACCGGCGGACGGCGGCGTCCTCGGCGACCAGTTCCTGCGAGATGGGGTGGTCGGGTGCCAGCGCGAAGAACGTCGCGCCGAAGACGGTGTCCGCGCGGGTGGTGAACGCCTCGACGGGGCCGTGGCCCCCGACCTCGAACGTGAGGCGGGTGCCGTGCTGGCGGCCGATCCAGTTGCGCTGCATCTGACGGACGGAGGCGGGCCAGCCGTCGAGTTCGTCGATGTCGTCGAGCAGTTCGTCGGCGTACTCGGTGATCTTCAGGAACCACTGGGCCAGTTCGCGCTGCTCGACGGGCGTGCCGCAGCGCCAGCAGAGTTCGGCCTCGCCCTCGACCTGCTCGTCGGCCAGCACCGTCTCGCAGGAGGGACACCAGTTCACCTCGGCGTCGCGCCGCTCGACGAGTCCCGCCTCGTGGAACCGACCGAACAGCCACTGGTTCCACCGATAGTACTCGGGTTCGCAGGTGGTGACCTCCCGCTGCCAGTCGTAGCCGAACCCCATCGACTCCATCTGTCCGCGCATCGTCGCGATGCAGTCGAGCGTCCAGTCGCGGGGGTTCGTGTCCCGCTCCTTGGCGGCGTTCTCGGCCGGCAATCCGAACGCGTCCCATCCCATCGGGTGGAGCACGTCGTCGCCGCGCATGCGCCGGTACCGGGCGTAGGCGTCGGTGATGGTGTAGTTCCGAACGTGGCCCATGTGGAGTTTCCCCGAGGGGTAGGGGTACATCCCTAGGACGTACGTCGGGTCCTCGGCGTCGTCGGCGGTGTGGAACACGCCCGCCTCGGCCCACGCCTCCTGCCACCGTTGCTCGATCTTCGCGTGGTCGTAGTTGTCTTGCGTTTGCATCGAAAATCCCGCGTTGCTGAAACAGTAGTGCCGTCGAACTTCTATAGGTTGCTATCTGACAGCGAGCGCGAAACGCTCGCGCCGCGTACGCCGACAATCGGGCCGAATCGAGTTTCTTCACGCGTCCGTCGTCAACCGAGCGGCGACGCCGACCATCGCCGCGCCGAGGACGCCGAGCGCGCCCGAGACAGCGAACGCGGGCGCGTAACTCGCGAACACGTCGTAGGCGAGTCCCGCCGACGGCGGGGCTAAGAGTCCCGAGATGGCGAACGAGACGGAGACGAGACCGAAGACGACGTTGATGTTCTCCGCACCGAACAGGTCCGCGGTGAGCGGCGACAGCAGCGCGCCGTTACCGCCGTAGGCGGTCCCGTACACCAGCGCGAAGGCGAACACCGCCGCCGCGGACTCCGTCGCTGCTAACACGACGGTCGACAGGCCCATCGTCGCCGAACAGGCGACGAACACCCGCGTCCGGCCGAGTCTGTCGGCGACGCCGCCGATGCCGAGGCGGGCGACGCTCGTCGCCGCGCCGACGAGGGTGAGCCCCAAGACGCCGACGCCGCGGCCGAGTCCCGCGTCGGCCGTGTAGACGACGAGGTGCGCGAAGACGACGTACAGCGACGCGTAGATGAACACCCACCCGAACAGCACGAGCAGGAACGCCGGCGTGCGCGCGACGGCGACCGTCTCGCGGAACTGGGTCCGCCACGGCATCGCCTCGCGCTCTACGGGCGCGCCGCCGTCGAACTCCACGTCGGCGTTCACGTCGAGGCGGCGCGGACTGTCGGCGACGAGCGCGGCGGCGACGGCGAGCATCGCCAGCGCGGCGAGGAGAAACGCGCCGTAGGTCCAGCGCCACCCGACGGCGACGATGAGCGCCGAAGCCGCGGGCGTGGCGACCAACATCCCGACGCCCGTACCCGAACTGGCGAGGCCGCCGGCGAACCCCCGGCGGCGCTCGAACCACCGCGGAACCGTCGCGAAGGCGACGACGTAGACGACGCTCAGACCGAGCGAGGTGACGACGCCGTAGAACAGGAGCACCTGCAGAAACGACGTGCTCAGCGCCAAGCCACCCAACCCGACGGCGAGAAAGCCCATCGAGGCCAACAGCAGCGGCCGCGTCCCGTAGCGGTCGACGAAGCCGCCGACGACGGCCGCCCCGACGTACATCACGAACGTCTGGACGCCGAAGATGAGCGACGTTTCGCCCCGCGACCGGCCGAACTCGACGAGCATCCGGTCGAAGAACACGCCGAAGGAGTACGAGACGCCGAAGACGACCGTCGCGCCGAGAAAGCACGCGAAGGCGACGAACCAGCCGTAGTAGACGTTCGAACGCTTCACCCACGAGTACACGGGGTCACACCTCCGGACGCGCGGAGCGTTCGCGGTGGCCGCACGGTGCGCTCGCCTCCATCGTCACCGGTCGTCGCCGCCACTGCGTTCGTCGCCGTCCGCTTCGCCCTTCTCACCCGGTTCGCGCGGGAGGTCGGCGTCGCCGTACTCGTCGCGCAACCGCTTCTTGTCGAACTTCCCGGTCGCGGTCTTCGGGACCTCTTCGACGAACACGACGTTGTCGGGGAGCCACCACCGCGGGTAACGTTCTCCGAGAAACGCGAGCACGTCGTCGGCCGAGAGCGTCGCCCCCGGTTTCGGCTGGATACAGGCGACCGGTCGCTCCTGCCAGCGCTCGTGCGGCACGCCGATGACGGCGGCTTCGAGCACGTCGTCGTGTTCCATCAGCGCGTTCTCCAGTTCGATGCTCGAAATCCACTCGCCGCCGCTCTTGATGACGTCCTTCGCCCGGTCGACGAGTTCCAGGTAGCCGTCCTCGTCGACGACGGCGATGTCGCCCGTCTTCAACCAGCCGTCTTCGAAGCTTCCTCGGTTGGCCTCCGGCCGGTTGTAGTACTCGGAGACGACCGTCGGCCCGCGGACGTACAGTTCGCCGGCGGACTCGCCGTCCCACGGCATCTCCTCGCCGCCGTCGTCGACGAGTTTCATCTCCATCCCCGGCGAGAGCAGTCCCTGCTTGGCTCGCTTCTCGAAGCGTTCCTCTCGGTTCCACTCGCGCATCCCCGATTTGGGCCGCGAGACGCTGCCGATGCTCATCGTCTCGGTCATCCCCCACGCGTGTTCGATGGTGACGTCGTGTTCGTCCTCGAAGCGGCGCATGACGGCGCTCGGGGCGGCGCTGCCGCCGACGACGATGCGTTCGAGGCTGCTGACGTCGACGTCGTGGTCGTCGAGGTAGTCGAGCAGATTTATCCAGACGGTCGGCACCCCGGCGGTGAGCGTCACGCCCTCCTCCTCGATGAGTCGCGCGAGCGTCTCGGCGTCCGGCGAGGGACCGGGATACACCTGTTTCGCGCCCGCCATCGCCGCCGAGAACGGTAGTTCCCAGGAGTTGACGTGGTACATCGGCACGACGTGCATCACCACGTCGCTCTCGTCGACGCCGAGCGCCGACGGCGTCGCCACCATCATCGAGTGGCTGTAGATCATCTTCTGGGTGTACTCGACGCCCTTCGGCTTCCCGGTCGTCCCGGAGGTGTAGCACATCCCGGCGGGTTGGTCCTCCGAGAGGTCGGGCCACTCCATCGGCTCGGCGTCGGCGACGAGCTCCTCGTAGGCGGTGACGCAGTCGAGCTCCGTCTCCGGGACGTGGTCGTCCAGAACGACGACCTCGCGGACGCCGTCGAAGCGGTCCCACAGTCGCTCGACGGTCTCGAACGGCTCGCCGGGGTCGACGAGCAGCACCTCGTCGCCGGCGTCCTCGACGATGTACTCGACGTGGTCGTCGGGGAGGACGGCGTTGACGGTGTGTAGCTGCGCGCCCATCAGCGGGATGGCGAAGTACGCCTCGTAGTGCCGGTGGGTGTTCCACCCGACCGTGCCGACGCGGTCACCCGATTCGACGCCCAGCGACGACAGCGCTCCGGCGAGTTTCCGCGCCCGCTCGCCGAACTCGCGGTAGGTGTAGCGGGTCATCCCGTCCGGGCCCCGCGAGACGACTTCCTTCTCGGGAAAGAGCCTCGTCGCGCGCCAGAAGAACGGGCGAAGGGTCAGCTCCGTGGATGACATCATCTACCGTGACAGACGGTAGGCACCCCCATTAGTTCTGCCGACACCGGTAGCGTTCGTCGCCCTCCGTTCGTCCGTCTCTCGTCGTCTCTTTCGACGCACCTGCCGGAGGGTTCATCGCGGTGACCCGCCAACCTATCGAGCGTGAACGACGACCCAAACGGCGACACGAACGACTGGCGGGCCGTGTTCTGGGATATCGGGGGCGTCCTCCTCGACGTCGGCTCGGCGCGCGAATCGCATCGACGCTTCGTCGAGGCGCTCGACGAAACCCACGGCCTCCCGACGTCCGTCGACGTGGCGCTGGAGACGTGGCGAACCGAGGTCGGACGCCACTTCCAGGAACGCGCGGGGACCGAGTTCCGGTCCTCGCGCGCGGCGTACGGCCGCGCCGTCGACGCCGTCGTCGGCGACTCGGTCCCGTCAGACGAGTGGCTTCCCGCGTTCGAGCGCGTCCAGCGAGAGACGCTGCGGCCGAATCCGGGGGCGGTCGAGACAGTCGAACGGCTCGCCGAAACCGACCACCACGTCGGCGTCGTCAGCGACATCGACACCGCCGAGGCGCGGCTCATCTTCGATATCTTCGGGCTCGCGGACGCCTTCGATTCGGTGACGACCTCCGAGTCGGTCGGCCGGACGAAACCCGACTCGGCGATGTTCGAGGCGGCGCTCGCGGCCGCGGACGCCCCGCCGGAGACGGCGCTGATGGTCGGCGACCGCTACGAACACGACATGCGGGGCGCGGCCGACGCCGGGCTGTCGACCGTCGCCTACGGCGCCGACGGCGGCCCCGCAGTCGACTACCGCGTCGACGACTTGCGGGAGATTCTCGATATCGTCGGCGTCGAACGCTGAGTGTCGACGTCATTACGGAGTAACACCGCCGTTACGGACTGACGCCGCTGTTTCGGACTGACGCTTCGACTCGTCCGCGCTACCGACTCGTCTGCCGCCGGCGGAGCGTTTTAGGCGGTCGTTCGTCAACTGCTACCGATGACCAACGAGCGGAGTTACGAGGAGCGACTCGTCGACGAACGACGGCTCCGAACGTACCTCGCGTCCGAACTCGGCGACGCGGGGACGTTTTCGGTCGAGTGGCACCGGGAGGGACACTCCAACGAGACACTGTTCGTCACGTGGGGCGACCGCGACCTCGTGCTGCGACGGCCGCCGCCGGGCGAAACCGCCGACACGGCGCACGACGTGGGCCGGGAGTATCGCGTGATGGACGCGCTGCAGGACACCGACGTCCCCGTCCCGCCGACGGTGCTGCACTGCGAGGACGAGTCGGTCGTCGGCAGCGAGTTCTACCTCATGGAGCGCGTCGACGGCGACGTGGTCCGCCTCGACGAACCCGAGCGCTTTGCGACCCCGGAGCGGCGGGCGGAACTCGGCTGCGAACTCGTCGACTCGCTTTCGGCGATTCACTCGCTCGACTTCGAGTCCGTCGGACTCGGCGGGTTCGGCCGCCCCGAGGGCTACCTCGAACGACAGGTCGACCGTTGGGAGAAGCAGATGGCGTGGGCCGCCGGTCGGACCGAGCGCCCGGAGGGGCTGCCCGGCCGCGAGGAGGTGGAGTCGTGGCTCGAAGCCAACGTGCCCGAATCGCCCGAGAAGACGCTCGTTCACGGCGACTACAAACTTGACAACGTCATCCTCGCGCCGGGGACGCCGCCGGAACTCGCCGCCGTCGTCGACTGGGAGCTCTGCACGCTCGGCGCGCCCCTGTCGGATTTGGGTTGGATGCTCCTGTTCTGGCACGACGACCCCGACGCCGAACCGCCGATTCCCGAGCTGATGCCGTCGTTCACGGCGCGAGAGGGCTATCCGACCCGCCGCGAACTCGCCGCGCGCTACGAGGAACGCTCGGGCGTCGCCGTCGAGCACTCGACGTTCTACCTGGCGCTGGCGACGTACAAACTGGCGGCGGTCTGCGAGATGTTCTACGCGCGCCACCTCGCCGGCGACAGCGACGACCCGCTGTACGCCGCCATGGACGAGGGGACGCCGAAACTCGTCGCGTACGCCCGCGACGTTATCGACGGGTCGCAGGGGTGGTGAGCGAATGAATCCGACGGAGACGCTGCACTTCGAGGAGTTAGCCGTCGGCGACGCGTTCGAGACGGGCGGTCGAACCGTGACCCGCGCCGAGATCATCGCGTTCGCCGACCGATACGACCCCCAACCGTTCCACGTCGACGCCGAGGCCGTCGAGGAATCAGTGTTCGACGACCTGGTCGCCAGCGGGTTGCACACGATGGCGCTCGCCAACCGTCTCGTCACCGACGACTTCTACGCGCACACGTCCGTGATGGGCGGCACCGGCATCGAGGAGGCGAACTTCCTCGCGCCGGTCCGCGCCGGCGACACGCTCTCGGTTCGCGTCGAAATCGTCGGCAAACGGGCGTCGGCGTCGAAACCCGACCGCGGCCTCGTCACCGTCGAACAGACCGTCTCGAATCAAGCGGACGAAACCGTGTTGACGCTGCGAATCACGAGTTTCTTCCGGCGACGGTCGGGGGACGAACGTTGAGGCGCCGCCTACTTCCCTTCCGGCCGGCTTCGGATGTACTCCAGCGTCTCGCAGACCAACACCGTCCGCCCGTCGTCGGTCGTCACTTCGTCGCGGAACGCGACGATGCCGCCCGGTGACTTGTCGCGCTTGTCGACGATTTCCCGGTTCACGGAGACGGTGTCGCCGACGAACGTCGGCGCGGGAATCCGCATCGAGTTGAGGCCGTAGTAACAGACGTTCGACGCCTCGTTTCGGAAGTCGCTCGTGATGAGCCCCTCCATCACCGAGTACGTCAGCGGCGCGTGAACCGGTCGCTCGCCGAACTCGGTGTCGGCGGCGTAGGCGGCGTTCATCTGTAGTTCGTTCATGTCGCCGGTGTTGCCGGCGTGGGTGACGAGGTGCGTCTCCGTGATGGTGCGCCCGCGGGTCTCGAAGGTGTCGCCGACCGAGAGGTCGTCGTAGTAGCGAACCGGTCCTGACATCGGTCCGTGGTACGAGAACACACCTCATAACTGCTCCCCCCGGGCGAAGCTTTATGCACGATTTGTGCTAGCGGATAGCATGAATCTCGCACACGCGCTGGAGCGGACGGCGCGACACCACCCCGACGCCGTCGCGCTGTCGGGTCGCGGCGTCCGCGGAGAGCGGAGCTACGAGGAGCTAGCCGTCCGAGTCCGGCGACTTTCGAGTGGATTCGCCGAACTGGGCGTCGAACGCGGCGACCGGGTCGCACTGCTGACGAAGAACCACGCCGCGTTCGTCGAGACGTCGTTCGCGCTCTACCGGCTCGGCGCGAGCAAAGTGCCCCTGAACTCGATGCTCACCCCCCGAGAGCACGACCTGCTCGTCGACGACGCGGGCGCGGACGTGCTGGTCACGGAGACGTCGTTCGCCGACCACTGCGGGACGATGGAGTCGTCGCTACGTGCGACGGTCGTTGTCGACGGCGAAGACGAAGCCCTCCACGAGTCGTGGGACGGGAACGTCCGGTCGTACGACTCGCTTCTGGACGCCGACCCGACCGACCGGCCCGCGGACGTGTCGCTCGACCATCCCTGCGCGGTGATGTACACCTCCGGAACGACCGGCCGGCCGAAGGGCGTCCTGCACACCCACGGGACGTGGCTCTCGACGGCGCTCGGGCTGAGGGACGCGCTCGACCAGCGGGCGGGCGAGGTGACGCTGCACGCCGCACCGCTGACGCACGGTTCGGGCTTTCTGGTCGAATCCACGGTTCTGTCGGCCGGGACGAACCACCTCGAAGACGGATTCGCCCCCGACCGATTCCTCGGCGCGGTCGAGTCCCGGGGCGTCAACACCGTCTTTCTCGCGCCGACGATGGTGTACAAACTCCTCGACGAGTACGACGGCGACCGCGACACGAGTTCGCTGAAGAACGTCTACTACGCGGGGTCGCCGATGAGCGCCGCGCGACTCGCCGAGGGGATGGACCGCCTCGGCGACGTGTTCGTCCAGTCGTACGGACAGATGGAGTGTCCGATGTTGGTGACGCTGCTCGACCACGAGGACCATCGTCGGGCGCTCGAAGGTGACGGGGAGCGACTCGCCTCGGCCGGACGCGAGGTCGACATCGCGCACGTCCGCATCGTCGACGACGACGGCCGAGACGTCCGACCCGGCGAACCCGGCGAAGTGGTGGTGACGGGGCCGCACGTCACTCCGGGCTATCTGAACCTCCCGGAGAAGACCGAGGCGGCGTTCTCGGACGGCTGGCTCCGCACCGGCGACATCGGCCGCGTCGACGACGAGGGCTACCTGTACATCATGGACCGCAAGAAGGACATGATAATCACCGGCGGGATGAACGTCTACCCCCGAGAGGTCGAAGAGGTGGTCATCGGCCACGAGGCCGTCTCGAACGCCGCGGTTATCGGCGTCCCCGACGACTACTGGGGCGAGAAGGTGACGGCCGTCGTCGAACCGCGGCCGGGAGCCGATACCGACGGCGAAACGCTCGCCGCGGAGGTCGAAGCGCGCTGCGCGGAGTCGCTGGCGGCGTACAAGAAACCCAAGTCGGTCGAAATCGTCGACGAACTCCCGCGGAGTTCCTACGGGAAGGTGCTCAAGACGGAACTGCGCGAGGAGTACTGGGAGGGCGAGGAACGACGCATCTGAGCGACTCGGTTCGACTTCGTCACTCCACCCTCACCACGCCGCTTCGAGGATATCGACGATGTCCGACTCGGTGACCCGCTTCGGGTTGTTCGCCATCGCCGAGTCGTGCGCCGCGATCTTCGCCATCGCCTCGAAGTCGTCCCGGTCGACGCCGACGTCGCGCAGGCGGTACGGGACGCCTATCTCCTCCTGCAGGTCCCGAACCACGTCGCACATCGCCTCCAGCGTCGCCTCGTCGGTCGCCGAATCGCCCTCGACTTCGACGCCGAGCGCAGTTGCGAGGCGCGCCATCCGCTCGGGCACCGCGTCGTACGTGAAGCGGATGCCGTGCGGCAGGAGGATGCTGTTGCCGTCGCCGTGCGAGACGGGGTGGCGAGCGCAGAGCGGGTGGTTGATGCCGTGGTTGATGCTGATACCGCCGACGATGCCGAGACCGCTGAGGCCGGCCCCCAGTTGGGCGTCGACGAGCGCGTCGGCGTCGCCGTCGTTGACCGCGGCGGGGAGGTTCGTCACGAGCAGGTCGATGGCTTTCTCGGCGGTCGCCTGGTAGAACGGGTTCTCCGCGTGGCCGTCGGAGTAGAGAATCTCCACCGCGTGGTCGAGCGCGTTCATCCCCGTGCTGGCGACGGTGGCGGGCGGCGTCGTCGCCGTCGCCGCCGAGTCGTAGATGCACGCCTGCGGTCGAATCTTCTCGTCGAGAACCACCGCCTTGTCTCCCGCCTCCTCGTCGGTGACGCCGAAGATGTTCGACACCTCGGCGGCCGACAGCGTCGTCGACACCGCGAAGACGGGCGTCTTCGTCGCCGGGAGCTCCGGAACGTGCGACTCCCCGTCTTCCGTCGTCTGCGTCTTCATCTCGTGGAGGTCGCGGTCGTTCTCGGCCGCGAAGACGGAGATCGCCTTCGCCGTGTCGCTGGCGCTGCCGCCGCCGACGCTCACGAGGCCGTCGGCGTTGTGGTCGCGGAACACCTCGACACCCGCCTCCACGGTTCGGAGCGGCGTGTCGCCTCGCGCGCCGGTGTAGGTGTAGACGTGACGCTCGCCGAGGGCGTCCTCGACTGCGCCCATCAGTTCCTCGTTCGCGCCGACGTGCTCGCCGCAGACGACCATCGCCCGTTCGACCCCCGCCTCCGGTAAGAGGTCGTCCAGCCGTCCGATGGCGTTCTCGCCCCAGACGAACCGAGCGGCCTCGTACCGGTGTTCGCGCACCATACGACTCCCGGACGCCGAACCGTGATAAATGTTGACTGGTGACTTGATCGCGCGCTAAGACAAATGTTCACGAATAACAACCTACATGTGGTGGATGGACGTACCCCCGACCACGAATGCGCATCGAAGCACTGCTCGAAAGCCGGGTGGAGAAGACGCCGGAGAAGCCGTTTCTGACGTTTCCCGACGAGCGCTACAGCTACGAGGAGACGGCCGAGGAGTCGAAGCGCTACGCGAACGCGCTGTCGTCGCTCGGCGTCGAGGCGGGCGACGCGGTCGGCCTCTTTCTGCCGAACTGCCCCGAGTTCCTGTTTCTCATGTTCGCGAACGGCTACCTCGACGGCATCACCGCGCCGTCGAACCCCGAGTACAAACCCGACGAACTGCGTCACTCGCTGGAGCTCTCGCGGCCCGAGTTGCTCGTTACGACACCCGAGCTGCTCGAAGTTGCCGAGGAAGCCGTTGAGGGCACCTCGGTCGAGCGAATCCTGACGACCGAGGCCGTCGACGACTACGAGTCGCTGCCGGCGCTTTCGGCCGACGAGTCGACCGAGGTCGACTCCCACGACGGCGACGAGAGCTCGGTCGGCCTCCACATGTACACCTCGGGGACGACGGGGCCGCCGAAGGCCGTCGAGTGCCAGCACGAGAACTGGACGCTGAGCGCCGTCGACTTCCAGAAGCGGATGGGCTTCACCCACGAGGACACGCTGTTCACCGCGCTGCCGCTGTTTCACGCCAACGCCCAGATTTACTCGACGCTCGGCGCGGCGGCGGCGGGCGCGGAGGTGGTCATCTACGAGCGCTTCTCCTCCTCGCGCTGGTGGGACTGGTGCCGCGAGCACGGCGTCACCGAGTTCAACGCCATGGGGAGCATGCTGAAGATGCTCGACAACGTCGCCGAGTCGCCCGACGACGCGGACAACCCGGTCGAACTCGTCTTCTCGGCGGGGACGCCGCCGGAACTCATCGAACCGTTCGAGGAGCGCTTCGGCCTGCGCGTCGTCGAGGGCTACTCGCTCACCGAGGACCCGCTTCTGATGCTCAACCCGACCGACCCCGAGAAACGTCGCATCGGGAGCATCGGGCTCCCGCCGGCGGAGAAGCGAATCAAGGTCGTCGACGACGACGGCGACCCCGTCCCGACCGGCGAGAAAGGCGAGATAATCCAGCACTGCCCGGCGCTGATGGCCGGTTACCACCGCCAACCCGACAAGACGGCCGAGGCCGTCCACGACGGCTGGTTCTACACGGGCGACTACGGCAAACTCGACGAGGACGGCTTCGTCTACTTCCTCGACCGCAAGAAGGACATCGTCCGGCGAGCGGGCGAGAACATCTCCTCGTACGAGGTCGAAGGGGTGATAAAGGCGCTCGACGCCGTCGACGAGGTGGCGGTCATCCCGAGTCCCGACGAGTTCTACACGGAGGTCGTGAAGGCGCTCGTCAGCGTCAAGGAGGGTCACCAGTTGACGGAGGAGGAGGTCGTCGAGACGTGCCGCGACCAACTCGCCTCGTTCAAAATCCCTCGATATATCGAGTTCGTCGAGGAGTTTCCGTACACGCCGACCGGGAAGATACAGAAACAGAAGCTCCGGACGCGGGAGAAGGAGGAGAGCGTGAACCACTGGGACCGCGAATCCGAGCCAGCGTCCGATTCGGACGCCACCTCCGAGGAGGTGAGCCGATGAACGCGCTCGACCAGTTCGACCTCACCGGTCGCGTCGCCGTCGTCACCGGGGGCACGCGCGGCATCGGCCTCGCCATCGCCGAGGGCCTCGCCTCCGCCGGCGCGACGGTCGTTCCGACCTCCAGAACCGAGTCGGACGTCGAAGCGGCAGCCGAGCGAATCGAGTCCTACGGCGCCGAGAGCCTCGTCGCCCCGACGGACGTGACCGACGACGAGGACATCAGAGCGCTGTTCGAGCGGACGGCCGACGCGTTCGGCGGCGTCGACGTCGTCGTCAACAACGCGGGCGTCAACCCCGCCGCGGCGCTCGGCCGACCGGAGGACGTCGACCCCGACGGCTACGACTTCGTTTTGGACGTGAACCTCCGCGGGGCGTTCCGCTGCGCGCAGGAATCCGCGAAGTACCTCGCCGAGAGCGACGGCGGCTCGCTCGTCAACGTCGCCAGCGTCGGCGGCGTCGTCGGCCTCCCGCGGCAGCATCCCTACGTCGCCTCGAAGCACGGCCTCGTCGGCGTCACGAAGAGCATCGCGCTCGACTGGGCTCCCGACGTGCGCGCGAACGTCGTCGCGCCGGGGTACGTCGCTACCGACCTCACGGCGGAGGTGCGCGAGAACGACACGCTCAGGCAGTCCATCGTCGACCGGACGCCGCTGGACCGTTTCGCCGACCCCGAAGAACTCGCGGGGCCGGTCGTCTTCCTCGCGAGCGACGCCGCCAGCTACGTCACCGGCGCCTGTCTCGCCGTCGACGGCGGGTGGACCGCCCGGTAACGGTGACCCGTTCGAGTCCGACGAGCCGTCTGATGCCGACGAGCCGTCTGATGCCGACGGACCGCCAACGCTGGCGAACCGTCGGATACGCCCGATAACGCCCCAAGGCGCGCGTTCCGCGCCCTCCAGCGGCAAATCGCCGCGGTGAGAGAACTTTTAGCACAGAACGCGCATGAACGATTATGGAGTACGACGATTCCGAACGGGCGGAGGCGGTCGCGGCACGCGTCCGCGAGTTCGTGGACGAGACGGTGATTCCCGTCGAGCGCGACCTGCTGGGCGACGGGCCGATAGGCGAGGACCGACTGGCCGACCTGCGGGACGAAGCCCGCGAGCGCGACGTTTACGCGCCGCAGATTTCGACCGAGTACGGCGGGATGGGGATGCAGTTCCGCGACGTGCTCCCGGCGTTCGAGGAGGCCGGGCGGAGCCTGTTGGCCGCGCCCGCCATCCGCGTCGACGCCCCCGACGAGGGCAACATGCACACCTTCGAACTCGTCGCCACCGAGGAGCAGAAAGAGGAGTGGCTCCGCCCGCTCGTCGCCGGAGAGATCCGCTCCGGCTTCTGCATGACCGAGCCGATGCAGGGCGGCGGGTCGGACCCGAAGATGCTCAAGACCGAGGCGAGAAAGGAGGGCGACGAGTGGGTCATAAACGGCCACAAGTGGTGGACGACGAACGGACTTGAGGCCGACATCCTGCTCGTGATGGCCCGCACGGATTTCGACGCCCATCCTTACAGCGGCTGTTCCATCATCCTCGTCCCCGCCGACACGCCCGGCGTCGAGGTCGAGCGCGGCATCCCGCACATGGCCGACGGACTGCTCGGGACGAGCCACGCCGAAATCAAGTTCGACGACGTCCGCGTCCCCGTCGAGAACCTCATGGGCGAGGAGAACGAGGGCTTCTCCATCGCCCAGCAGCGTCTCGGTCCCGCGCGACTCACCCACTGCATGCGCTACTCGGGGATGGCCCAGCGCGCGCTCGACGTGGCGAAGGCGTACACCAGCCAGCGCGAGGCGTTCGGCTCGCCCGTCGCCGAGAAACAGGGAATCCGCTTTTCGGTGGCCGAGGCCGAGACCGAACTCCACGCGGCGCGCTGCATGGTCCGCCACGCCGCCGACCGTATCACCGCGGGCGACGAGGCCAGAATCGAGGTGTCGATGAGCAAGCTCTACACGTCGAACGTCGTCCAGGAGGCCATCGACACGGCGATGCAGATGTGCGGCGCGAACGCCGTCGGCGAGGACCTCCCGCTCGCGGACTTCTACCAGAACGTCCGGCAGTTCCGCTTCGTCGACGGCGCGGACGAGGTGCACAAGCGCGTCATCGCCCGCGACGCCTTCTCCGAAATCGACGACTCCGAACTGGAGAACGTCACGCGGTACGAGGAGTAGCGGATGCCGACCTCGCTCGGACTGCTGCTCCCGGACGTCGCCGCCGAGTCACCCGCCTCGGTCGCCGAGCGGGCGGAGGAACTCGGCTACGACGCCGTCTGGGTGAGCGAACTCTGGGGCACCGACGCGTTCGTCCAACTCGCGGAACTCGCGATGCGGACCGAACGAATCGACCTCGGCACGGCCATCGTCAACGTGTTCTCGCGGTCGCCAGCGGTCATCGCGATGGCCGCCGCGTCAGTCGACCGACTCGCTCCCGGCCGTCTGACCCTCGGCGTCGGCGCGAGCACGCCGAAGGCCGTCGAAGACCTCCACGGGACGAGTTACGACCAGCCAGTCCGCCGCATCCACGAGACGGTCGAACTCGTCAAAGCCTACCTGAGCGACGCCGACGCCGTCGACTACGAGGGAGAACTGTTCGAGGTGGCTGACTTCCCCGGCCTCGACGCGGACGTGCCGGTGTACAACGCGGCGCTCGGCCCGGCGAACAGACGGGCGACCGGCCGCGTCTGCGACGGCTGGATTCCGCACAACATCCCGTTCGAGGGTCTCTCGGAGGCGTTCGATGTCGTCGCCGACGCGGCGCGCGAGGCCGGACGTGACCCGGAAAACATCGCCGTCGCGCCGTACGTTCCGGCGGCGGTCTCCGAGGACGAAACCGACGCGTACGACGCCGTCCGCGGTCACCTCGCCTACTACGTCGGCAGCGGCGAGGGCTATCGACGCGCCGTCGCCACCGCATTCCCCGAGGAGGCCGACCGAGTGGCCGAAGCGTGGCGGAGCGGCGACCGCGCCGCGGCGAGCGACGCCGTTACCGACGAGATGGTCCGCGCGCTCGGCGTCGCCGGAACGCCCGACGCGGCCCGAGGGCGATTAGAGACGATTCTCGACCTCGACGTGCTCGACCGACCGATGGTCACCGTCCCGCGACAGGCAGACGACGACCTGACGCTTCGGACGATAGAGGCGTTGGCACCCGCGAGTCGCTGACGCGTTCACTCACGAGTCGCTGACGCCCTCACCCGCGAGTCGCTGACGCACTCGCTCCCGTGTTTTCCGGAACCGCACGAACTATCCGGTACTGTGCGGGTTGTCACCACATGACTGAACACGTCAGCTACGAGTTCGCCGACGGCGTGAGCACGGTTCGTCTCGACCGCCCCGAGAAACTGAACGCGATGACGCTGGAGATGTGGGACGCCGTCGCCGACGGAGTGCGGCGCGCCGACGACGACGGTGCTCGCGCAATCGTCCTCACCGGAAGCGGGCGCGTGTTCTGCGCGGGCGACGACATCGGGTCGCTCGCCGACGTCGAGAACCCCCGGGACGCCCGCGAACTCGCGGATACGGTACTCGGCTGTTTCGGCGCTATCGAACGCTCGCCAGTGCCGGTCGTCGCGAAGGCGAACGGGTCGGCCTACGGCGGCGGGTTCGAACTCCTGATGTCGGCAGACCTCACGGTCGCCCCCCGCGACGCCGTCTTCGCACTCCCGGAGACGCGTATCGGGGCGTACCCGTTCTACGGCGCGAAGCGACTCGCCCGCCTCGTGGGTCGCCAGCGCGCGGCCGACCTCGCGCTGACGGGTCGGGAACTCGGTGCCGAGGAGGCCGTCGAGTGGGGGCTGTTCGCCAGAGCCGTCGACGACGGCGAGGTCGACGACGCCGTCTCGGATATCGTCGCGGCGCTCGGGCGCTCCTCGCCCGCGTCGCTGGAGACGACGAAGACGTGGCTCAACGCGTCGCTGCGCTTTGCGGGCGAGGACGAGGCGATGCGGAACGGACTGGGCTACCTCTTCTCGGGGCCGGACGCCCGCGAGGGGGCGCTGTCGTTTCTCGAAGGCCGAGACCCCGACTTCGCCGAGTGAGGCGGTACCTCGCCTCGACACCGAAGTTTATGCCCTCCTGTTCGAATCGCCATGGTATGAGCACACAACGCACGGAGGGGCGACCGAATCCGACCGACTCGGCTAACTCGACCGACTCGGCCGACTCGACCGACTCGACCGACTCGACCGACGCGACCGACGTGACCGATTTGGCCGACGGGAGTGGACGGCCATGACGACGTACGAGGAACTCGGCGCGTCCTTCTCGTGGGGCGAGGTCTGGGCGGGGTTCGACTGGAACGCCCCCGACCGATTCAACGTCGCCCACGAGACGGTCTGTCGGCACGTCGGCTCCGGCCCGGCGCTCTACTGGGAGGGTGCTGCCGAGGGCGAGCGCGAGACGCTCACCTACGCCGACCTCGACGAGCGGAGCGCGCGGGTGGCGAACGCCCTCGAATCGCTGGGCGTCGAGCGTGGCGAACCCGTGGCGACGCTCGTTCCTCGTCTTCCGGAGCTCTACCCGACGTTTCTGGGTATCTGGCGACGCGGCGCAGTGTACGTCCCGCTGTTCACGGCGTTCGGCCCGAACGCCATCGAGGTCCGCGCAGCCGACGCGGGCGTGAAGACGGTGTTCACGACGACCGAGTACCGAGAGAAGGTGGCCGCCGTCGAGGACGAGGTGGGTATCGAGAACGTCGTCGTCATCGACCGTCGGGGCGACGGACCCGACGGCGATGGCGTCGGCGGCAGTGACGCCGATGGCGTCGTCGGCGATGACGGCGAAAACCTCGACGGCGAGGATATCGAGTACGAGGCGCTCGTCGCCGACCAACCGTCGACGTACGAGACGGCCGAGACGTCCGCCGACGACCTCTGCACGCTGGAGTACACGAGCGGGACGACCGGCCCGCCGAAGGGCTGCGAACTCACGCATCGAGTACTGGCGGCGCTCTACCCGTATCTGGAGTGCTCGATGGCCCTCGGCGACGGCGAGACGGTGTGGGGGGCGGCCGACCCCGGGTGGATGTACGGCCTGCTGACGGCGGGCATCGCTCCCGTGAGTATGGGCGTGCCGAACGTGCTCTACGAGGGCGAGTTCGACCCCGAGGCCTGGTACGCGGTGATGGAGCGCTACGACGTGACGAGCCTCGCCACGAGTCCGACGGCGTATCGCGGACTCGTCGCCGCCGGCGACGCCCACGAGTCGTACCACCTCTCGCTGCGGAAGGGCAACAGCGCGGGCGAACCGCTGAACCCGGAGGTGATGCGCTGGTTCGACGAGGAACTCGGCGTCACCGTGTACGACCACTACGGCGTCACCGAGTGCGGGATGGTCGCCGGCAACCACCACGCCTGCGAGATGGACGTGAAGCCGGGGAGCATGGGACGGCCGCTCCCGGGGTTCGACGTCCGGGTCGTCGACCCCGAGACGGGGGCCGAAACCGAGGCCGACGAAGTCGGCGAACTCGCGGTCGCCCGCGGCGAGGCGACGTATTTCGGGGGCTACTGGAACGAACCGCGGAAGACCGCCGAAGCGTGGGTCGAACACGAGGGCGGAGAGCTGTTTCTGACCGGCGACGCCGCCGAACGCGACGGCGACGACTACCTCTGGTTCGTCGGCCGCGCCGACGACGTCATCCTCTCGTCGGGCTACCGCATCGGCCCCTTCGAGGTCGAGAGCACGCTGCTCGAACACGAGGCGGTCGCGGAGGCGGCCGTCGTCGGCGTCCCCGACGAGAAGCGCGGCGAACTCGTGAAGGCGTACGTCGTCACGACCGAGGGGTGGGGCCACGACGACGAGGTGGCCGCCTCGATTCGGGGGTTCGTTCGCGAGCGACTCGCCAAACACGCCTACCCCCGGGAGGTCGAGTTCCTCGACGAACTCCCCAAGACGTCGAGCGGGAAGATTCGCCGCGTCGAACTCCGCGAAGACGGGGCGTAGCGGCCGACGGCGGTCGTTCCACGAGCCGTCAGGGAACGACGACGAGTTTTCCGAGGAAGCTCTCCTCGCGCACCCGCCTGTGGGCCTCGGCCACCTCGTCGAAGCCGTACTCGCCGGCGACTTCGACGCGCAGGAGACCGTCCGCCAGCAGGCGGTCGACGCGCGCCAGCGGGTCGGCCAGCCGCGGCGCGTTGTACATGCTCATGAGGTGGAACTGCAGTTCCTTCCCCCCGGCGGCGGGGACGTTCGTGAACCCGGCTTCGAGATGTCGGTTGCGGAAGAGAACGATGCGGGCGTACGGCGCGGCGACGTCGCAGTCGAACTGCAGGTAACGTTCGAGCATGTGGTCGACGACGACGTTCGGACCGCCGTCGGTCGCCTCCGCGACCGCCGACTGGAGGTCGTCGCGTTCGTAGTCGAGAACCGTCCGCGCGCCGAGTTCCGAGAGGGCGTCGTGATACCGCTCGCTCGCCGTCGTCACGACGCGAGCGCCCGACGCGGCGGCGATCTGGACGGCCGCGTGACCGACGCCGCCGCTGCCGCCGTGTACGAGACAGTACTCCGCCGGTTCGAGCGCCGCGTGGTCGACGATGGCCCGCCACGCCGTGACGGTCGCGACGCCCGCCGCGCCCGCTTCGACGAACGAGACGCCGTCCGAGAGGTGAGCGATTCGGTCGGTGGGCGCGATGACGTACTCGGCCGTGCTGCCGTAGCGGTCGTTTCCCAACCCAGTTCCGAACACCCGGTCGCCGACGTCGAAGCCCTCGACTCCTGTCCCCACTTCGTCGACGACGCCCGCGAAGTCGACGCCGGGAACCATCGGGAGCGTGAAGGGCTGGTACGACCCGTCGCGGAAGTAGGTGTCGACGGGGTTGACGCCCGCCGCCTTCAGTTCGACTCGAATCTCGCCCTCGCTCGGCGTCGGTTTCTCGACGTCGTCGACGCGGAGCACGTCCTGGTCGCCGTGTTCGTGGTACCGTATGGCACGCATGGGGAGCCATTGGTTCCGGAGGTGAAAAGTTCGACCCCGAGACGGCGATTCGACCCCCGGAGCGTTACGCCGCCCGGAAGTAGAAGACGCCGTCTCGTCTGTCGACGAACTCGACGGGGTCGTCGGGGCCGAGTTCGGGGTTCTCTTCGAGGCGCGCGGTCACTCTCACCGTCTCCTCGCCGCCGACGTCGACGACGGCCACCTCGAACGGCTCCTCTCCCTGCTGGTCGGACCCCGGAACCCGAATCGTCGTCCGCGCGTACACCGTCCCAGTCCCGTCGAGCGGTGCCTCCGCGAACGTCTCGGAGCCGCACTCGCGGCAGATGTACGCTTCGTGGCCGTACAACAGCCCGCAGTCGGCGCACCGCGTCGCCGGGAACCTCGGGGGCGACTCAGACACGCGACGGCCCTCCGAGGACGGTGACGGTGCTCACCGCACCGCTCCCGCCGAGGTTGTGCGCCAGTCCGACCTCGGCTCCGTCGACCTGGTTCTCGTGTTCGCCGAGCAACTGCAGACACACTTCGTAAATCTGGCCGATGCCGGTCGCACCGACCGGGTGACCCTTCGCGAGCAACCCGCCGCTCGGATTGATGGGAACTTCGCCGTCGACTGCGGTCCGACCCTCGGCGACGGCGGCCGCGCCCTCGCCCTTCTCGAAGAAGCCGAGGTCCTCTGAGTCACCGATTTCGGCCGCCGAGAAACAGTCGTGGAGTTCGACGACGTCGACGTCCGAAGGCGAGATGTTCGCCTCGTCGTACGCCTCCTCGGCGGCCAGCGTCGTCGCTTCGAGCGTCGTCAGGTCGTCGTAGCGGTACGCGGCGCTTCGGCCCGTCGCGTGTCCGCTGCCGAGCACCGGTATCGGCGCGTCGGTGTACGAGTCGGCGACGTCCGCCGACGCGAGCACGACCGCGGCGGCCCCGTCGGCGGCGGGACAGCAGTCGTAGAGGCGGAGCGGGTCAGCGACCAGTCGGGAGTCGACGACGTCCTCGACGGTCACCGGCGACCGGAACCGCGCCCGCGGGTTCGACGCGCCGTTTCTCCGATTTTTCACCGAGACGGCGGCGACCTGCTCGCGGGTCGCGCCGTACTCGTGCATGTAGCGGTCGAGCACGAGCCCGTAGAAGCCCGGAAACGTCAACCCCGTCGCGCCGTCGGTGCCGTGGTCGGCGGCGCTTCCGAGCGCGCGGGTGAACTCCGACGTCTCGGCGCTCGTCATCCGCTCGACGCCGGTGACGACGACCACGTCGTGGATACCGGTTCGGATCGCCTGATACGCCTGTCTGAACGCGATACCCGAACTCGCGCACGCGCCCTCGGTCTTCATCGTCGGGACGCCGACGAGACCGACGCTGTCGGCGACCAGCGGCGCGAGCGTTTCCTGTCCTTCGAGCATCCCGGCGACGAAGTTCCCGAGGTAGAGCGCGTCGACGTCCTCCCTGTCGACGTCGCAGGAGCGGAGCGCCCGCCCGACCGCCGTGACGCCGAGTTCGACGATGCCCTCCTCGCGGACGCCGAACTCGGTGGTTCCCGTGCCAACCACACACACATCGTTCATCGGCGGTGTGTCCGTGGCCCCGGTGCTTAAGCGTCACGTCGCCGGAAGGCCGCGGCGGGGACGGTCGGGCCGGAGAACCGGTGATTGCGGCGGAGGACCGACGACCTCGGCGGAAATGGCAAGTAGTGACGATACCAGTAACGTATATCAGATAACCTCAATTTTCTGTCGACTGTGATGCGATAACATGGCAAACCATTATGTATGAATTATTCATTCGGGACTGTAGCGTATGGCACTTACTGACCCGGTGAAACGACTAGGCGAATGGTTTGCAGACATCGCGATGGAGTACGTACCGGACCCGTACGTGCTCGTCATCATTCTCACGCTCATCGCTGCGGTCGGGGCGCTGTTGGTGGGCACCTCGCCGACGGGCGTGATGGACGCGTGGTTCGGCGGCGTCTGGACGTTGCTGGTGTTCATGGCCCAGTTCGCGCTCACGCTGATGGTCGGCGACGCCATCGCGAAGTCGCCCGCGGTGTCGAGGCTCTTACGACGAATCGCCGGACTCCCGAAATCGCAGTTCTCGGCCGTCGCGCTGACCTCGTTCGTCGCCATGCTCGCCGGTCTCATCTCGTGGGCCATCGGCCTCATCGTCGGCGCGGTCATCGCCCGTCAGGTGGCGTTCCGCGGCAAGGAGAAGGGACTGAAGCTTCACTACCCGCTTCTCATCGCCGCCGGGTACACGGCGCTCATGATCTGGCACTCCGGCATCACCACGTCGAGCGGTCTCATCATGGCCGACCCGGCGGCGATCCCGTCGACGTTCCCCGAGTACGCACAGGGCGGTATCCCGCTCGGTGAGACCATCGGTAGTCTGACCAACATCGTCACCGTCGTGCTCCTGCTCGCGGTCATCCCCCTCGTAATGGGGAGTCTCCACCCGAAAGGTAGCGAGGACATAACCGAACTACCGGAGAACGTCTACGACGAGATCGCGACCGGCCTGCAGACGAAGGACGACGCACCCGACTCCGGCGTCGCCGCCGACGGCGGCGTCGCTACAGGGGAACAGTCGCGCGTTACCGCCGCCGACCGTCTCAACAACTCGCGGTTCCTCGGTCTGATTATCGCGCTGTTCCCGGCGTACTACTTCCTCTCCGACGTCCTTCAGAGCGGTCTCGGTGCCATCAACCTCAACACCATCAACGCGTTCTTCATCTTCTGCGCCATCGTACTGTGGGTGACGCCGAAGCGCATCGTCACGCAGATGGACAAGAGCGTGAAGAACGTCGCCGGCATCCTCTTTCAGTTCCCCTTCTACGCAGGTATCGCTGGACTGCTCACGGGAACCGCACTCGCCGCGGCCATCGCCGGTTTCTTCGCCGACATCGCGACGCCGCTGACGTGGCCGGTGCTCGGCCTCATCAGCGCGGGTATCGTCAACGTGTTCGTCCCCTCCGGTGGCGGTCAGTGGGTCGCACAGGGTCCGATTCTCCTCGAGACGACACGGGAACTCGGCATGCCGCTGTACACCGCCGTCGTCATCGAGATGATGGGCGACCAACTGACGAACATGATTCAGCCGTTCTGGGCGGTTCCGGCGCTCGCGCTGGCGCAACTACGCGCCCGCGACATCCTCGGCTACACCACCGTCGCCATGGTCGCGGGGTTCATCATCATGGCCATCACGATGACTCTGTTCCTCGGGATGGGAATCGGCGCGTAGTCGGCGCACAGACGCGTTTTTCGTCCTTTCGGCGCTGCGACTGCCGCCGGTTCGACGAGAACGACCCGTCGGCCGACCAACGCTTAATCCGGCGGACGTCGTACACTCACTCATGAGTTCCGACGACGAGACGCCGGGGTTGATGACGAAAGCCTACCGGACGGTGACCCCGGGGTACAAGAGTCGCCCAGACACCGAGATGAACGTCATCGGCCTGACGTACGCGCTGCTTCTGGTGATTCTCATCGTCCCGCTGCTCCCGTTCGTGATAATCGTCTGGTTGCTCACGCGGGTGTTCGAACGCATCGACCGGCGCAGAGAAACCGACGAGACGGAAGCGGAGTAACGTGAGACGGCGACGAAGCCCGAGCTCCTAACCGACGCCTACCCGTCCAGACCCATCAGGTCGAACGGGTAGCCGTTGTCGTTCTCGTCGGCGTGCTCGTAGACGACGTGGGCGGCGGCGACGTCCTGAATCGCCAGGCCCGTCGAGTCGAAGACGGTGATTCCGTCGTCTTCCGTGCGGCCCGCTATCTTCCCGACCACGATTTCACCAATCTGGCCGTAGATGTCGTCGTCGCCGAGGACGCCCGCGTTGTAGGGGACGTTGATCTCGCCGGAATGGGTCGTCTGCTCGTAGTCGTCGATGACGAGTTTGGCGTCCAGAAGCACCTCGTCGGCGAGTTCGTGTTTCCCCTCGGCGTCGGCGCCCATCGCGTTGATGTGGGTGTGCTCGCCGACGGCCTCACGGGGGACGATAGGCGATTCGACGGGCGTCACCGTCGAGAGCACGTCGCAGGAGGCGGCCTCCTCGATGCTGCCCGCGCGGATGTCGAACTCGTCTTCGAAGGTGTCGAGGAAGCGCGCGACGCGCTCCTCGTCGAGGTCGGAGACGACGACTTCCTCGATGGGCCGCACTTCGGAAATCGCTCGCAGTTGCGTGTACGACTGGACGCCCGCGCCGACGATACCCATCGAACTCGCCCCTTCGACGGCGAGGTGGTCGGTGGCGACGGCGGCGGCCGCGCCGGTGCGCTGCATCGTCAACTCGGTGCCGTCCATGATGGCGAGCGGGAACGCCGTCTCGGGGTCCGAGTAGATCATCGTCCCCATGACGGTGGGCAGGTCGTGGTCGCCGGGGTTGTCCGTGTGGACGTTCACCCACTTGATGCCGGCGGCGTCCCAGTCGGCGGCCTCCAGATAGGCGGGCATCGACCGGAAGTCGCCGTTGTACTGCGGCAGGTCGATGTACGACTTCGGCGGCATCTGCGCGTCGCCGCGCTCGTAGGCGGCGAAGGCGTCCTCGACGGCTCGGATGAGCTCCGGCATCCGAGCGTTGTGGTGTACGTCCTCGCTGTTGAGGAGCAGCGTCTTCATGCTCGCAAAATTTGCGGAGCGCCTATTTAGTTACTGCTAAGCTTCGGTGGGGTTGGTCGCGGCTACGACTGCGAGGCGTCGGCGACGACGGTTCGTTCGACGGTTTCCAGCGGACTGTACAGGGAGATACGGATTTCGTCGCCGTTCTCGTCGGCGTACTCCGACGTTCGAATCTCGGTCGTCCACGTCTCCTCCGTTCCGGCCGGAACGGACAGCGAGAACGGGCCGTACAGCATCTCGTTGACGTTCGGACTCCCGCGAAACGTTCCGTCTACATCGCTCGTGTTCCGGACCGTAACAGACACCTCGAAAGAGTCGTCGAGCGACGCTCCCTCGGGTATCTCGACCTCGACGTACTCGAACGTCGGAAGCGGCGTACGAAGCGTTTTGACGAGTTTCTCCGGGAGTTCCCACGTCGCCGTCTCGTTACCTGCGGTCAACGTCAGTCGGAGTCCGTCACCGTCGTACGGTGCGGGGAGGGAGAATCCGATCCACCCTTCCGAACCGTCGGCATCGAGCGACTGATGCGGTTCGCTATCGGGCACGATGGAGTAGCCGGGACGACTCCCGAAATCGGTGTATTCGCTGGTGTGCCCGTCGTCGTCGACGAGACTGAACCGCGATACTGGGAACTCTGACTCGGTCTCGGCAGTTACCGACGCGAAGACGAATCGCGCTGGGTGGGCGGTGAGAACGTCCATCCAGTCGGTTCGTGTGACGTAGACCGACTCCTGTGTATCTATCGCCGACACAGTGGCGGAAGCGCCGTCGATGTCTGCCGTCTCGCCGACGCGAAGTTCCTGCACCGGCGTTGCACTCTCGGTTTCTTCGTCGGCCGTCGTCAGATTCGACCGAGACTTCGTCTGCCGGTTCTCGTCCGTTTTCCCTTCGTCACTCGAACCAGTCGAACACCCGGAGATAGCGACCAATCCGGCAGCGACGACTGTACGTCTGGAGGGCATAGCCGCCGCTACTCGGAAACGCAGTATATGTTTTGTGTTTGAAAAATTCGAGAGTCGGTCGAACGGCGGTACCACAGGCGGAAGTCGTCCAGTTCACTCACCGCGAGGGCCGTCAGGCCCGAGCGGGCCGAGTCGCAAGCGGAAGTCGCGGAGCGACTGAAGCGAGCGACGAGTGCTTTTGGCCGAGCTTTTACCGAACGAGGGCGGCGTTGCCGCCCGAGTGTAGCGTAAAAGGTCGTGTTACATCGCGCCGCCCATGCCGCCCATGCCGCCCATGCCACCCATGCCGCCGGGTGCGCCGCCTTCCTCGTCGTCGTTGCCGCCGGTCGAGAGGTCGCCCGCGGCGATGATGTCGTCTATCTTCAGTACGAGGTTCGCGGCCTCGGTGGCAGACGAGAGCGCCTGCTCTTTGGCGTGAGCGGGTTCGACGATGCCCGCCTCGAACGTGTCTTCCACGTCGCCCGTGAAGGCGTTCAGGCCGGCGCGGACGTCGCCGTCCTCGTGGGCCGCGCGGAGGTCGACGAGCGTGTCGATGGCGTCGAGACCGGCGTTCTCGGCGAGGACGCGCGGGACGAGTTCGAGCGCGTCGGCGAACGCCTCGACGGCGAGCTGCTCGCGACCGGAGACGGAGTCGGCGAAGTCGCGGAGCCGGGAGGCGAGTTCGACCTCGATAGCGCCGCCGCCGGCGAGCACGCGGCCGTCGGAGACGGTGGTGGCGACGACGTCGAGCGCGTCGTGGATGCCGCGTTCGAGTTCGTCGACGACGTGGTCGGTCGAACCGCGGAGCAGGAGCGTGACGCCGTGGGCGTCCTCACCCTCGACGTAGAACAGTTCGTCCTCCTCGTCGCGGCGGACCGAGCCGAAGCCGAGGTCGGCGTCGCCGACGTCGTCGAGGTCGGTGACGACGCTGCCGCCGACGACGTTCTTGAGGAACTCGATGTCGGACTTCTTCGTCCGGCGGATGGCGAGCACGCCCTGCTTGGCGAGGTAGTGCTGGGCGAGGTCGTCGATGCCCTTCTGACAGAAGACGACGTCCGCACCGGAGTCGACGATCTGGTCGACCTTCTTCTTCAGCTGTTCCTCCTCCTGGTCGAGGAACTGCTGGAGCTGGTCGGGGCTGTCGATGGAGACGTTCGTGTCGACGCCGGCCTCCTCGACTTCGACGGCCTCGTTGAGCAGCAGGACGTTCGCCTCGTCGAACTCGACGGGCATGTCGTCGTGGACGGGGTCCTTGTTGATGACCGCGCCGCGGAGCAGTTCGGACTCGCCGGCGGAGCGACCGGTCTGCGTCTCGATCTTGACGTTCTCCATGTCGACGACGTGCGAGCCGTCGTCGGCCTCGACGGTGACCTGCTGGACCGCGCCGACGACGAGGTCGGCGAGCACGTCCTTGTTGAGCTCCGCGCCCTTGCCCGTCATCGAGGTCTCGGCGACCTTCTTCAGCAGCTCCTCGTCGTCGGGGTCGACCCGCGTCGCGATGTTGTCGACTTCCTCGCGCGCTTTCTCGCTGGCGAGGGTGTAACCTTTGATGACCGCCGTCGGGTGGATGTCCTGTTCGAGGAGGTCCTCGGCGTTCTTGAGGAGTTCGCCCGCGATGGCGACGGCCGTCGTCGTCCCGTCGCCGGCCTCGTCCTCCTGGGTCTCGGCGACTTCGATTATCATCTCGGCCGTCGGGTTGTCGATGTCCATCTCCTTGAGGATGGTGACGCCGTCGTTCGTGACGGTGACGTCGCCCATCGAGTCGACGAGCATCTTGTCCATCCCCTTCGGCCCGAGTGTGGAGCGGACGGCCTCCGCTACCGCGCGGGCCGCGCGAATGTTGTACGCCTGCGCGTCGCGGTCCTTGACGCGCTGGGAATCCTCTCCGAGAATGATCATCGGCTGACCCTGTTGCATTCGCTGGCTCATGGTCTACACCGGGATTGTTTGTGCTTCTATAAAAAAGTTCCGCTGACGAGCTATCGAACGCCACGCCACACACTGTCACTCACCGCTCGAAAACACACGGACCGGACCCGTGAACCGGATACTAATGAACTGTGTTAACAGGAATCTCGAATCGACGCTCGGGGCGGAAAAATCGGCCTTTTATATACAAAATCGACCGCAGACGGCCATCTGCAACTGACTCCGCGTGACAGCGTACGTCTCTTCGCTGTGCGTACGAGACGCGTGGCTCGGCTGTCGACCCAAAAAAAAGCGAAACGGGGAGTTCGGTTACTGCTCTCGACCGTTCAGGGCGTAGAGGTTGAGAACGGCTTCGTCGAGTTCCTCCACGTCGTCGTATATCTCCGGTTCGTCGTTCACGTCAAGCGTCCGTACCTCCCGACGAGCGAGGTGGTGCTCCAGCTGTGCACGCTTGTTTCTGCCCTTCCTCTCGCGGCCGCTTTTCGTGTCAGGCATTTCGTGTTTGTGATTGTCTGCCACCCGTATCAATCTTTCTCTGATTCTCGCTGTCGTGTCGAACGTGCGACCACTCTCCGCGCCGGAGACGGACGTCACGAGTCGTCGAGGACGAGGTGTACTACTCGGAGGTGTTGTCGGGGGAGACGCGCTACGGACAGGGATTTGAACGACGTGAAGACGGACCTGCTCGCTCTGCTCACAGGTTGCGACTTCCCTGATTCAAATCACCTGTCGTCAGGTTCCGACGCACAACACCGCCCCGCGGCGCGACGAGACGCGCCGCTCAGGAGTGTTGTTCTACGAGAACGCCAGGACAGGGATTTGAACCCTGGATCCCAGAGGGAACACGCTTTCCAGGCGTGCGCCTTACCACTCGGCCATCCTGGCTCGCATCGAATTTTGGCCGGTGTCTCGTTTAAACCCTTCCTTTCGCACCGCCCGACAGCACTACGGTACCACGGGCCGAACTACCGGCGATGGCAACGCTGACTTCCGAAGACGAGGGCAAAGTGCTGGTCGACGCCGCGGGCGAGAAACTCGGTCTCGTGACATCCGTCGACGGGAACGTCGCCTACGTCGACCCCGACCCCGGTGTCACCGACGCGATTATGGCGGTCTTCGGCCGCGAAGACGCCGACGCCGACGACTTGGCCGTCGGGGGAGAGTACGTCGAGACGGTGAGCGAAGGCGAGATTCGCCTCCGAGAGGACGTCTGAACCGGTTCGCGGTCACCGTCTCGCCGTCACCGTCTCGCGAGCAACCGCCGCTCCGCGACGTACGAGACGCCCGCGGCGACCGCCCCGACGCCGACCGCGACGCCGACCCGCGCGAGAAAGCCGAGCGGCAGTCGTCCGACCGCGAGGTCGTACCCCTGCACGAGTACGAGGAACGCGAAGAACCCGACCAGCCCCCAGAGGAGACTCGACTTGACGCGTCGGTTCACTCCAGCGACGCGATGGCCTCGATTTCGACGCCGACGCCCTTCGGGAGTTCCGCGACCTCGACGGCGCTGCGCGCCGGCGGCTCTTCGTCGAAGTACGTCGCGTACGTCTCGTTCATCTCGTCGAAGTCGTCGATGTCTCCGAGGAACACCGTCATCTTCAGCACGTCGCTCGCGTCGGCGTCCTCGGCGTCGAGAATCGCCATCACGTTGTCGAGCGACTGCTCGGTCTGCGTCGCGATGTCGGCGTCGTCGAGCAGTTCGCCGTCCGGTGTCAGCGGAATCTGACCGGCGGTGAAGAGGATGGAACCGTTCGTCGTCGCCTGACTGTACGCGCCGACGGCGGCGGGCGCGTCGTCCGTGCTGATGATTCGCTTCATGCTCGGTGGCTCTCGCGGAGACGACTTAATACGCGGGGACCCGGCGACCGAGACGTACCTTCTTCTTCTCAGACGCCGATACGTCTCGTCGTGAACTCCTCTCGCTACGCGTTCGTCGTCGCCGTCGGCGTCGCGCTCTCCACGCTCCTGCTCGTCGGCGGCCTCGTCACCGAACTCGCGTCGTCGGTTATCGAGTTCTCGCTCTTTCTCGGCATCCCCGCCGGTCTCGTCGGTGCCGCTCTCGCGGGATTCGTGTCGTACCGTCACCTCCGGTCGCCGGAGTTGACGACGGCGCGGCGAATCGCCGAGTCGGTCGCCGGATTCGGCTACGCCGTCGTCGCCCTCGCGGGGGTCCGGTACGCCGTGCCGCCGACTCGACCGTTGCTCGGATTCGGCGTCGTGCTCGCGGTCGCCGCCCTCGTCTCGCTCGCTCTCGCCGCACGTCCGCTCCTCGAATCGTCGCGGTAGGGACGGACCACGGCGCGCTTGACCGCTTCAGACCAGCACTTCCACTTCGTACCCCCGCTCGCGTATCTCGGCGAGCAACGCCTCGACGTGTTCCGGCCCGCGCATCTCCAAGTCGAGTTCGACCTCGGTGTCGCTCATCCCGATGTCGCGCGACGTTCGGTCGTGGCGGATGGCGTAGATGTTCGCCTGCTGCTCGGCGACGATGTGGATGAGGTCCTCCAGCGCGCCCGGGCGGTCCTTGAGCACGGTCCGAACCTTGAGATAACGGCCGGTCTCGACCAGGCCGCGGAGGATGACCGTCGTGAGGGTGTTGAGGTCGATGTTGCCGCCACAGAGCGCGGGGACGATGGTCTCGCCCGCCTCGTAGTCGAACGTATCGGACAGAAGCGCCGCGAGCGCGACAGCGCCCGCGCCCTCCACGAGCGTCTTGCTCCGTTCGAGCAGGTACATCAGCGCGACGGCTATCTCCTCGTCGGAGACGGTGACGACCTCGTCGACGCGTTCTCGGATGACCTCGAACGGGGCCGTCCCGACGTTCCGCGTCGCGATGCCGTCGGCGATCGTGTCGACGCTCTCTAACTCGTGTATCTCGCCCTTCTGTAGCGAGTCGGCGACGCTCGACGCGCCTTCGGCCTGGACGCCGACGACGCGTGCGTCGGGCTTCTTCGCCTTTATCGCGGTGGCGATACCCGAGATGAGGCCGCCGCCGCCGATGGGGACGACGACGGTGTCGAGGTTCGGGCAGTCCTCGACGATTTCGAGGCCGATGGTCCCCTGTCCGGCCATCACGTACTCGTCGTCGAACGCGTGGACGTACGTCCGGCTTTCGGCTTCCTCTATCTCGTGAGCCTTCACCTGCGCGTCGTTGTAGTCGACGCCCGAGAGGACGACGTCGCCGCCGTAGCGCTCGGTCGCCTTCACCTTCGAAATCGGCGCGTACTTCGGCATCACGATGGTGGACTCGACGCCCGCGCGCGTGGCAGCGAGCGCGACGCCCTGCGCGTGGTTGCCGGCGCTGGCGGTGACGACGCCGGCCGCTTTCTCCTCCTCCGAGAGCGTCACGATGCGGTTCGTCGCACCCCGAATCTTGAACGACCCCGTCCGCTGGAAGTTCTCCAGTTTCAGGTGGACGTCCGCCCCGGTCATATCCGAGAACGTGTGCGAGTACTCCAGTGGCGTGTGACGTGCGACCTCGTTGACTCGTTCGCGGGCCGCCAGAACGTCCGACAGAGAGAGCATATCCGAGATACCTGTCGGTGGTTGTTAATCGTTTATCCTTAGGGGAAAGGGGAATGCACGTGTGACGTGCAACCTCCGCTAAGCGGTGGGAGTATATAAAAATCAGGCACGCAGAGTGAAAGTGAAAGTGACAGACGGCGTCGACCTCGAACGACCGTCAGACGCCTGTCGGCCACTCGTCTGTCGCGGGAAGATGTCGACCAGGTATCGACCAGATGTCGACCAGATGTCGGTTTCGACGCTCGCGGAACCGTCAGTCGAGCTCGTGTATCCGCACGTCGTGGTCGACGACGTACTGGCGGACTCGCGCTTCGAGCGAACCGCCGCCCGGCCACGAGATCGACTCCTCGGTGTCGAGACGCTCGGGGTCGCCGACGTACACCGCTACGTCCGGTGGCGTCTCGTCGTCGTCGCTGTCGGCGGCCGTGTTCGCGGCTGCCGAGGCTCGCGGAACCTGGACGCGGGCGTACAGCCCGGCGTCGACGCCCTCGTAGCGGTCGAGCGTCTCCACGTCGTCGGTTCGGAGGAGCCGTCCCGCCACCTCGCCGCCCGGCGCGAGCGTCGGATACCGCCCCGAAACGGGATGGAGACCGGAGAGTCGGGCGGGGCCGACGAACACGTACGAGTCGACGAGCTCGGCGACGCGTTCGGGGTCCGTGAGCGTCCCGTACACGAAGAAGTCCATACCGGAGAGAGTACCGGCAGCCACTTCCCCCTTCGGGGGGCGTAACACGGTCTGTATCCTGGTCCGCGTATGCGCGGAGACGACGAGGGGCGACCGTGAGTCTGTGGCGACGGCTACGGCCGGTCTGGCGGCGGGTGCTCTCGTTGGCCTGGCCGGTGATGGCCGAGCAGACGTTCCGGACGCTGATGCGGACGACAGACGTCATCGTGACGGCGCTGTTCTCGCCGGCGGCCGTCGTCGCCATCGGTCTCGCGGACCTCTACGCCCGATTCCCGCTCCGCATCGGTCTCGGACTCGGCGGCGGCGCCATCGCGCTCTCGAGTCAGGACACCGGAAGCGGCGCGACGGCCAACCGCGACGAGGCCATCACGCAGGCGCTGTTGATGGGAGTTCTGACGGGAGTCCCGTTCGCGCTGTTCGGGCTCTTCTTCGGCGAGTGGGCGATTTCGATACTCGGCGCTTCCGAGCGGGTCGCCCGGCTCGGCGGGCAGTATCTCGCGCTCATCTTCGCCACCGCACCGGCACGTCACGTCGCGCTCATCGGCGCGCGTTCGTTGCAGGGAACCGGCGACACGCGGACGCCGATGTACATCAACGTCTTCGCCAACGCGCTCAACATCTCGGGAACCGTCGTGCTCGGCCTCGGCCTGTTCGGCTTCCCGGAGCTGCGCGTCGTCGGCGTCGGCGTCTCCACGGCCGCAGCCAACGTCGTGACGGCGGCGCTTCTCCTGCTTGCGATGTGGACGCCGTGGAGCGAGGCGTCGTTCGCGCGGCCCCGCGACCTGGTCATCGCTCGGCAACTCGTCGAGGTCAGTCTCCCGCGCATCGCCGAGGGGTTCGTCGCCACGCTCGCGGAGTTCCCGTTCAACTCGCTGCTTCTGGGCTTCGGCACCGCCGTCAACGCCGGGTTCCAGATCGGTCGCCGGATGTACCAACAGGTGACCGGTCCGCTCTCTCGCGGGTACAGCGTCGCCGCCAGCGTCGTCGTCGGGCAGGCACTCGGCGACGGTGACCCAGAGAGGGCCAGGTTCGAGGGGTGGGCCGTCGCGGCGCTCGGCGTCGTCACCGTCGGCGTCGTCGGCCTCCTCTTGGTGCTCGGCGCGGGATGGTTCGTCCGCCTCTTCTCGGACGACCCCGAGACGGTCCGGTACGCGACGAACTTCGCGCGGGTGTACGGGCTCTCGGGGTGCGTGCTCGTCGTGTTCGTCGCGCTCTCGGGGGCGCTACAGGGTGCGAGCGAGACGCGGACGCCGTTCGTCGCGCGCACTACCGGGATGCTCGGCTTCTTTCTCGGCTTCTCGTGGCTGGTCGGCGAGACGCTCGGTTACGGTCCGCTCGGCGCGTATCTCGGCATCGGACTCAGCTATCTCTGGATGGCGCTCGTCGTCGGCTGGAGTTTCCGCAGAAGCGACTGGGCGAGTCGCGCGGCGAGAATGATGGCCGAGCGAGGAAGCGCGACCGAAGGGTGACGGGCCGCTGTGAGTCGGAGCGACGCTCAGCGTCAGCGTACGCTCAGCGTCGGAGCGACGCTTTCGAACCGCTGTTCGACGTGACGCTGGCACGCTTGTCGAGTCGCGTCGCGGTGACTTTTCCGTCGTCGTAAGCCGTGACCTCGCATCCGCAGAACGTGAATATCGTGAGGAGCAGACCGTCGTCGCTGGCTCTTCGGTGGGCTCCGTCGAACAGGTCGTCGAGGGCGTCCGCGTCGACAACTTCGACGAGCGACATCTCGAGCTCCATCGGGTTGCTGTTCAGACACTCGGCGACAGCCTCGACCGCAGTGATAGAAACCGGCCGACTACTGGTGGCCCATTTAGTAACCGTATCGGACATTCTCGATTTTCGATACGCAATCCAGCCCCATGTGAGATTCCACTATCCACATCGGCTCCCGGTCTATCCGGGGCGATACTGATAGGGTACCGCTCAGTCGGGCTCGTAGAGGTACTCCAGTACTTTCCGCTGTGCGGCCCTGAGGTGGCCGTTGAGCGTCGATTGAGCGATGCCGAGGCGGTCGGCGATCTCGCGTTCGGTGCTGGACCGCGGCGACTCGAAGAACCCGTTGGCGAACGCCGTCTCCAGCGCCTGCCGCTGTCGGTCGGTGAGCTGCGCGTTCAACTGCGCGCGCATCTCCCCGAGCGTCGGCGACTCCCGCGGTCGCTCCCGGCGAGCGGTCAGTTCGACGCGGTCGTACTGCGTCCGCAGCGTCTCGACGAACGACCGGACGTCGAACTGGTCGGAGACGGTGACCGTGACGTTGCCGACGCCGTCCGCGGCGTCGAACCGCCGCGGGACGACGCCGTAGTCGACGAACGTCTGGAAGATGTGTTCGACGCCGACGGTGCACTCGAACACCGCGTCCGACCCGCTCTCGTCGACCAGACGGAGCTCTCGAACGTCCAGCGTCTGCTTCGTGTGTGCGACGAACGACTCCGAATCCACCCCGCGGGCGGTGAAGACGGCGCGGAGACCGCCCTCCTCCTGCGTCACCAGGTCGTCGAGCTCCAGCGAACAGTCCAGCTCCTCGCTCGCGCGGAGATACGAGACCGAGTCGTCCTCGACGGTGAGTTCGAGCTCGACGTCGGCGTCGCCGACGAGACTTCGCTTGCTCTCGACGGCGTTGATAGCGTACGCCGTCGTGTTGCTCAGTTCGCGCAGCACCGACCGCTCCATCTCGTCGAACACGTCCGGTCGGTCGGCGTAGACGCAGAGCACGCCGTACGACGTGCCGTGGTAGCGAAGCGGGAGACAGATGAGCGACTGGTAGCCGCGTTTCAGCGCCTCGCTGCGCCACGTGTCGAACGGCGGGTCGTCGTGGAGGTCGTCGACGACGACGGGGTCGGCGCTCTCGACCGCCCGAACCGACGGATGCGTTCGGTCCGTGAGCGCCCGCAGTTCCGAGAGGTAACCGTTCTCGAATCCGGCGGACGTCCGAGGCGCGACCGTGTCGTCGACGACGTCGCGGCCGCCGATCCAGGCGAACCGATACGGTCCCGTCGTCGTCAACTGCTCGCAGACCGACCGCTCTATCTCCGCGCGGGAGGTGGCGTCGACGAGCGTCCGGAGAACCTGACGCGTCACCCCGTTGACGCGGTTGAGGCGGCCGAGCGTCCGGTTCTGCTCGCGTAGCTGCGTCTGCTGCTCGACGAGACGCGCTTCCCTGTCGCCGCGGTCCAGCGCCGACTCGGTGTTGGCCGCGAGGATGCGGGCGAAACTCGCCGTCTTCGGGTCCGGGCTCCCCCCGAGGAGGAAGACGCCGTGACGGCCCAGCGGGTAGACGGCGACGTCGAACGGATCTGACTCCTCGTCGACCGGTTCGACGTCCTCGAAGACGTACCGCTCGCCGTCGACGTACGCCTGCCAGGCGAGCTCCGCCTCCGGGTCGAGCAATCGCTCCACGTCGGCGAGCCGCCCGTCGGTCGCCGACCCCGTCTGCGGGCGGAGCGCCCCGCTCGTCTCGTCGTACAGCGCGACCGAGACGAACGGTCCGTCGAGCACCCCCGCCGCGGTGTCGACGGCGATAGTCGCCATCTCCCGCTGGGAGTCCGCGTCGAGCAGCCGTCCGGCGGCCTTCGAGAGCGATTCGAGCTGTCGTTCGCGCTCTCTGTGCTCGCTGATGTCGCGAACGACGCCGACGCGCCCGCAACCGCCGTCGTCGCTCGGGAACGGAGTAACCGTCGTCGCGGCCGGGAAGACGCTGCCGTCGCGCCGTCGGATCTCGCTCTCGACGACCGCTCTGGTTCGGTCGCCGTCGAGCTGTTCGCGGGTCAGTCGCTCGACGGTCCCGCCGACGTCGTCGGCGCGGAGCAGTTCGCTCTTCTCGCCGAGCAGTTCCGAGCGCGAGTACCCCACCAGCGAGGTGAACGCGTCGTTCACGGCGGCGAAGCGCGACTCCCCGTCGACGACGTACACCGCGTCGTCGACCGTCTCGACGACGGCCTCGTACTGTTCGAGTTCCTGTTTGCGTCGGTGCCGGTCGGAGACGTCGCGGAAGTAGGCCGACACGCCGGTCTCCGAGGGGTACGCTCGAACCTCGAACCACGCCGACAGCGGAGGGAAGTACTCGACGAACGTCGTCGGCTCCTGCCGGCGCATCACCTCCCGGTACTCGTCTTCGAACGTCGTGCCGACCGCCTCCGGAAACGCGTCCCAGACGGACTCGCCGAGCAGCTCCTCCTCCGTGCGCCGGAGCAGCTTCTCGCCCGTCTCGTTGACGTACGTGAAGCGCCACTCGGTGTCGAGCGCGAACACGGCGTCGGTCACCCGGTCGAGCACCTCGCTCAGCTCCGTTCGGAGCTGTCGTCGCTGCTGCCGAAGCGTCTCGGTCCGCTGCTTCCGTTCGGTGACGTCTTCGGCCACGGCGACGACGTGTCTGAGTTCGCCCGTCTCGTCGGTCACGGGCACGGCGTCGACGCGGAGCGACCGGCGACTGCCGCCCGCGCGTTCGACCACGAGTTCCTCGCCGTACACCGGTTCGAGCGTCCGCTCAGCGCGGCGTATCGGTCGGTCGTCGACGGCCATCGGCTCGCCTTCGGCGTCGAAGAAGCGAACCGACGGTCCCACCGCCCGCGAGTCGTCCTCGGCGGCGAAACCGAACAGCTCTCGCCCCCGCGCGTTGCCCACCGTGACCCCGGTCTGGCTCTCCCTGACCGCGAGCGCGACCGGTGCCGTGTCGAGAAGTCGCTGGACGACTTCGCGCCGGTGGGCCGGGCTGGACGGGTCGCCGACGCGGTCGGAGGCGCGCTCGACGACGCCGACGCTCCCTCGAACCCGGTCACCGGTGCCGACCATCCGACTCCGAACCTCACAGCGGACGGACGACCCGTCCACCGTTTTCAGCGCGGTTGTCGCCGTTCTCACGTCGCCGTCGTCGGGAGCAGTCGACGCGCCGTCGAGCGGGTGCAACCGCTCGGCGGTCTCGGCGTCGAACAGCCTCGAGACGTGTTCGCCGAGCAGTTGCTCCTGACTGTACCCTGTTATCGACGCGACACCCTCCGACACCGTGACGAACCGCCTGTCCGTGTCGAGGCGATAGAGCGCGTCCCCGGCGACCTCGAAGAGGCCGTCTGAGATAACCGGGTCCCCGGGGCTTCGGTCGTCGTCGATGCCGTCTCGTCGCTCGCCGACCCTTCTATCGTCCTCGTCGGTTTCGGTGTCTTCGCCGTCGTGTTCGCGTAGTACGGCGACGAATCGGTCCTCGGTGCCGGTTCCGTCTTCCGCCGGTCGCAGTTCCAAATCGAGGCGACGCCTCTCCTCGTCGGGCCCGCGGCCCCACCCGGTCGATTCGGCGCGACCGTTCCGAGTCACGGCGTCGCACAGCGACGCCGGCGTCTCTGTCTCCGCGCACGGTCGGTAGAACACCGACAGCGGCTGTCCGACCACATCGTCAGCAGTTCGACCCGTCATCCGCTCCGCTCCCGCATTCCACGACACGACCTGCCCGTCGACATCCAGAACGAACACCGCGACCCCGTCGGTGCAGTCGAGTAGCGTTTGGAACTGTAGCTCCGTCGCCACAGTGTCCCTGTCGTTCATCGAGTGTACTGTCCTCACGCCGTGGACAAAAACGCTGTGTGTGCGAAGTTACACTCTCAGTGACTAGTCACTCCCGAAAACTGAACGGCGGCGACCGTTCGAACGAGGCGAACGCAGTTCGACCCGGAACTGTCGCTGGGGCGCGGGACGAAAGAAACGAGGACGGGTGACCGAACTACCGCTGTCGTTTGAGTGCCCACCGCGACAGCACGCCGACCGCGACGCCCGCCGCGAACGCCTTCGCCATGTCCTCGCGGCGACGGCGCTGGTACTGTTCGGGGAAGTACTCCTCGGCGGCCTCGACGGCGAGTTCGCCCAGTCGAGAGCGGAGCACGTCGGCTTGTTTGTCGGCTTCGGCCTTGGCTCGAACTTTCGCTCGCTGCTTCATCTCGTCGGTGTCGACGCGTCGTTGTGCCATGCACCGCGCCGTAGGCCGTTTGTCTGTAAAACCCTTGTGGCCCGGTGGAATTCACGAACGCTGAACCGTCCGTCGACGCCGTCAACGGGGCGTGAGGCGGCCTTTTACGCTGCGCACGCTCACCGCGTTCGCCCCGGAGAGCGGACCGTGAGGACTACCGCTCGTCGATGCCGACCCACTCGTTGTGCTCGTCGCCGACGTAGCGGGCACGGGGTCGGATGAGACGGTTGTCGTCGTACTGTTCGAGGACGTGGGCGACCCACCCGCCGACGCGCGACATCGCGAAGATGGGCGTGTAGATGTCGATGGGGATGCCCATCTGGTAGTACGTCGAGGCCGAGTAGAAGTCGACGTTCGGCGCGAGACCCTTCTCCTCGGAGATGTACTCCTCGACGGCGACGCTCATCTCGTACCACTTCGTGTCGCCCGCCGCCTCGCCGAGTTCCTCGGACTTCTCGCCGAGAATCTTCGCGCGCGGGTCCTTGACGTTGTAGACGCGGTGACCGAAGCCGGGGACGCGGCGACCCTCGTCGAGCGCCTTCTTCACCCACTCGGTCGGGTCGCGGTCGCTCTCGTCGACCTCTTTGAGCATCTTCATCACGTTCGCGTTCGCGCCGCCGTGGAGGCTCCCCGAGAGCGTGCCGACCGCGCTCGTGATGGCGCTGTGCAGTTCCGACAGCGTGGAGGCGGTGACCATCGCCGAGAACGTCGAGGCGTTCAGACCGTGGTCGGCGTGGAGCACGAGCGCCATGTCGAACGTCTCGGCGAGCACGTCGTCGGGTTCCTCGTCGTTGAGCATGTAGAGGAAGTTCGCGGCGTGACCGAGGTCCTCGCGCGGTTCGACCGGGTCGTTACCGTTTCGGAGGCGGTTGAACGCCGCCAGCGCCGTCGGGAGCTTCGCCGTGATGCGCCGCCCCTTGCGGGCGTTGACCGCCTCGTCGGTGACGTCCTCGACGTCGGCGTCGGGGTCGTACGCCGAGAACGACGAGACGATGGTCCGGAGCGCCGCCATCGGCTCTTCGTCCTGTTCGGCGAGTTCGCGAATTTCGTCGTACGCGCCGTCGTCGAGGTGTCGCTCCTCGGCCATCGACGCCGAGAACGAGTCGAGTTCCTCGCGTGTGGGAAGTTCCCCGTGCCACAGCAGATAGAGCACTTCCTCGTAGCTCGCGTTGCGCGCGAGGTCCTCGATGGTGTAGCCGCGATAGATGAGACGGCCCTCGTCGCCGTCGATGTGACTGAGTTCGGATTCGGCGACTAGGACGCCTTCAAGGCCCCGTTTTAGCTCGTCTGCCATGTCACGAAGGTTCATGACCCTTTCAAAAAAGCGTTGCCGTTCTCGCCTTCACTGCCGGGTTTTACCTTCGCCGGTGCGACGGCCTGACAACCCTTTTGCCGTCGCGCCGAGAATTCGACAGCATGGACCCCGGAGAGGTCAAGTACGAACCCGTGAGCGTGAAAGCGGTGCTCTCGGAGATGAAAGACACCGCCGAACTGCTCATCGACCTCTCGTACTCCGCCGTGTTGCACGGGAGCGACCAACTCGCCGCCGAGGTACTGACGCTCGAAGAGCAGATGGACATCCTCCAGTTCAAAGCCCGAATGAGTCTCCTGATGTCCGCGCGCAGCACCGAGGACGCGGAGGCGCTCGCGCCCGTGCTCGGCGTCGTCGGCGCGGCGGAGAAAATCGCCGACGCCGCCGGCGATATCGCCAAGATCGTCCTCGAGGACATCGGTCTCCCCGAGGCGATGCGCGCGGCGCTTCCCGAAGCCGTCGAGGCGGTCGTCCGCGCCGAACTCGTCGAGGGGACGCCGTACGACGGCCGGACGCTCGCCGACATCAACATGGAGACCGAGACCGGCGTCCGGGTCATCGCCATCCGGCAGTCGCAGCCGACGGGGAAGACGGGGTGGTTGACGAACCCCGACCGGGACGCGACGCTGCGCGCCGGCGACGTGGTCATCCTCAGGGGCCGAACGGAGGGGCTCGACACCGTCTACGAGACGGCGACGGGCGATACGTACGAGGCGCCGGACGCGCCCGCCCCGACCATCGACGACCTGGGCCGAGCCGTCGACTCCATCGTGTTGATGAAGAACATGAGCGAACTCGCCGTCGACCTCGCCTACGGCGCGGTGTTGTTCGACAGCGAGGGCGTCGCCGAGGAGGTCCACGAACTGGAGGCCGAAGTCGACGCGCTCCAGTCGCGCTTCGAGGCGTGGGTGCTCCGCGCGGCCGCCCGCGTCGAAGACCCCATCTCGCTTCGCGGCCTCGTCCACCTCGCCACCGCCACCGAGGAGATAAGCGACGCCGCCCTCGAAATCAGCGAGGGCGTTCTCCGCGGCCTGGACGCCCACCCGGTCGTCGCCGCCGCCGTCGAGGAGTCCGACGAGATAATCGTCCGCCTCACCGTCGGTGCAGGGAGCACGCTCGCGGACGCGACGCTCGCCGAGCGGATGGTGAAAACGGAGACGGGGATGCGCGTCATCGCCGTCCGCCGTCCCGAGTCGACCGAAGAGGGACACGACGGCGAGTGGGTCGTCTCGCCGGGACCGGCGACCGAACTTCACGCCGGCGACGTCATCATCGCGAAGGGGACTCGCGCGGGGGCCGAGCGCCTCAGCGAACTCGCGGGCGACCCCCGAGAGTTCGAGTGACGGTGCGTCCGAGCAACGGTACGTTCGACCGACGGTGTTAGAGCTCGCGCGCCAACCGATACGCCGAGACGACGGTCAAGGCGGCGGTGACGAGCATCGCCGTCGTCGTCGCGAGCACGAACGCCAGCAGGAGAAACCACCCCTCCGGGCCGACGAGCGGGAACTGCTGGGTGCCGCCGAACGGCCCGAACAGTTCGAGTACTCGGAAGAGATACGCAGAGAGCGCCAGCAGCACACCCGACGCGACGCCGACTTTCGCGTGCTGGGGAACCGACAGCGCCCGCACGAGGCCGCCCGACTTCGGTCGCTCAGGAACGTCGCTCACGAGTACCGAATGGGCGCAGGGGCCCAAAATCTCGTCGCTCCGCTTCGGCGGCGTGCGACCGGCGGCTATCGCAACCCGTCGAGGAGTTCGGCGCTCGCGGCCGTCCGCTCGGTCGCCGAGGCCCGCTGCGTCTCCTCGTCGAACGCGACGAGGTCCGCGGCGGCCAACTTCGGGAGGTCGACGTGGTACAGTTCGATTCGGAGGCACTCGATTCCGGCAGTCGACTCGGCGTGCGGTGCGTCCGCTCCCGGCCCGTGCCGCTCGAAGACGGCCTCTGCCAGCGCGTCCACCGACAACGGGGCACCCCGCTCGACGAGTTCGAGCAGAACCGTCCGTCGGCGGTCGACCGCGAGTGCGTCGAACAGTTCGTTCCACTCGTCCGCGTCGAGTTCGGTCGCTTCGGGGGAGTTCGTCGCCGTCGGTCCGTTCATACACATCCACAGTTCTGCGACCTCCTTGACGCCGCGCACTCAACTCTGAAGGCGACCCGAGGCCGGACGAGCCCCGGTCAGACGCCGGTCGCCCGCCTCCGCAGTCGGAGCGTTAGTCGAGAAGCAGCGTGTTCTGTACGAGCGACGCGTTCGCCCGCCGAAGCCGCTGCGAGACGGCGTTCGGCGACACGCCGAGTTCGTCGGCCAGGTCGGTGATGTTCGTCTTCCGCGGAACCGTGAAGTAGCCCATCTCGAACGCGGTGACGAGCGTCTCCCGCTGCGGGGTCGTGAGGCCGTACTCGCGCTGTTTCGGTTCCTGCATCTCCCGGATGCGCTCCAACTCGAACCGAAGGTCGTGGTCGTCGAAGTACGTCCGGAAGTCCTCGAATATCGACCGGTCGACGAACCGGAGCCTGAGCGACCACTTGCCGTCGTGGGCCCTCGCCGAGAGGGCGATACCGTGTTGGTCGGTTATCTCGTCGACCAACTGCTGGACTGACTCGCTCCAGTGGACGTTGTAGAGCGCAATCGACGCCCACTCGCCGACGACGGTGAGTTCGTCCACCGTCGAGTCGTCGGCTACCGTCTCCCGCACCACCTCCGTCGACTCGCTCTCGCTGGACACCCAGAGGAACGGCAGTACCCACTCTCGACTGTGCGTTGCGAGACGGTCGACCTCGACGTGTACGTCGGGAACGCGGTCGAACGTCTCTGCGAGTGCGAACGACTCCACCGGGATAGAGAACTCGGCAACGACGCCCATAGGGGGTCTACCGAACGGAGCGGCAAAAGTAACGAGCAGAGACTGTCAACTCGACCACGGGTCGAGTCCGAACCTGAACGGTTTCGGGACATTTTTCGGTCGCTGACGGCGAAACTCACAGCCGGGAAGTGTATGAGTTTTTAGCACTATACATTTATAAGATTATTTTAGTTAATTAAATTTCACCACCGCGTGTCGTAGCGGATGTACATGAGCGACCACCCAATCGCAAGCTACCTGCGCGACCACCCGCGAATGATCGGCGTCCTGTTCACGATGACCCTCCTGCTCTCGCAGGCGGGAGCCGTGGCGGCGAACCACTCGATCTGCATCAACGGTCCGTGATTACTCGTCGCGGTTCGTACAGAACTCGTCGCTCCACCGAAGCGAACCGTTGATTTTCACTGGCGCCCGCTCCATTCTCAGGAACCGTTCGGTTTCGTCGGCGCTCACCTCGAACTTTCCGATAGAGCCAGTCGCCAGATAGTACTTGTCGGTCGCGCTGATGAGCGGCTTTGCCAGCGAACCCAAGTCGTAGGCTTTCGCCGGATAGTACTCTATCTCTATTTCGTACGTGTCGTCAGCCTGCTTGTGGTCGAGGTGGAGTACACTCGGAACCCCACTTTCGTTCTGACACAGCGACAACCCACCGTCGCCGAGGACGATGTACCGGTTCGCGGTGAACACTTCCTGTTGGGCTATCGTCAGCGCCGACCGGAGCGTGAACCCGCAGTTCAGCAACCGCGCCAGCGTCTGTCCCAGTTTCGTCGCCGTCGTGTTCGTCACGTCCGAGAGCGTCACGACGCCGCCGTAGCTTCCGCGTTCGACCAGCGCCTCGCCCTGCTTGTACGAACTGCAGGCGTTGAGCAGAAACGACTCGACGGCCACGTCGTCGAGCTCTTGCGCGTCGAGGAAGCCGTCGACGCACTGCATCCCGCGGTGGTCGACGTGGCCGATGTAGTGCAGGAAGTTCGTCGGCCGCGAGAGCACCTCGGTCAGCTCCTCGCGGGTGAGGTCGTACCGGATGTCGATTTCGAACTGCAACAGGTCCCTGAGGCCGTACAGCTCGGCGACGACTCCTTCCTCGCGCATCTGCTCGTCGTTGCAGACGACGGTGATGTCGATGCTCGTCCGTCCGGAGACGTCGCGTTCGAGGCGGCGGCGGTACGACGCCGCCGTCGCCTTGCTCGCCCCGAGCGGGAACCCTTCACCGACCCAGGCGTGTTCGACCGTGTCCGCGGGTCGCGGGTGGACTATCTCCTCGGTTTCCGCCGCGTCGGACGCGCCGCGGACGAGCGTTTCGCTCGTCCCGCTCGCGGCCGGTGCGCGGGTAGTTCGGCGGAAGAAATCCGTCACCGCCCTCGGTTCGGGCTCCGGCGGCGTGAGCGACAGTCGGTCGGGACACCGAACCAACGAGAGGTCGTTGGCGACGAACGGGAGCATCTCGACGTTCTCCGCGGTCGGCCGGACGTCCGTCGTGAGGTTCCACGCCGGAAGGTACGGTTCGAGGTCCTCGAACGGCATCGAGAGGTACTCCGCGAGCTGTTCGTCCAGCGGCAACTCGTACAGCGAGGCGAACGCGACGTCGAACGCCGTCTCGACGGCGTGCCGCTCGTGGAGGTCGACGGGATAGTACCCCTCCGTCCGCGTGAGACAGTCCAGAAAGAACACCTGCCGGAGCGTCCGCCCGAGCTCGCGCTCGACGTCGCCGTCGGGTGCGAGCGGGAACGACCGGCCGGCGACGTCGAGCCGCGCCTCCGACCCGGGAACGACCGTGGCTCCGAGGTAGTACGCCAGCGGCGCGCTGGCGTACACCGCCGAGCGCTCCGGGGGAAGAACGAGCGTCACGCCCGTCTCCGGCGCTTCGAGGCGGTCGGGGGCGTCGAACGTTTCCCCGCGCTCGACGAGCGGCGGGTGGCCCCGAAGCGTCGGAAACGACCGCTCCGGCGTCGTCGTCTTCAACGCCGACCCGAGCAGCGAGACGGCGCGCATCGTCTCCTCGGGGTCGTCCGGCGTCACGACGGTACCGGCCGGCCGCTCGTGGAACGACCGTGCGCCGACGTAGACGCGCGTCGGACCGTCGAACTCGAACGTCGTGCTCCGCTCGCCGTAGCGTATCGAGACGGCGTCGTCGACGGCGACGAACAGCTTCATCGGTGCCGTCGTCACCTCGACGTCGTAGGCGTCGGCGTCGAGCGAGAGGCCGGTGCGGTTCATCGACTGCGTGACGGTCCGTCCGTCCTGGGTTCGTACGATCACCCCTGCCAACTTCGGCAGGCGAAGCGAGGTCGTGCGAAGTTCGACCGCGAGGCCGACCGGGAAACAGAACGCCGAGGGGCCCGCCTGCCGCGGAACGACCGGTTCGGGCGTGTACAGCTCGAACCGCGCGTTCTCGATACTGTCGACGAGGCGGATACCGTCCCGCCCGTTCAACGAGACGCAGCGGAGCGTGCTCACGGCTTCCCCCTCATATCTGTATCCACCCCGTCGTCCCGTAGCCCGGGACGTGCCACCGCTGTTCGGGGCCGTACGGTTCGCGCTGACGGAGCTCGATGCGCGCGTCGAACACGTGCTCGAACTGGTCGACTCGCGGACTGTCGTCCGGGAGGGATAGGTGGTAGTGGCCCATCCCTTTCCTGTCTTCGACGACGTCGCAGACTCGACGGAGGAAGCCGCAGACCTGCGGCGTCTCGTACGTCTCCGAGAGCGTCCCCAGCGAATCGACCGAGAGCCGAAGCTCGCTCGGGGCGAATCCACTCCCGTCGTCGAACGAGTCGATGGCGCGCGAGATGTCGCGTTCGAGACGGCGGAGCTCCGTGTCGCCGTCCGATACGTCGTGTCCGGCACGCTCGGCGGTCGACCGGTCGGCGCGCCGACGTTCGACGACTCTCACGTCCGCGTCGTCGGCGGAGACGCCGATAGGGAGCCGGGCGTCGACGCCTCTCGTCGGCGCCTCGGTCAGCGTCACGAGTCGCTTGCGGTCCTCCACCGGCGACCCGAGCAGTCGCTGGGTCGCTCGGGCGGTCACCGACTCCGACACTGCCCCCGTGACGAGGAGATTGCAGCCCCGGCTCTTCAACTGCATCAGCTTCCCTCGGAGCGGGTCTACCGACTCCTCTCCGCGACTTCGGCCCTCGGCACGCATTGGTCTTTTGTTAGATAACGTATATGATAAAGTTTTGGAGTAACCGACCGCCTCCGAGGCGCGTTTCCCGTCCGATACGCGGGGACCGAACCCCTAAAGGTAGGTGCGTCCGTCCTTCGACCAATGACGACGACGCTCGGAACTGCGAGCGCGGCCCCCGGCGAGTTCGACACGGGCCGACTGGAAATCGGTGAGGCACGCGACGGCAGTTCGGTGGGACTGCCCGTCGCAGTGGTAAACGGCGCACGCGACGGCAAGACGCTCTACGTTCAGGCAGCGAGCGACGGCGACGAACTCAACGGAGTCGGCGTCGTCCAGCGGGCGATTCCGCAGATCGACCCGGCGGAGCTATCCGGAACGATACTCGTCGTCGGCATCGTCAACTACTACGCCTTTCAGGTCGCCCAGCATCGCAACCCCATCGACGACACGAAGATGAACCGGGCGTACCCCGGCGACGAGAACGGCACGTCGACCGAGCGCATCGCGGCGGCGACGTTCGAGGCGGCGACGCGCGCGGACCTCATCCTCGACCTCCACCAGGGGTCGACGAGCCGGATGATAAACGAGGTCCGCGTCCGCTGCGGTCCGCGACACCGCCTCCACCGCGAGTGTCTCGAACTGGCGAAGACGTTCGGCTGCGGCTACATCCTCGACCAGAAGGGCCCGGACGGCCAGCTCGCCCGCGCGGGCCCCGACGAGGGGATTCCCACGGTCGACCCCGAACTCGGCGGCTGCGTCGGGTGGGACGACGAGAGCATCCGACTCGGCGTCCGCGGCATCTTCAACGTGCTCCACGGCTACGGCTTCCTCGACGGCGACGCCGACTCGGAGCCGCAGACCCGCGCCGGCGGGTTCGACCAGTACGGGTCGCCCGCCGGCGGCCTCGTCGACTTCAAGTGCGACCTCGGCGACCGCGTCTCCGCCGGAGAGACGCTGTTCGAGGTGACCGACGTGTTCGGGCAACTGAAGGGCCGGGTCACCGCCGACAACGCGGGCATCTTCTGGCGCTCGCGCCGCCTCCCGCAGGTCGCTTCCGGCGAGTACGTCTGTTCGGTGGGCGTGAACGTCGACACCGTCTAGCGACCTAGCGCCGACTACGCCCCGCCTACAACACCAAAAACCGCCAGTTACTGGTATGTAGGCTGCCGTTACGGGTGTATGCCGACTCACCTCTCCTGCCACGACTGCGGCCGAACGTACAAGGACCGCTGGCGCTGCGAGTGCGGCCACCCGCTCGACTTCGCCGAGCGACCGCTCCCCGACGGTCCCGCCCCCGACCCGTCTTCGTTCGACGCCCGCGACGGACTGTGGTCGTTTTCGGCGTTTCTGCCCGTCGAGCGTCGAGTGTCGCTCGGCGAGGGACTGACGCCGCTCGTCGACGCCGACGAGTGGAACGCGCAGTTCAAACTGGAGTACGTCTTTCCGACCGGGAGTTTCAAAGACCGCGGCGCGACGACGACGCTGTCGCGCGCGGCGGAACTCGGCGTCGACACCGTCGTCGAGGACTCCTCGGGTAACGCGGGTGCAGCGATCGCCACTTACGCCGCCCGCGCGGGCATCGACGCCGAAATCTACGTTCCCGCGTCGGTCAAGGAGTCGAAACTCCGCGCCATCGAGCGCGCCGGCGGAACGCCGGTTCGCGTCGAGGGCTCTCGACAGGACGTGACCGACGCCTGCCTCTCGGCGGTCGACTCCGGCGACGGCTGGTACGCCAGCCACGCGTGGAACCCCGCCTTCTTCGCCGGGACGGCGACGTTCGCCTACGAGACGGCGCTCCAGCGCGACTGGGATGTCCCCGACGCCGTCGTGACGCCGCTGGGTCACGGAACGCTGTTCCTCGGTGCCTACTACGGCTTTCGCGCCCTCTACGACGCCGGGTGGACCGACCGCGTGCCGCGACTGCTCGGCGCGCAGGCGGCGGGGTATGCGCCGATTGCGACGGAACTCCACGGGAGAGACGCGGGCGGGAGCAACGACGTCGCCGACGGCATCCAGATTCGAGAGCCTGTCCAGCGTGAGGCGATTCTCCGCGCCATCGACGACACCGACGGCGACGCCATCGCGCTCGGCGAGTCGGTCGTCGCCGACGAACTCGACGCGCTCCACCGCGCCGGCTTCTACACCGAACCGACCTGCGCCGTCGCGCCCGCCGCGCTCCGCGCGTACCGTGAACGCGGCGTCCTCGACGCCGACGACGACGTAGTCGTCCCGCTCACGGGGAGTGGGTTGAAACAGTAACACCGCCGGGAGGCGGTCGACCCCCGAAGGCGACGCGCTCGCTCGTCTCGTCGAGCCCAGACGGGCGACGGCGCCTTTCGCGTCACTACGGACACGGGACTGTTCGTCGCCCGAAACCCGACGTAACAGCGCCGCTCAGAGCATCTCGTCGAGAGCGACGTACGCACCCTCGTCCGCCGACACCCACGTGGTGAGCAGTTCCTCGTCCGTCGCGTCCGCGGGGAACAGCGTACAGCGGTCCGGACCGAAACTGCTCGGCGAGATGACGTGGTCGACCTCGAACAACCACGAGAGTTCCGGAGGGGTTTTCCACTCGTTTGTCACGGATAGTACGTCTACACCCCCGGTCTTTACTATCGACTCGCTACCGAGTGTACGGTTGTATTTACTACGACGTAATCTCGGATGTATCCGCTGGAACCGACGGTATGCGGCGTTGTCTCCGGTTCGGGTCGCCTTACCGCTCGGGGTGAGTCGGGGCGTCGAACCCTCCTCTGATCAGCGGTTTTGCGACGTGGCGTCGCGCGCAAGGCGGCACTTCGTACCAGCCCTCTTCGAGGTCGCGCTGCACCTCCCGTTCGGTTTTCCCCGCGTTCTTCGTCCCGCATGCCCGACAGCGATACCCCTGATTTCGGCCGGCACTCTTCATCCGCTTTCCGCACTCCGGGCAGTCGGGAACGACCGTCTCGGTCCGGTTCAACCCCCGAACGGCGAACTTCTCGAGTTTGAGCGTCCCGTCCGACACCTCGCCGCAGACGGTGAGTTCGTCACCCACTCGGAGCGCCCGAACTCGGTCACGGAACCGCTTCGTCGGTTCGAAGGCGACGCAGGGTAAGGTCTCCCCGTGCTCGTCCGCGAGGGTGACGAACACGTGGCCCCCGACGCGCGTCTCAGGCGCGTCGTACACCCGGCCGTCGAGGCGGTAGGCACGGCCATCTTCGACGGAGTCGAGCGCTCCCGACCGGAGGTGGGCGTCGGTCCCCTGATTCGTCAGAAACAGCGCCGTCCGCTCGGTCGGTTCGCTCTCGATGTCGCCTGCGACGCGGCGGACCGCGTCGGCGTCGTCGCCGCGGACGCCGTAGAGAATCGGACCCGGGGCGTTCGGGACGCAGACCGCCTGTCGCTCCTCGGTGTCGACCGTGTCCCACGCGTCTGGGTAGGCGGCCTCGGCGGCCGCGAAGACGGAGTCGTCGTCGACGACGCGCGGCGTGCCGCAGCGGTCGAACTCGCGGTAGGAGATATGTTCGTACGTCCACTCGTCGAACGCCGCCCACGCGCCGACGGCCGCGAGCGCGCCGATGCGTCCCCGGCCGCCGCTCCACCCGCGGTGTCGATACCCCGCCGCCTCGGCCAGTTCGACGGCGCGGTCGGTTGCGTGGAAGTCGCGGACCGCGTCGCGGGCGAACGTCCGAACCGGCTCGGGAACCGCCGAGGGGTCGCCGTCGGCGACGACGACGCCCGGACTCGTTCGCGGGTCGTCGCCGACGGCCAACCGGTCGACGACGTCCGCGGCGAGGTCCATCGCCGTCTCCGGCGCGACGTCCGTGTGGAGCGCCAACGCGGCGTTACCGCGGGTTTTGTGCCTCACGGCGGGGTTGAGCCGCACGAGGAGTCGCCGCTCGACGCGCCCGCCCGCCTCCCGAATCGCGTCGGCGACGAGCGTCGCCGCGTACGTCGTGCACATCCCCCGCTCGCGGGAGTCGGTGTCGTCGAGGCCGATGACCGTCACTAGCCGGCGATTGTCGGGGGGTCTACATCCCGCTTTCGCCTCGTCGTCTCCCACTTAATGCTATCGGTCATGCACGAAAGTAATCGGACGACTGCGAGAGGGTGGTCGGCGAAACGCCTATGTACGAGGACAGGCCTATTACCCCCCATGTCCCGCTCCGCTCTGGTGGGTAACGTCACCGCGATGCTGCGCGACGCGGACTTCGTCGTCAGCGAGCGCTGTGCCGTGCGCCCAAAGAGCTTCGACCTCGCCGCCCGCCGCGGCGAGGACCTCCTCCTCCTCAAGATTCTGGGCAACATCGACGCGTTCGACGCCGTGACGGGCGCGGAGATGCGTCGCCTCGGCAACTACCTCTCGGCGACGCCGATGGTGCTCGGCCTGCGGACCCGCGACGAGGACCTCAAGCCCGGCGTGGTGTACTTCCGTCACGGCGTCCCGGTGTTCAATCCGGACACGGCGTACGACCTCTTCATCGAGGAGGTGCCGCCGCTCATCTACGCGGCTCCCGGCGGCTTGTACGTCGACATCGACGGCGACCTGCTCGCCGACGAACGCGAGCGTCGCGGGTGGAGTCTCGGCCGTCTGGCCTCCGAACTCGGCGTCTCCCGGCGGACCGTCTCGAAGTACGAGGACGGGATGAACGCCAGCATCGACGTCGCCATCCAGCTCGAGGAACTGTTCGAGCAGCCGTTCAGCACGCCCGTCTCGGTACTCGACGGCGCCGACGAGGTGCGCGACGCCGACCCGACGCCGCAGGACCCCGAGGCCGACCCCGAGGACGCCCACGTCGTCACCGTGCTCACCCGCGCGGGCTTCGAGATGCATCCGACCGCGCGCGCGCCGTTCAAAGCCGTCGGCGAGGACAGCGGCAGCAGCGAGGAGAACCTCCTGACGGGGCACTCGGCGTTCACCCGCTCCGCCGAGAAGCGCGCCCGCATCATGTCGTCGCTCGGTGCGGTCACGCGGACGCGCTCGGTCTACTTCGTCGAGAAGCGCGCCAAGCGCGACTCCGTCGAAGGGACCGCCCTCGTCGGCTGCGACGAACTCGAAGCGATGAACGACCCGGACGACGTCCGTGACCTCATCCGCGAACGCGCCGACGAACCCGCGGACTGAGCGCCGACCGACCGGACCGCCAACCGACCGGACCGCCAACCGACCGGACCGCCAATCGACCGGACCGCCAAACGGCGGACCGTCGGCGAGTTCTTCTCCGCGCGTAGCGTACGTCGACACATGGTCTACCCGAGTGCAGAGCGGTCGGGACGGCTGAGCGAGGCGTTCGAGAACCTCGTCCTCTCGTGGCCGGGCGTCCGCATCAGCCATCGCAACGGTTACGCGACGTACTGCGTCGGCGACCGACCGTTCGCCGTCGTCGACGGGATGCGCTTGGCGCTCACGGACCTCACGAGCGAGGCGCGGGAGGCGCTGGAGAAGGAGTGGTTCGCCGACCCGTTCCGCGGCGAGACGGGTATCGTGGAGACGTGGGCGACGGTGTGCATCTCGCCGGACGAACTCGAGTCGCTGCTGCCGTTCGTCAGGCGGAGTTACGAGATGGCCCGCGGCGTCGAGTGGTGAGTCCGGAGCTAGCTCGCCGAGCCGTACGTCTCTTCGAGGTAGGCGACGATGTCGTCGCTCTCGGGCAGTCGACGTCCACCTTTTTCCACCTCGGGTCCGCGAAGCGGACCGCTCGGTGCAAAAATCTGGACCAAAAAGCCGCTCACTCACTTCGTTCGCTCGCGGTTCAACTCGCCGAGCCGTATGTCTCTTCGAGGTAGGCGACGATGTCGTCGCTCTCGGGCATCCCGTGAACGTCGTGCATCTCGTCGACGAGCACCGGAACGCCAGTCTGTCCGCTGACTTCCTTCACTTCGGTTCTCTCGGAGTGCGAGCGCGGCACTTTCCGCGACTCGTACTCCAGGTCGAGTTCCGCGAGCTTGTTCCTCACTTTCGTACAGAAGGGACAGCCCTCCAGTTCGTACAGTACGAGGTTAGACATCGGCGGACGTTCGGTCGCAGGAAGGTAAAGCCCACTGGGAGCGTGCGGCGGGCGCGCACACTGGAGTCCAGTCGCGTCGGCCGCGTTCGGCCGTATTCGGTTACGTTCGGTCGTGTTCGGTCGCGTTCGGTCGCGCTACAGCTCCAGCCGTTGTCTCGTCGCGGCGACGTGTCGGCGGATGTGGCCGCGGTTGACGACGAGTTCGGCGGCGCCCCAGCCGACGAGGAGCAGCGCACCGAGTACGCTGTAGACGAAGTCCCAACTGGAGAGCCACACCGGTCGAATCCACGGCGTGAGGTGGCTCCACATCGTGGCGAACTCGCTGACGGGCTCCTCCAGCGGCGTGTCGAGGAACGGTCCGACGACCCAGTTGCTGAAGGAGACGCGGTCGCCCTCGCCCGGTTCGAGGCCGGCGCTGCCGGAGAGTTCGTAGCTCCCCTCCGCGTCCATGTCGCTGACGGTCGGGCCGTTCGACCCGCCGCCGTGGGCGACTCGCTCGCTGTCGTACGGCCCCCACGTCGCGTAGTACTCCCAGACGATCTCGCCCTCCGGCGTCACCTCGATGACGCGGTGGTTCATCGTGTCGGTGATGAGCGTGTTGCCGTTCGGCAGGCGGTCGGCGTCGCGCGGCCACGTCAACTGGCCTTCGCCGACTTCCCACGTCCGCTCCCACTCGCCGTCTATCAGTTCGTACTCGACGACGCGGTGGTTCTCGGAGTCGGCGACCAGGATGACGGGGTTGCCGTCCTCGCTCTCCAAGTAGTCGGGGTTGTGCTGCTCGTTCAGTATCTCGTAGTTGTCGTCCTCGCCGAGTCGGAGGTCGATATCCCCGCTGGTGCGGTTGACGAGGATGGCCTGGTCGAAGTTCCGCGGCGACAGCAGGAAATGCTCGTCGCCGACGGCTTCGATGTCGTTGACGTGCGTCCAGTCGTCGCTCATCCCGCCGTCGGTGTTGACGTCGTAGTGGTCGCGGAAGTACCACTCCCAGGTTATCTCGTCGGTCGTGCGGTTGTAGATGAAGACGCGGTCGTCGCTGCGGCCGGCGGAGTCGTTCCACTGTCGCATGTTGGCGACGGCGATCTCCTCGTCGTTCAGCATCGTCGCGTCGTGGGTGTCCTCTATGTCGAACTCCTCCTGCCAGACGCGCTCTTTGGTCTCGGGGTTCAGTTCGTAGACGAGCGTCTTCCCCGGACGCGTCGAGACGACGAACAGGTTGCCGTTGTCGAGCGGGTCGACGTCGTAGAACCACGTCGCGCCGCGCTCGTCGCCGTCGTACACCCACTCGGTCTCGCCGCGTTCGTCGACGGAGACGAGACGGGCGGGTTTCTTCTTGTTCCCTTCGCCTTGGAAGTGGAATCCTTGGACGCTGACGACGGTCGACCCGTTCGCGCGTTCGGTCACCGTCCCGCGCTGTAACGTGGTCTCGTCGCCGGAGTCGTGCGTCACGGCCGCGATTCCGGCCGGGACGAACAGGCCGATGACTGCGAACGCCACGAGCGCTCGCAGAATCCATCGTCTGGAGGGCATATCCATGGCCCTCGATTAGTCGTCGCCGCTATGAAAGTTGGTGTTTGCGTCGACGGGAACGCGCTACTGTCTGTCGGTTGTCAGCTACAACCGCTGCTACAGTTGCCCGGCGAGGAGGCCGCTCGTGCGGACGAAAAAGTACAGCACGAACGCGCCTGCGAGAATCCACTGGCCGACGGACACGTCGCGGCGCTCCCCGGCGGCAATTTTGACGAGCGGATAGGAGATGATGCCCGCGGCGATACCGTAGGCGATAGAGAACGTAAACGGCATCACGAGGATGGTCAGCCCGGCGGGGACGGCGTGGGTGATGTCGTTCCACCGGATGTCGACGACGTTACGCAGCATCAGCACCGCGACGACGACGAGCGCGATGTGAGATGCGTACATCGGAATCGCCGCCGCCAGCGGGACGACGGCCAGCGAGGCGAGGAACAGGAGCGCGACGACGAGCGCGGTCATCCCGGTCCGACCGCCCTCCTCGACGCCCGTCGAGGACTCGATGTACGTCGTCACCGTGGAGGTGCCGAGCATCCCGCCGACGGTGGTGCCGACGGCGTCGGCCATCAGCGGTCGGTCGATGTCGGGGAGGTTCCCCTCGTCGTCGAGGAAACCGCCGACCTGACTGACGCCGACGAGCGTTCCGGCGGTGTCGAAGAAGTCGACGAAGAAGAACGTGAAGACGACGAGCGAAAAGGCGAGGGCGTCGACGTTCGACAGCCCTTCGAGGAACGCGCCGACGAGCGGGGTGATGTCGTAGCCCGCGACGTCGTAGGTGAGCGTCGTGTCGCCGACGAGCGACGACGCCGCGAGCGTCGTTCCCTGCGGTGCCTGGTCGGCGGCGTAGGCGCTGTAACCGAGCGCCGACGCCGCGTATCCGAGAACCGATGTGGCGACGATGCCGATGATGATAGAGCCGCGGACGCCGCGGGCGTAGAGCGCGAACGTCAAGAACAGGCCGACGACCGAGATGATGGCGACGGGGTCCTGTGCGAAGACGGGATTGAACGTGACGAACGTCGCCGAGTCGCCGGCGACGACGCGCATCGCCTGCAACCCGATGATGGCCAAGAAGAGGCCGATACCGCCGCCGACGGCGAACTTGACGGGTTCGGGGACGAGTTCGATGACGTACTCGCGCGCACCGACGGCGGTGAGCGCGATGAACAGCACCCCTTCGACGACGACGGCGGCCAGCGCCGTCTGCCACGGAATTCCGAGCCCCAACACGACGGTGAACGCGAAGAAGGCGTTCAACCCTAACCCGGGCGCTTGCGCGAACGGTCGCTTCGCGTACAGCGCCATGACGAACGTCGCCACCGCCGCCGAGATGAGCGTCACGACGGCGAGCATCTGTATCGTCTGCGCGTCGGTTCGGTTCTGCACGTCGATGGCCGCGCTCAGAATCTGCGGGTTGACCACGACGATGTAGCTCATCGTCAGGAACGTCGTTATCCCCGCGAGAACCTCCGTTCGTAAGTTCGTCCCGTGCTCCTCGAATTCGAAGTACGAATCCAGTAACCCCATGTTGGTCGATGATGCATTATCAACTTAAGAATTGCCATCCATTCGTGCACAGTTGTGCACCGATGTGGATGTCGGCGGTCCGAAACGTCGGCAGAACTCGTTAATCGAGCGTCGTCAGCGCGCCGACGGGCGCGTCGGTGAGCTCTCTGGCGCGGCCGAGTCCCTTGTCGCTGACGCCGATGAGCGCGAACACGCCGGTCACGGTGGTGTCGGCCTGTTTGGCGATGTCCAGGAGCAGCTCCTGAGTCTCGCCCGAGCGAATCAGGTCGTCGACGACGAGCACGCGCTGGCCCGACGAGAGGGCGCTCGCGGGGAGGTAGTAGGTGAGTTCGATGCCGGAGGCGAGACGCTGGCGCGACTCGATAAACTCCTCGACGGCGGTCTCTTTGGACTTCTTGGCGTAGGCGAGGCGGGCGTCGAAGTAGCGCGCCATCGCCGCGCCGAGCGTGATGCCGTCGGTGGCGGCGGTGAGTATCACGTCGGGGCGCTCGAAGCCGAAACTGTTGGCGGCGACGGGCGCGACGAGGTCGAGGAACGACTGGTCGAAGACGACGCCGGAGTTGTCGACGTACCCCTCGTCGTCGAAGCGGACGCGCGCTTCCAGTTCCGACGAGAGAGCGTCGCGACCGACGCCTTCGACGACTTCGCGTGCGCGCTCGCTCCCGGGGAGGACGTGACCGTTGACGTACCGGTTCAGGTCACCGGCCGGAAGCCCCGTCACCGACGAGAGCTCGTCGTACGTGCGCGTCTCCTTGAGCATACGGAGGACAGCGACCGCCTGCAGTTGGAGGGCGGCCTTCTCGGCTCTGTTCATACCCCGCGTTTCGCGTTTGCACAACTATGAACACTTCGATATCTTCGAGGCGAGTTTTGCGCACGAGTATGGTTCTCGGGCGGCTGCCCCGCGTGACCCGAACGCGTCGCCTACCGGTCGGCCAACAGGTCGGTCGCGGTCAGCAGAGACTGGAGTTCGATATCGTGTTCGGCCATCAGTTCCGTAGCGCCCTCTTCGCGGTCGACGACGACGAGCACGCGGTCGACGTTCGCCCCGGCGTCGCGCAGAGCTTCGACGGCGTCGACGGCGCTCTGTCCGGTCGTGGCGATGTCTTCGAGCAACAGCACTTCCTCGCCCTCGTCGAGGCGGCCCTCGATGCGTTTCGCGGTTCCGTACTCCTTCGCCTTCTTGCGCGCGATGACGTAGGGCCGACCCGTCTCGACCGAGGTGACGGCTACGAGCGGTACCGCGCCGAGGGCGACGCCCGCGAGTTTCTCGTCGCCGACGTGTTCGGCGAACGCCTCCGCGACGAGGCGCAGACATCGCGGGTCGGTCTCGAACAGGTACTTGTCCACGTAGTAGTCGCTCGTCCCGCCGTGGGAGAGTTCGAACTCGCCGAACTGGACCGCCTCCGCGTCGCGAAGCGCCGCGATGAGTTCCGCTTTCGTCATTGGTCGCTGTGGGTTCGCCGAGCGTGATAAACGGGCCGGTTGGCGGCGGACGGTCGCGGTCAGAAGCGAGTTTCTGAGCCGCGAGCGAGCGGAACGAGCGAGCGGGCTTTTTGGTGCACCGGGAGAGCGGAGCTCTCCCGAGCCTTCCTTCGCTTCGTCTGCGGGCGACCCGCGAGTCACCCGCATGGCCTGCGAGACCTTCGGTCTCGCTTCGCTCACGAAGACAGATTTTTGCAAGTGGGGGTGCGCAGAGCGCACCCTCCGCAGCAAAAAGGTGCGTCAGTAGGGCTCGTCTTTCAGCCCGAGCAGATACGCGATGCCGTTCGTCACGAGGTGAAACACCGGGGTGACGACGGCGACGACGACGATTCGACCCGGGGTGAACGTCCGCGAGAACCACGCCGGCGAGAGAAGTTTCGCCAGTCCGAGCGCGCCGACGACGAAGTCGAGTTGGTCGAGAAGCGGGAAGGACGCACCGCGTTCACGTCCGCTTCGACGTTTGAGAAACGAGGCCGCGATGTCGCCGAGCATCGCGCCGAGGGAGAGACCGACGGCCCCGCCGAGGCTGAACTCCGGCAGCGAGACGCCGAATCGTCTCTCGGCGCGCTCGCGGACGAGGTTGAGACCGACGGCGAGGAGCACGCCGACGACGCTTCCGACGGCGGTCCCGCGCCACGTCTTCCCGTCGCCGAGCAGTCGGCGGTCGCCCAACGTCCGGCCGCCGTCGATGGGGTCGCCGCCGCCGGAGAGCACGGCGGCGTTGTTCGGCACGTAGGCGGGCAGCATCGACCAGACCGCAGAGACCAGGTACGAGATGACCATACTGCGACCACTCACGGGCGGCATTTAACCCCTCTTCTGTCGGGTCGCCGCCCGGGCTGAGAGGATAACGCTGATAACTGGGTGGTCGCAACTGGGTTGCATGATTCCGCCCATCGCCGGTCGGTTCGTCGCGGGCGAGACGCCAGCGACGGCGCTCGAACACGCCCGCCGGACGAACGTCGACGGCGTGAAGGTCATCCTCAACCTGTTAGGCGAACACTACGACACCCGAGAACCGGCCGACGCCGACGCCGACGCGTACGTCGACCTCCTGGCCGACCTCGGTCGCACGGACCTCGACGCCTGCATCTCGGTCAAGCCCTCCCAGATCGGCCTCGACGTCGGCGAGGAGGTGTTCCGGGAGAATCTCGAACGCATCACCGACGCGGCGGCCGAATACGACGAGTTCGTCTGGGTCGACATGGAGGACCACGACACGACCGACGCGACGTTGGCCGCGTACGAGACGTTCGCGGAGGCGACCGGCGGCAACGTCGGCGTCTGCGTGCAGGCGAACCTCCGGCGGACGCGGACCGACCTCGAACGGTTGGTCGACGTCCCCGGGAAGGTCCGCCTCGTCAAGGGGGCGTACGACGAACCCGAGGGGATCGCCTACACCGACAAAGCCGACGTCGACGAGTCCTACCGCGAGAATCTGGAGTTCATGTTTCAGGAGTTCGACGGCGGTATCGCCGTCGGCAGCCACGACCCGGCGATGATTCAGTACGCGACGGACCTCCACGACGAGTACGGCACCGAGTTCGAGATTCAGATGCTGATGGGCGTCCGCGAGGAGGCCCAGCGCGACCTCGCCGACGACGGCTACGAGGTGTGGCAGTACGCTCCCTACGGCGGGAAGTGGTTCTCGTACTTCTACCGGCGAGTCCGCGAGCGCAAGGAGAACGCGCTGTTCGCCCTCCGCGCTATCACGGGCATCTGAGGCGACGGGCGGATCGACGCGAAACGCGACGCGACGACGCGGCAACTCGGTAGAAGACCTCTTAACCCCACCGGACGGAGTAGCGAGCGAGAATGTCCACGTGGAAACGCGACTTTGCGAGCGGTCTCGTCGTCCTCACTCCGCTTCTGGTTATCCTCCTCGTCCTCAACTGGTTCTACCAGCAGATCGCCGACCTGCCGGTCATCGAGTATCTGGTCGGACAGATGCAGTACGAGTGGATGGCCGTGCTGACGATTCTCGCCATCTTCCTGTTGCTCGTCTTCTCGGTCGGCTACCTCATGCGGACGACTTTCGGCCGACTTGTCGAAGACGGCATCGACGCCGCGATGAACCAAGTACCCCTGATTCGCGTTCTCTACAACGCCTCCAAACTCGCGGTCGAAACCGCACTCACCGGCACCGAAGAACTCCAAACACCGGTTCGTATCGAGACGTGGAACGGCATGCGCATGACCGCGTTCAAGACCGGCAAACGAACCGACGACGGTCGGGTCGTCCTCTTTCTCCCGACCGCCCCGAACATCACCTCCGGATTCGTCGTCGAAGTCGACGAAGATCGAGTCGAAGAGACCGACGAACGCGTCGAGGAGGCGCTGACGCGCATCCTCAGCGCCGGGTTCGGCGAGGAGTCCGACCCCGGCATCGACATCGACGTCATCGACGAAGTCTCCGTCGACGACATCCAGCGGTCGAACGACGACTGAACCGCGGCGAGTTCGGCGGTGACGGCCCGACGCCCGGCGTCGTCGCTGCGTAGGTTGAAACGTGATGCCGGGGCAACACCCCGCGTGCGCTGAACCGCCGCCGCGTCGGGACCGAGGCGGGTGCGCGAGAACTCCCGGCGCGTCACACGGATACGACGGGAGTCTCGCCTGTTCGCTCTGTTCTCCTCAGACGTAGTCGAACCACTCGTCGTGGTCGTCGGTCCGCCGCTCGACGAGGTCGAAGAACGCCGACTGCAGTTCTTCCGTGACGGGACCGCGCGAACCGTCGCCGATCTCGACGTTGTCGACCTGCCGAATCGGCGTCACCTCGGCGGCGCTGCCGGTGAAGAACAGCTCGTCGGCGGTGTGGAGTTCGCCGCGGCTGATGGTCGCCGTGTCGTCGACTTCGTAGCCGCGCTCGCGGGCCAGTTTGATGACCGTGTCGCGGGTGATTCCGTCGAGGATGCTCTGGGAGAGCCCCGGCGTATAGATGGTCTCGTCGCGGACGAGGAAGATGTTCTCGCCCGGACCCTCGGCGACGTTTCCTTCCTTGTTGAGGACGATAGCCTCGGCGTAACCGTTGCGCCGCGCCTCCTCGCCGGCCAGCAGGCTGTTGACGTACAGCCCCGTCGTCTTCGCGTTCGTCGGAATCTGGCTGGAGGCGTGCTTGCGCCACGAGGAGACCATCACCTCGATACCGTTCTCCAGCGCCTCCTCGCCGAGGTACGCGCCCCACGGCCACGCCGCGATGGTGACGTCCGTCGGGCAGTCGCCGGGGCTCACGCCCAGCGAGTCGTAGCCGTAGTACGCGATCGGCCGGATGTAACAGCTCTGGAGGTCCTGTCTGCGGATGAGTTCGAGCGTCGCCTCGGTCAGTTCGGACGGTTCGTACGGAATCTCCATCTCGTACGGTTTCGTGGAGTCGTAGAACCGTTCGAGGTGCTCCTCCCAGCGGAAGATGGCCGGTCCGTTCTCGGTGTCGTAGCAGCGAACGCCCTCGAAAACGCCCGTCCCGTAGTGGAGGCCGTGCGACAGCACGTGAATCTTCGCGTCGTCCCAGTCGACGAACTCGCCGTTCATCCAGATGGTGTCAACGTCCATCTCGTCGAAGCTCATGGTGGCCTCATTCGCGGGTGAGTGTATAAAACACCCCGTATTCTTCATGGTCTATCCTCCGGCCGTCGGTCTGTCGGTAGGAGGGGTTTTGCGGGCGGGAACCGCACTCCGAGCTATGACCATCGAGACTGTCGCCGTCACCGGCGGCAACGGACAGGTCGGTCGCGCCGTGCTCGCGGAGTTACGCGGCTGCGGCTACCGAACGGTCAATCTCAGCCGCGGGTCGCGGCGCGAGTCGCTCGCCGACGAGTATCGCCGAACGAACCTCCTCGACGCGGGCGAAGTGTACGGCTCGCTCGCGTCGAGCGACGCCGACGGCGTCGTCCACCTCGGGATGGTTCCGCGCCCCGACACCGGTCCCGGCCACGTCACCTTCGAGAGCAACGTGATGTCGACGTACCACGTGCTCGAAGCGTCTCAGAACCTCGATATCGACAGCGTCGCCGTCGCGTCGAGCATGAGCGCGCTCGGCGCGGGGTTCGACCCGGACCCGGTTCGCCTCGACTACCTCCCGGTCGACGAGTCGCATCCGGTCGACCCGCGGGACCCGTACGCGCTCGGCAAGCACGTGCTCGAACGGACGGCCGAAGGAATCGCCCGCCGAAACGCGGGGCCCGCGAGCGTGAGCGCGGTCCGTTTCCCCATCGCCATGGACGACGAACAGCTGCGGGACGCGCTGGTCGACGCCGACCGCTCGCTCGACGCGATTCGGGACGCGCCCTTCTTTCACTCGGCGCGGAACACGCTGTTCGCGTACGTCCACCTCGACGACCTCGCAGACCTCTTTCGTCGCTGTATCGAAGCCGAGTTCGGTGGCTACGAGGCGTTCTGGGCGGCGGCGGCGGAGACGACGGTAGACCTCCCGACGACCGAGCTGGTGGCCGAACTGTATCCAGCTGTCGAGACGCGAGGCGACCTCTCCGGCCACGAGAGCCTCGTCGACACGTCGAAGGCGAGACGAATACTCGGGTGGAAGCCGACGCATAGCTGGCGAGAGCGGTGAGAACGGAGGATATCGAGCCAGCGTTCGACTACGCCAGTTCCTCGACCAACTGCTGGCCTTCGAGGTAGACGAACCCGCGTCGGTCGGCGTAGGCGCGGGCATCGGCCGGTGACAGCGCCCGCCCGCTCTCGTCGTCGAGCATCTCGCAGACGACGACGGCCGCCGGGAGGTCGGCCTCGGCGGCGAGCGCCAGACCGAGTTCGGTGTGTCCGCGTCTGTCGGCGAGCAGGTCGGGCGCGCCGCGGAGCAGGTTGACGTGGCCGGGCGAGCGGAACTCGGCGGCGAACTCCTCGGGCCCGTAACTCGCCGGGACGGCCTCGACCGCGGTCGCCGCCTCCGCGAGTTTCGTGATGGTCAGCGCGCGGTCCTCGTCGGTGATGCCGGTGAACGTGTCGCGGTGGTTCACCGGCAGCGAGAACGACGACCGACTGTCGTATCTGAGGTCGTGGTCACCGGCGCTCGGGTGGTCGAGCGCGTCGTCGAGAAAGGGGAGGCCGACCGCGTCGGCGACGGCGTCAGAGAACGCGGTGCAGACCAGCCCCCCGGCGTCGTTCCGCAGGTGCGAGACGGCCGTGGGCGTCACCGCGCCCGCGGGGTAGACGATGTCCGTCTCGCCCTCTCGGTCGTCGAAGTCGTGGATGAGCACCGGGTCTCCGTTCCGGAAGGCGTCGACGGCGGCGCGGACGCCGCCGTTCGCGCTCGCGCCCGCGTCGTCGCTCGCGCGTTGCGTCATCAGGCGTCCTCCACGTAGACGGTGACCGTCGACCCGTCTTCCAGCGCCAGCACGTCCCGGAGCTTCTCGGGGGCGATGATCTCCAGTTGGCGCTCGTCGTGGTGGGTCCGCTCGGGGACGATGATGTGAGCCGCCTCGTACGTCGACTCTCCGCGTTCGACCGTCGCGGCGTAGCAGGCCGCCGGACCGAACGTCCGCTCGTCGTCCTCCCACCCGTCGATGGGAACGGCGTCGAGGTTCGCCATCCCGGCGCGCGTCCGAACCGACTCGTCGGTGAGTTCGACGTTGAGCGTCCCCGCGAACGGTTCGTAGCTCAACCGCTCTTCGAACTGCTCCATGTAGCCCGAAAGCGAGATGTAGTGGCGGCCTTCGCCCATCCCGCTGGTGACGGTGCCGGTGAGGGTGAGTTCGGAGTCGTCCTCGAAGATTCGGCGGTAGTCGGCGTACTCCCCCCGGAGCGCGCTCTCGCCGTCGTCGGTTATCGACACCCACTGTCCGTCGCTGACGATGTCGCGTTCGACGAGGCCGGCCTCGTCGAGTCGCTGGAGGCGGCGTGACGCCGTCTGGTTGGACGCGTCGAGACGTCCGGCGAGTCCGGCACAGGAGACCTTCACCGGGCCGGTCAATCCGCCATCTAAGGCGACGTGCTTCAACGCGGCCAACTCGTCGTGGCCGACGGCGACTACCGTATCTGGCATACGTCTCACTCCGGTCGCCGACCGCATAAGTATGACGAAACTGAGATGCGTCTCAGATGTGTTATGCGACGACTACCGCCGAAAGGCAGTGCCTACCGAACGTAATGTCGTTCTCACATCTAAGTTCATCGGTCGCGACGATACGTTACCGGCTACCGTGTGACCGCCTCGGTCGGCCGGTTGTTCGGAAATACATTTATCCGACCCTCGAAAACCAACGGGCATGTTCAGAGAGTTTCGCAGTCAGGTCGAGTCGGCGCTGACCGACGCGCTGTCTTCGCTCGACGCGCCGACCGACGACCTCGGCGTCGAAGAACCGCCCGAAGACGTCGACGCCGTGCTCGCCTCCAGCGTCGCGTTCCGCCTCGCCGGCGAACTCGGCGCGGCCCCGCCGCAGGTCGCCGCCCGACTCGTCGACGAACTCGACGTCGGCGAGTACGAGTACGTCGCCGACGCGACGACGCAGGGCCCGTACGTCAATTTCGCCGCGACCGACGCCTACCTCGCCGACACCCTCGACGCCGCGGCGACCGACGAGGAGTTCGGTCGCCTCCCCGACACCGGGAAGTCCGTCGTCGTCGAACACACGAGCGCCAACCCGACGGGCCCGGTCCACGTCGGCCGCGCGCGCAACCCGATTCTCGGCGACGCCGTCGCGCGCGTCCTCGACTACGCCGGCAACGACGTCGAACGCCACTACTACGTCAACGACGCGGGTCGACAGGTCGCCGTCTTCACGTGGGCCTACGAGACGTTCGACGAGGCCGACCTCCCGGAACCCGAGCGCGACCGCGCAGACTACGACCTCGTGCGCTACTACCGCAAAGGCAACCAGTTCCTCGAAGCGGGCGACGCCGACGAAGTGGAAGCGGCCGAGGCCGAGATCGAAGCCATCATGCGAGGGTTGGAGGAGGGCGACGAGGAGACGTACGAGCGCGTCGAAGTCGTCGTCGACCAGGTGCTCGGCGGGATGCGTCAGTCGCTCGCCCGTCTGCCGGCGGTGTTCGACGAGTTCGTCAAGGAGTCGCGGTTCATGCGCGACGGCTCCGCCGACGACGTGGTCGAGCGCCTGAAGGAGTCCGACCACTCCGTCTACGAAGAGGACGCGTGGCAACTCGACCTCACCGACTGGGACATCGAGAAGAAGATGGTGTTTCTCCGCTCCGACGGGACGACGCTGTACACGACGCGCGACCTCGCCCACCACGAGTGGAAGTTCGCGAACTACGACGAGGCCGTGACCGTCCTCGGCGAAGACCACAAACTGCAGGCCGAACAGCTGGGCGCGGCGCTCGAACTGCTCGGCAACGACACCTCCCAGCTTCGCCACGCCATCTACTCCTACGTCAACCTCCCGGAGGGGAAGATGAGCACCCGACAGGGGACCGGTGTCGACCTCGACGACCTGCTCGACGAGTCCATCGCCCGCGCCCGCGAGGAGGTCGAGTCCCGCCTCGACTCGCGCATCCGCGACGACGACCTCTCGGAGAAGGACATCGAGCGCATCGCTCGCCAGGTCGGTATCGGGGCCGTCCGCTACGACATCGTCTCGAAACAGCCGACGAAGGCCATCACGTTCGAGTGGGACCGCGCGCTCGACTTCGAGGCTCAGTCCGCGCCCTACGTCCAGTACATCCACGCGCGCTGCTGCGGCATCCTCGCCGAGGCCGGCGTCGACGTCGCCGGGGGCGAGTCGCTGACCCTCGCCGCCGTCGACGCGGACCTCCTCGACGCGCCCGAGGAGCGCGACCTCGTCCGGACGCTCGCCCGGTTCCCGGCGGTCATCGAGGAAGCCGCCGAGGACCTCGAACCGCACGTCGTCGCCACGTACACCCGAGAACTCGCGGAGACGTTCAACGCCTTCTACCGCGAGTGTCCGGTGCTCACCGCCGAGGGCGACCGCAGGGAGGCGCGCCTCGCGCTCGTCGCGGGCGCTCGCCACGCGGTCGCCAACGCGCTCGACGCGCTCGGCGTCGAAGCGCCGACCTCGATGTGAGGCGGCGGGTCAGAAGAGAAGCGGGAGTGCGAGACCCGGCGAGCTAACGAGACTACCGCCGACGGATGTGACGGCTATCACGCCCGCACCGAGTGCGAGCACGAGAAACAACACGACCCACCAGAAGGGGACGGTTTCGTCTTCGGCCATACCGTTGCTGTGGCGGGTTCCCTAAAAGAACTTCCCGTTTTCACCGCAGGAGTCGACCGAGGAACCCCTTCTGTTCGGTGTCGGCCTCCTCGTCCTCCTCGTTCCCGTTCGCTTGCGTCGTCTCGGCGTCGTCTCGGGGCTGTTCGTCGCCGGAACCGCCGGACTCGCTCTCGGCGTTTTCGGCCTCCTCAACGAGCGCGGTGTCGTACACGCCGTCTTCCTCCTCCTCCTCCTCGGACCCACCCGCAGCGTTCGGTCGGTCGCTCTCGGAGCCCTCGGCCGTATCGGTCGGCTCCTCTGCTTCGGCGATGGCGTCGGCGAGGGGCTCGACGTTGGACTCGGCGGTGTCGTCTTCGGCCGCTTCCTCCGTCGCTCCCCGTCCGACCTCGCCGGACTCGCCCTCGTCGACGCCGAGTTTCGCCTCCGCGCTGGCGATAGACAGCGTTCCGTCCGCAGCGTCGGCGCTCTCACCCTCGTCCGGTTCGGTGTTCGTCGATTCGGCAGTCTTCGATTCGGTGTCCCCCGATTCGGTAGCCTCCGATCCGGTGACCACTGAACCGGTTTCGCTGGATTCGTCGATCTCGTCGGTCCGCACCTCGACTCCGTCGTCGACCTCGGCGTCCGGGTCGTACGCCGCGACGGCTTCGGCGAGCGTCGCGTAGGCTACGGCGGCGGGGCTGTCGGGGGCGTGCGTCGACACCGGCACCGACGCGGCCACCGATTCGGCGACCGCGTCGTCGGCCGGCACCGCCTCGACGACCGCCGCGTCGAGGCGCTCGGCGACCTCCTCGGCGTTCGGGTTCTCGGGGTCGACGCGCGTCAGGACGACGCCCGCGACGGTGCCGCCGAGTCGCTCGGTCACCTCGCGGGTCTTGTCGGTGTCGCCGAGGGCGTCGCGTTCGGTGTTGCAGACGAGAAAGACGGCGTCGGCCAGACCCAGGGGGAGGACGGCGTCGTGACTCAGGCCGCTGCCGGTGTCGACGAGCACGAAATCGTACGGTTCGAGCGCCGAGAACACGGCGCGTAGCTCGGTCGGCTCCGCGGCGGCGAACGCGTCTAAACTGCCGTCGCCGGGGACGACGTCGACGCCGGCGTCCGAGCTATACGTCGCGTCGTCGACGGACGCCCGTCCCGCGAGCACGTCGTGCACTGTCGCGTCCGAGACGTCGACGCCGAGTGCGGCAGCGAGGTTCGGCATGGCGAGGTCCGCGTCGACGACGGCGACGTCGTGGCCGGCCGCCGCCAACGCCGCGCCCAGATTCGCCGTCGTCGTCGTTTTTCCGACGCCGCCTTTCGCACTCGCGACCGCGTATATCCAAGCCATAGTTGAGTTGTACACATCCTCCCGTGTCGGGGATATAAATGTAGCCCCCGACCGTCGTCGGACCGACGACGGCCGTCAGAGGCGCTCGCAGTCCGGCGGCCCGCCAGTCAAAGCATACTTACCGCCCGCCCGGACTAGTAGAGGTAATGAGTGCTGACGCCGAGGGGCCGAGCGACGACCGCCGGAAGTACGAGTTCCGGAAGGTCATAGAGGAGTTGTCGGAGTACGAAGGCTCCGGAACCCAGCTCGTCACCATCTACATCCCTCCCGACAAGCAGATTTCGGACGTGGTCGACCACGTCGTCCAGGAACACAGCGAGGCGGCCAACATCAAGTCCAAGCAGACGCGGACGAACGTTCAGGACGCGCTCACGAGCATCAAAGACCGCCTGCGCTACTTCGACACGTTCCCGCCGGACAACGGTATCGTCATCTTCTCGGGCGCTATCAACTCCGGCGGCGGCCAGACGACGATGGTCACCAAGACGCTGGAGAGCCCGCCGGAACCGGTCCAGTCGTTCCGCTACCACTGCGACTCGGCGTTCTTGACCGAACCGCTGGAGCAGATGCTCTCGGACAAGGGGCTGTTCGGCCTCATCGTCCTCGACCGCCGCGAGGCCAACGTCGGTTGGCTGAAGGGCAAGCGCGTCGAACCGGTCAAATCCGCCTCCTCGCTCGTGCCGGGCAAGCAGCGCAAAGGTGGCCAGTCCGCCCAGCGTTTCGCCCGCCTCCGCCTCGAAGCCATCGACAACTTCTACCAGGAGGTCGCCGAGATGGCCAACGACCTGTTCGTCGCCAAGCGCCACGACATCGACGGCATCCTCGTCGGCGGTCCGTCGCCGACGAAGGACGAGTTCCTCGACGGCGACTACCTCCACCACGAGATTCAGGACAAGGTCGTCGGGAAGTTCGACGTCTCCTACACCGACGAGTCGGGGCTCTACGACCTGGTCGACGCCGCACAGGAGGTGCTGGCCGACCAGGAGGTGATGAAGGACAAAGCCGAGATGGAGGAGTTCTTCGAGAGCCTCCACGCCGGCGACCTCGCCACCTACGGGTTCGAGGCGACCAGAAAGAACCTCGTCATGGGCTCGGTCGACCGCCTGCTCATCAGCGAGGACCTCCGCAGAGACGTCGTCGTCTACGACTGCGACGGGACCGAGGAGTACGAGGTCGTCGACGCCCGCCACTCGACGCCGGAACACGAGTGCGTCGAGGGCGGCGAGGCCGAGGTCGTCGAGCGCGAGGACGTCATCGAACACCTGATGGCGATCGCCGACCAGCGCGGTACGGAGACGAAGTTCATCAGCACCGACTTCGAGAAAGGCGAGCAACTGTACGACGCCTTCGGTGGCATCGCGGGCATCCTTCGGTACTCCACCGGCGTCTAAGCGCCGCTACTCGCTCCTCTCGGCAGTTTCTCACCCGTTGAGAACGATTCTCAGCGACTGCAAACGCACCGACGGGCCCGGGCGGCCGCGCTCACTCGAACCGAACGCCCAGGTCGTGCATCCCGTCGTTGTTCGCCGCCACGTTCACCAGCAGCGGCGTCACGCTCTCGACCTCCGCCGCGTTGGCGATGCCGCCCGCGTCGAGCGCGCGCAGACCCGCTATCGCCTCCGCGAGCATCCGAACCGTCTCCTTGGCGTCGGGGTCGTCGCCGACGAGCAACACGTCGATGTCGAGGTCGGCGTCCAGGTCGGCGAGTCGCCCCGCGGCGAGATTGTGGAACGCGCCCACGACGGGTACGTCGTCGGGCGCGCTGTCGGCGACCAACTGCGTCACGCTCCCGGCGCTCGGCGGGTGGTAGTGAAAGCCGTCGTCGTCGCGCTTCATCCCCGTCGCCGGACTGACGAGCACGTCCGTGTCGTCGAGTTTCGGCGCGACCGCTTCGACGGTGTCGGCGACGTGGTACGGCGGAACGGCGAGCACGACGACGTCCGCCCTGTCGGCGGCCATCTCGTTGTCGAAGCCGTTTATCTTCACGTCGACGCCGCGACTGTCGAGTTCCGTCTCGTACTCCTCGGCTTTCTGCCGCGCCCGGTCGGGGTCGCGAGAGCCGATGAGCACCTCGTGGGGGGTGTCGTACGCCCACCGCAGCGCCAGTCCCTCGCCGATGTCGCCGGTTCCGCCGAGTAACGCGATTCGCATGGTGGATGTGAGGCGGGCCGTCCCCTAAACGTTGCGCGAGCGGTGAGAACTGTCGGGAGTCGTCGGGTTCGGTCGCCGTGTCGAACTCACTCGCCGTCGGCCGAATCTTCCGACTCCACTTCCGGCGACCAGACGCCGAGGCGCTCGAACCCGCCGCGGTAGGCCAACCAGAACGCGAGCGCCGGAATCGTCGCCAACACGGCGGCGAACACCATCAGTCGCGCCGTCGGGTCCGGCGGCACCACGAACGGGATCGCGACGAGCATCACGGCGTCCAGCGCCAACATGGTGAGCAGGAACGCCCAGAAACGTCGTCGAGCCATCAGGTCACTCCAACAGCGCGGGCAGGTCGTTCACGCTGTCGACGACGGCCGCTGCGCCCGCCGATTCGTACTTCCGTCGTCCCTCTTCGCCGGTGAGGCCGCCGGTCAGCACGCCGACGCCGCGGTACGTCCGACTCGCGTCGGCTTCGGCGGCGTTCACCGCCGTCCGCACGTCGTCGAGGGTGTCGCCGACGAACGTCACCGTCTCCGCCTCGAACCGTTCGGCGAGCGTCACGAGCGCCTTCGGGTGGGGTTTGCCCTCCTCCCAGTCGTCCATCGTGAAGCGGTGCTCGTCGGCCACGTCGAGGCCGACTCTGTCGAGTGCGATATCGGCTTCGGCGCTCGGTCTACCGGTTAGCACGCCGACGTCGAACCGACTCGTGAGGTTTGTGACCGTCTCCTCGGTGAGGATGACCGGTTCGTCGTGGATGTAGCCCTCGGTCTCGAACGGCGGTTCGTCGTCCTCGAACTCCCGGTAGAGGTCGCTGCCGAGGTACAGCGCCTGAAACACGTCGCGGAGATGGTCGGTTTTCCACTTGTCGCGGACCCGCGCCTGCGAGATGCTCGGCATGTCGGCGACGACCGACTGCGCGGCGTCGAGGCCGCCGCCGTGGTCGGCGATGTGCGCCGCGAACTCTTCGGTCGGCATCTTCAGTCCCTCCCGCTGAGCGAGCACGTACAGCGCGACGGCGTACGTCAACTCCCAGTCGTTGTTGAACCCCCCCGCGTCCTTGAACGCCTGGAGCTCCTCCACCGGAACCGTCCGTCCGTACACTCGGTCGACGGACTCGACGACGGCGCGGCGATAGGAGTCGGCGACGTCGACGAGAACGCCATCTACATCGAGAACGACCGCGTCGGTCTGCATACCTTGCGTGCGAACCGGAGATAGGAAATGCGTTCCGGATAACCCCCGAATTCGCCGGATTTCTGCGGTCGAGCGCGCCCGTGGCCCCACAGCCGTCGTCCGCGCTGAACCGGCACAGCCGTTATCCGTGCCCACTCGGAGCCGAACCGCCGCTCGTGCGCGCGTCGGCGTCGACGACGTACAGCGTCTCTCCGTCGAGTTGCTCGCGCCGAACCGGGACCGCCGGTTCGTCGAACCCGAGCGTCGTAAACAGGCCGTCGGCGTCGACCGCCCGAGCGACGTCCCGGAGTGGCCGATGTAGTTCCGGCGGCAGGTTCAGCGCGTACAGCGCGTCCACGTGGTAGTGCTCGCCGGGCGTCGCCGCTTCGCTGGCGTCGACGAGGTCGTCGCGGACGAACTCGACTCCTTCGGGGACCGGAAACTCCCGGACGTCCGTCGCCGCCACGGCGCATCCGGCGTCGACGAGCGCCCCGGCGACGTCGGGTCGCCGGCCGACACCGACCTCGCAGAGCGAGTCGTACCGCGACAGACGGCCGACGAGCGCCGCTTCTCTCCGATGTTTCACGTCGGGAAGTTTATGACAAGGCCCACCTTAACCGCTTGCATGCTTGTCGACATCGTGCCTATCGGGGACGTGCCCGCGCAAGTCAAGCGCGAGGCCTCCGCCGCACTGCGGTCGGTTTACAGCTGTGACGTGACGGTCCACGACGAGCAGGGTATCCCCGAGGGCGCGTACGACCGCAACCGCAACCAGTACCGAGCGGAGCAGTTCATCGAACTGGCGAGCCGTGTGGGCGACGGCGAGAAGAACATCGGCGTCACTCCGATGGATCTCTACTACCGACGCCGAAACTACGTCTTCGGGCTGGCGTATCTCAACGGCAACGGGTCGGTTATCTCCACGTACCGTCTCCAGACGTCCTCGGACGGCGGCATCTCGACGAAACCCACCGCGGAAGTGTTCGCAGACCGCGTCAGAAAGGAGGTCGTCCACGAGATCGGCCACACGTTCGGTCTCGAGCACTGCGACAACTCGAAATGCGTGATGAGTTTCTCCCCGACGGTCCGAGAGGTCGACGTGAAAGAAGAGAACCTCTGCGGGACGTGTAGCCGGACGTTCGGCTAACGACGATTGTTGGGGGGTCGGCACCCCCGCCTCAACTCGGGTCGTATGTCCCCGAAAGCGACGCTTCCGCGAGCACGTGTCCCTGCATCGCCGCGTCGAGTTCCCGCCGCGTCGCGCCCGCGACGAGCGCGAGTTCCCGGTCGAGCGCCCACAGCCGAAACCGGTAGCGGTGGCGACGGTCCGGCGGGTTCGGCCCGCCGTAGCCGAGTTCGCCGTAGTCGTTTTTCCCTTCTATCGCGCCGTTCTGCCCCGGCGACCACGATTCGGGTATCTCCGATACGTCCGGGTCGACGTTCCAGACGAGCCAGTGGTTCCACACCTTTCCGGCGACGGCCTCCGCGTCGGGGTCGTCGACGACGAGCACCAGCGACTTCGCGTCCGCCGGGACTCCCCCGACGGCGAGCGGCGGGTTGACGTTCTCCCGCTCGCGGCCGTAGCGCTCCGGTATCGGCTCTCCGTCGTCGAACGCCGGACTCGTGAGACGAAGCGACATCGGTGGTGGGGTCGACGCGCTCGACCAATATCTTTGCTACTCTCTCGCACGGGGGCGGTCGTCACGCGGAACCGTCGGTCGGCGGTCGAGGGGCGTCGACCGTCGGTCAAAAGGGATGCCGACCGCCGGTCAAAAGAGATGTCGACCGCCCGTCAAAAAACGACTGCGGGCGCGGCCGACAACTCCGTTCGCCTACGGGCTCTCCAACCGCTCCTCCGGGGGGACGAACGACCCGACGGAGACGGTGTACAGCGTGAGGGTGGCGACGCGGAGCAGGTACGACATCAGAAGCGCCACCGGCGCGAAGACGACGGCGGCGACGACGCTCGACACCCACCGCAGCGTCGACGCGGTGAGCGTCGGCGACATCGACGACGGGCTCTTGTACACCTGCGTGAAGCAGTAGACGACCAAGAGCGCGCCAAGTCCGAGGTAGATGAGCCGCCGCGAGAGCCGCGCGAGGTCCTGTTGGATGGCGAGCGTCTTGAAGAACTGCCTGACGGTGGCGACGCCCTTCAGCAGTTCGAGCAGGTCGTCGAACTGCTCCGACGCCTCCTCGGAGAGCCTGTCGTGGTGCTGTCGTTTCAGCTTCCGCGTCGCGTCCAGGTGGTCGGCGTACTCGCTTCCCAGGCAGAGAAGCAGCACGTCGACGGTGCTGTTGTCCGACCGCCCGTGCGTGAGGTGCTCGCCGTAGTCGACGAGTGCCGCGGTGTAGCTCTCGACCTCCCCCGCGAGTTCACGGTCCTCCCCGTCCAGCCGTTCCTGAAGACTCCCCGCTTCCCGCTGGAGCGCGTCGCCGAGGAACGCCAGAAACGGTCCCGGCTCGTTCGGGCTGTTCGGTGCGCCGACGACGTCTTCGACGTTCCGTCGGAACTCGAGGTTCCCCTCCAGTTGCTCGGAGAGGTCCGACGGCGACCCGAACACCCGCGAGAGGATGAGCTGGTTGATGGAGAGGACGACGGTCACGAGCGTCAACAGCCCCGAGAACGTCCCGCTGCCCATCAGCGTCGCGAGGTAACTACCGCTGGCGACGTGGAGGACGCCCGCCTCGGTGAGTAAGCGTACGACGACGAACACGCCGAGGACGACGACGAGCGTGATGATTCGCCGACTTCCCGTCAGATACAGCCACCGTTGGACGGCGTTCAGCGAGTCGCCCTCTTCGTTCGTCTTCCCCTCGTCGCTCATCGACCGATCATCTCGGGTTCGAAGTCCGACGACTAACCCGATAAACCGTCTGGCGAAGAACTATGTCACTCGAATCCCGCAGTTGGCGACGACGAAGGTCACCCCGTCGGACGGGAGCGCCGACCGGTTACGGCGCGTAGTAGTACTCGCCCTGCTTCTTCTGCTCGCGGTCCAACTGGCTGCCGGGCTTGTTGATGCGCGGGCGTCCCGTCCGCTCGTCGCGGCGGAACGTGATTTCGAGGTCCGAGAGGAAGTCGTTCATCCCCGCGCGCATCTCCTGGGGCGTCGAGGCGTGACCGTGCTGGGCGGGTTCGCCGTCGAACACCATCAGGCGGTCGGCCAAGAGGTCCATCATGTAGATGTCGTGGTCGATGACGAGCACCGTCGCGTCGTGGTTCTCGGCGTAGCGGCGGATGGCCGTCGTCGCCTGCACGCGCTGTTCGACGTCGAGGTGCGCCGACGGCTCGTCGAGCACGTAGAGGTCGGCGTCTTTCGACAGACAGGCCGCGATGGCGACGCGCTGGCGCTCGCCGCCGGAGAGGTCGGTGAGGTTCTGCTCCATGATGCGTTCGAGTTGGAGCGGTTGGGCGACCTCGGTGTTCCAGTACGACGAGCCGAAGTCGTCGGTGATAGAGGAGAGGAAGACGTCGACGCGCATCGGCTGGTCGATCTCGATGTACTGCGGCTTGTAGGCGATGTCGAGCAGGAAGTCGAGTTCGCCCTCGTCGGGCTCGAGCTGTCCGGCGAACATCTTCGCCAGCGTCGACTTCCCGATACCGTTGGGACCGACGACGCCGAGCACCTCGCCGTGGTGGATGGTTCCGCCCTCGACGTCGAGCGAGAACTCGCCCTCGCCGTACGACTTGGTCAGGTCGGGGTACTCGACCAGCGGCGCGCTCTTGGCCGTCTCTCGGGGCGCGTGTTGCTCGAACGTGATGGCGTTCGGCCGGATGCGCATGTTCTCGTTCGAGAGGTAGCCCTTCAAGTACTCGTTGATGCCGTTGCGAACCGATTTCGGCGGGGTGACGACACCGAACGCGCTCGGCTCGCCGTAGGCGATGTGGAGCGTATCGGTCAGGAGGTCGAGAATCGCCAGGTCGTGTTCGACGACGAGCATCGAACGGTCGGCGTCGTCCTCGGCGAGTTCCTGAATCAGGCGCGCGGCCTTGACGCGCTGGCCGATGTCGAGGTACGGCGTAATCTCGTCGAGGAAGTAGAAGTCGGCGTCGCGCGCGAGCGTCGCCGCCAGCGCGACGCGCTGGAGTTCGCCGCCGGAGATGGAGTCGATGGACTGGTCCATCACCGGGGCGATGGAGAGTTCGTCGACGAGGTAGTCGAGTTGGCCGCGCTCGTCGGTGTGTTCGAGCAGTTCGCGGGTCTTCCCGTCGAACTGCTTCGGAATCTGGTCGACGTACTGCGGCTTGCGGGCGACGGTGATGTCGCCGTCCATCAGGCGCTCGATGTAGTTCTGGAGCTCCGTGCCGCGGTAGCGGTCGAGCACCGTCTCCCAGTCGGGCTCCGCGCCGTAGTCGCCGAGGTTCGGCGTTATCTCCTCGGCGAGGATGCGAACGGCGGTGGACTTACCGATACCGTTCGGCCCGAGGATACCCGTCACCTTCCCCGGCTCCGGCACCGGGAGGCCGTACAGCGCGAACGCGTTCTCGCCGTAGCGGTGAGTGGGGTCCTCGGTGAGTTCCTGCGGCAGGTTGATGATCTCGATAGCGTCGAACGGACACTTCTCGACGCAGATGCCGCAGGTTTCGCCGAGGCAGATCTCCTCGGAGATGCGAATCTGGTCGGGGTCGCCCTCTTCGGTGTCCTCGCCGCGAGTGGTGATACACTCCTTGCCCGTGCGGTTCGGCGGGCAGTAGTTCGCGCACTCGTAGTTGCAGCGGTCGGGTTGACACCGGTCGAGGTCGACCACGGCGATGCTGTCGTCGGCCATTAGAACGTCACACCCGTGCTCAGGAAGACGGTGTAGCTGATGAACCAGAGCGCGAACGTCATGAACACGACGTAGAGGTAATCTTTCGCGCCGAACCCGTCCATGTCGACGCCGACGAGGCGCAACAGGGGGAACTGCACGAGGACGAACGCCACGAACACGGCAAGCGAGAGCGAGTTCACGGCGTCGTCGACGGTCGTCCCCACCACGAACGCGGAGGCGACGGCCGCCCCGATACCCGCGAGACACGCGAGCGTCGTGACGGTCACCCCCCGCATGTGACTGGAGAGACCGGTCGCTGTTTCGGTCGCCATACCCGAAGATGTGATATGCGGCGTCAAAAGCCGTTCGCTCTCGGTGTCGGCAGCGGGTACTGTGCTCTCTGCGTGACACAGGTGTTGGGAAAACGTACTATAACGAAAATTTAAATATTCTCCCCGTGCCACACAGTCATGCACAAGAAAATCCAGCGTCTCCTCGCTGGTATCGTCAACACTGCTTACTACCAGTCGACGACAGCGTTCCTCGACGAGGATACGGTTGCGAGCGTTCGAAACGAACTGGAGGGTACTACGGTCACCGCTTCCTCGGGTGCACACATCGTCCTGCGCAACTGAGCACTCCACATGCCGCACACTACCCGTCGTGAACTACTCGCCGCCGGCGTGAGCGTGGCTGCTAGTGGCCTCGCTGGTTGCCTATCCGGCGTGCTCGAACGGCGAGAGCGGTGGAGCTATACGACCGACGGCGACCCGTTTACAGCGCCGACACTCGACGGGCCTCGGCTCTACGCCGGCTGTGACGACGGCGTCCTGTACGCGTTCCGGGCCGACAGCGGAACTGTCGAGTGGCGGTATCAGTTCGGCGAGCCGGTACGGTCACGGCGACTCTCGACGGCAGACGGACTCGTCTATCTCACGGATCACTCGGGGGGCGTCCACGCAGTCGATGCCGCGAGCGGCGAACGTCGCTGGCGAACGTCGCTTGACCGCCCGCTCGTGACGCCGCCGGTCGTCGTCGACGGTACCGTCTACGTCGGCGGACACCGAGACACCGCGGGAGTGTACAGACTCGACGCAGCAACCGGTGACCGACTCGACACAGTCGGCTCCCTGTCGGGAAACGCTCTCGTTCTCACTGTCGACGAGGCAACGGCGTACGTCGGCGACACCGATGGCGTCGTGAGCGCGTTCGACCTCGAAAGCCGAGCACGAACGTGGCGATACCGAGTGACTTCGGCCATCGGTGGGACCGACTTCCCGCTCTCGAACGGACGGCTCTACTTCGGCGACCGGTCCGGCGCGATCACCGCCGTGGACGCAACCACCGGGACGCGGCAGTGGGAGACCGACCTCGAGAGTCCGGTGTTCGCGTCGCCCACCGTCGCTGGTGACACACTCTACGTCGGAACTGCAGACCGACACCTGTACGCCCTCGCCGACACCGACGGACGTCGACGGTGGCGGTTCGACGCACAACGTGAGATCACGGGCTCGGCATCGGTTCGAGACGGTGTGGTGTACGTCGCCGACCAGTACAACTCTCTGTACGCGGTGGCGGCCGAAAGCGGGACGCAGCACTGGCGATTCGAACTCGGAGCGCCGACGGTTACGAAACCAACAGTCGGCTCGAACTCCGTCTACGTGGGGACTGGATGGTCGGTGCAGGCAGTCTCACGGACGCTGTAGCCTCGCTGATGTTCAATCGTAGAACAACCACACCGTGACGAAACCACCGAGCGCGAGAACCCACCCGACAGCCCGCGCCGCCCAGACGAACTCGTCGAGACCCCATCCTGTGAAGAAATTCGTCCCTCCGTACCGCTGTGTCGTCGTCAGCAGCAGGAAACTCCCGGCACAGAACGCTGCGAGTGGAAGTCTCCGTAGCACCGACTTCACGAGGCGGAACATGCTGTCGTACCTGTGGTATGTCCGATGTGCATTTGATTTTCGTGCATTTTCGTCGCCTCGTTGCACCGAGTTGACGCGTACCATTCCATGAACCTTTATGCTCGTGCACCGTTTCGATTCGTAACGATGGCTGGAACAGAACAGGAGAGTCTCGACGACCTCCCCCCAAGCGCAAAATTGGTTTTCAAAGTACTCGAATACAACGGCCCTCTGACGCAGAAAGGCATCGTCCAGGAGTCGATGCTCTCAGCGCGGACGGTCCGATACGCGCTCGAACGACTCGAAGGTATCGGCGTCGTCGACGAGGACGTCTACTTCGCGGACGCGCGGCAGAATCTCTACCAACTCACCGAGAAACCGAAAGCGGCGGTCGACGGCGGGTCGGAAGCCTGCACCGCAGAGCAGTAATCGACGTCTCGGGCTGAACGTCGATCTCTCTCTTCGCTATTTTCTTTTCATCTCCAGCGACTGCCGACCGTGACGCTGCCGCTCCGAGTCTGCCGGAACGACCGTGCTCTCGTGTTCTCACGAACCGCGCGAGTAGGAGGTCGTCGTGTCGGTTACGCCGGGACGCCGACGCCGACGCGAGCGCCAGCGAGCGGCGGGTTGTAGTGCCCGCTACGCGGGTACCACAGTAATCTGCTGTTTCCGGTCGATGGCGTCCTCCAGTTCGTCGGCGATGGCGCTGCCGCGAGAGACCTGAATGTCGCCGCCGCGGCCGACCGTCGCCGTGAACAGGTACTCGCCGCCGGCGCGGACTTCGACCGTCTCGCCGACGTGGCCGTCCATCCGGACGACGATGTGCCGGGAGGTTATCTCGGGCGTCACGACCTCCCCCTCGGGCTCGCCGACCCGACCGCCTGCACCGCCCGCGCCGCCGCTACCGTTTCCCGCTGACCCCGCTGACCCCGACGACGACCCCATCTTCGGGTTCTCGTCGTGAGTCCGCACGTCGATGTCGATGCCGAGTCGCTCCTCGATGTCGGTGATGCGGCCGCCGCCCTTTCCGATGACGTAGGAGATGTCGTCCTCCTCGACGTACACCGCCGCGCGGTCCTGGCCTTTCAGTTCCACGTCGACGTGACCGCGGGCGATGGAGCGAATCTCGCGCTCTATCTCCTGTTTGGCGATGCGACCGACGCCCGACTCGCTCTGGCCGCCGCCGTCTTCGCCCAGCGGGACGGTGACGACCTGACGGTTGAACGTGTATATCTCGAACTCGGGGCGTCCCGTCTCGAAGTTCCGAACCTGGATGACGGGGCGCGCGAGGTCCTCGGCGGTGAGGCCCTCCGGGACCTTCACCTGCGTCGTCACGTCGTAGACGGTGTGGACCTCGCCGGCTTCGATGTAGACGACGGTGTCGACAACCTGCGGAATCATGCCGAGTTCGACCCGGCCGATGAGTCGCTGAAGCGCGTCGATGGCCCGCGTCGCGTGGACGACGCCGACCATGCCGACGCCCGCCAGCCGCATGTCCGCGAACACCGAGAAGTCGTTCGACTTCCGGACTTCGTCGTAGATGGTGTAGTCCGGGCGAACGAGCAAAAGCGAGTCGGCGGTCTTCTCCATCTGCCCGCCGAGGGCGGTGTACTGGGTGATCTCGGGGCCGACCTGCAGGTCGCGCGGTTTCTCCATCGTCTTGACCGCGTAGTCGTTGTCGTTGAGGAACTCCGCGACGGCCTGCGCGAACGTCGACTTCCCGGCGCCGGGCGACCCGGAGATGAGGACGCCGCGCTGGCGTTCCAGCAGGCGCTCTTTCAGTTCGTCGACGAACTCGTAATCTTCGAGGCTGGTCTTGGCTATGGGTCGAACGGCCGTAATCTCGATACCGTCCGAGAACGGCGGGCGGGCGACGGCGATGCGGTAGTTGCGGAACTGGACGATCTTCATGCCCGGTTCCGACAGTTCGATGAAGCCCTGGTTGCTGGAGCGGGCGCTCTGTTCGATGTCGTCGGCCCACTCCTTCATCTGGACCTCGTCGGAGACCTCGTCGGAGATTATCTCGTAGTGCATCTCCTTGAGCGCGCCGCGTTTGGCCTTCGGCTTCGTCCCCGCCTTCAGGTGGACGCTCATCGTCTCGTCGTCGAAGAACTCCTCGATGGCGAGGCTCTCGCCGCCGCGGATGCGCGGTTCGACGTACTCGACTTCGATGCCCTTCGCGCGGCCAACCTCGGCCTGCACCACGTCGCTCGTCAGCAGCGTCGCGCCGTGGTCGTCGGCGAGGTCGCGGATGAGCGCGTCGATGTCGCCCTCGTGGGCGGCGTCCTGTTCGTCGACCGACGGGCGGCGACCGACGAACTCCACCTCGATGGCTCCCTCGTCGACGTACTCGGCGAGTCGCTGTAGCTCTTCGAGCCCCTCCCACCCGCTGTCGTAGCCGGCGTTGGCCTGCGACTCCAGTTCGCCGACCACCGCCTCGGGGACGAGGACGGTCACGCCGTCGTACGCCCCGCTCTCTACTCGTTCGGACACGCGGCCGTCGATGACCGCGCTCGTGTCCGGGACGATGTTCATACCCTCCCTCCGGCCGGGAGCGTGATAAGAGTGTTTGAGTGGCGGATGTCCGCGTCCGTCGCCGCACCCTCGTCGACTTCTCTCGCCCAGTCTGCTCGTCGGCCCTTCGCGCCCGGTCTGCTCGTCGACCCTTCAACTCCGGTCCGCTCGTCGACCCTTCAACTCCGGTCCGCTCGTCGACACGACTCCGCGTTTGCTCGCGCCCCGAAGGCTACTCACATGTACAAGCCTCACTTTGTTGTCACTGCTCGTGGCTCACATCGTGTGTTCTACCACGAACCCGAACTCCAGTACGAAGTCGAAGTCGAGGAACCGGACCCGTACTTCGCGAAGATGCTCCAGCAGGCTATCGGCGGCGCGGAGGGCGAGATGCGCGTCGCGCTGCAGTACATGTTCCAGGCGTTCGCCGTCCCCGCCGACAAACAGGAGTACCGAACGCTGCTGATGGAGACGGCCGCCGAAGAGCTGGGACACATCGAGATGCTCGCCACCGCGGTGGCGAAGAACCTCGAAGGAGCGCCCGAGCACATGCGCGAGGAGGCCCGCGAGAACGACGCCGTCATCGACGCGATGATGAGCGGCGGTCAGCCTCGGCAGGCGCTCTCCGCCGGCCTGCACGCGATGCCCGTCGACAGCAACGGCGTGCCGTTCTCGGGCGGCTACGTCGTCGCCTCCGGCAACCTCGCCGCCGACATGTACGCGAACGTGATGGCGGAGTCGACGGGTCGCCTGCTCGCGACGCGACTGTACGAGATGACCGACGACCCGGGGATGAAGGACATGCTCGCGTACCTCATCGCCCGCGACACGATGCACCAGAACCAGTGGCACGCGGCGCTGGAAACGATGGAGGACCACGTGCCGGTGCCGGCCAGTTTCGACCAAGCGAAGGAGAACCAGGACGTGAACTACGAGTTCATGTCCACGTTCCGCGAGCAGCGCGAGGACCCCGACCAGCGGTGGACGCAGGGGCAGTCGCCCGACGGGAAGGGAGAGTTCTCGTTCCGCGCGGAGCAACCCGGCGGCGGGATGCCCGACCTGGAAGAAGTCATCGACGAGATGTACAACAGTCCGAGCGGCGAGTAGTCGCGCGGTTCCGTCACTACTGCTTCGATTTTTCAGTAGCTTGACGTCGCGGGGATGGACAGACGTAGTCGATGGGTCCCCTCGAAGCGAACGGCTACAGACTCGGCATCGTCGTCATCGCGTTCGGTCTCTCTCGTCAACTGCTCGACTTGGGAGCGTATCGCGGAGAACTGACCGTGATTCTCGGCGCAACGATAGCCGTCCTCGCGGTTCTCGTCGATACGGCGACCACTCTGCGTTCGCGTGGCGACGACCGCGAAGCGAGCCGAACGCCCTAGCTCGACTCGCTCACATCCCCTCGGCCGGCGGCGTCCCGTCCTCTCGGCGCTCCGCGCGGACGACGAGAAGACCCGCAATCAGCAGCACGACGCTTCCGACCAGCCACAGGAGGTCGAACGCGTCCGGCTGGAGTCCCTGCGTGACGTGGTGCATCTCCAGGATGTAGTGGTCGACAGTGCCGTCGTAGAGGTTGAAGAGCGCCGTGCCGACGACGACCGCGCCCGCGTACGTCCCGGCGGACCACGGCACGTCGGGTCTGTCGGCCGTCTTCCACAGCATCCAGAAGCCGACGGCCATGATAGCGAGCATCAGAAGCGAGAACAGGCCGTCGGCGACGAGATTCAACTGCAACGCCTGCGGCGTCGTCGGCGGCACCCACCCGGAGATGAGGTGGTGCGTCTGCAGCACGAGGTGGAAGACGAGCACGTCGACGAGGCCGCCGAGGCCGAATCCGAGTACGACGCCCGCGCGGAGCAGCGGACGGTCCGTCGTCTCCTCGACGTCGGTCCCGGTTCGGGCCGGGCGCTCGGCGGTCCCGTTCCGTCGCTCGAAGCGACCCGACCCCTGTGATTCGGCCACGTCAGCGTTCCTCTGCGTCGTCGGGGTTCTCGTGTTCGGACTCTACCCACTCCTCGCCCGACGCTTCGCCGTCTTCGTCGTCGTCGTCCGCCGCCGAGTCGTCCGAATCCTCCTCGTCGTCGCTCTGGTCGCCCATCCGCATCTCGGTCTGCTCGACGGCGCTGACGTCGTCGTCGTCGCCGCCGTACTGATTCTGGTCGTCCTCGTCGTACTGGGTATCTTTCTCGCCGCCGTACTCGCCTTGAACCTCTTCCTCGTCGCCGTGGTTCTCGTCGCCGTGGTCGTCGTCGCTCATAGCGTCGAGAGAAACGGGGAGCAGTCAGTTAGTGGCGATGCTGGTTCTTACAACGTCCGGGCGCGAGCGTCGCTTTGCCGGCACACGCTCCCTTATTGTATCGTCACCCGCTACCGCACGACATGGACGACGTGAACGACGCGGCCGACGTGGACGACGCGGTCGACGTGACGACGCTGACGCGGCAACTCGTCTCGATACCGAGCCACGAGGACGAAGCCGCCGCGGGCGACGCTATCGAGGACTGGCTCCACGAACACACCGACGGAAACGTAACCCGCGACAGCGCGGGCAACGTCATCGCCCGCAAGGGACCGAGCGACGAGAGCGGAAAGCGCGTCGACGACGCGCCCTCGCTGGCGCTCGTCGGCCACCACGACGTGGTCCCGCCCGCACCGTCGCAACTCGACGGCGAGGAGTACGTCGTCGACGTGCGCGACGGCCGCCTGTACGGTCGCGGGTCCGCGGACATGAAGGGCGCGGTGGCGGCGTCGATGCTCGCGTTCCGCGACGCCGACCCGAGTTGCGAACTCGTCTTCGCGAGCTTCGTCGGCGAGGAGATCGGCGGGACTGGCGCGCGGACGGCCATCGAAAACGGGTTCGCCCCCGACTACGCCATCGTCGCCGAGGGCTCGACGAACTACTCGAAACCGGGCGTCACCGACGTGGTGGTCGCGCACAAGGGCCGCCGCGCGAGCACTATCGTCGCCCGCGGGTCGGCGGCGCACGCCAGCGAACCCGAGGCGGGCGAGAACGCCATCTACCGCGCCTCGGACGCCATCGACGTCGTCCGGGAACTGGAGTTCCCCGAAGTCGACGTGTTCGGCGAGAACCTGCGCGGAACCGTCGCCGTCACCGGAATCGACGGCGGAACGGCGTGGAACGTCATCCCCGACGAGTGCGAGATTACCGTCGACGAGCGAACCGTCCCCGGCGTCCGCGCCGAGTTGGAGCGCGTCGAGCAGATAGAGGGCGTCGAGTGGACCGTCGACCAGGACCTGCCGCCGATGAACTGCGACGACGAGGCGTTCGCCGACACCGTTCTGCAGGCGGCGATAGATGCGCAGGACGGTGAACCGGAGTTAGTGACGAAGCCGCACGCGACGGACGCCGGGTGGTTGGCGCAGGCCGGGACAACGTGCGTCGTCTGCGGTGCATCCGAACCCGGCGAGGCCCACACGAAATCCGAGAGCGTCGGCATCGACGTGCTGGAGCGCTGTTACCGCATCTACCGGAACGCGGCGGAGTCGGTGTAGCGGTCAGTCGAGCGTTCGGCGTCCGCGGACAGCACTCCCGACGAAGTAGCCGACGGTGCCGAGGATGACGGAGGTGGTGACGGCAGTAGCCGTGACAAAGACCTTTGAGCCCTCCATCATAGAGAAGAACAACACCTCGTCTGCGAGCGGCCCGGAGACGAGTAAGCAGAACAAGAGTAACCAACTCGCGACGAGGCCATCACCGTAGTAACCGGGAACGGCGGCTATCGTTATCCAGCCGACCGTCAGAAGCGAACCTACGGCCGGGGAAACCGGTATCACGAAGAGGGGATGGGATATCGTCAGCAGTATCGAACGCGGTCCGGTGACGGCGACGGTTCCGACGATGAGAGCCGAGAGTCCAAGCGTAATCAGGAGCCACCGACCCATTTGCCTCGGCTCGTCGCCGACGAACAACCCGACGAATCTCGCCTGCCTGCTCGCTGTCGCGTCCATCGCTTCGACCGATACTCCGACCCACTATGTGCGATTTGGTACAGAAGGTTAATCGGACAAGCAGACACTCACCGACTCTGTATCCGCGGCGCGAGGAAGTACAGCACCTCCCCACTGCCGTCGGCGTAGACGTAACTCAGTCGCATCGGGTACTCCTCACCGAGTTCGAGCGTCAGTTCCGCGTCCGTGGGAACGACGCGATTCATATCGGCGAGATAGTCGAGTGAGAACAGCGAGTGCGCCGGGGCAACTTCGAGGTCTACGAGGTCGTCGTCGTCCAGTTCGTAGTGGACCGTATCCACATCGCCCTCCGCGTCCACGTACAGATTTTCGCCACTTTCGTCGACGCCGACGGCGACGTGCGTCGAGACCATCTCGGCGGCTCGTATCGCTTGGTCGAACTGCCGTCCCTCCACGACGGCGCTGGCTGGCAGTTCGAGTGCGTCGAGGTCCGGTTCCGCTCGAATCGCGTCGGGGTCGACGAGCGCGAGTGTGTACTCCAAGCCGCCGACTCGAATCCGGAGTTGTCGCGTCTCCTCGTCGAGTTCGAGGTGGACAAGGTCGTCCGAGTTCGCCATCCCGACCACGCTATCGAGTCGCTCCACGTCGACACCGACGACACCGCCGTCGGCCTCGTAGGACTCGAAGGCCTCCCGGTCGAGGGCGAGTTCGACCACGCCGACCGTCGCGGGGTCCATCGCCGAGATTCGCAAGCCCTCGGCGTCGAGGTGAATCCGACACTCGTCGACAAGGGTGCCGACGGGGTCGAGCGTCTTCGAGAGCGTGTCCGCGCTGGCGACTGCAGTGAACATACGTTATCGTCTCAACTGGGAGTCATAAACGCGAGCCAGGCGGAGTGAAAGTGGACGTGGTTCGAGGGACGCGACGACGCCTGCGGCACGGAGACACGCCCGTCCTGCGTCGCGTACGCTCCTACCCCGCCGGTTTCACGTTCTGCGTCGACCGGAAGACGTTCCCCGGGTCGTACTCGGTTTTCGCCTCGACGAGACGGTCGTAGTTCCCGCCGTAGGCGTTGCGTTCGCGGCCCTCGCTGTCGCCCTCGAAGTTGACGTACGTCCCGTCGGTCGCCTCCTCGGCGAGCGCGTCGTGACACTCCCGCACCCACGCGACGCACTCGTCGTCCCGCGACGGCTCCTCCCAGCGAGCGGCGACGTTCACGACGAACTCGGCGTCTCGGTGCGGGTAGGCGGTCGCCTCCGAGGCGACGTCGTTGACCGCGCCGCCGACCTGGTGGATGAGAATCTCGGACTGCGGCGTCGGGAAGCGACCGGCGTACTCGACCATGGTGTGTATCGTGCGGTCGGTGAGGTCCGTGAAGTTGGCCGCCTTCCAGTAGTTCCGCGCGCCCGGCGCGTAGAGATCGTCGAAGGTGCGCTGGGCCGCCGCGTAGGGCATCGGTGCGACGACGTCGGCGATGGGGTCGCCGTACTCGCGGAGCGGTTCGAGCGCCGCTTCGCCCGCGTCGAGGTCGCCGGCGTAGAACGCCAGCAGTATCAGCACCGTCGTTCCGTGAACGTCCTCCGGGAGGAACTCCAGCGGCGGCGCCGCCGCGCTGTTCACCCACACGCTGCACTCGCGCGGTGCGTCGGCGGCGAATCTGTTGTAGTGTGCGAGCACGTCGGGTGCGTCGTCGTAGGCGTAGACCACCGGCCCGAAGAGAACCTCGGGACCGACCTCGTGGAGTTCGAACTCGAAGGAGGTGACGACGCCGAAGTTCCCGCTCCCGCCGCGGACTGCCCAGAAGAGGTCGGGGTTCTCGTCGTCGCTCGCGCGCACCAACTCGCCGTCGGCGGTGACGAGGTCGACCGACCGGAGGTTGTCGACGCTCAGGCCGTACTTGCGGCTGAGCCACCCCATCCCGCCGCCGAGGGTGACCCCGGCGACCCCGGTCGTCGAGATGACGCCGCCGGGCGTGGCGAAACCGAACGCCTGCGTCTCGTGGTCGAGGTCCGCCATCGTCGCACCCGGCCCGACGCGGGCGGTTCGCGACGCCGGGTCCACTCGAACCGACGACATCGAAGAGAGGTCGATGACGAGTCCGTCGTCGCAGACCGCGCTCCCCGCCACGTTGTGTCCGCCGCCCTTGACGGCCAAATCGAGGCCGTGGTCGCGGGCGAACCCGACCGCCGTAACCACGTCGGCCGCTCCGCTGGGTCGGACGACGACCGCCGGCTTTCGGTCGACCATCGCGTTCCAGACCGACCGCGCCTCGTCGTACCCGTCGTCCCCGGGTCGGAGAACTTCGCCGTGGACGCTCTGTTCTAACGTTTCGTACTCCGCTTCGTCTCTCGTTGGTTTCGTCGCCATCGTCTCGCTCCCCCAGCGGAGAGGCGGTGGCGGGGATTATATGGTCACCTGCTGCCAGTTCGGCGACCGCTGCAAGCAGCGCAGACGCTGCTCAGATGTCGTGGGACGAAACTCTCGCCGCTGGGGAAGCGCCCGTTTTCGACGCCGAAACGTCCGCTACTCCGACTCTTGCTCGCCGAGTAAAACCGGCCCCGACGACCGGAAACATCCGTTTAATTAGTATCGATTCGAAAGGGTGGACGATGGCAACCGAAGCCTCCACCGAGTCCGCGCCCGAGGCGTACGGCGAACTGGTAGAGAAAGTCAAACGAATCTCGAACGTCCAGAACGCGGCGGGCGTGCTCGGCTGGGACCAGCAGGTGATGATGCCCGACGAGGGGACGCCCGCGCGCTCCCAGCAGCTCTCGACGCTGTCGGCGATCAGCCACGAACTGCTCGTCGAGGACGGCATCGGCGAACTGCTCGAGGAGTTGGAGGGCGAGGAGCTCTCCGACGAACAGGCGGCGGTCGTCCGTGAGGTCCGCCGCGAGTTCGAACGCGCCGCGCGCGTCCCGACCGAACTCGTCCAGGAGATCTCGGAGACCTCCTCGGAGGCGCTGCCCGCCTGGAAGGAGGCGAAAGCCGAGAACGACTTCTCGAAGTTCGCCCCGCTTCTGGAGCGACACGTCGAACTCAAGCGCGAGTACGCCGAGCACATCGACCCCGACAAGGACCCCTACGAGGTGCTGTTCGCGGAGTTCGAGCCGTACCTCCCGCTCGAACAGGCCGAGGCGATTCTCGACGAGGTCCGCGAGACGCTCGTTCCGATGATCGAGGAGATCCGCGAGTCGGAGACCGATTTGGCGACGGATGCCTTCGCGGGCACGTTCGACGAGGACGAGCAGATGGAACTGTCGCGCGATACGCTCGACACGCTCGGCTACCCGTGGGAACGCGGCCGCATCGACGTCGCGCCGCACCCGTTCTCGACGGGGACGATGTTCGACGCTCGCGTGACGACGCGCTTCGACGAGTCCGACCCGCTCGGGGCCGTCTTCTCGACTATCCACGAGTTCGGTCACGCGACGTACACCCACGGCCTGCCGGACGAGGCGTACGGCACGCCGCTCGGCGAGGCGCGTGACCTCTCGGTCCACGAGTCGCAGTCGCGGCTCTGGGAGAACCACGTCGGCCGCTCGAAGGCGTTCTGGCAGCAGTTCCTCCCGACGTTCCAAGAGCACTTCCCGCAGTCCGAGGACGTCACCGTCGAGGAGGCGTACGAGGCCGCCAACCAGGTGTACGAGGACAACCTGATTCGCGTCGAGGCGGACGAGCTTACCTATCACATGCACATCATCATCCGCTTCGAAATCGAGCGGATGCTCGTTTCGGGCGAACTCGACGTGGAGGACGTTCCCGAGGCGTGGAACGACAAGTACGAGGAGTATCTGGGGATTCGGCCCGAGACGGATTCGGAGGGCTGTCTGCAAGACATCCACTGGAGCCACGGCAACTTCGGCTACTTCCCGACGTACTCGCTCGGCAGCGTGATGGCCGCGCAGCTGTTTGCGGCCGCTGAAGAGGATATCGACGACCTCGAAGGACAGATTCGGGACGGCGAGTTCGACGACCTCCACGAGTGGCTCACGGCGAACGTCCACAGCCACGGCCAGCGCTACGAGACGAACGACCTCGTCGTCGAGGCGACGGGCGAGGACTTCGTCGCCGACTACTTCCTCGACTACGTGACCGAAAAGTACGGCGAACTGTACGACCTCGATTCGGCGTAAGTCGGGTTCGGGAGTTTCGTTTCTTTTCTCGGAGTCGTTCGTGTGAGCTTTCGCACCACATCGAACGCAGTGGCGACCGCACGGTAGCCGGGCGCATCGAGACAGCCGCCGCCACGGCCTCCCCAACCGATTCGCTCACTTCGTTCGCTCATCCCTCGCACGGTACGGCGCGGACAGCGCCGCGCCGTGGCGCGCGCCGGAGCGCTCCTCCGTGAGCGCGACAGATGCGTGAGGGAGTCGGGCGCGTTCATGCGCCCGACGAGGCTGGGGAGGGCCGAGGCGGGCGGTGGCGGTGCGGTCGTCTCGGTGTGACTCGGCAGCAGTCTTCTACACTCTGACCAGCCGAACTCGACCACCATCTCTCCGAACACGACCACCACCAGATTTGAAGAAACACGAACTGCCGGTGCCCGGACGTTCATGTCGCTCCCAAGTAACCACGAGCCATGTCATCCTCCGACGAGACAGCCGAGGCGTACGACGACCTCCTCAGCCAGTACGAGCGAATCTCGAACGTCGACCACGCCTCCGGCTACCTCATGTGGGACCAGCACGTGATGATGCCGAAGGGCGGCGCGCCCGCCCGCGCCGAACAGCAGTCCGCGCTCTCCGCGGTTCACCACGACCTCCTGACGAGTGACGACCTCGCCGAGGCGCTCGACGCCGTCGACGAGGACGAGCTCGACGACGACCAAACGGCCGTCGTTCGCGAGATTCGACGCCAACACGAGCGCGCCGCGAACGTCCCGAGCGACCTCGTCGAGGAGCTCACGAAGGCACAGGCCGAGGCGCACGAGGCGTGGCAGGAGGCGAAGGAGAACGACGACTTCGATACCTTCGCGCCACACCTCCAGACGCTTCTGGACCTCCACCGCGAGCGCGCCGGCCACATCGACCCCGACCGCGACCCCTTCGAGGTGATGTTCGAGGACCGCGAACCGCACCTCCCGCTCTCGAAGGTCGAGGAAGTGTTCTCGGACCTCCGCGAGACGCTGATTCCGCTTATCGACGACGTGCGAGAGAACGGCGACGACCTGCCGACGCCGTTCACGAGCACCTACCCCGACGACGCCCAGAAAGCGCTCTCGGAAGCCGCGCTCGACGCCTTCGGCTACCCCGAGGAACGGGGGCGGCTCGACACCTCCGCGCACCCGTTCACGTTCGGCACGCAGTTCGACGCCCGCGTGACGACGCGATACCACGACGACGACCCGCTGGACGCGCTGATGGCGACTATCCACGAGTTCGGTCACGCCTCCTACCAACTCGGCCTCCCGGACGACGCGTACGCGACGCCGCTCGGCGAGTCAGTCTCCAGCGGGATTCACGAGTCCCAGTCGCGCTACTGGGAGAACCACGTCGGCCGCACGCGGGCGTTCTGGGAGTTTTTCCTGCCCGAAGTCGAATCACACCTGTCAGACACCGACGACGTGACCGCCGAGAGCGCCTACGCCGCGGCCAATCGAATCAAGCCGGACAACCTGATTCGGGTGGAAGCCGACGAAGCCACCTACCACCTCCACATCATCCTCCGGTTCGAAATCGAGCGTCAGCTCGTCGCCGGAGAAATCGACGTCGAAGACGTGCCCGAGGTGTGGGGCGACACGTTCGAGGAGTATCTCGGCATCCGCCCCGACAGCGATGCGGAGGGTTGCCTACAGGACATCCACTGGTCGAGTTGGTTCGCGTCGTTCCAGAACTACACCATCGGGAGCGTGTTCGCCGCGCAGTTGGACGCGACCATCCGCGAGGAGTTCGACGACGTCGACGGGATGATTCGCGACGGCGAGTTCGCGCCGCTGTGGGAGTGGCTCACCGAGAACGTCCACAGCCACGGCAAGCGGTATCCGACGGACGAGTTGGTCGAAGAAGCGACGGGCGAGCCGTTGACGGCGGAGTACTTCTCCGAGTACGTGACCGAGAAGTTCGAGGAACTGTACGGGTTGTAGAAACGCGGAGAACTGACACACTCGGAACAAGTATTTACTGAGGGCCCGAGTGGGCAGAAGATGGACTGTTGGCCGACAGAAGGACACGACGCTCGACGGACGGGCCACGCGCCTGATTGTTCAGTCCCCGACAGTGAGCCGATGGTTCGGTGGCAGTACGACGGGCTGCGAAAGGGACTCTTCCAGTCGCCCGTGGCCACCGATGGGACCGTTTACCTCAACTACGAGAGCGAATACTACGGTGACGACCCGAACGTCGTCGCGCTCGACGCAGGTACCGGTGCAGTCCGATGGTCGGTCAACCTCGACCGATTCGGGAATTTCCGGGCCTCTCCGACGATCGATGGACAGACGCTCTACGTGCCCGACGGCACTGCTGCGCACGCGGGGAACATACACGCGCTCGATACCGCCGACGGACGCGAACGATGGCAAGTCGACGGGCCGTTCATGTACACCCCCGCCGTTGCGGATGGCGTCGTCTACGCTGGATTCAGAACAGGGGTGTGTGCTATCGACGCGGGGGATGGAACGCAACTCTGGCAGTACGACAGTGGCGAACAGACTGACGCCGCGGTGACTGTCACCGACGAAACGGTACTTGTCCCACAAAGCGGTCGACTGAGGGCGCTCGAAAAGGAAACCGGCCGGTTCGTCTGGGAAGCGAGCCTCGGGCAGAGACTGACCTCTCCGGTGGCTGTTCGAAACTCCGTGTTTGTCGGGACCAAAGAGGGGACGCTCTTTGCACTCGACGTGGCGACCGGTTCGGTAATCTGGAGCCTCCAACGGGGTGAGCAGATATACAAACCACCCGTAGCGACGGACGAGTTGGTTTTCTTCGGGTGCGACGACGGTCGCGTCTCGGCCGTGACTACCGGAGACGGTGACGAACACTGGAGCGTCAGTCTCGATGAGTGGGTACGCGATGTCACGCTTTTCGACGGAGTGCTCTGCGTCAACAGTCGGACGAAGGGGACGACCGAACACGGATTATACGCGCTCTCATCGGCGGACGGAGCGCTCCTGTGGAAGTTCCAACCGGAACGTTCCCTTCACACACCCGCGATTGCGGCCGACGGAACGTTGTTTGTCGGTGGATACGAGGGACTGTTCGCACTCACGGACTGACAGAGACCTCTTCTCTCTCGTTTCTACTCCGGCCGATACCCCTCCAACATGCTCTCGACGTACTTCGCCACCACGTCGACTTCGACGTGAACCGAATCGCCCACGTCTTTCTCCGAGAGCGTCGTCAGTTCGTACGTCGTCGGGATGATCGCAACTGCGACGGACTCCGGCGTCCGCTCCGCCACGGTCAGACTAATCCCGTCGAGCGTTATCGACCCCTTCGAGACGACGTACTGGCTCATCCCCTTGGGCATCGCGAACTCGAAGCGCCAGTCGTCGCCCACCTGCTCGATTCCCGTCACCTCGGTCGTCGCGTCGACGTGGCCCTGCACGACGTGGCCGTCGAATCGGCCGTCCGCCGCCAGCGCGCGCTCGAGGTTCACCACGTCACCCTTCCCGATTTCGCCCAGATACGTCTTATCGACCGTCTCCGCGGCGAGGAACACCGAGAACCAGGCGTCTTTACCAGCATTTTCGAACTCCTCGACGGTGAGACAGACGCCGCTGACGCTGATGGACTGGCCGTGGTGCAGGTCGTCGAACTCCGGCGCGCTGATTCGGAGGCGACGCCCGCCCTCGGCGTCTTCGACTGCCGTCACTTCGCCCGTGCGCTCGACGATTCCGGTGAACATGCGCCCGAATTCGCGGCAACGGCGTGAAAGCGTTGTGTTCGGTCACGGGGCGCAGGTGACGGCGGGTTCGACCGGGTCGCACTCGTCGCCCTTTTCTCCCCGCGCCGGATACAGCGAGCAATGGCGCTCGGAATCTTGGACACTATCGGACTGGCGGCGACGCTCGTCTTCGCCATCCCGGTGGCGATTTACGGTATCGAGCAACTCGCGAGCGGCGAGACGCTGTTCGGCGTCGCCCTCTTGGCCGTCGCCGCGGCGATGGTGCTCGTCCCGCGCTACGTCACGACGCCCGACGACATCCCCGGCAAAGCCGCCGAGAAGGCCGTCGGCTCGGCGGTCAAGAACCCCGAGAAGAGCGAAACGCGCGAGAAGGAGGAGTAGTGTGTCTCAGCGTTCCTGCGGGACGATACCCGTCGGATACGCCGCGAGAACCTCGTAGCCGTCCTCCGTCACCACGACCAGGTCCTCGATGCGGACGCCGCCCTGCGAGGAGTCGTAGACGCCCGGTTCCACCGTGACGACCATCCCGGCCTCCAGCGGCGCGTCCGCCCGCAACGACGGCGCTTCGTGGAGACTGACGCCGACGCCGTGACCCGTGCCGTGGGTGAATCCGGGCTCCTCGCCGACCGAGAAACCGTAGGCGGCGATCTCGGCGGCGGCCTCCTCGTGGACCGTGCTCGCGGCGACGCCCGCGCCCGCGTCGAGTTCGTCGAACGCCGCGTTCTGTGCGGCCTCGACGGCGACGTAGGCGCGGCGCTCCCACCCGCCGTCGCCGTCGACGACGAACGTCCGCGTCAGGTCGCCGTAGTAGCCGTGCGGGCCGCGCGGCGAGATGTCCAAGAGCACCGTCTCGCCCGGCGCGATGCCGTCGGTACCGGTGAAGTGTAGGTCCGCACACGACGGCCCCGCGCCGATAACCGTGTTGCCCGCGTCGCGGACGCCGTAGGCGGCCAACGTGGCGTTCACCTGTCGACGCAGGCGCTCCGTCGACAGCGGCCCGCCCTCCCACAGAAGCTCGTCGCCGTCGGCGGTCGATTCCGCGAGAATCGTCTCCGCCCGAGCCATCCCGCGGGCCGTCGCCCGCTGGACGCGGCGGAGACAGTCCAACTCCGACTCGGTCTTCACCGCTCGCGCGTCGGCGACGGCGCTCGTCGACCGGAGTTCGTAGCCCGCGCGTTCGAGGTAGAGCGCGGCGTCGTGCGGAATCCCCTGCGGGACGAGGACGGTGCCGTCGCCGCCGAGCGCCTCGTCGAGCACGGCGCGAGCGCGTTCGCCCGCCGGGTCGCCGACGTTCTCCATCCGCACCTCGTCGCCGGGGAACTCCCTATTCGCCTGCGCTTCGAAGAGGGCGGGCGCGCAGAGCGTGGACGTGGCGTCTCCGCCCGCGGTGTCGGCGACGAAGACGAACGCGAAGTCGCGGTCCGGTCCCGAAAACCGGGTGAGATACCGCATATCGTCGTCGAAGCGGTCGCCGACGTGGACGAACGCGTCGGCGGAAGCGTCGCCGAGCGTCCGCTCCAGAAACCCGTAGTCGGTACTGGGTCGCTCCGGCCACGACGCGGCCGGGTTCTGCGCTCCTCCGCCGCTCGCCTCCGACTCGTCGGCCATCGCCTACGGTTCGGGTTCCGGCGCCGGCGGTTCCTGGGCCTGCTCCAGCATCTCCTCGACGGGTTCGTCGCGGAGTTCGTTGTGCAGGAGGACGCTGATGGGGAGCGTCGGCGCGCCGTCGACGAGATTTTCGAGGAGAACGAGCCGCTCGCGCGCGCGGCTCATCCCGACGTAGAACACGCGGCGCTCGTTGTTCGTGAGCACCGGAACCGGACTCGTCGTCTTCGTGAACTCGTCGACGCCGTCGATTTCGATGCCTTCCTGCTCGACGGTGGCGGCCATCTGCTCGACGACCTTCTCGGTGAGGTCGGTGGCGACGAACACGTGGTCGGCTTCGCGACCCTTCGCGGAGTGGATGGTGCCGATACGGACGCGGTTGGGGTCCATCCCCGCGTACTTCCCCTCGAAGTACGCCTTGATGGATTTCCGCTGGAAGCTCGTCACCTTCCGGACCATGTCGCTCGCGGAGGCCGAGTCGGGGAGGAACGGTGCGAAGTTCTTGATCTCGTCGATCGGAATCTCGATCTCGGCGAGGTCGTCGGTCTCGCTCTCCTCCTCGTACTCGTCGACGAGGTCGTAGAGGTCGTCGCGGTCGTTCGACCCGAACGCCGACTCCTGCAGCATGTCGGCGAGCCGGCGCGCCTGCAGTCCGGTGATGGGTTCTTCGTTCTCTAGGCGCTCGACGGCGCGGACGTACTGGGTGAGGCGGTCGGTCCACATCCGCTGGTCGGTGAGCACGCTGAACGGGATGCCCTCTTTGATGAAGTCGTCGATGAACTGGAACATCTGGTAGCGCGCCCGGAACAGGAGCATGATGTCGCCGTCGTCCTCTTGGACCGTGTAGCGGACGTTGCGGACGAGGTTGAGCATCGACGGGCTCTCGACGGCTTCGACGACGCCGCCCTCCTTTCTCGGTTTGAGGTCTTTCTCCTGACGCTTGTCGATGTGTCGAATCTCGCGGTTGACGACGTTGAGGATGCGAGAGGGGAGACGGTAGGAGTTCGGCAGCACCTCGTCCTCGTCGCGCTCGGCGTCGAGGAGGAGGTTGGGGTCGGCGCCCTGCCACGCGTAGACGACCTGGTCGTCGTCGCCGGCGATGAGCACGCGTTTCATATGCGGTTTCCACTCCTCGTACACCTCGTACTGCAGCGTCGTGATGTCCTGGAACTCGTCGATGACGAGGTAGTCGACGCTCGGGAGCAGCGAGCGCTGTTTCACCCGCTGGAGCATGTCGGCGAAGCCGACGAGCCCGTTCTGCCCCTTGTAGTTGCGCCACGCGCGAATCGCCTCGGGGATGTCGACGCGGTCGTCCGAGGAGGGCCACGTCGGCGTGTACTTGTTGCCCTCCTGCGCGTTGGGGTCTATCTCGGGCGGGAGCCGGACTTTCTCGACGTTCCACTGGAATGGAACGTCGTACCAGTCGGCGACGTCGCGCTGAGTTCGTTGGAGCCACTGACTCGTGGCGATGACCTTGTTCCCGATGGTCGTCGAACGCGCGGTTCGGCGGCCCTTTCCGCCGTACTCGTCCTCGTATTCGAGGCCGAACTCCTCGCAGAACTCCTGTTTGTTCTTCTCGCCGACGACGTCGCCGCGCGAGAGGTTGAGCAGTTCGTACGCCTTCGCGTGCATCGTACAGACGTTGCCCTGGAGCGCACGGGGCGAGATATCGAGACGCTCGGCGAGGCGGTCCCTGACCTCCTGTGCCGCTGCACGGGTGTAGGAGACGACGAGGATGTCGCGGAACTCCACGTCGTCTTCTTCGAGCAACTCTTCGACGCGATTGAGGAGAGCGGTGGTTTTCCCGCTGCCCGGGCCACCGAACAGTCGGGTGACGGTGGGCGCTGTCTCAGCCATTATCCCGTTTCACGCCCTACGGTGTGATAAACCACGTGGCTTCTCTCGGCGGCGTGAACGCGGTCCTCGAACGGTTCTCGACCGGTCTTCGACCTCCGTCGGGTCGCACCGCTGACGCTCGGGGGAGAGAGTCGTGCGCAAAAAACGGCGGGGAACCGAACTCAGGCGTAGGGGTCCCATCCGCAGACGGCACACGTTACGGCGTCCTCGGTGTCGTCGTGGAGCGCTCCGCACTCCGGACACTGCTTCTTGTTATAGGATCGGTCCCAGCGTTGCGGTTCCGTCTCGTGACCACGGTCGGCTAAGAACTGGTCGAATACGTCGTCGCTGGGTGCGGATGCCATACAGGTCGTGCTATGGCATGACAGTACATATTCTTTGTGGGTGGGTCGGTGCGCCGCCGTCGCCGAAACGCGCTAATACGCGCTCTATCCGTCGATTACGTCGATTTCTTGACGGCGCTCTCGTCGCGAACGGTTTCGTCGTCGTGAACCGCCCAGTAGGTGTTCCGGTACCGCTTGATCTTGCGGTAGAGCAGGTACCCGAAGAAGCCGTCGTAGAGGATGACGTATCCGAGGTAGGCGACCAGTTGCGGTACGCTGAACGGAACGACCGTCTGCATGAACAGCCAGACGAGTCCCGACCCGACACCGACAGTGGTGTTGTACGTCGCGTGGATGAACGCCGCGATGAGCAACCCCTTGACGATTATCGGACCGCCGTTCTCGCTGTTGAACTTGGCGAGACCGAGATAGTAGCCCGCGAACGCCGAGTAGATGACGTGCCCGGGGCCGGCGAGCGCTCTGACGGCCGTTATCTCGCCGCCGACGCCGATGAGTTCGAGACCGAACTCCAACTGGGCCGGTTCGACGCCCTGCGTGATGTACAGCGCGTTCTCGATGGTCGCGAAGCCGAGTCCGGCCATCGCCCCGTACACCGCGCCGTCGATGACGGCGTTGAACCGGTCGCTCCGGTAGGCGTACAGCCGTACCGCGAGCAGTTTCACCGTCTCCTCGACGGGACCGACGACGAGGAAGAAAAACAGCACCGACCCCACGATGGGGAGCAGCTGGAAGTACGGGTTCAAGACGCTGTTGACGAGCGCCGCGAAGTTCGCCGTCAGCACCCCGAGCAGGAACGTCGCGACCAGCAACGAAAGCGGTTCGTTACTGGTCACGTCCGAGTAGTACACGTAACCGGCCAACGCGAGGGCAGGTATCACTGAGAGGGCGGTGAGTACTCCCACCTCCGGCGTCGAAAACATCGTGAGTCCTCCGATACCGACGAGCAACAACAGCGCGACGAGGACGATGGCGACGCGAAACACCGTCGTCGCGAGGTTCCAGATCGCGACGGAGAGACCGTCGAGAGAGCTGCGTTCCTCCCACGTCGACACGTCGTAGAGGTCGAGCGACCCCGCCGACGCCCGTTCGATAGGGTCCCGTTCGTTCGTCATACGGCTATGTCACCCGGAATCATCAAATCTTTTGGGCCTCCTCGGACCGACCGAGACGGTTCGCGTTCGGCGGAACCGCCGACGAGGTACGCTGAAAACCCCTCCCGCCCAACGTCCGGTATGCACTTCGACTCGCGCACACAGGCGGCGCTCCGAGAGGTCGGTCTCGACACCGACCGGATTCGGGAGGCGTCGGACCTCGTCGCGGAGACGGTCGCAAACGACGCCGACGCCCTGTCGACGTTCTTCGACGAAGCCGAGACGTTCTACTCCGACATGGAGCTGGCCCACAGCAGCGACGACGTTCAGCGACACGTCGTCGACCACGTCGACCTCTACACCCACGGTGCGAGCATGCGCGGCTACCTCCAGTTCGACTCGTGGGGCGTTCCCATAGAGGGCGGACGAATCCTCTCCGACGACGTGGTCGAACTGACGCTCGGACCAACGGTTCACGACCGGGTGCGGTTCGCCCGCGACGCCGACGCACTATGAACGTTCGCGTCCGCGGTATATACACGACGGCGCTGACTCGATTGTTCCTCGACGCCGGCGACGACGTGGTACAGGCGTCGGGACCCATTCGGCGACGCTTCGACGAGTCGTTCGACGCCGAGACCCACGACGTCGCGGTCGAGACGACGAACGACCGACAGGGCGTCGGCGTCACCGGCGACGCGGCGGCGGTCGACCGCGCTCGCGACCGACTCCGCGGCGTCGGTATCGACGCGTTCGCGTGGGACGACCCGGCACCCGAGGGCGCGGTGTTCGACGGACGGGTGAGCGAGACGCTCGGCGGCGGTGCCGTCGTCGATCTCGGCAGGACCGACGGCTACCTCCCCTACCGCAACGCCGACGACCACGTCGAATCCGGCGACGCGCTCCGCGTCCAAGTGTCTTCGTCGACGCCGCCGTGGAGCGACGACCGGCCGCAGTTGGACACCGAGATTCGCGCCCACGACGGTCTCGTGACGCTCGTCCCCGGACAGGAGGGGACGACGGTGGCGACCCACGACGACGAGGCCGGGCGGGAACTGGTCGGGATGACCGACCTGTTGGACCCGGACGTCCCCGACGGGTGGGGCATCCGCTGGCGACACAGCGCGACGGAGGCGGACATGACCGCGCTCGGCGACGCGCTCGACGGCGCGAGCGACCGTGCACGGGAGATGGACGCGGCGCTCTCGGAGCCCGTCGGCGACCCCGGTGTCGTCGTTCCCGCCGCGGGCGCGTGGGTCTGGTTCGGCCGCGAGTCGCGGTTCGCGCTCGACGACCTACGGCGCGAGGTGTCGACGACGATGCCGGGCCACCACCGGACGAAGGCCGCGGCGAACGCGGCGAGTGCGGGCGTCGACCTGGCGGAGGCGCTCTGCACGTTCGACGACGGCGACGGCGAGTTCCCGTTCGACGTGGTCGCCGACCAGTTCGGCCCCGCCGAAGGCGACTCGGTCCGTATCGGCCACGGCAAACCGGACGGTCGGCTCGTCACGCTCGGGTCGGGCGAGGTGGTAGAACGCGACGAGCGGGGGACGGTCGCCGTCGAACGGACGATGTCCGGCGGCGGCCGGTACGACGCGCTCGGCACGAAACGCGAGCGCGGCGACACGGCGCTCACGAAGTTCCGGGAGGGCCGCTGGTGGTATCCGACGGTCTACCGCGGCGCCGACGGCGAGCGGAAGGGAACGTACGTCAACATCTGCACCCCCGTCGAGTGCTTCCCCGGCGAGATTCGCTACGTCGACCTGCACGTCGACGTGGTGAAACACCCGGACGGGAGCGTCGAACGCGTCGACGACGACGAACTCGACGCGGCCGTCGAAGCGGGTCATCTCTCGGAGACGTTGGCCGAGAAGACGCGGCGGGTCGCGTCGTCGTTAGAGCGGGCGCTCTGAGAACTGGCGAACAGACGGAGCGTCGACGGATGGCGTCTTCGGACGCGAAGCGGTGCTCCGTGCTCCCGCGTCGGCCGACTTCGCGCGGCGGTCAGCGCACGCGGCCAGTTGGCGCCGTCATCCCTGAAAAAGGCGAGGGGGCAGCGAACGGAGACCTTGTCGTGAGACCAGAGCGTCTACGAGGCTCAGAAGTGCTCGGCCGACTCGTTGGAGAACTGCAGCTCCCCGCCGCGACCACCTTCGACCGTGCTACTGCCCTGGTCGCCGGTGCTCGGGACCTTCACCGTCACGTCGCGGACGTCCTCGAAGTCGCGGATGAGGTCGGCTTTGATGTTCGTCGCGGTGACGTTGCTGATGCCGCACCCCGAGCAAGTCCCGCCGAGTTCGACGACGACTTCGCCCGTCTCCGGGTTCGCTTCGCGCACGACGCTCGTCCCGCCGTGCATCTGGATGATGGGCATCTGGCCGACCATCCAGTTCTCGATTTGCTCTTTGAGGGTCTCGTCGCTCATTGACGACTCTTGTGCCCCCACCTATGCGTATGTTGTGGTTCGATACGGGCGATTGCGGGTGAATAATCGGGACCGAACGCCGTTTCGCCCCCGCTTGTTTTGTCCCTGCATCGCGAACAGTGTGGGTACATGGAAGCTCCCGTCATCGCGCTCCGGTTGATTGCCGGGCTCTTACTCATTCTGGCGAACGGTTTCTTCGTCGCCATCGAGTTCGCGCTCACGCGAGTCCGACAGTTCCCCGAGTCCGAGTTCCAGGGTTCGAAGGCGCTCGAACGAGCGTGGGACATGACCGACCGCCTCGAAATCTACCTCACGAGCTGTCAGGTCGGTATCACCGCGACGAGCATCGCGGTCGGTATCGTCGCCGAACCGGCGCTGGCGGCCATCTTCGAGCCGTACATCGAAGGGACGTTCCTCGCCTCGATCAGCGCGGGCGCGATTCTCGCGTTCCTCATCATCAACCTCGTCCACCTCACCCACGGCGAGCAGACGCCGACGTACCTCGGCGTCGAACGCAGCAAGTGGGTCTGTAAGTACGGCGCGACGCCGCTGTACTACTTCGCGATGTCCATCTACCCCATCATCAAACTGGGCGACGGCGTCGCCAAGTGGACGCTCCGACTGTTCGGCGTCGAACTGACCCGCTCGTGGACCGAGGCCGAAGAGGACACGGTCGAGAGTCGCGCCGACCTCCGCCGGCAGATGGCGTCGATTCTCGAAGCGGGCGACCTCTCCGAGGAACGTCGCGAAGAGGTGATGAACGCGCTCGAAGTCGGCGAACAGCCGATCTCCGAGGTGATGGTCGACGTCGACGACACGGCCGTGCTCTCGACGGAGTTCTCGGTCGAGGAGAACCTCGCGGTCGTCGAGGCGAACCCGCACACGCGGTTCCCGCTCACCGGCGAGTCGCTTTCGGACTTCCGCGGCATCGTCTACGCGCCGACGGTCGTCAACGCCTACGACGACCTCTCGTCGGGCGAGATGACGTTCGAGGACATCGCCGCGCCGCCGCTGACGCTCGACGCGGGGACGACGGTGAGCGAGGCGATAGACCGATTCCAGGAGGCAGAGCAGGAACTGGCGCTCGTCGAGGAGGACGGCGAAGTCGTCGGGCTGCTCACCGCGACCGACGCGCTCGAAGAGGTGATGGGTGAGATGCGCGACCCGACCGACCGGAAGGCCGACGCCGACGTCGAAGCGAGTTCCTAACGCGCTGTCGTCGACACGTCCTCCCGTCACTCGCTCCGGCGACTCCCGTCACTCGCTCCGGCGGCCCCCGTCACTCGCTTCGGCGGCCCCTGTCACTCGCTCCGGCGACTCCCGTCTGTCGCTTCGACCACCACGCGCCGACGCCGAGCGCCGTCACCGCGGTGCCGACGCCGAAACCGGGTGCGACGATAGCCGACGAGCCGTCGGCGTCGCCGTCACTGTCGCCGGCGCTCGCTGGCGTCCCGGAGTCGCTCGCACCCGCTCTCGACTCCGGGTTCGGTGTCGGTGTCAACACGTCGACGCCGTCCGACTGGCTGCCGCCGAGCGACGGCGGGTTCGTCTGCTGACCCGCGTGGTCGGGGAAGACGTACAGTCGCCCGGTCGCGTCGTCGGTGCCCATGCTACTGGCGACGAACGTCTCCCCGGGGACGGCGAGGCGAGCGGTCCAGAAACTCGCTCGCTCCGGTTCGCGCCACCACGCGAGTTCCTCCGGATTCCGCGGGTCGGTGACGTCGTGACGCTTGACGCCGCCGCGGTACCACGAGGTGTACAGTCGGTCGTCGCGGAGTTCGAAGTTGTGTGCGGTGGTCCAGACGCCGCCGTACGTCGGGTCCGGCGTCGGCGGCGGGTCGATAGTCGACAGCTTCTGTGGGCTCTGCGGGTCGGCGACGTCCCACAGTTCGACGCCGCCGGGGCCGCCGACCAGTTCGTCGTCGCCGTCCCCCTCGCCCGCGCGCTCGGCCCACGACTCCTTGCCGACGCCGAGCAGCGTCCCGTCCTCGTTCGTCGCCACGTAGTGGTCGTTACCCGGCGGCACGGTCGACTCCCGCCGGGCGCTCTGTCCGCCTGAGACGGCGAGTTCGGACGGTGAAGCGCCTTCGAGCGGTCCGATCGTCTCCGGGGACGTCGGGTCCGAAACGTCGAGCAGCCACGTTCCGGCGTCCCAGTGAGCGAGGTAGGCGACACCGTCCTGTACCCACACGTCGTGGACGGTCCGGCGACCCGCCGAGACGTCGCCCCACGCGGCGTCCTCGTCCAGGAGCGACCACCGGCCGACCTCCCGTGGGTCGTCGCCTCGGAGGTCGACGACGACGAGCGGGTTTCGGTCGTACTCGTTGGCGGTGAGGTAGGCGTAGCCGCCGCTGACGTAGCAGTTGTGTATCGGGTAGTCGGTCTCGAAGAAGGCCAGCGTCTCCGGCTCCCGCGGGTCAGAGACGTCCTCGACGAGCAGTCCCGAGAGCGCGCCCGGGATGCTGTTGGCGGGTCCGACGGCGAGGAGTCGCTCGTTGGCGGCGTCGTGTTTCACGTCCCACACCTGACGCAGCGGACCGCCCTCTCGGTCCGAGAGGAGTCCTCGACGCTCGGCGAGCAGTTCCGGGCGGTCGGCGACCGACACGTCTACGACGGCGTACCCGCCGCTGGCGGCGACGAACGCGGTCTGTCCGTCGGGCGCGACGACGGCCTCTTTCGCACCCCTGACGTCGACGAACCCGTACGGGCGGTACGGTCCCGGATGCGCGTCGGCGCGACTCGTCGTCAGCGCCGGTGCGGCCGAGAGTCCGAGCGCGGCGGCGCTTCCGCGCAGCACGTCACGTCTGCGCATAGGTGGTGCTGTACGTGCAGGCGAATAAGCGACGCGTCTCCGTCCCGGTGCGGGACCGTCTCGTTCAGTCGCCCGTCTCGCCTAGTCGCCCGTCTCGTTCAGTCGCCCGTCTCGTCCAGCTGACCGTCCCGCCTTCGGAGACCTGAGCGAGGGTGACCTCAGAAACGAGTGCGGTCGCCCGTCCCGCCGGTCATCGCGCTCGCGAGCGCCCCGCGGACCACGACGTCGTCGCCGAGCGTCGTCAGCTGGATGTCGGGGACGTTGATGAACACCATCTCGTCCATCTTCCGGCGGATGGGCTCTAAGATGAGGTCGGGGTTGTTCAGCGCCACCGCGCCGCCGATGAAGACGACGAGCGGCGCGTAGGCGTGGATGGTGTTGGCGACGCCCATCGCGTTCCAGTGGCCGACCTGGTCGACGATGTAGTCGGCGAACTCGTCCTCGCCCGCGTGCTCGAACACGTCGATGGCGGAGAAGTCGGGGTCTTCGACCGGCAGCGCCGTCTCGACGGGGTCCTCCGCGTGGAGTTCCTCCGCGTACCGCGGGATGTTGTTGCCGGAGCAGTACGCCTCCCAGTGACCGTCGTGGCCGCACCCGCAGGTGCGGAAACCGTGCGGGTCGATGGTCATGTGGCCGACCTCGCCCGCGTTGCCGTCCCACCCGCTGAGCACCTCGCCGTCGACGCAGACGCCCGCGCCGATGCCCGAGGAGATGGTGAGATACACCATGTCGTCGGGGTTGCGGTCCGAGTAGAAGCGCTCGCCGATGACGCCCGCGTTCGTGTCGTTGTGGAGGTAGATCTCGTCGGTGTCCAGCAGTTTCGACAGCGGGCCCGTGAGCGGGATGCGGTCGATGGTGTCCGGCAGGTTCGCCGGCTGCTCTATCGCGCCCTCGGCGAGGTCCAGCGGGCCGATGGAGCCGATGCCCGCGGCGACGGCGTCGGTCGGGGCGACGCCTGCCTCGTCGCAGGCCTCGCGGACGACGCTGAGCACCTCTTCGGTCACCGCGATACCGGTCGGGCCGCGCGGCGTCCCGTGTTTCGTGTTTCCGATGATGGTTCCGTCGTCGTCGGCGACGACCGCTCGGACGTTCGTCGCACCGAGGTCGACGCCCACGTAGTAGGCCATTGTACTCACAACCACCGTCCCGCCACTTAACTGCACAGATTCGATACGTCAGATGGCGGCGGTTATGTCGCTTAATCTGCCCGTAGGGGCTCCCTAACGAACGTCTAGCGGTACCGAATAACACCGTACTCGGAGCTTAGTTACTACTTGCAGTGTTCGTCGGCAGCTTCGGAATCAGCCACGTGAGCAGCGCGTCCGGACTCCGGGTTTGGGTCCACACCCGACCGGGACCCTCGAACTCGCAGACCAGCCCCTCGCCGCTGAACAGCGTCGAACGGAGGCCGCCGACCGCGCGAACGTCGAACGTCGTCGTCGCCTCGAACGCGACGATGTGGCCCGTGTCGACGGTGTACTTCTCCCCCTCTTTCAGTTCTCTCTCCCGAATCGCGCCGTAACTGGAGAGAAACGCCGGACCGGTTCCGTCGAGACGGAGCAGAAACAGTCCTTCACCGCCGAAGAACGATCGACCGCCGCCGAACTGCGTGTCCAGTTCGATGTCTCTGCCCGAGGCGAGATACGACCCCGACTGCACGAACAGCGTCTCGCCGTCGAGGCGGTAGTCCGCGATGTCGCCGGGAAGCGGCGGCGCGAGCGACAGTTCCCCGGCTTCGCGGGCGGTGAACGTGTTCTGAAAGAAGCTCTCGCCGCCCAACAGACTCCGCTTGAGCGACCCGAAGAGGCCGCCGTCGGCACCCGTCTCGATGTCGATGCCATCGTCGTAACTGACCATCGCGCCGGCTTCGGTACGGACCGTCTCACCGGAGTCCAGCGAGAGCGTCAGCAGTGTGAACGACGGAGCGAACTCGATCTCGTGTTCCATGTGGGTGTGCGCCACACGGAGCCGAATGAGTGTTCGCCTCGTTCGCCCCGAGGTCGGCTCAGTCCTCCGAGCGGACGAACGTCACGGGGCACGGTGCCGACAGCATGACTTCCTGCGCGGTGCTGCCGAACACGGCCTTACCGGTCGGCGAGCGCTGGCGGCCGCCGACGATAATCTGGTCGGCACCGACGCTCGAAGCGAGGTCGACGATGCTCGTCCCGTGTTTGCCCACCGCGCCGCGAACGTCGTACTCGACGCCGGCCTCGTCGAGAATCTTCGTGAGGTCGCGTATCGTCGCGTGACGCGAGGCCACGTCGTCCGGCGAGACCTCCTCGGCGGTCTGGTCGAACGCCAGTTTGTCGAGCGTCTCGTCGTACTCCTGTCGGGTGAAGACGTGTCCGAGGACGACCGTCGCGCCGGTCGGTCCGGCGATGTCGACGGCGACCTCGCCGAGTCGGTCGATGCGCTCTGCGTCTCCGGCACCGACTGCCAGCAGAACTGTGTCTATTGCCATGACTAGCGGTAGTCACGTTCTCGACTTAAAAGTGACGAAGGATTTACTCGGTGTCGAATAAACATTTGTGTGCTATGCGGCGCTCTACGATGGCAATCGTTCTCACGACACATGTAGATTACTCCGCGACGGTCCACACTTTTGCTCGCGGCCGCCCACGTATCGGTATGCTCACTCCCGACCTCTCGGGTCGTACCGCTCTCGTCACCGGCAGCGCGAAAGGCATCGGCCGAGAACTGCTGCTCTCGACGGCCGACTGCGGGGCGGACGTCGCCGTCCACTATCACTCGAGCGCCGCCGAAGCCGAAGACGTCGCCGCCGCCGCCGAAAGTCGGGGCGTCTCGGCGACGACGGTACAGGGCGACGTGACCGACCCCGACGGCGTCGACGACCTGTTCTCGGCGGTCGAGTCGGACCTCGGCACCGTCGACGTTCTCGTCAACAACGTCGGTGATTTCGCGCCCTCGCACTGGGAGGACATCGAGTTCGACACCTGGCAGCGCGTCGTCGAGACGAACTTCTACGGGACGTTTCTCTGCTCGAAGCGGGCGCTCCCGGGGATGCGAGAAGCCGGCTGGGGTCGCATCGTCAACGTCGGCTACGCGGGCAGCGAGAAGGCGCTCGTCTACCCGAAGAACTTCCCGTACTTCGTCGCCAAGACGGGCGTGCTGATGTTCACGCGGATGCTCGGGGCCGACACTCAAGACACCGAGATTACGGTCAACGCCGTCTCGCCGTACGTCGTCGAGAACTCCGACGAGTTCCCCGACGAACTGCCGCGGGGCCGCCCCGCCTCGTTCGAGGACATGTCGCAGGCGATGCTGTTCTTCCTCCACGAGGACAGCGGTTACATCAGCGGCGAGAACGTCGAAGTCGACGGCGGGTGGCTTCCCGAAACGCTCTGAAACGACCTTTTGCGCTGCGGGCTGCCTTCGGCAGCCCTCGGCAAAAGCTCGACCAAAAGCATTCGTCGCTCAGTTCGGCGGCTTCGCCGCCTCCCTTCGCTCCTCAGCCCGCTCGCTCCCTACGGTCGCTTCGCGGCACAGCAACGGGCGACGACCGGCGGTGGAGGGTCGCCGCCAGGGGTTCTACCACGAGCGAGGGCGCTAGCCCGAGCGAGTGGGCCGAGGAACCCTCGAAGGCGCGAAGCGCCTGAGGGGGTGACGCTGTGCTTTTGGTCGAGCTTTTACCGAGCGAGGGCGGCTTCGCCGCCCGAGCGCAGAGTAAAAGGTCGTTATACGTCGGGCGCGTCGTCCTCGACCGCGCGCTTCATCGACTCGCGGCGCGACTTCGCGTCCCGGCCCGTCACTTCGAGCAGGAAGTCGTTCTTGGCGCTGACGGCGTCTTGGGCGGCGTCGGCGTTGCCTTCGGCGATGACCTCGGCGGCGTCGCGCTCCTCGAAGTGGACGGCGAGTTGGTCCTTCTTCCCGCTGAACGTCGCCGCGCCGGCGACGATTCGCTCGAACACCGGGTTGTCGGGGTCGCCGACGACGTACAGCTCGTGACCGTCGTGCTCCTCGGTGCCCGTGACCGGTCCGAAGTACTCCTCGATGGTCGCTTTGAGGTCCGGCGCGTTCTCCTCGAGCGTCTCGCCGCGTCGCATCTTGTACTGCTTCATGCGCCACCGTTTGCGAGGGGATGGTTTACTTGTTTCGTCCGAGTCCGTCCTATATACCCGTGTGAGCGGCTGACGGGTTATTTGTCACGCTCGTCGCCGCCCTCGTCCGCTGGAAAAAAGCCTCGTTTACCGCTCGCGTTCGGCGATGTAGCCCCGGCGACACTCCGGGCAGATGTCGCCCGCCCGGAGCGAACTTCCGTTCGACGGACGGGTGAGCCCGCACTCGGGACAGACGTACTCGGTCGGGACGTCGCTGCTCTCGGTCTCCAGTTCGACGGCCGCGCTCTCGGCGCGCGTGAACCCGTCGGCGGTGTCGTTCGCGCCGTTGAGCTGCTCGTCGCCGTTGGCGATGAACTCGGCGTCGTAGCCGTCGTGGCCCTCGTACTCGGTGTCGTAGTCGCTTCGCTCCGGCGCGAGGCCGCCGAACGTCACGTCCGTCGACGTCCCGTCGGAGGGCTCGGCGTCGAACCCTTCGTCCTCGCCGTCGACCGCCGGCCACGACGTCGCGTCGGTCTCGGTCGTCGCATCGACCCCGGCGTCCGCGTCGTCCGCGCCGTCCTGACTCGTTGCCTCGACCTCTTCGACCGTCGGCATCCGGTCGTCGCCGTCGTCGCCGACGTTCGCCTCGGGCCACTCGCCCGGTCGACGCTCGGGTTCCTGCTCCGGGCCGTCGTCTCCGTCGTCGAGGATGATCCCGTCGTCCTCCTCGGCGCTCTCCGGCGGCTCGAACTCGTCGTCGTCGTCGAACTGCTCCTCTATCGTGTCGCCGGTGAGCTCCGTCTCGGCGGCGAACTCGTCGGCTCCCGGGTCGTCGAGCGCCGATTCGGCGCCCGGGACGGCCGTAACTTCCTTGTTCTCGCTGACGACCCGCGTCTCGCCGCAGCGGATGCAGGTTTTCACCTCGCGGATGGTGACGACCATCTCTTCGCCGTTCTCCTCCCGCTCGCGCTCTAACTCCGGTTCGCCGAAGTCGTGGCCGAGCAGACACCTGAGTCCCATTGGCGGGACTTCCAACCTCCGTCACTAAAAACTACCCCCTCGGCGTCTGACGGACAGCCGACACCGACGGAGTGCGTGAGCGTTCCGGTCGCCGTCCGAGTGTGAGCGTTCCGGTCGCCGTCCGAACTCGACGGTCGGAGCGACGGCCCTCCCGCCGCGACGGTCGGCGGGCCCGCCGGTAACGGTAAGCCAATCGCGGAGAATGCATAGCATATGAGAACCAAGCGGGAGTATCGCAACAGAGGCGACGTGGAAGTCGCGGTACTCGACGCGCTCGTCGACCGAGCCGACGACGGGATGACGGTTCTGGAACTGCGAGCGGCGGTCGACGCCGACATCGACACGCTGGAGTCCGCACTCGGGGAGTTGAAAGAAGACAGTCTCATCACCGTCGACCAGACGAACGAACGAGTCCTCATCATGCCCGCCGACCGCGTCGTCCCCGACGCCGACGAGGCCGTCGAGGACGACCGGAGCCTCCTCGACGCCGTTCGGGACCGACTCGGACTCTGAACTCGGGTGGACACCGTTTTTACGGCGCGCCGACCTACGTCCGGCGATGACTCTCGTCGGAGACCTCCACGACGACCACGGTGCGACCTACGAGACCCGCGACGACCGCCGCGTCGTCGCCCACTACGGTCGTCCCGAGCGCACGCACAAAGCGGTCAGAAACGGCGTCGGCGTTATCGAGATGGGATACGGCGTCGTCGTCGTCGACGGCGACGACCGAATCGAGTACGTCGACAACGTCGTCTCGAACCGCGTCCCCCGCGAGGACGGCGAGGGGACGTACGCGCTCCTCTTGGACCCGCAGGGCCGCATCGAGGCCGACATGTACATTTACAACGCCGGCGAGCGACTGCTGCTTTTCACGGCCCCGCAGGTGACCGAGTCGCTCGTCGCCGACTGGCAGGAGAAGGTGTTCATCCAGGACGTCGATATTCGGGACGCCTCCGCCGACTTCGGCGTCTTCGGCGTTCACGGTCCCCGGTCGACGGAGAAAGTCGCGTCCGTGCTCAACGGCGCGGGCGCGCCGGAACCGCACCTCTCGTTCGTCCGCGGGTCGATGGGCGACGCGGGCGTCACCGTCGTCGCCGCCGACGCACCGACCGGCGAGGAGGGATACGAGGTCGTCTGCGCCGCCGCCGACGCACCCGACGTGTTCGCGACGTTGCTCGTCCACGGCATGAACGCCGTCCCGTTCAGCTACCGGACGTGGGAGACGCTCACCACGGAGGCCGGCACGCCGCTGTTCGCCACTGAACTCGACGGCCGCCTGCCGAACGTCCTCGGCGTCCGCAACGCGCTCGACTTCTCGAAGGGCTGCTTCGTCGGCCAGGAGGTCGTCTCGAAGGTCGAAAACCGCGGGCGTCCGAGCAAGCGCCTCGTCGGCCTGCTTCCGGATTCGCTGCCCGAGGCGGGAGCGGCGGTGTTCGACGACGACGCCTCCGTCGGCGAAGTCACTCGCGCCGTCGACAGCCCAACGCTCGACCGACCCGTCGCGCTCGCGCTCGTCGACTTCGACGTCGAAGCGACCGACCTGTCGGTCCGCGTCGACGGCGAGGAGACGCCGGCGACCCGGACGGAACTGCCGTTCGTCGACGGGAGCGACCGCTCGGGACGGTTGCCGACGTACGAGGAACTCGCGCGGTAAGCGGACGGCCCCGACTCGGACGATTACGAGAAAAACGCCTTCAACTGCTCGACGGAGAACAGCGACGACGGCCGGTCCATGTGGACGCCGATCTTCCCCGAGAGCGCCCGGAGTCCGGCGCGCTGGACGGGTTCGGGCAGCGAGTACGCCCGTCGCACCCAGTGGCCGAGTCGTATCTCCTTCGAGAGGTCCGACCGCCACGCCGTCTCGTACGCGCCGAGCGTGCGCGGGCGGTCGGGGTCTATCTCGCGGACCGCGTGGTCGGCGGCGGTCATGCCGTAGAGGATACCGCCGCCGGTGAACGGTTTCGTCTGCGCGGCCGCGTCCCCGATCAGGAACACCCGCCGCGAGGTGACCGACGGCGGCGGTCCGATGGGAATCGCGCCCGAACAGAAGTGGCTCGTCTCCACGTCGTAGGTGTCGGTCAGCACGTCGAACATCTCCCGTACTTCTTTGCCCGGCGGCGCGGCGAGGCCGTACTCGACGCCCGCGTCGCCGCGAGGGATGCGCCACGCGAAGAAGCGCGGGACGGTGAGGTGCACGTCGACGAAGTCGCCGTGGTCGGGTTCGTCGTCGAACGCGAGAACTCCGTGGAGCAACTCGCCCGGTTCCGGGAGGCCGACTTCGCGGCGGACTTTCGAGACGGGGCCGTCACAACCGGCGACCATCTTCGCCTCGAACGTCTCCTCGTCGCCGCCGACGCTCGCCGCGACGGTGACGCCGTCGGCGCGCTCCCGGACGTCGGTGACGGTGTGGCCCTCTCGCACGTCGGCTCCGGCGTCGCGGGCCGCCTCGGCGAGCGTCCGGTCGAGTTCGACGCGGTCGATGACGTTCGATATCTCCTCGTCCTTGTAGAAGGGGTTCGCGTCGCTGTCGGGGCCGCCGACGCGGAAGTTCGCGCCGTAGATTCGGTTCTGAAACAGCCCCTCTTTCGCCGCGTCGGGGACGTACTCCCAGATGTCGGTGCTGACGTGCCCCGAGCAGGCGAGCGGGGTACCGACCTCCCCTTTTTCCAGCGCGAGCACGTCGTACCCCGCCTCGGCGGCGCGTCGGGAGAAGCGCGCGCCGGCGGGACCGACGCCGACCACGACGAAATCGTACATCGGTCGTGAGTGACCCGCCGAACGACTATATACCTTCTCGGTTCGGGTCGCCCGGCGGTCGGCCTACGGTTCCGTTATCACGGCCAACCCGCGCGCCGTCTGCGTCTCGTACGCTTCCGGCCACGGGATGTCGACGCGGTTCCACGACTTCCCGCTGTTCTGCGAGCGGAAGAGCCCTCGATTCGACAGCGCGTAGAACGAGCCGTTGTCGTCGGTCGCGAGCACCGGTCGCGTCACACCTTTTCCGGTCGGCAATCCGTCGAGACGAGTCCAGTTCTCGCCCTTTCGGCGGCGGTAGACGTACGACTCGGCCGCGTCGGCGTTGTGCGCCGACCGAGCGCCGCTGGCCGCCGAGACGAGCACGTTCCTCGCCTCGCGTCCCACGGCGACGCTCCAACAGTAGCGGTGGTCGAGCCCCTCCTGCGGGTGGTCCCACGTCTCGCCGCCGTCGTCGCTCTCGGCGTAGCCGTCGCCCGCCGCCGACCAGACCCTGTCGGGTGCATCCGGATGCGTGGTGAGGCTGTGGTTGTCCCGGCGCGCCGACGGCACCCGGTCCTCCCACGTCTCGCCGCCGTCGCGCGTCTGCACCAGCGCGCCCGCCTCGATACCGACGTAGAGGTGGTCGGCGTTCGAGGGGTCTATCTCTATCCAGCGGACGTGGTGCGTGTCGGGCCGCGGCGGGAACGACCACTCCTCCGCCGAGGGGAGGTCGGTCAACCCCTCGCACTGCTCCCACGTGTCGCCGCCGTCGGTCGACCGATAGACGGCGCTCGGTTCGGTTCCGGCCCAGACGCGTTCGGGGTCGGTCGGGTCGACGGCCACCGCCATCACGGGGTCGGTGAGCGTCTCGTCGCCGACGCGGTGCCACGTCTGTCCCTCGGTGTCGGTCCGCCACAGACCCGCGTCGAAGGTGCCGCAGAACGCGACCCGACCGTCGGGAACCGCGGCGACGCACTCGATGTCGTGGTCGGCCAACCGCTTGTCGACGAGCCACTCACCCGGCCCACCGCGGACGACGAGGAGGACGTTCCGCAGCGCTGCGTACTGTGTTGTCATACCACGCGATTTGAGCGCGGTGCAAATAAGCGCGCCGGCGCTCGCCCGGATCGTCGTCTCGACGAGAGTTTATCACCGAGAAGGCGGCCAGTTCGCGTCGGTGTAGCGGCGTGCCGCGGCGGGGCCGAGGCGGGTGTCCGGCGAACCCCCCGCGGGAAGAATCGTTTCGCCGGCTGTTCGCCCCCTTCGGAGCGACGGGTCTCCGAGCCCGTTCAGTCGTCGGTCGTCGGTTTCGCGGGTTCGCGCTTGTCCGCGCGCGGTCCGTCGATCTCGACGGCCGGGAGCAGGTCGCGGAGGTAACGTCCCGTATACGACGACTCCTCGCGGGCGACGTCCTCGGGCGTCCCGGCCGCGACGACTTCGCCGCCGTTCTCGCCTCCCTCGGGGCCGAGGTCGAGCACATGGTCGGCGTTCTTCACCAGGTCGAGCTCGTGTTCGATGACGGTGACCGTGCTGCCGTTGTCGACGAGCCGGTGCAGTACGTCGATGAGCTTCCGTTCGTCTTCCTTGTGCAGACCGGTGGTCGGTTCGTCGAGCAGGTACAGCGTGTCGCCGGTGTCCTTCTTGCCGAGCTCCTCGGCGAGTTTGATGCGCTGGGCCTCCCCGCCGGAGAGCGTCGTCGACGGCTGTCCGAGCGTCATGTAGCCGAGGCCGACGTCCTTGAGCAACTGCAGGCGTCTGCGAATCTGCGAGTTCGCCTCGAAGAACTCGTACGCCTCGTCGACTTCCATCGCGAGCACGTCGGCGATGGTCTTGCCCTTATACGTGACGTCGAGCGTCTCGTCGTTGTAGCGTTTGCCGCCGCACTCCTCGCAGGGGACGTAGACGTCCGAGAGGAAGTTCATCTCGATTTTGACGTCGCCCTGGCCGCCGCACTCCTCGCAGCGGCCGCCCTTGACGTTGAACGAGAAGCGACCCTTCTCGTAGCCGCGCTGCTTCGAGAGCTTCGTCTCCGCGAACAGTTCGCGGACGTAGTCGAAGACGCCGGTGTACGTCGCGGGGTTCGATCGCGGCGTCCGACCGATGGGCGACTGGTCGATGAGTCGCACCGTCTCTATCTGGTCGATTCCCTCGATGGCGTCGTGGTCGCCCGGGTCGACGGAGGTGTTGTTGTTCATCTCGCGGGCCAGCCCCTTGTAGAGGATGTCGTGGATGAGCGTCGACTTTCCGGAGCCCGAGACGCCCGTGATGGCCGTGAAGGTACCCAGCGGCAGCGATACGTCGAGGTCTTTGAGGTTGTGCTGGCGCGCACCCCGGACCGTGAGTTCGCCGTCGCGCTCGCGGCGCGTCTCGGGCACTCGGATGTCCTTCCGTCCCGAGAGGTAGTCGGCCGTGATGGAGCCGTCGGCGTCGCATACGTCGTCGAAGTCGCCCTGCACGACGACCTCACCACCGCGTTTGCCCGGGCCGGGGCCCATGTCGATGATATTGTCCGCGCGGCGCATCGTCTCCTCGTCGTGTTCGACGACCAGTAGCGTGTTACCGAGGTCGCGCAGGCCTTCGAGCGTGTCGAGCAGTTTGTCGTTGTCGCGCTGGTGGAGGCCGATGGAGGGTTCGTCGAGCACGTAGAGCACGCCGACGAGCCCCGACCCGACCTGCGTCGCCAGTCGAATCCGCTGGCTCTCGCCGCCCGAGAGCGTCGACGCCTCGCGGTCGAGCGTCAGGTACTCGAGACCGACTTCGGTCATAAATCCGAGTCGCGCGCGAATCTCCTTGAGAATCTCCTCGGCGATGGTTCGCTCGCGGTCGGTGAGGTCCGCCTCCAGGCTCTCGAAGTGTTCGAGCGCGTCGCCGATGCTCATCCGGTTCACCTCGGTGATGGCGGTGCCGTCGACGTAGACGGAGCGCGACTGGGGTTTCAGGCGCGTGCCGTCACAGGCCGGACACGTCGTTACCGCCATGTACTCCTCGATGTGCTCGCGGGTCCCCTTCGACTCCGTCTCGACGTGGCGGCGTTCGAGGTTCGGGATGACGCCCTCGAACCGCTTCGTCTTCCGGCGGACGCCGTTTCGCGTCTGGCGCTCGAAGACGACCTGCTGGTCCGTCCCGTAGAGGAACTGCCGCTGCACGTCGTCGTCGAGTTCCTCGAACGGCGTCGAGACGCTGACGCCGAAGTGCTCGGCGACCGAGTCGAGGCGCGTCCGGTAGTACGACCGCTTGTAGCTCCACGGCTCGAAAACGTGTTTGATGGGCTTCGAGGGGTCCTCGACGACGAGCTCCGGGTCTATCTCCTTCGTGTTGCCGATGCCCTCGCACTCGGGGCACGCGCCGTGCGGCGAGTTGAAGGAGAACGACCGCGTCTCGATCTCGGAGAAGTCGATGCCACAGTGCGTGCAGGCGAGTTCCTCGGAGAACTCGACGACGAGGCGTTCGTCGCCGCCGCCGGCGAGGTCGCCCGTCGCGCGGGCTTCGGTCCCGAGGTGGAACTCGTCTTCGGCCGGCGGGTCGGGGACGATTATCTTCAGGGTGCCGTCGGCCTCCTCGAGCGCCGTCTCGACGGAGTCGGTGATGCGCGAACGCGCCTCCTCCGAGAGTTTCACCCGGTCGACGACGACGTCGACGGTGTGGTCGTAGTTCTCGTCCAGTTCGGGCTTCTCCATGGCGAGGTCGAACTCCTCGCCGTCGACTTCGACGCGGGAGTAGCCTTCGGAGACGAGTTCCTCGAACAGGTCCTCGAACGCGCCTTTCTGGTCGCGGACGACCGGCGCAGCGATTTTCGCGCGCGTTCCCTCGGGTAGTTCGAGGATGCGGCGCACCATCTGCTGGGCGCTCTGTTCGCCGACCTCGCGGCCGCACTCCGGACAGTGCGGCGTGCCGACGCGAGCGTACAGGAGACGGAGGTAGTCGTGGAGTTCGGTGACGGTTCCGACCGTCGAGCGGGGGTTGTTCGCGGCGTTCTTCTGGTCGATGGAGATCGCCGGCGAGAGTCCTTCGACGGACTCGACCTGCGGTTTATCCATCTGCCCGAGGAAGTTCCGGGCGTACGCCGACAGCGACTCGATGTATCGGCGCTGTCCCTCGGCGTAGATAGTCTCGAACGCGAGCGACGACTTCCCGGACCCCGACAGCCCCGTGACGACGGTGAACGTTTCACGTGGGATGCGCACGTCGAGGTCTTTGAGGTTGTGTTCTTCGGCCCCTCGGACCTCGATGTAGTCCTTACTCATCTGGAAGCACGCTATGTCGGGGATACCTGAATACTCGTCGGTTCCGCGTGGTGTCGACTCGCACGGAATGGCGAGAATACACCGATTATTCGGCCCCTTCCAGAACCCGAGATCGAGGATAATCGGCGTGGTCGCTCCCGAGACGCCGACTCTCCGAAGTTGGTGTATCCGCTCACCGGTACAGTCGCTAAACGACCACATACTGCAAAAACTGTTTGACGGTAGAAAGGAATCGTCGGACTATGGAGATATTCATCGGCGCGTACTTTTGGTGGAGAGACTCGTGTGCACGTCTATGCTGGTTCGGCACGTCAAGCGCGCACGACAGAAGTCATTCGACCTCACCCCCGGCTGGGTGAAACCGGCGGTCCGAAAAGCGTTCTACGTCCTCCACCCCGACGCCTCGTGGAAGACGTTCAAAGAGAAAGAGATCACCCGCCAAGCGTTCATCGAGCGGTTCTTCGACAGCGAAGCCGAACTCGAGGCGTACGAGGCGGAGTTCATGAACGGCGTCATCGCCGAGAACCTCAAGCGGGCGTACGAGGAGCTGGGTGACGAGACGTTCTACGACATCCACAAGGACGACTGCGTTCGGTACTACGCGTACATTCGGAAGTACGAGCCGGAGACGGTCGTCGAGACGGGCGTGTTCCACGGCGTCTCGACGTTGGCGATGCTCGCCGCGCTCGACGAGAACGACCACGGCACGCTGTACTCCATCGACTACTCGTCGCTTCTGGACCCGACCGACGAAACCGACCTGGAACGGTACGAGCGGCGCCGCCCCTCCTGTTCACAGCGCGACAGCCACCTGCTCCCCGACGGCAAAGAACCGGGGTGGATCGTTCCGGAGGAACTCCACGGTCGGTGGGAGTTCGCCGCGGGACGCAGCCAGCGGGAACTGCCGAGACTCCTCTCGGAGTTGGGCGAGATCGACGTGTTCGTCCACGACTCGGAGCACTCGAGGACGGGGATGCTGTTCGAGTTCGACCTCGCGTGGGAACACCTCGCCCCCGGCGGGATGCTCTTCTCGCACCACGTCGCCTGGAACGACGCCTTCGAGACGTTCGTCTCCGAGCGCGCGCCCGACGCCGAACACGGGAAGGTCGCCCAGCACTACGTCCACTTCGACAAGCACAGCGAACCGGGATGGGGGAAGTACGCGAGAAAACCGTCCGCCCCCGTCGTGAACGACGCCGGTTCGCTCGAAGCGCGAGCGGTATCCGACGACTAACCGGGTCGTACCGGTCGCTGCCTCGCAACACAGGCGCTGACCCGTCCGAACCCGTCGAAGCCGTCCGTTCTACCACGTTCTCACCGACTTCGCGGCGACGCGTACAGGGGCTCAGTACCGCCCGAGAAGTCGAATATTACACGCTGCTACGGTGCATCTAATTATGATGAGGTAGGTCGTGACGTAGACGTATGCAGGTCCCGTCTCTCAGCCACATGCGTCGCGCTGCGTACACGAGCGTCCCCTCGTGGACCAAGCCGCTGGCGACGAGGTGCTTCTACACGATCTACCCCGGCGCGTCCTGGTCGCTGTACGAACAAAAAGCGCGCTCCCGCGAGGCGTTCGCCGACCGCTTCTTCGACAGCAGAGCGGAGTTCGAGGCGTACGAAGCGGAGTTCGAACAGAGCCGGGTCCCCGGTCTGTTGTACGAGGCGTGGCAGGAGCACTCACAACCGATATACGACTCCCACAAGGAGGAGTGCGTCCGGTACTACGCGCTCGTCCGGAAACTCCGACCCGCTTCGGTCGTCGAGACGGGCGTCTACAGCGGCGTCTCGACGCTCGCGCTTCTCGCCGCGCTCGACGAGAACGACCACGGCACGCTGTACTCCATCGACTGCTCGGCGCAGTTCGACGAACTCGACGCCGAGACGAAACGACACTACGAGCGGCGCCGTCCGTCCTGCTGTGAGGACGGCAGCCACCTCCTCCCGGGAGGCAAACGACCCGGATGGATCGTCCCCGACGGTCTCCGAGACCGGTGGCAACTCGTCGCCGGACGCCCGCAGCGAGAACTGCCGCAGCTGTTGGAGGAACTGGACGAGATAGAGCTGTTCGTCCACGACTCGGAGCACTCGGAGACGGGGATGCTGTTCGAGTTCGACCTCGCGTGGGAACATCTCGCCCCCGGCGGCGTCCTCGTCTCGCCGCACGTCGGCTGGAACGACGCGTTCGACACGTTCGTCACCGAGCGGGCACCCGAGGCCCGGCACGGCGAACTCGCCGTCCACTACGTCTACTTCGACGAGTACGACGGTCCCGGATGGTGTCGGTACGCGCAAAAGCCGGCCGCGAGTCGGAACGCGACCCACGAGCGCCAATTCGCCGAGACGGCCGCGAAACCCGTCGCGGACGACTGACGGAACGCCCGCTGGTCGGTTCAGTCCAGCTTCTGCCGCGCGATTCGGACGCCCGTCGGTGCGAGGATGAGCTGGTCGTCGCCTTTCTGGACGATGTCGCCGTCGACTTCGCGAGCGACCTGCTGGAGTTCGTCGACGATGTGTTCGACCGTCCGGTCCTGCGTGCGGAGTCGCGTGATGTCCGCGATGACGAAGTCGCCGTCGTACACCGCGTCCTTGATGGCGATAACGTCCTGCTGGCCGGCGATTTCGGCGATGTGGACCGTCATCCCCGCCTCGCCCTGTGCGGTGTCGAAGTCGTCGAGGTTCAGTTCGACGTAGTCCTCGGTGGAGCGCTGTCCGTTCCCGAGAATTTTGCTCATGATACCCATGCCACCTACAGTGGCGGGTCGCCCAATAGTTCTTACGTCAGACGGCCGCCGCCGGTCGACGCGCTTCCGAACTGGACAGTTCCGCCGCGAACACCCTGCCGAAGCGACGGGTCACCGAACACCTTTCCGTCACCTTCTGGTCTCCACAGTGTGAGTTCCGCAAGCTCTGACCCCGTCGACCGCGTCGCGGACCGAACCGACCGAGCGTTCCGGGACCGCCCGCTCGTCACCGGCGTCTGGGCCGGACTCGTCGGGACGGCCGTGATGACGCTGTTTCGACTCCCCGTCGCGCGTTCGCTTCCGCCGACGGGCGCGTTCTGGGAGCAGTACGCGGGCGGTGACCCCGACGCGCTCGGACCCGCGTTCCTGCTGCACTTTCTCTACGGCGCGGGCGGCGGCGTCGCCTTCACACCCGTCGCGCGAGCGCTGCGCGGCCGAGGGCTGACGACGGCGCTCGCCGTCGGCGTTCTCTACGGTCTCGTGCTCTCGGTGTTCGGGACGCGCGTCGTGCTCACCCGTCTGCTGGGGATGGACCTCGACTACGACGAAGCGGTCGTCTTCCACGCCGGCCACGTCGTCTACGGCCTCACCGTCGGTATCTGGTTCGGCACCCGAGAGCCACACGAGGGTTGATGCGGGTCGAGACGCCGGGCGGCGGCGACGTGAGACGGGTGGGAGCGACCGTCGCCGCGGCGGTAGTCGTCGCGTCTGTGCTCTGTGCGCCCGCGCTCGTATTCGAGTGGTACGCGCCGTTCTTTCTCGGCCTCTGTGCGCTCGTCGCCGTCGGCGGCGCTCTCAGAGCGACGTTCGTGACGGCCGTCGCCTGTCTACCGAACCCCGACCCGCCGGAGCGTCCCCCGGACCCGCCGACGGTGAGCGTCGTCGTCACCGCGTACAACGACGCCGACGCGCTCCGGGAGACGCTCGCCGGCTGCGCCGCGCTCGACTACCCCGCCGACCGGGTCCGAGTGCTCGTCGGGTACGAAGCGGCGTCGACGGACGGCACCGAAGCCGTCGCGCGACGCGCCGCGGCGACCGACTCCCGCGTTCGAGCCATCGAGCGGGCGAAACCGCCCGGCGGGAAAGCAGCGGCGGTCAACCACCTCCTGCCGCACGTCGACGGCGACGTCGTCGCGAGCCTCGACGCCGGCCAGCGTCTCGCGCCCGACTCGCTCTCGCGTGCGGTCGGATGGCTGTCGGCCGACCGCGACGTCTGGTGCGTCAAAGGCCGAAGCTACGGGCGAAACGCCGGCGAGTCGCTGCTGTCGCTCTGCGCGACCGTCGAGCGCCACCTCGCCGAACGGCTGGCGTTCGTCGCCCGCTCGCGTCTCGGGTGGTTCACGCTCTTCACGGGCGGCCAGGCGTTCTTCCGAACGGAGACGCTGGCTCGCCTCGGCGAGTTCGACGAGACCGTGCTGCTCGAAGACGTCGAGATGGCGACGCGAATCCACACTCGGGGGGGCAGCGTACGCGTCGACCCGGCCATCGTCGCCACCGAACGCAACCCGGCGACGCTGTCGGCGTGGGCGAGTCAGCGGCGGCGGTGGGCCCGCGGCGGGATGCAGGTCGCTCGGGGGTCGCTCGGCGGACTGCTCCGCAGTTCCGACGCCTCCGTGGTGACCCGCCTCGACGCCGTCTACACCTTCGCCGCGTTGCTGGCGGTCCCGGTCGTCGTGCTCCTCTCGCCGGCCGTCGTCGCGGAGGCGGTCGCAGCCGTCGAACTCGCGGCGGCCGCGCCCGCGTCCCGGTGGCTGCCGTTCTGGCCGCTGCTGTCGCTTTCGCTGCCCTGCGCGCTCTTCCTGCGGGACGGCCTCGACGGCCGCCGCCACGACTTCCGCGAGTACCTCGCTCCGGTTCTCCTTCCGGCGTACTTTCTCCTCCAGAGTACGGTGATTCTGGCCGCGTTTCTCGACGAGTTCGTTCTCCGGCGACCGTCGGTGTACGTCACGAGCCGCCGCGACGGGGGAGTAAGTCGACACGACGGGGAGTGAGTCGGCACAGCAGGAAGTGAATCGGCGCGACGGGGAGTGCGTCGACACAGCAGGAAGTGAATCGACACGACGGGGAGTGAACCGGTATAGAGACTGCGGAGCACGACGGTCGCCCCGTCCTCCCGAACGGTCGGGTCGTGCCGGTACACGGACGTTTTTGCCCGGTCGCCGCAACCGCACCACCGTGACCTTCAGCATCTGCGTCCGCGAGGAGTACGAGGTCGACGGCGACGAGCAGTTGCGCTTCGGCGTCGCGGTGACGACCCGCCTGCCCGGTGTCGGGACGCTCTGTCCGTTCGCCAGCGAGCACGGCGCGGTAGCGACGCAGAGCCTCGTCAACGTCGAGTTAGGACGGAGCGGAATCGAGTACATCGACGACGGCCTCGCCGTCGACGACGCGCTTCAGTCGCTTCTGAACGCCGACGAGGGTCGCGAACAGCGGCAACTCCACGGCGTCGACGCCGAGGGGACGTTCGCGTTCTCCGGGGAGGAGTGCAACGGCTGGTACGGCCACGTCGAGGGCGAGAACTACACCGTCGCGGGCAACCTGCTGGTCGGCGAGGAGGTCGTCGAGGCCACCGCGGACGCGTACGAGTCGACCGCGAACGGCGACGCACCGCTGGCCGAGCGGCTGATCGAGGCGCTCGAAGCCGGTCACGAAGTCGGCGGCGACAAGCGCGAGGAACTGCCCGTCCAGAGCGCCGCCCTGCTCGTGACGCGGACCGGAGAGGACGCCGACGGCTTCACCGACGACCTGCGCGTCGACGCGACGGAGACGCCCGTGGCCGACCTCCGAGCGACCTACGAGGAGGCAAAGCGGGGCTACGAAATCATCCTCGAACGGCAGGAGGAGCAGAGGCCCGACGAAACAGAGGAGGAAGTCGGAGCGAGCGACGTCTCCGACGAGTGAGTTCGCCCGTCCGGTTTCGGTCGTGTTTGCCGTCGTGAGTCCGATCAGACGGTGAACTGGTAGAGGTCGTCGCCGACGTAGTGGACCGACTCGACGACTTTCCCCGAGTCGCCGACGAGGTCTGTCCCGTCTTCGAGCGCCCGCCCGACCGCGAGTACCTTCCCGTGGGTCTCCTCGGCGACGGCGACGAGGTCGCCCGCTTCGATGTCGTCGGTGGCGTCGACGATTCCCGGACGCATCACGTCCGCGCCGCCGCTGACGAACGAGACGGCCCCGGCGTCGACGGTAACGACGTGTTTCTGCGGCGGGTACTCGTTGGCACCCTCCACGGTGAGAAACGGTTCGTCGCCCAGATACAGCACCGCTGGAGCGCCGTCGACCAGCACGAGGTCGAACTCGGTGCCGGTGAGTTCGACGAACTCGTAGGTGTCGCCGTCGAGGTCGACACCGAGCGACTCCGAGAGCGTCTCCTCCAGCGATCTGATGTCGTCACTTCGGAGGTGATGCCGCGATTTGACGTTCATACGCCCTCCGTGACGTTCCGAGCGAATAAATCGCCCGCTCCGTCCGTTCGGCTCACCGAACCGCCGGTCGACGTGCCGGCGTAAACGCTCGGTTTACAGTGTTCAGCGAAAAACAGTGTCTCGCCCGTAGACGAGCGTCTGACGCCGCACAAACGCTAAGTACGCCCCCGCCAACCTCTCATCCATGTGGCGCTCCCGCACGGGCCGGGACCGGAAAACCGTCGTCTGCATCGCCTGCGGTTCGTCGGTGCTCCGGTCCGAGGCTCGCGAGTACGACAAGGAGGGTGACCGCTGGAACCGCCACGGTAAACAGTTCGAGTATCTCTGCAAAGACTGTCACCGAGAGCTCTGCTGGCAACCCCGGGACGAACTGGAGTCACTCATCCTCGACATCGAACAGGACGGACTACCGCAGTCGGAGTTCCTCACGCGCTATCTCCACGCGGTCGAAGACCGGTACGGCCGGCCCGAGGAGTAGCTCGCTCTCGGCGCTCGGCGCGAGGAGACGCGTCGTCGGACCCCGACACGACTAACTACCTCTCTCCCTTTTTCCCGCCTATGTCGAACGACGCACAAGCGCAGGCTGGCACCGCCGAGGGCCAGGGTCCCGTCGAGATCGACCCCGAACTCGACCGCCACCTGCGGAACAAACGCGAGGAACTGTTCGAGGAGTTCGAGATCCGCGACGAGTTCCCGCCGGAGGTCCGCCGCGAAGCGAAGGAGCGAACCGAAGACGTCCAAGCCGAGATTCGGGACGCCGTCGACGACCGCCGCGACCTCCGCGAGATGACGACCTGGACGACCGACCCCGCCGACGCCCAGGACTTCGACGACGCCATCAGCATCGAGGAGGACGACGAGGCGTACACGCTGTGGGTCCACATCGCCGACGTGAGCCACTACGTCCACCCCGGCTCCGAGATGTGGGCCGAGGCGGTCAAACGCGGCAACACCGTCTACCTCCCCGCCTACACCGTCCACATGCTTCCTCCGATTCTCGCGGAGACTGTCTGTTCTCTGGTCCCCAACGAGGAACGGCTCGCGCACACCGTCGAGATGCGCCTCGACAAGGAGAACCTCGGCTACGAGTCCATCGACATCTACAAATCGGTCATCGAGAGCGACGAGCGACTCACCTACAGTCAGTGCGAGAAGCGCCTCGACGACCCCGACGCGCCGCTGCACGACGAGATTGCGCTCTCCTACGAACTCGCAGACCGGATGCACGAGCAGCGAAAGGAGGACGGTTCGCTCGTGCTCAACCCGAGTCGCGACCACGCGCACACCATCATCGAGGAGTGCATGCTGAAGGCGAACAAAGCCGTCACGCACGAACTGATGTGGGGCCGCGGCGTCGAGGCGATGTACCGCGTCCACCCGCAACCGACGCCCGACCAGTGGGACAAGGCGCTGCGCGAAATCGCCGAACTCGACAGCGTGAAGATTCCCGGCGGCTCGTGGGACGACCCCCGGAAAGCCGTCAACGCGGCGCTCGAAGAGGCCCCGCCGCGGATGCTCAACAAGATTCAGCGCGCCGTGCTGAAGGTGATGCCCCGGGCGAAGTACATGAACGACCCCTTCGGCGGTCACCACGCGCTGAACTTCGACATCTACGGCCACTTCACCTCGCCCATCCGCCGCCTCTCGGACCTCATCAACCACTGGATCGTCCACGAGAACGACGTTCCCGAGGACCTCGTCGAGCTCTGCGACCGCGCCTCCGACAAGCAGAAAGACGCCGAGACGGCCGAGCGACTCTACAAACAGTTCATGCAAGAGGTGGGCCTCGACCCGTACGCCGTGAACAGCCGCGGCCTCGTCGTCGTCGACGAGGACGAAGACGAGAGTGATGGAGAGACCGACGGCGAGACCGACGAGTTAGACGCCGAGCAGTTCGACGCGGAGCAGTCCGACGCGGAGTAGTCCGACGCCAAGCAGTTAGACGCCCACTAGTCCGGCGAAGCTCCGTCGTCGCTCGGAACCATCACTTTCTCGACAATCTATTTGCCGGTCGCGCCCTACACTGTCGTAATGAAGGCACTCGCCGCAGTTCTCGCGTGTCTCCTCCTCGTCGTGTCCTCGGCCCCCGTCGGTGCCGCCCCGCCGGGGCCGGGGGACGCCGCCGACACCGTCACCGAGTCCACGCCGTCGCCGACGCCGCTCACACAGTCCGAGGGGTCGTCGTCGCAGCTCGCCGGCCCGCCGCTGCAGGTCGCCGGACCCGCTCCCCAAATCGAACTCAACGCGACGGGATTCGTCGCCGAGACGCAGAACCGTGCGACGGTGACGCTGTCGAACCCGGCGACCACGCCGATGCGAAACATCACCGTCACGGTAGGGATTCAAGGCGGAGACGCCGTTGTCGCCCGTCAAACCGTTCCCGTGCTCGGCGCCGGAGCGACCGAAGAACTACCGTTCGTCCTTCTGCCGCGCGAGACCGGCGACCAGCGCGTGACGGTCCGCGTCTCTTACACCACCGACGGTGAGGACGCGACGACGCGCTACCGCGAGTCGGTAGCCGTTACCCCGCTCGAAGACGACGTGGCCGTCCGCGTCGAGTCGGTCCAAAGCGGCGACGCCGACGGCGGTGCCGAGGGACAGCTCGGCGGCCTGCTCGGCGGGGGTGGCGGGGAGGGAGCGCTACAGGGGAGCGGCGAGGACGAGGCGCAACCGGGCCGGATAGACGTCGTCGTGACGAACTTCGGGAACGCTCCACTGCGAGACGTCGTCGTCGTCCCGACGAGCAACGACACCGAACTCCCGCGTCAGTCGATTACCGGGCGGCTCGCGCCCGGCGAGTCCGCCCGGACCACCGTCGACCTGCGTTTCGTCGGCCGGCAGGACAGCGTCGCGTTCGAGGCGCGCTACCGCGTCGGCGAACGCGACGGCACCGCTCGAACCGAGTTCCCGTTCGACCCCGCTTCCGGGTCGGTCGCGCTGACGAACGTCGACCTCTCTCTGGGAGCCGACGGCGTGTTGCGCATCAGCGGCAACGCGGGCAACCCCGGCGAGGCCTCCGTGACGGGCGTCACCGTCTCGGTCGGCGACGACGAACACGTCTCGCCGGCGTACCCCGTCCGCGACTACTTCGTCGGCACTGTCGACGGCAACGAGTTCGCCCCGTTCGACCTCACCGCCGAGGTCGACAGAGAGAACGTGACGGTCGTCCCCGTCGACGTGACGTACGTGACGAACGGCGTCCGCTACACGGAGACGGTCGAACTGCCGTACGACCGGTCGCTGTCGCCGCCGGAGCGCGAGCGCGGCCTCTTCTCGTCGCTCCCGGGCGATACGAGCGCACTCCTCGCGCTCGCTGGGGTGAGCCTCGCGGCGGCCGCGGCGGTCGTCGTCGTCCGTCGCCGCCGATGACCGAGCAGTCGTCGGCTCTCGGGACCGAGTTCGCTCTCGACGAAGCGGCCGTCGCCGCCCACGACGGTCCGACGCTCGAACTCCGCGGGGTCAGAAAGGTGTACGAGACGGGCGGCGAGACGGTCGTAGCGCTCGGTGACGGGAGCGGGGAGTCGGCGACCGGCATCGACTTCGTCGTCGCCCCCGGCGAGTTCGTCGCCATCGTCGGCCCGAGCGGCAGCGGCAAGTCGACGCTTTTGAACATGCTCGGACTGCTCGACGAACCGACCGCGGGCGAACGTTACCTCCTGGGAAGAGACGTGACGACGCTCGACGACGAGGCGCAGACGAACGCTCGAAAGGAAGCTATCGGCTTCGTCTTCCAAGACTTCTATCTCATCCCGACGCTGACGGCGACCGAGAACGTCGAGCTACCGACCATCTTCGAGGACGACCCCGACGCGACCGAGCGGGCGCGCGACCTGCTTCGACGCGTCGGCCTCGCCGACCGTCTCGACCACACGCCGAACGAACTCTCCGGCGGGCAGAAGCAGCGCGTCGCCATCGCCCGCGCGCTCGTCAACCGGCCGCGGGTGGTGCTGGCCGACGAACCGACGGGCAATCTCGACCAGGAGACGGGCGCACAGATTCTCGACGAGTTCCGACGCGTCTGCGAGGCGGGCGTGAGCGTCGTCGCGGTGACGCACGACCCGCAGGTGACGGAGTACGCCGACCGGACGGTCCGTCTCGTCGACGGCGTCGTTCGGGAGCGAGACGCGGCGGGCGCGGGGGGCGACGTCGTCGACGTCCGCTCGATGGACGACGAGAACCGAGACGCCGAATCGGAGGGCGGGGCGTGAAACTCGACCGTCGGTTCCCGGCGCTGCTGATGGCGTGGCGCAACCTCGACCGGAACCGCCTGCGGTCGGCGCTCGCGGCGCTGGGCATCGTCATCGGCGTTCTGGCTATCGCCACGCTCGGTATCTTCGGGAACGTCCTCCAACTGTCGGCGACGAACGAGCTCGGCGCGATAGGCACCCAGGTCGTCGTCGGCCCGAACCAGGACGCGGGTGTCACCTCACTGAACGCCCGCGAGGTGGAGACGGTACAGCAGCTCACCGCCGGACGCGGGACGGCGGTACCGCTCGTCAGCGACGGTGCGGTCGTCTCGAACGGCCGCGGACAGTCGTTCGCCACCCTCTACGGCATCTCGACGCCGGCGGCGCTGTTCACGGCGTCGGAGGGGGCGATACCCGACCGACACCGACAGGGCGCTCTCGTCGGCGCGGAACTCGCCGACCGACTCGACCTCCAGGTCGGGAGCATGGTGGAGATAGAGGGCAACGAGTACCGCGTCGTCGCCGTGCTCGCCCCCACCGAGGATATCTCGCCGGTGTCGCCGGACAACGGCGTCGTGCTCCCGCCCGAGGAGTTCGTCAGCGACGAGTACAATCAGGTCGTCGTCCGCGCCGAGTCGGGGGAGGCCGCGAGCCAGATCGCGGCGTCGGTCCGCGAGCAGTTGAACGCCCGCGAGGAGCGCGTCACGGTGTTCGAGTTCTCGACCATCCTCGACCAGATCGGCGAGTTCTTCGCGCTGCTCAACTCGTTTCTGTTGGGTCTGGCGGGTATCTCGCTCGTCGTCGCCGGCGTGAGCATCTTCAACGTGATGCTAATGAGCACCACCGAGCGCAGAGGAGAGATCGGGGTGTTGCGCGCCGTCGGCGTCCAGCGACGCGACGTGCTACGGATGTTGGTCGTCGAGGCGATGCTACTCGGGACGGTCGGCGGCGCTATCGGCGCGGCACTCAGCGGACTCGTCACTGCGGGTCTGTACTACTTCACGCCCGTGACGCTGGCCGTCGCGCTCGACCCGAGCAACGGCCTCTACCTCGTCGGCGCGTTCGCCTTCGGGGTGGTCGTCAGCCTCGTCAGCGGACTGTATCCCGCGTGGAAAGCCGCGAACGAACCGCCGGTCGAGGCGCTGCGCGGCTGAGTCCCCGTTCGGATACGACGCGGTTCAGTACGTGCTCGCGCTGCCGCCGCTGTCCTCGACGATGAGACGCGCGATGAGCGCGATGAGGATGAGCGGGATGCCGATACCCGAGACGACGAGCAACAGGAGTACGACCGTCTTCATGAGCGTCCCCTGTCGGTCCCAGACGGTGTTCGTCACGTTGTCGATACTCCGCGCGACGTTCTGTATCGTCCCCATACACCTTCGTACGGCGTTGGGCAGGATTACTCTTGGGGCCGACTCCGACCCGCGTCTGCCCCAGAAGTTACCTCACTCGGCGTTGTTCTGTCGGGTATGCGAACCAGTACAATCGTGCTGCTCGTCGGTATCGTGCTGCTGTTCATCCCCATCCCGCCGTTTGCGACCATCGCCGGGATTCTCACCATCCTCGTCGCGCTGGGGATGCGCTTCTTGGGCGGGAGCTAAGCGCCGTCGGACGTTCGAGTATCGTTTTCGACGATGGGCCGGACCGAAGCTAACGCTGCGGAGGGACGAGATCGTTCGCTCGCCGAGCGGCTGCTGTTGGACGCGAACCGCATGACGGTGACGGCGATGCTGTCGTCCGCCACGCTGGTCCTTCTGACGGCGCTCGGGACGCTCGACCTCCCGTTCCGGTCGATACTGACGACGGGCGACACCGTCGAGACGCTGTTCCAGACGCTCATCGGCGTCCTCATCACCGGGATGACGCTCGTCGTCTCTATCAACCAGTTGGTACTCTCCCAGGAGTTCGGGTCGCTGGGTCGCCAGAGCGAGCGAATGGAGAAGTCGATGGCGTTTCGCAAGGAGTCCGAGCGGGAGTTCCGGTGGACCGGCCCGCCCGAACCCGACAGATTCCTCGAAACGCTCGTCGACACGAGCCTCGAAAGGACGAGGGCGCTTCGGGAAGCCGTCGAGGACAATTTCGACCGGACCCTCCGAAGGCGGGTCGACCAGTTCGTCGACCGAATCGAGAGCAGCGCCGAGCGAGTCTCCGAGGAGTTGGCGAACGCGCAGTTCGGCGAGTTTACGGTCACGCGGGCGGCGCTCGGCTACAACTACTCGTGGAAGATATACGTGCTCCGCCGAGTGTACTGGGAACACAGAGAGAATCTGAGCGAGGACGAGAGAGACGCGTTCGACGACGTGGTCGACGTTCTGGAGCTGTTCGGTCCGGCCGAGGAGTTCTTCAAGGCCCACTACCTCCAGTGGGAACTGGTCAACCTCTCGCGGCGGATTCTGTTCACCGGCATCCCCGCGCTCGTCGTCACCGTCGTCGCCGCGCTCTATCTCAAACCCGGCGTCGTCTCCGGGTCGCTGCTCGGTATCCCGCTCTCGGTCTGGCTCATCAACCTCGGAATCACGCTCGCGCTGGTCCCCTTTTTCGTCTTCACGGCGTACGTCCTCCGAACGGCCTCCATCGCGAAGCAGACGGGCGCTATCGGTCCGTTCGTCCTCCACGAGTCGGAGCGCGCGCCGCTCATCGACTGGGAGGAGTGACGGTCTGCTCGTTCGCGTGACTTCGTCGTGGTGGACGCGAGTGACCGGGAGCCGGACCTAACTGGCCGATGCCGACGACACTCACTATATCACTGCCGAGAGACAACAGGGAGATATGACCGGGACGGCCGAGACGACGGGATACCGCGTCGCGGAGCTGACGTGGCAGGAACTCGAAGACGCGCTGGCCGAGACGAGGACGCTGTTGCTCCCGGTGGGGAGCACCGAACAGCACGGCCACCACTTGCCCCTCGGTGTGGACGTGTACATGCCCGAGGCGATCGGCGAGCGGGTCGCTGCAAAGAGCCCGGCCTTGCTCGCACCGCCGCTCTGGTACGGCGTGAGCCCCCACCACACGTTCAAACCGGGAACGTTCACCGTCTCGACGGAGACGTTTCAGCGATACGTCTTCGACATCTGCGAGTCCGCGACCGAGTGGGGAATCGAGCACATCCTGCTTCTCAACGGCCACTACCTCGCGCAGGACCCCGAACTCGAAATCGTCGTCCGCCGGCTGCGAAACGAACTCGGCATCGAAGCGTTCCACGTCCCGCTGGTCGAACTGTTCGCCGACGTCGCCGCGGAGATTCGCACCGGGGACGTGTCGTTTCACGCCTCGGAGTTCGAGACGAGCATCATGCTCGAACTGTTCCCCGACCTCGTGGAGATGGACCGCGCGAAAGACGTGCCGCCGCCCGAAGAGTCGCTGCCGCTGACCGACTACGACGCGCTCGGCGAGAACAAGGTCGGCTGGGCACTCAGCGCGGCCGACATGGAGGTGTTGACGCCGACGGGCAACATCGGCGACCCGACCGTCGCGACGCGAGAGAAGGGCGCGAAACTGGTCGAGTCGACGGTGTCCGACATCCGCCTGCTCGTCGACGCGCTCGAAACATCGGAGTGAGGGCTGTCGGAGAGCGGTTCGAAACGGAAACCGGGAGGCGGGATGGAACTGCTAAGATATGTCCATATTATGGACGTGTAAGTAGTGGAGAAATCATCCGTTCACGTCTGTCTCCTCCTCGAACCCATCGCTCTTTCCCCAGAAGTTGTGATGCATCGTCCAATACATTACAGAACCGATGAATGCCCAGGCTTCCAATTTTGTCCATTCATTACGGAGGATTTCGTCAAGAAGCTCTTTACCAAGTTCATAGCCATCGCTCTTAATCCCCACAAAGAACCCAACTATGAGGATTCCTGCTTGAGCCTTGCTACTGAATAGGATTCCCTGATTCCATCCATCCATTAGCACTAAATCTGGTTTAGACGCCTGGTCAATGATACCCCGGTCAGACTTACTACCACCGTATGCTAGAATATCAATGATGACGACCCGGAAGGCTATAGCGATAGTTGACAGAAAGGCATACACGCCAACCCACCAGGCAAGAAGTGAAATCGGGTAAATGGCCTGTGCAACAGTTGAAATACCGCCACTAATGATGGCTAGAAGAAAGTCACCATCTTGAGAATCCGCTTTCGCTTCAGCTTGTACTTGACGGATATCTCTACGTAGCACTATTTTTGACCGCTTCGAGTCCAATTGATTCGTCCATTTGGCTACGATGTCTCGAACATCAGCCCGAAACCGGTGAATGTCCTCAATACCCACTATCCGGTCAATGATAATACGTATACGGTCATCTACATCGAAAAATCGGCCTAGAAAAGGCCCTATCATCGCAAGAGAATAGAGGAATAGGAAGAGTGCGACCCCCAGTAATGCGACTACAAGAAGGATGATTAAGAGTATTCCATAGAATACGAATTCAATCTCTCGAAGCCAACCCCGTAGCGAACGTTCCATCCTACGCAATAGTCATGATACTAATCATATATTTAGGTGGCGTTATTGTGGAGTATCTAACTATTTGCTAGATTCAATATGGGCGACAGCAGTCGGTTCGTGTCAGCCGCCTACTCAACCTGTGGACTCGCGGGGGTCACGCGAACGAGCGTAGCGAGTGAGTGTGACCTCGCGAGTCCATCGACTGAGGGAGCGAAGCGACCGAAAGAAATGGACTCGCGGGGAACTCAACACTTTTCTGACTACCGTGTACCGTTACGCTTGCTATCATTTACTGCTCAGATTTATCATCGAATTTACTCTTCAGAAACTCCTCAACTCGAACGTCCATCTTCTGATCCGGCCGACGCGCATCGTAGTGCTTATACAGCACATCGAGGCCGACATCCGCACGCTCGCTCACGACCTCCGGCGGAACACCGCGATTCAGATGGTCCGTGATCGCACCTCGACGGAACGCATGGGGTGACTTCGAGGACGGACACTTACTTGGGAGACTCTGCTCACCGACGGCCTCGCAAGTCCTCGGCTCACGCCCGTGCGGACAATCCTCGAGAACACACGGCTGCGTCATCCGGTAGCAACAGTTTCGAATCGCCGTCTCGCTCAGCCGACCGAATCGGCTCGACAGAAGCGGCTTCCGGCCGTACTCGTCCTCAGAATCCTCGCGGTGATGCTCGACGTAGTCCTCGATGATCTGCGAGAGGTTCGGACCGAGCCATACCCAGCGCTCACTCTTCGAGCCGTTTTTGAGCGGAGTCTCAGATTGAGGCCGGTGCCGAAGGTACACCGCGTGCTTCTCCGGTCGGAGATCGTCGACGTCGATAGACCGCAGCGCACCGAGGCGCATACACGTCCGCCACAGCATTCCGATGATGACGTGTTCACGAGACGCGTACTGGAACCGGTCGAGGTACGCGATTACTTCTCTCGCCTGCTCGGGAGCTACCTTGATGTCCCGAGCTTCGGACCCGTCGGGAACCTCAGGTGCGTGGACACGCTCGCGAAACCCCTGCTGAACGGCGTCGATGTCCGCCCAGTATCCCAGAGCCTCGCGGACAGCCGAGAGATTCTTCTGGAGCGTAATCGGCTCGACCTGCTCTCGTCGCCACGTCACGAAATCTGCCATCAGACGGCCGTTGAGGTCGTTCAGGTTCTCGACCTCGTCCTCTCGGCACCACGCGAGGAAGTGCTCGAGGACGGTCTTGTTGTTGTGGTACGTCGACTTCGCCACACTGGGCTTCCGGTGCGCCAGGAAGCGCTCGACGCCCTCCGACGGAGTGAGTGGAATCAGTTCGTCACTCACAGTCGACCTCACCGTTGCGGTCGTAGACCGTCGACCCGAGGGTTACCCCCGATGGCTCGGGCTCGACGCTCTGACCGCCGTCGGCAACGAGTTCGACGCATTCGACACTTCGACAGTCGGTGCAGTGACCGTCGTCGTCGACGGACAGGACGCGACCGCACGCCCGACAGGGCCAGATAGAACTCATTGTCCACCCTCGACCGTCGGCATCCGCAGCTCGAACTCGTAGACATCATCACCGAGATCGGCCGAGAGATGGCAGCCGTCCTCGGTCTCCTCGATGTCGCACTCGAAGCCCTCGACGTAACTGCCCCAGAGTTCTGGACTGAGACCAGTAACGCAGACTTCGAGCGATAGTTCGTACGTGAACGTGTCGCCGTCAATCCAGTGTTCGTGTTCTCGCTCGCAGTTGTTACACGAAATGACCGCGGCGTGGCCGTCGATGACATCGGTCGCGCGCATCTCCTCTCCGCAGGAGAGACAGCTGACCTCGACCGGGTGGCCTCGAACGACGAGTTCACCGTCGTCGACCCACCAAGAGAACTCGTCGTCGTACGGATTCTCCCGCGGGCCGATGTCCTTCGTCGCGCCGCTCATCGCTCTTCGCCCTCCCGGTCGATGATGAGTTCCCGGAGGTCACCCGCATCGCCCCCGTTCTCGTCCTCGTCGGCAAGTTGCTCGGTGAACGTTTCGACCTCTTGGCGGAACAACTCGAAGAACTCGCGCGTCGACGACTCCGAGCGAACCTGCGAGTGCTGCTTCGTGATGCTCGTGACGAGCGACTCGAACACCTGGTCCTCGTCTTCGAGGACTTCGATGCCGGCGGCAAGTCGCCGGTACGCGAGCGCCTTCTGGAACATCCGCGTGTTGACGACCGCGTGGATCTCCTCATCGGAGAGTTCTTCGAGGTCGATCACGCCAAATCACCTCCGTCGACGATGAGCCGAAGTTGACCCGCCTCGTCGAGCCACACCTTGCGACCCTCGATGAGCCGACGTCCATCTCTCGTCAGCTGGTAGGAGTTCGAGCGCTGGTCGACCGTGCCTTTCTCGACGAGTCCCATGTCGACGAGTTCGTCGAGGTTCGTGTAGAGCCGACCGTGGTGGATCACCTCGTCGCGCTGCTCCTGGAGGCGGGCCTTGATGCGCAGGCCGATGAACTCCGATTCCGAGAGACTCAGGAATCCGATGGCGACCAGGCAATCTCGCTGGAACCCGTGCAGCTTGCCCCAGCGGACGCCCGCCCGCGTCTCTTCGAGCGGGTCGACATCCACACGCGCGTAGTCGGACAGCGACGAGAGCGTCTCCGCGCGGTCGCGGACAGCTCGACGCCCGTCGTCGGTCGGCGTGTAGGCGTTCGTCCGCCGGTCGATTTCGCTACGCTTGACGAGTCCCGCCTCGATCAGCGTGTCGAGATTCGGGTACAATCGGCCGTGGTTGATCTCGGCGTCGAGTCGCTTCTCGACGACCTCTTTGATGTCCTGTCCCGCCAGTCGCTCATCGCGAGCGTTGAGGGCGCACGCCGCGACCAGCAGGTCGCGTTGGAATCCGCTCAGTGCGGTCCACTCGGCGTCGCTCATGCGGAGTCACCGTCCTTCACTACGCTCTGACTTTCATCCATACGAGAATGGAAGGGGGACCCCCGAATAACGTTAGAGCGGGCGGTTCCGGTAGAATCCCGATTTCGGTTCTCTCCGCTGGTTTCGGAGGACTGAGTGTCTCTATCTCCATTTCCGGTAGAGTTCCGGTAGTTCCGGTAGGAGTTCTCGGCGGCGAAGTCGCGCGCGGTGAGTGCGCTAACGCGGTGGCCGCAGGGAATAAGATGGTGCGTTGACGGTCCGCGTGTCGAGACGCCGAGGGCGTTTCGACCGCAGGCAGGGCAGGTGATTGGCGTGCTATCCGCTCGTCTTACGGGGGCTTCAAGACCCCGCGATTTGTTTGCGTACATGGCTTCCGTACCGTTATTACGGGAGCTATCGCGGACCCGGTGCCCTAACACCGGTCCGCTTGTTTTCGAGATGGACCCGACAGACAGTCAGGTCCGCGTGTAGCTTCCGTTGAAAATCAATTCAGCAGACCAACTACTTAGCTTTGTCGTATCGAATAATACGAGTCGAGGTATTATACGATACAAACATATCAGAGCACCGACCATGTTAAGACTGACTCGGCAATTTGCACAAACGAAATGCGGCGACCCCGGGTTGAGTGGATGACACGGACCGATGATGCGATTTTGGAGTTCCTACTTAACGAAGGAAACCGACCACTCAATGCGAGTCCACGGATGATTGAGTCAAACATCGAGTTCGCAATCTCGACGATTCGAGGACGACTAGCGAAATTGCTGGAAGCAGGATTGGTGGAATACTATGACGAAGGCCGAGGTATCTATCGAATTAGCCAGAAGGGTCGTGCTTACCTCGCTGGCGAACTTGATGCTGAAGACTTAGAATTCAGGGAAGAATGAAGAAGTCAACACATGGAATCCCTCTGAGACATCCGAATCAACGTTCCCTCCCATCTACTACACATTCAAAATTTATTTCACCTTGAAGCAGAATGGGTTATCAATGTCATCGGAAGAGGTCCTGTCTGATGCGATTGATTTCTCCTATTCAGGCCATCTCATTTTCAACGGCCTCTACACAACGGATCCTTCAGGGCTGGATGTTAGCAACGACGAAATCGAATTACTTCGCAATCGAATCAGCGAACTGCTGCCACCACTGACCGCAGAACACGACGGCGGCCCGAAGAAAGGGTTTCAGAGGATTAATCTCGAATCATACTTCGATCAGTATTCATTCGAGAGAAAGAATGCCAGCCTGACGCCGAAGCACCGGGAATTAGCAGAGGTGCTTCTGGACCGGGAATACGTTCGCGAAGAATACACCGGAGAAGTTAGGGTTCAAACAGACGATGGTCGAGTCTCAGGAGAAGAGATTACTCGACATTCAGCCTATCTCTACTGGTTGCTTCCCTCCCTTCTGCTCGTTCAGGGAGCACGGCCGGACCGGAAGCGAGCAATGTCAACAGTCAATGAAGTCGTCGGCATCGTGAATGATGAAGGTGAAGAGAAGCGACTCATTCGCATTGACCCGGTCAAGTTTGATCCGATGTTCCTTCTGTGGCTACTGTATAAAGAATGGAAGGGTGAACCCTTCGAGAGCGGCTTAACAATGCTAAATATATCTGAAGTTGGGCTGCTAGGTAGCGAACGAGACTTTTTCGGCAAATCTGCGAAGGTTTCAGGATCCACGAACATTTTTCAATCTTTGCCATTTATCGAGGGCTTACTTAAGGAGAAGCTCCCAAATCAGGTTGCTGGAAAGTTCCGTGTCAGCGGGCAAGATCTTGCGGTCGACATCCGAGAATCTGGGCGTGTGCATATCAAGGCAGAAAATGATATTAGAATGTCAACGAAGTTCGAGCGAGTTCTACTCGGTGTACAATTGGTGAAAGAACTCACTGAGCTTCGACAAAACTGGACGGATCTCCCAACTGAAGACCAGTATCCCCCGCCAACATTCGCAGTCGAATTATACGAGCGAGGGAAAGAGCAGGAGGTCACGATCGACTTCGAGAAACGGCTCGTAAAACGTCTGCTTCGAGAGCGTGATGAGTCACTCGAGGACTGGCCAGAGCTCGAATTCTCATGAGCACCTCCTGGATCGCAGTATTCGAAACTGCAAGGTGGATGCAGATTCAATGGACTAGCACATACTGATGGCTCGGACAAGAGATAGCGTTCGTACGGTAGATGTCTATGACGCAGGAGAGCATCAGCCGAGCCAAGATTCGCAGCCGCAAGTTGAGATTACAGATCGGACGGATGACGTGGTCGAAATCCTCTACGAGCCATCCGGTGAGTATCCATACCCAGAGCAGATCATTAGCCGTGGAACGTTCGAATATACGAAAGAGGGGATTTTAGGAACATCCTCCGCTGAGGGAAGTTTCCAACTTAGACCGGGATCGGGAATGTTCGTCGTTCGGATGAGCGCTGGGTCTGCCCAGATGGATGAAATTGTTGATGCACTTGATGAGAAACTGGATAGTGAGCTTGGGCGCGTCATCGAAGTTCATAGTGGTATCGCCGACCACTCCAATGCGATTTGGCATTTATTGGAAGAAGCAAAGTGGATCAGCTCAGTGGCAATTCGATTTCGAGGTGAGCGAACTCCATTAGCAGAGCTTCGCGAAGAGAAGAACATCTCGATGGAAGATGTCGAGTATGAGTACCCTATCATAGAGGCAGACTTCATTCTGGAGACTCCATGGGGAGCCCCGGTCAATGTCATTTACGAGGATGGTAAAATCGAAGTCGCTACTGATAGTGACGAAACTCATGAATATGTACTACAGCTCTTGGAAGCTGCCCGTGCCCAATGACGCTGACGGGGTGGATACTCAACTGGTTCGACAACCGGCGAGGAACTAAAAAACATCCAGTATACCAGAGGTTTCGTGAAGCGTATCATGAATCCAATCAGGTAACTCGAGCGAGCCAAATTCAAAGCGGAAGCTGGGTCATCGCAGTGATCCTCTATCATATACTGAGTAATCTCACTCAAGGGAGTGTGTACGGCATTCGATACCCTGGCATTGCCGTTTCAATAGTTGGGGTGATCGGTCTATTCACCTCTTTCTTCGCGATTCCTGGTTTGTATTATCACCAAAACAAACCATTTAAATTCTCGGTGAGTTGGTTCCCGCTTCGCGATAAGTCGTATCTGATAAAGAAGTCTGAGGAGGGAATTTTGCGACTTAGTACAGTTGGTGAGGAAGTCATCGCCGTTGTCTTGCGGTCAATGGGGAGCGTCGACGGTATCGACATTCAGCTTGTCTCAACTAACCCCGACGTTCAATTCAAAGTTGATGGGCCTTTGGGAAGTTCCCTGAACCCATATCCCGATGACAACGGGTTTTACACACGTGATCAGGTGACTGATGAGATAATCACCCCTGTGTTGAACGTTGAGAAAAGCCGTGACATTGGTAGCGGTCCCAACCCAATTCTCCACCTTGTTGATGTGTCTAATGTTGAGTATCAGCGAAGGGGAGAACTCTCAAATAATAAGGCACTGAAGAAAGGAGTGAAATTGCTCTCTATAGAGGTAGAAGAATGAGTCAAGCACCATCTGAGTTTCACGGCCATCTGATCTACCAGGCTTGTAAGACTCACGGTGGACAGACTGGTGAAATGCTGGAAGACCTAGTCTCATCTCGACCATTCACAGAGGATGAACGCCCAAACAGGCCACAAGATGGGTTCGAGAAGCTCTCGTTTACTTCTGGTGACCAATTCCATGAACAGAGAGCGATGAGGGTTCAACAGCAATTGACTGGTGTTCGATTTCGCGAGGAACAACTTGGTGAAGAGGTTGAGGTCTATGATTCTGAGACTGATCAGCGGATCACTGGCCAACCGATCTCTGAAGATACTGGAGATCTTTTAACAACCTCATCCGAGACACTGATGATCCGAAGCTCCAAGAGTACCTATCAGCGAATTTTTGATGTAATTCAGGCTGAGGAACCCGCTGGTGGAAGACTGAGTCAGCTCTCATTTGACCCTGATTTCATGCTTTGGTTGTTTTGGCAATACTGCTCGGGCGATAGCCTCTCAGACCTTAATCCACTCTCCTTGACCGGTGCTGAATTCGAGGGTGAACGAAGCCCATTTGGTAGGAAAGCACAAGTCTCAGACACCACCGATATATTCTCCTCAACACCTGTACTGCTAGGGCTGCTGTCCGGCCAGCACTTTCACTCAATTAGCGGAAAGTTCGAATATCGCGGAGAATTCATTGATATGAATATTTCAAGGGAAGGTCGAGTCCACGTGAAAACGACGGGTCAACTTGCCCAATTGCCCAGGGCAGAGCGTGTACTCCTCGCCAGTGATGCGGTTAATAAGACTATTAAGACTTACACCCAGTGGGTGAACCGCCCGCCGTCAAGTAAGTATCCGCCAGCCGAATTCTTTGGTAGTATGCTTGAGCGACTCTCCGACCATGGGGTCGAAGTTCGCTTTTCTACAGATGGTGTATTCAGAACATACGCTGAGAGGCGTGGCGAGAACTTTGAAGAATATACAGAGTCCGTCAGAGACTTGTACGAGTAATTGTAGCAACTACTCTGCTGTGACGGCCCATCACTTTGACTGAGTGATTCTTCATGGACGAGACGACTCATTTAATGTTCAATTCCGCTCTATGCTGGTTTCTAGTCCTCACATCGACTCCTTCTCATCTCTGAATAAATATCACTCCAGCCTCATTTTGTAGGGAGAAGTGAACTTAGACACAGGAAGGGAGTCTCATATACATGGCCCGCGAGCAACTTTGTCGCCCTGGAATGTCCGGCAGTAATCTCTACTTATAGAGTCTCTTCCTAGATGTCGGTTTTACCCGGGCAAGGTATATATAAAATAATTTCCAACGTGCTCAACAAAGTTGTTTGTGGGATATACGCTTTTCACCCTCTACCGCAATGCAAATCTAAGAATGGAATTTGAGGGCAACTTTACCGATCTCAATCTTCCTCGAGTCATCGACACCTCCTCAGATGATTTGATGGAGGATTTCTACATTCCACTTCTATCGCGTGCGAAGACATATCGACGTGGTGTAGGATATTTCACCACGAATTGGGTACGATCTGCTGCGCGCGGAGTCGCTGAGCTTGCGAATAACGGTGGGACTGCACAATGGATTATGAGTCCGATTCTGGAAGAAGAGGACTGGAAGGCTATCAGGAAAGGTGACCAAGCCAAAACCGACGAAGTGCTCCGCGAATCACTCGATAGGAGTATCACCGACTTACGTTACGATCTCGAATACGAAACACGGAACGCTATCGCGTGGATGATCGCAGACGGACTGCTCGAAATCAAGCTCGCAGTCCCGTCGAACAAGCTCACCGGTGACTTCCATGATAAGTTCGGCGTGTTTTACGACTGGGAAGGAAACCGTGTCTCGTTCCACGGGTCACAGAACGATAGCGAGCAAGCACTTCGAAACTACGAAGCCTACACCATCGACTGTGACTGGATTAGCGACCGGGAAGACGAAGGAGTGAGCAAGCAAGAAGAACGGTTTGAACGCCTCTGGAAGAACCGAGATGCAAATGTCGAAACGCACACTATACCGGAAGGTGCTGAGAAGGACATCGCCCAACTGCGAGATAATAGTAACCGGCCGTACGAGCCCCTACAGAAAGTAGCAGAGGAGGGGCCCGGGATTACGCTCCGTGACTATCAACAGGAAGCGGTCGATGCTTGGTTCGACAACAGCTATTCTGGACTGTTCCAAATGGCGACCGGAACTGGGAAGACCTTCACCGCGCTTGCAGCACTCGACGGATATGTTGACACCGTCGATGATCCGCTCCTGTGCGTGATTGCTGTCCCACAAAAGCATCTTGCTCGGCAGTGGGCAAGTGAAATGGAGAAGTTCGGCCTCAGCCAGCCGAAATTCGTGTATCACTCCGCGAACCCGGACTGGAAAAGCGACCTATCGCGGGCTCTTTCAAACCTTGAGCTCGGTATCAAGGACTACGAGTGCCTTATTACGACTCACCAAACGTTCTCGGGAGATCACTTCCGAGAGAAAGTACAAAATTTCTCTTGTGAGGCAATCTTGATTGGAGATGAAGTTCATGGCCTCGGTTCCGGAAAACGACGGGAAGGCTTGCTCGATACATACAATGCGCGGATTGGCTTATCAGCTACTCCAGAACGGTACTATGATGAGGTGGGCACCAACTATCTAATCGACTACTTCGGTGGCACCACGTTCGAATTCCCACTAGAGGACGCAATCCCCGAGTATCTGACCCCGTATCAATACAACCCGGTCATCGTCGAGATGGACGAAGATGAACTTGAGGAGTACCGAGAAATGACGCAGTCAGTTATTGCGTCGAAATACTCTGAAGACTCCGACGAGGAACTGACGAATATCTTGAGTTCACAGCGTGCCGAAATCGTGAAAGGCGTGGTCAACAAGTACGACACCTTAAGAGACATTCTCCGTGGTCTCGAGGAAGTGAAACACCTTCTTGTGTACACGAATCATGAACAAATCGACACCGTTGGTGGCATATTGAACGAGTTCGGAGTGATGCATCACCGTTTCACCTACGAAGAAGGAGACGACCTTCGCGAAGAACTGCTTGAGTGGTTCAGCGAAGGAGAGTATGAGGCACTCGTGGCGATGAAGTGTCTCGATGAAGGTGTGAACGTACCTGCGACGCGAACTGCGGTGTTGATGGCGAACACAGGGAACCCGATGCAGTTCATTCAACGGCGAGGTCGGGTACTTCGACAGCACGAGGGGAAGGACCGTGCGGTGATTTACGACCTGATGGTTGTCCCGACTCTTGATCCGGATGACGATATCGCCGCCTCTGAGAAGTACATCTTAGAAAAGGAGCTGCGGCGGTTCGAGGAATTTGCGACAACTGCTGAGAATGAATATGAGGCAAGAAACAAAATTGAGGACGTACGTATTGCTTACGGAATTTGAGACGGTTAAATTGATATACACCTAAGCTTTTGGTTGCAGTATCATATGAGTGACTCCGAGGTACATTCACTCATCCTTGATCGTGTCGATGAGATCGAGGATGAGGACCTCCGCGCCTTTTTGAGAGATATCCTGAGACACGAGCGCGATATTCTCAAGGAACCCCGAGCAGAGTACGCTGACCGCTACAGAGGTTTTGTTGACGGCTTCGTTGGTAACGAATCACTCCGAGATTACAACGATGAATAACGTCCAGATATTCGAAATAGAAATAAACGAATACCGACAATACAGTGGAAAACAGGTAATCGATCTCGAAGCCAACTTCGACCAGCATCTCAATATCATCGAGGGGCAAAATGGGTCGGGAAAGTCTAATATCCTGAACGCTATCACGCTATGCTTCTACGGAGAAGAAACACATACCGACTCCAACGGCGAGGACGGCCTCGAATCGGACCCGCTCGTGACCAAGAAGCGGCTACGCGAACTGGACCCGGGTGAGAGCGCGCAAGGGCACATCGAAATCAAACTCGGAAAAGACGAACCGAAATACGCCTTCCGCCGAACATTCACCACCGCCCGGCATGATGACGTTATTATCGACGGCCGCGAAGAACGACAGTACAACAGCTCAATAGGCGAACTCCGACTCCGACAACGATTCGGTGGCAATGACTGGAAGCCGAATCCGAGTCCACAGAATATTCTTCGGGAAATTCTCCCAACTCACGTACACGAGTATTTCCTCTTTGACGGGGAGCAGTTAGACAACTTTTTCAAAACTGGATACACGGACCACGTCAGAGCGGCAGTACTTGACGTATCTCATATTGAACTGCTCAACGAAGCGGTCAAACACCTCGGAAAGGTTCAACGGGATTTTGAGAGCGATTCATCTGAACTAGGCGGTGACATTCCAGATCTCCAACAACAGAAAGAAACTGCCGCTGACGAACTAGAGGGTCTCAAAGAAGAACGGAAGAAGTTGGAAAAGGAGATTGAGACTGCCGAAGAACAGAGAGAGAAAATCAACAATAAACTAGCCGGAAGCGCAGATGACGATGTCCGAGAGATGCAGCAGCGGCGTGCATATCTTGAAACCCGGCTTGATGAGCAGGAAGATGAGGTTGTAGAGGACAAGGAAGCCGTTGGAACGTCGCTTGCCAAAGCTGGGGGCGTAGGGTATAACGCAGATGCGCTCAGCTATGCTATCACCCAGCTTGAAGAATACGAATCATCACAGAACGGCCTGCCTGGGCTCACCGAGGAACTATTAAGAGGAATCCTTTCTCGCGATGAATGTGTTTGCGGAGCCGACCTCGACGAGTGCGACTCAGCACGAGAACATATCGAAGAGTTACTCGAAGAACGCACCAGTGAGAGTCAGGATGCAATCGAAGGCCGACTCCGCATAGAACGCGCGCTTAAGAGTGGGACAGGACTTATCGATAATCTCTTGGATGATCTCAAAGACCTCGAAGAGACCCGGACATCCATCGATGAGAACAAAACGGAACTGAAGAACATATCTGGCCAACTCGAAGGCGAGGACACCATCAACAACGAACGCGCACAGGAGCTCGAAGCCCGACGACGAGATGTGCAGGGGCGAATCGACAAGATGCAGAAAGAGGTCGGTGAACTCGGCGGGAAGATTGACCAACAAGACCAGGTACTCGATGAGAGACGAGATGAATGGAAGCAAGCGATGCGGGAACAAGACGAACAAGACCTCTTAATCGAGCGGAGTGAGTTCTTAGAACGAGCATCCAACAAACTCAACGAAATCAAGGTCGAGATTCTCGAAGAAGTTCGAGAGGACACGGAGAGCTGTCTCGAGCAGTTCTACAACGACTTAATTTGGAAGGACGAAGATTACGAAATTGTTCTCACTGAAGATTACGAGATTAAGCTTTACGACCCTGATGGCCGCAAAGGAGTCAACTCCTTGTCTGCTGGTGAACGGCAGGTTCTCGCACTTTCATTTATGGCCGCACTTTCAGAGATTAGCGGGTTTTCTGCACCGGTCGTGATTGACACACCTCTAGGCCGTATCTCTAGCGAGCCAAAGCAACGAATCGCACAAAACGTGCCGAACTACCTAGAAGGGTCGCAGGTTACGTTCTTGATGACCGACGTAGAATACAGCGAAGACGTCCGTGTGTATATTTCTAATGACGTTGCGAACGAGTATCATCTGGATTACCAGAACGGCGTCACGGAGGTAGTTGACCGATGAGCAAAGAACAGAATTCGGACGAGATGTATGAAGAGCGCGAAGCTCGACGTGACATGCATATCGACAGTGAGCGCCGAGATATGTTCGAGGCATTGCAGAACTCGACGGATTCTCCGTTCTACGGTTCTGAAAACTATGACCTGTTCATGTTTGTTCTCGGATATGGTTACAAGAACACCGTGCCTGAAACGATCAAGAACAAGAAAGGAGCGTTCTTTGGACGCGGAAGACTTTCCGACCAACAACAAGCGGTCATTGAAGCAGTCGCGGTTGCTGAGGAGCGCGATGTGCAAGTCCTCCGCGATCAACGGATGGTCTACGAAATCGCGGAAGAGTACGCGAATGCGGGGATCGAGTTATTGCATGGTCGAGTGTTCGGTCCCGATGATGAGGACCCGCGACAAGAACTAGCGTTAGAAGTGAAGCGTCACTACGAGTCGGTGACTGAATCGCAATGATTGGAGTCCCGTTGCGAAGTTCACTAGTAAGCCTACGTGAAACACCTGTATCAAAGATGTATTCGGATAACTGCTCTCGGAGGTCCTGGGGCCATGAGTGACGACGAGTTCGAGGTGGATGAGGAGGTTCGAGGGGTAGTCAGCATCATCGCTGAACAACTCAACCATGAGAGCAATGCGACATCGTTTGCGGACTTCATCGACGAAATCGAGGATTCGAGCGATATTCGCGATCTGCATACCTATCTCTTGGATCACCCGAAAGCAGCGGTCAACTTGGTCGGAGACCTCGAAGAATACTTTGCTCACCCGAAACCGGACCTGAAAGAGTTAAAGAAAGGACAGGGAGAGTTCCCAGACGACACTGAGCCCTGGTGGAAGATCGCGAGGGCGGACGCGACTAAGGTTCATCCAGAGACCGATTCGGATAATGACGGGACAAATGCGATTGGTCTTAAAGAGGACTCAGTCGACCTCATCGTCACATCGCCGCCTTACTGGAAGAAACGAGACTACCAGGACGATGACCAGTTGGGTCAGGAAGAAACTCGGGAAGAGTATATCGAGAACCTAATTGATGCACTTGAGCACTGGAAAGTGTTCCTCCGACCGACCGGGTCCTTATTCCTCAATATCGGAGATACGTACCGAAATAAAAGTCTGCAAGCAATCCCTGGGCGGTTTGAGGCGGCGGCTATCGATGCGGGATGGACAGTGCGGAACGAGATTCGGTGGGCAAAGGACAACGGTATCCCGTCTTCAGCACAGGATCGTCTTGTCCCCCGGCACGAAGTCATCTACCACTTGGTTCTCGACAAGGACAGCTACTTCTACGACCTCCACGGCTATTCGGGGCTGTACGGGAATGGGTCTAACCCCGGTGACGTGTGGCGAATTAGTCATGACCGGAACACTGGAGGCCATCTTGCTCCCTATCCATGTGATCTCGTCCGCAGAGCAGCGACACTTGCCTGTCCGCCGTCAATCTGCACCAAGTGCGGTGAGCCTCGACGCCGGCAGATGAAACGGGGACTGACGAACCTGAATACGGACCGACAGCAGGCCCGGCGGGCATTGGAAATATACGATGAACATGATGAGCTAACCGAGGACCATATTCGGGCGATACAGGCCGTCGGGATTTCGGACGCGGGGAAAGCCGAGGAGTTTCAGGTCGGTGCAGGGGAGAATGATGAGGATGTGCAGCGTCGGGCGAAGGAAGCGAAAGAGATTCTCGGTGGGTACTTCCGTGAGTTCACATTCCCGAAGTGGACTACGGTCGGGTGGTCGACGTGTGATTGTGATGAACCGAAATTGGAGCGCGGTACGATATTTGATCCGTTTGCAGGATCGGGAACGACGATTCAGGTGGCGAATAGTCTCGGCTACAATGGGTTCGGGACTGACTTAGACACCTCTAACTTTCAACAGGATCAAGCATTATCAACATACGAATGAGCCAATACGTATTGAAACCGGAAACCGTCAGAAAGAGTCTCCACCGGCTGATCGGGGAATCGATTCACCGGATGTTCCCAGGATATCTCTGCCTCCAACAACAATCCACCTACGAAGGGCGTGAAACAGGACTTTCGTTCCCCTATAATGAGTTCTTCGACGACTATCTCCGTGTACGGGAAGACGACTCTGACAAGCCATACTTCGTACCGTTTACTCAGGCGAAGAATCCATCATTGAATGCCCTTTGGAATAATAAAAACGTCTCAGGTACATATGCACCTTCGTCGCTCCGTCCGACCGCCCCCTTGATGAAGATTGCCGAAATTGAGGAAGGTGGGCATAACTCAAAGTGGGGGATCGAGAGTCGGCATTGGGAGCTTGCACGTCATCATTTGTGTGGCGGGAACCAAATCCCCGCAGAGTCCTTGGCTGCATACCTGTTCCGTGATTACGCGTTTGAAACTGACAGTCCGTCCGCATACACGCTTATCGAGACATTCACCGAAGAGTTCGGGTACGAGTTCGGTGGAGAGGCGTTCTCTCACTTATACCAAACAAGCGATTCCAACATTTCCGTGGATTCATTCGAGGAATATGACTGAACACACTCAAACGAAGCTCGGTATCCAGAACCCTCACCGTTCGCCGAAGAAGGTTCGCTTGCTCTCACCTGAGCAGCTCGGGATTCCATCCCAAGAGGAGGAAGTAGAGCAAGATGAGGAGACTCGTTGGGAGTCGCTGCGGGAAGGGGCTCTAGAGGCCAATGGGAACGCGCTAACTGGTGCTGCGATACGCACTGAGGAGGGGGTGGTTTCGACTGCGAGTCCGCTCAAGAATGGGGCCTCGCAGGATATTCACGCTCTTGAGTTCGCGGTCTGGAAGGGGTATGAAGAGACGCATTCGCCTATCACAGAGGTGGTAGTCGCGGCAGAGGACCTGGAGATTCCGTGTGGAAGGTGTCTTCAAGTGCTTGAGGACTATGCTTTGAGCACTGATGTTCCAGTGCAAGTTACTGACGGAGATCAAATCCAAGAGTATGTGTTGAACGAATTGCTTGCTTAGCTCTTCTTGTTGGGCCACTTGCTGGGTGTCGATTCACTCTCCGCGAACGAGTGATGCGTCTGAAGGGATAAGTAGTTCGTACGATATCACTATTGACATAAGACGATAAGCTGTGATTCAATACCCGAGCACCCAGTGAGAGCAGCCATTGCTCCTCCATAAACCGTCACGATGTATTTCCGTCGATTCATACTCACTCGTTACAGTCAGTCGGTATGAAGCCTACATCTGGGAAACTGTTAGAGCCGATGAATCTACTTTGTCTCCAAGCACTCTACTATCAGTACTGCCGAAGCTCGTACCGCGTCCATCGGCCGGACCCATGTGATCGTATAAGATTGTAACGAGTGAGTCCGTTGAGGTACTTCCGCTGCATCCGTGCGGTCTTCGCATTACTCCCTGCACGTTCCTCGTACTGTTCGCGAAGCTCCCCAGCACCGATCTCACCTGCCCCCTTGATAATCTCGTAGAGCATCCGCTGGTGGGTGCTGAGCGCGTCGACGTGGCGCATATGCAACTCATCGCGAGCCTCGTCCCGAATCTCGTCAACGACATCGGTCGTAATCTGACTGCGCTGTATCTCGATAGCCCATCGCGCCGACCGACGCAACAGCGCAATACCGAACCGAGCGTCCCCCGCAGCGATGTCGGCGATATAATCGACTGCGTCGTCAGAGACGGTATTCGGCTCGAAGCCTGCATCAATTCGTCCGCGGAGGATGTCGACCATCTCGTCGTGACTGTACTTCTCGAGATGTACCTTCTCGGCACCTCGGAGTCGACTTTCGGCGCGAGAATCGAGATTCGTGAAGAGATCGTCTTCGTGGACGGTGATGAGGATCATCGTCACGTTCGGCAGGTCGTAGAGCGCGAGTATCGTCGTCGGATCTTCGAGGACGTCGACCTCGTCGAGGACGGCGACAAACTGCCCGTCGAGCTCTCGCAGGCGGTCGACGAACGTCGACGCCGGAGTACCCTCGATACGGAGGTCTGCAGCGCGACCGGCGTGTTTAGTAAGGGCGTGTAACACCGCGGACTTCGAGGAGTCGCTCATACAATTGACGTAGCCCCAGCGAATGCCGAACGCCTCGTGTTCGAGCTGGCGAAGTACAAACTTCGCAGTCGTCGTCTTTCCGACTCCACTTGGCCCGAATACGAACGCATCTTCACCAATATCGCCATGCGTAATCGGTCGGAGTGCTGAGGAGAGCTTTGCAATCTGTCCCTCTCGATGGTAGAGTTCTTGCGGGACGTATCCCGAGCGAAGTGCCCGGGCGTCAGTAATCAGTCGACCCATCTATCCCCAGCTCTCGAATGCCGAGAGCTTCGAGTCCTGCGACTCCGACAGCGCGTTCTCGATAGCAGAGCGACGCCATCCAAGCGGCGAGAGAACACTCTCCGCCGCACGGAGCAGTAGCGTCTCGTAGAAATCGACATCGTAGTCGGAGATATCTTCGTGCGCCAACGCCACTCGGTCTCTCGACCGTTTCTCGTCGTCGATGACGACGTAGGAGACACTCTCGCCGGGACCTCGACTGAGGCCGTGTCCTTCCGCCCGTTCGAGTGCCGCGACGTTCCGCGTGTACTGCGAATACTCGTCGACGTGTTTCGAAACCCGGTTGTCGATGAGGAGGTCTTCCGATTCGACGCCACCGCTCCGCAGACGCTCAACCCATAGTTTCAGTCGGTCACAGACCCGCTCCGGGTCTCGATGCTCGTCGAGGACTCGAATCAAGTCCTTCTGCGCTTCATCGATGAAGGCCGGCGTACTGCGCTGTCGGCACTCGATACCCCGATACTTGTACTCGTCTTCGTTGGCGACCTTTCCGAAATACTTCGTCAACGCACCAGCGTCGCTGTCGCGCATCGGAACGAATGCAATCCAGTCGTACGCCGCCTCGTACTCTAACCGAATCCCGACCTCCTGACTGATTTGTTCGGCGAGTTCGTTGAGCGACGTTTGCTCCTCGTCTTCGATCCGGCGAACCCAGATACTGTCGACGATACCGTGGACGATCTCCCAGCCGTTCTGCTCGAATACTTGCTTCGAGTCGAGCAGAATCTCGCGGGCGAACGCGTTAATCGCCTCGTGGCACTCGATACGGCCGAACTTCGCGTTGGAGAATCCTTGGTAGCCGAAGCAGGAGACAAGAATCCACTTGATGGCGTTCGAGCGTCCTTCTAACACATTCTCTCGCTCCGGGTCGTCTGTCTCCCGAAGCTCGGACTTAATCACGTCCCGGTCCTCAATGAGTGGTTCGAGAACCTCCGGAAGATACCCACGCTCGTCACAGATGCAGTACCCAAGTCCGGGGACATCTTCGCGACCCTCGTGGCACTCGCAGCGAATCTTCTCTGGACTCACATTCCGAGTGACGATGATATTCGGGTACAACGACGAGAAGTCGAGTTCGTGGACGTCCTTGTGCAACCCGACTTTCGGGGCGAACGTGAACCCGCCGCGGTCGGCCTCGTGCAACTGGCGCATCGTCTTGAATTGCTCGTGTCGCCAGGAGTTCCACGGAACCAACACACCTCGTTTCCGCGCCTCCCGAATCTGAATCGCGGTGAGGATATTTCCGATAGACGACCAGGCTAACTCCTGAATCGGTTTCCCCGACCGTTCGACGAGGTCGAGGCAGCCGTCGAGGTTCGTCTGGTTCCACATGAACGTGTTCGAGCGGTCGATAATCACCCGCCCGGGGAGGTTGTACCGCGCTGGCGAATGACCGACTTTCCCGTAACTGGCGTACGTCGACTCTCCCGCGAGTTGCTGCCATCCGGAGAGACGACCTAATTCGAACTCTCCGTTCCCGACTCGTTCGGCTTGCTCGTACAGCTTCGGAATCACCTCGCTCGTGTTGAGCAGGAGGACGTCGGGGTCGTCGGTACTGAGCCGACTACTTACTGCTTCAAGGACATCCTCTCGTGTCCCACTTAGCACCTCGTCGTCTAATTCGACCGTCGTAATCTGGCCACTGGCCAACTGCGGCTCTGGAATCGAAACATCGAGAACTGAAAGGTCACCGTTCGGTATCGGCGACACGTCCTCCTCGAGGCAGTACCTGAACTCTCGACTCAAATCGACGTTGTAACACCGGTATTCTCCGGGGGTTCCCCACCCCCTGACTTCGTGTGCAACATCAGTAACTGCATCCAGGTCGACAACATCGATGCGAAGCACTGGCTCTGGATCGTGTCTAAACCCGGTTCGCTCCTCTACCAAGTGCACGGGCGTGACCTTCGGATGTCGACGGAGAACCCCCGATATCTCTTCGAGGTCACCATTGCCGTGTGCCGAGATGTATATCGTCGGTTCGTACGATGAGTTTCGATTGACTTCTACCCCGTTGGGCGTCAACGACCATTCGAGCACATCACCGTCCAGATAGTCGAATTTGAACGGCATGGCTTACTCGACAAATTCGTCGACGGCCATGCGTTTCTCGAGCGATGCAATCCGTTTCTCCTGCTCAAGCGCGATGGAGAGGAGAATCGGAATTTCGACGAACTGGTGGTTGAGATATCCACCGGCGTCCGCGTGGGCGCGAGCGTGTTCAAACAGTTGGTCGAAGTACGGCTGGTCACCGTGTCTGAGCGCCCGGCGGTAATCCGACCAGCGATTCTCAGTCGCCCGAACCATGTCGCGGTACGTCGGGTTAGTTCGCCCCAACGGTGGTCACCTCCGGAGACGAAGTTGCCGGAACCACCGCCGGGTGACGGGCAGCGAGAATCTGATTCCAGTACGCAATCGTCGTCTGGACCATTCCGTTCTCGAGCGGGTAGACGAGCGTCTCGAACGAGTCACTCGAGAACCGCGGTCCGTACTTGGTCAGTTCACACTCAACCGTTTCCGAAATTGCCTCGTGAAGTGGTTCGGTGAAGTCGTCCCTCTCCGAGAGCGTGAGGAGAACCGGGACGTCGACATCGTCAAGCAACTCCGCGACTCGCGAGACCGCCTCCGAGAACATCCGTTCGCCTTCGCCGCGCCGGAGGTCGTCAGTTCGATAGAACCAGTCAAACTCCGGAAGGACGACGAGCGCTGTGTCCTCGGTGACCTGACCGGGAAGGTCCGTAAGCAGGCTGTAGTGCTGCCACGGGGTGAATCCCCGAGCGATGTGAACACGGTCGAGCACGCGCATATTCGGAGCGATTCGGCACAGTTGCTGCGTCGTCCCGTTTCCACGAGCGTCGACCCAGACTACCTCCCCATCCTCCAAGAGGAGGTAATCGAGAACGAGCGACTGCAACGCACCTGTCGCTCTGCGATTCGCCTGTAACAGTGTCATCCCGTCGTTTAGCGTCGGGAGTATTGGTTGGTCGCTGGTCTGCTGATACATTACAGGAGAACCTAGGCGGCTTTTGTGTCATAACGAAGACAGGGGTGTTTCCGAAATTCCGATACCGTGTTTCAGGTCCCTTCCTTTCGAGGTCTGTAGGTCCGCGCACGCTTCTCGCCTTGGGCGACGATGAGTCGATACTGCTCCATCTTCTGGAGGTAGTTACGAACCGTTCGCTTCGTCTTCGGTTCGTCGACTTGTTCGCAGTATTCGTCGTAGAGATCGCCCGGACTCATCTCGCCATCTTCGAGTAAAATCTCGTAGAGGACGCGCTGATGCTCGCGCAATTTGTCGGCAGTCGATCGCCGGATTTCTTCGCGTCCGTCGGGGACAGCCTCGTGTAGAATCTCGTTCGAGATCGTGTCGCGAGACTGCTGATCTGCGAGTCGCGCGGCGTTGCGAAGAATGCTGATTCCGATTCTCGCATCACCAGCTGCAGCGTCGGCGATGAGGGCGAGTTGCTGATTTCCGATAGCGCTTTCCGATAATCCCCAGCGTGCCCGCGCAGCCAGAATCGCGACGAGTTCATCGAGGTGGTACCTCTCAAATTCGACTCGGACGCTCCCGTGGAGACGACTCGTCAAGCGTTCGTCGAACATCGAGAATAGGTCCTCCTCGCGGTTCGCGATGAGCACCATCGTAATCTTACGCGTGCGATAGAGGTCATAGAGGACGCTTTTATCTTCGAGTTGGTCGACTTCGTCGAGAATGACGACGTAGTGCGGACCGTCGTACTCCTGGAGTCGGGTCAGAAGTTCGTCTCGTGGTGTAGAGCGCCGATGGATATCCATCGTCTGGTCGATCCCTTCGAGAATCCGGTAGAGCACGCGAAATCGGGTGTAGTCCTGCCAGCAGTTGATGTATTGGGTGTTGATGTCGAGGACGTTCTCCCGAAGCCGTTCGACAGTGAACTGGGCGATACACGTTTTCCCGGCCCCGGATGGCCCGAGGAGGAGTGAGGTCTCTCCCGGTTGCCCGTCCATAATCGGTTTGAGTGCGTTCGAGAGGACATTCGTCTCCTGATTGCGATGCTCGATTTCCTGAGGAATGAACTCGGGTTGCAGCACGCGAGCATCGTTGATCATGCTTACCAGCAGTCTTCCTCGGGAGTTGTAATAAACGGAACAGGGTGATTTCCGATAGTTCCGATAAGTGACTTCAAACTGGAGAGAGGAAACGACGAACTTCGCAATTGGCGTTCGAATTAGAACTAATAGCTCGCTCTCCGTGTCAAAAAGAACGCTCAGTGAGAACGCTTTTCAACCCTTGTTTACTTTCACTCCGGGTATGGATCACTTCTTTAATATGGCGCAAAATAGGCGGCGGAGCAATGCCACAAGCAGTGTTTCCGTATCCAGGCGGTAAGTCTCGGCTCGCATCGTGGATTCTCGAATATCTCCCCGAGCACCGTACCTACGTCGAAGTCTTCGGCGGTGCAGCGGGCGTTCTCGTCAACAAACCTCGAAGCAAGGTCGAGGTGTACAACGACCTCGATGCAGACCTCGTCCAGTTCTTCGAGGTTCTCCGCGACCGCTCCGACGAGCTCATCGAGTGGCTCAACCAGACGCCATACTCGCGTGACCTGCACGGCACGTGGGCGGGCGCATTCTATAACGGCTACCGTCCAGCAGACGCTATCGAACGCGCTGGACAGTTCTTCTATCTCCGTTACACGCAGTGGGGTGGTGCGTACGACAACGAGAACGGGTTCGCTACGGCGAAGACACAGAGCCGGGCAGTCTCGTTCAACAACAAGAGAGAACGCCTTACGGAATTCGCCGAGCGGTTCGACGGCGTCACCATTGAAAACCTCGACTGGAAGGACGTTTTTGAGCGCTACGACAGTTCCAAGACAGTGTTCTACTGTGATCCCCCGTACGTCGGTGTCGAGGACTACTATCCGCACAGCAGCGTCGGTCACGAAAATCTCGTCGACGTACTCGACGAACTCGAAGGCGATTGCATTCTCTCCTACTCCGACCTGCCAGCAGGTACCGAGGACTACTACGTAGTCGGCCAAGAGAGCCGTAACTACATGGGGAACGGGAAGACAGGGAAAGCCCGCAAGACCGAGGAACGGTTGGTGCTCAACTTCGATCCGGGTCAACGAAATCTGATCGCCGACGAGCCATAGGACTACAACCCTTTGTCTCAGTTCTATTTGTAGAAACGGCTCTGTTGAAGCCCTCAATTAGTGATAGTTTGACGAGGCCGTGCTGAATAGAGAGGGTGTATTCACCAAGCACCTATCCTTCTACTCTATCGACGGGGAGATCGTCGTGAGGTAAGTGATTGAGCCAAACGGTGCCCGTAGCGTGGGAATTCTATTTTGGAAGGCCAAGTCGTTCCGCATGCTCACGGTAATACTGTGGTTTCTGGATTTGGTTTATCTCGAATATCGAGTCGTCACGGTCGATCTGGAACTCTTCGGCAACCCAGTCCCGGTATGACTCGATATCTGTGGGCGATCCAGACTTACAGTTCGACGATGCCAAGTGCCCTGATATAAGATACTCAAAGCGCTTTCTACAAACGAGACAGGGTACTGTTCCCTCATTCGGCACTTTCTTCTTTCCCATGAAATAGTATTGATTGGTAGTACGATAAGTATCTCTGCTATACTTACTGACTGGGTCTATCGCCTAGCCGATACGTGCTCTCTATCCAGTATACGATTTCTGTCACGATTTGAGGCTTTTAACGGTGCTGTAGAAACCCCCTGCCGAGAAACGTTCGTTTCTGCCACAGATGCCGAGAAGGTCACTATTTTATAACCAAGCGGATGGGGCCGGAAAGTCATGGGCAAAACCGCTCTCTACTGCCGCGTCTCAACCAAGGACCAGTCACTTGACCGCCAGCGTCAGCTGACGTGGGACTACGCCACAGACCGCCTCGGGATCGAGCCGGCAGACGTCGAGGTCTTCACCGACAAGTCGACTGGGACGAACACCGACCGCACCGGCTACCGAGATCTGATGACCGCCGTCGACGACGGCACGATCGAGCGCGTCGTCGCCTCGGAGGTCTCGCGCATCTCTCGATCAGTTCGAGACTTCTCTGCGACGGTTCACCGCGTCGTCGACGATCAGGAGGTCGGCCTCCACATCCTCGACATGGGACTTTCGCTCGAACCGGACGAAGACGACCCCTATACACGGGCGTTCCTCCAGGTTGCGGCGACGTTCGCCGAGCTTGAGGCGAGCATCCGGCGGCAGAACACTCGCGAGGGAATCGCCGCGCGTCGGGACCTCGGGAAGTGGCACGGTCGACCGCCGTTCGGCTTCGAGGTTGGGCCAGAGGGCTACCTCGTCGCCGGCGACGATTACGACCTCGCGGTGTCGATACTCGACGAGTTGGAGAAAGGCGAGAGCAAGCGGGGACTCGCGAAACGGACGGGAGTCGCACGGTCAACGATTCAGAGCATCGAGGCGAATCGAGAACTCTACGTAGAGACTTCCAAGTAGTTCCAGCTTTTGACTACTCTCGGCAATCTGTCGAACTCCTTGCTACGAGATAGATTGATGTAGACGTGCTGAATACACAGCGCGAGTCGGTCATTCAACCTCCGAGGGTCGAATATCGGCCTTTGGTCGGCGGACAGCGGCATCCAAACTCCATCGTTTCTGTGCGAATTCAACGATATCGTCGAGTCGCTCCTCAATCTGGGTTTGGCCCCACTCGTCGTACCTCCGCGCTATTGCTCGGGTCATGGTGAAATCAGAATTCAGATACCCCGATTCTTCCTCGTCAATCCGGTCTTTCTTCTCGTGGTAGGGTCGATTCTTCCACGAGGAATTCCGTGGTCCAGTCGTCAGCGTCAGATTTCCGAGACTGTGTTTGGTCTCCTCGTGAATTTCCCCCTCTGATTCCGAAAGTTGTAACTTGCTCGTATCTTGTGGCCAGATGTGGTCTAAGGTGTAGTCGTTCCCCGCGTTTTCGGCGGCCTTCTGAATGCTCGTTTCACCACCACCGCCGTCCCTATGTCGGAGATAGAGCTCATACGAAAACAGGAGATACCGGAGGTCCTTGTACCGGATTCGTTCGTAGGCTTTCGGATCACGTAACAGTGCCTCGAAATCGTTCTGCTTCGACCGGATGCATTTTTTGAGTTTCCCGATTATCCAGTCGGCACTCGGATCTCCAGTGGCGATATCATTCGCTAGCGTGTAGAACGTCCCACGGCCGGTGTCGGACCGGCTGACCGTCGTGTAGATTCTAAACGAAGCGACCTCAATCAACTGAAGGATTTCATATAGCGAATCACGCGAGAGGTCGCCATCCACGTGTTCGTCCCAGACGGTCAGCAACAGCGGGTAGAAGTTCCCAAGCCGATCCAGGGCAAAGATTTTCTGTAACTCCCAGTTAAGTGCCGGGTCATAGTCGCCAGAACTCCCATAAGACCCAATCGTCGCCATATGGGAGTAGTATCGCCTGAGGCTATCCGTGTATTCGTCAATCTCCTCGATACAATCTCGGGGGTAGTCCTCGTAGAGGTCGGGACGCTTACCGGTGCGGAGGTTGGTAAAATGCCACTTGATTGCGCCTAGATAGACCGGTGCGCCGGAGCGGAGCGTCTTGTTCCGCCGTGTGGTTTCCGATCGGAGGTAGCTGGCGTTGAGAGACCGGTCGATGTTCGAGATGTAATGATAGCGCTGAATCTGGTCCTCGCTGAGGTCAGCAACTCGTTCAGTCTCGGAGATGTTCTGCATCCATCGATAAATCTTCCCGAATCGCTGTTGGACGGTATCAATAGAGATGGTAAGAGGATCTACCGGTGAGTCAGCTACATACACGCTATGCATCAGGAAGCTCTTCGTCTTGTCCAGGTTACTTAGACCGATCCCTCGATCGTTGACTGACTCGAATATCAGCGTCGCTTCCTCGGGCTTATCGACGGTGTACACGATCAATCGAAGCGATTGAATCGTCCTAAGAAGCGCCGAGAGTTCATGTAGGAACTCTTCCAGCGAGGATTCAGTCTGTCTCTGTTCGAGCGCCTCACGATAATATCGGAAGGCCTCAATCAGCCGCCTTTGTGATGGAGTTTGAACCGCCGTTTCATCGACGTCCTCCTTGAGGACGCTTCGGAATACCTCATCGTCGTCGTCCTGAAGATGAAGTTTGAACTGGTTCTGGTTCCTGGTTTCCTCAATCCTCTGATCGATAACAAACCGCCGCCTGTGCTCCTCGGCAGGAATCGCATCATAGAGTTCCCTTGCCTCTGCAGCGAATTCTGTTTCGTCAATATCCGCGTAGACGGATCCGATCGCACGGACCAGTAAGACGAGTGTCGTGAGCCGCTGTTGCCCGTCGACGATTCCATAGCCACGATAGTTCGGTGTATCGTCTCTCGTTCGGACAGAGCGCTGCTCGGCTCTGCAGATGACTGTCCCCAAATAGTGACCCTTGTCTGTATCGAGGATATTGAACAAGTCTTGCCACAGGTCGGACCACTCGGACTTTTCCCATGAGTAGAACCGTTGATAGTCGGGGATATGGAAAATGCTCCCATCAAACAGTTCACCGACGGTATAATCCGTGTTCTCAAGTTTCTCCGTAGTTTCGCCACCAGCCGACCCAGACGCCATAACAACCAAGACATTTCGACTGAATTAAATCTTGGGCATCATCGCTATCGTGAACCCATCCGGCGATAGCAGCAGACTGCTCACGCTCCCCGTCGATCACCTCCCGTTCCTGCTCCAACCAGCGAACCATGATGCCCCGCCACTCGGCATCAACGCCGAGCAAGGCCTGTGAGTAGCAATGTTCGCCCCTGGGCGTGGCTTGCTGAACTCACCCTCTAAGTCTTGCACTCTGTTACTAACAGTGGTTGAGGAGTTCGTGTACTGACTCCCGAATAGAGAGCGCAACTCAGTCACACAACCGACTCTATTGTTGAGGGATTTGCACCCATCGAATACATCGTAAGCTATTCATTTTTCTTATATAGTATATTTTCCGGAAAAACATGCGGATCTGTTATAATTTCGGCAGACTTAACATCTGCTCAACTAACAGAGCTTGTGAAATATGTCAGCTGAAGATGCAGAGTCAGAAGAGAGTATTCCAGATATTGCAAGCCATATTATCGATCTCGAGTCTGACGAAGAATCCGAAAGTTACAGTATTGATCTCCAGACGGAGATTCGAGAAAATGGAATCCAAGATCTGGAGAGCCTCGATTATCGAGACCTGGCGAAGCGTCTTGATGAAGACTTAATGAAGATCTCCAGATCGTTCTTTGGAAAATTGATGACAAATTCTATACTTAAAATACCGAAATTCCAGAGGGACTACTCATGGGACGTCGAGAATCATGAACAGCTCTGGTATAGCCTCCGCAATCAGGCTGAAACCATTAATTCGGCAAGCAATAAACGAGAGGCACTGACAGAGAGTTTCCTTGGAACCATTTATATTGCAGAAGAGGAGGGCTCTTCAAGTTCATTCCAAGTTATTGACGGGCAACAGCGGCTGGCAACCACTTCCATTATACTCAATTCATTGCGGAGGAAAATAGAAAAAGAATCAGAGAATCTTGACGATGTGGAAGAAACGTTCGCAGAATTTCTGCGGAAGCAGATTATTAGTCGATGTATCTATGAGGATTCTGGATCTGAAGGGCGCTCTAATAAACTCTCAATCAAGATGCGGGGTCATGACCATGACTACTTTAGAATCATATTCGATGATAGTGTAACCAGGATTCTGAGTATAGCGAACGAGATGCGTGAACCTTCTGGAAAGGGAATCAAAATTAGTACTATTTTTGAAAAATTAGGGAAAGATACTGAGACTATCGATGAAGACGACCTCGAAAGACTCGGTCTTAAGTTGAGCGATACGAAGTACTACGCACATAGAGGCTCGCACAACAGACTATTCACGGCCAAGAATTACTACGACGAGGCGATCGAGCGGTTCTTATCCGAAGTGCTTAGCCTCAATGAAGACCAGCACATGCAGCGTATCTATACGATGCTCAATCTCGCGACCATCTTGATGCGCGCATTCGAGGTTATACAGGTCAGACTTACAACCAGTGTGAAACCTGAAACCAAAGTACAAATATTCCAATCGCTTAATGAGACAGGGAAAAATCTAACAGTATCGGAAAAAATACGTGCTCGCATCGTAGCTCAATTCGGATTTGAAGCGGACGAAGTGGATTCTTGGGAAGAAATCAATAGATTGCTCAGTGATTATACAGTTAATCCCGGGGAATATCTGGTTGATTATCTTATCGCCACCAGTGAGGGACCGGATGATAAATACGAGATTGGAAACCGCGTCCTCGATGCGTTCAGCATTTCGGAACGACCGAGTGCTTACATGTCCTCTAGGATTGAAAATGAGGAGGAAGGTAAACAGTTTATAAGTGATTTAGAGGACAGCTCTCAGAGATATATTGACCTCACCGAGAATAAGCAACTCGATAATCAATATTTCCAGGCAGATGACGATGATGTCTCCTCAGATGAACTGAATGAACTACACGCTCGTACATCCCAATATCTCCAGAGACTATCCGGTGAGCAATGGATTCCATTCCAGTTACTACTTTACAACGAACTAGCCAGTGGGGACTCAGACGTTGATCCTTCGGTAGTTGCGACCATGCTTGATGTTACGGAAAACATCATGCTGCGCTATTCGTTGACGAACGCGCGTGCTACAGCCATCGACACTACATTTACCACTTCGTGTGTTAATTATAACAAAAAGAAGATACCAAATGATGTTCGTGCCCATCTCGGTTATTCCGAATCGGATTCGTTTAGCTCCGTAGACACTGACCTTCTCACTGAACTTCTTCTTCACCCAACCAAGCTGGACCAGATATCTCAGGCGGAATTAGAGCAAGCTCTCTTATACAAATCGGCGTGGCCAAGCCTCCATTCACTTCTCTTGCGGATTTCTCGCGAAAATATGCGCAACGCCGAGGATGCAGGCCGGCGGTCGACGCAGTCGTCAATTAAGCTGCGGCAAGGAGAACTACAGGAAGAGCATATCCTTCCCCAAACACCGAAACTCTCGGATAGTGATGATAAGAAGGCGTGGCTGGAATACTTCCTGCGTCATGAGAGGGAAGATACCGATAATAGTGATGACTCGACCGAAAATGACGACCAGGAGGACGAGAACGCCGAGTCAGAAGGTGTCCTTCCGAGTTGGTTATCAACTGAAGATCTTGAGCAGTGTGACTTGGACGACGAAGACGATCTCATCCTCGAAAGAATTACTGAGCGATTCATCGAGGAGACAGGAAATAGAATGTTGATTAATGGTACAGTAAACAATAGAATAAAGAATAGCACATTTTCACTCAAGCTAGCGTTCTACTATCTTTCTTCGTATAAAGATTTAGATGATATGGGTGAGTTCCTTGCGGATTTGGATAATCTCGAAGCGACTGAAGAGGAGTTCGTGACACTAATTGAGGAATTCTCTGATTTAGGGGAATTATCCGATGGAGAATTGGAGATCCTCCTATATCAAACAGCAGATATATTTGACAAAAACAAGCAATGGGTCACAGACCACGCTGAAGAAGAGCCGACAATGGAGTGGGACCTCATCGAACCAGAGAGATTAGAGGGAAGATTTGACACAGCTGCGGATTTCCTTCAATACTTTGGTGTCGAAGAGAATGATCACGAGTCATTCTATTCAATAGACTGGGAAGAGATGGAATCCACTACTGATGACCAGAGGGTGATTTTCCGAGAGATGATAGAAGACGAGGATGATAGCGAAGTGGATAGCGAAAACGGAGGTGGGGGAGAAGCCGACGACGAACAGCCACGCGAAATCACTTACCGGGACTTCCGAAGCGATCTTATTGAGTCGATACTACTCAAAGTAAAGCGAGAAGGTGAGCTCACAGACGTAAAAGATGACTATCCCACTATCCATGCATTCAATAAAAAATGGAACTGGAAGACATTGGCCGAGAGGAAAGCCCATCTTGTTGAGGAGACACTCGACTCTTTAGATTTTGGCTCGAGGGAAATCCCGAGGGAAGATATCAGTAAGGACGATGCATTCGAACATATCTATGACTCTCTAAACCGATAGGATATATCACTATCTTCTAATTAATTGTTGAACTAGATTATTGTATTGTTTGATAACTATTCATGATAGGATTATATACTCATACCCGTGACAGTCGAATTTCCCGACTTCTTCCTTCAGACGGATTACCCTGATTCATGGTGTTGTATACACCTTCTGTATCTTGCACTCCGTTACTGAGAGTGGAAGGGGAGTTCGCTCACAACCTGCTGAATACAGAGCACTTATTTCGAACAGGTAACGTTCGTATAATATGTGTCTGACAGTGGCTCCGATTCATGACACCAATAAAGAGGCTATGGAAGATGAGGAAGTCCATCATAGCCGGTGACAGTCAGTTGTGCGACTTAATAAGGGAACTCAGCACTCCATCCTATTCGTCTCTGTGATTCCTGAAAAGTTGACGGAGGCAGGGTGAAATAGAACACTATCCTCAGTGTTTATATAGGTAGACTATCAGGAAATAGCTATCAACTCCTCCCAACCTCCAATGAGCACAACTACTGCCACTGAATTTGTTTTAGAGGAATTTGAGACAGGTATTACTGGCGAATCGGTTGATGGAGTCGCGACTACGATCGAGGATATCGTTCGCGAGTTACGAGTCAGGATTAATTCTGATGATAAACTCGAAGCGTTGCTTCGAAGCAATCCGGGAGGAAATGTGCTCACCTCCGCCGCTACAACCGAACAAGAGGATCCGGAACCACTTACTCAGCGAGTCGTAATCGAACCGTTGTTTGAAGCGCTGGATTATCCTGAACTCTCAGTTGAGGCGGGGGACTTCTCACCAGAGTACGGCCAGCAGGCGGACTACTCTGTCTCACTTCGGGACTTTGACAAGGTCGATTCGAACCGATTGCTCATTGAAGCCGAGCCGTTAAACAAACCCCTTCATCAAGAGAAGCACGGTCTCGGGCAGGTAAAGGGCTGGCTCGAGAAGGACAAGTTCGAGGCGGATTTCGGGATTGCAACTGACGGTATTCGGTGGATATTGGTGAAATACGACCGGGACACGTACCGCTTTGACACCCTTGCCGAGATAGACCTTCAGCCAGTATTTCTGGCAGCTTTTGAGAATGTAACCGGTCAACAGGTGAGCCTCAACGAGTGGGTCAGCGAAACGACGCAGGACATCCTGACGGAGTATGTCCGGGTATTCGAATATAATAATTATCTGTCTATCGCAGGCGAAGCCGGGCAGGTCATCAAGGCGAAGAAACAGGAAATCACCGACGAATTTTACGATGACTACGTCCGACTGGTGTTCGGGTACCGGGAGGGCGAAGACGAACCGGCTGCCCGATCGTTAATCGGTGATGGGATTGACGCCCCGGAAGATGCGACGGGTGACGATATTCGGTTATTCTCGGTAGGGCTAATGAACCGGCTCATTTTCATCAAGTTCCTCGAGGACAAGCGACTCGTCGACGAGACGCTGTTACTGGATCTGAAAGAGGATCATGAGGAGAGCTTCACCCCGGACTCCTTCTATAAGACGTACTTGGAGCCACTGTTCTTCGGGGTACTCGATGAACGTCCCAACGACCGCTCTGAGCGCGTCAAGAACATTTCACTTTACAATAACGTACCCTACCTGAACGGTGGGCTGTTCCGACCCACCGAGGAGAACGGGAGCGAATTCAATGAACGAGATTTTGACGTTCGAGATTCCGTTCTCACCTCGATTATCGAACTTCTAGAGCGGTATAGCTTCTCAGCTGACGGTGGCCCAACTGACCTGGATCCGAGTGTGCTCGGCAACGTCTTCGAGAAGACGATTAACCATATTACAACGGACTCAGGCAATCAACAGAAAGAGCTGGGTGCATACTACACACCTGACGAGATTACGAGTTTCTGTGCAGAACAAACCGTCCGACCAGCGCTTCAATATCGGTTCGCCGACCGAATGGTCGAAGAGTGGGGATGGACTGAGGAGATGGCCGATTACGACGATGTCTATGCCCTTATTGACGCGCTCACAGAAACGAATGCCGACGTCATTGAGGATCTTCTGGATGTCATAGATCACTTCCGCGCATTAGATCCTGCGTGTGGGAGTGGGCACTTCCTTACATCTGTCCAAGAAGAGATCGTTGCCATTCGGAAGGCGCTCTACGAGAAACACCCTGACGAACCGGCGAACTGGGTGCTGTACAAGCAAACAGTCATCGAGAATGTCTACGGGGTCGACATCGTTGAGCCTGCCGTTGAGATAGCGAAGCTCCGGTTGTGGTTGTCGATAATTGCAGAGGTAGATCCGACTACGGTCGACGAGTACGATGAGGCAGAACTTGCACTCCCAAATGTCGTCTTCAACGTCCGGCAGGGCAACAGTCTGATCGGCTACACGGAGCTTATGGAGACGGACTCCAGTGGAGAGCAGGCACAGCTGACCTCATGGGGTGCCGATAGTGTCCGGACCAAGTATGGGAACATTATCACCCAGATAACGAGACACAAGCAGACGAGCGACACGCAGGAGGCACAGGAATACTTAGAACGAGCTGAAAAACTCCTTGAGGAGTACCGGAAGGACTTGGACGAGAAAGTCCTCCAGGATTTTCACGAAGGGGGTGTTGAGGACATTGAACTTGAACAGATCCGCGACTACGAACCGTTCCACTGGGTGTTAGAATTCGCCGAAGTGTATGCAGACGGTGGGTTCGATGCGATTGTTGGAAATCCACCGTGGGAACAACTCCAACCCAGCCGCCACGATTATTTCACGAGGTACGATCCAGAATTCCGTATTCGATCGAGCCAAGAACGCGATGCCAAACAAGAAGAGTTGCTTCAGGGCGCGGAGATTGCTGCTGGATGGGAAGAATACCAACAGCAGATGTCCTGGCAGGCAGACTATTTCAAGAGCAGTCCCTCGTACCATCTTCAGTCACCGAAGATCGATGGCCGAACCGTCCCGACGAAACGGGAACTCTCCGCGCTCTTCTTAGAGCGCATCTTCGCTCTAGGAAACAAGGAGTGTCAGATGGGGCAGGTACTCCCCGGACGAATCTTCAGCGGGACTACCGGCAAGGACCTGCGTGAACACCTCCTTACGGAATCAAATCTCCGGTATGTAGTTGGGTTCGAGAATAAGGGTATCTTTGATGATATCGATAATCGGTATCGTTTTGCTATAGTAATCCTGGAGACAGGAGGCACCTCCGAATCCATCAATACTATCTTCCAACAACACGATATCGACATCCTCCGAAATGTAGATGAAGAAACGATCCGTGTTCCTCGAACTCTCTTCGAGCGATTCTCTCCAAAGGAACGTCTCTTTCCACAAATCAAATCGAAGGAAGAGGTCGGCGTCCTCGACACGATCATCAGCCATCCCACAATCGATGACGATCTTGACGCATGGAAGCTCCGCCCCTACGATGAACTCAAGACGACTGATCGGCAGTGCTTCATAGAAGACCCTGATCAAGGCGAGTATCCTGTGTATGGGGGACGCAACATCAACCAGTTCCTCTACCAGCCATTGGGAGATAGAGACGGAATCGTGTCTCCTCAACGGTGGAGCGTCGAGGAGGAGACAGACCCTAATATCAGCGCCAAGAAACGCATTCGGGAGAAAAACCTCGGAAGAGTCAAACGCGCACTCTATGACCATTTCGACGGGACTGGGACACAGAAGAGCTTCGTCAATGAACTTTTCAAAGAACATCGTGATCAGGGGCTGACCGAAGCCGATGTCTTGCTGGATTGTACTGAGTACAGGCTTGTATTCCGAGACATCGCCCGTTCAACTGATGAGCGGACGCTCATTGCGACTGTTATTCCACCGGGAACCGTCTGCTACGAGAAGGTTCACACCACCCGCCCGTATCGAATTAATCCATCGGAGGACAATTTGAGTGAACACCCGTGTCACGGAATATACACCCGTGAATTCACTGATAAGGAGCTGTTTGTTGCCCTTGGATTGATCAACAGTATCCCGTTCGATTACTTGATGCGCAGGAAAACAGACACCAATATCGTCCAGTACGAATTCCGAGAGTCGCAACTGCCTCGTCTCACCGAGGGCGATGACTGGTTCGAGTACATTTCACACCGTGCTGCACAGCTAAACTGCTACGGTGACGAGTTTGAAGAAATACGTGAGCGTCTTGGTGGAATCGAGGCAGCGATTGAAATATATCAACGGAGGAAACTCCGTACTGAACTCGATGCTGCTGTGTTCCACGCCTACGGACTCGATCGAGAGCAGACCGAGTTCGTCCTTGACGACTTCCATCAGGTCCAGAATCCACGAATGATGACCGACGAGTACTTCGAAATGGTTCTTCAGAAGTACGATGAACTGATTGAAGAATCGCCGACGAGTCCAGCGTAGTAACCTATTGGGGGAGCCTAGGAGGTTTATTACCTAAATACACCTCTGACTTGGTAGCTAAGTCAGTCGCTCAGTTGCGGTGTCTCTTCGCGTGCGCCGTCATTCCGAGTGGGCTATCCGTCCCGAAGTTGCAGTGCAGGATAGAACAGTTGTATCAGGACATTTGCGGGTCTCCACGTTCTCAGTCCGCCAATGGTGCTGCGCCCCGATCGTCGCGGGCGACAACAGCCTCGGCGACGAGTCGACGAATAACCTCGCACTCCTCAAGTTCGGGAACGTCGCCGTCGACTGCTCGCACGAGGTAGACGCCTTTCCCGAGTCGGTCGGTGTAAACCTCTCTCCCTTCGGGTACTTCGCCGTTGACGAGCAGCCCGTCGCGTCGCAGCCAGTCTTTCTCGATACAGGCGACAGCCGAGTCGCCGTGATTCCGCAACATTCTGAATGGCATGACTATTGATTCGGTGACCCGCCTTCGGTTAAACACACTGCACTCTTCAGGTAACCTTCTGGATATCTTCGCTAAAGACTCAGTCACCGGTATTTCTTAGGAAGAGCGCATGATGGCGGTTTTCAGCTGGCCTTTCGGTCGGCTGACACCCGACCCGCACCCGGGCGGGAAAGAGACGAACTATGGCTGAAGACACGCCATCCCGAGAGAAACAGGGAGACGACGACGAGGTACAGTACTTCGAACGAGACTGGCGGAACGTTCGGGAGGATCGGTGATGGGCAGCGAGACGACTGCTCGCGAGACGCTCGTACACTTATCGGGCTACTCGTCGATAGCGGTCGTCCTCGCGACGGCAGACTGGGCGTCGTTGGTCGCGGTCATCTTCGTCGCTCCCTTGCTTCTCGGGACGCTCGCGTACGGCGGTTATCTCGGTGCCCAGAAGCTCATCGAGCTGGCACGCCGCGAGGTCGACCGTGAAGAGACCGCGTTGGCGACGGAGAGCGTCACGACTGACGGCGGCCGGGAGATCAAGCAATGACTGACCGACCACTCGGCCTCGAGATGTCGGACGCATTCGCGGCGTACGTCCGCGAACTACGCGACACGTGGCAGCCTCGGGACGAATTGACGAACGAAAAAGGCGTTCACCGGCCTGAAAACGGTGTTCTGGCATGATTTCACGACGCATACTGAAGAAGTTGACAGTGGCACTACTCGTGCTCTCGCTGGTGGCGACGCCGGCGCTGGGAGCATGGAACTACACGGCCGACGAAGGGCCGAACCCGTACTACACGTACGACCTGACGAAAGACGAACATCGGATGGAGTGGGGGACATCGCACGGCGACGCTCTCACGTACGCAGACGACGACGGCAAAGTAACGACGATCGACGGAACGGTGAACACCTCCGGTGACGCGAACCGGAACCCGTATTCGTTCACCGTGACGGACATCGAGTCCGACGAGTTCACCGATTTCCCGCGGAACGGTGACAACGTCTCGGCGCTCGACAGCGCGAACTGGTCGACGTCCGCCGGCGCGACGGTGGCTGACACCGAGACGGCCGACAGCGTCGACGCCCTGAGTTTCTCGACGTCGGGTCTCGCCGACGGCAGCAGCGAGGACGCGACGTTTGACCTGACGGTGCACAACGCGGAGATCACCTCCGACGAGAACAAGCGCTTCCTGCAGGTCGGCCTCGACGTCGCGCAGCTCGACGGGACGGTTGACATCGAGGTCGTCGACGCGAACGGCGACAAGAAGGTCGCGACGCTGAACGGCTCGGCGAACGCGAGCAACGACGGCATCGTCGCCGACGGCATTGGCGAAGGCTGGTTCTTCCAGGAGCGCCTCGGCGACATGCCTACCGAGGGCAGCGGTGACGGCGAGTTCAACGACATCCACGAGGTCCGCATCGTCGCGCACGATGCCGACTCGGACGTCTCGATTTCGGCGCTGAACATCGACAAGATGTCGCGCTACACGCTCGGTGAGAAGCAGGTCGAAACCAGCGACGACGAGTGGGAGACGGAGACGATTTACGAGGTCACCGAGTCCGGTCCGATTTCGGTCGAGTCGCTCAGCTCGCTCGACGAATCGTTCTCGAGCGCGATTATTCACGGCCTCACGATACCGGTCGAGCAGCGCGCGGAGGACGTCAGCAGCGACGACGTCTCCGCTGAGTTCGAGGTCGACGAGAACAACAACTACCCCGGCTACTACGGCACGGCGACGCTGTACGTCCGCAACGGCCTGCCGGACGCTTACGACCTCTCGTTCTCGAACGTCGAGTACAGAGACAACCAAACGCTCGGCTCGGATCGCTACATGGCGGTTCAGTACGCTGAGGACGTCGGAAACGAGGGGTTCGAGGACATCGACTCGTCGAACTTCGCGGACATCACCGACTCGTACAGTGAACAGGGCGAGACGCTCTCGGTCGACTCGACGGTGCAGTCGGGCGACAACTCGGTGTTGAAGTACGAGCTTCGACTGAACCAGAACGAGTTCAACACGCTGCAGCAGGAGCCGAGCGAAAGCTCCGGTGGCTTCTGGGGCGGCGGTGACGGCGGCGGCATCTTCGGCACGATCGGCAGCTGGATCGGCTCGGCGGTCGCGGCGCTCGTCGGCATCGTCGCGGTGCTGCGACGGCGCGCCTCGAGCGCGGTGGGAGGAGAGTAACGATGTCATCGTCGGGAGACGAGCCGCGACTCAGCAGCTCGCTGACGTACATCCGCGAGTCGGACCGTCTCGGCGGGTTCGACGACTCTGTCGTCGGGTCGGCCGGCGGGCTCGTGCTCGCTGTCTTCGGCGGCATCATCGCCGTCTCAGAGGCGGCGTTCAACCTCGTTGCGTCGTTGTTCGACGCGTTCACCGAGGGCGGGACGGCGTTCATCTCGGCGTTCACGACGGACCCGGCGAACTACATCTCGCAGTCGTTCGTCGTGGGCGGGAACTCGTTCGCGACGTCGGCGTTCGCGGAACTCGGTCCGTTCCTGCCGTGGGTCGCAGCGGTCGTCGCGACCGGCGTGGTGTTCATCGTGACCGAGTACCTCGACCGTCGGAACTCCGACGTTCCAGGGCTCGGCATCAACATCCCATTCGTCGACAACGACAGCGACGGCGAGGAGGAATAACGGTGTTCAGCGGCGTCTCCGGGTCTGAAGACATCGCTTTCCGCTTTAGCGGGGGTAACCAGCGATGAGCTTCGACGACTCGCAGGAGGTCGCTGACGACCTGGTGACCGAAGACGGCGCCGACACCAGCATCGACGGGAGACGACTCGCGTCGCTGCTCGGCGGCGGGCTCGTCGTCGCGCTGGCGTCGGGCGGCATCCGTCTGTTCAATGCCGTCCTCGAGGCGAACGTCCGCGCTATCGACGCGCTGACGGGCTTCCTAACGGAGTTCGTGACGGTCGCGCTCGGCGACTCGGCGGCGCTGCAGGTCGAGGCGTGGCGAACGGCGTTCCTCGCGTCGGCGGAAACCGGCGCTATCGCACCGTTCATCCTCGCCGTCGAGGTCATCGTGTTGGTGGCGTTCGCGACGGCCGTCTGGGAACGGAGGCCGTACGCATGAGCAGCGGACCGATAGGGCCGATTACCGGCGACGGGCTGAGTTCGGAGGTCGACTCCGACTCGTCGATACCGTCGTGGCTTCGGAACCTCGGAAGCGACGCGCGCTCGCTGCTGAACAACCCGCAGGGGTTCATTCTCGTGACGGTCGCGACGTGGCTCGTTCGCAACGTCGTCGTCGAGCCGTTCCTGTGGCTGTTGTCGATGTTCGACAGCGGCATCACGTCGTTAGAGACAGCGTACGAGACGGCCGTCGACGGCGTTTTCGGCGGGTTCGGACCGGTGTCTGAGGCGCTGCTCGGCATCCCGGGGTTGTTCCTCGAACCGCTCGAGTCGGGGCTCGTCGAGCTTGGACTCGGCGCGCCGGTCGCGACGACGGTCGCGACGATTGTGCTCGCCGTGGCGGCGTGGACGGTGGGCGTGCTGACGCTTCGCATCATCGTCGACGCGATTCCCGGCGGAGGTGGGTTGTTCTGATGACGAACAAGAGAGACATCACGCTCGGACTCGGCGGCATCGTCGGCGGGGCGTGGACGTTCGTAACGTCGATTCCCGACCCGACGTTCATCCTCTCGGTCGACCTGTGGTGGCCGATTGTGAGCGTCTTCTCGGGACACCTGGGACCGGAGTTGGTGCCGGGTGTTCCGTGGGAGACGGTCGGCATCGCCGCCGCGGCGCTGTTCATCGCCGTCTCGTTGTATCGACTACAGAAGAAACGCGGAGAGAACGCATGAAATACGGAAATTCGGCAAAGAGAGGTATCGAGAGGGAACCGACTGACTCCCGACTACGTCGGGAGGTGAGCCATGCCTGACGTCGTGTCAATGCTCGGCGGCGGGTTCGGTATCGGCGTGCTCGCCGTCGGACTCGTCTTAGCGTTCTGGGCGTACCAGGCACGCGAGAAGGCGGACTCGGCGGCGGAGGCCCGATGGTCGGCGAGAAGGCGCGGCGCTCTGTCGGGGGCGCTGTGGGCTTCCTGTCGGCCGTGACGGTCGGGCTCATCGCCGGCATCTACGAGGCCGGGATGCAACTCGGCGACCTCGGCGAGCTGCTCGGCGACATCGTGGCGTCGTCACCGGAACTCGTCGCAGGCGTCGTGACGGGCATCTTCGGGGCGCTCGGCATCTCGGGCGTCGTCGACATCGGGACGCACACGTACGTCGGGCTGACGTTCGTGGTGCTCGGCGCGGGTTGGATAATCGCCTCCCGAAAGGGGGCCGGCGCGTAGATGCGCCGAACCGTCGTCGTGGCGGTGCTCGCGCTGGTGGTCGCCGGCTTTGCCGCTCCCGCGGTCGCGAACAGTGCTGACACTGACTCGGCGGCGGACCTCGGCCTCGAGGAGCTGCGACCCGACGGTGAACGCCCGGCGAACGCGCCGCCGTCCGTTCGAGCGGGCGGGACGTACAGCGAGTACGCGGTGAAGTACCTGCCGACGGGGCTGTTCGTCGACGAATCAGACGAGTCGTCGTCGTGGAACTACCTCGAAAGCGGAACGACCGTGAAACGGGACAAGGTACAGCTGTGGAGTAAGCGCGGCTACGGCGAATCGTCGAAAGACGTGACGATTCGAGTCGCGTACTACGAGACGGAGCGTCAGCAGGTCGAGAGAGGCAACGAGACGCGCATGGAGACGGTCGCGACGAACGTCACGACGCACTCGATGAGCGCGACTCTCTCGGGCGGATACGACTACGTCGAGGTGCCGCTGCGAAGCCACTTCGACAAATCGGTGCAGGCGACGATGTGCGTCGAGGAGGCCGGCGAGCCGAACTGTCTCACGAACCCCGGCGAGACGCGCTGGCGGTTCACTCACTCGACGAGCGCGGCGGCTCAGGCGGTATCGTACAACACCGCCGGCGGACAAATCGGGTGGGCGCTCGGTCTGCTCGTGCTGCCGTTCGCGCTGTTCACGGCGGGAACGCTGTGGACGGCGCGGAAGTTCATTCGCGCCGCGCGCTCCGGTCCGCGTATCTCGATGCTGGTGTGGTTCGGCGTCATCATCGCGATGTTCATCGCAATCGCGGCGTTCTGGGACAGCGTCGTCGCGACGATCGTGTCGGCGCCGTGGGTGCTGTCAATCGTGTCGGGCGTACTGCTCGGCATCCTGGCGTCGGAGTGGTTCGGCGACGAGAGTTACCTCGCGCTGTTCCTGCGACTCCGTCTGAAAGACGCCGTTGACGAGACGGCGTACACGCCGACGTCGGTTCCCGGCGAGTCGTCGCAGGCTGACAGCGGGCGAGAGGCGCTCGCTGACGGCGGCGAGGAGTACCGCAACGCGAACCTCAACGACGTACCGGGAACGCTCGTCGCGGACGCGATACCGCTCCGTATGGCGCGCAGCGCCAGCGGCAGTCGGTCGCGCATCGGCCGCGGATTCTGGAAGTTCATTGCTCGCGTTCGAGGCGCCCGCGCCGACCTCGAGGTCGACGGGAACATCTCGACGAAAATCGACGTCGAGGAGGGGCCGTACTCGGAGCTGTACGTCCTCGACCCAGAAGACGAGAAACCGGTCGAGTACAAGGGCGAGAGACATCGATTCGAGTTCCCCGAACTCATCTCTCGCGACGAGGAGGGGCGGGTGAACGTCAACTTCCGCGCGCTGTTCGGCGGGCTGTTCGTGCTCGGTACGAGCCACGTTGCCGGCGACGTCCTCCTGGCGTCGTCGACGCTCGGGTTGCTGGTGGGCGCGTTCCTGCTGTTCGTGACGAAAATCGCACAGCCGGAACCGGGATACCTGCGAGCGAACCTCGCACCGGTTCACTACGGTTCGGCGCTACAGACGCTATTCGGACACGCGAAGGCGCTCGGCGACTCGAAAACGTGGGAAGACCTGTACGACGAGGTCACCCGCGAGAAGACGCAGAACAAGGCGGAGAAACAGCGCCTCAGCGACCGACGTACGACGTCGCAGGCTGACGAGATTATGAACGAGTTCGTCGGCGAGGCCGACGACGTCGACCAGGAGGCGCCGGTCGATGACTGAGGTCGACGACGTCGCGACGGCGCTCGGTTCGATGTTCGGCGATGACGTCGATGTCATGGTGACGTCGCCGTCGACTCGTCGAGCCGAGCGATCGTCGCGGTCACCGTCGACGAAGGAACGCATCGAGGACGCGGTTCAAGCGGCGGGCACCGACAGCCCGATTCGCGCGGCCGTCGGGAAGCTATCGGCCGACCAAGCGCGATTACTCGTCGACGTCCTCGAGGGGTTCGAGACGCGCCGCGAGCTGCTCGAGTGGCAGCAAGACCTCGCGGTTCACGCGCTCGGTCAACTCGACGACGAGTGGTTCACCCGCTCGGCGTGTCACTCCCCGACCGTGTCGGCGCTGCTCGACCGGCCGTGGGGGACGTCGGACGGATACTCCGCTGAGGTCGCGCTCGAGTTTAGGCGCGCGTACGTCGCGGAGTTCGTTCTCCCGGCGTTTCACGAGGCACTGAAGGTGTTCCGGTGGGCGGCGGTCGCCCGCGTCGAGCACCTCGACGACGAGAACGAGGACGCGAAGCCCGTCGAGTCGCCGGACCGCCAGCAGTTCCCGGCGATGCGACCGGAACTCGGCGAGTTGAACGACCGCCAGGAGTGGGCGCTCGGCGAGCTGCTCGACGGATTCGACGACGCGGAGGCGCTGCTGGTGTGGGGACACCAGGTGACGGCGGCATCGTACGCGGAGATTGACTCGTCGACGGTGACTCGAGCGTACTTCGAGCGACCGATTCGAGAACATCTGTGCGGACCGAGAGACGACGCCCGCGCACGATTCATGCGCGAATCGTGGGCGGCGAAGTATCTGCTGCCGTCGTTCAACCGCGCGGCGGCAGCGCTCGCACAGCGAGCGACGGAGGTCGCCTCGACGGGCGACCCAGGACACGAGGGAGGGAGCGGTTCGATTTCATGAGCCAGGCAGACAGACCCACAGACAGTATGCTCGCCGACGTGGCGGACCCGGACCGCCTCGTTGAGCGACTGACGAGCCTCGAGGTATCGAACGTCGAGAAGACGAAACAGGTGAACGGGGGGACGAACGCGCACACACTCGGCGAGAACATGGTGCGGAACCTCGGGATGCGGCGGTTCCCGAACGTCCTCGAGGAACTCGAGAACCAGCGCCATCCGATGACCGACGGCGGGGCGCACCCGATCGTCGAACACCCGCGGGCGTTCCTCGACCCGCTGATTCATCTCGACGAAGTCGACAAGATTCGCATCGAGTGCGAGGACTTCTCGGGGCTGTCGAGGACGCGACGCCAGGTGTTCGAGTGGCTCGCTGAGCGACCCGACGTCGTCAGTGACCTCCGCATCGGCGGGACGGACTACTTCGCGTACGGACCGAAGGGAACGGGGAAAACGACGTTCCTCGATACGTGGTCGGCGCGGACGCTCGAACTGAACACGGACGCGCTCGTGTGGCGCGGGTCGCCCGCGCGGTCTGAGTGGCTGCCGATGCGGCCGTGGACGACGCTCTGGTTACCGTCGACGCTCGAGGCGGAGGCACGACTGTCTCCGCCGGTCGACCACGTCGACCCGATAGAGGTCGACCTCGAGGACGTCGTTCGCGAGGTGCGGTACTACAACGACCCGATTGACCTGAACCAGCAGCTCGACGAAGGCACGTTCAACGTCGTCTATCCCGACCCGATGTTCCGCGGTTGCACCGAGGTCACCCGCGAGGCCGACGAAGTGCCGGTACTCGACCACGTCTCGGCGTGGGACGCCGCGAACGACGGCCTCGATGCGGACTCGATAACGCCGACGTCGATGTGGTGGTTCGCGTGGGCCATCGCGAAGATAGATCTATCCGCTCCGATGCCGGTGTCGTGGCTCTGTGACGAGCTGGGGAACATCATGCCCGAACACGCGTCGAACAGCTATCACGACCTGTACAAGCGCATCGAGGCGTTCAGGAACAAGTACGTCGACGCTCGCCGCGTCAACTTCTCGATGTACGGCGCCGGTCACGCCGGCGACGATCTGCACAACCTGATGCGGAAAAAGCAGCGCTGGCGGGTGACGATGAACGGCGTCGACAACCCGACGAACGAGAAGGTCGTCGGGATGGGGAAGGCGCCGATGAAACGGCAGTACACCCGGCATATGAAGCTCGGAGAGGCGCTCATCTGGAACAAACAGGTGTTCGCACCGTTCGGGTGGGCCGACATCCCCTCGAGGTTCAAAGTACCGGGACAACTCCATATTCGGTTCCCAGAACACGAGGAGATGATGAAATTATGCTGAATCGCCCGGATTCGGTTTTTTCGACCCGATTTCCCGGTCGGTCCGCGCCGGCGGCGCGCCGGACCGATACACGCGCGCGTATGTTTAGTAGACTGAAGACAGCCCCCGGCACCCCACCCAACTGAGAGAGGTATCCAACATATGACACACTTGAAGACGATTCTCGTCGCGCTGCTCATCGTGACGTCGATGCTGCCAGCAGCGGCGGTCGGCGCTGCTGCTGACTCGGTCACCAGCGTCGACGACAGCAGAGTCGCACAGGCGAACGGACCCGGAAACGGACAGGGACCACCGTCGAACGGACCGCCAGGTCACGCGGGCGTACCGGGCGATAACGTACGCGGACCGCCGGCACACGCGGCGAAGAATATCCCGAGCGACGCGGGCGTCTGGGACGTACACGCGTCGATGCACGCGGATAACCTCGAGGTCGACATCGGCGAGCGCGGCGGGAAGGTCGAGGTGGTGCTGCGCGACGACGTGAACCACGACGGCCGCGAGGTCGCGGTGTCGGCGAGCGCGCTCGAGGCGGCGGTCGGCCACCGGCCGTCGACGGCGATCGGCGTGCACGAGTCGGGCGACCGTTGGACGTCGGAAATCCGGTACGAAGATGGGTGGGCGCTGTTCGACGTCGAGAAGTTCAGTAGCAACACGGTGACGTTCGACGGCTCGGTGACGTTGTCGGGGAATCCGGCCGAAGACGGCTCGACGTACCGATATGACCTCGACGACATCGACTCGACGAGCGACCCGAACGTGACGCTGACAGGTGTCACGTCCGAGCAGTGGGATAACGAGAGTTTCTCGGCCGTCGGCGACGGTGAGAGCGTCGATGTCGATGTCGGGGGCCACCTCAAGCCGTCGGGGCCATCAGTTGACGGAGAGCCGGTCGTTGAGTTCGAGGGGATGGAGACGCTCTTTGCGGAGTCTGAGAGCGGAACCGGCGCCTCAGACGGCTCGACATCTTCGGTGTCGGTTGCAGGAGACGGCGACCCGCAAAACGCCGAGGTCACGTTTACCGGCCGCGAGTCATCGACGCCGAACGACCAAAGCGGCTCGGGAATCGCGGGTGGCGACACGGCGACGATCGACGTCGGCGGTAACGCCGATCCGACGGGACCGGCGAGCGGCTCGCCGGAGCTGACCATGACGGGACGCGCGACCGAGTTCACGGAGTACACGACGGAGGACTCAGACGCGAACTACCTCTTTAACGCGGAGAACGCCGAAACGAGTTACAAAAACCACGACGACTCGGTTTCGGCGCTGCGCGTCGACCAAACCTCAGATTCGTCCGGAACTGTTGACGTCTATGTCGTCACGGAAGCGCCAGACGGCGCGTATGGTGAGGGGACGCACGTCGGCACATGGAATTACGATTCGTCGCCGGGTGTCAAGACGTTCGAGTTCGACGAGCCGGTCGACGTTTCCGGTTCCGAGTGGGTGACGTTCGAGTTCGTCGTGCAGGGCGATGCGCGAATGACGACGCAGGCGACATACGACAAAGCCGACGACTACGGATCGAGCGGCGGTAGTTTGCGCGACCGCGCGCACAACGTGACGGGAATCTCGACGCCGATGGACATCTCGGTCTCAGACGGGCAGGGTAACTCGGCGTCGTTCGGCGACCTCGGCGACGGCGAGCAGTCGGCGAAGGCGCTCGGTCTTTCGCACGACTCGACGGGACTGACGTTTTCGGCGACGGGCGGAGAACTGGATTTCGCGCTCGACAAAGACGACGTGACGGCAACGGAGAACCCAAGCATCGACGTCGACGACGACGGGTCGACGGAGGCAACGTACAACGGAGTTCTTCGCGACGGCGAGACGGGGACAGAGACGTTCTCCGGTCTCTCGACGGGCACAAACACCGTCGGATGGGAACTCGAAGCGGGTTCGACCGACTGGAGAATAGATTATGACCGCGTCGAACACACGGAGAATCCGAGCGTCGACCTCGATGGTGACGGCAACGCAGACGCCGAGCACTTGGGGACGCTTGAACCGGGAGAGACGGCGCGCTACGAACTTGCCGGCCTCTCGACGGGTGCATCGACCCTCGACGTCTCGACAACCTCGCAGACCGAGACGAATGTCGCGGTGCTGCTCGAGGAGCGCAACCCGACAGTCGACCCGGTGGTGACTATCAACAACGAGACGTTATCGCATGGCGGGACACTCGCTGACGGAGAGTCGGTCCCACTCGCCGGAGAGAGCAGCTGGCTCACGGAGGGTGAGAACGTAGTCGAGGTTTCGGTCGGCAACGAGTCGACGGCGAGCAGCGGCCCCAGTTCGCGCACTAACCTTGAGTACAGTCACTCTGCAGCGTCGAACCAATCGGTCGACTACGAGGCCGAACACTGGGCGGAGAAGTACAATGTCTCGAAAACGTGGGGGACAGACCGCGAGGATGCGACGCTCACGGTACCGTTCTCGTCGAGTCGAGTCATCCAGATTGACCAACTCGAGGTGCAGCGTAACGGCGGCGAGTGGTCGACGCTCGACAGCACCGAGTACGACCTCGAGGGAACGACGCTGACGGTGCAGTTGGGTGACGTCGCCGAAGGCGATGAGACACGCGTTCGAGCGAGCGGCGCGAAGGTGCGCACAGTGAACGGCGACATTAGGGTGCTTGAACCGACACTCGTTGGCTCGGACCTGCAGACGAAGTTCGAGGTAGTCGACCGCGACGACGAGACGATGCACATCGAGGTCGGTGGGACGCTCGACGGGTCGCGGACTCACTATCTCTCGAATCAGTCATGGTCGGACGGAACCGCGTACACGCGGTTCGAGCCGGGGCAGAAGACCGAACTGCACCTCCCGGGCGCCGACATCGGCTCGACGGCGACCGTCGAGACGGCGCCGCTCGAGGCCGAACCGAGTAACGGTGACGTCGAGGTCGTCTGGCGAGACGACGCGACGAACGCGCGACCGAAGTTCGACGTCCGACCCGGCGGAGTGACGGGCGACAAAGTCTCGTTCACGTTCACGAACGCCGTCAGCGGCGACGAGTACGACCTGTACTCGGAGACGAACGGCATCGTGTACGACTCGGCGACGGCGAACTCGCCGGTCACGCTCGAGAACGACGACAGCGAGGAGACGCTCATCATCATGTCGGAGGCGACCGAGTCGAGCAACGACGGGAACGCGACCGGCGGCGGGTTCTACGACTCGGCGTCGGGAACGCTCGACCGGGCGCGCGACTCGGCGCTCGCGATCGCGCCGGTCATCGAGCCGGAACTCATCGCGCTGCTGGTGCTGCTGCTCATCGGCGGTGCGTTCGCGTACACCGAGCGAGAGAACGACCGCTCGCCGGTACACGAACGCGAGGAGGTCATCGGTAGCGTCGTGCTGGCGTTCGCGCTGGCGGTGTTCCTCATCGCTCCGACGACTATCACGCGGCCGATAGAGACGGCGCTCAGCGCGGCGCTGCCGCTCGCTGGCGTCGCCGGCGTGCTCGGTGGGGCGTACCTCCTGTACTCCTGGCGGCAGGAGCGACAGGCCGAAGCGTCGACGCCCGACCAGGTGTTCCGCGTCGGCGGGACGGAGGTCGAGACGAAGGACACGAAAGACGGCGGCGGCGGTGGGTGGTTCTGAGTGCCGTTCGAATGGCTGGCGGCGCTCATCGACGCGGTCGGCCTTGAGGGCGTCTCGACTGCGGCGATCGTGCTGTTCGGCGTGGCGCTGTACGTTCACCGGGCGAGTAGCGTCGCGGGGACGGCCGTGGGTGCGGCATCGACGGGTGCGCGGACGGCACAGACGACGGCGCTGCTGCTGGCGGCGCTCGTCGGACTCGGCGTTTTTAGTGTGAACATCGGTCGAGCCGGCGAGCTTGCGTCGACGGCGATGGAATGGGCGAGGACGGAGGGCGCGGAACTGCTCGCTCAGTTTCTCGGAATTCTGGGGTGACGATAGGCCAACTATCGCTGCTATCCGGTCGCAAAGGTCTAATTCTACTTCTGATAGGTACTCTATAGGCTTCTGCGGGCGTGCTGTAATACAATGCGCATACTCAGCACGTGATTTCTGCCATTGATAAAGGGTTCAGCAGAGACAAGAAACATGTTTGCACTACTTGACAACGCAGAGTAGTTTAAAGTGACACTATCACTAAGTATACACCATGTTTGTTGTCAACCTCGCAACTAAGATCGTACTTGGTATACTCGCTATCATTTTGGGAGTTATTAAGGGATTATTGAAGGGAGTCATAACAGAAGTGTTGTTTTTTCTGGGGATCGTTGCATCTGCTGCACTTTTCCTTCTCGGCGAATCCTCTTCTGCACTATTACTAATCGTGATGACCCTCTCTGCGCGGTTCTACATTTGGCGACGTAACCAGAAGCGTCTCAGAAGAATGTCATCGAATTACCCCAAATAAAGAATACGGCCTTGAGGGTGTGTGGAGGGCCGAAGCGTCGTAACCAGGTTACAGGACCCAGATATCGGCAGCGATCTTCGCCATCTCCTTCGAACGCTTGTCGACCTTCTTCAGGTCCCAGCTCGAGTAGCGGCTGGCGAGATCCGTCGCCATCGCGTAGTTCGAGGTGAGGTAGTGCGGGTCGCGCTTCTGCTCGAACGGGTTGTCAGACGCCTTGAGGTTTTTGCGGTTCTCCAGTAGCGTGAGGTTCCCGATCCGACGCACGTCGAGCTCGAGTTCCTCCTTGGTGGCTGTGAGGTAGTTGTGCCACTTTGCGTACTTCTTCGCGTCGTAGCGCTGGGGGATGATGTGCTCGACGTCCGCCCGGCCCATCGGGCCACCAAAGCCGCTGTGGCGCTTTGCCTTCGGCAGGTAGTGCTCGTGCTCGAGCACCGTCAGGGCGTAGGCCGTCTTCGCGCCCTTGTTCCAGTCCTTGCGAGCGAACTCGCGACGGAACTCTTCTTTCGAGGGCATCTCGGGTTCGAGACCCTTCTTCACCGCCTTCACCGGACTCGATTGGCTGAACGCGGGCGAGATGCCCTTGCTCGACGAGCCGTGGATGAGGCGCAGGTAGGCCTGAATCTCCTGGGGAACGCGGCGCTCGACCGTCCGGCGGACGAACGAGAACTTCTCGACCAGGATGGCGATGTCCTTGAATTCACTTGGTGAGACGCCGCGGAACTCTCCACCCATCAGGAGGATGCGTCCGGGCTTTGCACCGATCGTGTCGAGCGCCTCGAGGTGACGGTTAATTTCGTCAGCCTGGGTTTTCGACGCCTTGGGGTGCTGGTAGTTCACCGAGGCGATGTCGCTGTACGTCTCGGCGGCCATGGTGAGCCACTCGACGTACTCGAGGAGGTCGATTCCGAGGTTGTCGAGCCGCTCGTCAACGATGTGCTTGATCGTCGGATAGAGGTCACCACCCGAGATCTTCTTGTTGACCGGGACCAGGTTACCGGCCATGGTGATGTAGCGGAGCGCGCGCGTCTCGTTGTGTCCTTCGAGGGCTCGACGGAACTCGAACCACTCGTCCTTGACGAGTTCGAAGTTGACCGACAGGTCAGCGTCGGCAACTTCGAGGATGCGATTTTTCACTCGGTCGACCGGAGTCAGCTGAGCCCCGCGGCCGTTACGCTCCTCGAAGATACGGTAGGGACTGAACTGGTTACCGATGTTGATGACGACCACAGCCTGGCGCTCGAGGATAAGTTCCTCGAGGGACCGAAGGTCATTGACGGTCTGGACGCGCTCGTCGAAGGACTCGCGGATCTCGTTTGCGAGCTTGTTCATCGCCTCGTGGTTCGTAGTGGCCGTCGGATTCTGTATCAGTTTCTGGAACGCGGGGTCGTCGAGCTCCGTCAGGACGACCTTGGGCTTGCGCCCCCCGCGCGTCGCGATGGTCAGGTATTCCTCTCGGAGGAATTTGGCCGCTGCCGGGTCCGAGAACTTTTTCTCGTACATGTCAGCCATGTTGGCGACCATGAGCTGAGTAACCAGAGTACGCTGCTGACCGTCCACGAGGATCTGCCGAGAGACAGGCCCGCTGTTGTCAGGTTGGACCAGGAACGACCCGATGTAACGCACGTCGGGCGAGTTAGGGTCGTTCGCGTACGCGTCGATGTCGTCCATCAGCTGGTCGAAGTTGTCTGCCATCCAGGCGACGCGTCGCTGGAGGTCCGGGACCTCCAACTGTTCGCTTCGCTGGAACTGTTCTGCGAGAGTCGTCGTTTCCGGAACGATGTTCGTGAGTCGTCCCGGTGTTGCTTGTGCCATGTGATATGGTTTGCTGGGTTCGATTCGCCCAGAACCATCAACGACGCAAACTTGATGTTCACGCGTTGCGAAAGAGCCACCTATGGGCTCCATCCGGTGAAACGGTTCTGGGGTCTCCCGCCGAGCCAAGAGAACTTTTGCACGGTTTCGTTGGCACGGGGGGTTGCGAGCAAGGGGCGGAACTTCTCCGCCCCGAGACAGAATCCCTGACTTCCATGTTGGCCAGGGCGACTGTCAGCTAATACGATGGTCCATTGGTAAATAAATTCTCGGATTTACTGAGATGTTGACAACCGAAGTGGGCTGAAAGTTCTAAATACGGGTGTTTGAAGCATCAAGAGACAGACTATCGAATGATAAATATCCAGACACCTCTTGGGGGTGGTAATGACTACTATTTGGTATTATGGCTAAATTATCTTATTTCACTCACTTCCGTAGACGAGTATAATCGGAGGCTTTGTTCCTAATGGTATGTGGAGTCGTCACGAATAGATTTTGACTGATTCCACTCTCTTACTAGCTCTCTCTGGGAAATAACACGGATTAGATGGTTTCATGTGTATGTTAAGGGTAGGGCTCCAAAGGTTAATTTCCCTATTACGAACACGATTTTAACCCTTAAAACGCCTACATGTCAGAAGTAACACTATATGATTACTAGTAATGTAAGTCTCGGAGATATTGTCTGCAGTCTACGCCGTTTACTGCTCTGCCTACCCAAATTTGTGACAGAATTAATTTAAGCCAGAAGACAATTTTGAATCGGTGAGTGGTATGCAAAAATAGGCAGCATTATTTCATAATCATTATTAGTCATAATCTCCCGCTCTCAGAGGGCTCTAGCGAGATCTACCTATCCATTCCACTTTCTCCTTTGCACCGAGCGGGTATGTTCTGAGATAGGTTCTCTAAACGTCTACCCAGCTACCCTATTCTATCACAACCCCGACTCGACCTAAGCTTCGACGATTAGCATCCCCCAGGTCCAACGGAGGCCGTACGGGCCTCAAAGGTTCGTGCTGGGGAATTCGGATCGTTCGGCGGTTCCAGTTTACCCGCGCGGTCTGAAAATGTGCGATCTCGCCCGCCCGCAACCCGAGTCGGCCTGCGGTGAGACAAAATTGAATCGGACCTCAAAGTCGTACGGCTCCGGGAGTGCTGAGTAGGCCTCCAGTAAGAGTCGAACTGCCAGTCTGTGAGGATGTCCTCGTGGGTGTGTCGGGTAGTTAGTGCCCTTCGATGTTGGTCTGCCTACTCTGTAGCAGGTGGTTATGATGTGAAACCTGAAGCCGCCTTATTGCTGTCGAGTTGGATGTATCGTCCGATGGTGCTGAATACAGGGCGCAAATTCAGCAACCGAGATAATGACAAATATTAATTTGATTCTTTATCTACGACTTGCTCATGGGCAAGTTTGCCAAGTCGGTTCAAAATTACATATGTGAGTCACTTACCGAACATTATCCGACGGGAAGCTGGGAACCCGAGTTCAGTATTAGTGGAACACCTGTCGATATAGGCGGAAAGAAAGTTGATCACCTCTATCTAGTTGAGTTGGAATGGAGACGTGCTGATCCGGCAGACAACGCGGCCAAGATCTTTCGCCATCTCCAAGCAGATCGCGTCGAAGCGGAACAAGTTACTTTTTTCCAGATATTCACCGATTACTATAAACTAAGTCATGGCGGTGTGTCTTCGAAACGAAAAAATGCTGAATTTGTTGGAGAAATTGCGGCTCAAACATTTGGGAAACTATCGTACTGCGCCGTTGATTTCTATATGAATCCACCGAAGCGGGGGGAGAAGTGGCCCGATACATGGAAAGAAGCAACAGACAAGACGGTCACTACTCTCTGTAACGAGATCGAACTGAAGAACACCTGCTGACTGTAACCTCTGTATTCAATACGCAATCTCTGTCGCGGTTCGAGGATTGCAATAGAATACACTAGCAAGTCAGGGTTCGTTTCGGGTGGGGTCGAATTTTTTGTGCGCGGGACGGTGGTATTTTCGGAGTCTGTCCCTCTTAGGGACACTCGCTAAGGGGATGTTCGCATCGGGCGCAAACAGCCTCGAAAAAATTATATTCTCTAATATTGAAAGAAAGGACGAGCGACGAGACGGCCGTCCACTCGAAACAGGGGGTTCGGCGGCGAGTATATAAAAGAACGCTCGAAAAGAGGTGAATTCGGGAGTGTTGCCACTCAGCAGTCGTGCTCTATCTCAGGTGCTGACGCACCATTCCGGCGTCACTCCCGCAGCGAACCGCTTTCGCTTTGTACTCAAATTTCTCGAAGTCGAGTGCATCGCGACCTGCCGACGTCCAGGCGTCGAAGCCCTCGCGAAGAACAGTCGCGAGGTGCGGGTCGGACAACGACTTGAGTTCCGAGAGGATTGTGTCGAAGCGGAGTCGACCTCGACCGTCGTCGAGGCCCTCGAACTCGACCGCGTACTTGTTCATCCACTGCTGGAGCGCTCCGTCAGCGGCAGAGCGTGTCTCGACGTTGCACAGCTGGGCGACGCGGTCGGCAGCCGACATAACGCGGTCCTCGACGGACTCGGCGATCACCTGAATCTCCTGACGAACCTTCTCGCTGAACATCTTCACGAGACCGTTCTCGTTGACGACAAGTTCTGAAACCTCGTCGATAGCGCGGTAGATTTGCGAGATGCTGTAGCCAGTGTCCTCTGCGAGTTCGTCGTACCGCTGTCCACCGTCGGTCGCGACGGTTCGGAGCAGTGCATCAGCAGACGGTGAGAGTCTCGAGAGGACACGCAACATCTGCACCTCTTGGTCGGCCTCGATCTCCGGCGTCGGGTCGGAGAAGAGACCGATACAGCGCTTGGAGTATTCGACCGAGAAGTGGTCGTCCTCGACGAAGGTCGTCAAGTCGGGCGTGACGGGAACGCCAGCCCACCGGAGCATGTTGATGAGCGTCTCCTCGAGTTCGCGAAGCAGGTCGTTTCGGTCGGACCACTTGACCGAGCGCGTCTTGGAGCCGATGCCGTTCAGACTCTTGTGGAATGCGACGCCGAACTTCGGCGAGGAAAGCGGGTCGTCGCTCGTCTCTTCCTCGCGTACATACTTCAGGTGGTAGCACTTCGCCCGTTTCCCGAGACGATGATCGGAGACGAGTTCTCGCGACGCTTTCGGCGAAAGGTCGAACGCGTGGCGCTTCCCGACGATATCGGTGTTGTCACCCTTGTAGACCCACTCGGTTCCCTCCTGATCGGCGAGCAGGTGCATGATTTTCATGAAGATGCCGGAGGAGCGAACGAGCTTCATCGACATCTCGCGGACGAGGCGGACGTACAGTTCGGTCGTGACGATGTTCGACTCGGGTCGAGGCGAGTTGAAGTATCGTCGATTGAAGTCGGTCCCAGCGTGCGTCGAAAGCTCTTGAAGCGAGCGCTGGAGGACGTAGAGGTACTCGTCGTAGGTGAGGTTCGACCCCTGCACGTGGATTTGGACGCCCTCCCCACCGCACCACGGACGGCGCATCTGTTCGCCGTCGGGTTTCTTCTGGTCGTCCCATCGGGGCGAGAAGACGAAGTCGGCTTTTTGCTCTCCAGGGCCGTCGGCGTGAACCTTGAATTCGTAGGCGCGTTCGCTGCCGATCGGGTCTGACTCGCGAGGAGCGATACCGGTCTCAGCATTGTAGTTGAGACGGATTCGCCAGTCACCGTCTCCCATGTCGGCGAAAACCTCTCCGTAGCCGTCGTAGGCGTTGATGCAGAGGTTTCCGATGGCCCAGTACGGTGAGAGTCCATGCTCGGTGAACCAGAGGAACATATCCACCTCGTGGAACGCGGTCGCGACATGCTCGTTCTGGCTCACTACTCATCACCCTCCTCTTCGTCGTCGACCAGTCCACGAAAAATCGCGACGACGTTCCACCAGGTGACTTTTCGACATTTCCTGCAGACGTGCCGGAACGAAGCAACGAACTCGGGATTCGGCTCGTCAGCGGGCGCACGCTTGACCGTGACTCGTCGACAGCCGGTGCAGACAGCGTCGACGGGCACGCCGTGCTCTCCCGCTTCGGGTCGTTCGAGTTCTGCCTCGAGGTCGCGATCGACGTCGGAACTCACCGCCGGTCAGCTCCCTCGACCGTCGCGACATCGAACACACGCGACCACCGGATCTGCGCGTAGTTGGGCCGACCGTCTCCGCCATCGATCCACGAACAGACGAGCTCGTCGACGGCAGTTGCGGGAACGACCTTCATCGCGATGAGCGGACGCTTCGGCCGCGGTTTGCAGACGGCGAAGAGGTAGACGCCTCCCTCAGCGAGCAAGTGCTCGTGCTGTCCGCGGCGGAGGTAGAACCGACCGCGCGTCTGAGCCTCACCGTAGACCGCCATCACGGACTTGATTTCGACAAGGATGCCGACCTCAAGGACGCACATCCCAACGAAGGGAAGCTCCGTACTCGGAGAGAGTAGCTCAGCGACACGGGCGTCGACGTGGACATCGTCGGCGTCTGGGACGGACTCGAGTTCCGGAACGGTCTGGATGACGGCCGCCTCTGCGTTCTCACCTGCGCGCTTCGATGCAGCGCGTACTCGAGAACTCATCGCGGCTCCCCCGGGTACATCTTCTCACGAACCTCGGGGTCCATCCGGACGAACCCGCGATTCAGCCGAAGGTGGTCGATGAACTCGCCGACACGGCCGACGGGAATCTGCTTCGTCGAGCGTGTTTCCAAGCGCCGGTCGACGGCCTCGAACATGACGAGGCCCTCATCGTCGGGGTCGCCGTGGTAGATAGCGAAACCGAGGACATCGAGGCCGACGCGGTACTGATCCTCGCGGACCTGTTCGGGGACATCTTCGAAGTTAGTGAAGCGGTCGCCTCTGTCGTTGTAGAACTGTGGGTCCGGGATGTCGACGCTGCGAATCTTCCGCCACAGCTTGGGGTTCTGGTCTTTGAACAGTGCGAGATGGAACGGACACTTCGCGAGGTCACCGCCGAACGAGCTCGGATGCGGCACCGAGTAGACAGCAGCCTCGTCACAGACCCCGATGTGGCAGTCGGTGTCGTCGTCCTCAACGACTCCGACGTAGGGAGTGAGTTGCGTCGCAACCGAGCGCCGGAAGCGTTCCGACGACATCACCGACCCCCTCCAACGGGCTCGGGACCTCTCCCCGAACCCCACGTTTTCCCCGGGCGGTGGTAGTTACCGCCGCTCGAGGCGCTGCGACGAAGCGATTCGGGCCGGTTCGGACAGCCGACTCTATGCCCGTACTCGGTTCCGTTTCGGGGGTCTTCAGTACAGCGAGCGTTACACTCGCCGCAGCGGAACTCGCCTGATCCGTCGGTCCCAAGCGGGCCACTGTAGGCGAGCGTCGAGAGGTCTCTCGGCTCGCTTTCGTCGGTGGCGGCCATCAGTTCTGCCCTCCGTGACGACCTGCCGACGTCTCTGGGTCAGGGATACGTACTTCGCGACCTGCAGCGCTGCCGCGGCTGAGTCGAGCGTGCGTATCGCAGTTTGGACAGCGGCGCGCTCGGTTGTGGTGGTCGCCGAAGACACGAGCGAACTGCTCGGTGACGTGACTTCCGCAGTGGCCGCAGCGCTGTCTGACGGCCGAGCCAAGGTGGCTCGCCATCAGACGCACCCCCAGATTTCGTGGTCAGAATTAGCCCGACGGCGTGGCCTCCGAGTTGTGACGGTGCGAACTCGGGACTGATCGCTGGTTGTTTTCGCTGTCTCGCCCGTGAGAATAGCACCGCTACGCGGTGAGTGTCCAGAAAACGAACCCTTCGCAATCGGGTTCTTTTCAGATGGACTCGCGGGGATTTGAACCCCGGGCCTCTTCCTTGCGAAGGAAGCGATCTGCCACTGATCTACGAGCCCTCGTCTGCACTCCAACTAACCCGTGGGCCGTACTTGTAGCTTCTGTTTTCGGCCGCCACCGCGAGCCAGTCACACGCTGAGCAGCCGCATCCGCCCGGCGACGAGCCCGAGGACGAACCCCGTCCCGTGGGCGACGATGGCGACGTTCGGTCCCGCACCGAGCGCCGCGACGAGCACCGCGGCGACGACGAGCACCGCGACCTGCGTCCGTCCGTCGAGGTTCAAGCGGCCGAGGACGGTGTCGGTCACCGGGTTCGCCGCCAGCAGGTACCCGGCGAGCGCGAAGATCGCGCCGCTCGCGCCGACGACGCCGACGGCGCGACCGAACACGGAGTCGAAGCTGATCTCGGCGAGTCCGGCGAGCACGCCGGTCGAGAGGAAGAACGCGTGGTAGCGCCACCGCGTCGTCCCCTGTTCGACGAAGAACCCGACGACGACGAGGGCGACGGCGTTGCTGAGCAGGTGACCGAGACCCGCGTGGGCGTACACGCTCGTGACGAGCGTCCACGGGCGGACGTCGACCGGCGGGGCGAGCGCGAACAGCCCGACAGCGCTCCCGAACAGGCCGAGGACGCTCTGGACGAGGAAGACGACGCCGAAGACGGCGAGCGTGTCCAGCGTGGGACTGTTCGACCGGGAGACCATACCGGAGCAACGGCCTGCGGCCGCAAAAGCGTACCTGCGGCTACGGGACCGAAAAATCGTAGAAAGGGGTGGTTGAGACACCGTCGGACTCCGACGGGCCTTAGCGTCAGTCAGTCTTCGAGAACGATCTCGATACTGACGTCGTTTGGCACTTGAATGCGCATGAGCTGGCGAAGCGCGCGTTCGTCCGCGTCGATGTCGATGAGACGCTTGTGAACTCGCATCTCCCAGTGCTCCCACGTCGCGGTGCCTTCTCCGTCAGGCGACTTCCGACACGGAATCTCGAGCGTCTTCGTCGGCAGCGGAATCGGACCGCTGAGGCTGACGCCCGTCTTGCTCGCGATTTCGCGGACGTCGTCACAGATGTCGTCGAGGTCCTCGGGGCTCGTGCCGGCGAGGCGAACGCGTGCTTGCTGCATTTATCGCTCGTTGACCTCGAGCACCTTGCCGGCCGCGATGGTCTGACCCATGTCGCGGATGGCGAAGGAACCGAGCTCCGGAATCTCGCCGGACGGCTCGATGCTGAGCGGCTTCTGTGGTCGGATCGTCACGATGGCGGCGTCGCCGGACTTGATGAAGTCCGGGTTCTCCTCTGCGACCTCACCCGAGGCGGGGTCGAGTTTCTGGTCGATGGACTCGACGGTACACGCGACCTGCGCCGTGTGGGCGTGGAAGACCGGCGTGTAGCCCGCCGTGATGACCGAGGGGTGCTGCATGACGACGACCTGCGCCTGGAACGTCTCGGCGACCTTCGGCGGGTCGTCGGCCGGGCCACAGACGTCGCCGCGGCGGATGTCGTCCTTGCCGACGCCGCGCACGTTGAAGCCGACGTTGTCGCCGGGTTCTGCGCGCGGGACTTCCTCGTGGTGCATCTCGACCGTCTTCACTTCGCCGGAGACGTCCGACGGCTGGAAGGAGACGTTCGAGCCCGTCTCGAGGATACCGGTCTCGACGCGGCCGACCGGGACCGTACCGATGCCGGAGATGGTGTAGACGTCCTGGATAGGGAGACGCAGCGGCGCGTCCGTCGGCGGCTCGACTTCCGGAAGGTCGTTGAGCGCTTCCAGCAGGGTCGGACCGTCGTACCACGACGTGTTGTCGCTGCGGTCTGCGATGTTGTCGCCCTCGAACGCCGAGATCGGGACGAACGTCGCGTCGTCGGCGTTGAAGCGAACCTGGTTGAGCAGGTTCTGGACTTCCTCGCGGACCTCCTCGTAGGAGTCCTCCGAGTAGTCGACGACGTCCATCTTGTTGACGCCGATGATGAGTTCGTTGATGCCGAGCGTACGAGCGAGGAACACGTGCTCGCGGGTCTGCGGCGCGACACCGTCGTCGGCGGCGACGACGAGAACCGCGTTGTCGGCCTGCGAGGCGCCCGTGATCATGTTCTTGACGAAGTCACGGTGGCCCGGGCAGTCGACGATGGTGAAGTAGTACTTGTCCGTGTCGAACTCCTGGTGGGCGATGTCGATGGTGACACCACGCTCTCGCTCCTCTGCGAGGTTGTCCATCACGTAGGCGAACTCGAAGCCACCCTTGCCCTTCTCTTCTGCTTCTTCTCGGTGCTGCTCGATAACGTGCTCCGGAACCGACCCCGTCTCGAAGAGGAGTCGGCCCACGAGCGTGCTTTTTCCGTGGTCGACGTGGCCGATGATGGCCAAGTTCTGGTGCGGTTTGTCTTCGCTCATTGTTTAGCTCACGCGCTAAGGCGCTATGTGGCGTTTCCTTTGGTTGAGGACCCTAAAACGATTTCGATACGTCGCACACCCCACCCCGACGCCGTCTTGCGGTTTGACACTGGCTACCGTGCGGTAGTCGGTGACAACGGTTACTCCAAGCGACGGACGTCCGACAGGACCGCACTCGCCGTCTCGGGGCCGCCCGCTCCGCGGCCGCTGATGTTCAGTCGACCGGCGTGAACCGTCCCCAGTTGGACGATGTTCTGGGTGCCGGTCACCGCGAGCGTCCCGTTCTCGGGGACGAGTCGCGGACCGACGCGAACCCCGTCTGCGGTCGCCTCGCCGATGAGTCGAATCGTCTGGCCGTCCTCGGCGGCGAGTTCGAGCGCGCTTCCGGGGATGTCGCGGATACCCTCGACGTCGGCGTCGGCCAACGAGTAGCCGCCGTCGTAGAGCACGTTGCCGAGGATGACGCATTTCAGCGCCGCGTCCGTCCCCTCCACGTCGAAGGAGGGGTCGGCCTCCGCGACGCCGAGGTCCTGGGCCTCCGCGAGCACGTGGTCGTAGTCGAGTCCCTCGGCGGTCATCCGCGAGAGGATGAAGTTCGCCGTCCCGTTCAGCACGCCGCGGGCGGCGGTTATCTGGTCGGGGCCGAAGTCCGCGATGGTCGAGAGGACGGGAATCGCCCCGCCGACCGTGGCCTCGAACAGCACGTCGCCGTCGCTGTCGCGTTCGAGCGCCCGGAGCGCCTCGTAGCGTTCGGCGACCGGTCCCTTGTTGGCGAGAACGACGTGCCGGTTCGATTCGAGGGCCGCTCGCACGTGCGAGAAGCCGGGTTCGGCGTCGCCGAGCGTCGTCGGTGTCGCCTCGACGAGCACGTCGTACTCCGCCGCGAGCGCGTCGCCGACGGCGGTGTCGCCGACGCTTCCGGTCTCTTCTTTCCGGTCGAGCGCCGCGTCGACGTCGATGCCGTCGGCGTCGACGACCGCGCCCCGCGAGTCCGCGAGCACCGTCACCTCCTGGCCGTAGTCGGCGGCCAACTCGGCGACGGAACGACCCACCGCTCCGGCACCGACGACGGCGACTCTCACGCCGACCCCTCCGCGAGCGGTTCGACGACTCGAAGGTTCTTCCGGTCGGCTATCTCGCGGACGACGGCGAGGACGTCCGTGCGTTTGCCCGCCTGCGTCGCCAGCCTGAGGCGGGCGCTCGACTCCTCGTTTCGACCTTCGGGTGCCGACACCGAGAGGTCCGCCAGGGCCGCGTTCGCACACTCCTCGATGCTTCGCAGCGTGTCCGAGAGGTCGGTGTCGACGAGGTGGCCGATCAGGAGGACGGTCAACTGCTCGCCGTAGCGCTCCGCACCCGCCTGTATCACGTTGACGCCGTTCTCTCGGAGCGCGTCGACGATGGTGTCGAAGCGGTCGGGCGGACACTCCAGGTCGACCTCGACGGGGATGTGACCGCGCGGCGTGAGGTTGCCGCGCTCGTGGTAGATCGAGAGGAGGTTGCCGCCGTTGTCGGCGATGGGCCGAAGCGCCGCCAGCAGCTGTCCGGGCTCGTCGACGAGTTCGAGCCGAACCGTGTGCGGTTGCGGCGTCTGGCCGTCGCTCATCGACTCACCTCCGAAACGCGCCACCCGCCTGTTGTCGACAGGGAGCGGTCGCTTTCTGGCTCCGTGTCGGTACGCCGCGGCTGGTGTGCGCCAATCCGCATACTACGCCTCTGACGCTACGTGGGTTATAACTCTTCGTCACTCGCAATTCTGTCCGAGGGTCGTCACACTGAAAAAGCACGAACGAGCGACTGACACTCCGAGTGGCAGACGCTCGGAGCCGCGAAAGAAGGGAAAACGAGCGCGGAGGCCCGTAGTTAGATGTAGTCGATAGCCGGCGAGAGTTCGAGCTTCATGCCCTTGCGCTCGCGGATCTCCATGATCTTCTCGCGCTGGAGGCTGTCGGAGAGCACGCGGAAGCCGGCGTTCTCCGTGTTCCAGGAGGCGCGGCCCTCGGTCGCAGAGCGGATGTCCGAGGAGAACCCGATCATCTCTTCGACGGGTGCGATACCCTCGATGACCATGAGGTCGCCTTCCTGGTACATGTCGTCGACGCGGCCGCGGCGACCCTGAATCTCGCCGGAGGCCGAGCCCATGTAGTCGGAGGCGACGTCGATGCGGACGTTCTGGATGGGTTCGAGCAGTTTGATCTGCGCGTCGATGAGCGAGCGGTGGACCGCCTCGCGGACCGCGGGGATGACCTGTGCGGGACCGCGGTGGATGGTGTCCTCGTGGAGACGGGCGTCGTGCAGTCGGAGCAGCGTCCCCTGCACCGGCTCTGCGGCGAGCGGACCGTCGTCGAGCGCCTCTTCGAGACCCTCGATGACGAGCTCCATCGTCTCGTTGAGGTGCTGGATACCCTTCGTGTCGTCGATGAGGATGTTCGTGCCGAAGATGTGTTCGACGTTCTGCGAGGTGTCCTTGTCCATGCCGGCTTCCTGCAGCGCTTCGCGGCGCTCCAGTTCGGGCATGTCCATCGCCACCTCGCCGAGCTTGATGGCGTCGACGATGTCCTGCGACATCGGCTCCGCGGTGATGTAGAACTTGTTGTGGCGGTTCGGGGAGACACCCTCGACCTCGCGCGACTGCTGCTGCGGGGCCTCGCGGTAGACGACGATGGGCTCACCGGTGTGGACCGGGATGCCCTGGTTGTCGCGGATGCGCTGGGTGATGACTTCGAGGTGGAGTTCACCCTGTCCGCTGATGAGGTGCTCGCCGGTGTCCTCGTTGATTTCGACGCGGATGGTCGGGTCCTCCTTCGCGACCTGCTGGAGCGTCTGGATGAGCTTCGGCAGGTCGTCCATGTTCATCGCCTCGACGGACTTGGTGATGACCGGCTCGGAGATGTGTTCGATGGACTCGAACGGCGTCATCTCGACGCTGGACACCGTGGAACCGGCGATGGCGTCGCGGAGGCCGGTGACGGCGGCGATGTTGCCGGCCGGAACGCGGCTCACTTCCTCGCGGGAGTCACCCATGAAGATACCGACGGACTGGACGCGGTTCTTGCCCGCGGTGCCGGAGACGTAGAGTTCTTGACCCTTCTCCAGCGTGCCGGAGAACAGGCGTCCGGTGGCGATTTCGCCCGCGTGGGGGTCCATCGAGATGTCCGTCGACATGAAGACGACTTCGCCCTCGTCGTCGACGAGACGCATCTGCTCTGCGAGTTCCGACTCGGCGTCGCCGCGCCAGATGGTCGGGATACGGCGGGGCTGGGCGTCGAGCGGGTCCGGGAAGTGCTCGGCGACCATGTCGAGAACGACGTCCGAGAGCGGCGTGCGCTCGTGGAGCTCCTCGCGGTTGCCCGACTCCTCCATGTCGATGATGTCGCCGAAGGAGATACCGGTCTCCTGCATCGACGGGATGGAGACGCCCCACTTGTACAGCGCGGAGCCGAAGGCGACGGTCCCCTCTTCGACGGAGACGGTCCAGTCGTACTCTTTCTCCTCGGTCATGCCGCGGATGAGCTCGTTGACGTCGGTGATGACGTCGAGGAGCCGCTCCTGCATCTCCTCGGGCCCCTCCTGGAGCTCGTTGATGAGGCGGTCGACCTTGTTGATGAACAGCGCCGGCTTGACGCCCTCGCGGAGCGCCTGGCGCAGCACCGTCTCCGTCTGGGGCATCGCGCCCTCGACGGCGTCGACGACCACGAGCGCGCCGTCGACGGCGCGCATCGCTCGCGTCACGTCGCCGCCGAAGTCGACGTGGCCCGGCGTGTCGATGAGGTTGACGAGGTGGTTCTCGCCCTCCCACTCGTGGGTCATCGAGACGTTCGCGGCGTCGATGGTGATGCCGCGCTCCTGTTCGTCCTCTTTGGTGTCCATCGCGAGCTGCTGTCCGGCAGTCGCGTCGGAGATCATGCCCGCTCCGGCCAGCAGGTTGTCCGAAAGTGTCGTCTTCCCGTGGTCGACGTGAGCGGCGATGGCGATGTTCCGGATCTGCTCCGGCTTGTCCATCAGTTTCTCACATTCCTGTACGATTTTCTTTCGTCGGCCCATTATGAGTGCCCCTACCGGTAGGAGGGTCAAAAGGGTAGTGTTTTGCCGACGCCGAATCCGTCGATAACGGCCGTCTGACGCGGCTCCGTGTGGGTACGTACCACTTATCAAACGAACCGAACGTCACCCCGAATGGGGTTCCCGAACGTTGCTTCGGCGACCCGCTAACGAGTGGCGGTCGCTCGCTACGACGCTCGACACAAGAGTCATACTCTCACGGACCGTGTCACAATCACGCATGGACATTCGCGTGCAGGGACCTGCCGCCCCGGACGCCTTTCTCAGCGCGGCAGACCTACTAGAGACGGAGTACGAGTTGTCGTGGCCGGTTCACGTACGCGTCAGAGACGACCCCGACGAGCGAACGTGGGCGGGCCACTACAGCAACGCCGCCGGCGACTACCACGTGTTGAACATCTCTCAGCAGGCGGTGACGAGCGCGATGGCGCGCGAACTCGCGCTCCACGAGTTCTCCCACATGGCCCGTTACGAGCAGTCACACCCCTCCCACGTCCAGTCGACCGAGGAGGCGCTCTACCTCGCGTTGACGGGGCGGAGCGTCGAGCGGCGCAAACTCGTCCACTGCTACCAGATAGCGAATCACATGAAGGACATCTACGCCGACGACATCACGATATCGGTCGCCCCAGCGGAGAAACTGGTGTACTTCCTCGAATCGCAGTTGGCGGCGGCGCTCGCCGACCAGCCGTCTGCCGTGCCGCGCGCCGACTGGACCCGAACCACCGCCGCCTCCGACCCCGAGATAACGGCGGTCAACGCGGCGTTCGCGCTCGCGCTCGTCGAGCGACACGACCTCGTCGACGACGACCACCGACTGTACGACCTCGCGCACGCGGCCGACGACGACGCACCGAACGTCCGCGTCGACGAGTTCAGACGCCAGTTCCGGTCGCTCGCCGTCGAGACGACCGCCAGCGACTACCGCAAGGCGCTGGTCGACGTGACCCGCGCGTACGCCGTCGGCAGCGGCGGCGGCCCGCAGGCGGCCGACTGAGGTCGCCACGTGAACGAATAGCAAGCGCACCGCTCACCGCCGAAAAAACGAAAGAGAATGTCGCAGATTAGCGGGCCGCGGCGGCGACGCGCTCGCGCTCTTCCTTCTGGCTGATGGGATACGACTGGACGTCGTACTCCGCAGCGCCGAGGAGCTGCTGTGCGAGCGCCTCGGAGGCCGAGGTCGTCGACTTGTAGCTCGTCGATGCGACGCCGTCGGCGATGAACTTCAGCGCCTGGTCGACGCGGCGCTGGGGCGCGACGTCGACGGCTTTCGGGACCGAGATACCACCGTACTTCAGGCGGACGGTCTCCTCACGGGGTGCGGCGTTCTCGACGGCGCGGACGAGAATCTGAACCGGGTTCTCCTCGCTGCGCTCGTTGACGATTTCGAAGGCGTCGCGGACGATGCCGAGCGCCTTCTGCTTCTTGCCCGTGTTGTCCTCGGTCTGCATCAAGCGGTTGATGAGTCGCTCGACGACCGAAATCTCGGACTTGCGGAACTGCTTGGAAGCGTGGCGACCCATCGTGTGCGCGATGGGCGTCACGTTGAGGTAGCGCTGGGTGCTGGGGTCGGTGTACTCGATCTCGGAGACGTCCCAGACGCCGAACAGGAGCGCGCTCGTCTGCGCTTCCTCGCTGTCGGCCGGTGCCTCGGGCTCGGGGGATTCGTTCTCTGCGTCCGACATCTTAGCGCACCGGTTTCTCCGCGTTGCCGCGCACGAGTTCGAGCATCGCGACGCCGTTGACTTTCTCTACCTTGTAGTTGACACCGGAGAGGTCACCCATGGCGCGACCCTTCGCGCCACCGATACCCGCGATGGTCACCTCGTCGTGTTCGTCGATGAACGAGATGGCACCGTCGCCGGGGCAGAACGCCGTGACCTGCTTCCCGTTCTTGATGAGCTGAACACGGACGCATTTACGAATCGCCGAGTTCGGCTGCTTCGCTTCGATGCCGACCTTCTCGAGGACGATGCCCCGCGCCTGCGGCGCACCCTCGAGCGGGTCCGATTTCTTCCGAAGACCGCGTTCGCGCCGCGCGTACTCCGAGTCGGACCATCGCCGCTTCTGACGGTCCTTCTTGAGTTTGCGGGCGGCGTATTTGCCGTTCGCCATAGTGGAAGTGCCTACTTAGTCGAGCTACTTAAGCGTCCTCTTTTCCACTCGTCGAAACGGTCTCAGATTCCTTCTTTCACCCCGCTACTCGAATCTGCGCCCGTTTCGCCGATTCGAACGAACCGCTCTCAGCGCGCCGCAGGTCGAACGCGGCGCGGAGACTCGGTGATTTCGCTTCGCTATCACGAGTCTCCGCCGACGAACGTTCTGTCGTTTCTCGACCGTCGTCGACCGCAGTCGTCCGCGGTCCTGTACTCACTCGTCGGCGCGCTCGACCGCGAGGCCGCCGCCCATATCCACCGCGGAGGTCGCGCCGAGCGTGATGTCGGTGGCCTCGCAGCGAGCCTGCACCCGACGGGCGTAGTCCGAGAACGTGTCGAGCACCGTCCGCCGCGTCGGTTCCGAAACCCAGAACAGCACCTGTACCCTGATGTGGTCGCCCTCGAAACTGCGCACGCGAATCTTCGGCTGAGGGTCGTTCAGGATGGCCGGGTCGGTCACCGCCTCGTCGCGCAGAATCTCGATGGCCTCCTCCAGGCCCTCCTCGTAGTAGACGCCCACCTCCTCGTTGATGCGAAACTGGTTCTGTCCGTACGGCTTCGTGATGACGTTCGTCGTCAGCTCCGTGTTCGGGACGCTGATTATCTCGTTGTCGACGGTCCGAACCCGCGTCACTCGAAAGCCGATGGACTCGACGATGCCTTCGGTGTCACCCCACGCGACGTAGTCGCCGACGTTGAAGTTCGGGTCGGTCACGAGAAACAGCCCGCCGACGAGCGTCCCGAGCACCTCCCGGCCGGCGACGCCCACCGTCAGCGAGACGATGGCGACGGCGATAGTCGAACGCGTCAACACCCGCGTGTACCCGGCCGCCGCCAGCGCCGCGCCGAACGCGACGGCGACGACACCGACGCGGAGGTAGAGTTCGACCGCGCCGACGACCGTCGGGTTGTTCTCGTTTCGCGCCCTGACCGCCCGCACCACCAGCGGTTCGACGACTCCCCGACCTGCGCCGTAGACGAGCACGAACGCGGCGACGAGTTTCACCGCCCGGGCGAACAGTCCGTCACCGACCAGCAGTTCTACGAACGGAGCCGCGACCTGCAGCGCTGCGAGGTCTCCCATACCGACGGTACGGCGTCCCGACCAATAGCTCTCTGGAGGCCCACGTCGCCCGGCAGTTCTACCTTCGGAGCCGATGCTCGGCGAGGCTCAGTAGTAGAACAGCAGTTCGAACTCCCCGTCGCAGTCCGTGCACTGCACCGATTTTCCGCAGAGTTCGTCCTCGAGCGCCGGGTCGGAGACGGGTGCTGTGCGCTGGTGCTCGGTGTCGACTCCGCCGTCGGCGGCGATGGTCGCCTCTCCTGCTCGCTTTCGCTTCCCGTACTCACCGGGGTCGTCGGTCGCTCGCGCGTCGGAGGACTCGCCGCCGGACAGTGCCAACGTCGCACTGATGCGTTCGCCGCAGGAGGGACATCGTATCGAGACGGAGGGCCGGCACTCCGAGTCGACGCTGGACTCGGAGTCGGCAGTGCGCCGCTCGGCGGCGGACTGTGGTCCGTCTGAGACGGACGCCGGTTGCTCGGACTGTGACATACGATAGCAAGACGACGCTCGGTGAGATAGTTATAGGGCTTGTAATAACTGCATGTCACATCCCTAAATCGGGCACCGGCGACGGTGCCGAGCGGTAGGATTGGACTACGGCCCCGTCGGATTACGTCAGTTGGATGTCGTCGATGTCGTAGTGTCGACGCGCCAACGTCCGCGCCGTCTCGATGTTTTGACCGCGCTTACCGATAGCGACGCCGCGGTCGCCGTCGGCCACTTCGACGTAGGCGACGCGGTCGTTCTGGTCGCTGATGGTCACGTGCCGGACCGTCGCCGGCGCGAGCGCGCTCGCGACGAACGCTTCGGGGGTATCGGCGTCCTCGACGAGTTCGACGTTTCGACCGAGTTTGCGCTCGAGTCGCTTCACCGTCTTCCCGCCGGGACCGATGGCCTTGCCCATCTCGCCCGCCCCGACGAGGACGACGATTCGGTCGTCGTAGACGAGGCAGTCGGTGGCGCTCGCGCCGGTCTCCTCGTCGAACGCGCCGAGGTAGCGGCGGGCGTCGTCCGACAGCGTGACGCGCATGGTGGCTAGTCGTCCGAGGGCTGTTCGGTGTTCGCGCTGAACGAGCCCATCCGGAGGTCGACGTCGCCGGTGCCGATGGCGACCGGCTTGCCGACGATGACGTTCTCGATGACGCCGTTGAGGTCGTCCTCTTCGCCGTGGATGGCGGCGTCGAGCAGGTGGTTCACCGTCACCTCGAACGCCGCGCGGGCGAGTACCGACTCCTTCGACCCGGAGATACCGTGACGGCCGATGGACTCGATGGTCCCGCGGTTCGTCATGATGTCCGCGACGAGCATCAGGTGTCGGACGTTCACGTCGTCGAGACCCTGCTCTTCGAGCGTCTCCATCGTCTCGTTGATGATGGCCTCGCGCGCGGCCTCGACGCCGAGGTTGCGGTGGATCTCGTGGATGTTGTTACACGTCGTCCGCGACGCGTCGACGCCCTCGATGGCGAGCACGTCGCCGAACGCCGACCCCTCGGTGTAGAGGACGAACTCCTCGCCGTCGTCGGTCTTCTCCTTGCGGATGACGACGCGGGTGACCTCCTCGATGCCTTTGAACACGACGTCGCGGAGCTCTTCGACCAACTGCAGCAGCTTCCGGTAACTCGGCTGGTCGGGGCCGAACTCGATGACCGTCCCCGACAGTCGAGTCGTCACGCCGAGGGCGTCCTCGATGGTGTCGGCGATCTCGTCGGCGACCTCGTCGACGTTCGAGGCGCGGGGCCACCGCTCCATCAGCGTCTCGTCGTTGAGGTCGACCTGCACGAGCATGTCGGCGACGTTCGTCGACACGTCGCCGAGCGCCAAGATCTTCGACGCCTCGATGCTCCAGACGACCTCGTGGGCCTTCTCGCGGTCCTCGGCGTACTCGTCTTCGAGGTGGACCGTCATCATCGGCGTGTCCGGCGTCTTCCGCGCGTCCACGAGCTCGATGAGCCGCGGCAGCCCCTGCGTCACGTCGATCTCGGCGACGCCCGCGTAGTGGAACGTGTTCATCGTCATCTGCGTCCCCGGCTCCCCGATGGACTGCGCGGAGACGGTGCCGACGGGGTCGAGCGGGTCGACGCGGGTGTCGAGATACCGGACCTCGACGGCGCGGGCGATATCGTCGGCTTTCTCGACGCTCACGTCGTCTCGTTCCTCGATGGTGCGGTACACGCGGTCTTTGAGTCGTCGCGGGAGCTCGGTGTCCTCGACGACGGCCTCGATGTCGTCTGTGATCTCAGTCATCTGATTCTACCTCCTGGGTGCGCGCCTCGCCGAGACGCGGCTCGGCGTGCTCCGAGAGGTTCGTCGGCGGTTCCTCGCGGCCGAGGAACTGCTGACGGGTCGCCTCGTCGTCGAACTCCGCGTCCATCACGCGGTCGGCGATGCTCTCGACGTCGATGTCGTTGTCCTTCGAGGAGGACACCTTCACCGGCGAGGTGCCGTCCTCGCCGAACTCGAACTGGACGATGGTGTCCGAGGTGTCGCGCACCGTGCCGTCGTACTGCGTCTCCAGTTCGGAGAGCGCGTTGATGAGCCGACGCTGCAGATATCCGGACTTGGAGGTCCGGACCGCCGTGTCGACGAGGCCCTCGCGGCCACCCATCGCGTGGAAGAAGAACTCGCGCGGCGTGAGACCGCCGCGGTAGGAGTTCTCCACGAAGCCGTGCGCCTCCGCGGAGAGGTCGTTCGGCTTGTAGTGGCTGAGCGTGCGGTCCTCGTAACCGCGGTTGATGCGCTCGCCGCGAACCGCCTGCTGTCCGACACAGCCGGCCATCTGCGTGAGGTTCAGCATCGACCCACGCGCGCCCGAACGCGCCATGATGACCGCGGGGTTGTCGTCGCCGAAGTGGTCGTCGGCGATCTCACCGGCGGAGTCACGCGCTTTGCCGAGCGTCTGCATGATCTTCATCTCCAGCGTCTCGTCGACGGTGCGACCCGGCAGCGACTCGAGTTCGCCCGCGTCGTACGTGGCGATGAGTTCGTCGATGCGCTCGTAGGCGTTCTCGATGGCCTCGTCGACCTGCTCGCCGGCCTCCTCCGGAATCGACTCGTCGTCGATACCGATGGAGAACCCGAAGTGCATGATGGCGCGCATCGCCAGCGCGGAGATCTCGTTGACGAACACGCGAGCGCGCGTCTCCGAGTACACTTTGGTGATGGTGTCGACGATCTCGCCGCCGAACGCGCCGACGGCGTCCTCGTCGATGGTGCCGCCGACGAGCTGACCGTCCTCGATGACGACGTCGTCGCCGGTCGAACTGCTGAACTCCAGAGAGAGGTCGTCGGGCAGCAGCTCCGAGAAGATGGAGTGGCCCGTCCAGTAGGACTCGCCGTTCTCCTCGCCGTCCGGCTCGGGCAGCTCGTCCACGCGGGTCGCGCGCAGCAGGTCGAGCGCCTGCGTCTCCGTGAACTTCGGATTCTCGTGGGTCAGCAGGTAGGTGCCGGAGATGTGGTCCTGAATCGCGCCGATGATGTTCTCGCCGAAGCGCGGGCTGAGAATCTGTTCCTGCACGCGCATGAGGACGCGCGCCTCCGCGCGGGCCTCCTCGTTCTGCAGCGCGTGCATGTTCATCTCGTCGCCGTCGAAGTCGGCGTTGTACGGCGGACAGACGACGGTGTTGAGCCGGAACGTCTTGTACGGCATCACGACCACCTCGTGGGCCATGATGGACATCCGGTGCAGCGACGGCTGGCGGTTGAAGATGACGATGTCGCCGTCGATGAGGTGCCGGTTCACTTCCCAGCCGAGTTCGACTTTCTCTGCGAGTTCCTCGCAGTTCTTCTCGGTCACCTTCAGACGGCGACCGTCGGGGCGCTTGACGTAGTTCGCGCCCGGATGGTTCTCGGGGCCGTTGCGGACGTACTGCCGGGCCTCCTCGATGTTCCGCTCGGTGACGTTCATCGTCTGCGTCATCTCCGACGCGACGCGGTCGGGGACGCCGACCTCGTTGAGCGAGAGCGTCGGGTCCGGCGAGATGACGGTACGCGCCGAGAAGTTGACGCGCTTGCCGGAGAGCGAGCCGCGGAAGCGACCTTCCTTGCCCTTCAGGCGCTGACTGAGCGTCTTCAGCGGGCGACCGGAGCGGTGTCGCGCCGGCGGCGTGCCCGAGATCTCGTTGTCGATGAACGTGGTGACGTGGTACTGCAGCAGTTCCCAGAGGTCCTCGATGATGAGCTGCGGAGCACCGGCCTCACGGTTCTCCATGAACCGCTGGTTGATGCGGATAATGTCGACCAGCTTGTGGGTCAGGTCGTCCTCGGAGCGCTGGCCGTTGTCGAGCGTGATGGACGGACGCGCCGTCACCGGCGGCACCGGCAGCACGGTGAGAATCATCCACTCGGGGCGCGCGCGCTCGGAGTCGATGCCGAGCGTCTCCATGTCGTCGTTCGGGATGTCCTCGAACCAGTCGCGGATGTCCGAGGGCATCAGCTTGTTCATGTCCTCGACGGTGAGGTCGATGGAGAGCGCCTTCTCGATGGCTTTCCGGTCCTCCTTGCGGGGGCGGAACTCCCCGGAGAGAATCTGGTTGACCCGCTGGAGGTCGATGTCGGTCTTCTCCGCGAGCTCCTGCGGAGCCATCCCCTCTCGGTCTTCCTCCTCGTCGGGCTGCATCGCCTCGGCGATGAGTTCGGAGTACTCGCCCGAGAGCACGTCCTGGACCTCGTAGTACGTCGTCGGCTTCTCGTGTTTGATGTCGTGCTGCGGTTCGTTGCAGTGCGGGCAGCGCTTGGCCTTCCGCGCCTGCCGGACCGCGGCCTTCATCACGTCGCTCCAGTCCTCGCTGAGTTCCTCGGCGCGCTGCATGCGAGCGCGGAACTCCGCCTGCTCCTCGTCGGTCAGCGCGAGACGACCGCACTGTCGACACGTCGAGCGCAGCAGCCGGCGGATGAGCTTCGTGAAACCGACGTGGATGACGGGCGCGGCCAGTTCGATGTGGCCGAAGTGGCCGTTACACGACCCGGAGTGCTGACCGCAGGTTCGACACTCCAGTCCGGGGTCGATGACGCCCAGTCGCGGGTCCATCAGCCCCATGTCGATGGGGTAGCCGTCGTCGTCGTAAGTGTCCGCCGTGATGACCTTCGTCGCGGACATGTCTCGGTACGTCTCCGGGTCCATCAGCCCGAAGCGGATGCCGCCGATCTCTTTCGGTGTTTGCATTGACATTTAAACTGCGTCCTCCAGTTCGAGTTTCGGTCGAATGCCGAGCGCCTTCATCTCGTCGAGCAGGAGTTTGAACGCGTAACTCACCTCGACGCGGTGGATGTTGTCCTCGTCGCCGGTGACGGGGTCGTAGATGCGACGCTGTTCGCGGTCCTCGACCGCGACCATCCCGGTGTCCGCCGAGATGTACACCTCCTCGCGGTCCGAGGAGTCCAGCAGCCGTTCCTTCAGCGCCATCGCCGCGCCGTGGCCGATGAGCACTTCGCGCTCCATCTCACCCACGCGCAGCCCACCCTCGCGGGCGCGACCCTCGGTGGGTTGGCGGGTGAGCACCTGCACCGGCCCGCGCGAGCGGGCGTGCAGTTTGTTGCTCACCATGTGGTACAGCTTGTGGTAGAAGATGACCCCGACGAAGATCTGGGCCTCGATCTTCTCGCCGGTGACGCCCGAGTACATGACCTCCTTACCGGAGGACATGAAGCCGTGGTCTTCGAGCGCGCCGCGGAGTTCGTCTTCGCTCTCGCCCTGGAACGCCGTCCCGTCGACGCGTCGGCCTTCGAGCGCGCCGACTTTGCCGCCGAGCATCTCCAGCACGTGGCCGACCGTCATCCGCGACGGGAGCGCGTGCGGGTTGAGAACCAGGTCGGGGACGAGGCCGTCGGCCGTGAACGGCATGTCCTGCTGGGGCGCGAGGTGACCCACGACGCCTTTCTGTCCGTGTCGGGAGGCGAACTTGTCGCCGAGTTCCGGAATCCGCTCGTCGCGGACGGAGACCTTCGAGAGCTTCGAGCCGTCCTCGCCCTCCATCAGCGTCACCGTGTCGACGACGCCGTCTTCGCCCGAGCGCATCGTGACGCTCGTCTCGCGTCGCTTCTGCGGGCTGAGCCCGCCCATGTCGTCGGGCTCTTCGAGGAACCGCGGCGGCGACGTCTTGCCGAGCAGCACGGAGTTCTCGTCGACCACCGTCTCGGGATTGACGAGGCCGTCCTCGTCGAGGTGCGTGTACGCGTCTTCCCCGCGCGCACCGCGCACGTCCTGCGACGGAATCTCGAAGCGGTCCTCCTGACCGCCGGGGTAGCGGCGTTCCTCTCCCTCGTAGGTGCGGAAGAAGTGCGAGCGCGCGAGCGCGCGGTCGACCGACCCCTTGTTCATGACGAGCGCGTCCTCGATGTTGAACCCCTCGTAGCTCATCACGGCGACGACGAAGTTCTGCGCCGCGGGGCGCTCGTCGAAGTTGATCTGCTCGGTCGTCTGCGTCTTCACCATCGCCAGCTGCGGGTAGTGCATCAGGTGCTGACGCGTGTCCGGGCGGATGCGGTAGTTCGCCGACGGGATGCCGAGCGACTGCTTCATCATCCCCGCGCCCATCGTGATGCGGGGCGAGGCGTTGTGTTCCGGATACGGAATCATCCCGGCACCGATGCCGAAGATGAGCTGTGGGTCGATCTCGAGGTGCGTGTGGTCCTCGGTGAGTTCGTCCTCGTCGACGCCGACGAAGATGTCCTCTTCCTCCTCGGCGTCGATGAACTCGATGTAGCCGCGGTCGACGAGGTCCTGGAACTCCAGTTCCCCGCTCTCGACGGCCTCGATCTCCTCGTCGCCGAGCAGCGGTTCGCCGTCCTCGACGACGATGAGCGGACGGCGGGCACGGCCCGCGTCCGCGTTGATGATGACTTCGCGGGTCCGACCTTTCACCGAGACGTTGACCATCTCGCTGACGTCGCCGCGTCGTCGTGCTTCCCGAATCTGTTCCGCGAGCTGGTTCGGGTCCGGGTGGGTCCCGACCAGGCTCCCGTTGACGTATACTTTCGCCTCTCGTGCCTGAGCCATGGTTTAGTCGTCCGCCGTCGTCGGTTCGACGCCTTCCAGTCCGGGCATCCCCTCGACACCCATCGACGCCAGTTCTCGTTTCAGTGCCTGTTCGTCCTCGACGTTCTGCGAGAGCTCCATCGCCTGCGCGAAGTTCTTCACCAGTCCGCAGTTCGGTCCCTCAGGGGTCTCGGAGGGACAGATGCGACCCCACTGGGTCGCGTGCAGGTCGCGCGCCTCGAAGTGCGGCTGCGAACGCGACAGCGGCGAGCGGAGGCGGCGCAGGTGAGACAGCACACCCATGTAGTCGGTCCGGTCGACCAACTGCGAGACGCCGGAGCGGCCGCCGACCCAGTTCCCCGTGGCGATGGGGTGTTCGAGCCGCTCGGTCAGCACGTCGGAGCGGACGACCGTGTTGACCGTCAGATTCCGGTTCCGCATGTTCGCGCGTTCGAGCTGGTACTTCACGTCGCGCGCGAGCTTGTTGAGCGCCGTCCGGAACAGGTCCCTCATCAGGTCGCCGCTCACCTTGAGGCGCTTGTTGGCGTAGTGGTCCTTGTCGTCGGCCTCGCGGCGCTGGAGCGCGAGCTCGAAACACGCCTCGGCCATCCGGCAGAGGTAGAACGCCTTGTTGATGCGGACCTCTTCCTCCTCGACGCCCTCCTCGTGGAGATGCGGCAGGAGGTACCGGTCGATGACATAGTTGGCGCGCTTCAGCTGGTAGTTCTTGCCCTGACCGCTGGCGACGCGTTTGCCGAGGGTCTCGATGGCCTCCTCGGTCGTCTGGACGTCGGCCTCCTCCAGGTTCTCCAGCATGAACTTCACGATCTCCGGGTCGTCGGAGACACGGTGGACGATCTCCTCGTCGGATTCGAGTCCCAGCGCGCGAACGAGCGTCACGAAGTTCACGGAGCCGGAGACCGAGGGGAACGACACTTCGAGCAGGCCGTCGCGGCCGCGCTCGCAGAGCACGAGCGCGCGGTAGCCGCGGCGCTGGCTGAACGTCTTGGCGACCTGAATCTCGTCGCCGTACTTCGTGTCGTACTCGGCGAGAATCTTGTTCGGCGCGAGGTCCTCGCTCGTCATCAGCACGCGCTCGGAGCCGTTGACGATGAAGTAGCCGCCGGGGTCGACGGGGTCCTCGCCGATTTCGACGAGCTCGTCGTGGTCGAAGTCGGAGATGTTGCAGCGCTCGGAGCCGACCATGATGGGCATGCGGCCGACTTTCGTCTCCGTCGAGTCGACGACGACCTCCTCTTCCTCCTCGCCGCCGCGCACGATGGACATCTCCATGAACACGGGCGCGGAGTAAGTGATGTTGCGGAGGCGCGCTTCCTGCGGGTACAGCAGTTCCTCGCTGCCGTCGGCCTCGCGGACGCGCGGGGTGACGACCCGAACGTCGCCGAGTTCGACGTAGACGGGTTCCTCGCCCTCCTTGTCGCCGATGTCGGTGTCGATGGTCTCCTTCTCGTCGACGACCTCCTGCATGCCGCGTTCGAGGAAGGCGTTGAACGAGCGGAAGTGGTGCTCTGCGAGGCGTTCGTCCGAGAAGTACTGTCGGGAGATGGTGCGTCGGTCTTGTCGATTCATTCGATCACCAGCCGATAAACGACTGCTTGGTCCGTCGTTCGCGAGTCGCGTACGATTCTGACGACGTCACCGGGTTCGGCCTCGTCCGGCAACGCCGGGTCTTTTCGTTTGATCTTCGGCAGATTCGTCCGTTCGACGTTGTACTCCTGAAGCACGGCGTCGACGTCCTCCTCGTCGACGAGCGTGTGCTCCGGGACAAGTTTGTGTTGGCTTACGTCTACCATGGGTGGGGCTTGTGGGAAGAAGCTCTCACGAGATACTACAGCGGCATTAACGACCCACCCATATAACACTTGTCAAGCGCGCGGCGCACCGCTAACCGGCCGTGGTCGAACCCACAGCGGGAACCTGCATTACACTGCAACTGAACGTAACCGATTATATGCTTTCCGGCCACGCGGGTCGCGGTATCCCGCCGCACGGCGCGTCAGGATGGTAAGCGTTATTTACGACACGGCGAAACGGATGAATGCAGTAAGCCCGGGTGGTGTAGTGGCCTATCATACGACCCTGTCACGGTCGTGACGCGGGTTCAAATCCCGCCTCGGGCGTCTTTCTACCGCGGTTACGTCGTGAGCGAGTCGTCTAGTCGCCGAGCGAAGTGACTCCGGGTGCATACTCACGGAGGGATTTTTGAACGAGCGCAGTGAGTGAAGTCGGGCGGATATAAAAGCCCGCCTCGGACGCTTCAGATTCCGACCCAAATGCAACGTCCCCTCGATCTCCGGAGATTCACATTCGATTGGGCAGAGACACCGAGATGTGAACACATCTCGCCGTGGTGATGAAACGGAGGCTACTATACTCGGGGCACTGATGGCTCTCGGTTGCTCGGTATCAGTACCGTTTGGAGACAGCGACCGCTACGACTTGATTGTCGACGACTCGGAGGCACTGCATCGTGTCCAATGCAAAACCGGAAACTGGGTCAATGGTGCTATCCGGTTCAATCTCTACAGTTCCACCGTAGTCGAAGGCAGTCGGGTCGACGCAGAGTATACGCCCGACGAAATCGACGCGTATGCCGTCTATTCGCCGGAGACGAAGCGTGTGTACTGGATTCCTATCTCGGACACTGGTGCCGGCGAGATGCGACTTCGAGTCGAAGACCCCCATCCGAAAGCGCCGAAGTCACGGATCAACTGGGCCAGCGACTATCTTGTCACCGAGCAGTTCGACTGACCGGTCGTCTATACCTCTTGACGATGGTGTTGTGTCTGCGCCGCATATCGACACCCATTAATAACTTCGACCAGTACGTCTTGATGCGTCAGGCCCGGGTGGTGTAGTGGCCCATCATACGACCCTGTCACGGTCGTGACGCGGGTTCAAATCCCGCCTCGGGCGTACTTTTTCCGCGAGCAACTCCGACGAGCGCCGCCTATCGTGTGCCCGCCGCACCGTGAGCGGCAGTACGACCATAGAAGGGATTTGAATCAGAGAGTGAAGCGAGCACGGCGAACGAAACGACCGTGGTTCAAATCCCGCCTCGGGCGCTTCTCTGAAGTTCGACCCGCGAGCGAAGTCGCCGCGCGGTCGGCAACGACTCAGCCGAACACGTAGAGCAGTCCACCGGCCAAGAAGAACAGCGACAGTGCGAGCAGCAACGCGACCATCACCGCGAGAAAGGGTTTTCCCGTCGCTCCGGCGACGAGACGCGAGAGAACCGACCGGCCCGCCGGGTCGTCAGCCATGTTTCGGCGTTCGGCCTCCGGTCGCCTGTACCTGTCGATACGCGCCGAGTCACCTCACCTCGGCGGAGACGAGCACTCCCCGACACCGGGTCGGGTGCGTCCTCGACTCTGGAAGAGAGAGTGTTAGGTCGACTCTCCGCTCTCGCGTCGGTCGCCGCGTCCGTCCGCACCGTCGGCGACTCGACTCGCCCGCGGGTTGCCCCCACCGTGCGGGGTGTCTCGCTCCCGTATCCGGACCGCGTGCGCCGACTCGGTGGTGTCGTCGACGACGAGCGCGTCGCCGGTCCGCGTCGGCAGCCGCTCGCGTATCGTCCCGGCGAGGTACGTCGGCTGTGCCGCCGTCAGCGCGTCTACGTCGGCCTGCATCGTCAGTCGGTGGGCGACGAGGAGGTCCGCCTGCGAAACGGCGACGTCGGGCAGCGCACTCGGGCGCTGTGTCGCGGCGACGAGACTCATCCCCGGCGCGCGCCCGCGAGTGAGGACCGTCCGTAACGCGTCGGCGGCGACCCCGTCGAAGAACGCGTGCGCTTCGTCGACGAACAGCCACGGCAGGCGTGTCGGTTCCCCCAGCGGGGACGAGACGGCGGACGCACACCGCTCGTACAGCCCCCCTGCGACCGCCGCGCAGACCGCGTTCGCCGGCGCGTCCGGGGTTTCTGAGAGGTCCAACACGGTCGCCTCGCCACCGAGGAGTTCGTCGACTGCGAGGCCCGCCGGGTCGAACACGCCCCACGAGTCGGCGAGTCGGAGGTGGTTTCTCGCTGCGCGTCGGGCCGTCTCTCCGGCGTCTGCATCGGCGACGTACGTTCGCATCGCCGACAGCGAGTTCTCTTCGGTCGCCGCCTGCCAGACGACCGTCCCCGCGGGACTCTCCGAATCGAGGCCGACGAGCCCAGGCCACGACGCCGGTGGCAACGAGTCCGCCGCGACAGCCGGGGTTTCGACGACGGTGGCGGCGACGTCGGTCGCCGACGAAGCGGCCGCGAGCCCCGAGAAGACGCCCATCGGGTCGACGACGACGGGCGCCACGCCGTCCGCTCGGGCGGCGGCTTCGGCGAGTACCCCGAGCGTGTACGACTTCCCGCTCCCTCGCTTCCCGACGACGAACGCCGCGTGCGGTTCGTCGAAGTCGATTCCGACGGGTGCCGCGTCGCTCCCGTCGCGGGCGCGGTACGTTCCGAGACGCCCGGTCGGTCGCGTCGCGCCGGTCTGTGGGTTCCGAGATTCGAACTCTCCCGCCGTTCGTCCGAGAACGTGCATACGAGCCGTGAGCCTCGTTCTGTCGCTTCAACGCTCGCACGAGAGTTTAAACCAGGGAAGGGAGCCAGACCGGTGTATGCTCGACGCACTCCGAGGACAGTTCGGCAGATTCCGACAGGACGAACGCGCTATCGAGGGGCTTCCCATCCGCCTCGTCATCGCACTGGTCGTCGGGGTGGCCAGCCTCAGCGTGATGATGAACATGATAAGCGGGATTCAGGGGCTCGCCGTCGTCGAGGTCGACGTTCGGCCCTCGCCGGACGTCGTCGGCCCCGGGGAACAGACGCTGACGCTGACGGCCGTCGATGCGGACGGCGACCCGGTCGCCGACGCGACGCTCGTCGTCAAGAGCGGCAGCGCCAGTCTCGAAGCGGTCCAGACGGCGACGACCGGTGCGAACGGTGAAGCGATGGTGACTGTCGACCCGTCGCTCGGACCGAACCAGGAGGACGGGACGCTCGTCGTCGAGGTGAAACCACCTGCGGGAAGCGAGTTCGTCGACCGACGGGCGAACACGAAGATACTGGTGATTCGCGGCGGGTGAGCGTCCGGAGTTCGTCGACTCCCTCGACTCGACTCAGAGGTGTTCGTCCCTCAGAGGTGTTCGTCCCAGTCGACCCACTCCTGTTCCCAGCCGGCGCGAGCGTGCCAGCCGCTCTCGGCGTACTCGCGGTCCTCGCGCACCGTCCGGTTCCGCGCCAGCCCGTCCGGTTGTTCGCCGTCGACCAGCATCGGCGCGAACTGGACGGGACCGTAGCGCTCGACGACGCCGTCCGGTCCGGCCGCCTCGGGACCGGGTTCGACGGCGACGAGCGTCTGTTTCGGGCCGCCCATCGGGAAGACGAGTCTCCCCGAGGGCGCGAGTTGGTCGACGAGCGAACGCGGGGGCCGAATCGCCGCGGCTTCGAGGAGAACTCGGTCGAACGGGGCGTACTCGGGGTAGCCGCTCGCGCCGTCGCGGCAGTCGACGAGGACGCCTTCGTACCCGGTCTGAGCGAGGCGCTGGCGGGCGTAGAGCACCATCCGTCGAGAGATGTCTATCGCTTGGACGTTCGATTCGCCGACCAGTTCGGCGACGACGGCGGCGGTGTAACCGACGCCGGCACCGACGACGAGAACGTTCTCGCCCCCCGTCGTGTCGAGTGCGGAGAGCAGTCGTGCGACGGTCGAGGGTGCGAGTACGCGACTCCCGTTTTCGGTCGCGTCTCTGTTCGCGTACGGCTGGTCGTCGACGAACTCGTGGCGCGGAACCGTCCGCATCGCCACGTCGACGCGTTCGTCGAGGCGTTCACCGAGCGACTGTTCGAGGCCATCGACCATGTCCTCGCGCAGTACCGCGGGGTCCATACCCCCCTTGCGGGACGGCGACTAATCAACTCCGCGCTTGTATCCCCCGACCGCTCGGAGGTCGGTCCCCGGCACGTCGTCGACGCGGACGGCTTCGAATCCCGCTTCGGCGAACCACTCGCGGTACTGCGCGTCGGTGTGCGCGCCGCCGCTACCGGTCGCGAGCGCCTCCATCGACGCTCGAACCGTCGCTGTCGACGACGAGCGACCCCGGACGGGTTCGACGAAGACGGCCGCCCCGCACGCCGACAGCGCGTCTTCGACTGTCGAGAAGAGCGTCCGAACCTCCGCGACATCGAGCGAACGACAGAGGTTCTCGCCGAAGACGAGGTCGTACGTCCCGTCGGCCACCGTCGCCAGCGACCGGCGTTCGAGCGTCACGTCCTCGCGTTCGAGCGCCGGAGCGACGTACTCGACGACGTCGTCGCCGTCGCACATCGTCGTCTCGAAGCCCCTGGCGGCGAACTCGCGGGCGTAGACGCCCGACCCGCCCGCGACGTTGAGTACGCGCTCCGCACGCGGTGCGAGACGGATCGCGGCAGTGACGGACGCCCTCACGACCGCCTCGTCGGTCGCGGCGTGTGCGCCGAGCCGGTTGACCAGCGAGTCGTCGGACGGTTCCGGCGGCGTCCCCGTCGTCATCGTCTCGGGGAGCGCCGTGTAACGGTCCAGCACGTCGAGCGCGTGCGGAAGGCGACCGATGGAGCGCACGTCGCGTTTGGCGAGAAAGCCGAGTGCGCGGTTCGTCACCTCGTACTCGTCGCCGACGCGCCGGAGGAAACCGAGGTCTGCGAGCGACTCGACGACGACGCGCGCCGCCTCGGGCGTCACCTCGGTCTCCGCGGCGACGGCGTCGGCGGTTCCTGCCCGACTCGTCAGCGCGTCGAGGACTCCGGTCTCGCGGGCCGCCCAGAGGAGAAACAACGTCTCGATGTCGAAGCCCGAACGAGGTGCGGTCGGCATAGAGACGGGTGAGCGGGCGGTCGGCAAAAAAGGGTCGTTGCGTGGCCCCGACGGACCGGGAGGGACGGCGGCGTCTCAGTCGTCGCTGCGTCGCATCGGAACGAACCGGACGCCGCCGTGGGTCTCGCGGTCGACGCGCCCGTCCTCCCGTCGCCACGCGCGGACGAGTCGCTGACGCCTGCGACCGACCGGTCCAACGATGCATCCCCCCGGTCGGAGCTGTTCGACCACTCGCTCCGGTAGCGACTCCGGCGCGCAGGCGAGGTACGCGCGGTCGTACGGCGCGCGGTCGGCCCACCCCTCGTAGCCGTCACCGGTGCGGACGTCGACGTCGTATCCGTGCTCGGAGAGGGTTTCGCGGGCGTGTTCGGCCAGTTTCGGTTCGTACTCGACGCTGTACACGCCTCCGTCGTCGGCGTCGTCGGCTCCGGCACCGGCACCGCGCTCGACTCGCGCGAGCGCTTCGGCGGTGACGGCGGCGTGGTAGCCGCGACCGGTTCCGATCTCGAGCACGCGGTCGCCGGGGTCGAGCGCGAGGAGGTCGGTGACGATGGCGACCATGTGCGGTGCGCTGATAGTCTGGCCGCCGCCGATGGGCAGCGGACGGTCCTGGTAGGCGCTCTCGCGTCGCTCCGGCGGGACGAACGCGTGACGGGGGACGGCGCGGAGCGCGTCGGCCGTCGTCTCCCGCTCGATTCGGCCGCGGTCGACGAGTCGGTCGACCATCCGTTTGCGGGCGGTTTCGAAGTCCATGGGTTCTCCTCCGTCGTTCGGCACTTCCGCGTCGCGTCGGTAGGGCGGAGGGTTAGCTCACCACGCCGACCACGCCGAGCTCGTCTCGTCGCGGCCGTAGATTCGCTTGACGTCCTTCGCGAACACCATGTCGCCGTCGCGGTCGAACTTGTCGAAGCGGTAGTTCGTCGCGTTCAGTCGGACGTGGATGCCCTCTATCTCGAACTCCTCGTCGTTCAGTTCCTCGGTCTCGCCGACGACGAACTCGTAGTCGCCGGGGACGCTGAGTTTGAAGCTCCGCGTCTCGTCGCGGCGGCCGTCGCCGGGGTGGAGCGTCACGGGGACGCTCACGTTGTCGACGACCCGGGTCCAGACGGTCGCCACGTCCTCGGCGACGGCTTCCTCGACTCGCTGGTCGTCGCCGACGTCGAGCGACGTGATGCGGACGAGCATGATGGCCTCCGGAGTGTCGGCGACGAACTCCTCGCCGACCGCCAGCGTCTCCTCGGCGGGCGCGTCGACGGTCGTGCTGAACGACTCGCCGTCTTGGGAGACGATGACGCTCAGTTCGACCTCGCGTTCCTCCTCGATTTTCGTCTTGTGGGTGTGTCCGCACTCGGTGCACCGGACGGTCGTCTGGCCCCCGGGTTTGAGTACCTCGTGGACCGTCTCCGTCTGCGGTGAACAGGAGGGACAGACCACCGCGACGCGTTCGCTTTGGCTCATACGACGGCGTAATCCATCTGGCCGTAAAAGTCCGCGCTTCTCACGACGACCCCCCGCTCTCGAAAGGAACCCCCACTCTCGAAAGGAACCCGCCACCGCTCGTACGCGTGGCTGTGCAAACAACACGAACGACCAACAACAGTACTAACCGTATTGCCGTGGTACGTAAACTGTGTCAAAGGCACACGAATCGCTGTAGGGCGGTCGGCGACGACGTCGACACGTTCGACCGGAACCGTCCAGTGGACTGGGGGGAACACAAGATGGACGACGACTCATTCGACAGACAGACGAGGGGTGACAACGGGAGAACAGACGGCTCCGGGGAGTTTCCTGACTCCGTCCGCGTCGACGACACCGACACGTTTCCGCTCGACGCGGTGTTTCAGGTACTCTGCGACCCGCGCCGTCGATACGTGTTGTACCACCTGCAGACGTGTCGCTATCCGGCGACGCTCTCGGAGGTCGCAGAACAGGTCGCCGCCTGGGAGTACGAAGAGGACCCAGAGCGGATTCCGGAGGAGGTCACCGAGCAGGTCCGCGCCGACTTACACCACTCGCACCTCCCGAAGTTGGCGGACGCGGGCATCGTCGACTACGACGCCGACGCGAACGTCGTGACGATGGCGGGGTGCACTCGACCGCTCGACGAGTTCCTGGAGTTCACGCACCAGTACGAGCAGTATCAGCGGTAGTTTCGTTCGCACGGGCTGGACCGCGACAGACCGACCGTTGCCGCGCTCGCCGTTCGTTACTGCGGAAGCTCCACCTTCTCGCCGTCTCGCGGTTTCACCGCTCGACTGTCGGGAGGTTTACGACCTCCCCGTCCGCGTACACGGTCGGTTCGCGGATGATTCCGTCCAGATGAAGCGGCGCGACGGTGTCGCCGCCGATGCCGGCGTCGTCGCCGATGGCGATGTGAACCGTGCCGGCGGCCTTCTCGTCGAGGAGGACGGAGCCGACCAGGTCGTCGACGCCGACGTTCGTCCCGATGCCGAGTTCGGCGAGGTTGTACGCGTCGCGTCCGACCTCTTCGGCGCCCGCTTCGACCTGCGCCCGAACCTCGTCGTCCGATATCTCCGTGACGTAGCCGTCTTCGACCTCGAAACGGAGCTCCTGCCCCTCTCCGAGCAGGCCGTACGGCATCATCGTCCCGTCGACGACGTAAGTGCCGTCGACCGTCTCGGGACTGACGAACACCTCGCCCGCCGGGAGGTTCGAGAACTGCCCCGCCTCGTGGACCATCCCGGTGTCCGAGAGCCACTCGCGGTCGCCGGGGACGAACGTGATATCGGTGCCGCTCTCGGTCGTCACGCGAATCTCGTCGGCGTCGACGACCTGTTCGAGCACGTCGAGGCTGTGCCGCGCGATCGCTTCGTAGTCGGCGTCGAGCCCGGCGAGCATCACCTCCTCCGTGATTCCGGGCATCGTCGCGCCGCGCGCGCCGGCGTCGCACGCCTCGCTACGCGCGCGGGTGTGGCTCAGGCTCTTCGTCGTCGGCGCGACGAACACGTCGGCGTCGCGCATCGCCGCCGCGACGGGTGCCGGCGGCTCCGCACCGTGCTGCGGTCCCGGCGGGTAGCGAACGACGACGGCGTCGTCGGTGATGTCGCTCGCTACCTCGTACAGCGCCTCGCCGATGGGCGCTCGCTTGTCGTCGGTGACGACGACGCAGGACTCCTCGGGCTGGACGTTCAGACACTGTTCGAGCGCCGTCTCCGCGGCGGCACGGAGCGCGTCGCCGGTGCTGTGGTCGGCCATACCACAGATGGCTGTCGGCGACGGGTTAGGCTTTGCCACATCGCCCGCTCGGGGCCGGTAATATTCTCACCTAAACGCTGAAATATCCGGACCTGAGTGACCTGAAACCGAGACATGGTTACTCGCCTCGGAGTTAATTTCTAAGTGTTAAGCTCCGAAATAACTATGTCCTTCCCGGTAGCAGGTCCGGATATGCTCAAGGTGGGCGTCAATGGCTACGGAACAATCGGCAAACGCGTCGCAGACGCCGTCTGCGCGCAGCCCGACATGGAACTCGTCGGGGTTGCGAAGACGCGGCCGAACTTCGAAGCCGAGACGGCAGTCCGAAACGGGTACTCCCTCTACGCCGCGCTTCCCGAGCGCGTCGACCAGTTCGACGAAGCGGGCGTTCCCCTCGCTGGCGTGGTCGACGATCTGGTCGCCGACAGCGACGTGGTCGTCGACACCACTCCCTCCGGAATCGGCGCACAGAACCGCGAACTGTACGAGCGCCACGACACCCCGGCCATCTTCCAGGGCGGCGAAGACGCCGACGTCGCGGACGTGAGCTTCAACGCGCGCGCCAACTACGACGAGGCCACCGACGCGCAGTTCGTCCGAACCGTCTCCTGCAACACGACCGGTCTCTCTCGACTGCTCGCGCCGCTCGACGAGACCTACGGCGTGAAGAAAGCGCGCGTGACGCTCGTCCGTCGCGGCGGCGACCCCGGACAGACGGGCCGCGGACCGATCAACGACATCCTACCGGACCCCGTGAAGCTCCCCTCGCACCACGGTCCGGACGTCCAGACCATCTTCCCGGACCTCAAGATCGACACGCTCGGACTGAAGGTGCCGGCGACGCTGATGCACACCCACAGCGTCAACGTCACGCTCGAATCGACACCGACGGCCGAGGACGTGCGCGACCTGCTCGCGGGCGAGTCGCGGCTGTTCTTCGTCCCTCAACACTCCGGCATCGACGGCACCGGCAAGCTCAAGGAGTTCGCCATGGACGCCGGTCGCCCCCGCGGCGACCTCTGGGAGAACTGCATCTGGGAGGAGTCCATCGCCGTCGAGGACGACGACCTCTACCTCTTCCAGGCGATTCACCAGGAGAGCGACGTGATCCCCGAGAACATCGACGCCGTCCGCGCCATCACCGGCAGCGCGACGAAAGACGAGAGCATCGCGCTGACGAACGAGACGCTCGGCGTCGGCCTCGAGAGCGTCTTCGGCGGGCAGACGCGGTCGTTCGTCGCCGCCGACGACTAACCATCTAACCGTCCGAGCGGCGACCGACGTTGCTCCTTCTACGCGACTTCGTGCGACGACACCTCGCCGGTTTCGGTGTCGAGGACGGCGACGTGGAACGCGTCGTCGGCACCCGGAATCGGGAGTCCACCGGGATTGACGCGCACCGTCTCGCCGCGTTCCTCGACCTCTCGCCGGTGGGTGTGGCCGTGGAGGACGTAGTCGTAGTCGCCGCAGTCGACGAGCGCGTCCACGAGCGTCCCGCTCGTCCCGTGGTAGACGGCCACGTCGAGGTCGTCGAAGGTGAGTTCGCCCGCTTCGCCGAGGTAGGTGCCGAACGACTCCACCGTCAACTGGAGGCTCCACTCGCCGTCGTTGTTGCCGCGGGCGGCGTAGAACTCGAAGGACGAATCGAACGGCGTCGCCGAGAAGGGGGCGACGACGTCGCCGCAGTGGACCACGGCGTCGACGGATTCGGATTCGAAGTGGTCGACGGCTGCCCGTACGCAGTCGAGGTTGTCGTGGGTATCTGAGACGATTCCGACGAGCATAGCGGTGGTTTGGGGCGTGACCGGTAAAATCGTAGTGTCGGTCGACCCCGACTCCGTCGACTCGCCATCGAAGCAGTTAGTTGTCACCTTGTCAGAGGAGAACCCGTGAACACCGACGCCCTCCCCAAAATCGGTGTCGGCCTCGTCGTCCTCGCGTGGCCGCTCTACCGCGTGTTCAACTACCTCAGCTACGCGCAGTCGCCGGACCTCACCGACGGCGTGAACAGCGCGCTCTGGTGGGGACCGGCCGACACCGCCGCGGTCGTTCTGTTCGTCCCGCTCGGTCTCTACCTCGTCGGCACCGGGTTACGAGGGCTGACTCGTCACCACGCGAACTGACCCTGCGCCTACCTCTCGGCCTGCTCCTCCAGCAGTTCGACCGCCGGGAGCGACTCGCCGGTCAGCGCGCGGATGTACGCCCCGCCCGCGATGGAGACGTGCGAGAAGTCGTCCTCGCTCAGCCCGTACATCTCGATGGCGCGGGAGGTGTCGCCGCCGCCGACGACCGAGAAGCAGTCCGTCTCGGCGATGGCGCGGAGTACGCCGACCGTACCGTCGGCGAAGCGCTCGTCCTCGAACATTCCGAGCGCGCCCTTGACGAACACCGCCTCGGACTCGCGGATGGTCGGTGCGTAGCCGTCGACCGTCTCCGAGCCGACGTCGAGGTAGCCGGTGTCCTTCTCGTCGATGTCCTCGACCGACACCTCGGCGCGTTCGCCGTCGTCGCCCTCGTACGCCAGGTCGACCGGGAGACGAATCTGCCCGGTGCGGCGCTGGAGCACGTCCTCGATAACGTCCTGGTTGTTCTCCCACTGCTCGTCGAAGAGGTCCATCTCGCCGACGTCGCGGCCGACCGGGTAGCCCTCGGCGCGGAGGAACAGTTCGCCCGCGATGCCGCCGAGGAGGAAGGTGTCCACCTTCTCGCCGATGGCGTCCATCACGCCGATGACGTCGGTCGCCTTCGTCCCGCCGACGACCATCGTCACCTGCCCGTCGAACTCGCGGGTGGCGATGCTGGAGTTCGCCTCGTACTCGCTCTGCATCACGCGCCCGGCGTACGCCGGAAGGACGAGCGGGAAGCCGACCAGCGAGGCGTGCTTTCGGTGCGCCGCCGAGTAGGCGTCGTCGACGTAGGCGTCGAACTTCGGCGCGAGCGTCCGCACGAACTCGGTTTCGGCTTTCGTCTCGGGCTCTTCCTCGGGTAACTCGTCGTCGACCATCCGGACGTTTTCGAGCAGCAGCACCTCGCCGGGTTCGAGCGCGTCGATGGCGTCCATCGCCTCGTCGCCGTACGTGTCGGCGACGAACTTTACCTCTCTGCCGACGTGCTCTCCGAGGATGTCGGCGTGCTGTTCGAGCGAGACGAAGTCGTCGTCGCCGGGACGACCCTGGTGGGCCATCAGGACGACGCGGTGGTTCCCCTCGGCGAGCTCCGACACCGTCTCGGCGTGTCGCTCGAAGCGGCGGTTGTCCTGCACGACGCCGTCTTCGACCGGTGAGTTGAGGTCGAGGCGCACGAGCACTCGCTGTTCGGCGTCGAGGTCGTCGAGCGTGTTGAACGAAGCCATCTCACGTCGGAAATCGTCGGACTGCTACTTAGTCGTGGGCGGATGCGGTCGGCGCTCGCGGGTACGAGTGTAGACGGCTCTATTGAGATCTCCCTCGCCTGATAAGAATGGCACGTCAAATAGAGCGTATCGCTCAACGACACGCAATTCGACACATCCCGTAATACGTATTACAGGACTGTATATACGACATTTCGTGTCCCCAACAGCAATGGATTCGTTCCGCTATGCATTTAGACGTGAACTCATCCTTCTCTACGTTGCAATCTTCGCTGGAAGGTGGGTGATGGCGTTTTCGCAAGACGGGTTATTCATCATCCCGAGAGGGCTTTTACGGACACTCATTACGTTCCCTATCTATGTGCTCGGGTTGGCGCTGGTCGTCGGCGGAGCCGTCGGAGTTTTCCATCATATCATCTCTGATTTAACCTGATACTGTCTTGCGAAGCGGTTGAATCTCGACCGACGCACGCCATCGCACTTCAGTCGCTACTCTCGGGCGCAATCGTACGAAAAATCGATAACTCAACCGTGAGTGCCGCGTTACTCCTCGGTGATGTGGCGCGCGACGTCGAGCATCCGGCAGGAGAAGCCGTACTCGTTGTCGTACCACGTCAGAATCTTGGCGAGGCCGCCGTTTTCGAGCACGTTCGTCGAGTTCAGGTCGACCGTCGAGGAGAACGGCAGCTGGAGGATGTCCGAGGAGACGACCTCGTCGTCGGTGTAGCCGAGCACGCCCGCGAGTTCGTTGTCGGCGGCGTTCCGGAACGCTTCGTTGATTTCCTCTGCGCTGGGGTCGCCCTGCAGGTCGACGACGAGTTCGGTGATGGAGCCGTTCGGCACCGGCACGCGAATCGCCATCCCGTCGAGTTTGCCGTCGAGTTCGGGCAGAATCTCGGTCGTCGCCTTCGCGGCGCCCGTCGTCGTCGGGATGATGTTCTCTGCGGCGGCGCGCCCGCGGCGCGTCTTGCCCTTCGGCGCGTCGATGAGGCTCTGCGACCCGGTGTAGGCGTGGACCGTCGTCATCAGTCCGGAGTTGATGCCGAACTCCTCGTTGAGCACCTTCGCCACCGGCGTGATGCTGTTGGTGGTACAGGAGGCGTTCGAGACGACGTCCTCGCCGTCGTACTCGTCGTGGTTGACGCCGTAGACGAGTTGTTTCACGGGTTTGTCACCTTTCGGCGGCGCGGAGATGACGACCTTGTCCGCGCCCGCTTCGACGTGGTCGTGGGCGTCGTCGTACGTGCGGAAGATACCCGTACACTCGAAGGCGACGTCGACGTCGAGGTCGTCCCACGGCAGTTCGGCGGGGCTCTGGACGTTGAGTACCTGCGCCGACGTGCCGCCGATGCTCAACTGGTCGTCCTCCAGCGTCACGCCGTCGAGGCGCCCCATGACGGTGTCGTACTTGCCGAGATACCGCATGTCCTCGCCGTCCATCACGTCGTTGATGGCGACCAGTTCGATGCGCGGGTCGTCCATGACCGCGCGGAACACGTTCCGCCCGATGCGCCCGAAGCCGTTAAGCGCGATGCGCACGACTTCCGACTCGTCGACCTCTTCCCCGGCGCCAAGGTACGATTTTTCACTCATAACTGAGTTAGTGCCTGTGTAGTATTTAAATCCCACCTCCTATATGGGTTTTGGAACGTCTCTTTTCGGCGTATCATCCGCGACGGATACGCCGTCCCCGACACCGACAGAAGGCTTTTGAGCACATACGACATAGCGTGCCGCATGAAGCGAGACGACCGTGACGACCCCTTCGGCGACATTTTCGGCGAGATCGAACGCATGATGAACGAGATGACCGGCGGCTTCGACGACCGCACGGGCTTTGCGAGCGAGACGCACGTCGACGTCGTCGACGAAGGTGACCAGATTCGCGTCGTCGCCGACCTCCCCGGCGTCGACAAGGACGACATCGACCTGAAGTGCGACGGCGAACGGCTCACTATCAGCGCCGCCAGCGACCGCCGCGAGTACGACGAGCGCATCCAACTGCCCGCGCGCGTCGACGAACACTCCGCGAGCGCGACGTTCAAAAACGGCGTCCTCCAGGTGACGCTCGATCGCATCGAGGACTCCGCCGAAATCGACGTCGAGTAGCGCTGCCGCCGACACCGTCGTCACTCCCTCCAACGTTTCGTACCGCACACCGAGAGCGACAGTGAGCGACGACTCGGGGTTCTGGCTACTCGACCTGCCGCTTCACCAGCGCCGCCAACCGGTCGTAAAAGCCGGCGTCGTACTTCGCGTCGTCGTCGATGGTCGGCCGTGCGTTCGTCTCGCCGACGACGAGCCGATTTTCGGTTTCGAGGAGGTCGACGCCGAGGTACGGAACCTCCAGCGCCTCGGCGACGTCTTCGGCGAGGCGTCGGTGTCTCTCGGCCAGTTCGACGCCCGTCGCTTCCGCGCCGCGGTGGACGTTGTGCTTCCACCGCCCCGCCTCCCGCGCCTCCGTCGGTAACCGACGTTCGACGCCGCCGACGCACTGACCGTCGACGACCATCGCCCGGTAGTCTCGCGCGCCGGGCAGAAACTCCTGCAGGAGATACGACTTGTCGCCCGTCGCGTTGTAGTCGTGGACGAGCCGGAGATAGTCCGCTACACCCGACAGCGAGTCGGGGTCGTCGACGCGGACGATTCCCGCGCCGCGGGTCGTCGAGTTCGGCTTGACGACGACGGGGCCGTCGAACTCGGCGGCGGCGGCGAGGAGTTCGTCGTCGTCGACGGGGTTCGACACCATCGTCGTCTGCGGAACCGGGAGGCCGGCCCGCGAGAGCGCGGCGACGACGCCCGCCTTGTTCCGCGAGGTGAGCACGGCTTCGCGGTCGTTCACCCACGGAACCCCGTGGAGGGCGTCGAGCGCTCCGCCCTCCATCAGTCGCGTCGGGTAGACGAACCCCACGTCGAACGTCTCCGGAGGCGACGAGGTGAGTCGAATCGTTCGCCCGTTCGCGCGGAGGTGTCGAACGTCGACGCCGCGCGAGGCCAGCGGGTCGCGCATCCGCTCGAACGTCTCGGCGTCGGTCGTCACCGCGAGTCGGAGCATACGCTACGAGTTCGGTGGAGGAGGGAAAAGCGTGTGTGTCCGCCGTTCGGCGGTCGTCGGTAGCTTTCGATTAGGCGACGAGCAGTTCCTCGCCCTTCTCTGCGAGACGCGCGAGGAATCGCTCTCTCACTAGGCGACGAGCAGTTCCTCGCCCTTCTCGACGACGATGCGGCACGGCGGCGACATCTTGTTGTACGCGCGGCGGAAGGCGTCTTTCACCGTCTCGGCGTCTTCGGGGTTGCAGTAGGCGGTGAACACGGCGTCGTTGCGCTGGACGCGCGCGGCCGTGCCGACCGGTTTCCCGAACGCCTGGCGCATCCCGTCGGAGACGCGGTCCGCACCCGCACCGGTCGCCTGCTTGTTCTCGCGCAGGACGTGGTGGGGGAACTTGCGGAGCACCATCTTGTAGTTCGGCTGGCCGACGTGCTTCAGGAGCAGGCGGTTCGCCGACAGACGCGCCGATTCGAGCGAGCCGTGTCGAATCTGGCACTCCTCTTCGACGCGGAGGCTGATCTGGACCGGGTAGTCCTCCGGACCCGTCTGCAGGTTACCCATGTTGTGCTGTGCGATCTTCGAGCCAGGAATCCCCGTGATGTACTCACGCCGCGTGTACGGCTTTTTGGAGATCTCCCGGTACATTGAGGCCGGTTTGTCTGCCATAGTTACTTGGGCTGAACAAGGCCAACGCCGTGAATAAAGCCTTCGATGCGTCCTCTACGCGTTCTGCGACTCGTTGACACGGCTCCGGCCCTTCCGGTCCGCTCGCACCTCCCGGTCGCGGCGGCAGTGCGGTCGTCACCGTACGCGGACGACTGCGGCCGACGATTCCCGATTTTCAGTCCTCGCTCCCCTCCGGCGGCCGACCCGTCGTCGGGTCGAGCGCCACGAAGTCGAGGCCGCGCTCCGCTAACAGCGTCGCCGCCCGGTCGGTGACCGAGGGGGCGACCAGAACGCCGCGGACCGCCGCGCCGTCTCCGAACTCCTCGCGCAACGCGGCGACGTAGCGCTGGAGTTGGCCGGCCGCCGAGGGGCCGACCCGCCGCCGCTTCAACTCCACGGCGACGGCGCGGCCGTCGTCGTCCTCGCCGTAGATGTCGACCGGACCGGCGCTCGTCTGCCGCTCGGTCGAAAGCGGGAGAAAGCCCGGTTCGACGAGGTCCGGGTCCTCAAGGATGTGCTGGCGGAGGTCCTCCTCGCTCCCCTGCAAGTCGAGGTCGCGGCCGCCGGTGACCGACAGCGACGAGAACTGATGGACCTGCTCGAAGCGAACGTCGAGCGTCTCTGCGGGCGTCGTACGCTCGCTCCGAATCCTGAACTGCCCGTCTCGGACCGCCGCGTGGTGTTCACAGCCCGGCGGCTGCCAGTTCACCGGCGTCCGCTTCTCGTCGGTGTGGACGAGCGCCGCGCCGTCGGGTTTGAGAATCACGAGCCGGTTGCCGAGGCCGAGCGTGCTCGCGGCGCGGCCGTCGTACTCGACCGTACAGCGGCCGAACAGGGTCACCATGTCGCCGCGCTCGAACGCCTCCTCGACCTGCCAGAGCACTTCGCGGTGGGTCGGCCGGTGGAGCGTCACCGCGTGCGCTCTGCGGTTCGCCTCGGCGTGGTCGTGGCTCTCGCCGCTCTCGCCGCTCTCGTCGACCCGCTCGTCGTCCGTCATCCGTCGTCCGCGAACGTTCGGGCGGCGGCGACAAAAGCCAATCGCGTTCGGCCCCGGTGGCCGGCATCCGGTTCGACTGGTGTGTCGGTCTGCGAGGCGCCAATAGAGCGGTGCGCGGGTGCGCCGGCGCGCCGCGCGGTCGCTCAGACGCTCAGAGGTCGTCTTTCACCGTTGCTCGCGGCACGAACGGGCCGAAGTCGGCCGTGCGGCTCGCCACCGTCGCGATTCGGAGCGTGTACGTCAGGAGGACGACGAACGGGAGGAAGACGAGGGTGACGCCGCCCGAGACGAGCCAGAAGGGGAGGCCGCTCCCGGCGGTCGACGACAGCAGCGACTCGTACGAGAGGATGAGCAACCCGCCGCCGAACAGGGTCGGGAAGCCGACGTAGAGCAGGACCCGCGAGAGCGTCGCGAGTTCGTGCTGGACGTAGATGGTCTTGAACGTCTGCCGGGCGACGGCGAGCTGTTCGAGCAGTTCGACGAGCTCGTCGAGCGTCTCGGCCTCGTCGCCGAACGCCTCGCCGTGGTCCGCTCGAAGCACGCGCGCCGTATGCATGTGCCGCCCGTCGAAGTGACCGAGAACCGACGAGAGCGCTCCGAACGTGCCGAACTCCGCCCCTTCGAGCGCTTCCGACACCGTCGCGCTCTCGTTTTCGACCGTCTCGACGTACTGATAGACCGTTTCCCGGAGTTCGTCGTCGCTGTCTTCGACGGCAGATTCGAGCGTCACCGCGCGCGAGCGACTCTGCTCGACGAGGTCGCGGAGAAAGTCTGCGGGCGCGGCGGGGCTGACGGTCCGACCGGTGAGTGACTCGACCTCCCGGCGGAACTCCTGCATCGCCGTCAGCCGCGCCCGCAGGTCGTCGGTCGACCCCAGTTCCTGCGAGAGGACGAGTTGGTTGATGGCGAGCACGATGGTGATAAAGGGGAGCGTCCCGCCGACCAGCGCGCCGACGAGCGACAGCACGACGTCGGCGTCTCCGACGGGAACGACGCCGACCCAGCAGAGCGTCGCCACGGACGCGCAGACGGCGACCGACAGCAGCCCCGCCAGCACCCCTCGGTTCCCGTCCAGGAGCACCCACCGCTTCAGCGGCGAGGACTGGTACGGTTCGTAGACGAGTCCGCTCTGAGCCAACTGCTCCGCCTCGCCGTCGCTCATACCGGAGAGACGGTCTGCAGGCCGAAAAAACTCGAACGTCGAGACGGTCGGTCGCGTCGGCTGGCGACGACTCGCCAGGGGAGGGCTGGTGGGAGTCGGTCGTCCGGCCGGGGCTCTCGGGGCTGCCGAACGTCGAAGCGCCGGACGACCCCGACGCCCGGACGGCGAGTGTCGCGTCGTCGGCGACGTCGTCGGCGAACGCGGTCCGGAGTGAGCGTCGCTCCGAACGGGACCGGACCGAACGCCGCGGCGGAGTCGTCACTCGCCGGAGGAGCTCAAATAGAACCGTGTTCGTGTGTGATCGGCGTTCTGAAAAGAACGACGCTTACAGTCGGGTGACGTTCGTCGCGCGCGGGCCCTTCGGGGCCTGCTCGATGTCGAACTCCACTTCCTGACCCTCTTCGAGGTCCGGGCCGCCGACGTCTTCCATGTGGAAGAACACGTCGTCGTCTGCGTCTTCAGTTTCGATGAATCCGTAACCGCCGGTGTCGTTGAAAAAGTCGACCGTACCTTTTGCCATTGCTTTTGAGAGAAGTCCGTCAGCACTCATAACGCTTCCGAGTCCGTACTGTTTGTCGAATCCGACAACCGCTTCGAGACGCGCTCTCGGCGACGAACTCGCGTAGGGAACGTCGCATCCCCTCACGCGGCCTCCCGAGTCGCTACAGGTACGGTTCGAGCAGGTCGCCGTCGTGGAGTCGCCGCGGAAGCGTCTCGAACCACCGCGCCGCCGTAATCTCGTCGGCGGTCAGGCCCAACCGCTCCGCGCTCGGTATCTCGCCGTCCGCGCGGCCCGCGTAGACGACGTACTGCGCCGAGAACGCCGTCTCGCCGGCCGTTCCGTCTCCAGTTTCGGGGACGTACGTCTGCTCGACGACGACGAGCACCTCCCCGATTGTCGCGTCGAGTCCCGTCTCCTCGCGCACTTCGCGGCGAGCGGCCTCGGGCGCACGCTCGCCGGGTTCGACCGCGCCACCGGGGAGAATCCACCCTCGGGACCACTGGTTTCGCACGAGCGCGATGCGACCCTCCGAATCGCACACCCGCGCCGCCGCGGCGAGCGCGGTTCCGTCCTCGGCCCACTCCCGAAACGACGCCAGTCGTGCTTCGGGGAGTCGTATCGTCTGCTGCTCGCGAGGTGCGTCGGGAGCGAATCTGCCGGTCATGGGTGTCAGTCGTCAGTCGTCGGTTCTCAGTCGTCGGCGACAGCCGACCCGGGACGGAACTTACGGCTGACGAGCTTCCACTTGCCGGTGGAGAAGCGGTAGTAGTTGAGTGCCGCCGGCACGGTCGTCTCCGCGACGAACGAGAGGTATAGCCCCCAGTAGGCGAGCGACGTCGTCGCACCGAGGTACGCCACCGGAATCGAGAACGCGAACATCCCGAGTGCCTGGCTCAGGAAGGGCCAGGTGGTGTCGCCGCTGGCGTCGAGCGGCCCCGCCGAGGCCCCGCTGACGCCCTGCGCGATGACCGCGAAACAGGAGACGTAAACGAGCGTCACGGCGGTCGAAAAGGACGGGTCAGCACGTCCGCCGACGAACGCGAGGACGATCGGTTCGGCGAACACCGCGACGAGCGCCGCGGCGACGATGTAGGTGGCGACGGAGAAGCGGACGATTTCGCGACCGTACGCCTCCGCGGTCCGTTCGTTACCCGACCCCAGCTCCTGACCGACGAGGCTGCTCGACGCGAGACCGAAGCCCCAGCCGGGCGTGTTCATGATGCCCCAGATGCGACGGCTGATGACGTACGCGGCGAGCACAGGCGCACCGAACATGCCGACGATAGCGAGCATCGGGAAGTTGGCGACGGTCCACACCATGCTCCGGCCGACGACCGGGAGGCCGATCTCGGTTATCTGCCGCATCGTCGGCCAGTCGACGTACGCCCCCCTCAGGTCGATGGTGACGGGGAGGTCGCCCGCGCCCGGCAGGCGTCCGTTGACGAGGCCGACGGTGAACGCGACGGTGACCAACACGTTCGCCAGGAGTGTGCCGAACGCCGCGCCCGCGACGCCCATGTCGAGACCGAAGATGAACAGCGCGCTGAAGACGATGTTCGATATCGCGCCGCCGGCGCGGACGAGCATCGGCGTCCACGCGTCGTCGAGGCCGATGTAGATTCGACTGCCGATGAGGTTGACGCCCGCGAAGGGGACCGCGAAGCCGACTATCTGGAGGTAGAGCGCGCCGAACGCGATTGCGTTGGCGTCGCCGTTGATGAGGGTGATGAGCTGGACGGGAAAGAAGACGAACGCGAGCATCACCGGGACCGTCGCGGCGACGACGACGAGGAGACTGGAACGAACCGCCTGTCCGAGTTCTTTGAACGCGTTCGCGCCGTATCGTTGCGAGACGAGCGCGATGGTCCCGGCGGCGAACCCGCCGCCGAGCGCGAACGCGATACCCCAGTAGGCGCTCGCGAGGCCGACGCCGGCGATGGCGGCGGGGCCGATAGCGATACCGACCATCGCGACGTCGACGGCGTTCTTCGACATGCGGGCGACGCCGGTGACGATGCGCGGCCACGAGAGGTCAGTGGTTCGACGGACGCGCTCGGGCGCGACGAGGCCGAGTCGCGCGAGGCCGAGGCCGATGAGCAATATCACTCCTCGAATCGGATTTGGAAGACGGGTCACTAGTTGCTAGTTCTATTTCGAACCGAAACTATAGCTCTTTCTTACTCGGAACGCCGTGGGAATAGATATCTCGACACGCGTAAACACGGCCTTCGGCGGGGAGGAGAACGTTCCTCCGGGGACTCACCGATCCGGCACGTGCGACCCGAACTGCGATACGGTTCGGCGTCGCACAGTTTCGCAACGCTCGGAGCTATTGGCCCGCTGTTTCGGGGGTGAGTGACTTCGTCACCGCGGTTATCGCCTTCCCGCTCCGGCTACTCCGGTCGTTGCTATAGCGGAAGCGGACCGCCGTGGCGCTCGGCTACTCGGTGGGCGACTGTCTCGTGAGTCTCTCAGCCAGTTAGTCGAGCGCAGCAGCTTCTCGGGTGAGGCTCGCGTAAAATCGAGATGCCGCCTCTCGGATTGTTAACTACGGCCGAGAACCTGCTCGCTTCACTCGCAGAACCTCGGTTTCGTTCAAATTCGGTCTAGATGTATACTTGTGGCTCGCGAGGTTGCTCGTCGCAAAATCATGCCGCCTCCCGGATTTGAACCGGAGGAAGACATGCTCACTCGCTTCGCTCGTTGCGCGTGTCTTCCAGGGTTCAAATCACAGTCGATAGCATCGACAGATTCCGACTGAGTCGCTCGGCGACGAGACGCCTCGCTCGAAAGTCGGAATCAGAAGGATGCCGCCTCCCGGATTTGAACCGGGGACAGCTCGATCTTCAGTCGAGTGCTCTCCCAGTCTGAGCTAAGGCGGCGCACTCTGACGGATGCGGATGGGAGCAAAAAGGATTTCGGAACACGCCGACGGCGTGCCGACTGTTCTCACGCGACTTTCCGACGCTCTTCGAACTCGAACGTGCCCTCGTCCGTCGTCACCGTCGTACGGACGGTGATGTAGCCGTCGTTCTGTTTGATCTTCATCGCGTCGAGGTAGCCGAGTTCGACGCGAATCGTCTGCTCCTGCGTCTCCGCGGCGTCGACGGACCCGACTTCGACGCTCCCGTCCCACACTTCGTCGTCGTCGGCGAAGATGCGGACGGTCACGTCGATCTCGTCGACGGACTCGTTGCCGGTGTTTTTCACCTGCGCGGTCACGTCCCGACAGGTCGTTCCGCACTCTTCGATTTCACCGACCGAAAACCGGAGCGGTTGGTCGTACGCGTCCTGTACCGCTTCGTCGCCGCCGTCCGCCGCCTCGCTCGTACCGTCGCTTCCTCCGTCGCTTTGCACGTCCGACGGTGCGTCTCCGCCGACCTTATCGGTTACGTCACCGACCAAGTCCGCGGGCGAGAACCCGAGTGCCAGCGCGCCGCCGACGCCGGCGACGACGACGAGGGCGAGGACGCCGGTCGCTGTGAGCGCAGTTCGGAGCATTATATATTCACCACTATCTGATTGTCTGCAAACTCTACTTGTATATATTTGTTGCTGTAATGAAGAGAAACTACATAGGAACTGGCACGAACTAATTCCGAACGTGCGACGAAAATTAGGGGGCTGAATGTCGTCTCCCGACACACAGTTTGAATATCTGATATTATTCGGACTCTGTCGAATTCGGGGGTCGAAGTCGGGCGTTCGGGTGAGCGAAAGGGGGCGCTGAAACTCGGGCGGATTCGACCCGCGAGAACTTCGTTCGGCTTTATCTCACTCGTCGTCGGGTTCGACCGCCTTCTCAGCAGAAACCACACCCGCTACGCTCGCGGATCTGTATGGGCTCGGGCGGATTCGAACCGTGCCGAGACCTCACTTCGTTCGGTCTCGTCGGGTTCGACCGCCCTCCGTCACTAAAACACCGTTCGCTGTCGCTCACGGGTTTTAGTGGGCTCGGGCGGATTCGAACCACCGACCTCGGCCTTGTAAGGGCCGCGTCATAACCAGCTAGACCACGAGCCCGCGTATCTGCACGAATCGCTCCGCTCGAATAACTGTTTCTCTCTGTGACGAACCCCGGAACGCTTACTCGCGTGGGGTCCGTTCTCACGACCGTGCGCACGCGTATCCTCGTCGGAGTCCTCGTCGTCTCTCTCTTCGCCGCGGGAGGTGTCGTCGCCTTCGACTACGTCCGCAGCCCCCCCGCCCCGAGCGAGTACGAGACGACGACGGTCACCGCCGTCGACGGGAACGACGGAACCGAACTCGCGGCCGTCGACGTCCGAATCGCCGATACGCACAACAAACGCTACACTGGACTGAGCAACACCACGTCGCTCGACGACGGCGAGGGGATGTTGTTCGTCCACGACAGCGAGGGTGAGTACTCCTACGTCATGCGGAACATGGAGTTCCCGCTCGACATCGTCTTCGTCGACGCCGACGGGACTATCACGCGGATTCACCACGCGCCGCTGGACCCGGCCGACGAGTCCGAGGGCCAACTGACGCGCTATACCGGGCACGGAAAGTACGTCCTCGAAGTCCCCATGGGATATACGAACCGGACCGGCATCTCCGAGGGCGATAGGCTCCTGATTCCGAACGAAACCGCCGATGGAACCGCTACACCGAACCGGAGTATTTCGATTCGTAGGTAATGCTTTTTAACGGGCGTCTCCTGTTTCGGAGATAATGGGAACGGCCGTGGACGACGACGACCCCTTCGAAGCGCAGCGAGAGAACACAGAGAACCCGATGCGCCGACTGTTCGCCGAGTACGGTCGGCAGAACACCACGCAGTTCGTCGTCGGACTGTTCGCGAGCGTCGTCGCGCGGTTGCTCGACCTGCTCCCACCGGTAGTCCTCGGTATCGCCATCGACGCCGTCTTCGGCGACAAAGAGTACGCGCAGGCCGTCGCCGACACGGTTCCTCTCTCCGCGGCGGCCGTCTCCGGCGTGGTCCCGGCGACGCAGACCGAACAGTTCTACTTCTCGGTCGGACTCATCGCCTTCGGCTTCTTCGGCGGCGCGGTGTTCCACTGGACGCGTAACTGGGGGTGGAACTCCTTCGCGCAGAACATTCAGCACGCCATCCGCACCGACACGTACGACAAGATGCAGCGGCTGAACATGGACTTCTTCGCCGACAAGCAGACCGGCGAGATGATGTCCATCCTCTCGAACGACGTCAACCGCCTCGAACGGTTCCTCAACGACGGGATGAACTCCTTCTTCCGCCTGTCGGTGATGGTCGTCGCCATCGCGGCCATCCTCTTCTCGATGAACTGGCAACTGGCGCTCGTCGCGCTCCTCCCGGTGCCGCTCATCGCGCTGTTCACCTGGAAGTTCGTCGACATCATCCAGCCGAAGTACGCCGACGTTCGCTCCTCGGTGGGGACGCTCAACTCCCGACTGGAGAACAACCTCGGCGGGATTCAGGTGATAAAGACCTCCAACACCGAGACCTACGAGTCCGACCGCGTCGACGACGTCTCGATGGACTACTTCGACGCCAACTGGGACGCGATTCGGACGCGCATCAAGTTCTTCCCCGGCCTGCGCGTCCTCGCCGGTATCGGCTTCGTCGTCACGTTCTTCGTCGGCGGTCTCTGGGTGTTCGCCGGGCCGCCGGGTCCGTTCACGGAGGCGCTCAGCATCGGGCAGTTCGTCACGTTCATCGTCCTCACCCAGCGGTTCATCTGGCCGATGGCGCAGTTCGGACAGATAATCAACATGTACCAACGCGCCCGCGCCTCCTCGGCGCGCATCTTCGGTCTGATGGACGAACCCTCGCGCATCGTCGAAGACCCCGACGCCGACGAACTCGTCGTCGGTGAGGGCCGCGTCGAGTACGACGACGTGACGTTCGGCTACGACGAGGGCGAGACCATCGTCGAAGACGTCGACTTCGTCGTCGAGGGCGGCGAGACGCTCGCGCTCGTCGGCCCCACCGGCGCGGGAAAATCGACTATCCTGAAACTCCTGCTTCGGATGTACGACGTCGACGACGGGAAGATACAGATCGACGGACAGGACCTCCGCGACGTGACGATTCCGAGTCTCCGCCAGGCCATCGGCTACGTCAGTCAGGAGACGTTCATGTTCTACGGCACCGTCCGCGACAACATCGCCTACGGCGCGTTCGACGCGACCGACGAGGAGATCGTCGAGGCCGCGAGAGCCGCCGAAGCACACGAGTTCATCGAGAATCTCGCTGACGGCTACGACACCGAGATCGGCGAGCGCGGCGTGAAGCTCTCGGGCGGGCAGCGCCAGCGGCTCTCCATCGCCCGCGCCATCCTGAAAGACCCCGAAATCCTCGTCCTCGACGAGGCCACCTCCGACGTCGACACCGAGACGGAGATGCTCATCCAGCGCAGCCTCGACCGGCTCACGGAGAACCGAACGACGTTCGCCATCGCTCACCGCCTCTCGACCATCAAGGACGCCGACCAGATTCTCGTCCTCGAAGGCGGGCGGGTCAAGGAGCGCGGGACCCACGACGAGCTGCTCGGAAACGACGACCTCTACGCCCACCTCTGGGGCGTTCAGGCCGGCGAGATAGACGAACTGCCCGAGGAGTTCATCGAACGCGCCTCCCGGCGTCAGGCGCGTACCGACGCGCAAGACGACTGATGGTGTCGAAACCGTAACTCCAGAAGAGCCGCTAAATCGATTCCTGCTCGTCCTGCGACTGCTCGTTTCCGCGGTCGCTGTACCGCTGGCGGCCGACCGCCTCCGACCCGACCATGTTGAGCACCGCCTGCTTGACCTCCCCGGCGTCCTCGAAGTCCTGATCCGTCTCCTCCTGGTACGGCTCCATCACCTCGCCGAACGTCTTTGTCCCGTTCGAGAGTTCGAGCTCGTACTCGCCGTACTCGTCGACGAGTTCCTCGGTCGTCGTCGGGTAGTCGTGCGACTCGAGTTCGTCCTCCAGTTCGCCGAACTCGACGCCCAACTCGCGACTGTCGTCGGCTTCGTCGTTACTCATGCGGTTCTGGAGTCGACGGCCGGGCAGAAACCGATTCGCATGCGTCGGATTTCGTGAATAAGGCTGAGAGCCGAAGCCGCCTCCGAATCCGGCGAAATCGGGGGGTACAAGCCCCCGCGGCGAGTGCCGTCGATATGCACCTCACAGACGCCGCGTGGACCGACGTCCGCGACCTCGACACCGACCTCGCGCTCCTGCCGGTCGGCAGCACCGAGCAGCACGGCCCGCACGCGCCCCTCGGAACCGACGCCCTCACCGCCGAGGCGGTCGCCGCCGCGGGTGCCGATGCGTCGGACCGAGACGTCGTCGTCGGGCCGACCGTCCCCGTCGGCGTCGCCGAGGAACACCGACAGTTCCCAGGGACGCTCTGGGTTTCGGAGGAGACGTTTCGCTCGTACGTCCGCGAGACGGTTCAGAGCCTCGCGTACCACGGCTTCGACCGCGTCGTCGTCGTCAACGGACACGGCGGCAACGTCGGCGCGCTCCGCGAAGTGACCGCGAGAATCAGCCGCCGCGACGACGCCTACGCCGTCCCGTTCACCTGGTTTGAGGCCGTCGGCGAACACGCGACGCGGATGGGACACGGCGGCCCGTTGGAGACGGCGCTGCTCAGACACGTCGCTCCCGAGACGGTGCGCGAAGACCGGGTGGAGGAAGCGAGAGCGGGGGCGGCCGACCGGTGGGGCGAGTGGGTCGCGAGCGTCAACCTCGCGCACGACTCGGCGGAGTTCGCGGAGAACGGCGTCGTCGGCGACCCGGGCGACGGCGACGCGGCACTGGGCGAGGAACTGCTCGACGCGGCGGCGGCGGCGCTGGCACGCGTTCTCGACGCGGTCGCCGAGCGGGACGTGGCGCGGCCGGACCGACGGTCGTAGCTACTCTTCGTCTTCGTCGTCTTCTTCGTCGTCCTCGTCTTCGTCGTCCGCTTCGGTTTCGTCGTCCTCGTCTTCGTCGTCCGCTTCGGTTTCGTCTTCCTCGTCCTCGTCGTCCGCTTCGGCCTCCTCGCTCGTGTCGGCTTCTTCGTGGGCCTCGTCCAACGCGCCGCGGAGTTGCGGAACCGTGCTGGCGAGTTCCCCGACGTTCGCGTGGGCCTCGGTTATCTGTTCGAGGAGTTCCTCGACCTCTTCGATGGCGTCCGCGAGGTCGTCGGCGTCCTCGAAGGCGTCGGCGCGTTCGCCGATGGTGTACCACTTCTTGGCCTGTCGGAGGTGGTCTTCGGCGTCGCCGGTGTCGAGCGCCGAGCGCAGACCGTTGAGCACGCCGAGGACGTTGTCGGCTTCCGTCTCCCAGATGTCGTCGCCCTCGGGGAGCGTCTCGCGCGCCGCCGAGAGGTGTTGTTCGACGTCTTCGCGCATCTCCGCGGCCGCCTCGCCGAACAGGTCGTCGTCGCCCAGTTGCGATTGGCTCATACCCGGCTTTTCGACCCGACTCGTTTTAAACGCACGCCCGAAAGTGAAAGTGAAATCGGAGGGCTGTCGGGGTCTCGGAGCCAAATTCTGTGTCGGAGCGAAAACCAGACGAAACGGTCGATGTCCGCGCCCCCTGTGCCGACTTACGCTTCGACGCTGACCAGTCTCATCAGCGGGTAACCGTCCTCCATCTCCATGCGCGTGCGGACGCGACAGCCCTCGTACCGGATCTCCATCTCGACTTCCATGAGCGAGCCGGTGAGTTCGGTGTAGCCGCTCTCGTGGTCGATGGCGGCGTCGACGCGGTCGTCGAGGATCTCGACCGCGACGGTCTCGCAGTGCGGCTGGTTCTCGATGGCCTCCGCCATCGCGGTTTCGAGACTGCGGGCGCTGCCGACGCTGACCGGCGTCCCGGCGAACTGGTGGTAGAGCGACCCGAACTTGATTCCCGCCTCGAAACACGCCTGCTCTGCGTCGGTGACCATGCGGAGTCGACTCGGTCGTCCGGTTAATCTCTGTCGGGCGACGGTGCGCCGTCGGCTCTCCGAGGCCGGCCGTCTTCGGGGCCGAACCGTGCGTTACTTAGCCTCCGTATATCCATCTACTACCGAATGGACGACCCGGTTTTACTGACGGGCGCGGGTGGGCGCGTCGGGCAAGCCATTCTCGGTGGTATCGGCGACGACCACGACTGGCGACTGCTCGACCGCGAACCGCTGGCAGACGAGAAACTCCCCCCAGGAACGACCCAGGACGACGTGTACGTCACCGACGTCACGGACCGCGAAGCGCTCGCTACGGCCGTCGAAGGCGTCGGCACTATCATCCACCTCGCCGGTGACCCGCGTCCGGAAGCGCCGTGGGACAGCGTCCTCCGGAACAACATCGACGGGACGCAGGCACTGTTCGAGGTGGCGGTCGACGCCGACGTCGAGAAGGTCGCCTTCGCCTCCTCGAACCACGCGGTGAGCGCCTTCGAGACCGACCGCCGGACGCCGGACATCTACCGCCCCGAGAGCGAGTTCCTCCTCGACGGTACGGAACTCCCCCGGCCCGGTAACCTCTACGGCGTGAGCAAAGCCGCCGGCGAGACGCTCGGTCGCTACTACTACGACCAGAGCGGCCTCTCGGTCGTCTGCGTCCGTATCGGCAACCTGACGCGCGACCACCCGCCTATCGACTACGAGCGCGGACAGGCGATGTGGCTCTCGTACCGCGACTGCGCGCACCTGTTCGACCGCTGCATCCGAGCCGACTACGGCTACGAGATCGTCTACGGCATCAGCGACAACGACCGCAAGTACTACTCCATCGAGCGCACCCGCGAGGTGCTCGGCTACGACCCGCAGGACAACTCCGCCGAGTTCGAGTGACCCCAACACTCATCACACCGAACTACGCTTAAGCGTCCGCTCGTTGCCCTCTCCCCCGCATGACCCCGAAGCGCACGCGAGAGCGGCGACACCGACGGCATCGGCGGAGGGCGCGATGACGAACTTCGGCTACACGCTGTCGAGCGAGGAGTTCGCCCCGAACGACCTCGTCGACTACGCGCGAGAGGCCGAGGAACGCGGCTACGACTTCGTCTCCATCTCCGACCACTACCACCCGTGGGTGAGCGAGCAGGGACACGCCCCGTTCGTCTGGTCGACGCTCGGCGGCGTCGCCACGGCCACCGAGGAGATCGACGTCGTCGTCGGCGTCTCCTGTCCCATCGTGCGGATACACCCGGCCATCCTCGCGCAGGCGACGGCGACGACGGCGCGGATGCTCGGCGACCGCTTCGTCTGGGGCGTCGGCACCGGCGAGAACCTCAACGAGCACATCCTCGGCGACCACTGGCCGCCGCACCGCGTCCGGCTGGAGATGCTCGAAGAGGCCGTCGAAGTCGTCCGAAAGCTCTGGGACGGCGGCCAGACCAGCCACTACGGCGAACACTACACCGTCGAGAACGCGCGCCTGTTCACGCGCCCCGAGGAGACACCGCCCATCGCCGTCTCGGCGTACGGCGAGCGCGCGGCGACGGCCGCCGCCGACTTCGGCGACGGCTTCTGGTGCGTCGGCCCGCAGGAGGAACCGCTCCGGGCGTTCGAGGAGAACGGCGGCGAGGGGCCGAAGTTCGCGCAGATGACCGTCTGCTACGCCGAGGACGAGGACGAGGCGGTCGAGACGACCTACGAGCAGTGGCCGAACTCGTTCGTGCCCGGCGAACTCGCCTCGATACTGCCGACGCCGACGCACTTCGAGCAGGCGTCGCAGGCCGTCTCGAAGGAGGACGTCCGCGAGGCCGACAGCGTCGTCACCGACCCGGACCCGGAGACGCACATCGAGAGCGTCCAACAGTTCGTCGACGCGGGCTACGACCACGTCTACGTCCACCAGATCGGCGACGACCAGGAGTCGTTCTTCGAGTTCTACGAGAACGAGGTCTGGCCATCGTTCGACTTCGACTGAGTCCTTTTCGGCCGAATCGATTTCGGCCGAGTCGTATTCGACCGAGTCGCTTTCGACCGAATTGCTCTCGGCCGAATCGCTTTCAACCGAATCGCTTTCAACCGCCGTCGACTTCGTCGCAGTCCCCCGGCGATTCGCGGCGCCCTCACCGCTCTCCGTCGGTCGGAATCCCCCGCTCCTGTCGGTACTGGTCGAGGTAGTCGCGGGCGGTTTCGAGCCGCTCCTGTATCCAGTGGTCGTCGTCGAACTCGTTCGCCAAGCCGACGATTTTCTCCTCGACCTGTTCGACGCGGTCCTCCCTCGGCGGTCCGTCGGCCTCGACCTTGTCGCCGCCGCCGAGTTCCATCAGCCCCTCGTCGAGCGAGAGCAGGTGTTCGCGCGTCTCTCCGTCGGCGCGCTCGCTCGCTCGGCGAATCTCCGCTCGCGCGTCCTCGATGGGTTCGTCGGAGTGTTCCATACCGACTGTCCAGTCTACACACCGAAAGGTGTGGAGCCTCAATAGGCAAGCCGTGGTATCTCCCGGCATGGTCACCACCAAACTCACCGACCTCGACCGGTCCGTTCTGGCGCGGTTGCGCGGCAACCAACTCACGGCGGCCGAGTTGGCCGACCGCCTGACCGCCGACGTCGACGCAGACGCCGTCTCCGAGCGACTGGTTCGGATGGCGGACAACGACCTCGTGCGGCCGCTCGTCGACGACAGCGGTAGCGACGACGATGCCGACCACAGCGACGACAGTGATGCCGACCGCGGCGACGGCGGTGATGACAACCGCGGTGGCGACCGATACGCGCTCACCGAGAGCGGTCGCCGAGTGCTGCAATCGCCCAACACGGCGGCCGCCGACGAGGCCATCGACCTCCCACCGAGCGTCCGGGAGGCGCTCGCGGACTCGTCGGTCGGCGTCGACTGCGCCGAGACGGTCAAACACGCGTTCACGTTTCTCAGAGAGTGGAAGACGGCGACGGTACCGGAGCTGAAGGCGGGCGTCTTCCCGGAGACGTCGACCGGCTACCGCGACGCCGACGAGTGGTGGGACAACTGCGCCCGCGAGGTGCTCGCGGGACTGCCCCGCATCGAACCCGGCGACGAGACGGCCCCGTTCTGGCGGTACGTCGGCGATTCCGCCGCCGACGGGACCGTCGACGACGCCGACACGGACGGACGTGCGGTGCTCAGAGGTCGAGACGGCGGTCCGCGGTACGCGAATCTCACGCACGTACTGGTCGACCGGGGTGTGACGAGCGAGCAGCGACTCGCCGCGGCGGCGGCGTTCGACGCGCTCCGCAAGCGGGGCGAGGCGACGACCGAGGAACTCCGCACGGCCGCGTCGGAAGCAGTGCCCGAAACGGAGAATGAGCGGCCCGACGACCGATGGTTTCGAGACGAACTCCCGGAGCTACTCGCCGCCGTTCCGCTGGTCGACCGCCTCGACGACCGGTGGCGAGTACCGTCGGACGCCTCAGACGCTCGGTAGTTCGGCGCTCGTGACTCCTTCCACGTCTGTAGCTACTCGAACAGACCCTCGACGTCGCGTCGTTTCTGCTCGCGGCGTTCGAGGTGGTCGCAGAGCCGTCGGTAGACGACCGGTCGTTCGGCGTCGCTCCCGACCGCGAAGTCCATCACGAGGGCGATGTAGCGCGTCCGACGGCCCTCGTCGCGTTCCTCGCGAGCCGCGTCGATACCCGCTTCGACGCGGCCCTCGTCGAACCGACCGTCGTGTTCGGCGCGGACACGAGCGACCACCGTCGCCGCCTCGAAATCCAAATCGTCGAGCGAGAGTACGTTGCCCTCGTACGTGAGCGGCATCGGCCGTCGCCGTTCGATTCGTTCGGGGTCGGCCGCGAGCCGCGCGAGCTCCGTCCGAACGGCGCCGAGGTTCACGCCTCGACAGTCGGCGGGGAGCCCCGCGAGATACTCGCCGGCGCTCTCGGCGAGCCGCCGCGCGCCGCTCCAGTTCCGACGCCGGCCGTGGTAGACGACGGCGGTGTACTGGATGAGTCCGTGGAGCAGTCGCTCGTCGGCGCTCTCGTCGTCGGCGTCGAGCCACCGCTTCTCCCACGCGTCGTGGGCGTCGTGGTACTCGCCGGCGTTGTAGATGGCTACTCCCGCCCGGAGCGCGTCCTCCATACCGGACGAGTCGGTCGCTCCGGGTAAAACGATAGCGCGGGAGAGCCGACGCTGGCGGACCCAGTCGCGACCTGATGGGGCGGCGTACAGTATCCACTCTACGACTCTCAGACAGATAGTCAAGTATCTGAGAAGTACAGTGTCTCCTCGGTGAGTTTCGGCAGTCGATGTCGTTTATATTTCGGTGAGATACCCACGCACCGACTACTATTCGGGAGAGGACACTTCCACTTCTCAACTACTATTCTTGTAGCGACACTTTTTGCTTCACGAGCAGAAGCGGAACACTATATATTCGATTTCGGTAGCGTTCGGCGGAGCATATTTCGTGCAAGATACTGATAACTCCACTCCGTCTGAGAAAAGGGCTATATCACTGCAGTCGAACGGCGAGCACTCCCGCTCGACCGGTCGACGACCGTTCCTCCGCGGCGTCGGTGCGACGCTCGCGGCGGCGACCGGTCTCGGAACCGCCGGGGTCGCGGCCGCGGACCCTTCTACCTATCTCGAAGCCGTCGGTGACGGCTTCTACTCGTTCGACACGTCCGGCGAGATAATCAACGGCGGACGAGCGAACACGGACAAAGAGGACGACATCGACGGACGGTCCGCCAGCGGCGAGGTCGCCAACGACGGCACCGATTCGTACTACTTCGAGGGCGAACTCGTCGCGCTGGACGCCGACGACGGCGTCACCGTCACGGTCGACGGCGACGAAGTAGACCCCTCGGAGTTCGACTCGACGGACGCCGACGAGGGTCGCGGTGAGACGCCCGGCGAGGAAGGAGACGAAGAGATCGGCGGCAGCGACTACGAGACCATCGTCGTCGACGCAGGCGAGACGTACAGCGTGAGAGTCTGGGGCGGCGAGACGCTCGAGAACGTCCTCTACGACATCACCGCCGACGGTGCGGCGCTCAACATCGACGCCAGTGGAAACGACTGGGCTATCCGAAACATCGGTGTCAGAGGCGAGTACGAGGACCCGTCGATGGACAACTTCTTCACCTTCGAGGTGACCGACGACGACGGAACCGGTCTGGTCGAGAACGTCTACGCCGCCGAGGGGAGCTACGAGACGGACTTCGCGTTCGTCCGCAAGGCCCACGAAGGCGAACTGACGATCCGCAACGTCTACCTCGAAGGGTGGCAGGAAGGCATCTACGGCAGCGCCCCCGGTATCGACGCCGGCGGCGGCGACGGACCCGTCCACATCGAGAACTGCTACGCGAAGAACAACGGCGTCGCCAACTACCGCCTCGGCAGCGACGGCTCCTACGTCCGGGACTCCGTCGCCCACGTCGACGCGCGGACGTCCTACTCCGGGTACTCGCGCGGCGTCTGGGTTCGCAACGGCGGCGACGTGGAGGCCTCGGGGATGAATATCCTCATCGACTACGAGAACGCCGCCTGGGGCGTCGTCGAGAACGACAACATCGAGACCGGCGGCGTCGTTCACCTCGCCGAATCGTCGGTCGAATCGCGCGGCGGCCGCGGCGACATCGACGGCACCGTCGAGACGAACGACATCGACGACGACGCGGACGTGGCTGTCCCCGAGGGCGTCCCGCAGAGCGCCGAGGAAGCCGCGAGCCGGTAAGCACCGACTCGTCCGCGTCCGACCGGCCGGTCACCGGTCTCACAGCGAACTTAACGCATTTTTGCTCAGTCGAATCCGGTCGCGAACCTGCGACTCGGAGCGTTCGCACGGTCGTTCGCGGAAAATGTAGCGTCCTGACGGAGTCTCGCGCGAACGTAGCGAGCGCGAGGCTCGTCAGGTTTGAACGAAGTGAACGTCCTGACGGAGATTTGAACTCCGGTCCCTGGCTCCGCAAGCCAAGAGGATAGTCCACTACCCTACCAGGACTCATTCATCGATACACCCGACCTACATAAGTGGCTTCCGATTCGAGGATACCGAACGGTACGGTATCGCGGCACATTCGACAGACGGCGTGCAGTCGATTCGACGGGTCGGGTTCGTACTTCCGACACCCACACACCGAAATCAAAGTGTTCCGGCGGGAGCGACGGGGGTGCGTTACTCGGAGACGACCTCGAAGACGGCTTCGGCGTCGACGGAGAGGTCGTACTGATAGAACTGACCGCCGGCGCGCCCCTTGTTGGTCCGGCGCTGCTCGACGAAGCCGAGCATTGTGAGGTCGGCGAGGTGGTCGCGTACCCGGTGTTCGCCGAGGGGGTCGCTGCCGGCACCGCGGGCGACGCGCTCGTAGACGGGGAGGAGTTCCTTGAGTCGGAGCGGCGTCTCCTGTCTGCCGTACGCGCGTGCGAGCGAGAGGAGGATGCACTTGCCGTGTGCGGTCAGGTCGCGGATACCGTCTTTCAGCCGCCCGCGCTCGACGCGGGTGACTGCCTCGTCGACGTCCGCCTCTCCGACTTCGTCTCGGCCGTCGGCGTCGGCGACGTTGCCGGCCTCGCGCAGCAGGTCGATGGCCTGCCGGGCCGACCCGCTGTCTCTGGCCGAGATAGCGGCGCATTTCGGGATGACCGCGCCGTCGAGGACGTCCTCTTTCATCCCTTTGTCCGCGCGGTCTTCGAGAATCGTCCGGAGTTCGGCGGCGTCGTAGGGCGGGAACTTGATCTCGTCCTCCTGGAGCGTGTCTTTGACCTTCGAGGAGAGGTTGTCCCGGTAGGTGTAGTCGTTGGAGATGCCGATGACGCCGACGTGGCTCCGCTCGACGTAGTCGTTGGCGGAGGCGCGGGGGAGCTCGTAGAGAATCTGGTCGTCGTCGCCGAGGAAGTCGATTTCGTCGAGGATGACGTAGACGGTTCCCTCGCGGCGCTCGACCTCCGAGTAGAGCATGTCCATCGCGTCGGCGAAGCCGTACCCCTTCCCGATCTCCTCGCGGTCGGTAGCGCGTCGCATCTCGTTGACCAGCGCGACGGCGGCTTGATACGACGACGTGTGATGCCCGCAGTTCACCTTCACGACGTGTATGTCGACGCCCTCGTCGCGGCGTTCGGCTTCCGACGAGAGCATCTGGGTCACGTGGTCGGTGACGACGGTTTTACCGACCCCGGTGTTGCCGTAGACGATGATGTTCTTCGGCGTCTCCCCGAACAGGGCGTCTTCGAGATATCCGATGTACTCCGAGATCTCCTCGTCGCGTTCGAGAATCTCGTCGGGGTCGTACCCCTCTTTGAACACGTCCTTGTTCGTGAAGACGTTTCGCTCGGTTCTGAATGTCGTCCTCATCTTCTGTTGCTGGCCTGTCTCTCTCGAACGCACAGATATAGCTGACGTTCTATGTGTTCTAACTGTTCTATCTGCTTTTTCGGTTCTCTCTCCCCTCTCCGTTCTCTCCCGTTTTTCCTCTCTCCGTTCTCCCCCGTTTTTCGGTCCTGCCTGCTCTTCCCGTCCTGTTTCACCACCGTCGGGGACACAGACACCGTATTCTAAGTGTTCTTAGGTAGAAACCCGGAGACGGCGACGACACATCTATTGCCGGTAGGGTTAGCTATTTGTACTGATTCCCATCTCTCGCGCCTCACTCGCCGAGCAACGATACAACACTTAGAAACTGGTGTGTCTGTGTCTCGCCTCCCTCGACTATCGTTCTCCGCTCCGGAACTCCGAGCGCGAGAAATCCTTGGCTCCGTGAGACAGTTGACGAGTCGGTGCGCCGTTACGTCGACTCTGGAATCCTCGACCACAGGCGAAAACTGGCCGAAGCGACAGAAGAAACACTTAGAATACGGTGTGTCTCCCTTCCGACGTCGCGCTCGGCGGTCGCTTCGACGACGTGACGGCGGCTACCGCCGGTCGATGCAGTAACACAAAGAGTATTTTGACCATTGCAAAAGAATATGAAATGAGGTCGCGTTGGCACCGCCATGAACCGACGAACGCTGCTCGCACGAACGGCCACGCTCGCCGCAGTCGGCGTCGCCGGCTGTACCAGTGATGGTACCAGCGACGACGGCAACAGTGGTGACGACAGTAATAGCGGCAACGACAGTAATAGCGACAACGACAGTAATAGCGGCAACGACAGCAACAACGGGAACGATGGGTCGAGCGGTGACGAGTCGACCGAGGACGCGACGAAACTCGTCGACCAGACGTTCGAACGCACGGGTGACTGTGAGCAGGCGGGGTCGGCGACGGTCACCCGCGACGGCGAGAGCGTCGTCGTCGAAGGATGCATCCGAGGCAGAAACGGCTGCGCCGTCGCCGTTCTCGGCGACGTGCAGTACGACGCCACCGAGGACCACCTCACCGTCGTCGTGGCGACCGAAATCGACCGAGACGACGACGAAGTCTGCTCGCAAGCGCTCGTCAGCCGCGGTTACAGAGCGCGCGTCGAGTTCGACGGCGGCGCGCCCGACACCGTCGACGTCGTCCACGACGGGGCCGACGGTCGAAGCACCGTGACTACCTCGAACGCAACTCGGTAGTTCGAGAACCCGCCCCGTCCTCGAAGGCGCGTCCGACGGCCGCACGGCTCCGAGCGTTTTTGTTCGATGGCGGGACCACTCTCGGCTGTGAATCTCCCCGTCGCCGCTACGAAAACCGACAGACTGCGTCGCGCTACCACGGCAAGGACAACGCTTAAGCGCGGGCCTTCCCTGCTTCGCTACACGATTATGGGTGTCGCAGATTCTACGGATTGGGAACACCGACCGCAGGGGTGGTCGTGAGATGGGCGCGATAGAAGAGGTGTACGAGGACCTCGACACCGAGGTCGAGTTCGAGGAGTTCGAGGCCGCGGTCGAAGAGAAGGTCGAGCAGATGGGCGGCCTCGCCGACGAGGAGACGGCGGCGATGCTCATCGCCCACGAACTCCGCGACGAGGAGGTCAACGGCATCGCCGACGTCGAACCGGGGATGGACGAGGTGAAGTTCCTCGCCAAGGTCGTCAGCGTCGGCGAGCTCCGGACGTTCGAGCGCGACGGCGAGGACGAGGACGGCCGCGTCGTCAACGTCGAAGTCGCCGACGAGACGGGCCGAATCCGCGTCTCCTTCTGGGACGAGATAGCCGAGTCCATCGCCGACGGCGAACTCGAAGTCGGCCAGGTGCTCCGCATCAAGGGCCGTCCGAAAGACGGCTACAACGGCGTCGAGGTGAACGTCGACCAGGCCGAACCGGACCCCGACGCCGAAGTCGACGTGCAGATTCTCGACAGCTACCGCGTCGAAGACATCTCGCTCGGACTCTCGGACGTGAACCTCAAGGGCCAGGTGCTCGACAGCGGCACCGTTCGCACCTTCTCTCGCGACGACGGTTCGGAAGGTCGCGTCTCGAACCTCGCGCTCGGCGACCCGACCGGACGGATCCGCGTCACGCTCTGGGACGACAAAGCCGACCTCGCCGAGGAGTTCAGTGCCGGCGAGAGCGTCGAAGTCGTCGACGGCTACGTCCGCGAACGCGACGGCAACCTCGAACTTCACGTCGGCTCGCGGGGGGCAATCGAGCGCCTCGACGAGACCGTCCAGTACGTCCCCGAGACGACCGACATCGGTTCGCTCGAAATCGGACAGACCGTCGACATCGCCGGCGGCGTCGTCGAGGCCGACCCCAAACGGACGTTCGAGCGCAACGACGGCTCCGAGGGACAGGTCAGAAACATCCGCGTGAAGGACGACACCGGCGACGTTCGCGTCGCTCTCTGGGGGGAGAAAGCCGACACCGAGGTCGAACTCGCCGACCACGTCGTCCTCGCCGACGTGGAGATAAAGGACGGCTGGCAGGAGGATATCGAGGCCTCGGCCGGGTGGCGCTCGACCGTGACCGTCCAGAAGGACGCCCCGGTTTCCGGTTCGAGCGAAGACGATGCGGCCTCGAACGCGAACGCCGGAGGTCTCTCGGCGTTCGGTGGCGAGTCGGACGGGAACCCCGACGCCCCCGACAGCTCCGAGAGCGTCGACAGCTCCGAGAGCGTCGACGGCTCCGAGAGCGCCGGCGGTTCGGGCAGCTCAGCGGCCAGCGGCGCCGCCACCGCAGCAGTCGGAGCCGAAACCGAGAACGCCGACGGCGAGACGGTCGAATTCACCGGCACCGTGGTCCAGGCTGGCGACCCCGTCATCCTCGACGACGGAACCGAGACGCGAAGCGTCGACACCGGCGCGAAGCTCCGACTCGGCGAGACGGTCACCGTCCGCGGGACGCTCTCGGGCGACCGCATCGACGTCGACGAAGTGCTCTGAAGCGTCGCACCCGATGGGGTGTCCGGTGGCTTTCGTACGTTTCGTACCGCTGCGTTCCCGAGATTCGTCGACTCTCGCACTCCCGTGTAAACCGCAGACCACGTCACCAACGCAAAGCATTATACACCGCACCGACTGGTATCAGGGTATGAGTGTCGAGTTACCGTTCGCCCCCGTCGATACGCTCATCCGGCGGAACGCGGGCGAACTCCGAGTCAGCGCCGACGCGGCCGAAGAACTCGCACGTCGCATCCAGGTCCACGGCGCGCGGCTCGCCGAGGACGCCGCCGAGCACGCGACGGTGGACGGTCGAAAGACACTGATGGCCGAGGACTTCGGCGTCGAACAGGTCGTCAGTCGCGACGCGCTCGAACTCCCCATCGCCCCCGTCGACCGCATCGCGCGGCTCGAAATCGACGACCAGTACCGCGTCTCGATGGAGGCGCGCATCGCGCTCGCGGACATCCTCGAAGATTACGCGAACAACGTCGCGAGCGCGGCCACCAAACTCGCCCACCACGCCGACCGGCGCACCGTCCAGGCCGAAGATATCGAGACGTACTTCTCCCTCTTCGAGTAGCGATGAAATTCGGCTACAACGAGACGTGCCTCGAACACGACACCGGCCCGCGCCACCCGGAGACGGCCGACCGCCTCCGAGCCATCCGGGAGGGACTGAAGAAACGCCACGGCGTCGAGTACGTCGACGCCGACCCCGCCACCGAGGAGGCGGTCGCGAGCGTCCACGACGACGACTACGTCGAGGAGGTCAAGGAGTTCTGCGCCAGCGGCGGCGGCAACTGGGACCCCGACACCGTCGCCTGCGAGGAGACGTGGGACGCCGCGCTCGCGAGCGCTGGACTCTCGCAGTGGGCCGTCCGCGCCGCGCTCGACGGCAACGACGGCCGAAACACCCCGTTCGCGCTCGGACGACCGCCGGGCCACCACGCCGTCTTCGACGACGCGATGGGGTTCTGTTACTTCAACAACGCCGCCGTCGCCGCGCAGACGGCCATCGACGAGGGCGACGCCGACCGCGTCGCCATCTTCGACTGGGACGTCCACCACGGCAACGGCACGCAGGACATCTTCTACGACCGCGGCGACGTGCTGTACGCCTCGGTCCACGAGGACGGCCTCTACCCGGGGACGGGCGAACTCGACGAGACCGGCGAGGGTGACGGCGAACTCGCGACGTTCAACGCGCCGCTCTCCGCCGGCGGCGGCGACGCCGACTACCTGCACGTCGTCGAGTCGGGGCTCGGGCCGGTCTTCGAGTCGTTCGCGCCCGACCTGGTCATCGTCAGCGCCGGGTTCGACGCCCACCGATACGACCCGATTTCGCGGATGCGCGTCTCCACGGAGGGCTACGCGCTCCTGACCGACGCCGTCCGAACGCTCGCCGACGAGAACGACGCCGCGCTCGCGTTCGTCTTGGAGGGGGGGTACGGCCTCGACACGCTCTCGGAGGGCGTCGCAACCGTCCACGAGACGTTCGACGGCCGTCGACCGCTGGACCCCGAGGAGGACCCCGACGAGGAGACGAGGGAACTCGTCGACGACTTGCTCGACCGCTACGGTCTCGACTCGGCGTAAGCGACGCGCTGCTCGCTGTTCTCACGGCCGCAACTCGATGTGAGCGACGCGCTACCCGCGGTTCTCACGGCCTCGGTTCGAAGTACTCGCGGAGTTCGTCGCCGAACTCGTCGGCCAGCATCGCCACGTCGTCGCCGACGAACACGTCGTATCGCTCGTCCAGCGCCGATTCGACCTGCGCGCCCAGCGCCACGTCGAACAGCGCGTCGCTCCGCAGGAGCGCTTCGGGCGTCGTGAACTCGCGCTCTCGCTCGACGACGTAGCGGTCGCCGTCGATGAACGGACCGTACACGTCGGCGTCGCGTTCGTACTTCTCGAAGAAGCCTCTCGCGTGTTCGCGCACCGCCACCGGCGGGCCGTCGTGACGCGAAACCCGCGACCGTTCGGCGACCGAACACTCGACGAACAGCGCCGCCCGGCCGTCCGCCATCGCCGTCGCCCGCAGCGGGTCGAAGCCGCGGCGGTCGAGTTCGGAGACGACGCCCGACAGCGACTTCTCCAACTGCGGGTAGAGCTGGTCCTCGACGACGTTCGGCGCGTCGAAGACGACAGCGACGGGGTGCGTTCCGCGCCGCGAGAGCTGCTCGCGCACGTCGACCCGCGAGTACGGTCGCTCGTCCGGCGGGAAGAACAGTTCCTCGCGCGGGTCGGCGAGCAGGTCGCGGGCGTAGTGCTGCAGTCGGGCGACGTTCGCCGCCGAGAGCACCGCGGCGACGTTCCGCTCGGGGTCGGTCGGGTCGACGACGACGAGCGGGTCGTCGAACGTCGCCCGGCCGTGGTTCTCGGGGTCGAACTCGACGGGCGGGTGCCAGTCGGCGGCGGCGCGGAGCAGCGGCACGAAGCCGCCGAGTTCCAGTACGAGAAGTTCGGAGAGATAGCCCGAGAACCCTTTCGTGCGGAGGTCGCTACCGTACGCGCCGATGCCTTTGAGAAACCGCTTGAAGACGCGGACGTCGCCGCGGAGGTCGTCCAACCGCGCGTCGAGGTAGGCGTTGTGGAACGGCGTTCGGTCGACCGCCGACTGGATGTCGGTCGCCTCGGGGACGGCGTAGCAGGGGACTAAGTCCACGTCGAACCCCTCGAAGTCACCTTTGACGTACGGGTGTTCGGCGTACTCCTCGTGACCGCCGGGCAGGACGGCGCGGCCGACTTCGAGCCCGTAGCGTTCGAGTTCCTCGCGGGGGAGGTCGGGCGGGAAGCGGACGAAGAGGTCGATGTCGCGGTCGCCGGAGAGCCACGTCCCGCGGGCGGTACTGCCGACCTGAACAGCGTCGGCGTCGACGGGCAGGTCGGCGACGGTCGCCTCGACGCGCTCGCGGAGAGCGGAAACGGCCGCGGCGAGGGCGGCGCGCTCGTCGGCGTCGGGGTCGATGCGCTCGCGGACGGCCGCGACGACGCTGTCGAGGTCGGTCATGGCTCGCCGTTCGGCCGGTCGTGGCGAAAGCGTGTCGGTGCGTGGACGGCGTACGAGCGATGGTTTCGGGTGTGCGACCGACAGACGCGGTCGGGGGAAAACGAAAGCCCTATCAAATCAACCCGAATACGAAAGGGTGCAGCAAGCCGTCGTAGCTCAGTTGGTAGAGCACCTCGCTGTTAACGAGGTGGTCCCAGGTTCGAGTCCTGGCGACGGCGTCGTTTTTCTCTCGTTCCCCAGATTCTTATTGGCCTCTCGCATATCGAAAACGAGTTGACAATGGGTGAGTTCTATGGTAACCAGTATACGACTGTAGACGAGTCAAACGACGTTGCCCGCTCGTACGAGGCGCTTGTCGTTTCCGTCCGCGAACTGACGGCTGAACTCGGCCATCCGCCGACAACACGAGAGGCACAAGCCGACGGACGATTTCCGTGTTTAGCTCGGATTTATTCTCTGTGTGAAAGTTGGTCCGAACTGTTGGACGATGCGGACGTCGACCCTACGCAACCCGAAAAATACGGTCCAGAGGCGCGGATACGGATGGTTCGGGATCTTCGGGCAGTGTTCGCTTCGACTGAAGGAGGTACCCTTACAAGCCGACAATACACTGAGCACGGGAAATACCCGACGAGCGTCATCAAATCTCGATTTGGTTCGTGGTCAACGGCATGTTACGTGTCTGGAATCGCGTGCGGATCGAAGCACGGTACGGCGTGCTTTGGACCGAAGAACGAACGACTCGACAGTCGGCACGAACTGGCTATCGCCGAGTACCTAACCAAGAGAGAAATCTCATACGTTCCGCACCCGAAGATCGACGATACAGATTGGGTCGGGGATTTCTACCTCCCGGAGCTTCGTCTCTGGGTGGAAGTGGACGGATACTCAGAGAACGATCGTCCAAACTCTCGGTCGTTCTCCAAGAAGTTGAGTTATTACGAACAATCAGACAAGTCTCTGGTAGTCGTCGCTGATGTAGACGAACTCCGAACCGTCATCCAAGAGTACCGGTGTCGAGATAACGGCTCCGCTCCGGATTCGGCAGACTAAATAGGTGCCATCTGTTTGACTTCGATGAAGGGCCCTTAGCTTAGTCTGGTTCAAAGCCCCCGGCTCATATCAGCCACTGTCTGAGACAGTGGCTGTGGGATACCGGGTGATCGCTGGTTCAAATCCGGCAGGGCCCATCCGCCTTCTGTCCGGGTCGTACCTGCGCCTCCGAACCACTACCTCGACGGCGAGATATTCGCGGATGAAAAGTGAGTTAACCACCGGGAGACGATGTACCGACACGAGACCGAGTATCACAGCTACCTATGCCTGAGAACTACGATCTGATCATCGTCGGCGGCGGAATCAGCGGGGCGTCGTTGCTCTACGCGGTGTCGAACTTCACCGACATAGAGAGCGTCGCGCTGTTCGAGAAAGAGGACGAAATCGCGGCGGTCAACTCCCACCACACGAACAACTCGCAGACGCTTCACTTCGGAGATATCGAGACGAACTACACCCTCGAAAAGGCCGAAGAGGTCAAAGAGGGCGCGGAGTTGCTGGCGGGTTACCTCGAGAACGTCGACCCCGACCGGGAGATGCACAGCAAGCGGAGCAAGATGGTGTTGGCAGTCGGCGACGAGGAGACCCGAAAACTGGAGACGCGCTACGAGGACGAAGGGTTCGGCGACCTGTTCCCGAAACTCCGCGCCATCGAGCGCGACGAGATCGAGGAACTCGAACCGAACGTCGTCGAGGGGAGAGACCCCGACGAGCGCCTGTTGGCGCTGCAGACGCCCGACGGCTACGTCGTCGACTACGGCGAGACGTCGGCGTCGTTCGTCCGGCAGACCGAAGACCGCGACGGGGTCGACGTGTACACCGGAACGAAGGTGACGAACCTCGTCGACCGCGGCACCGGCTTCAGCGTCGAGACCGACGCCGGACGCTTCCGCTCGGACGCCGTCGTCGTCGCCGCAGGCTCTCACAGCCTCCAGATCGCCAAGGAGATGGGCTACGGCGAGAACATGTCGCTGCTGCCCGTCGCGGGGAGCTTCTTCCTCGCCGACGACCTGCTGAACGGGAAGGTGTACACGCTGCAGATGAAGAAACTCCCGTTCGCGGCGGTCCACGGCGACGCCGACGTCCACGACGACTCCATCACGCGATTCGGTCCGACGGCGAAGCTCGTCCCGGCGCTCGAACGCGGCCGCATCTCGACGGTCGGCGACTTCTTCGACGTGTTCGGACTGAACGCGGACTCCTTCCTCAGTTACGCCAACATCCTCTCGGACCGCATCCTCCTCCCGTACGTCCTCCGGAACCTCGTGTACGACCTCCCGGAAGTCGGGAAACGGGCGTTCCTGCCGAACGTGCAGAAAGTCGTCCCGTCGGCGGAACTCGACGACATCGAACGCGCGAAGGGTTACGGCGGCGTCCGGCCCCAGATCGTCGACACGGACGCGAAGGCGCTCGACATGGGCGAGGCCACGATAAGCGGCGACAACATCATCTTCAACATCACGCCGTCGCCCGGTGCGTCGACCTGTCTGAAGAACGCGATGAGCGACGCCAAGCGCGTCGTGGAGTTCCTCGGCGACGACTACGAGTTCGACGAGGAGGCGTTCCGCGCGGAGACGATAGACAACTTCCCGAGGCTCGAAACGGTAGAGCCGTAACGCCGTTCGGTTCTCTCTTCCGGGGCGACGACGCTACTCTCGCGGACGGTCGTACGTCTCTCGGACCGTGTTCGCCAGCATTCCCTCCTTCTCGAAGACGATGTAGACGACGACGAACTGCCCGTCGGCGGGGCGCATCACGAACAGTTCGCGGGGGGCGTCGTCTCGCTCGTCGTTCACGCGTTCGACGAGCGGGTCCAGCGGGAGCACACCGCTTCGGAACTCGTCGAACAGGTCGCGCGCGCCCGGCTGCTCGGCGAACACGTAGAGCGCGCCGTTGGGTCGGCCGTCGGTGTCGCGCGTCACGCGGGAGTTCATCCCATCCCCGGCGGCGACGGCTTCGTTCCAGGTCTCGCGGGCCGCCTCGAACAGCCCCGTGACGTCGTCGACGAACTCCAGACGGCTCCGGCGTTCGACGGTGACCGCCTCGAACGCGGGCGTTCCGTCGTCGTCCCACGCTAACGTGGCCTCCACGACGTAGCCGGGTCGAAGCGCCGAGACGTCGTCGGCGAGGTCGCCCTCGTAGCCGTCGGTCCGGACGTACGTCGGGTCGAACGAGTCGTCGTCCAACGCGACCAAGAGCAGTTCGTCGGGGTCGCGCGGGCGTCCGAACACCCGGTAGCGGCCGCGCGTCGTCAGTTCCATACCCACCAGTTCCGTTTTCGACGGCATAAGGTGGACGATGTCCGGAGCCGACCACCCGACAACCGCGGGACGCGACGACGTGATACTCTCATAACAAAACTTATTGCAGAGTGACTTTCTCTCTCATGTATCATATCTCTCTCCATATGAAATCTGTCGGACGCACTCTGGGATATCTCGCGGTTTTCGGGCTCGCAGTCGCTACAGCGGCGGTGTACGCGGTCCACGGTCTCCGCGGGACGACCTCCGCGGCGACGTTCATCTTCGGCACGTTCATCCCCTTCTGCGTCGCGCTCATCCTGTTTCTCTGCGGGGTCTGGCTCACCCGTCAGGAACTCGACGACTCGAACGTCGCCAAAATCGGGTTCTGGTGCGTCACCGGCGTCGTCGTCACCTGCGGTATCGTCGCGCTGATGATGCTGTATCAGCTCTCCGAGGGAATCGTCCTGAGCAACTGGGGGGTCGTCTTCGTCGGCGGGACGACGAGCGGCGCGCTCGTCGGCTTTCTGGTCGGCGTCTACGACGTCCGGCGGCGAGCGACGGAGCACCGTCTGGCGACGGAGCAGGAGCGCACGGTCAGACTCAACCAGCGGCTGCGCGTGCTCAACCGAGTGCTCCGTCACGACGTTCGGAACCGCTCGAACGTCATTCTCGGTTACGCCGACCTCCTGACCGACGACGACGGCGACCTCGAGGCACACGCCGAAGTCATCGAACGAACGGCGCTCGACCTCGTCTCTCTCGGTGACAACGCCCGGCGAATCGAGCACCTGCTCTCGGACGCCGAGCGGACGGTCGTCGACCTCGAAGCGCTCGTCGACTGCGAGGTCGCGACCGTTCGCAGCGAGTATCCCGAGGCTCGCGTCGAGACCGACCACGCCGACTACGACGAGACGGGGTCGGTTCGGGCGAACCAACTTCTCGGCGTCGCGGTGAACAACCTGCTGGAGAACGCTATCGTCCACAATCCCGTCGAAGAACCGCTCGTACACGTCTCGCTCGAGTCACACGACGACGACCGCGTCGAACTCCGCGTCGCCGACGACGGACCGGGCATCCCGTCCGACGAGCTGTCGGTGTTTCGGTCGGGGCGGGAGACGCAGCTCGCTCACGCCAGCGGCATCGGCCTCTGGCTCGTCAACTGGATCATCGACGACTCCGACGGCACCGTCGACTTCGACGACCGGAGCCCCCGCGGAACGGTCGTTCGCGTCTCGCTGCCGGTCGTCGACGAGACCGACGTCGACGCACCGAAACTCGTCCGCCGCTGACCGCGGCATCTCGGGGTTCGGGGTTACCGGCCACTCGCTGGTCCACGTCGTCGGTTAGTTGTCGACGGTCGTCGCCAGCTAGCTGTCGACGGCCGCCGTCGTCGGTCGGCCGTCGGTCGTCGGTCAGTCGTCGCCGATGGATTCGACCGCGCCTCGAATCCCGGCGGTCGTCTCCTCGTCCCGATACGTGATACGCCACCCGGTGACGCCCATAAACACGAGGATGAGCGGCGATAGGAAGCCGAGGAAGTAGTACGGCGCGTACGCGAGCGTCGGAACACCGAGCACACCCGCCATGTAGACGCCACCCGCGTTCCACGGGATGAGCGCGCTCGTCGTCGTGCCCGCGGCTTCGACGGCCCGCGAGAGGTTCCGACTGTCGAGGCCCTCCTCGTCGTACAAGCCACGCAGACTCATCCCGGGGACGACGATACTCATGTACTGCTCGGCGGCGAGCACGTTCATCCCGAACGCCGAGACGGCAGTGCCGAGGATGAGTGCACTCACGCGACTGATGATCGTGTTGACGCCCTCGACGACCGCGTTCACCGGACGGCGAACGACACTCGGTCCGCGGTCGACCGTCGAGAACGAGAACGTCCCGACGCGGACGATGAGGAGACCGATGTGGTGCGCCAACACCGCGAGCACGCCGGTCCGCTCCAGTAGTCCGCCCAGCGCCAGCGCCGCGACGACGATGGTGATGGTCCACGACGACCCGATGAGGCCGCCGGTGTCGAGCAGGCTGTTGACGAGGTCGACGTTCGTCTCCGGGGCGGTCCCGTTCTGGGCGACGTCCCAGACGTGGATGAACCCCTCGACGCTCAGCCGCCCCTGCGCGACCATGCTGGTGAGCGCGCCGGCGAAAACGCCCGCCGTCAGCGAGGGAAGCGCCGGCAGGCCGTACAGCGCGAGGCCGAACGTCACCACGAGCGGCAGAAAGACGACGGGGTTCACCGAGTACGCGCCGACGATGGCGCTCTGAATCTCGCCGACGCGCCCGGCGGGAATCGACCCCGTCGCCGAGAGGCCGAGATAGCTGTAGAGGACGAGCGAGATGAGCAGCGCGATACCCGTCCCGACGCGCATCGTCCGTATGTGGGTGTAGAGGTCGGTGTTCGTCACCGCCGACGCGAGGTTCGTCGTGTCGGACAGCGGCGAGATCTTGTCGCCGGTGTACGCCCCGGTCAGCACCGCACCGGCGGTCATCGGCGCGGGAACGCCGAGACCGGAGCCGATGCCGATGAACGCGACGCCGAGCGTTCCGGCGGTCGTCCACGACGACCCGACGGCGAAGGCGACGCCCGTCGCCAAGAGCGCCGTCACCGGCAGGAAGATGTCCGGCGACAGCAGTTCGAGTCCGTAGTAGATGAGCCCCGGGATGGTCCCGGCGTCGGTCCACGTCGCGATGAGCATGTAGATGACGAACAGGATGAGAATCGCCTGCATCCCCATTCTGAGCCCGTCGACGACGCCCTCGTACATCCGCTGCCAGGAGATTCCGTACCAGAACCGACCCACGAGACCGGTCAGGACGATTCCCCACAGAAGCGGCATGTGCGCGTCGAGTTCGAGCCAGATCGCGCCCACGCTCAGAAACAGCAGCATGCCGACGACCGGGACGAGCGCCTGTCCGAGCGAGGGGCGCTCGTCCTCGGGGATGTCGTCGTACGCCAGCGGTTCGAACGACAGTGATGCCATGTACACCCCACGTATGCGGCTGACGCATTTGTATTTGGCTATTCATGCGCACCAATTATTGTAACTTCGAGAACACGTGATACAGAGTCCCATACAGGGTGTGCGAGTCGTCGGGCGACGGGGTCGCTCGCCGCGTGCGTCGTCGACGAACTATCGACGATCGACGGCGATCGTCCTCGCGCGGTTCTACACCGGTCGGTTCTACGCCCGTCGGACGAGTGCGAGCGCGCTCAGAACGACCGCGAGTAGCCCCGCACCGACGCCGAAGCCGGGCATCTCCGTCGACGAAGCCGTGGCGTCGTCGTCGGTCTCGCCGTCGGTCGATTCGTCGCCAGTCGTCTCCTCGCCGCTTCCGTCGCCGGTCGTCTCCTCGCCGCTTCCGTCGATTTCGACCTCGCGCTCGGAGAAGTGGTTCACGGCGACGAGCACGTCGGCGCTCGCTTCGGCGCTCCCCTCGGTAACCATGTAGGCGGAGTTGTCGCCGCCGTTCGCGGCGCTCTCGAGTTCGCCGTACGACGAGGCCTCGGCGGTCGCCTCGCCGTCGACGGTCACCGAGACGTTACCCGCGGCCCGGGAGACGCTCGTGATGAGGACCGTCCCCTCGTCCTCGGCTCGGTCGACGGTCATCCGGACGGCGTTCTCGCTCTGCTCGGCCGTCTCGACGGTCGTGTCGTCGGCGTACGAGACGACGTCGGTCACCGTCTCGCCGCCCCGCTGCATCACGTGTACCTCGGCGGCGGCCTTCCCCTCGCTGACGAGTCGCTCCTGCTCCTTGTCGTCCTCGGAGCGCTCGCCGTCGTACGAGCGGAAGACGAGCCTGTCGTCTGCGCCGAGTTCGGCCGCGACGTCGCCCTCCTCGGTGACGGTCACGTTTCCGTCGCCGACGACGAGGAACGCGCCGGTCGTCCCGTTCGCCGTCCGCACGACGACTCGGTCGCCCTCCGTCTCGGCCTCGGTGTCGCCGCTCACGTTCGCGCGAACGAACTGTCCTTTCTCGCCGCCGGCGTCGACGACGAGGATGCCGTGTTCGTTGTCGTGGGCGTCGAGGCTCGCGCCGCTGTCGGCTTCGACGCTTGCGCTGGTCTCCGCTCTCGACTCCAGCGACAGCGCGCTCCCGTCGAACGACGTAAGTACCGACATCGACACGTCGGCACCGACGCCCGCGCCGCTTTGCGCCTCCTCCCGCGACTGGACCGCGACCGACTCGAACACCGTGTCGCCGCCGACGGCGTAGTCGACGACGGCCGACTCGCCCGTCTCGAAGGAGACGTTCGTTCCGGAGTACGCTTCGCTCTCCGCGGCACCGCCGGACTGCCCGCTAACCGCCGGTGCTGCGCCCGCCAGTACGACCAGTACCGCCATCACTGCCGCTACTCGTTTCATCGTGTTCGCTCCTAACTAGGGGCTCCTTGGAATACCTTGTGGCCGAGTGTAAAGTCACTAATAACTGACTTAGAGCGCGTCGAATACTTCTCCTCCAGGTACGGTTCTTCGGCCCGGCGTCGGTTCTTCGGCCCGGCGTCGGTTCTCCGTCGAGACTACCGCGAGATTCCCGCGCCGTCCTCGTCGACGACGGCCTCGACTTCGTCGCGCGTGACGACGGCGATGTCGCCGTCGATGGTCCGCTTCAGCGCCGCCGTCGCGGCGGCGTACTCCAGTCCGGTCGCCACGCTCCCGCCGTCGAGCCGCGCCGCGAGAAAGCCCCCGACGAAGGCGTCGCCGGTCCCCACGGCGTCGACCGTCTCCGCCTCGTAGACGGGTTGCTCGTGCGTCTCGCCGTCGTGCAGTGCGAGCGCGCCGTCCTCCCCCCGAGTGAGGATGACCGTCTCGAAGTCGTAGTTGTCGGCGAGTCCGCGGACGAGGTCCTCGGGGCTGCCGTCGCGGCCGAGCACCTCGCGCGTGTCGCGCTCGGCGGCGACGAGCACGTCGACGCTGTCGAACAGCGCGCGGTAGCCCGCGGCGGCCTCCTCGTGGCTCCAGAGCTTCGAGCGGTAGTTGAGGTCGAACACCGTCGTCGTCCCGGCGTCGTTCGCCGTCTCCAGCAGCGCCGCCGTCGCTTCCGCCGCCGCCTCCGACAGCGCCGGCGTGATGCCGCTCGTGTAGAACGCCTCGCTCTCGCGGACGCGCTCCAGCGGGAGTTCGTCGGCCGAGACGGTCGTGACGGCGGCGTCGGCGCGGTCGTAGATGACGTTCGTCCCGCGCGGCGCGCCGCCGTGTTCGATGTAGTAGGTGCCCATCCGCGTCTCGTCGTCGTCGGTCCACGCGACGGGCGTCTCGACGCCGTGACTCTGCAGTTCGACGACGACGCGCCGACCCAGCGGCGACTCGGGTAGTTTCGAGAGCCACGCCGACTCGAAGCCGAGACGCGAGACCGCGGCAGCGACGTTGCTCTCCGCGCCGCCGACGCGGAGGTCCAGTTCGTCGGTCGTCTCCAGTCGCTCTCCCTGCGGCGGCGAGAGCCGAAGCATCGTCTCGCCGAACGTAACGAGGTCGGTCATGCTCCCCGGTTCTTGCGAGGGTCACATAAGTTCGGGGAGTTCCGGCGGATATACCGGTCGGGCCGCCGGCCGACCTCCGGCGACCTCCGACTACTCCTCGGCGCGCCGTCCGGCGTGACCCGGATAGTCGCGCTCGAACCGCGCTTCGATGTCGTCGCGGTCGAACGCGATAATCACCGGTCGACCGTGCGGACAGGCGTAGGGGTTCTCGCAGGCGTCGAGCGCCTCCAGCAGTTCGACGACCGACCCCTCGGTGAGCGACGTGTTGCCCGTGACGGAGGGGTAGCACGCCAAATCGGCGAGCAGCGAGTCGGCGACGGCGTCGACGGTCCGCTCGCCGCCGTCGTCCTCCTCGGCGACGAACGCGCTCACCACGTCGCGGAGCAACTCCGGTTCGAGCGTCGCGTCGAAGACGGCCGGCACCGTCCGAACCTCGACGGTCCGCTCGCCGCTGCGCCCGGCGTGGAAACCGACCTGCGCCAGCGCGTCGGAGTACTCCTCGAACAGCGCCGCCTCGCGCGCGGTCAACTCCAACTCGACGGGGTCCGCGAGCGCCTGCGTCGGCGTGTCGCCCGCGAGTTCGCTCTGCAGGCGCTCGTAGTTGACGCGTTCGTCGGCGGCGTGCTGGTCGACGAGCACCAACCCGTCGGGCGCCTCGGCGACGACGTAGGTGTCGTGGAGTTGGCCGAGCACGCGCATCCGCGGCAGGCTCTCGAACGTCGTCTCCGGCGTCGCGTCGTCGCCCGAGAGCGTTCGCTGCGTCGTCGGCGCGGTGACGACGCCCGAGAGCCGGGCGTCGTCCGGCTCCGACGCCGGCTGACTCCCCGTCAGCGACGACTGCTCGCGCTCCGCGTCCCGGAGGGTTTCGGCCGTCGAATCGGCCGCAGACGGTCGCGCGGCCTCGGACGGCGTCTCTGCCGTGTCGCTGCTGGTCTCGGCCGGCGTATCCGCCGTGTAACTGCTGGTCTCAGACGGCGTCTCTGTCGTGTCGCTGCCCGTCTCGGACGCGCTCGTTTCGCTCCCGGCCCGTGTCGACTGCGCCGAGCGAGCGTGTGCCGTCTCCGAGACCCCGTCCTCGGACGACGAGTCGGCGCTTCGAGGCGGCCGCGACGACCCGCCGTCGGACGAGTTCGTCCTCCCGTCCGTTTCGGGAGTCGCGCTCCCTTCCTCGCCACCGACCCGCGTCGGGCGTCTGTCGACGCGACTCGTCCGCCCGGCGACGTCGCTCGCCGCCTCGTGGGCGGTGCCAGCGCCGCCGACGACCTCCGAGTCCGGGCTCTCCCCGCCGTCGCCGGGTCGAACCGTCGTCTCGTCGGGCGCGGAGAGGCCACGCGGGGCCGACGAGCGGACGAGGCCGTGGTCCAGTAACGCCGCTTCGACGGCGTCGGTGACCGCGCGCTTGGCGCTCGACTCGTCGTCGAAGCGGACCTCCATCTTCCGCGGGTGAACGTTCACGTCGACGGCGTCGGGCTCCACGTCGACGAACAGGACGGCGAAGGGGTAGCGGTCGGGGGCGAGCTGCCCGCCGTAAGCCTCCAACACCGCCTCGCGGAGCGTCGCGGCGGTGACGTAGCGGTCGTTGACGAACGTCGAGAGGTACTCGCGCCCGGCGCGGGTCGTCTCGGGGTGGCTGACGCCGCCCGACACCGACTCGACGGGGCCGGGGCCCTCGGCGTCGTGGTCGACGCGGACCATCGCCTCGGCAACCTCGCGGCCGTACACCGCGAGCACGGCGGAGGGCAGGTCGCCGTTGCCCTCGGTGGCGAACACCTCCCTCCCGTTGTGTTCGAGCGAGACTGCCACGTCGGGGTTCGCCAGCGCGTACTGCGTGACGACGGTGTTGACGTGGTCGAACTCGGTGGGGTCGGTCTTGAGGAACTTCTTCCGGGCGGGCGTGTTGAAGAAGAGATCGTCGACTTCGACGGTCGTCCCGGCCGGACACCCGGCGGGTCGCGTCTCGCCGGCGTCGCCGCCCTCGACGGTGAGCTCTGCTCCGGCGCCCGCGCCGTCGGTACCGCCGTTTCGCGGCTTCGAGCGAACCGTGAGCCGCGACACCGCGCCGACGGTGTGCAGCGCTTCGCCCCGGAAACCGAGCGTGCCGACGCCGGCGTCGAGGTCCGAGATATCTCGTATCTTGCTCGTCGTGTGTTTCTCGACGGCGCGTTCGAGGTTCGACTCGGTCATCCCGACGCCGTCGTCACGGACGCGGATGCCCGCTTTCCCGCCGTTCTCGACGGCGACGGAGACGCGCGTGGCGTCGGCGTCGAGGCTGTTCTCGACGAGCTCTTTCACCACCGACGCGGGCCGCTCGACGACCTCACCCGCCGCGATTTGCCGAACCGTCGCGTCGTCGAGCGCGCGAATCCGGGCTTCGTCCTCGTGGGGGCCGTCCGGCTCACCCATCGCCGTGAACCTCCCACGCGCAGACGACCGCCTCGGTCTGAGTCTCGCTCAGGCGCTCCGCGGCCGTCTCGACGACGACCCAGTCGTAGTCGGTGTGTTCGGCGCTCAGCGACACCGACTTGCCGTCGGCGGTGCAGCAGTAGTAGACAGCGAAGCGGCCGCGACCCGAGTCGTTGAGCCACGCGTGCGTGTGGACGGGTTCCTCGACGTCCGGGTCGAGACTGGTCTCCTCTTCGATTTCGCGCCGCAACCCTTCGACGACGGGTTCGCCCGCTCCGAGGCGACCGCCGGGGAGTTCCCAGCCGCCGTCGCTCGCGCGGCGAACTACCAGTAGCTCTCCCTCGGGACCGAACAGCACGCCCCGCAGGCTCACCGTCGCCCGAAGTGGTTCCTCGGTCATCTCTCCCTGTGTAAGTGTGCTTGCTGCTCTTGTACTTTCGCCATCAGTTCAGCGGACTGCCGGGTGTGACGGAGAGTATCGTACGCCGTCGACACCGGCGGGACGTACTTTTCCGGACGACGGGGTGTCGGCCCCGCCGACGGAACCGAGTCGTACTTCCGAAGCGAGACGGCTCGCGACCGAGCGCGCCGTCACTCGTCCAACTCCCGCTGCCACGCCTGCACTTTCGCCATCAACTCGACGGGCGACGTCTCCTCGACGTTCGTCCCGCGGAGTTCGTCGAGCACCGCTTCTATCTCCGGGTCGACGGCCGGTTCGCCCCCGTCCTCTCCGGTCGCCGTCGACCCGGCGGCGGTCGCTTCCGGCCCGGTCGTCTTCGACCCGCCGTCGCCGGCGGCGAACTGGCCGCTCGACAGGTCGAACACCGCCTGCACGGGTTCGCCGCTCCCGCCGCCTTTCGCCTCGATGGCTTTCTCGGTGCGGAGTCTGTCGAGTACGTCGGTCGCGCGCGTCACCACCGGGTCGGGGACGCCCGCCAACTCCGCGACGTGAATCCCGTACGACCGATTCGTCGGCCCCTCGCGGACGGTGCGGAGGAACGTCACGTCGCCATCGCGTTCGTCGGCCGCCACGTGGACGTTCTCTACTCTGTCGAGGTGGTCGGCCAGCCCCGTCAGCTCGTGGTAGTGCGTCGCGAACAGCGTCTTGGCCCGAACTTCGTTGTGCAGATACTCCGTCGCTGCCCAGGCGATGGAGATGCCGTCGTACGTCGCCGTCCCCCGCCCGACCTCGTCGAGGATGACGAGCGAGTCCTCCGTCGCCGAGTGGAGGATGTTCGAGAGCTCCTGCATCTCGACCATGAACGTCGACCGCCCCTGCGCCAGTTCGTCGAGCGCGCCGACGCGGGTGTAGATGCCGTCGACGAGTCCGACCGTCGCCGAGCGCGCGGGGACGAAACTCCCCACCTGCGCGAGCAGCGTGACGAGCGCCGACTGACGCATGTACGTCGACTTGCCGCTCATGTTCGGGCCGGTGACGATGAGGAACGCGCGCTCGCGGTCGAGGTAGAGGTCGTTCGGCACGAAGTCGGTCGTCGTCTCGACCACCGGGTGCCGTCCCGCCTCGATTCGGAGGGGACCCGCCTCCGTCAGTTCCGGCCTGACCCAGTCGTTTCCGGCGGCGTGCGTCGCCAGCGACGCGAGCGCGTCGACTTCCGCGATGGTCCGCCCCACGTCCTGCAGCAGCGCCGCGTGGTCGGCGACGCGTCGCCGAAGCTCTTTGAACAGTTCGTACTCCAACTCCCCGCGGACCTCTTCGAGGCGGAGGATGTCGCGCTCTCTCTCCTCCAGTTCGTCCGTGACGTACCGCTTCGAGTTCTTCAGCGTCTTTATCTCGCGGTACTCGTCGGGGACGCCGTCGGTCTGCGACTTCCCCACCTGGATGTAGTACCCGTCGGTCTTGTTGCGCGACACCGAGAGGTGGTGGAGGCCGTGCCGCGACTTCTCGCGCTCGGCGAGGCCGTCTATCCAGCGTTTCGCCTCCTCGTGGCGGTCGATGAGTTCGTCGAGTTCGTCGTCGTAGCCGCGGCAGATGAGGCCGCCCTGCGTCAGCGTCTTCGGCGGCTCTTCGGCGAGCGCGTCCGCCAGTTCCGCGCGGAGCGCCGCGGCGGCCTCGTGGTCCGGCCGGGCGACGACGTCGGCGAGCGGCGAGTCGGCGAGTCGCCCCTCGGTCGCCTCCCGGAGCGCCGGAAGCACCGCGAGCGTGTCCCGAACCGACAGCAAATCGTGCGCACCCGCGCTACCCGAGGCAGTGCGACTCGTCAACCGTTCGAGGTCGTACGCGCCGTCGAGGGTGTCGCGGACGCGCTCTCTGTCGAGCGCCGCCGACGCGAGCGCTTCGACGCTGTCGAGGCGGCGCTCGATGTCGGCCCGCGAGCGTCGGGGGCGCGTGAGCCACTCCTTCAGGAGGCGGCCGCCGGGACTCGTCACCGTGTGGTCGACGGTGTCGAGAAGCGACCCCGAGCGGTCGCCGTGCATCGTCTCGGTGAGTTCCAGATTCCGCTGCGTCGTCGCGTCGAGTTCGAGGTGGTCGGCGACGCGGTACGCCTGCAGACGCGTCATCGACTGGGCGACGCCGACGCCCGTCTCCTCGACGTACGACAGTACCGCGCCCGCGGCGCGAATCGCGCGGTCTCCGTCGAGACCGACGCTGTCGAGCGCCTCGCGGCCGAACTGCTCGCGGAGGGCGTGTCTCGCCCGGCCGGGTGCGAAACTCTCTGTGTCGTGCAGCGACAGCGACGCGTCGCTCGCTTCGCGGAGTCGACTCAGGAACCCGTCGTCGTTGCGAATCTCGGGGCCGGGGAGAATCTCGACCGGCGCGAACCGGTAGAGTTCGGCGTGCGCGTCGGCCTCGTCGTCGGTGTCGGTGACGAGAAACCGGCCGGTGGTGGCGTCGGCGAACGCGAGGCCGAATCCGTCGTCGCCGTCGCCGCGGACGACGGCGGCGATGTACTTCGCGTCGGCGTCGGTCGTCTCCAGCAGCGTCCCCGGCGTGACGACGCGCGTGATCTCGCGGGCGTGGCCGTTCTCGGTCTCGTACTGGTCGGCGACGGCGACCCGGTAGCCGCGCTCGACCAGCACCTTCAGGTACGGCGTGAGGTCGTTCAACGGCACGCCGGCCATCGGGTACGACGACCCGTGCGAGGACTTCTGCGACACTTTCAGGTCGAGTTCCTCGCCGACGAACTCCGCGTCGTCGGCGAAGAACTCGTAGAAATCGCCGCACTGCATCGCCAACAGGTCGGCGTCCGTCTGGTCCTTGAGAGAGAGGAACTCCCCGACGATTCCCTGTGCGGTCATACGTTTTCTCGGGCAGTGCGCGGCTAAAACGCTGCGGGTTCTCCCGATGCCGGTCGCGAGAGAAGTCGCGGTTGCCGACCGAAAGCCCCTACCCTCGGTCCGGCACCGCGACACCGAAGGATGCGTTCGGAAGCGGTTTTGTCTTTTGTCTCCGGTCGGCGCGTCGGCTCACCGCTGCGCCGCTGTGTGGGCGACCCCCCGGTCGACTCACTGCTCCGCCGATTCGACTCACTACTCCGTCGATTCGACTCACTGCTCCGCCGACGCGCCTCGGCCGCCCGTCGACGCGCGTGCGACGGGCGAGGCTTTTAACCGAGTGCCACGAACTACCGTCCACCATGAACCGTCCACTCAGCGCCATCGCCGGTGGTGTCACCGGAATCGCCGTGATGACGTTGTTACTGCTGTTTCTGGAGGTAGAGACTCGTTCGAATCTCGCCATCTTCGAGGCCGTCGCCCGCTTCGCCGGCATGCCCGGAAACGTCACCCTGGGCTTTCTGCTGTTCCTCCTGGCGGGCGTCTTCGCCTGGCCGCTGGCGTTCATGGCGCTGGAGCAGTACATCCCCGGCGGTCCGGACCCGGCGACGCGCGGGATGGTGCTCGCCGTCGCGCTGTGGGTCGTGTTCGTCCTCACCGGACGCGGCGACCTCTCGGGCGGGCTGCTCGCCATCTACATCATCTTCACGCTCTTGGCGCACCTCTGCTACGGTTTCCTGCTCGGGGCGGTGTACGGCCGCCTGACGAGCGAGAGCCCCGTGGAAGCCGACCGGTACGACCCGACCGACGTTTCGCAGTGAGCGCACATCGGCCCCGAAGACGGGACCGAACTCTGCCGAGTACGGCGAACGCCACCGTCTCTGTACTCGGGTACGATCGTAGAACACCACCGTATCTATATTTGGATACAATCCTAAGTTGAGCGCGTGGTCCTCGACCCTGTCGATGGACGTGATTAGTGTGCTCACAGAGATACCTGGCCTGCTCGTCGTCACCTGGGTGCTGCTCGGGTTGGCGATATACGCCGGCTACAGACAGAACTGGCAGTTGCGAAGCGTCGCCGCCGACGGTGGCTACCTCTCGGGACTGGGTTTCGAGTCCGAGAAACCGACCGGTCTCTTCCGGTGGCTGACCACCGTCGACCACAAGGATATCGGCGTTCTCTACGTCGTCTTCGCCACCGGCGCCGCGCTGTGGGGCGCGACGGACGCGATGATGATCCGCACCGAGCTGTTCACCGCCGGGACCGACGTCTGGAGCGCCGAGACGTACAACGCGCTCTTTACGACCCACGGGCTGACGATGCTGTTCTTCTTCGTGACGCCCGCGTTCACGGGTCTCGCGAACTACTTCATCCCGATTCTCGTCGGCGCGGACGACATGTCGTTCCCGCGCATCAACGCTATCGCCTTCTGGCTACTGCCGCCGGCGTTCTTCCTGGTCCGCGGCGGACTCATCACGGAGGTCATGGGGAAGATGCTCGCATCCGTCGGCGTCCACTGGGAACTGCTGTTCTCGCTGCGGCCGCCGACGATCGGGTGGACGCTGTACGCCCCGCGGTCGATCATCGTCACGAACCCGCAGGTCGACCTCGTACTTCTCGGGTTACATCTGAGCGGCCTGGCGACCATCATGGCCTCTATCAACATCATCGTCACCATCTTCACCGAACGCGACGAGGGAGTCACGTGGGCAAACCTCGACATCTTCTCGTGGACGCTGCTGACGACGAGCGGCATCGTCCTGTTCGCGTTCCCCGTGCTCGGGAGCGCGCTCCTGATGCTCATCGCCGACCGTAACTTCGGGACGACGTTCTTCGCCGTCGACGGCGGCGGCCCCATCCTCTGGCAGCACCTCTTCTGGTTCTTCGGTCACCCCGAGGTGTACATCCTCGTCTTGCCGGCGTTCGGTCTCGTGAGTCTCATCCTCCCGAAGTTCGCCGGACGGAAGCTGTTCGGATTCAAGTTCATCGTCTACTCGACGCTCGCCATCGGCGTGCTCTCGTTCGGCGTCTGGGCGCACCACATGTTCTCGACCGGCATGGACCCGCGTCTGCGCGCCTCCTTCATGGCCGTCTCGCTCGCCATCGCCATCCCCAGCGCCGTCAAGACGTTCAACTGGATGGCGACGCTGTGGGGCGGTAACGTCCGTTGGGCCACGCCGCAGATCTTCTGCGTCGGCGGTATCATGACGTTCATCGTCGGCGGGGTAACGGGCGTGTTCCTCGCGTCCATCCCCGTCGACTTGGTGCTGCACGACACGTACTACGTCGTCGGCCACTTCCACTTCATCGTGATGGGCGTCATCACCTTCGCCGCGTTCGCCGCCAGCTACTACTGGTTCCCGCTTCTCACGGGACGGATGTTCAACCGTCGACTCGGCCGCATCCACGGCTACCTCAGCATCGTCGGCGTGTTCGTCGCGTTCATGCCGATGATCCTCATCGGCTACGGCGGCCTCCCCCGCCGGTCGGCGTCGTACCCGGGCGTGTTCGAGGCGCTCCAACAGGTGTCGACGTTCGGTGCGGTTATCATCGGCATCGGGGCGCTCATCTGGCTCACCAACCTGGTGCAGTCGTACCGCCTCGGTCCCATCGTCACCGACGCCGACGTGTGGAACCTCCGCGAGAGCGGGCAGTTCTCCCGCGAGTGGCAGTGGTTCGAGACGCAACTCGAAGAGCGGACGAAGTTCCGCCGCTGAGACGGTCGCACCGCCCGCCGACTCCGGCCGTTCGTCGACTCCGGTCGCCCGCCGACTCCGGCCGTTCGTCGGCTTCGACGCTGGTGCGTCGGCCGCTCACACCCGAGTCGGCTTCTTCTGGCCCCCGCTCGAACACGCAACACCATGAACGACAGCGCCGACGCCGAGACGGTGACCATCTACTCCGACTACGTCTGCCCGTTCTGCTACCTGGGCCGACGCTCCTTCGACCGATACCAGGAGGGCAGGGCGGAGGAGCTGGAAATCGACTGGCACCCGTTCGACCTCCGCAGTCAGAAACGCGGCCCCGACGGCGAGATAGACCACGGCGTCGACGACGGAAAGGACGACGAGTACTTCGAACAGGCCAAGCAGAACGTCCAGCGACTCAAAGAGCGCTACGACGCCGACGAGATGTCGCTCGACATCGCTCGGGAGGTCGACTCGTTACCCGCGCAAGTCGCCTCTTACTACGTCAAGCAGCACTACGACCACGGGACGTGGCTCGAGTTCGACGAGGCCATCTTCGCGGCGCTGTGGCACGACACGCGCGACATCGGCGACCCGGACGTACTCACCGACCTCGCCGAAAACGTCGGAATCGCCCCAGACGAGATTCGGTCGGCGCTCGACGACGACGCGCTCCGCGAGGAACTCCGCGGAAAGTTCACCGAGGCCCGGCAGCAGGGCGTCACCGGCGTGCCGACGTTCGCCTATGACGGCTACGGTGCCCGCGGTGCGGTGCCACCGGAACAGCTGAAGCGACTCGTCGAAGGCGCCTGACCGACCCTCTCACTCGGTTCCTCCGTTCGTCGACTCCGGCGACCCCGGTCCCCACGCCGTCTCACCCTCGCCGCCGCCGGTTTTGAACACCCCGCGCGCGTCCGCGACGTGGGACCCTTCCGCGTCGCGTATCTCGACCTCGGTAACGGCGACGCTGTTGCCGTCTCTCACGACCTCGGCCTCGGCGACGAGGTCGCTCTGTCCGGGTGCGAGATAGTCGATTCGCATGTCGATGGTCGGCGTCGGCGCGTAGTGCAGCGACATCACGGACGCACCGCCGACGGTGTCGGCCAACGAGTACGCGACGCCGCCGTGGGCGATTTTCCGACCCGGGACCGACGAGAGTTCGGGCGTCAGTTCGACGCGACCCCTGGCGTAGCCCTCCTCTATGGCCTCGATCTCGATGCCGAGGTGCTCGACGAACGGGAGGCCGTTCAGAAGCGACTCCAGACTCATGGCCGAGCGTCTCGGCGACGCTGTAAACCCGTGTCGGAACCCGAGACAACCGTCACGGGGTTTTCGCGTGCGCCCCGCTCGGCGTCGAGAACGGCGACGCGACTCGCTACGACGGCTTACCGGGGAAGTTCACGAACCGGTCCAGTTTCTCCTTGCCACCCTCCAGCACCGACGACCCGTGGAAGACGAGCACGGCGTCGAACTCGAACGCCAGCAGGCGTTCGAGGTTCTCCTCGGCCTCGTTGAGGTCGTCGGAGAACACCGCGGGCGGCAGAATCAGGTACCCCTCGGGGAGGCCGCGCTGGTCCGCGCCCGAGACGGCGTCGCCGGCGACGACGACGCCGCGGTCGACGTCGACGAGCGCGTGGTTGTCCGGTTCGTGACCCGGCACGTGGACCGCCTCGAACGGCCCGACCTCGTCCTGGTCGCCGTACCGGGTCACGTTCCTCTCTTCGACGCCGTCGACTCCCGAGAGGTCGGTCTGCTCGGGGACGAACACCTCGGGGTCGAACCGGTCGACGACGGCCGGGAGGCCGCCGACGTGGTCGCCGTCGCCGTGGGTGACGACCGCGCGCTCGGGTTCGACGCCGAGGTCGTCGAGACCCGAGAACAGGCGGTCGGTCGTCGCCTCCAGACCGGTGTCGACGAGCGTCGGCGTCTCGCCGTCGAAGAGATACGCGCGCAGTCGGCGGTCGGTTCCCTCCATCACGGTGATGTCGTACACGCCCGAGAGCGGTTCGGTCGGCATACTCGACGGTCGGCCGCGAGGGTGATAGTTCGTGCGGCGACCCGACGGGAGGTCGGCGGTGTCCGGACCGTGATTTATTCCGAGGGCCTCCGTAGTCGACGTGTGCCGAGTATCGCCGTCGACGTCGCCGTCATCGCCGTCAGTATCGCCGTCCTCTGGATAGGGGCACGCATGTTCGTCGATTCGGCCGTCCACGCGGCCCGGCGGTTCGGTCTGTCGGAACTCACCATCGGCCTCACCGTCGTCGCCGTCGGGACGTCCTCGCCCGAAATCGCCGTCTCGTTGGAGGCCGCGCTCGAGTCGAGTCCCGACATCGCCGTCGGCAACGTCATCGGCAGCAACATCTTCAACGTCGCCGTCATCCTCGGTATCGTCGCGCTGGTCCGCTGGGTCCCCATCTCGCGCGGACTGGTTCGCCGCGACGGCCTCGCGGTGCTGGCCTCGGCGGCCCTCGCCCTCGCCGTGCTCTTCGACGGCGTCGTCACCCGACTCGAAGGTCTCGTCCTGCTCGCGCTGTTCGGCGGGTACCTCTTCGCGCTGTTCCGCCTTACTCCCGACGGGCCCGGGGTCGACGGCAGCGAGGCCGCGGGGGCCACGGCCGGCAGCGACTTCGGCGCGCGCGAGGCGCTCGAACTCGTCGGCGGTCTCGCCCTCGTCGTCGTCGCCGGGCAGTTTCTCATCGATTCGGCGACGGCGCTCGCCCGCGTCGTCGGCGTCTCCGAGTGGGTCATCGGCGCGACCGTCGTCGCCGCCGGCACGTCGACGCCGGAGTTCGCCGTCTCGGTCGTCGCGCTGACGCGCGGGAGCAGCGGCGTCTCCGTCGGCAACGTCCTCGGGAGCAACATCTTCAACGTCCTCTTCGTGCTCGGTCTCGCGGCGACAGTCGCGCCGCTGTCGGTCGGGCCGGCCGCGTTCGACGGCGCGCTGTGGTCGTTCGGCCTGTCGACGCTGCTCGTCGCGGCGCTGTGGAGCGGTCACCGCCTCTCCCGGCTGGAGGGCGGGTTGTTCGTCGGGTCGGAGGTCGTACGCTGGCTGCGTTCGATTCTGTGACAGGTTTATACCGTCATCGACACATCTCTCCGACGTGAACGCGACTGTCCTCACGTCGCTCGTCCTGTTCGTCGTCGCCGTCGCCGTGCTCTGGGTCGGTGCCGAGCAGTTCGTCGAGGCGGCCATCCGAATCGCGCGCCGCTTCGGCGTCTCTGCGACCGTCGTCGGTCTGACCGTCGTCGCCGTCGGCACCTCGCTGCCCGAGATCGCCGTCACCGTCGAGGCGTCGCTCGCCGGGCGGTCGGTGCTCGCCGTCGGCAACGTCGTCGGCAGCAACATCTACAACATCGCCGTCGTGCTCGGTCTCGTCTCGCTGGTCCGGCTGATTCGCGTCTCGCAGCGGGTGCTCCACCGCGACGTGCTGGCGGTCTCGGGTGCGACCGCCCTGCTGCTGCTCGTTCTCCTCGACGGTGCCGTCTCCCGCCTCGAGGGTCTGGGCCTGCTCGCGGCGTACGTCGCCTACGTCGTGATACTGGTGCGCTACGCCGACAGCACGGGGCCCGAACGCCTCGACGTGGACCCGCCGAAACGCTTCGACGCGCTCCGTCTCGTCGGGGGTCTCGTCCTCGTCGTCGTCGCCGGACAGGTGCTCGTCGACGCGGCGGTCACGCTCGCGCAGTTCGCGGGCGTCTCCGACTACGTCATCGGCGCGACGGTGGTCGCCGTCGGCACGTCGACGCCGGAACTCGCCGTCTCGGTCGTCGCGCTCACCCGCGGTCGAAGCGGCGTCTCCGTCGGCAACGTCCTCGGGAGCAACCTCCTGAACGTCCTCGTCGTCCTCGGTCTCGCGGCGACGATCCAACCGCTCGCGTCCAGCGCCGCCGCGTTCGACGGGGCGCTGTGGCTCGCGGGGCTGACGGCGCTGTTGGCGATTGCGCTCTGGACGGGACGACGACTCACTCGTCCGGAGGGCGGCTTGCTCGTCGGATCGGAGGCGGTCCGCTGGCTGCTCGGGTTCGGATGACGCGAGGAAAACAGAGCGCTCAGTCCGCCTGCACCGCACAGCCGCCGGTGTACTCCACCTCGTCGACGGAGCCGATGGGGTCGTCGCCGCAGACCGGACAGTCGGGGTTCTGACGGTAGGGAACCGTCTCGAAGCTCATCTCCATCGCGTCGTAGAACAGCAGCCTTCCCGCGAGCGGTTCGCCCGCGTCGATGAGGAGTTTGACGGCCTCGGTCGCCTGGATGCAGCCGAGCGTTCCGGGGAGCACGCCGAGGACGCCCGTCGTCGCGCAGTCGGGGACGGTGCCGGGTTCGGGCGCTTCGGGGAACAGACAGCGGTAGCAGGGGCCGCCGGGGACGAGCGTCGTCGCCTGTCCCTCGAACTTGTAGATGGCGCCGTGGGCGACCGGAATCCCGGCGAGGCGGCAGGCGTCGTTGACGAGATACCGCGTCCGGAAGTTGTCGGAGGCGTCGACCACCACGTCGTAGTCGGCGACGAGCCCCTCGACGTTGTCGGGGCCGACGCGCAGGTGGTGCCGCTCGACGGTCACGTCGGGGTTGAGGCGCTCGACGAAGTTCGCGGCGCTCTCGACTTTCGGCACGCCCACGTCGGCGTCGGCGTGGATGACCTGCCGCTGGAGGTTCGACCGCTCGACCACGTCGTCGTCGGCGACGCCGAGGTGGCCGACGCCCGCGGCGGCGAGATACTGGATGACCGGCGCGCCGAGGCCGCCCGCGCCGACGACGAGCGCGCGCCCGTCGAGCAGTTTCTTCTGCCCCTCGGGACCCACCTCGTCCATGATGATGTGCCGCGAGTAGCGGTCCAACTGCGTCGCGTCCAGAGAGAGGTCGCTCATAGCTGGGCGTTTGCGGTTGGCGGACATAAGGGTGCGGGAGCCCGTCGCACGCGGTTCGGCGTTCGACGCCGGCGGTTTGACGCGCAACTCACACAACCGGACAGTAGGTAACACTACGCACGCGGTACCGTCCGTATGAGTCTGCTCGAACTGCACTCGCACGACGAGGCGACGACGGAGTCGGGGGACGAACGACCGGAGAGGGCGTCGTCGTCGACGGCGGCCGAGAAGCCGTTTCTGCTCGGCCGTCTGCTGTTCGGCGCCACGCTCGGCTTCATGGCGGCGACGAACTTCCAGAGCCTCGACGAAACGGTGCAGTACGCCGAGTCGAAGGGCGTGCCGAACGCAGAGAAACTGGTGCCGCTCGCCAGCGGGATGGCCGTCTTCGGCGGGATTGGAATCGCGCTCTGGCGGCTGCCGGCGCTCGCCGCGGGTGCGGCGGCGGCGTTCCTCGCGGGCGTCACGCCGACGATGCACGACTTCTGGACCCTCGACGAAGACGAGGGGAGACAGGACCAGCAGATCCAGTTCATGAAGAACCTCGCGCTGTTCGGCGCGGCTATCGGCTACCTCGTCCGCGCGCTTCGGGGCTAACGCGCCTCCCGTCGACGCTCCGTCCCTCCCCATTTATCACCGACGGTGAACCACAGTCGCGCATGTCCTCGCCACCGGACTCGGCGCCGGCCGACGACACGCCGCCCGTCGACTCCGGCCGCGGTTCGTTTCTCCGCCGCGCTCTCGCACTGTTCGCGCTCGGTCTCCTCGGTATCGCAGCGCTCGGGGTGACTGTCGCGACCCAGTTGGGCACGACGCCGTCGCCGCCCGGTGTCGACCTGCCGCTTCCGCTTCTGGTCGTCGCGTCGCTGATTCCGAACACGCTGTTGCTGCTCGTGGCCGTCGTCGTCGGGACGTACTGCGCGCCTCGCGCCGGGTTTCGCTCGCACGTCGACGAGCGCGTCGCGCGCGGGACGCCGGTGCGCTCGAATCTCCGCCCCGAACTACCGACTGCCGTCGTCGTCGGTCTCGCTGTCGGAATCGGTATCGTCGGGTTGGACGCGGTCGCTGCGCTGTTCGTCCCGGAAGTCGCACAACTTCAGAGAGGTGGCGGCACGCCCTCCGTCGGGGCGCTGCTGGCGACGGTGCCGCTCCGGTTTCTCTACGGCGGCATCGTCGAGGAGTTACTGCTGCGCTGGGGGTTCGTCTCGCTCCTCGTCTACCTCGCGTGGCGAGTGCTCGGAACCGGTGTCGGGCCCTCCGAGCGGGTCGTCTGGGCCGGTATCCTCGTCGCCGCCGTCGCCTTCGGCGTCGGGCACCTGCCGGCGCTTCTCGGAACCGCCGGTTCGCTCGGCATCCCGGCGAGCGCCGGACTCGTCGCGCGAACGGTACTGCTCAACGCCGTCGGCGGCGTCGCGTTCGGGTGGCTGTTCTGGCGAAAGAGCCTCGAAGCCGCGATGGTCGGTCACGCCGCCTCGCACGTCGCCCTCGTCGGGTCGTCGCTGCTGGTGATTCTGCTCTGAACGAACCGCCTTCGGTACCCGACTTTCCTTCCGACGAAGCAACGGTTATTCATCCGCGGCCCGTATGTATGAACGAAATGTACATTACTAACGAAAGTGATATCGGTTCCGACAGGAGCGGCGACGAATGAGCGTCGGTAGCGCGGTCGGGCGACTGGTGTTCGCCCTCGGTCGGACGCTGTTCGGCGGCTTGCTGGCGTACATGGGCGTGAAGAACCTCCAGGAGATGAGCGGACGCATCGCCTACGCCGAGGCCAAAGAAGTGCCGAACGCGAATATTTTGGTCCCGGCGTCGAGCGGCGCACTGGTCGCCGGCGGCGTCGGCATCGCACTGTGGAAGTTCCCGCGTCTGGCGGCGGCCGGTGTCGCCGCGTTCCTCGCGGGCGTCACGCCGACGATTCACGACTTCTGGAACATGGAGGACGAAGAGCGCATGAACGAGCGAAACGCGTTCCTGAAGAACGCGGCGCTGTTCGGCGCGGCGCTGGCGATTCTCGGGAGCGGAAAGCGGGCCCACCCGTCGGCGTCGACGCTCGCCGACCCGACGGAGGAGACGCGAACCGACGACGCGGCCGAACCCGCCGAGACGGTCGACACGGTCGAATAACCGGCATCTCTTTTCCGCCGAGCGTCGAATTCTGACAGTCTGCGGCGGCTGAGACGACGTATTCACCGGTGGCGGAGTTCAGTAATTGAGCGAAGAGGGCACTCTCGACCGAGCATCGACGCTTCGCGGGCCGACGACCCGAGAGCGGTCGCTCCGACCGGCGATAAACGGGAGAATCGAGAGGTTGCGCGTCCGGCGGAGAGCGGGCGAGCGTTACTTGCCGCGGCTCTTGCCGCTGGTGACGCTGGGACGGTTGTGCTCGGTACCTTTGCCGCGGTTGTTGAGGCCGCGGTTCTTCTTGCCCTCGTTGGAGAGGCCGCGGAAGGCGCGGCCTTTGTGCTTGTCCGAGCAGATCCAGTTGAGGTCGTCGTCGTTCTGAATCGCCGGGTGGTTCGGGTCCACGAGGATCATCTCGAACCACTTCTGCGACCCGTCCTCGCCGACCCAGTAGGAGTTGAGCAGGCGGAGGTTGACGTACTTCCGGGAGGCGCGCTCCTCGGCGATGCGCTGGATGCTCTTGCGTCGACCGATGCGGTTGACGCCCTGGCGCTTCGAGCGGCGACCCGCCTTGTGGCGGCGCTTGCGGGCGTTACCCTTGCGGACCGAGACGCGCACGACGACGATACCCTGCTTGGCCTTGTAGCCGAGTTCGCGGGCTTTGTCGAGTCGCGTCGGTCGCTCGATTCGTTCGATAGCGCCCTGTCGACGCCATTCCTGTTTTCGCTGCCACTGGAGCTCGGCGAGTTTGCCGTCGCCGGGGGTCTGCCAGGCTTCGCGGATGTGTGAGTAGAAGCTTTTTGCCATCGTGTATCACCACGGGCGCTTGCGATTCAGCCGTTCGAGGGCGCGAGGCCCCGGAAGCCACATTTCGTCCCGTCCGCCGTGCGGCGGGGTCGGGTGCCCGCTGGCGGCCCGTCGTCCAGCGAGTTGTCCGTACTTCCCGTCATCGCCGTTTAAGAACTTCGAATCCGAGCGGTCCGCGTGCGGGTGAGTCACACCCCTCGGGCGGTGGTTTCGACACATTGGAGTCGCTCACAGTTCTCGCCGCATCGACACTCGTTAGGAAGTCTCCGCCGAATCCCCGCGCATGAACGCCGACCCCGAGTGGCACTCGTACGACCTGACCGACGACCACACCGTCGTCGGCGACGTGCTCGTCTCCGAGGAACTCGACCCCGACTCGCCGAAACTGCCGGCGCGGCGCGTCTCCGCCTACCTCCCGCCGTCGTACCGCGGGAGCGACGCCGACTACCCCGTGCTCTACATGCACGACGGGCAGAACCTCTTCGACGAACGCACGAGCAACGACGGCGAGTGGCGCGTCGACGAGACGATGCAGCGACTGAGCGAGGAGGGAATCGAAGCCATCGTCGTCGCGGTTCCACACGGCACTGATAACCGGCGTAACGAGTACACGCCGCACGAACACGAGAAATTCGGCGGTGGCGACGCCGACGCGTATCTCGACTTTCTCGTCTCCGAACTCAAACCCGCTATCGACCGGGAGTTCCGAACCCGGACCGACCGCGACTCCACCGGTCTGATGGGGTCGTCGCTCGGCGGCCTCGTCAGCCTCTACGGCTACTTCGAGCAGGCTCAGACGTTCGGCTTCGCGGGCGTGATGAGCCCCGCGTTCTGGTGGAACCGCGAGATATTCGACTACGTCGACGCGCGGACGTACTTTTCGGGGAAACTGTACTTCGACGTCGGTGGCGACGAGCGACCCGACGACCCCGAGCGGACGCGAGAGTACGTCGAGGACGCCGAGCGGATGGTCGAACTGCTGCGCGAGAACGGCTACGACGAGGACGAACTCCGCTTCGTCGTCGACGATGAGGCGGTTCACCACGAGGACGCGTGGGCCGACAGACTGCCCGACGCGCTTCGGTTCCTGCTGAGCGACCGGTGACGGAGTTCCGTTTTCGAGCACCCGGATAGAGCCGACACGGTCGCTTCTCGGTGTCGTGGCGTCGTAACGTGAAAAACGGATGTGGACCGCGGATTCGCCCGCTTACCCTTCCATACCGCTGAACGACAGGCCGCCCTCGATGTAGCGCTGGGCGAACAGGTAGACGAGCATGATGGGTGCGGCGAACGTCAGCGCGAACGCCGAGAACCGCGCCCACGGGATGGAGTACTCGCTGATGAGCGAGAACAGTCCCACCGGCAGCGTGTAGTTGTCCGTGCCGAGCAGCGTCTGCGCGACGACGAACTCCGTCCATCCCGTCAGGAAGACGAAGATGAACACGGTCGCCAGCCCCGCCGCCGACAGCGGGACGATGACCTCCGTGACGACGCGCCACGGCGGCGCGCCGTCGACGACGGCCGCCTCCTCGTAGGAGACGGGGATGCCGTCCATGTACGTCTTCAAGAGCCACGTGTTGAACGGCACCGCCGTCGCCGCGTAGTAGACGGCGAGCGCGAGTTTGTTGTCGTTGAGTCCGACCTGGACGTACACTGCGTACAGACCGATGAGCAGCGCGATGCCGAGTCCGCCGCCGACCTGCGTCAGCAGGACGTAGGTGAACAGAATCTTCCGGCGGAAGATGAACTCGCGGCGCGACAGCGCGTACGACGCCGGCACGATGAGACACATCGCGATGATGACCGTCGGAATCGAGACGGTGAGGCTGTTCCAGAAGAACTGCTTGAACTCCGACGGGCGGTCGACGCCGTAGTCGGAGGCGTCGAGGAACGTTATCTCCGGCGTGTTGAACACGACCGCGAGGTCGCTCAACGGAACGTTGAGACTGATGGAGTAGCCGGGGACGATGAGGTCGCCGATGACCCAGATGAACGGCTGCAGCGACGGGTTCTCCGGGAGCAACCGGAGTCCGCCCGACGAGTAGATGGAGCCGCCCGAACCGGAGAGCGCCGCCATCAGAATCCAGTAGATGGGGAACATCAGCCCGGCGACGAGCACGAGCGCGCCGAGCGTCGCCCCGACCGTTTTCAGCGGTTTCGACGGCGGAATCTCTCCCCGGCGGACGCCCTCGACGGTGTACTTCGCGTCGCGGGCCGTCTCGACCGGCGTCATGGCGACGTTCCGGGTGTCCTCCTTCAGTTTGCGGGCGATGCCGCTCAGGAGGCTCACGAGTCGCTCACCCCGTCTGCGAGTCGGCCGCGCTTGACGTTCAGCCACATGAACGCGCCGATGAACGCGACGGCGATGATGGAGATGGCCGCCCCCTCGCCGTAGGCGGCGAAGGAGAACGCCTCACGGTAGCCGTAGACGACGATGAGCTCGTTCGCCCGCGCCGGTCCGCCCTCGTTGAACACGTAGGGGATGAGGAACTGCTGGAACGACGCCGCCGCCGTCAGAATCGACGCGAAGAGAACCGGTCGCTTTATCGACGGGAGCGTCACGTGGAAGAACCGAGAGAGGTAGCTCGCGCCGTCGACCATCGCCGCCTCGTGCAGTTCGTCGGGTACGTCCTGCAGCGCGCTGACGGTGATGATGACCATGAACGGGTAGGCGAGCCACGCCTCGGTGATGTTGTAGGCGACGAACGCCATCCACCGCTCGCTGAGCCACGAGACGGTTCCCATGCCGAGCGAACGAAGCACCTGGTTTGCGAGGCCGAACTCCGCGGAGCTGAAGATGCCGCGCCACACCGTGATGGTGAAGATGGCCGGCAGGCCCATCGGCAGGATGATGAGCGAGCGCATGAAGCGCTTGCCCCGTACGCGCTTGCCGGTGACGACGAGCGCGATGCTGATGCTCAAGACGAGTTTCAACGTGACGCTCGTCGCGACGAACAGCCACGTGATGCCGAACGAGTTCCAGAACGTCGGGTCCGTGAGGACGGTCGCGTAGTTCTCCAGCCCGACGAACGTCGCCTCGCCGAACGTCAACACCGCCAGGGCGCCCTCGCCCGCGAAGAGGTTCCCCGGTTCGGCGTTCGTGAAGGAGATGCCGACGAGGTACAGCACCGGGAACAGCATGAACGCCGAGAAGACGAACAGCCCCGGCAGCACGAACAGCAGCGACGCGTCTCGCTTGTCGAGGAACGGGACGTCCTCGACGCGGCTGGCGACGCGTGACACGGTGCTCATCTGTTCAGTTACTCCCAGTTACTGCGGATCTCGTTCGCCGCCTGGTTCATCGCCGGTTCCGGCTCGGCGTCGCCGTTGAACATCTTCGTGAGCGCGTTCTTCACGGGGTCCCACACCTGGTTCATCCGGGGGTCGGTCGGCATCGGGACGCCCTGCTGGACCGCCTCGGAGAACGCCTGCACGGTGGCGGGCAGTTCGTCGCCCTCGACGAGGCTCTGGAGCACCGGGATGCTGCCCTGGTTTTCGGCGTTCTCCAGGAGGAGCTCCTCGTTCGTGACGTACCACTCGATGAACTCGCGCGCAGCGACGGCGTCGTCGCCGCCGTCTTCCATCCCCGACGCGAAGTACCACATCGTGATACCCGTGTACGGGGTGGGGCTGCCGCCTTCGGGGGTCGGAAGCGTCGTGACTTCGTAGTTGACGCCCTTCTCGTTGAGCGTCGCGAGATACCACGGGCCGTTGATAGCGAAGGCGGCGTTACCCTCCGCGAACGCCGAGGCCTGCGGCTCGTACACCGGGTCGTTCGGCATGTAGGGGACGAAGTTGTCGACAGCGAACTGCGCACCCTCGATGGTCTCGGCCTTGTCGACGCCGAGCGGGTCGTCCTGCTCGGGGTCGAAGAGGTAGCCGTCGAACGCCTGCAGCCACGCGCTGAGGAAGTACGGGTCGGCGAAGGGGTAACCGAGTCCGTACTGGTTGTTCGCCGGGTCGTGGTACTCCTCCATCACCGACGTCATGTCGGCGACCGTCTCGGGCGCTTCGTCGACGATGTCGGTGTTGTAGATGAGCGTCACCGTCTCCGCGTCGTGCGGGAGGCCGTAGACGTTGCCGTCGAACTGAGCGGCGTCGGCGGCGGCCTCGGTGAACTGACCGAGGTCGACGTTCAACTGGTCGCTCTGGTCGACGATGAACCCGCGCTCGGAGTAGTCGCCGACCCAGTCGTGGGCCCACTCGAACGTGTGTGGCCCCTGTCCGGCCGGGATGGCGCTCGTCGTCTTCTGCTCCATGTCGGAGATGTCGGAGTAGCTGACGCTGTGGTTCGTCTGGTCTTCGAACTGCTGGATCGCCTCCTCGCGCTCGTCCTTCTCGGACTCCGGCAGCGAGTACCAGACCGTCGCCTCACCCGACGGTCCCGAGTCGCTCGACCCCGAGGAGTCAGACGACCCGTCCCCCGAACTGTTTCCGTCGCCGCCGGAGGAGTCCGTCTCGCCCTGTTCCTGTACACCGACGCAACCCGCGAGCGCGCCGATACCGCCGGCGACGCCGAGGTTCTTCAGCATGGTTCTGCGGTCCATTGTCATGGATGAATATGAGAGGAATAAGTAGTTCAAACCTTAAATCTTCGGATGCGGTGCGACTGTTAACATAATCGTTATACAAGCTTCAAACCGGGCGAAAACTCGGAAAACACCAAATTGCGTTTCCTACATCAGCGGAAAAATAGCGGCGGCCTCACCGGCCGGTCCTAATCTACTACGAAATTATGCGTCACAAATTCCGATTCGAGAGTAAGAACTATACCGCCGGCTCTCCACTCGTGGAGACAATGGGAACTGTAACGCTCGACGCTCTCAGAAAGGAGTTCGACAGCGGCCAGATCGTCGCCGTCGACGACGTCTCCCTCGACGTTTCGGACGGCGAGTTCGTCACCGTGGTCGGCCCCTCGGGGTGCGGGAAGTCGACGACGCTGCGGATGCTCGCGGGCTTAGAGCGACCGACCTCGGGCCGAATCACCATCGACGACGAGGACGTGACGAACGTCCACGCCCGCAAGCGCGACGTGGCGATGGTGTTCCAGAACTACGCGCTCTACCCGCACAAGACCGTCCGCCAGAACATGGCGTTCGGCCTCCGGATGAGCACCGACCTCTCGAAGGACGAGCGACACGAACGCGTCCGCGAGACGGCCGAGATGATGGGCATCGAGGAACTGCTCGACGACCGCCCGAACGAGCTCTCGGGCGGGCAGAAACAGCGGGTCGCGCTCGGTCGCGCCATCGTCCGCGAACCCGACGTGTTCCTCTTCGACGAACCGCTTTCGAACCTGGACGCCAAACTCCGAACGACGATGCGCACCGAGATTCAGCGCCTCCAGAACGACCTCGCGACCACCTCCATCTACGTCACCCACGACCAGGAGGAGGCGATGACGATGGGTGACCGTATCGTCATCCTGAAGGACGGCAGACTCCAGCAGGTCGGTGCGCCGAAGGACGTCTACGAGAACCCCGCCAACAAGTTCGTCGGCGGGTTCGTCGGGTCGCCGTCGATGAACTTCATCGAGGTTCGAGCGAGCGTCTCCGGCAACAGCGTCCGTCTCGAAGACGAGTCGGGCCGCTTCGACTACCGCCTCGACGCCGCCGACTACCCGAGCGTCGCCGACGGCAACCGACTCTCGTTCGGCATCCGCCCGGAGGACGTGTACGTCGCCGACGCCGCAGAGGGGATTCGGACGACCGTCGAAGTCGTCGAACCCATCGGCAGCGACAACTACCTCTACTTGGACCTCGCGGCCGACTTCATCGCCCGCGTCGACTCCGACGTCGAACCCGAACCCGAGGACACCGTCGCTATCACGTTCGACGAGAACGACATCCATCTCTTCGACGACAGCACCGGCGAATCGCTGACGTATCGGGAGCAGACGGAGACGGTTACGACCCCGTCGGCGTAGCTTCGGAAGTACTCGGAGTCCAGTTCTCTTCGTTTCTCGACTCGCCAAAAACAGAACCTATCGTAGCCGTGCCGTTCGGTCGGCGAACGCAGTTGCGACGTTCAGATAGCGAACGTAGCCGTAGTTCAGTCGGCGAGCGTCGCCGCAGGCGCACCTACGTCGATGCCGAGTTGGTCAGCCAGCGCAACCGTCGCCAGTCGGAGCGCGTGGGGCCACCCCAGCGGCGTCGCGCTGTCGGGCGTGCCGTCGTCGAACACCTGTTCGGGCAGGTAGCCCGTCTCCATGCAGAGCGGTCCGTCCGGGAGGACGAGCGACAGCAACTCCTCGGTCATCGCCTCGAACGCTTCCGTCCGGTTATCGTCGTACGCACCGAGCAGTGCCGCGGTGCACGCGGCGGCGTGTGCACCCCACGCCGTCGAGACCGACCAGATCTTCTCGTGATCCTGTTCGCGCTGTCGCCAGCCGTCGCCCTCGTAGCGGACGAGGCCGCGCACTTCGCTCTCGTCGGGGTCCGACCAGAGTCCCTCGACGGTGTTCTCGACGTGCGAGGCGAGGCGGTCGAGCCGCTTCTCGTCCACCTCGCCGACGCGGGCGTACTGGCGGTGTGCGGCCGCCAGCGCCAGCGTCGCCGAGTCGTATCGGGGGTCGAGGTCGCCCGCCCCGAGTCCTTCCACCTCGTCGGCTTCCTCGCACTCGCGGAGCGCGTAGATGTCGCGGTTTTCGACCCAGAGGTCGTCGAGCGCCTCGTAGATGCGGTCGGCCTGCTCCTCCGCGTGCGCCGTCGTCTCCGCGGAGAGGTCGGCGTCGGCGACGGCAGCGTACGCTTCGAGGAACGTCGCCGCGGTGTGGCTGAACCGGCCGTTCATGTTCTCCCAGGCGTTCTGGCAAGCGATGGGTCGGCCGTCGGCCGCGAGCGTGTCGTCGAGACCGCCGACGGCGTCGTCGAGCGCCGCCACGAGCTTCTCGCGGAGGTCGGCGTCCACGTCGTCGACGACCGACGCCAGGAACGTGACGACGCTGCCGGTCTGGTCGGCCTGATAGTCGAGGCCGTCGCCCGCTTCGAGGCGGCCGTTCGCCCAGCCGGGCGCGAGCGTGCCGTCGCGGGGCCAGACGCGATGCGGCCACGTTCCGTCGCGCTGTTGGGTGAGCAGGTACGCCCGGACGCTGCGGTCGGTCCACGAGTCGAGGTCCAGTCCGACGTACTCCGATGCCTCGTCGACGAACAGCGAAATCTCGGCGTCGTCGCGGAACCAGGTGTAGCCGTATCCTCCAGAGTGGGCGTAGTAAGGGTCGAAGTCGGGGCCGGCGATGCGGAGGCCGGTCTCCGCCGAGAGCAGTCGGAGAACGCGGACGTCCCCCGCCACCGCCTCGGGGTTCGGCGCGTCGTCGGGAACCGGAAGCGCCTCCGCGTCGGCGGTCCGCCGGAGCGAGTCGGCGTCGACGTACGCCGCCGTGAGTTCGTCCAACCGACCGAGCGCCGCCTCGCGGTCGGTCGCGTGCTCGTCGGTCAGAAGCGTCACGAGCGTCGTGCTGCCGGACTCGAACGGGAGGAACGCGACGAGGTCGCCGCTGAGTCGGTCCTCCTCGTAGCGGTCCTCGGAGACCGGACGGGGGAGGTCGACCGCCACCTCGTCCAGTACCTCGGCGAAGCGCGCGGGCACCTGCCCGTGGAGGTCCGAGAAACCGGTCGCGCTGCCGACGAAGTCGTGCTCGGTCGTGTGGTACAGTTCGACGGCGTTCTCGTGGCGGAGTTGGCCGATTCGGGTGTCCTGCGCGTTCGGTGCGAGACCCACGTAGGCGACGAGTTCGACGCTTTCACCCTCCCCGTCGAGTTCGAGGTGCGTCACGTGCGCGTCGTCGATGGTGAGGTCGTACTGCGTGAGCGTTCCGGCGGGCGTCTCGCGCTCGGTGACGACGAGCGCCGTCCCGTCGTGATACGTCTGCGAGACGGTCGCGTCGGCGGCGAACCAGTGGACCTCGTCGTCGACGCGGAGACCGAGACGACTTCGGTCGATTCCGTTACGCCCGGTCAGCGGGTAGCCGAAGTCCCGGAGCGACCCGTCGCGCTCGACGTGGACGAGCCGGCCGCCGAATCCGGAGAACAGACCCGTCGTCGACCGGCGCTCGCCCGGAAATCGCGTGTCGTGACCCTCGTGTCGTTTGTAGTCGTCGAGGGCGTCGCGGAGTTGCATCGAGAGTGTGACGCCGCGCCGGGGTAATAACTCTTGGTGTAATTGTTGTTCACAGTTTTCGAGCGAAGCGCAACAGTGATACGCTCTCACTCGTCTCCCCCTGTATGCACCATCCCGGTCCGCCGCGTTTCGTCTCGGTCGGTGAATCCGTCGAACTCGCCCCGCGAAACCCCGACCCGACGGCGTCGTACCGCTGGACCGTCGCCGCCGCGCCCGAGGAGAGCGCGTTCGACGCGGGCGCGAGCATCCCCGTCGGCACGCCGGCGGGCTATCCGGCGGCGAACGGCGACGAAGCCGACGAGACTGGCCCCGTCGTCCACTTCCACCCGGACGCCCCCGGCGCGTACACCGTCGAACTCGACGCTCCCGACGGCGTCCACGAACTGACGGTTCGCGCGTTCCCCGACGAACGTCGCGCCGCGCAGTTCTCGGTCGCCGCCGAGGACCTCCCGCTCCCCGAGTCGGAACTGGACGACACCCCCATCTCGGTTAGCGGACCGTTCAACAACCACCTGATGGCGACGGAGCGCCCGCGCCGCGTCGGCGACGACTACGTGCTCGACGCGCGCTTGCTGCCGGGCGAACACACCGCCGCCTTCTCCGTCGGGGACGACCTCGCGGAGGGCGTCCGCACCAGCGTCGAGGTCGACGGCCCGGGACGCCCGCGTATCCGACTCGACGCGCGCGTCGACGGCGACGAGGCGGTCGTCACCGCGACGCCGAGGAGCGCCCCCGACAGCGACTTTTCGGACGGCGACCTCCCCGTCGAGTTCCACCTCGACGGCCGCGACGAGCTCACGGAGGGCGACGTAGAAATCGACGACCGAGAGCTTCGCGTCCCCATCGACGCGCTTCCGCATCGCGCCCGAATCCACGCCGTCACCGCCGGCGAACGCCGCAGCATCGGCGACACCGTCGTCCTCGACGCGACCGGTTCGGAGTCCGTCGCCGCCACCCGGCCGAACGACCCGCCCGAGTGGGCCGAGACGCCGACGGTGTACGAGATATTCGTCCGCTCGTTCGCGGGCGAGACGCTCCCGACGACGTTCGCCGAGATAGAGCGCCGCGTCGAGTACCTCGAATCCTTGAACGTCGACTGTCTCTGGCTGACGCCGGTGCTCGCCAGTCCGACGACGCACGGCTATCACATCACCGACTACTTCGACACCGCCTCGGACCTCGGGTCGCGCGAGGCGTTCGAGTCGCTCGTCGACCGCTGTCACGAAGCGGATATCAGGGTCGTCTTCGACCTCGTCGTCAACCACACCTCGCGGGACCACCCCGCGTTCCAGCTGCACGCAGCGGGCGTCGAGGAGTACGCCGACCACTTCCGCCGCGTCGACGCCGACCGAAACGTCGTCGACGTCGACTGGGCTAGCCTCCGAGACGGCGACGATATTCCAGAGTACTACTTCAACTGGCAGCGCATCCCGAATCTGAACTACGACTCGCTTTCCGTCCGCTCGTGGATGCTCGACGTCGTCGACGAGTGGGCCGGCGTCGTCGACGGCTTCCGCTGCGACGTGGCGTGGGGCGTCTCGCACGCCTTCTGGAAGGAGGTCAACGACCGCGTCCCCGACGACTTCCTGCTCCTGGACGAGACCATCCCGCGGGACGCCGACTACCACGAGGGCGAGTTCCACATGCACTACGACACGACGCTGTACGAGACGCTCCGCGACGTCGGTTCGGGCGAGAGAACCGCCGACGCCGTGCTCGACGCGCTCGACGACGCGACGTGGGCGGGCTTTCCCGACTCGGCGGTTCACCTCCGCTACGTCGAGAACCACGACGAGGGCCGCTACGTCGACGAGTGCGGCGAAGCGTCGCTGCGCGCGGCCGCCGCGGCGACGTTCACCGTCCCCGGCGCACCGATGATCTACTACGGGCAGGAGCGCGGCGTCCCCGAGCAGCGCGGCCCGATGCGCTGGCACGACGGCGACGCCGACCTCACGGCGTTCCACCGCGCGCTCGCGTCGCTCCGAGCGGAGACGCCGGCGCTGCGCGACGGCAGCGTCGAAGCCGTCGGGTACGACGTCGTCGCCGGCGACGCAGACGCGGTGACCGCTTACGCGCGTGAAGACGAGAACGGTCGGTACGTGGTCGTGCTCAACTTCGGCGCCGACGCCGCGACGGTCTCGTTGGACGAGGCCGTCGAGACGAGGGACCTCCTGACCGGCGAAGCCGTCGCCGCCGGCAACGACCTCACCGTCGTCGACGCCGTCGTTCTCCGCGCCGCGTGACTCCGACTCGGGGTCAGTCCCCGCGCGACCTCCGGTTTCGGCGGTAACCCCCGAAACCCACTCTCTCGCGGCGATTCTACCACCGTGTCTTAAGTACCCCTCCCGGATTCATACACGTATGGACGACGCCGCACTCGGAAACGTGCTCCAACAGTTCGGTCTCTCGGACAAGGAGATAGACACGTACCTCACGCTCTTGGAACACGGGGAGGCGAAGGCGAGCACCGTCGCCGACGCCGCCGGCGTCTCGAAACGCTACGTCTACAGCATCAGCGAGAAACTCGAAGACCGCGGTTTCGTCTCGGTGAACGACCACGTCGTGCCGACGACGATTCGGGCGAACCCGCCGGAGGAAGTCATCGAGTCGTTGACGAAGAACATCGAGACGATGCGCCCGGCGCTGGAGGCGCGCTACTCGCAGGTCGCCCCGCAGACCGAGCGGTTCGAGGTCATCAAATCGCGCGTGACAGTGCTCAAACGGATTCGCTCGCTCATCGACGACGCCGACGAGGAGGTGACGCTATCGATTCCGGCGTCGAACCTCGACGAGGTCGCCGACTCGCTCCGCGCCGCCGTCGACCGCGGGGTGCTCGTGTTGCTGGTGGTCGCCGACGCCGATAGCAGCCTGCAGACGGAGCTAGAAGGGGTCGCCAGCGTCGCGCGCGCGTGGACCGAACCGATGCCGACGATGCTCACCGCTGACCAGCGGGCCGGACTCGTCGCGCCGACGGAGATGATCGCCCGGACCAACAGCGGCACGCGCGCCATCGCCTTCACCGAACCGCGTCTCGGCCCGGTCATCGTCGGCTCGTTTCTCGGCAACTACTGGCCGATGGCCCAGCAGGTGTACGTCACCGAACCGGTGTCGCTGCCGGCGACGTACACGAACTTCCGTCAGACCGTCCTCCAGACGACGCTGCACCTGCGTGCGAACACGCCCCTCCGCGCGAGAATCCGCGGCCGCCGCACCCGCGGCCGGGACGGCTCCGACGAACTCGTCGGCCACGTCGTCGACGTTCGGCAGGGGCTCGCCGCGCCCTCGAACAACTCCTTCCCGGTCGAGAACACGTTGGTCGTCGAGACGGCCGACGGGCTGGTCACCGTCGGCGGCGGCGGGGCGTTCGTCGAAGACGTCGAAGCCGAGAGCGTGACGCTCGAACGCGCGGAGGTTCGGGACGCGGACGACGGGTAAGCGCGACCCGGCGCTTCCGCGCGGTTCGAGTCGGTACCCGTCGTTCTCAGGCGTTCGTCTCGACGAACAACGACCCGCCCAGCGCGAGCAACGCGCCGCCGCTGAGCCACCGGAACGCCCGTCCACCCCCGCCGTCGCCGACCAACGCGCCGACTCGCGTGGCGAACAGCGCGACGCCGCCGAGATACGCGAGCGTCAACGTCGCGTACACGCTCCCGAGTGTGGCCAACTGCGCCGTCGTTCCGCTCCCGCCGACGAACTGGGGCAGGAAGGCCAAGAAGAACAGCGCGACTTTCGGGTTCGAGACGTTGACCGCGACACCTCGGAGGAAGCCGCTCTGGGCGCGTGTCGACAGCGCATCGCGACGAGTACCGTCGACGCCGCTCACGCTCTCGACGGGGCCGGCGTCGACGTCGTGACTCGGCGGCTCCGAACGTTCGGCGTCGATCCCGCGGAGGGTCCGGACGCCGAGATACACCAGATACGCCGCCCCGAGATACTTCACCAGTCGGAACGCGAGCGTCGACTCGCGGAGCAACACCGAGAGTCCGACGGCCGCCGCCGCCGTGTGGACGAGAACGCCGACGCTCACGCCCGCGGCGGCGGCGACGCCGACGCGTCGGCGGGCCCCGACCGACTGCGACAGCACGTAGATCGTGTCGGGGCCGGGCGCGAGAATCAGCGCGAGCGACGCCGGGACGAACGCCGCGAGCGTCTCGACCTCGACCACCGAGAGCGCGTCCAGCACGGCGGAGATGCCGTCTCGCTACGCCTCTTCGTCGCGCAACGACGGGACGTCACCGGGCGTGTCGAAGTCGTGGTAGTGCTCGCCTTTCTCCTTCGAGAGGATGTCCAGCGCCGCCGCGCCCCCGTCGCCCGCCGAGATGACCGCCTGCCACTCCTGGTCGCGAACCATCGCGCCCGTCGCGTACGCTCCCTCGACGCTGGTCTCCATGCTGAGGTCGACGTCGATGGTGTCGTTGTCGCTCTTCTCACAGCCGAGTTCCTCCGCGAGGTCTTTCTTCGCGCCCGTGGCGAACACGACGTACTGCGCGTCGACGTCGTCGTCCTCGGTCGCGACGGTGAAGCCCTCGCCGGCCGATTCGACGCCGGTGACCTTCTCCTCGCGCAACTCAGCGCCGCGGTCCTCGGTCTGCCCGCGCGCGATAGACATGAACTCGTCGCCCGCCAGACTTCGGACGCCGAGGTAGTTGAACAGGTGCGCTTTGTGCATCCACGTCTCGTCGGTGTCGAAGACGACGGTGTCGAGGCCGTTCTTCGCCGTAAAGAGCGCCGCGCTCAGCCCCGCCGGACCGCCGCCGATGACTGCTACGTCCGTCATGTGCTACCGTGTATGGACTCGGTACCCATAATCGTTGACCAAACTGTCCGCGTCGCCGGCCGGCACGAGATTCCGGCCGGACGGAGCCCTCACCGAGTCCCGTTCGCCGCTCGCTCGACTGTGCGCCAGGTGACGACGGCCACAGTCACGGCGGCGAGAACGAAGACAGCGGACAGCGCCGGGTTCGCGCTGGCGACCCCGAGGAGTCGACCGAACTGGGTCCGGAGTATCTCGCTCGCGACGTGATACACCGACTGCTGTCGCCCGTAGTAGACGACGGCGGCGACTGCGACGTTGAACATCAACCCGCCGACGGCGGTGTAGAAGAGGAACTTCCACATCCGCATCCCGGCGAATCCGGCGGGCAGCGAGATGACCGACCGGAGGACGGGAAGCAGTCGCCCCCACAGCACCGAACTCTCGCCCCACTTCTTGAACCACCGCTGGGCGAACGCCAGCCGTCGCTCGGAGACGTCGACTGCGCCGCCGTGAGCTTCGAGGGCGTCGTGACCCTTCTCGCCGAAAAAGCGGTACGCGACGACGCTACCGACGACGACGCCGGCGGTCGTCGCGGCGACGAACAGGGCGAACGAGGCGGGCCCGGTGACTATCAGCCCCGCGCCCACAGGGAGCACGACCTCGCTCGGCAGCAGCGGAAACAGCATCGAGGACTCCAGAAACGTGAAGACGAAGATGGCGAGGTAGCCGTACTGGGCGACGAGGTCCAGCGCCGTCTGGGTGAGTCCGGAGGGCACAGGCTCCGTACGCGCGCCGAGCGTATCGTTCTTGTCGCCGACGCGAACCCAACCGTAGAAATCCCGCCCGAAGCAGTGTCGGTTGCGCTTACTCGCGCTGCGAGTTCGCATACGCGTTCGCCAGCCAGAGAACGATTGCGAGCGCGGCACCGAGCAGAAACGGCGATTCCGGGAGCGGTAGGGTCATCGCCAAGAAGACGAGCAGCAGCGCTCCCAGCGGCCTCGTCCCGAACCGACGTGCAGAAACTCTCGACAGAGAACTCACCTCTGGGGGCTACTCTACGGTGTTTCCCTACAAACGGATTCCGGTGGTCGGGCCACCCGCCGATACTCTCTCACCGATTCTCCGTTCTCGAAGGGAATTTTCGGAGATTCTCTCCTACGCACCAATTCTATATCGCGGCAATCGGTTTACTCTCCGCTGTACTCCCGTACCGTCTCGAACGAGCCGTCGGCGATAGCACGGGCGACAGAGTCGATATCGACCGATTCGGGCATCGATTGGGGGTATTTTCGCTCGAAGTAGCCGACCAGATTTCGCACGTCGCGTTCGAGGAACTCGGCGGCGTTGTCGTGGTCGGTGTCGACCGCTTGCGGCCAGTCGAAGATGGTGATGCCGTCCTCGCTGACCGAGACGTTGTACTCGCTCATGTCGGCGTGGACGTAGCCGAGTCCGTAGGCGACGACGAGCTCCCGGAGGACGAGGTCGAGCACGCCGACGGCCTGTTCGTCCGGGAGCTTCGCGCGCGCGAGTTCCACTCCGGGGAGTTTCTCCATCACGACCGCGTGGCGGTTCTGGTCGACGGGTCGCGGCACGGGGACGCTGGGGTAGAGGTCGCGGAGAACGTCGTGTTCGCGTTCGGCGGCTTTCCGGGCGGTGTAGAGCCACGAGACGTGCTGGTTCTCTGAGGTGTAGTCGCGTTCGCGGTTCACCTCCCGGAAGTTCGTGTACCCCTCGCGGTGGTACTTCAGCGCCAGCGGCTTGTACGACTGAACCTCGTACACGTCGCTCTCCTTGCCGACGCCGAGCGGCGAACCGACGCCGTCGACGGTGTCGCGCTGGGCAAACGCTCGAAGCGCGAGGGCGTCGTACCCCTCGAAGGTGAGACGGTACCCCTCGTACTGGATAGTCCGCTTCTCGACGAGGTCCCGCCGCATGCAGCGGTCGAGGCGGTAGTCGACCTCCTCCGCGGTGAGCCCCGAGTATTCGGGTAGCTTCTCGCGGTTGACCCACTTCCCGAACCGCATCCCCTGCTCGACACCCGAGAGGAGATAGAAGTCCTCGGGGTCGAGGTCCGCCATCACGCTCGCGATGTTCTTCACCATACCCTTCGGTGGGGTGTCGTCGCCTAAAAGGCCCACGTGTCGGCGTATCCCGATTCGATAAACTACCGAGTGCGATATCGAAACGGGCGGCGCGGTCCTCTCCGGTCCCGGGGCAACCGGTGTTCCGACAGTCGGCACCGACTGACCGTGCGTCGTTACGGAGAGTCGATTTCATCCCCGCGGTCGGTGGTCGCGGGACGTTCGTCCGCCGCGCTCCGACGGAGTCCGTTCGACGACACGACGCTGCCGACGGGAGAAAACAGCAGTCCGACGCAGCGTTCGAACCGATGTCGAACGGCGAGTCGACGCCTCGTTCGCGAGCACCCCGTTCGTGTGCAGTCACGCCGTTCGCGTTCGTCGTCCGCGGACGACGTAGGCGACGCCCGTCGCCGAGGCGACTGCGGTGCCGACGACGACGCTACCGACGAGCAGGTGCGTGAAAAGAGGGGTCAAAGCGGCGTCGACGCCCGCCGCCGACAGCGCGGCGAGCCACATCGCCGTCGCCCCGGCGAGAAAGCCGAGTCGATAGCGACCCTGCGCGTCGTGGGCGGCGTCGAGACAGAGGAGTCCGCAGCAACAGAACAGCGCGAGCGTCGCCGAATCCGCCATCGGCCTAGACCTGTTCCTCGCGGTCGGTGTCGGCGCGGCGGTAGCGGTCGACGCGGCGGTAGCCTGTCACGGTACCTCCGTCGTCGAGTTGGATTTCGTACGAGCCCAGGATGTCCTGGGTGTCGGGCACCGACGGCCGTTCGACGACCTCGACGACGCCCTCCCAGCCGTCGTCGACTCGGCGGAGTTCCGTGACGCCGTCGAGTTCGTGACCGATGAGTTCGGTGGCGACGTTTCGCACCGAGTCCTTGACCGACATGATGTCGGCGGTTTCACCGCCGTCCGACGACGAACCGCTCCCTTCGTCGCTTTCGCCGCTTTGGCCGTTTTCGCCGTCCCCGGAGCCGTCAGCCTCCGGTTGCGGTTCTCCCTCGGCGACCTCGTCCAACCGCCGACGAATCGCTTCTTTGGCGCTCGAACGGTCCTCTCCCGATTGTTCGGCCTCGTAGGCGTCGCGCAGCGCCGTCTGGTCGTCTATCTCCTCCAGTTCGTCTTCGAGTTCGTCGACTGTGTGTTCGGTTGGGTTTAACTCTGGCATCGGTGGCTCCGGTCGGATTCCGCAGTCGTTGCCGTGGGTCCTGCCCGGACCGTCCGTCGGCGCGGCTGCGCCGACTTACGTCGTCGGTTCGTTCGGATGCGTGGGCGTGTCGACTTCGATCTCGTTGATGTCGTAGTCGCCCTCCCCGGACGTCGCTTGCTCTATCTTCGATATCTCGTGTGCGTAGTGCAGGAACGTGTCCACCGAAGCGGCGACGATACGAGCCTCGACGGTGAGAATCTCGATACCGACGACCGACACCCGCGCCCAGATGTCGATGACGATTCCTTTGTCGAGAATGCGGTCGAGCACTTCCGCGAGACTCGTACTGTCTGGAGTATTCTGCATCGTACCGAAGAAACAGTGACGACACGGTTAGCCACTTGGCCTGCAAATGCAGGGTGTACATATCCGTCTGGCTGAAGGTGTCTACGGTCCATCGCGTCCCTCGGTCGCCCGCGTATAAACACCCTGCACCTGCCGGCACAAGGGTACACTGGATTGGAACCGATACTGACGGCAGCGGCAGTCGAATTTCCCATGACCGGAACGTATCTCTACACGTACGGGGTGACAGACGACGGGTCGTTCGAGAAGGACATCCCGGGCGTCGACGACGCGACCACGGTGTACACCGTCGACTACCGGCGGTACTCGGCCATCGTCTCCGATATCGAGACGATGGAACCCGAGCAGACCGACGAGAACGCCCGCCTCCACGACGACGTCCTCCAGGCGCTCATCGAAGACCGAACCGTCGTCCCGATGCGCTTCGGGATGACGTTCAAGAACGGCCGCGCGCTGAAAGGCGTCCTCCGCGGCGGCCAGCGCGCGTTCCGCCGGGCGCTGATGAACGTCGACGGGAAAGTCGAACTCGGCGTCAAACTCGTCACCGAGGAGGGCGTCGACGTGGACCGCGACGCCGTCCGCGAGGACGTGACCGAGCGCCTCGGCGAAGTCAGCGACGAGCGCGCCGAGAACGACCTGTTCAGCGACCGTCTCGTCGTCAACGACTCCTACCTCGTCGCCCACGAGGACCGCGAGGCGTTCAACGAGACGATGGGCGACCTGACGGAGGCGTACGAGGGAGAACTGAAAGTACAGTACACGGGGCCGTGGGCCCCGTACAACTTCGTCGACATCGAAATCGAGGCCCAGTGATGTTCATCCTCGACAGACTGTTGATGAAGCCGTTTCTGACTATCGCGGACACGCTGCACACGATGGCAGTCAACGAAGTGTACGACGTGGGCGCGATTCAGGACGAACTGAAGGAGACGCGACTGCTGTACGAACTCGGCGAACTGGACAGAGAGACGTACGAAGCGCGGCGCGAACGGCTCCGAGAGGACCTCGAACTGGCCGAAGAGATGCAACAGAAACTGCTCAGCGGCAACGTACAGGTGGCACAGACGTGACCGACGACCCAGTCGACAGACACGGCGACGACCCCGAAGAGTGGCCGTCGCGCGGCATCGTCGCGCGCGTCCAGTCGCTCTTAGAGACGCTCGCGGCGATGGACCGCAACGGCGAGAGCCGACGCGTCGGCACCGGAAGCGGCCGCTCCGGACCGGCCGACTTCGACTTCGGCTACTCGATTCGGACGGGTATCTCCGACCGACCCGACGACGGGACGGAGCGAACGTACCACGCGCCTTCCGAGGAGACGTTCGACCCCTCGAACGTCCACCTCGACAGCCGCGTCGACGACGACGGCTACCACGTCATCGCCGACGTTCCCGGCGTCTCGGCGTCGCGAATCGACGCGGAGCTCCGCGGCGGGGGACGGACGCTCGTCGTCACCGTCGACGACCGACTCGTCGGCCGAGTGGCGTTCGACGCGCCGATGCGACTCGCCGAGACGGCGGTGCGAAACCACGTCCTTCGCGCGCGACTCGAACTCCGGGAGGAAACATGAGCGAAGAGGCAGACGCCGTGTCCGCGCCCGACCCGGTGGACGCACTCGCCGACGTCGACGACCTCTACGACACGGCCGTCGAGATTCTCGACCGACTCACCGGCGACGACGGCGACGAGGAGGCGGCCGCGGGCGAACGGATAGCGACCGACCTCGACCTGCTCGTCGACGTCGCCGTCGAAGCGGTTGAACTCCTCTCGGCGATAGACGTCGAGACGTTCTTCGAAAACGTCGACGTCGAGGAACTACCGGAGGCCGTCTCGTTCGAAGAACTGCCGGAGGCGCTCGCCGACGGCAACCCGAAGGCGGCGGTGAACGTCTCGAAGCTCGTCCAACTCGTCAATCTGAGCGCGCTCCTGACCGAGACGGACCTCCAACGCACGCGCGAGGAGTACGCCGAACTGGAGGAGGCCGTCGACGCGTTCACCGACGACGGACTGGTACAGACCGACGACGAAGGCGACGGCGACGGCGACGACGAGTTCCTCGAAGACTCGCTGTTCGGCGGCGACGAGGAGACGTCGATGGTGAAGACGGAGGTGTCGCAGGCGGTCATCCAGTCGGAGCTGATGGACGCCATCGAGGAGTTCCGCCGGGGTATCCTCGTCGCCCACAGAGAGCTCGACCGGATGCGCAAGTACAACGAGAAGCGGTTCCGCCAGCGCGCGAGTTCGACGTCGAACTCGCGCAACCCGACCGCTCGGTCGTTCATCCCGTCGTCACGACCGGCCACCGGGGCGAGTCGGTTCTCGACGGTGCCGACGCGGGTTCGACACTCCGACATGGAGGGGCTCGACCGAATCTACGGACGACGGTTCGACGAGGAGGTGGAAAAATGAGTAGCGCCGGCCCCACGCGGACGAGCGACAGTCTCGCCGACGTCGTCGAGATGCTTCTCGACAAGGGCATCGTCATCAACGCCGACATCGTCGTCTCCGTCGGTCAGACGGAACTGCTCGGCATCGAACTGCGGGCGGCCATCGCCTCGTTCGAGACGGCCGCCGAGTACGGCCTGCAGTTCCCCGAGGGAACCGACATGCGGCGCGTCGCAGCGGCGTCCGGTCGCGACGCGCTCCCCGAAGACGAGGAGGGTCCGCTCGCGCCGGTCATCGACGCAGCGGGCGGAAGCGAGGCCGACGGCGAGGAAGCGAGCGAGGCCGACGGCGAGGAAGCGAATGAAACAGGCGACGACGAGGCCGACGCCGAGGAAACGACCGAAGCGGAGGACTCCGACGAAACGAGCGAAGCGACCGAAGCGACCGTCGAACCGGAGGGCGACGATGCCGACGGTTGATATCGACGGCGAGGACGCCTCCGACGGCCTGTTCGCGCTCGTCGTCGCCGTCGTCGAGATACTGGTCGACGCGCTCGAACGCGAGGCGATTCGGCGCATGGAGTCCGGGTCGCTCACCGACGAGGAGATAGAGCGCCTCGGGAGTCACCTCGCGCAGTTGGAAGGCGAGATCGACCGGCTGAAGGAGGAGGTCGGCGTCGGCGACGACGTTGACCGCCTGCGCGGCGACCTCGACGCGCTGGTCAACGACGCGCTGCTCGACCTCCGAGACGGCGAACTGGGGGTCGAGTCTCGATGAGCGCGCCGGCCGCCGACCCCGGGACGACCGTCGACGACGGCCGCTACCTCTACTGCGTCGTCGCCGTCGACGACGGCGAGTCCGACGCCGACTGGAGCGAGTCGAACGCCGTCGACGGCGCGGAGGCGTACCTCGTCACGGCCGACGGAATCGGGGCGGTCGTCCACCGCTGCGAGCGGACGCCGAACCCGAACGACCTCTCGGCGGTCAAGCGGTCGCTGCTCCGCCACCAGCACGTCGTCGACGCGGCGGGCGACGCGTTCGGGACGCCGCTGCCGCTTCGCTTCGGCACCGTCGTCGAGGGCGGCGACGCGGCGGTCCGAGAGTGGCTCGCCGAGACCGCGGCGACCCAGCGACGACATCTCGACGCGTTCGCGGGCAAGTGGGAGTACCGAATCGAGGTCGGCTGGGACGAGGAGGCGCTGGCCGAGGCGGTCGAGTCGTCCGACGACCGACTGGCCGAACTCGCCGAGACGCTCGGCGACTCCTCGGAGGGGACGTCGTTTCTCGTCCAGAAGCAGTACGACAAGCGACTCTCCGACCTCGTGTACGCCGAACGCGAGGAGCGCGTAGCGACGCTCGCGGAGCGGCTCGACCCGCTGGTCGAGGAGATGGAGGAACTCGGTCGACCGGCGGTGTCGCTGGAGGACGACGACGGTTCGGACTCCGGCCCCTCGTTTCGGGTCGCCGTGCTCGCGCCCGAGGAGAACGAGATTCCCATCGGCGACGTGCTCGACGAGGTCGAGGCGAACCCGGAGACGACCGGCGTGCAGTACACCGGCCCGTGGCCGCCGTACACGTTCGCGCCGTCGCTCGGCGAGGAGGGTTCGGACGACGCCGGCTCCGAGTCGGGCGGTCGAGAATCCGAGGCGGGAGGCCGGTAGCGGTGCGGCCGACGCGCCGGGACGACGACGCCGTCGTCGACCTCCTGGACGTGTTGCTCACCGAGGGGGTGATGATACAGGCGGACCTCATCGTCACCGTGGCGGACATCCCGCTTCTCGGCGTCCAACTGCGCGCGGCGCTCGCCGGCATGGAGACGATGCTGGAGTACGGGCTCCTTTCGGAGTGGGACGAGAAGACGCGCGAGCGAGCGCGCCGCCGAGAGGAGCAACTACGGGGTTCGCGGGGGGCGCGGCCGTACTCGGGAGTCCGGCCGACGCCCGAGACACCGACCGGAGACGACGGGACAGGCTGAGATTACACTCGAACGCGTGACTGTTCCAGCGGCGAAAGCTCTCGGTAATCGAAACCGTCCCGAATTTCTGAGCCATTACTAATCCCCTTCCAGCGCGTTCGAAACCGGTATGAGCGTCGTCGCAACCCTCGAACATCCGACAGAGCAGTTTCCTCTCCGGAGCACGCTCGCCAGCGTCCCGGGTCTCGAAATCGAAGCGGAGTCCGTCGCCGCCCACGGAACCGACCGGCTGCTCGCGTTCGTCTGGATGCGTTGCGACGACTGGGGCGCGCTCGACCGGGCGTTGGCCACGGACCACACGCTCACCGACGCCGCGCTCCTGAAAGAGCAGGGAGAACGGCGACTGTACCGACTCGACTGGGCCGAGGGCTTCGAACCGGTCGCCCGACTGCTCGACGACGAGGGCGCGACCATCATGAACGCCTCCGCTCGCAACGACGTGTGGACGTTCCGCATCCTGTTCCCGCACCGCGACTCGCTCTCGCGGACGCTGCGCATCACCGAGGAGGAGGCCGCCGGCTTCTCGGTCCAGCGCATCCGCGAGTTCGACACGGCCCGGAACGGGTCGGACGTCGACGACACGTTCGGTCTCACCGCCTCCCAGCGCGAGGCGCTCCGCGCGGCGCTCGACGGCGGTTACTACCAGGTTCCGCGCGGGGCCGAACTGTCGGAGCTCGCCGCCGACCTCGACATCAGCCATCAGGCACTCTCGGAGCGCCTCCGCCGCGCACACGGCCATCTCGCCGCCTACGCAGCCGAACAGTTCGGGCCGTGAGTTCGCCGCCCGACGATTCTCTCCCTCACCGCGCGTCGTAACCACTTTCTCTCACTCCCGCCTACCGCCGCCTATGACCGACGACGCGCCGTCGGCCGACCGGCAGTGGCGACTCGTCCGCGAGGAGTCCCGGTCGGGGCCGATGAACATGGCGCTAGACGAGATCGCGGCCGAGACGGCCGCCGACGGCGGCCCGAGAACGGTCCGGGTCTACCGGTGGGAGCCGAGCACGCTCTCTCTGGGCTACCGGCAAGCGCCCGACACCGTCGACTGGGAGTTCTGCGAACGCGAGGGAATCACCGTCACGCGCCGCCAGACCGGCGGCGGCGGCATCTACCACGACGAGTTCGGCGACATCTCCTACTCCATCACCGCGCCGGCCGAGGAGCTCCCGAGCCGACTGCTCGACTGCTATCACCTGCTCTGTGCGCCCGTCCTCGACGGCTTCGGGCGGATGGGCGTCGACGCCGACTTCGCCGACGAGCAGCTGCCGGCCATCCACCAACCGGCGTGTTACCTGCGGGAACTGCACCCCGCCCACGACGTCGTCGCCGGCGGCCGCAAAATCAGCGGCAACGCCCAGTACCGCCGAAAGGACGCCGTCATCCAGCACGGCTCGTTGACGTACAGCGTGCTCGCCGACCGACACCTCGGCGTGTTCGCCGACCCCGGAATCGACGCGGAGACGTTCCGCGAACGGGTCACCGGTATCGACGAACTGACGAACGTGTCCCGCGACGAGGCCGTTTCGGCGCTCGAAGACGCCCTCGGCGAGTGGGTCGACGCCGAGGAAGGCGAGTGGACCGACGAGGAACTGGAGCGCGCCCGCGAACGTGCGCGCGAGAAGTACGAATCCGACGACTGGGTTCGGCGGCGCGCCGAGTCGCGGTCGTCGGAGTAGGACTCAGAACCCGAACGTCTGTTCTTCGTCGCCGCCGAGTTCCGCCTGAATCGCCTCGTGAATCTCTCCGACCGGCGGCGTGTCGCGCGTCGGGTCCAACCAGTGGTCGCCGACCCACCTGTACCGAACCGTCATCGACTCGTCGAGGAGAAAACAGGAGCGCCGCGCCCGGCGCGAGATGCCGAACGCGCGGTACGCGACGTCGAACGCCTCCGCGATGTCGAGGTCGCCGTCGGAGTACAGCGGAAAGCCGAGGTTCAGGCGGTTGATGAACTGGCGGTGCGTCCGCACGCCGGATTTGCTCACGCCGACGACCTGCACCCGCTCGCCGGTCGAGAACCAGTCGAAGTCGCGGAACGAACACCACTCTTCGATACAGTCGGGACTGAAATCCGCCGTGTAGAAGGACAGCAACACGGGTTTCTCTGCCGCGAGCGCCGCGAGCGACACGTCGTCTACTTCTCCGTCGGGTCGAACGAGTTGCCCGGTGACGTCCGGGGCGGACTCGCCCACCTCGACGCCTACGTGTTCGGCCATACGACTCTCTTAGATTCCAATGCGTTAGCTGTTCGCGTCTCGGTAGTGGGTCGACGAGCGCCGACACCGCGACTCCGAAGTTCCTATGTGCGCCGAATTCTTCCGCGCTGATATGCGAGTTGGAGCACACGTCTCAATATCTAGCTCAAAAGCGACTAGTGACTCGGTGACCCCTCCTCACGAAAATATAGCAAACGCTGTATTCCGTCAAAAGGAGGTGGGTGGTAACTGCGGACAAATATTCACCCACTCACCGCAGGTATGGAAGCACCAAGAGATAACCGACGAAGACGCCGCGACGTTTCGCGAAGAGACAGAAGCCGAGTTGGACGGCCCGTGGGTTATCCACTCGTCGTACCTCGTCAACCTCTGCACGCCGAAGGACGGACTCCGCGAGAAATCCATCGACTCGATGCAGAAGGAGGTCGACGCCGCGGCCCGACTCGGCGTCGAGTACGTCAACGTCCACCTCGGCGCGCACACCGGCGCGGGCGTCGAGCAGGGCCTCGAAAACGCGGCGTCGGCGCTGGACGAACTCGACGTGCCCGACGGCGTGACGGTGCTCGTCGAGAGCGACGCCGGCAGCGGCACCAAACTCGGCGGCGACTTCGAGCACCTCGCCACCGTCATCGAGAAGGCCGACCTCGACATCGACGTCTGTCTCGACACCGCCCACGCGTTCGCCGCGGGCTACGACCTCTCGACGGCCGAGGGCGTCGACGACACCGTCGCCGCCTTCGACGACGAAATCGGCCTCGAACACCTGAAGTGCGTCCACCTGAACGACTCGAAACACGAGTGCGGGACGAACAAGGACGAACACGCCCACATCGGCGAGGGCTACATCGGCGAAGACGGCATGAACGCGTTCGTCAACCACCCGGACCTCGCCGAGGTGCCGCTGGTGCTGGAGACGCCCAACGAGGCCGAGAAAGGGTTCGAGTGGGACATCGCCCGCGTGAAGGAACTGCGCGAGAACTGACTTCCCGCCGATTTTCCACCCCGAATCCCCCCGCTTATCACCGGCGCTCGTGAACACCGGAGCATGCGCCGGTTCTCAGCGGAGTACCTCAGTCGAACGCGCGACGGGATGTGGGGCGGGTCGCGCGAGGCGCTCGCCGACCTCGACTTGCTGAACCGGCGTCGGATTCTCGACGTCGGCTGCGGCACGGGCGAACTCGCCCGCGTCCTCGCCGACGAAGCGCCGGACGCGCAGGTCGTCGGCGTCGACGCCGACCCTCAGTTACTCCGTGTCGCCCGCGAGCAGACCGAACTCTCGGTCGTCGCCGGCGACGCGACGCGCCTCCCCGTCGTCGACGACGCCGCGGACCTCGTGGTCTGTCAGGCGCTGTTGAGCAACCTTCCGGAGCCGGACGCGGCCGTCTCGGAGTTCGAACGAGCGTCGTCGGAGCTCGTCGCCGCGGTCGAACCGGACAACGCCTCGGTCGGCGTCGACTCCACCGTCGACCGCGAGGTGACGCTCGAACGCAGCGTCAGAGAGGCGTATCTCGACGGCGTCCGGACGGACGTCTCGCTCGGGAGCCGCGTCTCGGAACTGTTCGCCGACGCGGGGCTCTCCGAAATCCGGACGCGCCGCCACCACCAGCGGAAAGTCGTCGAACCGCCGTACGACGAGGCCGACGTGGAGAGCGCCCGGTTGAAGGCGACCGGCGAGGGGTTCGACCGTTACGAGGCGGAGCTCCGGCGGACGCTCTCGGACGCCGAGTTCGACGCGCTCCGCGCCGAGTGGCGCGAGATGGGGCGGTCGGTGGTCGACCAGATGCAGCGGGGGAGCTACCGGCGCGCGGAGGTCGTCCCGTTCGACGTGACCGTCGGACGGGTGTGAGTGCGGAACAGGACCCGAAGGTCGGTTTACTCGTCGGCGTTCGGTCCGGTGAGCGAGTCGTCCTCTTCGCCGCCCTCGTCGCCACCGCCGTTCTCTCCGCCCTCGCCGCCTTCGCCGCCACCGCCGTTCTCCCCGCCCTCGTCGTCTTCCTCCTCGCCCGGCGACGAACACCCCGCCAGACCGACTGTAGCTGCGACGCTCGCTGCGCCTGCGATGCGGACGAACCGTCGTCTCGACGTGCGGTCTCGACTCATCGAGCGAAACGTCACCGCCGAGGGAAATAGAACGTCGGACTGTCAGCTCTCTCGACCGGTCGAGCGCTCAGACGACGTCGCCGCGGACCGTCGTGCCGGTCTGTTCGGCGCGGTACTCGCGCATCCGCGTCGCGGCGGTCTGCGCCTCTTCGTCGTCCATCCCGAGCATCTCCAGCGCACCGGAGAGCGTCGGGAACGGGAGTTCGCCGCCGCGGAGCTTTTCGAGCGTCTCGTCGCCGCGCTGGCCGTCCAGCCAGAGACAGACGCCGCGCGGGTCGAGAATCTCCTCGTAGGCGCCGCGAGCGACGGCACCTCTCAACCGCTGGGTGACGTTGTCGTCGAAGCTCGCGTTACAGACTTCGAGGTGAATCGGCTCGCCGTCGTCGAGCAGGTGCGCGGCGAGACACTTCTCGGGGGCGGCGTAGCCGTTGTCGTTGGCGCGGACGTGTTCGGGGAACTGCTCGGCCCAGTCGGCGGAGACGCTCTTGCCGATTCCCTTCACGCCGAATCGGGTTTCGAGGTCGGCCGCCCGCTCGGCGTCCGCGTCGCCGCGCATCATGATATCCTTCGTGAGGTAGACGTCGAGACGGTCGATGGGGTCGAGTCCGAGCGCCACGTCGCCGTACACCCAAATCTCGCGGACGGGCACCGGCATCGGTTCGGACTCGACCGTGTCGACGAGCGCTTCGACGCGGTCGAGAGCTTCCTGTCGCTCCATCGCCGGAACGTCGGCGCGCCGCGGGGAAAACGGTTTCCGACTTCCCGAGGCCCTACCCGTCGAGTTCGGCCGCCGAGTTGTCCCGCGGTCGGTAGTCGAGCGCGTGCCGCGTCTCGGTCAGCGAGAGGTAGCGGTCGTCGTTCGCGGAGACGCCGTGGGCGGTCACCGCCTCGCCGCCGGTGTCACCGAGCCCGTCGCCGTCGAGCGACGCCGTCACCGCGTCGCGAACGACGCGCCGACAGTCGTCGGGACTGAGCCACATTGCACGGAGAAACTGCGAGTCGACCTCCGGGTCAGAATTCCTCTCCCGGAGGTCGTCGGGTTCGAGCAACCAGCCGATGCGGAGGTTGACGACGTCTACGTCGTGTCGCGCGGCGTACAGCTGCCCGAGCGCCTCGCCGGAGACTTTCGAGACGCCGTAGAAGGAGTCGGGCAGCGTCGGGTCGTCCGGGCGGACGGTCCGCACGCGGTCGGTCATCGACTCCGGGTCGTCGGGGTCGTCGACGTTGTACTGGTGGACGGCGTGGTTCGAGGAGGCGAAGACGACGCGGTCGAGGCTGTTCTCGACGGCCGCCTCGTAGGCGTTGCGCGTCCCGTCGATGTTCGTCTCGAAGACACCCTCCCAGTCGGCGGTCGGCGACGGGTTCGCCGCGAGGTGGACGAGCACGTCCTGTCCTGCGAGCGCATCCGAGAACGCCTCGGCGTCAGTCACGTCGAGGACGACGCTGTCGAGGTCGTCGTGCTCGCGGTGGGTTATCGCGGTCACCTCGTGATCGGTGTCCTCGAACGCGCGCAGCGCCTCTCTGCCGACGTTTCCCGCCGCTCCGGTGATTGCGACGTTCGTCATACGATGTGTACCGCAGTCAGCGCAAAATAGCTCGGGGCGGTCCCTCGCGGGCTTCGGTCCGACGCGCCCTCACTCGTCGCGGCGGACGTACAGCGTCTTCGAGACCTCGGCGTACACGTCGCCGTCGGCGTCGAACAACCGCAGGTCGTACTCGCGGTCGGTCGACTCGCCGGGGTCGAGGGTGTCTCGAATCGCCTCTATCTCCTCGTCGGGGAGGCGGAAGTCGGCGTACAGCGTCCGGTCGCCCGGTCTCTTGAACTCGATACTCGCGGCGCGGTCCCAGACGGTGAAGCCGTCGCCGAGGCGGCGATTCAGCATGATGACGTACACCGGGTCGACGGCGGCGTACATGCTCCCGCCGAAGGTGGTGCCGTAGACGTTCTTCGTCCGCCACGTCAGCGGGAGTTCGACCTGCACGCGACTCCAATCGCGCTCGATGTACCGGACTCTCCCGCCGGTGCTTCGATACGTCGGGTGGAGGTTGAACCCGAGGCGCGCGAGGCGGGTTCGGAGCGATTCGTTCATGGGCGTCGGTCGGAGGGTCGCGGGAAGTCAGTTCGGATGTGGGTTCGGCGAGTCGTCGCCCCTCGACCGCGGAGACGAAACGATCATACGCGCGAGACGGCAACAGACACGAAAATGGAGTGCGACAAGTGCGACCGCGACGCCGTCATGGTCGCGAACTACTCGGGGGCGCATCTCTGCGAGAACCACTTCTGCGCCTCGGTCGAGAAACGCGTCCGGCGACGCGTCCGCGAGGATAGCCTCGTCCCGCGCGACGCCAGTCCCGACGACCCCGATACGTGGGTTATCGGTCTCTCGGGCGGCAAAGACAGCGTCGTGCTCACGCACATCTTGGACGAGACGTTCGGGCCGGACCCCCGAATCGAACTCGTCGCGCTCTCCATCCACGAGGGCATCGAGGGCTACCGCGACAAGAGCCTCGACGCCTGCGTCGAACTCTGCGAGGACCTCTCGCTGCACCACGAGGTCGTCTCCTACGAGGAGGAACTCGGCGTTCGGATGGACGACGTGGTGGAGAAAGACCCCGAGAACATGGCTCCCTGCGCGTACTGCGGCGTGTTCCGACGCGACCTGCTCGAACAGTACGCCGAGGAACTCGGCGCGGACAAACTGCTCACCGGTCACAACTTAGACGACGAGGCGCAGACGGCGCTGATGAACTTCCTCGAGGGCGACGTGACCCAGGTGGCGAAACACTTCGACGCGAGCATCGGCGACTTCGAGAAGCGCGCGCTCTCGGAGAACTTCGTCCCGCGAGCCAAACCGCTGCGCGACGTCCCCGAGAAGGAAGTCGCGCTGTACGCGCACCTGAAGGACCTCCCGGCGCACATCACCGAGTGCCCGCACGCGAGCGAAGCCTACCGCGGCGAGATACAGCAGTTGCTCCTCGAACTCGAAGAGAACCACCCCGGGACGCGCCACTCCATCATGGCCGGCTACGAGGAACTCGCGCAGATGGCCGCCGAGCAGTACCGCGGCGACGGCGACGAGGACGTCGAACTCAACGAGTGCGAGCGCTGCGGGTCGAAGACGGGCGGGACGGTCTGTCGCAAGTGTAAGCTCGTCGAGGCGGTTCAGGCGGTCTGAGACCGGGCGCGGCCCCGAACTACGACTGAGCGGAACTCGCTGAAAACGTTCGCTCCCTTCCCGCTCTCTCCCGCTCACGAGGCGTCGCTCACCACCTACATTCGGGTTTCTGAGAACAGCGTACGGTCGAAGTCGCCGAGCAGTTAGCGGATGACGTCGAGGCCGTTGTTGCGTTCGACCTCGTCCTGTCCGCCGTCGGACTGCCACGAACCGTTCGGATTCGTGCTCGTCCGACGCTGTCGGTTCTGACTCGTCTCGAACTCCGAACCGCCCGAACTCCCGTCGAGACTGGCGCGCGAGCGGTCGGCCTGCTTCTGGGTCGTCGGGCCGAGCACCTGCGCGCTCTGGACGCCGGTCATGATGGCCATGACGCGGACTTTCCCTTTGTACTCCTCCTGGATGCGCGCGCCCCAGATGACGTTGGCGCTCGCTTCGAGGCGTTCGGTGATGTTGTCGGCGATGCCCTCGGCCTCCTTGAGCGTGAGGTCGGGGCCGCCGGTGATGTGGACGAGCCCGCCGGACGCCCCGCGGTAGTCCACGTCGAGAAGCGGGTGGTTCATCGCGTCGCGAACCACTTCTTCGGTCTTGTTCTTGTCCTGCGTCTCCCCGACCAGCATCACGGCGACGCCACCCTGGTTCATGATGGTGGACATGTCGGCGTAGTCGAGGTTGATGAGCGACGGCTGAGTGATGGTCTCCGAAATCCCCTTGACGGTCTCGGCGATGATCTGGTCCATCACCGAGAACGCCTTGCCGATCGGGAGGTTCGGGACGTAGTCGAGCAGGCGGTTGTTGTCGAGGACGATGATGGAGTCCGCCTCGTTGCGGAGTTTCTCCAGCCCTTCCTCGGCTTTCACCGTCCGGGCACGCTCGACGTTGAACGGCGTCGAGACCATGCCGACGACGATGGCGCCCTGTTCTTTGGCGATCTTCGCGACGACGGGAGCGGCACCGGTGCCGGTGCCGCCGCCCATCCCGGCGGTGACGAACACGAGGTCGGCTTTGCCGAGAACCTCTTTGATGGTTCCCTGCGCCATCTCGGTCGCCCGTTCGCCCATCGAAGGGTCGCCGCCGGCACCGAGGCCGGAGGTCAGCGACTTGCCGACGAGAATCTTCGTGTCGGCCTCGATCATCTTCAGGTGCTGTTTGTCTGTGTTGATAGCGACGGTGTCGGCGCCCTCGACGCCGATGTTGTAGAGGCGGTTGATGGTGTTGTTCCCAGCACCACCGCAGCCGACGATGACGATACGGGGTTCGCCGAACTCGTCGTCGTCGCTCTGCGCCTCCATGTCGCGCTGCTCGGCTTCGGCGTTTTCGAGTGCGTCTTGAACGATATCTTGCATTCGATTACACCTTCGCCCAGCTGCGCTTGGTGCGCTCGGGACGTTTTGCGTCGCGTTCTTCGGCCTGCTCGTTGAGCATCTCGCGGACGGCCGAACGGATGGCTTCGCTGCGGTTCGGGAACTCTCCCGTTTCCACCATCTGTTCGACTTCCTCGATCTGCTGCTTCGGAATTCGTAGTGTCACACGCTCCATATTTGCATTCCCCCGGTAAGACGGTCGGGCACATGCCCGACAGTGTCATCACGCGCCGAAATCGCACGAGGAGGGCGACTTTGCCCCACCGATTCCGGAGCGTAAGACGACCGTCTTACGCGAACGTAAGCACAGACCGATGGGATATAAATGTAACGGCGAATGTAAGACACGGCCGTAGAACGGTGTTTACGCGGTCCTAGCGAGCCGTCACCGCCGTTCGAGAACGTCCGCCGCCGGAGTCCGTCGACCGCACCCCGGACAGAACGCCCAGTCCGAACGGACCTCGTCTCCGCAGTCGCAGAACAATCGGCGAGACGCTTTCTCACCGCAGTTCGGGCAGTACATCTGTCCGTCGGACAGCTCTTCGCCGCACTGGCTGCAGGACTTCTCGTCCGCCGTCTCCGCTCCGTCGACGGTTGTCTTACGTTCTTCCGAGTCGTCGTCGCTCGCACCGTCGAGGCTGATGTTGACGTTGACGTCCTGTGGTCGACGGTTCTCGGCCTGTCGGAGCCGCTCACCGACGAGTTCGTCGACGCGCTCGCGGACGAGTTCGTCGATACGTTCGGACACCGGTGCGACCGACCCCGCGTCCGCACCGGCCTCACGTTCCGACGCGTCGAGGTACGCACGAAGCGCCTCGCGCATGACCTCGCTCTTGGAGGCGTCTAACGCCTCCAGTCGCTCGACGAGGTCGTCGTCCGCGCGGAACGTGACTTTACTCATCTTCGTTGAGAGGAATTATGCGACACTATTTCAATCTTGCCCAATCCTCGTCATTCGTTCACGTACATCGCGCCGAACAGCAATCGTTATACCCGAGAATGCGGTACGACAGGGCACCGCTCTTAGCTCAGCCTGGCAGAGCAGCCGACTGTAGATCGGCTTGTCCCCCGTTCAAATCGGGGAGAGCGGACTGAACTTCAGCGCCGAGAGCGGAGCGAACCGGTGCTGAATGTGAAGGACTGCTCTCCCCGATTTGAGCACGGAAGTCACAGGCCGAGAGCGAACGTAGTGAGCGGCCCGGAACGTCTTCGCTCGTTCAAATCACCGCGGCTTCGCTTTCGCTCGCCACGAGCCCTCGTTCACTACGTTCACGAGGACGGAGAGAGCGGACTTTTCCCGCGAACAGTGCGAGACTGGGGTTCTCGATTCGCTCACGAGGGAGGAGCGAGCAGCCTTTCCACGGCTCTCGAACGGCGTCATCTCCGTCGAACGCCCTCGGGGGTCGTCCACTTACCGCTCGAACTCAGAAAGAGACATCCCTCGAACGTCGTCGGGCGCTCACTCCCGGCGGGGTCGAGCCGAATCCGGAACGGTTCCTCCAGTGCGAACAGTTCGTGAACGACGTCGGCGTGCGCACTCGTCGTGAGTACGCCGTCGACCCACCCCTCGCTCGGGCGACGACGAACAGCGAGTGAGAGGTCCTCGGCGACGACACGGTCGCCGTGTTCGGACTCCACTCGAACTTCGTCGCCCTCGGCGGTGTCGTATCGGTCCACGACGTCTGTTAGATGCGTGTACACCTGAGCACTGGGTTCGGTGCCTCAGCGTGACAGTTCGTCCGCCGCGCCGTCGGGCCCAGTCGACGCCGGACGATGCCGGTGTACGGACACTTACGGCGTTCGGATACTATCACGCAGGTACACCATGCGACACCGCGAACTCGGCACCACCGGTTACGACGTGACCGAAATCGGACTCGGAACGTGGAACATCGGCAGCGACTGGGGCGACGTGAGCGAGGAGGAGGGCCGCGAAGCCGTCCGTGCGGCGCTCGACGCCGGCGTCGATTTCGTCGACACCGCCGACGTGTACGGCGACGGCGCGAGCGAGCGGCGCATCGCCGAGGTGCTGGACGAAGCAGACGCCCGCGACGACGTGACCGTCGCCACGAAAGCGGGTCGGCGTCTCGACCCGCACGGAGCCGACGGCTACACGCACGGGAACCTCGAACGGTTCGTCGACCGGAGCCGCGACAATCTCGGCGTCGACTCGCTCGACCTGCTCCAGTTGCACTGCCCGCCGACGGAGGTGTACTATCGACCCGAGGTGTTCGAGGCGCTCGACGACCTGAAGCGAGCCGGAAAGATCGACCACTACGGCGTCAGCGTCGAGAGGGTCGAAGAGGGGCTGAAAGCCATCGAGTACGACGGCGTCGAGACGGTCCAGATAATCTTCAACCCGTTCCGACAGCGACCGGCCGAACTGTTCTTCCGAGAGGCCGCCCGACGCAGCGTCGGCGTCATCGTCCGCGTGCCGCTGGCGTCGGGACTGCTCACCGGAACGCTCTCCGTCGACGACGAGTTCCCCGAGGACGACCACCGCAACTACAACCGCGACGGCGACGCGTTCGACGTGGGCGAGACGTTCGCCGGCGTCCCCTTCGAGACGGGCGTTCGCGCCGCCGACGAACTCGAACCGGCGGTGCCGGAGGACGCGACGCTCGCGCAGTTCACGCTCCGCTGGATTCTCTCGTTCGACGCCGTGAGCACCGTCATCCCCGGGTCGACCAGTCCCGAACACGTCCGCCAGAACGTCGCCGCCGCCGACCTCCCCGAACCGTCGGCCCGGCAGCACGAACGCGTCCGCGAGGTGTACGACGCGTACGTCCGCGACCACGTCCACCACCGCTGGTAGCCGGCCGGCCGGTGTCGTCACGGAGTCCCGACAACTCCGGGAACTGTCCCAACGACTATCGTACTCGTCGTCGTACTCAGTCAGGTCACGATGTCGGAGAAGACACACAGCGACGTCCCGATTCGAGTAGGTATCGTCGGTCTCGGCTACATCGGCACGACCGTCGGCGACGAGTTCGACCACCACCCGCAGGCCCGGGTCGCGGCGGTGTGCGACGTGGCCGAGTCCGCCCGCACCGACGCGGGCGAACAGTTCTCCGTGCCGATGGAGGCGCGCTACGAACAGTACGAGGAGATGCTCGACGGCGAGAACCTCGACGCAGTTCTCATCGGCACGCCGCACACGCTCCACTACGGCCAGGTCGTCGCCGCGCTCGAACGCGGCCTCCACGTCCTCTGCGACAAGCCGCTAACGACGGATTTCGAGCAGGCGAAGGACCTCTACGAGCGCACGCTCGACGCCGACGAAGTGCTGATGGTCGGCTACCAGCGCCACCTCAATCCGGCGTTCGTCGAAGCGCGAGAGCTGTGGACGGAGTCCGAGCGGACGCCGCGGTGGATAACCGCCGAGATCAGCCAGGACTGGGTCGACCGCTTCAGCGGGACCTGGCGCGCGAACCCCGACCTCAGCGGCGGCGGCTACCTCTACGACACCGGGAGCCACATCCTCGACGCCATCCTCTGGACGACGGACCTCACGCCGACGGCCGTCCGCGCGGACATGACGTTCGTCGACGACGAGGAGCGCGTCGACGAGCGCGCGGAGCTGTGGATCGAGTTCGAGGAGGGAGCCAACGCCAGCGTCTCGGTGTACGGGAAGACCCCGTGCACGCGCGAACACATCCACATCTGGGACGACGAGGGCGCGGTGTATCTCGACGGCCGCGAGTGGGAGGACCGCCAACTCACGGAGATTGACGCCGACAGCACGACGCATACGCCGTATCTCGGCGGTCGGTCGCACCCGAACAAAGCCGAGTCGTTCGTCCGCGCCATCCGGGAGGGGACGGCCCCACCCGCGACGCCGATGGACGGCCTCCGCGTCACGGCGGTCACCGAGGCGGCCTACGAGTCCGCCCGCGGCGACGGCGACTGGGTGAGCGTCGACCTCTAACCCGCGACGTCGGCTCGCCGCCCCCCGCCACTACGCCTTTTTGACTCCGCGCCGTACCGTGAGCCATGGCCGACGAACCCGACGAGAACCCCCGGACCGACCCGAGCCACGAGAGCGTCATCGAGAGCTCCCGGCAGCGGAAAGACGAGCGCGCGGACACCGTCGAGAACATCATGGACGAGATGGACCGTCACCTCGAAGGTCAGAAGTTCCCGGTTCGCGGCGAGGAACTCGCCGAGGAGTACGGCGGTCAGCCCGACGACATGCCGAACGAGACGGAGTCGCTCGGGAGCGTCTTCGACCGACTCGGACAGGACGAGGAGTACGAGTCCGCAGAGGAGGTCCGAGAGGCCGTCTACGGCGAGGTCACCGGCGAAGCCGGCGGCGAGAACGAGTACAACCCCGACCGCGAACTGCAGGAGATCGCCGAGGACGTCGTCGACGACGAGTCGAACACGAACGCGAACTGAGGCGGGAGATTCCGGAAGGCGGCGTCACCCATCCCCACCCTTTTGAGGGCCGAAAAGAAGGTGGCTGCATGGCGACCAGACTTCCTCCATCGGAGTTCGAAGCGCGCCTCGACAGCATCCGCGGCGCGCTCGCCGACACCGACGCCGACGCCGGCGTCTGGTTCGGCGCGACGAGCATCGAGTATCTCACCGGCTTCCACCACATCCAGACCGAACGACCCGTCGTCCTCGCGGTGACGCCGAACCGGATCGAAATCACGGTGCCGCGACTCGAAGTCGAGCGCGTCGAACCCAATCCACGAATCGACGCCGTCCACCACTACTTCGACTACCCCGGCGGCGAACCGCTGAAGACGGCCGTCTCGATGCTCCGCGGGATGGGCGTCGACGCCGTCGCCGCCGACGGAGACGGCGCGCCCGGCGTGATGGGCTACGAGGGGCCGAAGCTCTCGGAGTTCCTCGACGTCGAGTCCCAGCGCTGGGTCGACCGGATGCGCTGGGAGAAGACCGACGCCGAGGTCGACCTCATCCGCGAGTCGGCGAAGTGGGCGAACCTCGGCCACCGCTACCTGGCCGACTACACCGAGGTCGGCGCGCATCCGGCGACGGTCAGCCAGCGGGCGTCGACGGACGCCTCCCGCGCGATGCTCGATACGCTCGGCGACCGCTACTCGGTTCGGGTCCGCGGCGACGGCCCCGTCCACGCGGGCTACATCAGCGGCGCCGAGACGGCGCTCCCGCACGGCCACACCCCGAACGAGCGACTCTCCGAGGGCGACGTGCTCATCACCGGCGCGTCCGCGAACGTCGACGGCTACCACTCCGAACTGGAGCGGACGATGTTCGTCGGCGAGCCCACCGACGAGCAAGCGCACTACTTCGAACTCATGCTCGAAGCGCAGACCATCGCCATCGAGGCACTCGGCCCGGGCGTCTCCATCAGCCACGTCGACCAGGTCGTCTGGGACTACTTCGAAGAGCAGGGCGTGACCGACCTCGCCCAGCACCACGTCGGCCACAACATCGGCCTCGGCGGCCACGAACCGCCGTACATCGACCGCGGCTGGGACGAGGCGCAGGACGACCCCGCCGACGCCGAGATGGCCCCCGGACAGGTGTACACCATCGAACCCGGCATCTACACCGACGAGTTCGGCTACCGCCACTCCGACACCGTCGCCGTCACCGAACGCGGCACCGAGTGGCTGACGTTCTTCCCGCGGGACCTCGAATCGAACGTCATCCGGTAGCCGCGTCGCGTTCGCTTCCCCTCGCTACACGGACACGTCCAACCCCGTCACCCGCCGAATCAGCGCTTCGAGCACCGCCGGCTCCGACCGCGGGTCCGAGCGGTCGATAGTCCACACGTTCGCGGATTCGACGACGGTCACGTCGCCGTCGCCGTTGTCGTCGCCGTCGGTCAGCGCGACGACGACGCGCCGGACGTGGTCGAGTCTGATGCCGTTCGCGCCGTTCTCTCTGGTCGTGCTCTCGACGACGGCCGACGCCGTGACGCGCGTGAGTTCGACGCCGTTGTCGGCGTTCCCGTTGGCGACGTTGCGCACGAGCACCGCGCCGCGGGCGTCGGTCACGTTGATGCCGTCGGCCCCGTTGCGCCACACCCGGTTGTCGAGGAGCCGCGTCCCCGATGACCGGTGGAGTCTGATGCCCTCGGCTCCGTTGTCGAACACGTCGTTGCGCTGGACGAGGTTCCGGTCGCCGCCGTAGTCGATCTCGATGCCGTCGTCGGCGTTGTCGCGGACGACGCTCCCGCGGACGACGTTCGCCGTCGCGTTTCTGAGCACGATGCCGTCGCGGGCGCTGTCGGTGACGGTGTTGCCGACGATGCGGTTCCCGCGGGCGCCGAGGCGGAGCAGAATCCCGTCGCGGGCGCTGTCGGTCACCGTGTTGGACCGGACGAGGTTGTTCGACGCCTCGCCCCGCAGGAGGATACCGTCGCTGCCGCTGTCGCGGACGACGTTCCCGACGATGCGGTTGTTATCGGCGACGCCGACCGGGATGCCGTCGTTCCGGTTTCCGGTGACGGTGTTCCGGGAGACGGCGTTGCCGTCCGAGCGGGCCAGGTCGATGCCGTCGTCAAGGTTGTTCCGGACCGTGTTGCGGCGGATGACGTTGTCGTCGGCGTCGCGCAGTTCGATACCGTCGGCGTTCTCCAACCCGACGTTCTCGCGGACGAGGTTCGACTCCAGCAGGTTGCCGCTGGCGTTGTCCAGGTCGATGCCGTCGTCGACGTTCTCGTCGGCGACGCTGAGTCGGATCACGTTGTCGTCGGACCCGTTCCGGAGGAGGACGCCGTCGCCGCCGTTGTCGCCGCCGTTGCGACGGAACGCGCTGCTCTCGATGCGGTTGTCGTCCGCGTCGTCGAGGACGATGCCGTCGTCGACGTTCCCGTCGGCGCGCGTCGAGACGACGAGGACGCCGGTCGTCGAACGGAGTTGGACGCCGTCGTCGGCGTTTGCGACGGCGGCCACGCCGCGGAGCGACCCGCCGTCGACGCCGCGGAAGCGAACGCCCGCCTCGAACCCGGTGACGGTGAGGTTCTCGACGGTGACGTTCGTCACGCCGTCGGCGACGACGCCGACGCCGTCGCCGTCACCCGAGAGCGCGTGCCCGTCGCCGACGATTCGGACGTCGTCGGCGGTCACGCGCAGACACGGCTCCGACCCGTTCGCTCGGAGGTCTCCGCCGATTACGTACGTCCCGGCGGACGATATCGACGTGCACTCCGAGAGTTCGACCGCGTCTCCGGAACCGTCCGGCGTCTCCGCTGTCGTCGCTCCGACCGTCCCCGCCGAAAAAACGACCGCGGCGACGACGACCCACGTCGCCACCCGGCGCGTCCTGGCTCTCCCGGACATCTGTCTCGTAAACGTAGTACCGCAGCTGTTGATTAAGATTCACATACTCTGACCCGGAATATTGTGTCCGGCGTGAGTCTGTATCCGTCTCGTGTCTGTCAGTCGTTCCTGTCGGACGGGTCGAGGCCCTCGCACCAGTATCTTCAAGTTCGATTTGGCCAATCACCGTGCAGTGGCAGTCACGTTCGACCTCTTCGGGACGCTCGTCGAGGCGGAGTACCCGTCGGACCCCGCGGCCGCCGTCGCCATCGAACTCGAACGCGCCGGCGTCGCCGTCCCCGACGACTGGGGCGACGCGTACCGCGAGGTCCACATCGACGCACCCGAGGGCGCGGAGGTTCCCCTCCCGGCGCACGTCAGCGCCGCGCTGGGTAGCCGCGGCGTCGACGCGCCGAACAACGCCTCGCGCCGCGCCGTCGTCAACGCCTTCGACCCCGCGGTGCGGACCCGACCGGACGCGGTCGAGGCCGTCGCCGCCGCCGCCGAACGCGGCCCCGTCGGTCTGCTGTCGAACTGTAGCGTCCCCGAACTCGTCCGCCGGACGCTCATCCGGTCGGCCGTCCCGAACGACGCCTTCGACGCGACGGTGACGAGCGTCGCCTGCGGCTGGCGAAAACCCGACGCGCGGGCGTTCGAGACCGTCGCGTCGGCGCTCGACGCGTCCCCCGAGAGCCTCCTCCACGTCGGCGACGACGCCCGGACCGACGGCGGCGTCGAAGCCCTCGGCGGCGAGTTCGTCGACGTCGCCGAGACGCCGCTCGCCGCGCTCGTCGAACGGTTCCAACGGACGCCCACGGGCGACGGTGAGCGAACGCCCGCGGGCGACGGCCCGAGTACGGGGGCGGAGTGATGCTGTCGGCCGCGAGCGGCGCCGTCGTACTCGCGGCCGCCCTCGACTGGACGCTCCGCGAACCGCCGTCCCGCGGCCATCCGGTCGCGCTGTTCGGTCGACTCGTCGCGCCGGTCGACCGACGGTGGCAGCGACCGAAGTTCGTCGGCGTCGCCGCGGCGTTCGCGCTCCCGCTCGTCGCCGCCGGGGCGACGGCGGGCGTCGTCGGTTTCGCGGCGTTGGTCGGGTCGACGGCCGCGCTCGTCGCCGCCGGGTTCGCGCTCTTCTCGACGACGAGTCTCCGGATGCTCTTGGACGCGGCGGGGGGCGTCGTCGAGGACAGCGACACCGACCCCGAGACGGCTCGGCGGAACCTTCGCGCGCTCGCCGGACGCGACCCGACCGACCTCTCCTCGGGCGAACTGCGGAGCGCGGCCGTCGAGAGCGTCGCCGAGAACCTCGCCGACGGGCTCGTCGCCCCGCTTCTGGCGTTCGCGCTCCTCGCGCCGCTGTCGCTCCCGCTCGCGGCGGCCGGGGCGGCGTGGGTGAAGGCCGTGAACACGCTCGACTCGATGCTCGGCTATCGACACAAGCCGGTCGGTTGGGCGCCAGCGCGACTCGACGACGCGGTGATGTGGCTCCCGGCCCGCCTCAGCGCAGTTCTCGTCGCCGCCGCCGCGGGCGACGTGGGTGCGCTCTCGCGTGCACGCGAGTGGGCTCGGGCCCCTCCGTCGCCGAACTCGGGGTGGCCGATGGCGACGCTCGCGGCGGTGCTGGACGTCCGCCTCGACAAACCGGACGTCTACGTGCTGAACCGGAACGTCGCGCTCCCGACGCCCGCCGACGCCGACTACGGCATCCGCGTCGTCGCCGTCGCGGGCGGGTTCGCCTGGGGCCTCGCGCTCGCGGCGACGCTGTTGGCCGACCGCGTCCCCGTCGTCGTCCTCGCATCGGAGGTGGCAGCGTGGGTTTGAGCGCGCTGCGGGGCGGCGTCGCGTTCCTCACGCGCCTGCCGGTCGGCGGCGGCGAACGCGAGTGGGACGCGTTCCGGGCCACGCCCGCGATATTTCCGCTCGTCGGTTACCTCGTCGGCGCGCTGGCGGCGCTCCCGTTCACCCTGCTCTCCGCAGTTTCGCAACCTGGCACCGTCGCCGCGATGTATCTCGGGACGCTCTACCTCGTGACCGGAATCACCCACGCCGACGGCCTCGCGGACGTCGGCGACGCCGCGGTCGTCCACGGTGATACAGCGCGTCGCCTCGACGCGCTGAAGGACTCGCAGACCGGCGTCGGCGGCGCGCTCGCGCTCGCGCTCTCGGTGGTCGCGCTCGCGCTCGGTGCGTTCGGCCTCGCGACCGCGACGGGGAGTCCGGCCGTCGCCCTCCGCATCGTCGTCGCCGCGGAAGTCGGCGCGAAAGCGGGGATGGCGCTTCTGGCCTGTCTCGGCACGCCCGTTCACGAGGGACTGGGTTCGGCCGTCGTCGCCGAGAACGACGCCGCCGGACTGCTGCCCGTCGCCGCCGTCGCGCTCCCCGCAGTGCTGGTCGCGCCGTCGTCGGCGACGCCCGCACTCGTCTGCGCGCTGCTGTCGGGACCGGCCGTCGCGCTGCTGGTCCGCCGGTGGGCGAGGGGTGCGGTCGGCGGGGTGTCGGGTGACGCCCTCGGCGCGACGAACGAACTCGGGCGCGTCGTCGGCCTCCACGCGGGGGTGGTCGCGTGGACAGCCGCTTCGACGCTCTTCTGATGTGCGGCGGGCGAGGCTCGCGACTCGGTGGCGAGACGGAGAAGCCGCTCGTCGAGATAGCGGGGAGTCCGATGGTCGACCGCGTGCTCGCGGCGCTGTCGGCGAGTCGCGTCGACGTGATTCGCGCCGTCGTCTCGCCGCACGCGCCGGAGACGCGCGAGCACCTCGCGGCCGCCGCCGACGCTTCCGACGCCGCCGACGCCGACGAGTTGCGGATTCTCGACGCGCCCGGCGACGGCTACGTCGAGGACCTCCAGTACGCGCTCGAACGCGTCGGGAGACCCGTGGTCACCGTCGCCGCCGACCTGCCGCTTCTCGCCGCCGAGCACGTGGACGACGCGCTCGGAGTCGCGACGGCCGACGAAGCGAGCGGCGACGCTCGCTCGGTCACGGTCTGCGTTCCCGAGGCGCTGAAACGGCGTCTGGGGGCGAGCGCGGACACGACGTTCGACTCCGACGGACGAAATCTCGCTCCGACGGGGCTAAACGTCGTCGCGGTCGGAGAGGAGACTGTACACGTGAGCTACGACGCCCGACTCGCCGTGAACGTGAACCGCCCGCCGGACATCGCCCTCGCGGAGGCGCTGTGCGACTGATACTCGTCGCCGGCGCGACCGACACCGCGAAAATCGACGGCATCAGCGCCGCCGGTGCCGACTCGGAGCTTCTGGCGCACACGCCGAGCGCCGACCTCGAACTCGTCGAGTACGGCTCGCTCGTCCGCGCGCCCGAACTGCCGGTGAGTCCGACGGGGTGTCCCACGCCGGCGGCCGTGACGCGGGCGGTTCGGGAGCTTTTGGACCTCGACTTCCTCGCCGTCGACGCCGGGCTCTCGGTGCCGACGGGCGCGCCGACGGTGAGCGTCGGTGCGAAGCGCGGCCGCGACGTCCGCGAGGCCGACCCGGTGCCGACCGCCCCCGGGTCGTTTCTCGCCGCCCGCCGGCTAGGCCGGACGCTGCCCGACGAGGAGCTCGTCGTCGGCGAGACGATTCCCGGCGGGACGACGACGGCACTCGGAACGCTCCGCGCGCTCGGCGAGGAGTGGACCGTCTCCTCGTCGTTCCCCGAGAACCCGATGGAGCTCAAATCGTCGGTCGTCGCGGAGGGACTCGACGCCAGCGGCATCGACATCGGCGAGTTCGCCTACGAACCGCTGTTGGCGGTGCGGGCGATGGGCGATCCGGTGTTGGCCGTCGTCGCCGGACTCGTCGCGGGCGCGCTCGACGCCGGGAAGGACGTGACTCTCGGCGGCGGAACCCAGATGCTCGCGGCCGCCGCCGTGGTCCGACACGAGGGCGTCACCGGCCCGCTGACGCTGGCGACGACGAGCTACCTCGCCGACGACGTTCCCGCACTGACGGCCGCGGCGGACTCGCTCGACGCGGAACTGGTCGTCACCGACCCGGGGTTCGGCGAACGCGACGACGCGCTCTCGCGGTACGCCGCGGGGGAAGGCAAGGAAGGCGCGGGGATGGGCGGCGCGCTGCTGCTCGCCGACCGCGCGGGCGAGTTGGAACGCGTCGCCGAAAAAACAGTTAAGGTGGTCGACGCCGCGGGTGGTGCACATGGACCCTGAGGCCGTCGAAACCGTCGAGCGGGTGCCGCACGGTGGCGTCGACGACCCGACCGTTCTGGATTTCAGCGCCAACACGAACCCGGAGCGCCCGCCGGGCGTCGTCGGCGTCTACGACGCGGCGCTGTCGGTCGCTCGGCGCTACCCCTCCGATTACTGCGAGTTCCGCACCGCGGCGGCCGAAACCGTCGGCTGCGAACCGCGGTCGGTGATTCCGACGCCGGGGGGGCTCGCGGCGATTCGACTCGCGCTCTCGGTGACGGTGCGCCCCGGCGACCGGGTGCTGATTCCCGCGCCGAGTTTCGGCGAGTACGCCCGCGAGGTTCGCCTGCAGGGCGGCGACCCGCGCTTTCTGCACCACGACGAACTGCTCGACGCCGACCCCGTCGACTACGCCGCCGTCGTCGTCTGTACGCCGAACAATCCGACCGGCGAGGCGGCCGACCCCGACCGACTCCGCTCGTTCGCCGCCCGCTGTCGGGAGACGGACACGACGCTTCTGGTCGACGAGGCGTTTCTCGACTTCACCTCGCTTTCGAGCATGGCCGGCGAACCGGGCGTCGTCGTCGCCCGCTCGTTGACGAAGATGTACGGTCTTCCGGGGCTCCGCGTCGGGTTCGCGGCGGCGACCGGCGACCTCAGAGAGCGACTCGACACCGCGCGGATGGCGTGGTCGCTCGGAACGCCCGCCGCGGCAGTCGGCGCGCACTGCCTCGAACAGACCGAGTTCGTCGAGCAGACGAGAAAACGGGTCGAGCGCGAGCGCGAACGGATGCGCGCGGCGCTCTCTCGGCAGTTCGACGTCTACCCCTCCGACGCGCCGTATCTCCTCTTCGACGTCGGGCGGCGCGAGGTGTCGAACGTCGTCGACGCCGCGCGCGCAGAGGGCATCGCCGTCCGCGACGCGACGACGTTCCGCGGCCTCGACTCGCACGTCCGCGTCGCGGTCAAGCGCGAACGCGAGAACGATCGACTGCTCGACGCGCTGGCGGATGTCTAACCCCCGTTTCGAGGCGACGGTCAGAGACGGCGTGCTCCGCTTCTCGCGTCCGAACGCGCGCTGGCTCTCGTCGGGCTTCGACGGCGGCGAGTCGCGCGCCGCCGCCGCGTACAACGTCACCGTCCCCGACGGTTTCTCGCGGACCGACCTCGCGGCGTTCGCCCGCGAGCGACGCGATGCGGTCGGCTTCGACGACCCCGGACCGACGCTTCTCACGGGCGTCGAGATGCGCCACGCGCGGCGAGCCCGACTCGGTTCGGTCGACGTCGTGGCGACTGCGGGCGTGTCGAATCCGGCGGCGTTGCCGGTGACGGCGACGACTCCCGCGACGACTCATGCGACGACAGGCCGAGACGCAGACGCCGACTCGCCGCCCCGTCCCGGCACGGTGAACCTCCTCGTCGGGACGAGGCGCGCGCTCGAACCCGGTGCGCTGACCAACCTCCTGACGGTCGTCGCGGAGGCGAAGGCGGCGACGCTGCTCGCGGTGGCGGGTGTCCCGGGCACGACCAGCGACGCCGTCGTCGTCGGTTGCGACCCGTCGGGCGACCCGTCGCGGTTCTCGGGCAGTTCGACCGACGTCGGCGCGGCGACGCGGGCCTGCGTGCGCGACGCCGTCGTCGCGTCGCTGCAGTCGCGCTACGCCGACGAGGCGATGCCGACGGGCGTCGACGACGCACCCTACGGCGTCGTCACCGACGAACGGGCGGACGTCTCGAAAATCGAGTGAGCGCGGGTCGGGACGTCCACCGAGTCGTCACCGCTCAGCGAAACGGATTTGACCGGCGGCGACTCAGCACGGACTACCGCCATGACGTCACGCGTCTCCTCCACGTCGTCTGGTTCTTCCTCGCGCTCGTCGTCGCGGGACTGTTCGTCATCGAGGGAAAACCCGCGCAGACGCTCGTGTGGGGCTTCTCGGCCGTCGTCGCCGCGACGTTCTTCTGGAAGTCGCTGGAGGACGACGCGACGGAGGCGTAAGCGAGTCTGGAGCTCTCGAACCGGAGGCGGCCGTCGAGTGACGCGGTCACTGAATCGAGAAGCCGCCGTCGACCATCAGCGACTCGCCGGTGACGAAGGAGGCTTGGTCGCTGGCGAGAAAGGCGATGGCGTCGGCGACTTCGTCGAGTTCGCCGAGGCGGCGGAGCGCGTAGCCCCGCCGGGAGCGTTCGCGCGCCGCTTCGGGGTCGTCGAAGGAGTCGAAATACTGCTCGCCGAGGCCGCCTTCGACGAATCCCGGACAGACGGCGTTCGCGCGGACGCCGTGGGGACCTGCCTCGACGGCGACGGTGCGCGTGAAGTTGACGACCGCGCCCTTCGACAGCGAGTACGCGCCGAGGTGCGGCGACCCGATGACGCCCGCGAGCGACGCGACGTTGACGATAGCGCCCGACTCGCGGGCCTTCATCGTCGGCAAGGCGGCGGCACAACCGTTCCAGACGCCGGTGACGTTCACGTCGAAGACGAACTCGCGCTCGGCTTCGGTGAGGTCTTCGACCGGTTTCGGGACGTGACCGACGCCGGCGTTGTTGACGAGCACGTCGAGACCGGACTCCTCGTCGACGGCTTCGACCACGGAGACGAACGCTTCGCGGTCGCGCACGTCGAGTTCGTGAAACGCCGCACTCCCGCCGTCGCTCTCGATTCGGTCGACCGTCTCCTCGCCGCCGCGGGTGTCGACGTCGGTGACGACGACGTGCGCGCCCGCCTCCGCGAGTCTCGAAGCGGTGGCTCTGCCGATTCCCGATGCCGCGCCGGTGACGAGTGCCGTCTGTCCGTTCAATTGCACGACACCGAGTTCACGGGGAAACGACATAACATTCGGGACTGAACCGAGTTCGAGAGTACGTTCACCGAGTCGGACACAGCTTCCAAGCACACCGAGAGCCCGCACCGCCACGCCCGCCTCGGACCTCCCCCGACCTCGTCGGGTACACAGACGCGTCCGGCTCCCCCCACGCGAGTGGTCGCGCCGACAAACCGGCGCTCGGGCGCGCGCCGGAGGGCGGTTCCGTCCGCCCGAGAAATGCGCGAGGGGCGACTGAGCGAGCGCGGAGCGCGAGCGAAGGAGTCGGCTGGGGAGGGTGAGGCATCTCGGTGCGCCCGACAGTCGCCGTCGATTCTTCCCTAAACCGCCCCTCCGAAGAACCCTCACGCGAGCAGTACTCCACCGAACAGACCCCCCTGAACGGTACTCCACCGAACAACTCAAATACAGTTGCAGTAAAACCACTAGAGTAGAATATGAACGGAGTCGTCATCGCCGGAGTCGCTTCCGGCGTCGGAAAGACCGTCGCGACGCTCGCCGTCTGTCGGGCGCTGCAGCGGACCGGACGGGTCGTCCAACCGGCGAAGGCCGGGCCGGACTTCATCGACCCGAGTCACCACGAGGCGGCGACGTGGCGCGCCTCGCGGACGCTCGACCCGTGGCTCGAAGGCGAGTCGGGGATGCGCCGCAACTACGCCCGCGGCAGTGGAGACATCTGCGTCGTCGAGGGGATGATGGGTCTCTACGACGGCGACACCAGCACCGCCCGCGTCGCCGAGACGCTGGACCTGCCGGTCGTCCTCGTCGTCGACGCCAGCGCCGGCATGGAGAGTGTCGCCGCGACGGCGCTCGGCTTCCGCGAGTACGCCGCGCGCGCCGGGTTCGATACCGACGTCGCGGGCGTCCTCGCCTCGCGCGCGCACGAAGGACGACACGAGGCGGGCATCCGCGAGGCGCTCCCGGACGACCTCACCTACTTCGGCCGGATTCCGCCGCGCGAGGGCCTCGAAATCCCCGAACGTCACCTCGGGCTGGAGATGGGCGACGAGTCGCCGCTGTCGGCCGAGGCGCTCGACGCGGCGGCCGAGGGTATCCGCGTCGAGGCGCTCGTCGACGCGGCGCGAGAACCGGAGTGGTTCGCGTCAGTCGAGGCCGAGGACGACGCGTCCACTCGCGCCGACGACGCCGCTCACGCCGACGGCCGGCCCACAATCGCCGTCGCCCGCGACGACGCCTTCCGGTTCGTCTACGCGGCGACGCGCGAGCGACTCCGCGAGCGCGCCGAGGTCGTGACGTTTGCACCCGTCGCGGGCGACGACCTCCCCGACTGCGACGGCGTCTACCTCCCCGGCGGCTATCCGGAACTGCACGCCGCTGACCTCTCGGCGGGCCCCGCGCTGTCGACGCTCGCCGACCGGGCCGCCGACGGACTGCCGGTGCTCGGCGAGTGCGGCGGGCTGATGGCCCTCTCGGAGTCGCTGACGACCGTCGACGGCGAGACGCACGAGATGGCCGGTATCCTGCCCGCCGACGTGACGATGCGCGACCGGTATCAGGCGCTCGACCACGTCGAACTCCGAGGGAAGGAAGAGGCGCTCACCTGCCCCGAGGGGCGGACGCTCCGCGCTCACGAGTTCCACTACTCGGAGGCCGACCCGGCGACCGACGCCCGGTACGCGTTCGACGTGGTTCGCGGGAAGGGAATCGACGGCGACCACGACGGCCTGATGGAGTATCGAACGCTCGGCACCTACGCGCACGTCCACCCCGAGAGCGGGACGTTCGACCGGTTCGTCGACGAGGTGGCGACGACTCGGCAGCGGCGAAGCGTCCGGTGATTGACGCCGTCTCTGCCGTCTTTACTCCTCGTCTCGCTCCGCCACTAGTTCGTACGTCGTTCCGCGGACTCGGATACGCTGACGCGATTCCTCGGGCCCGAGGACGTCCTTGGCCCCGTAACCGTCGGTCCGCATCACGACGCGTTCGACGTTGTCTCCGCGCTCGAACTCCGCGACGACATTGCGAAGTGGGCCATACGGCTCCTGCATCACTTGCTCGGCGACGAGCGTCCGGTCGGGTTCCTTCTCCGTCTCGGTGACGGTGAGCGTCGCGTCCACCGTGTGTTCGTGGGCCGCGCCGTACTCGGGGGCAGTCAGTGTCATCGTCTCACCGTCGCGTTCGCGTTCCACGTCGTCGGTCGGCGTAATCTCCACGTTCGGCGCATCGATTTCGAGTAGTGCACCGCTCTCTGGCGTCGCGTGACCGTAGCCCGCGACCGCAGCGTACGTCCCGCCGCCGATGTGGCCGATACTCAGACTTCGGCTCTCGTGGGGCGGAATTGATTCTCCGTGGAACGCCTGGAGCGTCCACGTGACCGTGCCGCCGGCCCGAAGACTGTGACAGATTGTGAAGTGTGCTCGTGGTCCAATGTGAAACCACTCGTCATCGACCAGCTTGTACAGGTTCCAGTGCCCGCAAGATGTCGACTCGCGGTCGTGGTTGACGAACGTAAACCGAACCGCTGTGGGCAGGTCGGTCTCTTCGCGTTCGGGCAGTACGTACGAGGGAGTCGACTCGTCTGCATCGTGGTACCACGCGACTTCCGACTCCTCGGAGAGCGGCGGGAGGTCCGTTCCGGCGAAGCGGGATTCTTCGTTTGGGCCCGGCGAGTCGGTCTCCCACGCGGTAATCTCGAAGCCGTCGTCGAGCGACCAGAACTTGTACGTGCCGGTCGGGCGGCCGTACTCGACGCCCTGCGGTCGCCCAACGAGGACGTACTCGCCGTCGACGTACTCGCCGGGTTCGAGTTGAACCGTCTTCGGAAACTCGATTCTGGGCGAGTCCGACGCGAGTCGCCACGTACCGTCGTCGGCGAGTTCGTACTTCGTGGCGGTCTCCACGAGTTCGTGGTTCTCGGTCGGAGCGAGGACGAGTTCGACTCGATTCCTGCCCTCGTGGCCGGCGTACTCTTCGCCCGGCTTTCGTGGTTCGTCGCTGAACCGATTCACCTGCCCGAACGGCGGCGTCTCTGGCAGTCTGAAGGTGTTGGGGAAGTCGTTCTGGTTCACGAGTCGCGCGCGAATCTTCGCGGGATGTTCCTCGGTCGCCGTCTCCTCGAACCAGAGGAAGACCTGTGCTTCGTCGTGGGTGCTGTAACTCGTCGACGAGAGTGCGAGCGTCAGCGGCGCGGTTTCGAGGTCGACGATGTCCGTCCAGTCGAGATCCGGGATACCTTCGGCGTACGCGGGTCGTTCCTCGTCGTCGGTCGGCGTTTCGTCTCCGTCCTGCGGCGTCAAGGTCGCTCGGTCGGCGGGGTCGGCGGGGTCAGCAGGGTCGGCGGATTCGGCGGCGAACGTCGCACAGCCGGCTAACCCAGCTAATCCGGCGGCGGAGAGTCCGAGTAGGCGGCGTCGGTGGAGGTCCATGCCCGACCGTCTTGGGGAGGTGATAAACCTCTTCTGTACTGTCAAATGGCTACTTGACTTTCCCCTGATGAGGTCGAACGTGGTCGTCGGAACCGATAGCTACTCGCGGGACGGTGTGCACTACGCACTCATGAGAGACGACCGCACGACCGACACGGCAACGCGCCGAACCGAGGCACTCGACGTGCTCCGGTCGAACCGCGCCGAGGGCTACACCATCCCGTCGGCGACGCTCTACCCCTTCCAGTGGAACTGGGACTCCGCCTTCATCGCGCTCGGCCTCGCGGGCGTCGAACCGGAGGCGGCGAAAGAGGAGCTAAAGTCGCTCTGCGCGGCGACGTGGGAGAACGGCTTGCTCCCGCACATCGTCTTCCACACCGACGCCGAGGGCTACTTCCCCGGGCCAGAAGAGTGGGGCGTCGACGTCGACGGGGTCGCCACCAGCGGCATCACCCAACCGCCGATGGTCGTCCCCGCGGCCCGGCGCGTCTACGAGGCGACCGGCGACGACGACTTTCTCGACTGCGTCTATCCGGCGCTGGAACGCCACCTGGAGTGGTGGGTCCGCGAGCGGTCGTTCGACGATGCAGTCGTTTACGTCCGCCACCCGTGGGAGACGGGGATGGACGACTCGCCCGCGTGGACCGAGCCGCTGGCGGCGTTCGACCCCGGCGAAGTCGAGTACGAACGCGAGGACCGCAAGTCCGACGAGTTGGCCGACCAGCGACCGAGCGACTGGGACTACGACCGCTACGTCTCGCTCGTGCGCTCGGCCCGCGCCGCCGACTGGGACGAACGCTCCCTCCGCGAGTCGTGTCCGTTCCTCGTCGAAGACGCGCTGACGAACGCCATCTTCGTCCGCGCCTGCGACGACCTCGCGGCGCTGTCGGTCGCCCGCGGCGACGACACGGCGGCGACGACGTGGCGCGAGCAGGCCGACCGGTCCCGCGAGGCGATTCGGGACCGACTCTGGGACGAGGAGTCGGGGACGTTCGTCTCCTACGACCGCGTCGGCGACCGGAAGCTCGAAGCGAACTCCGTCGCGGGACTCGCCGCGCTGTTCGGCGAGATTCCGACGAACGAGCAGTTCGAACGGCTCCGTCGGACGCTCCGCGACGACTTTTTCGCCCACGAGTTCGCCGTCCCCTCCTACGTCGGCGAGGCGTTCGACCCCGACCGCTACTGGCGCGGCCCGGTCTGGATAAACACGAACTGGCTCGTCGCCGACGGCCTGCGTCGCTACGGCGCGACCGACTTCGCCGACCGAATCGACCGAGACAGCCGCCGCCTCGTCGAACGCGAGGGGTTCCGCGAGTACTTCAACCCCGAGACGGGCGCGGGGCGCGGAAGCGACCGCTTCTCGTGGAGCGCGGCGCTCTATCTCGAACTGACCGGCGACCGATGACCGATTATCGATGACAGACGACACCACCTCGAAAGACGAACTGCGAAAGAACACCCCCGGCCGCGGCGTGACACCCGAAGCCCGCACCATCGAACCGAGCGCCCCCGAGGAGTTCGGCCTCGTGCAGGTGTGGTGGGGCGACGGGAAGGGGAAGACGACGGCGGCGATGGGGATGGGTTTCCGCGCCGCGGGTCACGGCTTCCGCGTCCACATGCTCCAGTTCATGAAGGGCGGCGCGGACAGCGTCGACGCCGTCCGCGGCGAGTACAACGCCGTCGCGGCGATGCCCGGCTTCAGCTACGAGAACACCGGCCACTACGGCTGGCACGGCCTCAGAGACGGCAGCGACGACGACGACCACCGCGCGAAGGCGCGGGGCGGACTCGAACGCGCGCAGGAACTCGTCGCCGCCGCGAACGACGCCGACCTCGACTCGCCGCTCCCGCTCGACGGCCCCCCCGAGGACGGCGTTCACCTGCTCGTCCTCGACGAGGTGCTGTACGCCGTCGACCAGGGACTCCTCGACGAGGCGGACGTGCTCGCCCTCGTCGACGCGAAACCCGAGAACCTCGAACTGGTGCTGACGGGGAGCCACACCGAACCCGAGTACGTCTACGACGCCGCGGACCTCGTGACGCGCGTCGGCAAGGAGAAACACCCCATCGACGCCGGGCAGCGGGCACGGCGGGGGACCGAGTACTAACGTACCGTACCTACCGAAATCTCCCTCGGCCGGCGAGATGCCGTTGCCACCGAGCCGATGTTGGCCGGTAGCGACCGTTCACCACTCGACGGACAGCATCACCGCTCGGTGGCCAAAATCACCACTCGGTGGCCAAAATCACCACTCGACCGACGGGAACGCGGCGTCGCTGAGGCGGTCGACGAACTCGCTGTCGCCCCGCTCGACCGTCCGGGTCTCGGGGTCGTAGCGAGCGAAGTCGACACCGACCAGTTTCGGGAGGTGGACGTGGTGCAGCGCCGTCCGAACCTCGGCTTCGAGACGCTCGATGGAGTCCGCATCGGCGTCTGTCTCGGATTCACGGTCGACGACGCGCGACGCGAGTTCCGCCAACGAGAGCGACGGCGAGCCGTCGAGCGCGGCGAGAACGGCCCGCCGCCGGCGGTCGGCGAGCGCCGTCAGTTCGCCGGAGGCGTCGTCGGGCGACCGGTCGCTGGCCGCCGAGAGCACCGCCTCGACCGCGCGGCGGTACGCAACGAGTTCCCCGCTCGCTTCCACCGTCGACGAGTCGGCGTCGGTGTCGCAGACGACGAACCCCGCTGCTTCGAGCGTCGGCAGGTGGTTGTGGACGAGCGCGACGTACACGCGCGTGCGGTCGTCCGCCTCGGCTCGCCCGGCCGTCGCCTCGGTCACGCGAGTCGCCAGCTCCGCTACCTGCAGCGGCGCCCGCTCGTCGAGGAGGGCAGACACCGTCTCCCGTCGAAGTTCGTGGGCGAGCGTCGCGAAGAGCGTGTCTCGCGAGTCGTCGTCCGGCACCCCGTCCCCGGCCCAGGCCGCCAGGTCCACCGCATCTGAACTCATTGGTACTTCTGAGAAGGTGAGCACGTTAACGCTGTCACCTAAGTAGTTAGTGGCACAGAAGACACAGTATCCCCTCCGACGAGGGGGATACGTTCTTGGGCCGCCGCCGCCTCGCCCGAGACGTCGAACGATGGCCCGAACGCTCCTCGTCGCCGGAACCGCCTCCCACGTCGGGAAAAGCACTGTCGCCGCCGGGCTCTGCCGTCACCTCGCCGACCGCGGCGTCTCCGTCGCACCTTACAAGGCGCAGAACATGAGCAACAACGCGCGTGCGGTCCCCCGGTCGCCCGCCGTCGTCGACGGGGAGGACGCCGCCCGCGGGCGCGACGCCTTCGGCGAGGTCGGCGTCTCGCAGTACGTGCAGGCGCGCGCCGCCCGCGTTCCGCCGACCACGGACCACAACCCCGTCCTCTTGAAACCCCGCGGCGACGGCGAGTCCCAACTCGTCGTCGACGGCGTCGCGGTCGGCCACTTCGCGGCCGGAAGCTACTACGAGGAGCACTGGGAGCGCGCCCGCGACGCCGCCGAAGCGGCCCACGCTCGCCTCGCCGCCGACCACGAGGTGGTCGTCGCCGAGGGCGCCGGCTCCATCGCCGAGATCAACCTCCACCACCGCGACTTGGCGAACGTCGAGACGGCTCGGTTCGCGGGCGACTCGTCGGAGACGAACCGGGGCGGAGCGGCGAAGCCGCGGAGCGCCGACATCCTTCTGGTCGCCGACATCGAACGCGGCGGCGTCTTCGCCAGCCTCGTCGGGACGCTCGAACTCCTGCCCGACGACCTCCGCGAGCGCGTCGTCGGCGCGGTTATCACGAAGTTCCGCGGCGACGTCTCGCTGCTCGACCCGGGTCTCGACGCCTTCGAGTCGCGCACCGGGGTCCCGGTCCTCGGCGTCCTCCCCTACGACGACCCCGGTCTCCCGGAGGAGGACAGCGTCTCGCTGCCCGCCGCGGGCGAGCGGACGACAGTCGGCGACGACGACGGACTCCCGGCGGGGGCGACCGTGACGGTCGCCGTCCCGCGTCTGCCACGAATCTCGAACTTCACCGACCTCGAACCGCTCGCGGCCGAGCCCGGCGTCCGCGTCGCCTACGTCCCGCCGTCGGCCGACCTCGGAGACGCCGACGCCATCGTCCTGCCCGGAACGAAGAACACCGTCGACGACCTGCGCTCGCTCCGCGCGGCCGGTTTCGACGAGGCGCTCGCCGCGTTCGACGGCCCCGTCGTCGGTCTCTGCGGCGGCTACCAGCTGCTCGGCGAACGAATCACGAACGCGGGCGTCGAGGGCGCGGGCGACGGGACGCCCGACGAACTCGCGGGCTTCGGCCTCCTCCCGGTCGAAACCGCGTTCACGACCGACAAGCGCGTCGAGCGGTCGACGCTCTCGGTTACCGGTACGGGTCCGCTCTCGGGAGTCGACGGCGAGGTTTCGGGCTACGAAATTCACGCCGGCGAGACGCGCGCCGTCGACTCCGCCGCCGACGCGCAGGCGGTCGAGACGCCCTTCTCGCGCGACGGCGAGGCGTCCGCGGCGCTGGGCGCGGCATCGGGACGGGTGCTCGGGACGTATCTCCACGGCCTCTTCGAGAACGAACGCGCGAGAAGCGCGTTCGTGGACTCGGTGTTCGCGTCGGCCGGAACGCAGCGACCGCCGGCGACGGACGGCGAATCGCGGTCGCCGTACGACCGCGCCGCCGCCCTCGTCGCCGAGCACGTCGACCTCGCGGCGCTCGGGTTGCCGAGTTAATCGTCCGCGCCGGCCCGTTCGGGGTCCTCGTCGGCGTCCGCCCCGAAGTCGGGGCGCTCGTGGGTCAGCGGCTCCTCGTCGGGGTCGGTTCCCAGCGGCGCGATGCGGACGCTCGTCACCTTGTACTCGGGGATGAACGACGTCGAGTCGAGTTCGGCCTGCGTGAGTTCGTTGACCGCCCCCTGCGCGAAGTGCATCGGGATGAAGACGACGCCGGGGTCGGAGGTCTCCTCGACGTTCGCCTTCACGACGATGTCGCCGCGGCGCGAGGCGACGCGGACGTACTCGCCGTCGGAGACGCCGAGGTCTTCGGCCATCTTCGGGTGGATGGTGACGAAGCTCTCGGGGACGTGGTGCATCAGCGCCTCGACGCGCCGGGTCATCGTCCCCGTGTGCCAGTGGTAGAGCACCCGCCCCGTGGTGAGCATCAGCGGGAACTCCTCGTCGGGCATCTCGACGGGGCCGGCGTAGTCGGCCGGGACGAACCGTGCGAGGCCGTCGTCGAAGTTGAACTCCTCCTCGTAGAGGTACGGCGTACCGGGGTCCTCTGCGTCCTCGCAGGGCCACTGGAGGCCGTCGGGCTTCGATTCGAGGCGGTCGTAGCTGACGCCGCCGTAGATGGGGACGAGCGACGCGATCTCGTCCATCACGTCCGCCGGGCCGTCGTACTCCCACTCGTAGCCGAAGCGACCGGCGAGCTCCGAGAGGATCTCCATGTCGGTCCGCGCCTCGCCCGGCGGTTCGACGACCGGGCGGACCATCTGGATTCGGCGCTCGGTGTTGGTGAACGTGCCGTACTTCTCGGCGGCGGAGGCCGCCGGCAGCACCACGTCGGCGTGCTCGGCCGTCTCGGTGAGGAAGATGTCCTGCACGACGAGGAAGTCGAGCTCCTCGACGGCCTCCTCGGCCTCGCGGATGTCCGGCTCCGACAGCACGGGGTTCTCGCCCATCACGAACATCCCGCGGATGTTCCCGTCGTGGATGGCCTCGTACTGCTCGGGCAGGTAGAGGCCGATCTGCGACGGCGGGCGGACGCCCCAGGCGTCCTCGAACTTGTCGAGCACGTCGTCGTCGGTGAGGTCCTGGTAACCCGGCAGGTTGTGGGGCGCGGGCCCCATGTCGCCGCCGCCGCCCTGGACGTTGTTCTGCCCGCGGAACGGCGAGAGGCCGGCTCGCGGCTTGCCGAGGTTGCCGGTGACGAGCGCGAGGTTCGTGATGGCGAGCACGTTCCGCGTCCCGTGGGCGTGCTGGGTCATCCCCATCGCCCAGCCGAAGATGCAGGTGTCGGCGTTGGCGACGGTCTCGGCGGCGCGCTTCAAATCCTCGGGGGCGACGCCCGCGAGCTCCTCGACCTTCTCGGGGGTGAACGGCTCGACCTTCGCCTTCAGTTCCTCGAAGCCGGTCGTGCGCTCCTCGATGAACTCGCGGTCGTGGAGGTCCTCCGCGATGATGTGGCGGACCATCCCGTTGAGCCACGCGATGTCCTGGCCGGGCTGCGTCCGGGTGTACTGGCTGGCGTGCTCGGCGAGGCCGATCTTCCGCGGGTCGAAGACGATGAGCTCCGCACCGTCTCGGACGTTCTGTTTGATGCGCGTCGCCAGCACGGGGTGGCTCTCGGTGGTGTTCGACCCCGTGACGAGGTAGCAGTCGGTCTTCCCGACGTCCTCGTTTATCCTGTTGGTCATCGCCCCGTAGCCGACGGTCTGTTTCAGTCCCGACACCGTCGAGGAGTGACAGAGTCGCGCGCAGTTGTCGACGTGCGGCGTCCCGAGCACCTGTCGGGCGAACTTCTGGTTGAGGAAGTTCTCCTCGTTGGTCGCCTTCGAGGAGGAGGTGACGGCGACGGCGTCGTCGCCGTGTTCGGCCTGTATCTCGGAGAGTCGGTCGACGACCAACTCGAGCGCCTCGTCCCACGACGCCTCGCGGAACTCGCCGTCCTCCTTGACGAGCGGCGTCTTCAAGCGATTCGGGCTGTCGACGAACTCGTAGCCGAACTTCCCCTTCACGCAGGTCGAGAAGTCGTTCGCCGGGGTGGCGTCGGTGTCGGCCGGCCGGACGCCGAGCACCTCGCCGTCCTTGCCGTACAGTTCGAATCGACAGCCGACGGCGCAGTACTGACAGGTCGTCTCGGCCTTCGTGACGCGCTGCATCCGGCCGGTGCTGACGACCTTGGCGACGTCGAACAGTTGGCCGACTTCGAGGGTGTTCGCCGCCGCTCCCTCGGCGACGTGTTCTGCTCGCACCAGCGAATCTTCGGCGACGCGACTCGCCGCCGACTGCGCGCTCCGCTTCGCCTTCGCCATGAAGCGCGCCACGCCGGACTTCTCGGCCAGTTCCGCGTCCGCTCCGTCGTCGAGTCCTTCGAACTCGCCGGGGACGCGGCGGTTCGGCGACGGCGAGGTGTCCGCCGTCTCCGCCATCTCGTGTTCGATGACTTTCCCGATGGAGTTCTTCTGGGTGAACCCCGGGAACGGGAGCGTCGTCGTGTCCGCGAGTCCCTTCTCGACCAGGGAGCCGGTCGGACAGACCGTCGCGCAGTGGCCGCAGGAGACGCAGGTGGAGTCGGCCATCGTCTCCGCGTCGCTCTGGAAGCCGATTCGGGTATCCGGTCCCTGCCCCTCGATTCGGAGCACGCCCTCGACCTGCACGTCGTTGCAGGCCTCGACGCAGCGGTTACAGAGGATACACTTGTTGCGGTCTATCTGGATGACCGACGACGTGTCGTCGAGCGGCTCGTACTCGTCTCGGTCGTCGAAGACGCCGTAACGCGGCTCCTGAACCCCGTTGTCGATGGAGACGTCCTGCAGTTCGCACCGACCGTTCTGCCCGCAGGTCGTACACCGGAGGTTGTGGTTCGACAGCACGAGGTCGAGGTTCACGTCGCGCGCCTCCTTCGCGTCGGCGGCGTCGGTCCGGACCGTCAGGCCGTCCTCGGCGGGGAAGCTGCACGAGGGGACGAGACCGTGTTCGTCGGTCTCGACCACGCACGTCCGGCACTCCGAGCGCGGGCCGACGTTGTCGCCCTGCTCGGTGTCGCGGTCGTAGCTGCAGAGCGCCGGGACGTAGCCCTCGGTGTCGAGCGCCTCGACGGCGTCGAGCAGCGTCGACCCCGGCGGCAACGCGATGGGTTCGCCGTCGACGGTGACGGTGTTCATCTCCGGTCCCGCCGACCCTACCTCCGGGTCGTTGGCGGTGCCGGTGACGAAGTCCTCGGTCAGCGGCGTGCCGGGTCGCGGGTCGTCGATTCGGGGGACGCCCGGTAGCGATTCGGCGGGGGCGGACTCCTCCGGCCCCGGTCTGCTCGGGTGGTCGCTCATGTCTTCGTGTTCGTCGGTACTCATCTCAGGCCTCCTCGCACGCGCCGCTCGGGCAGCGCCCGTCGGCGTGTGCACGGAACTCGGTCTCGAACTGGTCCATCGCCGTCGTGATCGCGCGCGCGGCCGACGACCCGAACGCGCAGGTGCTCGTCGTCCGCATCACCCGCGTCAGCTCTCGCAGGCCGTCGTCGTCGAACTCGCCGTCGTAGACGCCTCGCAGTTTGTTCAGTAGCTGTTTCGACCCTTCGCGGCAGGGGACGCAGCGGCCGCAGTTCTCGTCGCGGGCGAACCGCGAGCGTCCGCCCGCCGTCGCCACCGCGCAGCGGGAGTCGTCGAACAGTTCGACGACGCCCTCCGTCCCCAGTTCGGCACCCGCGAGCGCGGGGGCGCTCGGGGTGTGCTCCAGCGTACGCGTGAAGCCGCCGAACTGGCCGCCGACGCAGGCCATCTTCAGCGGGCCCGCGAACTCGACGGCGTCCCGAACGGAAGAGAGCGAGCCGCCGGTCGACAGTTCGACCGTCGCGGGCGCGTCCACGTCCCCGGTGACGGTCACGAGACGGGTTCCGGGGTCGGCGTCGCCGGCGTCGAAGTTCTCGGGGCGGAGCAGCAGTTCGCGGACCTGCGCGAGCGTCCGCGGCGTGTGAACCAGCGTCGGCCGCCCGTACAGGCCGTGTCGCGCGGGCGACGGCGGGCGGAGCCGCGCCTCCAGCCGGTCGTTGCCCTCCAGCGCTTCGAGCGCCATCGTCGGCTCGCCGGCGATGTACCTGTCCGGCCCCGTGACGACCTGCGGCTCCTCGTCGAGGTCGCGCGCCTCGGCCAGCGAGTCGACGGCCGCGCGCATCCGGTCGCCCGCCAGCGCGTCGGCTTCGTTGAGGTAGACGACGATATCCTCCGCTTCGACGCCGACGAGGTCGGCGACGGCGAGCGCGCCGTCGAGCACGGCGACGGGGTCGCCCTCGACGAGCGTTCTATCCGTCTCGTTCCGTCGGTCGCTCTCGTTGGCGTTGACGACGAGCACCGGGTCGCCGTCCGTCTCGCGGGCGGCGTCCCACTCGGTCGCTATCGGGCCGTCGGGCGTCGCGTCGCCGCGTCCCCGGCCCAGGAGGCCGACGCTCCGGACCAGTTCTATCGCGTCGTTCGCGTCGTTCGCGTCGGCGTCGCCGGCCACGTCGGTCGCCCACTCGTCGACCGCGGCGGCGTCGACGGGGTCGACCCACCCGCAGCGCGCGAGAACGCGTCGCCGGCCGACCGAGAGCGGGCCGTCCTCGGGAACCGGCAGCGTCCGGCGCTCGGCGTCGTGTTCGACCGTGGCGTCGCCGGGTTCGACCTCGCCTCCTTCGAGCGCCTCGACGACGCGCGTCACACGCTCGGGTCCGCAGCCGCGATAGAACGTCGTCTCACCCCTCCGTGTCGCCAGTACGAGCGGCGCGTCGCCGCCGACACCGGTCGGGCCGGTGTCGACCACGCGCACGTCGTCAGCGGCCGCCCGTGCGGCCTCGGCCGTCGCTCTCGCGTCGTCTCCGGCGCTCCCGACGCAGATGCGGACGACGGCGTTCGGTTCCGTGTGGTCTGTCATCCCGTGTACGTGCGACGCCGTGTCACGAAAGGGTTACTCCGAACTGGATGACTGTTCGACTCGTCGCCAACAGTTAGAACGGCGGCGCGAGCCTCGGTTTTCGGCCGCGGTGTGACTCCGACGCGTCTCCTCTCCGCCGCACGCGACGTGATAGCGGCGCGTGTTCGCGCCACAACCAGAAGACGGCCACTCCGACGAACACCATCGCTCCGAGGACGGCGACGGTCCGACCGCGACTCGCACCGTCCGCTCTCTCTTCGAGCATGGACGTGGGTTCGTCGAACGCGGACATAGGCGTTCGGGCGGGTGACGGTGCCGGCGTTCTCGTTCGACCCGAAGCGTCCGACCGGTGTCGTCGACGTCTCGGCGAGAGACGGAGATTTTAAATTAGGAGAGAGGGGTAACGAAACGCATGGTCGAGGCGTTCGCCGTCGCCAGCGGGAAGGGCGGCACCGGCAAGACGACGAGTACGCTCGCTTTGGGGATGGCGCTCGCCGCCGAACACGACGTCACCGTCGTCGACGCCGACACGGGGATGGCGAACCTGCTGTTTCACGCCGGGCTCGACGACGTGGAGGTGACGCTGCACGACCTGCTGGTCGAGGAGACCGGGACCGACGTCTCGGAGGCGACGTACGAGCGGTTCGGGATGTCGGTCGTCCCCTGCGGGACGAGCCTCGCGGCGTTCGAGGCGGCCGACCCCGCGCGCCTCCGGGACGTGGTCGCGGACCTCGCCGCCGACACCGACGTGCTGCTTCTGGACTCGCCCGCGGCGCTCGGCTCGAAGAGCGCGGTTCTCCCCATCGTCCTCGCCGACCGCATCGTCGTCGTCCTCCAACCGACGGTGCCGGCGCTCTCGGACGGCCTGAAGGTACAGGAGTACGCCCGCTCGTACGGAACCGAGACCGCGGGCGTGCTGTTCAACAAGGTTCGCGACGACGCCGGAATCGACCGCATCGTCGACCGCGCGGGCGAGTACTTCGGCGGGCAGACGCTCGCGACGGTCCCCGACAGCGACGCGGTCCGCGCGGCCAGACGCGCCGGTGAACCCCTCTTAGCACACGCGCCGGAATCGACCTCGGCGGCCGCCTACCGCGCCGCCGCCGACCGAATCGACGTCCGCGCGGGCGACGAAGGCGACGTGGCGGACCGCTTCCGCAGCGCCGTCGTCCCCGACACGCCATGACCGCGCCGGGCGACCGCTCGGACGACCGGTTCTCCATCCCCCGCGGCGACCTCGTTCGGTCCCGGGTCGTCACCGACGCGGGCGAGGCGCTGTCGGCGGCGCTGGCGCGCGAACTGACCGGCTACCTCGTTCTGGAACCCCAAGACGCGTTGCTGCTCGGCGGCGAGACGCGCGGCGTCCTCACGCTCGAGGCCGGCGTCCCCGCGTTGGCGTACAGCGCCGAGACGGACCGCGGCGGCACCGACGCGCTCGTCGAACTCGCGGTCCCCGGTCCGTTTCGCGTCGACGCTTTCGAACTCCCGGCGTCGGCGCTCGCGGAGGCCCACGAGACCGACGAGTTACGGGTGCCGCCGGGGTCGCCCGCGGAGACGCTGGCGGACGCACCCGACCTCGCTGCGCGGACCCGCGACGCCGCGCCCGACGAGTGGCTGCGGCGGAGCGAGAGCGGTTCGAGCGCGGTGGAGGCGTTCCTCGAAGACGAGGCGAAACTCGACGCGATTCGACAGCAAGCGCGGGCGGAAGCCGAGGCGCGCGCCGAGCAGTGGGGACTCGCCGACCAGTTGGCCGACGAGGGGTAGGCGCGGCCGAACCGAGGCTACCGCTCGCCCTCGAAGGCGTCGAGTCGGGACGACACCATCTCCGAGACGCCGGCCATCGTGCTGCCGACGTTGAGAATCTGGTAACCCTGTTCGGCTTTCTCGTTCACGTCGTCCATCCCGAAGCCGAGGCCGCCGAGCGCCACGTCGCTGTCGAGCGTCGCGTCTCGAATCGTCTCCACGCGCGCCTGCACCTCCTCGTGGTCGACCTCGCCGGGGTGGCCGGTGTCGACCGAGAGGTCGTACGGGCCGACGAAGACGAAGCCGAGTTCCGGCACCGAGAGGATCTCCTCGATCTCGTCGACCGCTCGCTGGTTCTCGACGGTGACGCCGACGAAGGTCTCCTGGTCCTCGGTCGTCGGGTAGTCGTCGGCGAGACCCCAGCGGCTCGCTCGCGGTGCGGCCAGTCCGCGTTGACCGGGTTCGCCGTCGTACTCGAAGCGCGCGGCGCGGACCGCTTCGCGGAGTTCCGCCGCCGACCGGACCCGCGAGAGGAACACGTTGCGGACCCCGGCGTCCAGCACTTTGCGCATCAGCGCCGGTTCGGTGACCGGGATGCGAACGAGCAGTTCGGTGTCCGTCGCGTCCGCGGCGCGGAGGAGGTTCGAGAGCGTCGTCGCGTCCCACGGACTCGGGCCGGCGTGTTCGAGGTCGTGCCAGACGAAGTCGACGCCGAGGTCGCCGCAGAGTTCGACCACGTCGGGGCTGTACAGACCGTCGAGCACGCCGAGCGCGACGCCGCCGGCGTCGACCGTCTCCCGGAGCGCGTTCGTTCGTGAATCCGTCATCGGGGTTCGTGCCACGGCGTCGGCTATAGTTTCGCGCACCGGTCGACCGTCCGGACAGTCGCGCTCGTCGACACTCGTCGAATGCGTCCGTTCACGTCGCGGCGGCCCCTACTCGCCGAATGCGTCCGTTCATGTCGCGGCGGTCCCTACTCGCGGTGTGACCGTCTTCCGACTCGCGACGCTGCGAACGGCCGAGGACTTCGCCGACTGGTACCGAATCGGTGCCGACTACGTCGCCCGCGTCGCGGAGGGAATGGCGCTCGACTGCGGCCGGTTCCACGAGGAGGCGGCGGCGGGTGTCGACGCGATGCGAGCGAACCGAACCGACGTCGAGCCGAGCGTCGCCCGTTCCATCGCGGCGACGCTGCTGGCCGACGCCGCGTTCTGCGACCCGTTCTGCGAGTGGCTGCCGCTGTGGTACGAACTCGCGTTAGCGGGACCGAACGCGCTCGCGGAGCACCGACTCACGCGGATATCGCGCAGGTACGCGAGCGACCTCCCGCACGTCACCGTTCCGCAGTACAGCACGCCCGGCGACGTGTTGGTGGAGGGCAGACCCGCGCTCTCGCACGTCTCGGGGTTCGTCGAGCGGTTCGTCCTCGCGGACGCGATACTCCACCTCGAGTGGTTCGCCTCCGTCGCCCGCGAGTCGGGTATCGAGGTGCCGCCCGAGTTGCTCGCGCGGACGCGAGAGGAGAGCGTCGCGTACTACACCGGCCGTCGGGAGTCGCTCTCGCCGGACGTCCGTCGGTTCCAAGCGCTGCTGTTCGCCGACGACGAGTGGGTCGGGAAGATAAACCGCGCCTACGAACTCGACAGCGCGCTGTTCGGCGTCTGGGAGGGCATCTTACGACGCGCCCGGACCGACCTGGAGACGACCGCGAGCGATTCGACCGGGTGGACCGGTTCGACCGACTAGCAGTCCTCGAACTGCGACTCCATCTCGGCGCGGCAGGCGTCGGCGTCCGGGTTCGACACCGACATCGAACTGGTGCCCTCCGCCGTGGCGGACTCGACGACCTGGTACGCCGCGAAGTAGCCGCTCGGGAGCGAGATGGTGGTCGTTCCCTCGACGACCTCGTCGGCGTTCAGACCGAAGACGTACTCCTGTTCGCTGAAGCGCGGTCCGGGGCCGCACCCGCCGTCGGAGGCGAGCACCGACAGCGACACCTGGTCGAAACTGCCCGTCACTTCGACGGTGGTGCAGTCGACGAACTTCACGCCCGGTTCCGAGCCGTCGCTCGTCTGTCCGCGGTTGTCGCCTTCGCCTCTGCCGGAACCGTCTCCGCCGCTCGGTCCGGTGTACTCCTGTCCGTTGAGATACGCCGTGCCGCCCGAGAGGTCGAACTCGGTGATGTCGCCGGCGACCCGGAAGGCGTCGGTACCGCCGAACACCGACCCGCTGACCGACCCGGCGTCGACGCCGTCGGCGTTCTGTACGGAGGCGTAGCGGGTCGGCGCGCCGCCTGTCATGTTCGTCTTGGCGACGTCGCCGTCGACCTCGAAACTGTAGTCGGCCTTCGAGCCGTCGCCGACGACCGCCAGGTAGTCGTAATCCTCACCGACGCTGTCGGGGTCCGTCTGCGTTCCGTCGAGGTAGACGGTCGCGTCGCCGTCGACCGACAGCAGCGTCAGGTCGCCTCTGTAACGATACGCGTCGACGCCGCCGACGACGACGCCGCTGGCGAAGCTCCCTTCGAGTACGTCGTTCGCGTTGACCGACGCGCCGTCGACCGGCGCGCCGCCCGTCTCGGTGGTCTTCTCGAGCGTGTCGGTCGCCTCCAGTTCGTACCGGACCGGCCCGGCACCCGGGGTGCCCGAGACGACGACGTGCTTCCACTCAGATTGCTGTGCTCGAACGGTCATGGTTGCCGTGGTTGCGCCGAGGGTCGCGAGACTGCCAGCGAGGAACGTACGGCGGCTTGTATGTGTTTCCTTCATTGATTTCTCCGCTTCCGGCTAAGGCCTCATTGAGTTGCATCTTAAGCTTTTTTCAGGCAAGTATACTTGTGTATTTATCTGACTATCAGAACACCGTGAACGTTACCGAATCCGGCCGGTCGACAACCCGTCGTTGGCCGTCCGAAGAGAGCAGTAACAGCGCGATTATCGCCGGACACGCACCGTCGCCGGCACCGACAGACGGGCCCAACCGACGGCTTCGGTCGGACAATCGGCGGTTACGTCGCGTTGCAGTGGCTTTCACGCCCCCGAGAACGTCTCGTCACGGCATCTATCTGCGCTCGGATTCGTCACGTCGACCCGCTCGCCGTCCGGGTAGACGACCGTCGCTCGCTCGGCGACTTGGTAAGGGCCGAACTCGTCGTCGGGGACGCTCACCGTCGTCTCCTCGGAGCCGTCGCCTTCAACCGTGTACACCTGTTCCATCGGCGTGGTCGGCGGCACGTCGTCCTGGACGAGCACCTCGATGGAGAGCCCCTCGAACGCGCCCGCGACCCGAACGCTAGTGCAGTCGAGGAACTCGACGTCCCGAACCGCGGGGAACGTCTCCTCGCGGCAGGCGTCGGCCTCGGGATTGACCGCACGTGTCTCCTCGCCGTCGCCGTAGGTGACCGAGGCGGCCTCGACGACCTGATAGGGGCCGAACTCCCCATCGGGAACCGCGACTGTGGCCTCCGTCGCCCCGTCGGCGTTGTCGTACTCGTACACCTGCTCCATCGGCGTCGTCTCGGGGTCGCCGTCCTCGACGAGCACCTCCAGCGACGCCGACTCGAACGCGCCCGTGACCCGGACGCTGGTGCAGTCCGGAAAGACGAGTTCGGGTGTCGATCGAGCCTCGCCCCCCTCGTCGGCGTCGCCGTCGTCACCGGCGGCGTCGCCGCCGTCTTCGGCGCTCCCGGCGTCGGCTTGCCCATCCGCGGGACCAGTGTACACGTCCCCGTCGAGATACCCCGTCAGTCCGCCGTCGAGGTCGAACTCGGTGATGTCGCCGTCGACGACGTAGGCGTCGGTGCCGCCGAACACCGACCCGTCGACGGACCCTCCCTCCACGCTGTCGGCGTCGTTGAGCGACGCGGGCGGGACGTCCGCGTCGCCGGTCAGCGTCGTCTTCTCGACGTTCCCGTCGACGGCGAACGCGTACTCGCCGTCGCCGGTGATAGCGAGAACGCCCGGCGCGGGAAACTCGTCGGGGTCGACCGCTTCGCCGTCGACGTAGACGTCCGCGCCGCCCTCGACGACCAGGCTCGTGACCGTTCCGGCGAACTGGTACGCGTCCGCGCCACCGTAGACGCGCCCCTCCGCGGTGGCATCGCTCAGTGTGTCGTCGTCGTCGAGCGAGGCGAACTGGTTCGGCGCCCCGCCGGTGTCCGTCGCCTTCTCGACGTCGCCGTCGACGCTGAATCGGTACTTCGCCGGCCCGTCACCGGTCGCGTTGACGACGGCGATAGTGCGCGTCGACGCCTGCGCACCCGCACCGCCCGCCAGTAGTGACAGCGAACCGAGTGTCGCCGCGCTCCCCGCGAGAAACCGTCTTCGGGTCTGATTCTCTCGTGTCATGCACTTTCGCACCGACGGGACAGACGGAACTATCCGGGTTTAGTATATTCTGGCTATCCGAGAGTAGGTGTTTCTCGGCCAACTCGTTTCTATTTCGACGAATCGTTTGACACACGAAACGCCCACACCGACGCAGTGACGCTCTTCGCCGCTGACGCTCCGTTTTCCGAACCGGGTAGCGGATTCGTTCCCGTGCCTAGGTGCTGTACTATCGTCGCTAGTGGAGCGCTACTGGACTGTTTCGCGTCCGAACCTGACCGAGTCTGACGCCGTCGCTGCTCGTTTTCGACGCCTACTGTCAGTAGTTGGCCGCTACGTTCGTCCAGATTGGAGAGTCTTCTCCGGACAACCGTTTTCGACGCCTCCGGACACGAGTCGTCCCGGGCGGCAATTTGGGTGCTGATTCTGATATATTACTTCTCTATCACACCTAATCTGTGAGAATTACCAGATTTCATATCATACACGGGGTGTCTGAAAACCGATTTAACGAGCGTTAGAGGTGATATTGGTCCCTGTCAGTAGTTCCTCGACTAGCGTAAGTCCACTCACACTTAATTAATTAGAAAGTTATATAACCGGTCATCTGACTGTACTACTGAACAGAGGGAACTCGAAATGAGAAAGTCCGACACCTCGACCGAAGCCGCCCGCTCAAAGTCCCGCTACACCCGACGTGGCGTCCTCAAAGCCTCGCTCGTCCTCGGCGTCGCCGGCACCCAAGCCGCCGCGCAGCGCGCGAGTGCAGCCTCCGCACCGGACATCGAAGCCCACCGTCTCACTGCGACGCACCAGTGGGACACGCAGGCGTTCGACTCCTCGTACTCCAGCCCCGTCGTGGTCGCGCTCCCGGTCTCGGCGAACGGCTACCAACCGGCGACCTCGCGGCTTCAGGAGGTCGACGGTGAGTCGTTCGACTACCGCGTTCAGGAGTGGAACTACCTCGACGGTCCGCACGTCGAGGAAGTCGTCGGCAGCCTCGTCGTCGAGGCGGGAGCGCCCGTAGTCGAGGGCCTCCACGTCGAAGCGGGCACCGTCAGCGCCGCGACGAAGTGGACCGGCGTCTCGTTCGACGAACCGTTCGCCAAGCGACCGGTCGTCCTCACGCAGCCGCAGTCCACGGACGGGTGGCAGGCGGTCGTCTCGCGGAACTGCAACGTCTCGAAACGCCGGTTTGCGACGCGTCTCCAGGAGGAGGAAGGAGCCGACGGCTGGCACCACGACGAAGTCGTCGGCTACGTCGCCATCGAACCCGGCACCGGAACGATCGGCGGCGCGCCGTTCGAGGCCGGCCACGCGGCCGACGTCGACCACCGCTGGCAGACCGTCGAGTTCGACGAGTCGTACGACAACCCCGTCTTCGTCGCCGACGTGGAGACGTTCAACGGCAACAACCCGTGCACGCTCCGCTACCGCAACCTCACGCGCACGAGCGTCGAGATTCGAGTCGAAGAGGAGGGAAGCGTCGACGACGAACAGTGGCACAAGCCGGAGACGGTCGGCTACGCCGTCGTCGAAGGCGACGACGTCGAGACGTTCTACGGCGAAGGTCGCTACGGCGCGGACGGCTACGGCGCGTAACGACGCCCGCCGCGCCCCGTCGACCCTCGGTTCGTGTGCTTCCTCGCGGTCCCGTTTTTCTGCGCCCGACTACCAGGTGAGCCCCTCGTACTCGATACCGTCTCGCCGCTCGACGACGCGGCGGCCGTCGACGACGACCGGCCGCTCCATCGCGTCGAACTCCTCGTCGAGCGCCGCGAACTCGTCCCAATCGGTGACGACGACGGCGGCGGTCGCACCCGCAAGCGCCTCGGCCGCGCTGTCGGCGTATTCGATGTCGGGGAACTCCGTCCGCATGTTCTCCGTTGCGACGGGGTCGTAGCCGACGACGGTCGCGCCGCGGTCGAGCAGTCCCCGGATGGTCGGGATGGCCCGCGAACTACGAACGTCGTCGGTGCCGGATTTGAACGCGAGGCCGAGCACGGCGACCCGCTCGCCGGTGACGTCGACGTGGTCGTCGAGAAGCGAGAGCAACCGCTCGGGCTGGCGGTCGTTCACGCCGACGACCGCGTCGAGCAGTTCCGGGTCGTAGCCGACGTCCCGGGCGGCGGCGATGAGCGCGGCGACGTCCTTCGGGAAACACGACCCGCCCCACCCGACGCCGCTGCGGAGGAACTGCGGCCCGATTCGGTCGTCGAGGCCGATGGCGTCGGCGACTTCGTAGGCGTCGACGCCGAACTCCTTGCAGATGTTCCCCAGTTCGTTGATGAGGCTGATCTTCGAGGCGAGGAAGGCGTTGTTGGCGTACTTTATCATCTCCGCCTCCCGGACGCCGGTCCGGACCACCGCGGTGTCGGTCTGTGCGAACAGCGGGTCGTACAACTCGTCGAGTGTTTCGTACGCGCGCGCGCTCGCCGCGCCGAACACGACCTTGTCGGGGTGGAGGAAGTCGTCGACGGCCGTCCCCTCGCGGAGGAACTCCGGGTTGACCGCCACGTCGAACCCCTCGCCGGCGGTCAGCCCCGACCCGCGTTCGAGCGCCGGAATCAGTTCGTTCTCGGTCGTCCCCGGGACGACGGTGCTCTTGACGACGACCAACGGCGGCTCCTCGCTCTCCGCCAAGGCTTCGCCGAGTCGCTCCGCGCCCGCCGTGATTATCGAGGTGTCGATTCGTCCCTCGGCGTCCGTCGGCGTCGGAAGCGCGATAAAGACGACCTTGGCCCGCGCGGCCGCCGCGTAATCCGTCGTTGCTCGGAGCGTTTCGCCGCCGTGCTCGGCGACGAGTTCGTCCAGCCCCCGTTCGTGAATCGGGGCGACGCCGCCCTCGATGGCCGCGACGATCTCCTCGTCGATGTCGACGTTCGTCACGTCGTGTCCGAGTTCGGCGAGACACGCCGCCAGCGTCGTCCCCACGTAGCCGCTGCCGATGACGGTGACCTGCATCGTGGGAAACTGCCGGGGACGCGGATATAAAAACAGATGTTCGTCCAGCGAACTGTCATCACTTGTTGATGTTCTGTGAGAGATTGTATCAACCAGAGCTAGTTTCTGCGGGCCGTAGCGACCGTATAGTAATACCGTTCGGCGTCGCATAGTCTCGGTATGAAGGCAGTAGTACTCGCGGCGGGGAAGGGGACTCGACTCCGGCCGCTGACCGACGACAAGCCGAAGGGGATGGTCGAGGTCGACGACAAACCCATCCTGACGCACTGTTTCGAGCAGCTCGCCGAACTCGGCGCAGACGAGTTCATCGTCGTCGTCGGCTACAGAAAGGAGGCGATTATCAGCCACTACGGCGATAGCTTCGAGGGCATCCCCATCACGTACGCCCACCAGCGCGAGCAGAACGGACTCGCGCACGCGCTGTTGACGGTCGAAGAGCACATCGACGACGACTTCATCCTGATGCTCGGCGACAACATCTTCCAGGCGAACCTCTCGGACGTCGTCAAGCGACAGCAGGAGGAGCGCGCCGACGCGGCGTTTCTGGTCGAGGAGGTGCCGTGGGAGGAGGCGAGTCGCTACGGCGTCTGTCGGACGAACCCGTACGGCGAGATAACCGACGTCGTCGAGAAACCGGAGGACCCGCAGTCGAACCTCGTGATGACCGGCTTCTACACGTTCACGCCGGCTATCTTCCACGCCTGCCACCTCGTCCAACCGTCCGAACGCGGCGAGTACGAGATCAGCGACGCCATCAACCTCCTCATCCAGAGCGGACGCACTATCGACGTGCTCCGCCTGAAAGGCTGGCGCGTCGACGTCGGCTACCCGGAGGACCGCGAGAGAGCGACACAGTTGCTCCGCGGCGAACTCGACGTCGAAACCGGCGCGGAGAGCGACGACGTCGAACAGATATCGGTCGAGTGACGCGAACTCGCCCCTCGACGCCCCCGGCCGCCTCGCATTGCTGTTCGACTGATTGATAATCTGTGATTACCGTGTTCGAACGGAGCATACCGACCTGTCGTCTCCGTGAACGCTACACAACATACAAGCCACGCGGCGTTGCACGCAGTCTCAGTACATGGACGACCGGAGACGGCTTCGGACGAAACTTCTCGCTCTCGTCGGTGTAGCCTCGCTCGCACTCTGCGGGGCGTACATCGCCGTCGGTCCGCCGGCGACGGCGTACGAGATACATCTCTACGGTGCGTACCCCGTCTGGTTCTGGCTCGCCATCTGCGGTGCGTTCGTGGTCGGACAGCTGCTGGTGTTGCGCGCCGTCGCCGTCGGCGGCGACGGAGAGGCCGACGAGACGACCGGCCCCGGGTGGCGATACGGGGTGGCGCTTCTCCTCGGCGCGAACGGACTGTTGCTGTCGCTGCCGTACCTCCGGTACCGACTGTTCGCCGTCGGCAAAGGTGACATGCTGTCGTTCGTCGGGATGGTCGACAGTCTCGCACAGACCGGGCGACTCGACCCGGAGAACTACTACCCGGGGTTGAACGCGCTCACGGGCGTCTTCTCGCACGCCACCGGGCTCGACACCGCCGAGCTCGTGAACCTGCTGCCGCCGTTCTTCTCGCTGTTCTACCTCGGCGGCCTCTACTTCCTGCTCGACACCGTCACCGAGCGGCGACGCGACGTGCTGTTCGTTCTCCCGGTGGCGTACCTCCCGCTGTTCGGCTTCGAGAACGTGATGTTCTCGCCGAGCGTCTTCGCGTTCACCTTCGTTCCGTTCGTGTTGGCGCTGCTGTTCCGGACGAGCGCGTGGGAGCGACGGACGCGGTACGCGTCGCTGCTCGTGCTCTCGGTCGTCGGCGTCGTCTTCTTTCACCCGCTCACGACGCTGTTTCTCCTTGGTCTGTTCGCGCTCGCCAAAGCGCCGGAACTCTACGGGCGCGCCACCGCTCGACGGAGCGGTCGGCCGGTTCCGGTGCTGGCGGTCGGGACCGTCGCTGGCGTGCTCTTCTTCGCGTGGTACTACACGTACGAGTCCATCGCGGGGAGCACGTACCTCGTCTTCGCGCGCCTACTCGGGCTCGAGGCGGTCCAGTCCTCCGAGTTCGGAAACCTGAGCGGCACCGCCGCTCGGACGACGCCCCGCCTCGTCGACTTGCTCCAGACCGGCTTGTACACCTACGGCGTCTTCGGGCTGCTGGTCAGTTTCGGGGCGGTGTTCGCCTGCTACCTGCTGGTGCGACTGCTCCGCGGCGACACCGAACTGAGCGACGTCTCGCTGTTCTTCCTCGCGGTGTTCACCGCGTTCACCGGTCTCTCGGTGCTCGCGTTCTTCGTCGACCTCACGGTCGGGTTCACCCGAATCTCTCGGTACGCTCGGTTCACCGCGCCGATACTCGTCGGGTTCGGAGCGTCGGCGCTGTGGGCGCGAGCGAGCGGCTCGTGGCAGCGGTCGACGCTTCTCGGCGCGCTCTCGGTCGGCTTCGCCGCCATCGTCTTCCTCTCGGTGTTCTCGCTGTACGCGTCGCCGCTGTCCAACGGCGCCAACGGGCAGATAACCCAGAGCGAAGTCGAGGGGATGGAGTGGGTGCTCGACCACCGAAACGAGTCGCTGCTCATCGACGAGTACGGAACGACCCAGTCGCGGTTTCAGGAGATGCTCGAATACGAGGTCGACGACCCCGAGAACATCCGTTCGGAGGGGACGAACCCGCCGATGCACTTCGCCTATGGCGCGCCGCCTCCCGACGGTCCGCCGGAGTACCGGTACCTGCTCGTCACCGAACTCGGCCGGCAGCAGAACCCGACGTTCTACCCCGGTTACCGGGGGTTCTGGCGCTACACCCCGGCGGATTTCCAACGACTCGAGAACCGCTCGACGGTCGACCGCGTCTACGACAACGGCGGCTTCGAGTCGTATCTGGTGGCGAAAAACCGGACCGAGGAGGGAGCGTCCGCCGCCTCGTCGCTCGCTCCCGCATCCGCTCCCCCGACAGACCCGCCTACGTCCGCTCCTCTCGAAGCCGGTTCGCCGTCTGATACAGGTGTCGACCGAGCCGAAAGGCGTTCCAGCGAACCGGCGCACAGCCGCGTTCCCACGACAGCGTCGGGACCGCGCGCCCACCGAAGCGCTCCTTGAATCGGAACAGCCCGTCCCGGAAGTCGGGACTCGTCTCGCCGAAGTCGTACTGTCGGTAGTCGTTGTCGATGCTCCACCGTATCGCGTGTTCGTGCAGCAGCTCCGACGCGTTGTACTCGAAGTGTTCGCGCTCGACCGCCGAGAAGAAGTACTGGACCGTCGACTGCTCGTCGTCGACGAGCACGAGGATGCTTCCCGCGGGCTCGCCGTCGACCTCCAGCGAGAACTGTCTCACTCGGTCGTCCATCGTCCGCAACCGCTCGAAGAACGACCGCGGGTACGCGTCGCCGTCGACGCGGTCCATGACGCGTCTGTACCCACGGTGGAACGCGCGCAGGTCGCTCCGGTCGGGGACCTCGTCTCTGACGTGGACGTCGTTTTTGTGTCCCGAGCGTATCGCGCGCCGACGCGAACTGCTCATCCGTCCATACACCGCGTCCCAGCCGTCGGTTACGTCGACGACGAACCGACAGCTCGCGACGGTCTGGCTGTAGCCGCGCTCTCGGAGTCGACGTTGGTACCGGACCGTCTCCTCGTCGAGCGTTCGGAACACGTGCGCGACGACGCCGTCCTCGCAGATGCGCTCGGCGGCGTCGAGCAGCGCGTCGAGCGTCTCCTCCTCGTCGTCGGCGACGACCGGACCGCCGAACCCCGGCTCCGGCGAGCAGAGGCGCTCGAACGGCGTCAACGGCACGTCGTCGACGGCGGCCGCGAGGACGCCCGTGGGCGCGTCGCCGTCGGACACGACGACGTACCGCCCCGTTCTCTCGCACCCGCGCTCGACGGCGGCCAACCAGTGATACCGGTGGAAGACGCTCCCGTGCGGCGACTCCTCGACGACGCGGTCCCACTCCTCGCGGGGAACGCTCTCTATCGTGTGGTGTATCTCGACGTCCATCGCTCACCTACGCCCACGTCGCGTCGCCTCGCGTCGCGTCTGCGAGGCGGCTAGTCGGATGACGACACTCATACGACAGTTCACAGGACACGCGCCCATATACGTTGCCGCGGGCGACCCGCCGTTCTCCGCGGGCAGCCCATGTTTTTTGGTTGTCATCAACGTTGACACGGTATGGCTCGCGTCGAATCGCAGGTGGCGACGTCCCCGAGTACGATCGGCCGGTGGAGGGTTCCCAGCCAGCGGTGCGCGCCCGTCCGGCGGTGCGCGCCTCCGAACTCGCCCGGTCACTCGGGCGCGGGAGTGACCGTCCGATGACCCGTCCCCGGTTCAGACCCGGTGACTCGAAATCTATCAGGGACGCGGCGTGGCTGGCCGGCGAGCGTCTCCATCGTTCGAAACTGCTCACGAACGGCGCTCACGCGGCGTCCGAGACGAGTCCGGTCGGCGAGTCGCCGTGGGACGGTTACGGCGAACCGCGGGCGACGCCGACGCCGTCGCCGGGCCCGTTCTCGCTGGTCCCCGGTCGCGGCGTCGTCAACCCCGTCGTCACCGCGGCGGACGTCACCGACTTCGGCGACGCTGACTTCGTCGCCGACCCGTTTTTGTTCGTCACCCCCGACGGCCGTTGGCACCTGTTCTTCGAGGTGTTCAACCGCGACCGGACGCCGACCGCCGCCATCGCCCACGCCGAGAGCGACGACGGTAGACGCTGGTCGTACGACCGGGTCGTCCTCGAGACCGACGACCACCTCGCCTTCCCGTACGTGTTCCGGTGGGACGACCGCTACTACATGCTCCCCGAGCGCTGGAACCGCGAGACGCCGGCGAGCCCGATTCTCTACCGCACCGACTCGCTCCCGGGCGGCTGGTCGCCGGTGGCGGAACTCGTCGCGCCCGACCGCTTTCTGTGCGACTTCGTCGTCTTCAGACACGAGGACCGGTGGTGGGCGCTCGCCGGCAGCGACGACGACCGTGCCGACCTCCTGGCGTTCTACAGCGACGAACTCGAAGCCGACGACTGGACGCCCCACGCCGGCAACCCGGTCGTCGAAGGCCGGCCGACCGCGGCCCGTCCCGGCGGGCGACCGCTCGTCCGCGACAGCGACGTCGTCGCGTTCTTCCAGGACTGTGCGGCCTGCTACGGTCACCGGCTCCGGGGGTACGTCGTCGACGAACTGACGCCCTCGACGTACCGGGACCGCGAACTCCACAGTTCGCCGATTCTGGAGGGGACGGAGAAGCGGTTGGGGTGGAACTCCGGGCGGATGCACCACCTCGACCCCTGGCCGGTCGGCGACGGGTGGCGCTGCGCCGTCGACGGCAACATCGGCTTCGGCGGGCGGTTGTTCGGCCCCGACCACTGGGCCATCGGTATCTACGAGTCGCTCTGAGCGCCTCCGCCTCCGCGGCGCGTCGGCGTCGAGGGAGTAGGGTGGGGAAGTTTACACGAGAGACCGGACGCGCTCCGGGAGTCGGTTGTACAGCATCGACGCCCCGCGCATCCACGGCCGCTGCCGCTGCACGAGGTACAGCGCTCTGGGCACCGGCGCGAACTGCGACTTGTACCGACAGAGGCTCGGGACCATCCCCCCGACGAAGTCGTACCGCGAGAGCCCTCGTTCGGCGGCGTCGCGGATGGCGTACCACTCGACGAGTTCGTTGACCGGCACCTCGGCCTCTTCGACGTTGGCCGCGCTGACCCACGCGTATATCGTGTCGTCGAGTTCGACGGTGAGCCTCGCACCGACGAACCGGTCGTCGACGGAGAGCACGTACGGTCTGACGCAGCCGTCGGGGAGTGCGTCGTACAGCGCCTTGCAGAGTTCGACGGAGACACCGGCGTTCTCGTAGCGCTCGTGGTACTGGTCGACGGCGTACTCGATGCCCTCGTAGCCCCGCTCGGCGATGTCGTGGTCGTCGACGTCGCGGACGTACCGCCTCGTGCTTCGGCTGAAGCGACGCTTGATCTCCTCGGGCCCCGGTTCGAGGTCGAGAACGTACGTGTACGCCGGGCGCACGTCGAGGTCGGCCCAGATGAACGGACGCACGTCGGGGTAACGGTCGACGGTTCGGATGTCGAGGTGGTCGGGGTCGACCTCCTCGTCGATCCACTCGCAGACCGCCTCGACGAACTGGTGGTTCCACATCTCCTGCTTCCGCTGTGAGAGGTGGTTGACGTCGAGCCACACCGGGCCCAGATACGGCACGTCGTGTTCGGTCGGCGGACAGCGAACCGACGAGAACGGTCCGACGCTCCCCTCGAACAGCGGGCATATCCCAAACACCTCCTCGCCTTCCCGCCCGACGAGCAGATGCAGCGTCGTGTCGCTCACGTCGCGCAGCACTTCGAGCGCTTCCAATCGGTGAAACGGCGTCGCGTGCGGCGCTCGCTCGACGTACGAGTTCCACGACTCGCGGTCTGTGCCCGTCGCTCTGGACACGGCAATGGTCATAGGAACTCTGTGCGAATGCCGACGGTATTAAACATCGTTTCTGTCAACGAAATGTCTATCTATCCGATATCCCGCTACAGTCGACCGGTCGATTCGGCGACCAGATACGCGGCGGCGACGGCGGCGGCGACGACGAACGCGAACCACACCAGACGGACCTGTGCGAGGAGGTCGCCGCCGCGGCTCGTCACGAGTACCACGGTGTGGAGGATGACGAAGGCGGCGACGCCCGCGGCGAACACGGCGAGCGCGACCGCTTCGGTCGGTCGTCGACTGAGGCTCTCTCTGACTGTCATCGTGTCTGTCGACGGGCGCATACGCCATAAAACGAGACCCGTCAGTAGGCGTTCGCGCTCCACCACCAGCGGAGGTTGTCGTCGCCCTGCTCGGGCGCCGTGCGATACGTGACTTCGATGGCGTCCCCGTCGTGCGTGACGCTGAACGGCCCCGCGGCGGCGGGTGTGGCGGGCGTCACGCTGACCGACCGCGGTTGTTCGGCGAGGCCGTGCTCCCACCGGAACGTCGACGCCGACCCGTCGCCGCTCTCCGTCTGGTCCCCCCGGTTCGTGGTGCGGTAGCCCGATGCGTTCGAGACGGTCAGTTCGGGCGGCGCGTCCTCGCCGAGCCAGAGCGGTCGCCTCTCGGCCCCTCGGAGGTCGATGTCCCGGAGCGTTATCGGACCGGTGTTCGACCCCGACGCGATGCGGACGTTGTGACTGTTGTTCGTCGACGCTCCGCCGTAGACGACCACGTGTCTCGGTGCGGCCGAATCGCTGCTACGAATCGTGATTCCACCGGCGTTGGGGCCGCTGTGGTCGTCCGACCGCGGATTCAGAATCGACGCTTGAACCCCGCCGTTGAGCAGGAGACCGGACTGACCGTTCGACCGCGTGACGACGTTGACCGCCGAGACGCGGCAGTTCGTCAATTGGATACCGTGGCTTCCGTTTCGGTAAGCCCGACAGCCGACGACGTCGAACCGCGCGGCCACCTCGTCGGCTCCGACGCCGCCGTCGAGGATGAAGCCGCTCCGTCCGTTGTTCCGACTCAGACAGTTGTAGAACGCGTTGTCGAGCGACTCGCCCGGTACGGTCGTCCCCCTGTCGTTGACCCCGTCGACGCCGTTGTTGTCGGTGATACAGTGGGTGAGCCAGTTGAAGTACCCCCGACCCTCCGTATCGGCTCCCGGATGGATGCCGTGCCGGAAGTTGTCGTGCGCTCGGATGCCGTTGAGCACGCAGTCGTTGCACTCGTAGAGGTTGACCCCGTAGTACCCGCCGTTCTGCACCTCGGTGCCGTCGACGACGACCTGGTCGGCGTTGTTGAGCGCGAGCACCCCGAGATACTGTTCGCCGTCGGACTGATTGTCCCCGTCGAGGAGACCCCCGACGACCGCCGCCTGGGAGATGCTGTTCACCGAGATCACCGCGTGGTTTCCGCCGGCGGTGAGACGAGCGTTTCTGAGGTTCAACACGGTCCGCTCTTGGAGGTGGACCGGCCGCGAGACCGTGTAGTTGCCGACGACCTCGACGTTCTGTATACCGGCTTGCTGGGCGGACACGTCGAGTGCGGCTTGGATGACCGCCGCGGGTCGTCGCCCCGATTCGATGGGGCCGTTCTCGGTCTCCGCGCGGACGATACCCTCGCGGTCCTCCCAGACGACGATCGACGGAGGCGTCCCCCCGACCTCGCCGCCGTCCGGCGTCCGTCCGTCTCCCCGAGAGCCGTCGGAGTCGAACAGGCCGAGACAGCCCGCGAGACCGGACACGCCGGCCACGCCGACCACCGCCGTCAGAAGGTCGCGGCGCGGCAGCGACGCGGCGTCCGACGAGCGGCCGGTCGGTCTGTCGTCCTCAGCCATTCGCCAACGCCCCATCTGCGACGGGTACACTCGAACGAGTTCCGGACATCGCTGAGGGAGGTTGTCGACGCACTCGGAAAACTGCTTCCGCGGTCATGGTGCACGACATACTCGCGTGCCAGACGCGTAAGTGTGCTGTGATATCCAAATTCTGACAGTAACTCGGTCGAGAAACACACCGTCTACGACGTACGAGCATATAATAGTACAGTGAACAACATATAATATGTAGTCGGAACTACAGTGGTGTATCGATGTGGCCACCGGAGTTGGAGTTCGTCTGCGGGGACTGCGGGTCCCGTCTCCGCCGTCGACAGCAGTCGCGGAACGGCCAGTGTCACAGCGACTGGCGAGTGGACGACGACGGCATCGTTCGACTGCTCGACGTCGACGACGACGCCGGTGCCGCCGAGGAGATCGACGCGCTCGTCGATGCGCTGCGTGTCGGCGACATGACGCCGTTCAAGCGGGCGGAGAAGTTCGAGTCGGAGCTCCGGCGCATCCGCCCCGACTTCGAGTACGAGTCGTGGCTCAACCCCGACCAGGCCGACTGGGTCCGTATCGAACCGTTGGCGGGGAAGACGGTGCTCGAACTCGGCAGTCGATGCGGGGCGCTCACCCGCTCGCTCGCCCGCCGCGCCGACCACGTCGTCGCCGTCGACACCGACCTCGACGGGTTGCGGTTCTCCGCGGCGATGCAGGAATCCGCGGAGACGGAGAACCTCACGCTCGTCCACGGCGACGCGACGGCGCTCCCGCTCGGCGACGATCAGTTCGACGTCGTGGTGGTGAACGGGGTGCTGAAACACGTCGGGGCCGACGAGTCGTCGGACGACCCCGTCCGCGCACAGCGGTCGTTTCTCCGACAGACCCGCCAGTGGCTTCGCCCGGACGGCCGACTCCTGGTGAGCGAGTGGAACCGACTGGACCCGGTTCACCGCCTCGCCGCCGTCGTCCCGGCGGCCGTCGAGGGGGCCGTCCTCGATGCGGGCGGCCGCCGTCGCTCGCCGTCGGTTCGTCTCCACTCCGAACGCGGCTACGTTCGCCTGCTCGAACGAGCGGGCTTTCGGAACGTGACGGTCTCGTACGCCGTGCCGAATCGGCGTTCGCCGGCGTTCGTCTTCTCCGACGAGCGACTGCTCGCGGCGTTTCTCAGACGGAAACTGGTGTCGCTCGGCACGTGTCTGCACAGTTCGATTTCCCCGCAGTCGCTCTCGCGCGTCCCGTTCCCGCCGGGAACCGCGCGTTTGCTGGGTGCACTCACACCGGCGTACAAGATCGGCGCCGACGCCTCATGATCGACGAACTGCTCGACCGAGTCGCCGACCGATTCGACGCCGACCGGTCGGCGCTGACGTACAGTCTGTACAGCGGGACGCGCGGACCGACCGGCTACATCACGCTGTTCGTCTACGAACACGAGGACCCGGTGACCGTCTGTCGGTTCGCCAGGTGGGACGACGCCGAGGTCCTGGGCGAGTGGGAGCGACTCACCCGACTCCGCGAACTCGTCGAGTCGTCCGACCGGCTCCGAGCGACCGTCGAGACGCCGCTGGCCGTCGAGAGCGTCGACGGGACGCCCGTCATCTTCAAGGAGTTCCTCGGCGGCCGACCGGCCCACTACGCCTTTCGGCGGTTCGACCGATGCGCGGAGCGGTTCCTCTCGAACGCCACCGAGTGGCTGGTCACGTTCGCCGAAGCGACCGCCGACGTCCGAACGTACGACAGCGACGAGAAACGACGGCGCCTCTCGACGTCGACGCTGCCGAGCGCCGGCGCGTACGTCGACCGATTCGCCGACTGCGAGCAGTTCTTTCTCGGCCCGACCCACGGCGACTACGACGGGACGAACATCCTCCTCGACGCGGACCTCGGAGTCCGGTCGGTCATCGACTTCGAGTACTTCCGCACCGACGGCGTCCCGCTCGTCGACTTCCTGAAACTCGTCGTCGAGACGGCGCTGTACGCGTTCGAGAGCTACGCCGAGGCGACGAACCGCGCGTTCTTCCGCGACTGTCCGTTCTCGCGCGCGGTCGGACGTTGCGTCTCGACGTACTGCGCCGGCCTCGGTATCGACGAACGTCGCTTCGTCGACGTGTTACCGCTGTACCCGGCGCTCAGACTCGGCCCGACGCCGAGGGCGGACCACACGCCGTGGAATCTCCGGTTCTACCGACATCTCTACGACACCCTCTCTCTCTCCGACGCCATCGTCTGGGCGCCGTCGGAATCGAAAAATAGCCGCGGGGAGTCGCCGCGCCGTCGCCCGTGACGGCGCTTCGGTTCGGGTGACTCGTTCGCGTCAGTCCAGCGGCCCGCTCGTCGACATCTGGAGCTTGTCGAAGTAGAACGAGTTGTCGCTGGGCGAGGTGTCGCTGCCGCCGTGGTAGATGTTGAACCACAGCGACTCCACCTTCAGGTCCTCGGTGTCGCGGAACCGGATGTCCGTCTTCTCCATCGCCTGCTCGCCGTCGATCCAGCCGCGGAGGATACCGTCGTTCTCGCCGGGCGTGTTGAGCTTGACGTAGCTGTCGATCTGGTAGTACTGGCCGGTCTCGATGGTACCGTCCCAGCTCCACCACTCGCCCCAGTTGTTCATGTCTGCGTGGTAGCAGTAGTACGAGAGTTCGGCGCCGCCGTCGGCCGGCATGAACGCCATCCGCGCGGACCAGCCGTTCGTCCCGTCGGCGGGCTTACCGCCCCATCCGCCGCTGTCGTACGTTCCCGCCGGGCCGGGGAGTTTCCCGCCGTCGGAGGTGACGTCGAAACCGGGGTCCAGGCGGAGGTAGTAGCGGATCCAGAGCTCCTCGGGCTCCGACATGCCGTTGTCGCTGAAGTAGTACTGCATGTCGGTGCCGTAGTGGCTTCCCTCTTCGAGTTGCACCTGAAGCGCCGTGTCGCTTCGCGCCTTCTCGCCGTTGACGATGGAGTTCTGCTCCGACTTTCGGGCGTCGAACTTGTCGAGGTACGAGTCGTCGGCGAAGTCGATAGTGACGTCGGCGTTGGTCGTTCCGCCGGTGTCGCCGCGACCGTCATCGCCGGAGCTCTCGCCGCTGGCGAGCGTCTGCACGCCGTTGGCCATCTGGACTTTGAGCGCGTTCTCGTCGGTCCGAAGCCAGAGTTCGCCGGCCTCCGCGTTTTCGGGGTCCTGCTCTCGCGCCGGAATGCGGAACCGGTTCTGCGCGGTCAGGTCGCCGACCGCCCCGCGCCGCGGCAGCGGTGCGAGGTTCCACTGCTCGCCGTCGCCGATGTATCGGTTCCCCGTGTCCGTCGCCAGGAACTTCGTCCCTGCCGCCGGTTCGTACGTGTCGAGCTTCGACTCGACGTCCCGAACCTCGACGTCTTTATCGATCTTTTTGAAGTTCTCGTTTAGTGGTACGTTCCAGTCGGCGGTACCTTTCTTCGGTGTGTTGTAGCCGTGGTTTTTCGTCATAGATATTGGATTTTTGTACGGAGTTCTTCGAATTACGTTGCCCGTGCCGTTGCCTCGGTCGCTCGGCGGACAGGTCGCGTGGGACGTCCGCGACGCCGACTCAGCGTAAACCATCTCCCGGAACTATCAAATTTCATAGCTTCACATATCCTCGTGTAGACTCTGCTCCCCACGCATAACCGCAGTTTGTACAGTCGAAGGTAAATCTTCTGATTTTTCGGGTAAACACGTATTTACAACTAGATTTTCTATTCCCGTTCGCCGGACGCCGCGGCCCCGTCGACGGACGCGCGAGGACCGACCACGGAGTGCCGCCGCGAACTCGAATCGATATCGGAGACGAGACGGTCGCCACAACAGTCAGTTTCCATTCATGAGAATAGATTTATGTGCTAGATTACAGTTATCCGAACTGTGTCTGTTCGCGAATCGCTCGCCGCCCAGTTTCTCGACCTCGCCGTCTGTGCGGGCTTTCTGGTCGGCTACGTCGTACTGGCGTCGACGCTCGGTGTTCCGTCGCCGGGTATCGCCTTCCTGGGCGGTGTCTACGTCGCCTTCATCCCGGGGTACGCCGTCGTCTCGGCGCTGTTTCCGCGGGCCGAGGCCACCGCGCGGTTGGGGGGTGACGTCCGACGGCTCACGCTCGGTCATCGACTCGTCCTCTCCGTCGGGACGAGTCTCGTCGTCGCCGCGCTCCTCGGCGTGGTCCTCGCCAGTTCGTCGATCGGCCTGTTCGCCGGACCCGCCATCGCCGCCGTCGGCGCGGTGAACGCCGTCGGTCTCCTGGTCGCGGCGAAGCGCCGATGGTCGACCCCGCCCGACCGTCGGTTCAGTGTCACCCTCCCGCGCGGAACGTCGTTTCTCTCCGCGTCGAGCGGCCTCGAACGCGTCGTCACCGCGCTACTGGTGGTCTGCGTGTTGGTCGCCTTCGGGGGCATCGGGTACGCGGTCGTCACCCCCGAACGGGGCGAGACGTTCACCGGATTCTCGGTGCTTACCGAAGACGACGCCGGAGAGCTGACCGCGAGCGACTACCCGACGGACGTCGTCGCCGGCGAGGCCAGCGACCTCTACGTCGAGATAGAGAACGAGGAGGGGAGAGCCGTCGACTACACCGTCGTCGTGCTGCTTCAGGACGTCGACGGCGACACCGGAACGGTCAGCGAGAGTTCGGAACTCGCTCGGTTCGGGACGCGCGTCGCGTCCGGCGAGACCGCCGTTCGCCAGTTCGAGTTCCGACCGGAGCGCGTCGGGGCCGACCAGCGGGTACAGCTGCTGCTCTACGAGGAGTCGCCGCCGGCCGAGCCGACGAGGGCGAACGCCTATCGGTCGGTGCACTTCTGGACGACGGTCGGAGCGAGCGACCAGGCCAATGCCTCGGTCGCTCCGCCGACCCCGAGTTCGGGAGGGCCGACCTGATGTCGACTGGTCCGCACCGCCTCGTCCTCGTCACCGCCGTCTGGACGACGTTCGGAACGCTCTGGCTCGCGGTCGTCGACGCGCTCACACCCGGATTCGTCTTCGCTATCGCCCTCTCCGGATTCGCCGTCGCACTCGAACTCGCGTCTCCGTCCCACCACCGCCCGCCGTGGGTCGTCCGCGCGCGACACGCGCTCGTCGTCCAACTGGCGCTGTTCGGACTGTACGTGCCGCTCAGGCTGTACGACCTCTACATAGGATTCTGATTCGTTCGGGCTACTCGTCGGTCGTGAGCGTTGCCGGTCGAGGACGAACCGAGCTACGACTCGAGGACGAACCGAGCTACGACTCGACGAAACAGTCGACCCGGCAACTGTCGTCGTCTCGGTCTCGTTCGGCGGTGACTCGGACCGGGCGGCCGAGCCCCACTGCCATCCCGGTGCCGAGAAGCGAGACAGTCGGATGGTCGAACCGCGTCAGCGGCGTGAGCGCGCAGCCGGTCAGTCTGAACGTGACTCGTTCGTCGGCGCTGTCGACGATTTCGGCGGTGTCGGCGAGACGGAATCCGTCGACGACTGCCTCGGCTAGTTGGTCGGCGAGGCGACGCGGATTCGCGGCGAGCGCCTCGTTCGTCTCGTCGAGGTACGACTCGAGCAGTCCCGCACCGACCGGCCGATGTCGCGGTTCCGACGACGTCTCTCGCGACGGTCTCACCGACGAGTCCGCCGCGTCGTCGACGAGCGTCAGCCGAACGTCGCGCTCCCCGTCGGTCGTCGACACCGAGGGGAGGTACACGTGGGCGGCCGACGCGTCGAGGGCGTCACGCCCGTCGACGTAGCTCCAGTAGAGTCGTTCTGCGACCGCCTCCGAGACCGACGTGTCCGGCGCGAGATAGTACGCGAGCGCCGCGACGTACAGTGCGACGGCACCCAGCGCGACGAACAGCCACCGTTGCGTAAACCAGCCGCCCGCCACGAAGAGCGCGCCCAGTGCGGCACTGACACCCGCCGCGACGACCCATCGCGTGGAGCGCGCCCGCTCGCGCGTCGGTCGGTCGAATCCCGACGGAGCCACGCGCCGGGCGACGCTGGTCGAGGAACTGTTGCGTCGGTTCTGCTCCGATCGATCGACGACGTCGGTGCGTTGTTTCTCGGTCATAGATGTTCGCTCTCTCCACAGTCACCGCGCTTCCGCTACGGTACGCTCACGTTCGGAGAGCACCGCTATTATAGTATGTATTATTTCTCCCATATTGTATTTGGATGGAGATACTGTGTCGACGTAGATAGTATCCTCTCCGGTGATAGGCGGGATCGACGACCCCTTTCGACGGCTACCGGTCCGTCTCGGGCGACTCGCCCCGTCCCGGTGTCGTCATCCGGCGAACAGTTATGGGCGCTGCTCCTGAGTGATGACGTGAATGGGCGAAGCAGGAGCGACAAAACGACCGCGCGCGTCGATGCGACGAGGCGGTTCGACCGAGAGCGACCCCGAGGTGGCGCGCACCTGATGCGTATCGTCGGCTTCACCGACCTCCGGCCGTTCGAACTCGAAGCGCCGCTGTCGGCGATGGACGCCGAGAGCGTCGTCGTCTCGTTGGACTCCGACGCGAGCGCGTTCGAGCGAGCGGTCTCACAGTTCCGGCGCGGGCGTGCGGCGCTCCGCGGCGGCGACACCGACGCGCTCGTCGTCTACAACGGCTCGGGAATGCTGGGCATCGTCGCGGTGGTTCTCAGCCTGCTGTACGGCGTGCCGCTCGTCGTCAGAGCCAACGGCGACCTGTTCAGACAGCACGACGAGAAGCGCGCAGAGTACCGTCGGACGAACCAGTGGGCTCGGTGGCTCGGGTACCTCGGCCTCTCGGCGCTCACCCGCGCGACGTTTCGCTACGCGGACGGCTTCGTGGCCGTCTCCGAGTCGCTGGCGGAGACGCTCGCTCGGCGGACGTCGTGTCCCCGAGAACGGATTCGCGTCGTTGCCGGCCCGGTGACGCCCTCGCAGTACCGCCGAACCGCCGTCGCCGACGGGACGTCCGACGCCACCGGGACCATGACCGTTCTGACCGTGACGAACCTCCAGTACCACGGGAAGTACCTCGGCGTCTGCCGCCTCGTCGACGCGATGGTCGAACTCGGCGACCGCCGAGACGACGTCAGTTTCGTCGTCGCCGGCGACGGTCTGTACTACGACGCGGTCGAGCAGTACATCGACGAACGCGTCGACGACGACCCGCTGGACGCGCGAATCCACACGCTCGGATTCGTGAGCGACGTCGCGGGGCTGTACGCCTCTTCGGACCTCTTCGCCTACGTTTCCGAGATAGACGCGTACCCGAACGTCGTCATCGAGGCGCAGGCGGCGGGCCTGCCCGTCGTCGCCAGTCGCGGCTACGGTATCGACGAGCAGATAGCCGACGGCGAGACGGGGGTTCTCGTCGACGCCGACGACTCGACGGCGCTCGCGTCGACGCTCGACGACCTGCTCTCGGACGCCGACCGACGCCACCGACTCGGGACGGCCGCGGCCGCACGGGTCGCGGAACGCAACGCCCCCGAGACGCTCGGTCCGCAGATGCAGCGGGCGCTCGAAGCGATTCTCGCTCGGTGCGACTGAACCGCTGGGTCCGACGCTTCGGTCGGCGGGCGGTCGCAGTCGGCACAAACGCTATCTACGTGACTGCTGACTTGTCCCAAAATGGGATTAGATATCTTACAGTTACACCGGGGACCGGTCTACCCGCCGTCGAACGGCGAGGAAGTCCGCATCTGGGAGACGACGAAGGCGCTGGCTGACACCGGTCGCGTGTGGCTCGCGTACCCCGACGCCGACGGCGCGGAGTTCCCGCCCGGCGTCTACGCGCTCGACCTCGACAACCCGTTTCTCGACTACAAGACGACGCGCATCTACCTCTGGAACGCGCTGTTGGGGCTCGGTTCCGACACGCCGATAGAGCGGCTGCAGACGCGGCTGACCGTTCGGACGGTCCGTCGCCGTCCGGTGGACTTCGACGTCGTCTGCAGCGAGTCGCCGCAGGTGCTCGGCGCGGCGCGACTGCTCGCCGACCACTACGACGCGGCGCTGCTGTTGAACAAGCACAACGCCATGTTCGACCTGCTCGACCAGCAGTTGCGTTCGCGGTCGATTCCCGGACCGATTCGACGGCGCGCGGTCGACAATCTCCGGGCGCACGAACAGGCGGGTATCGACGACGCCGACGCCGTCGTCTTCCAGTCGGCCGCCGACCGGGAGGCGTTCGACGTTCCCGACGGCGTCAGATGCGAAGTCGTCACGAACGGGACGAACTACGACGACATCGCCGCCGGCGGCGACCCGGAGGCGGTCCGTCGGCGACTCGGCGTCGGAGACGACAGAACGGTCTGCCTGTTCGTCGGCGCGTGCGACTACGAACCGAACGAGGAGGCCGCCCGCCGCATCGTCGACGAGTACGCTCCCGTGCTGTCGGACGTGGAGTTCGTCATCGTCGGCCGCGACCCGCCGAAGACGACGCGCGAGAACGTCTACACGCCGGGGTTCGTCGACGACCTGCCGGGGGCGCTCGCGATGGCCGACATCGCGCTCTGTCCGCTCACGATGGGATCGGGGACGAAGCTCAAGATGATGGACTACCTCGCCGCGGGCCTGCCCATCGTGACGACGCCCGTCGGCGCGCAGGGTATCGACATCGTCGACGGCGAGACGGCGCTCGTCCGCGACGTGAGCGAGTTCGAGGCGGCGATTCGAGAGCTGTCGTCGTCTCCGGAGCTCGCAGCGCGACTGAGCGCGAACGCCCGAGCACTCGGGCGGCAGTACTCGTGGGACGAACTCCTCTCGGCGTACGACGACCTCGTCACCGACATCGCGGGGCGGCGCGTCGCTGTCGACTGACGGCTCCGCTCGACGGCGTCGGTAGGCGTTCAGAGCCGGGAGCTCACGGGCGACCCCGCGAGTTTACTCTTTGGTCGACGACTCGTTGGCCGTCTCCCACGTCACGACGTTTCGGCTGTTGACGAAGTTCCACGCGCCGACGACGAGGCTGTAGTTGCCGACCAGAAAGTAGTGCGGCACGTGGAACACGGTCGGCACCTTCCGTCGCCCGTCTTCGAGGAGATAACCGACGAGGCCGAACAGCAGGAAGCCGACGCCGGCCAGAAACGGGACGACGTACAGAAGCGACTTGGTCAGCGCGGCGAGCGTTCCCAGCGAAACGAACGCGACGGCGGAGAGCATCGGCGTGCTCCACCACAGCACCGTGTCGCTCGCGAACTTCACCGAGAATTTGCCGTACCGAAGCGGGTTCAGCAGGTGGAGGTACTGCGCGAGCGTGTGCCACGAGCGCGTCGTGATACGGACTTTCCGGTTGAGCTCCGCGTCGACGCTCTTTGCGGTGTGCTCTCGGGCGACTGCGGCGGGTTGGTAGACGACGCGCCAGCCGTCGCTGCGAATCGAGAGCGGTTCGGCGAAGTCGCTGATGGCGTCGGCGGGCAGCGGGACGTACGCCTCCGAGCGGACGGCGTAGATGGCGCCGTTGCCCTTGACGACCGACCCGACTCGGGACTCGTGCTGTTTGATGAAGCGGGTGTACTGCCACCAGATGGACTCGCCCTCCACGTCGTCGTCCTCGCGGGAGAGCCGGAGTTCGCCGACGACGCAGCCGACGTCCGGCCCCATCGACGAGACGAGTTCGCGGACCGCGTCGGGTTCGTACATCGAGTTCGCGTCCGAGAAGACGAGCACCTCGGCGTCGACCAGTTCGGCGACCTCGTTCTGACAGGCCGTCTTCCCGACGCGGCCCTCGATTCGTTCGAGGCGAATCCCGCGGTCGGCGTACGACCTGACGATGTCGTCGGTTCGGTCCGAGGAGGCGTCGGAGAAGACGACGACGTCGAGTTTCGACTCGGGGTACTCGAGTTCGAGACAGTTCTCCAGCTTGTCGGCGATGACGGCCTCCTCGTTGTACGCGGCGACGATGAGCGCGACCTCCGGAAGCTCGTCTCGCCCCCACCGCGGAGTCGTCGCCGGGACGACCGAAGCGACCGCCCACAGCCCGAGCGGATACAGCGCGTAGGCGTACACCACCAGGAACACACTGACGAGAAGCACTGCGACGAGTGCGCTCTCTACAACTGCCATATACAGAGATATCGCTGTCTTCTCATAAAAAATTAAAGTCAGTTGACACGATGTTCCCCTGCGGTGATACGACGTTTCACGGAGGCAATGTTCAACTAACTGGCAGTCGCAGTGGTGGGTATGTCTGCGGTATCCCGTCCGTTGGTCAGCGTCGTCGTTCCGACCTACGACCGGCCGGCGTATCTCCGGTCTGCGGTCCAGTCGGTGTTCGACCAGACGTACGACGCCGTCGAACTCCTCGTCGTCGACGACTGCTCTCCGAGGCCGGCCGCGCCGGTTCTCGACGAGCTGAACCCGGACGGCCGCCACCGCGTCCGCGTCATCCGCCACGAGCGAAACCGCGGCGGGTCCGCCGCCCGCGCGACGGGGATACGGGCCGCGAAGGGCGAGTACGTCGCGTTTCTCGACGACGACGACGAGTGGTTGCCGACCAAACTCGAAAAACAGGTCGCGGTGCTCGACGCTCACCCCGAGGTCGGACTCGTCTACACCGGGACGCAGGTGATAGACAGCGACGGCGAGAAACTGGAGTCGGTGACGCCCGTCGCCCACGGCGGCCTCACGAAGACGCTGCTGTGTCGGAACGTCATCGGGACGTTCTCGAAGGTGATGGTCCGACGGGCGCTCGTCGAGGAGGTCGGTACGCCGGACGAGCGGTTCCCCAGTTGGCAGGATTTAGAGTGGTACGTCCGCCTGTCGAGGCACTGCTCGGTCGCCGGCATCCGCGAACCGCTCATCCGCTATCAGACGGACTCGCCCGGTCGGATCACCGACGACGTCGACGACGCGTTGGTCTCCCGGCGGCTGTTCGTCGAGAAGTTCGACCCGCTCGCCCGCGAGTACGGCCGCCTGTTCGGTCGGAAGTTCCGCGCGTGGGCCGCCTACCGAGTCGGCCGCCTGCTCGTCATGCACGGCGAGTTCGACCGGGCGCGTCCGCTTCTGGTCTCCGCCGTGAAACTGTACCCGTTCGAACCGCGGTTCGTGAAGTTCCTGCTCCCGACGCTGGGCGGACGGCGCGCGTACCGGTTCATCAAGGCGGCCAAACGACGCGCCGGAACCGACACCTGAACCGTACGTCGTCTCCTCACTTCCGGCCGGTCGCTCCGTCTCGCCTCCCGTGTCAACCGTTCGAGCTGCGTCTCCTCCGCCGTTCGCTACTTGCTCGCGTGCCGGTACGCGGGATGAGAGTCGGTCACACTGGTCAGCGAACGTGTATCCGACGCTATACTTATGCCCAGCGCTTCTGACAGTACCTTAGATGGGACGGAACGTCGTCCGTGGATTTCTATCGATATTCAGCTCCGACGTGGGCGTACTCATTCTCTCGATCTCGATTACGCCGATCCTCGTTCGGGTGCTGACGAGCGCCGAGTACGGCGACTACGCGTTCGTGATGTCCGTGCTCAGCGTCACGATGATCGTCATCAACGCCGGCATCTTCGACGGGATACGCAAGTACATCGCCGAGCAACGTCCCGACGCCGACTGGAACTCGAACGTCTTCGCGTACTACATGCAGGTGGGGCTCGCCCTGGCGTTCGCCGCCGTCGTCATCATTCTCGTCGTCCTCCAACTCGGTCTCGTCCAGCGCTTCTTCAGCCCCGAGTTCGAGATCTACTTCTACATGCTCGCGGCGCTGGTCGTCATCCGGCAGCTCTGGGCGATCGGCCGCGGGACGCTGATGGGTCTCGGCTACGAGCATATCTCCGAGCCGACCAAGATGGCTCGGTGGGTCGTGTTCGCGCTGGTCGGCGTACCGCTGGCGGCCATCGGATGGGGCGTCGTCGGCGTTCTCGTCGGTCGTATCGTCGCCCGCGGGGTCGTCGCTATCGCGGTGTTCTGGTTCGTCTCGAGGTACGTCTCGCTCGGGTCGATAACCCGCCGCGTCCCCTCGGATTTCCCCCGACGGGAACTGCTGTCGTACAACTCGTTCAGCGTCGTCCTCATCCTCCTGACGAGTTCGCTGTACCACGTCGACCTGATACTCCTCCGGACGCTGTCGGGGGCCCAACAGACCGGCTACTACAACGCCGCGCTCATCGTCGCCGAGTTCCTCTGGTTCGTCCCGACGGCGATGCAGACGGTGCTGCTCCAGTCGACGTCGGAGTGGTGGTCCGAGAACAAGATCGACACCGTGACCGACGTCACCAGCCGGGCGACGCGCTACGTCGTCCTCATCACGACCATCATGTGTCTCGGCATCGGTGCGCTCGCCGAGCAGTTCGTCTCGCTGTACTTCGGAACCGAGTATCTCGCTGCCGTCGCTCCGCTTGTGTTGTTGCTCCCCGGTACGCTCGGATTCGCCGTCGCCCGTCCGATTTTCGCCGTCGGACAGGGGAAGGGCGAACTCCGACTGCTGATTCTGGCGACGGGTGCGTCCGCGACGCTCAACCTCGTGCTCAACCTGCTGCTTATCCCGAGATACGGGACGGTCGGCGCGGCGGTCTCTACGAGCATCGGCTACGGGTCGATGCTCCTGTTCCACATCCTCTCTGCGCGCCGCATCGGATTCGACCCCATCTCCGACCTCCGGTTCGGACGAATCGTCGCCACCAGCGCCGTCGCCGCCGTCCCCGTCTACGGACTCCCGCTCGTCTTGGAGGGCGACGTCGTCGAGTTGATCGTCGTCCCGCCGGTGGGCTTTGCCGTCTTCCTGGTCGCGGCGGTGCTGTTCGGCGCTATCGACCGCTCGGAGGTCAACGAACTGCGACAGCGACTCTCGACGATTCTGCCGGTGGGATGACGACCCGCGAGCGCGTGGAGAGCCGGAACGTCCGGCGTCGACGACCGCAGACGCGTGCCCTCCGGTCCGGACTTCGCTGTGTTAGCTCGGTTAAACGTCTCGAAGTGACTGGTGGACGATGGCGACGACGCTCGCGAAGAACCCGACGAGCAACAGGAGACCCGACACTCCGACGAGCACCAGCGGGAACTCGCCGGTCTGTCCGTACTCGAACACCGACCAGTAACCGAGGGTGAGTCCGACGAACGCGCTGACGAACCCGGGAACGCCGAGCGTCGTCAGCGGTCGGTCCTGCTCGATGAGCCGGAGGACACCTTTCACCACGGAGTAGCCGTGCGAAAGTGGGTTCTGGGTGTAGGTGTCTTCGAGGTCGTACCGGATTCGAATACCGATCTCGTCGATCTCGTACCCCCGTTTTCGGGCGTGAAACAGGATGTCGGTGCTGGCCTGCATGTTCGACCCGAGCGTCTCGTCTTCGGCCAGCGACTCGATGGCTCTCGGTCCGTACGCGCGAAAACCGCTCTGCGTGTCTCCGATGCGGTTTTCCTTGCGGAGCGTTCCGAGTCCGAGGTTCGTGAGGACGTTGATGACCCAGAGACCGAAGCGCCGGTAGAGCGGAATCTCGCTCGTCACGCTACCGGTGTACCGACTCCCGATGACGATGTCCGCCTCACACTCCCGCTGTCGCCGTAGGAGCCGCTGCACGTCGCTCGCGTCGTGTTGTCCGTCCGCGTCGATGACGACGAGACTCGACGCGTTGCGCTGTTTTCCCTCGGTGAAGAGCGTCTGCAGCGCCGCGCCGTAGCCGCGGTTCTCCGAGTGCCTGACGACCACGGCACCGGCCTCGGACGCCCGCTCTGCGGTTCGGTCCGTGCTCCCGTCGTCGACGACGACGACCACGTCGGCGTAGTTACGCACCTTCTCGACGACGGAGCCGACGGCCTTCTCTTCGTTGTAGGCGGGCAGTCCGACGACGACCGGCGCGTGGTCCGACTCCGCCGCTTCGGTCAGCCGCGACAGTGATTCGACTGCGAACGTATCTTCGGCTTCGAGCGCCTCGAAACTGGCCTCGAGGTCGACCGGTGCGCTCGGGTCCTCGTGAACGACGAGTCCGCGGAGGCCGTACGTCCGCGCGAGTTCGACGAGCACCTCACGTGCCGTCTCTCCGTCGCCCCCTACGTAGTCGACTTCCTGGTGTACCTCCATGGGTTCGTCGCCGACCCCGACGGCGTACAGCACGGTCCCGTCCCGCCGAACCGCGAGTAGCGGATGCCCGAGCTGTGCGGTACGACCGAGTAGACGGAGCAGATGGTGGTCGTCCTCCCCGTCGAGCACCACTCCGAGCGCGTACTTTTCCCCTCCCGATACCGACCCCAGACCCGAGTAGCCGTCTTCGAAATAACTCCCATCCATTAGGTATGACCCTCTATGGAGATGATGACAAGCGCGTATCTTGTTATGGAGTACATAGGAGTCCGGGGACTTTGGAGATTGGCACGGAAATCCCCTATTTTTACAGAAACGTTCGTATCCTTCGGTCTGTTTTTGGTTTTGTTACATCACATTCGATAACTGGTATTTCAGAGACACTTCCGACGCTCTGCGATTCGCTGGGCGACGTTCTCGACACTGCTCTCTCTCGATTCCACGGCTTCTCCTGTCGTATATGGGATTCGGTGCATGTTCCTGTAGCCAAGCCACCTCGGTTCGTTGCGGTTACTCGGCCGCGCAATAGGACGTTACCGCTCGTCGGTGGCGTTTTTCGGGCGTCTGGTCGTCTTCGCGACGTATTACGACTCTCCGTTTCGACTTGACGGCCTCGGGGAGGACTCCGAAGCGCGCCGGTTCACACTTCCCACTTCAGACGACTGAGATTCCCGTCCCGTCCGAGGATGCGCTTCGGGTGCGGGCCGTACCACCAGAGGAACAGCATCGTCTGACTCGATTTGATGTGCTTTATCGTCTCGGAGTCGACGACGTCCCGCTCAGCATACAGGCGGTCACGTTTCTTGTACAGGCGGCGAAAGACGTTCGTGAGCGAAGAGAAACTTCTCGTGAGTAGGACGACGTAGACCGAGTAGATCACACTAGTAAACAGCACGTATCGCCACGGGAGGTTCCGAACGGCGATGTTGATTCTGTTCTCGACCAGGCGCTCTTTGGTCTCCTTGTCGGAGAGTCGCCCCTCGGGTGTCTTCTTGTGGTACACGGCGACTGAGGGCGTGTAGAGGATGTCGTACCCCGCGTCGAGGGCGCGTATCGAGAGGTCCATCTCCTCGAAGCCGTAGACGAAGTTGTCGGGGTACAGCCCTGCCTGTTCGAACACCTCTCGTCGGAACGCCGTCCCCATCCCGATGAAACTCGTCGTCCAGAACTGTTCGTCTGGCTCGATGTGGAACTCGGGCGGGTCGGGCGTCTCGTCGATCTTTATCTCGCCGGTGTAGTAGTCCAACGATTGAAACGCCAAGATTCCGGCGTTGTCGTACGTCTCGAACAGCCTGATGACTTCGTCCGTCGCGGTGTCGTCGGCCAAGACCGCATCGTCGTCCATCTGTACGACGATGTCGCCAGACGCTCGCTCGATGGCGGCGTTCTTCGCACCGGGCGCACCCATCCGTTCGGCGAAGTGGTAGTACTGCACTTCGTCTCGGTCGAACCGACCACCGTCGCCGAACAGTTCGTCCTCGCGGATCCGGTCGGTCGAGTTGCTGACGACGATCACTTCTATCGGCCGGTACTGCTGGTCGAGTGCGGATTCGACGGCCTCGACGAGGTCGTCGACGCGGTTGTACGTCGCGATGATGTAGGAGACGAGCGGTGTGTCGGCCCCGTTGCTCTCCACTTCCGGTGTGTCGTTCGTTCCCCTCATCGGTCCCACGCTGACGCGTCGTGTACGGTCTGTTTCGGTGCCTCTGCGTTGTCGCCGTTTGCTAGTGCGAGACGCTGTTGAGTCGTTCCGTTCGCGGTGGTTTCGTTCTGTGCTACCGTCCCGTCGGCGAAGGCTGCAGGTCTGACGCTGACGACGGTGGCCGCACCGTTGTTGTAAACGACGTTGTGTGTGGACGTGATCTCGGTCTCGTTGTCGCTCGATAGCCTACTCGTCGGAACGTCGGTGTTCGTCTCGGAGACGCCCCGTTCGCGGATGTACACGTACCCTCTATCGATGTTCTCGATTTCGAACTGAGGACTCCACTCGTTTTTGAACTGTCTCGTCTCGGTGTTGTAGTAGCTCTCCGGAAGTTCCGACCTGAGCATCTGGCTAGTCACCGTATCGGTGAAGATCGGTATCTCTCGTGCGCTGTTCCCATCCCCCGGTTGGTACGCGTCCGTCTCGGAGACGTTCGTATTGGCGATGAGCCACCCCGCACCCGCTCGCTCGTCGTTTTCGAAGACGTAGTCGTGTGCGTCGCCGTTGAACGTCGCGCTGTGGGAGGTCCCGATAGCCGCGAACAGGAACCCGGAGTTGAACCCCAAGAGGACGACGAGGAGGACAGCTAGCACCGCCCAACTCGTTCCTTCTGGAACGACGCTCTGTGGCGTGATACGACGAATCACCACACCCATCTTCTCTGCGAGTATTCGGTAGCCGATGGGCATGAACGGGGCGAGAACGATTAGCACCATCTGATAGGCTCTGTCGGCCCAGAGATTGAGTGTGAAGAAGTACGACGACCCGAGGAAGACGAACAGCGGTATCGCCAGCGCGGTGTACTCGACGTACGCGGGTGACTGTCCGGTGCGGATTTCGTACAGTTGAGTGAGTACCTGCCACGCTAATCCGACGCCGAGGAACACCGTGAGGAGAATGTAGAGTGCGAGATGCATGTCGTCGAGCGTCCCGGAGCCCTCGGAGACGTAGCTCCCGCCCGAACCCTCCACGAGGCCCGTCTGAAGGAGCGTCACCACTTGGTCGGCGAGACTCAGGGGGACCGACTGGAGCGTGGCGATGAGTTCCGGCGACGAGTATGCGTACCACGCTGTCGCACCGACTAACAGTAGAACGGGGTACGAAAGCGAGAGCCGATGCTCGACGTCTCCGACGATACGTTGTACCACGAACAGACCGACGACTGCGGCCAGAAGCGCGAAACCGAACACGTAGGCCACCCCGTAGTGACTGTAGACGAGGCCGACAGTGAACAGTACGCCCGCGAGTTTGCTTCCGGGCGTCTCGAAGTACGTCCCGAAGTACACGAGCAATAGCGCGACTACGAACAGTTCGGCGACCAACTGCTTGTCGGGCGTGAAGTAGAACGAGAGGTGGTAGAATGTGAAGAGGAGACTGCCGTATAGTGCGATGTCGGTGTCGAAAATCTCGCGCGTGAGATAGAACAGTCCGACTGGAGCGAGCGCGAACAGGAGGACGTAGACCACTTTGTACGTCGTCGTCAGTTCGATACCGGTGAGAACCGTCACTGCGGCAGGAACGGCGCTCACCATCGGAACGGCGAGCGACGACCCACCGATGGCCGGACTCCAAATCTGCGTGTTGCCGACGACCGTCGCAGTGTAGAACATGCTCTGTATGTCGGCGCCGATGACGTGCTCGCTCAGCAAGTTCCGGTGTAGGAGCATCGACACTGAGACGGCGAAGATGGTGAACGGATAGAGCTGCTGTGGGATGAGCTGAAGGAAAGCGAGTCCCACGATGGTCGCCGTCGCGACGACGAACACGTACATACCGACGTTGGACCCGAACTGGTTCATCACGATGGCGGCAACTGCGGCGACACCCGGGAGAAACGCGACGAGCGCCAGAACCCACGGTGAGGCGTCCAACTCGTAGTGGAGGTGAGGGAGCGTCGTCTCCGTCGAGGAGACGAGAACTGCGAGGCCCACGATGACCAGCGTGAGTGTGAGCGCGAGCGGGACGAACCCGAGAGGCGCGCCGACACCGAAGATCGGGAACACGACGCTGGAGAGGACGGTAACCAGGGCCAAGAGGGTGAAACTCAGTCCAACGGAGAGGATAGTGAACGGACCGAACGACCCGATTCGGAGGTTGAGAAGCCGTACCAACAGTGCGCCGGGGAGAAAGAGGTACAGTGCGCTCGCGGCGAGTACCCGAACACCGAGCAGTATCCCCGATGACGTGGAAACGAGCGTGCTCCCCCAGAACACGACGAGCAGTCCGGCGATGAGCGTCACTATCGCTTTTGGACTCCACTCAACGGGCATCTCCCTCTGTGAGGTTTGTGTAATGTTTCGTGACATGGGTAGAGTTCGGCTGTGACGGTTTCCGGACTGGTAAACGAGCTACCAAAGGCGAAACAACGTGACAGCCCAAATTCAAGATATTTACCAGATTGATTCACATATAATTTCTCTCATTTCCGCCGGTACGTCATTTTCAGTTGACTATCATGTCTCAGAGATGAGACGAGAGCCAGGAACGTCAGCGCCAATAGACCTGTGAACCGATGACCCGCAGCCCTGGGAGAACGATCTGTCTTCGCACGTCCGGGACGACGACCGATGCGACGAGGTAGATGGTTGTACCGAGTCCGACCTGTGCGATTAGGAGTACGAGGCCGGTAACGGGGAGCACCGATTTCACACCGAGCAGAATCCCACCCATAACGACCGACATCACGGCGTACCAGCCGACGAGTCTGTACGGGATGTCGATAGTGATGTACTGCGAGAGGTACTTCGTGTGGAGCACCGTGTTCACCATCCACGAGACGGTCGTCGCGATGGCGGCACCGACGAATCCGATAGAGACGATGAGCACCGGGTTGAGAATCAAGTTGATTCCGACCGAGACGACCGTCGCTCTCGCAGCGAGATCCGGACGGTCGATGGCGCGGACGGAGTCGCCGACGATGTCGTTGAACGACTGGAACAGTTTCTCTATCATGAGGATGACGAGCACCATCGAGGCGATGGTGTACTCGGGACCGAAGATGTAGCGCAGAATCTCGGTCGAGTAGAGCATCGATCCGATAATCGCCGGAATCGAGACGAAGACGGCGAAACTAATGGCTGTCGACACGGTTTCTTCGATACGGTCGATGGACGCTGTGGCGTTCCATTGACTGATCTGTGGGAACAGCGTCAGCGAGATAGATTTGCTCACCATGATGACGAGAAGAGTTATCTGCCAGGCGATTTCGTACGCGCTGACGAACTGCGCAGCGAGGAAGAACCCGATGAACGCCGAGTCCATCCACTGATAGATTTCGGCACCTACGGAGTTGATAGTGTCGTACTTCGAGAAGACAAAAAGCGACTTCGTCTCCGCTATCGAGGGTCTACCGATACTGGTCGTGCACTTCGCGTACGCCCACGTGAACGCGACGACGGACCCGAGCATGAGGCCGTAGACGATACCCCGGATGCCGAAACCCTGTGTGATGAGCAGTATCGCTACGACGACCCACGTGAGTCGTCGAGCGAACTCGATGGGGGCGGTCTCACCGACTCGAAGTTCGCCACGAACCGCGTGAATGTACAGCAACGACAGCTCTCGAAGCACGACGGTGGCGATGAGAAGGTTCGCGAGGTCCGCACCGAGGTAATCGTTCAACCAGGGTCGGAACGCGAATATCGCGAGCGACACTATCGCCAGCAACACTAGTTTGAACGCGACCGCCGACCCGAGTACCGTCTCGGGGTTCTGTCCTTCGCTGAGACGTTTCTCCAGTGCGCCGCGGAGGCCCAAGTCGGCCGGAATCGAGAGGAGCCCTTGCACGGCGAAAAAGAGGAAGAAGATCCCCAACTGCGCGGAGTCGAGACTCCGCGCGAAGAAGGTGACGGCGGCAAACATCAGGAGGGCGCCGCCGCCCTTCGAGAGGACCATGTTAAACGATGAGCGACCGAGATCCATCTGTTAGCTCCGTGTTACCGTTCTCGTCCACGCTGTGGGTGTTCGGATTCGATACAGTCTCGATACCTCGAAGCTACTCGATCGTCTGTCGACTCCGGTTACGGCGCGTCTGTGCGCCGACATCGAGTTATCGACCCCGCGACAGTGTGTTGAGGATGCCCTGTGCGAACGGCCGCGGGTCGTCTAAACTAACGAAGTCGAAGTGGGGATGTTCGTAGATCGACGACGCGACTTCCCAGGTAGCAGTCCGAATCGACGGTTTGTCGACGTTTGGGTAGTTGTGTCGCACGACGCTCCAGAGGTACTGAAGTTCTCCAGCGAGGAGGTGTGTGGCTACACCCTCTTCGTACCCCGGATCGATTTCGTCCGTCCGACCCTGCGTCATGAGCCAGTAGTTGTACGGATAGTCGGCACCGGCACGCACGTCGAGCAGCACCGACGCCCAGATTCGGGGGTTGATTTCGAGGAAGTAAAACTCGCCGCTCTCGTGGTCTTTGATGAACTGCACCGATGCCAAGCCGTGCCAGTCGAGATGTGTCAGCAGTCGCTCCCCGAGTTCCTCCACCTCGGGGTCGTGGGTCATCTCGCGGAACACGCTCATACCGCCCGCGTACGTCTTCCCGCGTAGTTGCCGCCGAAGACTCGTCGCGACCGGTTCGCCGTGGTCGTAGAGCGCACGAAACGAGTACTCCACGCCCTTGACGATCTCCTGGGTGATGGGGACGTGGCCGAGCATCTCGTCGATTATCGCATCCGTGTCGGGTTCGGACCCGGATTCGAGGTATATCGGGTCCATCCTCCCTTCACACGTCCCCGGTTCGAGGAAGTCGACGTAATCCTCCGCGAGCAGCGAGTACCGTTGTTTGGCGATGAGTTTTCGGTCCCAGTCGGTGACTTCGTCGAGCGTCTCTGTCTTCGGAACCGGGATGTCGAGTCGCTCTGCGACCTCCGCCAACTCCTTGCCGTCTTGAGCGGTGCGAAGTGAGTCGAACGTTGGCCACCCGACGGTGACGTGTTCTGCGAACTCCTCGCGGTACTTCGAGAGGATGTACGCATCCATCTCTCGCGTGGGAACGACCGTCCGTACGTCCGGTCGAGTCGCCAGTGCGAGAAGCGATTCTTTGTAGGCCGGAAAGTTGTCGTACGGCGACGGCATCAGTACTTTCTCGTTACAGTACTTCGAGGCGAAGGCCGGGACATCGTCGTGCTCAGAGACGACGATGGTATGGACGTCTCTTGGTGCAAGCGACCGCAGACAGGCAACGGCGTTTATCGAGAAGTTCGCCGGTACGATAACAGAATCCCAATGTCCAGTAGTCGTCGTCATCTTGGTGAATCCCCCATGTGCTGTGAGAAGCCACAATGTGACAGGTAATTAAGGTCTGTTCGCGCAGACCGGACAGTCGGTATCGCGACATTGTGTTCGATGGACCGTAACCGATAGCAGGCGCTACTCTGCGACTGTTGACGTACAACCGGGAGAGAATCTGTCATCCCCATCGGTTTCTGGCGGAGACGTGACGAACTGTTTAGTCAGTCGATGTTGACCCGATTGCTATGTCGCTCGTGGGTTCACTCGCAGACCTGTTGTGGGGGACGCCCGTCTACACATACGGCGTGAAGGCGTACCAGTCCGCAGTGAACGCGTATCTGCGAGTCTCGCCGACGTACCGTCTTGCGGTCGACGACGCGAGCGCCGTTTTCTACCCGGCGACGTTCATGGAGTGGAACAACATCGAAAACCGCATCTGGGACGAAGAAGCGGTGCTCAGACATCTGCTCGCGCACATCGAGGAAGACGACGTGTTCTACGACGTTGGCGCGAACATCGGTATCTACTGTTGTCTCATCGACAGCCTGCTGACGGACGGCACTGTCGTCGCCTTCGAACCGTATCCGCCGAACGTCGAGCGATTGCGCGTCAACCTCGCGGCGAACGGCATCGAAACTCCAATCCAGCAGCGGCCGCTCTCCGACCGCATCGAGACGGCGACGTTTTACCTGTACGACACGGACGAAGCGGGGGCACAGCACGGCTCGCTCGACACAATTTACCCCAGCAGCGACCCGATTGGTTCGTTTTCCACCGAAACGATAGCGGGCGACCGACTCGTCGAACGGGGCGAAATACCTGCACCGACAGTCGTCAAAATCGACGTTCAGGGGACGGGTCCAGCTGTCATCGACGGTCTGGCGGAATCCCTCTCGGCTGACCGTTGTCGATTCGTCTACGTCGAAGCCCACGACAACGCCGAGCAGTTGCGAACGCGACTGCAGAACCTCGGGTTCTCGACGGTCACACTCCGCGTCGACCGACCCGGAAAGGACCCGACCATCGTCGGCTACCGTAAGGATACAGATATGCGAACTTCGGACGCCGAAACAGCGTCAACCGCCGTGTTCTGACTCGCTTTGGCTCGTTCCGGCGAGTCTGTCGTACGCGCGTTTCAGGAGGGAACCGAGCGCCCCCGGTCCCGGTGCTCCGTCGATTATCCAGAGGACGACGACGGCGAGGACGACGAGAAACTGCGGGCCGAGGAAGTCACCGATGTCCAACTGCGCCAAACGGTACAGGAAACCGTACTCCTCTCCGTAGTCGGTGTACATAAGCGGGTACAGTAAAAATGCCAACTCTCCGTACTCGGCGTCGAAAAGCGCGGAGAGAGAGTCACCGACGAGATGCGACGCGTAGCCGATACCGAACGCGGTGACGAGGTCGGTTCGTCGGTACTTTCGGGCGAGGAAATAGAGCACACCTACGACGAGTGCCATGGTGAGTACCGAGTGAGCGAGCGAACGCCCACTCGGGAGCAGGCCAAACACCCACGCTAGCGGTTTGTCGACGAGGTCGGGGAACTGCGTCCCGAGCACGACTGCGAGAGTCGAAACCTCGGTCGGTGGTTCGCGCGTTGTTGTCCGACTCCATACCGAGTACCAGACGTACCCGAACGCGAGGTGTCCCCAGGGCCACATACGTGGTAGAGTTTCTGAACGGGGTTAGTGGTTACTCTGTTACCACGTAAGTCACACTCGAGCCGGTCGGTATTGGGATGCGCTCGCCCGCTCGTTCGCACAGGATACCAGCTTGGACTTTACCGGTGAGTGTAAAATAAATACAAATTATATTTTGGCACTTATCCTGGCTCTCGACCACCTATTGTCAAACACCTATTGTATACCGCTGGTATCTGGTATTATAAATATACTGTCAGTCGAATATACCGCTTTAATAGTGACATCCTATGCTAGTAACCCAATATCCGGATACCAATACCTATTTACAGACATATCTTCTAACAGCTTAGTGTGAACTGTTTTCATTTTTAAACAATTTGTCCTCTACTAATAGATTCTCAAACATTTGTTTGTTTTTCAATCTAGATATACTAGGTGTAGGAAACTAGTCTCGTATATTCAACACATTCATAAAGAAAAGAATTATTAGTGCTAACTACTGTCTCGAAGTCGTACGCATGGCACGTGACAAACTGTCAGGCGAGACGCACAGTGGCGAAAACGAGGACGACAGCGGATTTTTGGACCGACGAGACTACTTGAAACTCACCGGTGCGAGTGCCGCCGCACTCGGCGGAATCGGTGCCGGAGCGAGTAGTGTCGCAGCAGTGACCGAAGGAGGCCCCGAAAACCAAGACGAGTGGACGCTCGCGTTCGAGGATACCTTCGATAGCGGGTCGCTCGACACCTCGAACTGGGGTGTCGGATTCGGCTGGGGTATGGAGACGAACGCCTCGCCGGAGAGCATCTCCGAAGAGTACGTCAACATCACCGACGGACAGTTGCGCATCGGTGCATCACCCGACAACGGAATCGAGGCGGGTGCGGTCAACACGAAGGACAAGCAGTACTTCGGTCCCGGTAGTTACTGGGAAGCGAAAATCAAGTTCCCCAAGCGTGTCGGTTTCCTGCCGGCGTTCTGGGCGAAGCCGAACAGCGAGGCGTGGCCGCCGGAGATCGATTTCGTCGAGCTGTTCCAGACGGACGGCTCCTCGAGCGACTACACGCAGTCGCACCACCACATCCACTACTCCTCGGACACGCAGCCAAACGGCCCTCACGAGGACGACGGCGCGAGCTACGACGTGGGCGACGACCTCACCGAGAACTTCCACATCTACGGCTGCGAGTGGCAGGAGGACGCCATTCGACACTACGTCGACGGTCAACTCGTCGCCGAACGTACCGCCGACACCATCGTCGAATCGTGTAACAACGGCGCACCGTTCTACATGATGTTCACCATCCACATCGACCGCGTCGGCACGACCGACAAATCGGCCAACTGGGACGAGGAGATGGTGGTCGACTGGGCTCGCGTCTGGGAGTACGGAAACGACGGCAGCTCCGACGGCGGCTCGGACGACGGATCGAACGGCGACGACTCTGACAACACCGACGGCTCCGAGGAGGATTCCAGCGGCGACGATTCCGAAGCCAGGGAACACTATCTCTGGCTCCGTTCGGAGTACGACGGCGGTGAAGCGTCGTTCGAGTTCTCCGCGAGCGGCGGCAACATAGACCTTCAGACGAACTTCCCCGCGGATTACACGGTTTCAGACGACCGAACCTCCGCGAGCGGGACGGTCACGGAGCGCAGCAACGACCTGCCTGGCTTCTGGTACGACGGCCAGATAACCGAGTTCGACTACAGCGGTCCCCTGCAGGTGTTCATCGACAACCAGTACGTCGACCCCGATACGCTCCCGGAGACGGAGAGTGACGGAAGAGGTGACACCGAAGGAGACGAAGACGAGGAGTCGGGTTCGTCGTTACCGAACACGCTCACCATCGACGCCAGCGGGTCTTCGGGAACGGCCAACTACGAGCTATCCGTCAGCGGAAGCCTCGAAGCTGACAGCGGTGCGAGCAGCGAGGCGTCGGTCTCGGACGGTTCGGCGAGTGGTTCGGTGAGCGACGGCCAGGCAGTCTTCGGTTTCGAGGGCGAACTCGAAGGACTCTCGCTCGACGGCGACGCCGACGTGCTCGTCAACGAGCGACCGGTTCAGTTGCTCCGCGTCCAGCGTGCGGACGACAGTAACGGTCTCGTCAAGTACATAGTCGAGTCTACGGGTAGACTACTGAAAGCCGACGTCCCTCGCTCCTCGATCAATCCGGACGACCAAGTGAGCGGCGGCAAAATCTTCGGCAAGGTCGTCGGCGGAACCGACGCGTACTGGCTCCTCGAAGGCGAGATCACCGATATATCGACGTTCGGTGGCGACGTCGTCACCACGCTCGACGGCGCGGAGACCGACTTCACGAACTGAGTCCTGATCCCCGAGCAGAGCACCGACAGCAGAGGACCACGCCGCGATATTTTTTTGTTACCGTTCCCAGACTCTAACGCGCTCTATCTCGTAGGTCGCCGGGAGATTCTCCGCGCTCGGATAGCCCAAGAACTCGGCCCCGAGTCCGAAGTTCAGAATCAGATACATATTCTCGAACTTGATGTTGTCGCCGGTGTAACGGAACCGTTCTTCCCCGTCGATGTACCAGATGACGCGGTGCGGCGGGTCCCAGTCGACGCTGAACTCGTGGTAGTCTGCGCTGTAGTCGGGCCCCTCGTACGTCCCTCGCACCTGTTCGCTTCCCTCTCCGTCTCCATCGTAGTGGTACGTCATGTACACTTCCGGGTCGGCACCGAAGAACTCGAAGATGTCCACCTCTGGCGGCCAGTAGGACGCGGAGGTGAGCCAGAACGCCGGCCACGACCCGGGGAACCGCGGCGGCACCTTCATCACGCCCTCGAAGTAGCCGGGGCTGAAGATGTACTTCGCCGAGACGACCCCGGTCGTGTACGACTTCCCTTCCTGTGGCTTGTTCTCGCCTCTGAGCACGAGTTTCCCGTCGTCAACGTAGACGTTCTCGTCGGCGGCGTAAGCGTCGAAGTTGTGCGTCCGAGCGTCCCACGGGAACTTCGTTCGCCACTTCGAACGGTCGAGCGAGCCGCTCTCGAACCAATCTTCGAAGACGAGTGTCATCTCGGAAGTGTCGACCGGTTTGTTTCCAGGGGCGGTCGGCGGCTCCTCCTGGTGTACGCTGTCCGCGATGGCGTCGAGCAGATCACGGCGTCCAGTCGTGAGGCACCCGGCGGCGAACGGAACAGTGGCTACCGCGCTCGACTTCAGCAGATGTCGGCGGGTAGTAGTCGTCCGAGGTTTCTCCAGATTCTCCGAACTCTGTTCTCTCATTTGCTTGCTGTTGGTGAGTGGGTTGCGTGCTGTCGCCCTGCGAGTCGTTCGTACAGGTCGAGATGTTGGTCGGCGATGCTACTCCACGAGAGCCGCTCTGCCATCCTGAGGCTGTTCTCTCGCATCGTCGCTCGCTTCTCGTCGTTCTGTAGAACGTCGATGAGCACCGCTGCGAGTTTCTCGGGGTCCTCGGGCGGGGCAACTCTCCCCGCACCGCTCTCTTGGACTTGTTCTCGGAACTCCCCAGCCGTCGACGCGACGATAGGTTTCCCGAAGGAGAACGCCGTCGACACCGCGCCGCTGTGGCCTTTCGTGCCGCCCTGGCTGCGGTACGGCGCGACGACGATTTCGGCGCGTCCGAAGAGGTTCTTGACCTCGTCGTTCGGCAAGTAGTAATTGTGCACCTCGACGTTCTCGGGATGGTTTTTCTGCAACCGTTTGAGTTTTCGCGGGAGGTTCCCTTCGCCGGCGACCATCAGCTTCACGTCGGGAATCTCGCGCATGATGAGCGGCATCGCTGCTGCGAGCGTGTCGAGGCCCTTTGGCGGGACGATGTGGCCGAAGAACAGCAGGCTGTTCGGGTCGACGTCGACGTCGACGTCCTCGTGCGTGCCGAACACCTCGTACGCGCCATGGGGGATGACTTCGATGATATCGTCGTCGATACCGTGGGTGGAGAGAGCCGCTTTCTGTTTGTGTGAGTGGACGATGTACTGCGATTCGTGGACGTCCGGAAGCGCGGCGAGCATCGCCTCTTCGACGAACACCGGTGGCCGCGAGAGTGAGAACCGATCGAGTGCCACCTCGTGTCGAGTGACGACGAACGGCCAGCGCTCGCCGACGTTGTGTTTGGCGGCGTAGAGCTTCACCTGCGGGAACATGTCGGACGTGTCGTGGACGACGTCCGGGTCGAGTTCGTCGAGGAGTTTGAGGTTGTCGTAGGAGCGAATCCCGCGGACGAAGTCGAACGGATTGACCTCGAAACTGTACAGTTGCGGCATCGAGACGCTGATGGGTTTGAAAGCGTCGATGACCTCGACTTCGTCGTCGAATAGGTCGTCGGCACTCGTCTTGTCCGGTTTCAACACGGTTACCTCGGCGTGTTTCGACACGGCGTTCGCGAGTTCGGCAGTGTAGTGTGGAAGCCCGCCGGTGCTCTGTCCGACGACGTAGGCGACGTGCAGACTCATAGGCTGATCTTCCCCCGAATCTGCGGACCAACGTACTGTGTGACCGGAATCGGAAGCCGTCGCCACACCTTCTTGACCTGGTCGTACGAGTCGTCCTCGGGATGCGGGAGTTCACCCGACCCGCTGGGGAAGTAGTGGAGGTCGTCGTACCACGTCTTCCGTCCGCCGAAGCTCTTCTTGAACAGGTAGACGCCCGACCCCTCGCGAGTCCGACCGAACTCGTACGTCTCGTGGCCGGCCTCGGCGGCGCGTTCGAGCGACTTCCAGAGCGCGAGGCTCCCCCCGTTCAGGTCGCGATACTCGTAGTCATTGACGACGCCCCACTGGTAAACCGTCGACCCGAGCGAGAAGTCCAAGATAGCGTTTATCAACTCGCCGTCTCGCTCGACCATTCCGAGGTGGACGTTGTCCTCACCGAGGGTATCCCACAACGTCTTGTGGAACGTGAAAGAGTGCGGCGGTGTCCCGTGTCCCCGCATCGACCGAAGGGACAACTCGTAGTACGCTTTGAGGTCGCCGAGGGTCTCGCCGGTTCGGAAGGTGAGCGTCGCGTCTTCTGCCTGCGTTATCTGTCGCTGGCGACTGTCTTTGATGTTCTCCCAGACGGTTTCGGTCGATTCGAGCGGCACCCGATACGTCACGAAACGGTTCTTGTGTTCGTAAGCCGGCGCTTGCATGACGCGACTTCCGCGGAGACTCACGAAATCGACGCCAAGTGCGTTCGCCAACGCTCGTGTCCGTTCGAACAGGCGAGTAGCGGCCCGATCGGCTGTGAGGTCGGATTCGTCGAGCAACACCGACCCTCGCTCACCGTACGGTGGAGAGACGAGTTTCGACCCGAACAGACGACTCTTCATGTGGACGAGCGGGAGTGCGGCGACGATGTCGTCGTCTCTGGAAGCGGCGAGATACCACCGGTCGTGCCCGTACAGTTCGGCGGCGTCCCCCCACCCCCACAGCGCGTACGGTGGGCCGTCGACCCGCTCGACGAACCGGTCCCACTCGTACGAGTTGCTGCAGCGTTCGATTGTCAGTTCGGCCGTCGTCGTACTTGTCTTTTTGATGTCACTCATATTGATTCGTTACCCGTCGATAGTCCAGTGGCCAGTTCGCGCCAGCCGCGGCCGGTCAGGTCAGATGCGTGTGTGTCGAACTCGAACGTCTGGAGCAGTCGCTCCAGTTTCGCGGCGGTGCGGTCGATGCCGTGAAAACTGATGAAGCGGTTCGCGAACGGAGGGTCGGGTGTCGACACTGCAGGGTTGAACTCCCAGGGATGAAAGTAGAGCGTCGCCGGGATACCGCGTCTGTTGAGCCGCCGAATTCCCCACTCCAGAAGCTCTATCGGGAACAGTCGCGCGTAGAACCCCCCGGCGACGGGCAACCGAAATGGGGTGTCGGTGACCGCCATGGGGTACTCGACGAGACGACTCTCCCCCGTCGTCGTGTCCGTCGTCGGTTCGAACGGTCGTTCCGAGTTGACGAGATATGGCCGCAGTGACCCTTTCGAGACGCCGTACATCGGCGTCTTCATCGGGAAGACGCTCGAATCGTAGACGTAGTCGCTCGACTCGAGCACGTCGATCGACCACTCGGTCTCGCGTGTCACCGAGAAGTTCGGCGCACGAAATCCGATCGGACGGTCGCCGGAGGCCCATTCTAATGCGTCCGCGGATGCCGAAAGTTCGTATTCGAATTGCTCCGGAGTGAGATCGAAAATCGGCGTGTGTGTCTGTCCGTGCGAAGCGATCTCGTGTCCGTCGTCCGCTATCTTTCTAATGATCTCCGGATACGTCTCGGCAACCTCACCGACGATGAAGAACGTCGCCACGGCGTCGTATCTCCGGAGGGTATCGAGAACGATATCCGTCGATTCGTGTATCCTGTCCACCGAATCGCCAACATTCCCACCGAGGAGCGTCGCGGAGTACCAGTGCTCGACGTCGAAACTGAGAATATTCGTCGGGTGAGTGTGCGGATTCATTCGTGGGTCCGTAGCGTACTGTCGCGCTGCTGTTCGTTCTCTGTCTGTTCGTCGATTCCTCCCGCTATCGACACCATCACCAGCCGAATATTCCGTCTCTGACCGCGTTCAACCGCGTTTCCAGTCGAACCCATCACTGTGACTCGAGACGTCGAGGCGTCGACTGCACATCGAGAAGTCTCTGGACGCGTTTTATCACTCATCGGACACACTCACCCAGATGTGGGCCGTCCGATACGCGTTCTCGACGGTCGGCCGCTGCGGCACGTCACCGCGGTAGAGCAGGTACGTGAGTCTGGCTCTCTCGCCGCCGATTCGCCGTTCGGGAACGACGTGGTGCGAAATCCGCCACCGGTCGCCCGAGTCGACGCTCCGCTCGAACTGGCCGACGCGCTGCGTCTCGGTCACGGCGGGTTCCGGGGTCGAATCGGACTCCGCGTCGACCCGCTGGAGCTGGACGATGAGCGTGTACCGCTGCGTCGTGCCCTCGTGGTTTTCGACTCCCGCCAGCAGCCGAGTCGGTTCGCCGACGACGAGTTCATCGGGATACGTCGAGGCCGTCGGCTGACCGTCTTCGGCGTCGCCGAGAACGTACAGTTCGGTGTACTGCTCGCGCTGTGCGTCCGTGCTGACGCTGTAGGCGACCGTCCCGACCGAAAACACGAGCGCCGCAGCGAGAACGACGTTCGTCGCCGAGAGCGACCTCGCGACGGCGGTGAACCGGTCTCGGAGGCGTCCCGCGTTCGACCGTCGAGCGCTCTCGTCCTCCACGTCTCCCGCGCTTTTTCGGCTCATCTGATCTCGGCCTCCCGAAGCGACCGGCGAACGACCGCGACGACGAACTCGCTCCTCTCTCTGACCTCTCTAACTGCCCCTCTGGGCGCATATATACGACGTAGAGACGGTGCCATCGTCTCTGAATGACTATCCTCTATGTGTTTTCCACCCATCCGTGAATCCCTCAAGTGTTCGATATCGAACAGCTATCTTGTTATGCGGCTCATAGCCTCTGGTCACTACCGAGGTGTGTTACGAAACACATGATTTTCTTCTGAAACTTTCACGGAGGGCATTCTGTCTTCCGTGTCGTCCGCAAGCAACCAATATTAGCCTCCGGAGCGGCCGAACGACAACTGCCGTTCCGCGACAGACCGACGATACACGGGGACCATCCTCAACTTCGTAACTATCGATGGCGTATCGAGATGTTCGTCACCGCTGTATCGTTCGAGGGGTTACCGAACCACTTCGTAAACGTTCTGACGCAAAAATATGACATTGCACGGCACTCAGCGGGCCCGCGGCCGTGCCACTGCGCAGTTTCCTGTCGTCGCCTCAGACGCGCCAGACGTCGGTCATCCATCGTTCCCCTCGGTCGGTCGTCACCCGAACGTCGAGACCCACGGCGACGACGACGGACTCTCCGGCTCGCTCCTGGACGACGACCCCGTCGAACGACTCACAGGGGCCGAACTCGCGGTTCGGTCCCGCCGGACAGTTCTTCTCGGCCCATCGCTGTGCGACCGTCTCGTTCGCCGTGATTCGATAGACGACGCCGCGTTCGACTCGTGAGGATTCGATCTCGTCGACGTAGCCCGTAAACGTCTCTTCGAACGCGTCGACGGCCGCGCCGCGTTCGTCCCAGCCGTACTCGCCGTCGTGGCGCGTCGCGGACGCGTGAACCGCTCTGTCGAGCGCGCGTTTGACGTTTTCGCCGTTGGTCACCGGTTCGGAACTGGCGCTTACGTCCTCGTGGTAGCCGAGCTGGTGGTAGGCGAGGGCCATCGGGACGAGGGCGACGGCGATGACCGCGGCGGCGACGAGGACGAGCTGCGCCCGCTCGCGCCTCACCTCCGAACCCCGACGACTCACGCGTACCACACCCAGATAGTCACGTCTCCGTTTACCGTCGTCGTCGTCGATCGGCCCACGGGGACGCCGGCGGGCTTTCGAAACCCGACCGAGCCGTGCGGGGTGCGGAGGCGGAACAGTACGTTCTCGGGGACGATGCGACGAACCCGACGCTCGAGCGAGGCCGATTCGCGTTCGAACGTCGACGGCGACGACGATACCTCCGAGAGTCGCGTTACGCCGCCGTGGCGCGGCGGTTCGCTCGATAGCACCGTTATCGAGTCCTCGGCGTACGCGTCGAGCTGCGCCTCGTGTGCGCCCGTCTCCGGGAGCGCGACGCCGAAGCTCGCAGCTACCGCGAGAACGAACACGACGCCGATACCGGCTTCGACCGCCGAGAGCGACAGTTGCCCGCGGGCGCTCGAACGCGGCCCGCCTCCGGTCGAGCGCCGCCGGCAGAGACTCCGCTCACGCATCGACGGTCACCGTCAACACCGCCTTGGTCGTCCGTTCGGGGTAGTACGCGAGCGCCACCTCGGCTTCCGACCCCTCGACGTCGAAGTCGAGCGTCAGCGTCTCGTACCGCGACGTTCGCAGCGTCGTCTCGCCGTCGAGGCCGTCCTCGCTGTGGAGAGCGACGCGGTCGTTCACCCGGACCGTCTCGACGGTCGTCTCGGGGCCGGTGTCGACGGAGACGTCGACGCGAGTCGTCCGCCGCGGGAGCGTCACCGAGTCCGAATCGGAGACGTTCACCCGCCTGTTTTCGGTCGTCTCGTCGGCTACGAGTACGACGCGTCGAACTGTCGCCCCACCGCTCGGCGTCCCCCGTTCGACGACGGTCGACTCGCCGATTTGAACGCGTACGTCCGCACTCGCGACGCCGGGGGCGAGCAGTTCGAGGTCGGCGGGAGTGAGACTCTCCACCGCGTCACTGTCGAGGACGTTGTCGCGGACGGTCGTCGAACTGTCCGCCGATACCAGTTGCGAGGCCAGCGAGGTGGCCGCCCGTCGCTCCATCGCGTCACGTTGTCCGCTTTCGAGTGCGCCGTCGGCGAGCGAGACGCCGATGCCGGCGACGGCGGTCAGCACGACGAGTGCGACGGCGAGCACGAGGAGGTTCGCCTGCCCGCGTTCGTCGCGCGTCACGTCGACACCTCCGGTCGCGTCGGCGCGGTCAGTCGCTCCGTTTCCGACGGTTCTGACGGGGCCGCACCGTCGACGAGGCGGACGACGACCCCCGTCTCGTCGCCCTCGACGACGACCGACTGCGCCCCGCCGCTGGTCCACGACCCCTCGACGGCGCTGACGCGGTCCGGTAACGCGAGCGCCAACCGACCGCCGAGTTCGGCGTCGGGGTGTTCTAACACCAGCGCCGCCGGTGTCCCCGACTCGCCGTCTGCGGCGCGGATGCGATAGTTCGCGCCGCGTATCGTCGCCGGCAGCGACACTCGCTGCTCGCTCCGAACGTGTGCGGTATCCGGCGGCACCGCCCCTTCGACGTTCTCGGCGGCGCTTACGAGCACCCGGTCGCTCACGTCGCGAGCGACTGCGGTCCGGTACTCCGGGACAACGCCGGCAAACAGCGTCGTCGTGACGAGTGCGACGTAGAGGAGGACGACACCGACTTCGAGCGCTTTCCCCACCGCCGGAGCCATCGCGCGGTCCCGCGATCGCGGCGAGCGACCGGAGAAGTTCCGGCCGCCGAAACCGCATCGGTCAGCCACGACGCACCTCCAGTCGCATGTCGTGAACGACGACGTACGCGACCCGTTCTCCCGGGAACGCGGCGACGACGCTCTCGATACCGTCACCGTCGAAATCGTGTCTCGTCACGGTCGCACCCGACTCCTCGAACTGCTGCTCCCACGGTTTCGGCGTCTCCGTCTCGACGGCGAGGCGGTACTCGTCTTCGGCGAGGCTGCGGCGCTCGTGAGTGACGTTCGTTTCGAGGACGACGCTCGACGCGCGGCTACCGGAAATCGCCGTCGACTCGGCGGCGTTCAGGCGGGCGACACCGACGAGGAGGACGCCGTCCGAGGCGGCGACTGGCGGCGGTTCGTACAGCACGGCCCGGCCCGGCCGGCCGCGGACGATGGCCCCACCGAGAAACGTCACCCGGCGATCGCCGGACTCGTAGACGAGACCGTCCACGCGGCGCTCGACGACAACGCCGGAGTCGTTCAGTAGGCGGACCGAACGTTCGACGGTTCGCAGCGACCCGTCGGTGAAGGAGACTCGGCCGCGGGCCGGGCCGGTCGTCTCCACGGGGTCGAGCGCGGCGTCGAAGTCGGCGGCGACGCGGGTGGCGTCGGCGCTGGCGGCGTTCTCTTCGACGACGACGCCGATACTCGCGGTGAGCGCGCCGAGGCTGATGACGGTGACGCCCAGAAGCAGGGCGACGCCGACGACGTTCGCCTGCGCGCGGCGCGACCACCTCGCGTTCGCGTTTCGGCCCCTCATATCATCCCCGCCCCCGCGAAGATGCCGTAGCAGACGGCGACGAGCAACCCCGAGTGCAGGAGCGCCTCGTACCAGTTCCGACTGGCGGTTCCGGCGAACCACCCGGAGGCGAGCATCGTCGCCTGCGTGACGGCGTAGAAACGGAACCGGTCGCGCGCCGGTTGCACCGCGTCGGGGTCGAGCGTCGCGCCCGTCCCGCCCGACAGCGTCGACAGCTGGGCGAACCCGTCGAGCACGTAGCTGTTGACGGCGACGGCGATGCCCGCGACCAGCAGCGCCGTCGTCCACCCGACGGCGACGTAGACGAGCATGTTCGAGCGGAGCGCCTGCTTGTCGTGGTACAAGCGACCGATCTCGGTCTGGAGCGTGTCGAACACCGCTTCCGCGTCACTCCCGGCGTCGAGCGCGCCCGTCACGAGCCCCATCGTCTGCGCGGCCAACGGCGTTCCGACGCGTTCGACGAACCGGTCGAGCGCCGCCGGGCGGAGTTCCTCCTCGGACCCGGCGTTCGTCGTCAGCGAGAGGTTGAACGCCAGATCCGCGACGTCCGGATTTAGTGCCCCGAGGTCGACGTCGCGGGCGACGAGTTCGACCGCTTCGGGAAACGGTCGCCCGAGACTCACGTGGCCGGAGACGGCGTGAACGAACTCCTGTATCTCGCGGTCTTTCGCGTCGTCGAGTTTCGCTCGGCGAACGGCGACGGCACCGACGGGGAGCGCGTACGCGACGTACCCCAGCAGGCCGACGTTCAGCGGGTGGACGCCGTTTCGCCACAGTAGCGCCGCGACGACGCCCGCGGGAACGATAACGACGACGCCCGTTGCGGCCGGGTTCCGACCACACGTCACCAGCAGTTCGAGCGGGTTCGAGGGTCGATGGTAGCTGTTCGTCTGCCCAGGCGGCCGCAGCGAGGAGACGAGCGCGCTGGCGGCGAGGCCGACGACGAGGATGAACGCGGCGCTGCCGTAGACGACGAGCGCCCGCGTCGAAACGCCGCCGAGCGGTGTCGAAATCGGCTGCGACAGCCCCGGTGCGAGCACGCTCATCACCGTCAGGACGATGACGAGCAGCGTCGGCATCACGAGCAGAACGATGAACAGTTCGGCGACGAGCTCGAGAAAGCCGGTCGCACGCTGGCGAGCGCGCTCCCGGCGGTGGCCGAGCATCCGACTCTCCATCCGCAGGTAGTTTGACAGCGAGTCCGAGCCCTGACTCGCGTGCTCGCGGAACTTGAGCAGAAACGGCGCGAGCAGGTCCCGAGACGGGGTGTCGCGGGCGACGCGCCGAAGCCCCTCCTCGACGCTGCCGGTGAGCGCGGCGCGGTTGAGCGCCTTCCGAATCGAGACGGCCGTCTCGCCGTAGGCGTCGCCGTCGGCCACCTTCCTGAGCATCGCCCGCTGACCGTCGCTGCCCGACGACAGGGCGTGCAGATAGCGTACCGCGCCGGGAAGCGTCCGTTCGATGCCGGACCGCCGCGCCGCGGCCGTCCACCGCAGATAGAGTCCTCCGAGTCGGATCACCGCGCGTTTACCGACCACACCGACGACGAGGGCGACGCCGACCGCGAGCGTCGCCCGCGAGAGAACGGGTAGGTCGCCCGCCGCGAGAAACGGCGTCGCGGACTCGACGATCTCCGCGAGAGCGTCGACGGCGTTCGCGTCGAGCGCCGTCAACACGAGAAACGTCGGTGCGGCGAAGGTTCCGCCGAGGACCCACGACGCGCCGTACACCCGCGCCAGAAACACGTCGAAACTAACTCGCATGTCTGTTCCACGGTAGTGTCGGCGGTCGCCGACGTGGCGTCGGGAATCGGCGTGTCTGGCGAACAGCGCATACAGCGCCCTGTCCGGGACCGAGAGAGTGTGCCCGCCACGGGAGGGGGCCGAACGGACGCTCATCTCGGACCGCCCTCCGCGTCTGCACGCTCCGTTCGACTGCCCTCTCCGCCGTCGGCTACTGCGTGCGTCGCGCGTTCGACCGTCGCCGCCTCGTCGGTTCTGAGGTCCGCGAGGAAGGCGAACAGCGTCTCGAAGTCCTCGACGCCGTCTCGGCAGAGATACTGGACGTACCGGTGTTTTCTGTGGAACTCGGCCTCGACCGCTTCGACTTCCCTGTCGGTCCGCTCGGCGAGTCGGTCGAACGCCCGGAAGCCGACGTGACGCGCGTCGTCACCGCGTTGCGGGTGTCGGTAGTCGATGTCGAACTCTCCGTCGGTGCCGCGCCAGGCGACGCGGTTCCAGTGAACTTTCGAGCCTTCCTTATCGACGACGCCACAGCCGTCGACGCCGCGTTCGCGCAGCGCCTCGTATTCGGACTCGGTGAGGAGTTCGACCACGTCGCCGACGTAGCGCTCGCCGTCGACGCGGCGGGGGAAGACGACCAGGTCTAATTCGCGCAGGAGGTACGCCGGCAGCCCCTGTTCGACGACGCGGTTGACGAGGCTCTCGACGTCCTCGGCGTGCGTGGTGCCGATGACGCCGTGGCCCGTGTTGAGCGTCTCCGCGAACGTCTCGAACGAGGCGGGCGTGTTTATCTCGGCGATGACCTCGACGTCGGGGTTCAGGTAGTTCGTCTCGGTCATCAAATCCGCCATCGTGACGCGTTTGTACTCGCTCTCGTGGTCGCGAGTCGTCAGCGAGACGCCCGTCTCGTGCGGGAGATTCACCTCGCGAGAGCCCTCGTCGATGCTGATAGGTCGCTCGTCGAACGGAATGAAGGGCATGTGCGCGTTCATCAACGTCGTCTTCCCGACGCCGGTCGGTCCCGAGAAGAGGACGACGCCGTGGTGTTCGTACAGCATCCACAGCAGCGTCACCAACTCGGTCGACAGCGCGCCGCGTTCGACCAAGTCGACGGGCGTCATCGTGTTCGGCGACTGCTTCCGAATCGAGACGTGGGGACCGCCCTCAGAGATGACGGGGAGCGCGACGGCGCAGCGAATCGTCTCCTCGACGTCCGGCACGTCGAGGTTCACCTTCGCGCTCGGCGAACTACCGTTGAGTTCCGTACCGTCGCTGGCGGCGAGTTGGACGACGACGTTGACGAAACTCGTCTCGTCCTCGAAGGTGAGGTTCGTCGGGATTCGGGTGTCGGCGGCAACGTCGGCCCGCGGGACGACTTTCACCCGCTCGCCGACACGATTCGCCTCGATGTCCTCGAGGTGCGGGTCGCGCAGCGGGACTGTCAGAATCCCCTCGCCGACGTAATCGCGCAGTACGTAGTACACCAGGTCGTCGAGGCGGTCCGAGGCGTATCGACTATCGACCGGCGGCACGGCGAGGCCGTACTCCGCGAGCGCATTTTTGAGCCGATAACTGGTCGCGTCGAGCCACGCACGAGTGTTACGGGCGGTGAGCCGGCGCGAGAGGAACTGCCGGGCGCGGTTGCGGACGAACGCCTGTCGGTCCTCGACGACGCCGTCGACGTTCGCCTCCCAGATGCGCTCACGGCACTCGTCGATGAGCGCCTCGTCGCCCGGCAGCAGGTCCGGTTCGGAGACGGCGTACTTCGTCGTGAATCGGTCGTTGCCGAGCACGCGCTCGCGGTAGACGACCACCTCGACGCCGAAGCCGCAGAACGGAACCTCGTAGCGGGTGAGGCGCTCGCCGGCGACCCGGTCGACGAACTCGGCGTCGTCGGTGAACGTCGTCGTCGCGGGTGCGTAGTCGTCGGTGTGGACCAGCAAGTCGGCCGTCGTTCCGCCGACGTCGGCGACGTCGATGCGGTCGTCCAGTGCCAGCGGCGTCACGTCGTCGAACAGGCGGAGTTCGCAGAGCGCGAAGTAGTCGACGCGGCGGCGCGTGGCGGGCGACGTCTCGAGGAGTCGGTCGAGCGCTCGCTCGTACTTCGGCGGTAGACCCCGCTCGGCCTGCTCTTTCGCGCCCTCTCTGGTGAGGGGTCGACTCCGACTCACCGACGAGAAGTACTCGCGGACGCGTTCGAGGGCGACTTCGCCGCGCGGTCCGAGCGACGGTTCGCGTATCGAGTAGTGAAACCCCGTCCGCGTCTCCTCGACGGTGGCGACGACGCCAGGGTACACTTCGTACTGGGCGCGAACGTCGGGTGCGTACCAGGCGTCCCCATCGTCCGGCGGTAGCGGCGGCGGAACGTGCGTGTTCGGCGACCCTCGCTCCGCCCCGGAGGCGTCCACACGGGTCCCCACCGCTGACGTCGAGTCGGTCCTTTCGTCCGATTCGTTCGACATCTTCGAGAGTTTAACCCTCTTTTCTTTTTTAAACTCTTCGTCTCGAACATGAACGAGGTAGTAGTTTTAGATTATAGAACGGAATCTGGGCGACTGGGGCCGGTTCGTCGAGAGCGGATGTCGTCGTCTCGCTCAGAAACCAGTCGCACGATTGGCGTATCTGAGGATACATCCCGCCGAACGCAGTACGCTCAGGGACGATGAGCGACGTAGACCGACTGGAACGACGGGTACGAACGCTCGAGCGCCACGTGTTGGGTGCGGAGGCGGAGGACTACGCCGGCTCCTCGTCGGAGCGAACGGAGCAACCGCTCAGCGGGTTGGTCCACCGCGTCCGACGACTCGAATCGGCCGTCGTCGACGAGGAGGAGTCACCGAGTCTGCAGCAACGCGTGCGAGAACTCGAACGGCGCGTCGAGGAACTCGAAACGTCGGACGCGCGAAGCGAACGGTAAGCGGTCGGCCGAGTACCCGCTTACTGCGCGGCTTTCACCAGTCGTTTCAGGTCGAGGTGACCCGCGCCGTGGTAGGCGTCGTCGCTATCCTTCACGCTGCTGGCGGTGTCTCGGATGAGCGCCTCGACCTCCTCGGCACCGGCGTCGGGTCGCAGCGAGCGGACGAGCGCCACTGCTCCCGACACCTGCGGCGCGGCCATCGACGTTCCGGCCTTCCAGCCGTAGCCGGCGACGACGGAGCCGTCCTCCTCGACGAGGTTGACCGTCGAGAACACGAGGTCGCGCTCTGCGCCCTCGACGCCGCCGTCGAGCGCGTCGAGGTCGGCGTCACCGCCGGCGGCGGAGACCTCGACGGCGCTACCGTAGTTCGTGTAGAACGCCGGGTCCGTCGTCTCCTCTTCGAGGCGATTCCCGGTCAGCCACTTCTCCTCGTTGTCGGAGTGCTTGCCGCCCCAGCCGTAGCCGATTGGGCCGGTGGCGGAGACGCCGAAGATACCGTCGACCTCGGTCGGCAGGCTCAGAATACCCTCGGCGTCCATGTCGAGGCCGTCGTTGCCGGCGGAGTTGACGATAACCATCTCCTTCTCGCGCGCGTACGCGGCGACGCGGCGGTACGCCTCTTTGATGGCGAGCAGTTCGGGGAACTGCTCGGGGTCGACGTACGGATACGGGTAGCCGAGGCTGATGTTGGCGGCGTCGCAGCCCTGATTGGCCGCGTAGACGAGCGCCATGAGCGTATCGCCGGTCGCGCCCTCGACGCCGGAGAAGACGCGCAGCGAGAGCAGTTCGGTCTCCGGGGCGGTGCCGAGCACGCCGCCGGCGGGGCCGTCGTTGCTGTTCGTCGCCGCGATGGTTCCGGCGACGTGGGTGCCGTGGCTGCCCGCGCCGTTCGGCCGGAAGTCCATACCGTCGGTCGTGAAGTTCGCCGAGAGCTCGGGGTTCACCACGTCGGCGAGGTCCGGGTGCGCGTCGTAGACGCCGGAATCGACGACGGCGACGCGCGTACCCGCGCCCTTCGTCACGTCGTGGACGAACGTCCCGTCGCCGGGTTTGTCGGTCAGGTCGCCGACGTTCTGGACGCGCTTGTCCCACTGGAGTTCGGTGTTCGTCGCGGGGCCGTCGTGGTTGTGGCTCGCGCTCTCCTCGCTCGCTTTCGGACCGTCGGCCTCCGCCGCGACGCCGCCGTTCGCCTGATACACCGTCACGTCCGGCGTCGTCGCGGCCGCCCCGCCGACGGCCGCGGCGTCGCCGCGGGCGACCAGCAAGTCGACTTCCGAGAGGTCGTGGACGATTTCGACGCTGTCGGGGACGTCCGCGCGAGAGACCTCGCGAAGGTCGACGAGGAACCGGTCGTCCGCTCCTGTCGCGCCTGCTGCGGTCCCCGCGCCGAGTGCGAGACCGCCGAGTGCTGTGCCGGTGAACTTCAGGAACGTCCGCCTGTTATGCTGAGTCACGGTAGACGGTTCCACACCGCGCGTAAATATTTTACTACATGTTTCTTTTCTTGAACTTAGTAAAACGGAGCTAAAGTTGCTCGTCGACCACTCTGTTGTGCCTACGCGACGAAAGCGTAATTGCAGGCGATTCGCAGCGTGTGAGAGAGAGAGCCGTCGGTTCGCGGTTCACGGTTTGCGGTTCGCGGTTCGCGGTTCGCGGTTCGCGGTTCGCGGTTCGCGGTTCGTTCGGTGTCGCCTCTCCGACCGAAGCTTACTACCTCCTTCGCTCGTAGCGCGAGCATGGTACTCCCGCTGGCGATGGGGTGGCGGCATCTCCTGTTCGAGAACTGGCGCGTCGACCCCGACCGCCTCGCCGACCACCTCCCCGAGGCGCTCGCCGTCGACGAGTACGACGGGTCCGGCTGGCTCTCGGTGGTACCGTTCACGAACGTGAGCGTCCGCCCGAAAGGGCTCCCGCGGCGGCTGGGGCTCTCGCTCCCCGAACTGAACCTCCGAACGTACGTCACCTACGAGGGCGAACCGGCGGTGTACTTCTTCAATCTCGACGCGCAGGGGGCTCTGAGCGTCCTCGGCGCGCGGGTGTTCCACCACCTCCCGTACTACTACGCCCGAATCTCGCTCGAACTCGACGACGGCCGCGTCGAGTTTCGGAGTCGACGACTCCACCCCGGCGACAGACCCGCACACTACCGGGCGACCTACTGGCCGACGGGCGACCCGTTCTCCTCGGCCGACGACCCGCTGGCGGCGTTCCTGACCGAGCGTTACCGGTTTTACACGGAAGCGCCCGACGGGACGGTTCGGTACACCGATGTCGACCACGACTCGTGGACGCTGTATCCGGCCGACGCGACGGTCGAAACCGAGACGCTCTTTCGCGCGAACGGCTTCGCTCGGCCCGACGGAGAGCCGATTCGTTACTACAGTCGGGGTCTGGACGTCGTCACATCGCCGAGCGCGTCCGTCCGATAGGGTGGCGCCGACAGGGTAGATCAGCGTTCTCGAGCCCGAACGACCCCGATTCACGCCAATCGTCGAAACCGAAACTGTGACAGGGGTGACCTGCGTAGGGAGGACGTTACTGGCGTCCACGCCTTCGACACTGACTGGACCGCCTCGTCGACAGCGTCGGTGGAAACGGCGGTCGGGTGGAGACCAGAGGGGCGCCAGTCTGTGGCAACACGGCTCGCTACCCATGACGACACACGCCGACATCTCCAACGTGGTACTCGTGACGGTCGATTCGCTCCGTTCGGATGCGATCAGTCCGTACGACTCCGATCGGCACACGCCCGTACTACAGGAGTTGGCCGACCGAGGGACGGTGTTCGAGAACGCGTTTGCGACGGGGAACTGGACGCCGTTTTCGTTCCCCGGACTGCTCGCCTCGCGTCCCGTGTTCGCGGATACGGGTCGCATCGGCGTGAGCGAGTCGCCGACGCTCGCCGAGACGCTCTCGGAAGCGGGCGTCGAGACGGGCGGGTTCAACGCAGCCAACGGGTTCCTCACCGACCACTGGGGGTTCGACGAGGGGTTCGACGAGTTCGAGCCGTTCGTCGCGGACGTCGGGTCGAGTCTCTACGGCCGCTATCTCGCCGCTCACCCGACGGTCGAAGGGTGGCTCCAGCTCGCCGCCTCGCCGTTCCGACGGCTCTCCTCGCGGCTCAGACGCGACGGCGACGACAAGCCGTTTCTCGACACCTCGCGCATGCTCGACGTGGAGCGAGCGGCGACGTCGTTCGTCGAGGACGCCGACGAGCCGTTCTTCCTGTGGGTTCACTACATGGACGCCCACACCCCCTACGTCCCCGCACCGCGCTACATCCGCGAGGTCTCCTCGGCGATGTTCGGCACCCACCGGATGCTCCTGGCGCACACCCGCACCGGCCTCGGGTGGGAGGTCGGCGACCGGACGCTCTCGGACCTCCGGACGCTGTACCAGGGGGCGGTCAGGCAGGTCGACGCGAGTATCGGTCGCCTCCTCGACAGCCTCGACGCGGCAGGACACCGAGACGAGACGGCCGTCGTCGTCGCCGGCGACCACGGCGAGGAGTTTCAGGAACACGGCCACCTCGCCCACTATCCGAAGCTCTACGACGAACTCATCCACGTCCCGCTCGTGGTCGACGTCCCGGGCGCGGACGCTCGGCGCATCGACGGACACGTCGGCCTCGACGCCGTCCCGCCGACGGTCTGCGACCTCTTCGACGTCGACTCGCCAGCGGAGTGGGACGGAGAGAGCCTCGTTTCGAGCGTCGTCGACGGCACGGACCCCGGCGCCGACCCCGTGGTCTCCGTCGCGGTCCGCGGCGACGACGTCACCCAACAGCCGATCCCCCGCAGTCTCGACGACGGTGACCTGCTCGTGAGCGTGCGGACGCGCGAGTGGACCTACGTCGAGAACACCGAGACCGGCGCACGGGAGCTGTACCACCGAGCGAGCGACCCCGACCAACAGACCGACCGAACCGTCGCTCCCACCCCTGAGGACGAGTCGGTCGTCGCTCGACTCCGCGAACCGGCGGTCGAACACGCCGAACTGCTCGCCGGAGCCGGCGAGGGTGCACTCGACGACGCGTCCGACGACGCCGTCGACGACGCCGTCGAAACCCGCCTCTCCGCGCTCGGATACCGATAACCGTGGTCCGAGCGCTGCTGCGGGCCCTCGTAGAGAGCCCCATCGCCGTCCGCCTGCGTCGCTTCGTCATCGTCGGTGCGGTCGCCGCGGGCGTCCAGATGGTGTTGCTGTGGCTGTTCGTCGAACGGGGGCGGATAAACTACCTGCTGGCGGCCGCCATCGCCATCGAGATAACCATCGTCTTCCAGTACGTGTTGAACAACACGTGGACGTTCCAGGCGTTTCAGAACACCGGGACGAACGCGTTTCTCTCCGGACTGGTGAAGACGAACCTCGTCCGCGGGAGCGCGATCCCGATCCAACTCGGTATCCTCTACGGGTTGGTCGCGTGGCGGGGCGTCCCGTACCTACTCGCCAACGGCCTCGCAATCGTCATCAGCGGCGTCTATCGGTACGTCCTCGACTCGCGGTGGACGTGGGCGGATTGACATCCACCCGAGACTGGACCCGCGGACTCCGGAGTTCCCGCTCGAACGTCTGTGAGACGCCGGTCGCCGGTTTCGAGAGCGGACCCGTACGCCGCAGGAACGGCGACGCCGCGGCCGTAGCTTCTCCTTCTTTTTCTCACGCATATTCGGTTCAAAATCGCATGACGGAGGCGGAATTTACACTTTCACCGCGGATGGACAACCTTCTAATGTATCTACCGTCACAACCAACCAAGCGGGCGCGACGCCCCCTGAGTATCTATGTTCGAATCTGTCAAATCCGTCGTCGGTCGGGAAACGCGCGACGCGACGTTCTACGAGTGTCGTCGCTGCGGAACCACGCTCGATGCGGACGACGAGCGCTGTCGGTGCTGTGGTTCCGCCGACGTCGCCGAGTACGCCGCCGAGTCGCTGGAGTGACCGCTCGACACCGCTTACATCAACGCCCCGAAGCCACCGCTTCTCCCGACGCGGTTCGCTGAAACGCAACCAGGTCGTACCCCCGGAGTCCCGACTCTCCCGCCGCTCGTCGAGTCGACCCCACCGCTCGTCGAGTCGGCCCCGCCGTTCATCGAGTCGACTCCGCCGTTCATCGAGTCGACTCCGCGCTCGCCGAGTCGACCCCGACGCCGTCGTTCAGTTTCACTTTCGCTCTGCTAGGCTCGCCTACAAGTCACTCAGTACGAATGTACGTGTATGAGCATCGCCGTGAGGCGTGACCGAGAGCAGTCGCGGAAGTGCATCGACATAACCGACCTGGCCGCCGAGGAGGTTCCCGCCTGCGTCGACCGTCAGCGCGAACGCGGCGTCGAACTGTACCTCGAACGGAAAGGTGCGAGAACGTTTCTAGTGTCCGCGCCGACGGGGAATCAGTAGTCCCGGTCACCGCACAGGGCGTCTGTCGAGCGCCGAGGCGGACGCGTCCCGACGTCGGAGTGCCGAGCGTGCGTCGACGGCCGCCTCGGCGACGAACCCGAACTCGAAGAGACGGGGCTCGGATCTCTCGTCGTCGATGGTGAGAGAGTTTCTTCGCCCGCAGATTCGAATAAGACGCGCGTTCGCTACTCTCACAAAATTATAACGCGGCCGATATGTTTACCCGCCCGGACGGGCTAGCCCCGCCGAACACCGATGTCCGGCCCCACCCGCGAAACCGAACTCGCGCATCTCGACCGACCGAAAGCACCCGAGACGACGCTCGCCGTCGTCTCCGACGCCCACGTCACTGCCGACGCCGAGGGGACGTGGAAGGTGTTTCACCGGACCGAATCCCGACTCGAATCGGTCGTCGACGACGTGAATCGGCGGGACGTCGACGGACTCGTCTTCGCGGGCGACCTGACGAAGGACGGGGCGTCCCCGGAGTTCGACCGCGTCGCGGAGATTCTCTCGGAACTCGACGCGCCGTACCTCGCCGTCCCGGGGAACCACGACGTCCCGAAAGCGTTCGACGACCACCAGACTCCCCCGCTGTCCTCGTTCGTCGCCGCGCACTGTCCCGACGAGTTGCCGTACCGGTCCCGTCTGGGCGGTCTCGACGTCGTCTGTCTCAACAGCGCCTCCGACGCCGACGGGACGCTCCGAGAGGGCCACGCGGGCCGCATCTCCGACGCACAACTCGACTGGATAGCGGACGCCGTCGACCCCGAGCGCCCGACGGTCGCCGTCTTCCACCACCCGACGACCCACGTCGGCCGCCTCGTCGAGCGGTTCCCCGACACCGACCACTACCAGCTCCGGAACGCCGACGCAGTGGTCGAGGCGCTCGATTCGGCCGGCGTCGAATTGGCTGTCTCGGGCCACATCCACTGGCCGACGGCCGCCCGCGTCTCCGGCGTCTCGGATGGGTCCGACGAGTCCGGCGTCTCGGATGGGTCCGACGAGTCCGGCGTCTCCGGCGTCTCCGACGGTCGTCCTCGCGGCGGCCGGGTCGACTCGTTCGACGGCGTGACGCAGGTGACGACGCCCGCCGCGTGTTCGTTCCCGCAGGGATACCTGCTCGTCCGCGTGACCCCCGACGGAACCACTGTCTCGATAGTTCCGCTCGGCGACGACGAGAGCCGAACCGAGGCGTACCGCCACGCCGCCGCCGACGGCGCTCGAAACGACGCCATCGTCGAGAGCGCCGACGACGGATACTTCGACTCGTTTCCGTTAGTCGACGAACGCGCACCCGAACCTCCCACCTCCGACTGAGTCTCTCCGGCGATCCGTTCGTGATTCCTGGCTGATGAGTCAGTGTCGAAACCACTATACGGCGTTGCCACGCTATCACGTGTCGTGCAGAGAGACACAGCCCTCCGGATCGGTCTCGCCGCTCTCGCCGTCTGCGCGCTCGCCCTCGCCGCCGCGACCCTCGACTCCGCGGTCGTCACCGACGACGGCGGCAGTTTCGGCCTCGGTACCTCCGACAGCGGTAGTTTCGGCGGGGGCAGCGATGCTCCCGAAGAACAACAGCCGTTCGTGAACGGCGAGAGTGAAGCGGCCCCGCTGCTGAGCTTCTGTGTTCCCTGGCTGACGCAGTGGTGGGTCGCCCCCACCATCGTCGGCGCGTTCGTCGCGATGAACGCCGTCGCCCGATACAAAACCGGGTCGTACCTCCTCGGCCTCGCGTTCACCGTCTCGTTCGGCAGCCTGGTTCTCATCTTCTACGTGCTTCTCACCTCCTGTGCGACCCCGGACTCGTCGTTCGGATTCGGCGGCGGAGAGAACTCGACCAACAGTTCGCTGTTTCCGGGCTCGGCGGGCTCGTCGGGGCTCACCGGGACCGGCGAGACGCTCACGACGCCGACGATACTGCTCTTGGCCATCCTCGGGGTCGTCCTCGTCGGCGCGGTGCTGTTGCTGTTCGTCTCCACCGGCGACGACGACGAGGTCGTCGACGGCACCGACGATACGCCCGACCCGATACCCGACGTGGCCGCCCTCGGAGCGGCCGCCGGCCGCGCGGCCGACCGAATCGAAGCCGACGCCGACACCGACAACGAGGTGTACAGAGCGTGGGTCGAGATGACCGGCCTGCTCGACGTCGAGCGTCCGCAGACGAGCACCCCCGAGGAGTTCGCCGTCGCCGCCGAGGACGCGGGGATGGCCCGCGGGGACGTGCGCGAACTCACGGAACTGTTCGAGTACGTCCGTTACGGCGAGGGAACGGTGACCGCCGACCGGGAGGAACGCGCCGTTTCGGCGCTCCGTCGCATCGAGTCGGCGTACGCCGACGGCGCTGCGGACGCCGAGGGAGACGAGAGCCGGTGAGAACCGTCACCGCGTTCGCGGGGCTCACCGCGACCGTCTTCGGCTTCGCCGTCGTCGTCGACCGGGGTCTCGCCGGGGCGTTCGGCCTCGACTACCTCGTCGTGACGCTCGTCGGCGCGCTCGCGCTCGTCCAGGGGATTCGGTACGGCCTCTCCCGTCGAAAGACGACGTTCCACGCCACGACGACCGACGACCCGGAACTCCGATACCACGTGCCGGTGCCCGGCGACGACGTGGACGTCGAGTTCGCAGGCGAGCGCTCGCTCGGGCGCGCACAGAAGCGAGAGCGAGTCCGCGAACGACTCCGCGAGGCGGCGCGCGAGACGCTCGTCGGATACGGCGGTCTGACGACCGAGGAGGCGCAAGAACGCCTCGACGCCGGCACGTGGACCGACGACCCCGTCGCGGCCGCGGCGCTCCGGGAGTCGCCGCCGCGTCCGTCGCTCGTCGCTCGCGTCCGAGCGATGCTCCGAACCGAGTCGCCCTTCGAGCGGAGCGCCCGCCGCGTCGTCGACGAACTCGTGGCGATTCAGGAGGGGAGCCGATGAGCGCTTTCGAGACGAACCGGTGGACGGGCGTCGAGGCGCTCGCACTCCTCTCGGGGAGTCTGGCGATTCTCGTCTCGCCGCGCCAGCCGGCGCTGTTGCTCGCCGGCGTGCTGGGCATCGCCTACGCCGCGTACGCCTACGGCGGCGACGCGCCGGACCCCTCGGTGGCCGTCGAACGCGAACTCGACGACTCTACGGCGGCACCCGACGAGACGGTTCGCGTCACCGTCACCGTCCGAAACGTCGGCGAATCGACGCTTCCCGACCTCCGCGTCGTCGACGGCGTTCCGCCCGCGTTGGAGGTCACGGACGGGACCGCTCGGCTCGGAACGGCGCTCAGGCCGGGGAAGCGAGCGCGCTTCTCGTACGCCGTCAGGGCGGTGCGCGGCGAACACGAGTGGGAGCCGATGCGGATTATCGCTCGCAACGCCAGCGGGAGCAACGAGCGCGCGACGGCGGCGAGCACCGAGACGGTGCTCCGCTGCGAACCGCGGCTGTCGGCGACCGAGAACCTCCCGCTTCGCGGCCTGACGACGCAGTACGCCGGACGCATCTCGACGGACGTCGCCGGCGCGGGACTGGAGTTCACTTCGACGCGGGAGTACCGCCGCGGCGACCCGCTCAAGCGCGTCGACTGGAACCGACTCGCGCGAACCGGCGAACTCGCGACGACCGAGTTCCGAGAGGAGCGGGCGGCGACGGTCGTGTTGCTCGTCGACGCCCGCGAGGGCTCGTACCTCGCGCCCGAACCCGACGCGCCGAACGCCGTCGAACGGTCGGCGGAGGCCGCCGGCGAGACGTTCGTCGCGCTGCTGGACGGCGGCGACCGGGTCGGGTTGGCGACGTTCGCCGCCGAGAGCCTCTGGCTGCCGCCGGGAACCGGTCGAGACCACCGCGCGCGCGGGCGAAGACTGCTGGCGACGCATCCGTCGCTCGCGCCGACGCCGCCGGAGGACGCCGCGTTCTTCCCCTCGATTCGCCTCCGCCGCCTCCAGCGCCGCCTGCCGGCGGACGCACAGGTCATCCTGTTCTCGCCGCTGGTCGACGACTACGTCGTCACCGCGGCGCGGCGTCTCGACGCCCACGGTCACCTCGTCACCGTCGTCAGCCCCGACCCGACGGCCGACGAGACGCCCGGCCGCCGCCTCGCACGCGTCGAACGCCGGAACCGGATGAGCCGACTGCGCCGGACCGGCATCCGGGTCATCGACTGGCGCGACGAGTCGCTGGCGACCGAACTCGCTCGCGCGCGGGAGCGGTGGTCCTCGTGAGCGAAATCACGCGGAAACCCGCGCTGCTGAGCGTCTCGCTCTCGCTGGTCGGCGCGGGCGTCTGTCTCGTCGCGGCGGCGCTGAGCTCGTCGACGGCGCTCGCGGCGGCGGCCGTCGGCGTCGTCGTCCTCGCGGTCGGGTTGGTGATCGGCGGACGCCGAGCGGTGACCGCCGGCGGCGTCGCCCTGTTCGCGGCGATCCTCTTCGGCGGTATCGCCGGGTCGGGCCCCGAACTGCTGCTCGTCGGGCTTCTCGCGGCCGTGTTCGCGTGGGACGTCGGCGAGAACGCCATCGGTATCGGCGAGCAGCTCGGTCGGGAGACGAACACGACCCGCGCCGAACTCGTCCACGCGGCGTCGACGCTCTCGGTCGGTATCGTCGCGACCGTCCTGGGTTACGGTGCGTACCAAGCCGCCGGCGGCGGGCAGCCCGTGACGGCGCTCGTGTTCCTCCTGTTGGGCGTCGTCGCGCTCGTGGCGGCGCTGCGCGACTGAAGCTGCGGGTGAAAAATCGACTCGCGTTGCGTCCGCGCTACCGCGCTTCGAACTCGACGGTCGGCACGTCGACGGAGTTGAGCACGTCGTCGACGACGTCGGCTTTGTCCACGTCCGAGACTTTCGCGTCCGGCGTGAGAACCAGGCGGTGGGCCAGCACCGGGTGGCTGACGCGCTTTACGTCGTCGGGCGTGACGAACTCGCGGCCGGCGTAGACGGCGCGGGCGCGGGCGGTCTCGAACATCCGCTGGGTCCCGCGCGGGGAGACACCGACGGCGACGCGGCGGTCGTTACGCGTCGCCTGGGTTATCTCGGCCATGTACTGCAGCAGGTCGTCGTGGACGCGGACGCGTTCGGGCGTCGCCCGCATCGCCAGCACCTGGTCTTGGGTGAGTACCGTCTCGACGGTCGGACTGCGCGTGTCGCGGCCGGCGCGACGGCGCAGCAGTTCGACCTCGCCGTCGAGTTCGGGGTAGCCGATGGCGGTCTTCACCGAGAAGCGGTCGACCTGTGCCTCGGGGAGCGGGAACGTCCCCTCCTGTTCGACGGGGTTCTGCGTCGCGATGACGAAGAACGGCTTGGGCAACTGGTGGGTCTCGCCGTCGACGGTCACCTGTCCCTCTTCCATCGCTTCCAGCAGGGCGGCCTGCGTCTTCGGCGGCGCGCGGTTTATCTCGTCGGCGAGGACGATGTTGGCGAAGATGGGGCCCTCGGAGAACTCGAAACTGCGGTCCTGCTCGTTGAAGATGTTCGTCCCGGTGACGTCGGAGGGCAGCAGGTCGGGCGTGAACTGCACGCGGGAGAAACTGAGACCGAGCGCCTGCGCGATGCTGCGGGCGGTGAGCGTCTTGCCGGTGCCGGGGACGTCTTCGAGGAGGACGTGACCGCGGGCGAGCACGCCGAGCATGATGCGCTCGAAGAACTCGTCGTCCGCGATGACCGCACCTTTCACCGTGTCGAGGACCTGGTCGCAAGCGGTGCTTGCGTCGGAGATATCCATGTACCTGAGACGCGTTCTCGGAGAACTTAGACCCACTGGCCGGTCGTGAGTGTCTCCCACAGCGGTGATTCGCCCGGAGAAATCGAAACCGATTAAACGAGGGCGGGCGATTGTGGAGACGTAAGCCGAGGTAGCCTAGCCTGGCCAAGGCGGTAGATTCGAAATCTACTGTCCATTCGGACTCGGGAGTTCAAATCTCTCCCTCGGCGCTTCTCCGACCGTCGTACTCCGAGCAGCGCGTTTCATCGCGCTGCGAGGCTCGACGACGTGAACGACAGTGGAGTGATTTGAAGCAGGGAACGAGCGTAAGCGAGTGACTGTGGTTCAAATCTCTCCCTCGGCGCTTCTCCGACCGTCATACTCCGAGCGATGCGTTTCATCGCGCCGCGAGGCTCAACGACGTAAACGCCGGCCGAGTGATTTGAACGAGAGGGCGAGCGACCGGCGGGAGCGAAGTCCGCGTAGTTCAAATCTCTCCCTCGGCGCTTTTCGGATTGCTATACTCCGAGCGGCGCGTCTCGTCGCGCGCGACGCCGCGTGAGACCCGTCGTCACCGTCCCGAAGCGCTGCGTCGGCGCGAGCCTCTCGATTTATCCGGTTGTCGGTCGTTGTAAGGGGTATGGAGCGTGACCGCTCGTTTCTTCTCCTCGCAATCGGCGTCGCCGGGGTACTCTCGGTTCTACTGCTGTACCCGTTTCTCCAGTACGTCCTCGCCGCAGTGCTTCTCGCCTACGTGTTGAAGCCGGTTCACCGCCGACTCGAACGCGTGGTCGGCGCTCGCGTCGCCGCCGTTTCCCTCATCGCCGTCTCGACGTTGGCCGTTCTCCTGCCGGTCGCCCTCGTCGTGCAAGTCGTCCTCAGAGAGGCACGTTCCGTCTTCGCCGCCGTCCGCGACCTGCTCTCGGGGGCGACGCAGTTCGAGGAGTTCACTCGGATGAACGTCTCGGTCGAAGCGCTGTTCGGCTCCGCGCAGGGGAGCGGGTCGACGCTCGTCGGCAGCGTCGTCGACGTCTTCGGCGGGCTCTCGAACGCGGTCATCGGTCTCACCGTCCTCCTGTTTCTACTCTACTACCTGCTGACCGACGGCACCGCACTCGTGGCGTGGATTCACGAGGCGATACCGCTTCCACCGTCGATTCAGGACGAACTCCACGCCCGTATCGACCGCCTCATGTGGGCGGTGCTGGTCGGCAACGTCCTCGTCGCCGTCGTCCAGGGCATCCTCACCGGTATCGGTTTCTTCGTCGTTGGGTTCCCGAGCGCCGTGTTCTGGACCGTCGTGACGGTTCTCCTGTCGCTGCTGCCGCTCATCGGGGCGTCGGTCGTCTGGATTCCGGCGTCGGTGTATCTGGCGCTCACCGGTCAGTACGTCCCGGCGGGGTTTCTGTTCGTCTACGGTACCGTGGTCGTCAGCCTCTCGGACAACTACCTCCGCCCCGTCATCGGCGGGCGAGAGGCGCGTCTCAACCCCGGGCTGTTCGTCGTCGGCATCTTCGGCGGCGTCGCGGCGCTGGGGGTCATGGGCATCTTCTTCGGCCCCATCGTCCTCGGCGTGCTGAAAGCGCTCGTCGACGTGTACGTCCGCGAGTACGCCGACACCGACGCGCTCCCGGTCGGTAGCGACTGAGGCGGGCTGGGAACGGTCGAAGGGGTCGGAAACGGCCGAAGGAGTCAGAAGCGGTCGAAACCCGACTGTTCGCTCTCGGTCCCGCCGCGGAGTCGGCGGCGGCGCTTGTCGTACGCACCGTCGAGGGAAACGCGTCCGCGACGGCCGACGAGATATCCGTCGACGGCGGAGTCGTCGCGCGGGTCGGCGAGTCGAATCCAGACGCGGGGCTCGTTCCCGCCGGAGAGCGACGCCGCCCACGACTCGGCGTCGGCGCGCGTTGCGAAACGGCGACGGGTCCCGCGACGGACGACAGCGGCTCCGACCGCGCCGTTGGTCCGCCGCGCGGACGGCTTCACTTCGACGACGAACTCGTTCACGGTGACGGCTCGGGCTTCGGTGTGGAGCCACTTCCGTTTTCAGGTCGTCGGATTACAGCGGCCCGCATCCCATCATCGTCGACCAGGTCGAACACTCCATCCGTCCGTTCTCGCGGACGGCGACGGTCGTCTCCGAGTCGTTGCAGTCGAAGTTCGTCCGGTCGACGCCGACCGTCGCGGCCGTCTCAGTCGCGTCCTCGACGGTGACGACGGTCGTGTAGGTCGCCGGCCGGTGCAGCGTCAGCGACACGTGTTCGCCCGCGTCGACGTCGAACGTCCGCTCGAACGTCTCGTACGCCACGAACGAGTTCCGATACACCGAGACGGTTATCTCGCGGGCCGGGCCGTCGTTCCAGACGACGAGTCCGTGCGGTCCGTTGTTCGACGGGCGGAGAACGCCGAATCGAGAGCCGACGTCGACCTGTTCGGCCGGACTGCCGTCGAGTTTCGGGTCGAAGTCGGCATCGCGTGCGGCGGGCGGGAACTGCACGTTCGCTCCGGACTGCGACAACCGTCCGGTGCAACCGGCGGTTCCGCCGACGGCGGTCGTTCCGAGGAGGGCGAGAAAGCGGCGACGTTCCATACCCCATTTGTGTCGTCGTTCTTGATAAGTATCTTGGTAGGTAAAACGTCCACCTTCGCTACGCTGTCTGCCGATTTCCGTTCGAGTGAGGTTGACACGTCTCGCTTTCGGCTGTCGTCGCGGCAGTGTTCTCTCACCTGAGACGCCGCCGCGAAGTTCCGGTCGTCGCCCCCGTGGCGACGTGCGGCGTCAGTGGCCAGTCGGCGGGCGTCTGCGGCCAGTCGGCGGCGGGCGTCTGCGGTCAGTCGTCGGCGGGCGGCACGTCGGCCACCGCTTTCGGCGCGCGCAGGCGGTCGAGGGCGTCGACCATCGCGACGACGCTCGCGCGGGTGATGTCCGCGTCCGACGCGGCGACGCTCACCGACCGGTCGCCCCGCGAGAGTTCGACTTCGACGGTGACGACGGCGTCGGTGCCGCCGGAGATGGCGTCGACGTGGTACGACTCCAACTGGAAGGCGGCGTCGGGACCGAGCGCCGTCCGGACCGCCTCGACGGCGGCGTCGACGGGGCCGTTGCCGGTGCCGGCGGCGACGCGCTCCTCGTCGTCGACGGCGAGGCGGACGCTCGCGGTCGGCACCCCGCCGCCGCTGGTCGCCTGCAGGTCGACGAGTCGGACGCGTCGCTCGCGGGCGCGACCCTGTACGTCCTCGGCGACGGTGAGCAGGTCGGCGTCGGTGACGCGCTTTCCGCGCTCCGCGAGGCCCTTGACGCGCTCGACGACTCGCGCGAGTTCGTCGTCGGTCACCTCGACGCCGTGCTCGTCGAGCGCCGCTCGGACGCCGGCGCGGCCGGCGTGTTTGCCGAGCACGAGGCGGCGCTCGCGGCCCACCGTCTCGGGCGGGTACGGCTCGTACATCGCCTCGTCCTTCAGCGTGCCGTCGGTGTGGATGCCGCTCTCGTGGGCGAAGGCGTTCTCGCCGACGACGGCCTTGTTCGGGGGAAGCGGCGTCTCCGTCGCGCGGGCGACGGTCTGTGCGAGCGAGTACAGTTCGTCGAGGTTCGCGCAGTCGACGCCGTAGCAGTGCGAGAGCGCGACCGCGACCTCTTCGAGCGCGACGTTGCCCGCGCGCTCGCCGACGCCGTTGACGGTGGCGTGGACGAGATCCGCGCCCGCCCGGAGGCTGGCGTGGACGTTCGTCATGGCGAAGCCCAGGTCGTCGTGGACGTGGGTGCTCGTCGGGCCGTGTTCGGCGAGTCGCGACACGACGCGCTCCGTGTGCTCTGGACTCCCGTGACCGACGGTGTCGCAGTAACAGAAGCGGTCGGCTCCGGCGTCGTGCGCGGCCGCGGCGAGGCGGTCGAGAAAGTCGACGTCGGCCCGCGAGCCGTCCTCCCCGAGCACCTCGACCCAGAGGCCGTGGTCGCGGGCGTGTTCGACGAGTTCGACCGTCGTCTCGACGACCGAGTCGCGGTCGGTGCCGACCTTCCCCTCGACGTGGCGGTCGCTGGCGGGGACGACGAGATTCACGCCGTCGACGCCGCAGTCGAGCGCGAGGTCCACGTCGGCGCGGACCCCGCGGGCGAAACTCGTCACCGTCGCGTCGAGACCGAGGTCGGCGACGCGGGCGATGGCGTCGCGTTCGCCCGCGCCGGTGCAGGCGCTCCCGGCCTCGACGAACGGCACCGCCGCTCTGTCGAGCGCGCGTGCGATGTCGACCTTCTCGGTCGTCGAGAGCGAGACACCCGGCGCTTGCTCGCCGTCTCTGAGCGTCGTATCCAAAAGCAGTACGTCGCGTCCGTCGAGCGACGCTGCGAACGGGGTGGCAGCCGCGTTCGCGTCGTCGGTCGAGAAGTTATCTTGGGCGCGGAATTTCTCGGCCAGTCGCCTCGCGGCGACTTACCCTATCCTCCGTGCCGGTGTGGTCCGACATTGTAGATGCCCGGTGGACGCCACCACGTATCAACCTGTGGGGTACGACAGAACTTGCCAGTCGGATGCGTCGCCCGCGCTCGCTTTCTCGCAACATCACTCGACGAGTTCGACGGAGTCGCCCGCGTCGACGCCGTCGGCCGCTCCGGCGGGGAGCTCGACGATGGTGTCGGCGGTGCCCCAGCCGAGGCCGGTCCACCCCGAGAGGCGAGCGTGCTTGGTCACCTCGCCGTCGACCAGCCAGAGCGCGTCGATCGGAAACGGGACGAACAGCATGTGGAGGCTTCGGCGCTCCGCCTCGTCGAACCGGAAGACGAGCGCGTAGTCGTCGGGGACCGACCGCCGGAACATCAGCCCGCGGCTCTGTTCGAGAACGGTGTCCGCGAACTCGACGGTGCTCGCTATCGGCCGCCCCTCGTGAACGAGTTGCACGACTCGGCGTTACGACGGAGCGACAAAAGTGTGTCAGATTCGCTCGTCAGGAGACGTTACCGCATTCCGGCCGCCAGCGTCCGCCGTCCGCCGCCGTCTTTCTGCTCGTAGACGGTGATTCGACCGTGGCTCTCGACGACGATGGTGTAGCTGAGCGCCTCGAACGCGACGGAGCCGCCGAGGCTCGTCTGCTCGGTTCCGGCGAAGAGATTGTTCAGCGCGTCGGGGTTGATGGACTCGTGCATGAAGGGGTCGAGGTCGAGGGGGTCGACACCTTCCACGGCCGCGATCGCGTCGATGACAGCGAACGAGAGATCCGTTTCGCCGGGGTCGACGATGGCTTCGTGTCGTTGTCGGTAGCGGTCCGTGTCGTAGGAGTGCCCGGTGTGAGATGGTGAGTTGTCTTTCATGGATAGCTCGCGCCCGTGCTGGCGTCGACGACCAGCAGTGATCTGGTTGTAATCCATCTACCAACATCCGGGGTTTTGAAACTACCGTTTCATAGGAAGTAGCTCTTGAGTTATTTTATACTCTGTTTCGAACTCGAATAATACTCGTGAGGTAAATGTATTCGAATCTATCCGGTAGGGGGAGAAAAGACGCACGTCCGCGACCGAGAGCCCGAGACGCTCGAAACGGAGGCTCTCTTCTGGTGAACGACGAACGTCGAGCGTTCAAGTAACGTCGGAACCGAGGGGCGACTACATGGAGAAGACGCCGAAGGGAACGCCGGTCGGCGTGGACGACCCCTACGAGTTCGCCGAGCGGTGCGACCACCTGACCGGCGACGGCCGCTGCCGCTACGCGCTGTCGCACGCCGGCGACGACCCCGAGTTCGCCCGCGCGCGCCGGGCCGACGACTACTGCTGTCTCGCCGGCGAGGAAGATTGCGAGTGGCGCGACTGCCCGCAGTACCGGTCGACCACCGACGGCCGCGAGTGCGTCCGCTGCGGGTTGGAGGAAATTCGGATGGCGCACCAGTCCTCGGCGCGCCCGCTGTTGGAGGAACACCACCTCTCGTATCACGGCGGCGATGCCGACAACGGTAGAGACGACGCCGAACCCAGCCACGAGATTACTGTGTCACTCTGCCGATGGTGTCACGCGAAAGTTCACAACTCCTTCGCCCGCGTCGACGACGACGTGAACCCCGACACCGAGGCGCTGGCGACGCGCGAGCAGCGCCGCAGCGACGAACAGGCCGAGTTCGGCTTTCGGTCCGCGAGCGAGCGGTTCGAGCGCTCGACCGACGACCGTTCGTGAAAGTTTCACCGCCGCGGTTCGAGTTCGCTCCCGTCCGGCGTCACGAGAACAGCCGACTCTCACGTTCTGCGATGCACGAACGTGCTCACTTCGACCCGAGTCCGATTCGTTTTTAGGCTCGTCGGTCCAACCCCGGCTATGACCAGAGTCGTCGTCATCGACAACCACGGGCAGTTCACACACTTGGAGCAGCGGGCCTTGCGCGACGCGGGCGTCGATACCGACATCGTCGACAACGACACCCCACCCGAGGAAGTCGACGCCGACGGCGTCGTCCTCTCGGGCGGACCGGACGCCGACCGCGCCGGGCGCTCCGCGGAGTATCTCGACCTCGACATCCCCGTCCTCGGCATCTGTCTCGGCATGCAGGTGATGGCGACCGAACTCGGCGGGCGCGTCGGGTCGGGCGACTACGGCGGCTACGCCGACGTGACCGTCGACATTCTCGACGACGAGGACCCGCTCGTCGGCTCGCTCGCGCCCGAGACCCGCGTCTGGGCGAGTCACGCCGACGAGGTGAAGGAGCTCCCCGAGGGCTTCACCCACACCGCGACGAGCGACGTCTGCGGCATCGAGGCGATGAGCGACGCCTCCCGGGACCTCTACGGCGTCCAGTGGCACCCCGAAGTCGCCCACACCGAGCGCGGTCAGGAAGTGTTCGAGAACTTCATCGCCCGCTGCGAGAACTGAGCGACACGAGCGCCGCCGAAGACGCCGTCCGTCCGGACTGACAGCGGGGGTGACTGTCGCTTCGTCGCAACAAGTAGCGAGGTTTTAGGAGGCACGCCCACAACCTCGTCGGCATGACAGCGTCGCAGAGCAACCTCGCCGGGTTGTCGCGGTTCATCTTCCGCGCGCCCTCGTGGTACGCGAGCCTCGGGTTCGCGCTGCTCATCGCCGCCATCGCGGGCGTCGGCGCGTTCGACTCCGGCCTCCGCGAAGGCACGTGGCGAGGGCTGTTCTTCGTCGGCAAGGACGCCTGGGAGGGCATCTTCTTCGTCGGCATCCCGACGGTCGTCGCCAGCGTCGCGACCACCGGCGTCGACCGGTTTCTCGGCGGGCGACTGACGCCCAACCGCTCGTCGCTTCTAGCGTTGGCCTGCGAGATCGTCCTCGTCGGACTGCTCACCGTCGCAGCCATCGTCGCCGTGTTCGCCTCGCTCGACCAGCGATTCGTCTACGACGTGCTCGTCGTCGCGCTCGCGTCCATCTTCGCGCTCCGCCTGCTCGTCATCATGGCCGTGTCGCGCTCGTCCATCCTCGTCGCGTCGATTCCGGCGAGCATCCAGACGGTCGTCTCGGCGGTACTGCTGTTCATCTACAGCGGGACGCTCAGCTACCTCGAAGTCGGTGGTCCCGTCCTCGACGCGTACCTGATGCCGTACTTCGCCCGCTCCGAGCAAGCGCCCGACGTCGTCTCCGCGTTGACGCCCGACCACTTCGTCCTCCTCGGAGTCATGTGCGTCATCTACGCGATGAGCGTCTACGCCTTCCTCGAAGTCATCGACCGACCGTGGCGCAACAGCCTCGGCGTCTCCGTCCTCGACTTCATCCGCGGGTTCATCGGCCACATCGCCGAGGGCTCCCGAGAACTGGAGGACTTCTTCGAGCAACTCGGCCAGGAAGCGGTCGTCCCCGTCACCGTCCTCGCGTTCCGCGACGCCGACGGCGACGAGAAGGCGCGGTTCGTCCTCCCGATGATTCACCCCGGTCCGATGGGCGAGATCGGCGGCGGCAACTTCCCCGAACGCGTCGCCCGACGCAGCGAAGGGCTGGCGTTCCCGCCGCACGCCACCGCCGGTCACGACTTCAACCTCGTCACCGAGCGCGAAGTCGACACCATCCTCGAAGCCGCCGAGAGCGCCCACGAGCGCATCGAGTACAGCACCGAAGCCAGCAAGAGCGTCCGCGTCGACTCCGGCGAGGCGAAACTCGTCGGCCAACGCTTCGGCGACGACGCGCTCGTCGTCTCGACGTTCGCTCCGAACTTCGCCGACGACGTGGAGTACTCGGTCGGGCTCTCGGCGGCGACGGAGGCGCGAACCAGCGGACTGGACGACGTGCTGCTCGTCGACGCCCACAACTGCAACAACGGCCTCGAAGGTCCGGACCTCGGCCACGTCACGCCCGGAAGTCGGCGCTCCTTCGACATGATTCGCGGGGCCGGAGCGGTCGGCCGGGCGCTCTCTGACGCCGGCACCGACCGACTGCGTCTGGGCGTCGCCTCGGACCCGACCGAGTGGACACCGCGGGAGGGAATCGGGCCGCTCGGCATCCGCGTCGCCGTCTCGGAAGTCGAGGGACAGCGAACGGCGTACGTGCTCGTCGACGGCAACAACATGGAACCGGGGCTCCGCGACAGCATCGTCTCGGACCTCTGTGAGGCCGTCGAGTCGACGTCTCCCGACGACCCGGAGGTCGTCAGCGCACCCAGCACGGAGGACGACGCAGAAGCGGCGGGGGCCGAACGCGTCGTCGGAGACGGCGGTAGCCTCGTCGACGCCGCGGAAGTGATGACCACCGACACGCACATCGTCAACACGGTGAAGGCGGACAACCAGGTCGGTGCCGCCATCGACCGCGACGAACTCAGGTCGCTGATTCGCCGTCTGGTCTCGGAGGCGGTCGCCGACTGCGAACCCGTCGAGTCCGGCATGGCCGTCGAACACGCCGAGGTGACCGTCTTCGGCAACGACCGCACCGAGACGCTCGCCAGTCACGCCAACGTCGCCGTCTCGATGGGCGGGGCGTTCGCCGCGGCCATCGCCTGCGCGACGATACTCGTGAGCGTCCTCATCTTCTTCCTCGCGTGAGCGGTCGGCTTCTGGTTCGCCGATTCGCGCTCTCCGTAGCGGAGACGGGCGGCCGTCGAGAACCGGTGTTCGAGAGAACGCTACCGCTATCGGACGCCGGCGCGTCTTCGTCGCCGTCGAGTCACTGACTCAGTCGAAGCGTCCGGGTCCGAATCTCGCCGCAGCTCGGACAGACGTGGCGATACAACACCTGTGAACCCGTCGTCCGCGCGGTCCACTGTCCGTCTTCGTCTCTGTACCCGCACTGCGGGCAGCGCAGGTCGACTCGGTTGTAGTGCGACCGGAGTCTGTCCAGCGCCGTCGTTCCGCTGCGGTCTCGACCACCGATAGCCATGTGTTAACAGTTACCATCTAAAAACATAACTGTTTGCCTCGCTCGGGGGTGAGTATCGACAGAAAGCGGCCGCCGCGGCCGTCGCGGCTACTCGCTCGCCGCGAACAGGTCGTCGACGGCGTCGCGCGCCGCCAGCGCCGCTTCGTCGGCGACGGCTTCCGGGTCGGCGTCGTCGTCGGGCGCGTTCAGGTACACGTCCACGTCCAGGACGCCGTCCTCGAACGTGACCGTCACGTCCACGTCGCGCACGTCGGACTGCTTGTAGTGCGCGAAGATGACGCCCTCGGCGGCGTCGGCGGCCGTCTCGACGACCTCGTCGTCGCTCGGTTCGGCGTCGGCGTTCATCTACGCGCCGCCTGCACCGGGGCCGCCCATCCCGCCGGGACCGCCGGGGCCGCCCGCGCCGCCGCCCTGCAGCATCTGCTGGAGCTCGGTCTGCAGGCTCTCGAACTCGTCCTGGACGCGCTCCTCCTGCTTTTTGAGCTGCTCGACGCGAATCTCGAGGCTCTCGACGCGGTCTTCGAGCTGGTCGTGGGCCTCGTCGTACTCGGTCTCGACGAGCAGTTCGCCGACTTCGCGGTACATCATCGCGTCCTCGTCGATGTCGTCGAGCGCTTCGAGCGCCGTCTTCGACTCCGAGAGCGTGCTCTCGGACTGCTGTTTCTGCGCGCTGACGCGCTGCGCGGTTTCCTGAAGGTCCTGCAGTTCCTCGAGTTTCTCCTGCGCTTCCGGTGGTAGACTTCCTTGCATAGTCGGTCCGATGCGCGCCGGACTGAAAAAGCCCCGTATTTATTCTCCCGCGAGGGAGTCGGCGCCCAGCTCCGACACGCGCTCTGCGACGGCGACCATCCGCGTCCAGGAGTTGATGCCCGCACGAAGCGCGACCAGGTCCGAGGCCTCGACGCGTACCTCGACGGTTGCCTCCTCCCTCGCGACGCTCGCGTGCGACCGTTCGTCGTCGATCTCGCCGACTTCGACGCGGACGCTCCGCTCGACGACGCGAGCGCGCCGCTCGTCGGGGTACGAAAAGCGGAGAACGCTCAGATGCGACACTGGTTCGCGGTTACTTCACGTCGACTTCTTTGACGACGCGAGCGCGCTCTTTCAGGAGCACGCGGTGACCGCAGTACGGACAGCGGACGCCCCCGTACTCGTCGAGTTCGACGTCGCGCTTACAGCGGGAGCACTTGTAGCTCATGTGTGGTTACTCGTCTTCGTCGAGCGCCGCGCGGATGGAGCGTCGGACCGAGCGTCCGCCGGGCGTCTCCGGGCGGTACGCGCCGCCGGTGAACTTCTCGCCCGTCTCTTTGTTGACCCAGATGCCCGTGCCGAGGCGCTTGACGTCGTCGCCGTCGACGGTGGCGTTTCGCATCTCGGATTCGATGTCGGAGACCCGCTTGCGCGCGACTCGACCGTAGCGTGCGCCGAAGCGCCCCGAGCTACCGGTCTGTCGTGCCTTGTTGTCGGCCATAGTGCTGCCATCTATCCCGAGCGGACAGATAAAGCCTACGAGTCCGCGTTCGACCCGGCGGGGGTGGTACCGAGCGCTCGCCGGACCTTTATATAAAACCATGGCTGTGAAAGCGCCACAGTTTGGGAAATGTAGGGTCGGTTCCTATGCGCGCTGGGAACTCCCGGGTGCTCACCTTACCATGTCAAACGATCATACGCTGGGACGTCGAAGCGACCACCCGACGCACGCACCGTCGACGGTCGTCGACCGCGCGCGATTGGACGAAGCGTTCGACGCACTGTCGAATCGGCGTCGGCGCGACGTGTTGTACTACCTCCATCAGGCGGACGGCGAGACCGTCGACGTCTGCGACATCGCGGACACGATGACCGCGTGGGAAGTCGAGTGTCTCGACGATGTCGAATCCGACCACTTCCGGAGTCTGTTGGTGTCGCTTCGTCACATCCACCTCCCGAAACTGGACGACGTCGGTGCGGTCACGTACGACCGCGACCGAGACACCGTCGAACAGTCCGACAGCTCCGTGATTCACGACTGGGTCGACCTCGCGGCTGTCGAAGAACTGACGTAGCGACACACTCCTATGCCGCCCTGTTCGGTCCGCCCTCTCGGTCGAAACCACCCCACCGTCGGATAGGCGATGCGTTTTTGTCTAACCGTGCTGTGAGTTGACATAGACCGAGACAAACCACAGATGCTCATCGCTGAACTCACCCTTTCGAGTTCGATCCTCGAAGGTGCGTTAGCGAACGCGCCAGGGGTGACCGTCACGCTCGACCAGCAGTACGCGCGGGAGACGGGGACCAGCCTCCTACAGGTTCAGGCGACCGGCGACGGCCTCGGCGGTTTCGACGCCGCGCTCGACGACGACCCGACCGTCTCGGACGCGGTCGTTCTCTGCGAGGCCGACGGCTGGCGACAGTACCGAATCACCCTCAGTCCGGAGGGCGACGACGCCTCGACGTACTACGCCCGAACGGAACTGGACGCGGTGCTTCTGAACGCCGAAGCGACCGTCGACGGGTGGTCACTCCGGATGCAGTTTCCCGACCGCGCGTCCGTTTCGGCGTACCGCCAGCGCTGCATCGATACGGGACTCTCGTTCCAGCTTCACCGACTCTACCGCGGGTCCCCCAACGGCCGGACGCGGTACGGGCTGACCGCCGCCCAAGAAGCCGTGCTAACCGCCGCGTTCGAGGCGGGGTACTTCGAGGTGCCGCGCCGCTGTTCGCTCGCGGACATCGGCGAGAAGCTGGGCATCTCCGGACAGGCGGCCTCGGAGCGCCTCCGGCGGGGACTCCAGGCGCTGCTGCAGAGCACGCTTTCGAGTCGTGAGCCGACGCGACGGGTCGACACCGACCGACAGAACACGGAGTTCGAGACGCGCGACGGTACCGCCGACTGAGACCGGACACCGCCCCGAACCGCCTCCGAACCGCCTCCGAACGTCCGCTCCCCGACTCGCTCCCGACTGTTCAGTCGGCCGGTCGTAGCTCCGCGTCGGCGAGCGCGTCGTTCAGGTCGTCGCGGACGCGCTCGCCCGTCTCGCGGTCCATCGCCGTCGTCACGACGCGGTTCTCCTGGACGCTCGACCCGTCGCGCAGCAGAAACCGGACGTTGCCGTTACTGTCGGCGCGGGTCACCTTCGCGCGGAGACTCGTCCGCGACCCCTTCCCCCCGGCGTCGATGGGTCCGGGGATTATCTTCTTGACGTGCGGATGGCCGGCGACGACGCCGATGGCTTTCCGCCCTTTCCGCCCGCCGATGATGGTCGTGTGGGACCCGCCGAGTTTCTCGCCCGGCGACGCTTCGACGACTTCGAGCGTGCGTTCGCCGCGACTCTCGACGACGGCCGCGACGGGGTCGTCGTCGCGGACGCGGTAGAATTCGTAGTGCAGTTGTGCGCGCGTCTCGCGGATGACGTCGCGGTCGCCCGCCGCGTACACTGTCTCGGGTCGCTTGCGCCGAACTTCGTCGGCGACGCGCCCGGCGAAGTTCCGCAGTTCGACGACGCCGGACTCCTCGTCCGTCTCGGGCATCGTCGTCACCGTCGTCTCGCCGAGAACCGCATCTTCGTCCAAAAAGGTGAGCGTCGCTCGCTCGCGCGAACAGTCGAGAACGACGGCGTCGCAGTTGCCGGTGCGGCAGGTCAGACAGTAGTCTCCGGGCTTCTCCAACGGCGTGCCGCACCGGCCGCAGTGCATACCGAATCTGGGCCTCGCCGGCCTATAACTCCGTTCGTTTCGCCCGCCGACTACAGGTCCAGCGGCCCCGACTTCGTATACTCGCGCATCACCGCCGTCGCGTACGACCCCGACGGGAGCGAGAACTCGAAGTTCAGCGGCTCTTCCTCGATTTCCATCCGCGTCCGGACCAGAATCGCCCGGCGCGTCCCGGTCGATTCGAAGTTTCCGGGGAGGTCGAAGTCGCTCGGTTCGAGGTCCAGTTCGGCGAGAATCTCGCGCTCTATCTCGCCCGGTTCGCCGTCGCCCAACTCGGTCTCCGTTCCGACCAGCGGCGCGGTGACGAACGCCCGGCCGCGCTCGCAGTGCTTGCCCACGATGTCGACGCGGCGGCCCGTGACTTTCTGCAGGCGGTCGGTGTCCGGCCGGAACAGGCCTTCGGGCGCGTCGCGGTCGGCGAAACAGGCGACGTCACCCTCGACGGGCCTGTCGAACGGCAGACCGCGACGCAGTCGCTCCGAGAGGATTCGATTGAACACGTACGACTGCGCGGCATTGACGAACAATCGCTGGAGATTCGACGGCACGGCTTCGAGCGCGTGTCGCCAGTCGTCGTCGGAGTCCGCGCCGTCCTCGTCGAGGCGGTGGAGCATCGAGCGCTCGTAGCGAAGGTAACCGGGCATCCGGTCGAGCGCGCGGTGCCAGTCGGGGTCGGTGCGCTCGGCTTCCGCGTCGACGACGGCGCGGGCCTCCCGCGTCTCGTCGGGTTCGTTCTCGTGCGGATTGCCGACGTACGAGAGCACGGCCTCGCGCCACTCGCCGCGGACGACGTGGAGGCCGACGACGTGGGTGACGGGGCGACGACTGCCGAAGCGCTGCTGGCCGAAGTAGTTCGGGACGCCGACGACCGGCGCGTCGCCGGCGTTTTCGTCGTCCGCCGCGCCGCCGAACTCGCGCAACTGCTCGGTTATCTCGCCGACGTTCTCCGGATTTCGGGCGTCCCGAACCCGAATCCCGAACGCGTTGCCCGCCAGATCCCCGAAAGAGATGTCGCGACCGGCGCGGCCGACGACCTCTACGTCGGCGTCGCGCACGTCCGGCACGTCGTCGGGGTCGCCGCCGCGAATCGTGAACAGTTGCGTCGTGACGGCGTGTTTGTCCTTCGTCCCCGCCCACGAGATGCGCTCGCGGCTGACGCCCAGCGAATCGGAGAGGCGGGCGGCGAAGTCGTTGGTGTCCCAGCCGCGCAGCGTCGCGCGGACGACGAGGTTCGCGTACGCGCCGGGGTCCGAGTCGACGGGCGCGGCGTCGAACGCCTCCAGTTCGCGGACGCGGAAATCCTCGGGTTCGACGCGGAGTTCGCCCCCGATTCCGTCGGCGTCGCTCACGTAGTACTCCATGCCGACCTCGCGCTCGATGGGGTGCGCTTCGTGCATCAGCGTCGCCTCGCCGCGTCCGTCCCTCGCTTCGGTGCGTTCATACCCGCGGTTGCGGCGGTGGCGGTAAAAGCGCTGTAGTTCGTCGACGTCGCCGCCGCGGAAGCGAGACCGTAGATCAGTACAGCGAGAGGTCGCCGGTCACCTTGTCGACGAGGTTGTCCTGACCGGGACCGACGGCGAGCGCCGTCACCGTTCCCGGGTCCAGTTGCGTGTGCCCGGCGTCGCGGACGATGGCGTTCGGCAGTCCCTCGCGCTCGGCGAGGTCCGCGAGGCGGAACAGCTCCTTCTCGCCTCGGGCCTTCACGACGACTTTCTTCTGCCCCTCGCCTTTCCACTTCTTCCGCGTCCGCGAGTCGGCGTCCTCGTACGCCGACAGCGAGGCGTGGGCGACCTGCGCGGCGAGCTTCCCGCGGCCCATCCCGATGTCGGTCCGGGCGACGATGACCTGCTTCATACCATCTCTCGCCGACGCCGCGGTAAATCACCTGCTATCGTCGGAGCGGCGGTCGAACCCCTACCGGACGGCGTCGCTGCGCTCGCCGCGACTGCGACGGCCGCCGCGCTCGCGCGAACGACGGATATGGTCAATCGATAAGAATTATCACCGAGTACCGAGTCGACGCGGACGATGCCCCGCACACCCCTCCTCCACCCCGACGAGTACTTCCGAGAGCGCGCGCCCGGACTCGATTTCGGATATGCGCTCGTGCTTGCCGTGGTCGTGGCGTTGCTGACGACGGCCGCCGTCGGCTTCGTCGGCTGGCAGTTCAGCGAAGCGCTGGACACGACCATCACCGTCGAGAACGAGAACCGGCCGCCGGATTGGGTCTGCGAGGACAACGGCGACGACTGGCCCGGTTGCGACGAGCCGGAGACCCGGGAGTTGAACCTCGGCGACGAGCTCTGGGACCGATTCGTGGGACTTCTCCCCGTCGTGTTTTTCTCGTCGCTCCTCGGGTGGCTCGTCGTCGGTGTCTTCCTCCACCTCCTCTCACGCGGCGGCGGCCGGGGGACGTTCGGCGACACGCTGGCCGTCGCCGCGTGGGGCGGCGTGCCGATGTTCGTCGAGTCGGCCGTCGGTCTCGTCGCGGCGTCGAGAGTCGTCCGCGGGACGTCGTTCTCGCAGAACCCCGAGGTGCTGCTCCAGCAGCTACAGGAACTGCAGTCGTTTCTCGACTGGCCCCTCACGTTCGCGGTCGGTCTCGTCGTCGCGGGGTGGCAACTGTTCGTCTGGCGCGCGGGCCTCGAACACGCCCGCGGCCTCGATAGCGACGCGGCGCTCGGCGTCGCCGGCCTCGTCGCGTTCGTCGTGTTCCTGCTCGGAGTCGTGGGCTGACCGACGGTCGGTCGACGCGGGCGAGGCCGTCCGAGGCGACCGGGAGATTTTACGTGCTGGCACGCGGCCACCCCAGTATGATACTCTCGGACGTGGACCTCCTCGAACGGCTGGAGGCCGGTGACCTCGTCGTCGACCCGCTCGACGACCTCGACATGCAAGTGCAACCGGCGAGCATCGACCTCCGACTCGGCGAGGAGTTCCTGGAGTTCCAGCGGACGAACATCTCCTGTATCCACCCCAACAGAGAGGAGGAGATCGGCCAGTACGTCACCGAAACCCACGTCGACGAGGGCGACGAGTTCATCCTCCATCCGGGCGATTTCGTGCTCGGCACGACGAAAGAGCGCGTCGAGATACCGCCGGACCTCATCGCCACGGTCGAGGGTCGCTCGTCGCTCGGTCGCCTCGCCATCGTCATCCACGCGACCGCCGGTATCGTCGACCCCGGTTACGAGGGCCAGATAACGCTCGAACTGTCGAACCTCGGCACCGCACCGGTCGCGCTCTCGCCGGGGATGCGCGTCTCCCAACTCATCTTCACCGAACTGAAGACGCGCGCCGAGCGCCCCTACGGCGTCGAACGCGGGTCGAAGTACCAGGGCCAGCGCGGTCCGCAGGCGTCGCGGCTGGGCGACGACCCCGAGTTCCACGGCGAGAAATGAAGTTCGTCGAGGAAGTCGTCGTCGAGGAGTTCCTCCCGACGTTCCGATCGATGCTCGCCGCGGAACTCAGAGAGAGGGAGTTCACCCAACAGGAGGTCGCCGAGGCGCTCGGCGTCAGCCAGAGCGCCGTCTCAAAGTACGCCCACGGTCGCGTCGCCCGAAACGAGGCCGTCGAGGCCGACGAGCGCGTCAGAGACCTGGTAGAACGCGTGGCCGAGGGGCTGGCGTCCGGCGAGATGAGTCAGCTGCAGGCGCTCGTCGAAGCCGAGGTGCTCATCCGGCACCTCGAAGACGGCGACCTGCTCGCGGACCTCCACGAGGACGCGATGCCCGAACTCGCCGAGTTCGAGGGGGAGTTCGACGTTCACGACCCCGACAGCGCGCTCAGAGCCACCGAGCGCGTGCTGTCGTCGGTCCGACGCGGCCTGCGGACGCTGACGAACGCCAGCGGCTTCGCCGGACTCATCCCCCACGTCGGCTCGAACCTCGCCGAGTGTCTGCCCGACGCCGAGGAGATAGAAGGCGTCGCCGCCGTTCCGGGGCGCATCTTCGACGTGAAAGGTCGCGCCACCGTCGCGGGCGACCCCGAGTTCGGCGCGAGCGGCCACGTCGCGTCCGTGCTGCTCTCGGCGCGAAGCGCGGGCGCACCGGTCCGCGCCGCGGTGAACGTCCGCTACGACCCCGACATCGTCGCGTCGCTCGAAGCGGCGGGCTACCAGAGCATCGAGTTCGACCCCGACGCGCCGACGGACGCCGTCGCCGCCGCCCTCGACGGCGTGGACCTCGACGAGACGTTCGTGCTGTACCAGACGGGGAGCTACGGCATCGAACCCATCACGTACGTGCTGGGCCCGGACGCGCCGACGGTCGCCGCCGCGGTTCGAGAGCTGTTGCGATGAGCGACCGGGACGCCGACCCGGACGCGACCGCGACCGGCGCGTCGTCGTCCGGCGTCGCGACCGCGCAAGAGTTCTACAGCCGCTGGGCACGGGTGTACGACGCGCTGGCGACGTACGGTCCGGGCGTGTCGACGCTCCGCGAACGCACCGCGGCGGCGCTCGACCTCGCTCCGGGCGACACCGTCGTCGAGATGGGCTGCGGGACGGGTGCGAACTTCGCGTACCTCCGCGAGCGGGTCGGCTCCTCGGGCACTGTCGTCGGCCTCGACTTCTCGCCGGGGATGCTCGCCGTCGCCCGCGAGCGAGTCGCCCGCGAGGGCTGGGCGAACGTCCACGTCGCCCGCGCGGACGCGACGAGGCCCCCAGTGAGGGGAGCCGACGCCGTCGTCGCCTCGTTCGTCTCCGGGATGCTCGCCGACCCCGCCGCCGCCGTCGACGACTGGGCCGACCTCGTCGGTCCCGGCGGTCACCTCGCGCTGCTGGATCTGGCGCGGAGTACGCGACCCGAAGCCCGCCCGCTGAACGCGCTGTTTCACGGCCTCGTGCTCGCGGGGATGCCGTCGAAGCGCCCGGCGGACCTCAGCGCCGCGACCGAGCTACTCGACCGCCGCGTCGTCGCCGCCCAGAACGCGCTCCGAGGGCGGTGCGACGACGCGACGTACTCGACGCACGCGCTCGGGTTCGCCCGTCTCGGCGCGGGCACGGTTCGCTGACGCCGGAGCCGAGCGCCGAGCGTCCGCTCACTGCCGGCGCGCCCGAGCGATGGCGGCGGCGAACTCCGCGGCGCGCTCCGAGCCGACGACGACGTCTCGGTCGTCGGTCCGCTCGATGCGGACGGCCTCGCTCCCGCTGACCGAGTAGGCGACCGCTCCGGGCCGCCACCGGACGCCCCACCCGCCGAACTCGCCGATAGGACTGTACGCCGTCGCCTCCGCGGAGGTGATCTCTTCCCACGCGATTCGCCGCGGCGAGCGGTGGAACGGGGCGAATCTGACGTAGACCCCGTCGTCTCGGACTTCGGTCTCCAGCCGGGCGTTGTAGAGCAACAGCCCGACCGCAGCGAAGACGGCGAAGCCGAGTATCGAGACGGGGCCGAGAAGCAGGGAGAACGCGAACCCTCCGCCGAGGAGCAGCCAGAGCCAGCGCTGACGGAACCGTTGCACCTCGCGGAACGTCGTTTCGTCGTCCATGGTCCACGGTTTCGTCGTCGGACGGATGTAGCTACCGACGCACCGACCGCCCGAGCGGGCCCGTCGCTGCTCCGCCTCGCCGGGAGGAGGGTATTTGGCGGCCCCGACCGAGCGGAGGGTATGGAACTGCCGGACGAGAGCGCGGCCGGATACGTCGCGCTCGTCACGGGCGGGACGAGCGGTCTTGGCGCGTCGGTGTCGCGTCGACTCGCCGACCGCGGGGCGTCGGTCGCCATCGTCGGCCGAAACCGAGAACGCGGCCGGACGGTCGCCGCCGACCTCCGCGAGCGAACCGAGGGCGACGTCGCCTTCTATCGAGCCGACCTCGCTTCACAGTCGGCCGTCCGAAAGCTCGCCGCCGAGTTCCGCGCCCGCAACGACCGACTCGACCTGCTCGTCAACGGTGCGGGCGTCTTCTCGTCGTCTCGGGAGCTAACTACCGACGGCATCGAACGCACCTTCGCCGTCAACCACCTCGCGCCGTTTCTGCTGACGCACGAGTTGCTTTCGCTGCTCCGGGCCGCAGCGCCGTCGCGCGTCGTCACCGTCTCGTCGGGGTTGCTCGAACGCGGCGAACTCGACTTCTCGGACCTCTTCTCCGGAGGCGGCTACGACGGGATGGACGCCTACGCGCGGTCGAAGCTCGCCAACGTGTTGTTCACCGAGGAACTGGCCGAACGACTCGGTGAGAGGGACGGACCCGACGACGCGGGCGTCACCGCCGCCGCGGTCAACCCCGGCTTCGTCCCGAGTACGAACCTCGCGCGCGGGGCGTCGCTCCGCGGTCGCCTGCTGCTCACCGCTTTCTCTCGTCTGCCGCTCGGGTTCACGCGCTCTCTCGACGAGGGGACCGAGAGCATCCTCGCCGCGGCCGACGCCACCGGGCCCGCCGGACGGGGTGGCGTCTACGTCGACGCCGCGGAGGTTCGGCCGGCGTCGTCGGTCGGCGACGAGACGACGCGGCGTCGGCTCTGGGACGTGAGCGCCGGACTGGTCGGCGTCTCGCCGGACGGGTGGTGAACGCCGCGGGCGCCGCAGTCGGTCGTCGGCCGGAGCGGTCCGCTCGGACACCATCTCGACCGGTACGGCGTCGGGCCTGTGCAGACCGACGTATCAGATAGTTTCCCGTTTTTGGTAAAAACCACCGCTTTCTCTGACGGACACCGAGCGCCCGGAACGACTGTTTTCGGCGTTCCAGCCGACCAACGGCGCGTTCGAGCGAGCGCTCTCGACGGCGAGGCGTCCAGACTCCGGGTGACCCTTACCGACAGCCGTTCCGGCATAAGCGAGCCGACCCTAACGGGGATATGACCAGACCGAGTCGCGAACTATCGCGACGAGAGTACCTCGCCGGCTCCGGCGCCGCGGCCCTGACGGGCCTCGCCGGCTGCACCGGCGTCCTCGGCAGCGACGGGTCGGATACGCTCACGGTGGCGTACATGCCGATATACCCCGACATGCAGTACTTCGTGATGGACCAGGAGGGGTACTTCGACGAACTCGACGCGAGCGTCGAGGGCAAGCAGTTCACCGACGGGCCGAGCATCGTGAAGGCGTACGCATCGGGCGACATCGACGTAGCGATGTTCGGTATCGTCCCGGCGATGATCGTCGTCGACCGCGGCATCGCCGCGAAGGTCGTCGCCGCCAACATCGAGGAGCCGATGGGCATCCTGGCGCACGACCGATTCGCCGAGATGTGGGACCCGAACGACCCCGCGGGGTCGTTCGAGCAGTGGCGCAGCGAGACGGGCGAGCGGTTCACGTTCGGCACCTTCCCCGAGGGGTCGGTTCCGGACATCCTCCTTCGGTACTGGCTCGTCGACGAGCACGACCTCGAACCGGGCAAACACGTCGACATCGTCGGCGCGGGCGGCGCCAACGCCGTCTTCCAGGGCCTCGCCAACGAGGAGTTCGACGGGACGAGCATCATGGAGCCGGTGCCGACGAAGATCGCGGCCAACGACCTCCCGTACCAGTTCATCGACGTCGCGGCCGACTTCATGCCCGGCCAACCCGCCGCGGTGACGCTGATGGCCGACGAAGTCAGAGACTCCGACACGGCCGCGGCGTTCGTCCGCCAACACCGGCGCGCGACGGAGTTCATCTCCTCGAACAGGGAGACGGCCGCGGAACACGCCAGCGCGGTCGTCGGCGAGCAGTCGCTGCCGGTCGACGTCGCCAGGCAAGCGATGGAGTCGCCGCTGTCTAACTTTATCACCGACCCCCGCGAGATCGAGAGCGGGACGAAGATCTTCGCCGAGTACGCGAACCGGTTGGGGAAGACGGACTCGACGCTCTCCGCGGAGCAGGTGTTCGACTACTCGGTCTACGACGGTCTCGAGTGAACCGATGAGCACGGAAATCGAGACGGAGTTCGGTGACTCCTTCGACATCGGCGGGTCCCACCGCGGGGCGCGACTCGTCCGCGGCGCGTCCGGCGTCGTCGCCTTCCTCGGCATCTGGTGGGTCGCCGCGCTGTTCAGCCCGACGTACGTCCTGCCGTCGCCCGACGTCGTCGCGGAGACGTTCTGGGTCGAACTCGCCTCCGGGTCGATGCTGACCGCGCTGGGTCAGAGCGTCACCCACTGGCTGCCCGGCGCCGTCGTCGGGACCGTTCTGGGGGTAGCGCTCGGCGTGGCGCTGGCGTGGAGTCAACGGCTTGACGACGTGGCCGCGCCCATCGTCCGGGTGCTTCGACCGGTGCCGCCGCTCGCGCTCATCGGCTTCGCCATCGCGTGGTTCGGCATCAATCACGGCGGCGCCGCGTTCATCATCGCCGCGGGGGCGTTCTGGATCAACTACTACGCCACCTACGGCGGGGTCCAGGGCGTCTCCGAGGACCTCATCGACGTCGCGCGCTCGCTGGGGGCGAACTCGACGTGGGGGCAGATTCGACAGGTCGTGCTGCCCGCCGCGTCGCCGGAGATTCTGACGGGCATCAGGACCGGCGTCGGGCGCTCCTGGATGCTCATCCTCGCCGCCGAAATCTTCGGCGTTCCCGGCGTCGGTCGGACGATTCTGACCGCCTCCAACAACCTCTCGGTCGACGTCGTCATCGCCTACATCGCACTGATGAGCCTCGTCTACCTCGTGGTGGATTCGGCGTTCGAACGCGTCCAGCGGCGACTGCTCGCGTGGCGATGAACGACGGAGTTCCTCGCGTCGCCGTTCACGACATCTCGAAGGTGTACGGCGACGACGGCGACGGTGACGACGGCGACGGTGACGGCGACGGACTTCGCGCCCTCGAGGGCGTCGACTTCGAGGTCGACGCCGGCGAGTTCGTCTGCATCGTCGGCCCGTCGGGCAGCGGCAAGACCACCTTGTTCCGCATCGTCGCCGGGCTGGAATCGCCGACCGGCGGCGAGGTGTTGCTCTCCGGCGAGCCGGTGACCGCTCCCACGCGTGACCTCGGCATCGTCTTCCAGGAGTACCACCTCTTTCCCTGGTTGACCGTCCGCGAGAACGTCGCGTTCGGGTTGGAGCAGATGGACGTCGCCCCCGACGAACGCGAGACGCGCGTCGAGGAGATGATCGGCCTGGTCGGTCTCTCGGGCTTCGGCGACTCCTATCCCCGGGAGCTCTCCGGCGGCATGAAACAGCGCGTCGGTATCGCCCGCGCGCTGGCGGTCGACCCCGAACTGCTGTTGATGGACGAACCGTTCGGGAGCGTCGACGCCCAGACGAAGAGCACCCTCCACGACCGGCTGTTGCGCATCTGGGAGGAGACGAGGAAGACGATTCTGTTCGTCACTCACGACGTCGAGGAGGCGGTCACGCTCGCCGACCGAATCGTCGTCCTCACGCCGGGGCCGGGGACGGTCCGCGAGATCGTCGACGTCGACCTCGACCGCCCCCGGAGCCGAACCGACGAGGCGTTCGTCGACACCCACGAGCGCGTTCGCTCGCTCATCCGAGACGAGAACCGATACGGACGCTGAGCGAGCCACGACCGTTCGGGAGACGCCGGCGGTCGTCCAACTCCAGTCGGTCGGGAGGACGCCCGTTTCCCGACGAGACTACCTGTAAACCCTTATGTGCGGCCGTGGCAGAGTCACAGTCGGAAATGAGCGACCTCCCCGACGAGTTCAAGTGCACTATCACCAACTGGGAGTATATCTACGGACTCTGCCGCGACGTGAGCGACGACGTGAAACAGTCGTCGTTCGAACCGGACGTGGTCGTCGCGCTCGCCCGCGGCGGGTGGTTCGCGGGTCGGTGTCTGTGCGACTTCCTCGGGCTGGACGACCTGACGAGCCTGAAGATGGAACACTACGTCGGCACCGCCCAGAAGTCGGGCGAACCCGAGGTCCGCTACCCGATGCCGGAGGGCAGCGTCGAGGGGAAGAACGTACTCATCATCGACGACATCGCCGACACCGGCGGCTCCATCAAGCGCGCCGACGAGTACGTCCGCGAGCGCGACGCCGACGAGGTCCGCACGGCGACGCTGCAACTGCTGCAGACCAGCGAGTTCGAACCGGACTACGTCGGCGAGCGCCTCGAACAGTGGGCGTGGATCGTCTACCCCTGGAACTTCATCGAGGACATGGTCGACCTCATCTCGGGCGTGATGGTGAAAGCCGACGAGGAGACGTTCGAACTCGAAGACGTGCGCCACTACCTCGACGAGTTCCACGACGTCGACCCCATCGGGATGGAGATTGCCCAGCCGGACCGCCTCCAGGAAGTGATGGCGGAGATGGAGCGCCGCGAGTTCGTCGAGACCACGGGGTCGGGCGCGTGGCGGCTCATCGACAACGAAGGCGTCGGCGCGTAACTCGGCGAGACGCTGCGAACCGTTCTCACATAGCCGTCGACGCCAACGTTATGTGATTCTACGGATATTTTCGCCTATGGTCCCCCTCCGCCGCACGCTCGTCGATACGACGACACTCGCGGTGTTCGCCGTCTTCGTCGCCCTCCTCGTGCTCAATCGGGTCGGTGCCCTCGTCGAACCGGTGCTCTATGCGACTTTCCCCGCGTACGTCGTCGCGTTCTTCCTCGATACGTTGCTGTTCAACGAGTTCGGCGTCCCGGCCTACACGTTCTTCTTCGCGTTCTGGGCGGTGTTCGCGTACCTCGAAGCGGCGACCGTCGTCGGTGCCGTTCGGTGGGCACGCCGGGCGACCGCTCGCCGCGAATCGGCCGGCTGAGTCGCCGCGCGGGTCGCCGCATCCGAAACGTTTGGTATCGCCGCCCGGGTGGCTTCGAGCGTGTCACTGGTCTCTATCTTCGCCACCGCGATACTGCCGATTCTCGCGCTGGCGGGCATCGGCTTTCTGCTCGGGCGGACCCAAGACGTCGACCCCGGGCCGTTGAACACGGTAACCCTCTACGTACTCGCGCCCGCGCTCGTCTTCCACAGCCTCGCGACGACGACGCTCGGCGGCGGGACGCTCGCCCGGGTCGCGCTGGGCGTCGCCGCCTACACTGTCGCGATGATTCTCGTCTCCGAGGGAATCGGTCGACTGCTCGGCGAACCCGAGCCGATTCTGAGCGCGCTCGTCCTCGTCAGCGCGTTCCCGAACTCCGGCAACTACGGCGTCCCGCTCTCGGAGTTCGCGTTCGGTACGACGGGGCGCAGCACGGCGGTGCTCTACCTCGCAGTGCAGGGCGTGCTCGTCTACACCATCGGCGTCTACATCGCCTCCCGAAGCGGCGGCTCGGCGGGTCTCGACGGGTTCAAACGCGCGCTCCGCGTCCCGCTCGTCTACGCCGTTATCGCCGCCGTCGCCGCGCGGTGGCTCGGCGTCGTCCCGCCCGTCGACGGCGCGGCGATGGAGACGGTCCAACTCGTCGGCGACTCCTCGATTCCGGTGATGCTGCTCATCCTCGGTATCCAGCTGGCTAACACCGACTACGGCTCCGCGCTCTCGCGCGTCGGCGTCGCCAACGCGCTCAAGATGGTCGTCGCCCCCGTCGTCGGTCTCGGCGTCGCGTTCGCGCTCGGCTTCGCCGACCCGACGGTCGCGCGCGTCTTCGTCCTCGAATGCGCGATGCCCGCCGCCATCACGCCGCTCATCCTCGTCATCGAGTTCTCCGACGGCGCGACCGTCGGCGGCCTCTCGGCGGCGGAGTACGTCAGCGCCGTCGTCTTCTCGACGACGCTCGTCAGCATTCCGGTGCTGACGGTTCTCATCGCCGTGTTAGAGTCGGGGATGGTGATTTAAGGTCGCGAGAGGCGTCGCCGACTCCCGCTCCGGTCGGTGTGGTCGTCCGGTCGGTGTGGTCGGTGCGGTCGTCCGGTCGGTGGTTCAGCCCAGCAAGTACCGCGTCCACGGGTACCGTTCGACGAGCGGTCGGCCGCCGACTTCGTACTGTTCGATGTATCTGTCGAGTCCGAGAATCCGACCGGCGCCGAAGGCGGCGACCGAGAGGAACACCAGCATGTAGGCGAAGTCGCCGTTGATGTAGCCGTGGGAGACGTCCCAGTTTCCGAGGTAGAACAGCACCATCATGAACGCGCCCCAGAACGCTGCCAGCCGCGTCAGGCAGCCGACCAAGATGCCGAGGCCGATAGCGATCTGTCCCCACGGGACGGCGACGTTTACGAACTCCATGAACCAGGTCGTCTGCGCCATCGCGGCGAACAGGTCCGCGGCCGGACTGCCGTTGGCGGCCGGCGCGTTCGCCAAGTAGCCGGCGGCGCTGAACTCGCCGCCCAGAAGCTTGCTACTACCGGCCTGGAGGAACGCGACCCCCATCATCAGCCGGAGCGCGAGGATAAACCAGACACTCAGCGTGTGGAGCTTTCCTTCCGCAGTAAACCCCGCGACCGTACTTCGGAGTTCGACTTCTTGGGTAGACATACCAGTCAATGCCGCTGACTTGTAATAAAACCAGTATCTGCGAGTTAGGGTTCTAACTACTTACGGCGAGTAAATTACCGTTTTGGTGCGGCAGCTTGCCGAAACTCCCGCGCTCGCGCCGTCCGTAACGAGTCTCTATCTCCTTGCGAGTCGTAAACGATTGTTGGTGATAGATATGGCAACCACCGAACCGCAAACCCAGATGGAGAGACAGTTCCGCCGCGTCGCCGACGAAGCGTGGAGCAAAGGTGACTACGGCGTCCTCGACGAGGCGCTCGCCGACGACTACGTCTCGACGCACTACCAGCTCGAACGGTCGTTCCACGGCGTTGACGAGTACCGAACCCTCATCGAGACGTACCGCGAGGCGATGCCGGACCTCACCGTCCACGTCGACGACCTCATCGTCGCCGACGACTGCGTCGTCTGCCGATACCGGGTCACCGGTACGCACGAGGGGACGCTCCGCGTCCGCGGGATGGACGTTCCGCCGACCGGGAAGAGCGTCGAGACGCCGGGAATCACCATCGTCCGGTTCGACGGCGACCGCTGCGCCGAGGAGTTCAACAGTCCGCACGCGCTGGGCATGATGGAACAACTCGGCGTGATTCCCGGCGGTGCAGACGAGATGGGCGAGGCGAGCGCGTAACGTCGCGCGTCGTTCGTCGTTCCTCGTTCGTCGACGCCGGGCGGTTAGTTCCGGCCGGGGTCCTGCGACGGGAGGAGGCCCGAAGCCAGCAGTCGGCGCGTGAGGACGACGAGTCCGTTGTCGAATCCGCGCCCGAAGACGGCGTGTTCGTTCATCGTCCCCGGGTCGAGCGAACTCAGTAGAATGGTGTTTCGGTCCACGAGGAGGATGCGCTCGATGCTGACCTCGTCGTCGGTGTCGGTGGCTTCCGACTCGTGGAGCCACTTGAGTTCGGAGACGAACACGTTGATGTCGCCCACCCGCTGCTGTAGTCGCTCTCGAACGTCCTCGGAGACGGTTCCGACGAGCACCGGCACTCCTCGGTCCGTCGCATCGTCCAGACTCTCGACGAGCGCGTCGGTCAGCATCCCCTCGGACCCGACGATCAGCACGACCTCCTCGCTCGCGTTTTCGATGAGGTTGTTCGCTCGGGCCGCGATGGTGCTCGTCCCGGACAGCCCCCAGACCTCCTGGGAGGTCGAGTCGTCCTCGTCCAGTTCGACCGGCTCGATGTCCTCCAACATCGCCGAGAGCTGGTCGACGCGGTTCTCGTACTGTCGGCGCAGCGTCTGCGTCGCCTCTCCGAGCGAGACGGCCCGGAACTGCTGCGGGCTGGTGTGTTGAATCTCGACCAACCCTTTGGCCTCCAGAACCCGAATCGCGTCGTACACCCTCGTCCGGGGCGTATCCGCGATGTCGCTTATCTGCTTTGCCGTCCCTTTCGGTAGCCGAGAGAGCGCCACGAAACACTTCGCCTCGTACTCTTTCAACCCGAGTTGTTGGAGCAACCCAACCGCTTGCTGTTGTGAATTTTCTGAACTCATGGTCCCCACCATCGCCTCCGAGTGGATTCGAAGACGGTCGTTCTCTCTTTTTCAGCCAGCCGCAAAGGCGTTTGTATTACGCGAGGCCATACTTCCCGTTCGTGTGCGTGACCGTTTCCTCGACGATTCACTCAGTTAATCACACAAAGCACATATCGGTGGACTGCATAGCCGTAACCGGCACGCATCGAAACGTGGTCCCCACCACCGTCAGATGCGTGTCACTCTCATCCATTCTGTTCAGTCCGCGTTTGCGACCGCCGTCGCCGAGCGAGCGCGAACGTCGATATCTGTCGACCCTCGCTACGAGAGAGTATCTCCTGACGCCGAGACCACGAAATGAACGATTATTGATGTGTGAGGATGTGGGTGACGGAGGGAACCGCGGTGTCGTCGCCGTTACTCAGTGTTTCGACCCCGTAACCGAACTCTGTACGCCTTTTTGTGGAACTGAGTGAACGGTCGGTCTTTTCCCGTCTGACGCTGTCTATCCGGACGTAATTCTGACAGCGGGATATCATATCTTGTTACACACGAATTCAACTAACGGAAACAGGGGAAAAAGAATGGCACAGAAATCGAACACGGAAGCCGTAACGACGAGTAGACTCCTCAGTAGCCAGCGCCGAGTACACGCGCTGTTGGCGCTGCGCGAGGCGGAGGCGGCGATGACGCTCCCGGTGTTGGTGTACGAGACCGCACTTCGGGAGGTCGATTCGCCGAGCGACGTCACCGAGGACCATCTCGAACGAGTCGAAATCACGTTGCGACACGTTCACCTGCCGAAGTTAGCGGAGTTCGAGGTGATTCGGCACGACCCGGACGACGAGCGCGTCTCGCTGACCGACGACGTGGAGACGCTCGAATCGATCATCGAAGCGGTCTTCTGACGATTGTGTGTCGGCTCCGGCGACGGTTTGCCGCGGACTCGTTCCGTACTCCCGTCAGTCGTCGGTCGGCGTCCGGTCGGCGGCGCACTCGCTCTTCGTGGACTCCCCGTCGTCGGTGTCGACGACGGCGCTCTTCCACGTGCCGCGGGTGAACCACGCGACGGCCACGATAGCGCCGCCGATGTCGCCGAGGGCGACGGCGACCCAGATACCCGTCTCGGCCCAGCCTTCGACGAAGACGAGGACGTACGTCGCCGGCAGGCGGACGACCCACAGCGTGATAGCCGACATGGCGAGCGCCGTCTTCGTGTTGCCCGCGCCGCGGAACGTCCCGAGCATCACCTGAAGGACGCCCATGAAGACGAACATCACCGACGCGATGCGGAGGTAGTCGCTCGCGTGGGCGATAGTCTCCGCCGCCCGCGGCCCGCCGGCGCCGAGGAAGACGGCGACGATGGGTTCGGGCGTGACGGCGGCGACGACGGCGAGCGGGAGCAACACGATGGCGACGAGTTTCGTCGCGAGTTTCGCCGCCCGCGCCGCCCGCTCCGGTTTGCCCGCGCCGAGGTTCTGCCCCACGACGGCGTCTATGGCCTGCCCCATCCCCATCGCCGGGAGGAAGATGAGCGAGGTGAGTCGGTTGCCGAGGCCGTAGGCGGCGACGACGGCGGGCGGGAACGTGGCGACCATCGCGGTCATGAGGATCATCGCGAGCGCGCTGGTGGACTGTTCGAGCGCCGTCGGCACGCCGAGCGAGACGATGTCGCGGACGCGGTCGAACTGCAGCGGCAGATGTTCGAGACGAACGTCCGGACCGACGTCGGTGTTGAAGAGGACGTACATCCCGATGGCCGCCGCGACGGCTCTGGCGAGAATCGTCGCGATGGCTGCGCCCTCTATCTCCATCCGGGGGAACACCCACCAGCCGAAGATGAGAAGCGGGTCGAGGACGACGTTGATGGCGACGCTGACGACCATCACGAGCATCGGAACCCGCGTGTTGCCGTAGCCGCGCATCAGCGACGAGAAGATGAAGAAGCCGAAGAGAAACGGCGATCCGAGGAAGAACAGGCGCATGTAGTCACCCGCAAGCGGGACGATGTCGGCGCCCGTCTCGGCGTCCGTCGGTAGCAGCGAGAGCATCGGGTCGGTGACGAAGAAGCCCAAGATGCCGATAGCGACCGCCAGAAGCGTCACGAACGAGATGGTCTGTCCGGCGATGAGGTCCGCGGACCCGTCGCTGTCCGCGCCGGTGTACTGCGCGACCAGAATCGTCCCCGCGGCGGTGAAGCCGCCGCCGATGGAGATGAGAAAGAAGATCATCGGAAACGCGAGGCTCAGCGCGCCGACGGCGTTCGCCGAGAGGAGACCCAACCAGAACGTGTCCGCGACGTTGTACATCACTTGGAGCAGTTGGATGACGACCATTGGCACTGCCAACCGGAGCATCGGCCTGACGAGGTCGCCATCTGTCAGCTCACTTTTATAAGAGGGCGCTGTCACTGTCACGTGAAATACAGCGAACTACTTCAACTCTCCTGATAGTGGCTACCACGAACCAGTCTGAATTGCCGCTTTAACGCCCTAACCCCGACGATTGCGGCGACGCCGTCGGGTATCGCGCTCCGGTTGGTCGACTCAATCTGTCAGACGACACTGGTCCGCAGCGGTGAATACCACGCGCCGCGGGTAATCACGAACTTCTAGAAAGAACTGATGTGGGCACCGGGTGACGACTCCGTATGTCGACATCGGCCGAGCGGCTCTCTGAGACGGCGTGTAGAGAGCGCGACTGGGACGGACGGCCCGAACAGTCGGCTGCGGGGATGCCGCTTCACCGGTTCGGCGTTCGACGCTCGACAGCGCGGAGAGGAAGCCTCCCTTCGGTAGTCGGCACCGCGGTTGCGTCGAGTCGACGCCCGGCCCCGTTCCTTGAGAGCGCGCCGCGACGGCCCTCCCTCGGAGGCGAAGCCACGAACCTGGAAAAGACGTCCACAGCCTCCAGCATCGGTTTTTTCGCATGACTGTGACAATCCGTCGACACGCGAGCACCGACGACGAGTGGGACTATCTGGTCGGACAGTCGCCGATGGCGACGCCGTTTCACCAGTCCGGCGTCCTCCGCGTCATCGCGTCGGAGGCCGACGCGTCGCTCCACCGGTTAGTCGGCTACAAGGGCGAGGAACCGGTCGGACTGTTCCCGTTCTTCGAGAAGCGGAAGGGGCCGTTCGAACTGGTGAAATCCCCGCCGGAGGGGATATCGATACTCCACCTCGGGCCGATTCTCTCGAACTACGGGAAGCTCAAAACGAGGAAGCGAGAGCGTCGCCACCGACGGTTCGTCGAGGGCTGCATCGAGTGGGTCGACGACCGGTTCGACCCCGACCGGTTCCAGATACACACGACCGACCGTTACGACGACTTCCGGCCGTGGGTCTGGAACGGCTTCGACGTCGAGATGGACGCGACGTACATCGTCGATCTCGAACGCGACCTCGACGAGATCAAGAGGTCGTTCTCCCGGTCGGTCCGCCGCGCGATCGGCCAAGCGCGCGACGCCGGGTGCGAAGTACGGGTCGGCGGCGACTCCGAGGCGGCCCGCATCGCCGAGCACATCCGGGCGCGGTTCGAGCAGTCGGACATCACCTACTTCGACACCAGTCCCGAACAGGTCGTCGACTACTACGAGGCGTTCCCCGACGAGCAGGCCCGACCATACGTCTGTCTGAGAGACGGCGAGTACGTCGGCGGGAAGATAGCGATTCAGTTCGGCGACACGACGTGGTGGTGGAAGGGCGGTGCCAGACCGCTCGAGGACGTTCCGGCGAACGAACTGCTCGACTGGCAGATCATCCGCGACGCCAAGGAGGCGGGCGTCTCCCGCTACAACTTACACGGTGCGATAGACCCGCGCTCCGGGCAGCCGAAGTCGAAACTCTCGCCGGAACTCGTGCCGATGTACAAACTGACGAGGGAACGGCCGAGCATCGAACTTGCGACGTGGTTTCAGAGGCGAATCCGCCCCCGTCTCGGACTGTGAGGCGTCCGGTCGAGAGCGGCCTCGGCGACGGTCAGACGTCTCGGCAACGGTCGGATGTCTCGGCGACGGTCAGACGTCTCGGTGACGGTCGGGCGTCTCGGCGACGGTCGTCGAGACGGTCGGACGTTTCGACCTGCCGTACCGCCCGAGTGCGACTCGGGCGTAACGGTACCGAAGACGACAGAACCAGTGTTCTTAGGTGGGCACGGTGGCCAGTAGGACCATGACGATCGGCTTCATCGGTGGAAGCGGAATCTACGAGGCACTGCCGCTGTCGAACACCCGAGAAGAGGAGATCGAGACGCCGTACGGCGAGCCGAGCGCACCGGTCACCGTCGGCGAGTTCGGCGACACGGGCCGCGAAGTCGCGTTCCTGCCGCGACACGGCCCGAAACACGGCAGGTCGCCGACGAACCTGCCGTACCGCGCGAACATCTACGCGTTCAAGAAACTGGGCGTCGAGTACATCTTCGCCTCCAACGCCGTCGGCAGCCTGAAAGAGGAGCTCCCGCCCGGAACGCTCGTCGTGCCGGGACAGATTTTCGACCGCACCAAACACCGTACCTCGACGTTCTTCGGCGACGGCATCGTCGTCCACCAGCCCATCACCGAACCGTACAGCCCCGAACTCGTCTCTCACCTCGCCGACGCCGCGGAGTCCGTCACGGACGCCGAGGTTCAGGAGGGCGGCACCTACGTCTGCATCGAGGGACCGCAGTACTCGACGCGCGCCGAGAGCGAGTTCTACCGCGGACAGGGCTGGGACGTCGTCGGCATGACGGCGGTGCCGGAGGCGAAACTCGCCCGCGAGGCCGAGATCGCCTACGCCACCGTCGCCGGCGTCACCGACTACGACGTCTGGAAACAGGACCACGAGGTGACGCTCGAAGAGGTCCTCGAGAACGCCGAAAAGAACCAGGAGGCCATCAAGCGGACCGTCGAGGAGGCCATCCGTACGCTCCCCGAGGAGTTCGAGTGCGGCGCACACGACGCGCTCGAAGGCACCATCAACACGCCCGCCGATGCCATCCCCCGAGAGACGCGCGAGCGTGTCGACCTCCTCGTCGGCGACTACCTCGACTGAACAGCGACTGTCCGAGCATCCGTTTCTCCGGACGGCCGAACCGAGCGGGCGGCGCCCTCCCGGTTCGGGCACCGCTTCCGAATTCGATACACCGAATTTTAGATTTCCTGATAATGTGGTGGCCTTAACATTTACTACGAAGACGTTGTACTGTGGGTAGGATGTCTGACGATGAGTTCAAAGAAACTGGGTCCAGGGACAACGCCGCCGACGTGGGGAACCAACTGCTACGGCGCGAGGAGGTTACTTCGGAGCTCGACACCGTCTTCGAGCTCTTGAGCGTCGCTCGCCTTCGGTACGTCCTCTATCACCTCTACGGGATGGACAACGACGTAACCGGAGTAGAAGACGTCGTCGACGCCGTGTGCGAGTGCGAGGCAGCGGGAACGGAGACGGACGAAACTCCCTCCCGAAACGAGGTTCGGATCGACGTCCACCACTCGAAGCTGCCACGTCTCGATGCGGCCGGAGTCGTCGACTACGACGTCCGACAGGGCGAGATCAGGTGCTACCACTCGTCGTCGCTCGAGGAGTGGCTCGAACACGCCCGGCAGATGGAACTCGACTAAACGGCTCGGGCGGATATCTCGCCGCGTCGCCGGCGTCGCGGAGCGCCGCTACAGAGCTCAGTCCGCGACCGCCGGCGTCTTCTTCGGTTCCTCGTCTCTCGCCTGCACCCAGAGGTCGCCGAAGAGGTCGTCCTGTTCGAGCGTGACGACGCTTCGGTGCGCCAGAAACAGCAGCGCGAGGTACGTCTCGACGGGCCGCCCGCCGACGCCCTGCAGTTCGGCGAACAGCACTTCGTCGCGCCCGTTCTCGTACTGTTCGCGGAGGTGCGCTTCGACCGCCTCGATGGTGTCCTCCATGTGCTCGTCGTGCGTCGTCCCGGTCACGTCGGCCTCGCCGGGCTCGCCGTCTCGCCGCAGGTCGTCGGCGGCGTGGTAGTCGAGCGTCTGCGTGCCGCGGCTGAACCCGCGCGGCGAGGCGGTGGTGTCGTACTCCCGCGAGCGCTTCCACCACGACCCGCGCTCGGCCTCGCGGAGTTCGTGGACGAGTTCGTCGAGCGTCTCCGGCGACCCCCGGGCGCTCCGGCGCTCGAGGCGGCGGTCCATCTCGTCTTCGAGCGCGTCGATGGGGTCGAAACCCGGCGCCGCGTCGTCGCCGCCCTCCATCGCCATCTCCCACGGTTCGGGTTCCGGTTCGTCGGGTTCCTCGGGCGCGAGCAGTTCGTCGCTCTTCATCCGCAGCAGGACGCTCGCGTAGAACAGCGCGCGGCCGGACGTACGGAGGTCGGTCGCGTCGAGGCGCTCGAGGAACGCGTCGGTGACCGCGACGATGTCGATGTCCCACGGCTCTATCTCGCCCTCCTCGGCGAGTTGGACGAGCAGTTCGACCGGTTCGACCTCGTCTTCGTCGGAGTCGATAGCGTCGACGTCGACGGCGGGTCCGTCCCCGTTCCCCGCGAACTCAGTCATCGGCGCTCACCTCCGCGGCGAGTCCCTCGTCGGCGTCTCCGTCGCCGTCGTCCCCATCGCCGCCGTCGGAGTCGTCTCCGTCGCCGCCGGTCTCGTCTCCCTCCGCCTCCTCGTCGGCGTCGAACCGAATCCCGGTGACGGCGCTGACGTTGTCGCCCTGCATCGTCACGCCGATGGCGCGCTCGGAGCGTTCGAGCAGCGCCGAGCGGTGCGAGACGACGACGAACTGCGCGTCGCCCGCGAGGTCGTCGACCATCTGACCGACTCGTTCCGCGTTGGCCGCGTCGAGGAAGGCGTCCACCTCGTCGAGCGCGTAGAACGGCGCGGGGTTGTGCCGCTGGATGGCGAAGATGAAGGCCAGCGCAGTCAGCGACTTCTCCCCGCCGGACATCGCGTCGAGCCGCTGAATCGGTTTGTCGGCGGGCTGGGCCTTCATCGTCAGGCCGCCCTCGAACGGGTCCTCGGGGTCTTCGAGGTGGAGTTCGCCCGACCCCGCCGAGAGGCGCTCGAAGATGCGCTGGAACTGCGAGTCGATGGCCTCGTACGCCTCCATGAACGTCCGCTTCTTCTGCGTCTCGAACTGTTCGATGCGCGCTTGGATGCCGTCCCGTTCCTCGACGAGCACGTCGCGGCGCTCCTGGAGGTCCGAGAGGTCCTCGTTCACCGAGTCGTACTCGTCGATGGCGAGCATGTTGACCGGTTCGAGCGCCTCCATCTCGCCTTCGAGCCGTTCGACGTTCTCCTCGACCGTCTCGTGGTCGGGAATCTCCTCGGGATCGTACTCTCCGACCTCGGCTTCGAGCTCGTCTATCTCCCACGAGAGGCGCTCTTTGGCGCTCTCGAGGGATTCGAGCCGCGACTCGGCCCGCGAGACGGTCTCCTTCTGCTCGTCGCGCTCGTTCTTCGCCTCCCGTCGCTCGTCGCGGAGCTCGCTCCGTTCCGCTTTGAGTTCGACGAGTTCCGCTTCGAGTTCCTCGACCGCCTCGTGTTTCTCGTCCAGTACCGCCTCTTTCTCCTCGATGGCGGCCTCCGCCTCGGCTATCTTCTCCTCGGCGGCGGCTTTCCGGTTCTGGGCGCTCTCGACCGTCTCTTCGAGGTCGGAGACGGCCTCCTCGGCGTACTCCTTCTCCAGTTGGAGTTCGTTGAGTCGGCTGTCCAACCCGTCCATCCGGTCTTCGAGGCCGTCGATGTCCGCGCGGACGTCGTCGGCGCGGCTCGTCAGCTCCGGAATCTTCGAGTCGGCGAGCTCGGCCTCCAGCTCCTGGATTTCGCCCTCGACGTCGGCGATTTCGGCGTCGAGGTCGCTGATTTCGGCGTCGAGCGAACTCATCTCCTCGTCGACGGAGTCGCGTTCGTCCTCCAGCTCCTCGAGCGTCGCCTCCAACTCCGCTATCTTCGACTCCGCGTCGTCGAGGTCGCCCTCGACTCGCTCGACGTCGCCCTCGATGGCGCGCACCTTGTCGGCAGCGTTCGACTGTCGCTCGCGGGCGTCGTCGAGTTTGCTCTCCAGTTCTCGAATCTCGTCGTTGAGCGACCGCCGCCGGTCTTCGAGCTTCGATATCTCCTTGGCGATGCGTTCGAGGCGACCCTCCCCGGATTTGGAAAAGGAGTAGCGCGACCCGCCGCGGCTACCGCCGGTCATCGCGCCGCTCTTCTCGACGAGGTCGCCGTCGAGCGTCACCATGCGGTAGTCGCCCATGAACTGCCGGGCGGTCTGCATGTCCTCGACGACGAGCGTCGACCCGAGCACGTACGAGAAGACGCTGTCGTACCGACCGTCGAACTCCACGAGGTTGTACGCGAAGTCGACGACGCCGGGGTCCTTCGGCTTCCGCGGCAGGCGACGGTTCTGCATCTTCGTGATGGGCAGGAACGTCGCCCGACCGGCGTTTCTGGATTTGAGGTAGTCGATACACGAGGAGCCGACGCCGTCGTCGTCGACGACGACGTTCGCCAGTCGCCCGCCGGCGGCCGTCTCGCAGGCGACGGCGTACTCGCCATCGACGGAGCCGAGCTGGCCGACCGCGCCGTGGACGCCGTCGATGCCGGCGTTCAACACGGTCGTCACGGAGCGCGGGAAGGAGTTGTCGCCGTTCTGCCCGGCGCGCGCTTCGAGTTCGGCGTACTCGGACTGCTTCGAGCGGATGTCGTCTTCGACGTCGCTCAGGTCGTCCTGCAGCGCCTGCTTCTTCTCGCGGAACTCCGAGACGATCTCCCGGGATTTCGACTCGTTCTTCTCGGCTTTGTCGAGTTCGCTGTGCAGTTCCGACAGCTTCGCTTTGAGCTCCGGAATCGACTCGTGCGCCGCTTCGAGGTCGTCGCGCGCCTCGCTGACGCGGTTCGAGCGCCGCCGCGCCTCGTCGAGCAGGCGGTCCTTCTCGCGCTGCTTCTCGTTCTTCTCGGATTTGAGTTCCTCGACGCGCTCGCGGCGCTCCGCGAGGTCGGATTTGAGTTCGTCGAACTCGGTGTCGACGTTCGCTATCTCCTCCTCTATCTCGGCGAGCGTCGTCCGCTTATCGACGATGTCGCTCTTTATCGAGGCCTTCTCGACCTTGACCTGCCGCATCTGCGTCGCGACGTCGTCTACCTTCTCCTGCTTGTGGTCGATCTCGACGAACGCCTGCCGGCGCTCGTTCTCGGCCGTCTCCTTGCGCTCCTCGGCGTTCTCTATCTGGCCTTCGAGGCGGCTGATGTCGCCTTTGACCGACTCTATCTCGCGCTTGATGCGGAGCTGTTCGTCCTCGCCCTTGCGTTCGACCTCGCGATTGAGTTCCTCTAACTCGTCTTCGAGCCGCGAGAGTCGACCCTGTCGGGTGTCGAGCTCGTCGCGGAGCTCCGCGAGCGTCTCTTCTTTCGAGTCGATTTTGCCCGTGGTCCGTTCGAGGTCGGCGCGCTTGTCCTCGAGTTCGGCGGCTTTCAGGTAGCCCTCGAACTCCTGTTTCTCCTCGCGGAGCCCCTTGTACTGGAGCGCCGTCTCGCGTTCGTCGGCGAGTTGGTCGAGGCGTTCCTCCTTCTCCTCGATGCGGAGGTCGGCCTCGCCGATTCGGTCCTCGACGGTTTCGAGCTCCTCGAAGGCGGCGTCCTTCTTCGCGTCGAACTCGGCGACGCCCGCGATCTCGTCGAGAATCTCGCGCCGCTGGAACGCGGTCATGTTGATTATCTCGGTCACGTCGCCCTGCATGACGACGTTGTACCCTTCGGGGGCGACGCCCGCCTGCGAGAGCAGGTCCTGGATGTCCGAGAGGTTCACCGACCGGCCGTTCAGGTAGTAGTACGAGTAGTAGTTGTCCTCGGTCTGCTTCACCCGGCGGCGGATGGTGATCTCGTCGACGTCGCCGACGCTGTCGGTGCCGGCGGCGGTGGTCACTTGCGACCGGTCGAGCGTCCCGTCTTCGTTGTCGAGGACGACTTCGACGCTCGCTTCGCGGGCACCGCCCGAGAACTCCCCGTCTTCGTGACCGGGGTTGTAGATGAGGTCGGTCAGTTTCTCGGCGCGGATGCCGCGCGTTCGGGCGAGGCCGAGCGCGAACAGCACGCCGTCGATGATGTTCGACTTGCCGGAGCCGTTCGGCCCCGTGACGACGGTGAAGTCCTCGTAGAACGGGATTCGGGTCTTGCGCCCGAAACTCTTGAAGTTGTCAAGGACGAGCTCTTTGATGTGCATGTGTTGCTCGTGGAAGGAGTCGGACCGCCGACTCAGGCGACGATGATGTCGCTTTCGTCGGATTCCGACTCGCTTTCTTGAGCCTTCTCCTCGGTGGATTTAGCTTCTTCGGCCTCCGGCTCGGGCGGGGACGCCGACGCCTCGTCGGCCGCCTCCGCGCCGGCGTACGACTGGGCGGTCGGTTCGGCGTCGGTCGCCGCCTCCAGCTGCCGCAGTCGTTCTTTGGTCTCGACGAGTTCTTCGGTGAGGCCGTCGACTGCGGCTCTCAGTTCCGACACTTGGGATTCGAGTTCCTCCACCCGGTTACTCATGGACATACACCGCTGCTCCGTCTTCATAAAAGTACGTCAGACGGAGAGCGGACGATTCGCCGAGAGCGCTCGAATCGGTCGAAATTCCGGGATTCGATTCGGGCGAGGAGTGACTACGTGGCCGGGTCACCCCGCCGGTCGTCGGTGAGTTCGTCGACGACGGACGCGCCGGAGGCACACGCCGCGGGCGCGCCGAGGCGTTACTGTTTAGCCACCGGCCGTCATAGCCCGCGTAATGACCGCGCAAGCGCTCGAACAGCGCGACCTCGCCGTCGTCATCGGGTTGGAGGTCCACGTCCAGCTCGAAACCGCGACGAAGATCTTCTGTGGCTGTTCGACCGACGCCGCCGCCGACGAGGAACCGAACACCCGAACCTGTCCGACCTGTCTCGGCCTCCCGGGTGCGCTCCCAGTGCTCAACGAGGGGGCCGTCGAGGCCGCCGTCAAGGTGGGGAAGGCGCTCGACGCCGACATCCCCGAGCAGACCCGCTTTCACCGGAAGAACTACTACTACCCCGACCTGCCGAAGAACTTCCAGATCACGCAGTACGACGCCCCCATCTGTCAGGATGGGACACTGGAGTTCACCGTCGAAGGCGAAACCCGCGAGGTGAGCATCCGCCGCGCGCACCTCGAAGAGGACCCCGGCAGCATCAAACACGTCCGCGACGGCGCGGGGAACCTCGACTCGCGGACGGTCGCCATCGACCGCGCGGACTACACGCTCGTCGACTACAACCGCGCCGGCACGCCGCTGATGGAGATCGTCACCCAACCCGACTTCCGCAGTCCGTCGGAGGTCCGGTCGTTCCTCGCGAAACTGGAGGAGGTGCTCGAGTACCTCGGCGTGTTCGACTCCACGCGCGACGGCTCGCTCCGCATCGACGCGAACCTGAGTCTCGTCCCCGCCGACGAGATTCGCGACGACGGCTCGATTCCCGAGGACGTACTCGACGAGGCGAACCGCACCGAGGTGAAGAACATCTCCAGTCACAAGGGCGCGGAGAAGGCGCTCACCTACGAGGCGTCCCGGCAGCGGAACCTCGTCCAGCGCGGCAAGACCGTCGAACAGGAGACGCGGCACTTCAACGAGGCCCACGGTTCGACCGTCTCGATGCGGACCAAGGAGGAGGAGAAGGACTACCGCTACTTCCGCGAGGCCGACCTCCCGCCGCTGCGGGTCGCCGGCTGGAAGGAGACCATCGAGATTCCGGAACTGCCCGACGCGCGGCGCGAGCGCTTCCGCGAGGAGTACGGCCTCGACGCCGAGTCCGCCTCGAAACTCACCTCCACGAAGGAAGTCGCCGACTTCTACGAGCAGGTGGCAGAGACGTTCGACCCCGACCTCGCGGCGACGTGGGTCGCCGACAACCTGCTCGGCGAACTCAACTACCGCGACATGAGCATCGAGGACGTCGAGAGCCGACTGGACGAGTTCGCCCGCCTCGTCGAACTCGTCGCCGAGGACGAGATCACGACGAAGAACGCCGAGGAGGTCGTCCTCCGGCGGATGCTCGACGACGAGATGGCCCCCGACGAGGTCATCGACGAGGAAGGACTCGGCAAAGCCGACGACGACGCGGTCGTCGTCGCCGTCGAGGAGGCCATCGAGGAGAACCCCGACGCCGTCGAGGATTACCACGCGGGCGAGGGCGGCGCTATCAACTTCCTCGTCGGTCAGGTGATGCAGAAAACCGGCGGCAGCGCCGACCCCGGCAGCGTCAACGGGATGCTCAGAGAGCGACTGGACGAGTAGCGCTCGGCTCGGACACCGTACTCCCGACCGTCGTCCGCACGGGAGACAGTCGCTGCAGAAACGTCACCGGATGACTCACCGTCAGCAGCCGCCGGTGTGTCGGGAAGTAACTATCTAACACGTGCACCCGTAGCGATTTTCACGGGGAGGCGGGCACACTATGACGACGGAAACCAGCACGGAAACGAACCCGATCGACGAACGGAAACTGAACGACCTCGTGGGAACGTCGCTCGTCGACCTCGGTGCGACAGTCCACGCGGCGCTGGCCGTCATCGGCGACGAACTCGGTCTGTACGCGGCGCTGGACGAGGCGGGACCGGTTACGTCCGCCGAGTTGGCCGCGGAGACGGGCACCGCGGAACGATACGTCCGCGAGTGGCTGCGTTCGCAGGCCGCCGGCGGGTACGTGACCTACGACCCGGAGGCCGACCGCTACCGCCTCACTCCCGAGCAGGCGTACGTGTTAGCCGACGAGGAGAGTCCGGTGTTCATGCCGGGCGCGTTCCAGCTCGTGGCGTCGGCGGCCAAGGTCGGACCCGAACTCCGCGAGGCGTTCAGAACGGGCGAGGGTATCGGCTGGCACGAACACGACGAGGACGTGTTTCACGGCACGGAGCGATTCTTCGGACCGTCGTACGGGGCCTATCTCATCGACTGGATAGAGTCGCTCGACGGGACCGACGCCGCGCTGAGAGCGGGCGGGCGAATCGTCGACGTCGGTTGCGGACACGGCGCACCGACGATTCGCATGGCCGAAGCGTATCCCGAGTCGACGGTCGTCGGCGTCGATTACCACGAGGCGTCGATAGCGGTGGCGCGCGAGCGGGCGGAATCCGCGGGCGTGGCCGACCGCGTCGAGTTCGAGGTGGCGACCGCGAGAGGGTACGACGGCACCGACTACGACCTCGTGACGATGTTCAACTGCTTTCACGACATGGGCGACCCCGTCGGCGTGGCGGCTCACGTCAGAGAGACACTCGCCGACGACGGTGCTTGGATGATCGTCGAGCCGTACGCCGAGGACCGAGTCGAAGACAACCTCACCCCGTTCGGTCGCCTCGCGTACTCGATCTCGACGGTCGCCTGTACGCCGAACTCGCTCAGCCAGGACGTCGGGTACGGTCTCGGCGCACAGGCGGGCGAGGAACGGACGCGGGAAGTCGTCACGGAGGCCGGGTTCACGCGCTTCCGCCGCGCCGCCGAGACGAAAACCAGTCTGGTCTTCGAGGCGAGGCCGTAGTCCCGCGGTCGGGGAGCCGATTTTTCGCTCGGACGGGTCTCCGCGAGACGTTCGCGTGGACGCGGCCGCTAGAGCTTCCGTCCGTGATTGGCGGAGTTCGCCGAATCAGTCCGCCGCCGACGGCCGCGACTCGGACTCTTCCAGAACCCCCGTCTGCCACCCGCCGCGCTGGAACCAGACGACGGCGACGACGAACGCCGCCATCGCGCCGACGGCGAACGCCCACCAGAGGCCGTCGACGCCCCAATCGAGCGCGCGAACCGCCATCCCACCCGGTAACGGCACCGTCCACGCGAACGCGAGGACGAGCGCCACCGGCACCCGGAATATCCACCGCGAGAGAAACGACAGCGCCATCGCCACCTTCGTCTGGCCCGCGCCGCGGAACGCGCCCTGAATCACCATCGTCCCGCCGAAGAACGCCCAGAACGGCGCGATGATGCGGAGGAAGCGAACCCCCTCGGCGACGACGGCCTCGTCGCCGACGAAGATCCGCATCGCCACGTCGGGGAAGGCGAAGACGAGCGCCGCGGCGGCGAACAGCACGGCCATCGTGCCGCCCATCGCCTTCCACGTTACCTCCGCCGCCCGTTCGGGCGTCTTCGCGCCGAGGTTCTGGCCGACGCCCGTCGCCGTCGCTTGGCCCACGGCCCCCGAGACGGTCCACGAGACGGACATCAGGCGGACGCCGATGCCGTAGGCGGCGATGGCGGCGACGGTGAACTGCGCGACGAGCGTCGCCATGGCGACGGCGGCGAAACTGCGCGCCCACCCGTCGAGCGTCGCCGGGTAGCCGACCTCGACAAGTTTCCTCAGCACCGACCTGTCGGGCCGGAGGTCGGGGACGCGGAGGCGGACGCCCCAGTCACCGCGGAGGAGAATGTAAACCCCGGCAACCGTCACGAGCGCCCGCGAGATGAACGTCGCAACCGCCGCCCCGCGGGTGCCCATCTCGGGGAACACCCACCAGCCGAGGATGAGGAACGGGTCGAGGACGACGTTGAGGCCGGCGGAGCCGACCATGAGCCACATCGCCGTCTTCGTGTCGCCCGCGCCCTGCAGCGCCGCGCGAAAGGCGAAGAAACAGAAAGTGAACGGGAGCGCGAGGAAGATGACCTCGATGTACGCGAGCGCATCGGGGAACACCGGCCCGGTCGCGCCCATCGCGCGCAACAACGGCTCCTGAACGGCGAGGCCGAACGCCGACAGCACCGTCGCGACGCCGACGGTGAGCAGGATGGTCTGGCCGACGACGTGGTCGGCCTCTCGGTCGTTGCCCGCGCCGACGTGCTGGGAGACGAGCGCGATGGTCGCCGCCGTGATGCCCATCGCCGTCGAGACGAACATCCACGAGAGGGGGAACATCAGCGAGACGGCGGCGACGGCCTCCGGACTCACGCGGCCGACCCAGAACATATCCGCGAGGTTGTAAAACGTCTGGAGCAGGTTGCCGGCGACCAGCGGCCACGCTAGCGCGACGAGTTTCGGCGAAATCGCGCCGGTAGTCATATCGATGCGGCTCTCGCTCTGCTTCGACACGTTCTCTCGTGAGTCTCGGCGGTTCGACACATAAGGCCACGGCTTCCGGCGAGCGACGTGGGCGGTGGTCGCGGCGACCGCCGTCGCCACCGCACTCGCGGCAACCACCGTCGCCACTGCCTCGCGACAACCACTGTCGCCACCGCACTCGCGGCAACCCCTCGCCGGATGCTGAATCCTTATCCGACCCGCGGCCACTGTGCAAGCATGCCACAGTACGACGTCGCTCGCTACCTCGGCATCGACGCCGCCCAGCAACCCGCGTTCTCACCGGACGGGGAGCGTCTCACGTTCGTCCGCGACACGACCGGCACCCCCCAAATCTGGACGCTCGACGAGGCGGGTGCGCCGCCGACGCGACTCACCGCGTTCGAGGAGCGAATCTCGTTCGTCGACTGGTCGCCGACACGGGACGAGTTCGTCTTCGGGATGGACCGGGGCAGCGACGAGCGCGACCAGTTGTTCCGCTACGACGCCGCCGACGGGACGACTCACGGTCTGACCGAACGTCCGGAGGCGATACACGGGTGGGGCGGCTGGTCGCCCGACGGCGACCAGTTCGCCTTCACCTCGAACCGCCGCGACGCGCAGGCGTTCGACGTGTACGTCCAGGCGCGCGACGGCGGCCCCGACGACGCCGAACGCGTCTTCGAGTCCGACGGCTGGCTCGAAGTGCTCGGGTGGTCGCCCGACGGCGAGCGGCTCGCGCTCCGCGAGGCGCACGCGAGCTTCGACCAGGAGCTCTCGGTTCTGGACCTCGAAACCGGCGAGGCGCGCGTCGTCACCCCCGAGGGCGAAGCCAGCTACGACTGCGTGGCGTTCGGCCCCGACGGCGACGCGCTGTATCTGGTGACGAACCACGACGCCGATACGAGCTACCTCGGTCGACTGGACCTCGAATCGGGAACGATCGCCGGGGTCGCCGACGGCGGCGAGTGGAATCTGGAGGAGTTCGTCTTCGACCGCGATTCTCGAACGGTCGTCTACGGCCGCAACGTCGACGGCTACTCCGAACTGTACGCGGGTGAACTCACCGACGAGACGGCGGTCGACGCGACGGAAGTCGACCTCCGCGAGGGCGTCGCTACCGACGTGACGCTCGGTCCCGACGGCGAGCGGTTCGCGTTCACCTTCTCGGCGAACGACGAACCGTTCGGCGTCTACGTCGGCGAACTGGCGTCGGACGACGACTGCGCGGCGACCGCAGAACCGACGCGGTGGACGCCGCTGGACACCGTCGGTATCCCCCGGTCGACGTTCCGGGACGCCGAGACGGTACGATACGAGAGTTTCGACGGCCGCGAGATACCCGCGTACTGGACGCTCCCCGAGGACGCCGAACCGGGCGCGACGCCGGCCATCGTCGACATCCACGGGGGACCGGAGCACCAGCGACGGCCGTGGTTCTACCCGACCAAGCAGTTCTTCCTCAACGAGGGCTACGCCGTGTTGGAACCGAACGTCCGCGGGTCGTCGGGCTACGGGAAGGCGTACACCCACCTCGACGACCGCGAGAAGCGGATGGACTCGGTGAAGGATATCAGAGCAGCCGTCGACTGGCTGTACGAACAGGAGGAAGTCGATCCCGACCGAATCGTTGCCTACGGCCGCTCCTACGGCGGGTTCATGGTGCTCGCCGCCATCACCGAGTATCCCGACGTCTGGGCCGCGGCCGTCGAGTTCGTCGGCATCGCCGACTTCGAGACGTTTCTGGAGAACACCGGCGAGTGGCGGCGCGACCACCGCAGCGCCGAGTACGGCTCGCTGGAGAACCGAGAGCTGCTGAGAGCCATCAGTCCGATTCACGACGTCGACCGGATCCAGTGCCCGCTGTTCGTCCAGCACGGCGCGAACGACCCGCGCGTCCCCGTCGGCGAGACGGAGCAGATCGTCGAGCGAGTGCGCGAACGCGGTGTACCGGTCGAGAAACTCGTCTTCGAGGACGAGGGCCACCACACGACGACGCGCTCGAACCTCGTCGAGGAGTTCGAGCGGATTCGGGCGTTCCTGGACGAGCACGTCTGAACCGGCCCGTCGCGACGTTCGTACAGTCGACTACGCGCGCGAGCATGCGAGCGCCGCGCGAGGCCCACGTGCGCGCGTCCACGCCCGCTTGCGGTTTCGCCGTGAACGACCGCGAAAGGTTTAGGCCGCCCCTTCGCATATCGCCTGCCAATGAGCAAGGGGCCGGAACTGATAATCACCGAGAAGGACAACGCCGCGAGGCGCATCGCCGACATCCTCAGCGGCGAGTCCGCCGACGCCGAGCGGATGAACGGCGTCAACGTCTACAAGTGGGGCGGCAAGCGCTGCATCGGGCTGTCGGGCCACGTCGTCGGCGTCGACTTCCCGCCGGAGTACAACGACTGGCGCGACGTCGAACCCGTCGAACTCATCGACGCGCCCATCGACAAACACCCGACGCAGGAGAACATCGTCGCCGCACTGCGACGACTCGCCCGCCACGCCTCCAGAGTGACTATCGCCACCGACTACGACCGCGAGGGCGAACTCATCGGGAAGGAGGCGTACGAACTCGTCCGCGACGTGAACGAGGACGTCCCCATCGACCGGGTGCGCTTCTCCTCCATCACGAAAAACGAGGTGACCGAGGCGTTCGAGAATCCGGAAGACCTGGACTTCGACCTCGCGGCAGCGGGCGAAGCACGACAGATTATCGACCTCGTCTGGGGCGCGGCGCTGACGCGTTTCCTCTCGCTGTCGGCCCGCCAACTCGGCGACGACTTCATCTCCGTCGGTCGGGTGCAGGGACCGACGTTGAAGCTCATCGTCGACCGCGAGCGCGAGATAGACGCGTTCGACCCCGAGGACTACTGGGAACTGTTCGCGGACCTCGAAAAAGGCGAATCGGGCGAGAACTTCGAGGCGCAGTACTTCTACCCCGACGAGGACGGCAACGAGGCCGAGCGCGTCTGGAACGAGGAGACGGCGAACGAGGTGTACGACACGCTCCGGACCGCGTCGTCGGCGACGGTGCAGTCGGTTCGCCGCCGCACGCGGACTGACAAGCCCCCTGCGCCGTTCAACACCACGCAGTTCATCCGCGCGGCGGGGAGTATCGGTTACTCCGCCCAGCGCGCGATGAGCATCGCCGAGGACCTCTACACGGCGGGTTACATCACCTACCCGCGCACCGACAACACCGTCTACCCCGACGATTTGGATCCTGAAGAACTCGTCTCGGAGTTCGTCGGCACCCGTCGTTTCGGCGACGACGCCGAGTCGCTGCTCGAACTCGACGAACTCGACCCGACGGAAGGCGACGAGGAGACGACCGACCACCCGCCGATTCACCCGACGGGCGAACTGCCGTCTTCGGCCGACGTCTCCGAGGACGAGTACGAGGTGTACGAACTCGTCGTCCGACGCTTCTTCGCCACCGTCGCCGAGGCGGCGAAGTGGGAGCACCTCCGCGTCGTCGCCGACGTCGACGCCGACGGCGACCCGCTGTCGCTGAAGGCGAACGGGAAGCGGCTCGTCAAGGAGGGCTACCACGCCGTCTACCCGTACTTCAACAACACCGAGAGCTTCGTCCCCGACGTCTCCGAGGGCGAGGAGCTCGCCGTCACCGACACGCGCTTCGAGGCCAAACAGACCCAACCGCCGCGGCGCTACGGCCAGTCGCGACTCATCGAGACGATGGAGAAGATGGGCATCGGGACGAAGGCGACCCGCCACGACGTGATTCAGAAACTGTACGACCGCAACTACATCGAGAGCGACCCGCCGCGGCCGACCCGCCTCGCGCGCGCGGTCGTCAGCGCCTCGGAGGAGTTCGCCGACCGCATCGTGAGCGAGGAGATGACCGCCCAACTCGAATCCGACATGCTCGCCATCGCCGACGGCGAGAAGAACTTCGAGGACGTGACGAGAGAGTCCCGCGAGATGCTCGAAACCGTCTTCGAGGGGCTGATGGAGTCGGGCGACGAGTTGGGTAAGCAGCTGCAGAAATCCCTGAAGGCGGACAAGACGCTCGGCCCGTGTCCGGAGTGCGGCGAGGACCTGCTGGTGCGCAAGAGCCGGTACGGCTCGTACTTCGTCGGCTGCGACGGCTACCCCGACTGCGAGTACACCCTTCCGCTCCCGTCGACGGGCAAGCCGCTCATCCTCGAAGACGAGTGCGAGGAGCACGGCCTCCACCACGTGAAGATGCTCGCCGGACGGAAGACGTTCGTCCACGGTTGTCCGCAGTGCAAGGCCGACGAAGCCGACGAGCAGGACGACCTGATAATCGGCGAGTGTCCCGAGTGCGGCCAAGAGCATGGGGGGGAACTGGCAATCAAGCAACTGCGTTCCGGTTCTCGGCTCGTCGGCTGTACGCGCTATCCGGAGTGCGACTACTCGCTGCCGCTGCCGCGCCGCGGCGAGATAGAAGTCACCGACGAGGAGTGCGAGGAACACGGACTTCCCCACCTCGTGGTTCACAACGGCGACGAACCGTGGGAACTCGGCTGTCCCATCTGCAACTACCGCGAGTACCAGGCCCAGCAGGTCGGCGGCGACGAACTCCAGAGCATCTCGGGCATCGGCGAGAAGACGGCCGAGAAACTGAGGGAGGCCGGAATCGCGGACGTGCCGGGACTGAAAGACGCCGACCCCGACGACGTGGCCGCGAGCGTCGAAGGCGTGGGTGCGGATACGATTCGGGATTGGCAGGCGAAAGCGGACTAACCCCCACCTTTTACTCTGCGCTCGCTCCGCTCGCTCGGTAAAAGCTGGACCAAAAGCACTTCTCCTTCACTTCGCTTCGCTCCGTTCAGTCGTCGGCCTGCTCGCTCACTTCGTTCGCTCGCAGTAAGTGTGCTACTGTCAGAGGTCCTTCTAACGCTAGAAACGTTGGAGCTGTTATGAACGAAGAACTGGCTCGCTGGGTGTCATGTCCCGAATGCAAGAGCTCCGACGTGAAAATCCATTCCAGTATCCCGAACGACTGGATCCGAATCACCTGCGACGACTGTGGAGCGGACAGTTTCGACGCTACCCGAGACCGAGTTTAGTTGAGGGAGTAGACCGGCTTGTTACCTTCTCAGCGGCCTCACTCACAGAGGAACTACTCGTCCGCCACCGCCTCCTCGATGATTTCGATTTCCTCCTCGGTCAGTCCGTATAGCTCGTACACTATCTGGCCGACGAGGTCGTCGGACTTCTCGATTTTCGCCTCCAACTCGTCGACGCGCTCCTTCGTCTCCAGATACCGCTCCAGTCCGTCACGCACGTCGTCGACGGCGGGGAGCGTCAGCGCCTCGAAGACTCCCTGACGCGTTGGTCGCTGGTCGTCCGGAACCATCGTTCCGCACTCTTTTTAACGACTCCCCGGAGTACACAGTCCAATGACTCTGCCGTGGGAATCGTGGGACCACATCCTCAAAATCGATCCCGACAAACCGCTCGTCGACGGCGAGACGTTCGCCGACGCCTGCGAGACCGGCACCGACGCCATCGAAATCGGCGGCACGCTCGACATCACGACCGAGAAGATGCAGCGCGTCGTCGACGCCTGCGCCGAGTACGACGTACCGCTGTACCAGGAACCGTCGAACCCCGGCGTCGTCGTCGACGACGACGCCCTCGACGGCTACCTCATCCCGACGGTGTTCAACGCCGGCGACTCCTTCTGGGTCACCGGCGCGCACAAGGAGTGGGTCCGTATCGAGAACGGCCTCGACTGGGAGCGCACGCACACCGAGGCGTACATCGTCCTCAATCCGGAGGCCTCCGTCGCGCAACTCACCGACGCCGACTGTGACCAGACCGTCGACGACGTGGCCGCGTGGGCCGCCGTCGCCGAGAAGATGTTCGGCCAGGACATCGTCTACGTCGAGTACTCCGGCATGTACGGCGACACCGAGAAGGTGCAGGCCGCGCAGGACGCGCTCGACGACTCGACGCTGTTCTACGGCGGCGGCATCCGCAGCTACGACGCCGCCTACGAGATGGGACAGCACGCGGACGTTATCGTCGTCGGCGACCTGTTGCACGACGAGGGCGTCGACGCGGTCCGCGAGACCGTCGAGGGCGTCAAGGACGCCCACGCCGAGTAGCTCTTCTCCGCGGATTCGGTTCGGTTCGGTTCGCTTCCCGGTCGGCGAGAGCGGTCAGTCCGCCGTGCTGGCCGTCTCGTCCTCGTCGAGTCGGACGAGTTCGCCCGCCGACTCCAGGAGTTTGACGCCCCACGTCATCGTCACGGGAACGAGCGCCGTCGTGAAGATGGCGATGAAGACGAGGATGGAGAACATCTGCTGGTCGATGATGCCCGCCGACAGGCCGATGGAGGCGATGATTATCTCGACGGTGCCGCGGCCGTTCATCCCGAAGCCGATGACCAGCCCCTCGCGGGAGGTGAGCTTCGTCGGTAGCGAGAACAGCCACGACCCGACGATCTTCCCGACGAACGCGATGGCGACCAGCAGCACGAGCAGTCCGAGGTTCTGCGTGAACACGTCGAACGTCAGCTCGAAGGCGACGGTGACGAAGAAGATGGGCGCGAAGAAGCCGATAGCGAGGTCGTAGATGACGTTCTCCATGTGCTCGTACAGCCCCGGCGTGATGTCGGCCTGCCGGAGGAACATCCCGGCCATGAAGCCGCCGATGATCATGTGGAGGCCCGCCAGCGCGGCGAGTTCGGCGAACACCAGCGCGACGAGGAGCGCGAACGTGAACGCCGTCGTCTTGTCGACGAAGCCGTACTGCTCGCGGAGCGCTTCGAGTTTCGTCCACATCGGCGGGAGGAAGCGGTCGCCGATGAACAGCGTCACGGCGAAGAACGCCAGCGCCTTGCCGAGGATGACGGCGATGCTCAGCGGGTCGACCGACCCGGCCTCGACGAAGCCGATGATGCCCGCGAACGCGACGAGCACGCCCACGTCGGAGACGAGCGCGCCGCCCAGAAGCACCCCCGCGATGCGGGTGTCGAGCAGGTCGAGGTCGGAGAGGATGCGCGACTTCGTCGCCAGCGAGGTCGCCGCCATCGCCAGTCCGAGAAACAGCGCCGCTCCCACCGACACCCCGAGGACGACGCCGGCCGCGTAGCCGAGGCCGAACGGGATGACGAAACCGCCGACGGCGATGAGAAGCGCCTGCGGCCCGAGTTCGAACAGTTTGTGGAGGTCGACTTCGGTGCCGACGTACACCATCAGGAGGAAGACGCCGAGTTCCGACAGCACCGCCAACACCTCCGAGGGTTGGATGATCCCCAGTATCGGCGGACCGAAGAGGAGCCCCGCCGACAGCTCACCCATCATCGCGGGATAGCCGAACCGCTCCGCGAGCGCACCGAACACCCACGCGACGGCCAGAACCAACAGGAGGCCGAGGATGTTGATCTCGGACGCTTCGACCACTCAGTTCACCTCCGAGACGCGGTTCTCCGCGTCCGCGTGCGGAATCCGGCGCGGCCCGAGACGACCCGGGCCTCGGCACCGACCTTCGACCAGGTGAATCCGCGCCCGTCCGCCCACCTTCGACGTTTCGTCGCTCGACTGCCGTGCGGGAACTCTCATATCCGGTTCTTGCTCCTGAAACGGCATAAAGAAGGCGATATTTTGCTGATTTCGCATCTACTATTCGTTATAGTATTTATTACACAATTGAAGATACTCAAATCTAAGCGACGCATCGTTCGGTCTGTCGGTCGTCGAAACGTGAACGCGTCCGTAAAGACGTGAACGCGTCCGCAACCGTCTCTCGTCGCGACGTCGGCGAGCGCATCCGGCGGCACTCCGAGAGGCGGCGGATCGAAGCGCCGAAGCCGTCGCTCCGCGGAGAGGCGTACCGAACCGAAGAACGCGACTACTCGTCCGTAGTTTCGTTGAACGGCGTGTACGGGCAGGTGTACTCGTTGCGGATGAGTTCCTCTTCGACGATCTCGAAGCCGAGCGAACTCAGGTCGCGACCGATTCGGCTCAGGTCGTCGCTGTCCTCGCCGACGACGGTGATGTGGACGTTCTCGTCGCCGGTCATTATCTCGCGGACCGAGACGACGCCGTCGACGTCGCACGCTTCGCGCGCGAGTTGCTCGCGCTTCGGAATCGGGGCGGTACAGAGAATGAGCGTGTACAGTTGGTACCCGGCGGCCTCGAAGTCGATGTCGAGGTGGCTCCCCCGAACGATCTCTCCCTCTTCGAGTCGGCGGATTCGGTTGCGTACGGTGCTGGCGGAGACCCCCTTCATCTCGGCGATCTCTCGGGCGGTCGTCCCGCGGGCGTCGCCCTGAAGCGCGTAGATGATGTAGCGGTCGAGGTCGTCGAGTTCCCGCGACATACCAGAGAGGTTACCGACAGGTGCAAATGTGTTTTGTTCCGGCCGGTGCGTGAGACACGGTGACTGGCGACCCGTCGCGCGCTCCGGGCGGAATCGGTCGTTTTTAACCTCCCGACGCGGAACGCGTAGACATGCACAACCGAACGTACGCAGCTGACGCCGAACCCGGCGAGACGGTGACGCTCGCCGGTTGGGTCCACGAGGTTCGTGACCTCGGCGGCATCGCATTCCTCATCCTGCGGGACACCACCGGGAAGATTCAGGTCAAGTTCGAGAAAGACGAGATGGACGAGGAGCTCGTCGAGACCGGCCTCGGCGTCCACCGCGAGAGCGTCATCTCGGTGACCGGCGACGTCGGCGAGGAGCCGCGCGCGCCGACGGGCGTCGAAGTCGTCCCCGAGAGCCTCGACGTCGTCGCCGAGGCGGACCCGCAACTGCCGCTCGACCCCTCCGGCAAGGTCGACGCCGAACTGCCGACGCGCCTCGACAACCGGACGCTCGACCTCCGTAAGGACGAGGTGAAGGCCATCTTCGAGATTCGCGCCGAGGTACAGCGCGCCGTCCGCGAGCGGTTCCGCGACCTGCGCGCGACCGAGATCAACACGCCGAAGATCGTCGCCACGGGCACCGAGGGCGGAACCGAACTGTTCCCCATCACCTACTTCGGCCGAGAGGCGTTCATGAACCAGTCGCCGCAGCTGTTCAAGCAGCTCATGGTCGGCTCCGGTCTGGAGCGCGTCTTCGAGGTCGGCCCCATCTTCCGCGCCGAGGAGCACAACACGCCGCGACACCTCAACGAGGCGACCTCCATCGACTTCGAGTCGGCCTTCATCGACCACACCGAGGCGATGGACGTCTGCGAAGCCGTCGTCAAGGCGGCGTACGAAGCGGTCGAGGAGAACTGTCAGCGCCAGCTCGAAGCGCTCGGACTCGAAGACGAGTTCGAGGCCCCCGCCGGCGAGTTCCCGCGTCTCACCTACGAGGAGGCCATCGAGCGCATCAACGCGTCGGGCGAACTCGACGAGCATCTCGTCTGGGGCGACGACCTGCCGACCGAGGGCGAGAAGGCGCTCGGCGACGACGTGGGTGAACACTACTTCATCACCGACTGGCCCAGCGAGATCAAGCCGTTCTACATCAAGGACCACGACGACGACGAGACGCTCTCGACCGGGTTCGACATGATGCACCCGAACATGGAACTCGTCTCCGGCGGGCAGCGCGAACACCGCTACGACGAACTCGTCGCCGGCTTCGAACAGCAGGGGCTCGACCCCGAGTCGTTCGACTACTACACGAAGATGTTCAAGTACGGGATGCCCCCGCACGCGGGCTTCGGCCTCGGCGGCGAGCGCCTCATCATGACGATGCTCGGGCTGGAGAACATCCGCGAAGCGGTTCTGTTCCCGCGTGACAGGCAGCGACTGTCGCCGTAGGCGACGACCGAACCGACGACCGCTCATCTTTCGCGTCACTCGAAGGCCCGACAGCGACGAATCCGCTTCCGTGTCGACGATACTGACAGATAGTTGAGGCGGCCAAGCGACTTATTCGCGTTCACTCCCAAACTCGGTTCGATGCCCGGACTCAACGAAAACGTACTCGAAGAAGCGGGCGACCGCGGACGGACGCTGCTGGTCACGGACCTCGTCGCACTCATCGAGCGACACGAGCGGAGCGACCGTCTCGGTGTCGACCCGTCGCGCGTCGTGACGTACGCCGAGGGACTGGAGGCGGACGGCGCGCGAATCGACGCCGGGAGCGTTCCGTCCGCAATCGAGGAACGGCGGACGGACGCCACCTCGTGGGTCGGCGACGACGCGCTGTACGCGGTCGGCGACGGCCGAGTGAGTACGTACCCGGAGCGCTGGCACGAGGACCTCCGGGGAGAAAGCGACGTGAGGCGATATCTCGAAGTCATCCTCGACGACGTCGGAGACAGCACCGACGCGTTCGACGTGGGCGGCGCGGGGACCGGCGTCCCGCGGAGTCTCCTCCTCGGTGCGACGGCGGTCCTCGGCGAACTCAACCCGACAGAGACGAAGGCTCAGATACAGGCGCTCCGCGACGAGGGCGTCCTCGCCGAAGACGCCGACCAGCATCCGAACGCGCGCGCGTCGCGTTCGCAGAACAGCAACGTTGACAACGAAACGTCGCAGAACAGCAACGCTGACGCCGCAGCAGCGGCGCTGGGCGGTCGTCTTCGACGTGCAGAATCGATAGAGGCGGTCGCGTGCGACCGCCGGCGTCACCGCCGACTCGTTTCCCGTGAAAACCGACGGACTGGACGCGAAACGCCGGTGCGTCCGGGAGTGATGCATGTCTGGCTAGCCGACCGTCCGGCGAGTTAGGTTGCGGACGGCGTGACAGACGCGCCGAGCGTCACACGTCCCGACGAAGTCTGATTTCGTCGTCGGTGACCGCTTCGACGGCTTCCTCCTGGAGCGGGTACGTGTCCTCGTCCCTCTCACCCCAACCGAGCTTCGATTTGAGTTTCTCGGTGAGTCCGGGGTCCGGTTCGACGTACGCGGTTCCGTGTTCAACATCGGCAACGATGCCTACGGTGTCGCCGTCGTCGGCGACGACCTTCTTTCCCTCGTCGTCTTCGGTGATGTTAGTTGCCATCGGTGGGTCCTCCGTCAGTTGTCTGCGACCCGCTGGTCGCGTCACCGACGACGACGTGATTGCGTAAAAAGCGGCGCGACCGTTTCCCGCGTTCAGTCCGCTCGACCGCCGACAGACTCGTTCAGCCCCCGATCTGCGGCGTTTTCGATCCGAGTAGATGTAGCACACTACCGAACGGAAATGCGCCATTTATCGACGCGAACGGCCGGAGCGACGGCCGGTCGGGATTGTAACTGTTAAACCTGCGGCGGGGGGATGACCGAGTATGGCCGACGAGGTAGTAGCGTTCGTTCCGGGCCACGTGACCGGATTCTTCAGCGCCCACCCCGACGACGACCCGAGAGTCGCCGGGTCCCGCGGAGCGGGCGTAACGCTCTCCGAGGGCGTCACCGTCCGCGTCCGACCGGCGACGACGACGACGGTGACGCTCGGCGGCGACGCGATCGGCGTCGACCCGGTCGAACGCGTGCTCGACGCCCTCTCGGTGACGGCGGCCGTCGAGGCCGACACGTCGCTACCGTTGGGCGCGGGCTTCGGCGTCTCGGGCGCGATGGCGCTCGGGACGGCGCTGGCGGCCAACGGCGTCTTCGACCGGGCGCTCTCGGAGAACGAACTCGTCACGCTCGCCCACGGCGCGGATGTACAGTCGGGAACCGGTCTCGGCGACGTCGTCGCACAGGCGCACGGCGGCGTGCCGATTCGCCTCGAACCCGGCGCACCCGGCGAGGGACTGCTGGACGGGATACCCGCCCAGACCCGCGTCGAGTACGTCACGTTCGGCGAACTCTCCACCGAGGACGTGCTCTCGGGCGACACCACCCGGCTCTCGGAGGCCGGGAGTCGCGCGCTGTCGAGTCTCGTCGAGCGGCCGACGCTCGACCGATTCATGTTCGCGTCGCGTCGCTTCGCCCGGGAAGCCGGACTGCTCACCGACCGCGTCGAGGAGGCGATACGCGATGTGAACGCCGTCGACGGCGCGGCGTCGATGGCGATGCTCGGCGACTCGGTGTTCGCGCTCGGAACGGGGCTCTCGGAGGCGGGCTACGACCCGGCGGTCTGTCAGAGCCACCCCTCGGGCGCACGACTGCTCGACGACGACTCGGCCGCGCTCGTAGCCGACGGCGCTTCGCCTTCGGTACCGCACCGCGAGTAGCACCGGTTTTTACCCTCCCCCGTCAATCGCCGCTATGACCGAGATTCCCGAGGACCACCCCCGATACGAGTCGTTGCTGACGCGACACCGCATCGAGGAGGGTGTCGACGAGGGCATCACCAGCAGGCAGGGGCTCATCGCCCAGGGACGCGGCGAGGCGTTCGATTACCTCCTCGGCGAGCGAACGACGGAGAGCGCCGACGCCGCCGAGCGCGCGGCCGCCGCGCAGTTACTTCTGGCCGACCACCCGGTGCTGTCGATAAACGGCAACGTCGCCGCGCTCTGCCCGGGCGAACTGGTCGAACTCGCCGACGTCGTCGGCGCGGACCTCGAAGTGAACCTGTTCAACCGCACCGACGAGCGGATGACCGCCATCGCCGACCACCTGCGCGACCACGGTGCGACCGACGTGAAGGGACTGACTGCCGACGGCCGCATCCCCGGACTCTCACACGAACGCGCGAAAGTCGACGCCGACGGCATCGGCGACGCCGACGTCGTCTTGGTCCCCCTCGAAGACGGCGACAGAGCGGAGGCGTTGGCGGCGATGGGGAAAATCGAAATCGTCGTCGACCTCAACCCCATGTCGCGGTCGGCGCAGGCCGCGGCTATCCCCGTCGTCGACAACATCGTCCGCGCGGTGCCGAACGTCACCCGACACGCCCGCGAGCTACGGGAGCGACCCCGCGAGGAACTCGAACGAATCGTCGACGAGTTCGACGCCGACGCGGCGCTGGCCGACGCCGAGCGAGCGATTCGAGACGGCACGACACAGCCGTAGAGCTACGCGGACGGCGTCGCTCGTCGACGCACTTCACTCCCGAAAACCGAATCGCCCGGAGGAAACGAGCCGAAGCGGCGCTCCGTGGCCGTGCGAGGACGCGTCGCCGACGCGCTCACTGGTTGGGCGACTCGTTCGTCGCTTCCCCGTCGCCTTCGAGCGGCGACTCGCCCTCGGTACCGCCCGAATCTGACTCGGCGTCGCTCTCCTCTCCCTCGGTCTCGTCGTCCGACTCTTCCGTCTCCAGTGCAGCCTCACCGGCGGTCTGGTCGCCGTGCTCACCTTCGTCTTCGCTTTCGTCGTCGTCTCCGATTTCGTCCTCGCCCTCGCTTTCGTCGTCTCCGATTTCGTCCTCGCCCTCGCTTTCGTCGTCGTCTCCGATTTCGTCCTCGCCCTCGCTTTCGTCGTCGTCTCCGATTTCGTCCTCGCCCTCGCTTTCGTCCTCGTTCGTCGCCGCCTCGACGACGTCGTCTTCGACGACCGTCTCGCCGGGTTCGGGCGAGATGTCGCCCTCGTCGTCCTCGACGGCGTCGACCATCTCGTCGACGTCCGCTTCCTCGGCGGCGCTCGCTCCCATCACGTCCTCCTCGGCGACGTTCGTCTCCGTGATGTCGCGTTCGGTCGCGTCGGGTTCGGAGTCGCCTCCCGTACGGCGCTTTCGCACGGCGAAGGCGACGACGGCGACGACCACCGCGAACGCGAGCAGTCGCAGGAGCGTCCCGACGACCGACCGCGACTCGAACGACTCCTCGGGCGTCGGTTCCGCTTCGGTTTCCCGTTCCGTGACGCTCGTCTCCGCCAGCAACCGCTCGACTCGTTCGTCTCTGGCCAGTCGACGGAGTACGCCGAGGGCGACGAGCGAACCCGCGACCAGTTGTTTCCCCGTCCGTCGCTCGCGACTCTGTTCTGTGTCCTGCCCCGCGAGCGTTCGGAGGAACCGTTCGACGTCGAACGGCTCCGACTCCGCGTTCGAATCGCCGTCGGACGACTCGGTCAGTTCCTCGTCGAACAGCGTACGGGCGACGCGCTTCGCTTCGTCTATCGTCTCTCGTCGGTTGTTCATCACGTGTGTTCTCCCAGTGAGAACTCAGCACGAAGCCTCGAAAGGTTTCGGCGAACGTCACGTTCGAGAGTGTTTCTCCAAAAACTGACTGTGCGAAAAAACTACTCGAACAGGGCGTCCGGTGGTCCCCCCGCGAGACGGTCCCGGTCGTGCGGTTCCGAGAAGTCGATGTCCGGCCCGGTGGGGACCAATCGCTTGGGGTTCACGTCGCCGTGGCTCCGGTAGTAGTGTTCGGTGATGTGTTCGAGGTTCACCGTGTCCGCGATTCCGGGCAGCTGGTACAGTTCCTTCGCGTAGTTCCAGAGGTTCGGATACTCGTGAATCGCCCGGCGGTTACACTTGAAGTGAGTGTGGTAGACGTGGTCGAAGCGGACCAGCGTGGCGAACATCGCCAGATCCGCTTCGGTGAGCACGTCGCCGGCGAGATACCACTGGTCGTCGAGAACGCTCTCGTAGTGGTCGAGCGCGTCGAACAGGTCGTCGACGGCGCTGTCGTACGCGTCCTGCGTGTCGGCGAACCCGGCGCGGTAGACGCCGTTGTTGATTGGTTCGTAGATGTCGTCGATGAGCCGGTCGACTTCGTCTCGGTACCCTTCGGGGTAGAGGTCGACGTTGCGCTCGGCGAGACGGCCGAACTCCGTGTCGAGCATCCGCATTATCTCCTCGGACTCGTTGTTGACGATGGTTTCTTCCTTCTGGTCCCAGAGAACGGGCACCGTCACGCGGCCGGTGTACTCGTCGTCCGCGCGGACGTAGACGTCTCGCAGATACGGTTCGTCGTACAGCGGGTCGGGAAACTGTTCGGAGAACTCCCAGCCGTCGTCGATGCGGACGGGTTCGGTCAACGAGAGCGAGATGGCGTGTTCGAGTCCCAGAAGCGAGCGCGTCATCGCCGCTCGGTGCGCCCACGGGCAGGCCCGGCAGATGTAGAGATGGTACCGACCCGCCTCGACGGGATACGTCGCGTCCTCGTCGTCTCGGATTCGGTCCCGAAACGACGTCTCCTGTCGGTCGAACTCCCCCTCGTCGTTGGTCGACTCGTAGGCGTCGGTGGTCCACTCGCCGTCGACGAGCATATTCATCGATTGTCATCTCCGCGCGTCGCTGTTCTCGTCATTTCGTTCACACTACGGCCGCTTCGAGTAAAAGCGTTCGGCGCGATTCGAACTGCGCGCAATCGCGGTTCGGTCCGGCGGTCGTACGGTCGGCTTATCAGAACAGTATGCCGACCCATACGGCCGAAACAATCGAACGGCTGCCCATAACAAAGGGGGTACTAGTTCTTGCCGCAGGCAATGCCCGACCCTGGTTCCAAACGACAGTACGTACCACTGGTGGTGCTCCTCGTCGTCGCCCTGGGCGCGATAGCCATCGGCTCCGGTTTCGCGTCGCAGTTCGACGCCGGGTCGCTCTCCCCGGTCAACGATTCGAGCAGCGACGCCGGCACCGAGGTAGTCACCAACGAGACGAACGCGACGACGCCGAACGCGACGAACGCGACGACGGCGAACGCGACGACGACGAATGCGACGAACGCGACGACGGAGTCCCCGACGACCGCTACGAACGACAGCAGCGCCGGTAGTTCTGACGACGCTGAAACGGACGACGCCGGCGGCGACGGCGGTACCGACGACTCCGCTAACGCCGGCGGTTCGAACGACGCCGACGAGACGACGACCGAACAGCCGACAGTCCAGCCGATACAGGACAGTTCGGACCAGTGCGGTGTGCTCACCGTCTCGAACCCCAACGAGTTCGCAGTGACGTACAGCTACACCGTTCAAGAGACGGGGACGAGCGGTAACGTCGAACTCGGTCCCGGCGAGTCGACCACCATCGACCTCGACCTGGGTGTCGCCGAGGGCCAGTACTACGTGGTCACCGAGGCAGTGCGCAGCGACACCGGCGAGTCGGTGCCCGTCGAGGACGAGGAGACCTCGGCGATAACCGAGAGCGTGCAGGCCTGTGCTCCGTCGGAGACGACCGAGACGTCGACGCCGACCGACACCACGACTTCGACGCCGACCGACACTACGACTTCGACGCCGACCGAGACGAGTTCGCCCGTAGTGACCGAGACGACGACCTCCACGTCGCCGTCGGTGCAGTCGATTCAGGACAGCTCGAACCAGTGCGGTCAACTCACCGTCTCGAACCCCAACGAGTTCGCGGTGACGTACAGCTACACCGTCCAAGAGGCGGGGACGAGCGGTAACGTCGAACTCGGTCCCGGCGAGTCGACTACCATCGACCTCGACTTGGGCGGGTCGGCAGGTGACCAGTACTACGTGGTCACCGAGGCGGTCCGCAGCGACACCGGCGAGTCGGTGCCCGTCGAGGACGAGGAGACCTCGGCGATAACCGAGAGCGTCGAAGCGTGCGGTTCGCCGTCAACGTCGACCGCGACGTCGACGCCGACGGAGACGACCGAAACCGCGACGTCCACGTCCGAACCGACCACCACGTCGACGCCGACCACCACGTCGACGCCGACCGAAACCACGACTACCACGTCGACGTCGACCGAGACGACTGAAACCACGACCACCACGTCCGAACCGACTACCACGGAGACGAGCACGAACGAGTCGACCGATACGGCGGCGTAACCCGTCGCGGCGGAGACGGCTGAGGTAACACCGCAGGATACTATTTTAGCGCGTTTCTCCGCGCGAGTTCCCGACGGACGACCCCGAGGCCGCGCTGGGCCGTCTACTCGTCCTCGCGGGACCGTCGGTGCGTCGCCGTCAGCACCGACACTCGCCGACTGGTACTTTCTTTGTCCCCCGGCCGGTGGTGGGCGCATGGACACTCGTCGCGCGCTGTTGGTCGACGCGTTCACTACCGAACCGCTCGCGGGTAACGCCGCCGGCGTCGTCCCCGACGCCGACGGCCTCTCGGTCGAACAGATGCAGGCGGTCGCCCGCGAACTGTCGGTGAGCGAGACGGCGTTTCTCCGCCCTTCGGAGAGCGCAGACCGACGCGTTCGCTACTTCACGCCGACGCAGGAGGTCGACCTCTGCGGTCACGCGACCGTCGCGGCGCACGCGCATCTCTCCGAGGAGGGCGTCCTCGACGCGGGCGTTCACACGCTCGAAACGAACGTCGGCGACCTCGAAATCGAGCTCACCGACGACGGCGTCGTCTGGATGACGCAGTCACAGCCGACCGTCCGACCGGTCGACGTCGACTACGAGCGCGCGAGCGAGGCGCTCGGCGTCCCCGTCGAGTCGTTTCGGGCGGTCGCCGACGAACTCCCGGCGGCCGTCGCCTCCACCGGCCTCCCGTTTCTCGTCCTCGGCGTCGACTTCCTCGACGCGGTCGGCGGCGCGACGCCCGACATGGGCGCGGTCGCCGCACTGGCCGACGAACACGACGCGACCGGCGTCTACCTGTTCTGCTTCGATACGTTAGACGCCGAATCGACGCTGCACGCGCGGATGTTCGCGCCCGGCGCGGGCGTCCCCGAGGACCCCGTCACCGGGACCGCCAGCGGCGCGTGCGGGGCGTACCTCGAACACGTCGGCGCGTTCGACACGCTCCCCGACGAGATGCAGTTCGAGCAGGGCGAGTTCGTCGACAGACCGGGTCGCGTTCGGGTTCGCGTCGGCGACGAGGTCCGCGTCGGCGGACGAGCGGTGACGGCGCTTGACGGCACGCTCGTCGTTCCCGAGATCGATACGGACGAGATACTCGAAGCCTGAGAGCGGTCAGCGCTCCGACTCGGCGCCGGGTTCGGACCACACGATAGCCGAGCTACACCAGTGACAGAACTCCAGTTCGGTGTCGAGCGGATAACCGCAGACCGGACAGGCGACGTCCGCGTCACTCGACGCGGCCGGCTTGACGGCGATGCGGCAGGCGTCGTAGACGCTGAGACCCAGGAGCACCAGAAGCGGCGGGTAGACGGCCGCGGGTTCGACGCTCGCAGACGCGAGCGCCGCGACCGGCTCCGCGAGCACCGCCGACATCGACAGCGTCGAGGGGTTCAGCGCGAACACGAGCGCGACGGCGCTGCCGCCGACGAACAGAAACCAACCCACGCCGCGACGCCACCGCCGGAGGTAGAGGTGGGCGACGCCCGCGATGCCGACGGTGGCGAACACAGTCCCGAGAACGGCGGCGACGAGCGCGCGCCGGGGTGTGTCGGTCATGGCCCCAACGTCCAGAGCCACGAGGCATAAGTTAGTGGGTTCTACGCGAACTTCTGACCGGGTGTAAATACTTACTTTTTGATATTTGGTTCGCCCAGTGAGACGCCTCCGCTCGCTGGCGACGCGGTTAGAGCCGTCGCACCAACTCGGCGAGCGTCTGCAGGTCGTACTGTCCGGGAGCGGTCGCGTTCTCGGCGCGCGGCGGCGCGTAGCCGATTTTCGACCCGTACACCGGCGCGACGGCGCGCGTGTGGCGGCCCGGTTCGCCCATCGCCATCGTCGCCACCCGGTGACCGGCCGCCGTCGCCTCGTGGGTCACCGAGAGCAGCGCGAGGCTGTCCGCGCGGTCCGCGGCCGTCACCGCCAGTTTCCCGACGTCGCCCGCCTCGCACGCCGCCGACAGGAGGCTCCGCAGGTTGTCCATCGCCGGCGTCTTCCGGAAGTCGTGAACGGACGTGACGACGGTGAGGCCGCGTTCTCTGGCGGTCGAGCGGAGGTCGACGGCGCTCGGGACGTCCGGTCCGTGAGGGCCGAGCGCCGCGAGTTCGACGTCGACGGCGACGACGGCGTCGTGGTCGAACGCCGCTTCGAGCGTCGCCAGTCGGCCGTCGTCCGACGCCTCTCCACCCTCCCACTCTGGGCGGTTCGTCACGAGTACGGGGAGGTCGCCGTCGTAGTCGTCGAGCGCCTCCAGCGGGTCCCCCGCGAGGTCCAACCGGAACTCGACGATATCGGCGTGTTCTCGCACTACGGCCAGTTCCTGCGCTGGTCCCAGGTCGTCCGTACTGGCCGCCAGCGTGAACGAGTCGAACTCCATGCGCTCACACGGGTCGCCGAGGTCAAAAATGGACCCGTTGTCCGAAGTCCGAGCACGGACGGTGTCCGAGGTTAACTCTCGTAGGGAACGTGCGAGACGACGTACCGACGCCCGTCTTCGACTCGGTCGACCACGTCGACGTTGGAGACCGTGTACAGTCGAACGTCTCGTTCCTGTTTCGTCACGACCGGGAAGTCGTAGTTGGTGGCGCGATAGGCGACCTCCGCGTCCGTCTCGGCGACGAACGACTCGTGGCGGGCGACCCGCTCTCGGGTCCGCTCTCGGGACCGCTCGGCGAGTCCGTCGAGGCGGCGGTCGAACGCCTCGAGCACCGTCGCGTCGAGTTCGTAGCCGACCGAGTTGCGCCCCGCGAGCATCGCGGCCAACGTCGTCGTTCCGGTCCCGAGGAAGGGGTCCAGCACGGTGTCGCCGTACACCGAGTACATGCGGACCAGCCGGAGCGGCAGTTCCAAGGGGAACGCCGCCGAGCGCTCGCGGCCGTCGCCGGGCGCCGCCAGCGTCTGGTCGGTGCCGGTGAGCGTCCAGAGGTCCGAGAACCACTCGTTTCGCTCCTCCCAGAAGAAGGCGCTCTCGTATCGGCAGTCGTCGCCCGCCTCGAACTCGCGGGGACCGCCCTTCCTGAACACGAGGATGTACTCGTGTTCGAGCGTGACGTAGGCGTTCGGCGGTAACGTCCCCGAACCCATGAACTTCGTCAGGCGGTTCGTCGGCTTCCGCCAGAGCACGTCCGGGAGGGGACGAAGTCCTCGCTCTCGGAGCGCCGACAGCACCCGCGAGTGGTTCGGAAACTGTCGGAACGCTCCCCCTATCGACCGCGTGGCGTCGCCGACGTTGACGCAGACGACGCCGCCCGGAGCGAGCACGCGGACGATTTCGTCCCACACCGCGTCGAGTTGGGCGTGCATCCGCTCGAAGGCGGCGTCGGCGTCGCCCGCCGCCAGCGCGTCGGCGACGCGCGGGTCGCGCGCGGAGAAGAGGTCGTCCCACAGCGAAATCATCGGATACGGCGGCGACGTGACCACCAGTTCGACGGACCCCGTATCCACGTCGTCCATCGCCGCAGCGTCGCCGAGTCGATGGACGTGTTCTGTCTGCACGACTTACCTGTGAGCTCGTTGTTATGTAGTGTTTGGGGTCCGTCGCAGTCCGTGAGCGGAACCGAGCGGGCGACGCGCGGCGGCAGTTCGCCGAGTTCGGCTCGGAACCGACCGGTGAACTCATGGGAATCGGCGACCCTCTCGCAGTCGTGTCCCGCCCGACGTTGTCCAGTTTCGGTCTCTCGACGCTCCGCGTCGACGTCAGGGGGAGTCTCGCACTCATCGGCAAGATAACGAAGTATCTCTCGGTGCCGCTGGCGATTCCGCTGCTGTTCGCGCTGTACGAGGGCGTCGACGTGATGCCGTTCGCCGTGACGCTCGCCCTCGTCGTCGCCGTCGGCGCACCGCTCGAACGAGTCAGTTCCGACACCGAACCGGGAACCCGGGAGGGGTATCTCATCGTCGCGCTGACGTGGCTCGTCCTCCCGGTCGTCGGCGCGATTCCGTTCGTGCTCGCCGGCAACGGCGTCATCGCCGACCCGGTGAACGCGCTGTTCGAGAGCATGAGCGGGACGACGACGACGGGGGCGACGGTCATCGTCGACTTCGACGCCCACTCCCGCCCCATCATGCTGTGGCGGTCGCTCATCCAGTGGCTCGGCGGTCTCTCGATTCTCGTCATCGCCGTCGCCGTCCTCTCGGAACTGTCGGTGGGCGGCGCGCAGCTGATGGAGACGGAGACGGCGACGACGAGCGTCCGCAAACTGACGCCGCGCATCGAGGGGACCGCCCGCCTGCTCGGGACGCTGTATCTGGGGTTGACCGTGGCGGCCGTCGCCGGGGTGTACGCGCTCCACCTCGCGGGGCTCGCACCCGAGATGACGCTGTTCGACGCCGTCAACCACGCGTTCACGAGCATCTCGACGAGCGGTTTCTCGCCGCGCGCCGACAGCATCGCGGCGTTTTCGCCGGCCGTCCAGTGGGCGTACGTCCCCGTGATGTTCGTCGGCGCGACGAACTTCGTCATCATCTACCGCGTCACGCGGGGCAAGTACGACGCTCCGCTTCGGAGCGAGGAGTTCCGCGTCTACGTCGGCATCGTCGCGTTCCTCTCGCTTCTCGTCGCGGGCCTGCTGCTCGTCGAACCTCACCAGCAGTACTCGATAGAGGAGACGCTCCGCCACGCGACGTTTCAGGTCGTCTCCATCCTGACGACGACGGGCTACGCGAGCACGAACTTCGACCTCTGGTCGCCGTCGGCGAAGAACGTGCTCTTTCTCTGCATGTTCTTCGGCGGGATGGTCGGCAGCACGACCTGTTCGATAAAACTACTCCGGTGGCTCGTTATCGTGAAGTCGCTCCGTCGGGACATCTTCACCGCGGTCCACCCGAGCGCGGTTCGTCCGGTGCGGCTCGACGAGGGCATCGTCGACGAGGACAGTATCCGGCAGATGTACGCCTACACGATGCTGAACCTCGTCATCTTCGCCTGCGCGACGGTGTTCGTCATCGTCGACGCCGCCCGCGTCGGTCTCTCGCTCACCGAACTGGAGGCGCTCGGCGCGAGCGCCGCGACGTTTCTCAACATCGGTCCCGGGTTCGGCCTCGCGGGGCCGTTCGGCAGCTACGTCGAGTTCCCGGCGACGACGAAGCTAGTGATGGTCGTGCTCATGTGGGTCGGCCGTATCGAGATCATCCCCGTGCTCGTCCTCCTGACGCGGACGTACTGGCGCGATTGACCGAAAAGAGAACCCCGAGTTACGCGACGCCGACGCCGTCTTCGGCTTCGAGCAGTTCGTGGTAGCGGTTGCGGATGGTGACTTCGCTGATGTCGGCGACGTCCGAGACGGCGGCTTGCGTCGTCTTCTCGTTGGTCAGAAGCGCCGCGGCGTAGACGGCGGCGGCGGCGAGTCCGACCGGCGACTTACCCGAGTGAACGCCTTTCTCCTTGGCGTTCTTGAGCAACTGGCGGGCGCGGTGCTCGGCCTCCTCGGAGAGCCCGAGCGACGACGCGAAGCGCGGGACGTACTGTTCGGGGTCGGCGGGCTTCACTTCGAGTTTCAGCTCGCGGACGACGTAGCGGTACGTCCGGGCGACCTCGCTCTTCTCGATGCGGGAGACGTCGGCGATCTCGTCGAGGCTGCGGGGGACGCCCGCCATCCGCGCGGCGGCGTAGACGCAGGCGGTGGCGACGCCCTCGATGGAGCGGCCGGGGAGCAGGTCCTCGTCGAGCGCGCGGCGGTAGATGACCGACGCGGTCTCGCGGACGTTCTTCGGCAGCCCGAGCGCCGACGCCATGCGGTCGATCTCGCCGAGCGCCTGTTTGAGGTTGCGCTCCTTCGAGTCGCGGGTGCGGAAGCGCTCGTTCCACTTGCGGAGTCGCTGCATCTTCTGGCGCTGTCGGGAGCCGAGCGAGTTGCCGTAGGCGTCCTTGTTCCGCCAGTCGATGTTCGTCGACAGCCCCTTGTCGTGCATCGTGTTCGTCGTCGGCGCGCCGACGCGGGACTTCTGGTCCTTCTCGCGGGCGTCGAACGCGCGCCACTCGGGGCCGCGGTCGACGGAGTCCTCGCTGACGACGAGGCCGCAGTCCTCGCAGAGCGTCTCGCCGTGTTCGGTGTCGGTGACGACGTGTCCGCCGCACTCCGGACACCGCACCGATTCGTCGCTCTCGGGTTTCTCTCTCTCCTGTTCGTCCGTTCGTCTGGTGTACGTCCGTTCGCTCATTGTGTGAGACGGCTACTGCTCCGGGTCGAGACGGGCCAAAGAACGTGGGCCGAGCGTCCAGAGCGGTCCTTGTCCGTTTCAGGACGGTGTTTCATATAAGTGGTTTGGTGTTGGGCGCGATTTCCGTCGACTCGCCGCTCAAACAGCCATTCGTAAATGAATATCACAACATTAAAATACTCAAAATTGCGCCAGTGGTTTGAACTCGCGGGACCCACTGGGAGTGATGACCGACCCCGACACGGCGCGACCCGACGTGGTGTCGCTCGCACCGAGTGCGACGGCGACGCTCGACGCGATAGGCGCGAGCGACCGTCTGCTCGGCGCGACGACCCACTGCGACGTCGACGTTCCCGCGGTCGGCGGGTGGCTCACCCCCGACTACGACCGGCTCGCGGAACTCGACCCCGATCTGGTCTGTACGAGCGACGCGCTCCAGCGGGAGATCAGAGACGAACTCGACGGCCGAGGGTACCGCGTCCACCACGTCGAACCGGCGACGCTCTCGGACGTCCTCGACACGTTCATCGCCGTCGGCGAAGCGGTCGGCCGTCCGGAGGCGGGCGAAACCCTCCGCGCCGACGCGGAAGCGCGCCTCGACGCCGTCGCCGAGCGGGTCGCCGGCAAACCTCGACCCGTCGTCTACTGCGAGGAGTGGTCTGACCCGCCGATGGCCGCCGGCAACTGGGTCCCCGACGCCGTCGTCGCCGCCGGGGGTCGGTATCCGTTCGTCGAGCCCGGCGAGCGTTCCCGCGAGGTCGACGCCGAGCGCGTCGTCGACGCGAACCCGGAGTACGCGATTCTCCACATCTGCGGCCGCGGCGAGCGAGTCGACCCGGGCGTCGTCGGCGAGCGGGCGTGGGCGGTCGACCCGGAGGTCCACGTCGTCGACGACTCGCTTCTGAACCAACCGAGCCCCCGACTCGTCGACGGCATCGAGAGGCTGGCGGAGATACTGCACTGACGGGCGCTCTCGGCTCCGACCCTCGTTTTCCGTTCGTTCATCGACTTTGACCTCCGCTTCCCGTTCGTTCACCGATTCCGATACATCGATAACTCCTCGTGAGGAGTCGGTGGTATGCGAGTCGTCGTCGGGAGCGAGAACCCGGTCAAGAGAGCCGCGGTGGAAACTGTCGTCGGGGACGCGACGGTCGACGCAGTCGCCGTCTCCTCGGGCGTCTCCGAACAGCCGAGGGGCCACACCGAGACGATAGCCGGCGCGGAGACGCGGGCGTGGGAGGCGTACGATAAGGGCGAGGACGAGAGGGAGGCGTACGACTACGGCGTCGGTCTGGAAGGCGGCGTCGCGTCGTTCGACGGAGCGGCGGGGCTGTATCTGGTGATGTGGGCGGCGGTCACGGACGGCGTCCGAGTCGGCCGCGGTGCGGGACCGAGCGTCCGCCTCCCGTCGCGAGTCGCCGCCCGAATCCGCGGCGGCGAGGAACTCGGTCCGGTGATGGACGACGTGCTCGGCACCACCGGAATCGCGGAAGGAGAGGGGGCCGCGGGCGCGCTGACGGGCGGCCGAATCGACCGCGAGGCGGCGCTTTCGACCGCCGTCGCGGGGGCGCTCGGTCCGTTCGTCTCGGAGCTGTACTGACGCTCAGTCCGACTCTATCGGCTCGGTCTGCTCGCGGGCGTTGGCGCTCTCTTCGACCGCCTTGGTCAGCGAGACGTTGAGCGCCAGCATCGACGCGACGCCGCCGAGGATGGTGACGACGTTCTTCACCGCGTGGTCGAGAATCGCCGCACCGACGGCGACGGTGGCCGAGACCGGGCTGAGCGCGACCACGAGGATGGTGAACGCGCCCTCGTAGAGACCGATGCCGCCGGGCGACAGCGGGAGCACCTTCGCGAGGTTGCCGACGCTGACGGCGAAGAAACTCACCGCCACGAGCGTCACGACCGACATCTCGGCGTTCGCGCCGAGCGCGACGAGCACGAGAATCGCGGTCACGACGTCGAGCACCCAGATAGCGAGGCTGCTGACGCCGACGCGGGCGAACGCGTCGCGGCGACCGGCGGTCCGCTGCAGGTCGACGACGAACTGTTCGATGATGCCCGCGACGTAGTCGGCGTACGAGTCCGAGGAGAACCGCCCGAGCGTCCTCCGGACGAGGTTGCGGTCCGAGCGGGCGCTGGCGACGATACCCACGACGGCGAGTATCGCCGCGAGGCCGACGCTCGCGGCGACGACGGCCGCCGTCCGACCCGCCTGCCGGTTGCCGGCACCGACCTCTCCGCCGCCGGTGCCGAGCAGACCCTCGACGAGCGCCGACGTGTTCCCGGTGGCGACCAGACCCAGAAGCACCGTCCCGGCGAGGACGGTGATAGTGAGCAGGTCGAAGACGCGTTCGGCGGCCAACGACGCGAATCCGGACGGGTAGGGGATACCGCGCCGCGCCTTCACGACGTACGCGCGGACGGCGTCGCCGGCGCGAGCGGGGAAGACGAGATTACCGGTCTGGCTGATGAAGATGGCACCGGTCAGAAAACCCGTCTTCTCGCGGAAGCCGAGTTCCGCGAGGATGTCGCGGTAGCGGAGCCCGCGGATTGGCCACGAGACGAGGTAGACGACGGCCGCCAACAGCACGAGTGCGGGGTCCGCCGCGCCCATCACGTCGAGCACCTCCTGCGGGTCGAGATAGACGGTCATGAGCGCGAGCGCGACGAGCGTGAGCGCGATCCCCGCGGCCATCGTCACCCGGCGGTCGATTCGCGGGCGAACCGAGAGCTCCCACCAGGTGCGTCCGATCTGACTACCCATCCCGAAGATGTCGCGGACGAGGTCGACTTTCGTGTCGCCTTTCGGTTCCCAGTCGACGGAGAACTCCGCGACTCGGAGGCCGCTCCGCTGCGCACGAACCAGCAGTTCGGTGTCCCAGAACCAGTGGTTGTCCTTGATGTCGTCTTTCAGCAGGTAGAACGCTTCGCGGCTCATCGCTTTGAAGCCGCACTGGTGGTCTCGAAGCTCCGAGCGCAGGAACAGCCGAACTAACCCGTTGTACGCCTGACTCGGGACGCCCCGCTTGACGGGGCGGTCGGCGACGTTGTCGGGCATCCACCGCGAACCGGTGGCCACGTCGTACCCGTCGGTACGGACGCGTTCGACCAGTTCTTCGAGGTGGCGCATGTCGGTGGCGAGGTCGGTGTCGAAGTAGACCAACGTCTCGCCGTTGGCGGCCTCGAAGGCTCGCTCTAACGCGCCGCCTCGTCCGAGTCGCTCGTCCGAGTGGAAGTGGCGAACTCGGCTGTCCTCGGCGGCCAACTGGTCGGCGATCTCCGGGGTGCGGTCGTCGCACCCATCCTCTGCGACGATGACCTCGACGGCATCGCGGGGGAGAAACGCTGCAAGTGTCTCAAGCGTGGTCCGCACCGTCTCCTCTATCGTATGTTCCTCGTTGTACGCAGGAAGAACGACGCTGACCTCGACCGGACGGTCCATTGTCTCTCTATGCATCGACAGTGGCTAAGAAGCTTCTGACTCTCAGGACTGATGGAATTGTAGTTTGAGTATTTGTTCGCCGTTGACAGTCGCGTGTCGCTCGAACCGCCTCGAATTCGGGACGTAATGCGAGATTACCGCGGATTTGCGGTCGTAAATACAGCCTTACCAGAACGTAGTTTGGTGCTTACAGTCACGAAATATTTACTATTAGACCTTCGTACCACGCCGCGCTCGAACCCACCGATTACGCTCGCTTTACGATTGTAAATCGCAGGACGTGAGTACATTAACCTCGCGTACCAAATGCCATATTAGTGCCAATCACCACGGCAGTGATATGAGCGTTACCACGGCCACCGAGCTCAGTGATAAGCAGCAACGAATCCTCAGGTACCTTCGCACCCACGCGGCGACGCAGACGTACTTCAAATCGCGACTCATCGCCGAGGAGCTGGGACTGAGCGCGAAGGAAGTCGGCGCGAACATGACCGCGATCCTCGACGGGGACTTCGACGTGACGGTCGAAAAGTGGGGCTACTCGTCGGGGACGACGTGGAAAGTGAGCCTGTAACTGACGACCCCCGCTGACGGCGGCCCTCCCCCCCTCCGGGCACTCGCTCTTTTCGGACGGTATTTTTGGACGACACGGAAGCAGAGACGCCCGTCTCGAAAACCGACCGCCGCTACGCGTTGTACTCCACGAGTTCGTAGGCCTCGTTCGCAAACGCGATGGTTTCGGCCCCGAAGGAGTCGGCGTACCGCACGAGCAACATGATGAGCGTCTCCGGTCGTTCGACGCTGAGGCCGCTCTCCGCCGCGAGTAGACCCGCGCCCTCCAACTGCTTTCTGTACGAACTCACCGTCGCCGTGGAGACGTCGGCGGCGTCCGCGAGTTGGACGCCCGTCGCGTCGGGGTCACGGAGCAGTTCGAGGAGCATCTTTCGCGGCGTGTCGCGGCGGAGGTAGCCGAGTGCGACCTGTTCGAACTCGGAGAACCGCTGAGCCGGGAAGAACCGGCGGTAGTCACCGTCGCGCCGCGAGAGGACGACACCTTCCGAGAGCAGTTTGTCGAGGTGGTGCTGCGTCTCGCCGGTTCCGAGACGGAGGTCGTCTCGGACTTTCGAGAAGTGAGCGCCGGGAGTCGTCGACAGATAGCCGACGATGGCATCGCGGACGTCGCTGCGCGACTCGTCGTCGGTCTCGTCGAGGCGAGCGAACGGGACGGCCGCGCCGAGTGCGGCGAACCGTCGGAGCGTCGCCCGTTTCTCTTCGTCTACCCGGTCGGACATCTACCCCAGTTCGGGGTGTGGAGGACAAAAACGCTTCGTTTACTGGAGTTCTCGGTCGAACTCCATCTCTTCTTCGTCCGCCTCGTCGCTCGTCTCGGCGGATTTCGCGTCGGCGGCGTCGCCGTCGGCGGCGCGGGCGTCGCCCGACGGACCGTCGGTCTCCTCGATGACCTCGTCGGCGTCCTTGATGTCGGCCTCGTCTTCGGCGTTGGCCTCCTGAATCACCTCGTCGGCGCTCTTGATGTCGCCGGCGTCGCCGGCTTTCACCGCCTGCGCCTCCTGTTCGAGCTGCTGGACGTCCATCTCGGCGGCCTGGTCGATCTGACCGAGAATCTCCTCGATGTCGTCGAGGCCGAGCATCTCACGAGTCTCCTCGTCGAAGTCGAGACTGTCGAGGCCGGCCTGCTCTTGGACGTCGCTGCCGGTCAGCTGCTTGCCGTAGCGGCCGACCAGCGAGGTGAGCTCCTGCGGGAGGATGAACGTCGTCGACTCGCTGGAACCGATGTCGGCGAGCGTCTCCATCCCCTTGTCGATGACGGCGCGTTCGCCCATCGACTCGGCGGATTTCGCGCGGAGCACCGTCGAGATGGCGTCACCCTGTGCTTCGAGAATCTGGCTCTGCTTCTCGCCCTGCGCGCGGATGATGTTCGACTGCTTCTCACCCTCGGCGCTCTCGACGGCGCTGCGCCGCTCACCCTGGGCTTCGAGAATCATCGCGCGGCGACGACGCTCGGCGGAGGTCTGCTGCTCCATCGCCTGCTGGACGTCGGCGCTCGGGTTCACTTCGCGCACCTCGACGGATTCGACGCGGATACCCCACTCGTCGGTGGGTTCGTCGAGCTCCTTGCGGATGCGCGCGTTGATCTCTTGGCGCTTGTTGAGCGTGTCGTCGAGCTCCATGTCGCCGAGGACGGCGCGGAGCGTCGTCTGTGCGAGGTTCGAGACGGCGGTCTTGTAATCCTCGACTTCGAGGAACGCCTTCTTGGCGTCCATCACTTTGATGTAGACGACGGCGTCGGCGGTCACCGGCGAGTTGTCGCGCGTGATAGCTTCCTGTCGCGGGACGTCTAACGTCTGCGTCCGCATGTCGAAGCGGTACGTCCGCGAGACGAACGGCGGGATGAAGTTGATACCCGGTTCGAGCAGTTTGCGGTACTCGCCGAACACCGTCAGCGCGCGTTTCTCGTACGCCTGGACGATTTCGACGGATTGGAACACTACGAGGACAGCCAGCAAGAGGAATAGCACACCTACGAAGAGGATGGGTATTCCCAGGCCAGTCTGTAACAGGACGGGGTCCATAACTGGACCTTTGTATGTTTGATTGATAAGGTTTTCCTCAACTTCCCCGGTCTGTCCGCCGAACCGTCTCCCGATTTCTCGGTTCGCCCGGAGTCCGCGAGCCGCTTAGGCCCGTTCGGTCTCCTCTTCGCGCCCCTGCTCGCGTTCGATGACCTCGTCCGCGGCCGCCTCGCGTTCGCGTCGCCCTTTCGCCAGTTCCCGGTCGATCTCGTCTTCGACGATGTCGAACGACTCGACCATCACGACGTTGCCGCCGCCGGGGTCGACGACCATCACCTCGGTTCCCTCGGGAATCTCGCCGTGGTACGACCGGGCCGCGTAGTAGGGGTTGAATCCGCCGCCGGCGACCTTTATCTGTCCCTCCGACTTCGTCACGCGCTCGGTGACGCGCCCGGTCTTGCCTTTCAGCGCGTCCGAGTCGGAGGTCTGGGCGGTTCCCTTCCCGCCGTAGAAGTCGAACTCACGGTAGACGTAAAACGAGAGCGCACCGAAGACGAGGACGAGAATCCCCAAGAGGAGCGGACTCGCCAGTGCGGGCAGGAACAGTCCGACCAGTCCGGCCGCCAGCAGTGCGATACCGACGATGATGAAGTTCGCACCGGGGGCCAACGCTTCCAAGATGGAGAGGCCGAGGCCGGCCATCACGAGCAGCAGCGGGAGGGCGTCGGGACCGATGTCCAGTTGTAGGAGTACGTGTGCGAGACGCGGGCGTGCCATAGCTGACCTAAGTACGTCGGATGATTAACGCTTCGGCTCTCGGTTACAGTACGCTGAAGATGAACACCAGCGTCCCGACGACGCCGACGAGTACGAACAAACTGTTCTCCAGCGACGGCGACTCCGGTTCCAGCGGCGGTCGCTCGCGTCGCTGTGTTCGCGTCTCGCTCTCTCCGTCGTCCGCGTCGGCGTCCTCGCCGACGTCGTCGATGCCGAACCGCCACTCGGACTCGCCGTCGTCGGCCTCGTTCTCGTCTCGCCCCCCGGTGTGAGAATCGCGCATACGTGACGTAGGAAACGGTCGCTGAAATGTCTGCCGCCGGTGCGAGGAGCGACCGGTCCACGACGAGGCTCGGCTTATCGTTTCGCCTCGTGCCGGATGACGTTACCGTCGTAGACGATGCCGCGCTCGGCGTCGAGCGTGACGAGAGTCCCGTCGTCGAAGTCCTCGGGGAGCGACGCGCCGCTTATCATCGGGATGTCGATTTCTCGGGCGACGAGCGCCGGGTAGCCGGTCATCCCCTCGCGGGCGTCGACGATGCCTCCGAGTTTGTTCACGTCGCCGGTGAACTCGCCGTCGAACCTGGCGTCGAGCGCTAGCAGCGTACCTTCGGGCAGTTCCGTCAGGTCGCCGTCGGCCGACCGGACGACCGGCCCGGAGACGCGTCCGCCGACGACGCTGCGGCCGGTCGTGATGGCCTCGGCGGCGACGTGGACTTTCAGCATGTTGGTCGTGTTCGTCTCCTCCAGTTCGGTCATCATCCCCGAGAGGACGACGAGCGTGTCGCCGCTCTCGGCGACGCCCGATTCGAGGGCGGCGTTGACGCCGCCCTGCATCACTTCTTCGGCGCTCTCGCGGTAGTCGGCGTACTGAGCGCTGACGCCCCACGACAGCGATAGCTGGCGGCGAACGCGGTCGTTCGGCGTCGTCGCGATAACCGGCACCCCGGGTCGGAACTTCGCCGTCTTCCGCGCGGTGTAGCCGGACTCGGAGGCGGCGACGATGGCCGCCGCGCCGATGTCGCGGGCGAGGTAGCGAGCCGAGCGAGCCAGCGCCTCGGTGCGAGACTCCTCGGTCGCCGTGGGGACGCGCTGCTCCTGGGTCTCGTCGTACTCCTCGCTGGCCTCTATCTGACGGACGATGCGGTCCATCGTCTCGACGACGCGAATCGGGTGGTCGCCGATGGCCGTCTCGCCCGAGAGCATGACGGCGTCGGTGCCGTCGAGGACGGCGTTCGCGACGTCGGAGGCCTCCGCGCGGGTCGGTCGCCGCGCGTGGACCATCGAGTCGAGCATCTCCGTCGCGGTGATGACGGGGACGCCGTCGGCGTGACACTTGCTGATGATGCGCTTCTGTATCATCGGCACGTCTTCGAGCGGACACTCGACGCCGAGGTCGCCGCGGGCGACCATCACGCCGTAGGCGGCGTCGATGATGCCGTCGAGGTTCTCGACCGCGCCCGCCCGCTCGATTTTGGCGATGACGGGGATGTCGCCGCCCGCCTCCTCGATGGCGTCGCTGATGGCGTACACGTCGGAGGCGTCGCGGACGAAACTCGCCGCCACGAAATCGGCGTCCTTGTCGGCGGCGAGTTCTATCTCCCGTCGGTCCTTCTCGGTGATGAGGTCGATGTCGAGGTCGACGCCCGGGACGTTCACGCCCTTCCGGCCGCCGAGCTTCCCGCCGGAGTCGATGCGCGCGACGACGCCGTCGTCGACGACGCGCACGATCGTCGCCTCGATTCGACCGTCGTCGAGAAGGATGGTGTCGCCCGGCTCGGCGGCGTCGATGGGCAACGAGAGACCGACTCTCTCGGGCGTCGCGGTGTCGCCCTCGAAGAAGTGTACCTCGTAGCCGGTTTCGAGCGTGATCGGTTCGTCCAGCGGGGCGGTGCGGACCTCCGGACCCTGGAGGTCGACCATCGCCGCGAGCGGGTCCTCGGTCGCCTCGTCGACGGCCTGGATGCGGTCGACGACGGTCGCGCGGTGGTCCGTCGTGCCGTGGCTCGCGTTCAGTCGCGCGACGGACATCCCCGCGTCGGCGAGTCCCCGAATCGTCCCTCGGTCGTCCGACGCCGGACCCAGCGTGCAGACGATTTTGGCGTTTCTCATACGTGGCGATACAGCCGTCCGGCTAAAAAACCCCGACGATGAAACTCGCCACCGAGTGAACGATTGTGAGGGTCGAACGGGACGAACGGCCGGCGGTTCGGCCCCAAGCTTTTCGTCCCGACCGGAGCTATAACTCGCTCGCAGTCGTACGGTTTTACGCTATGGAACACGTCACCGAGGAAGCGGTCGGTAAACCCGTCGTCACGCCCGACGGCGACGAAATCGGACGCGTCAACGCCGTCGAAAACGACCGGGCGGTCGTCAAGCCGTACACCGGCGTCGAGGCGGACATGGCCGACTCCGCCGCGCCAGACGAGGAGTCGCTGACGCTCGACGCGAACCAGATAGAAGTTGTAACCGACGACTACGTGCAACTCGTCGACGAGTTCCGGCGGGAGAGCTAAACGGGTCGCCCCACTTACTTTTATTGTCAGCGAGCGAGAATCAGCGGACGATGTCCGAACAGCCCTCGCTCCCGCTTCCCTCCGATCACCGCATCGAGCGGACGCTCGCGCTCGCACTGCTCTCGCTACTCGGACTGTACGCCGTCGGCAGCACTGCCCCCGTCCCGACGCTCGACAGTATCGGCGTCGTCGCCGTTCACCTCGCCGTCGTCGTCGGCTGTCTGCTCCCGACTGTCGTCCTCCTCCGGAGCGGCGTCGATCGATTCAGAGGCCAATCGGCGGCGACCGACGGACCCAGTCGCCTCGCCACGCGGTCGGCGATAGTCGCGTTCGCTGCGCTGTCTGCGGCGCTCGTCCTCGCCGAGTTCGACTCCGAGAACGGACTCGTCACGGCGCTGTTCGTCGTCGCTATCGGGGCGTTGTTGCTGCTCGCAGGCGTACTCGTCCGACCGGACCGAAACGGCTGAGAAAGACGCCGCGTCGCGGTTACCGGACTTTCGTCCCCGGAACCGAGTCGCCGTGGGTCGTCAGGATGTCGGCCTGTTCGCCCGCGGCCAGCAACATCCCGTTGGACTCGACGCCGAACAGTTCGGCCTTCTCGAGGTTGGCGACGACGACGACGCGCTCGCCGACGAGCGAGTCGAGGTCGTGGAGCTGTTTGATACCGGCGACGATCTGACGGACCTCGCGGCCGATGTCGACCTCGAGCTTCGCCAGCTTGTCCGCGCCGTCGACGCCCTCCGCCGAGACGATTTCGCCGACGCGAAGGTCGAGCGCCTGGAACTCGTCGAAACTGATTCTATCTTCGGAGATGGGTTCGAGGTCGCTCACGTCCGAGTCGGCGTCCGTCTCCGACTCCTCCTTTTCGGTTTCGGTCTCGTCACCGTCGTCCGCCTCGCTCTCGGTCGCCGCCGCGACCCGCTCGTCGAGCTTCTCGTTCAGTTCCTCGACGCGCTCGTCCTCTATCTTCTCGAACAGCTCGGTCGGTTCGTCGAACGACGCCGGCGGCGCGTCGAGCGCGGCGTGTACTTCCACGTCGTGGACGGAGCCCGCTTCGCCGAGGGCCTCCCAGAGTCGCTCGGACTTGCCGGGCGCGACCGGTTCGAAGAGCACGGCGACGGCCTTCGCGATCTGGACGCAGTCGCGGATGACCTGCGCCGCCTCTTCTGGCTTTTCGTCGGTGAGCTTCCACGGTTCGTTGCGCTGGATGTACTCGTTGCCGAAGCGTGCGAGTTCGACGGTCGCGAGACCGGCTCTCCTGACGGAGTAGTCGTTGACGGCCTCGCCGAACTCGCGAATCGCGCCTTCGATACGGTTCTGTACCTCCTCGGAGACGTCGGCCTCGGGCGTTCCCTCGTAGTTCCGGTACGCGAACAGCAGCGACCGGTAGAGGAAGTTGCCGACGGTGCCGACGAGTTCGCCGTTGACGCGCTCCTGGAACTTCGACCACGAGAAGTCGACGTCCTGCTGGAAGCCGCCGTTGGTGGCGAGATAGTAGCGGAGCAGGTCCGGGTCGAACCCCTCGGCGAGATACTCGTCGGCCCACACCGCCCGATTCCGGGAAGTGGAGAAGCCTTTGCCGCCGAGGGTGACGAAGCCGCTGGCCATGACGGCGCGCGGTTCCTCGTAGTCGACGCCGCGGAGCATCGCCGGCCAGAACACGGTGTGGTGCTGGATGATGTCGCGCCCGATGACGTGGACGATGTCGCCCTCGTTTTGCCACACTTCTTCCCAGTCGTACTCGTCGCTTCCGACGCGCTCTGTGTACTGCTTCGTCGAGGAGACGTACTCGATGGGCGCGTCGACCCAGACGTAGAGCACCAACTCTTCAGTTCCGTCGTCTTCCTCGCCGGGGTAGTCGATGCCCCAGTCCATGTCGCGGGTGATACACCAGTCCTGGAGTTCGCCCTCGATCCACTCGCGGGGCTGGTTCTGGGCGTTCGAGGTGCCTTCGAGGCGGTCGATGAACTCCTGAAGATACTCCTGGAACTCCGAGACGCGGAAGAACTTGTGCGTCCGCTCGCGGTACTCGGCGGGGTTGCCCGTGATGGTGCTGACCGGGTCGACGATCTCGCCCGGTTCGAGGTGGCGCTGACAGCCCTCGTCGCACTCGTCGCCGCGGGCTTTCGCCCCGCAGTACGGGCACTCGCCCTCGACGTAGCGGTCCGGGAGGTACTGGTCCTCCTCGGGGTCGTAGGCGACCATGATGGTCTTCTCGTAGACGTGGCCGTTCTCGTCGAGCGTGCGGACGAACTCCTTCGTCAGTTCGGTGTTCGTCTCGTCGTGGGTGTGGCCGTAGTTGTCGAACTCGACGTTGAACTTCGGGAACGTCTCCTCGTACGTCTCGTGCCACCCGAGGGCGAACTCCTCGGGGGTGACGCCCTCCTTCTCGGCGTTGACCGCGACGGGCGTTCCGTGCATGTCAGACCCCGAGACGAAGGCCGTCTGCTGGCCGAGTTTTCGTAGGGCGCGCGAGTAGACGTCGCCGCCGACGTACGTTCGGAGGTGGCCGACGTGCAGGTCGCCGTTCGCGTACGGCAACCCGCAGGTCACCACCGCTGGTCGGTCCGTGGGGAACTGCTCGTGACTCATGTGTGTGGTATCGTGAATGCGGGCCTAAAGCCCGCTGGTTCGTGGTAATCGGCTCCGGTACGTCGCTCCGGGGCGACGCGGTGCGTCGCTCGGAGGGGAGAACGGAACGACCGAGTTTCGCGGCGAACGTTCGTCGGTCGCGTTACCGACCGACGGACGAACTGACGGGTCCACCCGGCGCTAGAAGCGTCGCATGCGCATCGCGGGAGCGTCGCCAAAGCGAGCGTCCGATGGGTGGGTCCGTCGGGTCACGGTACACGGGAGACGGTGCTACCGTTTAACTCTCCCGTTCACAGCACCGCGACGGCACCGTGGAAGAACGCCAGCGTGACGAGCAGTCGCCCGGCGCTGCCGACGAACGTCGCCGCCGCGAACTTCAGGTAATCCTCCTCCAGTATCGAGAAGGCGTATATCGAGAGCGTGTCCGGGAAGAAGGGAACACAGAGCGCGAGCGCGAGACCGCCGTACCCCCACTTGCGCGCGATGTTCATCGTCTGCTTCTCGGACCAGGCGACGATGTCGACCGGCAGGCGCGAGAGCCACTGCATGATGATTCCGGAGTCCTTCGCCTCCTGGCCGATGTGGAACGCGAAGACGCTCCCGGCGGCTTTCCCCGTCGCGCTGACGAGGATGATGACCGTCATCCGTCCGGCGTAGTCGAGGCCGAGATTCAGCGGCGCGGCGAGAACAACCTCGCTCACGCCGGGCAGCGCGAACGCGATGAGAAACGAGTAGACGAAGATGATGACGAGGCCGAACCAGCCGGTGGCGTGTTCGACGGCGCGCTCCATCCACGAGAAATCCAGCCAAGCGGCGAGTGCGAGGTCGAACGCGGGGAGCAGCGCGGTCACACCTGAACCTCGCAAGTGCGGCGTTGTAAACCTTCAGGTTCGTCGGCAGCGTGGTCGCTACGCGTCGGATTCACTTCGGCGAGAACGAATCGACGTCGGCGACGAACCGCCGGAGCATCTCGCGGGTCACGTGCGGCATGCAGACGACGCGCAGTTCGCCCGCCGCCGTCCGCGAAATCCGCCATCCGGCGTCGCGGAGCGCGTCGAACGTCGACTCCGGCAGTTCGCACGCGACGAGCGGGAGTTCGGGAGCGACGACGTCGAATCCGCGGGCGTCCAGCTCGGCGGCCAGCCACTCGGCGTCGGCCATCGACTCCTCGAACTGTTCGCGGTAGCCGTCGGGCCACAGCGCGTCGAGCGCCGCGGCGGCGCCCGCGACCCCCGCGCCGCTGCGCGTCCCGGTGAGCGTCGCCTGCGAGGTCGACTCGAGATACGGCGTGTCGACCGCCAGCGCGTCCAACGCCGCGCGGTCGCGGGCGAGAAAACCGCCCGCCGGGACGACCGCCTGCCCCAGCTTGTGCGGGTCGACGGTCATCGTGTCCACGTCGGCGTGCGCGAAGTTCCACGCGTGGTCGGTGAAGGGGAGCGCGAAACCGCCCCACGCGGCGTCGACGTGGAGGAACGGTCGGTCGCCGCCGGCGTCGTGGGCGGCCGCGGCGAGTTCGGGAATCGGGTCGACGCGGCCGTACTCGGTCGTCCCCGCGACGCCGACGACGAGAACCGTCTCCGAGTCGACGGCGGCGCGGACCGCCGAGGGGTCCGCGCGGTAGCCGTCGTCGACGGGCACGGTCCGGAGTTCGACGCCCAGCACGTCGGCGGCTTTCTGGAAACTGAAGTGGACGCTCTTGGGGGCGACGACGTTCGGTGTCTCCGGTGCGGTCGTCCACTCGTCGCGGGCGCGGTTTCGGGCCGCCCGAACCGCCTGGACGTTGGCCTCGGTGCCGCCGCTTGCGACGTAGCCGCGAGCGTCGGGGAGGCCCGCCAACTCGCCGAGACCGGAGACCACCTCCGCCTCCAACTCGGCGATACGCTGGTAGGTCGAGGGGTCGCCGGGGTTGGTCGAGAGAAAACGCACCGCCGCCTCCCGCGCGGCGGGGTGGGGTTCGGTGCACATCGAGGAGAGCACGCGGGAGAAGTCCTGCGGGACGGCGCGCTGCATGCCGTGACAGTAATTTTTGCCATCGTTTATCCGTTCCGCTCTCGCTCGGCCGCGAGACGCGGCGCGTCGAGGGGACCGTCGGTCGCCTCCTCAGAGCGCGACGAGCTGGACGTACGCGATGCCGAACAGCGTCGTGTTGTAGGCGGCGTGAATCAGTATCGGCACCGCGAGGTTGCCGGTTCGCTCGTAGGCGACGCCGAGTATCGACCCGGTGACGAAGATGACACCCGTCGTCGCGACGACGGCGACGGGGTTGCCGATGTAGTTGAACACGTGCGGCGAAGCGAAGATGAGGCTGGCGAGCACGACGGCGGCGACCGGGCCGTACGAGGTTCGGAGGCGGCCCTGAATCGCACCGCGGAACAGCAGTTCCTCGGCGGGCGCGACCAGGACGATGGAGAGCACCGCGAGCGCGAGCAGCACCGTCGGGTCGTTCTGTGCGACCTCGCCGATGACGCTCTCGACCGGTTCGAGACTCGTGAGCGTCAGCGCGTACGACAGCGCCGACGCCAGTACGACGGCGAGAACCGTCGCGCCGACGGCGAATCGGAGCTCCGCGCCGTCGGGCCGTCGAATCGGCAGCGAGTCGAGTCGCAGTCGGGCGTAGAGCCCGCCGATTCCGGCGAACGTCAGCTGTTGGGGTATCGACCCGAAGACGAGCACGGCCGTCGAGGTGACGCCGAACCCGAGGAAGAACAGCGGGAGGATGACGACGAGGCTGGCGATCGTTCCGACGACGAACGCGGCGACGAGCAGGCCGACGCCGACGAGCAGCGCGACGACGCGGTGGAGGACTGACGGACCGCCGGGGCCGTCCGAAGCGGCGGCGTCCGGGGTCGGTGACGGTGTGGAGGGCATCTGTTACTCATCGTGAGGTTGGCGCAAGCACACATAAAACCGTAGTGAGGGGCGGAAAACGACTCGCCGGCGGTAAACCGCGTTACCGAACCGAGTCGAGCATCAGTTTCTGCTCGACGCGTTTGACCTCGTGTTGGACGTCGCGCACCGCGTCGATGTTCGCGCTGATGGAGGTAATCCCCTCGTTGACGAGGAACTGGACCATCTGCGGTTTCGAACCGGCTTGACCGCAGATGCTCGTCTTCACGCCGAGTTCGCGGCACGTCTCGATGGTCGACCCGATGAGCTCTAAGACGGCAGGGTGGAGTTCGTCGAACCGGTCGGCGACGTTCTCGTTGTTGCGGTCGACCGCGAGGGTGTACTGGGTGAGGTCGTTCGTCCCGAAGGAGGCGAAGTCGATGCCCGCCTCCGCGAGCTCCCGTATCGAGAGGGCGCTCGCGGGGGTCTCTATCATCACGCCCCACGTTCGCTTCTCGGGGTCGATGCCCGCCTCGCGCATCAGTTTCGTCGCGCGGTGGACGTCTTCGGCGTCGTTGACCAGCGGGAGCATCAGTTCGACGTTGTCGTAGCCCATCTCCCAGAGGCGGCGGAACGCCTCCAGTTCGTGGGCGAACGCCTCGGGCGTGTCGAGGCTACGGCGGATGCCGCGGTAGCCGAGCATCGGGTTGTGCTCCTTCGGTTCGCCGTCGCCGCCCTCCAGTTGGCGGAACTCGTCGGTCGGCGCGTCGAGCGTCCGCACGCGGACGGCGCGGGGGTAGAACTCGTCGGCGACGCCCCGAATCCCTTCGACTAACTCGTCGACGTACGCCTTCTCGCCGTTGTCGGCGATGTACTTCTCGGGCGTCTTGCCGAGCGACAGCACCATGTGCTCGACCCGGAGCAGCCCGACGCCGTCGGCACCGGTCGCCGCGGCGCGTTCGGCGGCCTCGGGGATGGAGACGTTGACTTTCACCTCCGTCGCGGTCATCGGTTTGACCGGCGTCTTCGGGCGCATCTCCTCGACGGGCTCGTGCTGTTCCTCCTTCTTCGTCTGCTGTCCCTCGCGTATCGTCCCTTTGTCGCCGTCGATGGTGACGACTCGACCGTCCGACAGCTCCCTGGTCGCGCTCCCGGTGCCGACGACGGCGGGGACGCCGAGTTCGCGCGAGACGATGGCGGCGTGACTCGTCATCCCGCCCTCGTCGGTGACGATGCCGGCGGCGCGCTTCATCGCCGGCACCATGTCCGGCATCGTCATCTCGGTGACGATGATGTCGCCGTCGGAGACCTTGTCGAGCTGGTCGAGCTTGGTGACGATTCGCACCTCGCCGGAGACGATACCGGGACTCGCGCCCAGGCCCTGAAGGAGCGTGTCTCCGCCCGACGACGCCGACTCGCTCTCGCCGCTGTTGCCGTTCGACGAGAGCGTCGTCGCGTCGACGCCGTCGCCGTCTGCGGCCACCTCGACCCCGTTGTCGGCGTCCGATATCGTCGTGATGGGCCGCGACTGGAGCATGTACACCTCGCCGTCGTAGATGGCCCACTCCACGTCCTGCGGGGTCTCGTAGTGGTCTTCGACCTCGCAGCCGAGTTCGACGAGTCGCTCTATCTCCTCGTCGGTGAGCACCCGCGCCTCGCGCTTCTCCTCGGGGACGTCCACCGTCGACGTCTCGCCCGTCTCGGCGTCTTTGACCATCATCAGTTTCTTGTCGGCGAGCGTCTCCTCCTGGACGCTCGCGGAGTCGCGGTCGACGACGTAGTTGTCGGGCGACACCGACCCGGAGACGACGGCCTCGCCGAGCCCCCACGCCGCCTCGATGATGATGCGCGGCTCACCCGTCGAGGGGTGCGAGGTGAACATCACGCCGCTCTTCTCGGCGTCGACCATCTGCTGGACGACGACGGCGATGTCGACCTTGTCGTGCGAGAAGCCCTGTCGCGTCCGGTAGTAGATGGCGCGCTGTGAGAACAGCGACGCCCAGCACTCCTTGACGCGCTCGACGAGTTTCTCCTCGCGGACGTTGAGGAACGTCTCCTGCTGGCCGGCGAAGGAGGCGTCCGGCAGGTCCTCGGCGGTGGCCGACGACCGAACCGCGACGAACGCCTCGCCGTCGCCGACGGAGCGGTACGCCTCCAGAATCTCCTCGCGGACGTCTTCGGGGAGTTCGGTCTCCGTGATGAGTTCGTGTGCGCGCTCGTGGGCCGCGGCGAGCGCCTTCGAGTCTTCGGGGTCGATATCTATCGCCTCGAAGAGCTCCTCGTCGATACCCGCCTCCTCGATGAACGTTCGGTAGGTGTCGGCGGTCACGACGAAGCCCGGCGGGACAGGAAGCCCCGCGGACGTGAGTTCGCCGAGCGAGGCCCCTTTACCGCCGACGGTATCGACGTCGGCGGCGCGTACGTCATCCAGCCAAAGTACAGCCATTGCGTATCCGATTCGTCCACAGGATTCCTAAAGAAGCTTGCGTATGGAACATGGGTGAAAATTACTGACTCGGAAGCGAGTGGTATTTCGTGCCTGTTCCGGCTATAGCGCCCGAAACGCGCGTTTCCAGGAATCTTACGGCCTTTTTCAGGGCTGGGTTGGGTTCATACAACGTATTACGGTTCAGTAGCCCGTCCTTGCATCCGTGATACGCCTCGCCACACCCGACGACGCCGACGGCGTCCGGCAGATATACGAACCGTTCGTCCGCGACACCGCCGTCTCCTTCGAGACGACACCGCCGACGGAAGCGGAGGTGGAAGCGCGAATCGCGTCGACGCTCGAATCGCACCCGTGGCTGGTGTGCGAACGCGACGAGCGCGTCGTCGGTTACGCCTACGCTGGGCCGCACCGCAAGCGCGACGCCTATCGGTGGTCGGTCGATTCGTCGGTGTACGTCGCCGACGACGCGCGGCGACGCGGTGTCGCCCGCGGCCTCTACGCGGCGCTGTTCGGAATCCTCGAAGCGCAGGGCTACGTGAACGTCTACGCGGGGACGACGCTGCCGAACCCCGCGAGCGTCGGCTTCCACCGGGCGATGGGCTTCGAACCGGTCGGCGTCTACGAGAACGTCGGGTACAAACTGGGCGAGTGGCACGACGTGCAGTGGCTCGTCCGCACGCTGCGGCCGCACCCCGAGAACCCCGACCCGCCCGTCGCGCTGGCCGCGGTTCGAGAGACGGCGGCGTTCGAGGACGCGCTCGCCGCCGGCGAATCGAAAATAGACCGCTAACGCTCGGGGACGACGATTCGCGCTTACTTCTCGATGATGCTCTCTTCGACCGCCTCGCCGAAGTGTCGCGCCACCTGCTCGTAGTAGAGCAGCAGTTCGTCGCCGGCTTCGAGGTCGGTGACGGCTTTTCTCCCTTCGCTCGTCGGGACTTTGATGGTCTCGGCGTTCTGGAGCAGCGTCTCCACGCGGTCGCCCTCCACGTCCACCTCGACGCGGAACATCGGCCGCTTCTCTATCTTGACGCGGCCGACGATGACCTCGCGCGTCCGACCGCCGGTGTCGACGACCTGCACCTCGTCGCCGCTCTTCAGCTCCGAGAGGTACTTCGTCCCGCCGTCGGGCGTGCGGACGTAGGCGTGGACCGCCCCGGCGTTGACGCGGAACGGGCGGGAGGCGACGTACGGCGACTCGGCCGTCTCGGCGTGGACGAAGAACAGTCCGCGGGACATCGACCCGACGAGCATCCCCTCGTCGTGTTCGAGGAGGCTCCCCGTGTCGACGCAGACGCGGTCGGCCATGCCGACGCGCTCGACCGACTGCACCTCGGCCCACCGGAGGTCGAGCTGCTCGCGCTCGGTGGCGTCGCGGACCTCGACCGTCTCGCGTATCTCGTCGGGGTTGTCCGAGTCGAGGAGCACGCCGTCGGCACCGTGTTCGAGCGTCTCGAACGCCGCGCGGGCCTCCTCGGCGGAGGTGACGCCCGCGACCAACTCCGTCTGGTCGCCGATGCGCGCGATGAGGTTCTCGAGGGGGATTATCTGCCAGTCCTCGCCGACGACGAGCGTGTGGTCGGCGTCGCGGGCGGCCGCCTGGGCGAACGTCTCGTACTCCTTGCCGCGGATGCGGACGTACGCGCCCTGTGCCCGGTTGTCGCTGTGTCGGAGCGTCGTCAGGTCAGCCGACCCCGAGAGGTCGGAGGGGAGGTCGACGGTGCCGTCGCCCTCGCCGTCCTTGCCGACGATGTAGGCGTCGGCCTTCGCGGTCTCCTCTTCCTCCTCGTCCTCGGCGTCGGCGACGTGGACGTCGGCGTCGTCGCGGAACGCCGCCACCTTCACGTCGCCGAGTTGGCGGACGCGGGCCACGTCGGCCTCGTCGACGAGCACCCAGTCGACGCCCGCTTCGAGTCCCGTCGTGATTCGCTGCTTTCGAACCTCCCAGTCGCCGACCGTGTCGTCGGCCTTCAACCAGACGCTCCGTGTCATTGTCCGACTCTCTCGGGGGTACGGCTTGAACGTGGCGGATGCGACAGAGACCGCGGGAGCCGTTCACGATCGAGGTCGATCAACAGATCTGCCAGCCGCCGTCGACGTGCAGCAGTTCGCCGGTGATGTAACTCGCCCCCTCCGTCGCCAGAAATGCGGCCGCGTCGGCGATGTCCTCGGGTTCTCCGGGGCGGCCCAGCGGAATCGGCTTCAGGAAGCCGCCGCTCTCGGCGTCTTCGTACATCTCCTCGGTGAGGCCCTCGGTGAACTCGGTCGCTATCTGGCCGGGCGCGACGGCGTTGACGCGGATGCCGTGTTCGGCGAGTTCGAGCGCCGCACCGCGGGTTATCATCCGCACCGCCCCTTTCGTCGAGTCGTACTGCACCTGCCCGTGCTGGGCGAGGTTCGAGGAGATGGAGGCCGTGTTGACGATGCAGCCGGGTTCGCCGCGGTCGAGCATGTCGGTGGCCGCCGCCTGGACGCCGAAGAACACGCCGTCGACGTTGACGCGGTGGACCTGGCGGAACTCCTCGGGCGAGAGGTCGAGCATGTCGCCCTCGACGAAGAGGCCGGCGTTGTTCACCATCACGTCGACGCCGCCGTACTCGCGGGCCGCCTCGACGACGGATTCGACTTCGTCGCGGTCGCTCACGTCCGTCTCGACGTACTCGGCGTCGCTGCCCATCTCGCGTACCAACTCGTGCGTCGGCGTCTCCTCGCCCACGTCCTTCGGTTGTTCGCGCACGTCGGCGACGACAACCGTCGCGCCGGACTCGCCGAATCGCTTCGCCATCGCCCGACCGATGCCGGAGGACCCGCCTGTCACGATGACCGTCTCGCCGTCGAAGTCGAAACTCGTCGTTGCCATACGCTCCGTTCGTGCGAGGGCGACAAAAAGCTCGGTTCGGCGGACGGCCGGTGGACCGTCGTCGCTCGGGCCGGCGGACTCAGGCTTCGATGCCGAGTCCGGCGTGTTCGATGGCCTCCTCGGCCGACTGGTCGTCGTGGAGGACGGCGGAGACGGCGCGCGTGATGGCCTCGGGGTCGTCGTGCTGGAAGATGGAGCGGCCCATCGAGACGCCCGCCGCGCCCGCGTCCATCGCGCCGCGGACCATCTCGACGGTCTCCCGGTCGGTGCCTCGGCTTCCACCGGCGATGACGACGGGCAGGCGCGTCGACTCGACGACGTGCTCGAACGTCTCGGCGTTACCGCTGTAGCCGGTCTTGACGACGTGCGCGCCCGCCTCCTCCGCGAGGCGGACCGCGTGGCCGAGCGCTTCCGGGTTACTGCCGTCGATGTCGGGGCCGCGGGCGTACGCCATCGCCAGCACGGGAATGCCGAGGCGTTCGGCGTCGTCGGTGACGCGCGCGAGGTCCTCCAGCTGTTTGGGTTCGTAGTTGCTGCCGACGTTGAGGTGGAGAGAGACGGCGTCGGCGCCGGCGCGAACAGCCTCCTCGACGGTGCCGGTCATCCGCTTGTCGTTGCTGTCGGGGCCGATGACGGTGGAGGCGTTGAGGTGGATAATGTAGCCGCGGCCGTTCTTGTGCGGGTGGACGCGCGGGGCGATACCCTTCTGGGTGAGGACGGCGTCGGCCCCGCCGCGGGTCACCGCCGAGATGGTCGATTCGATGTTCTTGAGGCCTTTTACGGCCCCGAGTGTGATTCCGTGGTCCATCGGGACGACGAGGTATCGCCCCTCTGTGGAGATGCGGTCGAGTCGTGCGTGGATTCCTGTGTTCATGAGTATGTGAACCTGTACCAGTGTACGGTTATGTGCGTTCCGGATGCGGTGGGCGTTGCGCGAACCCGCGAGAAGCACCCTCGCTCAGTTCGCGCGCCTTCGTTTCGAGGCGGCTGGCGACGGTTTCGGTCGAGTCGCCGTTCTCGTGGCCTTCAGCCACGATATCGACGAGCGCGCTGCCGACGATGATGCCGTCCGCGCCACCGGCGACGATTCGCTCGGCGTGTTCGCCGGTCTTGATGCCGAAGCCGACGGCCTTCGGCACGTCCCACTCGTCGAGTCGCGCGAGACTCTCGTCGGTCTGCGTTGATACGTCGCTGCGCGCCCCGGTGACGCCGAGGCGCGCCTGGACGTAGACGTAACCAGAGACCTGCTCCATGATTCGCTCCAGCCGTTCGCCCTCCGTCGTCGGCGCGACGATGAACACGAGGTCGAGGTCGAACTCGTCGCACGCCTCGCGGAGCGGGCCGGCCTCCTCGGCGGGGAGGTCCGGGACGACGAAGCCGTCGAGGCCGACCTCGGCGGCCTTCTCGACGAACGCGCGCGGTCGGTTCCCGTCGTCGTCGCCGTAGCGGTAGATGAGGTTGTAGTACGTCATGCAGACCAGCGGCACGTCGACGTCGAGCTCTTCGACGAACTCGAAGAACCGCGTCGGCGTCATGCCGCCCTCGAGCGCCCGGACGACCGCGTTCTGTATCGTCGGCCCCTCCGCGACCGGTTCCGAGAAGGGGAGGCCGAGTTCGACGACGTCCGCGCCGCCGCGTTCGAGCGCCTCGACGTACTCGATGGACGACTCGTAGTCGGGGTCGCCGACGGCGAGGTACGGGATGAACGCGGGTCCGTCGGCGAACGCCTCGGGGATGCGGCTCATCGGAGCCCTCCCGAGAACATCGACATGTCCGGCGCGTTCTCGATACCTCGCTTCTCGGTCTCTTCGATGACCGATTCGAGGTCCTTGTCACCGCGGCCGGAGACGTTTACGAGGACTGTTTCGCCGAGGTTCCCGTGCTCATCCTCCAAGTACGCGAACGCGTGCGCCGTCTCCAGCGCCGGGATGACGCCCTCCATCCGCGAGAGACGGTGGAACGCTTCCAGCGCCCCGTCGTCGTCGACGTTCACCGGAGTCACGCGCTCTTCGTCGACGAGATAGGCGAGTTCCGGGCCGACGCCGGCGTAATCGAGCCCCGAGGAGACGCTGTGGGACTCCATAATCTGTCCGTCGCGGTCCTGTAGCAGTTTGGTGCGCGCGCCGTGGAGGACGCCCTCGCCGCCCGTCGACAGCGACGCGGAGTTGGGTGCGACGCCTTTCTCTTCGTCGACCGACAGCGACGACCCGCCGGCCTCGACGGCGTACAGGTCGACGCCGTCGTCGTCGACGAACTCCGCGAACGCGCCCATCGTGTTCGAACCTCCGCCCGCGCACGCGAGAACCGAATCGGGGAGCGTCCCCGCCCGTTCTCGCATCTGTTCGCGGGCCTCCTCCGAGATCACGGACTGGAAGTCGCGGACCATCGCCGGGAACGGGTGCGGGCCGACGACGGAGCCGATGACGTAGTGGGTGTCTTCGACGTTCGTCGCCCAGTCGCGCATCGTCTCCGAGATGGCCTCTTTGAGGGTTCCGCGGCCCACCGTCACGGGGTTGACCTCCGCGCCGTTTATCTTCATCCGGAAGACGTTCGGTCGCTGGCGGTTGATGTCGCGTTCGCCCATGTACACCTCGCAGTCGAAGTCGAGATGTGCGCAGGCCATCGCCGTCGCGGTTCCGTGCTGACCCGCGCCGGTCTCGGCGATGATGCGGTCTTTGCCCATGTACTTCGCCAAGAGGACCTGTCCGAGCGCGTTGTTGAGTTTGTGCGCGCCGCCGTGGACGAGGTCCTCGCGCTTCATGTACACGTCGCGGCCGTAGCGCTCCGACAGCCGCTCGGCGTACTGCGTCGGCGTCGGCCGACCACCGAAGTCGCGGAGTCGCTGTCGGAACTCGTCCATAAAGCCGTCCTCGTTGTTCAGGACGTAGCGCTCGTAGGCGTCCTCCAGTTCCTCGATGGCGGGCATCAGCGCCTCGGGGACGTACTGGCCGCCGTAGCGGCCGAACTTCCCGTCGCTCGTGCTCATGGTTACTCGTGGGCCTCCGCGTTGACGAACTTCTCGGTCTCCGTTCGCACGTCGCCCGCCATGATGGCCGACCCGACGAGCAGTCCGTCCGCGCCCGCGTCGCGCATCCGTCGGGCGTCCTCGGGCGTCGTCACGCCGCTCTCGGCGATAAGCGTCACGTCCTCGGGCACCGCGGGTGCGACGGACTCGAAGGTCGAGAGGTCGACTTCGAGTTTCGCCAAGTCGCGGTTGTTGACGCCGATTATCGAGGCACCCGCCTCGACGGCCTCCGCGAGTTCCTCACCGTCGTGGACTTCGACGAGCGCCTGGAAGTCGCGGGCTTCGGCCGCGTCCAAGAGTCCGGAGAGGTCGTCGACGAAGCGGGCGATGAGCAGTATCACGTCGGATTCGACGAGGTCCAACTGGTCCTCTCGGACGACGAAATCCTTGCGAAGCACGGGTACGTCGACGGCCTCACGAATCCGTCGGAGGTTCTCGGTCGACCCGCCGAAATGCTCGGGTTCGGTGAGCACCGACAGCGCCGCCGCGCCGCCGTCGACCATCTGTCGGGCGAGTTCGACCGGGTCGCCCTCGCGCGTCCCCTCGGTGGTCGGACTCGTCGGTTTCACCTCGGCGATGACGGGAACTCGTCCGTCGCTCTCGGCGGCGGCGAACGCGCGGGGCAACGACCGCGCGTCGACCGAGAGCCGTTCGCTCCCGCCGTCTCTGTCGCGCGCGGCGGCGAGAATCGAGCGCACCGCCGGGGCGACGTCCGCTGTGTCGTTCATCAATGTACACTAATGCACTAATCTGTTCATAAGCGTTGTGACTGTGGAACGGCGAGCGGCCCTTTGAAGACCGGCCCCGACCTCGATACGGGTATGGAAGACGCAGGAATCTACGCGCGCGAGTCGCCGACGCTCGACTCCGTCGTCCAACTCGGCGTCGTCGGCGGTCGCGTCATCAACGTCTCGTTCCCCGACTCCGTACCCGAGGACGCCGAACCCGACCATCCCATCTTGGACCGCATCTTCGACTATCTCGGCGGCGCGGAGGACCACTTCGACGACGCCCCCGTCGCGTTGACCGTACCGACCGACCAGCGGAGCGTGTTGGAAGCGACCCGAAACGTCCCCCACGGCGAGACGATTTCGGTCGAACGACTGGCGCGGTTGGCCGGACTCGACGCCGACGACGAGGAGGACGTTCGACTGGTCGAGAAGGCGCTTCGAGAGAATCCGGTTCCGCTTTTGATTCCCGACCACCGAATCGAGGCGACGGGCGCGACGCCGGAAGACGTGGCCGCCGCGCTTCGGCGGGTCGAACAGGGTTAGTGTCGTCGCTCACTCGCTTCCGCCGAACGACTCCAGTTTGAGGTACGCCCCGACGCCGAGCACGACGGCCAGGAGGGTGACCACGTCGACGACGGCACCCGCGGCGCCGCGTTGGAACAGGCCGACGAACTCCAGCGTCCAGACGAACGCGGCGACGAACAGCGCCCCCGCGCCGACGACGCGCAGCGCCGACCCGTCGCCGCGGCCCTCCCACAGTCGCACGCCCCAGACGAAGAACAGCGTCGCGTAGACGAGCGTCCACAGCGACGAGAGCGCCGCGTTCCGGGTCGCGGTGCCGTACATCGCCGCGACGGCGACGACGACGACGCCGACGGCGAGGAGGACGCGGACGCTTCGCGGGAGCGACTGAAGGGCGGCCATCTGCCCGCGAGTTTCGACTCCGAGACCCTAACTCGTTCGTTCCCGTCCGGTCCACTCCCACCCCAAGCCCTCGTGGACGACGAACTCCAGCGCGTTGACGAGGTAGTGCGCGACCACGACGACGAGCAGGCTCTCGGTGAGGACGAACGCCGCCGCGAGGACGAAGCCGATCGCGCCGGTGACGAGGATACCGACCGGTCCCTGAGCGCCGTGGCCGAGGCCGAAGGCGACCGAAGACAGAAGGGCGAGGAGCCACGGAGAGAGGCCGAACCCCGTGGAGAGCACGCCGATGAGCGCGCCGCGGAACAACAGCTCCTCGAATCCGGCGATGACGGGAAGCACGACCAAGAGAAGAACCGCCCACCCGCCGACGGAGTCGGGCGCTAGCGCCTCGCGGAGCGCTTCACCACCGCCCAAGTCGAACCGCTCGCCGACCATCGCCGCGGCTTCGTTGAGGACGTAGAGACCGACGCCGAACGCGACGCCGAGGCCCAGCGCGGTGAGGTCCGTCGTCGCCGCGGTGACGCCGAACGCCGAGGCGGGAATCTCCGCGACCCACGCTCCGGCGAGCAACAGTCCGGCGAACAACCCTTGCGAGAGCGCGACGTTCGCCAACAGCGCCCCCGTCGAGAGGTCGCCGGCCGCACCGAGGCTGATGTCTGTGGAGTCCGCGCCGTCGTCGCCGGCCTGTCGAGCGGGTGACGGACCGTACCGCACTCGTCCCGGGAACTCCGCGTCTTCGAGGCGCTCCGGGCGCTCGGCGACGGGGGTAGTATCTCTCTCGCCGTCGACGGGGGTAGTATCTCTCTCGCCGTCGACGGCAGCCACGTCGGGTGGCGCGTCGGCGGCGGTACTCTCGGCGGCAGTGACGGTGGTACTATCGGCAGCATCGGTATCGGCATCGGAGGGGCCGGCGAAGACGCCGGAATCAGCGGACGCGGTATCGGCGCTCGTCGCTCCGACGACGGGTTCGCGTTCGGTACCGTTCTCGTCGGTATCAGTAGTCCCGTCACCGACGGCGTTGTCGTCGCGGGCGGCGTTGCCGTCGCTCACGACTCCTTGCGATGCGCGAGCCAACAAGAGGAGGAGGAAGAGGACGACGCCCGCGAATCCCGCGAACGTCGTCCAGTCGGCCATATCCGGTGCGTTAGGCTACTGCGGGCTGGGGTTCGAGGGGCTCGGGGTGCCCTGCTTCTCGAACGCGGAGCCGGTGATGCTCTTGAGGCGGTCGACGAGCGAATCCTTCTCGGGTTCGCCTTCGAGCGCCACGTCGAGCACTTCGCTGATGTGGCTGACGGGGATGATCTCGATCATCTCCTTGTACTCGTCCTCGATCATCACGTCCTGCTCGTTCGCCTTCGGGATGATGACGCGGTCCATGCCCGCTTTGGCGGCGGCCTCGATCTTGTGGGTGACCCCGCCGACCGGGAGCACGTCGCCGCGGACCGACAGCGAACCGGTCATCGCCAGCGACTGGTCGACGCCGACGTTCTCCAGCGCGCTGATGACGGCGGCCGCGACGGTGATGGAGGCCGAGTCGCCGTCGACGCCGCCCTGTCCGGCCTGCACGAACTGGATGTGGATGTCCTTCTCGGAGATGTTCTCGTCGGAGAACTTCTTGATGATGGCCGAGACGTTGTCGACGGCCTCCTGGGCCATCTCCTTGAGCTGACCGGTGGCGATGACCGTACCGGGACCCTGCGAAGGGGTCACTTCGGCCATCACGGGGAGGACGATACCGGAGTCCTCGCCCATGACCGCGAGTCCGTTGACGCGGCCGGTGACGTAGCCCTCGTTGACCGAGAGCTCGTAGTCCTTGCGCCGCTGGATGAAGTCGTCCGCGAGCTGCTGTTCGATGCTGCGCGAGCGACCCTTCGCCTGCAGCACGTGCTCGCGGGTGGTGAACTCGGCGTCCTCGGCGCGGGCCATGTCGCCCGCGACGCGGACCAACCCGCCCAAGTTACGCAGTTCGAGCGTGAGGTGGCCTTTCCGACCCGCGCGGCGACGGGCCTCGAGGATGATCTCCTCGATAGCCGCCTCGTTGAACGAGGGGAGGCGACCGTCCTTGGCGACCTCCTGGGCGACGAAGCGCGCGTACTTGCGGCGCATCTCCGGCGTGTCCTCGATGGTGTCGTCCATGTACACCTCGTAGCCGTACCCCTTGATGCGGGAGCGCAGCGCCGGGTGCATGTTCTCCATCGCGTCGAGGTTCCCCGCCGCGACCATCACGAAGTCCGTCGGCACGGGCTCGGTCTGGACCATCGCGCCCGAGGAGCGCTCGGACTGGCCGGTGATGGAGAACTCGCGCTCCTGAATCGCCGTCATCAGGTGCTGCTGGGAGCGGATGTCGAGCGTGTTGATCTCGTCGATGAACAGCACGCCTTTGTTCGCCTTGTGAATCGCGCCCGCTTCGACGCGGTCGTGACTCGGCGTCTCCATCCCGCCGGACTGGAACGGGTCGTGACGGACGTCGCCGAGCAGCGCACCGGCGTGCGCGCCGGTGGCGTCCTCGAACGGGGCCGTCGACGTGTCGGCGTTGTTCACCAGGAGGTTCGGGATCATCGCGTCGCTACCGCGGGAGCCGTAGCGGAACGCGAGGAAGATGATGCCGGCCGCGAGGATACCCAAGAGGACCTGCTGGGCGATGATGAGCGAGTAACCCACGACCACCGCGATGATGATCCACATGAGGAACGAGCGCATCTGGTTGCGCTTTCTGGCTTCCTCTTTGTGGGCCTCGACGATCTGTTCACCCTTCCCCGCGGGGACGGTCCGAACCTTCGGTTCGTTACCGTCGTCGGGGTTGTGGTACACGAGAACGTCCTGAAGCTCCTCCTTCGGGAGGAGTTCGCTCATCGCCTTCGCCAGCATCGACTTCCCGGTGCCCGGAGAGCCGATCATCATGACGTGGCGACGCTGCTTGGCCGCTTTCAGGATGACGTCGCGAGCGTGCTCCTGTCCGATGACCTGATCGACGAGTCGGTCGGGGACCTCGATGTCTTCGGTCGTCTCGATTTTGAGACCACCGAGGAGGTCGTCCTCGTCGACGTCGTCGGCCACTTCGGCCGACACCTCGACGTCGCTTCCGAGGTCGTCGATGGTCCGCTCGTCGGCCCCGTCGTCGACGGGGTCCGTGACGTCCTCTTCGGACGCCGGCGCGGACTCGTCTGCCCCCTGTTCCGGGAGGCTGTCGTCTTTGTCCATGTCGTTGCTCATAGAACTATGTCGCTACCTGTCCGGAGGGTCGCTCGACTGATATACTTTCTCCCCTGGCATCCGTCGCTGTTCCAACCAGTCCACTCGCTTATAGGCTTCTCGAGCCCGAATTCGGCGATTGGACCGACTCGCCGTGTTTATAAATGCTGCGACGGTACTGTTCGGCCATGCGGGGGTTCTACATCGGACGGTTCCAGCCGTACCACAACGGCCACCACCACATGGTCGAAGAGATCGCCACCGAAGTCGACGAACTCGTCCTCGGTATCGGGAGCGCGGGCGACTCACACAGTCCGCGTAACCCCTTCACCGCGGGCGAGCGCGTCCTGATGCTGACGAAGTCGCTGTCCGAGTTCGACCTCACGACGTACGTCGTCCCCATCGAGGACCTCGAACGAAACTCCGTCTGGGTGAGCCACGTCCAGAGCATGTCGCCGAGTTTCGACGTCGCGTACTCGAACAACCCGCTCGTCGTCCAGTTGTTCAACGAGGCGGGCGTGGAAGTGCGCCAGTCGCCGATGTTCCGGCGCGAGGTGCTCGAGGGGACCGAACTCCGCGAACGGATGATTCGGGACCGAAACTGGCAGCATCTCGTCCCCTCGTCCGTCGTCGACGTCGTCGAGGAGATAGACGGAATCGAGCGCATCCAGCGCGTCAGCGACTCCGACGCCAACGGCGACGGCAACGCCGACCCCGCGTGAGATGATTACGCTCGCCTCCGACTTCGGTACCCCGTACCCCGCCGCGATGAAGGGCGTCGTCCTCTCGAAGACGGACGCCCGTCTCGTCGACGTCGCCCACGACTTCCCCCGGCAGGACGTCCGAACCGCCGCCTTCTGGCTCCGGGAGGTGCTTCCGTACTTTCCGCCCGCCGTCCACCTCGCCGTCGTCGACCCCGGCGTCGGCACCGACCGCGCCGCCGTCGTCGTCCGCGCGGGCGACCACGCGCTCGTCGGCCCGGACAACGGCCTCCTGCTCCCGGCGGCGCGTCGACTCGCCGAACGACAGGACGAGAGCGACGAAGGCGGGGAACCCACCGAGATCGAACTGTTCGACTACGCCTACGAGAACCCCGACTCCGCGACGTTCCACGGTCGGGACGTGTTCGCGCCCGCCGCCGCCGCGGTCCACGAAGTCGGCGTCGACGCCGTAGAGACGCTCGACGTCGTCTCCCCGACCGGCGAGTTCGTCGACCTCTCGTTTCCCGACCCCGAGGTCGGCGAACGCGCGGCGACGGGCGAAGTGCTCGTCGTCGACGACTTCGGCAACGCCGTCACGAACCTCCCGGGCGACCTCCTCGACGGCCGCGACGCCGCGACCGTCGACGGCGAGCGGGTCCCGGTCGGCGCGTCGTTCGCCGCCGTCGCCCCCGGCGAGCGCCTCCTGACGGTCGGGAGTCACGGCAACGTCGAACTGGCGGTCAACCGCGGCCGCGGCGACGACGCGTTCGGCGTCGGCGTCGGCGACGAGGTCAGACTCGGGTGCGATGGTTGACGCGTTCTCGGTGATGAACGTCGTCGGCCTCGTCGCCTTCGCGGTCGTCGGGTCGCTGAAGGCCGCCGACGCCGACCTCGACCTGTTCGGCGTGGCCGTCCTCGGGGTGCTGACCGCGCTCGGCGGCGGGACGATGCGCGACGTGCTCGTCGGCCGGACGCCCGCGTCGCTCCAGTCGGTCAGCGAGATGAGCGTCGCGGTCGTCGGCGTCGGCCTCGCGGTGTTCCTCTCGTCGCTCGCCTCGCGCCGGCTGCGCGACCACCCGACGATACAGGTGCCCGACGCCATCGGGCTGGCCGCCTTCGCGGCGACCGGCGCGCTCGTCGGGTTCGAGGCGGGCCTGTCACCGTACGGCGTGGTCGTCCTCGCGACGCTGACCGCCGTCGGCGGCGGCAGTCTCGCCGACCTCCTCCTGACGCGCGTCCCGGCCGTCCTCCGCGAGGACTTCTACGCGACGCCCGCGCTGCTCGGCGGCGTCGTGTTCTGGCTGCTCGTCGAGGTGAACGTCTCCACCGACCTCGCCGCGTCCGTCTGTGCGGGGTTCGTCCTCACCGTCCGGCTGGTCGCGCTCCGGTACGGCTGGTCGCTCCCGCGGGTGTGAGACCGGGGTCGCACCGCTCACGAGACAGCGTCGCAGTATCGAAAAAATCGCGGGGGTCGCCCTACTCGGCGGCGATGACGTCGTCGATGCGGACGATCATCGTCGCGGCCTCGGTGGCCGACTCGACGGCCTCGCGCTTGACGGCGGCGGGGTCGAGGATGCCGGCTTCGACGGGGTCGCCGATCTCGCCGGCGCGGCCCGCCGAGATGATGCCGGCGCGGCCGTCCCTGTCGTGGGCGGCGCGCAGGTCGACCAGCGCGTCGATGGAGTCCATGCCGGTGTTCTCGGCGAGCGTGCGCGGGAGGCTGTCGACGGCGTCGGCGAAGGCGGTGACCGCGAGCTGCTTGCGCCCTTCGATACCCGCCGACTCCGAGCGGATGTAGTCGGAGATAGCGACCTCGGTCGCCCCCGCGCCGGGGACGACGCCGCCCTTGTTGAGCGCGGCGATGACCACGTCGACGGCGTCGTTCATCGCGCGTTCGAGTTCGTCGACGACGTGTTCGGTGCCGCCGCGGAGGAACAGCGTGACGGCCTTCGCCGCCTCGCCGCCCTCGATGAACGTGAGTTCGTCGTCGCCGAACTTCTTCACCCGTACACTGTCGACGTGGCCGAAGTCGGACTCGTCGAGGTCCGAGAGCGAGCCGAGACGCTTCGCGCCGGTCGTCCGGGCGAGCGCGCGGGCGTCGGACTTCTTCACGCTCTTGAACGCGAGGATGCCCGCGTCGGCGAGGTAGCCGGCGACGCGGTCGTCGATGGACTTCGTGCAGAACACGACGTCGACGCCGGCGTCGGCGAGCGTCTTCGCGTAGCCGCGGAGTTCGGTGTCCTCGGCTTCGATGGCGGCGTTGAGTTGGTCGACGTTCGTGATGTTGTACTCGGTGTCGGCCTCGGCCTTCCGGACGTCGAGTTTCATGTCGAGGACGACGGCGGTGGCGTCCTCGACCGTGCGCGGCATGTTGTCGCTGACGGGTTCCTTGTCGATGACGACGCCCTCGACGAGTTCGGTCGCGCTGGAGCTCGCGCCGGTCCGGGTGTGGACGTGGATGTCGTCGCGGTCGATTCGGTCGCCGTCTGCCACCTGTCGGACCGCCTTGACGACCTGCTTCGCCAGCACGTCGGCGGTGACGTCGCCGGTTCCCTTCCCGGTCATCGAGGACTCGGCGACCTGTTCGAGGATGTCGTCTTCGAGGTCGATATCGAGCACCTGCGAGTCGATAGCCTCCTGGGCGAGACGGGCGGCCTCGTGGTAGCCCTCGACGATGACCGTCGGGTGGAGGTCGGCTTCGAGGAGGTCCTCGGCCTGCGCGAGCAGTTCGCCGGTCAGGACGGCGGCCGTCGTGGTCCCGTCGCCGACCTCGTCCTCCTGCGTCTGCGACACTTCGACGATCATCTGCGCGGCGGGGTGTTCGATGTCCATCTCGTTGAGGATGGTCGCCCCGTCGTTGGTGATGACGACCTCTCCGGAGGAGTCGACGAGCATCTTGTCCATCCCGCGGGGCCCGAGCGTCGTTCGGACGGCGTTGGCGACGGCCTTCCCCGCTCGAATGTTCGAGTCCTGGGCGGCCTGTCCGCGCGTTCGCTCGCTGCCCTCTGCCAGGATAAACATCGGTTGCTGCATGCGTGATGCCATGGTAAGTGAACCTCAGCGGTCCATGGTTTGCAGTTCTATATATAGATTTCGCAGAATCGGTCGGAAATCGGGCGCAGAGGCGCGACTCTGTCAGATACTGTCTCGCAGAAAGTCACCCGGGTCGGGTGTCAGTTCGGGTTCTCGACGCAGACGGTACCGTCCCCTTCGACGAGGACCGACCGACCGGCGTACGAGAACGCGAACGACCAGGGTGTCTCGCCGTCGAACAGTTCCTCCAGCGCGTCCGGGTCGAGGCCGCTCTCGTACAGCGGCGGGAGTTCGCTCATGTCGGTTCCTTTCGCCGCCGCGACCGCGTCTACGACGGCGACGGTCACCCACTCGTCGCTCGTCGGGTCGTAGGAGAAGTACTGTACTCTGGCCCCGTCACGTAAGACGGGTTTGCTCGTCGGTCTGGTGTCTGTCGTTTCGTGAGACATTATGTCGTCGTCGTTCACACTCGATTCTCGCTGCGTTGGTCGTACTCGGTTCGGGGTGCCTTCGCCGCCCACCACACGTGCCGCGGGTTCTCACGTGTCTTACAGTGCGTTACGGCACCGACAACCATAGTACTTCGCCGTCGGTCGCTCGCAACGCTCATAACGTCGTGGAGAAACCGGACGCACGATGCTGGAACTGGAACACGGGTTTCGCGTCGTCGACGTTCACGCGCGTCTCGACCCCGACGCCGAAGACGTCGCAACCCGCGGACGGGACCTCTCGCCGGAACGCCTCGAACGCGAGATGCACCAGGCAGGCGTCGTCCACGCCGTCGTCGCCCCCGGCCGTCACCGACGCGACGAGAGCTATCTCCGGGCGAACAACGCCGTCGCCCGGCTCAGCGTCGACCGCCCGTTCTCGGCGTTCGCCCGACTCAACGGTCCGCGCGACCCGTCGCCGACGACCGGTGCGAGACTCCGGAACCTCGCGGCCTCCCGCGGAGACCACCAGACCTCGCCGGGTGACGTCGAACGGTACGCGTACGACGACCGGTTTCACGGCTTCGTCCTCGACCCCTCGGCCGACGGCCTCCCCGACGAGGACGTCCTCGACGTGCTCGACGATGTCGGCCTCCCCGTCGTCGTCCACGGCTCCGCCGGATTCCCGCCGTCGACGGCCGCCGAGACGGTTCTCCGGCGCTCGTTTCCGGTCGTTCTGACGAGCTTCGGCGGCTTTCCGCTCGACTTCGGACGGATGGAGGCGGCGCTCGAACTACTGGACCACCACGACGAGCTGTACCTCGACACCAGCGCCGTGAGATACCGCTCGTTGCTCGAACGCGGTCTGCTCGAACACCCCGACCGGATTCTGTTCGGCAGCGGCGCGCCGACGGTCCACCCGAACGTCGCCGTCATGGAGCTGCTGACGCTCGACGTCTCGGAGGACGCGATGGTCCGGGCGTTCTCGAAAAATCCCTCGCGGGTGGTTCCGTCGCTCGCGCCCGGCGGGCGGTGAGAGCTCTCGGCGAACGACCCTCTCGGTGAACGACCGACTGTGGGCGCTCAGTCGTCGTCTGGCGTCCCGTCGCCGGTCGCGTCGCCGGTCGCGTCGCCCGCGGCGCTGCCGACGGCGCTCTCGCGGAAGTCGGCCTCGATTTCTTCGAGCGAGCGACCCTTCGTCTCGGGCACGAGGAAGTAACAGAACGCGAGGCCGACGAGACTCAACGCCGCGTAGAGCCAGAACGTCCCGCTCTGTCCCATCAGTTCGACGATCTGCAGGAACGTGAGCGCGACCGCGAGGTTCGCCGCCCAGTTGACGACCGTCGCCACGCCCGCCGCGGAGCCGCGAACCGCCAGCGGGTAGATCTCCGAGATGAGCAGCCAGAACACCGGCCCGAGGCCGATGGCGAAGAACGCCACGTACAGCATCAGGCTGGCAGTGGCCACCCACCCGAGAACGCCGGAGAGTCCCGGGAGGTAGAACACCGCGCCCAGTACGACGAGCGTCGCCGTCATGCCGCCGAGACCGACCAGGAGGAGCGGGCGGCGGCCCACTCTGTCGATGACCGAAATCGCGACGACGGTCATCACGACGTTGACGACGCCGATACCGACGGTGGCCAGAATCGACGCCGAGTCGCCGAACCCCGTCGACGAGAGGATGGTCGGCGCGTAGTAGATGACCGTGTTGATACCCGTGACCTGTTGGAACACGGCGAGGCCGACGCCGACGATGAGCATCGGGCGGACCCACGGTTCGAGCAGTTCGCGGAGGTCACTGGACTCGACGGCCACCGTCTCTTTGATATCCGACATCTCCTCGTCGACCGTCGTCCGGTCGCGCGTCTTCGACAGCACCTCTCGGGCGTCGTCGTCTCTGCCTTGCTCGATGAGCCAGCGGGGGCTCTCGGGCATGAACAGCATTCCGACTCCGAGCACCACGGCCGGAATCATGCCCGCGCCGAGCATGATTCGCCACGCGCCCGAGTCGGCGAACGCGTAGTTGACGAAGTACGAAACGAGGATACCGCTCGTCACCGCCAACTGGTTCAGCGAGACGAGCGACCCGCGAATCTTCGGCGGGGATATCTCGGAGATGTACAGCGGGCCGACCATCGAGGCGAACCCGATGGCGAGACCGTCGATGATGCGTCCGATGACGAGTACCTCGACTGTCGGTGCGACGGCCATCAGCAGCGACCCGACGAAGAAGACGGCTGCGCCGACGAGGATGAGTCGACGGCGGCCGATGCGGTCCGCGAGCCGTCCGCCGACGGCGGCACCGACGACGGCACCGACCAGTGCGCCGCTCACAACCAGTCCTTCGACCCACGCCGTCCCGAGTTCGACACCGAAGAGCGAGGTCATCTGGAACGAGCGCTCGATGTAGAGGAACGCCCCGGAGATGACGCCCGTGTCGAATCCGAACAGGAGTCCGTTCAACGCCGCCAGCGCTGCGGTCACGTAGACGAATCGGTCGTAGTCGCCGAAACCCGACCCGCCGCTGGTTTGAGTGCTCATACTATCTGTCAGTGTTCCTCATTACAAACACAGCATTACAAACGTGTTGGCTCGTTCTTTTGTGAAAATAATGAATATATGGTGTACAAACGTGAATTATTATGCGTTGAACTATTCACTTCGTTGAGTGCGGAAAATCGAGAAGCACGGGTCGGTACGAGGCCAGTCGACAGCGACGGGCTCACGGAACTGCGGGCGAGACGGTACCGCTCGTACGCTGCGCTCACGACGAGGTTCGGCTCACTCCGTTCGCGACGAGGTTCGGCTCACTCCGTTCGCGACGAGGTTCGGCTCACTCCGTTCGCGACGAGGTTCGTCTCACTCCGCTCACAACGAGGTTCGTCTCACACCGTTCGCCTCATCGCCAATCGTACCGGGCGACAGCCCGGTCGGCGCGCTTCGAGACGCCGTGAGGGTTGCGGGTGGCCGACCGGTCGCGGGCGCGGGCGACGAGTCCGTCGGAGGTACCCATCGAGATACCGACGACGACGTCCCGACCGTTGCCGACCCACCTTGTCGGGGTCGCCTCGCCGCTTCCCACGTCGCGGGCGGCGGCGTACGCGTCGCCGCCCGCGTGCGAGAGGGTCCGTCGAACGGTGGTCGGGCGGAGACCGTAGTTCTTCACCAGTCGGTACGCCAGCGCGCGGTACTTCCAGTGGTAATCCCGGCGGTCGGTGCCGCCGTCGGCCTCGGCTTCGTGCTCGCGGCGGACGCACGCTTCCGGTTGCCAGGAGACGGTGCCGTCGAACCCGGCCAAGCGGTGGGCGGCGTCTCTCGCTCCCCCGGTCTCGAGGTACTCGTCGAAACCGTCCAGTTTCGACAGCGTCTCGGTACGGAAGGCGACGTTACCGCCGTTGAAGTAGGTCACCTCGCGGTCGTTGATTCGGCGGTGTTCCGGCGTCTCGGTCGTCACTCCGGCGCGGACCGTTCGATGTGTGGGGCCGGTGACCGCCTCCGCCTCGGCCAGCCCATCGAGAACGGCGTCGCACCACGTCTCTTCGACGAGCAGGTCGTGACCGACGAACGCGACGGCGTCGCCGGAGGCGACTTCGATGCCCGCGTTGCGGGCGACGTTCAGCGTCCGCGCCGACACCTCGACGAGGACGTCCACGTCGTCGCGGTCGCGGACCATTCCGGTCGTCCCGTCGGCGGAGGGCCCGTTGACGACGATGACCTCCGCGTCGGGTGCGGCCGCTGCCAACGAGTCGAGGCTGGCGGCGAGCAGGTCCCGATTGTTGAGCGTCGGGACGACGACCGAGAGCTCCATATCCCCCCAGTGTGCGACGAACTACTTAAATTTCGCCACCGTCCGGTTGCGACATATGTCAGTCACTGCCACGCCGGGCGTCGGAGGAAGGCACAGATGAAAGTGCGGAAGAAAGTACGGAAGAAAGTGCGAGAGACGCCGACGCGAGCGGGCCGCTCGGAAGTCGGGGCCGCTCGGAAGTCGAGGCCGTCTCTGGGCGTCGCTCTCCGGTATCGCATCGGTCGAAAACTGTCTCCGGTGCGCTTCGGGTCGCTTACGTGTTGAGGAAGTACACCTGCTTGCGGGCGTCCTTGAAACTGTACCGCGAACCGACGAGGTCCGACTCTTCGAGACGGTTCAGCGCGTAGCGGACGGTCCGGTCCGGAAGCAGCGACTCCTCGGCGAGTTGGCCCTGCGAGAGCGGCGCGTCGCCCTCCAGAACTTTCGCGACGAGTTTCGCGCTCGGGGGGAGTTCGCGGAGGCGGTTGCGGAACTCGGACTCCGAGAGACGGTCGTGCTGGTTGGTCTCCGCGGTAGTGGTGCTCATACCCACTCGTGCTCCCGGTCGGTGGTAAAGTTTGGCTACATATGCGGCATACGAATCCAGATAGTATTATTTCCTAATATCAATATCAATGACACCCCATTGAGAAGCGTTTTGACGGCACACACCGATGACTCCACTGTGATTCCAACGTCGCACGTCGACATTCTGGAGAAGAAGTCGTTCGCTCACATCGCCACTACCCTCCCGGACGGTACCCCGCAGGTGACCCCGGTCTGGGTCGACCACGACGACCGGGAGGCCATCCTGATAAACACCGCCCGAGGACGGCGTAAGGAGAAGAACATCAGGAAGAATCCGGACGTCGGCGTCTCGGTTCTCGACCCCGACGACCCCTACCGTTACGTCTCGGTTCGCGGAAGGGCGACGCTGACCGAGGAAGGGGCCGTCGACCACATCGACGAACTCGCCGAGAAGTACATGGGCGTCGACGAGTACCCCCACCACGGCGACGAGTCCGGACCGCGCGTCATCGTCCGCATTCCGGCCGACCACGTCGTCACCAGCGGGTGAGGGCTCGGTCGACCTACCGGCGGTCCGGGTCGTCGCCGTGTCGCCGGTAGCGACCCATGAAGCACTGACAGTCCGGGCAGTGGACCATCGTCAGTCCCGGTAGTTCGTGGCGAACCAACTCCTCCGGCGGGTGTTCGGCGTTGCAGTGTCGACAGGTGGCCATACCACTATTATGACGTGTGTTACCATAAGCCACCGGTCGAGTGTCACCGGGTATCCAGTACGGTTTTGGTGTTTCGGCGTACAGTCGGAGGTAGTGTGAAAGGACAGGAGTGGTACCAGGCCGACGACGTAGCCCGCGAGTACGACTCGAAGCGATTCTCGAAGGGCGGGAGACTCATCGACCGCCGCGAGAAGCAGGCAGTGCTCTCGGCACTCGGACCGGTCGAAGGGAAGAACGTGCTCGAAATCGCGTGCGGGACCGGCCGGTTCACGGTGATGCTCGCCGAACGCGGCGCGGACGTCGTCGGACTCGACATCTCGGCGGCGATGATGGCGCAGGGTCGACAGAAAGCGCGCAGCGCCGGCGTCGGAGACCGTATCGAGTTCATCCGCGGCGACGCCGCGCGACTGCCGTTTCCGGACGACCACTTCGACGCCGTGATGGCGATGCGGTTTTTCCACCTCGCGGACACGCCCGCGAAGTTCCTCGCGGAGATGCGTCGGGTCTCGAAGGAGCAGGTGTTCTTCGACACGTTCAACAGTTTCAGCAGTCGGGTCGTCTACAACTGGCTCTTACCGATGGGGTCGCACCTCTACTCGCGCGAGGACGTCGAACAACTGCTCTCGGGTGCGGGTCTCCGCCTGGCCGACGAGTCCCACGACTTCATCCTCCCGTACGGTCTCTACCGGAAGATTCCCAACGGAATCGCCGGAGAGCTCCGCGAGTTGGACGAGACGATACGCGACAACGAGTTCGGGGAGAAGCTCTCGTCGGTGTCGTACTGGAACGCGGAAGTCGTGTAGAGAACCCGCCTTCGAACGTCAGAACTCGTCTTCGATGACTTCGCCGACGGCGAAGTTCGACTTCACTTCGGTGATCTCTATCTTCACCCGCTCGCCGACGTCCGCGTCGGGGACGATGATGACGTAGCCGCGCTCGACGCGGGCGATGCCGTCGCCCTGTTTGCCGATGTCCTCGATCTCGACGTAGCGCAGTTCGCCGACTTCGACCGGCGGTTGAGGCTCGTCGGCGTCGGCCGTCGTCGACGTCGTCGAGGCCGTCGACGTCTCGGCCGCGGCGTCGGGTTTGGTCTCGCGGGAGATGAGCGCGACGCGGTACGTCTCGCCCGCTTCGATAGAACCGGTTTCGACCTCCCGACGCGGGATTTCGACGGTGTAGGAGTCGCCGTCGCTGCGGACTTCCGCACTGAACAGACACAGGAGTTTATCTGAGATTTCCAAGGGAGAGACCTCCACTGTGATGGGTCGGCGGCCGTCGTTAAAGATGTACCGCCGCCAACACTGTTTCGGCCGTTGACACGCGAGGGGCCGTGTGCGGCCGGTTCAGCGCGGGGACCGTCCAGCGTGCGGCGCGCGCACTGTCCCGTTCAGCGCGGGGTGCCGTCCGGTCGCTTCGCGCCTTCGGAGTCGTAGACGACCACTTCGCCCGGCGCTCGCTCCACCGGCGCGTAGTTGTCGCGGACGCCTATCGCCTCTTCGAGTTCCCGAACGGCACGGGTTTTGAGCGCCGCCGCGAGCTCCTCGGCGTGCTCTCGGGAGATGTCGCGGCCCAGTCCCTCGCACTCGTGGGCGCGGACCATCCCCTCGCCGTCGACGGCCTCGCCCATCGGTTGGGTGGTTCCGCCGAGCGCGACACTGAACGGGTAGGTCCGACAGATGAGCGGCCGGTTCTCGTGGACCGAACACGCGCCCGTGCCGCTCTCGTCCTCCTCGTAGAACGTGCAGTCGCCGCAGGCGTCGGTCTGCAGCGCCCACTCGAACGTCTCGCCTTCCGCCTCTCCGTCGTCTGCCTCGGTCAGTCCGTACGGCATCGGCCGGGCGATGTCGCGCCACTCCCGCGGGGGGTCCGAGCGGGAGCCCGAAGCGACGTTGTCGCTTCGGTGCTCGTACTCGGCCGGAGTTTCCCCGTCCAGTTGCCGAACCTCGTCGGGGAACACCGTCGCCGTGTGCGGTTCCTTGTCGCCGTCGTCGGTGTACCCCTTACAGCAGGCCCCGCAGCGGGTACACTCGAAGCCGATGGACTTGATAGCGTCGGCTAACTCGTCGGTGTCGAGCTCCTTCGCCCGCTCCAGTTCGCTTTCGAGCGACTCCATCTACTCGGCTCCGTCTCCGGGGCCGACGGTGAAAACGCCGTCGCCCTCGGCCCGGACCTCTTCGTCCGCGCTCACTCCGCGAGCGACGACTCGACCGAGTCGACCACCGCGTCGAGTTCCGGCGTCTCGACGTACTCGTGGGTCATCGACAGCGGCGAGACGCTCACCGATTCGTCAATGACCGCTCGGCGGTCGCTCCCCTCGGGGTAGCGCTCGCGGTGGCCGTCGATGCCCGGCATCGGATTGCCGAAACCGACGACGTGCGGCCACGTCTGGTCGACCAGTCGGACCTCTCGGTCTGTCGTCTCCCCCTCGGCCGCATCGACCGCGTCGCCCAGTTCACCGCCGTCGGCGGCGGCCGGTTCCGCCTCCTCCACCGACTGCGCGTAGTCGGCCAACACGTGTGTGAGCCGAAGCGGCGGCGAATCGACGTCGACGGGGGCGTTGACGTTCAACAGGTCCGCGTCCTCGAACACCTCGGTCTCCCAGACGCGTTCGAGCAGGTTTCGGGCGACGACGGCGGGGCGGGTGAACTCGTACGCCTCGCCGGGGTGACAGTGGAAATCCTCGGAGTGGTACGCCGAGACGGCGATGGCCGGGACGCCGAGGAAGGAGGCTTCGATGCCCGCGCCGACGGTTCCCGAGCGGCCGACGACGTAGTTGCCGAGGTTCGGACTGTCGTTGATTCCGGAGACGACCAGGTCGAACTCGGCGTCGAGACCGCCGCCGAGGCCGAACGCCACGCAGTCGGCCGGCGTCCCCGCGAGTCGGTAGCCCCACTCGTGGTCGCGGAGGGTGACCGCGCCGTTTCGCGTGCGGCCCATCCCGCTCTGGTTCTCGTCGGGGGCGATGACCGTCACGTCGGCGACGGCGTCGAGTTCGCGGTACAGCGCCTCGATGCCGGGGGCGTCGATTCCGTCGTCGTTCGTCAGAAGCACTCGCGGCGTCTGCATTCGTTCGGGTCGATGACGTTCCGGTACGAATGTCTATCGGTGGGAGGGGGAGGCGTCTCGATGGTAGATGTCCGAGTACGGAGGCGGCAGTTTACAGCGGTCGGACGCGCTCGCCGTCCCGCGATACGTCCCCTTCGCGGGCCAACTTCTCGACGTGCGCGACGACGGTCGCCCGCGCCAAATCCTCGACGCCCGTCAGGTCCTTCTCGTAAGCGGCATCGAGCACGTCGTCGACGCTCGTCGCCCCCTCACGAACCGCTTCGAGCACCTTCGCCTCCCGGTCGAGTCGGTGACGAATCAGTCGTTCGAGCGTCGTTTTCGGTTCTCGGATTACCGGCCCGTGTCCCGGCAGCAGTAGCGCCGGACGCTTCGCGAGCAGCCGACGGAGGGCGGTCAGGTACGCGCGAACGTCGCCTTCGGGTGCCCCGACGACGACGCTTCCCGGTTCGACGGCCAAATCGCCGCAGAGAATTCTGTCGCCGACGCCGAACGCGACGTGGTCGACGGCGTGGCCGGGCGTGTCGAACACGCCGACCGGCCCCGTATCGGTGTCGATTTCGGTCCCTTCGAAGAACGTCCGGTCCGGTTCGACTCCGGTCGCTCGTTCGAACCGCTCCTCGCGCCAGCGACGCGCCCACACCGTCGCGCCGGTCTCGGCGGCGTAGTCGGCGACTGCGCCGACGTGGTCCGGATGCGTGTGGGTGACGGCGACGTGTTCGACGGTCGCCCCGGCGACGAGCGCGTCGAGTTCGTCGGTCCGCGCGGCGGGGTCGACCAAGAGCGCCGAATCGCGGCCGACGAGGTAGGCGTTCGTCGCGCCCGTCGGCGCGCGGGTGGCGACCGGGACGGAGAGTCGGCGAACTCTCTCCCGCATCAGTCGGCGCTGCTCGCGTCCCCGCCGCCGTCGCCGGCGACGCTGACGAACTTCGCGAGGACGTCGTCCACCTCGTCGGCGGAGTCGTACGGCCGGTTGACGATGATGTCGCCCGCCTTCGACTTGCCGAGACCCGGAATCGCGGTCAACTCGTCCATCGACGCGCCGTTGACGTCGAGCGGGTGCGGCACGCCCGTCACCGAGCGGTAACCGTAGTCGACAACGGCGGTGTCGATGGTTCGGCCGAGTTCACGTTCGCCGGGGATGCCGACCAAGAGGGGATACGTCCCGAGCTGGCGGCCAAACGTCGTGCCGTCCTGGTGGTACTCGAGGTGGACGTTTTCGAGGACTGTCCCGGGCGGCGCGACGCGCTTGAGCATCGGCCGGTCTATCTCCTCTCTGACCTCCTGCTTGTACCGCTTGAACAGTTTCTTGTGGTCCTTGGCGATCTGCGACCCCGTCGACGACATCTCAGTGCCGTCGAACGCCATCACCTGCCGGATGTTGATGCGACGGACCATCAGCCCCTCGTCGTACACCCGCTGGAGGAAGCGCTTGTTGTGCGCGAACGTCTCCTCGCGTTCGCCCATCAGCCCGTGGAGGAGGTTGATGCCGGGGAGGAGCTTCGGCAGGCGACTCGCGGCGTCGTCGCCGTAGGTGGGGGCGGCGGGGTCGCTCGCGGTTCCACCGCTCGCGTTCGAGACGCGCGACGTCTCGCGCTCCCCGGGTCGCCACCCGCCCTCCTCGTTGACGATTCTGATAGCCTCGAAACACTCGTCGGCGCTGACGTTGAGGTTGTTCTCCTCCTGCACCACGGGGTCGGCCGATTCGAGGCCGAACGCCGCAGTATCGCCGGGCGTGTTGTGCTCGGCGATGATGCGGATGCACTCTCTGGACTCCTCGGGCCACCGCGCGATGGTGATGGGGTTCATGTTGTCGAGGTGGAGCGTCCCCAAGTCGGGGGCCACCTCGCGGATGCCGCCGTACAGTCGCCGGAGCGCGTCCGGGTTCGGCGCCTCGCCGTCGCCGCCGAACGCCAGAATGTCGGCCTGCCGGCCGAGTCGGAAGTGTCGGGCGCCGCGGTCGTAGAGGTTCTCGACCTCTTTGACGACGGAGTCGGCGGTTCGGAACGCCGGGTTGCCGTACAGGGGTTCGGTGCAGAACGAGCAGCGGTACGCACAGCCCCGGGAGGTCTCCATCTCGCAGATGAGATAGTCGGGGTGGTTGGGGTGCTGTTCGACGACGAACGCCCCTTTCGCGGCCCAGCGGTCGAGCTCTTCGTTGTCGCGCATCCGGTTGCCGAACCCCTCCAATCCGCTGTCGACGAGGTCGTATGCGGCCGCCTCGACGTCGCCCTTGGCGACGAAGTCGTAGTCGAGGTCCTTGCGCTCCATCTCCTGGCCGCCGGCGTTCTCCTCACCGACGCCGAAGCGGATGGGCCCGCCCATCAGCGTGGTGCCGTCGGCGGTCCACGCGAGTTCCTTCACCTCGTCGGGTTCGGCGGGCGTCCCGCCGACGTAGCTGCCGGGGACGGTCATCCCCCCGATGTAGACGAACAGGTCCGCGTCGGCGACGTCGGCCCACTTCTGTCTGTCCTCGCGGAGTTCGTCGATGGTGTGGTACGTAATCTGCTCCTCGGGCACCCCGGCGTCGACCATCGCACCGGCGGTAAAGCGCGGGTACGTCGAGATGTACGGCGGCACGCCGAAATGCGCCGGTTCGTCGACGTACCCGTCGACGAGCGTCACTTCGAGGTCGGCGGGGTCGGTCATGGGCCGGGGTTGTCGGTCGACGGGTAAAACGGTGCGGTTCTCGCCCGTTCGGACGTGAAGCGTCCCTCCGTCTCTCGGCCGTTTAGACGTGAAGCGTCCCTCCGTCTCTCGCCCGTTCAGACGTAGACGTACCCCTCGACCGACGGGAGCTCGTCGGTCATCCGGAGGTTCGCGGGGTCGACGGTGTTTCGGAACGTCGCGAACGCGGCGACGACCGCCTCGAGCGCGGTGTCGCCGCCGTCGAGAACCTGCTCGCGGGCCGAGGGGGTGAACTCGACCGAGCGGTCGGTGAGGCTGTCGAGGACGAGCGCCGGCGTCGGACCGCTACCGGCGGGACGCCCGTCGCGCTTCTGACACCGCAGTGTGTCGAGCGTCCCCGCCGGGTACGTCTCCAGCACCAGCGGCCGGTCCTCGCTCGGGAGCTGCATCGGGACGACCCGCGCGGTGTCCGTCAGTACGAGCGGACGGAGGACGTCGCGGATGCCGTAGAACGTCTCCGCGCAGAGCCGTTTGTCGTAAGCGGCGACGGCGCTCAGCGGTTCCTCCGTCGCGCGGAGAACGTCCGTCTCCGCGCCGTCGGTGACGAGACGGGCGTGCATTCGGCAGCGCTTGGTCATATCCTCGGGACCGGAGAACCAGTCGGGGAGTCGGTCGACGAACCGACGCCACCGCCGCTCGGGGACCACCGCCTTCGGGAGGCCGAACGGGAAGTCGAGCCCGACCGCGTTTCGGCCCCCGAGGTCGGCCAGAAACGAGGCGAGAGCGGCGACGGCGTCGGTCCGGTGCGGGGAGACGCCGAACCGCTCCGCTACCGGGGCGCAGTCGACGATGCGTAACGTCTCCTCCGTCGCGTCGGCTTCGACCAACCAACTCCGCTCGCCGGCCTCCTCGGCGTGGGCGTCGAAGATAACGCTGTAGACGTGCTCGGGAGGGAGATACCCGTCATTCATGTAGTGTATAGCTGACTGACTCGTTCTTGCTCGGCACTCTTATAACCGGCGCCCATATCACGCCGACGAGGGCTTGTTCGCACCCAGCGCGTTTATCTGGATGGGACTGCTATCTGTCACCATGCCCGCGACGCTCGAAGTAGCCTGCACCAGTTCCGACTGTGAGATGGATATGTTCGAACTGCACTACACGTACGACATGCCCGACGACGTCGGCGTCGGGGATTTCGTCTGCCCGTACTGCCAGCAGACCGACTGCCTCGAAGCTATCGAACTATGAACGACCTACGAGAACTCGGCGAGTCGGTGGCCAACGCGGTGGTCGAACGCGTCGGTCGCGGCTTCGGCCACGTCCAGGAGCGGAAACCGCTCTCGTACGACCTCCTGGAGAGCGACGACAGCTATCTCGTCGTCTTCGACGCGGCCGGCGCGAACAAGAGCGACGTGCAGGTCCGCTTCGTCGACACCGAAGTCCAGGTCCGAATCGACCGGTTCCGCGACTTCCACGACGGCTTCGAGATGCGCTTCCCCGGTCGGGGACTCTCGCTCGACGGGAAGGCGAAACTCCCCGACGACGCCTCCGTCGACGCGGAGGCGGCGACGGCGACGGTGACGAAACACGGCACGCTTCGGGTCTACATCCCCAAAACCGGGGGTGGCAAAAACGTCACCGTCGAGGAGGAGAGCGAGACCGAAGCGGACGCCACGGGAGTCGACGCCGACGCCGCCGGCGGCGAGACGAGCGTCGTCGAGGAGCAACCGACCGAGGAGGAAGCCCAGGAAGCGGCGAACGCTGACTCGGCCGAGGAAGACGGTTCGAGCGGCGAGCACAGCGCGAGCGGCGAAGACGACACGGCGGAGGAGGACACCGACGCCTCCGCCGCCGGAACGGACGCGACGGCCTCCACCGACTCGATAACCGACGAGGAGGCGGCCGCCAACGACCCCGACGCGCGGTTCGAGCCCGCCGAGGCGGCGGGGCAACCCACAGACGAGTCCATGGACGAAGTCGACGACGAGTTCGTCGAGCAGGCGGAGTCCCGCGACGAGGACGGTGCGGACGGCGAAGACGGCGAAAACTACGAAGACGACGAAGACGACGAAAAACGCGACTGAGTCCGAGCGTTCTCGACGCTCCCTTCTCTTCAGTCCAGCGCCATCCCTTCTCGAATCTCGAACTCCTCGTCGCCGGAAAACCGCGCCGGGTCGAACGGCGCGAGTCCCTCGCTTTCGCCGAGAATCTGCCGCGCGACCGCCTCACCGGTCGCCGGCGCGCGCATGAAGCCGTGACCCTGCCATCCGGCGGCGACGAACACACCCTCACTTAGTTCCCCGAGCAGGGGGTCGCTGTCGGGCGTCGCCGTGCAGAGGCCCGCCCACGCCCGCTCGACGTCGAGGTCGTAGCCGGTCCGCTCGTCGAGCGCGAGACGGATGTCGTCGACGAACCAGTCGTCCGCGTCGCGGTTCCACTCGTCGGGGTCGGCCTCGACCGGGACTGTGCCGTCGCCGGCGAGTATCCCGGTCGGGTGCGGTCGGAGGTAGACGCCCGCCGTCGCGTCGTACACCATCGGCCCGTCGTACCGTCGGCGGCCGGTCAGCGCTTGTACTCGGTACGGTTTCAGCGGGACAGAGACGCCAGCGTCCGCGAGTACTCGTTTCGTGTGCGCCCCGGCGGCGACGAGGACGGCGTCGAACCGCTTCGTCACCCTGTCGTCGACGACGTTCGGGGGGTTGACGCCGAGTGCCACCTCCGCGCCGGTCTCGAAGGAGACGCCTTCGCGTCGGGCTTTCGTCGCCATCGCAGAGACGTAGCTCGCGGGGTCGGTCCAGCCGGCGTTCTCGGCGACGGCGGCCGCGAGCAGGTCGTCGGTCCGAATCGGGAAGCGGTCGCCGAGTTCCTCGGGGTCGACGACCGACACCGCTCGCCCGTGGGCGCGCATCCGGTCGACGCTCGCCGCCATCGCTCCGGCCGCCGTCTCGTCGCCCTCGCCGACGGCGATCACGTACGGACACTCCCGGAACTCGAAGCCGTCTTCGCCGGAGAACTCGCGGAAGCGCTCCAGCGCCCGGCCGCCGATTTCGGCGTCGATATCTTCGGCGTAGGCGTCGTACAGCACGCCCGCCGCACGTGCGGAGCTACCGGCTGCGGGGGACGAGGAGGGGTCGTACTCGCCGCGCTCGAAAACCGTCACGTCGGTCCCGCGGGTCGCGAGGTCGTACGCGGCGGTGAGCCCGACCGCGCCGCCGCCGACGACGGCGACGCGCATCAGCGACGCGCCTCCGTCGGGCGATACGGTTCCGTCGGGCGGGATGGGAGTCGGTCGGCGACGAACCGGCCAAGACGGCCCTCGTCGGCAGTGAGAGTTAGCATGCTCCGAACTCACGGTCGTCGTACTTAGCGCTTCGTCCGGCGGAAGAGAACGAGAAGTGGGAGTTAGAGGAACTCGTCGATGCCGCGGGCGGGGTAGCCGACGACGGTGTCGACGCCCAGCGATTCGAGCGCGGCGACTCGCTCGCGGACCGTCTCGGGCGCACCGACGAGCGCGTAGTCCCGGCTCGCCTTCGACAGCACGTCTCGGGCGCGTCCCTCCGCGCGCGAGTCCGTCGCACACCCGTCGGGCAGCGCCCGGGCGACGGGCCGTCTCCGGGCGACGTAGCCGCCGACGGCGTCGAGAATCTCGTCCTCGTCGTCGGCCAGGACGGTCGGCGCGTACAGCGCGATCTCGCCGTCGTAGCCCGCGGCGCGAAGCGCCCGGACCTCCCGGTCTGTCGTCCGGGACAGCAGTTCGTACTGCGTTCCCCCGGCGGCGAGCGCGACGCGTTCGATTCCCTCGGTGCCGACCCACGCGTCGGGGGCCGCCTCGCGGGCCGCCTTCAGCCGGGGGGCGACGGCTCTCCGCCGCTCGTCCTCGGAGAGGTAGGCGGCGTGGCCGGCGACGAGGACGCGCCCGACGCCGTCGGGGACGTCGGCGAGGCGCGAGTCGTCGCCGAGCGGGTCGAACCCGTCGGCGCGGACCGGCGTCGTGAGGCGGACGTCCGCCGTCCGCGAGAGCGCGTCGAGAACGTCGGCCTCGGGGAGGTGGTCGACCCCTTCGTAGTCGATTGCGATCGTCGCCGCCGAGAGGTCGGCGGCGCGGCGCACGTCGCACTCGGCGGGTTTGAGCGCGACGGCGTCGATACCAGTGTGCGAGAGTACAGACTCGCCGGTGAGTGCTTTCATCGGGTTACTCCGGGGCGACCGCTGTTCAGAAACGTCGGTTCATCGTCGCGGAACTCGATCCATCGTCTGTGCGACCATGTACTCCGCTGTAACCCCCGAGAGGGTGAAAAGGGTTCTGTTCCGGTCAGTATTGGCACCGGTCGGATTGTGTCACTCGATGCCACGGGACGGCCGGTCGTCGGGCGGTTTCGAGGGTCAAACGCTTTGTAGTTCTAGCATTTCGTTTGAGTAATGAACGACTCCGACGCCGACAGGTCCGAACAGTTGGACTCGGTGCGGGAGGCGGTCGACCGGTCTCGAAGCGGCGCGCCCGCCGCTGGCGCGGTCGTCAGGGACCGCTTCTCGTCCGACGAGGTGTTCCAGCGCATCGTCGCCGTCGCCGACGAGGAGGTCACCTCGAAGGGCCGCGAACTGTTTTTCAGCGCGCTCGCCGCCGGACTGGCCATCTCTATCACCGTTCTGCTGACCGCGTCGCTATCGGCGACGACGAACGAGGACCCGATACTGAGCGCGCTGCTCTACCCGCTCGGATTCATCTACATCATTCTCGGCGGCTACCAACTCTACACGGAGAACACGCTCCCGCCGGTGGCGCTGACGATAGAGCGCCTCGCCAGCGTCCCGGCGTTGCTGCGCCACTGGCTCATCGTCCTCGCCGGAAACTTCGCCGGCGGGATAATCGGTGCCGCGGTGCTGGCGTGGGGCGGCGTCTTCTCCCCCGAGGCGGCGACCGCCGCGTTACACCTCGCCGAGCACGGTCTCGAGACGGCGTGGTGGGACCTGTTCTTCAAGGCCGCATTTGCCGGACTCATCGTCGCCGGGGTCGTCTGGATAGTGTACGCCGCCCGCGACACCATCTCCCGGCTGGTCATCGTCTACCTCGCCTTCCTCTCGATTCCCCTCGGTGACCTGTTCCACGTCGTCACCTCGTTCACCGAGATGACGTACGCGGTCTTCATCGGCGAGATCGCGTTCTCGACTGGCCTCGTGCAGTTCGTCCTCCCGGTACTTCTCGGCAACACTATCGGCGGCATCGTCCTGGTGACCCTCGTCAACTACTTCCAGACGAGCGAACATCGGCTCGAATCCGCTCGGTTCGAGGGGACGACCCGTCAGCTCTCGATGCGGGAGTGGGCGTTCGGCGGGCTCGTCGGTCGCTCCTACGTGCCGCTCATCAACACGACCGAGCTGCCCGCGTTCGCCGAAGAGGACTCCTACCGACTGATGGTGCCCATCGCCAACCCGCGCACCGAGTCGCGGCTCGTCGAACTCGCCTGCAGGCTCGCCAGTCAGAACGACGCCGCGACCGTCCACATCGTCCACATCGTGCAGACGCCCAGACGCACCACCCGCGGCTACGGAAGCGGGCAGCGCGAGCGCATCGCCGCCAGGTCCGAAGAACAGCTCTCGGACGTCAGAGAGACGGTCGCCAGCTACGACGTCGACTGCGAGACGTCGACCGTCGTCTCACACCGGTCCTTCGAGGAGATATTCTCCATCGCCGACCGCACGCACGCCGACCTCGTCCTGATGGGATGGGGCGCGAACGAACTCTGGAGCGCCGCCCGGGCCGAACGACCGCTCGACGAACTGGCCAACAAGCTCCCCTGCGACTTCCTCATCCTCTCGGACCGCGGCCTCGACACCTCGAGAATTCTCCTTCCGACCGCGGGCGGCCCGGACTCCGACCTGAGTGCCGAAGTGGCGGGGGCGCTCCGCGCCACCGACGGCTCCGAGATTTCCCTGCTACACGTCGTCGACGACGTCTCCGAGCGCGAGGGTGGCGAGCGGTTCCTCTCCGAGTGGGCGACCGCCCACGGCCTCGACGACGCCGAACTCGTCGTCGACGACTCCGGCGACGTCGAAGGCGCAATCGCCCGGGAGGCCGAAGACCACACGCTCGTCGTCATCGGCGCGACCGAGCGCGGCCTGCTCTCGCGGCTGGTCAGCGAGTCGCTCAACCTCGACGTTCTCAACGACGTCGACTGCTCGGTGCTCTTGGCCGAACGGCCGGGCGACCGCAGCCTCCTCAAACGGCTGTTCGGTCGGTAGCGGTTCCCGCTTTTTCGCAGTTTCGAGCCTCGAACCGACTCAGACGGGATACTCGGCGTCGGGGTCGACGACTCGGTCGGGCTCGGCGGGCGCTCGCCAGTCCGTCGTCAGCTCCAGCAACTGGACGACCATCTGCCCCGTCGCCCCCCAGACGGTGTACCCGTCGACGTGAAAGAAGTGGATTCGGACGGGGCCGTACGTCGGATGCTCGCGGCGTTCTGACTCGTAGTTGGCGGGGTCCGTGAGCGCCGCGACCGAGAGGACGGCGATCTCGGCGACCTCGCGCTCGTCAGGCGTGTACTCCCGGTCGGGGACGCGACCGACGAACGGGCGCACCGAGTAGTCGGTGCTGGTCTCGATGTCGTCCAGTCGGCCGACGAGTTCGACCTCCTCGGAGCGGAGGCCGATCTCCTCTCTCGCCTCGCGGAGCGCCGTCGCCGTCAGGTCGACGTCGCTCGGTTCGCGGCCGCCCCCGGGAAAGCTCATCTGTCCGGGGTGTTCGCCGAGGTGGTCTGCGCGCTTCGTGAACAGGACGTGCGGGTCGCCGTCCCGGAGTAGCACGGGCGCGACGACCGCCGCCTGCCGCGTCGCTCCCTCGATGGCGGTCGGGTCGTGGCGCGCTACTCCAGTGAGGTCCATGTCCCTTGGTCTCGTTCGACGGCCTTAGTCTTGAAGAACCGCATCGAGTCGGTCGCGGACGGCGGCCGTCTCGACGGGTGCCCACGCGTCGAGGTCGTACGTCACGTCGTACAGCCGGTTCAGACGCGCTTCGTCGCCGTCGTCGATAGCGGCGTCGGCTTCGGCCGCGAGGCGCTCGCGGACCTGTTCGCCGAGCGCCCGGCGGTCGACCTCGCGCCGCGGCACGTCGAGGATGTGCGGGAGGTCTTCGGCGTTCTGCGGCAGCGACGGAAACGCCGCGGGACCGACCGCGACGAACGTCCCGTCGGCGGCGCTGCGCCGTTCGGGGTCGCTCGTCTCGGCCGTCTGGTCGCCTGTCTCTGCCGTCTGGTCGCCCGCCTCGACCGTCCGGTCGCCCGCGTCGGCGACGTACTCGACGAGATAGTACTCGTCGATGGCCGCGTCGACGGCCGCCGAGAGCGCCTCCGCGTCGGTCTCCGAGCCCTGTTTGTACGCGAGTTCGTCGAGCGCGGATTCGAGTTCGGCGTGCGTCAGCGCGCCGAAGAGGTCGACGACGCCCGCGAGGTCGTCGTAAGTTCGGCTCATCGGTCCACCTCTCGCTCGACGACCGCTCCGTCGGTCGCCTCCTGCAGGTCGGCTTCAGCGAGCTCCGCGACGGTCGACGCCGAAATCGGGGCGTCGGCCCACGCGGGCAGTCGGTCGTCGTCGACGGGCGCGGCGACGGCGTCGGTGTATCGCTCGATCTGCTCGTACTCCTCGCCGCGGCCGTAGTCGAGGCCGTTGAACGCGGCGTCGACGGCGTACTGACGGACGAATCGGCGGGCGCTCTCGGCGTATCGCTCCGGGAGCGTCTCGTACGCCGGGTCGACGCCGTGGTCCTCGACCGCTCGCAACAGCGCCGCGCCGACCGACCGACTCATCTCCGAGAGACCGGTGGGGCCGCCGACCGCCCGGTGGTCGTGTTCGTACGCGCCCAGGTCGACCTGTGCGCTGCCGTCGAAGCCGGCGAGCGAGAACGCGTCGCCGAGCGTCCCGACTTCGAGTCCCCACGTTCGCTGGACGCGTAGGCGACGCGCGACGTCGTTCGTCGCCGCGAACTCGCCGGCGAGCGCGTAGCGAAACGCCGAGAGGTAGTCGAGAATCGGCGCGTCCGTCTCCTCGGCCAGCGCGGCGACCAGCGGCGCGTAGAACAGGCGAAACAGCCGTCCGTAGAGGCGGTCGTTCTCGACGCGGGCGTAGTAGGCCTTCGAGAACTCGAACCCGTGCGACAGCGGGAACAGCAGTCGGGCGACGTACGACCGCGAGTACGTCTTCGTGTCGGCGTCGTGGACGACGACGAACTCCTCGGAGAGCGCCTGCCCCAGCGCCAACCACACGTCGCGTCCCTTCCCGCGTCGGCCGTTCAGCCCCTCGTCGGCCAGACGCGAGGTGAGCCGTGGACCGTCGCACCAGAGTACCGACAGCCGCAGGTCGTACTTCGAGAGCCAGTCGGCGAACGGGCCGACTCGCTCGGCCGACGCGCGGAGCGGAACGACGACGCGGGCGGGGTCGACGTGTTCCAGTTCCGAGAGCACTCGCTCGGCGGCGAGACCGGCGTACTCCCGTTCTGTCATCGGCAGCACGACGGCGGCGCGGTCCGTCGGTGCGTCTGGCGCGGGGTCGGTCAGGTCGTGGAGCGTCGCGATTCGCTCCTGGACGTACTCCATCGGATGCTTCTGAGGAGCGACAGATGAAAAACAAGCCGGTTGTCTCGGCAGACCGCCGTGTCGACGGCGCGCGTCTCCTCGCCTCGGAGCGCACTCCGCAGCTCCAAGAGAGGGAGGCTGCGAACACACTCGCTATTTGCAACTATTTTCGCCGGGGTATTTTTGTGGTGTGAGCGCCAAGGGCGGGCCATGGATTCCACCCGGAAGGGTCTGCGCGCGGGAGAACTCGGCAAAGACACGTACGGGCGTCTCGCGTGCGAGGAGTGCGAGGAGACGTTGAAGAAGCGCAACGACCCCGACGAGGTGTTCTCGGTCCGGACCTGTCCCGACTGCGGCCGCGAGTGGAAGGAACTGTAGCACCCGTCAGTCGAAGACGGCGTCGAACGCCTTCGCGCCCAGCGGGTCGAACGTCCCGGCGGCGACGTTCTCGGCGACGTGTTCTCGACGACTCGTCCCGACGAGCGCCGCCGTCACCGCGGGCGCGCTCCGCGCGAAGTTGAGCGCCCGTTGCGTCGCCGAGTCGCCCTCCAACTCGGCGGCGACGGCGTCCGGGAGTCCGGCGACGAGTTCACCCTGTTTGAGACTCGCGCTCGCGAACACCGAGAGTCCGGCGTCGTGGGCGAACTCCAGCGCGCTCACCCGTTCGCCGCCGTCGCCACCGTCACCGTCGTCGCTGCGTTCGTGAACGTTCGCGGTGAACGCGTCGGCCATCTCCACGTTGAACGGCATCTGGAGCGCGAGCAGTCCCGACTGGTCGTTGCCGGCGGCGTCGGCGGCGCGGTCGGCCCGCGACACCACCTCCGAGAGCGACAGGTGGTTCGGATGCTCCGGCGGCACGCGGAACGCCTCCCACGTGGCGACGCCGTAGCCGCCGATGTCGCCCGCCGTCCGGCGCTCTTCGAGTCTCGTGAACGCGGCTTCGAGTCGGTCGTACACCGCGTCGACGTCGCGGACGCTCAACTGCGTCTCCGGGTTGTGGACGTAGTAGCAGTCGACGCTGTCGAGGCCGAGATTCGAGAGCGACCGGTCGAGCATCGCGTCCAGGAAGTCGGGGGCGATGCAGTGGCTGCCGCGCGCGAGTTCGTCGACGTCGACGAGGCCCGTCTCGACGAACCGCTCGCGGACGTACGCGCTCGGGTCGCTCGGCCGCTCGCCGTCGAACGGGAGGAAGCCGCCTTTCGTGGCGACGACCACCTCGTCTCTGTCGATGTCGGCCTCGTCGAGCGCGCGGCCCACCACGCGCTCGCTCCGCTGGCAGCGGTAGTTTATCGCGGTGTCGACGAGGTTGACGCCGCTCTCGAACGCCTCGACGAGCGCCTCTCGGTAGCCGTCGTCGACGGCGTCGGTCGGGTCGCCGAGGTACGTCCCGACGCCGATGCTCGACACCACGCCGGGGCCGAACCGGCGGAAGTAGGTGCGACCGAAGCTGTCGCCGAAGCGGTCCCGATACCCCCACGTGCCGCTCGCGGTTGCCATGGGTTCGATACGAGCGGCCGGTGAAAAAGCGTTACACGTCGCCGGCGGCGTCGGTGGCGCGCCAGCGCTCACACGTCGCCGGTGAGCGTCTGGAACAGGCGCTCGACCAGCCCGTTTCTGGGTACGGGGCTCGGCACGTCGCCGCCGGCCGGGTCGACCTGCGGAATCTGGCCGCCGCCCATGCGGGCGTGTCCGCCCGCCGACGCGCTCGGGATGTCGGAGACGGCGGCTTCGAGCGCCCGGCCCATGTGGACCCGGTCGTCGCGGGAGCGACCCGAGAGGTACACCGTGCCGTCGCGCTCGCCGCAGACGACGACGGCCGTCACGCCTTCGAGGTGCATCAGCTCGTCCGCCGCCTGCGGGATGGAGTCGACGTTCGAGACGGGACCCACGTCGCTGACGGCGAACGAGCCCTTCACCTTCCGACCCGCGATGGCGCGGGCCTTCACTTCGAGCACCTCCGCGCCGACCTGCGGGTTGGCGATGCGGTCCAGGAGGTCCTCGTCGACGCCGGGGTAGAGGTAGCCGCTGGCGGTGAAGTCGGCGGCGACGCAGCCCGAAGTCAGTCGCTTCGTGTCCGCCAGAATCCCGTACAGCAGGCCGGTTGCGACCTCCGAGGGCATGGTGTAGCGGGCGTTTATCTCGCTGGCGTGTTGGTCCGGCGGGACGGGTTTCGCGCCGATGTCGCGGAAGTACTCGGCGACGATGCTGGCGCTCGCGCCGTAGTTCGTCCGCACGTCGGTGAACTCCTCGCCCGCGCCGTCGCCGGGGTGGTGGTCGACGACGGCGAACGGGAGCACGCTCTCGGCCCCCGCGAACCCGCGCGGGGTGTTGTGGTCGACGAGGACGACGTTCTCGGCGGCGATCTCGGAGACGTGGTCTATCTGTTCGAGGTCCAAATCCAGAACCGTTCGGAAGGCGCGGTTCTCCTGGTGGCGTATCTGTCCGGTGAACTGGATGCGCGCCTGCGTGTCGACCTGACCGGCGAGGCAGGCGACGCCGATGGCCGCCGCCATGGCGTCGGGGTCCGGGTTCGGGTGCATCAACACCGCGATTTCGTCCAAATCCGCGAGCGCCCGCTTGAACTGAACGCCCATCGGGCGGCGGAACCAGCGGAGCGCGTAGCTGACGCCGAACAGCGCGACGAGACCGACAGCCAGAACCGTCGCGATCTCGGGGTTGTCGCGGACGAACACCTCCGCGTCGGTGAGCGCGTCCGTCGCGGCGGCCCTACTCGGCATACTCCGTCTGTCAAACGCGACCAGTAAGAAGGTTCCCCAAATATATTCGCGCGAGTTTCGGTAGACGGGAAGGCGGATTCGCGGGGTTCAGCGCGTGCGCTCGCGATACCGTTCGACCGCGGCCGCGTACCCCGAACGGTAGTCGGGGAACTCGAGTTCGTACCCGAGTTCGCGGAGTCGCGCGTTCGAACAGCGCTTGCTCGTGAGAACTCGTCGCCGCGCCGCGTCGGAGAGGTCGTCCGCGCCGAGGCGCTCTTGTTTCGTCCGTTTCGGCGGCCGGTCGACGCCGCACTCGTCGGCCAGCCAGTCGGCGAACGTCCACTTCTCGGCCGGTTCGTCGTCGACGACCAACACCACCTCGTCGCGTCCCTGGCCGGTCTCCAGCAGGTACGCGATGGCCCCGGCGGCGTCGTCGCGGTGGACCATGTTCAGATACCCTTCCGTCACCGGTCCCTCCAGATACCGCTCGAGTCGGTAGCGGTCGGGACCGTACAGCCCCGCGAAGCGGGCGACGGTGCCCTCGACCCCGTACTCGCGCGGCGTCGCGCGGGCGACTCGTTCGGCTTCCGCGAGCACTCGCGTCTTCTCCGTCGTCGGCCGAATCTCGGTCCCCTCGTCGACCCAGTCGCCGTCGTGGTCGCCGTAGACGCCGGTGCTCGACGTGTACACGTAGCGTTCGGGCGGGTCGTCGCGCCCGAAGAACGCCGAGAGCGCCGTCCGCTGTCCGTCGACGAACACCCGCTGCGCCGCCTCCGCGTCGCGCCCGCCGGAACTCGCCGCGAAGACGAGCCAGTCGGCGTCAGGCACCGAGGCGAGCGACGACGCGTCGGTCACGTCCGCACGCACCGCCTCGAACCCCGCCGATTCGATGGCTTCCAGCCCGGCGTCGGAACGCCTGACGCCGACGACGTCGTGGCCCGCCGCGGTCAACTGACGACCGAGTTCGAGGCCGACGTAGCCACAGCCGAGGACGACGACGCGCTTGCTCGCTCCGTCGCTGCTCTCGGCGCTCATCGGCGGTCGTTCCGCTCGGCGATGAACTGGTGCACGGCCGAGAGGTCGTCGAGCGAGAACGGGATGCGACCTTCGAGCGCCTGCTGGACCTCCTGGCCGGTGAGGTCGGCGTCGATGTCCGAAGCGATGGTGTCCACGTCGAGGACGCCCGTGGTCATCCCCATCAGGAGGTGGTCTCGCAGTTCGAGCACGATAGCCTCCCGGTCGGGGTAACCGTCGCCCGCGGCGAGGATACCGGCGGCCTCTTCGAGCGTGAGGTCGGGCGAGTCGCCGTCCGTCAGGGCGGCCACTCGGTCGCAGTCGACGCCCGACTCGGCGGCGACGGCTTCGACGCCGACCGCGTCGACGACGGCAGCCAACTGCGAGTCGTAGGCGGCGCGCAACTCGTCCGGCGTCAACGACCCGGGGTTCTCCGCAGCGTCGTAGAGCATACAGGGAGTCGCCCGGCGTCGGGCAAAACGGTTGTCACTCCGGGCGCAGGACCCTCCGGGGGCGACTCAACACCGCCGTTCCGGCGTACAGCCGGGCTCCGGCCATCCGCCGGAGCGCTCGTCGGCGTCACCGTCGACGTCGCCGACGCCCGGCGGTGTCGGGGGAACGGCCACGACGACGGTCGTCTTCGCCTCGAACGAGATGCGCTCGCTCCGACCCAAGCGCTCGGCGTCCCCGTCGTCGTCGACGTCGAGCGTCACCGCGCCGCCGTCGCGGACGTACCGGAGGTCGCTCGACCCGGCCGGACCGCGGCGCGCGGTGACGACGAACTGCGCGTACTCGCCGCGAACCTCGACGGTCCAGACGTTGACGGTCGCGTACCAGTAGCCCGGTACGGGCGCGACCGGCAGTCCGGATGGTACGCCGACGAGCGCCTCGTCGGCCCACTTCGTGTCTTCGAGGCGTTCGCCGACCCGCTCTTCGAGGCGGTCTTTGGCTCGCTCGCTCCCGTCCCGCAGTTCGGCTTCGAGCGCCTTCTTCGCGCGGCGAGCGAGCCACTGCGTCGCCGCCGACGTGCGCTCCGTGGGTCGCCGCCGTACCTGCGCGGCGTCGCTGCGGGCGGCGTCGAGCATCGATGACCGAAGCCGGAGTTCGAGACGGTCGGTCCGTCGGTCGTGCCAGCCTCGCCGCGCTCCGACTCGCTCGGCGATGGCCGTCGCCGCGGAGCCGTTGACGGCGGCGAGCGCTCGCCGCCCGTGACCGTCCCACCGGCCGAACCCCCGGTCGACGGCGAGGCGGTGCTCCGCCGCCGTGAGCGACGTCTCCTCTCTAAGAGTCGTCCGCGCTGCGCTCTCGGTCACGTCGACGCCGGCGGCGACTTCGGTTCCGAGCCGACGCCGCCGCTCGTCGAGCGTCGCGTTTCCGGTCGCGGCGGCGGTCCGGTTCGCCACCACGAGCACTCGCCCGCCCGTTCGGAGACTCACCCGCTTCGACCGGTCGATCGCTCCGTCGACGACGCTGTCGGCGACGTCGCCGTACGGTGCCGTCACGAGATTCGTGTTCCGCGCGGTCAACGGCCGATAGCTCGCGTTCGCCGGAATCGTCGGCGCGTGCGCTCGTTCGACGGTAGCCAGCGTGAGGTACGCCGGCGACCCGTCGGGGTAGAGTGCGACGCCGCTCGCCGGTGCCTCGTCGCCGAACGTCCGCGGTTCGGGGACGACCGACCGCTCGGCGGTTTCGACGAGCCGACCGAGTTCGGACGACGACGACGCCGTCGCTCCGTGACCGGCCAGCGTCTCGCCCAGTCGGTCGTTTCGCGCTGCGGTCCGGTCGGCCCGCGCGTCGAGGTGGAGTAACACCCGTTCGAGATACGCCGCCCGCGCGGCGACGCGCGCCCGGTCGGCCGCGCCGTCGTACGTCTCGGGAGCGTCGAGCAGTTCCGACCGACGGGACCGGAGTTCGGCGGCCAGTTCCGCGGGTGGGTTCGCCTCGCCGGTTGCGACGCGCGTCGCGTCGAGTTCCAAGCTCACGCCTCGAAGGCGCTCTCTGAACGCCGCCAGGTCGTCGTACACCCACGGCTCGAGTCGCTCGGGACGCTGACCGGTGAGCGTCGCTGTTCTCGTCTCCGTCGCTCCGCTCGACCGAGCGTTCTCGACAGCGCGGCGAGACACGGCGTCGACGCCGCCGCGGCGTTCGACGGTCTCCGACCACGCGCGCTCGGGCACGTCGTCGAGGTTCGGCCCGTCGAGCGCGCCGCCGCGTTCGAACTCGGGGGTAACCGGCCGGGCGGGAACGCCGTCGCGCGACCGGCGTTCGACGCCGAGCGCGATGCCGACGCGGTAGCGGTCGGTCCACGTCGCCCGCGTCGTCCGAGTCCCGTTGCCCCGTCGCCACGTTGCGGTGCGAACGTGACGCTCGACGACGCGCCGAGTCGCCGTCTCGGTGCGCGTACCGGTCGTCTCGGGCACCGGACCGTCGCCGTCGGACACCGAGAGACGAGTCCGCGTCTCGACACCCACCCGACTCCAATTTCGACCGGGCGCGGCGGGGCGTTTCGGCGTCCCCTCGCGCGTCTGTACGACCCGCGTCGAGCGGTGTGCGTCGACGCGGTACGCGGCCGCCAGCGTCTCGGTCAACGACCGCTGGTTCGGTTCGCCGTCGACCGTCGGTTCGCCGTCCGCCGTCGGTTCGCCGTCCGCCGTCGGTTCGCCGTCGAGAAACGAGACGAACGCGGCGTCGGCGGTCCGGTTGACGCCGACGGTGAGCGACCGTTCCTCTCCGGACGCCGCCGTCGGCACTGGAGCGTTTGCCTCCGGCGCAGTCGGGTCGTTCGGCGGAGCGAGCACCGCCTCCGCGATGCGGCCGGCTTCGGACGGAGCCGGTTCCAGCAGGTCGGCCGCGCCGACGCGCATCGTCGCCCGCTCGACGCCGCGTCGGGCCGCCGGGTCGCTCCGACCGAACGACGCCCGCTGCACGGCGACGACGCCGGTGTTCGTCGACAGCCCGACGTGACGGTTCGAGACGACGTTCTCGATGGGCGCGCCGCGGTTCTGCGCGTATCCTCGCGCCCACGCGACCGGATATAGCCGCGCGGTCAGTCGACGGTCCAGTCCCGGCCCGGCGAGCGCCGGACGCCCGAGTCGGGTCTCGAACGCTGTCGTTCTGTCGTGTGCGAGCAGCACCGGATTGGCCACGGTCACGGTCAGCGAGTCGGTCCGCGCGGCGACGACTCGGCCGTCGCGCGTCGCCGTTCGCGTCACGTTCTCGAGCGTGACGCGCATGGCCGACCCCTCGTCGACGCGCTCGACGGTGACCGCGCGCTTGGCCCGCCGGAGGTCCGAGACGTTCCGAACCGCCGGAATCGACACGGCAGCTCTCACGTCGTTTCGGCGGTAGCTCGTCCGCTCGAAACGCTCCCGCGCCGCGAGGTAGAGGCGAACGCGCAGCGAGTCGACGAACGGCGACGACTCGTTGAGCACCTCCCCGGCCGGCGTCTCCGCCCGGGCCGTCACGGGGGTCGCCGCCGCGTCGACGGCGGCCTCGTCGGCGGCGACGCGGAGCGCGGTGACCGACTCCGCGTCGACCCGTTCCATCGCCGTCTCGACGTCGTCGTCGCGCGTCGCGGCGGGGCCGCCGAGCGTCGCGGCGAACGCCGAACTCGTCACGAGCAGCAACACGCCGACGAGCGCGAACGGGACGCGCCCGCGTTCGCCGTCGAGAAAGTCGGCGGCGTTCGGGCCGCCACCCGCGCCGTCGCTCACGCCGACCACCGCCGAACGGTGATGCGGACCGCCCCGCCAGAGAGCGACACGGCGGCCGCCGCCGGCGAGTCGTACCGCTCCCGAAGGTCCGCTTCGACGCGCGGCTCCAGCGCCGAGACGAGTCGCGCGTTCGCCGCCGGAACCGTCGAGCGGTTCAGCGTCGGCGGCAGCGTCGCCCCCGCGAGTTCGGCCGTCCGTCGGTAGCGATACCTGACGAGCGCCGACGTAGGGTAGTCGTCGTCGAGCGCCAGACGAGTCCGTCTCGGCGGGAACCACGTTCTGACGAGGCGCTCGCTCACGACCGTTGCGACGCCGGCGAACCCGTCGTCCATCGCGCGCCGGGCGGCCGCGTCGTCGTCGACCTCCGTCCCCGTCGGCACCGAGAGCACCGCGACGTGAACGTCGGCCGACGGCGGGGGTCTCTCGCCGACAGTCGCCGTCCCGGCGATACTCGAACCGGGGTGCGGTCGCCACTCCGCGACGACGTGCGTCCGCGGCGGCAGCGACCGACCGACGGCCGCGCGAACGCGCCGGCGGAAGTCGGTACCCGCGTGCGTCGGGCGCTCACCGCCGACCGCCGGCGTCGCCAGCGTCGACTCGGCCAGTAACTGCGCGAGCGTGCCGTGGGCGTGCCGGTCGAACGCCGGGCCGTCGGTCGCGGGAAATCGTTCGGGGTCGTCCGCACGGCGCGCGCCGGTCGCGAGGCTGTATTCGACTTCGGCGGTGCTCGTCGAGAGCGTCTCCACCGTCCGTGACGCGCCGGCGTCGGAGGACCCGTGACTCGACGGCACGTCCACGAGCGTCACCGCCGCGGCGCTGACGAGGAGCAGACAGAGCGCCGCGTCGAGGACGCTGCTCGTCATCGCCACACCGCCACCCGGAGGCGACCCGGCCGGACGACTCCCGGCCGGAGACGAACGCTCGGTCGACGGGCCGCTTCGTCGAAACCGGGCCGGCGGGCCGCCCGCGCCCGCTCCGTCGGGACCGGCGGTCCGACGGTCCACCGGCGTTCGCCGACGGCGAGCGAGACGTTCAGCGAGTAGCCGTCCGGCGCGGCGCCGCGGGTCCCGTCGAGCGCTGCCGGGTCGACGACGGCGTCCTCGGTCAGTTCGCTCGTGACGCGTTCGAGCGTCGGGTCGGCGAGCGCACGCGCCTCCGACGGTCTCGCCCCGTCGAAGACGACGGCGTACAGCGAGAGCGAGACGACGACAGCGAAGACGGCGACGAGCGCCGTCGTCGGGTCCGTCTGCGCACGACCCGCCCCGTTTCCGTCACGCGCCGACGAGCGTAACATCTCTCTCCCCCCACTCGACTCCGCGCACGACGAGCGTCCGGTCGACGGTTCGCCACGTCGGCTCCGCGGTCCGTGCCTCCACGAGCGCCTGTACGAACGCCCGCCGACTGTCGAAAACCTCCTCGGGCGCGCCGCCGTAGAGCACGGTTTCGAGCCGTGAACCCGGCCGAACGGGCGTCACGGGGCCGAACGCGAACGCCGCGTGCGTCGTTCCGCCGTCGTTTCTGAGGCTCACGCGGTGCGGGCCGACTCGAATCGCCGCCGCGTCCAGCGGGTGTTCGGCCGTCGTCGCGTACTCGCTGGCGGCGACGGCGTCGACGGTGTCGGCGACGCCCGCCGCGTCGGGCGCCGCCGCGGTCGGGAACGACAGCGCGGTCCCCACCATCGCAACGCACGCGAGAGCGAGCCCGAGCCACGTGTACCACGTATCGACAGGTGCGTCGAACATGGGGCGGGTTGGCCGCCTCCCCCGGTTTAAACTCTCACACGAGGAGGTTCGCGGCGACGAACGCCGCGAGGTACGTCGTCGTCGCCGCGAGCAGCGCGAGTCCGATTCGGTAGCCGAGCAGCACGCGGTCCAGTCCGTGCTCGATAGCAGTCGCCAGGGCGGTCAGAAGCACCGCCGAGAGAAGCACGTACACGCCGACGGCGAGGCCGAACGCCGCGGTTTCCGGGTGTCCTCCTAGCGACGAACCTGCCACGGACGCCGATTCGGCGGCGGTGTTCGCGGCGTCCATCGCTCCCGTCCCGAGCGGGGACGCCGCCCGCGACGCCTCCGACGACGGCGACGACGACACACCGCCCAACCGTTCGACCAACGCCACCGTCGCCCCGCCGACGAGCGGGCCGAACAGCGCGCCGGTGTTCTGTAGCGTCTCGGTGAGCTCGGACAACTGGCGGCGGGCCTCGCGTTCGAGACGCCGGAGACGACTCAGCTGCTCCGCCGTCGCGACGAGCGCCGCCCCCGCCGGTTCGCCTTCCGTCGCCGCCAGCGCCAGTAGTTCGGCCGCGCTTCTCGCGCGCGGACTCGGTACCGAGGCCAGCGCGCCGTCGTCGCCGAGGAAGGCGTCGCGGACGTCGACGCGGAGCGCCCGCTGGGTCGTCACCGCGTCGGCCAGCATCTCGCCGGTCGCGCCGTCGAGTTCGTCGGCGACTCGCTCCAGCGCACGTTCGACTGCGACGCCTTCGACGACGTGGCGACCGACGAGATACAGCGCGTCGTCGAGTCCCGATTCGACGCGTCGAACGCGCGTGTGAACTCGTCTGGCCGGTCGGTAGCGGACGACGAGCGACCCGCCGACGAGGCCGCCGACGGCGACCAGCGGCGCGCTCCACGGCCCGACGACTGCCACGCTCACGCCGACTCCCGCGAGTGCGACCGCCGCGACGACGAGGTACTCCCGGCGGGCGACCCCGACATCGGGGTGGTCGAAGCCGACCCGGGGCGGCGAGAAGGCGACGGGTCGACGGCTGACGAGCCACACGACCGCAGAGAGAAGTGCCAACGGGAGAAAAACGTCGTAAACGACGACCAGCGTCAACGTGCCGACGGGAACGCCGGCACTCGACGCCGCGGGGAGCACGCCGACGAGCGCCAACGGGAGCAGGACGCCGAAGGCGTACAGGCCGGACAGCGGCGCGCGCACGTCGTCTGCGAAGCGTGCGAGCCGGTCGCGCGTTCCGTCGAGGACGGTGTCGAGGGCACGTTCGAGTCCGCGCTCGCGTTCGCCCGGCGTCGCCGCCGCGCTCGCGAGCACCAACGTCGTAGCCCGTCCGAGCGCCGGGAGGCGGTCGGCCCACTCGTCGCCGAACGCCGCCAGCCCCGACTGCGGCGTCCCGCGGGCGCGGCGGACGTGCGCTGCGAGGCTCGCCGCGAGCGGGCCTCGGCCGGTCCGCGCCGCGAACACCGCCGCCCGCTCGGCGGTCGGGTCCAGCCGAAGCCGGAGTGCGGCCCGATTGACGACGCCGGCTGCGTCGCCCAGCGCTCCCGCCCGCCGCGTACGCGCGAGAAGCACTGGTGCCCGGTGGACGACGTGGGCGGCGGCGAGACCGCCACCGAACGCGGCGGCGACGGCGACGAGCGGAGACGCCAGGAGCGCGACGACGGGAAACGAACAGAACGCAACGACGACGGCGGCTCCGTAGCCGCCGCGGACGACCGTCTCGCCCGACACCGGCGCGTCGAGATAGCGCAACGCGTCGTCGAGCGACCGACTGGCGTCGGCGTCGACGGGTGCCACTCGGGCGAGCGTCCGGACGACGTCGGCCGCTGTCGAAACGCGGCTCTCGACGCTCATCGGTGCCCGTACGCCGCGACGACGTCCGCCGGCCGGGTTCGGTCACCGTCGGCGAGCGTTCGGAGCGACCGCCGACGCGTCCCGAGCGCCTCTCGAACGTCGGCGTACCGTTCGTCCGGTCCGGCGAGCGCGTCCACGAGCGCGCTGTTGCCTCGCTCGACGACGCCCGTCGAGCGAACTGCGCCGTCGGCGTACTCGAACAGCGTCACGAACCGGACGCCCGCGTCGGTGACGCGGAGTTCCTCGATTCGAGCGACGTGTCGCCCGCCGCTCGGCGAGAGCGTCACGACGAGGTCAGTCGCCGCAAAGGAGGATTCGGGGACCCCGAGGTCCGAGACGACCCGCTCTCTGACCGCCGCGCCGCCGTCGCCGTGAATCGTTCCGAGGACGGCGCTCCCGCTCGCCCCGACGCGCATCGCTTCGTACAGGGCGGCGGCCTCCTCGCCGCGAACCTCGCCGACGACGAGCGCCCCCTCGCCGAGCCGGAGTGCGGTCCGGACGCCGCCCGTCGGCGTGAGCGTCGCTTCGTCACCCGCGTCGACGTAGAGCGACTGAGTGTCGCGGCCGTGGCGCTGGAGCGCGTCGACCGGGAGCTCCGGCGTGTCCTCGACGACGACCGTCCGCGTCGCCGTCGGCAGTTCCCACAGCAGGGCTCCGAGCAGCGTCGTCTTCCCCGCCCCGCGGGTGCCGGCGACGAGACCGGCGGCTCCGCGTTCGACCGAGAGCGAGAGCAGCGCGGCGGCGTCGGCCGAGAGAGTATCGTTAGCGACGAGCGCCGGGAGCGTCAGCGGCGCGTCGTCGTGCCGGCGGAACGCGAACGCGAGACCGTCGCTCGCCGGATTCGAGACGCCGGCGACGCGGATTCGGCCGCCGTCGGCGTCGACTACCGCGTCCAGCGTCGGGTGCGCCTTCGAGAACGGTCGGCCGCTCGTCCGCCGAAACCGCGAGGCCAGCGCCGCCGCGCCCGACCGGGTCAGCCGAACGTTCGTGTCGAGGCGGTCGCCGTCGACGACGACCCGGACCGGGTTCGACTCGACGGGCGCGGTCACGAACACGTCCGAGACCCGGGAGTCGGAGAACAGGTCGTCCAGGACGCCGTGTCCGCGGGTGTGCTTCGCCAAGAGCGACGAGAGCCGCTCCACCGGGAGGTCGTCGGTTCCGTCGCCGCTCTCGTTGTTGTCACCGGCGTCGCTGCCGCCTCCGCCGTCTCGGTGCTCGGCGACGACGGCACGAACCGCCCGGCCGGGTGCCCGGTCGCTCGCACCGCCGACACCGTCCGCCAGCATACTTCGCGCCTCGGCGAGCGCCGCGGCGCCCGACCGGTCGAGTTCGGTGAACGCGGGGTCGAGGTGGTACCACCCTCGACCCCCTTCACGGTCGTACCGCCGGACGGTCGTGTCGTCGTCGAGCGACCAGCGGTCGACGAGCGTCGCGTTCGGCGGCGGTCGGAGGGCGACGCGCGAGCGCATGAGCGTCGGCCCGACGAACGGGCGGAGCGCGTCTTCGTACCCCGATGCGCGGGCCGCCCCCTCCGAGAGACCGGTTTCGGCGGCGATTCGCCTCACCGGACCGGCGCGCCCGGTCGCCCGCCGCGCCGCACCGAGCGGGTCGCGCCGCGCCTGGTCGGCGAGCGCCGGGTCGTGGACGGTCGCCCGCTCGACGAACCGCCCGGTGGCGAGCAGCAGCGCCGCCGCGTCGCCGTCGTATCTCCGCTCGTACCCGCGAGAGCGGGTGCGAACGACATCCGCCTCGCGCGCTGTGAGTGCGTCGACGACGGTCGCTCGACAGGCGGGGTCGGCGACCAGGTCGCCGCCGCCGGGACAGTCGTCGGCGTCGACGACGAGTTCGACCCGCCGACCCACGCCCGTACCGCTCGGTTCGACGAACGACGGGTCGCAGCGACAGTCCGTCTCCTCCGCTTCGTCCGCCGGTTCGTCCGTGACGCCGAACCGCGAGAGCAGTCGCATGCGACGGGGTGGCCGCCTCACCGTACTTGAACTTCAGTTCGGTTCTCCGGCGTCGTCGGCTTCGAGACGCCGTAGCGTCACGACCGGTTCTCGACCGCGTTCGACGAGCGAGAGGGCGAGTCGGTGCGTGCCCGAGTCCGAGAGTCGCACCGGTCCGGACCGCGTCGAGAGGGGGACGTCCGCGAGGTGGTAGGTCGTTTCCTCGCGACCCGCGAGCCGATATCCGAACGAAGCACCGGTCGGGCCGCCTCCGCCGTCCAGTTCGACGTAATCGACGGATGCGGCGGTCAACGACCGCTCGGGAACCGAGACGGTGACGACGCGGCGGGCGGCCAGCGACGCGTCGCCGACGGCGTCCTCCGTCTCGATGAGACCCCGAGCGGCGTCGGCGACGCGCGTGAGTTCGGCGTCCAGGTGGCTCGTCGTTCGGTCCGCGCGGGCGTTCTCGACGGCGGGGAGCGACGCGGCGACGAGGGCGACCGCGAGCGCGACGCTCACGACGAACCGCGTCACCACGTCTCTCGGAGGCGGGCGGCGAGTCCGCTCGCGCCTCCGGTCTCGGTCTCGTCACCAGCACCGTCGGCGTCGCAGTCCGGAGCGTCGGTCGGTTCGGACGACGCGCTCTCGTTCTCGCCCTCGACTCCCTCGAGAATCTCGTCGACGGCGTCTCCGTTCGGTCGGTCGCGCTCCAGCGATTCGACGGCCGCGATGGCCGCGTCCGCGCGACGCTCGACCGCGCGGTTGACCGCTCTGACGCCGCCGACGTAGCCTCTGAGCGCCTGAACCGCCGCGTCGAGTTCGGAAAGGCGGTCGTCGAACTCGGACAACTGCTCTTCGACGGCGGTGAGTCGCGCGTCCAACTCGGCGGCCGAAGAGAGGTCCGCGACCGAGGCGTCGGTTCCCGTCGCCGCCCGCTCGACCGCCTCGAGTCGCTTCTCGAGGCGGCCGAGGCGGAGTTCGTCGTCGTCGCGGTCCGAAACGCCGCTTCTGCGCACGGTTTCGTCGCTCATCGTGTGTGATTCTGGACCCGTTTTCTCTCATAAGTCTCTGGGGGAAGTTTGAAGGTTAGACCCTGATAGAAGGAGATATGAAAACCGTCCTGATAGGTGTAGGCCAAGCCGGCGGCAAGCTCGCCACGGCGCTGGCCGAGTTCGATTCACGGATGGGCTTCGGCGCAGTCCGAGGCGCACTCGCAGTCAACAGCGCGAAAGCGGACCTCCAACCCCTCCCGCTCGACACGGTGCTCGTCGGGCAAGACAGAGTGAAGGGCCACGGCGTCGGCGGCGACAACGAACTCGGCGCGGAAGTGATGCAGTCGGACGCCCGCGAAGTGATGGGCGAACTCGACGGCCGCATCACCGCAGAGGCGGAAGCCATCTTCGTCGTCGCCGGTCTCGGCGGCGGCACCGGCAGCGGCGGCATGCCCGTCCTCGTGAAGGAACTGAAGCGCGTCTACGACGTCCCCGTCTACGGTCTCGGCATCCTGCCGGGCCGCGACGAGGGGTCGATGTACCAGGTGAACGCGGGCCGGTCGCTGAAGACCGTCGCCCGCGAGGCCGACTCGGTGCTGCTCGTCGACAACGACGCGTGGCGCTCCTCCGGCGAGAGCATGGAGGAGGGGTTCGACGCCATCAACCAGGCCATCGCCCAGCGCATCGGGTTGCTCCTCGCCTCCGGCGAGGCGACCGAGGGCGTCGGCGAATCGGTCGTCGACTCCTCCGAAATCATCAACACGCTCCGCTCGGGTGGCGTCGCGGCGCTCGGCTACGCCAGTTCCGAGGCGAGCGAGGAGGCCGAGGAGAACATTAACACCATCATGAGCACCGTCCGTCGGGCGCTTCTCACGGGGACGAGCCTCCCCAAGGCGACGGAGGCCGACTCGGCGCTCGTCGTCGTCGCGGGGAAGGCCGAGACCATCTCGCGGAAGGGCGTCGAGCGCGCCCGGAGTTGGGTCGAAGAGGAGACCGGCAGTCTGCAGGTCCGCGGTGGCGACTTCCCGCTGGAGAGCGGCCGACTCGCGGCGCTCGTCCTGCTCGGCGGCGTCGAACGCTCCGAGCGCCTCCAGCAGTTCATGGAGCGCGCGAAACAGGCCCAACAGGAGTCCGAAGACGGGAAACCCGACCCGGTCGGGATGTGGGATAACGACCAGATCGACTCGTTGTTGTAAGCGGCGTTACGAACTGTTTCGGCCGCTTCCGTCTCCCGAGTCGGACAGTTCGGCCGACGATTTTTCGCCGCGCATCTGCACGTAGAGTACGACAGCAATCCCGCCGGACGGAAACGCGGCGAGACTCCACGGAACCGGGTCCGTCTCCGCGCGGGTTTGCGCGTCCCGATACACCCACCACGTGCCAGCAACCGGTATCGCCGACGCTATCAGCAGGAAGAAAACGAGAACCGTCAGCACCGCCCCGTTCGGCGGCGCGCCGAACAACGGAGCGGAAAGAATCGCCCGTTAAACCAGACTCGCGCCGTCGAGTTCCGCGCGCTCGTACTCGATCTCCATCAGGTCGAGGATGGTCGGTGCGATGTCGAACAGGTCCGCCTCGCCGATGTTCGCCTCGGGGTCGTCGACGAACAGCGAGGCGTTGTCGAAGCTGTGCATCCCGTTTCGCGGGCCGACGCCGAACACGTCGTCGTGTCCTTTGAACCCGGCCTTGAGGTCGAAGCCGTGGGCGGGGATGGCGACGAGGTCCGGTGCAATGTCCTCGTGGTCGCCGCGGAACGCCTCCTCGCGCTCGACGACGCGCTCGCAGACCTTCCGGCCGTCGGGGCCTTCGAGGTTCTCGAGCGCCTCCTTGAGTTCGGCGCGCTTCTCCTCGTACTCCTCCTCGGGGACGCTGCCGCGGGGTTCGCGGCCTTCGAGGTTGAGGTAGAACCGACCGGGGATGAGCGAGTACGCCGTCGTCTCGTCGGCGATGTCGCCGAGTTCGGCGTGGTCGTCGTCCTCGTAGCTGAGCCACCCCTCCTGTTCGAGCCACGTGTTGAAGTGCACCTCGTAGTCCAGCGAGGTGAAACCGTGGTCGGAGGCGACGACGAGCGTCACGTCGTCGGGGAGCATCTCTCGAATCCGGCCGATGTAGTCGTCGACTTTCTTGTAGAAGTCGATGAACGCCTGTTTGTTCGGGCCGTCGCGTTCGTAGTCCTTGAACAGGAAGTGGTTGAGGCGGTCGGTCGTCATGAAGACGCCGAAGAAGAGGTCCCAGTCGTCCTGCTCGATGTAGTGCGAGAACGCCTCGAATCGCTTCTCGATGGTGTCGTGGGCGTCCTCGACGAACTCGGTCTTGTCCTCCTGGTGACCGAGCTTCGCGTTCACGTCGATGCGGTAGCCCATCGATTCGAGCGTCTCTCGGAGCTCGTCCGGGTGCGACGCCTTGTCGACGCTCGGCGAGAGAAAGCCGGAGACCATCCGCTGGACGTTTCGCTGCGGGGGGAAGGTGACGGGAACGTTCATCACCGTCGCGTTCATCCCCGCCTCGCTGACGCGGTCCCACAGGCGGGTCGCCTGCACGTCGCGGCCCATCGGGACGTACGTGTCGTAGGAGCCGACCTCGCGGTCCTGGAAGCCGTAGACGCCCGTCTCACCGGGGTTGACGCCCGTCGTCAGCGCGGGCCAGCAGGCGCTCGACTCCGGCGGCACGATGCTGTCGATGGCGCCGGCGGTCCCCTCGTCGGCCAGACGCGCGAAGTTGGGGAACTCGTCGCGGTGCTCGTCGAGAAGACTGAAAGGAACGCCGTCGATACCGATGAAAGCGACGCGCGGATTGTCGTTACCGCGCAGTCGGTCGAACAAACCCATACCCCGGGATACTGTCGAAGAGCGTAAAGAGTCTTCCCTTAGTCGCAACGCTCGAAATCGACGCCGTGGGCGTGCCGACGAGTCGACGAGTCGATGTCGCGGTCGTCGCTTCCGTCCTCGCCGCCGTCGCTTCCGTCCTCGCCGCCGTCGCCTCTGCCCTCGCCATCGTCGTCTCCGTCCCCACCATCGTCGTCTCCGTCCCCGCCATCGTCGTCTCCGTCCCCGCCATCGTCGCGTCCGTCACCTCACCACGTCCCGAGGACGAAGGAGCGAAGTGCCGAGCGCTACAACTGGAGGTATGAAGGAGTTCGAGCGAAAGCGGTTGCTGGAGCGTGTCAACCGCGATGGCGCGACGGTCGGGGCCGACATCCCCGACCGCATCGACGTGCAGGGCGAGGAGATAGACCTCCGCCAGTTCGTCTTCGAGATAAAGCGGCGCGACACCATCCCGTCGGGCGAGAGAGAGCGCGTCGACCGGGCGAAGAAGAACCTCCGGCGAGAGCGACTCCAGCGGCTCCAGAGGATAGAGAACAACGAGGTGAGCTACGAGGAGGGAAAGCGACTGGTCGAGAGCATCGTCGGCATCGACCGAGCGCTCAACGCGCTGGAATCGCTCCGTCCGACGGACCTCAATCAGGAGGCGGAGCTACAGGAGGCCGCCGACAAGAAGCGCTGGATGAACTTCCTCCGGCAGGCGCTCGGCCGCGACGACTCCTCGGGGCGGATGAGCCGATGAACACGAGCGCCCGACACACCGGCGTTCCCGTTTCCGCGAGGTGGTCCGCGTGACCACCAACGCCGAACTCGCCGACCGCTTCGAGGAGTTCGCGCAGTACCTCGAAGCGCAGGGAGTCGACTACAAACCGCAGAGCTATCGCCGCGCCGCCGAGAACCTCCGGAGCCACCCGCGGTCGGTCGCCGACCTCGCGAGGGAGGGCCAAGACGCCGTCGAGGAGATAGACGGCGTCGGCGACGCCATCGCCAGCAAAATCGTCGAGTACGTCGAGACCGGCGAAATCGAGGAACTCGAAGAACTCCGCGCCGAACTCCCGGTCGACATGGTCGCGCTGACGAGCGTCGAGGGCGTCGGGCCGAAGACGGTCGGCGACCTCTACGAGGCGCTCGAAATCACGACGCTCGACGAACTGGAAGCCGCCGCCGAAGCCGGCGAGATACGGGAGGTGAAGGGGTTCGGCGCGAAAACCGAGCAGAACATCCTCGACAACATCCCCTTCGCCCGCCAGTCGCAGGAGCGCGAACTGCTCGGCGACGCCCGACCCGTCGCCGACGAACTGCTCGCGTACCTCCGCGGCGACGACGCCGTCGACTCCGCGGAGGTCGCCGGGTCGATTCGCCGCTGGCGCGACACCATCGGCGACGTGGACGTGCTCGTCGGAAGCGACGACAGCGAGTCCGTCGTCTCGTCGTTCACCGACTGGTCGAACGCCGACGGCGTCATCGAGGCCGGCGAGAGCAAGGCGAGCCTCCGCTCGAACGGCATCCGCGTCGACTTGCGAGTGGTCGTCCCCGAGGAGTTCGGGTCGGCGCTGCAGTACTTCACCGGCAGCCGCGACCACAACATCCAACTCCGGAACGTCGCCATCGAACGCGGCCTGAAGATAAACGAGTACGGGATATTCGACATTTCGGGGGTCGACGACCCCGACGCCGGCCAACGCGTCGGCGAACGAATCGGCGGCGAAAGCGAGGCCGAAATCTACGACGCGCTCGACCTGCCCGTCATCCCGCCGGAACTCCGCGAGGACAACGGCGAGATTCAGGCGGCGCAGATCGGCGCGCTCCCGGACCTCCTCGAAGAGGGAGAGATTCTCGGTGACCTCCACACTCACACCGACTGGTCCGACGGTGCCAACTCCGTCGAGGAAATGGTCGCTGCCGCGGCCGAGCGCGGCTACGAGTACCACTGCGTCACCGACCACGCGACCGGGCCGGGAATGGTCGGCGGCGTCGGCCTCTCCGACGACGAACTCAGAGACCAGATGGACGAAATCGAGGCCGTTCGCGCCGACGCCGACATCGAGGTGTTCCACGGCGTGGAGGCGAACATCGACGCCGAGGGCAGCATCTCAGTCGACGACGACCTACTGGCCGAACTCGACATCGTCGTCGCCTCGCCGCACAGCGCGCTCGGTCAGGGGCGCGAGGAGGCGACCGACCGGCTCGTCGCCGCCGTCGAACACCCCTCCGTCGACGTACTCGGTCACCCGACCGGACGGCTCATCAACCAGCGCGCGGGGTTGGACCTCGACTTCGACCGCCTCGCGGCGGCCGCCGCCGAACACGGCACTGCACTCGAAATCAACGCGAATCCGGCGCGACTCGACCTCTGGGGCGAAGTCGTCATGGTGGGCGTCGACGCGGGCGCGACCATCGCCGTCGACACCGACGCGCACAGCCCCGGCGAGTTCGAGAACGTCCGCTACGGTGTCCACACCGCGCGTCGCGGCTGGGCCGAGACGACGGACGTGCTCAACGCCCGCGACGCCGCTGGCCTCCGCGAGTTCCTGCACTGAGATGACGCCGCTCACGAGAATGCACTGAGATGACCGAGAACGCCGCCGCTCACGAGTGCTCCGAGAACCCGGCGGACGCACCGCTGTTACTCGACGTGATGCTCGGTAAACTCGCGGTGTACCTCCGGATGTGCGGCTACGACGCCGTCTACGCGCTCGACCGAGGGATAGAAGCGGACGACCGGCTACTGGCTCTCGCCGAAAGGGAGGGCCGTCGTCTCCTCACGCGCGACGTGCAACTCGCTCGGCGCGCGAGCGACGGCGTCCTCCTCGAATCACGTGCGGTCGTCGACCAGTTGCGGGAGCTACGAGACGCCGGATTCGACCTCACACCCGGCGAGCGGCCTGCGCGCTGCGGGCGGTGCAACGGCCCGGTCGAACGCGTCGACGGCGACGACGAGACGCCCGAGTACGCGCCGGACCCGAACGAGCGCGCGGTGTTCCGATGCACGCGCTGCGGACAGTGTTTCTGGAAGGGAAGCCACTGGGACGCCGTCGAGGAGACGCTGTCAGCCGTTTAAAAGTACGGAAGGGCTCGAACCGCTCAACGGTGCCCCTCGCTTCGACTGCTCCACTCCTCGCAGGCGGCCATGTCGTCCATCACTTCGGAGTGGTAGTGGCAGTACGGCCGCATCCCTTGGTCGGTCTGAACGTACTGGAAGTGCGCGCAACTGCCGCAGTAGCTGTCGCCCTTCGGCTGTCGGGGCTGACTCGGAGTCTCCGGCGACAACACCTCGGCGTCGCCGGGAACGTGGTCGTCCAGCGGCGAGTAGATGTCCGAGTCCGCCGCGCCGCCGTCGCTGACGGTCGAGTTAGCGGTGCCGCCCCACCCCGGTGACTGCACCGAGTCGGCGGTGTCGCCCGAGACGGAGGCGTTCTCGCGGCCTGTGCGAGTCGCCGACTCGCCGTCGACTGTGTCCACCGACTGTCTACTCGCCGGCTGGTTCGTCTGCGTCTCGACTTCGCCGTCGGGCGTCGCACCGAGCAGTCCGACGCCGCCGAGTCCTTTCACCGCCGAGCGTTCGACTTCGACGATTTTCGTCTCGCCCTGTCGCGTGATCTCCATGCGAACCGTTCCGCCGGGGTCGTTTCGCGTCTTGAAGTTCGCCACGCCGACGAACAGACACCAGAAGGTGGTGGCGCTACCGAGGAAGTACAGCCCGACCGTCGGCAGCGTGAGCTCCGGACCCTGGACGCTCGGACAGTTCGCGCCGGACCACTGACAGGGGTACGCCTCCCAGAACAACGCGACGCCGGCGAGCGTCACGAGCGCACCGACGACGGCGGCGAAGCGGGTTCGACGGCCGGCGGGGAGGACGGCGAAGATTCCGAGAAACACCGCCGGGAGACCGAGGCCGCCGAGCGTGATACCGAGCTCCCGCGCCTGCCAGAGGGGAGCCTCGGCACCGACGATGAGATTCGTCGTCGCGGTGAGGATACCGAGAACGACGAGCAGTGCGCCGGCGAGAAACAGCCCGACTCCCGCGTACAGCCGACGGGGGCTCGTGTGCTTCGTTCCCGCCCTGTACGCCTCCGAGAGACTCGTCATGGGCGCGGCTACGTAACCCCCCCACAAAACGATACGTCAGACGCGCGTCAGACGCCCCGCGAGTACGGCCGCGAACGGGCGCGAATCGGCCTCACGCGTCCTCCCGCTCGACTCGATTCGGAGACCCCGGCGCGCGACTCGCAACCCCGCGTCGAGCACCAGTCGCGGAGTCCTCCCGTCGGTCGTGAGGGACCGTCGGTACGCGCCGGGTCGTGAGGGACCGTCGGAGGCGGGTCGAAGAGATTAATGTCGGCGGTGGCAAACCGGCGGGTATGGCTGACGACGATGCCGAAGACGAGGGGCCGGTCGTCGAACTCGGCGACGGCGAGCCGGTCGACGGCGCACCGCTGGCGCAGGTCGCGTCCCGACTGACCTGGCCGCAACAGGCGAGCAGCATCCGACAGAAAGAGGGCGACGCCGTCGTTCGGACGCCGAGCGGTCCGCAGACGCTCTCGGACGTCCTCGACCGCGTCGACGAGACGTACTTCGACACGCGGCAGACGTTCGTCCGCGAGATTCACGCCGTCGTCGGCGACGGCCCGGTCGAGACGTCGAACTGAACGGCGACGACCACCCCGCTTTTTGCGTCGGCGACCCGACTGTGAGCTATGGCGCTACCAGTAGACCCGTCGGCGCTCGAATCCGGAGACATCGGCGAGAAACGGGCGACGCTCCACATGGACCACGAGGAGGCCGTCGAACACGTTCGAGAGGTGTTCCTCGACGCGGGGTTCGGCGTCCCGACGGAGTTTTCGCCCTCGGAACTGCTCAACGAGAAGGTCGACGCCGACCGCGACCCGTACTACGTGCTCGGCGCGTGCAACCCGAGCGTCGCCGACAGAGTGCTCGACGCATCCGACAACAAGATCGGCGCGCTGTTCCCCTGTAACGTGGTCGTCTGGCAGGAGGAACCGGGCGTTCAGACGGTGTACCACGTGAGTATCATGCGCATCGCCCGCCTGACGGGTATCGCGCCCGACGACGAGGTGATGGCCGACATCGTCGCCGAGACCGGCGAGTTGGTCGACGAGGCGTACGCGAACCTCGATACGGCGTAATCACCAGCGGGCAGTTTGCTCCCCGTCAGTCGTCACCCGAACTCCCGACGCCGAAGTCGGCGAGGTTCGTCTGTAAGCCGGCGACCATCGCGGATTTGCGCCGGAGGTTCGCCATCGACACCGGGAGGACGTTCGCCACCTCTCGAACGGCGTCGGCGAACGTCTCGCTCTCGCCGTGTTCGCCCTCGAAGGCGTGGCGGACCGACTCGCGGACCTGCCAGACGCCGACCGGCCCCCAGTAGTCGTCGGAGACGTGCCGGAGGACGAGCACCTTCGCCTGACGACCGACGTTCGAGAGGTGTTCGAGCACGCCGAGTCGGGCGGCGTAGTACGCGCCCGCCGTCTCGTCGACGTACCCCGTTCGACCCTCGAACCCCTCGCGGTCGCTGGCGACCCACATCCCCGACTCGGGGTCGGGGTTCCAGATGCTCCCCGGTGCCTTCATCTCGACGAGTTCGTACTCCCACTGACCGGGCGCGAGAATCACCCAGAACGCGTTGCCGAGATACTCGTTGCGCCACACCTGTACGGTGTCGACGCTCGGGGCGTCGCGGATCGTCCCGCGGAGGTACTGGCCGACGGTGTCGTCGACGGCGGTGATGGACCACCGCGTCGGGACGAGCCTTCGACTCGCGGACTCGCCGAGCGCGCCCGCCGAGAGCACCGTGTTGATGTCGTAGACGTCGAGGCCGCGGCGGTAGAGGTAGGTCATCGCCCCCTGCGCCTGCCAGTCGTCGTCTTCGAGCGTCTTCTTCACCGGGCGGGGAACGTGCGGGTTCTCGGCCAAGTCGGCCGACTGCGCCCGAGCGCGCGGCCCCGTCGGCGTCGCCACGTCGTCGCGGCCGACGTCGAAGTCGATGTCGGGTGCGCCGTCGAGGCCGATCTCGACCGACACCGGTCGGTCGGCGATGGCGACCTCTCGTTGGACGCCGAGGAACCCGTCCCACGCGTCGTGGACGTTGGCGTCTGCGCCCACCTTCACCCCCGCCGGTTGGTTCGAGTTGAGCAAACTCGTCCGGCGCTGGAACACGTCCTCGATGCCGACGCCCTCGTCGTACCACGCGCCGCTCGTCTCGAAGGTAGCGGCGTCGTCTTCGAAGCCGACGGGAGAGAGGATGCCGGTCGAGACGTTCGGGTAGTTCGCGCGGCCGACGAAGATGGAGGGCGAGACGCTCCCGAACAGCGAGTCGCCCTGCAGTCGCTCGTCGAACCGGTGTTGGAAGGATTCGAGGTGGTCGACGATGGCGTAGGACTTCTCCATCGCCAGACGCCGTCGCTCGGCGCGTTCGTTCTCCTCGAACTCGATGTAGTCGTCGAGCCGCATCAACCGAGATAGCCGCGCAGCGGGTAAGAAGCTTCGGCATGTACTCACGGCGTCGATTTCGGCGCTTGCGAGCAGGCGATTCGAGCGAGTTCGCGGCGGCGCGAGCGACGAGTCCCCTCGCCTCCGACTGTCCGCTTCGACGACCGTCGAATCGCACAACCGCGTCCGGTCGTCGGGCGCGAGTCAGCGCACGCGAGGGGGTGGTCCCGTCTTCGGTTGTAAATCTTAACTCGGAATGCCCATCGCTTCGATCTGTTCCTGGTATCGGTTGCGGATGGTGACCTCGGTCACCTGCGCGACGTCGGCAACCTCGCGCTGGGTCTTCTTCTCGTTACAGAGAAGCGACGCCGCGTAGATAGCTGCCGCCGCGTAACCAGTCGGCGACTTGCCCGAGAGGAGACCCTGTTCCGCCGTCTCGTCGATTATCTCGTTGGCCTTCCCCTGGACTTCCTCGGAGAGGTCGAGCGCGGAGGCGAAGCGCGGGACGTACTGTTTCGGGTCGACGGGTTTCAGCTCCAGACCGAGTTCCTGCGAGACGTAGCGGTAGGTTCGGCCGATCTCCTTCCGCTCGACGCGCGAGACCTCCGAGACCTCTTCGAGGCTCCGGGGAATCCCCTCCTGCCGGCAGGCGGCGTACAGCGCGCTGGTCGAGACGCCCTCGATGGAGCGCCCGCGGATGAGGTCCTCTTTCAGCGCGCGGCGGTAGATGACCGACGCAACCTCCCGAACGGATCGAGGGACGCCGAGCGCCGACGACATGCGGTCGATTTCACTGAGCGCGAACTGCAGGTTTCGTTCGCCGGCGTCCTTGGTTCGGATGCGCTCCTGCCACTTGCGCAGTCGGTGCATCTGACTACGCTTCTCCGAGGAGAGCGAGCGCCCGTAGGCGTCCTTGTCCTTCCAGTCGATGGTCGTCGTCAACCCCTTGTCGTGCATCGTCTCGGTGATCGGCGCGCCGACGCGGGACTTCGACTGGCGCTCGGAGTGGTTGAACGCCCGCCACTCCGGCCCGCGGTCGATGTTCTGTTCTTCGACGACCAGTCCCGTCTCCTCGTGGATGAGGTCCCCGTCCGCCGTCCGGACGAGGTCGTCGGGGTCGATGTCGTCGAGTTCGTCCGCGTCGGCCTCCGTTTCGGCCGACCGGTCGCCTCGCGCCCGTCGCCGCTCGCGCCGCCGCTCACGAGTGGGTCCTGCCATCGTGTTTATGTAATTGTACGCTGGAGCTTGTTAAAATCTGGGTCGAGCGAGAGGTATCCGTCGTGTGCGGCGAGCGCGGGCGCGAAGAGCGAGCGAAGCGGGGCGACAGAAGACGAACCGCCTTTCAGTCGAGCGCTCGAATCTCCGTCGATGCCGACTATCGAGTGCGACGCCGAGGCGGCCCGAGAACGGCTGGAGGCCGCCGACGTCGACGTTTCTCCGGGGAACACCGACCACGAACGGTGGCGCGCGGCCCGCGGAGACGCCGTCGCCGTCGCCTACGACAGCAAAATCGTCGTCCAAGGAGCGAACCCGTCCGACCTCACGCTACTGCTGCGGGAGGGTGGCGGGCGCGGCCACGTCTACTTCGACGGCGCGAGTCGCGGCAACCCCGGGCCGGCGGCTATCGGATGGGCTATCGTCACGAGCGACGGAATCGTCGCCGAAGGCTCCGAGCGAATCGGCGAGACGACGAACAACCGCGCGGAGTACGAGGCGCTCGTCGCGGCGCTGGAGGCGGCCCGCGACTACGGACTCGCCGAGGTCGACGTGCGCGGCGACTCGCAGCTCATCGTCAAGCAGGTCCGCGGCGAGTGGAAGACGAACGACCCCGGACTGCGCGAACGACGCGTGAAGGCGAACGAACTGCTGATGGGGTTCGACCGGTGGACGCTCGAACACGTGCCGCGAGAGATAAACGAACGCGCCGACAACCTCGCGAACGAGGCACTCGACGATGGCTGAACTCCCCGAGGACGTACGGACGACGGCGGAGCGGCTCACCCGACTCGCACGCGACGCGGTGGACTCGAACGAGGCGGAGGCGTATCGGGAGCGGCGCGACGCGTCGCTCGCCGACTACGGGTACACGGCCCGCTACAGGGAGGCCGACGACACGCTGGTCCTGTACCCCGTAGAGTGGATCGACGACGACGGTACCGTCGTACTCGACCGAATCGACGACACCGACCGAGCGATAGAACGGTCGCTCTCGGGAACCGGCGAGGAAGACGAGTGGGAGGCCGTCGAGAGACACAACTCGCAGTTGGTCGCCGCCGTCGAGGAGGCGTCGGGGGCCGACCACGCGGCCAACGCCAGAGCGTTCGCGGACTTCATGGGCAACCACTACGTGCGACGCGTCGAGACGGCCGGAACGCCGGAACTTCGGGAGTTCGTCACGGAGTACTATCCGCGCAACTCCTGGCCGACTGAGGCGCAAAAAACGATGGTTCGTGAGTCGCTCGAACTGCTGTTCCAGCGGGCCGGAGAGCCGTTCCCCGGCGTTACTCGTACGTCTCGATGACGCTGCGAACTTCGTCTGCCCGGTCTTCGTCGGTGACGAACTTCGAGAGCATCCAGTCGAGGCGGTCCAGCACTGCCGAGTGCCCGGTCTCGGTCAGTTCGTACTGGTTCGTCCGCTTGTCGAGTTCGCTCTTCTCCACCAGGTCCATCTCGACGAGGTCGTCGAGGTTGGGGTAGAGACGCCCGTGGTTGACTTCGGTGCCGTAGTACGACTCGAGCTCGCGCTTGATGGCGAGGCCGTACATGGGTTCCTCGGCGAGGATGACGAGGATGTTCTGTTGGAACGCGGTTAGGTCCCGTGCGCTGCCGGAGTCGTTGATTGTTTGTGCCTCTGACATACGTACTAAAATGTCATCTTACTACTTAACGCTTCTCAACTCAACGTTTGTTTCTGGTAGGGACTGCCGAACACCCGGACTAAACCACTGATTAGAACTCGTCTACACTTGTCGGAAATCGTTTGTTTGAATCCGACAAGCGTACGTTTCCGGACGTGTTCCCGCCGGGGTTCGGGTCGAACTGTTGTTTCGGTCCCGAGACAACAATTGTCCGACACACGAAAGAAGTTTGTGGCCGAGTGCCCGAACGCCGAAGTGTGCGAATACGCCCCACACACGTCCCGAAAACCATTTCCCTCGCTTAGCGGATATACGGACGCATGACGAATCTCTGGGAAGACCTCGAAACGGGACCCGACGCACCGGAAGTCATCTACGCCGTCGTCGAGTGTCTGAAAGGCGAACGCAACAAGTACGAGTACGACAAGGACATCCCCGGCGTCGTTCTCGACCGGGTGCTGCACTCGAACGTTCACTACCCGAGCGACTACGGTTTCATCCCGCAGTCGTACTACGACGACGAGGACCCCTTCGACGTGCTCGTGCTCGTCGAGGACGCGACGTTCCCCGGCTGCATCATCGAGGCGCGCCCCGTCGCCCTGATGAAGATGGACGACGACGGCGAGCAGGACGACAAGGTCATCGCCGTCCCCACCGAGGACCCGCGCTTCCAGCACATCGAGGACCTCGAGGACATCCCGCAGCAGAAACTCGACGAGATAGACGAGTTCTTCAAGACGTACAAGAACCTCGAGAAAGGCAAGGAAGTCGAGACGCAGGGCTGGGAGGACAAGCAGGCCGCGATGGACGCCATCGAACACGCTCAGGAGCTCTACGACGAACACTTCGGCTGAACGGGCAGTCCCCTTTTAAACCGGCTCAGTTCGGCTACGTCCCGCTCTCCGGCCGAATATACGTCGGGCGCATCCCGCGCCCGCCCCGCGATAAATTATGCGCATGGGTAATCTTTTGTGGCCTCGACGGCTACGTGCGGTCGAGATGGCAGCGAAACAGCCGCGACTCGGCGTCGACCACGTGACCGTCGTTCCGACCAACTTCGAGGTCCCCGAGAAGTCCGACTCCCCGGACGGCGAGGACGACGAAGCGGCCGAGTGAGCGACGCGCCGTACGCAGGAATCGAGCGGCCGTTCGTACCCGACGAGACCTCCCGTGTCGGAGAACGCCGCCGTTCGTCCCCTCCGGTCGCACGAGAGGCAAACCCCTTTTATCACCCCACGACTACGGAGTCACAATGGCAGAATGTCACGAGTGCGGCGAGTACGAGAACTTGCCGTACCAGTGTCGGCGCTGCGGCAACACCTTCTGCGCCGAACATCGCCTCCCCGAGAACCACAACTGTCCCGGGATGGGCGAGTGGGACGACCCGAGCGGAGTTTTCGAGAGCAGCTTCGACGACAGCGTCGGGACGGGCGGGAGCTCCGACGGCGTTCTCGACCGCCTGACCGGGACGGGCGGTCCGCTGGGCTACTTCCGCGGGAACATGACCTACGTGTTCCTCGGGCTGATGTGGATAACGTTCATCTCCGAGTACATCGTCGGCTACCTTCTCACCGGCGGTCTCCCGCCGAACGGGGCCGGCGTCACCTACTACGGAACCGTCAGCGAGACGTGGCGGAGCATCTTCCTTCTGACCTCCGAGAACCCCGAGTACGTCTGGACGTGGTTCACCTCGATTCTCGCGCACGGCGGGTTCTTCCACATCGCGGCCAACAGCATCGTGCTGTACTTCTTCGGCCCGCTGGTCGAGCGCTACCTCGGCGCGAAACGCTTCACCGCGCTGTTTCTCGCCAGCGGCGCGATCGCCGGGTTGGCGCAGATAGGCACCGCCCTCGCAACGGGCGAGGCGTCGGCCGTCCTCGGAGCCAGCGGCGCGGCGATGGCGGTGCTCGGACTGCTCACCGTCGTCAACCCCGACCTCCGCGTGATGCTGTTGATTCCGCCGATTCCGCTACCCATCTGGGCGCTGACCGGCTTCTACGTCCTCTTCGACCTCACGGGCGCTATCACCCCGATTTTCGGCGGCGGCATCGCCCACTACGCCCACCTGGCCGGTCTCCTCGTCGGCCTCCTCGTCGGCCAGTACGTCAAGGGCCAACAGCAGATACCGAACCGCCTCAACTTCGGCGGCGGCAACGGCGGGATGGGCGGAGGTCGTCGCCGCTACTGAGCGATGGTTCCCGCCCACCCCGAGTTCGTCCCCGACCCGGCGCTCTCCCGTGAGGAGATGGAACAGCTCCAGCGCGACATCGCCGACGTCGCCCGGTTCGAGGACGAGTTCGACTTCGACCCGGCGGCCGTTTCCACCGCCGAATCGACGCTCGTCCCGCGGGGCGAACGACCGCTCGTCGCCGGCGTCGACCAGGCGTTTCTCGACGAGGAGGCCGTCAGCGCCGTCGTCGTCGCCCGCGGCACCGAGATAGTCGAGCGCGCGTACGCCGTCACCGACCTCTCGATTCCCTACATTCCTGGCCTGCTGTCGTTCCGCGAGGGCGGGCCGATTCTCGACGCGTTCGAGAAGCTGGAGACAGAGCCCGATTTCGTCGTCTTCGACGGCAGCGGTCGCATCCACTTCAGACAGGCCGGGCTGGCAACGCACATGGGCGTCGTCCTCGACGTGCCGAGCGTCGGCGTCGCCAAGGGACTGCTCTGCGGGACGCCGAGAGAGCCGGTCGAGGAGCGGCCCGAAGGCTGGCGGACGCCCATCGAAGCCGACGGTCGCGTCGACGCCCCCGACGGGACGGTCGTCGGCTACGCGTTCCAGTCGCGGCAGTACGCGTCGAGCCGCAAGATAAACCCGCTGTACGTCAGCCCCGGCCACCGCGTCTCCGCGGAGACGACCGTCGACCTCGTCGAGCGGCTCTGCGACGGCTACAAACTCCCGGAGCCGACGCGGCTGGCCGACGCCTACGCCGACGAAGTCAAGCGCGAGTACCGCGACTGAACCCACCCGTCGAACGCCGTACAGTTAACTATCCCGGCGACGACGTTTCGGTGTGAAACCAGAGACTGTCCTCATCACTGGCTGTTCGTCCGGTATCGGTCGCGCCACCGCCCGGGCCTTCCTCGCGGAGGACTGGGTGGTGTACGCGACGGCGCGCAACCCCGCCGACATCCAGCAGCTCGGCGAAGAGGGATGCGAACTCGCAACGCTCGACGTCACCGACCAGGGCGACGTCGACAGGGTCGTCGACCGCATCGTCGACGAGCAGGGAGCGATTCACTGCCTCGTCAACAACGCGGGCTACGGGCAGTTCGGCCCCATCGAAGACGTCCCCACCGAGACGGTCGAAAAGCAGTTCGCCGTCAACGTGTTCGGCCCGCACCGCCTCGTCCGCGCCGTCCTCCCCCACATGCGCGAGGCGGGCGACGGCACCATCGTCAACGTCTCCAGCGTCGTCGGCCGCGTCTCGTTCCCCGGCAGCGGCGTCTACGCCGGGTCGAAGTTCGCGCTCGAAGCGATGACCGACGCGCTCCGCGCGGAGGTCGCCGAGTACGGTATCGACGCCGTCCTCGTCGAACCCGGACCGGTCCAGACGCAGTTCTCCGAGCGCGCCGACGAGGAGGTCGACGACGGGACGGAGCGCTCGGGTGCGTACGAATCGTTCTACAAACTGTTCGAGGACACCCGGGCGCTCGGCGGCGACGGACCCGGCGCGGTGCCGCCGCGGCGAGTCGCCGACGACATCGTCAACGCCGCCAGCGCGACGAAACCGGCGGCGCGCTACCCGGTCGGTATCGTCGCCGACGTCGGCTCCTTCGCCCGCTTCCTCCCCGACGGCGTCCGAGACAGTCTCTTCGGGCTCGCGCGGAAACTCGGCTAAACGGCGTCGGAGAACCGGTTCGTTTCAGGCCAGACACGCCGCGACGACCCGCAGCGCGTCCTCGCCTCGAACCTCGTCTGCGAGCAGCGGCACGCGCTTCACGTCGCGGCCGCGGAACAGCTCCGTCGCCCGCCGCAACGAGCGCTGCTGGACCTGCCAGCGGCGCTGGCAGAACTCGCAGTGTTCGGGGTCGGGCGCGACCGTCCACTCGGGGTCGATGCCCGCCACGTCGCTCGGGTCCTCCATCACGCGGTTGACGACGAGCGTCCGCACCGGAATGCCGAACTCGTCGAGGCGGGCGACGAGCCGCTCGGACTCGACGACGCTCATCTCCTCTGGAATCATCACGACCCGGAAATCCGTCCGCTCGGGGTCTCTGAGCACGGCTCGGAGCCGCTTGATCCGCTCTTTGGCTTCTTCGAGTTGCTCCATCCCCGACGGCCCGGGGTCCGCGCCGCCAAACATCCCCTTCAGGTTCTCCATCATCCCCCGCATCCGCTCGCGGAAACTGACGAGGCGGCCGACCATCGAGTCGAGCATCTCCGGCAGCTGCAGCAGGCGTAGCGTGTGCCCCGTCGGCGCGGTGTCGACGACCACCCGGTCGAAACGAGGGTCGTCCATGTGTTCGAGCAGTTGCCGCATCGCCGCCATCTCGTCCGCGCCGGGCATCGTTCCGTCGAGGAGCGGGTGGCCGTTCTCTCCCTCGTCGGCAGTGAACGGGTTCTCGTCGCCGCCGAAGGGGTTCTCACTCCCTCCAGCGCCGCCCATACCGCCCATCCCGCCCATCCCGCCGAACATATCGCCCATCCCGCCCATCCCGCCGAACGCGTCGCCGCCCTCGCCGAACAGCCCCTCGTCCATCGCGGCGTCGGGGTCGATCTCGGCGGCGAACAGCGGGATGTCCTCGCGGATGCGCGTCGGTTCCGCCGGAATCTCGCCGCCGAGCGTGTCCGACAGCGAGTGCGCGGGGTCGGTGGAGACGACGAGCGTCGTCGCGCCGTCTGCGGCGCTCCGCAGCGCCGTCGCCGCCGCCATCGTCGTCTTGCCGACGCCGCCTTTCCCGCCGTAGAGGACGAACTCCGCGGCGTCGACCTCGCCGGGAAGCTCCGAGAGGTCGTCGGTCGCCTCGACTTCCACGTCTGTCGACGCCGCGTCGTCTCCGCCCGCTTCCTCGGAGTCGTCGACGGCGTCGACGGGTTCCACGTCGAGATTTGCCATACGCCCCATCGCGTCCGAGCGCTTGTGTACCCGTCGGTCCGGTCGGCGCTCGGGCGTCAGAACGCGGAGGTGTCCGCGCGGGCGGAGACTCAGAAGTAGTCGGCGAGTCGCTTCGCCGCCTCTTGCGCCCGCGGCGTGACGAGCGCGAACCGAATCCACTCGTCACGGGCGGGGCCGAACGCCTCGCCGGGCATCCCGGCGACGCCCGCCTCGTCGATGAGTCGCTCGACGTTCTCCATCGTCCCCGGGAAGCCGTCGAACCGCGCGAGCACGTAGAACGCGCCCTCCGGTCGGGTGTACTCCGCACCCGCTTCGTCGAGTGCATCGGTGAAGGCGGCGATGCGCTCGCGGAGCATCGCGCGCGTCTCCTCGTAGTACGAGGGGTCGGTCTCCCGAAGCGCCCGCAACGCGGCGTACTGCGCGGGGTTGCTCCCGGCGACGTTGACGAGCATGTGTCGGGTCTTCGCCGCGTCGACGAGCGCCTCCGGGAAGATGGCGTAGCCGACCCGGAAGCCGGTAATCGACATCGACTTCGAGAACGCGCTGGTGACGACGCGGTGCTCGGAGTCGATGGTGAGCGCGCTCTCGAACTCGCCGGTGTAGTCGAAGTGGTCGTACACCTCGTCGGCGACGAGCAGCGCGTCCACCTCCTCTGCGAGCGCGACGAGCTCTTCCATCGTCTCGCGGTCGTAGACGACGCCGGTCGGGTTGTTCGGCGTGTTGGCGACGATGAGCGCCGTCTCCTCCGTGGCCGCCTCGCGCATCGCCGCCACGTCGGGGTCGCCGCCCTCGACGACGGGGACGAGCGTCACGTCGCCGCCGAGCATCTGCGCCTTCCCGGGGTAGTACGGGTACACCGGGTCGGTGAGCAACACGCCGTCGCCCGCGTCGCGCTCCAGCGCCCGCGCCATCGCCAGGTAGTTCGCCTCGCCCGCGCCGTTCGTGACGACGACCTGCGAGGGGTCGACGTTTCGGCGCTCGGCTATCTCTTCGCGCAGTTCGTCGAGACCGGCGCTCGGACCGTACTGGAACGCGTCGACGTCGGCGTCGGCGAACTCCCGAAGGCCGTCCCGGAGCGCCTCCGGGGCGTCCCAGTCGGGGTTGCCGCTCACCATGTCTATCACGTCGCGGTCGGCGGCCGCCGCGTAGCGCATCACCCGGAAGAACAGCGGTTCCTCGTAGTCCATGGTACGGCGTCGGACGGGGGGTAGTTGCCTCTTTCGCCCGCGGTAGACGAGGGCGGGCGACTCCGGGGGAATCGGGAGAGACTTTTGCGAACCGGGACCGTAGCACGCTCATGCGAGAACACGACGACGAGCCGCCGGTCGAAGAACGCCTCGGCGACGCGCTCCGAGAACGCGGCGACACCGTCGCCGTCGCCGAGTCCTGCACGGGCGGCCTCGTCGGGTCGCTCCTCACCGACGTCCCCGGGTCGAGCGACTACTTCGACCGCTCGGTCGTCACCTACTCCTACGACGCGAAGCGCGACCTGCTGGCCGTCTCCCGGGAGTCGCTGGACGAACACGGTGCGGTGAGCGCCGCCGTCGCCCGCGAGATGGCCCAGGGCGTCCGAGACACCGCCGACGCGACGTGGGGCCTGGCGACGACGGGTATCGCCGGACCCGGCGGCGGCGACGACGACAAACCCGTCGGAACGGTGTACGTCGGCCTCGCGTACGCCGCCGAGTGGGGGACCGGCGAGTCGTACGTGGAATCGACGCGCCACGAGTTCGACGGGACGCGTCTCGAAGTGAAACAGCAGTTCGCGCGGGCGGCGATGGAGACGTTCGAAGGCGCGCTGGTCGACTGAGGGCGCGTCGAACACCGGTGGCCTCCCGCCCGCCGCCGACAGGTGGAAACGTTTGTATCCGTCCGGTTCGACGGACCGTCGTCGGATGAACAAGAAAGGTCACGTGTTGAACGCCGCCCTCCTCAGTATCGGTCTCGGCTACGTGCTCGAACCGTCGGGCGACGTGCCTACGTTCGTCGCCATCGCCGAACTGTCGGTGCCGCTCGTCCTCGGCGCGCTGTTTCCGGACGTGGACACCGCGTTCGGGAAACACCGAAAGACGCTGCACAACCTCCCGGTCCTCGGCATCTTCGTCGCCTTCCCGATTCTCTTCGACAACCTCCACTTCGTCTGGGTCGGCATCCTCACGCACTACGTGCTCGACCTGTTCGGCAGCAGGCGGGGGTTGGCGTTCTTCTACCCCTACGAGAAGGAGTACAGCCTCCCGTTCGGCGTCACCACGTCGAGCAAGTGGGCCGACCTCGCGACGGTTCTCATCACGATCGGAGAAGTGGCGCTGTTCGCGGCGGTTCACTACTTCGTCGTGCCGCTCGACGGCGGTCTCGATGCGGTCACGATGCTGTTCGGCTTCTGACGGGCCGCTCGGACTCGTCGCCGGTCAGTAGACGGCGACGTCGTCGAACCGACCCTCGTAGACGAGTTGGCGCGGGTGCGTCGGTTCGGTGCCGGAGAGGAGCAGGCGGTCTATCTTCCCCCACGTGTTCTCGTGGCCCAGGTGGGCGAACTCGGCGAGGTTTCTGAGTCGGTGCCGGAGTCCGCGTCGGTGGTCGACGCGGCGCGTCGCACCCCCGCGAAGCGCCGTCACGAGCTCCGCCTCCGTCTCGATGCGTCGGTCGAACTCGGTCCACGCCTCGCCGACGTTTCCCCGCAAGTGCGCGTACGACGACCCGAACCCCGGTTTGTCGAACTCGTCTGCGATGGCGGCGGCGCGGCGGTTCTGGTAGGGAAAGCACTTGCCGTTGTACGTCTCGACGGCGTGGAGTTCGTCCCGGAACGCCTCGATCTCGACCCGGCCGAGGCTGACGTTCAACAGCGCCGGGTGCGGGACGAGCACGGCCGCCTCCTGTCGGCGACACTCCGCGAGCGCGCCCTCGATGGTGATGAAATCCGGAACCGGGTCCGAGAGGCCGATAGCGAGGAGGTGGTTCCGGTCGCTCCACGGGCCGGTGAACAGTTCGCGGGCGGGGACGACGAGCAACTCGTCGTCGGAGAATCGGTCGGCGCGGGCGCGAATCGTCGGGAGACGCGTGAAGTGCGGCGCGTAGACGAGCACGTCGACACCGCGGCGCTTCGCCCTGGCGACGACACGCTCGTCTAAACACTTGACGTGCATGTCGACCCGCGTCCGTTCGCTTCCACTCACAGTCTCCCTCTCGAGAGTACTCAATTAGGGATTGCTATTCGACGACGACGATGCCGGGCGAGGAAAACGGTTTTAGCAGTTCCCTACATGTCGGCTGATATGTCGCTCTGGACGTGTGGTGTCGCGGGCTGTGACGCGCGGTTCGAAGACGCCGAATCCGCCGTCGTTCACCAGACCAACGAACACGAACGCACCGAGTGCAAAGTCTGCGGCGCGATCGTCCCCGAGGGCTACTTCGCCATCCGCCACGCGTTCGACGAGCACTCCCGCGCCGAGTACATCCGCGCGTACAACGCCGACTCCGCGGCCGTCCGCATGCGCGAGGGTATCCAGTCGGCAATCGAGGAAGAGGCGGACCTCCAGCGAATCGTCGAGCAGGTGGACGCCGGTGGACAGGCAAAGTCGGAGACGGAACCCGAGTAACCGGTCGCGGGCGGCCGCGGCCCACGGAGCGTCCGGATAGATTCGACGAGCGACGGGCTGCGACGGCGCGTCTGCGCTTCTCCTTCGGGAAACTGAAACAGCGGTCGGGACGAGTCTCGCCGGCGTTCTTTCGCTTCTCGGCTCGGATTGGTCGGGAGCTATCGCTCGCACGGTTCGAGGCGCTGTCGCTCCTCACTGGTCTCTCGAGAGAGCAACGCGAGCGAAGGAGGGGTCGAAGGGCGCGTCAGCGCTCTTCGGAATCTGCTTGCGGCTACGCCGCTCGCACGGTTCGGAACTACCGTTCTTCGGAGTCGAGCACGCGAATCTGGTCGCCGCGGACCGTCACCGGAATCGGGACCGTCGCCTCGTACAGTTCGACGGTCACCTGGTCTTTGGCCTCGTCGATGCGCTGGACGCGGGCCTTCTCGCCCTTGAATGGCCCGGCGATGAGTTCGACGATGTCGCCCTCGGCGATGCCCTCGACGTCGGGCGTCGGCGAGAGGAAGTGTTCGACTTCCGCGAGGCTGGAGTTGCCGGGGACGATGCTCCGGGCGTGCGGAATCTCGTCCATGAGGCGTTCGAGTACGGCCGTGTTGTCGGCTTCGACCATCACGTAACTCGTCAGCGAGTCCGGCGCGATGACGGCGTGAATCTCGGGCTCTTCCTTCGTGGCGAGCATGTCGGCGACGGTGCGCTCCTGTCTCGCCGTCGTCTTCACGGCGAAGATGCCCATCTCACATGCCCCCGGGGATGAAGCTCATCACCGCGAAGATGACGAAACCGAGGAAGCCGACGAGGAAGATGCCGATGCCGGCGATCTTGGCGATCTGGCTGAACTCCTCCCACTCCGGCGTGCTCGCCATCTTCAGTACCCGCACGTAGCTCGCGATGTCGTATTTTACGTCCATGTTGTCACCGATAGAGCGTGATGCCTTTTCTATCTATTGAATAGCCGACGCGGGCGCGGGGTCGGCGTCCGCCCGGTTCCGTGGTCGCCCCGCGATACCGCGACGTGACCGTCCGATTACTCGATTACTCGGCTACTCGATTACTCGATTACTCGACTACTCGATTACTCAACGAAGTCGATATCTTCGGCCTGCTGCGGTTGCTGCGGTTGCTGGCTCTGCTGTGCGCCGGGTTCGTCCGACCGGCCGTAGATCTGCGGCGAGTCGACGCCCGTGACGACGATCATCGTCCGCATCTGACCTTCGAGCTCCTCGTCGATGGAGGTCCCCCAGATGATGCGCGCGTCGGGGTCGATACGGTCGTAAATCTCCTCGACGACGCCCTCGGCCTCCTCGATGCTCATGTCGGTGCCGCCGGTGACGTTGACGAGCGCGGAGTTCGCCCCCGAGATGTCGACGTCGAGAAGCGGCGAGCGGAGCGCCGACTTCACGGAGTCCTGGGCCTTCTGTTCGGAGTCGGACTCGCCGAGACCGATCATGGCGACGCCGCCCTTCTCCATGACGGTGCGGACGTCGGCGAAGTCGAGGTTGACGAGACCGGGTTTCGTGATGAGCTCCGTGATGCCTTTCACCGAGCGCATCAGGACTTCGTCGCTCACTTTGAACGCCTGACGGACCGGCAGTTTGCCGACGGCGTCGAGCAGGCGGTCGTTCGGGACGACGATGACCGTGTCGGCGACGTCGCGGAGTCGCTCCAGCCCCGCCTCGGCGTTCGTCCGTCGGACCTCGCCCTCGGCGGTGAACGGCGTCGTGACGATGGCGATGGTGAGCGCGCCGGACTCGCGGGCCGCCTTGGCGACGACGGGCGCGGAGCCGGTGCCGGTGCCGCCGCCGAGGCCGGCGGTGACGAACACCATGTCCGAGCCGTCGATGGCGTCGTGAATCTCCTGCTGGCTCTCGATAGCGGCCTCCTCGCCGACCTGCGGGAGCGACCCGGCCCCGCGGCCCTGGGTCTTCTCCTGACCCATCAGAATCTTCGTGTCCGCGGAGGTGTCGACGAGGTGCTGGACGTCCGTGTTGGCGGCGACGAGACTCGCGCCGTGGATGCCCTCTTCGGCCATGCGGTTGACCGTGTTCCCGCCGGCCCCGCCGCAGCCGACGACGGTGATGTTCGTCTGGAGGTCTTTGAGAATGTCCTGCAGTTCGTCGTCCGTCATCGTCCCCGAACGCTTCGGTTCGGCGTCGAATCCCTCGCCGCCGGTCCCACCCGACTGTTCGGCCTCGTCTATTGCTTCGTCGACGATCGAGTCCATATTTATGCGCAAAGCTTACTGAGCGGCCTTAATTATCTTTTCCCCCTCGCGTCGGACGGTCGTCTGACGATTTTTCCGCGAGGGTAACCGGAGATTTATCCGAACAGATAGCCGACCAGTTAGCTCGCCGGAAACCCGCCAGGCGGTTTAGTACCGAAACGCGACCGTCCGGTCGACGTGGACGACGTCCGGGTCGATTCGTTCGCCCTCGTGTTCGACGGCTCGCCCGGCCGCGAGTTTGCCGAACGTCGGCCCCTCGGAGATGCCGAGCGTCTTCGCGCGCTCGGGGTCGAACGCGCGCTCGCTGGCACGGACGACACGGTCACTCTCGTCGCGTTCGACGTCGTCGTACTTCGCTTCGAGAACCGTCGCCAGCGCGTCGACGAGCGCGTCGTAGTCGCTCTCGTCCGCCAGAGCGAGGCGGCCGACGGCCCGCGTGCCGCTCTCCTGCGTCTCGAAGGCGACGGCGGAGTCGAGCACCGCCTCGCGCACCGACTCGGCGTCGACGCCCTGCGCTTCGGCGAGCAGTTCGGCGGGGAACTCGACGACGGAGAACGCGTCGGGGTCGTCGACGCGCCGACTGCCGAATCGGAGACCGTCCTCGACCGTCGACAGTTCGTCTTCGAGCGCGGAGACGACCGACAGCGGTCGGTCGCCGACCTCTCGAAGCCACGTCTCGCTCACGACGGTGTAACCCAGGTCGTCGACGACGGTTTCGAGTTCCGGGTTCTCGCCGTCGACGAGCGCGAACTCGGCGTCGCTCCGTTCGAACGCCCGTTCGAGCACGTCGCGGTTCGCCTCGGGCGCGCCCATCGCGTCGAGTTGCCAGTCCGCGCCGACGTGGCCGACGGCCCACTCGGTCTCGCGGACGACGCGGCCGAACCGGGGCGCGTAGTGGCCGCCGCCGAAGCCGACGACGTGGCGGTTGGGTTCGTCGCCGGGGCTTTCGAGGTTCACCGCCGCCTCGCGGAGGTCGAGAATCGCTTCGGCCACCGCGCGAGCGGCCTCGGGGTCCTCCCACTGCGGGTCGTCGCTGCCGAGTTCGACGAACATCGACGGGAGCGAGAGGTCGGTGGGGCCGTGGTGTGTCGCCTCGATACCGACCTCGTAGCCGTCCGGCGCGTGCTCGGCGAGCGCGTTCACGACGGTTTTCTGTGCACCCGGACAGGCGCGCGCGAGTTCCCGGTCGTCGCCGCCGTACTTCTCGGGGCCGAAGTTGCCGGTGAAGTGAGCGGTGAGAAGCGCCCCCGTCTCGCCGGAGTGCCGAGAGGCGAAGACGAGCAAGTCGGGGGCGGCAGCGGAGTCGACGTCGGTTTCGGTGTCGACGCCGGAATCCGCGGCGTCGACGAACGCCGCCGCGGGGTCGTCGAGGTAGATGTGGAGGTCGTCGAACGTCCGGAGTTCGAAGCCGTCGGTTCGGTGGACGGTCCCGCCGCCGTCGGCGTCCGGGCGGGTGTCGTCTACGTGTTCCTCCCAGTCGGCGAGTTCGAGCAGGTGCTCGCCGATGTGTTCCGATGCGTAGTCGGCCCGACTGACGACGATGGCGATCACTGGCGAGTCGTAGGCGAAGCGACCGTAAAACGAGTCGGGATTCGGTTCGCGGTCGACCGGAGTGTCAGACGGCCGGGAACTCAGTCGGCGCGTTCGGCCTGCGACTGACCCCGGCCGAAGGCGTCTTGGGCGGTGTCGGCGGTCCGGTCGAGCAGCCCCCGGAGCTCGTCGCGGCGCAGGACGAAAAGCGCCGTTCCGAGGACGAGGTAGACGGCGGTGTAGATCAGGAGGACGTCGATAGCGTCGATACCGAACGGGAGCGTCACGAGGTCTCGGATGATGAGGAACTCGATGCCGACCTGCGAGACGAACAGCACGAGCAGGGCGACGGCCTCGCGGGCGCTGATGTTGAAGTTCACGAGCACCGCGAGCGCGAAGAAGCTCTGCGCGGCCGTGATCCAGATTTCGGCCGACTGCTTGAAGTCGAACGGGAGGGTTCCGACCGCCCCCGCCGCGAGGCTGTAGACGACGGCGAGCGTCCCGATGAGCAGCGTCCACTGGTTGAGCTTCGAGGAGATGAGCGCGTTGAACCCGGCGGTCGAGCGCGCCTTGTTGACGAGGTAGGCGACGACGATGAGTTCCGGGCTCTCGCTGGCCAGCGGCGCGATCCACTGGATCATGAAGAACGCGGGGATGCCAAACTCGGTGCCGAGCGTCTCCAGGCCGTGCGCGAACGGGTGGACGGCGGAGTAGATCATCAGGCCCGAGTACGCGAACAGCGTCAGCACGACGGCGACGCGGCCGCCTTTCGGGTAGCCGTGGAAGTACGCGGGAACGCCGACCTGCTGTTCGTGTTCTTCGACGTCGCCGCGGACGATGACGGCGATGTAGAGGGCGTACAGACCGACCAGCACCAGCGTGTCGACGACGCCGATACCGTCGTTGAGCGGGACGAAGAAGGCGTACGCCGTCGCGGCGAGCAGGAACGCGATTTCGGTCGAGATGTCCCGGTCGAGGTTGACGACGTCCGCGAGCGTCCCGGGACGCGACTCGACCGCGGGGTCGGAGGCGCTCCCGACTCGGTAGAGCGTGAACAGCGCGATGCCGGACCAGCCCAGTCCGATGAGGATGCGGTTCGCGCCGGTCATGTTGGCGACGGCGAGGTTCGCGGCCTCCGCGCCGCGGGCCGTGCCGATGTTCGCCCCGGCGGTCCAGGCGTACAGCGCGTCGACGGCGTACTCGGGGGCGACGGCCAGCACCGCGAGAACCGCGATGGCGAACGCGCGGGGAACGTCTTTCTCGGCGGTCTCGGCCCCCCACGCGAGGAGGAACGACGACCCGAGGACGGCGACCCCGCTGACGGCGACGGTCCAGAGTGGCGGCAGCGACTCCGCCGACCCGGTCGCCCAGACGTAGACCCACGGGAGAGTAAGACCCGTCGTGGCCGCGACGGCCATCAGCGGGTGTCGAAGAACTGAACTCATCGTCGTTGACTTCCAAGGTGGTAAACCTATTTCTTCTGCTTCGAAGTCCCCGTACGAACGTAACGCTCTCGCCGCAACCGAGTCGCCAGTTCCACCGCTGTCGGGGTGCTTATGTCGCTTCCGCGACCACCGCGACGTATGCAAGTGTTCGGACTCGTCGGCAACCCGGTCGGTCACTCGTTGTCGCCGCCGATGCACGAGGCGGCGTACGACGCGCTCGGGATGGACGCTCGGTACGTCACCTTCGAACCGTCGCCCGAGCGGTTCGAGGCCGCTCTCGACGGCGCGGACGCGCTCGGCGTCGCCGGCCTCAACGTCACGATTCCGTTCAAACGGGACGCGCTCGAACTCGTCGACGCCGACCCGCTCGCCGAGCGAATCGGCGCGGTCAACACCGTCGACTTCGCCGGCGACACCCCGCGCGGGTACAACACCGACGCCGCCGGCGTCAGTCGGTCGTTCGCCCGCCACGACGTCTCGCTCGACGGGACGGACGCCGTCGTCGTCGGCGCGGGCGGGGCGGGGCGTGCGGCCGCGTTCGCGCTCGCGGACGACGGCGCGTCGGTCCACGTCGCCAACCGAACCGCCTCGCGCGCGACCGCACTCGCCGACGAACTGAACGGAGACGAGGCGACCGACCGGGTCGCCACCGGCGGCGACCTCGACTCGCTCGACGCCGCCGTTCCCGAAGCCGACGTGCTCGTCAACGCGACGAGCGTCGGGATGGAGTCCGACGAGACGCCCGTTCCGTCGGGCCTGCTGCACGACGGGCTCGCGGTGCTGGACGCGGTGTACGCCCCGCCGGACACGCGACTGCTGCGCGAGGCGCGCGAGGCGGGCGCGACGACCATCGACGGGGCCTGGATGCTGCTGTACCAGGGCGTCGTCGCGTTCGAGCGGTGGACCGGCCGGGACGCGCCGGTCGACGAGATGGACGCCGCCCTCCGGTCGCGGCTGTGACCTGTCGGGGGTTTTTAAATACGGAGGCATCATACTACCGGCCAATGGCACTCTTGGACAAGCTCAAGTCGTTGCTCGGCCTCAACGGGTCGACCGACGAGCGTGAGCGCGACCCGTCCGTGACGGTCGAACGCGACACGCGAACGGAGGCGAGTACGGAGACGGAAGCCGCAGTCGAAGAAACCGACGAGTCCGTCGAGGCAGACGACGCCGCCGAATCCGCCGACGCCGCCGAATCCGCCGACCCCGCCGCCGACAGTGCCGCCGCGGCGTCGACGGAGACGCTGGTCGACGAGGATACCGAGGAGACGACCGCGGCGGAACCGGCGGAGGCCGCCGGCCCCGAGAGCGACGAGATGGACACCGACCTCGAGACGGAACTCGACGAGGCAGACGAGGCCGACGGTTCCGAGTCCGACGAGACAGACGAGAGGGCCGTCGAAGACGCCGACGAATCCGTCGTCGAGGAGGCGGAGCCGATTAGCGAGGCGGAAGAGCCCACCGAGGACGAACCGGTCGCGGCGGATACCGACGCGACGGCGTCGACGGAGTCGATGGTCGACGAGGACGCCGAGGACGAGGCCGCAGCGGAGCCGTCGGAGGCCGCCGGTCCCGAGAGCGACGAGATAGACATCGACGATGACCGAGCGGAAGCCGACACCGCCGAGGCCGAGCCCGACGCGGACGAACCGGCGTCGGAGTCTTCCGACTCCGTCGATACGGTCAAGGGGATCGGGCCGGCCTACGCGCAGCGGCTCGCCGACGCGGGCGTCGAGACCGTCGCGGACCTCGCTGCCGCCGACGCCGCCGAACTCGGCGAGCAGATAGACGTCTCCGAGAAGCGCGTCGACACGTGGATTGCGCGCGCTCGGGAGCAGTGAAAGCTGCCGGACGCGCGGACCGCCCGCGGCCGCTTCGACGCCGATGACCGAACCCGTTGTGCGGACCTCTCGACGCGAGTTCAGAGCGACGGCGACGGACGCGCCGCCGGGCGCTCGCGTTCCGGTCGAACTCCGACTCTCGGTGTCGGACCCGTTCGAGGCGTACCGACGCGCGCGGGACGGCCCCGGCGGATTCTTCCTGGAGACGACCGGCGGCCAGTCGGGGTGGGGGTACTTCGGCGTCGACCCCGTCGAGCGACTGCAGGTGAGCGCCGACGCAGTCGTCCGCGACGGTCCCGAGCGCACGGACGCGGACGACACCGGACCGGCCGCCGGGTCGCCGTCGTTGTCGGCGCTGTCCGCGCTGCTCGATTCGGAGACGCTCGCCCGCGGCGACTGCGAGGTGCCGTACCCCTGCGGCGCGTTCGGCTGGCTCTCCTACGACCTCGCCCGCGAACTCGAAACGCTGCCCGAATCGGCGGTCGATGACCGGCGGCTCCCGCATCTGCAACTCGGCGTCTACGACTGCGTGGCCGCGTGGCGCGAACCGCGGGGCGGAGGGACGACGCTCCGCGTGACCGCTTGCCCCCGAATCGACCCTGAAACCGACCTCGACGAACAGTACGAGACGGCCGTCGAGCGGGCGAGTTCGCTCGCCGAGCGCGCGACGACCGGCGACCCGAGCGTCGAACCGCTCGCCGCCGCGACCGAACGAGGACAGTTCGAGAGCGACTGCGGCCGCGAGGCGTTCGCCGACCGCGTGCGGACCATCAAGCGGTACATCCGCGACGGCGACACGTTTCAGGCGAACGTCTCCCAGCGCCTCGTCGCCCCCGCTGCGGTTCACCCCGTGACGGCGTACGCGGCGCTCCGCCGGGTGAATCCCGCGCCGTACTCCGGGTTGCTGGAGTTCTCCGGCGCGCGCGGCCCGAACTCAGTCGACCTCGTGAGCGCGAGTCCCGAACTGCTCGTCGAACGCGCGGGCGACCGACTCGTCACCGAACCCATCGCCGGAACCCGGCGACGGGGGGCGACCGACGAGGAGGACGCCGAACTCGAAGCCGACCTGCTCGGCGACGAGAAAGAGCGCGCCGAGCACGCGATGCTCGTCGACCTCGAACGCAACGACCTCGGGAAGGTGTGCGAGTACGGCAGCGTCGACGTGACCGAGTACCGCCGGGTCGACCGCTACGCGGCCGTGATGCATCTCGTCTCGGTCGTCGAAGGCCGGATGCGCGAGGAGTCGACGCTCGCCGACGCCGTCGCCGCGGTGTTCCCCGGCGGCACCATCACTGGCGCGCCGAAACCGCGGACGATGGAACTCATCGAGGAGGTCGAGGCGACCAGACGCGGGCCGTACACCGGCAGTATCGCCGCGTTCGGATTCGACGACCGGGCGACGCTGAACATCGTCATCCGAACGCTGGTCCGCTACCGCGACGAGTACCACCTCCGCGTCGGCGCGGGCATCGTCCACGACTCCGATCCCGAACGCGAGTACGACGAGACGTTGGCGAAGGCCCAGGCGCTCGTCGAAGCGATGGGCGAGGCGCTCGACGGGACGACGCTCGGCGTCGACGACGCGGGCGAGTCCGGCGATTCGAGGACCGAGAGATGAGTGCGGAAACCCTCCCCACGGTGCTCGTCGTCGACAACTACGACTCGTTCGTCTACAACCTCGTCCAGTACGTCGGCGAACTCGCGGACGTCGTCGTCCGCCGGAACGACGCCGTCACGGTCGAGGAGATTCGGGAACTCGACCCCGACGCCATCGTCGTCTCGCCCGGCCCCGGCACGCCCGAGGACGCCGGCATCTCGATGGCGGTGTTCCGCGACCTCGACTACCCGACGCTCGGCGTCTGCCTCGGTCATCAGGCGCTCTGTGCGGCCGCGGGCGCGCCGGTCGGCCACGCACCGGACGTAGTCCACGGGAAACCCTCGACCGTCGTTCACGACGGCGAAGGCATCTTCTCGAACCTTCCCGAACGGCTCTCGGTCGGGCGGTACCACTCGCTGGCGGTCGAGCGCGACGACCTTCCGGACGAACTGGTCGAGACGGCGTGGACCGACGACGAGCGGCGGGTCGTGATGGCGGTTCGGCACCGCACGCGCCCGCACGTCGGCGTCCAGTTCCACCCCGAGAGCATCCTCACCGAGAGCGGTAAACAGATGGTAGCGAACTTCCTTCGGGAGTACGTCGACGATGAGTGAACGCGACTCTCCCGACGATGGCGGAACCGGCGGAGCGAGTTCCGCGAGCGACGCGGAACTCGTCTACCACGTGAACGGCGAACTCGTTCCCGCTTCGGAGGCGACGGTGAACGTCCGCGACAGGGGGTTCATGTACGGCGACGCCGCCTTCGAGACGCTCCGCGTCTACGGCGGCCACCTGTTCGAGTGGGACGCCCACGCCGACCGACTCGCGGAGTCGTGCGAGATTCTCCAGTTGGACCACGGCCTCTCCGACGAGTCGCTCCGCGGGCGAATCGAGGAGACGCTCGCGGCGAACGAACTCGGAGACGCCTCGGTGAAACTCTCCATCAGTCGCGGCGTCCAACCCGGGAAACTCACCCCCTCGCCGGAGGTCGACCCCACCGTCGTCGTCACCCTCTCGCCGCTGGGTCGCGGCGGCGTCGGCGGCGAGAAACCGTGGGACGGCCCGGCGACGTTGCAGACGGTGAAGACGCGCCGACCCTCGAATCGGGCGCTCCCGTCGAAAGCGAAGACGCACAACTACCTCAACGGCATCTTGGCGCTCCTCGAACTTCGCGTCACGGGCGCCGACGAGGCGCTCGTTCTCGACGACGAGGGCTACGTCGCCGAGGGCGCGACGAGCAACGTGTTCTTCGTAGACGGCAAGCGCCTCTGCACGCCGAGTCTCGACGGTCCGGTGCTCCCGGGCGTCACCCGCGACGTCGTCCTGGAACTCGTCGAGTCGGAGGGCATCCCGGTTCGGGAGGGCTTCTTCACGCCCGACGACGTCCGGGGTGCCGACGAGGTGTTCGTCACGAGTTCGACCCGCGAGATTCGCCCCGTCGGCACCGTCGACGGTATCGACGTCGAGACGGGGCCGGTGACGCGGCTGCTCTCTCGGTTGTACGAGACGCGAGTCGAGGAGTTGTACGAGTCGTAGAGTTGCACGAGTCGGAGTGCGGAAACTGCGGACGGAAAGACGTTCAAAGGCGGCGCGACGAGAGACGGTATGGACGACGACCAGCGAATCGCCGCACTCTCGGAGGTCCCGACGGACGGCACGCTGCTGTTCACGTTCCGGGAGGGGACCGAGCGCGGCGAGGCGATTCTGACGAAACTCGACGACGGAACCGTCGTCGCCTTCCGGAACTACTGTCAGCACTGGACCGACGTGCGCCTTGACAAGGGGTCGGGCGCGCTCGTCAGAAACGGCGACATCGTCTGTCAGAAACACGGCGCGACGTTCGGGCAGGCGACCGGCTACTGCGACTTCGGCCCCTGCGAGGGCGCGACGCTCGACGAAGTCGACGTCGCCGTCGAGGGCGACGCGGCGTATCTCGCCGACGACTCGCTTCGGTTCGAGCATCTCGGCCCCTCCGGCGAGCACGACCTCTCGTCGGGCAGTCGAATCGACTTCACGGGGACGTGAGAGCCAGGGCCGACGCACTTACCGGATACGTTATGTCGGCCGAAAACGACGTTCGGACGATGGTCGTCGAACTCCTCCTCCTCCCCGCCCTCATCGGCTTCACCTTCGTCATGACCGCGGCGTACGCCGGGACGTTGCGTGCGCTGGAAGTGTACTTCGACCCGACGCAGGACAGTATCTTCCTCTCCGACGGAGCAGAGCCACCAGAGCAGCAGTGAGCGGTCCGTCGGTAAGGAGTGGCGGAAGGTAGACTTGAACTACGCGGACTCGCTCACGTCGTTCGCTCGTCCTCTCGTTCAAATCTACGCCTGCTACTTTCTCGCTCCGTAGAGACGCGGAGACGAGACTCCGCGTCGTAGTTCGCTCGAAAAGTAGCGGGAGGTAGATTTGAACTACCGATCTCCGGGTTATGAGCCCGGCGGAATCTCCTGGCTATCCCATCCCGCTACTTCTGACAACAGGATGCCCTCGGTTAAGGGTTGTGATTCCGACGCCGTATGTCAGTTTCCGCCGTGGTATCGTTCGCCGCCGCTCACTCGCTGGCCACGCGCCACGTCAGTAAACTCTCCGCGACGTAGTTGAGCAGCATCGACGCGAGAATCGCCACCGGGAGCGGAATCACCTGCCAGAAGTCGAAGCCGGCGACGACGACGCTCACGTCCTGTTGGCGGAGCACGCGGACGACGACGAACTGCAGCGCGAGACCGCCGCTGCGGACGAGGTTCGACTTCAGCAGTCGCCGCACCGCCGGGAACGCTCCCGACGCGCCCTCGTCGGCGAACGTCCAGCGGTCGTTGATCAGAAACATGACCACGATGGCGACTTCCGCGCCGACCAGTTTCGCCACCTCCGCGAGCACGCCGAACCAGACGGTCAACACGGCGCTGACGGTCAGGTCGAAGACCGCGCCGAGCGCGCCGACGGAGACGAACTGGCCGAATCGCTTACCCGACAGCAGTTCGGTCGCCGTGCGATTCAGCCTCATTCCTCTATCGGGTCCGGCCCGAGGCGTTCGACGAGCGACGGCGTCGTCGACCGGCGGGCGTCGAGCATCGCGTGCAGTCGGTCTTCGCGGATGAGCTTCGCGCGGTGGCGCGCCGACAGCAGACTCAGCCCGAGGTCGAGACTCGTCCGAATCGGCGAGACGGTCGACCCCGGTCTGTCCTCCCACTCGACGGGCACCTCTACGACCGCGTGGTCCAACGCGGCGGCGACGGCGACGAGTTCGACGTCCCACGCGAATCCCGGTTCGTAGAGGTGGCTCCGAGCGTCGGCCCACGCCTCGGCGGTCATCGCCTTCGCGCCGCACTGGTAGTCGTACAGCTCCGTGTCGAGTAGTCGCTTTGCGAGCCACGCGAAGCCGTCGCCGAGGCGGCGGCGGGCGAGCGTCTGGTGGGCGGTCACCGTCGCGTCGGGGTGTCGACGCGACCCGACGCTCAGGTCGGCCTCGCCGGCGAGCACCGGCGCGAGAACCTCTGCGAACGAGTCGGTCGGCGTGCTACCGTCGGCGTCGACGAACGCGAGCACGTCCGTCGATAGCGCCTCGAAGCCGGCGGTTATCGCCGCCCCCTTCCCGCGACGGACCGGCGACACGTTCACCGTCGCCGGGAGCGACGAGAGCTCGTCGACCGACTCCGGCGTCGGTGCGTCGAGTTCGACGCGGACCGCCTCCGGGTCCAGCCGCTCCGTCAGCGCCTCGAGGTAGGCCGCGAGCCGGTCGACGTCCGGCCGATACGCGGGGACGACGACACCGACGGAACGTGACATGGGCCGCGATTTCTTTCAAGCGATAAAAAAGTATTTGACTCGAACCCGAGCCGCCGGGCGCGGCCGGGTCGGCGGGCCCGGGGAACGCGCCCGCTCCGGCAACCAGAGCGCCCGCCCCGGCAACCAGAATGCCCGCCCCGGCAACCAGAAACGGTTTATTGGCGCGCTCGCGTTCCACCGGTAGATGGAGTATCTGTACGTCGCCGTCTGGCTCGTCCTCTACGCCGTGCTGGCGGTCCTCGGGCTCCCGCTCGCGGCGCGGCTCTTTCGACACGTCCCCGGCCGCGGGCCCGGCTTCGCGCTCCCGCTGTCGCTTCTCGTCTCGACGCTCGTCGCCCACTGGGTCGGCCAGTTCTCGTTCGGCCTCGGAACCGTCGTCGTCGCCGTCGCCGTCCTGCTCTCGCTCTCGGCGGCGACGGCGTTCGACCTCGCGGCGCTCCGAGAACGCCGTCTCGTTCTCGCGTCCGGATTCGACGTCGACAGGCGCGCGGTCGCAGACACCGCGGTCGTCTTCGTCGTCGCGTTCGCGTTCCTGCTTTCGATTCGCGCCGTCGACCCCGCGGTCCACGCCGCCGGCGGCGAGAAGTTCCTCGACTTCGGCCTGCTGAAGGCGCTGCTCCGCGCCGACGCGCTCCCGCCGGAGGACTTCTGGTTCGCGGGCGAGCCCGTCCAGTACTACTACGGCGGGCACCTGCTGACGGTGCTTCTGGCGATGCTCACCGACACGCCCGCGAGATTCGCCTACAACCTCTCGCTCGCGGGCTTCTACGCGATGCTCGTCACTGCGACGTTCGACCTCGCGGGGTCGGTCGCGTCGAGTCGCGGCGGCGCGCGTCGGCCCGCCGGGCTGTTGTCCGCGTTCTTCGTCGGTCTCGCCAGCAACCTCGTCACCGGGGGTCGCGTCGTGTTGACGGTACTCCCCGAACCGGTGCGGCGCCCGCTCGCCGGACTCGTCGCCGCCGAGACGACGCAGTACTCGCCGGACGAACTGCTGGCCGGCACCGATTCGTTCAGCTACTGGACCGCGAGCCGCGTCATCGAGGGGACGATAAACGAGTTCCCGTTCTTCGCGTGGCTCAACGGCGACCTGCACGGCCACATGATGGGAACGCCGTTTCTGCTCCTCGGAGCGGCGCTCGCGTTCGCGTACTTCGAGACGCCGCAGTCGGAGCGGCCGCTTCGTCGAACGCTGTTGTTCGTCGCGCTGCCGGCGCTCGGCGGTCTCCAGCTCGTTCTCGACACGTGGAGTTTCCCCTCCTTGTTCGGCGTCGCGGCGCTCGCACTCGTGTTCGCGCCCGCGCGACCCGAAACCCTACTTCCCGACCGCGTCGCTTCGGCGGTGCGGTACAGCGACGACGACGACCTGTTGCCGGCGCAGGCCGGGCGTCTCGTCGTCGCCGTCGGCCTCGTCGCCGTCGCGGGGGTAGTCGGCGCGGCGCTCGGGGCTCCGTTCCTGCTCACGGGTGCGTCCGGCCGCGAAGTGGCGCTCCTCGCCCCAGCGAATCGGAGCGGCCTCGGCGCGCTGTTGCTCGTCCACGGCGCGTTCGTCGCCGGCTTCGCCGCCTACCTCCTCTCGCGGTTGGCCGAGGGCGACACGTGGCTGCTCGCCGCGTCCGTCGTCGGCGTCGTCGTCGTCGCGGTCACACAGGGGATGGCGGCCGTCGCGCTGATCCTCCCGCTTCTGGTCTTCGGCTGGGTCGCGCTCGCGTTCGACCGCGACGTCGGGTTCGAGACGGTGCTCGTCGTCGCCGGGGCCGGACTCGTGTTGCTCGTCGAGTTCCTCTACGTCAACGAGCAGGCGGGACCGCTCCGGATGAACACCGTGTTCAAGACGTACATCCAGGTGTGGGTGCTGTGGGCGACGGCGCTCGGCCCGGCGCTGACGCTCCTGCTCGCCCGCCCGCTGCCGACGCGCATCCGGCGGGCCGTCTCTGCGACCGACGGCGGCACCGAGACCGACGGCGGCACCGAGACCGGCGACCGCGCCGGGGCCGACGGCGGCACCGGGGCTAACGCGGAGACGAAGTCGTCTCCCGCCCGAGCGTCGGAGGCGGCGACGGCGACGGCGCGGACGCTCGCGCTCGGTCTCACGCTCTGTCTCGTCGTCTCGACGGGTTTCTACGCGCCGCTCGCGCTCGGTAACCACTTCGAGGGGGCCGGCGAGCCGACGCTGGACGCGACGCAGTTCGCCGAGACGGACCATCCGGAGGAGGCGAAAGCTATCGCGTGGCTCGACGAGAAGCCCGGTCGTCCGACGTTGCTGTCCGCACCGGGGACGTACCACTACCCGAACGCCGAGTCGGGGTCGTACCCGTACCCGCCGGGTCGCTACGGCTGGAACTCGAACCCGGCGTCGACGCTGACCGGCATCCCGACCGTCGCCGGCTGGGGCCACGAGATCGGCTATCGCGGATTCGACACCTACATCCACCGCGTCGAACAGGTCGACGCCGCGTTCACCGACGACGCGGCGCTCGTGGACGTGCTCCGCGAGTACGACGTCCGGTACGTCTGGGTCGGGCCTGCGGAGCGGGAGCGCTACGGCGAGACGTCCGTCGGCGACGTGTCCGGCGTCTCCGTAGCGTATCGGACCGAGACGGTGACAATCTACGAGGTCGACCGTGACGAACTGCCGGGTAGCGACGGGTCGTAATCGGCGGAAGAAGAGAACTCAGACCGAGAGCTCGCTGCGCGCTTTCACGACGTCGAGCGCCTCGGCGTCGATGGACTCGACGGTGAGCCAGTGGGGGACGTACTCGCGCTTCTCGTACGCTTCGCGCTCTTCGGCGGTGCCGATGGTACACCACAGCTGCACCTCGTCGGGGCCGTGCCAGTCACCTTGGCGCTGAATCGAGAAGCAGATCTGCTCTTTCCCGTCGTAGTTGATGACCGCGTCCTTGCGGATGCCGGGGTCTCCGTGGACGATGAGCTGTTGCATAGTCGTGCGTTTGGAAGGTTCGGGCTTAACGACTTCGGTAACCGAGCAGTCGCCGCCGCATCGAGGGGCGTTCGGCGAGTCGGAACCAAACGCGTTTTAACGGGCGACGGCAAAGAGTCAGCAAGGTAGATAGCTATGCAGATGCCACGCCGTTTCAACACGTACTGTCCGCACTGCAACGGCCACCACGAAGTGGAGGTCGAGAAGGTACGCAGCGGACGCAGCACCGGGATGAAGAAGGTCCAGCACCGACAGCGCCGACGCCAGACGTCGCACATCGGCAACGCCGGCAAGTTCTCGAAGGTGCCCGGCGGTGACAAGCCCACGAAGAAGACGAACCTCAAGTACCGCTGTTCGAGCTGCGGGAAAGCGCACATGCGCGAGGGCTGGCGCGCCGGTCGACTGGAGTTCCAGGAGTAGACGATGGCGGGAAGTTTCTACCGCGTCGTCTGCCCGGACTGCGAGAACGAACAGGTCGTCTTCGACCGCGCCGCGACGCCCGTCAACTGCGTCGTCTGCGGCAGCACGCTCGCCCGACCGACGGGCGGCAAAGCGGCTTTCGAGGGCGAAGTGACCGAAACCGTCGAGGCGCGGTAAACGCCTCACTCTTCCCATGAAATTTCGCGGCTGGCCAGACAACGGCGAACTCGTCGTCGGCAAGGTGGACGAAATCGCCAACTTCGGCGTGTTCGTCGACCTCGAAGAGTACGAGGATAGACGCGGTCTCGTCCACATCAGCGAGGTCGCCAGCGGGTGGATCAAGAACGTCCGCGACCACGTCCGGGAGGGACAGACGGTCGTCGCGAAGGTGCTCGACGTCAATCAGTCCTCCCAGCAGATCGACCTCTCGCTGAAGGACGTCAACGAGCACCAGCGCAAGGAGAAGATACAGGAGTGGAAGAACGAGCAGAAGGCCGACAAGTGGATGTCGCTGGCCTTCGGCGAGGACGTCGACGACGAGCAGTACGAGACCGTCGCCAACGCCCTCTACAGCGAGTTCGGAAGCCTCTACGACGGTTTCGAGCAGGCGGCGATTCACGGCGCGGAGGCGCTCGAAGACGTCGACCTCTCCGACGATGAGACCTCGGCTATCGTGGAGACGGCCCGAGAGAACGTCTCGGTGCCGTACGTCAACGTCACCGGCTACGTCGACATCCGGTGTCCGACCGGCGACGGAGTCGACGACATCAAGGAGGCGCTCCGCGCCGCCGAAGGAAACGGCGACGTCCGCGACGAAATCGAACTGTCGGTCTCCTACGTCGGGTCGCCCGAGTACCGCATCAAGGTGCGCGCGCCCGACTACAAGACCGCCGAAGCCGAACTGGAGGCGAGCGCAGGCCGCGCCCGTCAGTCCATCGAGGCCGCCGGCGGTACCGCGGTGTACCACCGCGAGCGCGACGAAGAAACCGAATGAAGTCCGACATCCGGGTCTGCTCGGCGTGGCGCGAGCGCCACTCCCGCCCGGTGTACACCCTCTCCGAGACGTGTCCCGAGTGCGGAGCCGCAGCCGAGAACAGCGCGCCGGCCCCGTTCAACCCCGAGGACCCCTACGGCGAGTACCGACGCGCTCTTAAGCGGCGCAGTCGGCAATAAAGCCATGGACGACATCGACATCGAGGCGGTCGCCGACCCCGAACTCGACGACCCGGTTCTCGTCGAAGGGCTGCCGGGCGTCGGTCACGTCGGGAAACTCGCCGCCGAACACCTCCGCGACGAGTTCGACGGCGAACTGGTGCGTCGCGTCTACTCCTCGGACTTCCCGCCGCAGGTGAGCGTCGACGACGAGGGCGTCGCCGACCTCACGTGCGCGGAACTGCACGCCGTCACCGTAGACGGGACGGATCTTCTCATTCTGACGGGAGACCACCAGGCGCAGAGCAACGCGGGCCACTACCGCCTCACCGACGCGTTTCTCGACATCGCCGAGGAGTTCGGCGTCTCCCGCGCGTTCGCACTCGGCGGCGTGCCGACCGGCGAACTCGTCGAGGAGTACACCGTCCTCGGCGCGGTGAGCGGGGCCGACGGGAAGGAGGAACTCGAAGACGCCGGCGTCGAGTTCCGCCCCGACGAACCCGCGGGCGGCATCGTCGGCGTCTCCGGGCTCATCTTGGGTCTCGGCAAGCGCCGCGGTCTCGACGCCGCGTGTCTGATGGGCGAGACGAGCGGCTACCTCGTCGACCCCAAGAGCGCGCGAGCGGTCATCGAAGTGCTCCAACGCGTTCTCGATTTCGAGGTGGACTTCGCCTCGCTCGAAGAGCGCGCCGAGGAGATGGAGGAGGTCGTCGGCAAGATTCAGGAGATGCAACAGCAACAGAGCCTCCCGACCGACGACGACCTGCGCTACATCGGTTGAGACCGACGGGGGCGAGGCTGTGCTCGCCGCGCTCCGGCCGAACGCTCCGACCGAACCCCGACCGAACGCCCCGAAACGGCGGTCACCCGTCCAGCGTCCGAACTGGATTGTTCACGATATATCACACATAGTGGATACTATAACGCTGCGCGTTGCCCATCTGGTATGGCGACACATTACCAACAAACGGCATACTGCCCTCGCTGCGACGAGACGTGTCGCGTCGTCGAGAACAAGCCGTGGCTCCCGGACGCCTGTTACGACTGCGGTCGGTCCGTCTCGACTCCGCGACTCTGAGGCGTTCAGGAACCGGAGCTTTCGACCCGTTTTTCGATACGTTCGACGAGCGCGCGAGCGGTAGCGACGCGCGCGTCGGCGTCGGCGTTCTCCGTCTCGCCGACGCTGTCGAGCAGTCGTTCGACGTGTGCGATGCGGCGGGAGACCACGTCGTCGTCGACGTCACCTTCCGCGAGGTCGGCGGCGACGGCTTCCGCCTCGCCGAGCCACGCGTTCGCGCGCGGCGCAATCGGGAGTTCGGCCGTCGCTTCGAGTTCGGCGTGCAGGTCGTCGAGTAGCGCGTCGAGAGGCTCCGACATCCGACTCACCCGGTCACCACAGCGGCACGCCGACGAAGGCGGCGACGAACTCCCAGTCGTAGACGTGGTTCAACAGCAGGTACGTCACGACGCCGAGCGAGAGCGAGAGAATCCACGACCCCGCGGCGATGCGCCCGACGCGCTTGTGCGGCGTCTCCGTCCGGAGTTCGCTCGGGGTGTGGGTCAACCCCAACACCAGCGCGTACAGCACCACCGGCACCGAGACGATGGAGAGGATGATGTGAATCGCCAGCATCGCCAGATACGCGTAGTACACCAGTTCCGGGCCGACAAACCCCTTGGTCCCGCCGCCGCCGATCTTCGTCAGGTAGAGCACGAGGAAGAACAGGATGAGCGCGAAGGAGGAAACCATCGCCGTCGCGTGCTTCTTCACCTCGTCGTTGCGAATCCAGTACCAACCGGCGACGAGCACGCCGGTGTTGACGGTGTTGACGAGCGCGATGGCGTCGGCGAGTCGGTTGACCTGTTGGAGGGTGAGTTCCGGGAACACCCGCGCCGGGACGACACCGAGAAACGTCCCGATGACGACGGCGTAGCCGACGACGCTGAGAACCGCGGTGATGGCCGCGGGGTGTTGCTTTGCGACCCCGCTGGCGCTGGCAGTTGCCATAGCCGACGGTTAGCGCGGCCCGACTATTTGCGTTCGGGTTCGCTCGTCAAACCTCGCAGCGACTCGGCCGGTCGGTCAACCCCCCGAGAATCAGATGACACCGGTGACGCTGGCGACCTCCTCGGCCGCTCGCTCGTCGACGCCGTCGCCGAGAATCGTGTACCGGTCGCGGATCTCGTGGGCGGTCGTGAGCGCTTCGAGCACCTCGTCGGCGGTGAGACCGAGGTCGGAGGCCGTCGTCGGCGCGTCGATGCTCTCCAGTGCGTCGCGGATGTTGCGCCACTGCCCCTTCGGGCCGCTGTGGAGGTAGGCGGTGATGATGGAGCCGACGCCGACCTGGTGGCCGTGGAGCGCCCGCCCGGGCGCGATACGGTCGAGCTGGTGCGAGAAGAGGTGTTCTGCCCCCGACGCGGGCCGCGAGGAGCCCGCGATGGACATCGCCACGCCGGAGGAGACCAGCGCCTTCACGACTATCCAGCAGGACTCCTCCAGTCCGGGCTTGATTGAGTCGGCGCTGTCGACGAGCATCTCGGCGGTCATCTGCGAGAGCGCACCCGCGTACTCGGAGTACTCGACGTTCTTGAGGCGGTTCGCGAGCTGCCAGTCCTGCACCGCGGTGTAGTTCGAGATGATGTCCGCACACCCCGCCGTCGTCAGCTCCCACGGCGCTTCCGCCAGCAGTTCGGTGTCGGCGACGACGGCCAGCGGCGGGTCGGCGGCGACGCTGTGGCGGGTGTCGCCCTCGGGCACCGAGCCCCGACCGGAGACGATGCCGTCGTGGCTCGCCGCCGTCGGCACCGAGACGAACCCTCGGCCGAGGTGGTCGCTGGCCATCTTGGCGATGTCGACGGGTTTGCCGCCGCCGAGACCGACGAGAAAGCCCGCTTCAGTCTCGCGGGCGGCGTCGATGACGCGCTCGACGGCCGCGAAGCTCGCCTCCGAGACGGTGACCGTCGCCGGGTCGTCGAACTGCGCGCAGACGCGGTCGCCGACGAGTCGCTTCGGTGTCGGACTCGTGACGATGAGCGGACTGCCCGAGAAGGGTAGTTCCGCCACCGCGTCGGCCAACTGGTCGACGACGCCGTGCCCGACGAGGACGTTGCGCGGGAGCTTTATCCACGTCGTTTTGTCGAACATACGCGGAAATCACCCTCCGCGTAGAAACCGTTTGTGCCATACGGCGGCCGTGTGCCGCAGAACGGGGCGCGTCTCCACCGGTCACAGCAACTGCGTCGCCGCCTCGTACAGAAACGCGACGCCGAACCCGCCGAGGACGACGGCGCTCACCCCGGCGACGACGGGCGCGAGCGACTCGACGCGGCGCTCGGCGGTGACGAGGGCGGCCGGAAACCCCGAGACCCAGAGCAAGATGCCGCCGAAGAACCCCGCGACGAGCGCCGGGCTCCCGGTCTCGACGACGAGCCGTCCGGCGAGTTCCCCGCCGACGTACGGCGTCTGCGAGAGCACGTCGACGGTGCCGGCTTCGAGGAGGCCGACGCCGATGGTGAGCCAGAACAGTACCTGGTACGGGTTCGTCAGCGCGAGCACGAACGCCTTTCTGAAGCCCGCGCTGTCGTCGGGGAGCGTCCCGCCGCGGAACGAGTCGGAGACCGAGCGGACCGCGCCGTAGGCGAAGTAGAGCATCAGCAGGCCGCCGACGCCGACCATCGCAGCCCGAACCGTCGGGAAGCGTTCGACGAAGCCGACGACGCCGAGCAGTGCGAGCACGAAGAAGACGAAATCGGCCGAGAACGCGCCGAGCCCCGCGCGAAATCCCGATTTCCAGCCGTGGACGACGCTCTCCTCGGCGATGACGGCGTTCATCGGTCCCGGCGGTGCGGCCAGCGCCAGTCCGAAGACGACGCCCGCGAGTCCGGTGGTCAACGCATCGAACACGTCGAGAGATGGGCGACAGGCCCCGAAAAACGCCGCGGTTCCGTCGTCGGAGGTTCGGTTCGCACTCCGCCGCCTCAGGCGAGTCCCGTCACCGCGTCGGCGACGGCGGCGACGAGTACGTCCCACGCCGAGAAGCCGGTGGCGACCGAGAGGAGGACGTCGAGGCCGAACAGGAGGAACAGCGCCGCCCCGGCGAAGTGCGCCTTTCGCATGTCGACCGCGTGCGCGAACTTGTGGAAGAAGTAGGCGTTCGCGAGGCTCACGGGGACGATTGCGAGCATCTCGCCGAACCAGATGGCGCTACTCGCCCCGTACTGGGCGGCGAGGCCGATGGTGACGAGCTGGGTCTTGTCGCCGAACTCGCCGGCGACCATCATGGCGAAGATGGGCAGGAAGCCGCCGAACCGACCGCCGACGTCGTAGCCGAACAGTTTCGTGTCGAGCTCCGGCGCGAGCGAGGAGACGCTCGACTCGCCGCCGTCACTTCGCTTCGCTCGTGACGAGGTTCGGCTCACTCCGTTCGACTCGCCGCCGTCACTTCGCGCCGCCCGCGTCGGGTCCCCGGCGTCGGCCTCGGGTGCCGACCGGAACAGCAGGACGGCGAAGGCGAGAAACAGGACGGCGGTGAACGCGTCGAGGGCGACGCCCGGCAGCGCCGCCTGCAGCGCGCTCCCGAACAGAATCTCCAGCGCGGTCCACCCGGCGAACGCTGCGCTGGCGGCTCCGACGACCACCAGCGGTCGGTAGCGCGTCGAGAGGCCCGCGATGATGAACTGTACTTTTTCGCCGGGGAGGACGGCCAGTTGGGTGACGAACGCGACGACGAGTAGCTCCGACCAGTTCACGCACCACCCACCCCTGCGGGGGCGGATTCGGGTTCGCCGACCGGTTCGACGCGGATCGAGTGCGCGACCGACTCGGGGAGGCTCTGTTCGTGACCGCCGACGAGGACGGTCACCATCCCGAACGGCGCGACGTCGACTATCTCGACCTCGGTACCGGGGGTGAGTCCGGCCTCGGCGAGGTACTTCAGTTCCTCCTCGTCGCGGTCGGAGACGCGCGCGACGACGACGCGGTCACCCTCGCCGTACTCGCTCAGCCGGGTCGTCTCGTCCTCGACGGGGTCGAGGTCGACGTTCGGAATCGGGTCGCCGTGGGGGTCGAACTCCGGGTTGCCGAGCGCCTCGGCGACGCGCCGTTCGAACGCCTCGCTGATGTGGTGTTCGAGCGCGTCGGCCTCGTCGTGGACCTCGCTCCACGAGTAGTCGAGATGCTCCGTCAGGTACGCCTCCAGCAGTCGGTGGTGGCGGAGCACCTCCAGTGCGACCGTCTCCCCCTCGTCGGTCAACTCGACGCCCTTGTACTTCTCGCGGTCGACGAGGCCGCGGTCTTCGAGTTTCCCGAGCATGCTCGTCACCGTCGGCGCGGTCTTGTCGAGATACTCCGCGACGGCGGAGGTCGAAACCGGCGGTCCGTGTTCGGTCTGGAGGGTGTAGATGGCCTTCAGGTAGTCCTCCATCACGTCGCTCAACATGCGCCGAATTAGACGCGGCGAACTATTATATCTGGCGTGGCGAAGCGACTGGTTAGTCCGTATTCGTCGCCGACTCGTCGGCAACGAAGAGACTCGTGTCGACTCGCGGCGGGTCGGGCCCGTACGCGAGCAACCGTCGCTGACGGCGGGCGAGCGGCGACGACCCGACGAGCGAGAGCGCGCCGAACGTCGCGCGCAACGCGGGAGCCCGCAGCCGCCGCGGAACGCGGGAGCCGTACAGGAGCAGCCCCGTCACGAACGACTCGGTCCGGCGTTGCAGTCGAAGCACCCGCTCGACGGCCGGATACCGCCGCTCCTCGAATCGTCCGAGTCGCTCGGCGGGAAGCGCGCCGTCGCTTCGCTTCGCGTCGGAGAGCGCCGTCGCAATCACCTCGTGGGCGACGACCGCGTCCTGCACGGCGAGACTGTTTCCCTGTCCGCCGAACGGTGAGGCGACGTGCGCGGCGTCGCCGAGGAGGAGCACGCCGTCGTCGACCCAGCGGTCGCAGAGCCCCGGCTCGACGTGCAGCAGCGAGCAGTCCTCGAAGCCCCCGAGCTGGGTCTCGACCGTCCCCCGGAGGTCGGGGTCGACGGAGGCGAGGTCGCGGCGGAACGCCTCGATGCCCCGCTCTCGGAGGTCGCTGTAGCTCCCCTTCTCGATGGGCCACCCGCACTGCGCGACCGAGTCGCTGAGCGGCGCGTACACGAGGATACCGGACTCGCCGACGCGCAGTTGCGTCGTCACGTCGATGCTGGCGTCTTCGAGTTTGAACCAGACGATTTCGAGTTCCGACTCCAACAGCCCCGCGTCGATTCCCGCCGCCTCTCGAACCGTCGAGTAGCGACCGTCCGCGCCGACGACGAGGCGGCTCTCGACTTCGAGGCCGACGCCGGCCCCTCGGTCGCGCGCCTCGACGCCGACGACCCGTCCGTCCTCTCTCCGGACGTCCGTCACCGCCGTCGCCGGCCGAAACGAGAACGTCTCGAACTCGTTCGCCCGCTCGACGAGCAGCGCCAGGAGCGGCGGTTGGTCCATCAGCAGGAGGTAGTCCTCCCGCGGCGAGACGTCCGTGAAGTCGAGGAGCCGGTACCGCCGTCCGTACACCGAGGCGTGCGCCTTCCGCACTCGTTCGTGCGGCAGGTCGAGCACGTCGTCGAGGAGTCCGAGTTGGTCGAACGCCCACGCCACGTACGGTTGGAAGCCGAAACCGCGGAACTCCCGGTCGAGCGTCGCGTTGCGTTCCAAGAGGAGTGTCTCGACGCCGCTCCGGGCGAGCAGGTAGCTCAGGACACAGCCGGCGGGGCCGGCCCCGACGACGACCACGTCGGGGGTGAGTCGCTGTGTTCCCTCTGATTCGGGAGTCGTGTTCGCAGTCATCTGGTCTCCTGACCTCGGTTTTCCGTGCGGACGAGACTACGACTGTCGGTCAGATAAGCGCGGGGTGGGCGAATGCGCGCTCGGTCGTCCGCCACTCAGATGCCCTGTCCCATCAGGTGACTGCGGAGCACGTCGGGCGTTTTCAGTCCCGATTCCGTGTTGACGAGAACGACGGTGTCGTCGTCGTCGAACCGACCTTCCTCCGCGAGGCTCCACGCGCCTGCCGGTGCCGCACCGCCGGCGACACCGACCTCGATGGCCTCGTGCTGCGCGGCGGCGACGGCGGACGCGAGAATGTCGTCGTCGGAGACGGCGACGGCGTCGCCGCCGGCCTCGTCGAGCGCGGCGAGCGCGAGTTCGCCACCCTCGGGGTCGGGTACTTCGAGTTCGCCGACGATGGTGTCGGGCACCTCCCACGGTTCGATGGTGTCCGCACCGCGTTCGACGGCGGCGACGATGGGTGCGCAGTTCTCGGGTTGAACCGCGTACAACGGCGGCACGTCGTCGACGAGCCCGATTTCGCGGAGTTCGCGGAATCCTTTTTCGAGGCCGACGACGAGTTCGCCCGTCGAGGCGGGGACGACGACGGCGTCCGGAATCTCGCCGTCGAGGTCCGCGACCACCTCGAAGGCGAGCGTCTTCGCGCCCTCGTGGCGATACGGCGTGGTGAACTCCTGCAGCGAGTAGTAGTCGGTCGCCAGCTGCTCGTCGACGGCGTCTTTCGCCTGCGGGTAGCGCCCGCCGACGACGCGCATCTCGCCGCCGTGGACGTTTATCATCGCCTTGTTCGAGAAGGCCGACCGCGAGGGGACGAACGAGTACGAGCGGAGACCGACGCGCCCGGCGTACGCCGCCGCCGACTGGCCGGCGTTGCCCGGCGTCGCCAGCGCGAGCGGTTCGACGTCGTCGCTCTCGGCGTGCTGGCTCGCGGCGGTCAGCGCGAGGCTCATCCCTCGGTCGAGGAACGTCCCGGTCGGGTTGCGACCCTCGTCTTTCACGACGACGCGGCCGACGCCGAGTTCCTCGGCGAGTCGGGGCGCGTCCACGAGCGGCGTCCGCCCCTCGGCGGCGCTGGCGGCGTCGCTCGCCGAAAACGGGAGGAGCGACTCGAACGACCACAGCCCCCGTTTCTCACCCGCGAACGACTCCCAGTCGGGGTCGACCGCGTCGTAATCGTACTGCGCGTCGAGAAAGCCGCCGCAGTCGGGGCACCGACCGGGAACGTCCGCGCCGTGGACCGTCCCGCAGTCGACGCACGCGAGTCCGGAGAACGCCTCGTTGCTCTGCATACCGGCCGTTGCGAGGGAAGCGACTAATCGCTTCCCGTTGGTCGGAGTCGCCCGGAGCGAGGCGGGAGGGCCGATTCCCGACCCGACCGTCAGGTGATGCTTTGTATCGCGCCACCCAACGGTGGTGTATGCCAGACGATACAGCCGTTTCCGTGGTCGGCGCGGGTCTCGCGGGCCTCGTCGCCGCCCGCCACCTCGCCGGCGCGGGGTTCGACGTCACAGTGTACGAGGAGCGCGAGGAAGTCGGCGGCCGCGTCCGGACGGAACGCGAGGACGGGTACACGTTCGACCGCGGGTTCCAGGTGCTGTTCACCGCGTATCCGGCGGTCCAGCGCGAACTCGACCTCGACGCGCTGAACCTGCGGACGTTCTCGCCCGGGGCGGTCATCGCGCGACCCGGCAAGCGCTCGGTGCTGTCGGACCCGCTCCGGGACCCCGGCTCGCTCACCGAGTCGCTCCGCAACGACGAGGTGACGCTCTGGGACAAAGCGCGGACGCTCGCGCTCCGCCAGCACGTCACCAGTCGCCGGGAGTCGGAGTTTTTCGCCGGCGAGGAGCCGTCGATTCGCGAGTACCTCGAAGACTGGGGCTTCTCCGACGGGTACGTCGAGAACTTCGTCGCCCCCTTCTACGGCGGCATCACGCTCGACCGGTCGCTCGGCACCTCGAAATCCGTCTTCGAGTACACGTTCCGAGCGCTCTCGCGGGGGAGAATCGGCGTCCCCGCCGCCGGAATGCAGGCCGTCCCCGAGCAGTTGGCGGCGAAGGCGCGCGAGGCGGGCGCGGAGATCAGACTGGGCGAGACGGTCGAGGCCGTCGAAGGCGCCGACGAGGACGAGAGCGCCACGGTCACCGTCGACGGCGAGGAGATCGACTCGGAGGCCGTCGTCGTCGCCGCGGACCCGAAGGCGGCGCGCGACCTCACGGGCGTCGAGTCGATTCCGACGGAGGGGACCGGCTGCGTCACCCAGTACTACGCGATTCGCGGCGGCGCGTCGCTCGGCACCGACCGCAAACTCCTGCTCAACGCGGGCGACGCCACGCCCAACACGGTCGTCCCGCTCTCGGAGGTCGCCCCCGAGTACGCGCCGGAGAACACGGTGTTCCTCAACGCGACGTTCCTCGGCAGGAACGCGCAGAACGCCGACGAGGAGACGCTGTTCGAGCGGACGCGCGAGGAGCTGTCGGCGTGGTACCCCGACCGGACGTTCGACGGCCTTCGGCTGCTGAAGACGACGCGCGTCCCGTTCGCGCAGTTCGTCCAACCGCCGGGCATCCACGAGACGCTCCCGGACGTGGACGACCCCGACGGCTGGGTGTACCTCGCGGGCGACTACACCGAGTGGTCGTCGATTCAGGGCGCGATGGAGAGCGGACGGAAGGCGGCGCGGGCGGTCGCCGAAGACCTGCAGTAGGTGGTGTCGAACCGACCTACGGCGTGATGACCGCGCGACCCTCTATCTCGCCGTGTTCGAGCTTCTCTGCGACGGTGTTCACGTCGTCCAGTCCGTACCGCGAGGTGCGCAGTTCGACGTCGCCGCGGTCCACGAGCGAGACGAGTTCCTGCAGTTCGGTGTACTTGCCGACGATGTTGCCGACGAAGCTGAACTCGCCGTCGACGAGCGCCTGCGACGGTTCGTGGATGTGGCCGCCGTAGCCGATGATGTGGTGGTCGCCGCCGGCGGAGACGATGTCGGGGGCGAGTTCCGTGGTCTGGTCGGCCCCGACGAAATCGAGTACCTGTCGCGCGCCCGCACCGTCGGTGATGTCGTCGACGGCGTCGGCGACGTCGACGTTCGTCGGGTTCACCGTCTCGTGCGCGCCGAGTTCGGTCGCGAGGTCCAGCGCCTCGTCTTTCAGGTCGACGGCGACGATGTTCGTCGCGCTCATCGCGTTCAGACACTGCAGGCCGATGTGACCGAGGCCGCCGACGCCGATGACGACGGCGTGGTCGCCGGGGTTCAGCTCTCTGACGGCCTTCTTGACGGCGTGGTACGCCGTGATTCCGGCGTCGGCGTGCGGGGCGATGTCCGTCGTATCGGTCCCCTCGGGCAGCGGAATCACCGACCGCTGTGAGGTGAGCAGATACTCGGCGAAGCCGCCGTCGGTCGTGAGGCCGGGGAACTTGAGGTTCTCGCAGTACATGTCCTCGCCCATCCGGCAGGCGCGACAGACGCCGCAGGTCATCACCGGGTGACAGATGACGGAGTCGCCCTCCGAGACCGTCTCGACGCCGTCCCCCGTCTCGACGACGGTACCGGCGTTCTCGTGGCCGAGCGTCATCGGAAGCTCCTGTTCGACGTAGTCGGTCCACATCCCCTCGATGATGTGGTTGTCCGTCTGACACCAGCCCGCGCCTTCGACCTCGACGACGACTTCGCCGTGCCCCGGCTCCGGTCGGTCGACTTCGTCTATCGACAGCGCGTGCTCCATGTCGTCGGTGTACTCGTGTAATCTCGCAGCTTGCATCGTGGTAGCTACTGTCACTTGCGACTGTATAACTGTTCTCGGATTTACAGTATCGCGAGAGACTCTCCTCCGACACAGTGTTTCTCCCGCCGACAACATAACGAAAGATAATGTAGTATGTTCCCAAACATCAGCCCGACATGTACCGTCAACGCGGTGAGGACGTGTTCGTCGTCGACGCGCACGTCCACCACTGGGACGCCAGCGAGGAGAACATTAAGCACGACGGCGGCGAGCAGTTCATCCGCTGTTTCTACGACTACCACACCGGCTTCACCCCCGAGGACCGACAGTGGACGCTCGACGAGTACCGAACGTACAGCGCCGACCGGATGGTCGAGGACCTGTTCGGCAACGGTGCGGTCGACATGGCCATCTTCCAGCCGACGCACCTGCACGAGTTCTACGAGGAGGGGTTCAACACCGTCGACGACAACGCCGAACTCGTCGACCGGTACCCCGAACGGTTCATCGTCAACGGCCGCTTCGACCCGCGCGACGGCGAGGCGGGTAAGCAGGAACTGGAGCGACAGAAGGAGGAGTACGACGTCGACGGCGTGAAGCTCTACACCGCCGAGTGGAAAGGTGACTCGAAGGGGTGGCGACTCGACGACCCCGAGACGTTCGAGTTCCTCGAGAAGTGCAGCGAACTGGGCATCGAGAACGTCCACCCGCACAAGGGGCCGACGATTCGACCGCTGAACCGCGACGCTTTCGACGTGGCCGACGTCGACGACGCGGCCACCTCCTTCCCCGAACTCAACTTCGTTGTCGAACACGTGGGTCTCCCTCGACTCGACGACTTCTGCTGGATCGCCGCACAGGAACCGAACGTCTACGGCGGCCTCGCCGTCGCCGCACCGATGGTGCAGAACCGACCACGGAAGTTCGGCGAGATAATGGGTGAACTGCTCTACTGGCTCGGAGAGGACCGCCTGCTGTTCGGCAGCGACTACGCGCTGTGGAACCCCGACTGGCTCGTCGAACTGGTGATGGAAGCCGAGCTCACCCCCGAGCAGCGCGACGAGTACGGCGTCGAACTCTCGACCGAGGTGATGAAGAAGGTGATGGGCGAGAACGCCGCCCGCCTCTACGACATCGACATCGAGGAGAAGAAGAAGGAACTCCAGTCCGACGAGATATCCGAGCAGTTCGGACTGGGCGACCATTACGCCGCGGACGCGGCCGCAGACTGATGGCGGGTAAACGTCTGCGGAGCGACCCCCCGACGAGTGCGGTCACACCACGTCGCAGTGCGATTCTGAACGCGCTCGACGGCGTCACCGACCCGGAGCTCGACCGCTCCATCGTCGACCTCGACTACGTCACCGACATCGACCTTGACGACGAGGGCGGCAGCGTCGCCGCCGACGGCGACCGCCGCGGCAAGTCGGTGACGGTCCGCCTCTCGCTGCCGACGGCGTGGTGTTCGCCCGCGTTCGCGTGGCTCATGATGAGCGATGCACGCGCGGCCGTCGAGTCGCTCCCCGGCGTCGCCCGAACTCGGGTCGTCCTCGAAGACCACGTCCACGAGACGGAACTCACCGACGGGATAAACGACGACCGCCCGTTCGCCGAGGCGTTCGACGACGCCGACGGCGACCTCGACGCAGTGCGCCGAGAGCTCGACGAGAAGGCGCGAATCGTCCGTCAGCACCGTGCCCTCGACGCGCTGCTCGACGCGGGGGCGACCCCGGAACAACTCGTTTCGCTTTCGGCCGCCGACGTGACGTTCGACCCTCTCGGCCCCGAAAGCGAGCGAGCCATTGTCTCGGTCGCCGACGGCGCGATACGGCTCTGCGTCCCGCGCGACTCGCTCGTCGACTACGTCGAAAAAGCCGAGTCGGTCGGCGTCGATTTCGAGTCGGGTCCGCTGTTCCGCACGCCGGAAGGAGACCCGATTTCGGTCGACCAGTTCGACCTCGTCCGCCGCCGCGGTCGCTTGGCGTCGGTGAACATGCGCGGACAGGGCGGCGTCTGCGCGCAACTACACGAGTCCCGAAAACGTCAGCGTGCGCGCGAGGCGGAAGGCGCGGACTGACGCACTGACGCGGCTCTCGTTTGCCGTTACCGCTCGCGAACCTGTCGTCCCAGCGCGTCGGCGGTCAGCAACGCGTCGCGGACCATCGCAGGGTCGACCGGGAACGGTTCGTTGTGGATTGTCTCGTCTTCGACGCAGGCGGCCTCGGCCACGCGGTCGAGGTCGTCGCGGCTCGGGTCTTCGAGGCCGATGTCCGCGAGCGTCACCGGGAGGCCGACCGCCTCCGAGAACTCGAAGATGTCGCGAACGAACGCGTCGTCCTTGCCCTCCAACACCAGTTGCGTCAGCGTCCCGACGTTCACCTTCTCGCCGTGGGTCGCGTCGTGGGTCGCCTCCAACTGCGTCAGGCCGTTGTGCACCGAGTGCGCCGCCGCGAGGCCGCCGCTCTCGAAGCCCAACCCGCTCAGGAGCGTGTTCGCCTCCGTGACGGCTTCGACGCTCTCCGTGACCGCGTCGCGCTCGACGGCCTGCACCGCCGAGAGCGCGTGCTCGCGGAGCGTCTCGTAACAGAGTTCCGCGAGCGCGTGACCGCTGCGCGTCGGCCGCTCACCGAAGATAGTCGTCCCCGTCGACCGGTAGGTCGCGTCGGCTTCGAACCACGTCGCGAGCGCGTCGCCGACGCCGGAGGTGAAGAACCGAGTCGGGGCCGACGCGACGAGCGCGGTGTCGACGAGCACGAGTTCGGGGTGCGACGAGTAGAAGCGGTAGCGCTCGAACTCGCCGTGTTCGCTGTAGATGACCGAGAGGCTGCTCGTCGGCGCGTCCGTCGAGGCGACGGTCGGCATCGAGACGACGGGGATGGTCGCGTCCTCCTTGACGGCCTTCGCGGTGTCAAGCGTCTTTCCACCGCCCGCGCCGACGATGAAGTCGACTCCCTGCTCTTCGGCTTCGTCGGTGACGCGCTCGATCTCCGCGTCGGAGGCTTCGCCCTCGAAGGTGACGGTCGACAGCTCGATATCGGCCGATTCGAGGCTCGACCGGACCGTCTCTTCGACGATGTCGAGGACGATTTCGTCGGCGAGCAACAGCGCCGACTCGCCGAACGCTGCGGTGTGCTCGCCGAGTTGGTCGGCGACGCCCGCTCCCTGTACGTAGCTGGCCGGGGATTTGAACACTCGTGCCATGAGTGAGGGGCCAACGGAACGTCGTAAACCAGTTCGCTCCGCGCGAAACGACGTTCCGATTCGGAAGTGGGTTCGGCTCAGAGCAGCCGCCGAAGCTTCCCGAGCGGTGGGAACCGCAGCGCCTCGTCCGCCGCGTCGTCGTAGACGAGCGGTCGGAGCGCGTCGGCGTCCGTGACCAGCGGCGATTGGAAATCGCGGGTCCGCATCCCGTTTACCTCGACGCCCGGCGCGAGACGGTTGAACGCCGGGAGCATCAGCACGTCGCCGCTGCGGTAGGTTCCGGGTCCGTAGAGGACACAGGGTCGGCGTCGCCCCTCGATGGTGATGGTCGGGTGGTCGTGGCCGACGACGTAGCAGTCGGCGACCCCGTCGGGGTCCTCGTGGCCGTGGCAGACGAGCACTTCGCTCTCCTCGCCACCGCCGCCGCTGTCGTCTCCCGGCTTTCCGACGAGTCGATACTCGTCGTGAACCGGCCCGTCCCACACCGACGACAGCATCGTATCGTGGTTCCCGGCGACGAGGACGGGCCGAGCGCCGCGGTCGCGGCAGGCGGCGGTCAGTCCGTTCAGGCTCGTTTCGGTCGCCGCCGACGCGCGACCGAACGAGTGGAGCACGTCGCCCGCGAAGACGACTTCCGCGGGGGAGAACCGGTCGAGCGACGCGGCGAGTCTGTCTCGGAGGTCCGCGCGCTCGCCCAGCGGGACCTCCACGTCGGAGGCCTCGTCGCGCCCGACGTGGAGGTCGGCGACGACGAGCGTCCCGCTCGCCGGGAGGAAGACGGCGCGGTCGCCGACGACGAACTCGGACACGTGAGCGGGGAGGACCCCGGTCGCCAAATCGGTGCTGTTCTCCGCTCGACGGCGCCGCCGCGACGGTGACTTTTTCACGCCGCCGGTCTACCCTGGCGACATGAGCGACGCCCTGCGGGACAAACGCACGGCCACGCGATTTCGAATCCTCGCCGAGATCGCGGACCGGCAACCGGCGGTGAGCCAGGGCGAGATCGCCTCGGCGGTCGGCGTCACCAGCCAAGCCGTCTCCGAGTACATCCGCGAACTCGTCGACGAGGGACTCGTCGACAAGGAGGGTCGGTCGCGCTACCGCGTGACGAAGGAGGGCGTCGACTGGCTCTTTCGGGAGGCGAAATCGCTGCGACGCTACGCCGAACACGTGACCGAGGACGTCCTCGAGAGCGTCCAGGAAGACGCCGCCATCGCCACCGCCGACGTCGAAGCCGGCGACCCCGTCTCGCTGTCCATCCGCGGGGGGCTACTGCACGCGACGCCGGGCGACGAGGGGCCGGCGACGGGCGTCGCGACGACCGACGCCGAGGCGGGGACCGACGTGGGCGTCACCGGGTTCGAGGGCGTCATCGAGATGGACACCGGGAGCGTCACCGTCGTCCAGGTCCCGGCGGTTCGGACGGGCGGCAGTCGCGTCGTCGACGCGGACGCGCTCGCCGACCGCTGCGCCGGCGCCGACATCGTCGTCGCCGCGGGCGTCGAAGCGACCGTCGCGCTCCGTTCGGCGGGCGTCGAACCCGCGGTCACCGTCGCCGCGGGCGAAGTCGCTGCCGGCGCTGCAGCGCGCGGACAGTCCGTTCTCGTCGTCGCCACGATGGACGCCGTCGGCCGCGTCACCGACGCGCTCCGGGACGAGGACATCTCTCACGAGGTCACCGAACTCGCCAGCCGCTGAGCTCTTCACCGCGTTCACGCTTCGGCGTGGTCTTTCGCCGTCGTGTACGCCTCGCGGACGCGTTTGAACGCCACCTCGTCGCCGCCGTGGTCGGGGTGGGCGCGCTTGACCTGCGCGCGATACGCCGCCTTCACGTCGTCGGCACTGGCCGTCGCCGGGAGACCGAGACGCTCGAACGCCTCGGCGATGGGGTCGTCGAGGTCGGCCAGTTCGGGTTCGAGTTCCGGTACCTCGAACGGGAGTCGCCGACCGAGTTGCGCGCCGGGCATCTCGTGTTCGCAGAGCACGGCGTAGGTTCCGGCGCGTTCGATACGGAAGTACGCCTGCGCGTCGAACGTGATGGCGACGTCCCGCGACGGGAGGTAGAACGCGACCGTCTGCCCGTGGACCGGGTGGTCCTCGGCGAACGGTTCGCCGATGGCGGCGAGATACTCTCGAATCTCGGCGCGTCGTCGAGTCGTTCCGTCGACTCTCTCGCTCTCGTCGACAGGGGCCGTCGGGAACAGTCGGCCCCCGACGACGAACACCCCGGCGGCGAACACCGACGCCATCGCTCCGAAGAAGAGACCGACGAGCAGCCACGGGGGAAACAGGGCGAGCCACTCCGAAAGCACAGTCGTGGTTGGACGCGGACGATTAAGAATCGCTCGCCCCGGAAGCTTTGTCGGCCGCAGTCGTAACGACACCGTGCCGATCATCCGATTCGAGGCCGCGGACGACTCGGAGCGAACCCAAATCGGCGAGGGACTCACGCGTCCCGCCGTCGAGGCCGACCGACTGGAGACCGGTCGCGCGGAAGGGAAGTACTTTCTCCGGCACGGAGACGGCTGTGCGGTCTGCGGCCGCGCTGTCGAGGCCGGTGAGCCGTTCTATCTCGACTCCGAGGCGGGAGCGGTGCTCTGCGACGAACACGGCCGGGAGCGACGCGGCGACTGAACGCGTCACGCGCCGCTGGTCGCGGGGGAGAGAGTCGGAAGAAACTCTCGGAACTTAGAGCATCCCTTCGGCGCGCAGGCCTTCCATCACGTCGTCGACGAGGGTGTCGGCGTCTTCGTACGGGAAGTCCTGGTGGCTACCGAGTTTCGCCGCCATCTCCATCGCGGTGAAGCTCACGTCGCCCGCCTCGAAGCGCGTGCCTGGCCCGTTCGGGAGCGCGGGAACGAGGTCCATCTGGTTGCTGACCGGGTAGTCTGCGCCCTCGAAAGCTTCCTGTAGCTGTGCACGGAGTTCCGCTTCGGTAGATTCGTCTGCCATAGCTATCCATGGACGTATCCGGCGCAAAAACGTTCCGGAACCATGAAGAACGAGTTGTGAGTTGTTTTCCGGTACCGACCGCCGGGACCCGTGCGTTTTTCCCCCGGGTCGGCCACCACTCAGCATGGATTTCGACTTCGAACTTCTACAGGAACTCACGGAGACGAGCGGCGTCCCCGGGTACGAGGACCGAATCCGAGAACTCGTCCGCCGCGAACTCGAAGCGAGCACCGACCGCGTCACCTCCGACGCCATGGGGAACGTCGTCGGCACTATCGAGGGCGAGAGCGACTACAGCGTCGCCGTCGCGGCGCACATGGACGAGATCGGCTTCATGGTCCGACACATCACCGACGAGGGGTTCCTTCAGCTCGACCCCCTCGGCGGGTTCGACGCCCGCGTACTCCGTGCCCAGCGCGTCACCGTCCACACCGAAGACGGTGACCTCCCGGGCGTCATCGGGTCCGTCCCTCCCCACACGCTCTCGGAGGAGCAGCGCGAGGAGAAGGACAGAGTCGAGGACGTCCACGTCGACCTCGGTCGCTCCGGCGACGACGTCCGCGAGCGCGTCTCCCGCGGCGACCTCGTGACGATGGACCAGACCACGGTCGAACTCGGCGACCACGTGACGGGGAAGGCGCTCGACGACCGAATCTGCGTGTTCGCGATGCTGGAGGCGGCCCGCCGCATCGAGAACCCCGAGGTGACGATTCACTTCGCGGCGACGGTCCAAGAGGAGGTCGGCCTCCGCGGCGCGACGGCTCTCGGCGGCGACCTCGACCCCGACCTGGCCGTCGCGCTCGACGTCACCGTCGCGAACGACGTGCCGGAGTTCGACGACGCCGACTACGTCACCGAACTCGGCGACGGAACGGCGATCAAACTCAAGGATTCGAGCGTCATCACGAACCCGAAGGTCCACCGTCGACTCCGGTCGGTGGCCGAGGACGAGGAGATTCCGTACCAGTTGGAGATTCTACCCGCGGGCGGGACGGACACCGCGGGCTTCCAGAACACCCGCGGCGCGAAGCCGGTCGGCGCGCTCTCGGTCCCGACGCGCTACCTCCACACGGTGACCGAGAGCGCCCACGTCGACGACGTGTCGGCGACCATCGACCTCCTGACGGCGTTCTTGGAGACCGAGACGGGCGAACACGACTACACGCTCTGAACGGGGCCGCTCGGCAGACGGTCGTTCTCTACGGATAGCCACCTCGACGGACGACCACCTCGACGAATAGCCGCCTCGACGGACGACCCGATGGGTACCGGTCGTTGGCGTACAGGCGGCCGCAGCGTCGTCTCCGCGGTCGGTCGGCCGCACACCCGCTGTGCCGAACCGCGGCGGTTCTCAGCGCACGGCCGCGATGGTCCCCTCACCGTATATGAACTTCCGCACGTCGGGCGGGTACGAACCAAAGTATTCACTACCGACCGTTTCTAACTCGCCACCATGAGTAAGGACGCTATCTCGCGGCGCACGTTCCTCCGGGCGACGGCCGGTGCGACCGCGACAGTGGCGGGGGCGACGACCGCGGCCGCCCAAGAGGGCAACGGTACGGCCGGAAACGAGTCCTCGGGCAACGAAACCGCAGGCAACGAGACGGCCGCCAACGAAACCGCAGGCAACGAGTCCGCCGGAAACGAGTCGTCGGGCAACGAGTCCGCGGGCGGGTCGGGCGGCGGTGGCGGCGGCACCGAGACCGTCACGGTCGGTGCCGGAAGCGACGGGCTCGCATTCGACCCCGAGGAGCTCTCGATTCCCCCCGGAACGACGGTCGTCTTCGAGTGGGCCTCCGACGGCCACAACGTCGTCCCGAACGAGGGCGACTGGGGAGAGACCGAAATTTACGACGAGGGCCACACGTACGAGTACACGTTCGAGGAGGAAGCGACGTACGAGTACGTCTGCGAACCCCACGAGAGCGCCGGGATGGTCGGCACCATCGAAGTCTCCGAGGACGCGGGTAGCGGCGGCGGCGGTGGCGGCGGTGGTTCGAGCGTTCCCCAGGTCCCCGAGAGCGCGATGTCCATCGGCGTCGCGACGACGTTCTCGATGGTCGCGACGCTCGGTCTCGGCTACTTCTTCATCAAGTACGGCGGCGACTACGAGGAGTAGTCGACGTACCGCGGCGAAACCCGGCTTCCCCGGCTTCCCGGGCTTCGCGGGTTTCGGTACTCGGACTCAGAACAGCCCGTAGTTTGCGACGACGCGTTCGTAGCAGTCGACGTACCGGTCGAGCACGTTCTGGCAGTCGTACTCGCGGTACGCCTCGTCGTCCGTCCAGTGGTCGAACGCGCCGGCGGCGGCGATGCGCTCGGCTATCTCCTGGGGGCTGGTCGCCAGCGACCCCCGCTCGCGGCCTTCGACGAGTTCGTGCGCGCTCGACCCGACCTGATACTCCACGACGCTGACACAGCCGCAGGCGAGCGCCCACAGGAGGTTCCGCGCGAACGGTTCGCGCTCCGCGGTCTGGACGAACACGTGCGCGCCTTTGAGCACGGAGACGAGTTCGGCGTCCGAGAGCGCGCCGAGAAACGTCACCCGGTCGTCGATGCGGAGGTCTCGCGCCGTTCGCTCGGCGCGTTCTCGCTCGGGGCCGTCGCCGACGACGGCGGCCGACCAGTCCCTGTCCCGGAGCTCCGCCAGCGAGAGCAGAAACGACTCGACGTTGGCGTGCTCGTCGAGGTGTCGCGCGTAAACCAACTGCGCTCGCTCGTCGCTGTCGGCGTCGCGGACGAGCGACGTGTCGATGCACTCGGGGACGACTTCGATGTCGCTCTCGGACGCGCCGTGCTCTCTGACCCGCGTCTTCACCGTCTGCGACGGTGCGACGACCAGATCGGCGCGCTTGGCGGCGCGGCGGTACCCCGAGGGGGCGTAGTCGACGTCGTCCCACCAGTCGACGACGACGGGCGTCCGGAGGAAACGCCCGGCCGTCTTCGCGGCGGCGACCTGTCCGGGCGGCGTGTTCGTCGCGTGAATCACGTCGGCGCCCACCTTCCGGAGCGCGAACGGCAGTTTCGAGGCGAACCCGCGCGCAGCGGGTTCGTCGGTCACCCGTCGGTAGGTGATTCCCTCGTGTTCGAACTCGTGGACGTCGCCGCCCCACCACTTCGCGCAGAGCACGACCACCTCGTGGCCGCGCTCCGACAGATATCGTACGATTCGTCGCGTTCGCCGAGTTACCGGCGTCTCCTCGTGATGCGTCGTGAGCATCGAGACGAACGCGACACGCATACGAAGCGGAATGTCGGGCGGTGATAAAAATCCATGCCATTCGATTGATACGCCGCGGCGGAGACGGCTGGAACCGCCCTCAGCGGCGGTAGTAGCGCCGCAGCGCCAGCAGCGAAAGCGCGAGCGCCGCCATCAGCGGGAAGGCGTTCGCGGACGTGGTCACCGAACCGGCGAGCAGTTCGACTGTGGTCGTGTCGGTCTCCGTCGGCGCCTCCGTTTCCGTCTCGGTCGGCGTCTCGGTCTCCTCTTCCGTGGCTGTCTCTGTCAGAGTGTCCGTTTCCGTCTCGGTCGGTGTTTCGGTCGGCGTTTCGGTCGGTGTCTCCGTCGGCGTCGCGGTTGGCGTTTCGGTCGGCGTCGCGGTTGGCGTTTCGGTCGGTGTCGTGGTTGGCGTCTCAGTCGGCGTCTCGGTCGCCGGACACTCCGCTACCGCTATCTCGGCGGTGTCCGCGCCGTCGACCTGCAGTCGGTAACCGTCGCCACGGACCGCCGAGAACACCACCGTCTCGCCGCCGAACGTCTCGTCTTCGACGACTCGCGTCTCGCCCGGTGCGAGTTCGACGGAGCGAACCACCTCGGAGTTGGAGAGTCGGTAGCTGACGGTCGCGTTCAACTCGTTGGGGTTGGTCACGGTCACAGCCTCGCAGTCGGCCGACGTCACCTCGATATCCTGCGGTTCCGGACACGGCGCGATTTCGACGTCCGCCTGCTCGACGCCGTTGACCGGGACGCGCGCGTCGATCTCGTCCGAGTACGCCGCGAACCGCGTGTCCGTCGGTTCGGCGCTCTCCACCGTGACCGACTCGTTCGGTCCGAGCTCGACGAACTGGTTCGGCGGCCCGTCGAGGTTCGGGACGACCGAGACGTTGACTGCGAACTCGTTGGGGTTCGAGATGGTGATGTTCTCGCACTCCTCGGACGTGACGTTTATCGACTGAATCTCGGACGGGTCGGGCGGGCACGGCGTTATCTGCAGCGTCTCGAACTGCTGTCCGTTGACGAAGACGACCGCCCCGTTGTCGACCCGTTCGGCCGTCAGTTCGACCGAGACGTTCAGGTCCGGATTCGACGGCGAAAGTTCGCTGTCGTTGACGACGCGCGTCTCGTCCGGCGCGAGCGTGACGTTCCGAGTCGCCACCGACTCGTTCTCGACGACGACGTCGTAGGTCACGTTCACCGCGTACGGCTTCGAGTTTTCGAGGACGAACTCCCCGCAGTCGGCCGCCGTCGCGTTGATGTTCGGGTCACCGCCGCAGCGGATGCCGTCGAGGCTCGCGCTGGGACCGTCGTTCACCGGCACCTGCTCGGCGTCGCCGCCCTCGCGTTCGGCGCTGACGCGTATCGTCGACTGGTTGAAGGAGTCCGCACCGATAGCCGAGTCGTTGACGAGGCGCGTCTCTCCCGGTTCGAGGACGACGTACTCCGTCTCCGCGTCCGGAATGCCCTCGGTGTCGTAGACGACGGTGTAGCTCAGGTTCACCGCGAACTCGTTCGGGTTGGCGAATCTGAGCTGTTCGCAGTCGAGCGACTCCGCGGACACCGGCTGCGCCGTCGGCTCCGGCCGCTCGGTCGGCGTGTCGCGCGGGCCGTCTCCGTCGCCGTCGCTCGGACCACCGGGTCGGTCGGCCCCGTCGCCGTCGGAGGGCTCCGGTGGCTGCTCGACATCGCAGCGGCCCTGAATCAGGTACGCCGCGCCCGCACCCGGTTCGTCGCTATCGGCGTACGGCGCGCCGACGAGGATATCCTCCCTGTCGTCGCCGCTGAGGTCGCCCGCGTCCGAGACCGAGAAGCCCGCCCGGTCGTTCGGACTCGCGCCGCGGAACGTGGCGTTCGAGTCGGCGAGACTCTGCGGGCCGGCGAGCGCGTCGCCGCCGTAGACGAGATACGCGGCGCCGGCGTTCGAACCGTCGGTGCCGTTGCGCGGCGCGCCGACGAGCACGTCGTCGAACTCGTCGCAGTTCACGTCGCCGGAACCGGCGCCCGAGACGGACCATCCGGCCTGGTCGCCGGCGCCGACGCCGTACAGCGTCGCGTTCGCGTCGCTCAGCGAGCGCGTCCCCGGTTCTGCACTGTCACTGTCGTCACCGTCGTCGTCGTCGCCTCCCCCGTAGACGAGGTACGCGGCGCCGGCGTTCGACCCGTTCGTGTCGTTGCCGGGCGCGCCGACCAGCACGTCGTCGTACCCGTCGGCGTTCACGTCGCCCGCGTCGGAGACGGCGAAGCCGGCGTTGTCGCCTTCGCCCACGCCGCCGAGTTTCAGCGTCGCGTTCGAGAGTGAGCGCTCGCCCGCGTCGGCGTCGAGTGCGTCGGCGGCGTCGGTGACGACGTACGCCGCGCCGGCGTCGACAGCGCCGTCGCTGCTGTTGTTGCCGCGAGCGCCGACGAGGAAATCGACTCGGCTGTCGTTGTCGAAGTCGCCCGCCGACGAGAGCGACCAGCCGGCGCGGTCGTTCGTCCCCTCGCCGACGTAGGTGGCGTTCGCGTTCGTGGCGTTCTCGAACGCGTCCGCCGCGAGCGCGGTGGCGTCGAACGCGTACGCTGCACCCGCGTCGGTCCCGGTACTGTCGTTGTACGGCGCGCCGACGAGCAGGGTCGTCGCGTTCGTCGCGTCGGCGAACTCGTCGCTCCCGTTGCCGAGGACCGCGAGCGAGCGACCGAACTCGTCGCCGGTCGCCGGACCCGTGACGGTGCTGTTCGCGTCGGCCAGCGAGACGACGCCTGAGCGGTCCTCGGAGCCGAACAGGACGTAGACCGCCCCGGTACCGCCGTCGACGCCCGGTGCGCCGACGACCACGTCGCTCAGCCCGTCGCCGTTCACGTCGCCCGCGGTAACGCTCGACCCGGCGAGGTCGCCGCCTTCGCTCCCGACGAAGGTGGCGTTCGCCTCCGAGACGTTCAGTCGCTCGGCGTCGACGGGGCCGTAGAAGAGGTACACCGCGCCGGCGTCGGGGCCGACGTTCGGCGTCCCATTCGTCGCGTTCCCTCGGTCGGCGCGCGGCGCGCTGACGAGTACGTCTCCTTCGCCGTCGCCGTTCACGTCGCCCGCGGGCACGACGCGCCACCCGGCGCGGTCGGTGGCGTTCTGTCCGACGATGCTGGTGTTCGCCGCCGAGAGATTCCGGTCGCCCTCGACGGTTCCGCCGAACGGGTCGTCCGTCTGCTGTGTCTGTGCCTGTGTCGTCTCGACCGCCGCTTCGTCCGGTTGTGCCCCGAGCGCGGCGAGGGGGCCGACGCCCGCGAAAACCGTCCCGGCGAGGAGTGCGAGGACGACCGCACCGACGACGTACCTCGACGCCCGCCGTTGTCGGGATGTGAGCATAGGTGGTGGACGATAATCCGGGAGATTGTTATTCGTTAACAACACACAGGAAACCGCGGCATAGTCCCGATAGCAGTCCCGAGAGTTTCGAGGCGGCGACGTTCGGCGCCGCGAGAGACTCGCGTACGGAGCCGCGTTAGACTGGCGGACCCCGTCGGATTATCGGCGCTCGCCCGGAAATTTTCCGTTACGGTTCCGCGAGGCGAATCGTTTTGGTACGGGCGAGACACACCGAGATATGGAAACGTACGACATCGAGCGGTATCTCAACGTCCGTAGCGCCGGGGGCGCGTCGTTCGGTCCCGGCGGGGTTTTCGACGAGCACGAAGCGCGCATCGCCTTCCTCGTGGACACGACCGGAACCCCCCAGGTGTGGAGCGTCGGCGCACCCGGCGAGTGGCCCGAACAGCACACGTTCTACGACGAACGCGTCACGTTCGTCTCGTGGTCACCCGAGCGCCCCGAACTCGTCTTCGGGATGGACGAGGGCGGCAACGAGCGCCAACAGCTCCACCTGCTCGACGTCGCCAGCGGTCGTATCACGGACCTCACCGCGACCCCCGAAGCCAAACACCGCTGGGGCGGGTGGAGCCACGACGGCGAGCGGTTCGCATTCACCTCGAACCGCCGCGACGAGTCCGTCTTCGACGTCTACGTCCAGGGCCGCGAGGAGACCGGCGACGACGCGACGCTCGTCCACGAGGGTAGCGGCTGGCTCAACGTCGGCGGGTGGTCGCCCGACGACGACCGACTCGTCGTCCACGAGGCGTACTCGAACTTCGACATGGACGTCTCCGTGTTGGACCTCGAGACCGGCGACCTCGAACACGTGACGCCGCACGAGGGGAACGTCCGCTACCAGAGCGTCGAGTGGTCGCCGGACGGAGAGAGCCTCTACCTCGTCACCGACCGCGACAGCGACACGCTCGACCTGGCCCGGTTGGACCTCGAAACCCGCGAGTTCACCACTGTCGAACGCGACGAGGAGTGGAACATCGACGGCGTCGCTATCGACGACGAGACGGGACGAATCGTCTACTCGCGCAACGTCGACGGCTACACCGAGCTGTCGGTCGGCACCTTGGACGGCCCGGATAGCATCGACCCGCTGCCGGACCCGGACCTGCCGAAGGGCGTCGCCGGCGGCGTGAGTTTCGGCCCCGACGCCGAGCGGTTCGCCATCACGGCGACGCGGAGCACCGACAACACGAACGTCCACGTCGTCGACGTGGAGACCGGAGAGACCGAGCGGTGGACCCGCGCGTCGACGGCGGGCATCCCCCGCGACACGTTCGTCGAACCCGAACTCGTCCACTACCCGACGTTCGACGGCCGCGACATCCCGGCGTTCTTCTCGCTGCCCGAACGCGCCGGCGACGAGTCGAAGACGCCCGTCGTCGTCGACATCCACGGCGGCCCCGAAGCGCAGCGCCGCCCCTCGTTCAACGGCGTCAAACAGTTCCTGCTCAACCACGGCTACGCCGTCTTCGAGCCGAACGTCCGCGGGTCGGCGGGCTACGGGAAAGCGTACGGCCACCTCGACGACGTGGAGAAGCGGATGGACTCGGTGAAGGATATCAAAGCGGCCGTCGAGTGGCTCCACGACCACCCCTCCGTCGACCCCGACCGAATCGTCGCCATGGGCGGCTCCTACGGCGGGTTCATGGTGCTGTCGTCGGTGACCGAGTACCCCCAACTGTGGGCCGCCGCCGTCGACATCGTGGGTATCGCCAACTTCGTCACGTTCCTCGAGAACACCGGCGAGTGGCGGCGCGAACTCCGCGAGGCCGAGTACGGCAGCCTCGAAGAGGACAGGGAGTTCCTCGAATCCATCTCGCCCATCCACAGCATCGACCGAATCCAGTGTCCGCTGTTCGTCCTCCACGGCGAGAACGACCCGCGGGTGCCCGTCGGCGAAGCCCACCAGATAGTCGAACGGGCGCGCGAGCGGGGCGTCCCGGTGCGCGAACTCGTCTTCGACGACGAGGGCCACGGCTTCTCGAAGCTCGAAAACCGAAAGACCGCGTACGCGTCCATCGTGGAGTTCCTCGACGAACACGTCGGCAAGCCAGGTGAGCCAGGGAAGCCAAACGAGTCGACCTGAGCGCCCCGAATCGGCCTCGAACTTATCCTCCACCCCGTCGTTCTCTCACACGAGACGATTCGAGATGGTCGCAGCCGAGGAACTGTTCGTCCGCCTCGTCGGGACGAACCCCGTCGTACAGGGGTTCGCCGGCGGCGTCGTCATCGCCGTGCTCAACACGCTGGGGGCGCTCGTCGTGCTCGTCTGGCGCAACCCGAGCGAGCGCGCGCTCGACGGCGCGCTCGGCTTCGCCGCGGGCGTGATGCTCTCGGCGAGCTTCACGAGTCTCATCCTCCCCGGCATCGCCATCGGCGGGATCCTGCCGGTCGTCGTCGGCATCCTCGCCGGCGTCGCCGTCCTCGATAGGGCCGACGACTGGGTGCCGCACGTCCACGTCGTCATCACCGGCCGCGTCCGCGAGGACCCCGGCCGCGGGAACCCGCGGACGGCCTCCGTCCTGCTGTTCATCGTCGCCATCACGCTGCACAACATGCCGGAGGGCCTCGCCGTGGGCGTCTCGTTCGGCTCCGAGAATCTCGGCAACGCGCTCGCGCTGACGCTCGCCATCGGATTACAGAACATCCCCGAAGGGTTGGCCGTCTCCGTCGCCGCGCTGAACGCCGGCCTCGGCCGGTACTTCTACGCGGCGCTGGCGGGCGTCCGCGCCGGCTTGGTCGAGATTCCGCTCGCCGTCTTCGGCGCGTGGGCGGTCGGCATCGCGGAGCCGATTCTCCCGTACGCGATGGGCTTCGCCGCGGGTGGGATGCTGTTCGTCATCAGCGACGAGATCGTCCCGGAGACCCACGCCCGCGGACACGAGCGAATAGCGACGCTCGGAACGATGCTCGGCGTGGTGGTGATGCTGTATCTGGACGTGACGCTCGGGTGAGTCGGCGTGCGGGCACGAACGTCCGGAGATGCAAACGCCAGAGATGCGAACGTCCGTGATACGAACGTCCGTGATACGAACGCCAGAGATGCGAACGTCCGGTGATGCGAACTGCTACGAAACGTCGAAAAACGACTATCGGCGGTTCCGCCTCGTCACTCCGTCTCCACGACGACCGTCTTCGCGAGCATGTCGCCGACGCGCTGGGCGTCGTCGGTGAAGTAGATGAGCGCGATGCCCAGCAGGTAGAAGAACGGGAGGCCGTCGACGACCCGGAGCAGATTTCTGACGAACGAACCGACGAAGCCGACGTCGCTGCCGTCTTTGTTGACGACGACGATGTTCGAGTACTTCTTCCCGTACGTCTGCCCGTAGGCGGCTTCCATGTAAACGAAGTAGAACGGTGGGAGGAGCAACGCGCCGACCATCACGAGTACGAGGATGTCCATACTGATCGCCGCGCCGACGCCGGCGAACGCACCGGCGATGACCGCCAGCAGAACGACGTCGATGACGAACGCCTCCAGCCGTGGTCCGAACGTTTTCTTCTGCGTTCCGAGTTGTGCTATCGGTCTTTTCATCTGTGAACAAGACTGTATTCATAGTTTATATAAGTGTGGTGGTGTCGTCACCGGAGAAAGCGGCGTAGTTTGTCCGGATTATCCGTTAGAGTCAAAGCGACGGATGGCGAATTTCGCCCCATGAGCGCAGACGCAGACCAGAGAGCGGTTCGGTGTCTCGTGGCGAAGGTCGGACTCGACGGTCACGACCGCGGGGCCCACGTCATCGCCCGCGCCTTCCGCGACGCCGGATTCGAGGTCATCTACTCGGGACTCCACCGCGCGCCGGACGAGATCGTCCAGGCCGCGGTGCAGGAGGACGTCGACGTCCTCGGCATCTCCATCCTCTCGGGGGCGCACAACACGCTCGTCCCGAAAGTCATCGAGGGGCTGAAGGAGTACGGCGCGTTCGAGGACACGCTCATCCTCGTCGGCGGCATCGTCCCCGACGACGACAAAGCCGAGTTGAAGGAGATGGGCGTCGCCGAGGTGTTCGGCCCGGGGACGCCGATGGCCGACACCATCGAGTTCGTCAGACAGCACGCGCCCGACCGCGCATGAGTCGAGCGGAAGAAGTCGACCTCGTCGAGCGCCTGCTCGGCGGCGACCACCGCGCGCTCGCGCGGACCATCACGAAGATAGAGAACCGCTCGTCGGGCTACAGAGAACTCGTTTCGGCGCTGCACGAACACACCGGCGACGCCGAGGTCGTCGGCGTCACCGGTAGTCCCGGTGCCGGAAAATCGACGCTCGTCGACAAACTCGCCAAGAGCTACCGCGACCGCGGCGAGACCGTCGGCGTCATCGCCGTCGACCCCTCCTCGCCGTACACCGGCGGCTCAGTCCTCGGCGACCGAATCCGGATGGCGTCGAACGTCGGCGACATGGACGTGTTCTTCCGGTCGATGAGCGCCCGCGGCACCCTCGGCGGCCTCTCGACCGCGACGGGTGACGCCGTCAAAGCCCTCGACGCGTTCGGCAAGGACAAGATCATCATCGAAACCGTGGGGGCGGGGCAGAACGAAATCGACGTCGTCCGGACCGCCGACACCGTCGTCGTCCTCGTCCAACCGGGCAGCGGCGACGACGTACAGATGCTCAAAGCCGGAATTCTGGAGATCGGCGACGTGTTCGTCGTCAACAAAGCCGACATGAGCGGGGCCTCCAAGACGGTCGCCGACCTCGAAGAGATGATCCACCTCCAGGGCGACCCGACCTCCAACCTCGACCTGGGCCACCACGGCGCTGGCGGCGGGTTCGAGAAACCCGAGGTCGCCGACAGTCCCGACGAGAGCGAGAAGAACGGCGAGGGAGGCGACGGCGAGGAGGGGTGGACCGCGGACGTGGTCGAGACCGTCGCCACCTCCGGCGACGGCGTCGACGAGCTCATCGAGACGCTCTCGGAGCACCGCGCGTACCTCGAACGCTCGGGGCGTCTCACCGAGAAAGCGCGGACGCGCTACGCCGAGGAGATTCGGACGCTCCTCCGCGAGGACACCGGCGAACTGTTGGAAGACGAGATCGACCGCCGCGGCGGCATGGAGTCGTTCGTCGACGCCGTCGTCGCCCGCGAGACAGACCCCTACACCGTCGCCGACGAGTTGGTCGAACCGCTGCGAGAGTGTCTCGAACGCGACGGCTGAGTTCGACTCGCCCCGGAACTCTCCACGTGAGTCGGGCGTAGCTATCAAGTCTCTCGCCCCCGTCGCTCCCGTATGAAACTCCGACGAGCCGTCGGCGGCGCTGCGCTCGGTATCGGCGCGGTCGCGGCCGCGAACCGGATGCTCACGCAGGGCGCGGGCGAACTCGAACCGGCGCTCATCGGCGAGCAGCGGACGTATCGCTGGCGCGGGATGAACGTCGCTTACACCGAGGCGGGCGACCCCGACGACCCGGACCTCGTGCTCTTACACGGCATCAACGCCGCCGGGTCGAGCGGCGAGTTCCGCGAGATTTTCACCGAACTCGCCTCGGAGTACCACGTCGTCGCGCCCGACCTCCCCGGATTCGGCCGGTCGGACCGCCCGCCGCTTCGCTACTCGGCGGCGCTGTACGAGGACTTCGTCGCGGAGTTCCTCGCGGAGTTCGACGAACCCGCCGTACTCGCGTCGTCGCTGACGGCGTCGTACGCCGCCGCCGCGGCCCGCGACGCCGACGTGTCGCAGTTGATTCTCGTCTGTCCGACGACGAAAGCCGGCCCCGAACCGAAGCAGGCGCTTCGCGAACTGTTCCGCGCGCCGCTTCTCGGCACGGCGGCGTACAACACCATCACCTCGCGTCGCGCGTTGCGCTACTTCAGCGCCGACCACGGCTACTACGACACCTCGAACCTCTCCGACGAGTGGGTCGACTACCAGTGGCGGACGACCCACCAGAAGAACGCCCGCTTCGCGCCCGCCTCGTTCGTCAGCGGCTACCTCAACTCCGACATCGACCTCGGCGGGACGCTTTCGGAGTTCGACGTGCCCGTGACACTCGTCTGGGGTCGCGAAGCGGACGTGACGCCGCTGTCGGACGGCCGGGCGCTGGCCGACGAGGCCGACGCGCGCCTGGTCGTCTTCGACGACGCGATGCTGTTGCCGCACGTCGAACACCCCGAGTCGTTCCTCCGGACCGTTCGAGAAGAACTCGCGGAGGCGGCGTAACTCGCGGAGGGAACGTCGAGCGGAGAGAACGCGAAGCAGACTGTGCTAAACCGAACCGAGCCGGACTAAACCAAACCGAGCCGGACTGAACCGAGCCAGACCGAAGCGTCTCGGGTCGTTCGACTCGCTTCGAGTCGAATCACGTCGACTACCTCTCGTTTTCATCTGTCGGAGAGCGACGCGGGGCGACGGCTCACATACGAGACGCGCTACGTGACCTTCACAGTCCGCCTACCGTCCGATACACCGGAAACTGACCGCAGTTACTTGTAGCGTAGCATTCATTATTCTCCTCGATGAGACGAGACGCTCGGTCAGTGGTAGTAGTGGTCCTCGTGGCCGCCGTAGTTCTGGGGGTCCTGCCCGGCGTCGCCACGGCGGTGACCCGCTCGGGCGATACGGTCGTCGTCGCCGAGGACGAGACAGTCGACGAACTCGACGCGTTCGGCGGGTCGGTCGTCGTACACGGGACGGTAAACGGGGACGTGTCCGCATTCGCCGGTGACGTGTACGTCGCCGAGACGGGTCGCGTCGGCGGCAACGTCGCCGGCGCGGCGGGGAGCGTTCGTATCGCCGGGGTCGTCGACGGCGACGTCGCCGGTGCCTCGGGCAGTCTCACACTCGAAGAGGGCTCGACCGTCGGCGGCGACGTCGCCGCGGGGACCGGAAGCCTCACCGTCGCCGAGGGCGCGACAGTCGGCGGCGACCTCAGCGCAGGAGCGCAGACAGCCAGTATCGACGGAACCGTCGAGGGCGACGCCGAAATCGGCGCGGACGAAATTCGCCTCGGACCGTCGGCCGTCATCGAAGGGGACCTCACGTACGACGGGACGCTCCAGCGCGCCGACGGGGCCGTCGTCGGCGGGACAGTCGAGCGCGACGACGACCTCGTGACCGCCGCACCGGCGGGAACCGACGGGCCGCTCGTGCCCGGTTGGGCGTCAGTCGTCTACGGCCTCTTGATGAACCTGCTGTTGGGGGCGGTTCTGCTGTTCGTCTTCCCGTCGTTCTCCCAGCGCGTGGTTCTGGAGGCCGCGCGGAGCCCCGGTCTGTCGGGCGGTGTCGGCGTCCTCTCGCTCGTCGTCGTGCCGCTCGTGTTGCTGCTGCTCGTCGTGACGCTCGTCGGCATCCCCCTTGCACTGATCGGATCAGTGCTGTTCGGACTGCTCGTCTGGGTCGGCGGCGTGTACGGCCGGTTCGCCGTCGGTGCCGTGATTCTCGCCTACACCGACAGGGAGGGCGAGTGGGCGGCACTCGTCGTCGGCATCGTCGCCGTCGCGCTCGTCGTCCAGATTCCGTTCCTCGGGTGGGTGGTGAATCTCGCGGTCGGACTCGTCGGCCTCGGCGCGCTGCTGCTCGCGTTCACGTCGGGGTATCGGCGTCGCCGGGCCGAACGCACCGCTACACCGGATGTCGGTGCTGTGTCGTAGGCGCGAGAGACTGTGTCGTAGGCGCGAGAGAACGAGTCGCGGGGAGACAGCGTCGACGGGCCGGCCGCTGGCGACCTACCGCCGTCGGAACACGACGACGGGGTCGCCGGTCGTCTCGTGTTCTTCGACGGTGACGCCGACGGCCGTCCCGACCTCCAGGTCGTCGAACTCGACGCCGCGGACGACGCCCGTGAGTCGCACCGGACCGAAGTCGACGACGGCCGTCGCGTACGGGGTGTCGCCCTGAAACGACGGCGCGGCGACGTGGACGACGCTGTACGTCTCGACGGTCCCCGATTCGGGGAGCGGTTCCTCTCCCAACTCCAGCGCGCCGCAGTGCGGACAGGTGCGCCGCGGCGGCAGCGACCCGTGACCCTCCGGACACTCGAGGTAGTACCCCTCGCCCGCTTCGACGGCGGCTATCCACTCGTCGTAGCCGGAGTCGGCCATCAGTTCACCACCTCCAGCACGTGGACGACGGCGCTGGCGACGGTGCCGCCCGCGTTGTGCGTCAGACCGACCTCGGCGTCGGCGACGACGTCGCTGTTGGGGTGGTCGCCGCGGAGCAGTCGCGTCATCTCGACGAGTTGGCTGCCGCCCGTCGCGCCGACCGGGTGGCCTTTCGCCTTCAGCCCGCCGGAGAGGTTGACGGGTCTGTCGCCGTCTCGGGTGGTCTCGCCGCGGCGGGCCGCGCCGATGGCCTCGCCGGGGTCGTAGAAGCCGAGCGATTCGAGCGCGAGCACCTCGGCGATGGTGAAGCAGTCGTGGACCTCCGCGACCTCGATATCCTCGGGGCGCCGACCGGAGTCGGCGTACGCCTCCTCGGCGGCTTTCGTCGCGGCGGGGGTCTGCGCGAGGTGTTCGCGGTCCTGCAGCGCCATCTTGTCGCCGCCCTGTCCGGTGCCGGTGATTTCGACGGGCGCGTCGACGTCGTGTTCCTCGGCGTACTCGTCGCTGACGAGGACGAGCGCGCTCGCCCCGTCCGTGATGGGGCAGGCGTCGAACAGGTGCAGCGGTTCGGCGACCGGCGGGCTGTCGAGCGCCTCCTCGACCGACACCTCGCGCTGGTACTGGGCGAACTCGTTGTTCACGGCGTTGCGGTGGTTCTTCGCGGCGATGTGCGCGAGGTCCTCGCGTTCGCCGCCGAACTTCGAGAAGTACGCCTGCGCCATCAGCGCGTACGCGCCGGGGAAGGTGATGCCCGCGCGAACCTCGTACAGTTCGTCCGCGGCGATAGCGAGCGACTCGGTCACTTCCGCGGTTTCGAGGTTCGTCATCCGCTCCATGCCGCCGACGAGGACGACGTCGCTCTCGCCGTTTCGGACGTCTTTTATCGCCTGCCGGGCGGCGACGCCCGCCGAGGCGCACGCCTGCTCGTAGCGGGTCGCCGGACAGGAGAGCCCCGCCGCCTCGGCGACGAGCGGTCCCTGGTGGGCCTGGTGCTCCGCGAGCGCCCCCATGAAGTTTCCGTAGTGGAGGGCTTCGATGTCCTGACGGGGAACGCCCGCGTCCGCTCGGGCGGCGAATGCGGCCTCCGCGAACAGGTCCCGACCGGTTCGGTCGGGGTGGCGGCCGAACTGCGTGAGACCGACACCGGCGACTCGTACGGAAGTCATGCACGAACGTAGATGATGTTCCGGTAAAGACCTGCCGAATCCGGCGTCTGCGTTCGGTTTTGCGTACGAAAGTAGTGAACACCGAGCCGACAGAAACCGGGGGAAAACGGCGAAAACGGCGACGGCGACGAACCGGAGAGCGACCACGGGGACCGCAACGGTTACCGCGACACCGCGTCAGCCGAGACCATGGAAGACACCGACTGGATCGGCGAGACGTTCACGAGCGACACCGGGTGGAACCACCTCGAAACGCTCGTCGACATCGGCGACCGGATGGCGGGCAGTCCGGGCGAACGAGCGGCGATGGAGCGAACCCGGGACGCGCTGAGCGACGTCGGCGCGCGCGACGCCCGTATCGACGAGTTCGACATCCAAGGCTGGGTACGCGGCGACAGCGCCGTCGAGGCGGGCGACACGACGCAGGACTGCATCGCGCTGCCGCGAAGCCCGGCAGACGCCGCGAGCGGCGAACTCGTCGACCTCGGCTACGGCCTCCCCGAGGATTTCGACGCCGACCTCGACGGGAAAGTCGTCGTGGTCTCGTCGACGGTGCCGGACCACTACGACCGGTTCATCCACCGCCGCGAGAAGTACTACTACGCCGTCGAGGCCGGCGCGGCCGCGTTCGTGTTCAGAAACCACGTCGAGGGCTGTCTCCCGCCGACAACGGGACGGGGACGGCGATGGTCGTCGAACTCGCGCGCATCCTCGCCGACCGGGAGGACGAACTCGACACTCGCGTCCGGTTCGTCCCCTTCGGGGCGGAGGAGGTCGGACTCGTCGGCTCCGCACACGAGGCCGAGCGGGCCGACTTCGAGTCCATCGAGGCCGTCGTGAACTTCGACGGCGTCGCCAACGGGCGGACGCTGCGGTTCCACACCCACGACTTCGACGAACTGGAGGCCGCCGCCGAAGGCGTCGGCGAGCGCTTCGGTCACCCCGTGAGCGTCGTCCCCGAGCAGCTACCGCACTCGGACCACTGGCCGTTCGTCCAGTGGGGCGTCCCCGGCTACATGGTCGGCAGCGAGACGCAGGGCCGCGGCCGCGGGTGGGGACACACCTACGCCGACACGCTCGACAAACTCGAAGTGCGGACGTTCCGCGAGCAGGCGGTGCTGCTCGCCGAGCTGGTCGTCGACCTCGCCGACGCCGACACCGTCGTCGAGCACAAAGCGCCCGAGGAGATAGCCGAGCGCCTCGAAGCCGAGGACCACGCCCCCGGGATGAAGATAACCGGCGACTGGCCGTACTGAGCAGAGCACTCGCACTTCCGGGGCGAGCAGAACACTCGCGCCTCCGGGGCGAGCAGAACACTCGCGCCTCCGGGGCGAGCAGAGAACTCGCGCCCCCAAGGCGAGCGGAGGTCCAGCGGGGGACGGCCACGTCTCTCCGTCGCCGAACCGCGCAGACTTTTAGCGGCCGGCGAGTAACGATTGGACAATGAGTGGCGCGCGCGACGACACGGCGACGGCGGTTTCGCTTCGCGGCGACGACGACGGCCGAGTCGAGCGCGCGCTCCGCGCCGCCGAGTTCGCGTTCTCCGACCCGGAGGAGGCCTCGTTCGTCGTCGCCGTCGGCGAACGCGCCCTCGTCGACGCCGTCCGCGAGCGACCGAACGGTCCGATTCTCCCCGTCGGCGTCGGCGGACGACACTCGGTGTCGCCGTCGGCACTCGACGACGCGTTCGCCGCGCTCGCCGAAACCGACCGCCGGACCGTCGACCACCCGCTGCTGTCGGTCACCGTCGGCGACGAGCGCGTGGCCGACGCCGTCTTCGACGCGATGCTCGTCACGAACGAACCGGCGCGCATCTCCGAGTACGCCGTCCGGAGCGGCGACGACCCGCTCGACGCGTTTCGGGCCGACGGTGTCGTCGTCGCGACGCCGCTCGGCAGTTCCGGATACGCGCGGGCGGCGGGCGGTCCGGTACTCACCCCCGGCACCGGCCTCGGCGTCGTGCCCGTCTCGCCGTTTTCGACGCGCTGGGACTCGTGGGTCGTCGACGGCGCCGTCTCGCTATCGGTCGAACGCGACGAGGGTGCCGTCTCGCTCGTCGTCGACGGCGACCGGGCGACGACCGTCGACCCCCACGTGCCCGTCCGAATCGAACCCAGCGCCGAAGCGACGCTGCTTCGGCCGCCGACGCCGGAGTGAACTCGTCGGCGTCGGAGCGAGTCAGCCGACACGCCCGGTCTGATCGTTGCACCGGGCGCGCCGATTGGTCGATTGCCGGGCGCGCCGATTGGTCGATTGCCAGTCGTGCCGATTGGTCGATTGCCAGTCGCGCCGGTCGGTCGATGTACCGGTCCGGCGAGATAGCGCGCGGGATTGGAAAAACTCTAATGAGTCACCTTCCGATGTTCGGGTATGCAACCGCTGCAGTTCATCGTGCCCCTCGACGTCCTCGAGGCTATCGCCCCGGCGCTGCCGGCCGTTATCCTGGTGTTCGTGCTGGCAAACATGGCGACGCGCTTCCTCGGCCACCGCGCGCACGCCCGCCAAGCCCGCGAGGACGAGGAGATCACCCGATACACGCCGCACACGCTCACGAGCGGTGCGCTCGTCGTCGCGTCGCTCCTGTACCTCGTCGTCGCCCCGCACGGCGGGATGGTCATGTCCGTCCTCGTGCTCGGGATGTTCGTCACCGACTTCTTCGAGTTCGAGGCTCGTCAGGTCGAAGCGCGGAACGGGATGAACGTCGAGCGGCCGAAGGGCGGCCTCGCGGCGTCCGTGCTGGTGCTGCTGTACGCGGCGTTCCAGAGTCTCTTCTTCCTCATCGCCGACGTCTGGACGCAGATCATCTGAGGCGGCCGCTGTAGCCTGCGAGGGCTCTCACGGTCCTCGACGCGGCGACGGTGGCGTCTCGGTCGTCGACACTCGGGAACCGAGAGCGTCCCGGGGCAGCGCTCGCTCAGCGCTCGCCCGTACTCGCTGACGAGACAGCGAACGCTCACGACCGAAGCGGGTGTCAGTACGAACCGACCGGCGCTTCTTCTCTGCCGACTGCTGGAGGTAAAACGTCGTGTGAACGGGTGCGGCGGACCCGGCGGGTGAGCGACAGACGAGTGAGCGACAGACGAGTGAGCGACAGACGAGTGAGCGACAGACGAGTGAGCGACAGACGCGCGACCGAGAGACCGACGGCTCGCGGCGGTCGCAGAGAAGACAGAAACGGATGCCCGAGAGAGTCGGCCGAGGCGATTACTGCGAGCGGCGCTCGCTGTAGGACGCGCGGAGTTCGCGGCCGACCGGGATGAGCACCCAGAACGTGAGCGCGCCGAGAATCGCGAACCAGAGCAGCACGTCCATCAGCGCGATGGCGATGCCGTTGAACAGGTCGGGTCCCTCGACCGTCACGGGTTCGACTAACTGCGCGGCGCTCTCGAAACTGCTCGTGCGGTACCAGCCCGCCAGCACCATCCAACCGAGTCCGGCGGCGGTGGCGATAGTCAACCCCTTGATGAACTCGTCAGCCATTATCCGAGAGTTCGTCGGAGTCCTCTTGAGAGTTTCCCATTCCGCGGGCGCGGAATCGGGTCCCGAGAACGTAGACGCCCGCGCCGAGGCCGATGATCGTGATACCGACGAGCGCGAGCACTGCGCTGAGAACCCCCGGCGCGACGCCGAGACCGACCGCCGCCAGCGCGCCGGTGATGGCCCGTCGAAGGAAACTGAACTGGATGGTCGCCGCGTCGATGAGAACGAAGCCGATCACGACGGAGACGACGGCGATGAGCGTCGAGAACACGGTTATCGTCTTGTACAGTCGCATCGGGACGACGACGTCGCGTCGGCCCGAGTCGGACCTGCGCGGCCCGCCTCCGGTCGTCTCTTGGCCATCGTTCGCGTCGGGGTCGTCGGCCGCGTCGCTGCCGGTGGTCGCGTCGCTGTCGGAGGTCGTGCGCCCGTCGGAGGTATCACTGTTCGTATCTGAACTCATAGAGGAAAGACGGCGGTACGCCGCTACCGCGGCGGTCGAAGCCGGTAGTACCGGCGGTTGAGGTCGTACATGTACCCCTCGCGCATCGTCTTGAGCACCGCGTAGGTGACGATACCCGCGACGATGGGCAGGAGGAACGTGAGGTCGAACAGCAGGTCGATGTTCATCGGCATCAGGTTCTGCACCGCGAGGACGCTGATGGTGAACGCGAAGACGACGCCGCCGACGCCGACGGCCGCCCAGAACGGCTGTTCGACGGGACGCCGGGCGCTCCCCTTGTTGAGGAACGGCACCATCGCGATGAAGCCGACGACGACGACGTTCGCCAGCACACCGTACGTCCGGTCGGCCATCAGTTTCTGCCCGCCGAGGATGGACAGTTCGGGGTTGACCGGACTGAGTTTCAGCAGGCCGAACGACCAGTACAGATACCAGTCGGGTAGGATGATGGCGGGCGTCGAACTCGGGTTCGCGGGCGAGCCGATGTGCGGCGGCAGCGTCGCCGAGAGGAAGAAAATCATCCCGACGAAGAAACTGGCGATAGAGAGGTTGCGCACCGTCTCGTGCGGCCAGGTCGGGAAGCCGAGCACGTCGCGTTCGACGTAGTCGGACTCCGTTCGGAGGTCTTGGTCTTCGCGGCGCGAGCGCTCGAAATACTCGTACGTGAGCCGAGAGAGGCCGGTCTTGCGAGCCTTGCGCTCGCTCCACGTCGGCGTCTCGTCGTCGGGGGCGACGATGCCCGTACCGCCGTCGGTTTCCGCGGTCGTGTTGTCGTTGTTTGTCATTGTGTTACCTCGATTAGTGCGGTTCCGCGATGCCCTGCACCCAGACGATGCCGATGTGGATGGCGATGAGCGTCGTCACGATGAACGGGAGCAGGAACACGTGGATGATGTACATGCGTTGCAGCGTCGCCTGACTCAGCGTGAACCCGCCGAACACCAACTGGGCCGCCCACTCGCCGATGAGCGGGACCGACAGCGCCATCTCGACGCCGATCTGGCCCGCCCAGAAGGCGAGCTGGTCCCACGGCAGCAGGTAGCCGGTGTAGCCGAACCCCATGGTCAGGCTGATCAGGATGATACCGAGTATCCAGTTGAGTTCGCGCGGTTCCTTGTACGCGCCGGTGAAGTACACCCGGAGCATGTGGAGGAACACCGCCGCGACCATCACCTGCGCGGACCAGCGGTGGAGGCTGCGGAGGAAGAACCCGAACTGGAGTTCGGTCATGATGAACTCGATCTGGGTGTACGCCGTCGTCGGGTCGCCGCTGGTCGCGGGAGAGTAGTAGAAGCCCAGTAAGGCCCCGCTCACCGCGGCGACGATGTACGCGAGCGTCGAGAACAGTCCCAGCGTGTACAGCGGGTACCAGTACCAGAACTTGTTGTCGAGGTTGTACTGTTCGGTGTGACTCTTCGGCATCTGGAGGTTGACCCGGTAGTAGAGCGTCTCCAGAATCTCCAGATAGTCGACGATGCGGAGTCGCTTGTCCATCCAGATGAGCGCGGTGAGGAACGTCGTCTCGACGGGCGAGAGGTCTTTCTCCTTCAGCCACGCGTCGTGGTCGTAGTCGTCTTTTCGTTCTAAGCTCATTCGTTACCTCTTGTAGTAGGGGTAGACCGCGCGTTTGAGCGTGTCCCACGCGTCGGTCCCGATGGTTTCGCCGTCTGCCTGTTCTTCGCGGACGTAGAGGTCCTCCCACTTGCGACGGCGCTTCTTTACGATCATCACGTCGGGCAAGAACTCCTTGCGGTACAGCGCGAGGATGAACGCCAAATCGACGAAGATGACCGTGAGAACGCCGCCGAGGAACATGTTCCCGGTGTCGGTCAGTCCCCAACCGGAGACGAGCCCGTACGTGAACAGGAACACGAACAACACCTCGAATATCGTCAGGAGGACGATGGCGATGGCCGCGGCGGTGCTCTCGCGCGCCGGTTCGTACCGGTGGATGTCGCCGTAGGTACTGCCGGAGGAGGACATCTATCGACCCCTCCCGGTGTTCGCGGACTCGCCGTACTTCAGGATGTAGAACGAGTAGATGATAGTGACGACGATGCCGAGGAGGGTCGCCGAGCCGACCCAGTGCGCCTGCACCGGCACGCCGAGTTCGTGAAGTTCCTTTTCGCCGCCGCCCGCGGAGGTCGTCGGAACGTCCTCGCCGACGGCGACGGCGCCTTTCATCCCGAGGCCGGCGTGCGGTTCACACTGGTACTCGCTGATGCCGCTCTCCTCGAAGGTGTACTCGAACGTGAAGCCCGCCTCTTCGGTCGTCTCGGAGGTGTAGTCGCCGGGACCGCCCGTATTGGCGACGTTGTGGCCGCCGCCTTCGCCGGTCCACTCCCAGATAACCGTCGTACCCGAGTCGACCCAGATGCCGGCGGGTTGGAAGGCGTACGCCCCGCCGTTGCCGTCTGCACCGACCTGCACGGTCACCTCGCTCTGTCCCCGCATGTCCTGATAGCCACCGTCGACGCCGGAGAGCCAACTCCCGAAATCGGGTTGTTGTCCGCCTTCTTCCTGCGCGGCGGCGGTGCCGGATGCGGCGGCTGCGGCGGCAGCCGAGCCACCGGCCGCTCTCAGAAAGTCCCGCCTTTTCATACACGTGGGAGTCAGGAAGGGACGCGCTTAAAGCCTCCGACTGGCCGTCGTACCGCGATACGCGGCGGTATCTCTACTCGTTTCCGGTGGAGTTATCGGGACGTTCGTTCCGCCTCCCGCCGCCGACTTCCGAGGGAGTCGACTCCGACTCGCCGCTACCCGGGAGGAACTCCGGGCGTTCGACCTGCTCGGGGTCGAGCGCCCGCAGTCGGTTTCGGTACTCCTCGGCGCGGAACCGGTCCGAGAGCCGCGCGTTGGCGACGGTCATGAACAGGAACAGCCCGACGAGCAGGAAGAAGAACGCCACTACCGGCGGGGCGAAGTTCAACTGACCGGCGGACGAGAACGGGATGAGCGAGGTCAGCGGCGACCAGAGGACGAGCAGGCCGAGCGCGGCGATAATCTGGACGCCCGCGACGACCTGCAGCATGTTGTTGCCGAGTTGGCCCGTCCCCTCGGACACGTCCTCGGGGTTCGGCAGCGAGGCGTCGAGCGGCGGCTCCTCGACTTCGTAATCGTCCATCGAGCAGAGCGCGACCGTCGGTTTCACGTCTCTGAGCACCGTGCCGCGGCCCTCGACGCTGCCGTCGTCGTAGACGACGGCGAACCCTTCGTCGGAGTAGGCGACGACCCGGTCTTCGCCGTCTTCGCGGACGCGCTCGACGACGGCGAACACCTCGCGGCTGGCGACGCGCGAGCGAAGCTCCTTCTCGACTCTGTCGAGCAGTTCCCGGCCCGTTATCCACGAGTCGCTGTCGAAGGCGACCTCCCACTCTTCGAGCGACATCTCCGCCATCTCTCTGGGACCGAAGTTGTCGAAGTCGTACTTGGACTCGACTTCGCGGCGAAGCGCGTCCAACTCGTCGGCGTCGGTCCCGGCCTCGGGCCGCCGGTCGCTCGGCTCGTCGTCGGGACCGTCCGCCGACGCGGATGACGGGTCGGACATCACTCACAGTAGTCGATACAACGGTTTTAGCTTTCCGACACCGACCGACGCCCGTCGCTCGCCGTCGTCGCCCGCGTCGCCGTCTCCACCCCCGCCAGCCGTCGCGGGCGGAAGTCGGGTCATTTAGGACGACACCCGACTTAGTCGAGACGATGGTAAGCGATACCGCCATCGCGACGCTCGCCGCGTCGATGGTGACCGCGAGTTTCCCGTTCTACCTCTACGGCGCGTGGATCATGATCGACACCGAGACTGTGACGTGGGACGTGCTCGTCTACCACCTGAAGTTCATCTTCGCCGGCCTCGCGCTGAACACGATTCCGGTCGTCGTCTGGATGGTTCCGCGGCTGCTCGACCAACTCGGCGGTCTGTCCGCGCTACACGCCATCCTCGGTCTACAGGCGTACGCGATGTTGATCTTCGCGCTCACGGGCATCGCTCGTATCTTTCAGGCCAAGCGCAACGCCGACCTGTACCGGAACCCCGACCAGGAGCTCGACCTGAACGACCTCCACGAGAACATGGGCGCGTGGCGCGGCCGACTCCGCCTCGGCGTCCTCGGGTACGTGCTGTTCTGGATCGCGGCGTATCTGGTCGGTATCGCACGTTACGTGACGATGTACTTCTGAGAGAAATCACGGCGGGGCCGACCGCCGACCCGGAACCGGACGACCGAGTTAGCTGTTGAACGGCTCTTCGTCGCGGTGGTTGTCGACGTTCTCCTGCTCTTGGGCGTCGGTCTCGCGGTCGGTGGACTGCTGTTCGACGTCCTGCTCTCGGTCGGCTTCCTCGGCGGCCTCCTGCGCCTCCCGTTGTTCGGCCTCCGCTTCGGCCTCTTCCTCGTCCTCGTCGTCGCTCTGAACGTCGAGTTCGGTGTCCTCCTCGAGGTCGATGCCGTGTTCGTCTTTGGCCATGTCTCCGCGTACGCCCGACAGTCAAATAGTGGTGTTGGACGTCACGAGCGTTGATACGTCACGCAAACAGTACGCTCAGTCTCGGTTGCGGGGTCTTGGTTGCGGGGTCTTGGTTGCGGGGTCGCGGTGTCACCACGCGTCGCCGCTGGCGAGGTCGACCTCGTGGTCGAGTTTCGAGGAGGGGCAGACGTCTTCGAGCACGCAGTCCGAACACGTCGGGTTGCGGGCCGTACAGACCGCTCGGCCGTGGCTGATGAGCAGGTGGGTGTACTGCTGCCAGTCCTCCTCGGGGACGACGGGCATCAGGTCCTCCTCGATTCGCTCGGGATACTCCTCCTCGGTGAGGCCGAGTCGGCGGCTGATGCGCTGGACGTGCGTGTCGACGACGATACCCTCGACGACGTCGTGGCCGTGCTGGAGCACGACGTTCGCCGTTTTCCGACCGACGCCCGCCAACTCCGTGAGTTCGTCCATCGTGTCGGGCACCTCGCCGCCGTGTTTCTCGACGATGTCGGCGGCCGCCGAGCGGATGTACTTCGCCTTGTTGTTGTAGTAGGTGATAGACGAGATGGCCTCGGCCATCTCCTCCTGCGGCGCGTTCGCGTACTCCTCGGGCGTGCGGTACGTCTCGAAGAGGTCGGCGGTCACCTTGTTGACGCGCTCGTCGGTGCACTGCGCCGACAGCATCACGGCGATGAGCAGTTCGAGGCGGTTCGAGAAGTTCAGCGAAATCGTGGTGTCGGGGTACTCGTCGTACAGGCGGTCGAGGACTTCCAACGCCTGCTCCTCGCGCGACGGCAGTGGCTCTCCCATATCCACCCCTGCGGGCGGGCGAAATTGAGTACTGTGGTTCGGCGTCGGCGCTCGTCGCCGAGCGGGGTCCGACGGTCGCCTCCCCGACTCGCCGTAATTCCGACGACCACGTTTATGTCGCCGCCGTCCGGAGTGGGGGTATGAGCCTCGATCTCGACCAGTTCGACCACCCGGCGTGGCTGACCGTCGCGGGCGTCGGCGCGGGCTACGGCGCGATTCTCCTGGTGATGTTCGTCCTCCTGTTTCTCGTCCCGCTCGCCGCGTTCGGCACGTTCATCTCGCCGTGACGTCGCCGTAGCTGCTGCCCGAACCGCTCGTCGGTGAGCCGTCCACCCGGCGGTTGCGGTCCGCCCGGCGGTTGCGGTCTCTCCTGCGACCGGTCCGTGTCCGTTCTTCGACTCGCTCGACTCATCGATAGCCGGGTCGCTCTGCGACGGAGAGGGTCGAAAGAGAGCGTCGTCGGTCGAAGCCGACGAGAACGTCGGAAGGAGGGGTCGGCTCAGGCGAACGCGCGCGACACGTCGGCGTCGACGTCGGCGTCTTCGGCCTGAATCTTCTCCCACGCGTCGACGAAGTCCTGCATGTATATCTCGGTGCGGTCGTCGCGGATGGCGAACATCCCCGCCTCGGTGCAGACGGCTTTGATGTCGGCACCGGAGGCGTCGTCGGCCATCTCGGCGAGCTCCGCGAAGTCCACGTCGTCGGAGACGTTCATGTTGCGCGTGTGGATCTGGAAGATGATCTCACGGCCGTCGTCGTTCGGTTTCGGCACCTCGATGAGGCGGTCGAACCGCCCCGGTCGGAGGATGGCGGGGTCGAGCATGTCGAAGCGGTTCGTCGCCGCGATGATGCGAATCTCGCCGCGGTCGGCGAAGCCGTCCATCTCGCTGAGCAGCTGCATCATCGTCCGCTGGACCTCGGCGTCGCCGGAGGTCTTCGAGTCGGTTCGCTTGGAGGCGATGGCGTCTATCTCGTCGATGAAGAGGACGGCGGGTTCGTTCTCGCGCGCGACCTCGAAGAGGTCGCGGACGAGTTTCGCGCCCTCGCCGATGAACTTGTGGACCAACTCGGAGCCGGCCATCTTGATGAAGGTGGCGTCGGTCTGGTTGGCGACGGCTTTGGCGAGCATCGTCTTACCGGTGCCCGGCGGCCCGTAGAGGAGCACGCCGGACGGCGGGTCGATACCGACGTCGGTGAACATCTCCGGGCGGTCGAGCGGCATCTCGACCGTCTCGCGCACCTCGTTCATCTGCTCTTCGAGGCCGCCGATGTCCTCGTAGGTGACGTCGGGGCTGTGTTCGACCTGCATTACGCGTGCGCGCACGTCGGTCTCCTTTTCGAGTTTCTTGACTATGGAGAGAGAGTTGTTGACGGCGACGCGGGCGTCGGGTTCCAGGTCGTCCCGCATCTCGTCGGTCACTTCGGTGAGGGCCTCTTGGTTGTTGCCGTGCTGTTTGATCACGACGCCGTCCTCGTTTATCTCCTGGACGGTGGCGACGAACAGCGGCGACTGCTTGAGCTTCTTGTTCTCGTGGGTCAGTCGCTCCAACTTCTGCTGGTACTTGTTGTTCTCGGCGTTCGCGTCGAGGAGCTTGTCACGCATCTCCTCGTTTTGCGCTTCGAGGACCTCGAGGCGTTCTTCCAACGCCTCGATTTTCTCCTGCTGTGACGCCGCCTCCTCGTCGTAGGGTAAGTCGACGTCGTCCACAGTATCGGTCATCGGACGGATTAGGTCACAAGTTCATAAGAGGCTTCGGGTCGCGGGGCGACTCGCCGCCGCAGATTTCTGACAGTAATATCTAAACATAGCAAATATTATCTGGCTGTATGCCAGAGCAGTAGCTATCCATGAGTTGCACCGAGGTAACCGCCACCGATTCGACCGACCGGTGGGAGTCGATTCGTGACCTCCCCCCGAGCGCGAAACTCGTCGCGAAAGTTCTCGACTACAACGAGACGATGACGCAGAGCCAACTCGCCGAGGAGACGCTGTTGCCGCCGCGGACGGTTCGGTACGCGCTGACGAGACTCGAGGAACAGGACGTCGTCGACTCGCGCTTTTCGTTCTCGGACGCGCGGAAACGGCTGTACACGCTGACGGTCTAAACCCGGCGACGACGGTCTGAAGTACACGCCGCCGACCTGAACGACGCGATGACGGTCTGAACGACACCGACGACGCCGTCGTTCGAAGCCGCGGCCGAGACCATCGCCTGCTCTTCGTCTCTCCGCTCCGTCGCTCTCCGCGAATCTTTTTCACCGAGGACGGAACCAGTTGCGCCGCGTGGCAACACCGAACGAGGTCAGGCGTGCGCTTCGGACGCTTGCGACCGGGGAGCGACGCGACGACGGCCGTCTGCCTCGCGCCGGCGAAGCGGTAGCCGAAGCGCGCGAGACGATACGGGAGGCCGTCGAAGCGTCGGACGACGTCGAGTCCGCGGCGACGTTTTTCGCCGACGGGGGCGTCGAACGGCTGCGCGATGCCGTCGGTGTCTCGTCGCGCGCGGGTGACCTGGCAGTTCGCCGCGAGGGAGAACGAGTGCTGGCTCTCGTCGAACGCTACCGTCGCGCGGCCGGCGTCGACTCGAACTCCGAGACCGTCTCGCAGTTCAGACAGGACGGAGAACTCTGCGCCGAGCGGAGCGGGGACGCCGAAACGTCACGCGTCGGTACGCATTTAGGAGGGGACAGCCAACGGGCGGACAGATGACACGGGTGATACACACCGGCGACACCCACATCGGGTATCAGCAGTACCACTCGCCGGCGCGACGACGGGACTTTTTGGCGGCGTTCGAGCAGGTGCTCGCGGACGCCGTCGACGACGACGTGGACGCGGTCGTCCACGCCGGCGACCTGTTTCACGACCGCCGCCCCGAACTGCGGGACCTCCTCGGAACGCTCTCGGCGCTTCGGACCCTCCAAGACGCCGGCGTCCCGTTTCTGGCGGTCGTCGGTAACCACGAGTCGACCCGAGGCGGGCAGTGGCTCGACCTCTTCGAGCGACTCGGCCTCGCGACGCGTCTCGGAGCCGAACCGCGTATCGTCGGCGACACGGCGTTCTACGGCCTCGACCACGTCCCGAAGTCGCGCCGCGACGACCTCGACTACCAGTTCGAACCGCACGACGCCGCCCACTCGGCGCTCGTCAGTCACGGTCTCTTTACCCCCTTCGCTCACGCCGACTGGGAGACCGAAGCGGTGCTCGACGGCTCCAACGTCGACTTCGACGTCGTACTGCTCGGCGACAACCACGAGGCCGGCACCGCCGAGGTGCGGGAGACGCCCGTCACCTACTGCGGGTCGACCGAGCGCGCGAGCACGAGCGAACGCGAGGGTCGCGGCTACAACATCGTCGAGTTCGACGACGACGGCGGGGTGGACATCCGCCAACGGGCGCTCGACACGCGCTCGTTCGTCTTCGTCTCCGTGGAACTGAACGAAGGCGAGGGTGAGGCGCGGGTCCGCGAGCAGGTCCGCCAACACGACCTCGAAGACGCCGTCGTCGTCGTCGAGGTGACCGGCGACGGCGAGCCGGTCACACCCGCGAGCGTCGAGGAGTTCGCCGCCGAGCGCGGCGCGCTGGTCGCCCGCGTCACCGACCGCCGGGAGGTCGAGGTCGAATCCGACCTCTCTGTGAGCTTCGCCGACCCCGACGACGCGGTGCGAGAGCGCATCGCCGACCTCGGTCTCTCGGCCGCCGCAATCGACGTCGACGAGACGGTGCGCGCCAGCAAAACGGCTGACTCGAACGTCCGCGAGGAGGTGAAACAACGCGTCGCGACGCTCGTCGACGACGGACTCGACAACTTCTCGCGCGCGGAGGCGCGCGAAGACGGGGAGAGCGAAGCAGAACAGGCCGAGAGCGAAGCGGAACAGACCGACGCGAGTGAGGCGGAGCGAGTCCCCGAGTCGAACCCGGATATCGGCGGGGCTGCCGGTAGAACCGACGTCGGTGTCGACGCGTCGCAGCCGACGACGAACGGTGAGAGAGTGAGCGCCGACGCGGTCGAACCCTCCTCCGCGTCCGCCTCCGAGTCCGACGAATCGACCGGGAGCGACGAATCGACCGAGTCCGCCGAGTCGACCGAGAACGACGAATCGGCGGAAACCGAAGAGATCGCCGACACCGCGGAGGCGGCTGAAACGGCGGCCGCGGAGGAGACGTCGACCGACGGCCAACTCTCTATGGAGGACTACTCGTGAGATTCGACCGCATCCGGCTGAAGAACTTCAAGCCGTACGCCGACACCGACCTCGAACTCGGCGAGGGCGTCACCGTCATCCACGGCCTCAACGGCAGCGGGAAGTCGTCGCTCCTGGAGGCGTGTTTCTTCGCGCTCTACGGGGCGAAGGCGCTCGACGGCACGCTCGAAGACGTGGTGACGAACGGCGAGGAGGAGTCCGAGATAGAGCTCTGGTTCACCCACGCGGGCGAGAAGTACCGCATCGAGCGACGGATTCGGCTCTCGGGTGAGCGGGCGACGACGGCGAAGTGCGTGCTCGAAGGGTCGGCGGTCCCCGACGGCAGCGTCGACGGCGCACGCGACGTCCGAAAGTTCGTCGTCGACCTGCTCCGGATGGACGCGGACGCGTTCGTCAACTGCGCGTACGTCCGCCAGGGCGAGGTGAACAAACTCATCAACGCGACGCCGGGAGAGCGACAGGACATGATCGACGACCTGCTCCAGTTGGGCAAACTGGAGGAGTACCGCGAACGGGCGCGGAACGCCCGACTCGGCGTCGAGGACGTGCTCGAAAACAAGCGGGGCCGACTCGACGAACTCGACTCCCAGGTCGAAGCGAAGGAGGCGGCGAACCCCTACGAGCGGTTGAGCGCGCTACGGACGGAGCTGAGCGAAGTCAAGGCGGCTATCGAGCGGTACGAGACACAGCGCGAGAGGGCCGAGAAGAGTCGAGACGAGGCAATCGAGACGCTCGACGACTACGAGGAGAAACGGACCGAACTCGGCGACCTCGACGACGACATCGAGTCGCTGAAGTCGGCCATCGCCGAGACGGAGGAGAAACGGGAGACGCTCCGCGAGAACGCCCGAGAGGTTCGAGAGCGAATCGACGAACTGGAGTCGGCCGTCGCCGACGCGGTCGCCGGGAGCGAGTTAGATGCCGACGACGGCGACGCCGTCTCCGCACGACTGACCGAACTGTCGACGCGTCACGAGGAACTCACCGAGTCGATACAGGAGCTGCGCGAGAAGGCGCAGGGGTTCGAGAACCAGTCTTCGAACCTCGGGGAGAAAGCGACGGACCTCGAATCGCGCGCCGAACAGAAGCGAACGCGGGCCGACGAACTGGAAGCCGAACGCGAGACGGCCGAAGCCGAACTCGACGACCGTCGGGAGGCGCTCGACGACCTCGACGCGCGGATAGACGACCTCGACGCGACGTTCGAGGATGCCCCCGTCGACCGCGGCGACGCCTCGGAACACCTCGCCGACCTCCGCGAACAGAAGTCGTCGCTGCGCGACGAACTCGAGACGGTCCGGACGAAACTCCGGTCGACCCGTCAGCGCGTCGAAGAGGCTCGGCGGCTGCTGGACGAGGGGAAGTGCCCCGAGTGCGGACAGCCCGTCGACGAGTCGCCGCACGTCGACACCCTCGACGAGGACCGCGCCCGCGTCGACGACCTCGACGACGAACGCGAGGAGCTCGAAGCGGAGGTCGCGTCGCTCGACGACGATATCGACACCGCAGCAGAACTCGTCGACGCCGAGAACGAACTCGAACGGCTGCGCGAACGCCGCGACAGCGTCACCACCCTCGTCGACCAGCGCGAGCGCACGCTCGCCGAGAAAGCCGAGCAGGCCGAGGCGGCCCGAACCGCGGCGGAAGAGCACGAGGGGAAAGCCGAGGAACTCCGCGAGGCCGCCGAACAGACGGCGTCGCGTGCAGAGGAGACCCGCGACCGAATCGCGGAACTCGAAGAAGAACGGGAGGGGGTAAAATCGAGCGAGGAACGCCTCGAACGAATCCAGTCGCTCCGCGACGAGATTTCGGATGCCGAATCGAAACTCGACCGTCTCTCGGAACGGCGTTCGGACCTCGACGAACTCAACGACGAACGGCGGGAGCGACTGGCCGAAAAACAGCGCCGCCGCCGCGAACTCCGCGAAGACGTCGACGAGTCCCAGATTCGACAGGCCAAAGAGCAGCGGTCGAACGCCGAACAGTACCTCAAGCAGGTCGAACCCGAACTGGAGTCGCTCGCCGAAAAACGAACGAAGCTCGACAACGACATCGGCGGCGCGAAGACCGATATCGAGCGCCTCGAAGAACTGCAGGAGAAGCGCGACCACGTCGAAGAACGCGTCGACGCGCTCGAATCGCTCCACGAGGAGACCGAGGAGCTGGAGGCGATGTACGGCGACCTGCGCGCGGAACTCCGCCAGCGGAACGTGGAGACGCTCGAACGGATGCTCAACGAGACGTTCGACCTCGTCTACGCCAACGACGCCTACGCGCGCATCCGTCTCGACGGCGAGTACGCGTTGACAGTGTACCAAAAGGACGGGCAGGCGCTCGACCCCGAGCAGCTATCCGGCGGCGAACGCGCGCTGTTCAACCTCTCGCTTCGCTGCGCCATCTACCGTCTGCTGGCGGAGGGAATCGAGGGCGCGGCTCCGACGCCGCCGCTCATCCTCGACGAACCGACCGTCTTCCTCGACTCGGGCCACGTCGGCCGCCTCGTCGATCTGGTCCAGGAGATGCGCGGCTTCGGCGTCCGCCAGATAATCATCGTGAGCCACGACGACGAACTCGTCGGCGCGGCGGACGACCTCGTGACGGTCGAGAAGAACCCGACGAGCAACCGGTCGACGGTTCGTCACGAGGAGGCGGCCGGGCTCTCGGCCGTCGAGTCGGTCGCCGACGACTGAGCGCGACTCGGCGACTCAGTCGTCTCGAATACGTGCGACGCCCTCGCGGGCCAGTTCTGTCGCGTCGTAGCCGCGTTCGCCGTAGCTGTCGGCCTCGTCGACGAGGCCCGCCGCTCGGAACTCGGTGAGCAGCCCGAGGAGGTCGCTCTCGCAGAGGTCGTAGGAGTCCAGCAGTTCGAGCACCGACAGGGGCCCGCGGTCGGCGAGTTCGACGAGCAGCCCGAGCGAGCGGTCGTTGTGGGTGGCCGAGAGCACGCGACGGACCGACTCGGGGACGCCCGACGCGGCGGCGACCAGCGGCGGTTCGCCGTCGACGACCTCGAACGCGTCGTTGGAGAGGTGCCGCTCCTCGCCGGTCTCGGGGTCGCGGACCCGACTCGATTCGCTCGACCGTTTCAACAGAAGATACCGTCGTCCGTCTTCGTCGCGGACGGTCTGCATGCGTCGATAGTCGGCGTCGAGCGGGTTAGCGATTCCGACCGCGGCACGGTGGTCCGATACTCGACGAGTCGGCGGACGTGCGGCCTACGAGTCGGTGTTCTCGGGGCTTTCAGAGGAGCTCTGCGCTCCCGTCGCTTTCGCCGTTCTGCCGCTTTTGTTGTTCCCGCCGTCTGTCTCGCTTCCATCGCTTCCGTCGCCCTCGTCGTCTGTCTCGCTTCCGTCGCGTCCGTCGTTCCCGCCGATTCCGTCGCCCTCGTCGTCTGTCTCGGTCCCTGCCGTCTCCATCGGAGGAACCCCGTCGTCCGTCGTCCGTCCCTCGCGGAACTGTCTGTACCGCTGGTAGGTTCGGAGGAGCAGGAACAGGCCGACGACGAAGAGCCCCCCGCCGAGTCGCCACTGCCCGCGGAAGTAGAGAAACATCGCGCCGAGCGAGAGCGCGCCGACGCCGACGTTCACGAGGACGACGCTCACCCAGAACGCCGTGGCGAGTTCGGAGTCCACCTCGCCCTCGGGTGTCGACGGTTTCGGCGCTTCGGGGACGTTCGGAAGGTCGCGTTCGGGGTCGCCCCACCGGTTCCACTTCTCCTCCGGGTCGTCCCACCGGTTCAGTTCCGCTTCGGGGTCGCCCCAGCGGTCCTCGGGGTCGGGCTCGTCGCCCTCGGAATCGTCGGACCGGAGGTCGAAAGGCACAGAACAGCCGAAGCGGGCGTCGAGAATAAGCGTTCGGTGTTCGGGCTACGCCTGCTCCCGCAACGTGACGGCTCGCGTCGTCTGCATCCACGCGAGGGGGTTCTGCGCGTCGTAGAAGACGACGGCGTCGTCGTCCCGATACGTCTCGACGTTCTCGACGCCGTCGGGCGCCTGCAGCGACTGCTGCGTAGTATCTGCGCTGTCCCACCACTCGTCTTCTATCCGGTCGGACATTGCTACGTCCATGGTATAACATGGCACGGTATAGGTCTTTCCGTCCTGACCGGATTTGCAGACGCCGTCCCGGCGCGCCCGAAATTCGCGGGTACCGGGCGAAAAGCCGAGCTTTTTACCCGGGTGTGACCAAGCGGTTGCCATGACTCAGGCTGGGCTCTCCGACTACGGTAGTGGGGGTGGAGACGGCGACGCGGGCGACGACGGCGACCGACCGACGACCGAGGCGGCCGCCGTCGCGGGCGACGTGAGCCAGCGGGTGAACGAGATCGTCGACCGACACGAACTCAGATACCCCGACGCCGAGGGGACGCTGGAACTGATGGTGTCGCAGGTGAACTACACCGTCGAGGGACAGGGCCGCGACGAGTATCCGGTCGTCCACGTGTTCGGGCGAACGCCCGACAACGACCCGATGCACGTCCGCGTGCTCGGCTTCGAACCGTACTTCTACGCGCCGACGGAGACGCTCACCGACGAACTGCTCGCCCGCGACACCATCCTCCGAACCGAAGCCGGCTACGAGAGCATCCGCGGCGAGGAACTGACGAAGATCGTCGGCCGCACCCCCCGCGACGTGGGGCAGATGCGCGACGAGTTCGACCACTTCGAGGCGGACATCCTCTTCCCGAACCGCTTTCTCATCGACAAGGACATCAACGGCGGAATCCGCGTCCCGGACCGCCGCCTCGACGACAACGTCGTCCAGGTCGCGCACGACGAGGTCGTCGCCGCCGACGTGGACGCCGACCTCCGCGTGAACACGTTCGACATCGAAGTCGACGACAGAAACGGCTTCCCCGAAGAGGGCGAGGAGCCCATCATCTGCCTGACGAGCCACGACAGCTACCGCGACGAGTACGTCGCGTGGCTGTACGAGGCTCCCGACGGCGACGGTGAGAGTCCGAGCGCGCTGGACGAGTACGCCCCGTACCGCGACGACACCGACGTCGACGTGCGTATCTTCGACGAGGAGGAGGCGATGCTCGACGCGTTCGTCACATACGTCGAAGAGACCGACCCCGACGTGCTCACCGGCTGGAACTTCGAGGATTTCGACGCGCCGTACTTCCTCGACCGACTGGAGAAACTCGACGCGTTCACCGACTACGACCTCCGTATCGACCGCCTCTCGCGGGTGAACGAAGTGTGGCGCAGCGGGTGGGGCGGACCGAACGTCAAGGGCCGCGTGGTGTTCGACCTGCTGTACGCGTACAAGAAGACGCAGTTCAGCGAACTGGAGTCCTATCGCCTCGACGCCGTCGGCGAACTCGAACTCGACGTGGGCAAGGAACGCTACGCGGGCAGCATCGGCGACCTCTGGGAGCAGGACCCCACTCGGCTCCTGGAGTACAACGTCCGCGACGTGGAGCTTTGCGTCGAAATCGACCGCAAGCAGGAGGTCATCCCCTTCTGGGACGAGGTGCGGACGTTCGTCGGCTGTCTGCTCGAAGACGCCCCGACGGCGGGCGACGCGGTGGACGTCTACGTGCTGCACAAAGCCCACGGCGAGTTCGTCCTGCCGACCAAGGGCCAACAGGAGTCCGAGGACTTCGAGGGCGGCGCGGTGTTCGACCCCATCACGGGCGTCAAGGAGAACGTCACGGTGCTCGACCTGAAGTCGCTGTACCCGATGTGCATGGTGACCATCAACGCCTCGCCGGAGACGAAAGTCGGCCCCGACTACGAGGGCGAAACGTACCGCGCACCGAACGGGACGCGCTTCCGCCGCGAACCCGACGGGATGATGCGCGAGATGATCGACGACCTGCTGACCGAGCGCGAGGAGAAGAAGGCGCTCCGGAACGACTACAAACCCGGCTCTCCGGCGTACGAGCAGTACGACCGCCAGCAGGCGGCGGTGAAGGTCATCATGAACTCCCTCTACGGCGTCTCGGGGTGGGACCGGTTCCGCCTCTACGACAAGGAGAACGCCGCGGCCATCACCGCGACGGGTCGGGAGGTCATCGACTTCACGCAGACCGCCGCGAACGAGATCGACTACGAGGTCGCCTACGGCGACACCGACAGCGTGATGATAAGCCTCGGTCCCGACGTGTCGAAGGACGAAGCCATCGAGCAGTCGTTCGAGATAGAGGAACATATCAACGAGCGGTACGACGACTTCGCGCGCGAGGAACTCGACGCCGACGAACACCGGTTCCAGATCGAGTTCGAGAAGCTCTACCGCCGGTTCTTCCAGGCGGGTCGCAAGAAACGCTACGCCGGACACATCGTCTGGAAGGAGGGCAAGGACGTCGACGACATCGACATCACCGGCTTCGAGTACAAGCGCTCCGACATCGCGCCGATCACGAAGCGGGTGCAGAAGCAGGTCATCGAGATGATCGTCACCGGGAGCGACACCGACGACATCAAAGAGTACGTCCGCGACGTGATTCGGGACTTCCAGGACGAGGACGCGAACCTCGAGGAGATCGGCATCCCGAGCGGCATCGGCAAGCGGCTGGAGAGTTACGACACCGACACGGCCCAAGTACGGGGTGCGAAGTACGCGAACCTCCTGTTGGGGACGAACTTCCAGCGCGGGTCGAAGCCCAAGCGCCTCTACCTGAAGAAGGTTCATCCGGCGTTCTTCCGCCGGATGGAGGAGGAGCGCGGCTTCGACGCGCGGACGGACCCGCTGTACGGCGAGTTCAAACGAAACCCCGACGTTATCTGCTTCGAGTACGCCGACCAGGTCCCCGAGGAGTTCGAGGTGGACTGGGACAAGATGCTCGAAAAGACGCTCGAAGGGCCCATCGCCCGAATCATCGAGGCGCTCGGCCTCTCGTGGGACGAGGTCAAAAGCGGCCAACAGCAGACCGGACTCGGCCAGTTCGGCTGAGAACGAGTTCCTCCTTCGTTCGTCGAGCGGCGACCAAACGCCCCGCAGTCGACGGGTTCTGTCGACCCTGTGTTTTCGATACCGAAAACAAATTTCCTCGCAGCGGAAACCGTAGGGGGTAAATGCGTAAGCATTAATGGGCGCAAGCCCCCACCGTCGAACACGAGGAACACACTATGGCAACACTCGAAATCAAGAACCTCCATGCGGAGGTCGCAGTCGAGGACGGAGAGAAGATTCTCCGAGGCGTCGACCTGGAAGTCAAGTCGGGCGAAATTCACGCCCTGATGGGCCCGAACGGCTCCGGGAAGTCGACCACGGCGAAGATCATCGCCGGGCACCCCGCCTACGAGGTCACAGACGGTGAGATTCTGCTCCACCTCGACGAGAACGAGTTCGGCGACGAGTTCGAGATTCCCGAGGACAAGCGCACGTGGAATCTGCTCGAACTGGAACCGAACGAGCGCGCGGCGCTCGGTATCTTCCTCGGTTTCCAGTACCCCGCCGAGATCGAAGGCGTCACGATGACGAACTTCCTCCGCCAGGCGCTGAACGCCAAACTCGAAGAGCGCGAAGAGCTGTTCGAGGAGGACGACGGCGACGACGCCGAGGAAGAAGAGGAGTCGGGCTACGACACCTCCCCGATGGAGGGCCCCGCGGACGAGGGCGAAGTCGGTGTTGCCGAGTTCCAACAGCTCCTGAAGGAGAAGATGGAGCTGCTCGACATGGACGAGAAGTTCGCCCAGCGCTATCTCAACGCGGGCTTCTCCGGCGGCGAGAAGAAGCAGAACGAGGTGCTTCAGGCGGCGATTCTCGAACCCTCGCTCGCCGTGCTCGACGAGATCGACTCCGGTCTCGACATCGACCGCCTGCAGGACGTCTCCGAGGGCATCAACGCGCTCCGCGACGAGCAGGGGACGGGTATCCTGCAGATCACGCACTACCAGCGCATCCTCGACTACGTCGAACCCGACGTCGTCCACATCATGCTCGACGGCGAGGTCGTCATGGAGGGCGGCCCCGAACTCGCCGTCAAACTCGAGGACAAAGGCTACGACTGGGTCCGCGAGCAGACCTACGAGACAGCCTGATAAGGCTGCACCAGCTACACCAACCTAACTAACCATGAGTTCAGAACAAGACCACCTAAAAGAGACAGACACCGAGGCCCGCTTCGAGTTCAAGAAGGAGCAGAAATCCTCCTTCCAAGCCGACAAGGGCCTCACGGAGGAGACCATCCGGGTCATCTCCGAGGACAAAGACGAACCCGAGTGGATGCTCCAGCGACGCCTCCGCGCGCTGAAGCAGTTCCAGAAGATGCCGATGCCGACCGACTGGCCCGGCCAGCCGGACCTCTCGGAAGTCGACGTGAACGAGATTATCCCGTACATCCGACCGGACGTCGAGACGCGCGGCAGCGTCGACGACTGGACGGACCTCCCCGAGGAGATCAAGGACACGTTCGACAAACTCGGCATCCCGGAAGCCGAGAAGAACGCGCTCTCGGGCGTCGGCGCGCAGTACGAGTCCGAGGTCGTCTACCAGAACATGCAGGAGCGCTGGGAGGAGAAGGGCGTCGTCTTCATGAACATGGACCAGGCGGTCCAGGAGCACGAAGACATCGTCAAGGAGTACTTCATGACGAAGTGCGTCCCCCCGAGCGACAACAAGTTCGCCGCGCTCCACGGCGCCATCTGGTCCGGCGGGTCGTTCGTCTACGTCCCCGAGGACACGACGGTCGACATGCCGGTGCAGGCGTACTTCCGCATGAACTCCGAGGGGATGGGCCAGTTCGAGCACACGCTCATCGTCGCCGAGGAGGGCTCGGAAGTCCACTACATCGAGGGCTGCAGCGCGCCGAAGTACTCGGCGTTCAACCTGCACTCCGGCGGCGTCGAGGTGTTCGTCGGCGAGGACGCCCACGTCCAGTACTCGACGGTGCAGAACTGGTCGAAGAACACGTACAACCTCAACACCAAGCGCGCCATCGTCGAGAAGGGCGGCCGCATGGAGTGGATTTCGGGCTCGATGGGCTCGAAAGCGACGATGCTCTACCCGGCCTCCATCCTGAAGGGCCGCGGCGCCTCGGACAACCACATCACCATCGCGTTCGCGGGCGAGGGGCAGAACATCGACACCGGCGCGAAGGTGTACCACAACGCCCCCGAGACGAAGTCGACCATCGAGTCCAAAAGTATCAGTAAGGACGGCGGCCGCACCAACTACCGCGGCCTCGTCCACATCGCCGACGGCGCGTACGACTCCTCGACGGCCGTCGAGTGCGACGCGCTGATGTTCGACAACGAGTCCACCTCGGACACGATGCCGTACATGGAGATCAACGAGTCGCGCGTCGACGTCGCCCACGAGGCGACCGTCGGCAAGATCGGCGACGAGGACATCTTCTACCTCCAGTCGCGCGGTCTCGACGACGACGACGCCAAGCAGATGATCGTCTCCGGGTTCATCGAACCCATCACGGAGGAACTGCCCATCGAGTACGCGGTCGAACTCAACCGCCTCGTCGAACTCGAGATGGAGGGGAGCCTCGGATAGATGAGCGTGCAACTGCCATCCAGCCTCTCGGAGGACACCATCCGCGAGATCTCCGAGGAGCGAGACGAACCGGAGTGGCTGCTCCAGCGACGCCTCGACGCGTTCGAGGCGCTCGACGAACTCCCGCTGCCGGACGTCATCCAGACGCCCGGCCGCCGCTGGACGAACCTCGAAGCGCTCGACTTCGAGACTCTCGTCGACCCGCTGAACCAGTCCGACGAGACCGAGCGCACCGCCGAGGGCGACGCGGTCGTGCTTTCGTTCACGGAGGCGCTCGACGAGCACGAGGAACTCGTCCGCGAGCACTTCGGCACGGTGCTCGACCCCGAGACGAACTACCTCACGGCGCTCTCCGCGGCGCTGTTCACCACAGGCACGTTCGTCTACGTCCCCGAGGACGTCGACGCGGGCGACGTGAAGATCCGCGCGGAGATGAACTCCCGCTCGCTGTTCAGCCAGACGCTCGTCGTCACCGAGGAGTCGGCGTCGACGACGATTCTGGAGGGCACCGAGACGGGGACCGGAAGCGAGGAGATCGAGGGCGAGCGCTACTTCAGCAACCTCGTCGAAGTCGCCGCCGGCGAGAACAGCTACGTCCAGTACGGCTCGCTGCAGAACCTCGACGAGGAGACGTACCACTTCACGCTGAAGCGCGGTCACGCCGGCACGTACGCGACTATCAACTGGATCGAGGGTAACCTCGGCTCCCGACTGACTCGCTCGGACGTGGAGACGAACCTCGTCGGCGACTCCTCGGAGACGAAGATCGTCGGCGCGTTCTTCGGTCACAACGACCAGCACTTCGACGTGAACGCCCGCGTCTGGCACGAGGCCGAGCACACGACCGCCGACCTCGTCACCCGCGGCGTGCTCGACGACGAGGCGCGCTCGGTGTACGAGGGCGTCCAGGACGTCGGCGAGGACGCGTGGGACACGAGTTCCTACCAGCGCGAGAACACGCTGATGCTCTCCGACGAGTCCGAGGCCGACGCCTCGCCGAAGCTCATCATCCACAACCACGACACCGAAGCCAGCCACTCGGCGACGGTCGGACAGGTGGACCGAGAGGAGCTGTTCTACATGACGTCGCGCTCCATCGACCCGGAGACGGCGCGAAACATGCTCGTGGAGGGCTTCTTCGTTCCTGTCCTCGAAGAGATCGAAGTCGACGAGTTCCGCGACGACCTCGACGACCTCATCGTTCAGCGCCTCGACTGAGGCGAGTCGCGGCCCGCGTCGCCCTACGTTCGATTTTTCGGCGGGTTCCGGAGAGACGCGAGGGGAACCGCTTAAGTTCGTTACCCCCCGACCAACGGGTATGACCGACAGGGTATCGAACGCGAGCGGAGGGCCGACCCCGTGAGCGTCGGCCACCGCGTAGGCTCGGACCACCAACTCGCACGCCTGCTACAGATCGGAATCGTGCTCGAAGAGGTGGTCGAAGCGCGCGCGTACCACCACTACCAGTCCCTGTCCGCCGACGAGCGCGAACTCGACGCGGAGATAGAGCAGTTGCTGGAGCACGCCGCCGAGGAGTCCGCCGACCACCGCCAGCGACTGGAAGCGATCATCGACGAGCTCGACGCCGAGAGCATCCCGTTCGAGGACATCGAGACGCTCGTCGAAGCGCGCTACGGGAAGACGAAACCCGACGACTTCGACGGCGTCCTCTACGATCAGCTCTGTAACGAAGAGACCGCCTACAAGTTCTACGACGACCTCATCGAGGGAATCGAAGCCAGCGACGCGTCGTTCTCTATCGAACGAGAGCGTCTGCTCTCGGTCCTCCGCGACATCCGCGCCGAAGAAGCCGAGGGCGTCGAAGAGGTGACGAAAATCATGGAGACACGAGAATGATGGGAACCAACCGATGAACACGGCAGACCAGTATCTGAAAGCGATCTACCTCATCCAGGAGATGGAGGACGGCCCGGCGGCGACTGGCGCACTCGCGAAGATGCTCGACGTCAGTCCCGCCAGCGCCAACGAGATGATCGGCAAACTCGAAGACCGCGGCCTCGCCGAGCACGAGAAGTACAAAGGCGTCCGGCTCTCCGACGAGGGAATCGTCCGCGCCCGCGACGCGCTTCAGACGTACTGCATCATCGAGCGGTTTCTCACGAACGTTCTCGAAGTCGAGGACTTCCGAGGGGAGGCCCGCGAGTTGGAGAGCGTCATCGACGACACCGTCGCCGAGCGACTCGACACCATCATCGACCGCAACAGCGAGTGTCCCGACTGCTTCGACCCCGAGACCGACGCCTGTCGGTATCTCGAGGTTGAGTCGGAGAATCTCGCAGACTGAACCGTCCTGTCTCCGGACGTGAACGAACATACAACTAAGCGCGTTCAGTGAGAGGCCCGATTCATGAGCGGGACCGATAGCGCGCTGAGCAGACTCAAGCGGTTGGCAGGGCTCACCTCCGAGGAGGAGCTTCCGTACGTCTGCCTGTCGTGCGAGACGGGTTACGACGTACAGTATCACGTCTGCCCCAACTGTGGCAGTTACGCGGTAGAGAGACGGCCCGAGTGACGGCCTACCGACTCAGAGCGGAAATCACTAATAGCCGGAGGACGACCGATTTCACGTAGTCGGAACCGACCGACTCGGTCGAGTCCCGTGGTGTAGTGGCCAATCATAATGGCCTTTGGAGCCATTGACGGCGGTTCGAATCCGCCCGGGACTATCCTGCGAGGAACGGACGTGACGAGCGGATAGTCCACGCGAATTCGCAGCCCAGAAGACGAGAGGATTCGAGTCTTCGCGGTTCGAATCCGCCCTTCTGCGGCGAGTTGTAGACGTACCTAGATTCGCACCGAGGGCGGATTCGAAACGGGGAGCGGGCGCAGTGAGCGTCCGCGGGGCGAACCCGCCGAAAAGACGGCGAGGCAGGCGTTGTCGACGCTGTGCCACACCGGCTAGTTGCTCTCGTTTCCGCCACCGTCGTCGCCCTGCACCGGAATCAACTGCGAGTCGACGAACCCCTGGTCGTCCTCGGGAAGGAACGAGTAGTTCGGGCGGACGCGGTACACCTGTCCTTGCTGGATGTTCGCGTCGTCGGCGGGATAGACGAGGAATCGCTCGTTGGTGTTGAGGTACGTGGCGACACGCGTGTTGTAGTCGCTCCACGCGGTGAAGCCGGTCTGCTGCGGCGTGTAGTTCACCACCCCGGAGACGATGCGAAGTCTCGCACCGGGGTTGAAGTTGTTCGACTGGAACAGCGCCTTGTACCGGGGTTGGTTCCCGTCCGTCTGGGCGGCCGCGCCGCCAGTCGCCGACAGGCCGAGCGCGAGACCTCCAGCGGACAGCGCGCCGGTTTTCAGCACGGTTCGTCGAGTCGATTCGCGTTCGTCCGTAGTGTTGTCACTCTCGTCGGTCATAGATTCACCACGGGCCGTCGAGCAGCGTGGCGAACGCACGTCGGCACGGTGAACCTCGCGCGCCGACGGTCGTTCAGACGACCCACGCAAACTGACGACAAGCAGTTCCGAAAGCGCTAGCCTTGTTCTTGTAAGCAACCGTCGACGAGGAGTCAGCCCGACGCTCAGACGGCCGCTCGATAGCGAGACACCGACCGTCGGGGCTAGGACCGGACCCGAGAGGGGTCACACGTCGAACCCGAACCCTTCTGTCGCCGCCGTCCGAACTCCGTGCTATGAGCGGGCGCATCGACGGTGGGCTTCGACGGGCGCAGTACAGCCTCCGATACGTCGTCTTCTCGGCGTACTACGCAGCCGTCCGTCGCAACCACCGGCACGGATGGTACGCACCGAAGAAACGCGTCGGGTCCGCGAGCTTTCGGAGTTACGAACTCGTCAACAAACACGGCGACGACGCGTTGCTACGCCGACTCCTCCGCGCCTGCGAACCCGGCGACGTCGTCTACGACGTGGGCGCGAACACCGGTGTCTACTCGCTGGCCGTCGCCGCCAACGAACCCACCGCCCGCGTCGTCGCTTTCGAACCGAATCCGGACGTCGCCGCGCAACTCCGGGCGAATGTCGCCCGCAACGGGTTCGGAGACCGCATCACCGTCCGCGAGGAGGGTGTGGGCGACCGGACCGAAATCCGCCGGTTCCACCGCTCCACGTACGACGAACTCGGGTCGTTCGACGCCCGAAACGCCGGGGCGTGGGAGGCGAGCGTCCGCGACGAGGTCGACGTTCACGTCGTCGCCCTGGACGACATCGTCGAAGGGGTCGGAGTGGGCGATAAAGACGGAGACGAAGACGGTGAACTCCCGCCGCCGGACCACCTCAAAATCGACGTCGAGGGGTACGGGTTGGAGGTGCTCCGGGGCGCGCGCGAGACGCTTCGCTCGGTGCGGCCGACCGTCTACTTCGAACCGCACAGGGAAGGCGGCGAGGACCGAACCGACGAAGTCGCGTCGCTGCTGCGGTCGCTCGGCTACCGGATTCGAGCGCGGCCCGGGGCGTGGCTCTGCGTTCCGACCGCGGGCGAAGCAGCGGAGACGACCGACTAAACCAGCCGGAACTTCACGCGCTCTTTCTCGCCGCCTTTCGTCTCCCGGCCCGTGACTTCGACGGTGCCGAGCTCGTCGGTGTTCTCGACGTGGGTGCCCGCGCAGGCGGTCCGGTCGTACGGGTCGTCCTCGGGGCCGATTTCGACCAGCCGAATCTCGGTGATGGAGTCCGGCAGGAGGTGGAGGCGGGTCCGCTCGGGGTCGAGCGTCGCTTCGGCCTCCTCGCGGTCCATGACGTACCAGCGGACGGCCATCGCGTCGTCGACGAGATCGTTCATCCGCGCCTCGATGTCGGCGAGGTCCGCCTCGTCGAAACGCTCGTAGGCGCAGTCGAGGTACGCGCGGTCGGCGTACAGTTGATTGCCGGTCGTTTCGGCGTCGTACTCCGAGAGCAGGAGCGCAGAGAGGAGGTGTTGGGCCGTGTGATACTTCATGTGCGAGTACCGGCGCTCCCAGTCCAGTCGGCCGGTGACCGTCGCCCCTACCTCGGGTGGCTCCTCCGACAGCGTGTGGTACACCGTGTCTTTCTTCGAGACGTCGGTGACGGTCCACGTCCGCGCCCCCTCGCCCGGTTCGTCGCCGGCGAGGGTGAGCGTCCCGGTGTCGTTCGGTTGACCGCCGCCGGTCGGGTAGAACGCGGTGCGGTCGAGGACGACTCGGTCGTCGAGGACGCGTTCGACTGTCGCCTCGAACTCGCGGGCGTCGGTGTCGTCGAGATACAGCAACTCGGTCATAAACGTTGGGAGCCATCGAACCCACTTACTGGTTCGCGTTGCGGCGGATTCGTGCGCCCGAAACCGCGAGAGGCGCAGCGAGGAAGGGGTTCACCGAGTCCGGATTTTCCGAGTCGTCGGCCCTGTCGTAACGCCTAAGAGCGAAACGACCCTCTCTTCGAGCAACAATGACCGAAAGCCCTTCCCATCGGAGGTGGACTCCGTGGGGGTCGAGATAAAAGAGACGGAGGTTACAGAGGAACAGTTCGAGGAGATGAAGCAGTTCGTCTACGACTACCTCGCCGCCAGCGTCGAGAACGAGGACGACGGCGGACGGATGCGGTGGTACCCGTGGCACAGCGCCGACTACCGCTTCAACCACATCATCAACGTCGTCGCGCTCGCGACCCACATCGCCGAGCGCGAGAACGCCGACGTCGACGTCGTCGCCGTCGCGTCGCTGTTTCACGACATCGCGAAACTCGACGCCGACCAGGACGTCCACGCCGAAGAAGGCGCGCGCGTCGCCCGCGAGTACCTCTCCTCGCACGGCGAGTTCCCGCAGTCGTTCATCGACGAGGTCTGCCAGGCCATCGAGGACCACTCGTATCAGGGACCGCTCTCGGACGTGTCGCTGGAGACGCAGTGTCTGATGGAGGCCGACATCCTCGACAAAGTCGGCGCGAACGGCACGGCGCTCATGCTGCTCCGGATGGGCTACGAGGCCCGAACGCACATGGACGCCGCCGAGATGGTCGAGCGCGTCCTCCAGCGCGGCGTCGACGCCTCCCGTCGCATCGAGAGCGACACCGCAGAGAGCGTCGCCCACCGCCGCCTGAAGCGCGTCAAGTGGTTCCGCGAGTGGCTCGAGGAGGAAGTGCCCGAGATGAACCACGAGCGGTTCGGGTTCTGAGTCGGCTCTGAGTCGGCGAATCGACGACCGGCGACTGACGATTCGTTTTATATCGTGTCCAACACGCCCAGCACCCGCTCTTCGGCGTCGCGGCCGGGGTCGTGTTCGGAGCCGTCGCGGTCGCTCTCGCGGTGTTCCTTCACGGTTCGACGCATCGCCTCGTCGACCGGCGTCGACTCCCAACCCAGTGAGGCGAGCTTGTTCGTGTCGAGGACGTGCGGGTACGGTCGGTAGAGGACGAAATCGGTCGGTTCGAGGTCCGCGGCGGCGAGTTCGCGCTCGCCCGCGTGGACGACCTCTATCTCGGTGTCCGCGGCGTCGGCGACGACCTCCACCATCTCTTCGAGCGTGACGAGTCGCCGGTCGCCGACGTTGTACGCTTCGCCGGGTTCGCCCGACTCGGCGACGATGCGGAGCGCGCTCGCCACGTCCTCGACGTACGCGCGGTGCCAGATGTTCGTGCCGTCGCCCGGTACGACGACGCGGTCGTAGTTGTCGACGCGGTCCAGCCAGTAGTCGAGTCGCTCTGTGTAGTCGTGCGGTCCGTAGACGATGCACGGACGGACCGAGGTGGCGTTGACGCCGCGCTCCGCGGCCTCGAAGATTACGCGGTCACCCTCGGCTTTCCGGGGGCCGTAGCTCTCGGCGGAGTCGTCCTCGGCTTGCTCGGGCGTGCAGTTGCAGAGTTCGGTGACGCCCTCGCGTTTGGGAATCTCCTCGCTGCCGTAGGCGCTCCCGCTGGAGATGTAGACGTAGCCGTCGACGTCGGCGAACACGTCGACCGCCGCTTCCACGTCCTCGGGTTTGTACGCGACGCAGTCGACGACGATGTTCGGCTCCGCCTCGTCGCGGGCGCGTTCGAGGTCCGCTCGGTTGGTTCGGTCGCCCTCGACGCGACCGACCCGGTCGTCGTCGGCGAAGGGGTTCTCGTGGTTGCCGCGGTTGAAGATGGTGACCTCGTAACCGTTCTCCAGGAGGTCGTCGACGACGTGCCGGCCGATGAAGCGCGTCCCGCCGACGACGAGTGCTGAATCCGAGTCGCTCGTGTCGCTCATGTCGGTTCCCGGTCGGTGGTGCGGGGTGAAAAGTGTACGAGTGCCGGTCCGATTGGCCGTGATTACGCGTTGTCCGTTCACTCCGCGGCCGCCGCAGCCTCCAACACCCTCCCCTCGTCTACCCTCTCAGGGCCGTTCTCCGCCCCGCCGCGCCCCCTTTCGACGTGTTCGGTCGCCGGGGACGTGCGAGACGCCCGCGCGGTTCGCGAAGGGGTCGCCGCGAGCGCCGCGAGTGAACGTCGTCGCGTCGTGGTGGCGGCCGAGCAGTTCCTCGACGGTGTTGCGGCCGGCGAAGCGCGTCCCGCCGAGACGGAGAGCGGTTTTCATATGTTCTGCTCTCGCGGCGGAGCGCGAAAGGCGTGCGTCGAGCGGAACGGGCGCGTGCAGTAAGAGAAGCGGGAGAGCTCACTGGACTACGTCGCAGACGCCGATTCGAATCTTCGACGCTCACCGTCCGTGAGCGCCGGCGCTCCGGTCTAACCCTCGAACGGGTCCTCGTAGTCGTTGCGGATGAAGTAGCGGACCCAGTTGCCGTACGTTCGGTCGGCGGGGTGGTCTGCGACCTGCTCGTACCGGACGACGCCGTCCTCGTCGACGACGTACGTTGCGGCGATGCCGGTCAGCCCGTGGCTGGTCTGCTCGGTGCCGCTGTACTTCTCGGCTGCCTCGCCGTCGGGGTCCGCGAGCAGTTGCACGTCGAGGTCGTAGCGGTCGCGCATCTCGGTGACCGGCCCGACGGAGTCGGTGACTACCGGGAGCACGTCGACGCCCTCGTTGAACCAGAGGTCGTACGAGACCTCGCTGAACGTCTGGAGCTGTTCGGCGCAGAAACTGCACCAGTGGCCGCGATTCACGAGCACGACAGTCGGACCGGAGTCGAGCGTCTCCGAGAGCGAAACCGATTCGCCGGCGGTGCTCTGCAACTCGAAGTCGGGTGCGTCGTCGCCTACGTCTGGCATATCTCGCGAGATGGACGCCACCGTGAAAACCACGGCTCGGTTAGGTGTGGCGGCTACACGCCCCCGGTAGCTTTAGGTCCGGTTCTCTGTTGCGAGCAGCGACCGAAGGCTCACCGCCTGCGCCTCGAACTCGGCGATGTCTAACTCGTCGGTCGTGACGATAACGCCGTGGTCGTCGACGAGTACGCGACAGACGAACCCCTTCGAGAAGACGCGGATAGTGTACTCGTACTCGCCGATGTCGGGTTCGGTCGTCTCGTCGCCGAACAGGTCCTGATACGTCTCCCGCGAGGAGAAGCCGAGGCGTTCGTTCTCGACGAGCGGTTCCTTCACCGAGCGGACGCGCGAAGGGTCGTCCGCGTAGAGCCCCGAGCGGAGGTACAGCACCTCGAACTCGTCGGGCGTGAAGTAGATGACACTGCGGAGTGCATCGCCGAGCGCAGTCCGCACGAGGTAGACGATGCTGTCGGCGAAGTCGTCACTGGGTCTCGACGTCATACGGTACCTTACGGCCGCCGGCTTAACAGTCGTTTCCCGCGGTCGGTCGGTGCGTCGGCGAACCGCTATCGACCCTCCGCCGTTGAGTTGTTCGACTCATCCGAACCGTTCCGTCTGCTCGAACCGCTCTGCCCGCCCGAACCACTTTGTCCGCCCGAGCCGTTCTGTCCGCCCGAACCGCTCTGTCCGCCTGAGCCGTTCCGTCCGCCTCCCGTCGGCGAGAGCTTCGTCACGCCGTCGTAGAAGGCGGCTCCGCCCGATGCGAGGTACGCGAAGAAGCCGATACCGCCGCCCCGATACTGCGAATCGGTTCCGGAAAACTGCGTGAGCCGCTCACCGTTCGCGCCGAACAGCCCCACCGTGTGCGACCCCGCCTGCCCCCACCGGACGACGACGCGATACCAGCGGTTCTGTCGGAGCGAGAACCCCGAGTTCGAGGCGCCGATGAGTTCCTTGGCCCCGCCGACCTCCCGGTAGAGGAACACGTTGCTGGAGGGGAACTGCAGTTTCACGTAGTACATGTTGTTCGGGTCGGTGACCGCGTATCCGAAGTTGACCGTGTCCGCGCCGCCGGTCGCGCGCACCCAGTACGAGAACGTGTCCCCGGGCGTCGGACTCCGCGGCAGCGACGACGCGAACAGGAGGCCGTCGACGCCGGCGATTCGCAACGACCGTTCGCCGGAGCGAGAGACGTTCTGCACCGTCGAGATTCCGGGCCGCCCGTTAGCGAACTGATACCGCTCGGTCAGTCGCTGGTTGCCGTACTCGAACTCCTCGACGACGACCTGCTGTCGCTGCTGCTGCGCCGCCGCCGTCGAACTGCCGAACGCCGGGACGGCACCAAGCGAGAGCCCCGAAGCGACTCCGAGCGTCTTGAGCGCGTCGCGGCGTCCGACTGTGCGTCCGATCGACTCGTCAGAGTTGTCGTTTCTCTCCATCGCTACGATTTCCGACAGTACGACATAGTATAAATTCAATTCAGAGATACGATAACTTCTCGTAGCACTGTCGCTACTCAGCGCGAGAGAGTCAGTGAAGATGTCTAACGGACGGAATCAGGCGGCGTCCGGTCACTCACGGGACCGTTCGGATGGGCCGAACGAGGGGTCTGGAGACGGAGAGCGGGCGACTCGGCTCTCGACTCAGTCGTCGCTCTGTGCGACTTCGCGGCCGAGGCGAGCGTCTTCGACCGAACCGGCGGGCGCCGGGAGTTCCTCGCGGACGTCGGCGCGGCCCTCCTCGGAGATGACTTTCGCGTACGCGTCCGGCATCACCTTCGTGAAGTTCTGGACTTCGGCGGGCCACTCCGCCAGCAGCGACCGGGCGCGCTCGCTGTCGGCGTAGTCGGCGTGGTTCTCCACGAGGCGGCGCAGCATCGTCTCGTCGCTGTCGTCGAGTTCCCGCGAGAGCGACACCATCTCGGTGTTCGCCTTCGCCGCCAACTCCTCGTCGGGGTCGTAGACGTAGGCGACGCCCCCGGACATCCCCGCGGCGAAGTTCCGGCCCGTCCCGCCGAGTACGGCGACGACGCCGCCGGTCATGTACTCGCAGCCGTGGTCGCCGACGCCCTCGACGACGGCTTTCACGCCCGAGTTGCGGACGGCGAAGCGCTCGCCCGCGACGCCGTTGACGTACAGTTCGCCCTGCGTCGCCCCGTACAGCGCGACGTTGCCGACGAGGACGTTCTCGTCGGGTTCGTAGCTCGCCTCGGCGGGCGTCTCGACGACGACCTTGCCGCCGGAGAGCCCCTTGCCGACGTAGTCGTTCGCCGCGCCGGTGAGACGCATCGTCACGCCCGAGGCGAGGAACGCGCCGAAGCTCTGGCCGGCGACGCCGTCGAACTCGCAGGTGATGGTGTCGTCGGGGAGTCCGTCCCCGCCGTAGGCGTCCGAGATACGGTTCGAGAGCATCGCGCCGACCGCGCGGTCGACGTTCGAGAGCTCGTGACTGAGGTGGACGGGGTCGCCGTCTTCGAGCGCCGCGGCGGCCTCCTCGACGAGCTGGCGGTCCAGTTGCGTGTCGAGGTCCGAGTGCGACTGCTCCTGCGTCTTCCGGCGCTGGTCGCCCGCCGGCTCCGCGAGTACCGCCGAGAGGTCCAGGTGCTTGGCCTTCTCGTGGTCGGTGTCGACCTGCTGGAGATATCCCGGACGCCCGATCATCTCGTCGACCGTCTCGAAGCCGAGCTCGGCCATGATCTCGCGCAGTTCCTGCGCGATGAACGTCATGTAGTTGATGACGTGGTCGGGTTGGCCGGGGAAGCGGTTCCGCAGGTCCTCGTTCTGCGTGGCGACGCCGACCGGGCAGGTGTTCTCGTGGCACTGCCTCGCCATCACGCAGCCCGCGGTGACGAGCGACGCCGTCCCGAAGATGTACTCCTCCGCGCCGAGCAGCGCCGCGATGGCGACGTCGCGGCCCGTCTTCATCCCGCCGTCGGTGGAGACGCGGATGCGGTCGCGCAGGCCCGTCGCGCAGAGCATCTGGTTCGCTTCCGCGAGGCCGAGCTCCCACGGCAACCCCGCGTTCTTGATGCTCGTCTTCGGCGACGCGCCGGTGCCGCCGGAGTCGCCGGAGATGTGGACGACGTCGGCGTTGGCCTTCGCCACGCCCGCCGCGATGGTGCCGATACCCGCCTCGGAGACGAGTTTCACGTTGATGTCGGCGTCCTCGTTTGCGACCTTCAGGTCGTGGATGAGCTGCTTGAGGTCCTCGATGGAGTAGATGTCGTGCAGCGGCGGCGGCGAGATGAGGCCGACGCCCGGCGTCGAGTAGCGGACGTGCGCAATCATCTCGTTGACCTTCTTGCCGGGGAGGTGGCCGCCCTCGCCGGGTTTGCTCCCTTGGGCCATCTTTATCTGTAACTCGTCGGCCGACGAGAGGTAGTGGCTCGTGACGCCGAAGCGACCGGAGGCCACCTGCTTGACGTTGCACTCCTTCTCGGTGCCGAAGCGCTCGGGGGGTTCGCCGCCTTCACCCGAGTTCGACTTCCCGCCGATGCGGTTCATCGCGATGGAGTTGTTCTCGTGGGCCTCCGGAGAGAGCGACCCGAGGCTCATCGCCGCCGTCGAGAACCGCTCGACGATCTCCTCGACGGGTTCGACCTCCTCGATTGGGACGGGGTCGCGGTCGGAGTCGAACTCCAGCAGCCCCCGGAGAGTCTGCAGTTCCTCGCTCTGGTCGTTGACGAGTTCGGCGAACTCCTGGTACGTCTCGTAGCTACCGGAGCGGACCGCGCGCTGGAGCGCGCCGACCGTCTTCGGGTTCCACTGGTGGTGGAGACCCGACGAGCGGTTCTCGTACTCGCCCTGTACTTCGAGCTTCGGGTCCTCGCCGTAGGCGACGGCGTGGCGCGCGAGCAGGTCCGCCTCTATCTGGGGTATGCCGATGCCCTCGGTGCGGATCTCGGTGCCCTCGAAGTACTCGCGGACGAACGACGAGGAGAGACCGACGGCCTCGAATATCTGCGCGCCGCGGTAGCTCTCGACCGTCGAGATACCCATCTTCGCCATCGTCTTCAGCAGGCCGTCCTCGAGCGCCTTCACGTACGCCGCGATGGCCTCCTCGGGGTCCGCCCCGTCGGGGCCGGCGACGATGTCCTCGATGGTCTGGTAGGCGAGGTAGGGGTTCACCGCGCCCGCGCCGTAGCCGACGAGCGTCGCGAGGTGGTGGACTTCGCGGGGGTCACCGGACTCGACGACCAGGCCGGCGCGGTTCCGCAGGCCGTTGCGGACGAGGCTGTGGTGAACCGCGCCGGTCGCCAGTAGACTCGGAATCGGTACCCTGTCGGGGCCGGCCGCGCGGTCCGAGAGCACGACGATGTCCGCGCCGCCCTCGATGGCCTCGCGGGCGTCCTCGCGGAGGCGCTCGACGGCCGCCTCCAGTTCCTCGTCGTCGGGGTCGTACGTCGCGTCGAGCGTCTCGCTGCGCAGGCCGTCGCTCCCGTCGAGGTTCTTGATTCCCGCCGTCTCTTCGTCGGTGACGACGGGCGAGTCGAGCACGAGTTGGCGGGCGTGTTCGGGGGACTCCACGAGCATGTTCCGCTGGTTGCCGAGGCGGGATTCGAGGCTCGTCACCAGCTTCTCGCGGATGTAGTCGATGGGCGGGTTCGACACCTGCGCGAACAGCTGTTTGAAGTAGGTGAACAGCGGCCGGTTGAACTCCGAGAGCACCGACAGCGGCGTGTCGTCGCCCATCGAGCCGACGGGGTCTTTCCCCTGTCTGGCCATCGGTTCGATGAGGTGGTTCAGTTGGTCCTGCGTGTAGCCGAACGCCACCTGTTGGGCGCGCAACGACTCGACGGTACCGCGCGTGCCGAACGCCTCGGGGTCGGCGTACGCCGAGAGGTGACGCTGCTCGTCGCGGACCCACTCGCCGTACGTCTCGTCGACGAGCGAGTCGAACACCTCCTCGTCAGGGACGACGCGGCCCTCCGCGGGGTCGGCTACGAACAGCTGACCGGGTTGGAGACGCCCCCGCTCCTCGATTTCGGCCGGGTCGTGGTCGAGCGCGCCGACCTCGCTCGCCATCACGAGGCGGTTGTCGGTCGTCACGTCGTAGCGACACGGGCGCAGGCCGTTGCGGTCGAGCACCGCCGCGACTCGCTCGCCGTCGGTGGCGGCGACGAGCGCCGGGCCGTCCCACGGTTCGACGAGGCTCGCGTGGAAGTCGTACCAGTTCCGGCGCGCTTCGTCCATCGCGGGGTCGTTGCGGTACGCCTCCGGAATCAGCATCCGGAGGACGTGCGGCAGGTCGCGGCCGCCCTGCAGCAGCAGCTCGACGACGTTGTCGACGCTGGCGGTGTCGCTCTGGTCGGCGTTCGTCACCGGCTTTATCGTCTCGATATCGCTGCCGAACTCGGGGTGTTCGAGCTCCGTCTCGCGGGCGCGCATCCAGTTGACGTTGCCGCGGATGGTGTTTATCTCGCCGTTGTGGACGACGTTGCGGTACGGGTGCGCGAGGTGCCACGCGCCGAGCGTGTTCGTCGAGAATCGGGCGTGAACCATCGCCAGCGCCGACTTCATCCGCTCGTCGCGGAGGTCCGGATAGTACGTCGGCAGCTGCTCGGCTTTCAGCAGTCCCTTGTAGACGAGCGTCCGCCGCGAGAGCGAGCAGACGTAGAACCGACCGCTCCCCTCGATGCCCGAGTCGTCGACGGCGTTCTCGGCGGCGCGGCGGCCGACGTACAGCGCGCGGTCGAACGCCTCGGCCTCGGCCGATTCGTCGGACGGGCGGACGAACAGCTGCCGGACGTCCGGTTCGGACTCTACGGCCGTCGCGCCGAGGTCGGAGTTGTCCGTGGGGACGTCGCGCCAGTGGAACGCGTCGAGGCCGTGGTCGGTGAGCGCCTCCTCGACGACGGCGACGACCCGTTCGCGCTGGTCGTCGTCCTGCGGGAAGAAGACGGAACCGACCGCCCACAGTTCGGGGAGGTCGGAGTCGAGTTCGTCGGCGAAGAAGTCGTCGGGCCGTTGAATCATCACGCCCGCGCCGTCGCCCGTGTTCTCCTCCGCGCCGGTGGTGCCGCGGTGTTCGAGGTTTACGAGCAGTTCCAGCCCGTCTGCGAGTACGTCGTGGGACGCGCCGCCGTCGAGGTCCATGACGACGCCGACGCCGCAGTTCGACCGCTCGTCGGTCGGGTCCGCGAGGCCGACCCTGCGGGTGTCTCTGTGTGGCTTGGTCATACGACTGCCTTGGCGCTGGTACTTATTAGCGTACCCCTGAAAGGATAAGGGTGTTTTTATGGCATATAAGGTTATTAGGATAGACTTTATAGGCCGAACGACCGTGACGGATTCGGGACGGTTCGCGGCTGCTGAGGCTCCACCCGAGCGCTCGCGGCGACTATTTATCTGCGTGGTCGAGGGCGGAGTCCCGGCCGAAAACATCTCCGACTCCGGGAAAGTCGCCGGCGTTCGAGTCAAAGTCGGAGACGGGAGTTACCTCCACATCCCGTACAGTCGGGCGTATTCGATACGGACGAGCGAGGAGGGAGGGACCGTGGACTACTCGTCGCCGTACAGTCGGGTCGTCTGCAGTTCGTCGGAGAGTCTCGCTACGAGCGCGAAGACGGAGTCGTACGCTCAGTACGACTTGGCGAAGTACGCCGTCTCCTCGGACGTCTCGCCGCAGATGGCACACTCGTCGTGCTCGTCGAGGTCCAACTGCTTCTCCTCGTCGTCGGGGAAGGGAACCATCACGATCTCCGCGGAGATCTGGTCTTTGATCTCCGTCTCACACGCTTCCTCGCCGCACCACGGCGCGCGGACGTAGCCGCCGTGCTGGCCGATAGTACCGAGAATCTCGCTTCGGGCGAAGGCGTCGCGGACGTTCTCTTCGACGTTCTCCTCGGCGGCGGCGTACAGTTTCGCGTACACCTCGTCGAAGTGACTCTCGACCGTCTCGGCGATTCCCTCGCGGGCCTCGACCGTCGACTCGCCGTCGGGGCGGTGGACGACCGTGATTTCGTCGTCGTCGACCTCGTTGGGGCCGATTTCGAGGCGGACGGGGACGCCGTTGAGTTCGTGCTCGTTGAACTTGAAGCCGGGGTTGCGCTCGTCGCGGTCGTCGAGTTCGACGCGGATGCCCGCTTCTTCGAGGTCGTCGGCGACGCGTCCGGCGTAGTCGAGCACGTCCTCCTGGTTCTCCTCCTGCCAGATGGGGACGACGACGACCTGGGTGGGCGCGACCGTGGGGGGAAGCACGAGCCCCTGGTCGTCGGAGTGGGTCATGATGAGCGCGCCGATAGAGCGCCACGAGAAGCCCCACGAGGTCGTGTGAGCGTTTCTGTCCTCCTCGTCCTCGTCGGAGTAGGTGATGTCGAACGCCTCGGCGAAGCTCGTGCCGAGGTGGTGACTCGTCGCGCCCTGCACCGACTTGCCGTCGGGCATCAGCGCTTCCACCGTCGTGGTCGTGTCCGCGCCGGGGAACTTGTCGTGGTCGGGTTTCCGCCCGCGGAGCACGGGGATGGCCAGCAGGTCCTCGTAGGCCGACTCGTACTGGTCGAGACGGAGCAGCGTCTCCTCCCAGGCGTCTTCGTGGCTGGCGTGGGCGGTGTGGCCCTCCTGCCAGAGGAACTCCTTCGTGCGGAAGAACGGCTTCGTGTCCGTCGCCTCCCAGCGGACGACGGAGGCCCACTGGTTGACGCGCAGGGGGAGGTCGCGGTGGCTGCGGACCCACTGGCTCATGTAGGGGGCGATGATGCTCTCGCTGGTGGGGCGGACGGCGAGGCGCTCTTCGAGTTCCTCGTGGCCACCGTGGGTGACCCACGCGACCTCGGGGTCGAACCCTTCGACGATGTCCTTCTCGCGTTCGAGGTAGCTCTCGGGGATGAAGAGGGGGAAGTAAGCGTTCTGCACCTCGGTCGCTTTGAACTTCTCGTCGAGGTAGCTCTGGACGGCCTCCCAGAGGGCGTAGCCGCGGGGGCGGGTGACGATGAAGCCGCTCATCCCCTCGGGGGCGTAGTTGGCCAGTCCGGCCTTCTGGACGACTTCGGCGTACCACTCGCCGGTGTTGTACTCCTTGGACTCGGTGATGCCGAGGTCCTGGTTGTCGGTCATTGTCGAAACGGTCGCAGTACGGTGGGATATGACTTCTGGATGCGTGCGACGGTCTCTCGGTCGGACGTTCGGACGTGTCTCGATAGGTTCCCTCAGACCGCGTCGACCCCGAACGGGCTCTCCGTCTCGGTCCACTCCCACCCGGGCAACCGCGTCTGAAACCCCGCCGCCAGCGCCGCGTCCAGGTCGTCCGCGCCGGCGACGCCCTCGGTGTGGGTCATCGTATCCGCGACGTGGAACGTCGCCTGCGCGAGCAGCGCGAGCGGTTGCCCGCCCGCGATAGTCGACGCCAACTCTCGGCCGAGCACCTCGTCGACGACGAAGCCCGGATAGTCGCCCTCGACGTCGAGTTCCCGCAGAATCCGCGCGTAGCCCGCGACGTTGACCGCCACGTCGCCGTCGGCGAAGACGGTGTCCACCTCGGCGCGGTACTGCGCCTCGGTCACGGGTGCGACGTCGGTGCCGAAACGCTCGCCGAGCGCCTCCCGAACCTCGTTGATGAGCGCGACAGTGTCTGGAGCGCGCGATTTCAGCCTCTCGCGTTCGGCGGCGACGGCGTCGGGCGTGAGTTCCATAGCGGAACCGAGAACCGCCGGTGGCTTTCCTTTTGCGAAGGCTTTTATAACGAGAAGGTAATACTGCCGGACAAGCGGGTTTTCACTGCCTCTTCCCGCACGTAGCATACAGAGTTACTCCGTTGAGTATGTCTCTCCGGAACCGACGGTCACGACGTGCGTTCGAATTTCACGCGCGTTCGACGAACCGACGGGACCCGAGACGGCAGTACGAGGCCCGACCGGAGTGGACCGACGGGCAGCATACATATGAGTTCAGTAGACAAGCAACTTGAGGAACTGAAAGCAGAGATCGACAGCGAACTTCCGAGCGACATCGTGGTCTCGGACGTGAAGTACGAGGGACCGGAACTCGTCGTCTACACGCGCAACCCCAAGGAGTTCGCGCAGAACGGCGACCTCATCCGCAAACTCGCCAGCAAACTCCGAAAGCGAATCACCGTTCGACCGGACCCCGACGTGCTCACCGACCCGGAGAAAGCGCGCGAGCAGGTCCTCGACGTGATTCCGGAGGAGGCGGACGTCACCGACCTCGACTTCCACGCCGACACCGGCGAAGTCGTCATCGAGGCGGCCAAACCCGGCATGGTCATCGGCCGCCACGGCTCGACGCTGCGCGAGATAACCCAACAGGTCGGGTGGACGCCCGAAGTCGTCCGCACGCCGCCTATCGAATCCTCTACCGTCTCCAACGTTCGCAACTTCCTGAAACAGGAGCGCGAGGAGCGCCGCGACATCTTGGAGAAGGTCGGCCGCCAGATCCACCGCGAGCAGCTCAGCCGCGAACAGTGGGTTCGCATCTCGACGCTCGGCTGCTGCCGCGAGGTCGGTCGCGCGTCGTTCATCCTCTCGACGGCCGACACCCGAATTCTCATCGACTGCGGCGACAAACCCGGTGCGGAGGGCGAAGTGCCGTACCTCCAGGTGCCCGAGGCGCTCGGCTCGGGCGCGAACTCCATCGACGCCGTCGTGCTCACGCACGCCCACCTCGACCACTCGGCGTTGCTCCCCCTCCTGTTCAAATACGGCTACGACGGCCCGATTTACTGTACCGAACCGACGCGCGACCTGATGGGGCTGCTCACGCTCGACTACCTCGACGTGGCGGTCAAGGAGGGACGGACGCCGCCGTACGAGTCCGAGATGGTCCGTGAAGCCATCAAACACTGCATCCCGCTCGAGTACGGCGACGTAACCGATATCGCCCCCGACGTGAAACTCACGTTCCACAACGCGGGTCACATCCTCGGGTCGGCGGTGACGCACTTCCACATCGGCGACGGCCTCTACAACGTCGCGTTCTCCGGCGACATCCACTACAAGGACACCCGCCTGTTCAACGGCGCGGTCAACGACTTCCCGCGCGTGGAGACGCTCGTGTTGGAGTCGACCTACGGCGGGCGCAACGACTACCAGACCGACCAGGAAGATTCGGAGGAGAAACTCGTCGAGGTCATCAACGAGACGGCCGACCAGGGCGGTAAAGTCCTCATCCCCGCCTTCGCCGTCGGTCGGTCACAGGAGATCATGCTCGTCCTCGAACAGGCGATGCGCTCGGGCAAGATTCCGGAGATGCCCGTCCACCTCGACGGGATGATCTGGGAGGCGACGGCCATCCACACCACCTACCCCGAGTATCTCCGCGACGAACTCCGCGACCGCATCTTCCACGAGGACGAGAACCCGTTCCTCTCGCCGCAGTTCAACCACATCGACGGCGGCGAGGAAGAGCGCCAGGAGGTCGCCGACGACGGCCCCTGCATCATCCTCTCGACCTCCGGGATGGTCACCGGCGGTCCCATCATGTCGTGGCTCCGCCACCTCGGCCCCGACCCGGACTCGAACCTCGTCTTCGTCGGCTACCAGGCGCAGGGAACGCTGGGTCGCCGCATCCAGAACGGCTGGGACGAGATACCCGTCAACGACCGCGACAGCCGAAACTCCGGGCGGTCGAGCACGCTCACGCTGAAGATGGGCGTCGAGACGGTCGACGGCTTCTCCGGCCACGCCGACCGCAACGGTCTGATGAACTTCGTCCGCACGATGAACCCCCGCCCCGAGAAGGTGCTCTGCGTCCACGGCGACGAGCGCTCCGTGCAGGACCTCTCGTCGGCGCTGTACCACGAGTTCAACATGCGGACGTTCGCCCCGAAGAATCTCGAAACGTTCCGGTTCAAGTAGCGAACCGAGCGACGGCGTCGGGTCGTTCTCGGATTCTCGCGTCCTCTCGCTCCCCCGTCGTCTCGTCCTCTCGTCGCTCTACTCCGCGGCTTCGAGCTCCCACTCGTCGTCGGTCACCGACTCGCGAGCCAGTTCCTCGCCGTCGCCGAGCAGGCGGAACTCGAACCGGCCGTCGATTCGTTCGACCTGCACGTCGAGCGAGAGCGTGTCGGCGGTGACCGTCTCGGTCGCCGCCTCCGGACTTCTGTCGTCCCCGGTCGCCGCGAGGCCGTAGTCGTCGTAAGCGACGCGCGTCGACGCCGCGATGACGTCGTCCTCGTCGTACACGTCGGCGGAGATGCCGTCGCGCGTCTCGGTCTCTTCGACTCGCAGCGTGTAGGTCTCCATCGACATACACGGGACGTGCCACATCGACGGTATTGAGTCTCGGGGTCGCTGTCAGCGAGACGACGTATCGGGAGAGCGCGTTCGCAGGAGGATTCAATAGGCCGACGCCGCGAGTTGAGGTATGCGCCTCGCGCTCATCGCCCACGACGAGAAGAAACCCGACCTCATCGAGTTCGCGACCGGTCGAAGCGACGACTTAGAGGGGATGGAACTGATGGCCACGGGGACCACGGGGCAGCGACTCATCGAGGAGACGGGCCTCGACGTCGAACGAAAGCAGTCTGGACCGCTCGGCGGCGACATGCAGATCGGCGCCGAAATCGCCGACGAAACCTGCGACGGCGTCATCTTCCTGCGCGACCCGCTGACCGCACAGCCGCACGAACCCGATATCACGGCGCTGCTGCGCATCTGCGACGTCCACGACATCCCGCTGGCGACGAACCTCGCCAGCGCCGACGCCGTGTTGGACGAACTCGTTCGGGAGCGGGAGGGCGACGGATTCGAGGACTACGAGTAGCTCCGACACCCGCGCGGAGTACTCTCCGTACACTAGTCGTCGGCCACGACCTCCGCGGGGTCGACGACGGACTCCTCGACCTCGTCGACGCCGACTCTGTCGCAGTAGTCGTACAGCGGACACGCCTCGGGGCCGTCCAGACACGCCGGTTTCCGCGCTTTGCAGTACTCGCGGCCGAACTGCAGCATCGCCGTGTGTCCGAACCCACATTTCTCGGCGGGGACGTCGCGTTCGAGGTGTTCGCGGACTTTCTCGTGGTCGGCGTCCGGCGGTGCGAGTCCCATCCGGCGGCTGATTCGGTGGACGTGGGTGTCGACGGGGAAGACGCCGCCGCGGCCGCCCGAGAAGAGGAGGACGCAGTCGGCGGTTTTCGGACCGACGCCGCGAATCTCCATGAGCCGACCTCTGACCGTCTCGGGGTCCGCCTCGCGGACGTACTCGTCGAAGGCGTTCTCGCTTCCGAACTCGTCGACGATCTCGGCGGCGGCCTCTATCATCACCTCCGACTTCTGGTTGTACAACCCCGCCGACTGGATGGTCTCGGCGAGTTCCGACTGCTCGGCGTCGGCGAGCCTCCGGGCGAGGTCTCCTCCGTCGTCGTCCGCCGACCCGTAGCGGGCCATCAGGCTGTCGTGCGCCGGTTGACTCGCCACGTCGCTGGTGTTCTGGCTCAGAACTGTGCGGACGAGACACTCGAAGGCGTCCTGGCCGCCGTAGGCTTTCCGCCAGTACAGTTCGCCGAGCTCGTCGACGACGGCTTCGGCGCGGGTCTCCGCCTCGCTGGGGTCGAACGTCGCCTCGACGCCACCGCCGGCGACGCCGCCGCTGATGTTCTCCGTCGGTTCCTCTGCCATACCGGAAGGAGGGCACGATTCGACAAAAGCGATGGGACCGAGGCGTGTCCCTTCGCCGACCCGCGGTCAGTCGCCCGCGTCGACACCGAGCGTGAGCGTCAGTTCCGCGCCGTCGGCGAGGGCGTCGACAAACTCGCGGTCGAACCCCTCGGCGGCGAACTCGGCACCGAGCATGACGGTCCGGTCGTCGGTGTGCTCGCTCGTCCGGCCGACCACGCTCCGGTCGCCCTCGAACGTCAGGTCGGGGTGGCCGTGACCCTCGACGCGTTCGGTGTGACCGTCGGCCTCGAACGTGGCGACGATGCGTGCGTCCTCGTTTCGACAGGCGTCGACGAACGCCGGGTCGAAATCGGCGGGCGTCCGGTCGGCTTCGACGGCGAGGATACAGTCACCCGCCGGAGTGAGCCAGTCGTCGGTCGTCACCTCGAACGTGCTCGCGTGGCGCGCGGAGACGTTCTCGTGCCCGCGTGCGCGAACGACTTCTTCAATCATATCGGAGAGCGGGGCGGCGGACAGAAATCTGTGGTGTTTCGTCCGAGCGAAGCGAGGACGAAGCACGGAAGGCACCGTCTTCGGACGAAGCACGGAACCACCCCGCACCGACTCGCCGAACGGAATCACCCTGCACCGACTCGCCGAACGGAATCACCCTGCACCGACTCGCCGAACGGAACCGCGCGGAGAGTCACTCGGTCCGTGAACCGTCCGCGTCGAACGACGTGTCGGTCGTTTAAGTACGACGACCGATGACGACGCTTGGTACGTTCGGGGTCGAATCGTGGCACAGTACCACGTATGGTAGCCGTTTTCACTCACGAATTCACCGAAGTGTTTATATGCCCGACGCCAGTACTTGATGGTACCAGAACGCCTCCGGCATCTGGCGGAATCGCACGGGGAATGATCAGGAATCTCTTATCCACGGTCAGACGCACATCGTTAGAGCGACCGCCATCCGTCCGGAGCGGTGATGGTATCGAGGATTGATCAAGTATGGCAGCGGAACAATACGGAATCAAAGCATTGGACGAATCGAACAACGTAGAACTGACCGACGAGAAACTGGAGAGTGGCTCGAAAGGCCAACTCATCAAACTCGCCGGCCAGCTCCGCGACCGACGAAACGACCTCAACCAGATGGCCTCCGAGCGCGCTTCCAAGCGCGACGACCTCAACGCGAAGACGCGTGAGAAGGTCGACGAGGCCCAGGAACACCGCGAGCAGCGCGACTCGCTCAACGAGCAGGTTCAGGAGCACAAGAAGTCGCGCAACGAGCTGAACGCCGAGGCGAACGAGCTCTTCGACAAAGTCGAGGAGATGAAGAGCGACCTCGAACTCGACGACGGCAAGGACCTCGAGGAGCTCGAAGAGGAGATCAAACAGCTCGAGTTCCGTCAGCAGACCGAGGTACTCTCCACCGAGGACGAGCGCGAACTCATCGAGAAGATCGAGAAGAAGCGCGAGGAGTACCAGAACCGCAAGGAGAAGGTCGAGGACAGCGGCGAACTCGAAGAGCTCATCGAGGAGGCCGAGGAGGTTCGCTCCGAGGCGTCGAAGCACCACCAGAAGGTGACCGAGCTCGCCGACGAGGCCCAGGAACACCACAACCAGATGATCGAGGCCTACCGCGAGGCCGACGACATCCGCGACCGTGCAGACGAGATGCACGAGCTGTTCGTCGAGGCCCAGGAAGCGGCTGACCGCCACCACGAGGACTTCGTCCGCGTCCAGAAGCGCCTGCGCGAACTCGACAAGAAGGAGGAGCGTCAGCGCAAGGACTCCCGTGCCGAGGAACGCGAGGCTGCCAAACAGGAAGCCGAGGAAATCTACCAGGCGTTCCAGGACGGCGAGACCCTCGATACCGAGGACCTGATGAAACTGCAGCGCGCCGGTCTTCTCTAAGCGCGTCACTTTCTCTTCGCAGTTTTAAGCCGATAGCGCCCACAGCTACGGCTATGACAGGTGTCCAGCCGTGAACACACGGATAGCGACCGTCGAACGCCTCCTCGTCGTCGCCGTCGGTGCGATCGCCGCCGCGCTCGTCGGTTGGTGGCTGTTCTACGACGTTCCCGACTCGCTCGAAGACCTCCTCGGCGTCGTTCTCGTGCTCGCGACCGCCGCCGTCGGCGCGCGGTTCGCCGCCCGAATCGCCGCCTCGCGCGTCTCGGCGTACAACGTCGCCGAAGTCGCCGTCGAAGGGCCCATCTCGCGGGGCGGCCGCGGTCCGCTCCCGACCGGGAACGCCGGGACTCCCGCCGACGACGTCGTCGACCAGATAGAACGCGCCGGCGAGGGAGACGCCGACGCGCTTCTCTTGCGGCTGAACACGCCGGGCGGCGAAGTCGTTCCGAGCGACGACATCCGAAACGCCGCCGTCGACTTCGACGGCCCCACCGTCGCCTACGCCACCGACACCTGCGCCAGCGGCGGTTACTGGATCGCCAGCGGCTGCGACGAACTCTGGGCGCGCGAGGCGAGCATCGTCGGCAGCATCGGCGTCATCGGCTCGTCGGTGAACGTCCACGAACTCGCCGAGCAGTTGGGCGTCTCCTACGAGCGCTTCGCCGCCGGGAAGTACAAGGACGCGGGCGTAGCGCTGAAGGAGCTCTCGGACGACGAGCGAGCCTACCTCCAGGGCATCGTCGACAGACTCTACGACCACTTCGTCGAGCGCGTCGCCGAAGGGCGGGAGATGGACCCCGAGACGATTCGAGAGACGGAGGCCCGCGTCTACATCGGCACCGACGCCCACGAACTGGGACTCGTCGACGAACTCGGCACCCGCGACGACGTGGAGGACAGGCTCTCGGAACTGCTCGATACGGACGCAGTGATCCGGGAGTTCGAACCACAGCAGGGACTCGCCGTCCGGCTCCGTCGAGGGGCCGAGAGTGTCGCCTACGCCCTCGGAGCGGGACTGTCGCGTCACTTCGACGGTGAAGGCGTCGAGTTCAAGTTCTGAGCCGACGCGGACGACAGCGTCCCGGCGACCGGGAGGGTTTTTACCCTATCGGGTATTTCGCTGACGTGTGACTACGCTGGTCCTCTGTGTCGACCGGACGAACGACATCGGACGCAAGACCGGCTTGCGGACGCCCGTCTCCGGGTGGGAGGCGGTGCAGTCGCTCGTCGTCGACGTCGGACTCGCCGACCCCGAGGACACGAGTGTCAACTGTCTGCTCGAAGCGCTCCGCGTCGCCCGCGACCTCCGCGACGAGCGCGAGGAGGCCGTCGTCGCCGTCGTCTCCGGGGCGAGCGACTCGCTCGTCGGAGCCGACCGGTCGGTGGCCGCGCAGCTCGACGAACTCGTCGAACGGTACGACCCCGAGAGCGTCGTCGTCGTCGTCGACAGCGCCGAGGACGAACGTCTGGTCCCCGTCGTCGAGAGTCGCCTCCGCGTCGACGCCGTCGACCGAATCGTCGTCCGGCAGGCCCGCGACATCGAGTCGACCTACTACCTCCTCAAGCAGTTTCTCGCCGACGAGGAACTCAGACAGACCGTGCTCGTCCCGATGGGTATCGGACTGCTCCTCCTGCCGCTTCTGTTGCTGCGGTTCGGCTCCCCGGCGCTCGCGGGGGCGTTCATCGCGTCGCTTCTCGGCGCGGTGCTTCTGTACAAGGGGCTGGCTATCGACGAGCGCCTCGCTAACGTCCCCGAGCGAGTGCGCGACACGTTCTACTCGGGGCAGGTGTCGGTCGTCACCTACGTCGTCGCCGCGGGTCTGACGCTCGTCGGCGTCTTCCTCGGCGGGTTAGAGGCCTCGGCGCTCTCGACGGGCGACGCCGTCGTCGTGCCGGCGATTCAGTTCATCTACAGCAGCGTCCCGTGGCTGGCGTTGGCGGCGCTGACCGCGAGCACCGGCCGACTCGTCGACGAACTCATCCGGACCGACGATGTGCACTCGCCGTACTGGAACCTCCCGTTCGGGGTCGTCGCGCTCGGTCTCGTCGTTCGAGGGTTCACCGGGTGGTATCTCGAACGCGAGGGGATCCTTCCGCACGCCTCCGTTCCGGGACTGACCGGTGAACTGCCGGCGACGTACCGGCTCGCGGCGTTCATCGTCGCGGGACTGGTCGTCAGCATCGTCGGGGTCGCCGTCGCCTCGAACGTGACCGACGAGACGCTCGACGTGCGGTAGCGCGGAGAGAAAACGGGCTCAACGCGTCGAGCGGTACTCGCCGTGCTTGATGCCGACGACGAGCGCCAGCACGCCGAACAGTGCGATTCCGACGCTGACGCCGACGCTGATGGTCGCCGGCATCGGGCTCGTCACGGTTCCGCCGATAATCACGAGCAGCGGGACGACGAACAACGCGACTGTCGTTGTGAGGTCGAACTGCATGGGAGAACGTTGGACGGGGCGCGATTAAGGGTTTCTCCGGGAGAGCGTCCGACGCCGAGCGGTCAGCGTCGGCGGGGTCGAACGATATCCGCGAGGACGACGACGATGCCGAGCAACCACCCGAGCGGCACCGCGACGCCGAACCACATCAGCACGTACGCGAACCCTTCGAGCGTGAACTGCTCGCGGAGGAACTCGTCGAGACCGCCGACCGCGAGCACGTTGTCCAGAAGCCAGACGGCGACCGACTGGCTGTTCGGGAAGACGACCGCCGAGAGCGTCGGCGAGTACAGGGCGGCGACGACCGGCGGCAGAAACAACGCCGTCATCCCGGCGGGGTACGCGAGGAGAACGCTCGTTCCGCGCCCGCCGACGCGCGAGAAGACGACGGCCAGGGCCGCCGAAACCGTCGCGACGAGACTCGCGGCGACGACGGCGAAGAAACCGTCCGCCGAGAACTGATAGCGAGCGAACGCCGACAGCGCACCCCAGCCGACCACCGAGAGAAGCACGACGCCGACGAGACCGAGTCGCGTTCCCGCGCTGTCGAGTCGCTTCGCGTAGAAGCGCGTCGCGAAGCCGAGCAACAGCAACGGATACGTCAGTGCCACGAGGGGGACGCCGAGGGCACCCCACGCCGAGTACGTCGCACGTTGGGGGCCGGTCTGCGGTTTCCACTTGCCGATGACCGAGTTGCCGACGTTCAACTGCCGCGGAAAGACGAGCTCCATCCACGTCTCGTGTAACCGGGCGAGGTCGATGCGTATCGCGCCGACCAATCCCGGTTGCGAGGTTGCCTTCATCGCAAGAGAGTGTCGTACCGGGTGATGTGAATTTTGTGGGTCGACACTCGCGGTGAAACGACCGCCCCGCCGGTGACGTCGCGCCGACGACGACCCGCCGGTGACATCGCGCCGACGACGCCCCGCCGGTGACGTCGCTCGCGGAGCACGGTCGTCGAAAAAGAACGCCTCGCCGTCGGATACCGATTTCGGCTCGCTACCAGGGGGCGAAGCTCGGGTCGACGCGCCGGTCGGTGCGGTCGATGGCGTCGATATCGTCGATATCCTCGTCGTCGAGGTCGACCGCCAACGACTCCCAGTTGTCGCGGATGTGTTCCTCGCTCGTCGCCTTCGGGATGGCGGTGACGCCCTTCTCTCGAATCCAGGCGAGGCTCACCTGGAACGGACTCGCGTCGTGTTTGTCGGCGATGGCGGAGATAGTTTCGTCGTCGGCGATCGCCCCGCGCGCCAGCGGCGAGTACGCGACGAGTTCGATATCGCGTTCGGCGCAGTGCTCGCGGAGCTCCTCCTGCGGGAGCAGCGGGTGGAGTTCGACCTGGTTGGCGAAGATGGGCGCGTCGGAGTGCTCGATGGCCTCGTCGACGTGCTCCGGTTCGAAGTTGCTCACGCCGATACGCTTTACGAGGCCTTCGTCGTACAGTTCGTTGAACGCCTCGAACGTCTCCTCGGGGTCGTACTCGCGGGCGGGCCAGTGGATGTACAGCAGGTCGACGTAGTCGACGCCGAGGTCGTCGAGGCTCTGTTTCGTCGTCTCGACGACGTCGTCGTAGGCGAGGTTGTCTATCCACACCTTCGTCGCGAGGAAGATATCCTCTCGCGGAACGTCGGCGGCGGCGATTCCGTCGCCGACCTCGGACTCGTTGCCGTACGCCTGAGCGGTGTCGATGTGGCGATAGCCCATCTCCAGCGCCGTCTGGACGGCGTTTCGACAGTCGTCGGGGTCTGTGTTCTCCCAGGTGCCGAGACCGAGCATCGGCATTCCGTTCGCGAGTGGCACGTCCTCGCTCGTGAGTTCCTGTCCGTTAGACATGTATCGAAACGAAAGGTCCAGAAGCCAAAAGCGGTTGCGGCCGTCGTACATGCTGCCGACTGTTTCGCGGTGCGTTCAGGGTCACCGGTCAGAGAGCGGTCCCTTTCCGGCTGGAGAGCGGTCCCTTTCCGGCCGGGGAGCGGGGCCGGGCGACGGAGCCGACACAGTTGTATTTGTCTTCTGCGCAGAAACGGGTGTCATGGTCATCGTCGTCCTCGGCGACCGGCTTCGATCGAACGCTATTCATCCACACCTCCGGAAACGGGTCGACGCGGGCATCGACGCATTGGAAGCGACCGGCGGGCGGTATCTGCTCGTCACCGGCGCGGCGACGAACCCGGATGTGCCGCGCGCGGAGTGTGAGGTCATGGCCGACTACGCCGTCTCTCGAGGGGTCGCCCCCGAGCGCGTTCTACTCGAAGACCACGCTTACGACACCCGCGGGAACGGCTACTTCGCTCGACTGTTGGTCGACGAGCACGCGCCCGATACGGAGACGGTGTCCGTCGTCAGTTCGCGGATGCACCTCCGGCGAGCGAGGTACATCTTCGAGCGGTGTTTCGGCGACGCCTACGAGATAGAGACCAGTCGGGCCGTCGACCCCGAACCGGAGTACGACGATTTCACCGAGTCGGAGATTCGCCGCCTCCACGAGGAGGACCGCGAGTTCTTCGACGGTATCACACCGGGCGACACGGACGCGATTCGGCGGCGACTCGCTGCGGACGACCCGGCGTACAGGTGGCTGGCCGAGAACAAAGAGTGAGCAGTGAATACTGTGCGGTGCGGAGAATCGAGTTCTCGTACCGCGAGCGAGGCCGAGAGGCCGAGCGAGCGGCTCTTTTCCATCGACGTTTTTGCAAGTGGGGTGCGCGAAGCGCACTCCCCGCAGTAAAAAGGTCGGTTTCAGTACTTCGGGTCCGCGCCGGTGATAGCGTACACGTCGTCCATGATGTCGTCGCGCACCTCGCGCCAGGTCTCGAAACCGCCGGGACGCGCCGGATACCGGTCGTAGTGCGCCTTCAACTCGTTCGCTTTGCTACGGACGCGAGCCAACTCGAACAGCGTGTCCCAGTGGCCGAACGTCCGCACGAGCGTCTTCAGTTTCAGGCCGAGATGCATCGAGTCGGTGCCCCCGCGGCCGACGGCGTCGGCCAGTTGCTGACCGGGGACGGAGGTGACGATGCCGACGAGTTCGTCCACGTCGTGGACGCTGCCCCAGATGTTGTAGAGGTCGATAGCCGCGAAGCGCTTGCCGAAATCGGTCATCACGTCGTGGTTGTACATCCACAGCGCCTCCTCGCTCACGTCGCCGTCGCCGATAGCTGCGATGGCGCGGTTGGCCGCGCGATGGGCGGACTTTGCCGCGCCGGGGATACCGCCGCCGGTGGTCGGGTTGACGTGACCCGCGGCGTCGCCGACGGCGACGAAGCCGTCGGCGACCGCCGAATCGTACGGTCGGCGGGTCGGCAGCGCCGCGCCGAGTTTGTCTTTGACCGTCGCGCCCGCGAACTCGGCGCGGCCGCGGAGGTCCTCCTTGAGCGCCTCGACGAGTTTCATCGGTTCTTTGTTCATCTGGAACCCGAGCCCGACGTTGATCTCGGTCGACGTGCGCGGGAAGTACCAGAGATATCCCAGTTCCTCGGTCGGTTTGAAGACGATGGCGTCGTCCCACTCGACGGGCTCTCTCACGTCGACGACCTCGCGGTACGCCGAGCAGAACTGCGAGTAGTTGACGTTCGTGTCGAACGTCGTTCCCGAGAAGTCGGTTTTGTCCTGCAGCAGCGAGAGCGCCCCCGCCGCGTCGATGGTCACCTCGGCTTCGTAGTCGATAGCCTCGCCTCTTCGCTTGGCGCGAACACCGGTGACGGTCCCGTCGTCGGCCTGCGTCACGTCCTGGACGACCGTGTCGTAATGGATCTCTGCGCCGGTTCGCTCGGCCTCTTCGAGGATTATCTCGCCGTAGCGTTTGCGGTCGAGCACCGCGCCCGGTTCCGATAGCGGGATATCGAGCGTCTCGCCCGCCGGACTCTCGAACACCGCGCGCCGGATGTTCCGGTTGGTGAACGACTCCTCTTTCAGGTAGTCGAGGTCGATGACGTCGGGAAACGAGCTCTTCCCTTTGATGGCGTCGCCGCAGGCGATGTGACCCGCCTCCTCCGGTGATTTCCGCTCGATGATGACTGTGTCGAGTCCCGCAGAGGCCGTCGTCGCGGCGGCGAAGGCTCCGGCGGTGCCTCCCCCCACTACGACGATGTCGTACGTATCCGCTGGCATAAGTAGGTAGTTCCCTGCCAGTTCATAAAAAACGCGTGCATCCGTTCACGCACGGTAACGGGTCTGGGACGACCGAGGGTGTTCGAGCGGGGTAAGAGATTTGGTCGCACACGCTCTCCGGGGAGTATGAAACGCGCATCGTTTCTCGTGCCGGCGGTCGCGCTCCTCGTGGCGCTCTCGGGTTGCGTCGGCGGGAGCGCGCTGACGCTGGAGTCGAACCCGGCGTCGATACCGAACTCGACGCTGGCGGACGCGAGTTACGAACCCGGCGAGAGTCGGTCTGTCGTCGTCGACCGCCGAGTCGACGTCGCCGGGGGCGGAACGAACGTCACGCTCGTCGGCTGGCTCTCGTCGTACGCACGCTCCGACGGTGGCGCATCCGTCGTCTTGCTCTCGACGCCGAACCCCGACGTCGCGGGCGTCTCCGTCAACCCGCTCGCCGGAGAGCCGAACGACGAACTCGTCGAACGACTGCTCGGCCTCTCGAACGAAGTCACCGGCGACTCGGTCGGTGACCTCCGCCGCGTCGGCGAGACCGAACGAACGGTTCTCGGCGAACGGGCGACCGTCGTCACCTACGAGGGTAACGTGAGTGCCGAGAACGTTTCGGTCGAGGAGTCGACTGCGCAGGTAAACGAGTCGGTGTCGATTCGGTTCCACGTCGCAACCGTCAGCCACGGCGACGACGTCGTAGTCGCGCTGGCGATGCACCCCGCCGACCTCGACGAACGGGAGACGGTGCTGTCGCTGTTCGAGCGCATCGAACACGAAGGCTAAGACACGACGGAAGGACTACACGTTCCCGCAGTGTGCGGGACTCATGGTCTCCGTTTTCATCTCCGAGACTGTACTCTGTACGCCGGGCAGCGGCATCCCGCAGACGCTGTTCGGCGTTCTCTTGCTCGGTTTCGCTCTCGTCTGGGGACTCGCAAACCGAGGCGGTCCGTGGCTTGGGCAACCGTCTCTTTCGCTCGTACTGTCCGCTGTCACGTCGCTACTGGGGCTCGCAGCGTTCCTCTTCGGGCTACTTCTGACAGGGGCCTTCGACGACCCGCTCGGTTACGGTGGGTTCGGCTGTGGTGTTCAGTGGGTGTACCTCCCTGCGGCCGCCATGTCGTTAGCTGGTGCTCTGCTGCTGTTCCGGACGGGACGACGGATTTGGCGAACGAAGTAGCGACTTCGACGCGTGGACGCACGGCTGTGTCGAAGATTTGTAGCGAACAGACGGCACAGCGATTCTCTCACTCGCGGAGCGGCGCGCCGTACACCCGCCTCGACCGACCCCGCGACGACTCGTCAATACACGGGTGGTCTGGTCCCGCCTTCGCTGATAAACCCTCGTCGCGGCGCGGTCGCTGAAGTAGTAGCGGCTACTGAAGCAGTAACGGTCGCTGCGCGGTGCGGTTGACGGACAAGCAGTTGCACCGCGAGCGAGGCACCCGCCTCGCTCGCGGCCTTTTTGGTACAGATTTTTGCGCCAAGTGGTCGCGCAAAGCGCGACCCCGAGGCGGAAAAAGGTGGGTTAGTAGAACTCTCGCACCAGGTCCATCGCGTCGTCGGGCGCGCCGTCCGGGATGTCGGCCATGTTCTCGGTGAGGCCGTGCTGCTCCTCGTACGGCACCGAGTTCTCGTTCTGGTAGATGACGCCCTGGTACTCCTTGGAGGCGTCGAGAATCCTGTCCTTGGCCGCGTCGTAGTCGTGGCGGTCGTGGTCGTCCTCGTCGCCGAGGTCCACGAGGTTGTCGCGGAAGTAGTCGTACGTGTCGACGTCGTTGAACGTCACGCACGGGCTGAACACGTTGACGAAGCCGAAGCCGTCGTGCTCGATGGCCTCCTGGACGATTTCGGCGTGTCGCATCGCGTCCGAGGAGAAGGACTGCGCGATGAACGTCGCGCCCGCCGCCAGCGCCAGCGCCATCGGGTTGACCGGCGGCTGTTTCGGGCCTTCCGGCGTCGTGGACGTCTCGAAGTCCTCGCGCGAGGTCGGCGAGGCCTGCCCTTTGGTGAGGCCGTAGATGCGGTTGTCCATGACGACGTACGTCATGTCGACGTTGCGGCGGACGGCGTGGACGAAGTGGCCCGCGCCGATGGAGTAGCCGTCGCCGTCGCCGCCCGCGACCATCACTTCGAGGTCGGGGTTGGCCATCTTCACGCCCGCGCCGACCGGGAGCGCGCGGCCGTGGACGCCGTGCATCGCGTAGCTGTGCATGTAGGTGCCTATCTTACCGGAACAGCCGATGCCGGCGACGACGAACGTGTTGTCGGGGTCGTTACCCGTGTTCGCCAGCGCCTTCATCATGCCGTTCATCGTGCCGAAGTCGCCGCACCCGGGGCACCACGTCGGCTGTTTGTCGGACTTGAAGTCGGTGAATCGAACGTCTGAGCTCATGCGGTAATCTCCTGTGAGAGCGTCTCTTTGATGTCTTCGGCCAGTTCGTCGGCTTTGAAGCGGACGCCGTTGTACTTGTTCACGCGCTTGACGCGGGTAAGCGCGTCGTGTTCGAGGATGTCCGCGAACTGCCCGGTGTTGTTACACTCGACGACGATGACGTCGTCGGCGTCCGCTATGACCTCCGAGAGGTCCGGACGCGGGAAGATGTACGGCACCGAGATGAAGTGGACGTCGACGCCGTCCTCTTCGAGGAACTCGATGGCTTCGACCATCGCGCCCTCGTTGGAACCCCACGAGATGACGAGGTTTCCAGAATCGGCGTCGCCGAACTCGCGGTACTCCCACGGTTCGCGTTCCTGTGCCGTCTCGACCTTCCGGTTGCGCTTGTCGACCTGCTCGACGCGCATGTCGGTGTCCTCGGTCCGGCGACCGAGTTCGTCGTGTTCGAGGCCCGTCGACATGTGCGCGCCGCCGGTCGTCCCGGGGAACGAGCGCGGACTGACGCCGTCCTCGGTGAGCGCGTGGGGTCTGAACTGCCCCTTCTCGTTCTGCCACTCGCCGATGGTGTCGTCGTCGACGACCTTGCCGCGGTCGATCTCGACGGCGTCCATGTCGAACTCCTCGGGCGCGAACGTCTGCTCGGTGACCGCCATCGCGAGGTCGGCGGCGAGGTACACCGGAGTTTGGTACTTCTCGGCGAGGTTGAACGCCTCGACGGTCTTGTGGAAACACTCGGCGACGGTGGTCGGCGCGAGCGTGAAGCGCGGAATCTCGCCGTGACCGCCGTACACCATCTGGTTCAGGTCGCCCTGCTCCTGTTTGGTCGGCATCCCCGTCGAGGGACCCGAGCGCATCACGTCGACGATGACCAGCGGCGTCTCGCTCGTCGCGATGAGGCCGAACGTCTCGGTCATCAGGTCGATACCCGGACCGGACGTCGCGGTCATCGCGCGGGCGCCGGCGCGTGCGCCGCCGAGCGCGAGGTTGATAGCGGCGAGTTCGTCCTCCGCTTGGACGACGTGACCGCCGTACTGCTCGATGCGACCCGTCAGATACTCCATCACGTCGGTCGCGGGCGTGATGGGGTAGCCGGCGTAGAAGCGGCAACCGGCGGCGATGGCACCCATACCGATGGCCTCGTCGCCGTTGAGGAGAACGTAGTCGTTGTCGGTGGTCTCGAGGTCGTAGTCGAACTCGTGGTCGAAGTTCTCGTGGACGTAGTCGCGTCCGGCGCGGGCGGCCTCGCGGTTGTTGTCGACGATGGCCTGTCCCTTGCCGCCGAAGCGCTTCTCCAGCGAACTGTCGAGGTGTTCGATGGGGAAGTCGGCGACGGCGCACGCCGCGCCGAGCGCGACGACGTTGCGCATGATAGCGCCACCTTTCTCCTCGGCGATGCTCTGGAGGGGAACGTCCAGCCCGACCATTCCCTCCGGAATCTCGACGCCCTGCATCGTGGTGCGCTCGCCGTCGTAGACGATGACGCTCCCCTCGTGCAGTTCGTCGAGGTTCTCTTCGATGGTTCGCGGTGTGAGCGCGATGAGTACGTCGAGTCGGTCCACGACACTCTGCACTTGGTCGACCGAAGTCCGGACCTTGTACGCCGTGTATCCGCCGCGGATACGCGAAGCGAAGTCCTTCGAGGTGAACACGTGCCGGCCAGCCCGTGAGAGCGCCTGGGCGAAAATCTTCCCCGTGGAGTCGATGCCATCGCCAGCCTCTCCGCCGATGGCCCAGTTGAAGTCCGCAGGCATGCTAACCGGTGGTTCCCTCGGACGAATCAAAAGCCTTCTGAAAGGAGCGGGGTGTCTCCCTCTCGCATTCGGGCGTTTTTTCGCTCCTGAGCCCTCCAAAAGCCCTACTTTCGATGTGACTCTGTGACGGGTTTGCAATCGACCCCGCTCGAACTGTAAACCGTCTTATCTCACTCGGCCTCACCTCGGCCTCGCACGCGCTGACGGGAGTGGGAAGCGACTTTGCGATGGCCTCCGAAACGGCCGCACATGGACGCAACCGTCGCCGTCACCGACGTCAGCTCGGTCGGCCCAAACACGGTCGCTATCGTTCTCGAATCGCCAGACGGGTTCGACGCACGCCCGGGGCAGTTCGTCAAACTCTCGGCCACCGTCGACGGCGAGGAGTACGCGCGCTTCTACACGCTCTCGTCGCCCGACGCCCACGACACGTTCGAGATAACCGTCGGCGTCGACCCCGAGGAGGCCGGACCGTTCAGCCGCCACCTCCTGGAGTTGGAGTCGGGCGACGAACTCGACATCTCCGGACCGTTCGGGAACGAGTACTACGAGGACGAGTCGGCCGTCGTCGTCCTCGCCGGCGGACCGGGCGTCGGCGCGGCCGTCGGCCTCGGCGAGCGCGCACTCCGCGACGGCGGGTCGGTCGCACTCGTCTACAAGGACGATGCGCCCGCGCACGAGGAACGACTCGCGGACCTCCGCGAGCGCGGCGCGACGGTCGTCGTCACCGACGGCGAGCTCGGCGACCACGTCGCAGACGTCCACGACGGCGATGCGCAGGTGTTCGTCTACGGCTTCGCCGACTTCGTCCAGGAGGCCAGCGACGCCGTCGAGGCTGCCGGCGGCGACCCCGCGGACGCGAAGGTCGAGAACTTCGGATAGCCGGATTTCGTCGCGACTGTCGGGACAGATTCGACGACAGTTCGACGTCCCGCAACGAAAAAATACCACAGCGTACTATTGCGGACGATGGAAGAGGCCAATCACGAGTCCGCCGCGCGGGACGCGTCCGCGGAAGGTCGCGTCTCGACGGGCGTCGACGGGCTCGACAAGGTACTGGGCGGCGGCTTCGTTCCGAACCGAACCTACATGGTTCGGGGCGAACCCGGCGCCGGCAAGAGTATTCTCGGTATGCACTTTCTGCGTGCGGGGCTCGACGCGGGCGAGTCCGTCCTGTACATCAATCTCGAGGAATCGACCAAGAACGTCAAGCAGAACGCGGCGTCGCTCGGAGTGGAGTTGGACGGTGTCGACTTCCTCGACCTGAGTCCCGACTCGGAGTACTTCGCGCAGAACCTCTCCTACGACATCTTCAGCCCCGACGAAGTCGAGGGCGGGTCGGTGACAGAGGAGATAACCTCGCGCGTCGAAGAACTGAACCCCGACCGTCTGTTCATCGACCCGCTGACGCAACTCCGGTATCTCGCGCCCGACGACTACCAGTTCCGCAAGCAGATCCTCTCGCTGATGCGGTTTTTCAACGTTCAGGGGTCGACCGTGTTGTTCACCGCGCAGGCGACCGAGTCCCGCCCGGACGACGACCTGCAGTTCATCTGCGACGGGACGCTCAACCTCGAACGGACCGACGAACGGCGCGCGGTGACGGTGACGAAGTTCCGCGGGTCGGACTTCCAGAGCGGTCCGCACACGCTCACCATCGACCGGGGCGGCATCGAGGTGTTCTCCAACCGACTCCCGCAGGCGTCGGAGTGCGAGTTCGAGTCCGAGACCATCTCGTCGGGCGTGCCCGAACTCGACCAGTTGCTCAACGGCGGCATCGAGCGGGGGACGGTGACGATAATCACCGGGCCGACCGGCGTCGGGAAGACGACGACGGGCATCCAGTTCATGAAAGAGGCCGCCGGACGCGGCGAGCGGTCCGTCGTCTACCTGTTCGAGGAGAACGAACGGACGCTCAGAGAGCGCAGCAACGCGGTCAACATTCCCATCGAGCAGATGCTCGACCGGGACGTGCTCTCGATAAACGAGACGGAGTCGCTGTCGCTGAGCGTCGACGAGTTCAACCAGCGAGTGCGCGAGGAGGTCGAAGAGAAGGGCGCGGAGATCGTGATGATAGACGGCATCGTCGGCTACAAGTTCGCGCTCCTCGGGGAGAACGACGAGCTCACGCACAACCTCCACACGCTCTGTAAGTACCTCCAGAACCGCGGTATCTCGGTCATCCTCATCAACGAGGTGCAGGATATCACCGGCGACTTCCAGGTGACCGACGAGGGTGGCTTAAGCTATCTGGCGGATAATATTTTGTTCCTCCAGCATCTCGAACTGAACGGAGAGATGCGGAAGGCGGTCGGTGTGCTGAAGAAGCGGACGAGCGACTTCGAACGCCAGCTTCGGGAGTTCCGCATCACCGAGTACGGCGTGAAAATCGGCGAACCGCTGACCGGCCTCAGCGGCATCCTCAGCGGCCGTCCGGAGACGCCGAACGACGGTCCCGAACCATGAGACGGAAACGAAACCGGAGACGCGCGGGGCGGAGTAGGTCATGACCGACCGACTTCTCGTCGGACGGTCCGCGAGCGGTGCGACCCGACAGCAGGGGGCGCGGATTCTGCTCGCGGTCAGTCGCGACGAGAACCGGTCACTGCTCGCCAAGACGCTCGACTCGGACCACGAAATCGTCGACGCTCGGCCCGAGGACGTGTCGCCCGAGGAGGTCGACCTCTGTATCCTCGACCCGCAGGCGCTGGCGAGAGACGGCGAGGCGCTCGGCGCGTTGAAAGACCGGGCCGGACCGCTGCACCTGCCGTTTCTGCTCGTCGTCCCCGAGCGGAATCTGAACGGCGGCGACGTGTGGCGACAGATCACCGCACAGTTTCCGCCCGGCGTCGACGACCTGATTCGGACGCCGGTGTCGAAAGCGGAACTGCGCGGCCGCTTGCAGTCGCTGCTACGCGTGCGACGGCAGTCCGCCTCGCTGGGGGAACAGCGAGAGCGTCTCGACCGGCTCAACCACGTCAACTCCGTCATCCGGGAGGCCAACGCCGCGCTGGTCGGCGCGAAGAGTCGCGACGAGGTCGAAGAGCGCGTCTGCACGCGGCTCTCGAACGCCGGGCCGTACTGTTACGTCCGCATCTGTGAGCCGCGTGCGACGCGCGACGCGCTCACCGTCAGCACGAAAGTCGGCAACCTCGTCGACCCGCCGGACCCGCAGCCGACGACGAACGGCGACCGGTCGCAGGCGACCGCCGCGTGGCGCTCGTTCACCGACCGGAAGACGCTCTCGACCGGACTGAATCCCGGAGACGGCACGGAGTTCGACGACGAGACCGCCGCGGCGTGGCGAGAGTGGGCCGACAGCGGCAGCGTCCGCGGTTTCGCTTGCGTGCCGATCAGGTATCGCGACACGGTGTACGGCGTGTTGGAGGTGTACACCCGCGAGACCGACGCCTTCGACGAGGAAGAACAGTCGGTGCTCGACGAACTCGGACAGACGATCGGTCACACCATCAACGCCGTCGAGAGCAAACGCCTACTGCTGACGAACGGAGCGACGGAGATCGAACTCCGAATCGCCGACGCCGACGATGCACTGCTCGGACTGGCCGCGGCAGCCGACGCCGAACTGCGACTGGAGGGGGTCACCGGGAGCGACCCGTCCGTCGAGTACTTCACGGTCCTCGACGGCGACGGGGACGACGTCGTCGAACGCGCGGCCGACTCGTCGGCGGTCGTCCGACAGCGGATCGTCCGAGAGGGCGACGACGGAACGCTGGTTCAGTTGGCGTTCGAGACGGAGTCCGTCGCCGAGGCGCTGACGGACCTCGGGACGACCGTCGACACGCTCGTCGTCGACGAACGCGGCGCGACCGCCGTCGCACTGCTACCGCGGGACGGCGACGTGGGGTCGTGCATGCGCGGGCTCCGCGAACGCTACGACGACGTGCAGCTCCGCTCGCGGCGGCAGGTCGAGCGCCGACCGCTGACCGACGAGGACTTCGTCACCGCCGTCGAATCGGATCTGACGGACCGACAGCGCAACGTCCTGAAGGCGGCGTACCTCGCCGGCTACTTCGACCAACCGCGGGAGAGTTCGGGCAAGGACGTGGCGACCTCGCTCGGAATCTCGTCGGCGACGTTTCACCAACACATCCGCGCGGGAGAGATGAAACTCGTCTCCAAACTGTTCGACAAAATTACGGTTGGCAGTACTACCTGATTATTTGGGTAGTCGTACTTTATATATCCCTCTCGTCGGTATAGGCCATGAGCTCACAAGACGTCGTAGCAGACGCCGCAACGCCCGAAACCGAAGAGACCGGAGCGTTGCTCGACGCGCTGACGAGTCCTCGTCGCCGGCACCTGATTCACGCGCTCTCGGCGCAACCGGGTCCGGTCGCGGTCGGGGAACTGGCCGAGGAGATTCACCGACGCGAAGCCGAGGCGGGAGAGACGACGCACCCCGACCAGATCGCCATCTCGCTGCACCACCTCCACCTCCCGAAGCTCGCAGCCCGAGAGTTCCTCGAGTACAACCCCTCGCGCAAGGAGGTCACGCCGACTTACGGGACGGACGAGGCGAGCTACGCGCTCGTATCCGCCGGATTCGCCGAGTAAAATCGAAGCCGTACGACTGCCGATTCTGAGAACCGCCCGAACCGTGAGAGCCGTCTGCGGTGACGAGGAGGCGGCCGAAAACTACTGTCCGACGGTGAGCGCCAGCAGCGCGAACGCGCCGCCGACGCTGGCAACGGTGACGCCGAGCGCTTTCACGAGCGCCGCGTCCGACGAGAGCGGCGGGGAGTCGGGATTTCGGTGCCGGGCGGGAAACAGGAGCGCGCGGAGCGAGGCGATACGAGTCGGTGCGACGGTGGCGACCGCTCCCAGACAGAGGAGCGTGAGGCCGAGTGAGACGTCCAACGTGGCGAGTTGCATCGTCGTCCGGCGAGGGGCCGCTGTCCGTTATAGGTCTTCTCGATTCGGTCCTCCGAGACCCGAATCCTTAATGAACAGTCCGGCAAATTTTACGCCATGTACGACGACGACGACCTCGCCGAGATACGGGAGGCGCACGAGGAGTGGGCCGAAGAGACCCGCGACCCCGTGGTCGACCGCTTCGGCGAGCGCAAAGACCGGTTCGCGACCGTCTCGAACCTCGAAATCGACGACATCTACACGCCCGAGGACGTCGCGGACCTCGACTACACCGAGGACCTCGGGTTCCCGGGCGAGAAGCCCTACACCCGCGGCGTCTACCCGACGATGTACCGCGGTCGGACGTGGACGATGCGGCAGTTCGCCGGTTTCGGCACCGCCGAGGAGACGAACGAGCGCTTCCACTACCTCATCGAGAACGGTCAGACCGGCCTGTCGACGGCGTTCGACATGCCCTCGTTGATGGGCAAGGACTCCGACGACCCGCTGTCGGACGGCGAGGTCGGAAAGGAGGGCGTCGCCGTCGACACGCTGCGCGACATGGAGGTGCTGTTCGACGGTATCGACATCGGCGAGGTCACCACGTCGTTCACCATCAACCCCTCCGCGCCCGTCGTCTACGCGATGTACGTCGCGCTCGCGGACGAACGCGGCGTCCCCCGCGACCAGATCGGGGGGACGTTCCAGAACGATATGCTCAAGGAGTTCATCGCGCAGAAGGAGTGGGTCATCCCCCCGGAGCCCTCCCTGGACCTCGTCACCGACACCGTCGAGTTCGCCGCCGAGGAGACGCCCCGCATCCGACCCATCTCCATCTCGGGCTACCACATCCGTGAGGCCGGGTCGACAGCCGTGCAGGAACTCGCGTTCACGCTCGCCGACGGCTTCGCCTACGTCGAAGCGGCGGTCGAGCGCGGCCTCGACGTCGACGAGTTCGCCCCCCAACTGTCGTTCTTCTTCAACTCGCACAACTCCATCTTCGAGGAAGTCGCGAAGTTCCGCGCCGCGCGCCGCATCTACGCCCGCGTGATGGAGGAGTGGTACGACGCCGAAGACGAGAAATCCAAACAGCTGAAGTTCCACACGCAGACGGCCGGGCAGTCGCTGACCGCCCAACAGCCGCTGAACAACATCGTCCGCGTGACGATTCAGGCGCTCGCGGGCGTGATGGGCGGGACGCAGAGCCTCCACACCAACAGCTTCGACGAGGCGCTGGCGCTGCCTTCCGAGGAGGCGGTCAGGGTCGCGCTGCGCACCCAGCAGATAATCGCCGAGGAGTCGGGCGCGGCCGACAGCATCGACCCGCTCGCGGGGAGTTTCATGGTCGAGTCGCTCACCGACGAAGTCGAGGAGAAGGCGATGGCGTACATCGAGGAGATTCGCGAGATGGGCGACGGCTCCGTCCGCGACGGCGTGCTCCGCGGCATCGACGAGGGCTACTTCCACCGCGAGATTCAGGACGCCTCCTACGAGTACCAGTCGCGCGTCGAGGAGGAGGAGGAGGTCGTCGTCGGCGTCAACAAGTACGAGATGGACGAGGACACGACGCTCGAACTGCTGCACGTCTCCGACGAGGTGCAGGAGCGACAGCTCAGTCGACTCGAAGAAGTGAAAGCCGAACGCGACGACGACGCCGTCGAAGCGGCGCTGGCGGAACTCGAACGCGCCGTCGACGACGGCGAGAACGTCATGCCCGTCCTCGTCGACGCCGTGAAGGCGTACGCGACGATGGGCGAGATCATGCAGCTGTTCGAGTCGAAGTACGGCAGCTATCAGGAGAAAATCGGACTGGCGTGACGAGCCGACAGGAGACGACGTGACGTTCGACCACGAACCGACGGCGTGACGCCCGACTACGAACCGACGGCGGAACCGGTTCCCGAGGGATGGTCGAACGCGCTCGTCTTCGCGCCGTCGCGGATTCTTTTTACGTTGTCACGTCCCGCTCGAAACGAGCGAAACCGACAGCAGTCGGTGACCTCACAGACTGCGTTCGGTGGTAACTCTTATGCCGATGCTGTGGGATGGTGACAGTGGACTATGACAGAAGACAATGTAGAACTCGAAGCGCGTCTCGCCGAGCAGGAGGAGTTCGAGCCGCCGGAGTCGTTCGTCGAGCAGGCGAACGTCTCCGACCCGGGAATCTACGAGGAGTTCGAGGAGAACTGGCCGGAGTGCTGGGAGGGCGCCGCCGACCTCGTCGAGTGGTACGAACAGTACGACCAGGTGCTCGACGACTCGAACGAACCGTTCTACAAGTGGTTCACCGACGGGAAACTGAACGCCTCCTACAACTGCGTGGACCGCCACGTCGAGGACGGCCGCGGCGACGAGGCCGCCCTCGAATGGATCGGCGAACCCACCGACGAGGAGAACCGGACCTACACCTACGCGGAACTCCAGAAAGAGGTTAACGAGTTCGCCGCGGCGCTGCGCGAGGAGGGCGTCGGTGAGGACGACGTCGTCACTATCTACATGCCGATGATTCCGGAGGCACCCATCGCCATGCTGGCGTGTGCCCGCATCGGCGCGCCGCACTCGGTCGTCTTCGCCGGCTTCTCCGCGGACGCGCTGGCGACGCGGATGAACGCCGCCGAATCCGAGTATCTCGTCACCTGCGACGGCTACTACCGCCGCGGCGACCCCCTCGACCACCTCGACAAGGCCAACGAGGGTCTCTCGGGCGTCGACCACGACACCACGACCGTCGTCGTCGAACGCCTCCGCGACGGCGACGGCTTCGGCCACGACCTCGACGAGGACCAGCACGCCTACGCCGACCTCGTGAGCGAGCAAGAGGGCGCAGAGGTCGACCCCGTCCGGCGCGACGCCGAGGACATGCTGTTCCTGATGTACACCTCCGGCACGACGGGACAGCCGAAGGGCGTCAAACACACCACGGGCGGCTACCTCGCGTGGTCGGCGTGGACCTCGCAGGCGGTGCTCGACATCAAGCCCGAGGACACCTACTTCTGCTCTGCGGACATCGGCTGGATTACCGGCCACTCCTACATCGTCTACGGGCCGCTCACGCTCGGGACCACCTCCGTGATGTACGAGGGGACGCCCGACTACCCCGACCGCGACCGCCTCTGGGAGATAATCGAGGAGTACGAGTGCGACCAACTGTACACCGCGCCGACGGCGATTCGCGCGTTCATGAAGTGGGGTAGCCAGTACCCCGAGGAGCACGACCTCTCCTCGCTGCGACTCCTCGGGACGGTGGGCGAACCCATCAACCCGCGCGCGTGGAAGTGGTACTACAAACACATCGGCGGCGAGGAGTGCCCCGTCGTCGACACGTGGTGGCAGACCGAGACCGGCGGGATGATGGTGACGACGCTGCCCGGCGTCAAGAAGATGAAACCCGGTTCCGCGGGACCGGCGCTGCCGGGCGTCGACGTGCGCATCGTCGACGCCGAGGGCGACCAAGTCGACGCCGGGAACGCGGGTTACCTCACGGTCCAGAAGCCGTGGCCGGGGATGCTCCGGACGCTGTACAACAACGACGACCGGTTCGTCAGCGAGTACTGGGAGGCGTACTCCGACCCCGACGAGGACCACTGGGTGTACTTCCCCGAAGACGGCGCGAAGATAGACGAGGACGATTACATCACCGTGCTCGGCCGCGTCGACGACGTCATCAACGTCTCGGGGCACCGGCTCGGGACGATGGAGATCGAGTCGGCCATCGTCGGCGTCGAGGGCGTCGCAGAGTCCGCCGTCGTCGGCGGGAGCCACGACGTGAAGGGCGAGGCCGTCTACGCCTACGTCATCACCGAGGACGGCTACGAGGAGAACGACGAGCTCCGAAGCCGAATCATCGAGGGCGTCGAGGACGCCATCGGCCCCATCGCGCGACCCGAGCAGGTCGTCTTCACGCCGGAGCTGCCGAAGACGCGTTCGGGCAAGATAATGCGCCGCCTGCTGGAGAACATCGCCAACGGAGACGAACTCGGGGACACGTCGACGCTGCGTAACCCCGAAATCGTCGGCGACATCGAGGCCAAGGTCAGCGACGACTGAGCGGACCGGTCGGCGATCCGACCGCCGAACTTCAGTTCAATCCGTCCACTTTAGTTATGTGTTAATTCTCTCGAATCAGATAGTAGTGGCAACGACTTCGTGAGACAAAGCAACTATAACGAATGATAACGACAGAGCATCCGATGGTAGAGAGAAACACGCAAGATTCGTCCGTCGAGACCGACGGTGGGGCGGTCAGACAGGCCGCGCGGAGCCACCGAGAGACGAACTATCTCGACAGAGAAGTGAATCTCTTGAGGCCGAGTACGCCGTTCATGCGCGAACACCTGCGCGTCGTCTGGACCGGCTTCGTCCTGTGGGCGCTCATCGTCTTCGGGCCGGTGACGCTGACGTACGTCGCACCCGGCGTCATGACCACGCAGATGCCGGTGCTCGGCTTCCCGCTGCACTACTTCCTCGTCGCGATCGGCGCGCCGACGGGTGCGTTGCTGCTGTCGTTTTGGTACGCGCGAAAGCGTGACGCGCTCGACGCGAAGTACGGCATCGACCACTCCGTAGCGGAGACCGACGACGGCGATGCGACCGTCGCCGCCGACGGAGGGACGGACGAATGATTTCGGGGGTCGTACTCCAGAGCGGTCTGCTCCCGGAGGGGCTGAACGTCTCGTTCAAATTCGCGCCGGCGGTTCTCGTCGCCGCGATGCTGGCGCTGTTTCTGGGAATCGGCTACGCGTTCCGCGTCGCCGACACCGAGGAGATGTGGGTCGCCGGCCGGTCTATCGGGAACGTCGAAAACGGGATGGCTATCGGTGCGAACTGGATGTCCGCGGCGTCGTACCTCGGGATGGCGGCGCTCATCGCGCTGTCCGGGTTCTACGGCCTCGCGTTCGTCGTCGGCTGGTCGACCGGCTACTTCATCCTCCTCATCTTCCTGGCCGCGCAGATGCGCCGGTTCGGGAAGTACACCGCTCCCGACTTCGTCGGCGACCGCTTCAACTCCGACACCGCCCGCGCTATCGCGGCGGTGACGACGTTCCTCATCGGGTTCGTCTACGCTATCGGACAGGCCCGCGGGATGGGGCTGGTCGGGCTGTACATCTTCGGTGACATCGGCCTCCCCGGACTGAGCGGCTATCAGTCGATGGTCGTCCTGATGATGGCGATAACCGTGGGCTATCTGACGCTCTCGGGGATGCTCGGCGCGACGAAGAACATGGCCGTCCAGTACGTCATCCTCATCGTCGCGTTCCTCGCGGGGCTGTACGCCGTCGGCTTCTCGCAGGGCTACTCGACGGTGCTCCCGCAGATAGAGTACGGGACGATGATAAGCGAACTGAGTTCGGAGTTCAGCGAACCGTTCGTCAACGAGAGCTACTACCTGTGGATCGCGACGGCCTTTTCGCTCGTCGTCGGGACCTGCGGACTCCCGCACGTCCTCGTCAGGTTTTACACGGTCGAAAACGAGCGAACCGCCCGCTGGTCGACGGTGTGGGGGCTGTTCTTCATCTGCCTGCTGTACCTGTCGGCTCCGGCGTTCGCGGCGTTCGGCACCGACATCTACGCGAACAACATCGGCCCGGTGTACGGCGACCCCGGGATGACGAGCGCCGCGGGCGACGTCATCGTCGTGTTGGCGGCGCAGTTGGCCGAGTTCCCGCAGTGGTTCGTCGGCTTCGTCGCCGCGGGCGGTATCGCCGCCGCAATCGCGACTACGGCCGGCCTGTTCATCGCCGGCTCGTCGGCCATCTCCCACGACATCTACGCGAACATCATCAACGAGGACGCGAGTCAGCGCCAGCAGGTGCTCGTCGGTCGACTGAGCATCGTCGCGCTCGGCGTCATCACGACGCTCGCGGCGCTGGACCCGGCGGCACCCATCGCCGCGCTGGTCTCGTACGCGTTCTCGCTGGCGGGTGCGGTGTTGTTCCCGATGTTCTTCCTCGGACTCTGGTGGGAGAACACGAACCGACAGGGCGCGCTCGCCGGGATGACGACCGGCCTCGTCATCTGGCTGATTCCGATGATAAACGAGGTGCTGCCGACGTACATCGGCAACGGCGAGCCGTACTCGGCGACGCTGGCGGCGACGGTGCCCGCCATCGGGTCGGCGCTCGTCGCCGTCCCCATCGTGTTCGCCGTCACCATCGGCGTCTCGCTGGCGACGGACGAACCCGACCTGGCGACCAAGCGGATGGTCCGGCAGTGCCACAGCCCCGAACCGATGTCGCGGATGCAGTCCGCCGAGGACGTCGCTGCGACCGACGGCGGCGAACCCGTCTCGGAGGACTGAGCGTGTACGAACGCATCCTCGTCCCGACGGACGGAAGCGCCGTCGCGGAACTGGCGGTGAGCCACGCTGTCGACCTCGCCGAGCGCTACGGTGCCGAACTCCACGCGCTGTACGTCGTCGACATCGACGCGGTGAACCTCGGACTCGGCACCGAGCAGGTCGACCGCATTCGGCAAGGACACTTCAGCGAGATGGGGGAACTCGAGTCCAGAGCGACGGAGTCGACCGGCGTCGTCGCGGCCGCCGCCGGTGACCGCGGCATCGACGTCGTCGAAGAGATTCGCGTCGGTCGGCCGCACAAGGTCATCGCCAACTACGCCGAGAAGGAGGACGTCGACCTCGTCGTGATGGGAAGCCACGGACGCGCTGGCGTCAGCCGCGCGCTGCTCGGCAGCGTCACCGAACGAGTGCTCCGGTCGACGCACGTGCCCGTGCTCGTCGTCGACAGACAGGGTGCGGAGTGAGCCGTGGAGGTCGACCGTTCCCCCGCCGCGTCGCCGACGGGTCCGGAGGTGCCGCGTCGATGAGCCGGCTCGAAGCCATCGGCGAACACGTCCAACAGCACCGTCGCGGCATGTTCGTCGACCTCGTCTTCGCCATGGCGTGGGTGACGGTCGTCACGCTTCTGTTCGACTTCCTGCAGGCCCCGCAGTGGGCGTACTACCTCGCCATGGTCTGCGGCGTGCTCGCCTACTACGGCTTCTTCTGGTCGCTCGAGGCCGCCAGAGAGACGTCGTAGCGCGGCGGCCGACGAGTTCGTCCCCCCGCTACGTCTCTTCGACCCACTCGCGAAGGCAACGCTCGTCGCAGAGATACCGCCGAACGGCGTCGCCGAAGTCGTCTTCGACGAGCGTGACGAGCACGTGACGTTCGTGCAGCGACAGCGTCGACTCGCAGTTTGCGCAGGGTTCCGAGCGGGTTCCGTTCGGTTGCCAGTGGTGGTGTCGGACCGCTCGACCGATTCGAACTCCGCCGCTCGCGTCGCGCGGGTGGCGGCCGGTGTACTCAGAGAGCGTCATCGTCGAGAGCAAGCCGCCGACGGATAAACCACTTTTGTGGGTAGAGCTATAGAGCGATATTTAATCGCGAGAGACCGACGGTCCGGTCCCGAGACCACTCTGGCGCGAAGAAAGTCGCACGCGTCCGCTCGCGGAGCGATTTGAACGCGCCTCGAATCACCCGACCGCGCGGGCGGCGAACGTTTCCGCGCCCGTAATTTATATCATAATTGTTCACGAACGTCGAGCCACATGGAGAAACCACTGCTGGCGACGGATTTCTTGGACCGCGCCCGGCGACACTACGGCGACGAGGAGGCCGTCGTGGCGACGACCGGAGAGAGATACACGTACGCCGAACTCGGCGACCTCGCCGACGGGTGGGCGGCGGCGCTGCAGGCCAGAGGAGTCGAGAAGGGCGACCGAGTCGCCGTGCTGGACCCGAACACCCACTATCACCTGGCGGCGGCCTACGGGTCGATGCAGGTCGGCGCGATTCACACGCCGCTGAACTACCGGCTCGTCCCGGCGGACTTCGAGTACATCCTGAACGACGCGGGCGTGAAAGCCGTCTTCGCCGACCACGCGTACGCCGAGAACATCGAGGCCGTCCGCGACTCGGTTCCGACGGAGCTGTTCGTCACCGACGACCCCGACGCGGTGGAGGGACAGTGGGAGTCGTTCGACGAACTCGTCGGCGAGTCGACCGAGTACGACCGCCCCGAGATGGACGAGTCCGACATCATCACCATCAACTACACCTCCGGGACGACGGGCGACCCGAAGGGCGTCTGCCGAACCCACCGAACCGAGACGCTGCACGCGTACCTCGTCTCGATTCACCAGGAGCTCCGCGACGACGACGTCTACCTGTGGACGCTGCCGATGTTCCACGTCAACGGCTGGGGTCACATCTTCTCGGTGACGGGGATGGGCGCGAAACACGTCTGCACGCGCGGCGTCGACGCCGGCGGCATCTTCGACGCCATCCACGACGAGGGCGTCTCGTACTTCTGCGCCGCGCCGACGGTGCTCAACATGCTCCAGGAGCACTACGCCGAACACGAACCGGAGACGACCGCCGGGCGACCCGTCCGAGTGGCGACGGCGGGGGCCGCGCCGCCGGAGGCGACGATTCGAACGGTCGAAGACGAGTTCGGCTGGTACCTCAAACACGTCTACGGCGCGACGGAGACCGGTCCGCTCATCACGACCTCCGACGCCCGCCGGTTCTTCGACCAGGACTCCGCCGAGCGGTTCGCCGTCAAGAAGACGCAGGGCATCGGCTATCTCGGCACCGAGGTCCGCGTCGTCGACGAGGACGGCGAGGACGTGCCGCAGGACGGTCAGAGCATCGGCGAGATCGTCGTCCGCGGCAACCAGGTGATGGACGGCTACTGGGAGAAACCCGACGCGACGGAGGAGGCGTTCACCGACCGCGTCGAGGGCTACTACCACATGGGCGACCTCGCGACGGTCGACGAGAACGGCTTCGTGAGCATCCAGGACCGGAAGAAGGACATCATCATCTCCGGCGGCGAGAACATCTCCAGCATCGAACTGGAAGACGCGCTGTTCGACCACGACGCCGTCGCCGACGTGGCGGTCATCCCGGCGCCGAGCGAGAAGTGGGGCGAGACGCCGAAGGCGTTCGTCGTCCCCGCCAACGGCGATCCGGAGCGTCCGGGGACGACGAGCGACGAGATGGTCGCGTTCCTCCGCGAGCGCATCGCGACGTACAAAGTCCCCGGCGAGATCGAGTTCGTCGCCGAGTTGCCGACGACGGCGACCGGGAAGGTCCAGAAGTACGAACTCCGCGAGCGCGAGTGGGAGGAGGAAGACCGGATGGTCGGCGAGGGGTAGTCCGCTGGCGGCCGAGTCGGTCGAAAAGTAGCCGGATAATCAGCCAAATCGGTCGAAGGGAGTCGAGTACGTCGACTCCCGACGCTGTCGGTTGAGCGTCTGCTCGTTTTGCCACGGGGGCGAGATACTACTTGTTGGACGACGTACCCCCGCTGTGACCGACACAGACCCCGAATCAGTCGTCCGAGAGTACTACGACCTCGTCGACGCCGAACGCTACGACGACCTCGTCGCGCTCTTCGGCGAGGACGTCCGCTACGAACGACCCGGACAGGACGCCATCGAGGGACGAGACGCGCTGCTGGAGTTCTACGAGGAGGGCAGGCCGCTGGAGGACGGCGGCCACGAGGTGCACGACGTGGTCGTCGACGGCGACACCGCCGCCGTCCGCGGGACGTTCAGCGGCCTCCAGAACGGTGAGGCCGTCGAGTTCGGCTTCGCCGACTTCCACGAGTTCGAGGACGGCGAAATCGCCCGCCGGTACACGTACACTGACCGCGACGAAGTCTGAGCGGGTCGCTCGCGTCCGCGCTCCATCCGTCGCGCGGCCGTGGGCGCGTGTTCGATAGCTACGCGGTTCTCGACCCCTCTCGCCGAATCGAGACCTATCTCACTTGTCAGCGGAATCACGATACGCTGTACTGTTAAATCCGTTCGGGTTGTACGTAGCCGCAAATGGCATCTCCGACGGACCTCGCGACCATCCGGATTCGAACCGCCGCTCCCTGCGCCGTCGCTGTCGGTCCGGCACGGCGGATGAACGACGGTGGCGGAGCGACACGACCCGAATAATGGAGTACACCCGTCGACAGACGCTCGGCGCGACAGCCGGAATACTGGCGTTGCTGTCGTACGAGAACACGACAGAGATACTCGAACACGGTATGTTACCACCACAGAGCACAGTCGTCACGTCGAGAACCGAACTCGAACGCGCGTTCGCCGACCTCAGTCCCGGAGAGACGGTTTGGATCAGCCCGAAGAACGCCCCGTATCGGACGACGGAGTGGTTAGACATCGACGTCAGCGGGGTGACCGTACTCGGGCCGGGGTTGCCGACGCTTATCAAACCCGCCGACGGTGCGAACGTCGGCGGCATACGAATCGGTCACAACAGCAGTTGTCGAAACGTCCGCGTCGAGGGCGTCGGTTACCACGGAAATCCGAAAAATCAGGACGACGGCGCGAAGAAACTCCACGGAATCATCGTCCGAGACGTCGACGACGTCACGCTTCGGGGCAACACCGTCGCCCACACGCATCCGTTCGGCGAACACGGCAGCGGGGGCAGCGGTATCAGCGCCGGGCGAGCGAGCAAGAACGTCCGGATTCTGGACAACCGAATCCACCACTTCGGCGACCGCGGCATCCAGTTGGGCGGGCAGAACACCGTCGTCTCGGGCAACGTCGTGACAGACGGAATCGACCGAACGATCGCCTGCGACCTGTGGACGCCCGACGGCGAGAACGACGTCGCGAACACCGTCATCATCTCCGAGAACATCCTCGGTAACTGTCGTGAGGGCAGTCTGACGGGCGTCGCCAGCGGTCCCGAAGGCGTCGCAACCGGCAGTTCACACATCATCGTCTCGAACAACATCGGCTTCGGTTTCCACAAGAGCTTCTGTCACGTCCGCGGACCGACGAACATCACGAACGTCTCTATCAGGGGGAACGTGAGCACGCAGGTGACCGAGGGCCTCTGGACGAACAAAACCGAGAAGTTCGCCGGCATCGCCGTCGACCCCTCCGGGGCGACGAACATCACTATCGGCGACAACGAACTCAGCGGCTACAGCCGCCACGGCATCAACGTCCTCGGAGACATCTCGAACCTGAAAATCGCGGGCAACATCGTCCTCGATGCCGGGGAAGCGGGCATCCGAGTCCAGAACGCGAGCGACGGAACCATCGTCGACAACACGATCGAGCGAACCGGCGACCACGGAATTCTGCTGAAGGACACCACGTCGTTCGCCGTGACGAACAACCACCTGCGCGACCTCGCGCTCTCCGGCATCGCGTTGCACAACTCCGGCGAGGCGCATCACATCGTCGGCTCGAACCACATCAGACAGCCGAACGAGAACAGGGAGAATGCGGTCGCGTCGATACACGTCGACAGTTCGGCGGTCGTCGTGCAGGGTAACACTATCACGCAGGCGACGGACGTCCCGTCGATAAGCGACTCGGCGGCGGCCGAGAGCAACATCTATCGGGGCAACCACGGGAGCGAAGGCGCTCGGTGGGCTATCGGGAGCCCCTCGTCGGTCGTCAGAGACAACGTGCCTCCGTTCGACTCGCACTCCGGCGTGAGAGCGTCGAACAACCGAGCGGAGATACGGTTCGAGAAAGCGTACGACGAGCCGCCGAAGCTCACGTTCGCCAGACGGGGCGGCGGCATCCGAAACGTCGAGTACAGAGAGCGGAACGGCGCGTTCGTCGGTGCGTCGATCGAGACGGCGGCCGCCGACGGCGTCGTCGACGTCGCCGTCGACAGTTTCGGCTAGTCGACGAAACTCGCCGACGGTTCCGTTTTCGGGAGTCGGGAGTCGCGGACGATTCGGCCGGGAGAGTCGACAAGGAAGCCGGTCGAGTCGCTAAGTGAGTTCGTCCGATATCGTGCGTCGGGTAGGATAGCTTGTTTCGGAGCCGGTACTATCCGTCTGGCTTGACGGTGATTTCGCTCGAGAGATGGCCGCCGCGCCAATCCATAGTGAAGTTCATCGTCGCCTCCTCGTCGGAGGGGTCGGCGTAGGGGGTGTACGAGTACGTCCACGTTGCAGACTCAGCGCTCTTCAACTCGAGTGCGATACTGGTTACAGGGGTGTACGCCACCGAAGGTCCACTCCGGTTGAGCGCTCCGATGAACGTCCCAGAGACGTCACCCACGTTTTCGACCACGAGCGTCACGGTGACTGTCTCCCCAGAGGGGACCGATTTAGGAGTGAAGAACTCGGTCACCTCGAACTCTGTCGGTGGTCGACCGAGTTTCCGCACGGTGTCCTCGTTTAAAACGTGGCTCCCGCCAGGCCACTGCACTGTGGCCTCGTTCGCTTCGATCGGTTTCGGAACCGTGAACAGAACAGTCTCCTCGGCACTCGCTCGGAAGCGGGTACCATTGGCCCAGAGATATTCTCTGTTCGTTATCTCTCCCAGTTCCGCGGGTTGGTAGGTCGCTCCTCCACCTGCGAGTTCGACCGACTCGTGGCGAGCGGACGACCGACCGAGACCCGCTACTGCTGCGACGACGAACTGTTCGTCAGACTCGCCGTATGTTCCGATGGAGTCCGGAGAATTCGGTATCACCAGCGTCGGCGTCGAGACGATATCCCGGACGGCTAAATCAACCGTGCTCGTGGTACGGTCGAGCGTTTCCGCACTATCGCCCGACATCGAAGTGTTCGTCGGGCCCTCGCCGGTGGAGTTCGGTTCGGCGGGAGAACCCGTTGCAGAGTCGGTGGAAGCGCTCAAACAACCCGCTTGCGAGACGAGAGCGAGTCCACCCAGACGTAGTACATCACGCCGTAGTCGATTGGAGGACATTGTTCAACGGCACTGGACTGTATCGAATGATAAGCTTTCTGCGCGGCTACGACCGCAGAATACGCGCTCCGAGTCGCCTCGAACGGCACTGAACGGGTGTCCGTCATCTCACTCAACCCGACGAAGCGCCCGAAACGGTGAGGTGGTCGCTACGGTGCTTTCAGAACCTCGATTAGCCATCTGCGTTTCGCGAGAACTGATGCAGAGCGCCGAATTTCGTATCGCATCTAACGGTATATGACGGATGCGTCGCTCGGTCGTAACGGCGGTCGACGGACGGGCGAGAAGAGCGGTCGGAGAACGAAGCGCGGAGAACTACAGGTACGCCGAGTCCCAGCGGGCGGATTTGCTCTGGTTGCCGCACTCGTTGCACTGGATGCGTTCCATCGAGTCCATCGCGGTCTCGAAACTCTCGCAGTTGCCGCAGAAGTAGCCGTAGCGTTCCTCTCTGCCCTCGTCGGTGTAGGTGACGTAGAACGGCGCTTTCCGGGCGCGCTGGCTCTCGTCGTAGGCGACGAACAGCGTCTGTCCGTCCGAGTCCGTTCGCTCTTCGACCGGGACGAACTCCTCGGCGGACTCGGAGGCGGTCTTGCGGAAGGCGCGTTCGGTGAACTCCTCGTCGCCGATTTTCACCGCCCGGGTCTCGCCGGCGTCGTAGCCGGCGTTCTCGTAGAACTTCGCACCGCCCTCGTTGACGGTCAACACTTTCCCTTCGAGGCGCGACGCGCCGCGGTCCATCAGCTCCGTCTCGACGCGCTTGAGCAGCTGCTTTCCGAGGCCCTTCCCGCGCGAGTCGGGGTCGACGTGGAGCCAATCGATCTGGCCGACCGTCCCGTCGGCCTCGACGAGGTAGCTCTGGACGAAGGCGACCACGTCGTCGCCGTCGACGGCGACGGTCCACACCGCCTGCGGGTCGTCGAGATTCGCCCCGACCTCGTCGTCGTCGTACCACCTCCCGACGGCGTCGTCGATGACGTCCTCGGAGAGGTCGGGACTGTACGAAGCCAGAAGCGACTCGCGTGCGACGGTTCGAATCCCTTCCGCGTCTGCGGGTTCGGCGTCTCGAAGGTCCATACGCTGTGCTACGCCGTACCACCACAAAACAGTCCCGGCCACTCGCAGACACAGAAGCGCGTCCCGGCGGCCGGTTTGACGCTTCTCCGACCGCTCGCGTCGGGCAGATGCCCCGACCGGTCGCCGGGCGGCCGTCGAAGGCGCAACGGCTATCAACCGTCTCGGCCCGTACATCGAGACGATGAACCGCACCGACCGAGACGGACGCCAGCGGCGCACTCCGGAGAGACAACGATGACGGGCGGGCCGGACATCGACGACGTGCTGGCCCGTCTCACCGACGGCGGCGTCGTCCGCGAGGGCGACGACGGGTCGCTCACGACGACCGGGGCGTTCGAATCGACGCGAGCGGAGTACAGTCGACAGTATCGGACTGCCGACCGCGAGACGTTCGTCGACGCGGTCGCCGAGGCGTTCGACCTCGCCCCCGAGACCGCGGCGAGAGAGATAGACGCGAACGGCGTGACGCGCGCGCAGTTGGCGGCCTACCTCGCCGTGGAGTCGTTTCTGGACACGTCGCCGACGCCGGAGACGAAAGCCGTGATGGCGCATCTGGTCTGCGAGGTGTCGCCGCCGTCGCCCGTTCCCCGGGCGGTCGCCCCGCTCAACGACGACTCCTACGAGGCGTTTCTCGACGACCATCCCGACGCCGTCGTGACCGTCTGGAAGCACGACTGCGACCCGTGCGAACGGCTCGAAGCCGACCTCCCGGCGCTGCTCGACGCGGTACCGGAGCGAGTCGCCGTCGGCGGTGTCGACGGCGCGTCGGCCTCGGGCTTTCGGCTTCGACACGCGGTCAACACCGCACCGGCGGTCGTCTTCTTCGCCGGCGGCGACCACGTCGAGACGCGCGAGGGATACGTCTCGCCGTCGGCGTTCGCGGCCGTCGTCGAGGACGTTTTCTGAACTGCGGCGCTACGTCTCGCCGACGACGCCGGCGACCAGCACCGGTCGGTTCGAACTCAGGATGACCGACTGGCTGACACTGCCGAAGATGGCTTTTCCGGCCGGCGAACGCTTCCGCCCGGCGACGACGATGAGGTCGGCGTTCTCCCGATTGGCGGCGTCGAGAATCGACTGTGCGGGGTCGCCGCCGGATTCGAGCAGTTCGTACGCGACGCCGTTGTCGTCGAGGTAGTCGGCGGCGGCGCGAACCGCCTCGACGTCGGCGGCGGACGCGTCGCCCGGGTCCTCGTCGAACGCGTGCAGGAGCGTGACCGTCATCTCGCCGGCGCTCCCGGGGAGATTGGCAACTTCACGTGCGCACGTTCGGGCACGCTCTACGTCGTCGTCGACACCAACGAGCACGTGGTACATACCGAGAGATACGGCGGTGCGTGCTTATCAGTTCTGGGCGGCGTCGTCGTCGATGTTCCTGGAGACGTACGCGACGAGCAGCAGCGGGACGCCGAGCACCAGCGCGACGGTCAGCGCGCCGTAGGCGGCGAAGCCGAGTTGCGTCGGTGGAAACGGGATGAGAAAGAGGAATCTCGGCGACCGGAGTCCGGAGACGAACGTCGCCGTCAGAAACCCGGCGAGCCCCGAGATCGCGACGAGCAGTACGTAGAGGATGAGGACGAACCGCGGACCTTCGAGTCGTATCGTGCTCACGACCGGGGCTTCGGACGCGAGTCGATTAGCGCTTTCGACGCCGCCTGCGCCCGCTTCCGGAGTCAGATAACGAGGATGATGCCGGTCGCAAACATCATGAGCGCGACGGCCCCGAGGATGATGCCGAGGAGGTCTTTGTCGGACATACCTATCGCTCGGGGAGCGAACGACAAAGGCACGTCGGTGTTCGGTGCGCACCGACGCGTCGAATCGACCGTCGACCGAGCGAAGCGTCCGCTCGGCGGGTGAAAAACGAAAGCGGGAGGCCGCGTTATTCGTCGGAGTCGCGTTCGTCCGCAGACTCGCCGTCGACGACACGGCCGTCGCGGCGCTCTGCTTGCGACGAAGTGTCGTTCACGTCGTTCACGACACCGCCGTCCGTCACTGCCTCTTCCTCGCCGCCGTCGGCGATCTTCGTCTGCAGTTTTCGGTCGAACCAGTCCCACTCGACGGTGCGGAGGTTCGATTCCTCGAGGTTCCACGGGTCGCCGTCTTCGACGACGGGGCCTTCCAGGTACGACTGCACCATGTTCCACACGAAGATGATGCCGCCCAGCAGCAGCATGTACGCGCCGAGCGTCGCGATCTGGTGCAGCGACGCGAACTGCGGCAGGTAGGTCGCGTACCGGCGCGGCATGCCGCCGTAGCCGAGCAGAATCATCGCGAGGAACGTGACGTTCGTCCCGATCATCCACAGCCAGAAGTGCCACTTCGCGAGGCTCCGTTGGTACATCCGACCCGTGACGAGCGGGTACCAGTAGTAGATGCCCGCCATCCCCGCGAAGGTGATGGCGCCCATCACGATGTAGTGGAAGTGACCGACGACGTAGTACGTGTCGTGCAGTATGAGGTCGACGGGAACGGAGGCGAGGAACACGCCCGTCACGCCGCCGATGATGAAGTTGGAGACGAAGCCGATGCAGTACAGCATCGGCGCGGTGAGTCTGATGTTGCCGTTCCACATCGTCGTAATCCAGTTGAACGTCTTGACGGCGCTGGGGATGGCGATAGCCATCGAGACGGCCATGAAGGAGGCGCGCAGACGCGGGTCCATGCCGGTCGAGAACATGTGGTGCGCCCAGACGCCGAACGAGAGCACGCCGATGGCGAGCGTCGAGTAGACGACGAACTTGAACCCGAACAGCCGACGGCCCGCGAAGCGCGGGAGGATGTAGCTGACCAGTCCCATCGGCGGCAGCACGAGGATGTACACCTCGGGGTGGCCGAAGAACCAGAACAGGTGTTGCCAGAGCATCGACCCGCCGCCTTCGCCGACGGCGTAGAACGCCGTCCCGAAGTTGCGGTCGGCGACGAGCATGAGCATCGCGCTGCCGAGCAGCGGGAACGCGAAGAGGATGAGCCCCGACTGCGTGAGGATGGTCCACGAGAAGATGTCGAGGTTCGCCCACGTCACCTCCTCGGCGCGCTCGGTGAAGATAGTCGCGATGAAGTTTATCGCACCCATCGTCGCCGAGACGCCCGAGAGGTGGAGTCCGAGCAGCATCAGGTCGACGCCGGCGTTCGCCTGATTACCCTGTCCGACGCCCGCCGACAGCGGGGTGTACATCGTCCACGCCGTCTGCGCGGGGATGAGGTTCGGAATGGGGAAGAACCCGGCCCAGATGAGGAGCGCCGCGGGCGGGAGCAGCCAGAACGCGATGGCGTTGATTCGCGGGAACGCCATGTCGTCGGCACCGATGATGAGCGGGATGAAGTAGTTCGAGAAGGCCGCGATGATGGGCGTCCCGAAGAGGAACAGCATCGTGATGCCGTGGCTCGTCATGAGCGAGTTGTAGAAGCCCGGTTGGACGAGCACCGTCTCCGGCGTCGCGAGTTCGGTTCGCATCAACACGACCATGAGGCCGCCGACGACGAACGCGAAGATGCCGTAGGCACCGTACATCAGGCCGATATCTTTGTGGTCGACCGTCGTCAACCACCGGACGATTCCTGCGGGTTTCTCCTCGGAGACGTACCCGGATTCTTGGCCGACTGCGCCGCCGCTGCTGAGTGGGGTGTAACCGCTCCAGTTTTCCACCCGCGTCAGCCAGACGAAGACGCCCACGAGGAAGACCCCCATGAGGACCGTCAGCGCTAACTGTCCGTTCAACTGCATGGTGACTGCTCGGAATCGCAGGGTAAAGAAAGGTTCGGGTGGCGTCCGTCACTCGGTCCGCTGTCGGTCGGTCGTGTCAGATTCGTCGGACTCGGACTCGCCGACGTTCGCCTCGTCGGCGGTGGTGTCGTCGGCTTCGTCGGCGGTGTCGTCGTCTGTCTCGCCGAGGGTGTCGTCGTCTGTTTCGCCGGTGGTGTCGTCGTCCGTCTCGTCGCCGGCGGTTAGCTCGCTGTCGCGGTCGGTCCCGGATTCGATTGCTTGCGTGTCGGCGCGGCCGTCCTGGTTCGTCTCGCCGTGTTCGGCCTCCGCGCCCGGCATCCCCGCCTGTCCCGGGTAGTACACCGTCGAGGATTTCTCGGCGCTGGCGACGGCCTTCCCGGAGAAGTACGTCAGGATAGCGAGCAGGACGAACGGGACGGCGTGCAGACCGACCATGATGGCAGTGGGGAAGAGGTCGCCGCCCCACGGTTGGACGAGCAGGAAGAGGACGACGAAGAACAGGAGGATGAACAGCGGGATGATGTTCACCGTCAGGTCGAGAAGCGTCTCCCTGTCGAAGACTTTGTTCGAGTTCGTGTTCGCCATGGTGACCTGTTACGGACGCCGGTCAAATAGATTGTTGGTTCCGCTCGGTTAGACAGCGAACTCCTCGTCGTCGACGAACACCTCGCCGAGTACGCCGACGAGGAGGAGGATGACGCCCGCGACGAGAACGGCGTAGCCGCGCTCTGCGAGCTGTACGGCTTCGGCTGCGACCTGCGTATCCGCGTACAGCAACAGGGCCCCGAGCCCGAAGACGAGCACTGCCGAGGCGACGAGTGCCCGCCACGGCCGGTCGACGTAGCCCGCCTCCTGCATCATGCCCGCACAACAGCCGAAGAACAGCAGCAGACCGCCGACGGCGACGGCGAAGAGGTTGAACAGGATGCCGGCCTCCGCGAGCGGGATACTGAGCGCGATGAAGAACGGCCACGGACTGGCCGTCCGGTACTGTTCGGAGAGCCCCGGATTTTCGTCCATGTCGGTTCTTACGCCCCGACCGTAAGAAGCGCTTCGATGAGCGTGCGAACCGCTACGGGAGCGTGATGCCGTGGCGGCTCAGATACTCGCTCGCGGCTTTGATCTCGACCGGACTCCCGATGATGCGACAGCGCGTGTTCTCCCGCGAGAAAATCGTCACGGTGAACTGCGACTCCAACTCCTCTCGGAGACCGTCCAGCGAGGCGCACGGCAGGACGATTTCGGTGCTGTCTCGGAGTTTCACCGGGTCCGGCATCGCTCGTCGAATGGTTGCCGTAATGTCGTATAACGGTACCGAAATCAGCGACAGTCTCGCGTGCGCTCCGCGCGCGCGAAGGACGACACAGGCGAGTGCTTCCATAGGTGAGTGCTCCGGCCGAGGTCCGTCCCTCGCCGCCGCCGTCGAAGGAAAGGGTTTTTCGACACACGCGGCGGAAGCTACGACGATGGGACTGGAGGAGGAGATCGACGCGATCGAAGAGGAGATCGCCAGCACTCCGTACAACAAGTCGACTGAGGCGCACATCGGTCGACTGAAGGCGAAACTCTCGGAGAAGAAGGAGAAACTCGAAAACCAGTCCTCCGCGGGCGGCGGGCAAGGCTACGCCGTCGAGAAAACCGGCGACGCGACCATCGCGCTCGTCGGTTTCCCGAGCGTCGGCAAGTCGACGCTCATCAACGCGCTCACCAACGCCGAGAGCGAGACGGGAGCCTACGAGTTCACGACGCTCGACGTCAACCCCGGGATGCTGCAGTACCGCGGGGCGAACATCCAGGTGCTGGACGTCCCGGGACTCATCGAGGGCGCAGCGGGTGGACGCGGCGGCGGCCGCGAGGTGCTGTCGGTCGTCCGGACCGCGGACCTCGTCGTGTTCGTCCTCTCGGTGTTCGAGGTCGACCAGTACGAGCGACTCAGCCAGGAACTGTACTACAACAAGATTCGCCTCGACACCGAACCGCCGAGTCTCACCATCTCCAAACAGATCAAAGGCGGCATCAACGTCACGAAGAGCGACTCGGTCGAACTCGACGAGCAGACCATCAAGGACGTCCTCCGCGAGTACGGCTACGTCAACGCCGAGGTCACCGTCCGGGGCGACCCCTCCATCGACGAACTCATCGACGGCATCATGGACAACCGGGTGTATCTGCCCTCCATCGTCTCGGTGAACAAAGCCGACCTCATCGACCGCGACTACCTGCCGACGGTGTACGAGAACCTAGAGGAGATCGGACTCGACCCCGAGGAGGTGACGTTCATCAGCGCCGAGAAGGAGAAGGGTCTCGACGGCCTCAAAGACGAGATATGGGAGGCGCTCGGTCTCATCCGCGTGTACATGGACAAACCGGGCCGCGGCACCGACTACGAGGAACCGCTCGTCATCCGGCGCGGGATGACCGTCGGCGACGCCTGCCGGAAACTCGGGGCGAACCTCGAAGACCGGTTCAAGTTCGCCCGCGTCTCCGGGCCGAGCGCCAAACACGACGAACAGCAGGTCGGCAAGGACCACGAACTCGCAGACGAGGACGTGCTGCGCATCGTCGCGCGGAAGTAGCGGATGGCGGCCACCACGGACGGACGCGACCCACGCCGCACCTCGACGCCGCGGACGCTCCTGTTTCTGCTCTCGCTGTGGCTCGTTCCGTGGAGCGTGCTCCTCGTCGACGGCCGTCCGGCGACGCTCGTCTTTCCGTGGGGGCTGTTCGACCCCGGTTCCGGCCGCCTCGTCTCGCTGTACAGCTACCTGTTCGAGTTCACCGGCGGGTTCGGGTCGCTACCGAGGTATCTCCGCGCGTGGCCGACGAGCGTCGTGGCGTTTCTCCTGGCGACGGCGAGCGCGGGCGGCGGCGCGCTGGTCGGCCGCGAGGACTCGCGCGTGACCGCCCTCTTGCTGGTTCTGGCCGGACTCGGACAGCTCTCGTTCGCCTGGGGCTTCGCACAATCCGGTGGGCGACTCGCGCTCCCCGTCGGTACCGTCGCGCTGTGGGCCGCCGCGTGGCTCTATTACCGTTGACTCTGTCCGAATTCGGCCGTTGCGTGGCTCTCCGTCTCGGTTCGGTGTGGACTCGTTCCGGTTCGTCGTGGACTCGCCGCGAATTCGTCGTGGCTCCTCTCGCGTTCGTTGTGAGTCAGCTGTAAGTCAGTTGTCGAATCGTGTGCTTGCAAGTGCGACACAACACCTTTGACCCTCTGGGGTGGCATAGCATAACATGGCAGCAGAATTCGGCGCACTGTCACTCGTACCGCCGTTGTTAGCCATCGTACTCGCAATCGTCACGCGGAAACCGATACTGGCGCTGTTTCTCGGCGTCTGGTCCGGCGGCGTCATCTACTCCGGCGGGTTGGGCGTCGTCCAGACGTTCACCTGGGTCGCCGAGTCGATCGGGGACGACGTGTTCCACGCCCAGATTCTCATCTTCACGCTCCTGCTCGGTGCGGGCGTGACGTTCATCTGGCGAACCGGCGGGTCGCTCGCTATCACGCAGTTCGCGACGAAGCGACTCGACAGCCAGCGAAAGGCCGGGTTGATGGCGTGGCTGCTCGGTCTCGTCTGGTTCTTCGACGACTACGCCAACACGGCCGTCGTCGGCAGTTCGATGCGCGACATCACCGACGAACTGCGCATCTCCCGCGAGAAACTCTCCTACATCGTCGACTCGACGGCCGCGCCCGTCGCCACGTTCGGCATCTCCAGTTGGGTCGCCTACCAGATCAGCATGGTGCAGGAGGGGTACTCGCAGATCGGCGTCACCGGCGGCGAGGAGGTTCCGACGGCGTTCATCGCCTTCCTGCAGAGCATCCCGTTCAACATGTACTGCCTGTTCGCCATCGCCATGGTGTTCATCGTCGTCGTCACCGGACGGGACTTCGGCGAGATGCTCGACGCCGAACACCGCTCGTGGGAGACCGGGAACGTGCTCCGCGAGGACGCAGTTCCGCTGCAGAGCATCGAGGAGAACCTCGGCGAACCCAACGGCGACAATCCGCAGTTGCGGATGTTCGTCGTCCCGGTACTCGTGCTCGTCGTCGTCGCCATCGCTGGCGCGGTGTGGACGGGATACGCCCCCGACCGGGGAATCGTCCAGATTGCCGGCAACGCCGACTTCGCCTCGGCGCTCGTCTGGGGGTCGTTCTTCATGGTCGTCTCGGCGATGCTGCTCGCGCTGGTCTCGGGCGCGCTCACGCTCGACGAGTGCATGGACTCGCTCGTCGACGGCTTCTCCATCATGCTGACGGCGGTCACCATCCTCGTACTGGCCTGGTCTATCAGCCTCACCACGGGCGCGCTCGGCACCGGCGAGTTCGTCACCGGCATCGCCCAGGGAATCGTCACGCCGACGCTGCTCCCGCTCGTCGTCCTCTTTGCGTCCGCGTTCATCGCCTTCTCGACCGGTACCTCGTGGGGGACGATGGCCATCGTGACGCCCGTGGCGATTCCGCTGGCGTGGGGTATCGGCGGGCAGTCGCCGGAACTCATCCCCGTCGCCGTCGGGACGGTGTTCAGCGGCGCTATCTTCGGCGACCACACCTCGCCCATCTCCGACACGACCATCCTCTCGTCGACGTTCACCGGCGCGGACCACATCGACCACGTGCGCACGCAACTGTACTACGCGGTCACCGTGGTGCTCGTCGCGTCTGTAATGCTTCTCATCTACGGCATGACCGGCCTCACGCCGCTGGTGTTGCTCCCCGTGGGCCTCGGGCTGCTGGTCGCGTTGGTGTACGGCCTCTCGGAGTTCGACGCGCGGCGGAAGGGGCTCACCCCGAAGGCGTCGCGGCGACCCCGACAGGAGCGCGACGTCGCCGACGACTGAGCGACGTTCGAATATCGCACGAAAAAGAGTGCAGACTTTTTTGATACATACTCAACGTCGGACTCACCCCACCGATGGGTCCAACTGAGCGAACCAGACTTCCTTATCGATTAGAAAACGAGATCATCACGGAACGTTTCATACTCGCCGCGGCGCTCGCACAGCAGACGAGAGCGCCGTTCGAGTCCGGAGAAGACCCCGACGAGAGTTCATAATCGGTGTTTTCCTCCGCAAGAAGCGGTTACACCCGGTTTCGAGAGTCGAGTATGAGCACTCGGCAGCATCGATGGAAAATACGACAGCGTTCGCAGCGCGCCCGTTGAGGGGGAGTACGACCCGTCGTTCGATTTTCGCGACAGAGCGTGTGGCGTACATCACCGCACCCAATACCAAAATCGAGAGACGCAAGCCGATTATGAAGATTTTCACTAGCGATTCGAGCGGCGAGTCAACAGTGAGGGTCGACTGCATCAGCACGCTAAACGCTCGTTTCCACGCTTTGGGTACTTCTTTCGGTGCGTTGGCGGTGATTTGGACGCGTCGTCGGGCGCCTCCTAGTGGGAGTGAAACGGTCAGTATCAGTCTTCTTGCGGGGATTTGCGCCGAATATGAACCGCACCCGAAGCAACTGATGGCCACGAGAGCGCCTGTACTCGACGCTAGACGGCCTTCACCGAGTATGAACTTCGGCGGATGTCGGAGAGGGTCGACTGCCTTCTCTGTGAACTCCCCCGCCTTACTCACTTACTTTGCTCGATTCGCTCGCTGAGAATGGGACTTCGCCCCTCCTTCAACTAAAGAGAGGACAGCCGTTCGCGGACGACTAGTGGTCGACACGGCGAGACGGTTCCGCCTCCGGTATTCTTTTCGACGCGCCGACCCATTATTGGTCTATGTCCGGAGTACTCGACCACACGATGATTCGCGTCGGCGACCTGGAGGAGTCGCTGGAGTGGTACAAGACGAACCTGAACTACGAGGAGAAAGACCGCTGGGAGGCCGACACCTTCACCAACGTCTACATCGGGCCCGAGGAGATGCACGAGGAGGGCGCAATGCTCGAACTGACCGAGAACCACGACACCGACGAGTACGACGTCGGCGACGCGTGGGGCCACATCGCCGTGCGCGTGCCCGAGGGCGAACTGGAGGAAGCGTATCAGGAGCTGATGGACAACGGCGTCGAGGACTACCGAGACCCCGAGTCCTGCGGCGGGCGGTACGCCTTCGTGAAGGACCCCGACGGCCACGAGATCGAGATCGTCAAGCGCGACCCCGACCTCGGCGCGCGCTGGAGCCTCGACCACACGATGATCCGCGTCGAGGACGCCGACGAGGCGCTCGGCTTCTGGACGCGGAAGTTCGAGTACCAGCACACCGGCCGCTGGGAGTCCGACACCTTCGCGAACTACTTCGTGAAGCCCGAGGGAAGCGCCGACGAGGCGATGGCCGTCGAACTCACCTACAACTACGACGGCCGGAGCTACGAGTTGGGCGACGCGTGGGGACACCTCGCCGTCCGCGCCGACGACCTCTCCGAGTACTGGGAGACGCTGATGGAGCGCGAGGCCGACGACTACCGCGACCCCGCCTCGTGCGACGACAAGTACGCGTTCACGAAGGACCCCGACGGCCACGAGATAGAGGTGCTCGAACGCGACTTCGACGCCGACTCGCTGTTCCCGGCGTAGTCCCGACGCTCACACGGACGACCGAACGCTACTTCTCCAAGTTTTCGCGGTACTGACCGAGCAGTCGCTCGCAACGGACAGTTTCGGCGCTGGAAGACGGCCCACTCCCCCGTGAATCGTACGCGAACGGGGCGACCCCCGAACGTCCCTTCGTGCTGAATCGACCCATATCCGAGAGTGAAAGTTGGTTCTACTGGCTATTTTTAGCGACGGGAGAGTCCGCTCGTCGGGTTTCACCACCGAAGTCGAAAACGCTTGATTTCCGAACGTCAGTCGGTAAAACCTCGGATTTCAGTTATCAGCGACTGGAGTAGTCAGACACAAAATACTTAACCCCGTATCAGCAGGAGAACGCTTCTGTCCCCCGAATTCGGTCGTGTCACTGGATGACAAATCCCCCGATTTACCACAAAGCATTTATAATGAGAGGCTAAGGTTTTGAGCGTACCCCTACCCATGGTAGCATCGACGAGTATCCCCCGCCAAGTCCGGCACTCCGCTGGGCGCTTCGGTATCCAGGCACGGGCGAAAGTAGGTGTTGCCGACAACAGCACAAAACCATGACACAAACAACACAGAAGTTCCGTGCAGTATTCCTTGCTGCGCTGATGGTGTTCTCCGTTTTCGCGGGCACCGTCGCGTTTGCAGGTACGGCTGCTGCGGCTAACGCTGCTGACGCTGATTCAGACCTCAATTCTGGGAGTCTGTTTTACCAGGGTCAGGAGCTCTACGTAGACAGCGGTGAAAGTACAGAAGTAGACTACCAAATTCGTACCGTTGATGACGGCTCCCTCGGTGCAACCGTCTACTCGTTCACGACGGATGCAGACGGATCGGCCATCATCGACACCAGTTCCCTCGGAACGGGTTCGTACGTTCTCGTCGAAGCTAACAACCGTGGTACACCTCTCGTTGTGACCACTGGAGACGTTGGTAGTTCTGGCGAAATCAGTGCTGCTTCCTTCGACGTCACGGAGCAGGACATCTCTGCGTCCTTCGAAGACGAGAGCATCAACCAGGGCGGCGAGACGACGCTTAACGTCGACTCCGCCGTTCGCTCCCAGTTCGACCTCGTCGTTGAGGCCGAAGACCTGAGCAACTCCGAGATTAGCGCCCTCTTCGAGGGTAACGAAGTCGAAAGCCCTAGTGAAGATGACTTCCAGGTCACGACAAACGACGATGATGAAGTCGTTCTTCAGAACTTCAACAAGGGCGACGAATACACGGTTGACTTCACAGATGTCGATGCCGGTCAGTACAACTTCACGTTCTCTGTTGCTGACACAACGGCACAGGACTCCACGTCCATCGAAGTCGACGAACTCGACCAGACCTTCTCGCTCCCGAACAGCGTGAACGTCGAATCCGGTGACACGACGACCTTCCAGGTCGAAATGCAGGACTCGACCGAAGCGGACCTCCTCATCGGTAGCCCCGAGGACGGTTACTCGGTCAACGCTACCGTTGTCGACGAGGACGAGGACGGTGTCGCTAACGTCACGATCAACACGTACGAAGCAACCCAGGCGAACAACTACGGTCTCTCGGGTGACGAGGACTCGTCTGTTACCGCCTTTAACAACGACACCAACCTCGGTGTCTCCGGTCGTCTCGACTCGGCTAACTACGACATCGAAGTTGGTCCGGTTGGCTTCGCTGAAGACAGCAGTCTCGACTCCTCCGACATCAGCACGCTCGCTGTGACGGAGAGCTCCATCCAGGGTGCGCAGTCGTGGACTGCCCCTGCTGGTGCAGTCGACAGCGAAACGACCCGTGAGGATGTTCTCGAAGCGATCGAGGACGGCGAGATTACGCAAGACAGCACTGTCGCAGCGGGCGACCTCGCTATTGTTCAGATTCAGGGCTCCGGCTTCTTCGGTGCCTTTGAACGTGGCGCAACGGAAGACGTCTCCCTCGAAGTTGAGGAGATGGACCCCGGTGCAAACCGTGAACCAGGTACGCTTGAACTGACCACGGATAACGTCGTCGTCGACGACGAGAACAACAACCTCTTCGTCGTCGTTGACACGGAATCCGCAGAACTCACGCGTCCGAACGACGAGACCGTTGGCTTCTCCAGCGGCAACGAATACAACGTCACGATGACCGCCAGCGGCGAAGTCGTCAACGGTGACGACGACGTCACTGTTGGTTCGACCTTCGAGGTCGTTGACCGTGAGGCTTCCCTCGAGACTAACGACGACGATGTCGTTGAGGTTGCTGCCTCCGAGAACGGTTCGGTTGAGGGCGAATCCTCGATCGCGCCTGGCTCCGAGATTCGCGTCCGCGCGCAGAGTGAGTCCGGTGCAACCAACACGTTCGTCGAAACGCAAACCGTGACGGTCGGTCAGAACGGGACGTTCAACGCCTCCTTCGACTTCGCTGACCTCGAAGCAGGTACGAACTTCACGCTGTCGCTCAACGACCAGACTGGCTCTGGCCTCGAGGGCGACACTGAGTACTCGGCAGTCATCGTGAACGGCACGAGCGGTGGCGACGACGGTAACGTCACCACCACCGAGACGAACAACACCACCACGGAAACCACCACGGATGAGCCTACGGAGACCACCGAGGACACTCCTGAGGAAACCACCGAGGAAACCACCGAGGGTGGCAACACTGACGGCGAGACCGAAACGGACACGCCCGGCTTCGGTGTCATCGTCGCTCTCGTCGCGCTCATCGCCGCTGCGCTCCTCGCGGTCCGCCGCGACAACTAAGTAGACTCTGACGAGTCTGCTTTCGAGCGCTAACGCAGAACCACCGGGACCGTTCCCGGCCCTACTTCCTTTATCGAACTCACACCGACGAGCGACAGCTGCGTCGTTCACTGAGGGGAATAGACACGCTAGATTCGGAGCAACGTTTTTCGACACTCGCATCCGAAAATCAGACGTGACGAAGACGATTCGCGTCTCTGAGGAGTTCCACGAACTCGTCTCGGCGCACAAGGGAAGCGACGAGACGATGGAAGAGACGCTCCGGCGGATGGTCGGCGGTCCGGACCCGAGAGTGCTCGCGTCGATGGGACTCATCGACAGCGACGCCGACGAAACGGTGGCCGAAACGATGCGAGAGGCGATTCGTGACCGAAGAGCGGCCAACAATGGTCGTCGTTCGAGAATCGCCACCCGACTCAACGAATCGGATTGTGACCGATAGGCGTTCGGGAGCTCGTACGAACCGCTCGTGCGCTCACCTCACATCAGACGACAAGGGATTTACCCCCGCACGCGAACCGTAGCGGTATGCCCGGCGTCGTTCCCTCCGACCCGCTCGCGTGGGTCGCCATCGCGTTGTTCGCCGGCGGTGCGCTGTTCGAACGCTCGAACCGGCGCGTCGCCCGGTACGTGATGGTGAGCGCGTGGGTCGCCTTCGCGCTCTTCTGGCTCAACCTGTTCCCGCACTTCGCCTTCGAGCACAAATCCTACATCGAGGGCGTCCTCAGCCTCGCGGCGGTCCCGCTCAGCCTCTACGCGGGGCTGTTGCTGTACCGCGGCCGCGACACCCTGTTCGTGCTCTCGCGCGCCGTCGCCGTGATGGGCATCGTCTACCTCCCGTTCGAGACGATCCCCGCGATAACGGTCGGCGCGACGACCATCCCCTCACCCCGAGAGGTGTTGGTCGAGGTCGTCGCGTCCCAGACCGGCTACCTCATCAACCTGCTCGGCTACGACCCGACGCCCATCGTCGGTCCGGAGGGCTACGACAACACGTTCAGGTTCGTCCACACCGACGGCCACAGTCTCGTCTTCTCGGTCGTCCTCGCCTGCACCGGCATCGGGAGCATGGCCATCTTCGCGGGGCTCATCGCCGCGGTTCGCGCGCCGCTGGGTCGGAAACTCCGCGCGCTCGCCATCGCCATCCCCATCATCTACGCGCTGAACTTGCTTCGGACGACGTTCATCGGCATCGTCTTCGGCAAACAGTACATGCAGTGGTTCGTCGATGAGGTGCTGTTTCTGTTCGGCTCCTCGGACCCCTACATGGTGTCCTTTTTCCTCTCGGACCGCGTCATCAGCCAACTGCTCGCCGTCGTCGCGCTCATGGGCATCACCTACCTCGTCGTCCGCGAACTGCCCGAACTGCTCACCGTCATCGAGGACGTGCTGTACATGCTGACCCGCGAGGAGTACGACCTCCACAGCGCGCTCGACGTCCAGCAAGCAGGTGGTCGCGGACAGGCGCGCCCCGACGGCGGACGCGTCGGCGCCGAGAGCGGTGCTGAGATAGAACAGAGCGGCGACGGCGACGACTAACACCGTCACCTCGCTGGTTTCTCGTCGGCTCCTGCGCTACACGGTGTTCTCGTCGACAACCTCGGCGGGCGCACCGCCGAACGCCGAGAGCGCCTCCGCCTCCAGGTCGTGCAGCGACGCGGGGATGACGAGCATGTGCAGCGGGTCGCCGAACTCGCGCTCGGCGAGCGCCGAGAGTCGGTCGGCGGCGACGACCGGTTCCGGACTGCCCGCGCGGGCGACGACGACACCCAGCGCGTCGCCGTCCCAGTCGCGGGCGAACTCGCCCGCGGCGAAGTCGGCGGTCATGTACTCGTCGTCGGCGTCAACGCCCGCGCGCTCGTAGCCGACCTTGATGTCGAGGTAGACGAGCGTGTGGAGGCCGCGCTCGCGGTTGTCCTCGACGGTGTCGACGACGCTCCGGGGGGTTCCGTCGGCGCCGTGGGCGTACGGGAACGGGAGCGTCGTCGCCTTTCCGAATCTGTAGTTCTGCAGGCCGGTGAGTCCGCTCGCCGCCGACTGTGCGGTGACGCCGTGGACGACGTTCGTCTCGATGCCGCGCTCGTGGGCCCGGAGGCGCAGGTCGACGTGCGTCGTCGATATCATCGTGTCCCCGGCGGTGAGAAACGCGGCGTCGCCGTCTTCGGCGGCGTCGAGAATCTCGTCCGCATCCCGCTCGACCCCCGCGCGGTCTCTGACGTCGATGTCGACGCCGTGGTGGTCGGCGAGCTCCTCGACCGTCGTCCCGATGAGTTTGCTGGTGTAGAACTCCGCGAAGGCGCGGTCGGCGCTACGAAGCGCCTCCCGACCCTCGACGGTTATCGACCGCTCGTCGTAGAGACCGAGTCCGATGAACGTGAGCATCGTGTGGTCGGAATCGGCGACACGCCCGCATAAACCGTCTGCATCGGCGCGGCGCGCGGCTGGCCGACAAACGAACGTCGAAGGGTCGAAGCGTCGAGACGTCGAAGTTCGGAGGGACGAAGTTCGGAGGGACGAAGTTCGGAGGGACGGAGCGAACGGGTAGACGGTCGAGACGCCCGGAACCGAGATTTGAGGGGTCCGAGAACGAAAATTCGGTCGGGCAGACGTGGAGAGCGATAAAAGTCCTGTACCAATGTAGGTAGTGGTTGATTGTTCCGAGCGTAGTAGTTCTCGAACGGATGGTACTCTCGCAAAGCTACAGGAGACGGTCCGGGGGCGTCAGTCGGTGACCGAACACGACTGGAGCGCTACGACACTCGACTGTCTCTTTCGCACGTTGAGCCACCAGTCGCGTCGACGCATCCTCGTCTTTCTAGCGCGGGAGTACGGTGCCGACGAGGCCGTCGAACTGGAACGGTTCGCCGCCGAACTGGCCGAGGCGGGCGTCGCCCCCGAGAACCTCTACCACGTTCACCTGCCGCAGCTCGACGAAGCGGGGTTCGTCGACTGGGACCAAGAACGCGCGACGATACGACGCGGTCCGTTGCTCGAGGAGGCGACACCGCTGCTCGAACTCCTCGACGAACACCGAGAGGAACTCCCGGCCGGGTGGCCCTGACGACTCCGGCTGCGAACCCGCGCCTCGCAACCCCCCCGATAGCTGGTACAGCGCACCCCCGTCCGAACGGTGCGTACCGAAGCGAACGTCTCGGAGCCGCGCCGGTCCGCGAACGGTCGACTGTCACGGCAGTTCCCGGACCGTCCTCCGTCCCGAGCGGCGAGTTCGTCGCCCGTGGGGCGTCGCGTGTCAGCGGTGTACGGAGCGGTGTAAGCACTCGCCAATTTTTTCCTGAGTAAGATTTATTTTCGTTAAGTTGGAAAAAACCACGCATGACGGCGACTACGCCTCACCGGGAGCCGAGCCGCACAAAAAACCATCCCCGACGACCGAGTAAAGAGCTCAAACTCGGAAATCCGCCACAGACCGCGGTCGAAGACGGAATCAGCGACGAACAGATCGAGTGGCTTCGGCGGTTAGTCGCCGCCAGACGGACAGACCGCGAGCCCCAACGGAAGCCGCCCGAGTGAGCGTTTTCGAGCCGAGAGCTACTCGTCCGAGTAGCAGAACGAGTTCGTCAGCGGTGTCGCTACGCGGTCGATTTCTCGGAGTTCGGCCCGGAAGCCTCGGACAGAGAGATCTGGCGCTCGAAAATGGCCTCGCCCGAGCCGTGAAGCTGCACGTTCCATCCGTTCGTGGTGAACTGGACGTGGAGATCGTTCGACGGGGAGTTGAACAGCGTGTTCAGCGAATCGGTCTCGATGTCGTCGAACATCGGATCGAGGTCCAGCGGGTCGCGTCCTTCGATGGCCGCGATCGACATGATGATCGCCGTGGAGACGTCCTCGCCGGCCATCGCTTCCGTGATATCTATCGCGTACGTCGGGACGCTGATGCCGGGCGACGTAATCTGTTGTGGAATTTTACCCGTAGTAGGCACATAAGATTGTAATGCGTAAGTCGTAATAAATTGTCTGGTGGTCACGTTAGCGACGAGCACACCGGTCGGAGCCGGGTCGAAAGGGGGACCATCGTCCGACCGGACGTTTTCGGTGTCGAATCCCTTCGTGTCTCACCGAACCCGACCGTCTACGGGGAAACGAAGCGAGTGTCTCTGGGTCGTTTGGAAGACGGGCGCTTTCGGCGAGCGTCAGTCACGTACGCAGACCTCGTGAGCGAACCTCGTGAGCGCCGATTCGCTCGGTGGCGAGACCCGAGAGTGGTTCGGTCGGCTTCGGCCTCGGGAAGACATGCCGCCCGGACCGAATCACCGCTCAAACTATAGGTTATTCGATAAGTGCTTATACTCCGGGCATGGTCTCATAAGTGGCGACTCCGAGAAAGGGGTCTGCCCCGTAGTAGGCACACGGACAGACTTCTTTCGACGGTCGCCACTATCTGTCGGCCACGACGTCCGCGACGAAACTTGGCTAAACAGAGGACTCACCGGAGGATGTTCGGCGGACAGAGACGCGATACCGTGGACAGACGCAAACCGGTGCGCGGACCGGGGGCGCGGTCGGTGCGTCGCTCGGCACCGATTCGAGTCGCTCGCGGTTCGCTTCGCTCTGCACGGGGTTCGTCGCAGAAAGAGCCGGTGGAGGGATTTGAACCCTCGGCCTATTCCTTACGAAGGAATCGCTCTGCCAGCTGAGCTACACCGGCGCGGTATCGCGCATCTCAACGTACCGCCATCGGGCCAATAAGGGTTCCGAAACGAGTCGCGGCGTGCGACGGCGAGGCGCAGGTACCCCCTCTCACCGGGACAGCCGAACGTCGAGACAGACGTTGTACTCGTGAGGCGCGTACGACCGGACGACGCGCTCGTTCAGCACGGTCACTTCGTACTCGGGTTCGGCGGCGGCGCGAATCGCCCGTTCTCCGGGGCCGAACGGGTCGTCCTCGTGCTGGATGTCGTAGTAGTGAACCACGCAGTCGTCGCCCGCGACGGCGACGGCCGTGTCCAGGAACTCGCCGGCGCTGTGCGGGAGGTTCATCACGATGCGGTCGGCCCAGTTTTCGTACTCGCTTCCCGCTTCGGTCACGTCTCCCTGAATCGCCGTGAGTCGCTCTTCGACGCCGTTTCGGCGCGCGTTCTCGCGGAGGTACTCGACGGCAGCCTCGTTCAGGTCGACGGCGACGACCTCCGCGCCTTCGCCGGCGCAGGGAATCGCGAACGGGCCCACCCCGGCGAACATGTCGAACACGCGTTCGCCCGGTTCGACCTGGTCGACGACGCGGTGGCGCTCGGTCGCCAGCCGCGGCGAGAAGTACACGGTCGAGATATCGAGGAGGAACTCGTAGCCGTACTCGCGGTGGACGGTCTCGGTGTCGCTCCCCACGAGCAGCTCCCAGTCGCGGACGCGGAGCTCGCCCCGAATCTTCGAGTCGCGGTTGACGACCGTCTTCGCGCGGACGTCGGAGTCCATCACCGCGTCGGCGATCTCGCGGGCGCGCTCGGGGTCGTCCTCGTCGAGGATGACGATGTCGCCGAGTCGCTCGTAGGAGGGCTCGAAACCCAACACGTCGGCGGGCGTCCGCTGCTGTCGTCGGGTCGGGACGTCGCGGTCGACCACCTCGTACTCCGCCGGGACGCCCGTCGAGTCGGTCACGGGAATGTAGAGGACGCCGTCGTCGGCGACGATGTCGTGACCGTGGTCGACGACGCCCGCCTCGACGAGCGCCTGTCGGGTCTCCTCGCCCGCGGAGGCTGGCACGCGTACGCAGGGCACCGTCATGTCTGTCCGGAGCGTCGCTCCCGCGGCGAGTAAGGCTGACGCTTCGCGCGTCGTAGTGGTCCCTCGCAGCGTGTGCACCCTCGCAGTGTGTGCATCGCGTGTCGGTTATATCGGTCGCGCACGAACTGCGACCGTGGCCGACGACTTCGAGTTCCCCGACCCGCAACCGGGACCGTCCGCGAGACGCCTCGCCGTCCGACTCGGCTGTACGACTGTGCTCTCGTTTCTGCTCGTCGTCCTGTTCTGGGAGTTCGTCGTCCAGTGGATTCCGCTGCTGTGGCCGCCGACGGAGCCGTACTCGCGCTGGCTGAGCATCGCCGCCGTCTTCCTCGGGTCGCTGTTTCTGCTCCCCGGCATCGTCGGTTCGGTCGTCGGCGACGCGCTCTACGACCGCTGGTCGGAGAAGCGAGACGGCGACGAGGACTGGGAGGACTGAGCGGACCAGGCGGCGTCCGTCGCGTCTCGGCTCTCGTCGACCGCGGCGGCGACCGCGCCCACGACGCGACTCGGCGAGACCACCGTCGCCCGCGCTCGGAGTTCGGCGTACGTCTCGGCGACCGCGGGGCCGGCGTAGTTTCGCTCCGCGAACGGCCGTTCCTCGACGAGCACGACCGACGACGCGGGACGAACCGCTTCGAGATTCGCCCGGTTCCCCTCGCCGACCTCGACGTCGGCGACGACGGTCACGTCCGCCTCGCGGATGCGGGATTCGACCGCCGCGCGCGCCTCGTCGTCGACGGCGGCAAACGGCGGCACCGTCACCGCGTCCAGCCCCAGACTGCGGGCCGTCTCGGTGTCGGAGTCGCCCTCGTTGAGCGCGCCGACCGACACGTCGTAACCCGCGGCGTCGAGGAGGTAGAGGAGGCGGGCGGCGCTCCCGCCGCCGCCGACGACGTGGACGCGGCCCTCGTCGCCGCGGTCGCGTCGGGGGTCGTCGGGCAGCGCCGTCACGTACACCGAACCCGTCACCGGGTGCCGGGAGACGACGGCGTTCGCGCCGAAGGCCGTCTCCAGGTTCGCCTCGGTGAGCACCGACTGCGGGTCGCCCGCGGCCAGCACTCGCCCGTCGCCGAGGAGGAGGAGGTCGTCGCAGTAGTGCGCCGCGAGGTTGAGGTCGTGGATGGCCGCGACGACGGTCTTCCCGCTCGCGACGAGGTCGCGGACGAGTTCGAGCGTCCGTACCTGGTGGTTGATGTCGAGGCTGGCGGTCGGTTCGTCGAGCAGGAGCACGGGCGCGTCCTGCGCCAGCGCTCGCGCCAGGAGCACTCGCTGGCGCTCGCCGCCGCTGACCGCCGTCACCGAGCGGTCGGCGAACTGCGTGACTTCCGTTCTCTCCATCGCGTCGTCGACGGCGCGTTCGTCCTCGGGGCCGAACCGCTCGAACCGACCGAGATGCGGCGAGCGACCCATGGCGACCGTCTCGCGCACGTCGAAGTCGAACGACAGCGAGGTGTCCTGGGGAACCGTCGCCACGAGCCGACTCACCGCCTTCGACGACCGACCCGCGATGGGGACGCCGTCGACGGCGACCGACCCCCGGTCGGGTCGGATCAGCCCCGACAGCGAGCGGAGCAGCGTCGTCTTCCCCGCGCCGTTCGGTCCCACGAGGCCGACGAACGCGCCGCGTTCGACCGTCGCGTCCACGCCGTCGAGGACGGAGACGCCGCCGAGTTCGACAGCGAGGTCGTCGACGCGGATGGCCGCGTCGGGGGTTTCGGCGTCGGTGATGTCAGCGTCGGTGGTTTCGGCGTCGCCCTCGCCGTTTCGGTCATCCTTGCCGTTTCGGTCGCTCACAGCGAGCGCACCTCCTGAGTCCGCAGCAGGTAGAGGAAGAAGGGCGCGCCCAGCGCCGCGGTGACGACGCCGACCGGCAACTCCGCGGTGCCGGAGCGCGCGAGCGTGTCGGTGGCAACGAGGAACGCCGCGCCCGCGAGCGCGCTCGTCGGCAACAGAATCCGGTGGTCGGGGCCGACGACGAGTCGCATCACGTGCGGGACGATGAGGCCGACGAAGCCGATGACCCCCGAGACGGCGACGGCCGCCGCGGTGACGAGACTCGACACCGCCAATAGTACGCGCTTGGTGCGCTCGACTTCGATGCCGAGGCTGTGGGCGTCTTCCTCGCCGAGGAGGAGGACGTTCAGGTCGCGGCCGTAGGCGAGCAGCAGGAGAAACAGCGGCGGGACGACCAGCGCCGCGACGCCGACGTCGCCCCACGAGGCGTTGTCGAGGTGGCCCATCAGCCAGTAGACGACCTGTCGGAGGCTCTCGCCGCTGTGCAGGAGCATGAAGGAGATGACCGCGCCCAGAAACGTCTGGACCGCGACGCCCGCGAGCAGGAGGGTCGCGACGGGCGTCTTGCCGTTCTCGCTGGCGATGAGGTAGACGCCGAACGCCGTGCAGAGCGCGCCGAGAAAGGCCGCCCCCTGCAGGCCGAGGCCGAACGGGAGCGCGAACGGCGCGACGAGGAAGGCGACGGCACCGACGGCCGCGCCGGAGGAGACGCCGATGATGGAGGGGTCGGCCATCGGATTCCGGAAAAAGCCCTGCATGACGACGCCCGCCGTCGCCAGCGCGAAGCCGACGACGGCCCCGAGCAGGATTCGCGGGAGTCGAATCGTCGTCACGATGACCTGGTGAGGCTCCTCGACGGGAAACGAGAACGGATGGACGTAGCCGATATCGAGCGTCGGGACGACGACACCGCCGACCGTCGACTGCCCGAGGGAGAGCGCCCCGGGGACGGCGACGGCGTTGAGCGTCGCTTTCGCGACCGTCGTCGGCGCGATAGCGACCGGCCCGATACCGGCGCTCACGAGGACGACGACCGCGAGAACACAGGAGAGCGCGCCGGACCAGACGCCCGCGCGTGTCGAAGTACGCATCTGTTACGAAAGCCTGCTTGCATTAGGTAAATACTTATTGGATTAGTGGTTCGGACAGCGTACGATGCGACAGACAGTATCCGCGATTCTCACGGCACTCGTCGTCCTCTCGCTCGTCGCACCCGCGGCGGCGGCTCCTGTAACGGGCGTCGAGAGCGCAGGCGTTCACCAGAACGTCTCGCCGGCGGTACAGGCCGACTGTGCGTTCCCGTTCACCGCGACCGACGCGACGGGGACCGAAGTGACCGTAGAGCAACGACCCGAACGCGTGACGACGCTCAACCCGAGCGCCGCCCAGACGATGTGGGAGATCGGCGGCGAAGAGCAGGTCGTCGGCGTCTCGCAGTTCGCGTCCTACCTCGACGGCGCGGAGGACCGGACGAACGTCTCCGCCGCCGGCTTCGGCGTGAACAACGAGAAGGTCGTCGGTACGAACCCCGACCTCGTGCTCGCGCCGAACGCGACGCCCGTCGAGACGGTCGAGTCGCTGCGCAACTCCGGGCTGACGGTGTTCCACATGTCCGAGGCGACGACTGTCGAGGACGTCCGCGAGAAGACGACGCTCGTCGGCCAACTCACCGGTAACTGCGAGGGCGCGGCCGAGGCGAACGCCTGGATGACCCAGAACGTCGACGCCGCGGAGAACGCGACGGCCGACGCCGAGCGCCCGTCCGTCCTCTACCCGCTCGGCGGCGGCTACGTCGCCGGCGGCGACACGTTCATCAGCGCGATGATAAACGCCTCCGGCGGGTCGAACGTTGCCGCCGAGCGCGGACTGAGCGGCTACCCGCAGGTGAGCGACGAGGTCGTCGTCGAGGCGAACCCCGAGATACTGCTCGTCCAGACGGAGGCCGCCGGCCAGCGGTACGTGACGACCGAGCCGTACGCCAGCACCGCCGCCGGCGAGGACGAGCGGTACGTCGTCGTCGAGCAGAACTACCTCAACCAACCCGCGCCGCGGAGCGTCGTCTACGCGGTGCAGAACATGACTGAGGGCTTCCACCCCGACGCCGACGCGACGTTCGTCTCCCGCGCGGAGTTCGAGGCGAACGCGACGTCGAACGCGAGTGCGGACACCGGTCTCGAGAACGACTCGTCGGAGTCGACGGACGGCACCGAGACCGCGGAGACGACCGACAGTGACGACGGCGCGACCGACGCCGACGCGACCGAGACGACCGGACCCGGCTTCGGCGTCACAGCCGCCGTCGCCGCCCTTCTCCTCGTCGCGCTGTCGGCGCGGCGTCTCTAACCAACTCAACCGACTCGACCTAACCGACTCAACGCCCAACTGACCTAACCGACCCGACCTAACCGACTCGACACCGACCTGACCTAACCGACCCGACACCCAACCGACCTAACCAACCCGACACCCACTCGTCAGACCGCGCCCGGCGACCACAACCGTCTTTTTCCCGGCGCGTTCACTCCGACCATGGTCGAAAACGTCATCTGGCCCGCCTATCTCGACGCGGAGAAGACTCGTTCGGAGGGGCGACGCGTCCCGTTGAAAGCGGCCGTCGAAGACCCGACAGTCGACGAAATCGCCAAAGCCGTCCAGCAGGTCGGCTACGACGCCATCATCGAGCGCGACAAGTCGTACTCCCGGGAGTACGAGACCCGCGGCTGCGTCCTCGTCCAGGGCGCCGACGACGCCACCAAGAACGACCTCGTGCAAGCCGTCGCCGCCTACGTCGGCATCCTCCGCGACTGATGCAGCGCGTCGGCACCGTCTCCCGGACGGCACAAGGGTTGGCAATCGTCCGCTGGGAGGGCGACGAGGACCCGCGAATCGGCACGAGCGTCGTCGACGAGAGCCTCTCCGCGGCGGGTCGCATCGTCGACGTGTTCGGCCCCGTCGACGCCCCCTACGTCGCGGTGACGCCGAAGGACCGGTCGAAGCTTCCGTCGATGGTCGGCACGAAACTGTACGCGCGGTGATAGCCTCCTTCGACACACCTCGCTCGTCGCCAAGCGGAACCACCAAACCATCTGCGTGCTAACCGGTCGTCGATGGACCCTCGCATGTTCCGCGGCACCCTCTTGGCCGCGCTCATCTTCCTCCTCGTCCAGCTCGGGGCGCTCGCGCTCGTCCCGACGTTCGACGCGGCCGGCTATCAGGCCGTGGAGGACCCCTCCGACCCGACGAACAGCCTCGTCTACGTCGGCGCGATTCTCGTCGCCACCGCCGCGATGCTCGCCGCCTTCCGCTACGACGCCGCGTGGACCGTCCGCGCGCTCGTCCTCCTCAGCAGCGGCATGCTCTCATGGTACGTGTTCAGCGCCGTCGTCCCGCCGACGCTCGCCGTCCAGACGGGCGGGGGCTACCTCGACCTCCCGACGCTGGCGCTCGCCGCGGGCGTCTCGCTGGCGCTCTATCTCTACCCGGAGTGGTACGTCGTCGACGCCGCCGGCGTGGTGATGGGCGCGGGCGCGGCTGGGCTCTTCGGCATCAGTTTCGGTGTCCTCCCGGCCATCGTCCTCCTCTCGGTGTTGGCCGTCTACGACGCCGTCAGCGTCTACGGCACCGAGCACATGCTCAGCCTCGCCGAAGGCGTGATGGACCTTCGGGTGCCGGTCGTGCTGGTCATCCCGCTCTCGCTTTCGTACTCGCTTCTGGAGGACGACTTCTCGGGCGCGAGCGGCGTCCACGAAAGCGAAGGGCCGGAAGAAGAAGAAGAAGAAGAAGAAGAGTCGACCGCAGTCGTCGACGGCGATAGTGAAGGCGAATCGGAATCGGAAACGGGCGAACCCGACGCCGGGCGCGACGCGTTCTTCATCGGCCTCGGCGACGCGGTGATGCCGACGGTGCTCGTCGCCAGCGCGGCCTTCTTCTCGCCCGCGGCGGCGCTCGGGTTCGGAGCGATTCCCGCGCTGAACCTCCCGGCACTACTGGCGATGGTCGGGACGTTCCTCGGACTCGGCGTGTTGATGTGGGCCGTCGCGAAAGGTCGCGCCCACGCCGGTCTTCCGCTTTTGAACGGCGGAGCCATCGGTGGATATCTCGTCGGGTCGCTGCTCGCGGGCGTCTCGCTCGTGCAGGCGCTCGGCCTCGCGCCGTATCTCTAACGGTTACGCCTCGCCCGCGCCGTTTCGCACTTTCACGGCCATCCCCGACTCGAAGTCGAGCATCGCCGACGCCGACAGTTCCGCGCGGCCGACGGCCAGCACTCCGCCCTCTTCGTGGACGACGGCCACCTCGTCGCCCTGTCGAATCTCGTCTCCCACGCTCTGGACGAACTTCGCGAACACGTTCTTGCCGTCGCGGACGAACGGTTCGCTCTCGTCGCCGACGACGACCCGGCAGGCGGGGGTGTCGAGCGTCTCCGTAAGGCGTCGACCGCCCGCGACACCGAGGCGGAACCGGCCGTCGACGCCGTAGGAGACGACTCGGTCGTCGCCGTCGTACACCTGTCGAGGGCGGCCGCTCTTGGTCCGCCGGAGTTCGAAGTCGCCGGTCTCGGGGAACAGGGCGTCGCCAGCGCCCGCGCCGAACTGGTAGTCGGCGACGACGCGCAAATCAGCTACGTCCGCAGCATCGCTCATACTCGCTTCTGAGCGGGGGACGGCGAAAACGCTTCGACTTCGGGGTCCGTGCTCGTCGGGTCGTCGCGCTCAGAGCAGGAACGTCTCCTGTCGCTCCGAGAGGTCCAAAAACGAGTCCGCCGCCTCGATGAGTTCCTCGGCGGTCGACTGCTTGAACGCCATCACCTCGGCGCGGACGCCCTCGTGACGCAGGTGCGAGCAGAGCCGCGAGAAGTCGCCGTCGCCGGTGCAGAGCACGATGGTGTCGACGTGGCTCGCGAGCGTCACGGCGTCTAAGCTCATCCCGACGTCCCAGTCGGCCTTCTTCGAGCCGTCGCCGAACGTCTTGATGTCCTTTATCTTCGTCTCGAAGCCGATGTCGACGAGCGCCTCGAAGAAGCGTTCCTCGTCGGGCGCGTCCGCGCGGATGACGTACGAGATGGCGCGGGTGAGCTCCCGGTCTTGAACGCTCTTTTCGAGGAGCGAGGAGTAGTCGATGTTTCGAGAGTAGAGACTCTGTGCCGTGTGGTAGAGGTTCTGCGCGTCGACCAAGACGGCGACGCGCTGGTTCGGGTGGATCTCGGTCATGATTCCATACTCGAAGTGACTCCGTTTAATGCCTTGTTTTCAGCCGAGAGTGATGCGACCCTCCCGGGAGCGCCCGCGGTCGGCAGCATTGGCGGACGACGTAAGCTATAAATCTCGTAGACTCCCTTGGTCGGAACGTGACTCACTCGGCCGTCGCGTTCGGGACACGCCCCGCGACAGCGACGCGGCCGACTTTTCTGAAAAAACGCGCGTACTGATCGCTCGCGGCGGGGGTGGCGACCCCGTCTCGGGCGAACTCCGACGCGCACCGATATCTCACCGTCTCTCTCGACCAACCACACAGCACCAATGACAACCACCCAGTTCCGCGGGGTGTACCCGGCGATGACGACGCCGTTCACCTCGGAAGGACGCATCGACTTCGAACAACTGCGGACCGACGCCCGACGCCTCGAAGCCGCCGGGGTCGCCGGCCTCGTCCCCGTCGGTTCGACGGGCGAGAGCGCGACGCTCAGCCACGACGAACACGTCGACGTGGTCGAAGCCGTCGTCGACGCCGTCGACGTTCCCGTTATCGCCGGGTCGGGGTCGAACTCCACCCGCGAAGCGCTCGAACTCTCCCGACGCTCGGCCGACGCCGGCGCGGACGCCCTCCTCCTCATCTCGCCGTACTACAACAAGCCCGAACCGGCCGGTATGGTCGACCACTACCGCACCATCGCCGACGAGGTGGACGTGCCGCAGATCGTCTACAACGTCCCCTCGCGAACCGGCCGGAACATGACCGTCGACACCGTCGCCGAACTCGCATCTCACGAGAACGTCGCGGGTTACAAGGCCGCCAGCGGCGACCTGAACCAGATTTCGGAAGTCGTCGAGCGCACCCAGGAGGAAGAATTCTCGGTGCTCTCGGGCGACGACGGCCTCACGCTGCCCGTCCTCTCCGTGGGCGGCGCCGGAACCATCAGCGTCGTCGCCAACGTCGAACCCGAGCGGACGGTCGAACTCGTCTCGGCGGCGCTCGACGGCGACTACGCCCGCGCCCGCGGGATTCACCACGAACTCGGACCGCTCACCCGCCAGCTGTTCGTCGAGACGAACCCCATCCCGGTGAAGGAGGCGATGGCGATGCGCGGCTACGGTCCCGCCGACCTGCGCGCGCCGCTGACGCGGCTCTCCGAAGAGCACCGCCAGCGCCTGCGGGAACTACTGGACGACCTCCAACCCGAAGCACGGGAAGCGGAGGCGACGAGCGGATGAGCGCGGGCGACGACGTACGGGGTCGGCCAATCAGAATCGCCATCACCGGCGCGACCGGTCGGATGGGCGGCGAACTTCGGGAACTGGCCGCCGACCGCGACGACCTCAACGTCGTCCTCGCAGTCGCCCGCAGCGGCCAGGGTGAAGAAATCGAAGACGCGGCCGACCTGCCGTCGCTGCTCGCGGAACGGGACCCCGACGCGCTCGTCGACTTCACCGGTCCCGAGTCCAGCGTCGAGTACGTCGCCGCGTGCGTCGAAGCCGAGGTTCCCGTCGTCGTCGGCACGACCGGCTTCTCCGAGGAACAGCAGTCGGCGCTCGAAGACGCCGGCGAATCGATTCCGCTGCTGAAGGCGGCGAACTTCTCGCGCGGCATCGCCGGACTCCGGCGCGCCGTCCGCGAGGCGGTCTCCGCACTTCCGGGCTACGATATCGAGGTCACGGAAACGCACCACAACGGGAAGCGCGACGCCCCCAGTGGAACGGCCAACACGATTCTCGACGACATCGAAGCCGAGCGCGAGACGACGGGGCGCGTCCACGGCCGCGAGGGCGACCAACCGAGAGAGGCCGGCGAAATCGGCGTCCACGCGCGCCGCGCCGGCGACGTGACCGGGGAGCACGAAGTCCTCCTCGCCGGCAACCACGAGGTGCTTTCGCTCACCCACCGCGCCGGCTCTCGCGGCGTCTTCGCCGCGGGAGCGCTCGACGCGGCGGTGTGGCTCGCCGGCCGCGAGGCCGGTCGGTACGACTTTTCCGACGTAATCGGAGGTTCTGACGAACGATGACGACACTCGAATCCGACATCGACGACCTGTGGCAGCGCTACGACGACGACGAGATAGACGCCGAGACGGCGGGCAGCGACGAGTTGGACGCGCTCGACGCGTTTCTCGACGCGCTCGAATCGGGCGAGGCGAGGGCGGCCGAGAAGACCGGCTCGTCGCTCGACTCGTGGGAGGCCAACGAGTGGGTCAAGCGGGGCATCCTGCTCAACTTCGGCCTGCGCGCGACCCAACCGCGAGAGTACGGCGGCGTGACGTACCACGACGTGTTGCCGCTGCGCGAGACCGACGATTTGGCCGAGCGAGGCACGCGGAACACACCCGACGGCACCGTCCTGCGTCGGGGGGCGCACCTCGGCGACGACTGCATCGTCATGAGCCCCGCGTTCCTCAACATCGGCGCGCACGTCGGCGACGGCACGCTCGTCGACTCCTGCGACACCGTCGGCTCGTGCGCCCAAATCGGCGCGAACGTCAAGTTGGGCGCGAACACGCTCATCGGCGGCGTGCTCGAACCCGTCGAGGATGCGCCGGTCGTCGTCGAGGACGGCGTCTCGCTCGGCGCCGGCTGCCGAGTCACCTCCGGTTTCGTCGTCGGCGAGGACAGTATCGTCGGCGAGAACACCCTGTTGACGCCGCGGATTCCCGTCTACGACCTCGTGGAGGAGGAGGTCGTCTACGGCCACCTGCCGCCGGAGCGCCGCGCGTTCACGCGCTTCGTCGAATCCTCGCTCGGCGACCACGACCTCTTTGCGGGCGGCGCGTTCAAGCCCGCCGTCGTCGCGCTCGACGTCGAAGACGACACCCTCGACGCGACCCGTCGGGAGGAGGCGCTCCGGGAATGAGCGAGTCAGCCGACGAGGTATCGCGCGACGACCGACCCAATCCCGCGGTCCGACGACTCGCCGACTGGGACGCCGCGCGTCTCGAATCCCTCGCCGACGAGTACGGCACGCCGCTGTACGTCACCGACCTCGACCGGGTAGCGGAGAACTGCGCTCGCCTGCGCGAGGCGTTCCCCGACGCGGAGGTTCGCTACGCGGTGAAGGCGCACACCGGCCGGGCGGTGCTCGAAACCGTTCGCGACGCCGGCCTCCCCGCCGAGTGCGCGTCGGCGGGCGAGGTCCACCGGGCGCTCGGCGCGGGCTTTTCGGGCGACGAGATTCAGTACACCGCCGTTCACCCGCCCGCCGAGGACCTCGACTACGTTGTCGACGCGTGGCGTGAACATCCCGACCTCACCGTCACGGTCGGCGCGGCCGATACCGCGGAACGACTCGCAGAGCGAGGGTTCGACGGCCGCCTCTGCGTCCGCGTCAACCCGGGCGTCGGCGCGGGCCACCACGAGAAGGTCAGAACCGGCGCGAACGCGAAGTTCGGCGTCCCGTACGACCGCGCCGCCGACCTCGTCGAGTCCGCGAGCGAGGCGTTCGACCTCGTCGGCGTCCACGCCCACGCTGGAAGCGGCATCTCCGGCGACGACCTCGAAAACCACCGCGAACTCGTGCGCCGAATGGGCGACCTCGCCCGCGACGTTTCGGCCACGGGCGTCGACCTCGAATTCGTCGACGTCGGCGGCGGCTTCGGCGTCCCCTACGGAGAAGACGAACCGGCGCTCGACCTGCCCGCCGTCGCCGAGGCGACGCGCGAGGCCATCGGGGATATCGACGCGACGCTCGCGGTCGAACCCGGTCGCTACGTCGTCGCCGACGCGGGCGTGCTCCTCACGCGGGTCAACACCGTCAAGGAGACGCCCGAGACGGTCGTCACCGGCGTCGACGCCGGGATGACGACGCTGCTTCGGCCCGCGCTGTACGACGCGTACCACGCGATTCGGAATCTCGACGGTGAGGGGAGAGAAACGGTCGGCGCGACCGTCGTCGGCCCCATCTGCGAGAGTTCGGACGTGTTCTGCGAGAACCGCCCCCTGCCGCGCCCCGAACGGGGCGACCTGCTCGCCGTCGGCAACGCGGGGGCGTACGGCTACGAGATGGCGAGCACCTACAACTCCCGGCCGCGACCCGCCGAGGTCGCACTCGGAGGCGAAGCTGACGGCGAGAGCGGAGAAAACGCCGCGTTGGTCCGGCGGCGCGAGACCCTGACGGACCTCACGGAGGTAGAATCACGATGAGCCCAGCACTCGACCACACCGTATCGTTCGAAAAGTACCACGGGACCGGCAACGACTTCGTCGTCGTCGACGCGACCGACTCGGTTCCGTACCGCGGTCGGTTCGCCGAGGCGCACTGCGACCGCGACACTGGCGTCGTCGACGAGAGCGGCGTCCACGACCGGCGCGGCGCGGACGGCGTCCTCTTCTTGGCGCTCGAAGACCGGTTCCATCCGCCCAGAATCGTGATGACGCTCGTCCAGCCCGACGGCTCCGTCGCCGCGATGTGCGGCAACGGCGCGCGCTGTGCGGCGGCGTGGGCGGCCGCCCGAACCGACGCCTCGGAGTTCATGATCGACACCCAGTCGGGCACCAAGCGCGCCGTCGTCCGCGACGGCCCGGGCGACGACTCGGCCGACATCACCGTCGAGATGGGACGCCCGACGTTCGACCCGCGGGACGTGCCGCTGGCGGCCGACCGCGACGGCGAACTCGTCGCCGAGGAGGTCGAGGGTCTCGAAGTCACGGCGGTGAACACCGGCGTTCCGCACGCCGTCGCGTTCGTCGAGGACGTGGCTGACGTGGACCTCGAAGCCGTCGCGCCCGCGGTCCGTCACGCCGACGCCTTCCCCGAAGGCGCGAACGTGACGCTGGCCTCCCGCGACGAGGACGGCGGTTTCAGCCAGCGCACCTTCGAACGGGGCGTCGAGGGCGAGACGCGTTCCTGCGGGACGGGCGCGGTCGCCGTCGTCGCTGCCGCGAAGCGTCTCGGTCTCGTCGAGGGCGACGACCCGATTCGCGTCTCGCCGCCGGGCGGCGACCTCGAAATCACGGTGCCCGACCGCGGCGGCGCGACGCTCCGCGGTCCCGTCGAGGCGGAGTACGAGGGTCGACTCGCCGCGCTTCCGGAGCGGTGAGCGGCGCCGATTCGGAGAGTCGGGCGTTCGACCCGGTCGACTTCCTCGACCGGGCGGTCCGCACCGACTCTCACGAAGACGTGACGGCGATGCGCGAGTTGCTCGTCGAGACCATCGAGGCGCAGGGTGTCGACGCGACGGTCGACGACGCCGGGAACACGCTCGCCTCGCGCGGCGAGGGCGCGCCACACGTCGTCCTGAACACGCACATCGACACCGTCTCCCCACACGTCGAGTACGAACGCGAGGGAACGGGCGACGACGAGGTGATTCGCGGCCGCGGGTCGTGCGACGCGAAAGGCCCGCTCGCGGCGTTGCTCGCAGGGTTCTTCGCCATCGACGTCGGCACTGGTGGCGAGGGCGGCGACGGAGGTGACAACGGCGACAACGGCGACGGAGGCGGCAACGGCGACGGCGGAGGGAAACTGACGCTCGCGGTCACGCCCGACGAGGAGACGCTATCGAAGGGCGCGCACGCGCTCGACCTCGACGGCGACCTGTACATCGTCGGCGAACCGACCGGCTTGGACGTGTGTACGGCCGCGAAAGGTCGGTTCGAGGGCGCGGTTCGCCTCTCGGGCGAGAACGCCCACGCCGCCGAATCAGCGTCGGGGGTCAACGCCGTCGCCGCCGCGGAGGGGGCGCTCGAAGCGATTCGAACGTACGACGACGTCGTCGACGCGTCGCCGCCGACGCACGACCAACTCGGCGCGCCGTCGCTGACGCCGACGGTCATCTCCGGCGGCGAGGCGACGAACCAGGTTCCCGCCGACTGTTCGATTACCGTCGACCGCCGCAGCGTCCCCCCGGAGACGGCCGACGAGTTCCGGGAGGCGCTCGAAGCGCACGTCGGGTCGTACACTCCCGACGACGTCGGCGTCGCGTTCGCGCTCGCCGACCGCGAGACGCCGTTTCTGGAGGCGTTCTCGACCGACCCCGCCCACGAACTCGTGGCGACGCTCGCCGACGCGTCTGGGGGTACGGTTCGCCCCTTCACCGCCGCGACGGAGGCGTCGTACTTCTCGCCCGCGCCGACGGTCGTCTTCGGACCGGGCGTGCTGGCCGACGACGAGGGACCGGTGGCGCACGCCAACCGGGAGTACGTTCGAGTCAGCGAGGTTCGGGCGGCCGCAGACGCCGTGACCGAGTCGCTGCGGTCGCTAGTGGGCGAGAACAGGTAGTGAGCGTTCGAGGCGGGTGCTACTCACTCCTCGGTCACCGGTTCGAGGTTCGTCGACCCGCACTCCGGGCACTGCTCGTGATGCGCGTGAAACCGCGCGTCGCACTCCTGACACCGGTACGCTGCGTTTTCGTCGGCCGTCGTCTGCACGGTCCGTTTGAACTGCTCGACCTGTCGCCCTAACTCGTTGAAAATGCCCATGGGTCCTCTCCGCAGAGGCGGCCGGGACGGATAAGCGTTTGTTGGACTGCTAATCGGGGCACTCGGACGGACATCGGGAGTCGGTTCGAACGAAGTTGCCGGACCAACCCGTCCATCGCGCCGAGCAGAACGTCGCGTTTATCGGTCAATCGCCGTCGGTTCCGCCGGTCTCCGACGCGGACGTTTTTGCCTGACTGGACTGTACCCGGTACTATGTCGGACCAATACAGTCAGCACGGTCGGCCGCTCCACGCGTGCCAGGAGTGTTCGGTCGTGTACGCACGGTATCAGGCTCCCGAAGAGTGTCGGGTCTGTGGTAACGACTCGTTTGTGGAGGTACAAGTCAAAGGGTACAGCTCTTAGCGCCATCGACCTACGAGCGAACTGGACGCCTCAGTGGTCGAAAAATCGGCATCTGTGCCGAGTAGGTCTGCCGCCTCAGCCGAGGAAGACGTCGACGACGTCGCCGCTCGACTGGCCTTTGTACAGCTCCGAATAACCGCAGTTCGTACAGGAGACGACCGTGAACTGCCGGTTCTGTACGTCGAAGAACTTCGAGAACCCGCTGCCGGTCGTCGAGATCGAGTCCGTGGTCGCTTCGTCGTGGCCGCATTTCTCGCAGCCATTGTGGGTCTGTGCGCTGGATGGGCTGTGGTCGGAGACCATATCTGCCGTCTCTCGTGACAGGATAAATATCTTCTCGGCGGTGTGAGGGACGCGCCGACCGACGCTCCGCGCTCAGTTTTCGCCGTTCCGGTCGAGTTCGCTCACGAGTTCGTCGGCGACACCCGTGTACCCGGCGGGCGAGAGCGAGCGTAGCTCCTCGCGAACCTCGGGAGAGACGTCGAGGTCGTCGAACAGCGCGCGGAACTCCTCGATGGTCACGTCGCGGCCGCGGGTGAGTTCCTTGACGCGCTCGTACGCCTCGGTGTCGCCCTCACGCCGCAGGATGGTTTGGACCGCCTCGCCGATGATCTCGGGCGTCGCCTCCAGTTCCTCGCGCATCACGCGCTCGTTCGGGACGACCTTTTCCAACCCCACGGCGGTCTTTCCGTAGCCGATGAGACAGTGCGCGAACGCCGCGCCGATGTTCCGTTTGACCGTCGAATCCGAGAGGTCGCGCTGGAGGCGCGATGTCGTGACGTAATCGGCGAGGAACGTCAGATCGGAGTTGGCTTTCGAGAGGTTGCCCTCGCTGTTCTCGAAGTCGATGGGGTTCACCTTGTGCGGCATCGTCGACGACCCCGTCTCGCCCTCGACGGTTCGCTGGCCGAGGTAGCGGTCCGAGACGTAGAGCCAGATATCGCGGTCCAAATCGAGGAGGACGTTGTTCGCGCCGCGGAGCGCGTCGAAGAGCGCGGAGAGGTCGTCGCAGGGGTTGACCTGCGTCGTCAGCGCGGTGTGTCGGAGTCCGAGCGACTCGACGAACGACTCGGAGAACGCTCGCCAGTCCACGTCCGGGTAGGCGGCGACGTGGGCGGCGTAGGTGCCCGACGCTCCCGCCAGTTTCCCCGAGAGCGCCTCGCTCGCCTCCCGAATCCGGCCCATCTGCCGGCCGAGGCGGGCGGCGACGACGGCCATCTCCTTGCCGAACGTCGTCGGCGTCGCGGGTTGTCCGTGCGTCCGCGCGAGCATCGGCGTCGCGCGGTGCTCTCGCGCCAGCGACGCGAGTTCGTCGCGCACGTCGGCCAGCGCCGGAAGCAACACGTCCTCGACGGCGGGTTCGACGAGCAAGCGCTGCGCGAGGTTGTTCACGTCCTCGCTCGTGAGGCCGAAGTGAATCCACGGGTGGAGTCGTTCGGCGTCGTCGACGGTCGCCGATTCGCCGAGACGAACCCGCAGGAAGTACTCCACGGCCTTCACGTCGTGGTTCGTCGCCGAGTACTCCTCGGTGCCCTCGGTTTCGAGGCGCTTGACGAGGCGCGCGTCGTCGCCGTCGAACGACTCGTAGCAGTCGCGGACTGCGGCGCGTTCCTCCTCGCCGAGCGTCAGCGGCGTCGCCTCGAGGTCGGCGAGCGCGACGAGATACTCGGCTTCGACGCGGACGCGAGCGCGCATCAGCGCCGACTCGCTGGCGTAGGGGACCAGCGGCGTCGTTCGGCGCGCGTACCGCCCGTCGACCGGCGAGACGGCCGACAGCGGGTCGTTCCGGGAGAGGTCTGTCATGCTCGGGTGTGCCCGCGGACGCGGCAAAAGCGTGTCGATGGGTGTAACCCACTTCTGTGCATACAGTGTCGGTTCGATAGCTCGAACGACGGCAATATGATGCACGTATTTGGATATGCGGGCTCGACAGACCGCAACTGTTTTTCCCACGGCGGTGGGCGTCTCTCGTATGCTACGGATTGCGGGTCTGGCGAGCAACCGCGGACGGAACCTCCGACACATCGCCGACGCAGCGCCCGGCGGGGCCGGGTTGAGCGTCGTGCTGTCGAACCACGACGACGCGCCCGTTCTCGACGCGGCCGCCGAACGCGGCGTCCCGACCCAGAGCGTCGAACGCGAGGAGGGCGAATCCCGCGAGTCCCACGAGCGACGCGTCCTCGACGCGCTCGACGGCTACGAGTTCGACCTCGTCTGCCTCGACGGCTACATGCGCGTGCTCACGAACGAGTTCCTCGACGCCGCGCCGACGACGCTGAACGTCCATCCCTCCCTGCTCCCCGCGTTCCCCGGTAACGACGCCCACGAGCAGGTTCTGGAGTCTGGTGTCCGAACGACCGGCTGTACGGTCCACGTCGTCACCGAGGAGGTCGACGCCGGCCCCATCGTCACCCAGGAGGCCGTCCCCGTCTTCGATGACGACGACGAGGCGTCGCTGAAAGAGCGCGTGCTCTACGACGCCGAGTTCGCCGCCTATCCCCGGGCAGTCCGCTTGTTCGCCGAGGACCGCGTGACCGTCGATTCCGAGTCGGGTCGCGTCTCCGTCGAGGGCGACGAGGGCGGCGACCTTCCGTCTCGACGGGTCGTCTCCGAGCGCCGCGGCGACACGCTGCGTTACGGCGAGAATCCGCACCAGGACGCCGCCGTCTACGTCGACGACGCCTGCGAGGAGGCGAACGTCGTGAGCGCCCCGCAGTTGAACGAGGGCGCGAAGGCGCTGTCGTACAACAACTACAACGACGCCGACGGCGCGCTCGACCTCGTCAAGGAGTTCGAGGAACCCGCCGCGGCGGTCATCAAGCACACCAACCCCGCGGGCTGTGCGACCGCCGAGACGCTCTCGGAGGCGTACGAGCGCGCGCTCTCGACGGACCCGATGAGCGCCTTCGGGGGCATCGTCGCGCTCAACCGCGAGTGCGACGCCGAGACGGCCGAACTCGTCGTCGACTCGTTCAAGGAGGTCGTCGTCGCGCCGGGCTACACCGACGACGCGCTCTCGGTGCTGACCGAGAAGAAGAACCTCCGCGTACTCGATGTCGGCGAACTCGGCGACATCTCCGAACGCTTCACGGAGAAACCCATCGTCGGCGGGCGGCTCGTCCAGGAACGCGACCTCTGGAGTCCGACCGTCGACGACCTCGAAATCGTCACCGAGCGCGAACCGACCGACGAGCAACTGGAGACGATGCTGTTCGCGTGGAAGGTGCTGAAGCACGTCAAGTCGAACGGCATCCTCTTCGCCGACGGGACGGAGACGGTCGGCGTCGGGATGGGGCAGGTGAGTCGCGTCGACGCCGTCCGACTGGCGGCGATGAAGGCCGACGAGCACGCGGAGGGCAAATCCGCCGAGGGCGCGGTGATGGCGTCGGACGCGTTCTTCCCGTTCCCCGACGGCATCGAGGAAGCGGCGAAAGCCGGTATCGACGCCGTCATCCAGCCCGGCGGCTCGGTCAACGACGACGACGTCGTCGCGGCCGCCGACGAGCACGACATGGTGATGGTGTTCACCGGTCGGCGGTGTTTCCGTCACGATTAGTGACGGAAACTCGTGACGAGCGAAGCGAAGTCACGGTGCTTCCGGCACGACTGAAAGGAGTGCCGGAAGTTCGAGAGGCGAGCGTCAGCGAGTCTCTCGGTATTTCAGACACGACTGAGCGTCAGCGAAGGACTGTCTGAAACTCGTCGAGGAGCGAAGCGACGGCGTTTCCGTCACGACTGAAAGGAGTGCCGGAAGTTCGAGAGGCGAGCGTAGGCGACGCCGAACGTCCACTCACCGAGAGATTCGCGTGAGTAGATTTATCACGGTGTCGTGAGACGTGCTACCATGCACGTTGCGTTTCTGGTCGTCGGTGCGGCGTTTCTCGTTATCGGGACGTACATGGGCGTCAGTGGAGACACCGGTTCGACGCCCGTGTGGCTCGCGCTCGGCGTCGTCTTTCTGACGCTCGGCGTGGTGCTGGACACCGACCGAAACGCGCGTCGAGAAGGTGAACGACTCCGGCCCGAGTGACGACCGGGGTGGAGTCGTGGGAACGACGGTCAGTTGTCGTCGTTTCGGAGGCTATCGTTCGGGAAGCACTCGCCGAGCGAGTGCAGCAGGTCTATCGTCTGTTTCTTGGTCTCGGCGTCGATGTCGAGCGTCTCCACGTCGTTGAGCGCCTGACGGAGCAGGGGAAGGCTCAGTCGCTGGTCGAGGTGGACGACCGGTAGGTAGAGGTCCTCGAACGACTCCGGCGGGATGCCCGAAGTCGACAGCAGGAAGTAATCGTCGAGATCCGCGAGGTCGTCGGTCGCGAAGTCGTCATCCGAGAGCGACCGGTTCGGCGCGTCCTGCGTCGCACCGCGAATCGTCGGTTCGTGCAGCGTGTACTCTGTCACACCGAAATACACCGCAGCCAGAATGATAGTCGTTGGGGCAGGTTCGGTCGAGAACGGCGAGTTGACACCTCTACGTCTCGTCGTCCGACTGCGTATCCGAATCAGCCTCCGTATCCCGAGACTCGTCGACTTCGTCTTCGTCGACGTCTTCGTGTCTGTCGACGTCCTCGCGCTCGTCCGCCTCCGTCTCCGCCGGGTCGGCGGCGTCTACGTCCGTCGTCGACTCGTCGTCCGCCGACTCGACGTTCACTAACTCGCTGTCCGCCGATTCGCTGTCCGCCGATTCGCCGTCCGTCGTCTCGGCGAGGCTCTCGGCGTCGCCGCCGAACTTCGACTTGAACGTCTTTCTGGCGACGTAGACGCCACCGACGGCGGCCCCTCCGGCGACGACCGCACCCGGAACGCCGTACTTTTTGTAGCCGTACTTCGCCGCCTTTCGACCGACAGTAACGGTTCCGAGCATCTCGTCTGTACGATGTCGGTCCAGCAACAACCGATGTAGGCTTGTTCCTTCAGGCCGTTTTTATCCGACCGGTCCTCCTCGCCGACCGGCGAGTCCACCCAGTAGTCCGATAGGCCTAAGCGGAGTCGCAGACTCACCCGTTGCATGAACTACTCCGAGGCGGCGAACTTTCTCTTCGACCTCCGCCGCTTTCAGGTGAAACCGGGGACCGAGTCGGTTCGCGCGCTGCTGGCTCACCTCGGGGACCCCCACGAGCACGTCCGGTTCGTCCAGGTCGCGGGGTCGAACGGAAAGGGCAGCACCGCGCGGATGGTCGAGTCGACACTCCGCGAAGCCGGGTGCAACGTCGGTCTCTACACCTCGCCGCACTTCGACAGCCTCCGCGAACGCGTCCGCGTCGACGGGCGGAAGATGCCCGAATCCGCGCTCTGTGCGTTCGTCGAGGAGGCCAAGCCGTACCTCGTCGACCGCGCGGCGGCGGGCGAACCGCTCACCTTCTTCGAGGCGGTGACGGCGCTCGGCCTCTGGTACTTCGGCCGCAGCGACGTCGACGTCGCCGTGCTCGAAGTGGGGATGGGCGGCGAACTCGACGCGACGAGCGTCGTCGACCCCGTCGCCAGCGCCGTCACGAACGTCACGCTCGAACACACGGCCGTGCTCGGCGACACTATCGAGGAGATCGCGACGACGAAAGCCCACGTCGCCCCCGCCGACCGACCGCTCGTCACCGCCGCGACGGGCGAAGCGCTGGACGCCGTCCGCGCGCAGGCCGGCGAGGTCGTCACCGTCGCGGATGCGAACGACGCCGACGCCCCCGAGAACCCCGACTTCCGCGTGAGCTACAAGGGCCGCGTCAACCACACCGAGTCTGTCGTCGCCGTCTCGGCGGAATCGGAGTCGGTCTCGGACGCGCTCGCAGTCGAGGCCCGCTTGCCGATGCTCGGCGCGTATCAGGCGAAGAACGCGGGCGTCGCCGTCGCGCTCGCCCGACAGGTCGCCGACGAGGTCGGCGTCGAGCTCGATACCGACACCATCGCCCGCGGCCTCCGAAACGCCCACTGGCCGGGCCGGTTCGAGGTGATGCAGCGAGAGCCGATGGTCGTCCTCGACGGCGCGCACAACCCGGGCGCGTTCGAGGTTCTCGCGGCCGTGCTCTCGGAGTTCGACTACGACGACCTCCACCTGGTGTTCGGCGCGATGCACGACAAGGACCACCGCGAGATGGCTGCCGCCCTGCCGACGCCCGACTCCGTGACGACGTGTCGACCGAACCTCAGCCGAGCGGAGGACCCCGAGATTCTCGCACGCGTTTTCGAGCGGGCGGGCGTCGAAACCGTCGACAGCGTCGACTCGGTCTCCGACGCGCTGTCTAACGCCCTCGACCGGGCCGGTTCAGACGACTGCGTGCTCCTCACCGGTTCGCTGTTCTGCGTCGCCGAGGCGCGGCGGCGGTGGACGCGACTGGGGATACCCAAGGAGGTCACCTCTCGGGCCGAGGCGCGGACGACGCTGGAGCGAGCGGGCGCGACGCCCGAGGCGGTCGACGCCGGCGGCGACGATATCGCCCACCGCGTCGTGAAGACCCAGGTCGAGAGCCGACAGGCGCAGGCGCTCGAAATCGAAATGGCGCGTCTCGACGGACAGTGCGTCGTCGCCGGCCTCGACAGCGACGGCGAGCTCCACGACGTCGTCCTCTCGGGGACGCTCGCGCAGTTCGGGCGACTGCTCGACGCGCTCGACGGTCACCCGTACGGTCTCTCGGAAGTCGGCGCCGACCTCCGCGAGCGTCTCGAACTCGACGAGGGCGGAGTGGCCGACGAATCGGGCTATCCGTGGACCGACAGCGCGTCGGTGATGGGCATCCTGAACGTGACGCCGGATTCGTTCCACGACGGCGGCGAGTTCTTCGACGCCGACGACGCAATCGACAGAGCGCGGGCGATGGTCGACGCCGGCGCGGAGATTATCGACGTCGGCGGCGAGAGCACCCGCCCCGGCGCGGACCCGGTGTCGGTCGAAGACGAGATTCGGCGCGTCGTCCCGGTCATCGAGGCCATCTCCGAACTCGACGTGGCCATCTCCGTCGACACGCGGCGAGCCGAAGTCGGCCGCGCGGCGCTCGACGCGGGCGCGGACGTACTCAACGACGTGACCGGCCTCGAAGACCCGGAGATGCGATTCCTCGCCGCCGAGCGCGAGGTACCGGTCATCGTCATGCACAGCATCGACGCGCCGGTCGTGCCGGGCAAGGAGATCGATTACGACGACGTGGTCGAAGACGTCATCGAGGAACTGAACGAGCGCATCCTCTTGGCCGAGAAAGCGGGCATCCCGCGAGAGCGCGTCATCGTCGACCCCGGTCTCGGCTTCGGGAAGTCGAAGCCCGAGAACTTCGAACTCCTCTCGCGACTCTCCGAGTTCGAGGCGCTGGGCTGTCCGATTCTCGTCGGCCACTCCCACAAGTCGATGTTCGAACTCGTCGGGCAGAAAGCCGGAAATAACCTCGAAGCGACCATCGCCGGGACCGCGCTGGCCGTCGACCGCGGCGCAGATATCGTCCGCGTCCACGACGTGCCCGAGAACGTCGCGGCCGTGCGGGTCGCGGAGGCGACGAAGGATCCGAGTCGGTTCGAGTAGAACACTGACTCTTCGATGGCGCGCGGCCGCGAACGCCTCGGGCGTGAGCAACCGCGCGAGGGAGGGGTCGGCGTTTATGCCGACGCCGAGGCTGGGAGTTGTCAAAACGCGTTTCGTTCTGGCAGCTCGGCGAACTTTGTTCGCCGGTGGATTGAGGCGGTGGCGGTGCGGTCTCTCGGTGCGCTCGGTAGTCGCGTTCGACTTTCCCGGTAGTCGCGTGCGACTCTCCCGCTAAACTGCGTTTCACTCCAAAATCACGTAGCGGTCTGTAGCCCCGGCAGAAACTATCTGAACTGCAGTCGAGACGACGAACAGTACGGAAATCCCGCTGCCTCGCTTCCTCAGTTGCCAACGCCCTCTACTCGCCAGTCGCGTAGGTCACCTTCTCGCCTTCGGTCCAGTGTGAGAGCGTCGCCCGCGTCGGTGGGTGGTCCTCGTACCGAACGCGGAGCAGTGCGGTGTAGACGAACGCGACATCTCCCGGCTCCAGTTCCTCGATACAACTGTAGACTCGAACGGTCCGGTCGGACCCCACTTCGACGCCCAGTATCCCCGGTTCGAAGTCCTGTACGTTGCCGCTGCCAGTGTGACGGAACCCGACCAGCAGTTCAGTCTCGAAGTCGGTTTCGTTCACCCACTGGTCGTCCTCGTCGGTGAACTGTTCGTCAGCGAGGCGGTCGATACCGTCACGTGAGGTGACGAGGACGACCCCCTCGTCGTCGAGTGCGTCCACGTCGCGCTGTTCGTACGGGCGTTCGTTTTCGAGAGTTAGGTCGGGACAGTTCCGCTCGGGTCCGAAGATACTATCCCCGAGACAACCCGTGAGGAGCGTCGACACACCGACGCTGATTGTGGAGAGGGCTTCGCGACGTTTCACATTGAAATGTTATTTTTCGAGTATTTCAACGCTTCCCCGTTCCTGTACACTCACTCCTCGCGTGCCGAAACCGACAAGCACCCACCGCCGAGAACAGAACCCAGACAGCCCACCATGTACGAAGCGGTCCACGCGTACCCAGACGGCGACAGCACCCCCTCGCGGTTCGCCCGCACGGCGGCCCACTACGGCTTCGAGGGCGTCGTCGTCCGGTCGCAGGGCGCACCCGACCTCGACGCCTGCGAGCGTTCGAGCGACCGCTACAACGTCGACGTCGTCGACGCCGTCGAAGTCGTCGCCGCGACCCCCGAACAAGCCAGCGGCGCGGTCGGAAACTTCCGACCCAAAACGACGCTCCTCGTCCTCCGCGGCGGCGACGACAAACTGAATCGCTTCGCAACAGAACAAGAGCGAATCGACGTGCTGTCGCGGCCGATGTCCGGCGGCGACTTCAACCACGTGTTGGCGAAGTCGGCGAAGCGAAACGGCGTCCGCGTCGAGTTCGATTTTCGCCGAGTGTTGCGCGCCGACGGCGGCCAGCGCGTGCAGGCGCTCAAATCGATGCGGAAACTCCGCGAACTCGTCGAGTACTACGACGTGCCGTTCGTCGTCAGCGCGAATCCGTCCTCGCACCTCCAACTGCGCGCGCCGCGCGAACTCGTCGCCGTCGGCGAGCGCGTGGGGTTCACGGCCGACCAGGTGAAAGCCGGCCTCTGCGAGTGGGGCCGCCTCGCCGCCCGAAACCGCGAGCGAACGTCCGAGTCGTTCATAGCCCCGGGGGTCAAACGGGGCAGGTATGAAGAAGACTGTTGAGGAACACGCCGCCCGCTTCTCGGAGATCGCCGCCGACTACGACGAGAGCCAGGACTCCGACGAGTACAGAGCCTGCGCGTCGCTCGTCGTCGACCACGCCGACCCCGGCCCCGACGACGTGGTGCTCGACCTCGGAACAGGGACCGGAGCCATCGCGCTCGCGCTCGCCCCAAAGGCGAAACGAGTCGTCGGACGCGACATCAGCGAGGGGATGATGAAACAGGCGGAGAAGAAAGCCGAGGAACAGGGGATAGCGAACGTCGAGTTCGGGCGCGGCTCGTTCCGCGAACCCGACTACGACGGCGAGGTAGACGTGGTCGTCTCCAACTTCGCCATGCACCACCTCTCCGACGATGAGAAGCGCGAGGCCATCGAGGTCGTCGCCGACCTCGGCCCGCGGAAGTTCGTCCTCGGCGATGTGATGTTCTTCGGCGAACCCGACCCCGAGGAGCCGTTCTACAGCCCCGAGGTCGACGACCCGTCGACGGTCGGCCACCTCGTCGACTGTCTCACCGGCGCCGGGTTCGCGCTGACGGCCGTCGAACGCGTCCACGACCAGGTCGGCGTGCTCGTCGCCGAGCGGTTCGGCGGCGACGACGAGAGCAGCGGTGGCGACGATGACAGCAGCGGCGGCGATGCCGAAACCGACGAGTAATCGTCGATGAAGCACCTGCCGAAACACCTCCGACCGCGCTGGCGCTACCTCGCGGTCGGTATCGAGACGTGGCCCGACGCCGAGTTCGGTCGCGGCGACTTCCAGCGCGAACTCTGGTACGCCGCCCAGAACCTGTTGGGCGACGCCGGGAGCGCGGACGCCGACCTCACGGTGTACAGCTTCGAACTCGGCGACGGCGTCGGCGAGGTCGTCGTCCGCGTCCGGCGCGGCCACGTCGACGACGCGCGCGCGGCGCTCGCCTGCCTGAGCGTCGTCGACGGCGACGAAATCGGGGTGCGAGTCCGCGGCGTCTCCGGCACCGTGCGCGCCTGTGAAGAAAGCTATTTACGCGGCGCGGCCGCATCTTCCGAGAAGAGACAGGTCGTGTTCGAGGGTTCCGAGCGGCCGGCGGTCGCACGCGACGACGTACGCTGCATCCGCCTGCCCTCGGGCGTTCTCGGCGCGACGGAACTCGATTTCGAGTGATACCTATGCAGGGACAAGCGCAACAGCAGGCGTACGACCGCGGCATCACCATCTTCTCGCCCGACGGCCGTCTGTACCAGGTCGAGTACGCGCGTGAAGCAGTCAAGCGAGGCACGGCGAGCATCGGCGTCCGAACCGCCGACGGCGTCGTGCTGGCGGCGGACAAGCGCAGCCGCTCGCCGCTGATGGAGCCGTCGAGCGTCGAGAAACTCCACAAGGCCGACGAACACGTCGGCATCGCCTCGGCGGGCCACGTCGCCGACGCGCGCCAACTCATCGACTTCGCCCGGCAGCGCGCGCAGGTCAACCGCCTCCGCTACGGCGAGGCCATCGGCATCGAGTCGCTGACGAAGGAAGTCACCGACCACATCCAGCAGTACACGCAGGTCGGCGGCGCGCGGCCGTTCGGCGTCGCGCTCATCGTCGGCGGCATCGAGAACGGCGAACCGCGCCTGTTCGAGACCGACCCCTCGGGGACGCCGTACGAGTGGAAGGCGCTCTCGGTCGGTGCGAACCGCGCGGACATCCGCGACTACCTCGAAGAGAACTACACCGAGGACGCCGACTTGGAGGGCGGTATCGGTCTCGCGCTGTCGGCGCTCGCGGAGTCGAACGACGAAGGACTCGAACCCGAGGGCGTCGGCCTCGCCACCATCGACGTGGAGTCCGAGCAGTACACCGAGCACTCCGCCGACGAAATCGAGTCGTACCTCTCCGAGCACGACCTGACGCCGAGCGACGACGAGGAAGCCGAGTAAGGCGAGTAACCGACATCCCGACTCTCGCGGCGAACCGAAACTGAAGTCGACGGTTGGGACCCTTCTCCGGTATGCAGTACGAGGTCCGAGCGACGCTGCCAACCGTCAAGGCGTATCTATCGCTCCGCGAGGCCGCCGGGATGAGCCCGCGCTCCCGGGAGGGTGCCGAGCGCGGCCTGCCGAACACGCTGTTCGCGGCGACCGCGTTCGCCGTGGACGGGGACGGAACCGAGACGCCCGTCGGGATGGGTCGGGTCGTCGGTGACGGGGGAACCGTCTACCAGATAGTGGACATGGCCGTTCATCCTGACCACCAGGGCGCGGGCCTCGGGACGAAGATACTGGACGAACTCCTCGCGTTCCTCGACGAGGACGCCCCGCCGAACGCGTACGTGAACCTCGTCGCCGACGTGGACGGCTTCTACGAGCGCTTCGGCTTCGAGGAGACCAGGCCGGCGTCGAAGGCGATGTATCTCAGCACCGAGTAGCGGCGGGAAAAGCGGGACTGCGGGACGAGCGAGCGCTCAGTACTCGTCGTACGCGAGGTTCATTAGCCACTGCGAGAACGCGTCGCTTTTGGGGTCGATCTCCTCCTCGCCGATGTACGGCGAGAGCATGTCGCCGGCCATGAGCAGCGAGAAGTCGAGGTCCCGCGCCGCCGGTTCGAGGAAGTACGTGTTGTGTCCGTCGTAAACCGTCTCCGAGCGCTTGATGAGACCCGTATCCGCGAGTCGTTCCGCGATGCGGCTCCCTTTCCGAGAGCCGATATCGAGTTGCTTCCAGAAGTCGCTCTGGTGGATGCCCCGCGTCTCGCGGATGAGTTCGAGTCCGCGGCGCTCGTCCGCCGTGAGGTCGGCTTCGAGGTCCGGGGCGCTCACGCGAACACCTCCGTCTGTGGCGTGCGCAGGTTCATACTGGATACACGTCCCGCGACCCGCTTAAATGTGGCTTTCGACCCGAACGTAGTCGGTTTCGCAGGGCGGCCCGTCGGCGAACCGATAGCTCGCGCCCTCGTCGCCGATGGCGACGAGCGAGGAGGAGCGCGTCCCGAACCCACCGTCGGGCGAGCCCGACGAGCCGTCCGAGCGTTGCTCGGAGATACCCCCGTGAATGCACACACCGTACTCGTGGTCGCCGAGCGCCGTCGCCGCCCGGTCGTGCCACGCCTCCGAAGATTCGCCCGGCTCGGGCTGTAGCGCCTCTCGGAGCCGGCGGGCGTTCTCGGCCTGCCGCTCGCCGACTTCGGAGCGGACCGACGGAATCGTGAAAGTGTCGTCGGCGCCGACGTTGACGACGACGTGGACGCCGGGGTCGAACTGCGAGACGCGGAGGCGACCGTCCCACTCGAAGAGAACTGCCGCAGTTGCGTCCGCGACGACGAGGTTGAACCCGTCGTAGCTCCGCTCGTCGAGTTCGCGTTCGACGAGACGGGCGGCGTCTTCGGCGGACTCCTGTCGGAGCGCGTCGCGGACGAGCAGTCCGCGGGAGCGGTCCGCGGCGGGGTCGGCGTCTATCCAGCGGTTCGTGATGCCGACGAACAGGCCGTGTTCGTTGTAGCCGACCCACGTCCCGCCCGCCTCGGCGTCTCGGGGGGCGACGATAGCCGGGTCGTCCTCGATGCGCGCCGGGGGTTCGGAGGGGCGTCCGAACGCTTCGTCGCGGTTGGCCGCGACGACGACGGGCGCGTCGGGAAACACCTGCCACGCGAGAGTGAGTGTACACACGAGAGAGTGTAGGATACCGCGCGGCATAAACTCCGTTGCGGACGTTTCGACGAGTGAGAACCGCGAAAGAGGCACGGGTGGCGGTGAGCGCTCACGTGGCTGGCAGGCTGGATGACGTTCGCTGGTGTTGCGCGTCACGCGACGGGGCTGAAGCGTCGCGTACGAGGCTCACCGACAGTTGTAGTGTTTACTCGGTAGAGAATAAATGTTTTGGTGGTCAGGCTCCTAGCCCGAGTATGAAAGCGATAGCGGTGTACGAGGGGGCCGAGAAACCGGGCGTCGTCGACGTTCCGAAACCGGAGCCGTCGACGGGCGAGGCGCTCGTCCGAACGCTTCGCGTGGGCGTCGACGGCACCGACCACGAGGTGCTGAGCGGGGGTCACGGCGGGTTCCCCGAGGGCGAGGAGTTCCTCGTGCTCGGCCACGAGGCCGTCGGCGTCGTCGAGGACCCCAACGGCACCGACCTCGAACGCGGCGAGGTCGTCGTGCCGACGGTTCGCCGCCCGCCGAACGGACCCAACGACTACTTCGAACGGGGCGAACCCGATATGGCTCCCGCGGGCGAGTACCACGAGCGCGGCATCGACGGCGCGCACGGCTTCATGGCGGAGTACTTCACGAGCCCCGAGGAGTATCTCGTGCCCATCCCCGAGGAGCTCGCGTCGGTCGGCTTCCTCGTCGAACCGGTCTCCATCTCCGAGAAAGCCATCGAACACGCCTACGCGTCGCGTTCCGCGTTCGAGTGGAGCCCCGAATCGGCGCTCGTGCTCGGCAACGGCAGCCTCGGCCTGCTGACGCTGGCGATGCTCGGCTTCGAGTACGGCTACGACGCCGACCGCCTCTACTGTCTGGGCCGCCGCGACCGCCCCGACCCGACTATCGACGTTATCGAGGAGCTCGGCGCGACGTACGTCGACTCCCGGGAGACGCCGGTCGACGAGATTCCCGAGGTACACGAACCGATGGACTTCGTCTACGAGGCGACCGGATTCCCGAAACACGTCTTCCAGTCGGTCCACGCACTCGCGCCGAACGGCGTGGCGGCGCTTCTGGGCGTGCCCAGCGACTGGGAGTTCGAGGTCGACGGCGGCGCGTTCCACAGCGAGCTCGTCCTCCACAACAAGGCGCTCGTCGGCAGCGTCAACTCCCACGTCGGACACTTCGAGGCGGCGACGGAGTCGTTGGCGTCGATGCCGGCGTGGCTCTTGGACTCGCTCGTCACCGGAATCTACGGCCTCGACGAGTTCGAACGAGCGTTCGACGACGACGACACCACTATAAAAACCGCCGTGCAATTCAGTACGTATGAAGAACGTCGATGACCTCATCTCCAGTGCGGCGGAGTTGGCAGAACGCGGCCTCTCGAAGGGCGAGATCGCCGACGAACTGAACGTCTCCCGCGAGACGGCGAGCTGGCTCGTCGAGCGCAGCGGCGCGACGAGTTCCGAACCCGAGGCGACGAGCGCCTCCCCCTCCGGCGGCACCGGGCCCGACGACATCCACATCGACTGGAGCACCGTCGGCCGCGACAGCGCCCGCCTCAGCTACATGGCGTGGACGATGGCCGACCTGCTCGGGAAAGAGGGCGACGACGTCGACCTCACTATCGGCATCGAGAAAGCCGGCGCACCGCTGGCGACGGTGGTCGCCCGCGAACTCGACACCGACCTCGGCACCTTCGCTCCCGCGAAACACCAGTGGGAGGAAGGCGACATCGAGGAACTCGGCGGTAGTTTCTCGCGGAACTTCGCGCAGATCCGCGACCGCAGCTGCTACGTCGTCGACGACATCATCACGAGCGGCACGACGATGCGCCAGACCATCGAAGCCGTCCACGACCACGGAGGGACCGTCGAGGCTGCCGTCGTCGTCGTCGACAAACAGGGTATCGAGGAGATAGACGGCGTTCCGGTCTACTCGCTCATCAACGTCGTCAGCGTCGGCGAGGAGTGAGTACGCTGCCGCCAGAGAAAGTCGCGCTCGCCGAGGCGTTCGACTCGTTCGACGAGCAGTGGTCCCCGCGCGTCGCCGCCGAACTGAACGGGCAGGAGGTGAAACTCGCCAAAGTCGAAGGCGAGTTCGTCTGGCACAGCCACGACGACGCCGACGAACTGTTCTTCGTCGTCTCGGGCGAACTCCGTATCGAGTTCCGTGACGAGGAGGCCGTTCTGCTCGAGTCGGGCGAACTACTCGTCGTGCCGGCCGGCGTCGAACACCGACCCGTCGCCGACGCGGAAGCCGAGATACTGCTCTTCGAACCGGCGGCGACCAGAAACACCGGTGACAGGGAGGACGAGTTGACGCAGACCGAGACGACGTACCTCGATTGAACGTCGGCGTCGTGTCGAGCAACACGGAGGTTGCGACACCACAGATGGGCGAACAGGCGGCCTATCCGATATCGAGTCGTCCCCGCGAGCGGGTGGCCGCACACCCGCGAACCGCCCGCGGTCGATAGTCACGACACGCGAGCAGGTGGTCCCGTCCTCGTATTTGAAGCTTCGCGCCGCTCGGAGTCGCGGCCCGCGCCAGCGGTAGGTCGTCGCTCCCCGCGAGCGTGAACGACCCTTCTACCGCAACGGGGCGCAACCCCTATCTGTCGGGGTGTCGTACCGATTCGCATGACGTTCCAACCGGGAAGCGACCTCAGCGCCGACGAGGTTCGAGAGCGAGTCGACGAGACCATCGCGGAGAACGACGTCGTGCTGTTCATGAAGGGGAACCGCCTGATGCCGCAGTGCGGCTACTCGATGCGAGCGGTCGAACTCATCAGCCAGCACCGCGAGGAGTTCGAGACGGTGGACGTGCTGCCGGCGCTCGACCAGTACCGCGCCGCCCTGTCGGAACACAGCGGGTGGGAGACGATTCCCCAGACGTACGTTGACGGCGAGTTCGTCGGTGGGAGCGACATTCTGGCCGAACTCGACGAGCGCGGCGAACTCGAAGCGACGCTCGGCTCGTCGTAGTTTATTTCCAAACAGTAATCTTGGATAGAAGGGCAGCCCCTATATCCCCACAGCCCCTAAAGGACACGCGTACCGGCATTTGCGCGTACAGCGCAGTACCAACCCATCCCCCATCAGAAGCACAAGAAAATGTCAGGCCGCGTATATAGACTTCACTCGACGCTCGAACTGCCACTCGAAGATGTAGAGGATTACTTCGACGGTAATCCCGACCTCCCGACGGAGGTCGCCGACATCGACATCACACGACGAAACAACACCCTCATCATCAAAGCGATCTCCGACGACGAGAGCCTGAGCAAGTACACGCCGACGGCGCAGCTCAAGGCGAGCGTCACGGAGACGCGCGTGTACGAAGAGGAACCGCCGCGCGCCGGCGGCCCGCAGTGGGCCCAGGACGAGGAGGAGGAGATTCCCTCCGAACTCGTCGAGTTCGCCTGTTTCAAGGGCGACCGCGAGACGGTGCTACAGAACACGGCGCTACAGTTCCCGATGTTTCAGGTGTTGTGCGAGATAGCGAAACTCGCCGAGAAAGGGACGCTCACGGCGATAACGGAGGAAGACGGCGACCTCCGCGCGACCCGCATCGTCGAAGGCGACGTTCGCCCGGCGAGCGTCGAGGTGGTCGAGAACCCACAGCAGAACAGTTCGGGCGGCAACGGCATCAACTGGCGCGACAACAAGTTCATCAACTGAACGGCACGCGCGGCGGTTTCTCCGACAGACCGGGTCCGGACGAGCGGTTACGCGGCCTTTCGACACGTTCGATGCGGTGGATGCACACGACACGCTCGAGGGGCCGAGTGTGCGATTCGAACACACGCCGACGCACGCGTTGCGACGAGCCATAAGACACTTTACTCCGGTAATTATATCTCATTACGAGATGCCCGAAGGCTTCCCAGAGTACGTCGACGTAGACTACACCGACGGTGAGGGTGAGACCGCCGAGGACTATCCGAGCATCCAGCACAAGATAGAGAAAGCCATCGAGGTGACGAAAACCGGCCTCGAAGCGTACGAGAACCCCGCGGTGATGTGGACCGGCGGGAAGGACTCGACGCTGACGCTGTACTTCGTCAACGAGGTCGCAGAGCGCTACGACCTCGAAAAACCGCCCGCGGTGTTCATCGACCACTACCAGCACTTCGACGACCTGTTCGACTTCGTCGAGCGCTGGGCCGACGAGTGGGACCTCGATGTGAAGTACGCTCGCAACACCGACGTCGGCGACTACGTCGACGAACACGGGCTGACTCCCGGTGACGACATCCCGATTTCGGAGCTCTCCGAACACAACCAGCACCACGTCCGGAACATCCTCGAGTACGAGGAGGACACGTTCCCGTTCCTGCTCGACACGTACGTCGGCAACCACCTCCTGAAGACCGTCGCGCTGAACGACGCCCTCGAATCCGAGGACATCGACGGCATCATCTCCGGCATCCGCTGGGACGAACAGGAAGCCCGCGCCGACGAGACGTTCTTCTCGCCGCGTCACGACCCGGAGATCTACCCGCCGCACGACCGCATTCAACCGATTCTCCAGTTCGACGAGGCCGACGTCTGGGAGGCGTTCTGGCACTTCGTCGTGCCCGAGAGCGTCGACGAGTACCCCGACGAAGGGTACGTCCCGCAGGACTACGACGACCTGCCGAACGGCCTCACCCACGAGGACATCCCGGTGTCGCCGAAGTACTTCGAGGGCTTCCGCTCGCTGGGCAGCGAGGTCTCCACCGACAAGACCGAGTCCACGCCCGCCTGGCTGCAGGACCTCGACAACACGACCGAACGCGCCGGCCGCGCCCAGGACAAAGAGGACCTGATGGAGCGCCTGCGCGACCTCGGTTACATGTGAAGACCGGCCGAAACGCCGCCGAGACACCGCCGAACGATCTTTGAATCTCCTTTCCGAAGCGGCTCTCACCGCCGATGTGACCCCCGTTCTCGGGGACGACCGCAGAAAATGACCGCTTAGTACGTTCGTCGTGACCGCTCGCACCCGATAGAGACAGTGCGACGCACTGACAGCGGAAACAACCATTATTCCGTATAACGACAGGGAGTGTATGGCTAACTTCCCCGAGTATCTCGACGTAGACTACGAAGCCGGGACCTCCCAGACCGCCGCCGACTACCCCTCCCTCGGCGACAAGGTCGAGAAGGCCGCCGAACTCACCGCGCAGGCGCTCGACGAGTACCGCAACCCGGCGGTGATGTGGACCGGTGGAAAGGACTCGACGCTCGTTCTCTACGTCGTGATGGAGGTCGCCCGCGAGAACGGGTACGACGTGCCGCCGGTGGTCTTCATCGACCACTTCGAGCACTTCCCCGAGGTGACCGCGTTCGTCGACCGCTGGGTCGACGAGTGGGACCTCGAACTCGTCGTCGCGCGCAACGAGGAGTTCGCCCGCCTCGGCGCAGAACCCGGCGACGAGTTCGTCGTGAGCGAACTCAGCGAAGCGACACAGCGGGAACTCGCCCGCTTGGAGTACGAGGACGAGACGCTCGTCCTCGACGCCGACACGTTCGTCGGCAACCACCTCCTGAAGACCGTCGCGCTGAACGAGACCCTTACGGAGTACGGATTCGACGGCATCTTCTCGGGCGTCCGCTGGGACGAACAGGAGTCCCGCGCCGGCGAGACGTTCTTCAGCCCGCGCCACGACTCCGAGAAGTACCCGCCGCACGACCGCATCCACACCATCCTCCAGTTCGACGAGGGCGACGTCTGGGAGGCGTTCTGGCAGTTCGTCGTCCCCGACACCGTCGAGGGCTACCCGGCAGGACACGTCCCGGGGTCGCGCGAGGGCCTGCCCGAGGGCCTGACTGCCGAGGACCTCCCCGTCTCGCCGAAGTACTTCGAGGGCTTCCGCTCGCTCGGCACCGAGTCGGGGTCGGCGAAGTCCGACGAACGCCCGGCGTGGATGCAGGATTTGGACGGAACGACCGAACGAGAGGGCCGCGCACAGGACAAAGAGAACATCATGGGGCGATTGCGCGACCTCGGCTACATGTGAAACCCGAGAGCCAGTAAACCGCGGACCACGATACCGAACTCCCGTCACGACACCGAATCTCGTTACGAATCGAACTCCCGTCTCGAATCGAACTCCCGTCTCGAATCGAACTCCCGTCTCGAATCGAACTCCCGCCACGAGTCGAACTCCGGAATCCACGGTCTCCCCTCCGACGCGGTTCGCACCTCTCGTGGACGGACGACCGCCAATCCGTCGTTTGCGCGTACATTCATCGGCTTCTCGCCAGAGTGCTTAGTCGCTCCAGAGAGTACCGACCGTATGGACGCGGAAGACGACCGCCGCGAGATGCCGGACTGCGTCTCCGAGGCCGAAATTCCGACCAGCGACATCGTCGAGGTGATTCGCCGCGCGCCGCAACCGGTCGTCAACACGGGGTATCTCGCCGAGCGATTCGGCGTACCTCCTGAGGCGATGTATCAGCGACTCGAATCGCTGACCGACGCGGGCGTGCTCGAACACATGGAGGTGCAAGAGCGGGGCCACCTCTGGTGGCAGTCGCTCGAAACCGAACTCGACGAGTACTGACGCGGACGAGGCGCGCGAACCCCGACGACGGGCGACGAGAGCGCCGAATCGTAGCGTGTAAACCCCGTTCGTCACTACTCCGTCCAATGACCGACGACTGGGTGAGCCTCTTTTCGGGCGGTAAAGACTCCTCGTGGGCGCTCTACTTGGCGCTCGAAGACGGGCTGAACGTGAGTCGACTGCTCACCGTCCACCCCGAGGGCGACTCGTACATGTACCACGTCCCCGAGACGCGACTGGCGCGGCTCGCCGCCGAGAGCGTCGGCGTCGAACTCGTCGAAGTCGAACCCGGCTCCTTCGAGGCCGAATTAGCGACTGACTCCGGCGAACAGGGCGACGCCGAACTCGAACCGATGGAGGCGGCGCTCCGAGAACTGCAGGGAGAACTCGATTTGGCGGGTGTCACCGCAGGCGCAGTGGAGAGCGAGTTCCAGACGAACCGGATTCAGCAGATGTGCGACCGACTCGGCATCGACCTCTTTGCACCCTTGTGGCAGGAGAACCCCCGCGAACTCGCCGACGCGATGCTCGACGCCGGATTCGAGATTCGCATCGTTCAGGTCGCCGCCCACGGCCTCGACGAGTCGTGGCTGGGGCGAACGCTCGACGCCGACGCCATCGCGGAGTTAGCGGAGCTCAACGAGGAGTACGGCGTGCACATCCTCGGCGAGGGCGGCGAGTTCGAGACGCTGGTGACCGACGGACCGCACATGTCGAAACCCATCGAGTTAGAGTACGAGACGGAGTGGGAGGGGACACGTGGACGGATTCGGGTGACCGACGCTCGACTCGGGGAGCGGTAAGCAGCGAGTTCGTTCCGCGAGCGACCGAAGGAGCGAGCGGGCCGAGGAGCGAACGGAGCGAAGCGGAGTGAACGACGAGTGCTTTTGGTGCAGCTTTTGCCGAGGGCCGCCGGAGGCGGTCCGCAGCGCAAAAGGTGCGAGTACGAGACGGAGTGGGACGGGATGCGAGGACGGATTCGGGTGACCGACGCTCGACTCGGGGAGCGGTGAGGAGACGACTGCGGAGGAATCAGAGCGGACAGAGATACAAAAAGCAGACTACGCGGGTGGTTTCGTCACTCCTCGCCGACCAGTTTCGAGTGCTCGCCGACGAGCGTCTCGGTCAACTGCAGCCCCTCGATGTGCGTCTCTATGTCGGTGATCGTATCGCGGAGCGTCGAGTCGTGGACCGTCGCGCCGTCGAAGACGACAGCGCGTTCGAGCGTCGAATCGCGGACCTCGGCTCCGGGCAGTACCTGGACGTTCTCGCCGAGTTCGGAGTTCTCGACCGTCGCGTCGTCGTGGACGAAGTTGTCGCCGCCGAGTTTCCACGCGACGGCTTCGAGGTAGCTCTCGGGCGTCCCGATGTCGTACCAGGCCTCGTCGAAACTGAACGCGTACACCGGTTCGCGCGTCTGGAGCCACTGGAGGAACCAGCCGGGTTCGTCGGGGTTGTTGTCCGATTCGAGATACTCGTCGAGTTTCGGCAGCGTCTCGGCGGGGAACGCGTAGCAGGCGATGGAGACGAGCGTGCTCTTGGGATCGTCGGGCTTCTCCTGGAACTCGACGACCTGGTCGCCGTCGAGTTGGACGAGACCGTACGACTTCGCGCGCTCGCGCGAGCCGACGTCGTAGGCGGCCAGAATCGGTGACTTCTTCTCCTCGAAGAAGTCGACGAACTCCGCGGCGTCGAAACTGATGAGGTTGTCGCCGGCGACGACGACCAGGTCCTCCTCGACGCCTTCGCGTTCGACCAACTCCGCGAGCGCGCCGACGACGCCGAACTTCTCGTCCTCGGCTCTGGTCTCCTCGACCGAGAGCGTCGGTTTCTCGAACTCCGACTCGGCGAGGTGCGCTTCGAACTCGTCGGCGAAGTACTCGTTCGTACTCACGAACACCTCCGAGATTCGGTCGTCGGCTTCGAGGTCGGCAAATATCGTATCGATGACCGTCGACTCCCCCACCGGGAGGAACATTTTCGGGCGGTGCTTCGTAATCGGCCAAAGTCGCGTGGCGTAGCCTCCAGCAAGGACGACTGCTTTCATAGACAGGTAATCAATGCCAGCCGTGATGACTGTTTTGCTCGAATCGACGGCCTACAAAAGGAATTTGGCCGTTCGGCCGTACTCGAAGCTATGAACGAAACCGAGACCACCCGCCAGCGAATCGCCGACGCGCTGAGAGACGAACCGCTGACCGCGAGCGGTCTCTCGACGCGGGTGGACGCGCCTCGGTCGGTCGTCTACGACCACCTCCGACACGTCGCCCAGTCGCTCGACGACACCGACGAACGGTTTCTCGTCGCGCCGCCGGAGTGCCGAAACTGCGGGTTCTCGAACTTCGACGACCCCGTGAACTACCCCTCGCGGTGTCCCGACTGCCGGAGCGAGAGCATCGAGGAGGCGGTGTTCAAAATCGAATAGCGCCTATCAGAAATTAGCAATCCATCGGTTATGGTACTCTAAGAACGATGTGTCGAGCTTATGCGACGCTGAGACGGTCAAGGAGCGACCGTCGACCGCCGAGTCGTAAGCATGAGACATCCGCAGTGTCTCCGGGTCAACTTCGATAACCCCGTAATCGAAATCAGCGTGATGATTCGGGCAAAGGACGAGGAGGTTTTCTGCGGCGTCTGGGCCATTGTGATGCCCGCCAAGCGGTTGCAAATGGTGGCCTTCGGCGTACGGTTCATCGGGACTCCGTCTGCGTTGTTGTCCGCAAACCTGGCACGAGAAGTCATAGAGTTCCTTCAACCGACGAACGCGAGTGGTGTTTCTGATGACTCTACACCTCGTCACTTCGGTTCGGTCCGGTTGTGGAAGGTCGGCAACCGATTCAACTTCATCGACTACTTCGACGCCTTCGGACTCGCGTTGAAGAAGGAACTGGAACACGCTGCGTTCATTAGGATTGAGCGGACCATATTCGTAGTTCACAACCTCGACCAGACCCTGATATTCCCATTCAGAAACGGAGGCCTCTCTGTGAAAGAAGAAAATCGGTAGCGGCCTCTCGATGGAATTCACCAATGCCTTGTTACCGTGTGTCAGTTTTTGGTCCCCTGATTTTCCGTCTCCGATATAGAGAAACTGTCCGGGCCGAACATCGTCGCTGTAGGGTCCGTCTTCGTCGGAAAAGACGCGGAGATAGCGTTGATTCTCCTCATCGTAGCAGATTTCAATGCCACGACCGGTCATCCCCCGGTCAAAGCGCTCCTTGAGAGTGGATGGAGCGAGTTGCTCACCGACGTCGAGTTCAAGTTCGCTTAGTTTCACAGCGAAGTGAAACCCGACAAACAGTGAAAATAGTACCTGTTACTGATGTGGACTACGCGCTCTCGGCTTCCACACCCAACTCGTCGAGCAGCGTCGTCGCCGCCGCGTGCGAGGACTCCGGTCCCCGGGCGGTAACGAGGTCGCCGTCGACGGTGACGCTGGTGTCGGCGTCGAGTTCGGCGTCCCAGTTCGCACCGGCGCCCTTGACCTCGTCTTCGACCCAGTACGGCAGTTTCCGGCCGTCGGGCATCACGTCGTTCTCGTCGACGATGTCTTCTTCCCACTCGTTGGGGAAGCCGGTCACGTCGCGCTCGTTGACGACGTACTTCCCCTCCTCGGTGTGCGTGAAGCCGAGGAGACCGACGGCGTGACAGACGACGAGCGCCTTCCCCTCGTCGCCGTCGACGGCGTCGCGGAGAATCGTTCTCGCGTGTCTGTCCTGGTTGATGTCCCAGACGGTACCGTGCCCGCCGGGGAAGACGACGGCGTCGTAGTCGGACGCCGACACCGTCGCGATCGGTTCGGGGTCGTTGAGTCTGTCGTCGGACTCGTGAACCTCTCGGAGCCGTTCGGACTCCTCCTCGCCGACCGTCTCGGGGTCGAGCGAGCGCTCGTCGACCACCGGCGGCGACCCGCTCGGGGTGGCGACGGTGACGTCGACGCCCGCGTCCGAGAGCGTGGTTAGCGGCTCGATGCACTCTTCGGCCCAGTACCCCTCCTCGCTGACGATAAACAGTGCGGATACCATCGTTCGAAGGGTACGTTCCTGAGCCGCAAAAGCGATGGGGCGAGAGAGGAATCGTCGGCTACCGAAACCGAACGGTCCGAGACGGTGCGTCGAGCGGCCGGACGCGGTCAGTCCGGGGAACTGCCGGAGTACACGCGCGAGCACGGAGGTCTTATGTAGGTGAGGTCGTACCGACTCGGTATGCTCGATACTCGTGGCGTGCTGGCGATTCTCGTCAGCGTGGCGTTTCTCACCGGGATGGTCTCCTACCGACGCGGACGGGAGGTCGAAGCGTTCTTCCTGCTCGGCGGTGGGTTCGCGCTGGCGGCGTTCTGGGGCCTCATGGGGATGGCGCTGTCGCGGACCGGTCCCACGCAGGTACCCGGAGATATCTACCTGGCGATGTCGGGGTCGGCGGTAGTAATGAGTATGTACTTTTTCATCGAAGGTCGCTCGACGCTCCGAGACCGCTGAATTCGGGTTTTTCGACCCCGAACACTCGTTACATGTGAGCTAACTACACACTGAACTCTGGTGAGAATACCATCAAATATAAGTATGGGATACGTCAACGTGGTGCTGCATGTCTGACGATTCGATGAACGGTAGCCGTCGGCGGTTCCTCAAAGCCTCCGGTGCGGGCGCTGTGGCCCTCACTCTCGCCGGTTGCAGTGACGGTGGCAACGGCGGAGACGACCAGGGTACTGACGGGAACTCCTCCGAGACCGACGACACCCCCGAAAAGAACACGACGAACCCCGACGAGATTACTCGCGGTGGAACGTTCACGGTCGGGATGGACCAGCAGCCGAAAGGAATCAACCCGCTCTCGACCTCCTCGGCGTACTCCTGGAGCATCCTCGACTTCGTCTACTGCTGGGGGACGACTATCGACCCGGTCAACTTCAACGTCAACCCGAGCGCGTACACGGAGTGGACCGTCGAGAACGCCAGCGGCGACGACGCCGAACCCGACGTGTACTTCAACGTCCGCGACGGCCTCACCTTCAGCGACGGCGAGGACCTGACCGTCGAGGACGTCATTTTCACGTACAACTACCTGATGGAGAAGAAGCCGGGGCGCTACGTCTCGACGGTCGAGCCCATCCAGGCGGTCGAGGAGGCCGACAACGACTGGGACGTCCACATGAAGCTCGCCCAGCCCATCGGCACCTACGACTCGACGCAGCTGCAGGTTCCGCTGCTGCCGAAACACGTCTGGGAAGAGGTCGACGACTACCAGGCCTACCAGCCGCAGGAGAACGGCGGCCCCATCGGCGCGGGTCCGGGCGAAATCACGACGTACAGCCCCGACACCGCCATCGAAGTCACGTTCCGCGACGAGGCTCCCCTGCAGAACCTCCAGTGGCTCCAGGACCACGACAACCTGTTGGCGGGCGGTCCGTTCATCGACTCGGTTCGATTCAAGATCTACGGCAGCCAGTCGGCGCTCACGCAGGCGTTCCTCAACGGCGAAATCGACACCGTCTACAGCAGCATCGAGACCTCGAAGGTCGAGCAGGTCGAGGAGACCGACGGCCAGAGCATCGTTCAGGGATACGACACCGGGTACGGCCACTACTCGTTCAACCTCCGCCGGACGCCGCTCGACGACCTCGCGTTCCGTCAGGTGCTCGGCTTCGCCTTCGACGACATCTACTGGACCCAGCAGCTCCAGCGCGGCTACGTTCAGGAGGGCGACTTCGTCATGCCGCCGGGTTACTCCGCGGTGCGTCCGGACGCGGGCGGCGACGGCGAGCTCCTGACCGGCGCGGCTTCGCAGGCGTTCACCTTCCGCGGCGTCGACCCGACCAGTTCCGAGGTCGACGTCGAGGGCATCCGCCAGTTCCTCACCGACGGACAGGTTGTCACCGGCGAGGGCGGCACCTACGTCGGCCTCGACTACCCGGGCAGCCTCACCGACGTGAGCGCCGGCCAGAGCGAGGCGAAACACGACTACAGCTTCGGCGAGGTCGAATCCAGCGTCCTGCAGGACGCCGACGCCGAACAGGAGATTCGCGTCAACGGCGAGACCATCACCAGCATGAACGACGGTCCGCTGCAGATGCTCATCTACCCGGCGAAGGACTCGCCGAAGACCGCCCAGATGGTCGAACGCTACGTCTCGAACCTCCGCTCTATCGGTATCCCCATCGAGCGGAAAGTGATGACGTTCAACACGATGCTGAACGCCGTCTACGCCGAGGAGGACTTCGATATCTTCCCGATGTCGTGGAGCAGTCTCTCGCCGTTCGGCGCGAGTTCGCTGTACGGCCTCTTCCACAGCGACAACGCCGACGACCACAGCGAGGAGAACGAAGACGGCGAGACCAACACGGACACGCTGCTCAACAACCCGATGGGCTACGGCCTGTTCGAGGACGCGACGGCCGACGACCTCATCTCGCAGTGCCGCACCGAGATGGACACCGAGAAGCGCAACGACCTGGCAAAGCAGGCCGTCGAGCAGATCTACCTCGACTTCCCGACGATGATCACCTCGTACTCGCAGGTTCAGTGGCCGGTCAACTCCGGCGAGTGGGACGGCTTCGTCGGTAACATCCCGGGCCCGGGCGACAGTTACCTCGGGACGAACATCATGCAGGTCCACCAGAAGGACAACTGAGCCGACGGCGACTGTCGCCGCCGTTCGTCGTTTCTTTCTTTCCCGTTATCGGCCGGAGTAGAGCCCGCTCGAACCTTTTCTTTCCGAGAAAACGTAGTAATCCAACACATTCATAACGACGCTTCCCAATCATGCCACAGAAACGCAAACAGTACGCGTGCTAAGAAAACCGTGACCTCGAAACCATGACCAGAATCAGTGGAAAGTATCTCGCAAAACGGCTCGTGGTCTCCTATCTGACCCTCCTGCTCATCATGACCCTGCTGTTCGTGCTCATCCGGAGCGCACCCGGGACGTTCATCGACAGCATGATCTCCCCGGAGATGACCAGAGCGCAGGTCGAGCGCATCCGAGAGGTCTGGGGGCTCAACGAACCGCTGTGGAAACAGTACCTCAACTTCATGATAAACTACCAGACCGGTAACTTCGGCCGCTCGCCGACGTGGAACGTCCCCGTCTGGGACCTCATCCTCCGCCGGATGCCGCGGACGCTCATCCTCTTCGGCGCGGCGTACATCGTCGCCTACATCGTCGGGCCGCTGGTCGGGATGTATCTCGGCTGGTGGCGCGGCACCCAGAAGGACAAGACCATCTTCGGGACGTCGCTGATGGTGTACTCGATGCCCGCGTTCTGGCTCGCGTGGCTGTTCATCTGGTTCTTCGACTACGAGATGGGCTGGCTCCCGAGCGCCTACATGATGACGCAGTTCCCCGAGTTCGAGTGGAACGCGTTCACCGTGATGGCCGACGTGCTCGTCCACATCACGCTGCCGCTCGTCAGCCTCTCGTGTATCGGCTGGGTCGGCGCGATGCTCATCATGCGCCCGTCGATGAACAACGTCGTCGACGAGGGCTACGTCTTCCTGGCGCGTGCGAAGGGACTCGACGAACGCACGGTGATGATCAAACACGCGGCGCGGAACGCGCTCATCCCGGTCGCGACCGGCGCGATCGTCGGACTGGCGTTCCTCATCGACGGCGCGGTCATCACCGAGGCCGTCTTCACCTGGCCGGGGATGGGACAGATCCTCGTCGAGGCGGTGCTGAACAACGACTACCCGGTGACGCAGGCGGCGTTCTTCATGCTCGCCGTGCTCGTCGTCGTGATGCGACTCGTCACCGACATCGCGTACACGTACCTCGACCCGCGCATCAAGTTCGGGGAGGAGAACTAGATGGCTACCGAAGGAGAATCAACGACCGGACTCGAATCGTACAAGCGAGCGTGGGAGCCGCGTATCGAACGCGCCCGCCGCGGGTGGGACCGCTTCACCGAACACCGGATGGGCGTCGTCGGCCTCGTCATCCTGACGATATTCTCGCTGTGGGCCGTCGTTCCGAGCTGGTTCGCGCCGCACACGCCCGAGTGGATCGCCTACATCGGCTACGAGAACGCCCGGCTGACCGGCGAGCAGGTGCGGACGCTGCCGCACCCGCCCGCGTTCGGTGACCCCTTCTTCGCGCCGCTGGGAACCGACTCCTACGGCCGCGGCATCGCGACGATGATGGTGTACTCGGCGTCGACGGCGATGTACATCGGCCTCGCCGCGGGCCTCCTGTCGAGTCTCGTCGGCGTGCCGCTCGGGCTCATCAGCGGCTTCTACGGCGACACCTGGATAGACGAGACCATCCAGCGCTTCGTCGACGTGATGTACGGCCTGCCGTTCCTGCCGCTGCTCATCGTCCTCGTGGCGATTCGCGGGCAGACGACGACCAACATCATCATCGGTATCGCCGTCACCTCGTGGCTCAACAACTGCATCGTCATCCGCGGCGAGACGCTCTCGCTTCGGACCCGGGCGTACGTCGAGTCGGCGAGAGTCGCCGGCGCGAGCGACCTCCGCATCGTCTTCCGACACATCATGCCGCACGTGCTGCCGCTGTCGTTCGTCTACCTCGCACAGGACGCCGCCGCCGCCATCCTGACGCAGGCGGCGCTGGCGTACCTCGGCCTGGCCGACTTCGCGACGCTGTCGTGGGGCATCATGCTGGAGAGCATCCAGTCGGAAGGCTACATCTTCACCGCGTGGTGGTGGCTGCTCCCGCCCGGACTGGCGATCATGCTCATCGCGGCGGCGTTCTACTTCATCGGGTTCTCGATGGAGGACGTGACCAACCCTCAGAGATAATCATATGACGCTACTGGAAGTAAACGACCTCTCGATACGATACGCAGTCGAAAACGCGGACGTTCACGCCGTCGACGGCGCGAGCTTCACCGTCGACTCGGGCGAGACGTACGGCCTCGTCGGCGAGTCCGGCTGTGGCAAGACGACGCTCGCGAAGAGCATCCTCCACCTCCTGGACTCGAACGGCTACATCGAAAGCGGCGAGATGTGGTTCGACGGAACGCTCCCGCAGTGGGAAGACGGCGACGGCAACCCGCGACCGGAGATAATCGACGACGACCGCTACCCGGTCCGCGCCGACGGGATGACCGACCTCGCGCAGCTGACGGACTCCCAGATTCGGGACATCCGTTGGCGCGAGGTGGCGCTCATCCCCCAGAGCGCGATGAACGCGCTCAACCCCGTCTACAAGGTGGGCGACCAGATCGTCGAGGCCATCCTCCGACACGAACCGCGGACGACGAAGGCCGAAGCCGACGACCGCGCCCGCGACCTGCTCGAACGCGTCGGCATCGACCCCGAACGCGCCGACGACTACGCACACGAGTTCTCCGGCGGGATGAAGCAGCGCGCCGTCATCGCGATGGCGATGGCCTGTAACCCCTCGTTGCTCATCGCCGACGAACCGACGACGGCGCTCGACGTCATCATCCAGGACCGCATCCTGGAGGAACTGGAGAAGATTCAGGAGGAGTTCGGCGTCTCCATCCTCGTCATCAGCCACGACATCAGCGTCATGGCCGAGATCTGCGACCGGATGGCCGTCATGTACGGCGGCAAGATCATGGAGCGCGGCACGCGCGACGATATCTTCCGAGAGACGGCGAACCCCTACACGCTCGGACTGAAGAACTCGTTCCCGACCATCACGCAGAAACAACAGCAGCTCGTCTCCATCCCGGGGTCACCGCCGCACCTGCGCGACCCCGAACCCGGCTGCCGGTTCCGCAAACGCTGTCCGTTCGCCGTCGAGGACTGCGAGCGGAGCCACCCGCCGATGTACGACATCGCCGCCGTCGAGGAGAGCGGGCGACTGCAGGAGGCGATGGACGACCGGCGTCACGGCTCGGCGTGTTACCGCAGCGACGAACTGGACGAGATACGAACGAAGGCGATGAAGGAGGAAACATGGAAGGAAACCGCAACGCAGAGTCACTAGTCGAAATCGAGAACGTCCACAAGTGGTTCGACATGACCCGGGGCATCGTGGACACCGTCCTCGGGCGCGAAGCGCAACCGGTCCGCGCCGTCGAGGGCGTCGACCTCTCCATCGAGAGAGGCGACATCGTCGGTATCGCCGGCGAATCGGGCTGTGGGAAGACGACGCTCGGGAAGCTACTCGTCAAACTGTACGAACCGACCGACGGCGAGATTCGCTTTGACGGCAAGGACATCTCGAATCTGAGCCGCGAGGAGGAACGCGAGTTCCGCCAGCGCGTCCAGATGATCTTCCAGGACCCCTTCGAGAGTCTCAACCCCCGGATGACGGTGTTCGACGCCATCGCGGAGCCGCTGCAGATAAACGGGATGACCGACTCCTACGACGAGCGACGCGAACGCGTCAAGACGGTGCTCAACGACGTGGGTCTCGGCCCCGCCGAAGTGTACCTCGACGCCTTCCCGGACGAACTTTCGGGCGGCGAGCGCCAGCGCGTCGCCATCGCTCGCGCGCTCGTCGTCGACCCCGACTTCGTCGTCGCCGACGAGCCGGTGTCGATGCTCGACGTCTCCATCCGCGCCGGCGTGTTGAACCTGATGAAGGAGCTGCAGGACAAGTACGACCTGACGTACGTCTTCATCAGCCACGACCTCTCGCTCATCCGCTACATGTGCGACCGGACGGCCATCATGTACCTCGGCAACGTCATCGAACAGGGGCCGACCGACGACCTCATCGAGGACCCGAAACACCCGTACACGGAGGCGCTGTTCGACGCCGTCCCCGACGTGGAGATCGCCGAGGAGCGCCGACGCGCCAACGCGACGGGCGAGGTGCCGAGTCCGCGCGACCCGCCGGCCGGGTGCCGGTACCATCCGCGGTGCGCTCACATCATCCCGCCGGACGACTGGCAGGGGAGTCAGGACGCCTTCCGCCGCGCGTACCAGTACAAGATACGCCTCCGGGAGGCGGCGTTCGAGCGCAAGGAGTTCGACGGCGACGACGCCGCCGAACGGATGCTCAGCGCGGGACTCGCGCTCGACGTGCCGGAGGAGTACCGTCACAGCTCCGAGCTACGCGGGGCGGGTGTCGGCGTCGACGTCGACGAACTCGACCTCCCGCCGGAGACCGAGTCGTCGCTGCGGTCGGCGACGCGTAGCTACCTCGACGGCGACAGAGACGGTGCCGTCGCGGAGTTGGACGCGCTCACGACGGTCTGTGCGAACGAGGTGCCGAGACCCCGGCCGCTCGACCGACGGCGGGTCGCCTGTCACCTCTACGAGGGCGACGACGCCGAACGGACCCCCGCGACCCCGCACGCGGAGTAATCCGTGGCGCCTGCCCTCCGTTCACGCCTCCGCCCACGCCTGCGTTCGCCGGCGGTCGTCTCGTTCGTGGTGGTACTCGCGCTGACCGCGGTACTGTTCGGTGCGACGTTTCAGACGCAGCTCGCCGTCGCGCGAAGCGACACCATCGAGGCCTCGGTGACGGGAATCGGCGTCGACGACGACGGCGAACTGCTCGAAGTTACTGTTCGCGCGGAGAACCCGACCAGCAAGTCGCTGACGCTGTCGAGCGCGCAGGTCGTCGGGCGCAGCGACGGCGAAGAGCTCACCCAGTACGGCACGCAGTCGCTCTCAGACACCGTTCTCGCGCCGCGAGAGGCGACGACGTTCACCGTCGCCGTCGAACTCGTCGACGGTAAGGCCGAGGCGGCGCGAACGGCCATCGAGGAGGACCGCATCCGCGTGGGCGGCGAACTCGTCGGCTACATCGAGAACGTACGCGTCACCCTCGGGGTGACGAACGATGGGTAACGGCAACTCCGGCGCCGTTTCGGAGTCGAACGCGCGAGGCGGTGACGCCCCCGCTCGACTCGGCGCGGGCCTCTCCGCCTCCGCCGAACAACTGCGGTTCGTCGGTGTCGGCGTCGCTGCCGGTCTCCTCGTCGCGCTGGCGGCGTACGGGTTCAACCGCGCGCAGATGGTCGCGGCGGTTCCGGCGTGGGTTCCGTTCGTCGCCGGCCTGCTCGGCGGTGCGTACGTCCACGTCCTCAGTCGGGATCTCGGCGAGAGCGTCAGGGCGTTTCTCGTCGCGTTCGTCTTCTCGACGGCGCTGTACGTCGTCGCGGCGCTCGCACCCCTGTGGCTGCTGTCGTACGACCCCCTCGCGCGCGACCTGCTGATTCAGTCGATTCTCCGCGAGGAGGTCGCCCGACTCGTGTTCGCCAGTCTGGTTCCACAGCTGTTCGTCGGCTATCTGAGCGCCGTCGTCGTCGACGGTACGTTCCGGCCGTAGCGGTCGGACGGCCCGGCGGTCGGGCGGCTGGGCGGTCGAGCGGCTGGGCGGTCGGGCGGTCGGCAGTCTAGTGGTCGGACAGAGCGACGAGCCTATCAGTACACGGCCGGAACGGACGGCTATGTCGAAGGACATTCCGACGCGCGAGCGCTCGACGCGCGAGCGCGGGACGTACGCCGGCCACAACGAGGACCCCACGCTGGCGAGCTACCTCTCCTCGCTGTTCTTTCTGCTGTCGGTTCCGACGTTCGTCGCGCTCGCGTACGGCGGGTTCTACGCGGGCTACTACGGCGAGGGCGCTATCGTCCCCGTCTTCGGCGGTCTGCTCGTCTTCGCCATCACCGTCGCGTTCGCGGCGATGCATTTCAAGCGGTGAGCGGCGGACGGGTCGGGCCGAACGAGTTCGACAGGTGAGCGGTGCGAATAACGGACGCTGCGCTCACGCGAGGCCGCTCTCGATGCTGCCGTAGATTATCAGTCCCGTCGAGACGAGTGCGAGCGAAATCTCGAAGCGGGAGACGCCGTCGTCGGTGAGAAAGAAACTCGCGAGACTGACGACCGCGAGCGCGATGGCGACGCCGAAGATGAGGAGGATTCGGTTGACACCGTTTCTGTACCACCGGTACGCGCGCTCCTCCAGTTTCTCAAGGCTCACGCGCATTCGTTCGGCCTCAGTACCAGATGTCTTTGTACTCGCACTGAACGGGTTCGGTGACGACGTTCGTCACGAGCGCGAGCGAGACGAGTCCGACCGCCGTCTCCATCTCGGCGGGGTCGACGCCGTCGGACTCCCAGCCGGCGAGAGAGACGCCCAGGTCGACGTGCCAGTCGTGGACGGTGACGAGCCACTCGTCGGGGAGCTCCCCGGCGTCGGTGCCGACGCGAAAGAGGTAGTTGAACGTCTCGTCGGTTCGCTCGCGGAGGTCGCCTCCCGCCTCGTAACCGGGCAACTGCGGCGTGCCGAACAGTTGGACGAGGCGGTAGAGCGCGGTGCCGATGTCGCCGTACTCGCCGCCCTGCGACCGGCGGTTCAACTCGACGTACGCGTCGACGTCGTCGCGTTCGCGGAGTTCGTCCTCCAGCAGTTCGTCGCCGTCGTCGAGGCGGCGACGGATCTCCTCGGCGGGCACCGGTTCGAGCGTCAGGTCACCGAGCGCGTCGAGATCCGGCGCGGCCGGGTGATCGCGGATGTCGACCGGCATCTCAGTAGGCGAACGTCATGAAGCCGCGCCAGCCGGCGTATCCGGCGGCGAGACAGACGAGGCCGGTTGCGATGACGATGAACGAGTCGACGGTGGTGATGGCGTCACCGAGGCCGTTGAGGCCGAAGTAGAGGGTGATTCCGAGTATCGTGAGGACGTACCCGATAACCGCGCCCACGAGCGTCAGACCCAGGGAGGCGAAGCCGACTGGCTGCTGGAGCCTCGGCGGGACCCGATGTTTGAGCGACATGGTAATCATCCGTTCATCGTAGTGATGTCATATATATCCCGCGCTATGGGTTCACACGGACGGCCGGAGGCGAGCGTTCCGCGGACGCTCGAAGCGACTCCGCGCTACTTTCTCGCCTACTCGGTGTTTCGGTCAGTGTTCGTGCGGCGGGCGGAGTCCGTGCCGTTCTCCGACGGCGTGTCGTTCTCCGACCGCGTGCCGTTCTCCGACCGCGTTTCCGTCTCCCGTCGGAGTTCGTCGGCGTCGTCGATTCCACGTCCGTCGGCGGCCCCCCGGTCGTGGGCGTCCGAGGGCGTGTTTCCGAGCGGGCTGAGTCGCGGGTCGTACTCGGAATCGGCGGGCGCGTCACCGAGCGTGTCGTCTCCTGCGGACTCCGACCGCGACGACGACGTCTCCCGAGTCAACTCGTCCAGTGGAACGCGAACCCAGTAGCCGAGCGCGATGAGAACCGTCCCGAGCGCCAACGCGAGCAGAATCGGCTGTGAGAACAGCGACGCTTCGCCGGCGACGACCGACTGGTGGAGCGCCTCGCCGAAGACGAGCGCCCCGGTGACGAGGAGGACCGTACTGATGAGATTCCGCGGGTTCGCGTGCGCCATACCGCCACTCGCAACCGACCGGATAAAAAAGCAGTCTTCGACCGCTCGCGTCGCCGCGGTCGGACGCCGCGTCTCGGCGGCCGGTTCCTATCCGTCGCCGTGTTCGTCGACGATGACGACTTCGCCGTCCTCGACGGTGACGTTGATGAGCGTCTTCACGTCGTAGCCGGTGTCGTCGAGTTCGTTCGGACCGGCCTTCTTGATGACGGCGACGACGTCCACGACGTTCGCGCGGACGTCGTTCGTGAGCGCGTCGAGAATCGCCTTCATCGTGCCGCCGGTCGAGAGCACGTCGTCGAGGACGAGCACCCGGTCGCCTTCCTCCACGTCGTTGATGTACATCTCGCTCTCAGAGTAACCCGTCTCCTGAAACAGCGGCACCTCGCCGTCGAGGCCGTACTGGCGCTTACGGATGACGACGAGCGGGATGTCGGTCATCAGCGAGACGGCCGTCGAGATGTGGATGCCCATCGCCGCGGGCGTCACGATCTTGTCGACGTTCTCCAGTTCCGCCTTGCGGATGATCTTGATGACGATCTCGCGGAGAAGACTCGGTTCGAGCATCGGCACGCCGTCGCTGATGGGGTGGACGAAGTACTCGTACTCGCCTTTCTCGATGATGGGCGCGTCGCACAGCGACTGCCGCAACTGGTCCATGCCGACAGTTTCTGTGGACCGGGATAAATACTGGTGGTTCGGCGGTCGTTCGTGGTTCGGTGGCACGGGTCGGATTCGGCTCGAGCCGTCGAAAAGAGACGTTTCAGCGCCGCTCGCTCAGATAGCGACGAGCAGTCCGATACCGACCGTCACGACGGCGGTCAGGAGGAGGATGCTCGTCCCCATACCCGCCCGCAGCGACACCGGCCACGTCGCGTTCCCTTCGTCGTCGGTGTCGGTCCGCCCCGTGGCGCGTCTGAGCGCCTCGTCGGGGTTGCCGACCGTCCACGTGACGCCCGAGGCGGTGGCGACGGCCGCGCGGTCGACGGCCGCGTACGTCTCGGTGACGCCGCGAACCAGCCCGCGCGTGCCGTAGAAGGCGAGCGGGTTGTAGAGCGCGTCGACGTCGGGGACGCGCCCGAGTCGGTCCAGCGGCTTCTTGAGGATGGCGAAGGCGACGACGCCGAGGGCGAACAGGATGAGCCCTTCCTGGACGTGGCCGACCGTGTACGTCGTGTAGTCGAAGCCGCCCTCGTTGCCGGGGAGGATGGCGAACAGCGCGTTCGGGAACAGGCCGTAGACGACGCAGAGAATCGCCACGGACACCATCCCGACCATCTGGAGTCGGTTCGCGTCGCGGACCGGGCCGTCGTAGCTCCCCTCGTAGAAGGCGTACCAGCCCAACTTGATGAACGAGAGGAACGTCCCGACGCCGCCGGCCAAGAGCAGATACCAGATGACGTCGAGGTGCTCGTAGTGCGCCTCCGCGAGCACCATCCCCTTGCTGACGAAGCCGTTGAAGCCGGGGAAGCCGCCGATGGAGAGCGCCGCGACGACGAACGCGACGAAGGTGACGGGCATCCTCCGCCAGAGGCCGCCGACGTACTTCAGGCTCTCCTCGCCGGTCCGGTAGATGATGACGCCGACGGTCATGAACAGCAGGCTCTTGTAGAGGATGTGGTTGAACACGTGGCCGAACGCGCCCGCCGTCGCCACCGTCGTCCCGATGCCGACGCCGGCGATCATGTAGCCGACCTGCGACTGGATGTGGTAGGAGAGGAGCCGTCGCATGTCCTTCTGGAGCACGGCCATCGTCGCGCCGAAGACGGCCATCGCCGCGCCCATGTACGCGATCCAGAGGTGGCCCTCCGGGAACGCGCGGTACATCGCGTAGACGCCGGTCTTCGTCGTGTAGACGCAGAGGAAGACGCTGGCGGCGACGTGCGGCCGCGGGTAGGTGTCGGGCAGCCACGCGTGCAGGCCGACGAAGCCGACGTTGACGCCGATGCCGACGGCGGCGAGCGCGAGCACCGCCGGACCCCCGCCGACGATGCCGTCGGCGGCGCTGAACAGGAACGACCCGACTTCGGCGTAGTGCCAGATTATCGCCGCGAGCACGAGGCTGCCGCCGATACCGTGCAACACGGCGTAGCGGAAGCCCGCGCGGACGGCCTTGCCGCCGTAGTCCCAGACGAGGAGCGTACTCGTCACGGCCATCAGCTCCCAGAAGAACACGAGCGTCAGCCAGTCGCCGGCGAAGACGGCCCCGATACTGGTGCCGGCGTACGACAGCGCGTAGGCGGTCTGCTTGTTCGACGCGTCGCTCGCGTACGAGTAGAGCACCGCAATCGCGCCGATGAAGCCGAAGATGATGCCCATCAGCCGCGAGAAGTCGTCGACGTTGAACAGCGCGACCTCGAAGCCGAACAGGAACGTCTCCCAGTGTACACCCGGCGGTGCGAGGTACGCGATGGGGACGACGACGGCCGTCGCGACGACGCCGAGCGCGTGGCCGACGCGCCGGGGGACGACCGGAAGCAGCAGCGCGGCGACGAGCACGTAGACGAACGGCGGAACCGTCGTCAGCGCGTCGACCGCCATCAGAACACCACCCCCATCGTCGCGGCGGCGGTGGCAGCCGTCGCCGCCGTGACGACCTCGTTGACGATTTCGAGGAACACCGCTCGACCCGGTACGATTCCGATGACGAGAGAGCCGACTGCGGCGGTCAGAATCGGGCCGAGCATGAACCACGTGCTTTCGGCACCGAGCCAGCTACGGCGCTCCCAGCCGCCGGTCGGCGGGCCGCCCTCGTGGTGGTGGTCGTGGTCGGCGTGGGCCGGTTCGTGGTCGGCCATCTCCGCGGCACCGTCGCCGAGTTCGCCGCCCTGTCTCGTCGCCTTCGTGTGGTCCGACGGGTGGCGGTCGACGGCGTAGTCGGCGTCGGGGTCGGCGGGTTTCTGTACCTCGTTCGCCCGCGGACCGGCACCGGCGTTCCCGCCGGTCAGCGCCGAACCCTCGCCGTCGGGGTTCTCGTCCGCCTCCCGTCCCCCGTCGGCGGCGACGTCCGCTCGGCCGCCGAAGCGGTGTTCGACGAGCGGCTTCCGGTCGTGGCCGCCGGGCATCTCGTCCTCGAAGAACGCCTGGTAGACGACCGGCCAGAAGTACGCGATGTTCAGGACCCCCGAGAGCAGGAGCGCGACGGTGAAGGCGACCTCGCCGCCGGAGGCGGTGCCGACGAGGAGGTAGAACTTGCTGACGAAGCCGGCGACGAGCGGGATGCCGGCCATCCCGGCGGCGGCGACGCCGAAGGCGGCCATCGTCAGCGGCATCCGCTTGCCGATGCCGGCCATGTCGCTGATGTCGTCGGTGTGGGTCTCGACGTGGATGATACCCGCACAGAAGAACAGGGTGAGCTTCATGAACGCGTGCGCGGGGATGTGCAACAGCCCGCCGACGAGCGCGTATCTCGCGGCCTCGCCGCCCATCGAGGCCCCGATGCCGAGACCGAGGACGATGTACGAGAGCTGGCTCACCGTCGAGTACGCGAGGCGGCGCTTGAGGTTGTCCTGTCGGAGCGCGATGACGCTCGCCATCAGCAGCGTGAAGGCGGCGACGGCCGCCAGCGGGACGCCGACGCCGAGGTTTCCGACCGTCTCGGGACCGAACACTTCGAGGACGACGCGGGCGATGCCGAACACGCCGGATTTGACGACCGCCACCGCGTGGAGCAGTCCCGAGACGGGCGTCGGTGCGACCATCGCGTCGGGCAGCCACGAGTGGACGGGCATCAGCGCCGCCTTGACGCCGAAGCCGAGCGTCAGCAGTGCGAACGCCGCGCGACCGAGCGTCGGGTCCGCGGTGGCGAGACCCTCGATGCCGCCGGGGGTGAACGCCACCGACCCGGCGAGCACGTAAACGAGGACGGTGCCCGCGAGCACCGCGACGCCGCCGCCGAAGGTGTAGGCGAGATACTTCCGGCCGGCGGCGCGCGACTCCGCCGTCTCGTCGTGGCCGACGAGCGGGTACGTCGCCACCGTCAGCAGTTCGTAGAAGACGAACAGGACGAGCAGGTTCGCCGCGAACGCGACGCCGACGGCGCTGGCCACGCTGGCGGCGAACGCCGCGAAGTAGCGAGTCTGGGCGTGCTCGTGCAGGCCGCGCATGTAGCCGATGCTGTAGAAGCTCGTGACGAGCCACAGCAGACTCGCCAGCAGGCCGAACAGCATCCCGAGCGCGTCGGCTTGCAGGGTGAACGCGACGGCGTCCTCGCCGAGCGGGACGAACGCCCCGAGGTCGGTGTAGTACGTGTCGCCCGCGAGCACGCCGGGCACCATACTCGCCACGACGAGGAACGTCGACGCGGCGGCGAGCAGCGTCCACGCCTCGCGGACGTTCGGCCGGCGGTTCGACGCGTAGATGAAGGCGACGGCGACCGCCGGAACGGCGACCGCCGCGAGCGGTCTAAGTGATGAAATCTCTGTCATGGCTGGAGTAGGAGGTCGAGCGTCGGTTCGAGCAGCGGTTCGAAGGTCGAGACGAGCGGGCCGAGTCCGACGGCGAGCACCGCCGCGACGACGACGACGGCGACCATCCCGACGGACGGGCGGCCGAAGTCGGCGTCGTCACCGCGGCCGAGCACCGGACGCTCGTCGTCGGTCACGTCGCCGGAGTTTCCGCCGTCGGCGACGGCGGCCGCCCCGGTTCCGGTCGGCGAGTCGGCGGACGGCTCCGTCGTCGCGGCCGAGCGGAAGTACATCCGTTCGACGAGGCGCAGGAAGTACGCCAGCGTCAGCAGCGTGCTCAGGAGGATGACGACCGCGATGGGCCACGACCCGGCCTGAATCGCGCCGAGGGCGATGTACCACTTGCCGACGAAGCCGACGGCGGGCGGAACCCCGACCATCGACAGCGACAGGGTCGCAAGCGCGGCGCTGAGGAGCGGGACGCGGTCGGCGAGCCCGTCGAACTGCTCGACGTATCGAACGCCCGTCCGCGCGGCGACGGCACCCACCGCGAGGAACAGGCCGCCCTTCATGACGGCGTGGCCGACGAGGTGGACGAGGCCGCCCGTCACCGCCGCCTCGTTGGCGACGGCGAAGGCGGCGACGACGAGGCCGAACTGCGACACCGACGAGTACGCGAGCATCCGCTTCAACTCGCTTTGCATCACCGCGAGGACGCTCCCGGCGACGATACTGACGCCCGCCAAGACGAGGACGAACTCGCGGGCGTAGGCGACCGACGCGAGGAAGTCGACGGTGTAGACGCTGTAGACGACGCGCGCGAGCGCGTACGCCGAGACCGTCGAGACGAGCGCCGAGATGAGCGCGCTGACGCTGTCGGGCGCGCTCGCGTACGCCTCCGGTTGCCAGGTGTGCAGCGGGTACAGCGCCGTCTTGACGGCCAGCCCGGTCACGACGAACGCGAACGACGCCCGGACGAGCGTCGACCCGTAGCCGACGCCGGCGAGCTTCTCGGCGAGGTCGGCCATGTTGAGCGTCCCCGTGGCGACGAACGCGTAGCCGATGCCGACGAGGAACAGCGACGCGCCGACGGTTCCGACGAGGAGGTACTTCAGCGCGCCGACCGCCGAGCGGCCGTCGTCGCCGGTCGCCACCAGCGCGTAGGCGGCGAGGCCGGTAATCTCGAGGAAGACGTAGAGGTTGAACATGTCTCCCGTGACGCTCATGCCCGAGAGGCCGGCGACCAACAGCAGGTAGCCGGTGTAGAACGCCGGCGAGTGGGGGCCGGCGCGGCGCGCGTAGGCGAGCACGCCGAGGGCGACGGCCGCGACCAGTACGACGACGGCGGCGTTGAGGCCGTCGACGACGAGTTCGATACCGAACGGCGGCCGGAAACCGCCGACGGCGTACGCGAGCGGTTCGCCGCCGGCGTACACCTGTGCGGCGACCGTTCCCGCCATCGCGGTGTGCACCAGCGACGTGACGAGCGCTACGCCCCAGCCGAGCCGTTCGAACGTGTAGCCGGCGACGAGCGTGAGCAACGCGCCCAGAATCGGGACGGCGACCAGCAGCGCCAGCAGGTCACTCATCGGCGCGCACCTCCCGGAGGTTCCTCTCGTCGAGCGTCCCGTACTCGGTGTAGATGCGGACGATGAGCGCCAGCGCCACCGCCGTGAGGCTCACCCCGACGACGATGGCCGTCAGGATGAGCACGTGCGGCAGCGGGCTGACGTACGTCGCCGCCTCGCCGCCGCTACCGACGATAGGCGGGTCCGCGCCCTCGCGGTACGCCGAGGTGATGAAGAACAGGAAGATGCCCGTCTGGAAGATGTTCATACCGATGACTTTCTTGACGAGGTTCCGGTTCTCGATCATCATGTACGCACCGATAGGCAGCAGCAGCGCGACGACGACGTAGTTGTAGCGTGTGAGTAGAATCTCTGCGATCATTGTTCGTCCTCCAACGGTTCGCCGATGTCGAACCCGGCGGCGATGAGGAAGAACAGGCCGGTGATGATGCCTGCGACGACCGCACCGATGCCGAGTTCGACGAGCTCGATACCGTACTTACTCGCGTGCGGAACGGGGTAGGCGGTGTACTGGAGGAACTCGCCGCCGAGCAACACCGACCCGAGTGCGATCGCGAGGAACGTCCCGACGCCGACGGCGATGAGTCCGAGGATGACGGCCGGACTCAGCCAGTCGCGGACCGGACCGATACCGAACGCGAACGCGAGCAGCAGGACGACGGTGCCCGCGATGGCGCCGCCCTGGAAACCGCCGCCGGCCGAGGACGCGCCGTGGAACATCACGAACAGACCCAGCGTCAGGATGAACGGCGCGACGACCCGGACGGTGGTCATGATGATGGTGCTCTCGACGTACGGCACCTGCTCGTCGTTGTGCGTGATGCCGTCGCCGGCGTCGCCGGAGTCGTCGACGCCAGAACCGTCGGCGCTCATACGAACACCTCCCGGCGCAGCACCAGCAGCACCGCGACGCCGGCGGTGAACACCACCACCGCCTCGCCGAGGGTGTCGAACCCGCGGTAGGCGGCCAACACGGCGGTCACGGCGTTGGTGACTTCGGTCTCCTCGTACGCGTTGTCGAGGTAGTACTGGGTGACCTCGCCGCCGACGACCGGGGAGTCCGCCGCGCCGATGGCGGGCAGCGCCGGCACCGTCGCCAGCAACACGCCAGCGAACGCGACGACGACGACGAGCGACCGGAGACTCGGGCGCTCGAAACTGGCGTCGTTCTCGGGGTTGACCGTCTTCGCGATGGTCAGAAGCAGCAGCAGCGTCATCACGCCGGCCCCGATGGCCGCCTCGGTGAGCGCCACGTCGGGTGCCTGGAGGACGACCCAGAGGATGGCGACACCGAGGCTGTAGGCGGCGAACGCGATGATGACACCGAGAACGTCTCGCAGCAGCGCGGCCGTGAGCGCACAGCCGACGACGAAGACGAGCGTCACCGCCTCGATGGGCGTGAACGTCATCTGTCACCTCCGGTAGAAGAGCCGTCCCGCGGATTCGTCTCCGGCGCGGGGCCGCCGTCTGTCGCCAGCGACTCGGAGCCGTCGACGTCCTCGGGCGACCGGTCGGCGTCGACGCCGCGGCCGGTTCGGTCTGCGGCCTCTCCGGTCCACGGTTCGATGTCCTGGTCGAAGGCCGCGCGCGCGATGGCGTGTGCCGCCGTCGGATTCGTCACGAACATGAACACGAGGAGAAACACCGCCTTCACCGTCGGAATCCCGGCACCGTAGACGGCCGCGACGGCCGCGAGACCGAGCACCGCACCGAGCGTGTCGCTCTTGGAGGCGGCGTGCGCCCGCGTGTAGAGGTCCGGGAGGCGGAGCACGCCAACCACGGCGACGAAGGCGAAGAAGACGCTGCCGGCGAGCAGCGCGACGACGGCTATCTCGACGGGCGTCATATGACACCACCTCGTTCGACGGTGAACTTCGAGATGGCGATGCTCATCAGGAAGTTCAACAGCGCGTACACCAGCGCCACGTCGAGGAACCCGGGTTCGCCGAACGCCGCGGCCAGGAACGCGAGGATGACCACGGTGTTCGAGCCGATGACGTTGACGGCGATGACGCGGTCCTGCATCGTCGGTCCTTTGACGACGCGGTAGAGCACGACGATGGCGAGGGTGACGAACGCCGCCGCCGTCCCGAGCAACACGTCGGTGAGAAACGGCGTGAGGTTCGCCGGGTCGCCGGCGCCGCCCGCGGCGGCGAGAACCACGCCGTTGGCGGTCGTCGCGCTCATCGGTCGGTTCCCCCGTCGGTGGTCAGCGAGTCGTTCGGCGTCTCGCCGAGGTCCTCCTGCGCCGCGCCGCGCTCCTTCGGACTCGGGATTTGCGCGGCGGCGCGGCCGTAGAAGACGAACCTGACGGCGCGTTCGAGCGCTCCGTCGAAGAGGTCGTCGCGCGCGGACTGCGTGAGCGAGTGGATGTAGAACTCCCGATGGCTCACCTCGACGGTCAGCGTCCCGGGGGTGAGCGTGATGCTGTTTGCGAGCGTCGTCGCCGGGAGGTCGTTCCACACCGCCGCCTCGAACTTCACCATCTTCGGGTCGATGGGCAGCCGCGGGTGGAGGATGACGTAGGCCAACGCGACGTTCGCTTTCGCGATCTCCCAGAGGAGGTACGGCGTGTAGAGGAGGAGCCGACCGAGTTCGGCGGGCAGCGTGCGGAGGTCCGGTTTCCCTTTCAGCGCGATTTTCCCGAGCACGACCGTGACGACGGCGGCGCTTATCGCACCGGTGACGAGGTCGAACGTGCCGCTGAACCCGCCGAGGGTGAGATAGAAGAGGTACGACGCGCCGAAGACGAGCAGATACTGCGTCAGGCTCTCTCGCCCGACGAGCACCCCCCGGCGGGTCGGCCGTTCGACCGGCGCCTCCTCGACGCTCAACTCGGACTTCGTCAGTTCGTACTCCAGCGGTCGGAGCATCGGCGCGTTGCCGCCCGGTTGGTACTCCGGGTCGACGACAACCCGGCCGAGGTCGTGTTCTCTCGCGTACGAGACGATGACACGAGCGAAGTCGGCCGGACTGAACAGGTACTCGTCGGCACCGACGACGGCCGTCTCTATCTCGACGGTCGGTTCCGCCGCGTCGGCCTCGTCGTCGCCGAGGTCTTCGTGAGCCCACACCTCGACGCGGTCGAGTAGTTCTTGGGCTCGTTCGAACTTGCCGGCGCGCGTCGGTTCGACCGCCCGCCACAACGCCGGGTAGACGAAGTGAACCGCCGCGGAACTGTCGGTGTCGGCGGCGCGTTCGCGGGCGGTCCGCACGGCGTACGCGACGGTGTTGCGCAGCGTCGGCGACTCGCCGACTGGAACGAGTACGCGCGCGCCGGTCTCGCGCGCCGCGGATTCCGTCGACTTCCTCGCGTCGGTCGCCTCACCCGCCACGGTCTCTCAACTCCGTTCGGCGACGGCCGGCAGGCCAACAGTCGCTCATGCGTGTTCGACCCGTCATGCTAGCTAATCGTATGAAGCGAGTAGCTGTTGACGCAAAACTATTCTTATCTCTGTCTCGCTTTCGGGAGTTGTTACGCGTCCAGTTCGTCGAGGCGAAGTGCCGTCTGTCGTCGCTGCCGACCGACGGCGACGGCCGGCTCGTGCTCCGTGAGGAGTGCGGTCACGCTCCGAGTTCCGCGGCGAGTTCGTCGGCGACCTGCCCGCCGAGTCCCGCCTTGTCGCCCTCGTACTCGCCGGTCCGACCCGACTCGCGGACGAACAGCGCCCGCGTCGCGTCCTCGCCCATCACGCTCGCGTCGTTGGCGACGACGAACGACAGCGACGCCCGGTCGAGAATCCGTTTCGCCTCGGCGACCATCGACTCGTCGTCGCCCGCCGTCTCGGCTTTGAACCCGACGATAGGGAGGTCGGGGCGGGCGTCCCGGACCGCGTCGACGAGTTTCGGCGTCGGCCGCAGGTCGAGCGTCCGCGACTCCCCGGAGCGGATCTTCTCGTCGGCGGCGTCGACGGTGAAGTCGGAGATGGCGGCCGCGGAGACGAGGGCGTCGGCGGGTGCGACGTCGTCAGCCTCGTCGCCGGCACAGGCGGCTTCGACCGCGGCGAGCATCTCGGCGGCGCTCTCGACGCGTTCGACCGAGGCGTAGGGAACGTCGGGCCCGTCGTGGACGAGCGTCACGTCGGCTCCGCGGACGTAGCAGGCGCGGGCGACTTCGCGGCCGGTTCGTCCCGACGCGCGGTTCGTCAGCACGCGAATCGGGTCGATTCGCTCGCTCGTCGCGCCGCTGGTGACGACGACGCGCTTCCCCGAGAGCGTCCGCTCGGTCGTCGCTCGGGCGACGTCCGTCACGATGGCCTCCTCGGTGGCGATTTTCGCTTTGCCCTCCTCGATTCGCGGGTCGACGAAGGAGACGCCCCACGACTCGACGCGGTCGATGGCGTCGAGCACGCCCGGGTGGTCGTACATCGGTTCGTGCATCGCGGGCGCGACGACGACGGGCATCCCCGCGCCGAGGGCGGTGGTCGCGCAGGTCGTCACGGGCGTGTCGTCGACGGCGGCGGCGATTTTGCCGACCGTGTTGGCCGTCGCGGGCGCGAGCAGGAGCACGTCCGCCCAGCCGTCGCGTCCGCAGAGTTCGACGTGCTCGACGCGGCCCGTAATCTCCGTGACCACCGGGTTGTCGGTGGCGAACTCCACGGCCCACGGGTGGACGATACCGCGGGCGCTGTCGGTCACGACGGCGCGAACGTTCGCCCCCTGCCGCCGGAGCTCGTGGGCCAGTTCGACTACTTTGACCGCAGCGATACTGCCCGACACCCCCAGCGCGACGTTGACTCCCTGAAGCATCTGGTGGGAAGTGGGGAGCGACGGTAAATAGTACCGTGCGGTTCGCGGATTCGACGCTTCGACCACACCGGTTTGCAAATGCTCCGAACTGAAACCCGCCCCAGCGAGGTCGAGGCGTCCGATTTCGGGACCAGATAAACGTCTTTCGGTGGGCGAGAGACACCGATTTGCAAATGATTCGGCGACTCGGGGCCTAATCCCCTTGAACTCGAATATCTTGCCAGGCGTGGCCCATCGACTCGAACGCCTCGCGAACCTTCGAGCGGTCGACCTCGTCGGAGAACTCGAACTCGTAGTACTGGCCGCCTTTGATCCCCTCGTTGTTGTCGTGGGAGGTGAGAAAGCCGAGCATCGCCAGTTTCGTCAGGTGGTTGTACATGCCGCGCTGGCTCAGCGGGTCGGCGGCGTAACTCTCGGCGACGGCGCGGTACGCGCGGTGAACCTCCTTCACGCGGGCGGGCGTCGCGTCGGCCTTCGAGAGGTGGGCGACGGCGGCGAGCACGTAGCGTTTGTGCGCGTCCTGGTCGGTGATGGAGTCGACCATGTCGCCGTACTCCAGGTCGTCTTTCGCCTCGTGGACGTCGCCCTCGACGATGGTCGTTCGACCGTCGTTCTCGGCGATTTCGCCCGCCCTTCGGAGGAGGTTGATCGCTTTTCGCGCGCTTCCCGAGGATTCGCGGGTGGCGAGCGCCGCACAGAGCGCGATGACGTCGTCGCCGTACGTCTCGTCGTACAGCGCGCGGGAGGCGCGGTCGCGCAGAATCTCGCGCAGTTGCATCGCGTTGTAGGCGGGGAACTTGATCTCGGTCTCGCAGAGCGTGTCCTTGACCTTCGGCGAGAGGTTCGACCGGAACGTGTAGTCGTTGGAGATGCCGATGAGACCGATGCGGGCGTTTTCGACCTTCTCGTTCGCCCGCGCGCGCGGGAGTTCGTAGAGGATGGTGTCGTCGGCGCCGATGCGGTCGACCTCGTCGAGGATGACCAGCACCGTGCCGCCGAGGGCGTCCATCTCCTCGTACAGCATCGAGTACACCGCTTGCGGGGCGTAGCCCGTAGAGGCGATCATGTCCTTTGGCGGGCGGAGTTCGTTGACCAGCGCGATGGCGACCTGGTAGGAGGAGGTTCGCTCGCCGGTGGAGGTGAGGTTCTGGCAGTTCACCTTGACGATGGTGAGGTCGACGGGGGCGGCGGCGTCTGCGCTGTCTGCGGCGTCGGTCTCGACGGACGGTTGCGCGTTCCCGTCGTCGTCCGCTCGCTGGTCGTTCCGTTCGTGCTGTCGCTCGATGTCCTCGTTCTTCTGGCGGATGTCGGCTTCTAACTGCGTCGTGAGGTGGTTCGTCACGGCGGTCTTGCCGACGCCGGTGTCACCGTAGAGGAAGGCGTTCTGCGGTGGACGGCCCTTGTAGATGGGTTTGAGGACGTTGATGTACTCCGTCATCACCTCGTCGCGGCAGAGGATGGTGTCGGGGGTGTAGTCCTCTTCGAGCACCTCGATGTCGCGAAACACCTCGGCCTCGTCTTCGAAAATAGAGTCGGGAGCCATTGTTCGTGCCTGCCGTGTGCCGCTACTTAGTGCTTTGCAAATGCTTCACGTGTTTCAAGTGCTACTCGTGTCCGACGGCTCGGCCGTCTACCCGGGCCGTCGCCGGAGACACCGTCACTCGGAGAGAGAGAGAGCGGTTTTCAAATGTTCGGCGCCGCCTCGTAGACCCGAGAATCGGCGAGAAGCGAGCGACCCGAACGGACCCTCTCTCACACCAGTTTGCAAATGCTCCGGGTGCGAGAGGGTGGGGGTGGGGGCGCGAGGCGGAATCAGCCGACCATCGACGACCAGCGGCCGTTCTCATACGGATTTAGACTCAGTCACGAGGTACCGTGGCCAGTGTTAACACGGGTGATTGCCTCGAAAGGCCATTCCTATGATTATATCTTTCTAAACTAGTGTAGTGTAGTGTAGTGTTTTCTCACCTAATCGACAGACGTAACCGACCCCAAACATTTGAAAATCGGTGTGGTCCGTCGGCCGAACGGCGTGATTTATATACTACCCCCTGACTCGCGCTCGACTGTCGCCGAACCGACCCCCTCTCTCGACCCGCCGAACATTTGAAAACAGGTGTGGGAGGGTGGCATCTCGTCGGCTTCGCCGAATCTCTTCGATAGCTCCGACGTCGGCGAGTTCGACGTCGACCCAGCACGGACTACTCGGTTCACTCGGGCTACTCGGCCCACTCAGATTGCTCGGTTTACTCGGGCTACTCGGCCCACTCAGATTGCTCGGCTCACTCGGACTACCCGACTCTCTTGAACTCTTCCGGGATATCCGACAACTTCACTCGTCGTCGACGAGACTCGGGTGAGTGCGCTGTGGCTCCGGATGCGACTCGGCGAACGACGCCTGCATCGTCTCCAGCGACTCGGCTTCGCGGCGACGGCGTTCGGCCTCGTCTATCTCCTCGCAGCCCGGCGGAACCTCCCGACCGCGGTCGGTGAAGTAGCCCTTCGGCGTGACCCAGTCGTTGTAGAACGGCGTCTCCGAGTCGTGAACGAGCGTAATCGCGGTCTGCGCGCCGTGACCCGCGGCGACGACCGCCTGGTGGTAACGCTCGGTCAGCCGTCCGGCGGCGTACAGTCCCTCGACGCTCGTCCGGCCGAGGCCGTCGTCGCCGATGTACGTCTTGCTTCCAGCGACCCGGAGGTCGACTCCGAGGCCGTCGAGGTAGCTGGTGTCGCTCCACGAGGCGGCGACGACGTACGTCGCGTAGAGTCCGGAGTCGGTGTCCACGTCGCCGTCGACTCCCGCGCGGAAACCCCCGCCGTCGACGCGCCGGAGGTCGGTCACGCGTCCGTCGACGAACGCACTGCCGCTACGTCGGGCCTGTTCGCGCTGCATCTCGCAGAACAGACGGGGGTTGACGCCCGCCGGGAAGCCGGGGACGTTCTCTAAGTGCGCGTTTCGCTTGACGATGGAGTTGCCGTCGTCGACGACGACGGTATCGAGTCCGGCACGCGCGGTGAACGTCGCCGCGCTCAGTCCGGCGACGCCGCCGCCGACGACGAGCACGTCGTGGCGGTCGTAGTCAGCCGCGTCGTTCGATACTGGGGCTTCAGTCTGGGACGTGTCGCTCATATCGGTTCGTAGTTCGGACTCCGGTGAAGCGTCGTCGATTTCGGTTCGTTGTCGTCGTCGGAACTCGTCGGCGACGAGGGGATCGGCCTCGGCTGGTGCCGTCGCGTGTCGCCGCGCACCGTCACGTCTCCCATCACGCACCCTCCGTCACGACGCTCGCGACGCGTTCGCGGTCGAACAGCCGCTCGTCCTCCGGAATCGCGTACGTCCCGTCGTCGTCGTAGCCGGGCCACTCGCCGAACCGTTCGGGGTAGATCTGCTTGGCCGCCATCTCCAACTGGAAGATGTTGTAGAGCGGTCCCTGCAGCGGCGACCCACCCGTGTAAACGCGGTCGTTCTGCATCGCGGTGAGTTCGCCGCCGACGGGGTCGTCCTTCAGGTCGACCATCGCCTCGTACCGGTCGCTCCCGCCCACGTCGAAGTTGTGTATCAGCACGTCGGGGTCGACTTCGAGCATCGCTTCGAGGTCGTAGCTCGCGTCGTAGTCGGCTTCGTACGTCCGGTCACTCTCGGCGAACACGTCCCGGACGCCGAGGGGGCGGTAGTGCGAGACGCCGAAGCCGTCGTTCGCTATCTTGTACGGCGAGAACGTCTGCGCGTCCGCGTCGTAGATGACGAGGCCGACGGTCGGTCGGTCCGACTCCGGCGGGAGGTTCGACTCCAGTTCCGAGACGAGTTCGTCTCGGACCTCCCGAAGCGCCTCCCACCGCTCGGTCTCCCGGTACAGTTCGGCGACTTTGCCCGACAGCTCCCAGAGTGTGTAGTACTCGTAGTCGTCGACGCCGGGGTCGCTGTGGGCGCGGCTGTACCGGTTGGCGAAGAACGGCCCGACGTTCGTCTCTATCTCCTCGATGTCGGCCTCGTCGAGGCCGAAGCTGCCGACGTTCAGAATCCACGTCGGGTCGATGAAGTGGACGTCGGAGTCGAGTTCGTAGAAGATCTCCTTGTCGACGCCGTCGTTCCACAGTTTCGACCGACTCTCGGGATCGAACTCGACGCCGTCGAGCTGGTCGTAGTAACCCGTGTAGAACGACTCCGGGAACCCGATGGAGTTCACAGTTTCGCCGCGACCGAAAGCCACGGCCATGTCCACGTACTGCGGGCTGTACGCCATCGCGTTCTCGGGGACGGCGTCGAACGATACCTCGCCCATCGGCGAGATGCTGACCGAGTACCCGCCCTCGCCCGTCTCGCCGTCGGTCGACTCCTGACCCGTCTGCTCGGTTCCGTCGGCTGTCGACCCGTCTCCGGCGCTCGCGTCGTTCTCGCCGTCTCCGCCGTCTCCGTCGTCTCCACCGCCGACACAGCCGGCGACTCCGATGCTCGCGGCGATGGCCGCGGTCCCCGTAAGAAACTGTCTACGCTCGAAGGCTGTCTCCTCGTCTTGCATGTTTTTTAGGCTCGCCTAATCCATAGTAAGCGCTTCGAATTTTAGGCGCACCTAAAAGCTTCGACAGAGCGGAGTACAGTGGACGTTTCGGCAGGGTAGGAACTGTCAGCTATCGACCGGAATGCGGCTCCTCGGTGGGTCCGTCACTGGATGTCTCAACGGGTCCGTCACTGGATGTCTCAACGAGTCCGTCACTGGATGTCTCGCCGGTCCGTCACTCGTCCATCGCGCGGTGCGGCGAGATGTGCGGTCCGGTCGGGTGGTCGGCGTCGACGGTGGCTTCGACGCGGAACACGTCGCGCAGCAGTTTCTCGGTGACGACTTTCCTGGGCGGGCCCCAGTCGTACAGTTCGCCGTCGCGCATGGCGACGAGGTTGTCCGCGAAGCGCGCCGCCTGGCCGATGTCGTGGAGGACGACGGCGACGGTGACGTCGCGCTCGCGGTTGAGCGTCCGGACGACCTCCATCACGCGCAACTGGTGGTGCAAGTCGAGATACGTCGTCGGTTCGTCCAACAGCAACACGTCGGTGTCCTGCGCAAGCACCATCGCAATCCACGCCAACTGCTTCTGCCCGCCGCTGAGGTTTCCGACCTGCGAGTCGCGGATGTGCTCGACGCCCGCCAGCGAGATCGCCTCGTCGACGGCCGCCTCGTCCTTCTCGTCGACCGTCTCGAAGAACCCGCGGTGCGGATAGCGGCCGTGGTAGACCAGCTCCTCGACGGTGAGACTGCCGGGCGCTTCGTTCTCCTGCGAGAGCAGCCCGAGCCGCTTGGCGAGCTCCTTCGTCCCGAACGTCTGGAGTTCGTGTCCATCCAGGAGGACGCTGCCGCGTTCCGGTTCGAGCTGGTTCGACAGCGAGCGAAGCAGCGTGCTCTTTCCTGACCCGTTCGGACCGACGAGCGCGGTCACCTCGCCCGCGGGGACGACGACGGAGTCGCACTCGACGACCGGTTCCGGCGTCGTCGGGTAGCCGATTGCGAGGTCCTCGCCGACGAGTTCCGTCGCTTCGACGGCCTCCGTCCGCATCTCCTCGTCGGGCGTCTCTCCGTTCGTTCGGTTCGACGCCGTCGAACTCGACGATTCCGCCGCGTTCGACGATTCCGCCGCGTTCGACGATTCCGCCGCGTTCGACGATTCCGCCGCGTTCGACGACGACTCCGTCGAGACGTTCGTGTCTACCATCAGATTTCACCCAGTTGCTGTTTCTTCCGCATGAGATAGAGGAAGTACGGCCCACCGACGAGACCGGTGACGATGCCGACCGGAATCTGCGCCGGATTGAGCGCGAGACGCGCGCCCACGTCCGCGCCGACCAGCAGCGCGGGCCCGGCGAACACACAGCCGACGACCAGCCGACGGTAGTCGCTGCCGACGATGTTGCGCACGATGTGCGGGACGACGAGGCCGACGAAGCCGACGATGCCGGCGACGGCGATGGCGGCGCTGGCGGCGAGGATGGCGACGCCCGACAGCGCGAATCGGACGCGTTCGACGGACATCCCGAGCGCCTGCGCCGTTTTCTCGCCGAGGAGAAGCACGTTCAACTGCCGAGCGCCGGCGATAGCCAGCACCACCGACAGCACCGTCCACGGCAGCGCCGTCCGGACCTGCTCCCAGTCGGTGCCCGTCAGCGACCCCGTCGTCCACGCGATCGCGCTCTGGACGACGCCGATGTCGCTCGCGAAGAAGAAGATAGCCGTCTGCATCGACCCGAAGATAGTCGAGACGATGACGCCGGCGAGGACGAGTCGAACCGGACTCGTCCCGTTCTTCCACGCGATACTGTAGACGAGCAGGAAGGCGACCGTGCCGCCGAGCGCCGCGAGAATCGGCAGGTAGACGGCCAATCCGGTGAAGAACACGAGCGTCAGCAGGATGGTCAGTCCCGCGCCCGAACTGACGCCGAGGATGTACGGCGAGGCGAGTTCGTTGCGCGTCACGGCCTGAAATATCGCCCCCGATACGGCGAGGTTCGCGCCGACGAGCGCGCCGACGACGACCCGCGGGAGCCTGATGTTCCAGACGATGATCGTCTCTCTCGCCAACTCCGGTGCGGTGGCCTCGAAGCCGAACGCCCTCGCGGCGGCGTCTGCGGCCCCCTCCCCCAAGAAGAACTGCAACAGGAGATACGGACTCGTCAGCACTGCCGGGTCGAACACCGCGCGCCACGCCTGTACGATACTCATCGAGTACGTCCCGAAACTCACCTGCACGAGCGCGGCGAACACGACGACGGCGACACTGGCGAGCGCGAGCGAGACGAGCGGCGCGTTTATCCAACCGAATCGGGTCCGTCCCCCGGCGTTGTCGTACTCGCCGCTTCGAGCGTCACTCGCCATCTACCGAACGCCCCCTCGGCGCCGTCCGAGTCGTCCCCGACCCCGAGATGGCTGTTTCGCGTACCGTCCGTCTCGGTGTCGCCCACCAGTGTCTCTCGGACGCTTCATGCCCGGAACTGGCGTCTCGCCGAGTCAAAAGAACTTCGATTTTTAGGAGTACCTAAATTGCCTCCCGCGGGCTCAGTTCGGGGTGTCGACGCCGCGTTCGACGAAGAACGTCGCCATCGACGGCACGAGTTCGACCCGGCCGACGGGTTCGACCCGGTCGACGAGTTCGACCGTCTGACGCTCTTCGTCGTAGTTCACGACATCGGCGCGGACGAGTTTCGGCACGTGGCTGTGGTGGAGGTTGATGTACGCCGGCGAACTCTCGCGCGTCTGGTCTTCGAGCTCCGTCCCCATCTCTATCGCCGTGAGCACTCGCGCGAGCATCGCCAGCGAGACGGGACCGTTCGCCTCGAACAGACGGTCGGCGGCCCAGAGGCGACGTTCGTCGCTCAGCGCGTCGAACAACTCGACTGCGCGCCTGTCGCGGAGCCCCGACGTGGTACGCTCCTCGGTCGGCGGGCCGAGGTTCGCTGTCATACGATACCACACCTCCCCTCTCCTCGTAAATCCGTCTTCCCAACCGAACAAAATATCCGATACGTGTACGCGTGGGTGACTATCACTAGATTCTGAAATTTACGAACGTGAACTATACGGTGGAATATCGGAACATCTGACCGGTTCCCGCGGCTGTTTTTCTACTCAATATAAGTATTTGGAGACGTACCGTCGGGACATCCGTGACATCCATCTCCCGTCACTCCGGACTCCGTCCCGTCCTCTCGACCGTACTGCCTCGGAGGAGCTGTCTCCGATGACCGAAGAGACGGCCGACGGCGAACGGTCACGGCTCGTCTCGTCGGTTCCGCTCGACGATTACCGTACCGCGACGGAGGCCGTCGTCACCGCAGTGGCGGCGCTGGAGGAGACGACGCCCCGTGGACTACCGCCGCTCCGGAGATACCTCGACGCGGACGCGCTGGAGAACGTCCTCGTCCCGCCTCGACGCGACATCGCTTCGACCGTCCGGGTCGGGTTCACCTATCTCGACTACGAAATCGTCGTCACCGCCGGCGAGACGGCCGAAATCTTCGAATCGAACGAAACTGAGTGAGAAGACGGGGCGAACGAATCGAACGAGACGAATAGGACGAGCGTGGCAAACGGGACGAGCGTGGCAAACGGGACGGGCGAGACGGGCGAGTTAGGCGAGGTGAACGAGTCGGGCGAGGTGAACGAGTCGATAGAGCCCTCGCTGACCGAACCGATAGTCACACGACAGAACGGCGGAGACGCTCGCGTCGGCTTGATTAGCCGGAGACGATATCCGACACCGCGCCCCGGTCGAACAGTTCGCCCTCGAAGGTGTCGGGGAAGAAGTCCTTGGCGGCGCGTTCGAGCGTGAACAGGTGCTGGATGGGGCCCTGGTAGATTGGGCCGCCGCGGAACACCATCTCGTTTTGGACTGCCGAGAGCTGACTCGCCACGTTGTGTTGCTGCATGAACGACAGCACCGTATTGGCGAACTCGTCGGCGGATTTGTCCTCGTGTCCGCGCACGAGTAAGACGTCCGGGTCGACTTCGAGCATCGTCTCGTAGTCGATAGTGCCGCGCTCGCTCGTCGAGAGGCCGCTGACGCCGGTGCCTTCCAGCGCGTCCCTGATACCGAGGTCGTGGAACTGTTTCTTGTTCGTTCCCTTATCGGTGAGACGATACGGGGAGAACTCCTCGGGTTCGTCGCCGGCACCGAACGTCAACAGCGCGTTCGGACGCTCGGACTCCGCGGGCAGTTCCGACTGCACCGAGGAGACGTAGTCGTCGTGAAGCGACCGGAACTGCTCGAAGCGCTCCTGCTGCTGGAACACCTGCGCGACTTTCTCGAACGCCTCGTACATCGTGTAGTACTGGTAGTCGTGCCACGAGGAGTCCGTCCGCCGGAAGATGGTGTTGCCGATGAAGGGGCTGACGTTCGTACGGAGTTCGTCGATATCGGACATCTCCAGGCCGAAACCCGACCCGCTGACCAGCCAGTTCGGGTCGACGACGTGGACGTCGGCGTCGAGCTCGTAGAGCAGTTCCTTGTCGATCTGCGAACTCTCGCCGAGCAGCTGCGTGAGCGACTCCTTGTCGACGCTGACGCCGTCGAGTTCGTCGTAGTACTGCGTGTGATAACGCGGCTTGTTGCCGACGGCGAGCAGTCCGTCGGACTGTCCGAGTGCGACGCCCATGTCGGCGTATCCCGCTTCGTACGCCAACCACGTCTCCGGCACCGACTCGAACGTCACGTCGCCGACGGGCACCATCGAGACGGTGTACGACCCGCTCTGTTCGGTGTCGGTCTCGCCGTCCGTCTGGTCTGAACCGTCGGTCCCCGAGGCCGACGAGTTTCCTTCGGACCCGCCCGAAGGCGTCGATTCGTCGGCGCTGTCCGAACAGCCAGCGAGTGCGGTCGCCAGCGCCCCCGCGCTGAGACCCAGATACTTGCGTCGTCGCATACCTGTTTAGGTTCACCTAAATCCAATAAAAGCGTCGATTGTTAGGCGCGCCTAAACGTGGGTTGGTGTCACACTGCACACCGAACGCGGGCGCGTCGTCCGGGGTGAGGCCCTCGGGCGGTCGAGACGCTTGACTTCCCGACGTTCGACTTTCCGGTGGCCGAGACGCTCGACTTTCCGACGCTCGACTCCCGCAACGCTTAGGCTACCGGCTACACATCTTCAGCCGTGGACGAGATTGCCGTTTCGACGGTCGTGTACCTCCCGCCCGAGGAGGTGTACGAGTTCCTCGTCGATTTTCCCCGATACGCGAACTACTCGAAGTATCTCACCGACGTGCGCGCCGACGGCGACGGCTCCGCGGGAACCGAGTACGCGCTCCGCTTCGAGTGGTGGAAACTGACGTACACCGCCCACTCGGAGGTGACCGAACTCGCCCCGCCACACCGCGTCGAGTGGCGACTGACGAAGACGATAAACGCGGAGGGGCGGTGGCTCGTCGAACCGCTGGACGAACTCCCCGAAGACGCGCCGCCGGACGCCGACACCGCCTGCCGCGTCGTCATCGAGGTGGAGTTCGACCCCGACAGCGCCCACGGCGCGCTGGACCTGCCGATGTTCGTCTCCTTCGACAGAGTCATCGAGAAGGTCAAACCGCTCGTCGTCAAGGAGGCCGAGCGCGTCGTCGAACGCGTCGTCGCCGACCTCGAGGGCCGCGAGCGGTCGGTGACGCTCGAAGTCAGGGACCGACCGGACGAACTCTGAGCCGGACGAACTCCGAGCCGGACGAACTCCGAGCCGGACGAACTCCGAGTCGGTCGAACTCCGAACCGGACGAACTCCGAGTCAGTCGAACTCCGAGCCGGTGAACGCCCCGTCACGGTCGGCGGACGCGTTCTCACGCGAGAGCGGGGCGTCCCGAGACGAAAAGACAAATGTAGTCGGACGACCGCCGAGTGGTATGAACAGAGGTGCGGGGACTCCGTGCGCGTGATCATCATCGGCGCCGGTCAGGTCGGCGAGAGCATCGCCTCCGACCTCGACAGGAGCCACGAAGTCGTTATCGTCGAACGCGACGCCGACCGCGTCGAGGACCTCACGTACTCGCTGGACGTGCTCGCCGTCCAGGGCGACGGCACGTCGCTGTCGGTGCTTCGGGAAGCCGGCATCGACGAGGCGGACATGCTCATCGCGACGACCGACAACGACGAGACGAACATCGTCGCCTGCGCGACGGCGAAAGCCATCAGCGACGCGTTCACCGTCGCACGCGTGAAGAACACCGAACACCTCCGCACGTGGCAGCAGTCCGGCGACGCCTTCGGTATCGACTTCATGGTCTGCACCAACCTGCTGGCGGCGGAGGCCATCGTCCGCATCATCGGCCTGCCCGCCGCCCGCGACGTCGACCCGTTCGCGGAGGGTCGCGTCCAGATGGCCGAGTTCGAGGTTAGTCCCGACAGCCCCGTCGCCGACCAGACTGTGCGCGAGGCCGACCGCTTCGACTCGCTGACGTTCGCGGCCATCCTCCGGAACGGCGAGGTCGTCATCCCCCGCGGGGAGTCGGTCATCAGCGCCGGCGACCGCGTCGTCGTCATCGGGAGCCCCGAGAGCGTTCAGGCGTTCTCGGACGCGCTCGTCCCCGCCGAGTCGCCGGGGTCGCCCGAGGAGGTCGTCATCGTCGGCGGGAGCGAGGTCGGCTACCACGTCGCCCGCCTGCTCGAAGAGCGGGGACTGCGCCCGCGACTCATCGAGTACGACTCCGAACGGGCGCGACGCCTCGCCGAGAAACTCCCGGGCACTATCGTGATGGAGAGCGACGCGACGAACGCCGAGTTCCTCGAACGCGAGCACGTCGGCGACGCAGACGTCGTCGTCTCCGCGCTCGACTCCGACGAGAAGAACCTCCTCGTCTCGCTGCTCGCGACCCGTCTCGGTGCCGGCCGGACGGTGGCGATTATCGACACCCCCACGTACGTCGAACTGTTCGAGGCCGTCGGCGTCGACGTGGGGTTGAATCCCCGCGAAGTCGTCGCCGAGGAGATCACCCGCTTCACTCACGAGGGGGGCGCGGAGAACGTCGCGCTCATCGAGAGCGACAAGGCCGAAGTGCTGGAGATAGAGGTCGACCGCGACAGCATCCTCGTCGGACAGCCCATCAGCGAGGTGATGACGGAACTGCCCGACGGCGTCGTCATCGGCGCTATCACCCGCCACGACGAGTTCGTCACCCCGCGCGGCGACACCGTCATCGAACCCGGCGACCACGTCGTCGTCTTCGTCGACATCGAAGTGCTCGACGACGTGACGCCGAGGCTCTGAGCGCGGCACGTCGTCCCCGCGGCACGTCGTCCCCGCGGCGCGTGGCTCGGCGTTTCCGCCGAATGCGGGATTCCACTACGTTCATACGCTCCGCATCGAAACAGGCTCGCACTCGTGACATCTTCGTCGAATCGGTGGCGGTCGATGCATCTGCGCGTCGACTACCGCGCCAGTCTCAGTCTCGTCGGGACGGTGCTGAAGTATCTGGTCGTTCCGCTCGCGCTGCCGGTCGCCGTCGCGCTCTACTACGGCGAGTCGGTCGTCCCGTTTCTCGTGACGATGCTCGTCACCGCGGCGGTCGGAACGTGGTTAGAGCGCCTCGACCCCGAACCGGACCTCCGAGCGCGAGAGGGTTTTCTGATGGTCGGGGTGACGTGGCTGGCCGTCGCCCTCGTCGGCACGATTCCGTATCTCGTCGAGGCCCACGGGATTCCGTTTCTGTTCGAACCCCTCTCGCCGGCGTCGACGCTCGCGAACCCGGTGAACGCGCTGTTCGAGAGCATGAGCGGCTTCTCTACCACGGGTTCGACCGTTCTCGGGGACATCTCCTTCGAGACCCACGGCCGCGCCATCATGATGTGGCGGCAGCTCACGCAGTGGCTCGGCGGGATGGGAATCGTCGTTCTCGCGGTCGCCATCCTCCCGCAGCTCTCCGCCGGCGGCGCGCAGTTGATGGACGCCGAAGCGCCCGGCCCGAGTATCGAGAAACTCACGCCGCGTATCGCCCAGACGGCGCGTCTCCTGTGGGCTGCGTACCTCGGGTTCACCGTCCTCGAAATCCTCCTCCTGTACGGTCTCCACCGCGGCGGGATGGCACCGCAGATGGACTTCTACAACGCCGTCGCTCACGGGTTGACGACGATGCCGACCGGCGGCTTCTCGCCGGAGGCGCGGAGCATCGAGGCGTTCTCGGCGGCCGCCCAGTGGGTCGTCATCCCCTTCATGGTCGTCGCCGGAACGAACTTCGCGCTCATCTGGCACGCGCTGGCGGACGACCCGCGGACGTTCCTCGAGGACACGGAGTTCCACACGTACCTCGGCATCGTCGCCGTCCTCACCGCCATCCTCGCGGGACTGCTGTTCAGCGGAAACGGGTTTGTCGCTCCCGACGCGGTCACGGCCGGGCAGACGTACGACGCGGCCTACGTCGTCGACGCGGCGGCCGACCACGTCGGCGACGCCGAACCGTCGATACGGGCGGCGCTGTTCCAGGTGCTCGCCATCGTGACGACGACAGGGTACGCCAGTCTCGACTTCAACGCCTGGAGCGCGCCCGCGAAGTACCTCCTCCTGTTCGCGATGTTCATCGGCGGCAGCGCCGGGTCGACCGGTGGGGGCATCAAAATCGTCCGCTGGTACGTCATCCTCAAATCCCTCCGCCGTGAACTGTTCACGACGGCACACCCGGAGGCGGTTCGCCCCGTCCGACTCGGCGACCGCGCACTCGACGAGCGGGCCGTCCGCGGCATCTACGCGTTTACGCTCCTCTACTTCGTCATCTTCGCCGTGGCGACGATACTGCTCGGACTCGACGCCGTCCGCGTCGGCCTCGACGTGACGGTGTTGGAACTCGTGAGCGCGTCGGCGACGACCATCGGCAACGTCGGTCCGGGCTTCGGCTTCCTCGGCCCGATGGGCGGATTCGTCGAGTTCTCGAACGCATCGAAACTGCTGATGGTGGTGTTGATGTGGATCGGTCGGTTGGAGATACTTCCTGTGCTGGTCCTCCTGACGCCCGAGTACTGGAAGCGGTGAGGTCCCCGCTCTCTCGTCACGAGCGAGTCGCCCTCGGACGCTGTTCGGGCGGAACCGGAAACAGAGTGGGGTGCTCGACGGAGAGGCGCCCCGACATTTTTGCCGATACTCGACGACCACCGTCACATGGTGGATAACTCCGACATGTCGACGGGGACCGGCACGACAGCGGACGACGGCGGCACCGTCTACTGTCACAACTGCGGCGAACAGATAGACGCCGAGGCCGAACTCTGCCCGCACTGCGGCGTGCGTCAGCGCCCGCCGCCCTCGGCCGTCGACGACAAGCGACTCGTCGCCGCGCTGCTCGCCATCCTGCTCGGGTCGTTCGGCGCGCACAAGTTCTACCTCGGCCGGACGAAGGTGGGTATCCTCTACCTCCTGTTCTTCTGGACCGGGCTTCCGGGTCTCGTCGGCATCGTCGAGGGCGCGATCTACCTGTCGAAGAGCCGCGAGGAGTTCGAGGCGCGGTACGTCGAACGCGAGCACTGAACGCCCACCTTTTTCTTCGCCCTCGGCCCTCGCTTCGCTCGGGCGCTCGGCTCGAAAAAGCTGGACCAAAAAACCGCGGCTTACTGTTCGACGGCGCTGGCCGCCCGAATAATCTGCTCCTCGCCGAACTTCGGGCCGATGAGTTGGAGACCGACCGGAAGACCGTCAGCCTCGCCCGCGGGCACCGAGATGGCAGGGAGGTTCGCAAGGTTCACCGGTACCGTGTTCGCATCGGTGAGGTACAGTTGCAGCGGGTCGTCGAGGCTCTCGCCGAGTTTCGGCGGGAGGACGGGCATCGTCGGCGAGGCGAGTACGTCGACGCTCTCGAAGGCGGCGTCGAAGTCCCGTGCCACCCACGCGCGGGCGTCCTGGGCCTTCTTGTAGTACTTGTCGTGGTAGCCCGCCGACAGCGCGTAGGTGCCGAGGAGGATACGACGTTTGACCTCCGAGCCGAAGCCCTCCTCGCGGGCGCGGGCGAACGACTCGTTCCAGTTGCCCTCGTAGCCCCCCGATTTTCCGTATCTGACGCCGTCGAACCGCGCGAGGTTCGAGGAGGCTTCGGACATCGCGATGACGTAGTACGCCTGCACCGCGTGGCCGACGGACTCGAGGCTCACCTCCGTCGTCTCTACGCCCTGCGCTTCGAGTTCCGAGAGGGCGTCCTCGAACACCTCGACGACGCGGTCGTCCGCGCCGTCGACCAGTTCCGTGGAGACGCCGACGGTGAGGCCGTCGACGTCGCCGTCGGCGGCGCTCGCGTAGTCGGAGCTCGTCCCCGTCTCACGGGCGGTGCCCGTTCGACCATCCGAGGCGCTTCGTGCCTCGCTCGCGTCACGAGTCGTCGCGTCGTTGGCGTCCGGTCCCGAAATCACGTCGAGCAGCGTCGCCGCATCCTCGACGGTGGTGCCGAACGGTCCGATCTGTTCGAGGCTGTTGGCGTAGGCGACGAGTCCGTAGCGCGAGACGAGCCCGTAGGTGGGTTTGATGCCGACGACGCCGCAGAACGCCGCGGGGTTGCGAACCGAGCCGCCGGTGTCGGTGCCGAGCGCGAGGTCCGCCTCGCCCGCCGCGACCGCCGCCGCGGAGCCGCCGGACGAGCCGCCGGGGACGCGTTCGGGGTCGACGGGGTTCCTCGTCGCGCCGAACGCCGACGTCTCGGTGGTCGACCCCATCCCGAACTCGTCCATGTTCGCCTTGCCGACGATGGTCGCGCCCGCGTCCTTCAGGCGCTCGACGACCGTCGCGTCGTACGGCGGGACGTAGTCGTCGAGCATCGCCGACCCGCAAGTCGTGCGGAGACCCTCGGTGCTGATGTTGTCCTTGACGGCGACGGTCGTGCCGCTCAGCGGGCCGTCGGCGTCCGATTCGACGGTCTCCTCGGTGACGAAGATGTTGAGGTCGGCGGCCATCTACGACACCTTCGGCCCCTTGAAGAAGCCGTCTTCGGCCTCCGCGGCGTTCGAGAGCGCCTCCTCCTGACTGAGGCTCTCGCGGACCTCGTCGGGGCGCATCACGTTCACCAACTCGGCTTCGTCGTCGACTTCGGGCACTTCGTCGAGCGCGTCGAAGTACGTGAGAATATCGGCGAACTGCGCGGCGAACTCCTCGACCTCGGCGTCGTCGAGGTCGACCCGCGCGAGGGTCGCAACGTGACGCACTTCCTCCGCGTCGACGGACGTGTCGCTCATACCGTCTCGGTGTCGGGGGCCGGGAGTAAGGGTTTCGATGCACCGCGAGTCGCCGACGAGAGCGACGTTCGGCGAAAGCGAAAAGTATCGGCCCCCGTGACGAGACGCCAGCGCCACCGGACCGAATCCACCATCGAAACCCTCGGTGCGACCGGCCCGCCGGAACGTAGTTTTCGGGGCGTCTCGACCCCTAATTTCGGCACCAGACTTAAGTGAATCGCTTCCGAACAACCCGATGGAGAACAGTCCACGAGAGAGGCGTCTCTCCACCACCCCACTACCCCTAACAATGACTGATAGTGTCCGACGGTACACGGGCGAGCGCACCCGACAGAGAGACGAGGAAGAGAACGAAGACGAAGCCGACGAGACGCTGCGCTGCCCGGAGTGCGGCGGACAGTTGGCCAGCGACACCGAACACGGCGAGACCGTCTGTACCGACTGCGGTCTCGTCGTCGAGGAGGACGGCATCGACCGCGGCCCCGAGTGGCGCGCGTTCGACTCCAAGGAGAAAGACCAGAAGTCCCGCGTCGGCGCACCGACGACGAACATGATGCACGACAAGGGGCTGTCGACGAACATCGGCTGGCAGAACAAGGACGCCTACGGTAACTCGCTGTCGAGCCGCCAGCGGGAGAAGATGCAGCGGCTACGGACGTGGAACGAGCGCTTCCGCACCCGCGACTCGAAAGAGCGCAACCTCAAACAGGCGCTCGGCGAGATCGACCGCATGGCCTCGGCGCTCGGCCTCCCCGAGAACGTACGCGAGACCGCCTCGGTCATCTACCGCCGCGCGCTCGGCGAGGACCTGCTCCCCGGCCGCTCCATCGAGGGCGTCTCGACGGCCAGTCTGTACGCCGCCGCTCGTCAGGCCGGAACGCCGCGCAGTCTCGACGAGATTTCGGGCGTCTCCCGCGTCGAGAAGGACGAAATCGCCCGGACGTACCGCTACGTCGTCCGCGAGCTGAAACTCGAAATCCAGCCCGCAGACCCCGAGAGCTACGTCCCGCGGTTCGCCTCGGCGCTCGACCTCTCCGACGAGGCCGAACGCCGCGCACGAAAACTGCTGAAGAACGCCAAAGAACAGGGCGTCCACTCGGGTAAGTCGCCGGTCGGCCTCGCCGCCGCCGCCGTCTACGCCGCCTCGCTGTTGACCAACGAGAAGGTGACTCAGAGCGAAGTGAGCGACGTCGCCAACATCAGCGAAGTCACCATCCGGAACCGGTACCACGAACTGCTCGAAGCCGAAGAGCAGGTCCACCTGCCGTAGTCGGGTCGTGCGCCGCCGCCTGCCGACGCCTGCCAACGCGTGCTGACACCTGCCAACGCGTGCTGACGCCTGCCGATACCGCTCGACCCCCGCCGCGGATTCGACTCCCCCTTTCGCACCCACAGTCGGAGCGACTGCTACCGGTTCGGTCGCAGAATCGAAGCGGTCGCCGCCGATTCGGTCGCCGGAAGTCACGACGGTTAAAACCGGTCGCCGCCACCGTTCGGCATGGAGACGACGCGGCACTTCACGGCGACGGTGTACATCGTCAACGACGGGGCGACGGCGCTGCACGAGCACAAGCGGCTCGGCCTGCGACTGCCCCCCGGCGGCCACGTCGACAGAGACGAACTCCCCCACGAAGCCGCGCTCCGAGAAGCCCGCGAGGAGACGGGTCTGGAGCCGACGTTACTCGCCGATCACTCCACCATCGCCTCCGAGACGGCGCGGACGATTCCGCGGCCGCGGCATCTGTTGCTCGAAGATATCAACGTTCACGACGACGGGGTCAGCCACCAGCACATCGACCACATCTACTACGCGACGACCGACTCGCGTGCCATCGACCCCGACGACGGCGAAGAGAGCGCAGACGTGTGGGACTGGTACACCCCCGACGACCTCCGGACGAGCGACCTCGACGCCGACGTGGTCGAACTCGGTCTGGAAGCCATCGGGTGCGCGTCCGGTCGACGCTGAGGCCGGTACGGCGCTAAGGCCGGTACGGCGCTGAGGCCGGTACGGGTCTGTCTGTCGGTAGCGAGGGTTTTTGAACGAAGACGCGGCCACCCCCTCGTGTGTCCTGACCGATTGCCGAACGGGTGCCGAGGCTGTTGCGCGGTGACCACCCGTTCGAACGCTCACCGCCTGCTTGCACCCACCACATCGACCCGACGCTGACGGCAGCATCTCCACCGTGAGGAGCGGACGCTATCCCGAGCGTTTCTCGAACGATGCGCGGAGCGTGTCTGTATGTCGTCACTAACTGGTTAGGCCTCGCACTGATGCGAGCGTGCTCGCAACAGCAGGTACGCGATGACCGACGAGCAATCCTCTGCTACCGCGGACGACGTGGATGAGCTGTCGCAGTTACTGGCGGTTCTCTCGCATCCGCGTCGCCGGCAGGTCGTAACGCTGCTATCGGACGACTCTCACCCCTCGACGCTCACCGAACTGGTCGCAGCGATTCGGACGCTCGACTCGCCGACGCCGACGGCTGCCGACCGCGAAGCCTCGCTCCATCTCTCGCTTCACCACGTCCACCTTCCGAAGCTCACCGACGCCGGATTCGTCGAGTACGACACGGCCAGTCGAACGCTCACACCCGGTCGCCGGCTCGTCGGACGGGACACCGACCAGGTCCCGTCACTGGCGGCCCACTTCGACGACGAACGGACCGGCTCCGGGGTCCGCCTGTTTTCGACAACCACGATGCGGGCGACGTTGGCCGCTCTCGACACCGACGACGAGGAACTCGACGTTTCGGACGTCGCGGCCGCGCTCTCCGCTCGCGTCGGCGGTTCTCCGCAGACGCACGCGGCGCATCTCGTCCACTCTCTCCTCCCGAAACTCGCCGAAGCAGGCGTCGTCGACTACGACGCCGACCGAGGGACGGTGTCGCTCCGGTACCGCTCGCCGCCACTCGGCGGTTCGTCCTCGCCGGCGCACCCCTGAGAAACGGAGACAGAGCGGTCGCCGACTCCTCGCCGAGCGCGCTCTGTTCGATTACCGGTTGGTCAGCGAGCGGACGTACTGCCCGACGTGGTCGTCCATCCGTCGTTTGAACCCCGCGCGGCGGGCCAGTCGGTCGAGTTCGCGCGCCGCTAAACTCCCGTACTGGACGGCTTTCTTGTCCGCGGCGGCGACGGCAGCGGGAAGCACTCTGTCGGCGGTACGTCGAAGCGCAATCTTGCGCTCCTCGCCGTCGGTCAGGAGGCGATCCGGCAGTCGGAGCGCGGCCGCGACCACGTCATCGTGCAGCAGCGGCGCGACCGGTTCGACGCCCGCCGCGCGCAGCGCCAATACGTCGCGCTCCAACTGGTCGGGCAGCGTCGCTATCACCTCGCGCGTCGCACCCTGGACCGTCTCGGCGTCGACGCGGTGGTCGTCGGGGGCGTTCGCCACCTTCGCGTAGCCGCCGAACAGTTCGTCCGCGCCCTGTCCGACGGCCAATCTGTCGTAGCCGTCGGCGGCGACGCGCTCCGCGACGAGATACAGCGGCAACGCGATCTGGACGTCCATCGCGTTCGTCCGCCCCGTCGCAGCGACGATCTCGGGGACCGCGCGGACGAGGTCGTCGTGAGTGAACTCGACCACCCGCAGGTCGCGGTCCCGGTCCATCGCTTCGGCGGCGTCGCGGGCGGCCTCGATGTCGTGCGACCCCTCGAACCCGGCGACGTAGCAGGGCGCGTCGGGTATCCCGGCGGCGACGAGCGCGGAGTCGACGCCCCCGGAGAACGCGACGGCGGTGTCGGCGGCGTCGACGGCGCGGACGCTCCGCAGCACGGCGTCGTCAACCGCGTCGAGCGCCGTCTCGTCGTCGTCGAACGTGGGCGGGTCGGGAAGCGTCCACGCGCGCACACTCTCTGTCTCCGCTTCTCCCCGACTCGGAAGCTGCCGGACGTGACCCGCCGGGAGCGGTTTCGGGTCGTCGAGGTCGGTCGGGTCGAAACTCCACGTCGTCGGGTCGCGCTCCGAGAAGAACACCGGTTGTCGGCCGAGTACGTCGCGGACGAGAAGCGGCCCGTCGCAGGCGACCGACCCGGCGTCGAGACGGCCCGCGAATCCGGCGGTCCCGGGAAGCGGGTCGCCGCGTTCGAACGCGTCCTCGACGCGTTCGGGAGTCGCACCGCGAATCACAGGAAGTCGGTGACCGCGTGTTTCATGCGCCGCTTCGCCCCGCCGGCGGCCTGTCGGAGACTGATGTGCCACGGCGTGCGGGTACCGACGACGCCCGTCCGGCCCTCGGCGATCGCGTCGAGGATGGCGTCGGCGCGGCGTTCGTTCGTTCCGACTTCGGTCACCGCCTGTCCGACCATCTCGCTGATGTGGGCGTCGCTGCCGGCGGTCATCGGGAGGTCGTTGGCGAGCGCGAACTTCTCTGCTTTCCGGTTGGCGAGACCGGTCAGGAGCCGCGAGTTGTACACCTCGACGGCGTCGGCGCTCGCCAGTTGTTCCCGCGAGATGTGCGGGGCGACGCCGTGGCGGGACTTCTGGAACGGGTGGGGGACGACGGCGAGACCGTCCTGGTCTCGGATTCGGTCGAGCGTCTCGTCGTAGGAGAGGCCCGCGGGAATCTGCTCGTCGATGTCGAACGCGAGCACGTGACCCGCCGAACTCGTCACCTCCATGCCGACGATGCCGACGAGGCCGTAGTCGGCGGCGCGTTCGGCCGCCTCGATGCTCGCGTCTATCTCGTCGTGGTCGGTGACTGCCAGCCCGTCGAGTCCGACGGCCGCGGCTTGTTCGAGCAGCAACTCTACGGGGTCGCGGCCGTCGTACGACAGCGCGGAGTGCGCGTGCAGTTCGACCGATAACACGAACAGCCTTTGGGAGGGTGTCTAAAAAAACTCGCCGGTCCCGACCGCCCTACCTGCTTCGAAGCATGCTCGGAGCGATGATGACCGTGGTGAACAGGACGGCGAGGATGACGCCCACGCCGTAGAGGAACGTGAACTCGGTGACCTGCCCCGCGGCGAGCATACTGAGGAACTCCGAATCCGGGTAGAACAGTATGATGGCGATACCTGCGAGCCCGATGAGGATGCCGATTCCTCCCCAGAGGCGTGATTCGTCCATTAGTGGCCGATGTGACCACGTGCAATCATAGAACTACCGGAATCTCACGCCCGGACTGTGAAATCTACCCGGAGAGCACGGTCCCGAAGGCTCCGTTCGCCGGCGACGATACACACGTGCGTGCATATGAAAAGGGATTTATCGACGCTTTCTGAACAGGGAGGTGAATGAGTCTCTCCGACGCCGACCGCGAACTCGTCGTCGCCGAACTCGGCCGCGAACCCACGGCGGCCGAGGCGGCGCTGTTCGAGAACCTCTGGAGCGAGCACTGCGCGTACCGTTCGTCTCGGCCGTTGCTGTCGGCGTTCGACAGCGAGCGCGAGGCGCGAAGCGCCTCGGACGAACACGGGAAGCGTAGCGACCCGTGGGAGCGCGTCGTTATCGGTCCCGGTGACGACGCCGCCGTCGTCGCCGTCGACGACGACACGTACGTCACGCTCGGCATCGAGAGCCACAACCACCCCTCGTACGTCGACCCCTACGACGGCGCGGCGACGGGCGTCGGCGGCATCGTCCGCGACACGCTCTCGATGGGCGCGTACCCCATCGCGCTCGCCGACTCGCTCTACTTCGGCGAGTTCGAGGACGAACACTCGCGCTACCTGTTCGAGGGCGTCGTCGAGGGCATCGCCGACTACGGCAACGCCATCGGCGTCCCGACAGTGACGGGCAGCGTCGACTTCCACCCCGACTACGAGGGGAACCCGCTCGTGAACGTCGCCTGCGTCGGCCTCCTCCCCACCGACCGCCTCGTCACCGCCGAAGCCCAGGAGGCCGGCAACAAACTCGTACTCGTCGGCAACGGCACCGGCCGCGACGGCCTCGGCGGCGCGTCGTTCGCCAGCGAGGACCTCGCCGAGGACGCCGAGACCGAGGACCGACCCGCCGTGCAGGTCGGCGACCCCTACACGGAGAAACTGCTCATCGAAGCCAACGAGGCCCTCGTCGACGCCGGACTCGTGCGGTCGGCGCGCGACCTCGGCGCGGCCGGTCTCGGAGGCGCGTCCTCCGAACTCGTCGCCAAAGGCGGCTTCGGCGCTCGCATCGACCTCGACGCGGTCCACCAGCGCGAACCGAACATGAACGCGATGGAGATTCTCCTCGCCGAGTCTCAGGAGCGGATGTGCTACGAGGTGCGTCCCGAGGACGTCGAGGCGGTCCAGAAAATCACCGAGCAGTACGACATCGGCTGTTCGGTCATCGGCGAGGTGGCGGAGGGCAACTACGTCTGTACGTTCGACGGAGAAGTCGCCGTCGACGTACCCGCCGAGTATCTCGCCGACGGCGCGCCGATGAACGACCTCGACTCGGTCGAACCCCGACAGCCGGAACGCGACCTGCCGGACGCGGACCTCGCTGACGCCTTCGAGGCCGTCGTCGGCAGTCCGACGACCGCGAGCAAGCGCTGGGTGTACCGCCAGTACGACCACGAAGTCGGGCTCCGAACGGCGGTGAAACCCGGCGACGACGCCGCGGTGATGGCCATCAGGGAAGCAGAGACGGGACTCGCGTTCTCCTCGGGCGCGAACCCGAAGTGGACGAGCGCCGCTCCCTACGACGGCGCGCGGGCCGTCGCGCTCGAAAACGTCACCAACCTCGCCGCGAAGGGCGCGACGCCGCTGGCGGCCGTCGACTGTCTCAACGGCGGCAACCCAGAGAAACCCGAGGTGTACGGCGGGTTCAAGGGAATCGTCGACGGTCTCGCCGACATGTGTCGCGACCTCTCGACGCCCGTCGTCGGCGGCAACGTTTCGCTGTACAACGACTCGGTGACGGGACCGATTCCGCCCACGCCGACGCTCGCCGTCGTCGGGACGAAAACGGGGTACGACGCCCCGCCCGCGGCGTTTTCGGGCGAGGGGACGCTGCTGCTCGTCGGCGAGGCTGGCGACGCGCTCGGCGGGTCGGAGTTCCTCGCGCACGCTGGCGGTGCCGACCGGTTCCCCGAACTACCCGAGAACCCGGGGGAGGTCGTCTCGGCGCTCGCCGTCGTGGCCGACGACGGGGCGACGCTCGCCGTTCACGACGTGAGCCACGGCGGCCTCGCCGTCTCGCTCGCGGAGATGGTCACCGCGGAGGCCGGCGCGGACGTCGCCGTCGACGACGCGCTCTCGCTGTTCGACGAAACGCCCGGCCGCGCCATCGTCGAGACGACGGACGAAGCGGCGGTGCGCGAGGCGTTCGACGGAGTCGCGCCCGTCGTGAAACTCGGCGAAGCCACCGACAGTGGGGCGCTTTCGCTCTCCGCCGGCGGGGAGACGCTCGACTACTCGGCCGACCAGATTCGAGAACTCCGCGACGTTATCGCCCGCGAACTGGACTGACGGGGTCGTCGACGACACCCGTTTCTCACGGCCGCCGTTTTAGGCAATCCTAAAAATCGGCAGGCTTTTTAGGCCGTCCTAAAAACGTGTGGACGACGACTATGCGTGCCGACACCTGCGTCATCGTCCCGACGATACGAGAGTACGAGTGCATGCGGACGTACTTCGAGAACGCCCGAGACCACGGGTTCGACCTCGACCGGTTACACGTCGTCCTCGTCACCGAGGACTTCTGCGACACGGCTGCGATGCGCGCGATGCTCGACGAGGAGGGCGTCTCCGGCGAGGTGTTCGACGGGAGTCGACGCCGGGAGTGGTTCGAGGCGCACGACCTCTCGCAGTACGCTCACCTGATTCCGGCCGCCAGCCACGCCCAGACCTCGTTCGGCCTCCTCTACCTGTGGGCCAACGAGTTCGAGTACGGGTTCTTCATCGACGACGACACGCTCCCGCACCCCGAGGAGGACTTCTTCGGTCGCCACTTCGAGAATCTCGACTACGAGGGAGAGATCACGTGCGTCCGCTCCGACGAGCGGTGGGTGAACGTCCTCTACCAGAACTTCGACGAACACGGGCTCTACCCCCGCGGTTACCCCTACGCGGCGATGGACGAGTCGGTCGAGACCGACACCCGATACGTCGACGAGGTGGTCGCCTCGCAGGGGCTGTGGACGAACGTTCCCGACCTGGACGCGGTCCGCATCTTGATGGACGGCGACCTCCGGGGACAGGCGCAGACCCGAACCTCGGCCGACGATTTCGGCGGGGATTTCGTCGCCGACCGCGGTCAGTATCTGACCGTCTGCTCGATGAACCTCGCCTTCCGGCGCGAGGTCGTCCCGGCGTTCTACCAACTGCCGATGGACGACAACGAGTGGGACGTCGGGCGCTTCGACGACATCTGGTCGGGCGTCTTCCTCAAGCGCGCCGCCGACGTCCTCGACAAGGACGTCGTCAACGGACGGCCGCTCTGCGAGCACAACAAAGCCCCGCGACCGACGTTCGACGACCTCAACAACGAGGTGCCGGGACTCGAACTGAACGAACATCTCTGGGAGGTCGTCGACGGCGTCGGCGGCGGCCGCGAGACGTACGCGGGCGTCTTCGAAGCTATCGCCGACGAACTCGCCGAGGGCGACTGGAGCGAGTACAACAACGGCGCGTTCTTCACCTTCGTCGGCGAACGGATGCGCGAGTGGCTCGACTGCCTGTCGGCGCTCGACGCGGCCGAGACGACGCCGGCCGCGGAACGCCCGATTCCGAGCGACGACTGAGACGCCCGAACCGGTAGTTCTATATTATTTTAGGCAGACCTAAAATCCATATGGAGCGAAACGACACGGGACGGCTCAGTCGGCGTCGCCTCGTCGCCGCGGGGCTCACGGCCGGCGTCGCCGGTCTCGCGGGTTGTAACGGTGTTCTCGGCGGCGGGAGCGACGACGGCAGCCAGAACGGCTCACAGAGCATCGGACAGATCGGTTCGGGTCGGTCACCGTTCGGGGACCGTTCCATCGACGGCGGCACCTCGATGTCGGAGATGCCCGCCCTCTCGGGTGAACTCACCGTCTACTCCGGCCGCGGCGAGGCGCTCGTCGGCGAACTCGTCGAGTTCATCGACGACCTCTACGACGACTTCTCCGTCCAGGTTCGGTACGCGGGCTCTTCGGACCTCGTCAACCAGATCATCACCGAAGGCGACGGAAGTCCCGCGGACGTGTTCTACTCGGTCAACGCCGGTTCGCTCGGTACGCTCGCCGAGGAGGGTCGGACGACCCCGCTCCCCGACGACGTGCTCGAACTCGTCCGCGAGGAGTTCCGCGACCCCGACGGTCGGTGGACCGGCACCTCCGGCCGCGCCCGGACGGTTCCGTACAACACCGACCAGTGGTCGGCCTCGGACGTCCCGAACGACATCTCCGCCTTTCCCGACGCCGAACGGTTCGCCGACGAGGTCGGCTGGGCACCCACGTACGGCTCGTTTCAGGCGTTCGTCACGGCGATGCGCGTGCTCGAAGGCGACGAGCCGACCCGCGAGTGGCTCCAGGGGATGCTGGACCTCGGCGTCCAGGAGTACAGCGACGAGTTCCTGGTCTGTCAGGCCATCGCCGACGGCGAGATCTCGGTCGGCTTCGCGAACCACTACTACATCCAGCGAATCCTCGCGGGCCGTAACGACGCACCGCTGGCCACCGCGTTCACGAGCGGCGACGCCGGGAGCATCTTCAACGTCGCCGGCGCGTGTACGGTCGACACATCCGACAACCAGGAACTCGCGGCGAACTTCATCCGTCACCTGCTGTCGGCGGAGGCGCAGGACTACTTCGCCCGCGAGACGTTCGAGTACCCGCTCGTCTCCGGCGTCGACCCCGTGGGCGACCTGCCGCGTATCGACGAGTTGAACCCGCCGCAGGGGGTAGACCTGACGCAACTGTCGGACCTCGAAGGCACCGTCGATCTGATGCGCGACGTCGGTGTCCTCTGAGGCGGACGTTTCCACCGACTCGTCACCTACACACCGAACACACAGATGGACGCCGAACACAGTACCGGAGCGAACGACGCCGCCAGCGACGCCGAAGACCACAGCGCGTCGAACGGGGCGTCGACGCCGCTCGGCGAATCGACGCCGCCGCTCGGTCTGTCGCTCGCCTCTGCCACGGTGGCCGTCGTCGTCCTCCTCCCCTTGATATGGCTCGTCCGGCTGGCCTTCGACGTAGGCGTCGAGGAGGCGGTGGCGCTCTCGGTTCGGCCCCAGACCGTGGAGGTGTTCGCCAACAGCGCCGCCCTCGTCGTCGCGGTCACCGCGGCCTCGATTCTCGTCGGCGTCCCGCTGGCGTACCTGACGGTCCGGACCGACCTCCCGTTTCGGCGTTTCTGGACCGTCGCCGTGTCGCTGCCGCTCGTCATCCCGAGCTACATCGGCGCGTTCGCGTTCGTGACGGCGTTCGGCCCGCAGGGGGCGCTCCAACGGCTTCTCGAACCCCTCGGCGTCGAGTCGCTGCCGCGGCTCTACGGCTTCACCGGGGCGACGCTCGTGCTCACGCTGTACACCTACCCCTACGTCTACATCACGACGCGGGCGGCGCTGAAGTCGATGGACACGACGCTCGTCGAGGCGGCGCGGACGCTCCGACACACCCGCCGGGAGGCGTTCCGCCGCGTGACGGTGCCGCAGATTCGACCCGCGGTCGCGGCCGGGTCGCTGCTCGTGGCGCTGTACACGCTCTCCGACTTCGGGACGCCGGCGATCATGCGCTTCGACGCGTTCACCCGCGTCATCTTCGTCGAGTTCAACTCCTTCGGCCGCGACTTGGCCGCCCTGCTGTCGCTGCAGTTGGTCGCGGTGACGCTGCTGATTCTGGCCGCCGAGTCGCGCATCCGCGGCGACGAACAGGTGTACGGCGGCGGCCGAGCGACCGACCGGGTCCGGCTCGGCCGCTGGAAAGGTCCGGCGCTCGGCTTCTGTACCGGCGTCTCCGCGCTGGCGCTCGCCGTCCCGTCGGTGGTTCTCGGTACGTGGTTCGTCCGCGGCGCGAGCGACGTGGGCAGCGAGACCCTGGCGTTCGATATCTCGTACGTGCTCAACTCCGTCGGCGTCGCGGCCGCCACCGCCGCCGTCGCCGCGATTTTTGCGTTCCCGGTCGCCTACGTCGCCGCCCACCACCGCGGGACGGTCGCGACGCTCGCCGAGCGCGCGACGTACGTCGGCTACGCGGTTCCCGGCGTCGTCATCGGACTGGCGCTCGTCTATCTGGGCACCTCCTACGCGCAGCCCATCTACCAGACGCTCTACCTCCTCGTGTTCGCCTACGTCGTCCGATTCCTCCCGCAGGCGGTCGGCTCGCTGCGGGCGTCGTTCCTCCGGGTCGACCCCAAGCTGCCGGAGGCGGCGCGGACGCTCGGGCGCACCCCGGGCGGCGCGTTCCGGAGCGTCACGCTGCCGCTCGTCGCGCCGGGGCTGTTCGGCGGGATGGCGCTCGTCTTCCTCACGACGATGAAGGAGCTCCCGGCGACGCTGTTTCTCGCGCCGACGGGGTTCGAGACGCTCGTCACGCGCGTCTGGTCGGCGTACAGTCAGGGCTACTTCGGCCGCGCGGCGGTCCCGGCGCTCATCCTCCTGGCCGTCTCGGGACTCTCGATGCTCGTCATCGTCTCGCAGGAGGGGTACGACGTGAAATGATACTCCGACGAACCGACGAACCGACGGAAACGGCGAACCGACGGAAACGGCGAACCGACGAACACGACAGCGACGAACACGACAGCGACGAACACGACAGCGACGACCCGATTATCGATGACACGAACGACGAACGACAACCCGGCGGCGGTGGTTCACGATGAGTAACGACACGATGGTCAACGACACGATGGTCAACGATACGGCAGTACGGTCGACGCGGGAGTCGACCGCTTCGGCGGAATCGGTGCTGGAACTCGACGGCGTCTCCAAACGCTTCGGCGACGAGACGGTCATCGAGGACCTCTCGCTCGCCGTCGAGGAGGGGGAGATACTCACCCTGCTCGGCCCCTCGGGCTGCGGGAAGACGACGACGCTCAGACTCGTCGCCGGACTCGAACGCCCCGACGAGGGCGAGATTCGACTCGACGGCGACGTCGTCTCCGGGAACGGCTCGTTCCGCTCGCCGGAGCGCCGCGGCGTCGGCGTCGTCTTCCAGGAGTTCGCGCTGTTTCCGCACCTCACCGCGGGCGAGAACGTCGCCTTCGGGCTAAAGGAGTGGGACGACGCCGACCGCGAGAAGCGCGTGAGCGAACTGCTCGACCTCGTGGACCTCTCGGCGCAGCGCGACTCCTACCCGGACGAACTCTCCGGCGGCCAGCAGCAGCGCGTCGCGCTGGCGCGCTCGCTCGCGCCCGAACCGGAGGTGCTGCTGCTCGACGAACCGTTCTCGAACCTCGACGTCGACCTCCGGGTCCGGATGCGCGAGGAGGTGCGACGCATCCTCAAAGCGGCCGGCGTCACCGCCGTCTCGGTCACCCACGACCAGGAGGAGGCGATGTCGATGTCGGACCGCGTCGCCGTCGTCAACGCCGGCCGAATCGAGCAGATCGGTCGCCCCGAGCGCGTGTTCCAGCACCCCGAGTCGCGGTTCGTCGCCGGGTTCCTCGGCCACGCGAGCTTCCTCGGCGGCACCGTCGGACGCGACGCCGTCTCCACCGCCGTCGGCGACATCCCGCGCGAGCGCATCCACGGCCTCGCGCCGGAGTACGAGGGCTCCGCGATAGAGCTCTTGGTCCGCCCGGACGACCTCGAAGCGACGCCCGACCCCGACGGCGACGGCGTCGTCTCGTCCCGACGCTACCTCGGGCCGACGGCGCTGTACGAGATCGAACTCGACTCCGGCGAGGCGGTTAGCTGCATGCACAACCACGACGTCCACCTCGACCGGGGCGAGCGCGTCGCGCTCTCGCTGGCGGCGGCGCACGACCTCTCGTGGTTCCCCGAGGGAGCCGAGACCGTCGTCGACCGCTGATGTCGTGGGTGGGTCGGCGCTTCTCGACGTCCGAGTCCGACGAGTCCGTTCTCCGGCGTCGCGGTTTCGCGCTCGGAACGCTCGCGCTTTCGCTTCTCGCGGCCGCCGTCGTCGGGTGGCTCGCCACCGACCTGTTCGCGTACCACTCGGTCAACGACGACGAGGCGGTCTACCTGACGCAGGCGGCGATGCTGCTGGAGGGCCGGCTGTTCCTCCGTCCGGGTGCGCTCGCGGAGGTCGTCAGACCGTGGTTCTTCGTCGTCGACGACGGCGGCGAGACCCTGCGGATGTACGGCAAGTACTCGCCAGCGGTGCCCGCCATCTTCGCCCTTTCTCGTGCACTCACCGGCGGATACGTCGTCGCGCTCGTCGTCGTCGCCGCGGGAATCGTCGCGCTCGTCGCCGTTCTCGGCCGGATGGCCTTCGACGAGCGGGTCGGACTGCTCGCCGGGGCGTTCGTCCTCGCGTCGCCGCTGTTTCTGTTCACCTCCTCGGTGTATCTCGCCTACGCGCCGACGACGCTGCTGAACCTCTGTTTCGCCGTCGCCTACGTCCGGGCGTCGAGAACCGGGAGTCGCCGCTGGGCGCTCGTTTCGGGCGTCGCCGTCGGCGCGGCCTTCTTCGCCCGGCAGTTCACGGCGGTGCTGTTCGCCGCCCCGTTCATCGTCCACTCGCTGGCCGTCCTCTCTCGCGCTCTCGGCACCGACCGCCTCCGCGAGACGCTCGTCCGGACGGCCGCCGTCTCGGTTCCGGGTCTCGCGTTCGTCGCGCTGACGCTCGGCTACAACGCCGCCGTGACGGGCGACCCGCTGTTGTTCCCCTACGAGGCGTTCGCCCCCCGCGACGGCCTCGGCTTCGGCGAGCGCGAGATTCTCGGCTACGTCGTCGATTACACCCCGGAACTGGCGGTCGCCGTCGCCGTCGAGGCGCTCTCGATGCTGTTCACCGACTGGGTCGCCGTCGGGAGCGCGGGGGCACTCCTCGCGGCCGTCGGCGTCGGCGTCGCCGCCCTGCGCTGGCGGCGCGCGGGCGCTCCGGTCGCGCCGAAATCGACGGCGCTGTCGGTCCACGGAGTCAGAGCGCTGTTGCTCGGCGTCGCCGTCTCCGTCGTCGTCGGCAACCTCTACTTCTGGGGCACCCACAACGGGCTGGCGAACGGACTCGTCGACCTGCTCGGCCCGTACTACCACTTCGACCTCCTCGTCCCGTTCGGCGTCTTCGCCGCCGCGGGCGTCGTCGCCGTCGCCGACGCGGCGGTCGACGCGGTCGAGAAACGCCGAAATCGGCGGACCGCTCGCGTCGCGCTCGCCTGCCTGCTCCTCGTCTCCGCGCCCGTCGTCGCCGCCGCGGAGGCGTCGGTCGTCGCCGACCCCTACGAGGAGAACCGCCTCCGGACCGACAACTTCGAGACGACGTACGAACCGTTCGAGCGCGCCGAGTTCGACCGCGCGCTCGTGTTCGTTCCCAGTCCATACGGAGACTGGCAGAACCACCCGTTCCAGTATCTGCGCAACGACCCCGGCTTCGACGGCGACGTGGTGTACGCGCTCGACGACGGCCCCGACAGGGATTTCCAGACGCTCGCGGCCGTCGAGAACCGGACGCTCTACCGCTTCACCTACCGCGGGACGTGGACCGGTGCGGTCGAACCGGTCGACTCCGAACTGCAACAACTCGAACTGCTGCGCGGCGAGCGCGTCGACGGGGAGACCACCGTCGGCGTTCCGAGCGGAGCGACGCGCGTCAGCGTCCGCGTCGAGACCGAGCGAGGGTACGCCCGCTACTCTGTCGAGGGGTTCGCCGAGGGCGACGCCGTCGACGTCGAGTGGACGGTAACGCCCGACGGCGTGCGGGTGGCGAACCTCGACCGGACGGGCGGCGACGCCGACAGGCCATCGGTACCGCTCCCGTCGGGCGCGAGCGAACTGGACCTCGTCGTCAGGTTCGCGGGCACCGCGGGCGAGTCGGTGACGTACCGACAGGAGCTCACGGTCGACCGGGACGGTAACGAGGTCCGTGCGCTGTGGCCGCCGGAGACGCGAGTCTGTCGCCTCCGGACCGAGTGCGGCCGCGAGGGGACGTGGGTCGGCCCCGACGGGGACTACCTCGACGGCGTCTCCGTGGCGACGAACGCGACGGCGTCGGGATAGCGCGGCCGAGTCGGAACGGGGCCGAGTCGGAACGGGGCCGAGTCGGAACGCAGCCGTCTGCGGCCCGTTCTCCCCGAGATTCCAGAGTTGGCTATACAGATATCTTTCCGGATAGATATGTAGATATCTCTCCGTGGCTCCTCCGGTTCAACCCCCGTCGCCGTCGAAAACACAACTCCTTTGTTTAGGTCTACCTAAATCGAGGCCGATGGAGCTGACGAGACGGGACGCGCTGGCGGCGCTCGCGGGCGGTGGGGTCGCCGTCGGCGGTGCGAGTGCGCTCGCGTGGGACCGCCTCGGCGACGACGGAGGGGAGACGCCGGACGTCCCGACCGGCGAGACGCTCACCGCCCTCGCGGCGGCGGTCTACCCCTCGGCGGTCGACGGCGTCGACGAGTTCGTCGAGACGTACGTCGTCGGCCGCGCGTCGGACCGACCCGAGTACGAGCGCGGGGTCGTCGAGACGGCGGCGCTCGTCGAAACGTACGCCGTCGACTGGTTCGACGCGCCGGTTTCCGAGCTGTCGCGCGAGGAGCGCGACGAACTGCTCCGCCAGATGGGCGCGGAGACGGCCGACCCCGACCCCGAGGGGAGCGTCGCCGAGCGCGTGCGCTACTACGTCGTCGACGAACTGCAGTTCGCGCTCTACACGTCGCCCGCGGGCGGCGAACTGGTGGGTATCGAGAACCCGCAAGGGTACGCGGGCGGAACCGAGAGCTATCGGCGGGGGCCGAAGCGGTGAGCGCGAGCGACGACGGCGACGAGCGGGAGAGCCCGGAACCCGACCGGACGCCGAGCGACCGGGTCGACGTCTGCGTCGTCGGTGCGGGACCCGCAGGAGGACTCGTCGCCCACCGACTCGCCGACCGCGGCCACGACGTGGTCGTGCTCGAAGCCGGACCGCGGTTCGACCCGGCCGACCGTCTCGAACGGATGGAGCGGTCGATTCGCCCGGCTCACGGCGGTAGGGAGGTGTGGGAGATGGGCGGCCCGAGAGACGCGTTCACGACGCCCGGCGAACTGTTCTACCCGCTGAACGTCGCCCGCGCGAAGGGCGTCGGCGGGTCGACGCTCCACTGGCAGGGGATGGTGATGCGCCTCCACGAGTCGGATTTCCGACGGCGGAGCCGCGACGATGTCGCCGACGACTGGCCCATCGACTACGACGACCTGAAACCCTACTACGCCGAGGCCGAGTCGGCGCTCGGCGTCGCGGGCGCGTCGGACAACCCGTTCGCGCCGCCGCGCGACGAACCGCACCCGCTCCCCGCCTTCGAGCCCTCCTACAGCGACTCGTTGTTCGCCGAAGCCTGCGAACGCCTCGGCGTGACGACCCACTCGGTGCCGAACGCGCGCAACTCCGAACCGTACGACGACCGCTCGGCCTGCGTCGGGTTCGGCACGTGCAAACCGGTCTGTCCCTCCGGTGCGAAGTACACGGCCGAGAGCCACGTCGAGAAGGCCGAGGCGGCCGGCGCGCGCGTTCTCGACCGGGTTCCGGTCCAGCGACTCGAACACGACGCCGCGGGCGAGCGCGTCGAGGCGGCCGTCTACGCGACGCCCGACGGCGAGGAGCACAGACAGGAGGCGCGGGCGTTCGTGCTGGCCTGCGGCGGCGTCGAGAACCCGCGCCTGCTCCTCCTCTCCGAGTCGGAGCGGTACCCCGACGGCCTCGCGAACTCCTCGGGACTCGTCGGCCGCTACTTCATGGAACACCTGTTCGCGGGGATGGGCGGCACGCTCGACGAGCGGACGCGACAGAACCACGTCGGCTTCATCACGACCGAGAGCCACCAGTTCTACGACGAGCCGGGCGCGAGCGCGGAGGGGACCGAGTCGTCGATTCCGGCGAGCGATGACGACCTCGGGCCGATAAAGCTGGAGTTTCTCAACTACGCCGGGCCGTCGCCGGTCGAGATGGCGCTGTCGGCCGAGACGTGGGGCGACGAACTGCTGTCGCAGCTCCGCGAGGGCTACGGCAACCACGTCGCGATGGGCGCGCTCGTCGGGCAACTGCCGCGCGCGGAGAATCGTATCGCGCTGGACCCCGGGACGACCGACGACTACGGTAACCCCGTCCCGGCGGTTCACTGGCGTATCGACGACCGGACCCGGCGGACGCTCGCCCGCGCCAACGAGATCCAGCGGACGATTCTGGAGTCGCTGGGCGTCGACATCGAGTGGACGGTCGGCCCGGACAACACCGGCCCGGCGTACCACCACATGGGGACGACGCGGATGGGGACCGACCCCGAGACGAGCGTCGTCGACCCCCGGCTCCGGACCCACGACCTCTCGAACCTGTGGATTCCCTCCTCCGGTGCGTTCGTCACGAGCGGCGCGATGAACCCGACGCTCACCATCGCCGCGCTCGCGCTGCGCGTCGCCGACGACCTCGACTCTCGGCTCTGAGCGCCTACCGACGCCGCCGATGCTCTTCGAGGCAGACGCGCACGATGGAGTTCGCGATGGCCGCCCCGCCGCCGAGCGGGTCGAGTTTCGTCTCGCCGAGTCGCTCGTCGTACTCGATCGGCAGTTCCTTCACGGCGTAGCCGCGCAGCAGCGGTCGGATGAGAAGCTCCGCGGAGAGCCCCGTGTTCTCGGTCCACTCGATATCGTCGACGACCTCCCGGCGGTACGCGCGCATCCCGGTCGTCGTGTCGTGGACGCGCTCTCCCATCAGCGCGCTCGCCAGCAGCGCGAACGCGGCGTTGCCGAAGCGGTTGAAGGCGGGCATCGCCTCCGCGCCGTGGTAGAGCCGGTCGCCGCTCACCACGTCGTAGCCGTCGTTGATGGCGTCGAGGAACTGGGGGAGCTGTTCCATCGGGTAGGTGCCGTCGCAGTCGGTCGTGACGACGACCGGCCGCGAGGCCGCCGCCAGCGCCGCCTCGACGGCGACGCCGTACCCCTGCGGTCGCTGGCGGATGACCCGCGCCCCGTGTTCGCGGGCTATCTCGGGCGTGCGGTCCGACGACCCGTCGACGCAGACGACCTCGGCGCGGCCGTCGGTCACCTCGTCGATGTCGGCGAGCACCGACTCGATGGCCGCCTCCTCGTTGTACGTCCCCATCACGACGCTCACGTCGTCGAACGTGTAGCGTTCGCGTCGGTCTGCGCTGCTACTCTGCTCGGCCCGGTCGAGTTCGTCGAGTTCGGTCTCCGGCTCGGCGTCGGCGCTCTCGTCCGCCTGCGCGGTCGTATCGCTCATCGTCTCTTCGGACGGACGCCCGGGTTTTTAGGTTTACCAAAAACAGCGGCGGCGCGGCTTCGCCTCTCCCGTCCTCCCCGCTCAGCCCAGAAGCAACGGGACGCCGAAGACGACGAGGAGGCCGACGAGAAGGACGACGAAGCCGGTCCCGACCTGACTCGTGGTGTAGGCGCTCTGCGGGGCGGTCGTTCGCTCGCCCGCCGTGGTGTCCTCGGCCTCCTGGTGTGGTTCGTCCCCTTCGTCGACGTCGCGGCGCTCGCTCGGTTTGCTCTGGTCAGCCATGTCCGAGGGTTCTGCACCTGCCTACTAAAACACAACTAAATGGGCTCCACCCGTGAGTAGAGTCGTGAAGGAGACACAGGACGCGACGAGCGAGGACGCCGACCCCGCGCACGTCGACCGGGCGTGGTGGAAAGAGTCGGTCGTCTACCAGATTTACCCGCGGAGCTTCAACGACAGTGACGGCGACGGCGTCGGCGACATCCCCGGCATCATCGAGAAACTCGACTACCTCGACGACCTCGGCATCGACATCGTCTGGCTCAATCCGGTGTACGAGTCGCCGAACGCGGACAACGGCTACGACATCGCCGACTACCGCTCCATCATGGACGAGTTCGGGACGATGGGCGACTGGGAGCGGCTGCTCGAAGGGCTCCACGACCGCGACATCCGGCTCATCATGGACCTCGTCGTCAACCACACCTCCGACGAGCACGCGTGGTTCACGAAGTCGCGCGACCCCGACAGCGAGTACCGCGACTACTACATCTGGCGGCACGGTCGCACCGACGTCGACGGTTTCACCGGTCACGAGGGGCCGGAACACGAGGCTCCGCCGAACGAGTGGGGGTCGTTCTTCGGCGGTCCCGCGTGGGCCTACGACGAGCGGAGCGAGGAGTGGTACATGCACCTGTTCGACCGAAAGCAGCCCGACCTCAACTGGGAGAACCCCGAGGTGCGCGACGAGGTGTTCGAGATGATGGAGTGGTGGCTGGAGAAGGGCATCGACGGCTTCCGGATGGACGTCATCAACCTCGTCTCGAAACCCGACAGCGTCACCCAGCACGACCCGCCGCACGTGTACGACGACTTCGACGCTACCATCGACGGCCCGAAAGTCCACGACTACATCGGCGAGATGGGCGACAGAGTGCTCGCCGACCGCGACGTGTTCACCGTCGGCGAGATGATCGGCCAGGAGATGTCGATGGAGGAGGCGCTCCGGTACGTCGGCGACGACGGCGACGGCCTCAGCACGCTGTTTCACTTCGACCACGTGCTGCTCGACCAGGGCGAGAACATCTGGGACTACCACGGCTACGAGCTCGGGGAGCTGAAACGCGTCTTCAGCCGCTGGCAGAACGGCCTCTTTCCCGACGGCTGGAACAGCCTCTACCTGAGCAACCACGACCAGCCGCGCCTCGTCTCGCGCTTCGGCGACGACGGCGAGTACCGCGCCGAGTCGGCGAAACTGCTCGCGACGCTCCTCTTCACGCTCCGCGGCACGCCCTACGTCTTCCAAGGAGCCGAAATCGGTATGACGAACTACCCGTTCGAGTCGCTGTCGGAGTTCCGCGACGTGGAGACGATAAACCCCGTCCGCGACGCGCTCGACTCCGGCGAGGTGAGTTCCTTCGAGGAGATAAAGGGTGGCCTGCGCGAGAACAGCCGGGACAACGCCCGCACGCCCGTCCAGTGGTCCGACGACGAGAACGCCGGCTTCACCGACGGCGAACCGTGGATAAACGTCAATCCGAACTACCAAGAGATAAACGTCGAGGCCGCCCGCGACGACCCGGCGTCGGTCTGGCACTACTACCGGCGACTCATCGACGTGCGAAAGGAGAACGACGTGCTCGTCTACGGCGAGTACGACCTGTACTACCCCGACCACGACCGCCTGTGGGCGTACACTCGAACGCTCGGCGACGAGACGGCGCTCGTCGTGCACAACTTCGCGGATCGGAAGACGGCGTTCGAACTGCCGGCGTCGGTTCGGGAGTCGGTCGACGACACGACCGCCGAACTGCTGCTCGGTAACTACGACGCGGCCGACGGTCCCCCGGTCGAACACGACGTCGACGCGCTCGCTCTCCGCCCGTGGGAGAGTCGCGTCTACCGTCTCGGTTGACGCGTCGTACGATCCGACGCGGCGGCTCGCTCGCCCGTCTCGTCCGACCCAATCTGCTATGGGTGTCCCTTCTGACGGCTCTGTCCGCGACCCACGTCCACGTCTGCGCCGCGAACGAACGACTCTCGCGGCTGTTGTGAGGTGGACTGCCGGCGGAAAAAACTTCGACAGTCGTCGGAATCGACTCCGTTCGTGCGGTTAGCCTATCTATGTTGGCGACGGCTACTACCGGTCGGAGGCCGTACGGACTACCCGTCGGAGCCCTCGCGGCCCGACCGCCATGAAGGTGGTGAGCAAACTGGTGTGTCAGCATCTCTCTACCTTTCTCCCGAAATCAGACGGTTAGCCGGCGCTGTCGCCGCGACGGTACTCCTCCTGCACTCACAGGCTGTGCCAGTCTCAAGTGACTGTGCCGCCGCCGATACCGACGCGCGTGACCCGAACGTCCGCCGAGGGGACTGACGGAGTCGAAACCGTGAAACCCGCCACCCGCGAATTCTCCGACAACGAATGCTGACGAAGCGCATCATCCCCTGTATCGACGTGGACCTGGACGACGACGGGAATCCGGCCGTCTACACCGGCGTCAACTTCGAGGACCTCGAGTACACCGGCGACCCGGTCGAGATGGCGAAACGGTACAACGAGGCGGGCGCCGACGAGTTCGTGTTCCTCGACATCACCGCCTCCGCCGACGGCCGCGAGACGATGCTCGACACCGTCTCGCGCGTCGCCGACGAGGTGTTCATCCCGCTGACCGTCGGCGGCGGCATCCGAACCCGCGAGGACATCAAGGAGACGCTCCGCGCCGGGGCCGACAAAGTCTCTATCAACACCGCCGCACTGGAGCGTCCCGAACTCATCACCGAGGGCGCGGCGGCGTTCGGCAGTCAGTGCATAGTCATCAGCGTCGACGCCCGCCGTCGCTACGACGAGGAGGGGGAGTACTACGCGCAGGTCGACGGCGAGTCCTGCTGGTTCGAGTGCACCGTCAAAGGCGGCCGCGAGGGGACCGGAACCGACGTCGTCTCGTGGGCCGAAGAGGCCGAATCCCGCGGCGCGGGAGAGCTGTTCGTCAACTCCATCGACGCCGACGGGACGAAAGACGGCTACGACATCCCCCTGACGAAAGGCGTCTGCGACGCCGTCTCGACGCCCGTCATCGCCTCCTCCGGCTGTGGCGGTCCCGAAGATATGTACGAGGTGTTCACCGAGGCTGGCGCGGACGCCGGCCTCGCCGCCTCCATCTTCCACTTCGGCGAGTACTCGATTCGGGACGTCAAGGAGTACTTGGACGAACGCGACGTGCCGGTTCGACTGTAACCGCCGCCGTCCGTCCGGTCGTCTCTCGTTCGGTCACCTCTCGTCCGGTCGTCTCCCGTCCGGTCGTCTCCCGTCCGGTCATCTCTCGTTCGGTCGTTTCGCCCCAATGCGCGCCGTCGGCACGTCCGACGAACGCTGATTTATCTGGCCTACGTACACGGAGTATGAGCGCGCCGACCGACTGGAAGGAGACTCTCGAACAGCACCGCCGAAACAAAGACAGCTACTTCAGCGACAACCCGCAGTCGCCGATTCCCGACGCCGAACGCCACGACTTCGAGGGGTTGCGGTACTACCCGCCCGACGACGACTACCGCTTCGAACTCGACCTGCACGAACACGACGAGAAAGAGCAGGTGGTCGTCGCGACGACGACCGAGGGTGAGCGGGAGTATCTCCGTTGGGGCGAGTTCCGGTTCGACGTCGGCGGCGAACGGCAGACGCTGCAGGCGTACCGCCGAGATGCCGACGACCCGGGACTCTGGATGCCCTTCCGCGACGAGACCAGCGGCGAGGAGACGTACGGGGCGGGGCGGTATCTCGACTTACACCCCGAGGACGACCGCGCCGACGACGGCCGGTGGGTCGTCGACTTCAACCTCGCGTACAACCCCTTCTGCGCGTACTCCGCGCGCTACGAGTGTCCGATGGTGCCGGTCGAAAACTGGCTCGCCGTCGCTATCGAGGCGGGCGAGAAGACGTACGAGTCGAGCGAAGGCTACGACGCCACCGCTGAGTGAGCGGCGGACAGCGGGAGAGAGAAAGCGGACGGAGCGGCGAGTTTACGCGCCGGCGGCCGACTCGTAGGCGTCGCGGAGGCTACCCATCTGCGTCTGGACCCGTCCGGCGGCGTCGCCCAGCGCGTCGAGCGGGTCGGTGCCGTCGGTCTTGACGGTCAGCACCGGGTCGGTCTGCCCGCCGGACTGTTCGGGGTTCATGTCGTACGTCGCGGCGACGACGCTCTCCGTCTCCAGGAGCGCGCCCTTGAGCACGTTCATGAACGTGTGGTCTTCCCCGGCGACCTCGATGCGGAGTTCCTCGTCGGTCTTGTCGATGACCCGCAGTTCCATGCTCCTGCGTTCCCTTCCGGGCCGGTTTAGTGTTTCGTCTTTGCGACGACGGCGGCGGCGCAGACGTCCGCGGCCCCGAACCACGGTTCGGAGCGGCCGACCGCGAGTCAGTGCATCGCGTCGCCGCCGTCGGGACTGAGTGTCTGGCCCGTGTAGTAGTCGCCGCCGTCGCCGGCGAGCAGTATCGCCGTCGGGACCACGTCGTCCACGTCGCCGATGCGGCCGAGCGGCACCTCCGCTTTCTTGTTCTCGCGCCACTCCTCGGTGGTGTCGTCGAGGAGGTCGGTTTCGATGGGGCCCGGCGCGATGGCGTTGACCCGCACGTCGGGAGCCACCTCCCGAGCGAGCGCGCGCGTGAAGGCGATGACGCCGCCTTTCGCGGCCGAGTAGTGGGTCAGCTCTTCGGCTCCTTTGATACCCAACTGAGAGGCGACGTTGACGACCCGGCCGTCGCCTCGGTCGAGCATCCCCTCGATGGCGAAGCGCGTGACGAGAAACGTCCCCCGGAGGTCGACCGAGATGGTCCGGTCCCACGTCTCGACGTCCATCTCGTCGAGCGGCGACGGTTCGAGGACGCCCGCGTTGTTCACGAGCACGTCGACGCCGCCGAACCGCTCTTCGACCGCCGCGACGAGCTCCCGGGCGTCGTCCTCGTCGCTCACGTCGGCCTGTTCCACGACGGCGGTACCGCCGTCGCTCTCGATGGCCTCTCGCACCTCTCGGGCGGCCTCCTCGTCGGAGTGGTAGTTTATCGCGACTGCGGCCCCCTCGCTCGCAAAGCCTTCTGCGATGCCGCGTCCGATACCTTTCGATGCGCCGGTGACGAGCGCGGACGTACCGTCGAGTTCACCCATACGGTGTCGACACTCCGCAAACACAAAGTCACCATGTCGGTCGATAACACGTTCTCGATGGATTCGGTGTCCGATTGCGCGGTCACTCCGTCGAACACAGCTTTTTGACAGATGGCAACCCACCGAGCGGTATGACGCCCTCCACCCACGGCCGACTCGTCGCCGGCGCGGTCCGCATCGGATCGCTCGGCTTGTTCGGACTCCCCACCTATCTCGTCACGGTTCGTGCCGCCGAGATTCTCGCGTCGCTCGCCGTTGGCTCGCTCTCCGGCGAGTGGGAAGTCGTCGCGTCGGTCGCCGCCGTCGCTCTCTCGTACGTGGTAGTAACCGAAGTCGCCGCCGTCAGACTTGACGGGTTCGCGGCACTCAGCCGGAGCGGTCGCCTCCCGAATCTGGTGCGCCACGTGACGCTCTCTGTCGCCGTCTTCGCGGCGGTCGTGGTCACGGTGGAGTTTCTCGCGTCGGGTTTCGTGTGGGCGGTATCCCGCGACCACACCGTCCTCTTCGGACTCGGGACCGTCGTCGCGGCTGCGGTGACGTGGGCGCTCGGTCGGGCGCTCTCCGCGTTCTACCGCGGCTATCGCGGTGACGACGGGGTCTGACACACCTGCCGTCTCCGGCGGCGGTGTGACCAGTTTCAAGTGACCGAGTTACCGAGTCCGGTCGAAGTGCCGCGAAAAGCGGCCCCGACGAGCACAGCGAGTACGCCGACGCGTACCGCTGTCAGCGATGCAACACCACGAGAGAACGACCGGCTACAGAACTCGCCGACTGACGCTACGACCGTGCGTCGACTGTCGGGAACAGGTCTTCGATATCCGGGTCGTCGTCGACGAGTTCGTACTCGTTGCCGTCGCGTTCGGCGACGCCGCGTTCTTCGAGGTGCGCGAGGTGGGCGTACGCTTCGCCGGGACCGTGGAGCACGTGGATGTTCTTCAACTCGCCGAACAGCTCCGCACTCACCGTCCACGGGTCGCTCGGGCCGCGCTCGCGCAGCACGCCGACGACGTTCTCGGTCCGTTCGCGGTGGTGGTCGAGGATGGTCGCCGCGCGCGCAGCGGGGTCGTCGATGACGTCGCGGTGACCCGGCCACGCGCGGTCGAAGTCGCGGTCGATGAAGCGGACGAGGCTGTCGACGTACAGTTCCAGCGGCGCGTCGAGGCGCACGTCCGCGCCGCCGACGTTCGGGGTGTACTTCGGGAGAATCGCGTCGCCGACGAACGCCTCCTCGCCCGATTCGCCCTCGAAGGCGAACGCGGAGAGGCCGGCCGAGTGGCCGGGGAGGTGGACCGCCTCGTACTCGCGGCCGTCGATGGCGAACGTGTCGCCGTCCTCGAACGGCGTCACCTCGGCGGGGCGACCCGCGAGGCTCTCGTGCTCGGAGAGAAAGTCGAGCAGTTCCTCGCGGCGGTCGTCCGGCAGGCCCCACTCGCGGAGTTTCCGGCGCGTCGTCTCGTTCTCGGCCGAGAGCGCGCTCTCGTCGCCGGCGACCAGCGGCGCGTCGGCTTCGTGGACGCGGACGACGGCGTCGCTCTCGGCCTGTATCTCGCCGGCGAGGCCGGCGTGGTCGTAGTGCCAGTGGGTGAGGAGAATCTCGTCGACGTCGGCGAAGCTAACGCCGAACGCCGCCAGTTCGGCTTCGAGTTGCTCGCGGACGTCCGTCGTCGCGACGCCCGTGTCGACGAGGGTCGTCGTCTCCCCGTCGAGGAGGTAGACGTCGTTTTTCCCCTCGAAGACGGTGTTCCCCAGTTGGATTCGCTTCACGGTCGACCCACTCGGCGAACCCGTATGAGGTTTCCCACTTTCGATCACGACGGATTCAATCCTCGCGTTCTACCGTTTTCGGCTTTTCTTGAAAGTCACGCTCCGGTACATTCAAACCGGGGGCTTGCGTAGCGCTTCCGCAACAGGGCATGCCCGAAAACTTCTACGACCTCCTCGGCGTCTCCGACGACGCGACACAGGCGGAACTGAAAGCCGCCTACCGGGCGAAGGCGCGCGAGTACCACCCCGACGTGAACGACGACGACCGCGCGACCGCGCAGTTTCAGACGATTCGCCGGGCGTACGACGTCCTCTCCGACGAGTCCGAGCGCGCCGACTACGAGCGACTGGGCCACAGAACGTACGTCAAAAAGCGGATGAAAGGCTACCCCTCCGCGTCGCGCTGGGGCGACGACGAGGACTCGTCGAGTTCCCCGAGTTCGAGCGGTTCGTCCGGCGCGTCGTCGCGTTCGAGTCGCGCCGGTACGTCGAAGTCGAGCAGTTCCGCGTCGACCACCTCCGCGTCCCGCTCGTCGACCGCTCGCTCGGCTTCGGCGTCCGGTACGGCTTCGTCGACGAGTTCGACGGGGACCTCCCGCGGTCGGTCGAACCGCCGGTCGAGCGGTCGAACCGCCGGCGGAAGCGTCGGCGGCCACGACCCCGACGCGGCCGATGCCCGCGCGAAAACGCGGGAGGCACGCCGCGCACGCCGTCGTCAGCAGCGCCGGCAGAACCAGGTTCGGTCGTCGCGCCGTCGCACTCTCCTGCACCACTGGACGGCCGTCTTCGGTGCGACGATACTGTACGTCGCCGGCGTCGCGCAGTACCTCTTCGCCCAACTCCCCGCGCTCGACGCGTTCGCGTCCGAGCTCGCGAGCGCACCGTCGGTGGCGACGCTGCGCGGGTCGTACGGTCTCGACGGCCTCCTCCCGTTCGTCCTCGAAGCGACGCAGACGCCGACGGCGACGCCCGAGGCGCTCCTGTTTCCCGTCGGTGCGGTCGCACTCCCGCTCTCGCTCGTCGTCACCGTCCGCCGGTTCGGGTCGGGGACGACGTGGCTGTACGCCGTCGGCGCGCTCGCGCCGACGGTCGCGCTCGGCCTGAGCGCCGCGCTCGCACCGATGGTCGCGCTCGTCTTACTGCTGGCCGTCGTCGTGCCCGTCCTCTCGGCGACGTGGTTCCTCGGCGACGTGGGCAGGTATCTGTGGGCGACGCGGTGAACGCCGCCTCCGGCGGCGAACAGTTCGACTCCCCTGATTTTTCCTTCCGGCGCTCGTACTCGCCCGTATGAGTCCGCCTTCCGACACGACGTGGCGGGTACCGCTCCGCGGCGTCAACGCGTATCTCGTCGACGCCGAGGGACTGACGCTCGTCGACGCCGGGACGCCGATGGACGCCGCACGCCTCCGCGAGTACGTCGAACGCGCCGGATACTCGCTGTCCGAACTCGAACGCGTTCTCCTCACTCACTACGACTTCGACCACGTCGGCGCGCTCGCCGAACTGGCGGAGATGGGTCTCGACGCGCCCGTTTACGCCAGCGAACCCGACGCGAGCTTTCTGCTCGGCGAGGCGAAACCGCCGCTCGGCAACCGGAAGGGGGCTCTTCAGCGAGCGCTCGGCGCGTTTCTCGACGCGCCCGACCTCTCGGTCGAACGCGTCGTCGACGGCGACGCGGTCGGTCCGTTCGTCGCCTACCGGACGCCCGGGCACACGCCGGGGCACACCTCCTTCGTCCACCGCGAGTACGGACTGGCGCTCGTCGGCGACCTCGTCCGCGGCGACGGCGGTCGGTTCGCGCGCCTCCCGTCGGCGCTCGCCTACGACGCCGACCGCAACGACGAGAGCGTCCGCCAGTTGGCCGAGCACCTCGACGACGTCGACGTCGTCGGGACGGGTCACGGCGCGCCCGTCCGCTCCGACGGCGGCCGGCGGTTCCGCGAGTACGCCGACTCGCTCTGAGCGCCCGCGTGCGTCCATATTGATAATTCCATCTGAACGACCTGTCCGTACCGTTATTTCGTCGGTTACCATCACGTTCGTTGATGACACAGCACAACCTCGAATCGTACGAGGAGGCGTACGACTCGTTCGCGTGGGACGACATCTACGGCGAGGCCGACTGGGACGCGCCCGAGCGCCTGAACATCGCACACGAAGTGTGTGACCGCCACGCCGCCGACGGCGAGAACGTCGCGCTCCGCTACGTCGGCACCGACCGATCCAGCGAGACGCTCACCTTCGCCGAACTGAAGGAGCAGTCGAACCGCTTCGCCAACGCGCTCGAATCGCTCGGCGTCGAGCGCGGCGACCGGGTGTTCTCGTATATGCCGCGGGTGCCCGAACACTACGTCGCGCTCGTCGGGGCACTGAAGCGGGGTGCGGTGTGGGGAAGCGTCAACGAGCGGTTCGGCCCCGACGGCATCGCCTACCGCCTCGACGACTGCGACGCGAAACTCGTCGTCACGACTGCCGAGAACGAGGAGACGGTGGAGCGGGCGCTCGACGACGCGCCCTCGGTCGAGACGGTCGTCGTCTTCGGAGCCGACGGCGACCGCGGCGAGCGGCGACGGGGCGACGAACGCCACGACGACGTGGACTTCGACCGGGCGCTGTCGGAGGCGAGCGACGAGTACGAGGCGGCCGAGACGGGCGGCGAGGACGACGCGCTGCTCTACTACACGAGCGGGACGACCGGACTGGCGAAGGGCGTCCTCCACAAACACCGGTGGGTCGCGGGCGTCGCGGCGACTCAGCGCTTCGCCGTCGACCTCCAACCGGACGACCTCTACTGGAGCACGGCCGATTTGGGCTGGCTCACCGGTCCCATCAACACGCTCGGCGCGTGGTTCTGGGGGACGACGCTGTTCACGTACGAGGGCGAGTTCGACCCCGAAACGTGGGCCGACCTGCTCGACGAGTACCCCGTCTCCGTCCTCTTCAGCGTCCCCACCGCCTACCGGATGTTGCGGGCGAACGAAGAGGTGCTCGCGGGCGTCGACCTCGACCTCAGACACGCGTTGAGCATCGGCGAGCCGCTGAGCGCGGGCGTCATCGACTGGGCCGAAGAGTGCCTCGGCGTAACGGTGTACGACACCTACGGACAGACCGAGACGGGGAACATGGTCGTCAACAACTACCCGACGATGGAGCTCCGACCGGGGAGCATGGGCAAACCGCTGCCCGGCGTGACCTCCGACATCGTCGACCCCGAGACGGGCGAACCCCTGGGGCCGGGCGAGACGGGCGAGATCGCCCACCGCGGCGAGTTCCCCTGCTTCTTCGCCGAGTACTGGGACAAACCCGAACAGACCGCCGACTGCTTCGTCGGCGACTGGTATCTCTCGGGCGACCTCGCCCAGAAGGACGAGGACGGCTACTTCTGGTTCGAGGGCCGCGCCGACGACGTCATCCTCTCGTCGGGCTACCGCATCGGTCCGTTCGAGGTAGAGTCGTCGCTCGGCGAACACCCGGCCGTCGCGGAGGCGGCCGTCGTCCCGAAACCCGACCCCGAGCGCGGCAACATCGTGAAGGCGTACGTCGTCCTCGCCGAGGGTGAGACGCCGTCGGACGACCTCGCCGAAGACGTCAAACAGCACGTCCGAAACGAACTCTCCGCGCACGAGTACCCGAGAGAGGTCGAGTTCGTCGACGACCTGCCGAAGACGGTGACGGGCAAGATTCGGCGGACCGAACTGCGCGACCGGACCGACGACCCGACGGCGTAGCTCGACCAGTTACGTTTCGACGGCGTCGTCGCGGCCGAGGTGACGTCGCTCGGAAGAGTAGGAGACGGTCCGCGCTGCGGACCGTCTCTGACCAAGCCACTGCGGTGAGCACCAGTCCGCAGTCGCAAGCGGCGGCATGGGCATCCACGCGCGCCAACTACCGATTTGATATATTCTAATAAAAATCCTCGGTTCAGTCCAATATCGGCCTGAACACTCGATGATGGTGGCAAATCGAACAGAAAGTGGGCGAGAAGCTGTTGGATACGCCAACAACGTAAAAACGCGTCCGCATCGCTGGACAGTCGTCTCGAAGCACCGGTAATTATAATTATTTTTCGAATCGGACTCAGCGAACGAGGTACGACTCGCCGCCGGGGAGGAATCGACCGAGGTCCGTCTCGCGGCGGTAGTCCGTCGACTGGAGCGTCAACAGCGCTTCGACGAGGCGGTCGGCGTCGTCGTCTTCCCACTCCGCGGGGTCTTTGACCGGGACGACGAGCCAGCCGCTGCCGCGCATCTCCGTCGCGTGGAGCTTCTCCATGTCGATTTCGGTTTTCCACGCCTGAGCGGTGTACGTCTCGAGGACGTGCTTCGTCGCCCGCGCGCCCACGGGCACGATGACGTGCGCGGCGATGGCGCGGAGTTCGGCGTCGAAGAAGCGTTCCATGTCGTCGTACTCCGCTTGCGTCGGCGTCGTCTCCGCGACGCACATGTGGAGGTACGAGAGAAACGTCCGGTCGACGTCCGGTTCGTCGCCCGCGCTGCGGAGTAACCCCGCGTCGACGAGCGTCTCCTGGAGTTTCAGACCCGCCTCGTTCGTAAAGGGGACGCCGGCGTCGGCGCCGCCGTGGACGCCGGGGTGGTCGCCGACGACGTGGAAGTGCGCGTTGGCGTCGCCGTAGCCGGGGACGAACTCGGCGCAGGACGGCCGCATGCCGAACGGGTTGCTCGTGCGGTCGGTGACGTTCTTCACGGGGGCGAATACGGCGGCTGAGCGTTATAAGCGGCGTGATTCGGGCGACGTTTCGAGCGGCGGAGAGCGACTCCGGCCGACCGGTACTCAGAGTTCGACGCCGGAGGGGATGAGACTCCGCCGTCGCATCAGGTCGCCGTCGGCGTTGTAGACCAGAAACGTCGTCTTCTCGTAGGCGACGAGCGGTTCTCCCTCGATGGAGAGTTCGACCCGGTACCGACCGTCGTCGTCGCCGGAGGCCTTGCCGTACTCGCGCGCGGCGCGGATGAACTTCAACACGTCGTCGGCGTCCTCGTTCAGTTCGAGGACGAAGTCGCCGGTGATGCGGTTCGTGACGCTGACGACGCCCGGCGCCTCCGGGTTCTCGTCGAGCGATTCCTGGAGCCGAAACGCGACGTCGGTCTGCTTCGCCTCGAGCAGCTCCCCGTCGACGTCCGAGAGCCGCCGCTGAAGGAGTTCCGCGGGCCCGTAGAAGTCGATTTCGACCGTCGGCTTCTCGGGCGCGTCGCCGGTCTCGACCCAGTCGATGTGTTCGACTGCCAGTTCGAAGTAATCCCGCCTCATTCGATAGCAGGAAGTTCGGTTCGAGGCGGTATGAACGTAACGCCGTCGTCTGGGTACCGACCCGTTTCGACGCGTCACCGACGCCGAATGTGGTTCCCCGACGCGACTGTCTCCGTCGTCGATATGACGACCACGAACGGTTCCGTCGTTGTCGACGTGCCCGCTCGTCCGACTGCACGCGACATCGCGCTCGGTCACCCGCTCGCGCCGCTCACGCTGGACGCTCGGTTTTAAGACCCCTGCGCCGGAATGGTCGCTGAACTTCGGAAGAACAGAATGTCAGACGATTCGATAACTCCCGACGACCCGCCGACGCGGTTCGACGTCCTTCGCCGGCGCGCGGAACGAACGCTCGAACTGTTGCGCGGCGTCGACGTGTCGGTCCGCCCGCTCCGCCCGCAGACCGACGGACCGCTCGCGACGTTCGACCCGCCGAGCGGACACGAGGAGGTCGACCGCTACTGGGTGAACGCGCCGTACGCCTACGTCGTCGTCACGTACGAGGCCGACGAGAACGCCCACCGCTACCACACGGTCGAACCGGACCTCGACGCCTTCGAACGACGGCTGCTCGGCCGGGTGTCGACGGACGTTCGGGAACCGCTGCTGTTCGGCGACGACGCGGCGAGCGCCGCCGAGAGCGCGAACGCGGCGCTCGAAGACGACCCGCTGGCCGACGCGCTCCGCGAACTGCTCGAATCGTACGGCGTCTCGCCGGACGCGGAGAGCTTTCACACGCTGCTGTACTACCTTCACCGCAACTTCCGCGGCTTCGGCCGCATCGACCCGCTGTTGGCCGACTCGCGCATCGAGGACGTCTCCTGCGACGGCTACGGCGTTCCGCTGTTCGCCTACCACGACGACTACGCCGACATCGCGACCAACATCCGGTTCGACCGCGACGAACTCGACAACTTCGTGGTCCGCCTCGCCCAGCAGTCGGGGCGGCACATCTCCGTCGGCGACCCCATCGTCGAGACGACGCTGCCCGACGGCTCGCGCGCGGAACTCGCCCTCGGCGAGGAGGTGACCCCGCGCGGGTCGGCGTTCACCATCCGTCAGTACGCCGAGGAGCCGTTCACCCCCGTGGACCTCGTCGACTTCGGCACCTTCAGCGTCGAGCAGATGGCGTACCTGTGGCTCTGCATCGAGCACAACAAGTCGCTGGTGTTCGCCGGCGGCACGGCGTCCGGAAAGACCACTTCGATGAACGCCGTCTCGATGTTCATCCCGCCGCGGGCGAAGGTGCTCTCCATCGAGGACACCCGCGAACTCGCGCTACACCACGACAACTGGCTGTCGGCTATCACGCGCGAACGCCGCCACGAGGGCGCGGACGTCGACATGTACGACCTGCTGCGCTCGGCGCTCAGACACCGCCCCGAGTACATCCTCGTCGGCGAGGTCAGAGGGGAAGAGGCCGTCACGCTGTTTCAGGCGATGAACACCGGCCACACGACGTTCTCGACGATGCACGCGGACAGCATCGAGACGGTCATCAACAGACTGGAGAACGAACCGATCAACGTGCCGCGGGCGATGGTGCAGTCGCTCGACATCCTCTCGATACAGACGCTCGCCCGCTTCGACGGCGAACGCGTCCGCCGCACGAAGGTGGTCGGCGAACTCGGCGGCATCGACCAGCGGACGGGCGAACTCGACTACTCCGCCTCGTTCTCGTGGGACGCCGGCCGCGACGAGTTCGCTCGCCACGACAGCGACCTGCTCGGCGAGATTCAGGACGAGCGCGGGTGGAGTCGCTCGACGCTGCTACGCGAACTCGACCGACGAAAGCGGTTCCTCGACGCGCTCTGCGAGCAGGGTATCTCGGATTTCCGCCGCTTCACCGCGTTCGTCGACCAGTACTACGCCGACGCCGAGGCCGCGATGGCGCGGGTCGCCGCCGCCGGGGACGAGCGCGTCGACGCCGATGGAGACGACCCCGTCGACACCGACGCGGGCGCGCACGTCGACCCGGCGACCGACGGGGCGAGACGGTGATTCTCGCTACGGGAGTCGCGGCCGCGGTCGCGCTCTCGGCGCTGCTCTGCGTACCGCTCTGTCTCTCGCTCGTGCACCCGCCGACGAACCGCGTTCTCACCCGGGCGTCGACGCTCCTGTTCGGCGAGTTCGTCGACGGCGACGGCCCCCGGAAAGCCCGGCAGGTCGACCGCCTCCGGGCCGCCCACGTCGCCGAGACGCACTACACCCACGCCGCGCGGACGCTGTTGTTCTCGGCCGCGCTCGCGCTGGTCGGCGCGTGTCTGGGCGTCGCCGTCGGCCTCGTTTCGGTCTCTTCGCTCGAAGCGGCGGGAACCCTCGCCGGAACCGCACTCGTCGACGACGCCGGGTCGATTCGACACCCGGCTCGGTTTTCGCTGCTTCTGGGACTCGGCGGGGTGTTCGCGGCGTCTCTCGGCGCCGGTTCGTACTGGCTCCGCTGGTATCTCCACGACGCGACGGCGCGCACTCGCTCGAACAGCATCGACGCGTCGCTCCCTCGAACCGTCGCGTTCACGTACGCGCTGTCGAGAAGCGGCACGTCGTTTCCGACGGTGCTGTCGACGCTCGCCGACAACGACGACGTCTACGGCGAGGCGGCGACCGAGATCGGCGTCGCCGTCCGCGAGATGGAGACGTTCGGCATCGACGTGCTGACGGCGCTGTCGCGGACCGCCCGCCGGACGCCCAGCGAGGACCTCGCCGAGTTCAGCGAGAACCTCGCGAGCGTTCTCGGGAGCGGTCGAAACCTCTCGGGCTTCCTCCGCGACCAGTACGAACGCTACGAGTCGAAAGCCGAGTCCCAACAACTCCGGTATCTCGAACTGCTGGCGACGTTCGCGGAGGCGTACGTCTCGGTTCTGGTCGTCGGACCGCTGCTGCTCGTCACTATCCTCGTCGTCATCGGCCTCGTGCTGAGCGACACGCTCCCGATTCTGCGGTTCATCGTCTACCTCGGTATCCCGCTGGCGACGGCGGGGTACGTCGTCTACGTCGACAGTCTCACCCAGTCGTACCGACCGCCGTCGAACCGCCTCGACCCCGGCGACGAGGGCACCGCCGGCGGTACCGTACCCGACACCGATGTCACGGCCGACACCGACGCCGTAGCCGACACCAGCGCCGTGACCGACGGCGGGACGGCGACGGCCGACGCCGCCGAGCCCGGAGCGGGAGACGGGGCGGCCGACCGGTGGCGGGCCGACCGAGAACGGCTCCGACTGTTCGACCGTCTCCGGCCGATTCGGTCGACGCTCTCGGACCCGTACGGAGCGCTCCTCGACCGGCCGGTTCGAGCGCTGCTGTTCGGCGCTCCGCTCGCACTCCTGTGGTTCGCCGTCCGCGTCGACTTCTCGGCGGTACCGGACGAGTTCGTCGCCGCGGTGACGGCGCTCGACGGGCCGCTCGTCGAGGCGGCGGTGCTCGCCTTCGGCAGCGTCGCGCTCGTCCACCAGCTCCGGAAGCGCCGCATCCGCGCCTACGAGGCGGCGGTGCCGGACTTCCTCGACCGGCTGGCGAGCGTCAACGAGGCGGGACTGACCGTCGTCGAGAGCTTCGAGCGCGTCGCCGAGAGCGACCTGGGAGCGCTCACGCCCGAGGTACGGCGGCTCTGGCGCGACATCGAGTGGGGCGCGGACCTGGAGACGGCGCTGGCGCGGTTCGACCGCCGCGTCGACTCAGGGATGGTGACGCGGGCGACGGCGCTCGTCGCCAACGCCACTCGCGCCAGCGGCGACCTGGGACCGGTGCTTCGCATCGCCGCCGACGAGGCCGAGGCGACCCAGCGCCTGCGCGAGGAGCGCCGCCAGGAGATGCTCACCTACCAGCTGGTCATCTACATCTCGTTTTTCGTCTTCCTCGCCATCGTCGCCGCGCTGACGCTCGCGTTCGTCCCGGCGGTTCAGGAGGCGCAGGCGGCCGCCCCGGACGCGGGTACCGCCTCCGGGACGACGGCGGGACTCGTCGGCTTCTCGGACGTCGCCGTCGAACTGTACACGCTCACGCTGTACCACATGTGCGTCGTCCACGCGGTGTGCTCCGGCGTCGTCGCGGGGCAACTCGGCGAAGGAACGCCCGCGGACGGCATCAAACACGTCGCCGCCCTGCTCGCGCTGACCTCGCTCGCGTTCGTCGCGCTGTGAGCGCCGAGCGCCGGCCGCACGCGACGACGATTTGCGCGGGTCGGCGCAACGCAAGCCGAAGCCCTGTGGGTTGAACCGATGCGGGTCGAAGTCCTGTGGGTTGAACCGATGCGGGTCGAAGCCCTGTGGGTTGAACCGATGCGGGTCGTAGCTCTGTGGGTTGAACCGATGCGGGTCGTAGCTGGTTTATCCTCGCCGACGAACGGACCACCATGGACGGCGACCCGTCGCCTACGACCGACGACCCGCGAGCGACGTACGACGCCATCGCCGAGCACTTCGCGGCGACCCGCGAGTACCCGTGGCCCGAAGTGGAGTCGTTCGTCGCCGAGTCGACGGCTGACGAGCAGGCGACGCGAGCGCTCGACCTCGGCTGCGCGAACGGCCGTCACTGCGAGTTGCTGTCGGAACACGCCGCTTGCGTCGTCGGCCTCGACGTGAGCCGCGAGCTCCTCCGCGAGGCCCGAAAACGCGCGACCGAACGCGGTTTCGATGTCTCGCTCGTCCACGGCGACGCCGCGCGGTTGCCGTTTCGCGCGGAAACGTTCGACCTCGCGGTGTACGTGGCGACGCTGCACCACCTCACGACGCGGGAGGCGAGAGTCGACAGTCTCGACGAACTCGCGCGGGTACTCCGCCCCGGCGGCCGGGCGCTCGTCAGCGTCTGGAGCACCGAACACGGCAAGTTCGAGGAGAGCCAGGGATTCGATACGACCGTGGACTGGACGCTCCCGGGCGGCGAGCGCGTTCCCCGCTTCTACCACATCTACGACCCCGACGAGTTCCGAGACGACCTCGATTCGAGCGGGCTCGCGCCCGTCGACGTGTTCGTCTCCAGCGGCAACTGCTACGCCGTCGTGGAGTGAGCGAGAACTCGTCGCCGCCGACGCGACAGCGGAGTTCGTGACTCGACACCGGGGGTCTGTAGCTCGACACCGACGGTTCGTGACCCGACACTGGGGGTTTGTGACCCGACACTGGGGGTTTGTGACCCGACACCGGAGGTCCGTGTCACGGTTTCGCGGGCGGGCGCACGGGTCGCACGCGAGCTAAGTTATTAAACGGGAACCGTTCTAAAAGGAGGCTAATGAGTGAGACCTCAGCGGCTGGCGACCCGGCCGAGTCCGACGCCGACGCGCGAGACGCGTCGAGCGGTACGACGGAATCGTACGACGTGGTCGTCGTCGGCGGCGGCCCCGCCGGACTCTCGACGGCACTGTACACGACGCGGCTCGGCCACGACACCGCGGTCGTCGACCGGGGCGGCGGCCGCGCCGCGATGATGCTCGACACGCACAACGTCATCGGCGTCACCGAGGACGTCTCGGGCAACGAGTTTCTGCAGACGGCCCGCGAACAGGTCGAAGAGTACGGCGCGACGTTTCACCGCGACCTGATAACCGAGGCCGAACGGACCGACGACGGTCGGTTCCACCTCGTCGGCAACGACGGCGAGTTCCTCGCACGGCGCGTCGTCATCGCGACCGGCTTCTCGGACGAGCGACCGGACCCGCCGCTGCCGCGGACGGGGAAGGGGCTACACTACTGTCTGCACTGCGACGCGTACATGTTCGTCGACCGGCCGGTGTACGTGATGGGCAACGGCGAGAGCGCCGCCCACGTCGCGATGATCATGCTCAACTTCACCGACGAGGTCGACCTGCTGCTTCGCGGCGACGACCCCGAGTGGAGCGACGAGACCGACGAGCAGCTCCGCGCGCACCCCGTCGACGTCGTCGAGGCGGAGATTACGGGGATGCGAAAGCGCGACGACGGCTGGCTGGATGGGTTCGAGTTCGACGACGGCGAGTTCCGCGAGTATCGGGGCGGGTTCCCGATGTACGGCTCGAACTACAACACCGACCTCGCCGAACAGCTCGGCTGCGACCTCAACGACGACGGCACCGTCGCCGTCGACGACCACGGGCGAACGAGCGTCGAAGGGGTCGTCGCCGTCGGCGACATCGTCCCCGGCCACAACCAGGTCCCGGTCGCGATGGGGCAGGGCGCGAAAGCCGGCATCGGCATCCACTACGACCTGCGGGAGTTCCCGCGGAGCCTCGAAGAGATCCGCGAAAACGGCCCCGTCGAACGCGAGGAGACGCCGGGAATCGGCGCTCGCGTCCGCGAGGCCGCCCGCGCCTTCGGGGAAGCCGGTGCGCCGCCCGCGGACGACGACTGACGCCTCGGTTCGACAGCACCGACGGTGCGGCGGTCCGCCGTCCGTTCGGGTTCGTTTCGGTCGGAGTCCCGATGGGAATGATTGAATACCCCGACCCGTCGTAGCTCCGTGCTGATGAGCGATTCGAGAAGCCCTCCTCCCGCGGCGAGCGTCCGCGCTCGCCTCGCGGCGGCGCTCACGGCGCGTTTCGGCATCGACACGCGAGCGCTGGCCGCCTTTCGCATCTCGCTCGGTCTGTTGCTAGTCGCCGACCTCGCCCTCCGCGCACGGTATCTAGAGGCGTTCTACACCGACGCCGGCGTACTCCCGCGAGCGCTGTTGTACGACCTGTACCCGACACTCTCACAGCTCTCGGTTCACACGCTCTCGGGCTCCCTGTGGGTTCAGGCGCTGTTGTTTCTGTTCGCCGGCCTCTGCGGGTTGGCGCTGCTTCTCGGCTACCACACGCGAACAGCGCTGCTACTCTCGTTTCTCCTCCTCGTCTCGCTGCACGCGCGCAACCCGGGCGTGCTCAACGGCGGCGACTCCGTGCTCCGTCGTCTCCTGTTCTGGGGGCTGTTCCTCCCGCTCGGCGAGCGGTGGTCCGTCGACGCGCTTCGACGGGTCGAAACGCCGAGGGAGCGAGCGGCGACTCTCGCCTCCGCCGCGCTGTTGGTTCAGGTCGTGCTCGTCTACGCGGTCAACGCGGTGTTCAAACTCAGAGGCGACCTCTGGCTCGACGGCGAAGCGGTCCGCTACGTGCTGAGCCTCCAGCAGTTCACGATTCTGCTCGGCGACACGCTGGCGCAGTTCCCGGCGCTGCTCCACGCGTTCGACCTCCTCTGGCTGGGGTTAGTCGTCGCGTCGCCGCTGCTGCTTGTTCTCACCGGCCGCCTCCGAACGCTACTCGTTCTGGCGTTCGCCGGGATGCACGTCGGGATGCTGCTCACGATGCGCATCGGCCTGTTCCCGCTCGTCTCGGTAACGGCGCTTCTCGTGTTCCTCCCCCCGTCGGTGTGGGACTGGTCGGTCGACCGATTCTCCGGTTCGGTCGAACGCGCCGCGGGACGGCTCGGCCTCGCCCCGAGACTCGCTCGACTTCGCCCTGACTCCGGGTCCGCGTCCGAGCAGACAGCCGGGTCGCGATTGGCTACTATCCGACGCTGGTGCGGCCGCGCCGCACCCGCCGACGGCCGACTGGTGGTACGTCGCCCCCGGCGAACTCCAGTCCGGCGAGCGCGTCGACGCGTACTACCTGTCGCCACCGGTCGAAGACCGACCCGACACGATGGAGATGTACCCGAGTTCCCGCTGGCGCAAGTACATGGGCGACCTGCGTTACGCGGACGACGACCGCTTGCAGCGCGAGTTCGCGGAGTATCTCTGTAGTCGCTGGAACCGAGCACACGACGACGAGTTGGCGACGGTCTCGCTCTCGTACGTCAGTCAGCCGACGCGGTTCGACGGTCCGGAGCCGACCGAACGGCACGAACTGCTAACGTACAACTGTTCGACCGGTGCGTGAGCGAATCGGCGGGTGCCGCGTCGGTCCGTGTCGGCCGACGAACGCGAAGAGTAACACCCTTATTCTCTCGTATAGAACTGGGTAACTGCGCGCCGGTGGTCTAGTGGTAGGACCTGAGCCTTCCAAGCTCATGGCCCGGGTTCAAATCCCGGCCGGCGCACTCCCTTCGGTCGCGCGCCGCCCGACCCTCGCAAACCTTCGGTTTGCTCGGTCCCGGCCGGCGCATGGCGTACCCATTGCGCACACCGATTTTCGGATGTCTGTGCGGTGCACAAAATACGGACATCACAACTTATCAAGTAGGTATAAGAGGTGAGGAGTCACTGTTGCACTTCTCTGGACTGCGTAAAGGTATTCACGGGAGGGAGAGGAAAACGTGACTGAGACCTCTCGTAGGGTTGTTTTTGTTCGTGAGATTTCCTGCTGTAGATGTGTATTCTTCCACAGGAAGTGTTTACATCAGCGGTACCGCTCTTCATATGGGATTTATATCTGTTTTCTCGGGAAAACTGCCATACTGCGATGGGGTGTTTACAGAATTTAGATATTCACATCAATTAGTGGGGAAGTATATGGAAGAGCCACACTCCTCTCCTCCTGTGCCCTCTACAAACTCTCTAAACATACAGTATGCTCGTCACTTGATGGTGTAATTGATATGAAATCGAGGTTAAAGCTCAACGCAGCATGGCTGTTTGGCTGATGTGATGTGGCTGTAACTGCTGCGTCGTTGATGTAAAATGACTCTCTCCTGTAACCGCAATTGAGAGAATCTATTCGCTAGATTCAATAGATACTGTTTTTAGCATAATTTGGATATCGAGCATAGACTTCTTCAATCAATTGTGAAAGCAGCATATCGTTGTACTCTTCTTTAATTTCTTCTGCAACTCTAAGGGTCTTTTGTACCTCTTCTTGATTCAGTTGAGTCTCAAAGAGGTCTTCCCCACGTCTTTGAATCGAATAGATGTACTTCACTTTGTCCTCAGAGAGCTCCTCTTGTGAATCTTCTATCTGATTTTGATCTGAGAGGGAGTCTAGATCCTCATATAATTCCTTAGAGAAAGGACCGTAATCATACGCAATGAATTCATAATCATCTGACGAGAGAACTTCCTTATCTACACTCTCGAAATGTTTCTGCATTAGGAAAACCATCTTTTGAAGGCGCGTTCGACCTTCGATTGGCTCCTGATCGCAAGCATACATTAGTGCGACTGGGAGCATTTTCCTGTGCATTTTATGACTCTTCTATTGCTTCGTCATAGAGATGGTCAAACTCCCTGATAAAAATACTTGCCATAGATTTATCCTGGAAGACGATTCCCGTCTCATTTTGTCCTGATTTCATTACTACGTATTCCTCATCAATCACATAGAACGACTTGTTCGCCCCTGTGTGTGGGTGAACAGACACTCCTTCGTCTTCGAATTGTTCAATCTGCTCCTGGCGTGGATTCCAAATCATCAATTGGACATTGACGCCCTCGTCAGAGAGGCGGCGCAAAGTACGCATGTCCTCTGTTCGATACCACCGTGGGTCGCGCTCAACCCCTTTAATGCTGCTTTCAGCTGTGTCCATCAATTCTCGTGTTTTTCGCACCGTTCCTGCCTGACCTCCTAATATCCAAGCAGAGTTCGTAGAAGAGGTAGACTCTGATTCATTAAGCTCGTGGGCAGTAACAAGAGTCTCTTTCGCCTCCTCGAATTTATCTTGCTTTTCAGTAATAATTCTACCCGGATTTTGAGCTCGGTACCGTGCAGGATTTCTCTCTCGTCTTTCTATTACGCCGTCTTCTCGTTCGAGACTATCTAAGACGTCGTATATTCTCCCCTGTGGTATATCCGTCCGTACCACGATTTCTCGGGCTTCAAGCGGACCTTCCGCAACTAGCACCCGATAGGCTTCCGCTTTGTATTGGCCCCACCCCATGATATCCTGGAGTGTCTCGTCAACCTTCTCCAGCGACTGCGCATCCCCACTCATTCTATACAACCACTTTTGTGGTTGTTTACTATAACCTTATTCACAGTATCCATAGCAACTCCATTTTTGGTGTTTATACGCGCCTTCATGTCACTTCTCCCTGAATGTCAATCTGCCATGAGCATGGCACACCACGACGACGAAGACGAACCGAACGACGAACGACTCATCAACGCGCTTCCCACGCGCGACATCCGTCGGGGACTCCAGAATACCGACACCGACGTCGACGAGAACGCATCTCGTGACGAAATTCTGAATGTCCTCAGGAGCCACCCGAATAACAACCAGCTCCGTTCGGACATCCGCAAAGGTGCGAAAACACGCGTACTCGAGGAGTGGGCTAACAAGGTCGACAATATCGAGAACGCCGGCCAAGGCTTCCACGTCGTCCGCGACAATCTGAGCCTTCGAGAGATCTACTACTACGATTCGTACTTCCAGTACACCGACCACACCTCGCGGGTCTACCTCGCACAGGAACTCGGCGGCCTGCTCGGAGACATGGCCGAGTCCGACGAACTCTCGAAAGACGAGTTCATCAACTTCTGTGAAGCAGACGACGATCTCGACGACGCGTACGTACAAGCCGTTGAGGACATTCCGGCGCCTCTTATCGGAGACCTCGACGATACGTTCCGACCGCGTCTCATCGAGTTCGAGGACGAGAACCACATCTACGCCGAGTACTGGAAGACGGGCAAGACGAAGAGTGACTTCGACGTCACCACGGGTGACTACGAGAAGATCCGGACCGTCTATCGTGCAGTTCTGCGAATCGACCTTCGGACAGGACTCATCGAGACTGCAGGAGACAGTAGTCAGCAAAAGAACAAGGGACTCGTCCAACGATTCCTGAGCGAATTCAGCGGCTCGGATACGGTTCGACGAGTCGAAATCCGCGGTGCCGACATCCGTCGGACCAAGGACCACCTCGCGCTCGTCACGACGCTCAACGAGTTCATCGGCGACGCGGCGAAAGTCCGATTCACGCGGGACCAGAGCGGGAACGTCGAAGCTGATCCGGCGCACGCGGACGTCGAAGGAGACCGTGACTATTCGCGCTCGAACTTCCAGGTAATCATCGGCAAAGAAGACGGTGAGTGGGGCCTCGTCTACCCGATTGAAATCGGTGAGTACGGCGAGGAAGACGAAGAAATCGCGATTGGGGAGATTCTCGACGCGATGGATTCCGACTATGAGGACACCATGAGCCTCACTATCGGTCTCAACAGCGAGAAGGCGACCTTCCGCATCCAGAAGAAGTCGATGGCCCCCACTACTCGTCGGCGCATCCTGCAGATGCTGGCCGACGAACTCGACTGGACGGCGTAAAAACAGCATTCAACTTTTTATTTAGAGTAGTCACAGGAGTCTCATCTCCCTCTGTGAGCCAGAAGCTCATCGTCTGGGGTTTTATGCCGTCGCATCCATTCAACTTGGATAACAGGCATCCGAGGGCACCTGGTGTACTAGTGGCCCCTCGAAATCGCCAGATTTCGAGATGTAGCCTTCCAAGCTCATGGCCCGGGTTCAAATCCCGGCCGGCGCATTTTCTGCCGAACGGAGTGAGGCGAAAATCGCCTCGCCGGATTCTGAACCCGACGAGTCGCAGCCCGCGCAGCGGAGCGAGCAGGAACGTCTCGGCTCGGTTCAAATCCCGACGAGACGCAGTCTCGTCGTCGTTCACCTCGCTTCACTCGGTGAACTCCCGGCCGGCGCACTCCCTTCGGTCGCGCGCCGCCCGACCCTCGCAAACCTTCGGTTTGCTCGGTCCCGGCCGGCGCATTTTCCCGAACACCACGAACGGAGAGCGTAGCGACGAGCGAGCGTTCGCGACGGCCCGTCCCTCCGCCGCCGGACTGAGGAATGTTAACGCATCTCCGGACCGTACTGGGGCAAGCGATGGACGAAGAGATACACAGGTACACCGGCGAGGGAATCGAGGTCAGCTACGACGTGCGGCGGTGCATCCACGCGAGGGAGTGCGTCCGCGGCCTCCCGGACGTGTTCGACACGGACCAGCGGCCGTGGGTAAACCCGCACAACGCGGATGCCGACGATATCGCCGAGGTCATCGAGCGCTGTCCCACCGGCGCGCTCCACTACGAACGAGCCGACGACGGCCCCGAGGAAGCCGTCCCCGACGAGAACACCGTTACCGTCATCTCGGACGGGCCGCACTACGTCCGCGGTGACAGCGTCATCGAGACGCCGGACGACGAGCAACTGCTCGCAGACACCCGAATCGCGCTGTGTCGATGCGGGGCCTCGGACAACAAGCCGCTCTGCGACAACTCCCACCTCGAAATCGAGTTCGAGGCCCCGGGAACTGTCGAAGACAACTCCGCGGAGACAGGGGCGACGGGGGGCGGGGGTAGACTCTCGGTCGTGCCGACGCCGGACGGTCCGCTCCACGTCAGCGGCCCGTTCGAGATGAGCGGGGAGGACGACGGGTCGGTCTTCCGCGGCACGGACGTCTGGCTCTGCCGGTGTGGGCACTCGGAAGACAAACCCTTCTGCGACGGTACTCACGGCCGAATCGGTTTCTCGACCGAGGGGGAGTGACGGAGTTCGAGCGTTCGCTCACCGACCGACGCCCCGAAGCTGCACCAGCGCGCCGTGGACGTGGGCGAGTTCCGGATTTCGCTCTGTTACCGCGTCAGCGAGTCGGTGCAACTCCTCCACCGGGTCGCCGTCGAAGCGATAGAACTCGAAGGTCGGCGCGGCGTGTTCGTCCGCGCCGTCGGCGAGGGGTTGTCTGGTCAGCCACCGAGCCAACGGCCGCATCGCCGCCATCATCACGCCGTAGAGTTCGAGGACGAGGTCGTCTTTCGTCTCCGAGTCGACGGGGGAGTACAGCCCGTCCATCAGCACGTAGAGATAGGAGTAGCAGGCGTTGAACAGGTCCGCGGCCGGGCGGAGATGCTCCGGGTACTCGGCGGCCCGAGGGTTAGTCGGCACGGCGCGCGTCTCACCGAGCGGATGGGTTCCGTCGGCAATCTGTTTGAACTTGTAGTAGTGCGTCTGCTCGTGGTGGTCGGGGTCGGCGTACTCGGCGTCTCGGTACCCCTCTCCCTGGTGGACGATGGTCTCGACGGCGCTGGTGGCCGTCTCCCGGTCGACGACGGCGTCGAGGCCTCCGCTCTCTTCGAAATCGTACTCCACCGGGGCGTAGTAGCCCGACTCCGCCATCTGGCGGTCGGTCCGGTCCACCTCGAACAGTCCCTCTTCGGTGTCGAGGCGCTCGATGGCTTCCTCGACGGCCATGTAGAACTGTTCGATAGTCTCGTAGTCGTCGTCCTCCGGTAACCCGCCGACCTCTCTGGGCCGTTCGATCGTCACGAACACGCGGTCGATCAGTTCCGGGGATGCTCGTTCCAGCCCGAGGACGATTTCGGGCCGATGGTGAGGCAGCGCCATCGGATACGACGGGACGACGCTCTCGTCGTAGAACCGCGGCTCGCCGCCGGCAGCGGTGAGTACGTTCGCTACGAGGGCTGTGTGGAGCATCTCTTCGACGACTACGCTCCGGATGAGCCGGTACGGTACGGAGGTGTCGTCGTCGACGGAGTACATCGCGTAGAGGTACGCTGGAATGGTCGAGAGTTCGACCTGAATCGCCCACTGCAGGTGCTCGTGGAGCGATTCGAGAGTGTCAATTGACATACTCTATACAGTCCGACCCCCACGCGAATAAGTAACACGGGTAGTCGGCACTCTCCCCCGCAGTTCGAAACGTCGGCACTCAGACGGAGGCTGCGACGTTCTTCACACCCGCTCCGACGTGCACATCTCGCCGGGTTCGAGGCGAGAGAGCCGCCGACGGACGTGGAACGCGTCGGGAACCCACCTCTCACCGGAAAAACCGCCGCTCGAGCGCTCGGCACCTCGACGAACGCTCAAACGACCTGCAGATGCTCCGTCCGGAGTTCGTCGTCGCTGTACTCTTTGCCGTGGACGTCCTGCATGTGTCGCCTCGCGAGCTCTATCGCCTCCGATTCGTCTTCCGATTGGACGATGAACCGGCAGTCCGCGGCGGCCGACTCGCAGTCGAGTTTGTGTGCGTCTTTCATGGCTGTGTCTCCGTTCGCCGGAGGAGTACACGACCGGTGAAGAGAGGTAGCTATCGGCCGCCGGTCGGGCGACGAGTGACCGTCGCGCGGCGACTGCTCGGCGGTCACCTGACGACGACGCTCGGGGAGACGGCGGTGCGCCGCCGACTCATTAGAGAATCGTCTCGCGGCGGAGCGGTCGACTCTCGCGGTAGTACGACTCGTACAGGATTTCGGCCCACTCGCGCGCTTCGGGGGCCACGGAGTCGATCAACACTCTGACCGTTCCGCTGTCGTGGTCGTACCCGCAGACGCCCACCCGACGGTCGAAGAGACAGACGCCGTACGGCGGGGGGTCGTCGTGTATCCGCACGCTGAAGTTGTCGCTTTCGAGCGGTTTCGAGCAGTGGTCCGGATACGTTTCGAGGATGTGCTCGGCGACGCTCGGCGGATCGATTATCTCCGCGCGCATGCCGTCGAGGACCCGCCTGCGGAACTCGTCTCTGCAGGGTTCGAGCAGGGCGATACCGACGCCGACGAACCGGAACTGGTCGGTCTCCCGGAGCAGCGAGGCGAACCGGTTCACCGGTCGGTACGGGTCGTCCGACTCGGCGACGGTGACGACGGCCCCGACGCAGGTGTCGACGCCGAAGCCGCTCTCCTCGCCCGGGAGCCAGTGCCAGACGTCGCGGAGCTTCCGCTCCGTCTCGACCTGTCCGACGAGTGCCTCGACCGAGGACGCGACGAACGCCCCGAGTTCCGTCGCCTCGTACCGAAACCCGTCTTTACGCACCCAGCGTCGCGTCTCGAACTCGCGGAGCGTCCGTCGGACGGTCGAGGAGGAGACGTTCGCCAGGTCCCGGAGTTCGGCCCCGCTCCTCGGCCGAGTCGCGAGCGCCACCAGGAGAGGTACGCGGTGGTGTGAGCGCGCGAGGTAGCTGATGTCGTCGAGCGCACCGTGTGTGTCAGTGTGTGCCATGGATATAGTACACGCGACGGCTACTATAGCTGTTCGTCCCCGAGACGACAGACGCGCTGTCGCTGCAGTCACCGTCACCGCAACCACCGCCGCTGCAGTCACCGTTGCCGCAACCGCCGTCACCGTAGTCGGCTTCGCGGTCGGGTTTCGCCCTCGGGTCGGTCTACGGCGTCACGACGATTTTCCCCACGTGGTCGCGTTCGGCCATCGCCTCGAAGGCCGCGCCCGTCTCTTCGAGCGGGAAGGTTCCGTGTATCTCCGGCGAGAGCGCCCCGTCGGCGACGAGTTCGACCAGCCGTTCGAGGTCCGGTTGCGTCCCCATCGTGCTGCCGACGAGGCGTTTGTGTCCGAGAAACAGGTCGGGTACGTCGATCTCGGAGCGACCGCCCGCGGTCCGACCGCAGACGACCATCCGGCCACCGCGACGGAGGAGGTCCAGTCCGAGTTCGGTGTACGGGCCGCCGAGGTGGTTGAGCACCGCGTCCGGCGCCCCTATCTCGCGCACTGCCGCTCGAATCTCCTCGACGTCGGCCCCTTCGACGGCGTGGTCGAGGCCCAGCGTCGACACCTGGTCGAGCTTCGCCGACGACGAGGAGGTACCGACCGTTCGCGCACCCAGAACGTCCGCTAACTGCACGCTCGCGACGCCGACGCCGCCGGTCGCACCCGGGATGAACACCAGGTCACCGGGCCCGACCTCGGCGCGCCGGAGCATGTGTAAGGCGGTCATGTAGGCGGTCGGCAGCGCCGCCGCGGTCGTGGTATCGACGGCGTCGGGGAGCGCGACGAGGCGGTCCGCGGTCACGAGCGCGGATTCGGCGAGGCCGCCGTGGTACAGCGAGAAGTTCTCGCAGAGGTTCTCCGGACCTTCCCGGCAGAAACGGCAGACTCCACAGGTCTCGTTCGGACACAGCACGACGCGGTCGCCCGGCGAGACAGCGGTCACGTCGTCGCCGACGGACGCGACGACGCCGGCGACGTCGAGGCCGCTGACGAACGGCAGGTCGCCGGTGTCGACCATCGCGGAGTCGCCTTCGAGAATCCAGAGGTCGTGGCGGTTGACGGCACAGGCTTCGACGTCGACGACGGCCTCTCCCACGCCTGCTTCCGGCGTCGGTTCGTCGACGATGTCGACGCCGTCGGGACCGACGAGTTCGGTGAATGCTGCGGTACGCATCGGCTGGTCGTTCGTCCGCTGGGTGCATAGACGTACCGCGCGAACGTGATGGCAGGTGCCCGGCGCGAACGTAATGGCCGGTGCCCGGCATGAGTATCTCGAACTAGTCCGCCGCTGCTGTCTCCTCCCCATCATTACTTACCCGGTCTCGTGATACAGTATCGTGGTATGTCAAACCGATTCACGCGCGACGAAGCGCTCGACGAACTTCGCGCGACGGTCGACGAAGGGAAGGCGATAATCGGCGCGGGTGCCGGGACGGGTATCTCGGCGAAATTCGCCGAACGCGGCGGCATCGACCTGCTCATCATCTACAACTCCGGTCGCTACCGGATGGGCGGCCGCGGGTCGTTAGCGGGGCTGTTGCCCTACGGCGACGCCAACGAAATCGTCGTCGAGATGGGCCACGAGGTGCTCCCGGTCGTCGAGGAGACGCCGGTGCTCGCCGGCGTGAACGGGACGGACCCGTTCCGGCAGATGGACGTGTTCGTCGCCGACCTGAAGCGCCGCGGGTTCTCCGGGGTACAGAACTTCCCCACCGTCGGACTCATCGACGAGGACAGCCAGTTCCGGCAGAACTTGGAGGAGACCGGGATGGGCTACGACGAGGAAGTGGAGATGATTCGCGAGGCCAGTAAGCAGGAGATGCTCACCTGTCCGTACGTGTTCAACACCGACCAGGCGCGCGAGATGGCCGAGGCCGGTGCCGACGTCGTCGTCGCGCACATGGGACTGACGACCAGCGGCGACATCGGGGCCGAAACGTCGCTCGACCTCGACACTGCCGCCGAGCGCGTGCAGGAGATTCACGACGCCGCAACGGACGTCGACGACGACGTGATGGTCATCTGCCACGGCGGCCCCATCGCGTGGCCCGACGACGCGAGACACGTCCTCGACAACACCGAGGGCGTCGTCGGCTTCTTCGGCGCGTCCAGCATCGAGCGCCTCCCGACCGAGGAGGCCATCGAGAGTCAGGCCCGCGAGTTCAAGGACATCGAGCTATGAGCGCCGACCGCACCTCCGTCTCGCCGGAGGACATCGAGAGTCCGTCGTTCGACCGAGGCGTCCCGAAGTTACCGAACGCGCCCGACGGCGCGGAAGAACCGGGCGAAGCCGGAGACGTGGAAGGAGGTGAGCCGCTGTGAGCGTCGTCATCGTCGGGACGCTCGACACGAAGGGCGAGGAGATCGCGTTCGCCCGCGACGTGATCGAGGCGCAGGGCGTGAACGTTCACGTCGTCGACGTGGGCGTGATGGACGACCCGGAGTTCACGCCGGACACGGACGCCGAAACCGTCGCCGAGGCCGGCGGGACGAGCCTCCAATCGCTCCGGGAGGGCGGCGACCGCGGCGAGGCGATGGACGTGATGGGACGCGGGGCCGCCGCTATCGCCGAGCGACTCCACGACGAGGGAACGTTGGAGGGTATCCTCGGACTCGGCGGGTCGGGTAACACCTCCGTCGCGACGACGGCGATGCGGGCGCTCCCGGTCGGTGTTCCGAAACTGATGGTGTCGACGATGGCCTCCGGCGACGTCGAACCGTACGTCGGCTTCAAGGACATCGCGATGACGTACTCGGTCGCCGACATCGAGGGCCTGAATCAGCTCTCTCGGCGCATCATCGCGAACGCGGCGCTGGCGATGGTCGGGATGGTCGCCGGGGAGGCCGACGTCGAGGTCGAGGAGAAACCCACCGTCGCTCTCACCATGTTCGGCGTCACGACGCCCTGTGTCCAGACCGCCCGCGAGTACCTCGAAGAGCGCGGCTACGAGACCATCGTCTTTCACGCGACCGGTTCGGGCGGGCGGGCGATGGAGAGTCTCGTTCGAGAGGGCGTCGTCGACGGTGTACTCGACGTGACGACGACCGAGTGGGCCGACGAACTCGTCGGCGGCGTGCTCAGCGCCGGCCCGGACCGACTCGACGCGCCCGGCGAGATGGGAATCCCGCACGTCGTCTCGGTCGGGGCGCTCGACATGGTGAACTTCGGACCGCCCGACTCGGTCCCGGAGCGATTCGAGGACCGGACGTTCTATCGGCACAATCCGCAGGTGACGCTGATGCGGACGACGCCCGACGAGACCGCCGAACTCGGCGAGATTCTCGCGGGCAAGGTGAACGACGCGTCGGGAGCCGTCGCGGTGTATCTGCCACTCGACGGCGTCTCGATGCTCGACGTGGAGGGCGAGCCGTTTTTCGACCCCGAGGCCGACGAGGCGCTGTTCGACGCCGTCCGCGAGCACCTCGACCCCGGTGTCGAACTCGTCGAGATGGACGCCGCCGTCAACGACGACGAGTTCGCGCTGGCGCTCGCACGGAAGATGGACGAGTTCCTGAGCGACGCGTCCGCGGACGCGACGTCGGACAGCGGGTGACTCGCTGCGACAGTGAGTCGACCCCCGGCGCCCGGTCCGGAGTGCGCCGACGCGTCCGTCGCCCACATACTCGGTCGTGTAGACTGTTCCGTACTTTCTCGTCGCTGCGCCGCATACCTCTCTCGCCCTATGAACAACAACGGTCAGCCCACGTGCGACATCTGCGGCGGCGACCTCGTCGAGGAGGACCCCGTCGTCGAGCTCCGGCTCGGCGACTTCACCATGCAGCAGCGGTTCTTCTCGGTGTCGCACGAACTCGGCGGCGACATCTACGGCGCGTTCGTCCACCTCTCCTGCATCGACGCGCCCCGGGGCACGGACCGCGGGCAGACGCTTCGCCGGATTCTCGACACCATCGGCGTCCGCGACGTCTCGCTCGACCTCCCGAGCACCGACGCTCCGCTCGGCAACCCGGAGCTACCCGAAGCGTCGGAAGACGACTGACCGAGCGAAAAACAGTCGAGTCGACGGCTCGACCCCGAGACGGCGCACCGATTCCCGCTTACGGCGAGTTTCGCAGTCGGACGCGCCCTTCGTCGTAGGAGTCGATGTGTTCGGTGCGCAGTTCGTCGGAGTCGCCGTCCCACCCGAGGAAGCTCTTTACCTTGTCCGTGAGACTGGCGTCGTCGTCGCGGTCGACCGTCGCGCGGTCGCCGTCCACCTCGCGTATCGTTCCGACCTCGGTTCCTTCTGCAGTCACGACGCGTTTGTTCCGGTCGTCCTCGGTAAACTCTCGAACCGTCGCACGCTGACAATCGTTGTCGTCTCCGGGGTAGCTGGTGCTTGTATCTACCGGCATCCGGACGCCGAGGCTGGCCCGGTGTAGCGAGCCGAGCGGCGGAGCGCACCGCCGCCGACCGCTGGCTTCACCCGACGTTGATGTGGCCTTCCTCGCGCAACTGCTCGGCGTCCTGCTGGTCGTATCGCCACACGATGTCGGCTTTCTCGTCCTGCCAGTCCCACGGTTCGACGAGGACGATGTCGCCCTCTCGAATCCAGATTCGCTTACGCATCCGACCCGGGATGCGTCCCATCCGTTCTTTGCCGTCGTTGCAGCGGAGTCGGACGCGGCCGTACCCCTGCATGTCCGTCACGAGTGCGAACTGCTCGCCGTTCGCGGGCATCCGGAGGTTCCGCCGCCGGGAGCGCTCTTCGCTCATAGTCGAGCGTAGTCGCCGCACGTGCTAATAGCTAGCTAGCGTCGCGGTGTCGAGCGCCGTCATCGTCCCCGAGCGGCGACCGGTTCACTCGTTTGCGCGCTCGTGGTCGAGGAGACGGTGTTTCAGTCGGAGCCCCTGCTCGCCACCGGCGGAGTAGCCGCCGAGCGAGTCCGCGCCGACGACGCGGTGACACGGCACGACGATGGGAAGTGGGTTCCGCCCGCACGCTCCACCGACGGCGACGGCCGCGGTGTCGAGCTTCGCCGCCAGTTGGCCGTACGTACGCGTCTCTCCGTACGGTATCTCGGCCATCGCTTCCATCACCGCGCCGGTGAAGCCGGCGGGTTGCTGCAGTTCGAGGTCGAACGTCCGACGCTCGCCGGACTCGTAGGCGGCGATCTGTCGACGGAGTTCGTCCGGTAAAACCGAAACGACCGCCTCGTCCAGCGCGACAGTCGTTCCGAACAGTTCTACGTCCATCGGTACCGAGTCAGTCGAGCGCGCAGGCAAAATAGATACACCCCGCACCGGTGCAGATGCGGCCCATTCCAGTGTAGATGCGGCCCGTCTCGGTGCAGATGCGGCCCATTCCGGTGCAGATACACCTCACTCCGGTACCGATGCGGCCCGCCTCGGCGTCGCTCTTCACACCGGTCACGACACGGACGACGAGGGAGACGTTCCCGAGAGCGCGTACACCGACCCGCCCAGCGCCGCCACGTACAGACTTCCGTCGACGGCGGCGGGGCTACTGAGCACGTTGCCGTCCGTCTCGAAGCGCCAGCGTCTTTCGCCGCTGTCGGCGTCGACGGCGTGGACGCTCGAACTCGAACTGCCCACGTAAACCGTGTCGCCGGCGATAGTCGGGCTGCTCCTGACGAATCCGCCGGTCGGATAGCGCCAGCGCCGCCGACCGGTCATCACGTCGAGCGCGTACAGGCCGCCGTCGTCGCTGCCGACGTAGACGACGCCGTCGGCGACGCTCGGACTACTCTGTATGCCTCTTTTCGTGACGTGCTGCCAGCGCTGGTCGCCGGTCTCGGCGTCGATGGCGTAAACGTTGGTGTCGTCGCTGCCGACGTAAACGGTGCCGTCGACGACGCTCGGACTGCTCCGAACGACGTCTTCGGTGTCGAACTGCCACCGAAGTTCGCCGGTGTCGGCGTCGAACGCGTACACTCCCCCCGTCGACCCGCCGACGTAGACGGACGTCTCGTCGACGGCGGGCGTTCCGTCGACGTATCCGTCGACTCGGGCGGTCCACTGCGCGTTGCCGGTCTCGGCGTCGAGCGCGTACACCGCTCCCCGCGGGTCGACGATGGACGTCTCGGCGCTGCCGACGTAGACGGTGCCGTCGACGACGGTCGGACTGCTCGGCGAGCGACCCTTCGTCGCCCGTCCGAGGGCGTCTATCGTCTCGAACGACCACCGCTCGCTTCCGTTCTCGGCGTTTATCGCGTATATCGGCTGTTTCCCCGTCGACGCCCCCGCGTAGACGGTGCCGTCGACGACGGCGGGGCTTCGCGCGAGCACCTCCCCGGACTCGAACTGCCAGCGCTGGTCGCCGGTCTCGGCGTCTTTGGCGTACAGTCGACCGTCGTTGGCACCGATGTAGACGGTGCCGCCGACGACGGCCGGACTCGACAGAATCCCGCTGACGTCCCGGCCGAGAATCTGTCTCGACCCGGGCGTGAACCGCCAGCGGACGGTCACTCCTTCCGACGGTCCGATGCCGTCTATCTGGTAGCCGGAGTTCGCGGCGTCGCTCTGAAACATCGGCCACGCGCCGGGTTGCGGCTGTGCCCCCGCCTGCTGTGTGAACTCGCCGTCGCCCTGCGAGCGGGCGCTTTCGCGGGCAGCGACTCCCGGGAACCGAGAGAGGGCGGCCGGACCACCGACACCGACTGCACCGCTGGCGGCGAGAAACCGTCGGCGGGATAGGTCTGGGTTCGACACGATACGACGAGATAGTTCGTCACAAAGTGTAACTGTTTTTTACGCCGGACCGGAGTGTACGAAGGTACAGAAATTCCGCGGAGCGGAACTGCGCTCGGAGCGGAGACGGACGGTCAGCGTCGGAGTCGTTCCGTGACGGTGCCGCAACTGAGACACGTCGCGGTCCGGCACGGGACGCGTGCGAACTTCCGATTCTCGGGGTTCGTCTGCTGTTCGTCGCTCGTCGAGACGATACTCACTTCGACTTTCTGTTCCGTCTCTCGTCCGCAGTCGGCGCAGTGCTCCGTCAGCGTGTAGTCGTCGTCCGGTTCGGTAGGTGCGCTCTGTCGATTTACTTTCTCCATCGATTACGATATTCCACCAGTACAGCGACTGCTGTACCGTCCGTATCTCACAGTCCTTCCCGGAAGGGAGACTGGCTGTACTGACAAGCCGTTCAAGTACTATCGCGGCGTTCCGCCGATCGGTTCGGGCGACCGCACAGCGAGTTTATATCGGTGCACGGCGTCTCTATTCATCGAAATGGGGTTTATACTCTTTGGCGGATTGCCGGGCGGTCCCGAGATGCTCATCATCCTCCTCATCGTCGTCCTGCTGTTCGGCGCGAACAAACTCCCGGAACTCGCGCGCTCGACCGGTCAAGCGATGGGCGAGTTCCAGCGCGGGCGCGAAGAGACCGAGCAGGAACTTCGCCGGTCGTCGACGCCGTCGCCGTCGTCGACCGCATCGGACCGACCGGGTGCTCCCTCCTCGGCGACCGTGGGTGACGATACCGAAAGCGACGCCGTGAGCGACGATACCGAAAGCGACGCCGTGAGCGACGATACCGGAACCGACGCCGTGAGCGACGATACCGAAAGCGAATCGCGCTCGGCGAACTGACGCGTCAGTCGCCGGGTACCGCCGCCGCGGTCTCAGTCGGCTTCATCCGGCGGTAGGTGAAGACGAACACACCGGTCGCGAAGACGATGAAGGCCGCGGCGAACAGGAACGCCGCGGTAGTAGAGACGAAGTCTTTGACGAACCCCACCATCAGCGGGCCGGCCACCTGTCCGATCTTCCACGAGATGGAGCGAAGCGACATGCTGCTGGCGACGGAGTCGAACCGCTCTCCCTCTTCGACGAACAGCGCCATGCTCGCCGGGAGGCGGAGGCTGTCGGCGACGCCCAGCATCGCGTAGGCGGCGAACAGCGAGAAGAACGCGCCGCCGAGCGTCAGCGTCCCCTCGAAGGTCTCGATGCGTACCGGGTCGAGCGTCCCCTCGGCGACGAGCGCGAAGGGGATGAACGCCGTCCCGACGCCGTAGACCAGCGCTCCCGTCGCGACGAAGTACGGTTTGTGGCCGATGCGGTCGGTCAGGTCGCCGACGTACCCCTGCGACAGCGACTTGGTGAGCTTGCCGCCGGCGAGAATCCACCCGACCGCGAACTCCGAGATACCGAACTCGCGGATTGCGAAGATGGGTAGAAAGATGATGACCGCCATCTTTCCGACGCTGAACGAGAGACGGAAGAACACGAGCGCTCGGACCAGCGGCCGGTCCAACAGCGCGCCGAACGTCTCGATGCTCGTCGCGTCCTCGGGGTCTTTCCGGCCGCCGGGGTTCGACCGGAGGTTGAAGAACACGAGGACGAACGCGCCGATTGTCACCGCGCTCAGCGCGAGATACGTGAGAGTGAAGCCGTGCGCGTAGAGGAGATACCCGCCGACGACGTCACCGAGGAGACTGGAGAGCGCCGCGACCTGGTTGTACGACCCCAGCCACCGACCGCTCTCGTCGTCGGGGCTTATCTCGCCGACGACCGTCGACCCGGTGATCCAGAGGAGACTCGCACCGATCCCCTGGAGCATCCGAACTAAAATGACGTGAACGGCGCTGTCGACGAACACGAACGCCCCGAAGACGACGACGTTCAGCGCTAACCCGGCGAGCAGGTAGTGTTTCGCGTTCCCGGTGTCTATCTTCCGACCCAACGGGAGGACGATGAGGAGCTGCACGAACGCGAACGCCGTCCCGAACAGCCCCTCGACGACGCCCGTCGTGTCGTACAGCTCGGCGTACAGCGCCAGCGCGATGATGACCGTCGAGTACGCCTGACTACGGGCGAACGCCGTCCCCGCGAGAGCGGCGAACTCCCGGTTTTTGAGCAGTGCCAGCGACCGGCCCGGAAGCGACACCACAGTTGCGATTCGAAATGGTGAGGAGAGTTATAAATGACCGCATACCGGACGCGTTAGCGGCTAGTTCGCACGGGAAACGACCGGAAAACGGGCTCTCGTCGCGGACGCAGTGCGGGCGGTTTCCCGAGCGTTTGGGATTCGAGACGCTACAGTTCGATGCGTTCGACGAGTTGGTCGTCGGCTTTGGTGTTGACCGCGACGATGCGGATGTCCTCCTCCAGTCGGGAGTTCTGCATCTTCGCCTTCAGGAGGTTGTCGACCTGGTAGACGCCCGCCGCGTTTATCATCTCGATCTCGACGAGGACTGGCACGTCGTCGCCCTCCTTGAGCGAGACGCTGTTGATGGCCTGGCTGGAGAGGGTGTTGATGCCGCGGCCGCCTTTCTCGTAGGGGATGCGCGACCGACCGCGTTCCATGTCGAGGGCGTCGGCGATGCGGATGACGCCCGCCTCGTGGGTCAGCGGGTCCTCCTCGGTGTGGTGACAGAGGATGGCGTGCAGCACCTCGGCTTTCACCCGGACGACGCTCGGCGTCTCGTAGAACTGCGGGAGAAAACGGTCCAGGAGGTCCGCCGCGAGCGGAATCGAGTAGTAGGCGTGCTCGTCGCGGTGGACGACGTGGCCGATGTCGTGCAGCGTCGCCGCGAGCGCGACGATGACGGGCTCGTCGGCCTCGTCGAGGCCCTGCTGGCGCGCGCCGTTGAACTCGACGCCGCCGCGCTTGAGCAGGTCGTACAGACGCAACGCGCGGTTGCGGACGATCTCGATGTGTTTCGTCCCGTGGTCGTTGTACCCCTTCCGCGTGACGGCGTTGACGTTCTGCGCCTCCAGATACGTCGTCACCTCGGGGTCGTCGAGCAGTTCGGGCAGAACCTCGTTCAGCTTCTCGTCGGGGTAGGCGTGGTCGGCTTCCGGGTTGTACTCTCGCCCACCGTCGGTCGCGTCCGTCGGGTCGACGCTCGCGTCACTACTCATGTCCGACCCAACGCTCGGGAGCCGAAAAGAACTTACTTTCGGTGTGCCGACCCGTCGCACAGCAGAGAGTCACCGCTCAGTTTGCGGCGTCGACCGCGGCGGTCTGAATCTCCTCGTAGTTCGGCTCGACGCCCGGGTCGTCGCTGACCCACTTGTACGTCACCGCCCCGCTCTCGTCGACGACGAACACGGCGCGCTTGGCGACGTTTTCCACGCCGAGGGAGGCGAAGTCCATCGAGACGCCGTAGCGCTCTACGAGCGTGCGGTTCGTATCGCTCAAAAGCGGGAATCTCAGGTCGTTCTGCCGGCGGAACTCGTTGAGCGCGAAGGGCGTGTCGACGCTGACGCCGTAGACGTTCGCGTCCGCGGAATCGAAGGTTTCGATGCGGTCGCTGAACGTGTTCATCTCGCTCGTACACGTCCCCGTGAACGCCGCCGGGAAGAACGCCAGCACCAGCGGCGTCTCGTCGAGTCGCTCCGACAGCGTGAACGAACCCACGTCGCCGTCGGCCAGCGGTACGGTGAAGTCGGGGGCGTCGTCTCCTACGTCGACCATACTCGCCGAAAGCAACTGACGCGGATGACGCTTGCGCTTGCGGCACCACGCCGGGGCTACCGAAGGCTCCGACACCGTCCGGGGTCACGTCGCGCCGCGTCGTCGGTATCGCAATCGACGCCGTTCGGGTCCCTGACGGTACTCTGTGGACGGTTCCTGTCACCGAACGGGCTGAATTTCCTGAGCAAAAAGCCTATAACTGCCACAGAGCTAAGCAGGAGTAGAGATGTTCGACACCGCAATACCACTGTTCGGGGCGCTTCCGGGGGGGCCCGAAATGCTCATCATCCTCCTCATCATCGTCCTGCTGTTCGGCGCGAACAAGCTGCCGAAGCTCGCGCGCTCGACCGGTCAGGCGATGGGCGAGTTCAAGAAAGGACGCGAAGAGATCGAAGAGGAACTCCAGCAGATGGAGGGCTCCTCCGACGACTCGACCGAGGACACGACGACCACCTCGCCGTCTACGTCGACCACGTCGACGCAGACGAACAACGAAGCGACCGAGCAGAGCAGCAACTGACCGTTCTGCCCGCCTCGTCGGGCATCATTTTCACCGCCGAAGCGTACGCTTTTTAGCGACGACACCGAACCTGCGTCGGGGCGTGTGGCCTAGCGGATAGGGCGAGAGGTTCCTAACCTCTAGATCGTGGGTTCGAATCCCATCACGCTCGTTCACTTCGTTCGCTCGCGCGATGTAGTTCGCAAACGCTCCGCGTTTGCTCACTCCCGCCACGCTCGTTCCCCGTGCCGAGCGGAGCGAACGGGTTCTCCGGGTGGGTCGAATCGCGTGTTCCCGATTCGACTCACTCGACGCCGCACTATCCGACGCATCGAACGTCCGCACCCGCGAACTACCCTCTCGGCTAACTCTCTACTCCTCCCGCCACTCTCCATTGCTAGTGTGTCACACGGTCCGGACTCTAGCAGTTCGCATCAATTCTCACGCTGACGGTAGCTTCCAAATGTCCTTAAATAAACATAAATATGCGACAGATGAGCTTAATCTGTATGACATTTGTCGGCGCTATTGGAGGTCTCCTCCGCGGGACGCGGGCACACAAGTACGCGACGCTCGTTCACGACTCGGCGGTTCGAGCGTACCTACGGTCGAATCCGCGGTGCTTCGTCGAATCCGGCGGGGCGAGGGCGGTGTTTACCCCGACGAACGTCGTCGAGTGGGGAAATCTCAACTACCGTATCTGGGAGGAGGACTGCCTTCTCAGACACCTCCTCTCGCAGGTTCGTCCCGACGACGTGTTCTTCGATATCGGCGCGAACATCGGCATCTATAGCTGCCTCGTCGGCAGTCGACTCACCGATGGTACCGTCGTTCCGTTCGAACCGTACCCGCCGAACGCCGACCGCTTGGAGGCGAATCTCGAAGCGAACGGCATCGAGGCCGAGGTGATTCGCTCTCCCCTGTCGGACTGTCGACGAGCGGCCGAGTTCAACGTGTACGACACCGCGGACTCGGGCGCACAACACGGGTCGCTCGACACGATCTATCCGAGGGGGACGCCGCTCAAACGCATCCCGACGGAGACGACGTCCGGCGACACACTCGTCGAAAACGGACTCGCGCCCCCGCCGACCGTGGCGAAAGTCGACGTTCAGGGGGCCGGCGTCGACGTCCTGACCGGTCTCAGGAAGTCGCTGACGGCCGACCGGTGTCGTCTCGTCTACGTCGAGACGCACAACAACTACGAACAGATAACCGACCTGCTGCAGCGACTGGGGTTCTCTACGCACTCGTTCAGGCTCTCCAGAGAGCAGGGACAACCCGCCATCGTCGGATACGACGACGACGTCGTCGACTTCTTCGAGTAGCCGCCGTAGGGTACGACCACTCCGCGGGACGCGACATCCACGAGAGCGACATCAGCGAGACGCGGCCTCCGCGAGACGCAACCACCCTGCATCGAGCCCTCTCCACGGCGTTCCCGGCGGAACCGACGCTTTCGACGAGGCCGAAAACGCGGCGGCATCTCGGTTCTCCGACTACCGGTAGCCCATCTGCACCCTCAATTAGTCCAAAGTAATTGAGAGTTAATTGGTGGAAGGACTTTTCAATAATGAACACAACTCACTCCCAATGGCTATCGACGACGCGGCCGACTCGGACTCCGGGCAGTTCGACGACGCCGGCGAGGGCACGTCGGACACCGAGGCGCGTCGCCCGGCCGCCGTGGGGGAGTACACGTGGGACGACTACCTGGAGGAGTACGGGCCGCCGGGAGCGGCCGACGACCTCTACCGCGGGCTTCGACCCGCGCCGGGCACCGACCGCTGGGAGGACGACGAGGACAGACAGACGAAACCCGTCGGCGCAGACTGGGACCGCATCCCGCTCGACCCGGTGTCGTTTCTGGGCTTTCACCCCGACGACATCGACTCGCGGGTGGGACTCGCCGGCGGCAACGCCGAGACGCTCCACGAGCTGTTCGAGGCGTTCTGCGACCCCGAGACGACGCCGGTCGTCAAAGACGAGTACATCTGGGAGCACTACAAGCGCGAGTACTACTACGAGGACGACGGCAGTCGCCCGCGCGACGCCGACGGCGAGATAGAACGCTTCGACCCCGTCGACGCGCTGGGACACGACCCCGACGCTATCGAGAACACCATCTCGCATTTGAGCGACCGCGCCGAGGAACTGGAGGAACTCGTCGAGGAGCGCACGGTCGACACGAGGCAGGACTTCGACGAGGACGCGTTCTTCTCGACGGACGCGGGTACGACGACGGTCGCCAACCGCTACGACCTCGAGAAGGCGGTGCCGATGGCGAAGAAGACGCACTTCGAGGAGGTCGAACGCTACTGGGTGAACAAACCGTACTCGTTCGTCGTCATCTTCCACTCGACGAAGGAGAACGAGGACAAGTACTATCTCGTCCAGCCGTACATGAACCGGCTGGAGACGGAGCTGTCGGAGTACCTCACGGGGAAGCTCCGGACGGCCATCAAGTACGCCGACGACGACGTGGTCGGCGGCGACGGCCACCGCCGTCGAGTCATCGAAGAGCAGACGTACGAGTTGCTGGAGCGTTACGACCTCTACAGCCGCGAACGGACGGAGCCGTTCGCGAACGCGCTCGCCGACCGCCTCGGCGTCTCGGGCGACGACGAGGGCGTCGCGGGCAAACTCGTCCGCCTGCTCGGCTACCGCCCCGTGACGCGCGAAACGGCCGAGCTCGACGGCATCGCCGCCCGCCCCGAACCCGCGGTGCTGGCCGACGACGACGCCGACCTCACCGAGTACCAGGTCGAGAAACTGCTCTACCTCCTCACGCGGGACTTCATCGGCTACGAGCGCATCGACGGTATCAAACACGACATCAACGTCGAGGACATCTCCTGCGACGGCTACAACTCGCCGGTGTTCGTCTACCACGGCGACTACGAGCAGATAATCACGAACGTCTACCACGACGAGACTGAACTGGACGACTTCGTCGTCAAACTCGCGCAGCGCTCCGGCAAAGGTATCTCGAAGCGACGACCGCAGGTCGACGCCACCCTCCCGGACGGCTCGCGTGCGCAGTTGACGCTCGGTCGAGAGGTGTCGGACCACGGGACGAACTACACCATCCGCCAGTTCAAGGACGTCCCGTTCACGCCCATCGACCTCATCTGCTGGCACACGTTCTCGCTCGACGAGATGGCCTTCCTGTGGCTCTGCATCGAGAACCACAAGTCGCTCATCTTCGCCGGCGGCACGGCGTCCGGGAAGACGACGAGCCTCAACGCCGTCTCGCTTTTCATCCCCTCGAACACGAAGATCGTCTCCATCGAGGACACCCGCGAGGTCGAACTCCCGCAGCGCAACTGGATCGCGTCGGTCACCCGACCCTCCTTCTCCGACGACGACGGGGGCGACGTTGACGAGTTCGACCTGCTGGAGGCCGCGCTCCGACAGCGACCCGACTACATCGTGATGGGCGAGATTCGCGGCGAAGAGGGACGGACGCTGTTTCAGGTCATGTCGACGGGACACACGACGTACACGACGTTCCACGCCGACTCCGTCGGCGAGGTGCTCAAGCGCTTCACGACCGAACCCATCAACGTCTCGAAGACGATGTTCTCGGCGTTGGACCTCGTCTCTATCCAGACCTCCACCCGGGTACAGGGGAACAAGGTCCGCCGGAACAAGTCGCTCACCGAGATCAACCACTACGACGCGGAGAACGACGAGATAAACGTTCAGGACGTCTACCAGTGGCAGGCCGAGGACGACGAGTTCCTCCTGATGGGCGACTCGAACACCCTCGACGAGATCAAGTTCGACCGCGGGTGGTCCGAGGAGACGTTGCAGACCGAGATGTTCCAGCGGCAGGTCGTCCTCGCGTACCTCATCGACCGGGGGTTGAACACCTACACCCAGGTCGCGGCGACGTTCCAGGCGTTCATCAACGACCCGGAGACCATCCTGACGCTGATGGCCACCGACCGACTGGAGCGGAGCCTCGAAGACCTCCGCGAGATGGAGTCGGTGCTCATCGACATCGATCCCGAGAAGGAGGAGATGGTGCCCCGACCGGACCCGGACGCCGAGACGCTGGCGGAGGCCCGTGAGATTCTCGACCGCGCCGAGGAGGAGCTGTTCGACCAGTACCGCGGCGAACCTGTCGGCAGCGTCGCCGATGCGCTCTCGGACGTCCAACCCGCGGCGGACGTGGAGGCGACGTCGTCGACACCAACAAGCGATAATCCGGCGTTGGATAACTCGAGCGACGATCCAGCACTCAACGAGAGAGCCGAAACGGATGAAAGCGACATGCCCGCGCTCACAGAGGGCGAAGCGGACGAAGCGGGTGAATCGAACAACTCCCGCGACGCAAGCGAAGCGGCTGCCGACGAAGAAGAGGACGGGGGCGAGGGCGACGCAATGAGAGACCGCAGCGACGCTGACAGCGCTGCCGGGCAACAAACCGACACCGCCTCTGAGGTCACTCCAGACTCCGACACCGTCGAATCCGACAACCTCACCGACAGGTATGGTGGAGATTCAGTCGTTGACGAGACCAGTTTCGCCCGAGGTACGGATTTCTCGGACAACAGTCCGAGCGTCGCTGACGACGAAGCCGACCCCATGGCGTTCGGCGACGACCCGATGTTTATCGGCTCTGACCCTTCAGAAAGAATGCCATCTCCTGACTCACTCTCTGGCGACTCCTTTGATCGAACGAGTGAGGAGTCTGTACGCGGCGAGGGTCCAGACAGTACCGACGATAGAGACGGCAGCGACGAGTCAGACACATCGACCGACGCTAAAGCTGAGTCAGAACTTGACGACGACTGGTACTTTGGACAGACAACGAGTGACGACGATGCGGTTGATGAGGGTGACGAATGAGCCTCGACACTGGATCGAGTGGCGCAGGAAGTGCCAACGCGGGCGAGATGCTCGGCGACGCGTTCTATCCACTTTTCACGTGGCTGTTCGACCCCGACGGCGACTTCGTCGGCGACGTAGAGGAGAAACTCACACAGGCTCGCGTGACGACGACGGTCGAACTGTATATATCGCAAGCACTGGCCGTCGGTGTGCTCATCGGGCTCGTACTATGGCTCATTGGGACGCTTCTCGGCTACGCGCTGTTCCAGTTCGGCGTCGTCGACACGGAGATGCTGTCGCTCGGTGCGCGTATCCCGAACCCGGCAGTCGTTGACCTCCTGGAGGCGATGAAGATGCCCGCCGCCGTCGGTATCACCGGACTCGTGTTCGGTTCGCTCGGCTTCGGTCTCGGTTTCGGCACGCTGCTGACGATTCCGTACTCCACCGCCTCCGCTCGCAAGCGCGAGATAGACATGTTGCTCTCGGACTCCATCTCGTTCATGTACGCGCTCTCTGTCGGAGGGCTGAACCAACTCGAAATTCTGGAAGCCATGGCTAAGGCTGAAGACACCTACGGCGAAGTCTCCTTGGAGTTCCGAGCCATCGTCCAGGAGACGGAGTACTTCGGCACCGACTACCGCACCGCCATCCATAAACAGGCGATGGAAACCCCGAGCAAAGAACTCTCACAGTTTCTCACCGATATGCTCTCTATCGTCAACTCCGGCGGCAACATGGAGCAGTTCCTCGACGACAAGAAGGACAAGCACATGCGCACCGCCAAACAGCAGCAGGAGCTGACGCTCGAAACGCTCGAACTGTTCGGCGAGATGTACATGACACTCTCGCTGTTTCCACTCTTGCTCATCATCATCCTCGTCATCATGAGCATGCTCGGCAACGCTGACGAGATGTTGCTCTATGGGACGGTATATGGATTAATTCCGATTACCGGCGTGGGCTTCCTCGTTCTCGTTTCGACGGTGAAACAGGACGAAATCGGCGACGGTTACCTCGATCCGGCCGACAGCAGCGAACGACTCACTGAGTCGAAGAAAGAGGGCCTCATCCATCTTGGTCTCATCGAGAGCTTCGTCGGCGAATTTAGCCTCTTCGACCGCGTGAAAAATCGCGAAGGAACGTACAAGACTAAGGAATTGCTGAAGCAACCGCACATCCTCTTCCGCGAGAACCCGCTTTTCACGCTGGTGTTCACCGTCCCAGTTGCCGCCGTCGTTATCGGGCTTTTGGTGGCCAACGACGTCGCGCCGCTGTCTTGGGACGGGATGGTCGCCCAACCCGTCTGGGGGACGTTTGTCTGGTGGTACATTCCCTCGTACCTCATCGCCATTCCGCTGGCGGTGTTTCACACGTGGAACGTCTACTCGCGCAACGCGGTTATCGGCAAACTCTCCGATAACCTCCGAAAGCTGTCGAGCGCGAACGATACCGGTCAAACACTGCTCGAATCCGTCAAGACGGTTTCCGACACCTCATCGGGGAAACTTGCAGACGAGTTCGATGTAATGTACGCGAAAGTTAATTACGGAATGAGTCTCAAGGAGGCACTCGTCGAGTTCAACAATAAGTACCATATTCCACGGCTTGCGCGGACGGTCAAGCTCATCACGAAAGCGCAGGAGGCGTCTAGTCAGATTACCGAAGTTCTCACGACGGCGGCGCAAGCCTCCGAGAATCAAGACGACATCGACCGTGAGCGCAAGTCACGCGCGCGGATGCAGGTGGTCATTATCATCATGACGTACCTCACGCTGTTGGCGGTGATGGCCATCCTTAAAACGCAGTTCCTCGACGTGATGTCTGGGTTGACTGAGAGCTCCGGTGGCGGCGGCGGACAGAGTGCCGGTGGGATGAGCTTCGGCGGGGGCGTTGACACGAACGTGCTCTCAGTGCTGTTCTTCCACGCGGTTACGCTACAAGCCGTGCTCTCGGCGTTCATTAGCGGCTACATCCGCGATGCCGATATTGTCTCCGGTGTCAAGTTCGTTGTCGTGCTGCAGACCATCGCCCTGGCAGTATGGATGGTGGTGGGATGAGGTTTTGGCGCGGTACTCGTCGCGCGGAACGTCAGGACGACAGCGGTCCAACGACCCAACGCAACGCCCGGGCGCAAACTACCATCGACTTCGCGATTGGTGCAGGTGTCTTCCTCCTCACCGTTGCCTTTGTGGTCGCGTTCATCCCATCGATGCTCTCACCATTTGCCAGCGGCGGGCCAGAGAACACCGTCGTCGCCGACCGAGTCGCCTCGAACCTCGCCAGTGGGTTGCTGAGCACCTCTGAGACTCCATACCGTGTCGACGGCGAGTGCGCGGCGGTATTTTTCGGTGCCTCGGTGATGAGCGACTTCGACTGCGGGTTCGACCCTGACGCGGCGACTGTGAACGAACGTGTGGGGATTTCGAGTCACGTCAATCTTCACATCGCTCTCAACGGCGACCGAAATGGCGACGGCATTGAACGCCTCTGCTGGGACAACACCGAACGCCGCGTCGTCGAAGCCGATGCTAGTGGCTGCGATGTTCGGTTCGAAGCCGGACAGCCACCGCCAACCGATACTGGCTCGGTCGTCGTCGCGTGGCGAACCGTCTCGCTCGCCGGCGAGACCGGACAACTGGAGGTGCGTGTTTGGTGACCCGCAGACGCAAATCTGACCGTGGTCAAGCGCACACGCTCGAAGCGGTGATGTCGGCATTGATTCTCATTACGAGCGTCATCTTCGCCCTCCAAGTAACCGCGGTAACGCCGCTATCTGCGAGTACCTCCAGCCAGCACATCGAAAACCAACAGCAGGCGACCGCCGAAGGCCTCCTCACCGCCGCCGCCGACTCGGGTGCGCTCGAACGGACGCTGCTGTTTTGGGGTGACAGCGACGACGACGGTGACGATGAGTTCCGCGGGGCGACCAACGAGGAGTACTACACCGCCGGCTATCCGCCGACCGAATTCGGGCGGATGCTGGAGACGACGTTCGGCGACCAAAGCGTCGCCGCGAACGTCTACGTCCGCTACCACACCGACGGGGGCGGCGAACGTCGCCAGCGCCTCTTCTACCAGGGCGAGCCGAGCGACAACGCGGCGACGGCGACGCAACTCGTGACGCTGTACGACGACGCAGTGCTGTACGACGACGCCGACGGCGACGAAGTTGCCGAACCGACAGATTCCGAGACGCAGATAAACGAAAATAACTTCTACGCTGAGGACATCGACGGGACTGACAGTGGCGTCTACACGGTCCTGCGGGTGGAGGTGGTCGTGTGGCGGATGTGAGTCGCCTCCGAGATGGCCCGTGGAACGATGTTTCACGAGCACAGTTGTTCCTGGTCGGGGCGCTCTCGCTGGCGGTCGTCTTCGTCGCGCTCTCGCTTATCCTCAACTCAGCGATCTACACTGAGAACCTTGCGTCGCGGAGCACCGACGCCGCAGACGCGTCGGCAGCGCTAGACACTCGCGCCGACGTGGAAACGGGCGTCGCCGGACTCATCGCCTATGAGAACCGAAACCGTGAGTCATTCGTTGAGGCGGAAGTGGAAACAGCAGTAGAAGGTGGTGTTGATGAACTCAACAGCCAAATTGGGGACTTCAGCGTCCGCAACGGTCGCGTAGTGCAGGTCTCGTACGTGTCGCTCAACTCCGGTACGGCCGCCGAACAGTCAGCGAACGAGCAGTCGGAGGTCGAGCAGTTCGTCTCCGCGGAAGATTCGACGACCGACTGGACTGTTGCCTCAGGTCACGAAAGCTTCCGTGCGTTCGAACAGCGGGTCAAAATTGGGTCGCTTGCCTTGTCTGAAGACGATGCGTTCGCCACCGAGTTCACCGCAGACGATGGCGAAACCTATCAGGTTCGTCTCCTGCGAGTCAACGACGACGACCTGCGTGTCAAAGTCGTTAGACTGACAAGCGAGGGTGAGATTGAAGAATCCAACCACTGTGCGCTGTACGACGACGCGTCCGCCGACGAGTATGTCACCGTCGACCTCACATCAGCCACCGTGGGCGGCGAACCCTGTCCAGCGTTGGAATTTTTTGAGGATTCGGTGGCCTACGATGTGGCGTACGTGAACGGCGACCAGGTGAGCGGGACCTACCGGTTGGTTGTTGATGGGTCCGCCGACGTCAGCGAAGTTCCAGAATCCAAAGAAGTAATCTATGCTGTAACAGTCGACTTCGCTTACTCATCGTCGGAGCTCGACTACGAAACGACAATTCGGGTCGCACCGGGTGAACCCAATGTATAGTCGTCACTCGTCGCGGTCATCGCCGACGCAGACTGACCGCGCCGCGTCGACGACGCTATCGTACGTCCTCGCGCTCGGTATCACGGCAATACTCATCACAGGTTTACTTGTCGCCGGCGGAGGAGTAGTTGAAGACCAACGTGACCGGACAGTTGAAAACGAACTCCGTGTCATCGGCCAGCAACTGGCTGCGGACCTCGAGATGGCGGACGCGTTAGTGCAATCTGCGCCGTCAGGGACGGTACGACTCGACCGACAGCTCCCCCCGCGTGTCGTCGGCACGAATTACGCCATCGACATGGTCGACACTGATGATGACGGCAGTGCCAACTCGATTCAACTGTCGACGTCTAACCCAGATTTGATGGTCACCGTCTCCTTCACGACACACACGACAATCGCCGACGCCTCGTTTAGCGGCGGTAACGTGAACATCCGTTATACGGGAACCAAACTGGTGATCGAAAATGCGTAATCGATCTCAACTAACAGAATCTGATCCGAGTCGCCACTCGCGAGCAGTGAGCGAGACGGTGAGCTTCATCCTCGTCTTTGCACTTATCACCGGGATGGTCGGTGTCGTCTACGTCTCCGGCTTCTCTGGATTACAGGACGCTCGTGACGCCGAGCGCTTCACGAACGCCGAGCGCGCCTTCGATGTGATGGCCGACAACCTCGCAGACATCCACCACGAGGACGCGCCGAGTCGGGCGACCGAACTCAAACTCGCCGAGGCGCAACTGCTTCTGGGGCAATCGCACTCCGTCGGCGTCGACATCGCCGGCCGGGATGCGACCGACGACCCGGAAAAATCCCACCAGCCAATCGTCTTCCGGACAGGATCTGGGTCCGAGCTTGTCTATGAGAACGGCGCAGTCATCCGTACAGACCCTGGCGGGGGAGCGGTGATGCTCCGAGAGCCGGACCTCGTCTACCGGGTGGTCGGTGACGAGCGGGTACTTTTGGTACCGATGATTCTCACAAATCCCGGGGGCGATCGGACGAACGTCGGCGGATCGAGGACGGTGCTGGTTCGTGTCGAACACGCCTCAACCGAACGATTCCTCGAAGCGACAGACACGACGGCGACGCTCAGCCTCGACACGACGCCGGAGCGAGCGCCTGCGTGGGAACGATACCTCGAAGACGAATTGGGTCGTGAGTGCGAGTTGACCGGCGCGGCGGCGTCGACGGTCACGTGTTCGGACATCCCCGCCGACCGGATACAGGTTACCGCAACGTACCTTAGCGTCGAGTTCGACTGACTTCCTCATCGTGTAGTTTGACTGACTCGGGTCTGTCGCTGATCTTCGAATAGGTCCACCGTTTTCGACGACGATAACTGAGCCAGACGAAGACAGCGAGCGGTCCAACAGCGAACGCCTGATCGTCTCGATACCGAATTTCAAATGTGGCGACGAAATCGTCACGTGGAACGAAGTCGACGGGAGTGGGAAACCACGTCCAACACGTCCACGCCTGAGACATTCACGAGCGGTTGTCGAGCGCTCGTACGGCGAATAGACGGTTGCGTGGTGTGCGATGACCGTTCTTATCTTTTCTCGCCGACGAAGCGGCCGCAGACATCACCGCTACCGGCCGAAATTGGCGGTAGTCCAACTCATGTGGTGATCCCCCAGCAGAATGACGCTACGCGAGTCTGGCCACGTCAATCGAACTGCCGTCACGTCGTCACCTCAGTCGAGTTCGACTGTGATTTTACTCTCGCTGACCTGCAGATAGGTGACGTAGTTCTCGTCACCTTCATAGACGATTCGGCCATTGGAGGCGCTTTCGCTGATGGTGTTTGAGTTCTTGTCGTAGACGGTCAGCTCGAACGACGGCGAAAGCAGCGAGAAGTAGTGGGTGATGAGCGTTGAGAGCGGGAGTGTGTCGACATCATCGTCGTTATCTGAGTACGTCTTTCCAGAATCCTCGTCGTGCTCGTCGAACGTCACAGACTCCTGAAGCGTTCCCGGATCAAAGTGCATCACTTGGCTCTTCTCGAGCTTTCCGTACTCCAAACTCGAATCACTGGCGAGGAAGTCCGCGTCCAGCAGCACCTCGTTTTCGTCGTCGCCGTCAAGGTCTTTGCAGTGGGTGGTGAACGCGTCCTCGTCATACCAGCCGTGATATGTGTTACCACCGTCGTCGGAGTAGTAGACGCTCACAGAGACGTCAGTTTCGCACTTATTTCCGTCTCCCTTTCTGAGGTGAACCTCGAACTGCTGACGTCTCTCCTCGACAGCGATCGACCACTGCAGGTTATTGAAGTTCGCGCTGTCGCTGTCGTCCGGACGAAGTCTGATACTGAAGTCATCCAGCTCGTGTTCGGCCATTCCACGGATGTTTATCGACCCACGCTCGGCGGGCATCCGGAAGTTACCGTTTGTCCCGAGTGTGACTAGTGTGACTGTCGCCACCTCTCTCTCGTGGTCTTCCGTAACGGTGCCCTCGGTTCGGCTTCTGAAGAACGCTGCCCAGGCGCGGTAATAGTCACTTTTGACCTCAACGACGACACGACCGTTCTCAACCGGGTTCAAGTACTGCGTTTCGCCCTCGTCGTACTCCGTCGATGGGTTGGGGTATACCGGTATACCGCGGGATTTAGCGCTAACACGCATTCTTGACGACCCGGCCGATGCGGACGAACCGGTCGTCCGAATAACAGGTAATGTCAGCGTGCCGTCGCGATAGTGAAACTCCGGCGGCGACACCATCGTCGCCTCGCCGTTGCTGTGTTTCGACCAAACTCCGCCGCCCTGATAGGCGACAGTACCGCCGTCTGTGTGGTAAACGACCGCGCCTAGCGACTCATTGTACAGCTCCTGATCTTCCGAGGTTTCGGGGCCGGTGTGGTTCTCGTGGACGATACGGAGATAACCACTCGATTCATCGACGGTGTACCGTCCCTTGGAGCGGCCTAACGAGACAGTCTTGACGTCGGAATCGCCAAGTGCGACCGTCGCGACTCTGGAGTCGAAAAGCGTCATCACCTGTTCGGCTCGGTTGAACTCCGACTGGCCCTGCGTGTCTTCGATAGCGGCACCACCAAGAGCAACGACGGCTGCTGTTCCGGCGATGACTAACCCGAATAAGAGGACGAACCCGATAAGTTCTGACTGGCCACGTTCCATCCCTGTTGTTTCACGCGCGAAGCGCCCTCCTCGCGCGGGCCCGGATTCCTGCATTGAAGTCTAATTGTCCCCAACCTATAAAAATTCATGGATGTTCACAGAGTATCGATTTTCAACGGCGACGCTAGTGTGGTGTTCACCGATTATGGGTTCAAACACACGGTCTCGCTTCATTGACGCTGATGGACGGTATAGTAGGGTTAGGTAGATCAGACCTAAGGCCCTTGGAGATTGGGCCCACTATGTCTTCGGTAAATATCCTGTTGTAGGATGGGGACGTCCACGACTTCAGCGTGAGAGACTATCATCGACGAGAATTAGGAGTCATAGCCGGAAAAGACGCTATAAAACTTGCAGAGGCACTCTAAGCCCCAGACAGGACTGATATAGCATTCATAATCGATTGATTCTCCCGCAAGAGACGCTGGATGCGAGTCTAAATGCCGATTTTGAGGGTGCGTAATCGCCACTTGCCATTTCCGATGAGGCTTCCAAAATAGAAGTGTCAAGGCCCACAACGCGTGTTTTTGCGTCTGGAAACGTCTAGCGGACTCCGGCGAAATCGCGCATACAGAGATTCATAATCGGTTGCTGTCTATCGGTTTCCTTCGCGTCAGACTGGCGATTATTGGGCTCCGTGGTTCCAAATCGACTCACCATAACACCAAACCATTCGCAAGCCTGCAGCGGCTATAGTCTGTTTCGCCCAATCAAACGGAATCTGTGACCTCTCAAGGTCAAATCTGTAGTCATAATCTCTCCCTCAATCGTATTTCCAACCGTTCTTGCGGGGAGACAACCCAATTATGAACAGACAATGGACCCTGTGTAGTCTCCTAGCGACTCTCTTAGCGTTGGAGTCGACGTATTCTTGATTATGAAATCACAAGGCTGAAACCTCTTCCTTCAGAACGGAGTGAATGTCCAGAAATTTTCAACTGACGATAGTATTAATTTGTGGTGGTCATGCATCAATTGAGGTGTTCTCGAAGGAGACCGACACGACGATGATGTTCACGCTCAATCTACGACAGCAGCGTACGCGCCCCTGTGGGAGTGTGCTCTTTTGAGTCAGAAATCGGGGTGAGCACCCCTCCGGCGGCGGCGAGCAGTTGTTTCGTCGTTCGTCGCACGGGGAAAGAGAGGAGAGCGAGGGTGAAAAGCGAGGCGGTGGGTGCGCGAACGCATCCAGTGACGCCGAACGTCTTCTGGGAACCGAGCGGCGAACGCACCGCCGTCCTCCCCGAAACCCGACCGGGGACGCCGGCGGTCACCCCGAGAATCCGCGCCCCGCGTCGGGTCGTTCCCCCCTCGGAACGGACGAAAGTATCGAAACGGCGCACACTAACACTAAACGATACAACACGTACCGAGAAGCTTTACCGCGTTCCGCTCGGTTACCCTCTTAGAATGGATACCTCCTCATCGGCCGACGGGGAACTCCGCAGTCGGGTCCGACAGCAGGAGGTCGTCGCCGAACTCGGCCAACAGGCCCTCGAAGCGGACGACCTCGACGCGCTGATGCGCGACGCGACGGCCGCCGTCGCCGAGACGCTGGACTGCGAGTACTGCAAGGTTCTCGAGTTGCTGCCGGACGGAGAGACGCTCTTTCTCCGACAGGGCGTCGGCTGGCGGGGCGACCTCGTCGGAGCGGCGACGATACCGGCCGACCGCGCCTCGCAGGCGGGGTACACCCTCGCCACGGAGGGCCCCGTCGTCGTCGACGACTTACGGAGCGAAGAGCGGTTCTCCGGTCCCGGCTTGCTCACCGACCACGACATCGTCAGCGGCATCAGCGTCGTCGTCGGGTCGGTCGAACGACCGTGGGGGATACTGGGCGTGCACGCGACCCAGCGCCTGGAACTCACCGAACACGACGCCAGCTTCGTCCAGAGCGTCGCGAACATCCTCGCGTCGGCCATCGAGAACGAGCGAACGCAGCACGAGCTCGACGAGATCTACGGTCGCATCTCCGACGCCTTCTTCGCACTCGACGAGGAGTGGCGGTTCACCTATCTCAACGAGCGCGCCCACGAGTTGGTCAACCCCGAGGGACGGACGCTGGTCGGAGAACGCATCTGGACGGCGTTTCCCGAAGCGGAGAGCAGGGCGTTCAAATCGAAGTACGAGCGGGCGATGTACGAACAGGAGACGGTCTCCTTCGAGGAGTACTACCCCGACCCGCTCGACACGTGGTTCGAGGTACGGGCGTACCCCTCGGAGACGGGGCTCTCCGTCTACTTCCGCGACGTCACCGACCGAAAGGAGCGCGAGCGCGCCCTCGAACAGAGCGAGCAACGCTACCGCACGCTCGCGGAGTCGTTCCCGAACGGCATCGTCACCCTGTTCGACGACGACCTCCGCTACACCCTCGCGGTGGGGCGAGCCTTCGACTACCTCCCGGTCTCTCCGAGCGACGTCGAACACCAAACGCCGAGCGAAACGTGGGGCGACGACGTGGGCGACGCGCTCGAACCGGCGATGCGGGAGGCCCTCGACGGAGGGGAGGCGTCGGTCGAGGTCTCGTACGTCGGCCGCGAGTGGAGCATCCACGTGGTGCCGATAGCCGACGAGGAGGGCGAGATATTCGCCGGGATGACGATGGCGCAGGACATCACCGAGCAGAAGGCGCAGGAGCGGGAGTTGCGCGAGGCGAAAACCCAACTGGAGGCGGCGACCGACGCGGGCGCGGTCGGCACGTGGGAGTGGGACATCCGACGGGACGAGATGGTCGTCGGCCGGTCGTTCGCCAAGACGTTCGGGATCGACCCTGAAGCGGCCCGCGAGGGCGTACCGCTCGACCGGTACGTCTCCGCCATCCACGAGGACGACCGCGACCGGGTCACCGCCGAGATCGAGGAGGCAGTCGAGTCGTGCGGGGAGTACGAGTCCGAGTACCGCGTCCGGAACGTCGACGGCGAGTTCCGGTGGGTGGTCGCGCGAGGACACGTCGAGTGCGACGACGGCACCCCCGTCACGTTCCCCGGCGCGCTCACCGACATCACGGAGCGAAAACGCGCCGAACTGGAGCTACAGCGGAACAAGAACCAACTGGAGTCGCTGTTCGAGGTGCTCCCCATCGGCGTCGTCGTCGCGGAGGCCGACGGCCGACTGGTCGAAGCTAACGACACGGCGAAGGAGATCGGGGGCGGCGACGTGTTCGACGCCGAATCCATCGCGGAGTACGCGCGGTTTCCGGCGGTGTGGGCGGAGTCGGGCGAGGCGGTCGACCCCGGCGAGTGGACGATGTCGCGGGTGCTCGACGGCGAGGAGGTGACCGACCCGGACGTCTACGAGATCGAGGCCGCCGACGGCGAGCGTCGCATCGTCAGCGCGCAGGGGATGCCGGTTCGGGGCGCCGACGGCGAGGTGACTCGCGGCGTCGTCACGGTGACCGACATCACCGAGCGTCGGGAGAATCAGCGACGGGTCGAAGAGAGCGAACGCCGGTACCGGACGCTCGTCGAACACTTCCCCGACGGAGCGGTGGGTCTGTTCGACGACGACCTGAAGTACACGGCCGCGGGCGGACAGCTCATGGACGAGATCGGCATCAGCGCGGAGGACCGGGTCGGCAACAGGGTCTCCGAGATATACCCCGACGAGCTGGTCGAGCAGGTCGAACCGTACTTTCACGCGGCGCTCGACGGCGAGGCGAACTCCTTCGAGGTCGAGTTCCACGACCGCCACCTGCTGGCCCACACGCTCCCGGTGAGAGACGCCGACGAAGCGGTCTTCGCGGGTATGCTCGTCGTCCAGGACGTGACCGAACGGCGGGAGTACGAGCGGATGCTCGAAACCTCCAACGAGCGACTGGAGCAGTTCGCCTACGTCGCCTCCCACGACCTCCAGGAACCGCTGCGGATGGTCTCCAGCTACCTCCAACTCGTCGAGCGACGCTACGGGGACGAACTCGACGAGGACGGCCGGGAGTTCCTCGAGTTCGCCGTCGACGGCGCCGACCGGATGCGCGAGATGCTCGACGGTCTGCTGAAGTACTCGCGGATAAACTCCCGGCAGAACCCCTTCGAGACGGTCGATCTCGACGACGTCCTCGCGGACGTCCGCGACGACCTCGCGATCAAAATCGAGGATAGCGACGCCGAAATAGAGGCGGAGACGCTCCCGCACGTCTACGGCGACGAGGGGCAGTTGCGTCAGGTGTTCCAGAATCTGCTGGACAACACGATTAAATACAGCGGGGACAAACCGCCGCGAGTGAACGTCGCTGCCGAACGGAACGGCACGAAGTGGACGATATCGGTGAGCGACGAGGGTATCGGCATCGACCCCGACGACGCCGACCGCATCTTCGGCGTGTTCCAGCGTCTCCACGGGCAGAGCGAACGAGACGGGACGGGTATCGGCCTCGCGCTCTGTGAACGGATAATCGAGCGCCACGACGGCGACATCTGGGTCGAGTCGGAACCCGGCGAGGGGGCGACGTTTTCGTTCACCCTGCCGGCGGCGGGTGGTCGCGGTGAGTGACCGTATCGGCACCGGACGACCGGCGGAGATTCTGCTCGTCGAGGACAACCCGGGCGACGTCCGTCTCACCGAGGAGGCGTTCAAGCAGGGGCAGATAGAGAACACCCTCCACGTCGTCACCGACGGAGTCGAGGCGCTGGACTTCCTCTTCAAACGCGGCGAGCACGCCGACGCACCGTGTCCGGACATCGTCCTCCTCGACCTCAACCTCCCGCGGAAGGACGGCGACGAGGTGCTCGAAGAGATCCGAAGCGACGACGACCTCGCGAAAATTCCAGTCATAGTACTGACGAGTTCGGACGCGGAGTCCGACGTCGTGAAATCGTACGAACTGCACGCGAACGCGTACCTGACGAAACCGGTCGACCCGGCCGAGTTCGTCGAGACGATACAGTCGTTCAACTCGTTTTGGCTCTCGATCGTCCGGCTTCCGTCGTGCGACGAACGCTAATGTCCGGAGACGAACTCGAAGTTCTCCTGATCGAAGACAACCCCGGCGACGTGAGACTCATCGAGGAGTTCCTCCGAGAGCCGGTCGGAGCCACGGCGCAGGAGGGCTCGAACGGGGCGCGTAGCGCGCCGTCGCTTCGACACGCGGACTCCCTCACGGCGGGACTCGAACTCCTGGACGACCGCGACGTCGACGTCGTGTTGTTGGATCTCGGTCTGCCGGAGAGCCAAGGGCTCGAGACGCTCGAAACGGTGCTCGAACGCGCGGCGCACACGCCCATCGTCGTTCTGACGGGACTGAAGGACGAGTCGGTCGGCCTGCAGGCGGTCGAACAGGGCGCACAGGAGTATCTCGTCAAGGACGAACTCACGAGCGTACTCCTGCAGCGGTCGATCCGGTACGCGATAGAGCGACAGAACCGCGAGCGACGGCTGGCCCACCAGCACGAACAGCTCGCGGCGCTCAACAACCTCAACGCCGTCGTCCGCGACATCAACGAGGCGCTGGTCCGGGAGTCGAGACACGACGACATCGAGCAGTTGGTCTGCGACCGACTCGTCGCCTCCGACTCGTACCTGTTCGCCTGGGTCGGCGCGCTCGACCACAACAGCAAGGAGATCACTGTCCGAGCCAAAGCCGGCGTCGGGAGCTACCTCGACGACGTCACCATCACCGCCGACGACAGCGAGACGGCCACCGGGCCGACCGGGAGAGCGATTCGGACGCAAGAGATGCAGGTCGCCCAGGACATCAAAACGAACCCCGACTACGAGCACTGGCGCGAGCGCGCCCTCGAGTACGGCTTCGAGTCGTCGGCGGCGATTCCGATCGCCCACGACGGACTCATGTACGGCGTGTTGAACGTGTACGCCGAGCGACCGCACGCCTTCGAGGGGCAGGAGTACGAAGTCATCCGTCAGCTCGGCGAAATCGTGGGCCACGCTACCGCCGCGCTCGACCGGAAGGTGGCTCTGATGAGCGACGACGTCACCGAGGTCCGGTTCCAGGTCGAGAAGATGCTCCAGCAGCAGGGCGTCTCCGAGATTCCGGACGGGTCAATCACCATCGACCGCGTGATACCCATCGGCGGCGACTCGTACCTCGCGTACGGGGTGGTCGATGAAGCGGTGGTCGACTCCTTCCGGAACCTCGTCGAGCAGATCTCCCACTTCGAGAGCCTCAAGATAATCAACGAGGGTATCGGCTCCGTACAGTTCGAACTCAACCTCGAGAGGCCGCCGATCATCTCGACGCTGGCCGCACAGGGCAGCTACGTCAAGGAGGCGACCATCGAGAGCGGCGACCTCAACCTCGTGGTCCACCTTCCGCCGAGCGCGGAGGTACGGCGGGTGAGCGAGGCGGTACGGGAGGCGTACCCCGACGCGGAGGTGGTCGCCCAACGGCAGACGACCCGGCGCGACCGGTCCGCACAGCAGGTTCAGACGGCGGTGTCGGAGGATCTGACGGAACGCCAGCGCGCGGTGCTCGAGACGGCGTACCTCGCCGGGTTCTTCAACTGGCCGCGAGACAGCTCCGGGGAGGAGGTCGCCGAATCGCTCGGCGTCTCGGCGCCGACGTTCCACCAGCACGTCCGAATCGGTCTCTCCAAACTGCTGGGCGCGCTGTTCTCCGACGCCCCGGAAGACGAGCGGGATCGGTGACCGCAGGACCGGGCGCTACCGGTTTCGAACGTCCGTCTGAAAACTGATGGACTCGGCGGGATTTGAACCCGCGGCCTTTCCCCTGCCAAGGGAACGATCTACCACTGATCTACGAGCCCTCGTCTGCACTCTCACGTATCCCTGACCGACTAATAAGGGCTTCGACTCGTTGAAGCGCTTGGGTCACGTCCGCACGCCGTCGGGCGAACGCCCCGACTTCGAGACGACGCGAGCGACGAGTCGAAACGGTTTAACGTCGGACGGAGAAAGAGCCTGTGGGAACAGCACGGCCGCAACTCTGACTCGCCCGGGTTCTCTCTCCGGGCTTGGGATTGCGGAAGTGCACCGACAGCCGTCGGTCACGCTTTCTGCGGTCAGTGCCGTTCCAATTTCGAACTATGGCACGAATGCACACCCGTCGCCGCGGCTCGTCCGGTTCGGACCGCCCGGTGACAGACGAATCCCCCGAGTGGAGTGACGTCGACGCAGACGACGTCGAACAGCGCGTCGTCGAACTCGCAGAGCAGGGCCACGACCCCAGCGTCATCGGCCTGAAACTGCGCGACGAAGGCGTCAAAGGCACCCCGGTCCCGAACGTCAAGCTCGCGACCGGCAAGAAGCTCACCGAGATTCTCGAGGAGAACGACGCGAAAGACGAACTCCCCGAGGACCTCAAGAACCTGATGCAGCGCGCGATTCGACTCCGCGAGCACGTCCAGGAGAACCAGCAGGACCACCAGAACCGTCGCGCCCTGCAGAACACCGAGTCGAAGATTCGCCGCCTCGTCAACTACTACCGAGGCGACGCGCTCGACCCGTCGTTCCGCTACAGCTACGACGTCGCCGTCGAACTCCTCGAATAAGCGATGTCGACCGCGCGCTCCGCCGACGCCGAGACTGCCCCCGCCGCTGTCGCCGCGGCGCTCGCCGACGCCCCCTTCGTCCGGGTCGTCGCGCGCGCCGACGGCGACTCGCTGGCCGCGAGTGGCATCCTCGCGCGTGCGCTGCGCAGCGCCGATATCCCGTTCCACGTCCAACTCCGCCCGAATCCGGCAACCGCCGTCGCCGCCGACACTGACGACGTCGTCGTCTCCGTCGGCGCGACGTCGGCACCGCTCGCCGTCCCCGGCGACGACGCACCGGCGACGCTCGCCGCGTACCACGCTGCGAGCGAACTCGGCGACACGTCGAACGCGACGCTCGCACTCGCGGGTATCGCCGCGTTCGGCGACTCGCTCGAAGCCGACGACTACGACGCGCTCCGCTCGGCCGCCGAAGCCGCCGGGGCGACGCACCGTCCCGGCGTCGGCGTTCCGGTCGGTGACCTCGCGGACGGCCTCGCCCACTCGACGCTGCTCTACGCGCCGTACTCCGGCGACGTGGAGTCGGCGCGGGCGCTGCTGGCCGAAGCGAGTCTGCCGGCCGATCTCGACGCGGACGCGCACCGCCGCGTCGCCTCCCTCGCCGCGCTCGACGCGACGGGGGCGGCCGACGCGACGCCGCGCGCGGTCGAGTCGCTCGACCGCGTTCTGCGACCGTACGAGACGCCGGACGGTCCGTTCGCGACGGTCGAGGGCTACGCCGACGTGCTCTGCGCCGTCGCCCGGGAGCGCCCCGGAACCGGCGTCGCACTCGCACTCGGTCACGCCACCGACGCGACGCGACAGGCCGCGCTCGACGCGTGGCGCACCCACGCGCTCGAAGCTCACACCGTCCTGCGCGAGGCCGACACCGCCCGGTTCGCCGACTGTTTCGTCGTGCGGACCGACCTCGGGTCGGACTCGCTCGGCGTGCTGGCGACGGTCGCACGGTTGGCCCGCGACTTCCGGTCGCCGGAACCGGTCGTGCTCGCCGTCGGCGACGGCGCCGCCGCCGCCGCGAGCGTCGACTCCCGACGGTTGGGAGAGACGATGGCGACCGCGGCCGCCGAACTCGGCGGCGCAGGCTACGGACGAGGAGACGAGGGCGAAGCGCGCTTCGACACCGAGGAGACGGACGACACGGACGCGACCACCACATCGGACGCATCGACGACAGACCAACACCCGTTCACCGCGGCGTTCCGGGAGGCGCTTCGCGCGTGAGTCCGAACACGAGTTCGGCCGCGCGGACCGCCCGCGTCGAGACGACGCACGAGGAGGCGGCGCTCGTCGCCGCCGCGCTCGCCCCCGACGACACCGACGAGATGACGACGACGGTGAGTGACGATCGCATCGTCACCGTCATCGAGCGGGAGACGACCGGCGGCCTGCAGGCCACGGTCGACGACTACGTGGTGAACCTGACGGTCGCAGAGACCGTCATCGACGCAGTTAGAGACACAACATGAGCGAACGTTCAGTATCCAAGCAGAAACGAGGCAAGCGATGGTACTCCGTGCTCGCGCCCGAGCAGTTCGACCGGGCCGAACTCGGCAAGACCGTCGCTGAGGAACCGGAGATGGTGTACGGACGCACCATCGAGACCACGCTCGGCGAACTCACCGACGACGCCGGCGCGAACAACACGAAACTCACGTTCAAGATCAACGACGTGGGTTCGGACTCGGCGTACACCGAGTTCATCCAGCACGAACTGACGCGCGACTACCTGCGCAGTCTGGTTCGCCGCGGCGCCTCGAAAGTCGAGGTCAACATCACGGTGCTGACGACCGACGACTACCGCGTCCAGGTCCAGCCCGTGGCGTTCACGACGAAGAAGGCCGACCGCAGCCAGGAGCAGGCGATTCGCCGGGTCATGATCGACCTCGTCCGCGAGGCCGCCGAGGACCGAAGCTTCGAACAGCTCATCGACAGCGTCGTCGAGGGGCGACTCTCCTCGGCCATCTACGGCGAGGCGAAGACCATCTACCCGCTCCGCCGGGTCGAGGTCCAGAAGCTCTCGCTGGAGGCGCGTCCCGAGGAGGTCGAAGCCGAAGAGGAGGCCGCCGTCGACGTCGACGAGTCCGACGTGGCCGAAGAAGTCGCCGAAGAAGCCGAGTAAGTCGGCTTCGCCGCCGCGGACACGAATTTTTCCGAACCGAGTCGCGGAGCCGTCGCTCGACTACGAGCCGTCGCCCGACTGCGACTCGTTGCCCGACTCCGAGCCCTCCTCGACGACGACCGTGCCGACCATCCCGCCGGTCTCGTGGGGGATGCAGACGTACTCGTACCGGCCGGGCACCTCGAAGGTGTGCGCGAACGTGTCGCCGTTGTTGAGCGCGCCTTCGAGGTCGCGCCAGCCGTCGCGGGCGGCCTGTTCGTTCTCGAAGCCGCCGGTGGCGAAGTATTCGGCCTCCTCGGGGATGGAGTTCTCGTAGGCGGTGACCGTGTGGTCCCGGGTGCTCGTGTTCTGCCAGACGACCTCCTCACCGACGGAGATAGTGACTTCCGGCGGGTCGAACGCCGTCGCCGTCATCCCGACGTCGTAGTCGTCCCCCTGTCCGCTCACGCCGTTACAGCCCGCGAGCGCCGTGAGTCCGGTCGCCCCAGCCGCGGCGAGAAACGCGCGTCGATTCATACGTTGCCCTCGGTACCGGCCGGATAAAGGCGGCGTGGTCTGCGCGTCGAAATCGGCGGTCGACTTCGGACGGAACGTCGACGACTTCGGACGGCACGCCGACCGACTCCGGATGTAAAGACGTATACCGCACCTCTGCAACCCCGAAAATATGCACTCCCGGTTCGTCGTCGGTCGGTTGGGCATCGCCGACGTTGTCACCGTCGGCAACGCCGGACTGGGGTTTCTCGCCGTCGCCGCCGCCAACGTCTACCCGGGTCTCGCGGCGAGACTCATCCTCTTAGCCGCCATCGCCGACGGACTCGACGGCGTCCTCGCCCGGCGCTACGGCGGCACCGACGCCGGGCCGTACCTCGACTCGTTGGCGGACGTGGCGTCGTTCGGCGTCGCTCCGGCGATGGTCGTCGTGGCCGCGGTCCGCGCCGCCTGGGGGTTCGACTCGCTTCGCGTCGCCGTCTCCCTCGCCGTCGCGGCGCTGTTCGTCGTGCTGGCGGTCACGCGCCTCGGGATGTACACCGCCTACGATGCCGACTCCGACCAGACCCGCGGCGTCCCGACGACGCTCGCGGCGACGATTCTCGCCGCGGGCGTCCTCGTCGGTTTCACCGACCCGTTCCCGCTCGTCGGACTGACCGCGCTGCTCGCCGTGTTGATGGTGACGACGGTTCCGTACCCCGACTTGCACACCCAGGACGCGCTCGTGATGGGCGTCGTGCAGGCGCTGGCGATTCTGTTCCCCCACCGGGTCGGCGGTGGATTCGCCTTCGGACTCCTCTTTTTGGCGCTGGCGTACCTGTTCCTCGCGCCGCGTTTCTACTGGGGTCGGTGAGCCGAACGTCGTCCGAGCTGACCGTCGTCGTCCGAGCTGACCGTCGTCCGAGCTGACCGTCGTCCGAGCCGAAAATCGTCGTCCGCTACATCCCCATGTCGCCGGCGTCGTCGGGCACCGGGAGGTCGTGCGGCGAGACGCCGAGCAGTTCGGCGGCGTGGTCAAGCGCCATGTCGAAGCCGTAGTAGCGCTCCAGTTCGTCGCCGTCGGCGGTCGGCCGAACTTTCAGCATCGCGTAGCCGTCGACGTTCTGGGCGATGGCGGCGGTCCGTCCATCGCGCGCGAACTGTACGATGCGCTCGCCCTCGGTCTCGTAGTAGCGCGCCTCCACGTCGCCGGCGCTGGCTTCGCTCATGGCGCGTCGTTAGGAACAGTCGAACCTATGGGTTCCGGAGCGTCCGGCGCGCGGCCGTCGTCGCCGGCGGCCGCGAGACGCGTCGCTCGGGGAACGTCGAGAACGAAGTATGAATGCGGACGGTCGGGGTTGCCCGGCGTTCCGGTACGGGGAATCCCGGTTGCCTCCTCCACCCCGCGATCCTACGAGCGACACACGTCCGACGGTGGGCTGCTCGCTTCCGCGCCTGACCCAGTACCGCCGATGAATCGTGACGGTTCGCCCCTGCGGACGAGCGACGCGAAGCCGCTGTCCCCGCAGGACGAGGTTTCTACGTTGGCTTTCGGGGCCCGTACCGGTCTGACCGGACGCGCCCGACGTTCGGTCCCCGCTAAAGACTCTATGGCGGGTTGACGAGCAGGGCCTAACTGCCCGACCTAGTCCACTCTGAACTACTCCGGTCCGACTTAAGGGCCTTTCGACTCTCGTCGCACAGAATACGAAGACGGCGCGCGGTTCGACGGTCGGATTCAGACTACTTCGCGGGCGTACGCACCGGCGACGACGGCGACGACGGCCGAGAGCGCGACGACGACCCAGCGGTGGTTCTGTATCCACGCGGCCTCCGGCGGGAAACTGAACAGCAGCGTCTGGTCGATAGCTGTCGCCCACAGAAGCGACAACACCAGCATCGCGAGTCCGAGAACGACGGCGACGCCCGCGACGAGGTCCGGTTCGGCGTTGCCGCGCGGCCCCGAGAGGAAGACGACGGCGGCGATGGCCGCGAGGAAGCCGACGCTGTTCGCGCCGACGGAACCGGCGGCGTAGTACGCCGACAGCGGCGCCTCCGGGTTAGTGACGACGAGGTACGGGACCGCGACGGCGACGAGAAGCACGAGACTGGCGACGGTGCCGGCGGTGGCGACGGCGTCTGCTGTGCGCATACCGACCGTTCGGTTCGCGGGGAGGTTAAACCGTTTGAGACGCGTTCGACGTTCCAGAAGGGAAACCGGTAAGCGGGTGGCACGCACGCGTCCGGTATGGAACGCGTAGCGATCATCGGTGCGTCGATGACCCGATTCGGGCAGCGCGACGCCTGGATTCGCGAGTTGCTCGCGGAGGCCGGGCGGGCCTGTCTCGACGACGCGGGCGTCGCACCGGACGCGATAGACCACCTCTACGTCTCGAACATGGCGAGCGGCGAGTTCGAAGGCCAGACGGGCGTCCCGAACGCCCTCGCGCACGATCTCGCGGCGATGCCCGCCTACACCGCGCGCATCGACCAGACCTCGTCGTCGGGCGGCGCGGGCACCTACGCCGCCTGGCAGTCGGTCGCCTCCGGCGCGAGCGAGATGACGCTGCTCGTCGGCGGCGAGAAGATGACCCACCGAACGACGGCCGAATCCACCGACGTCATCGCCTCGCTCACTCATCCCGTCGAGTACAAACACGGCGTCACGCTCCCGAGTTTCGCAGGGCTGACCGCTCGACTCTACCTCCACGAGTACGACGCCCCCCGCGAGAGCCTCGGCAAGGTCGCGGTGAAGAACCACAAGAACGGCGTCGACAACCCTCACGCGCAGTTCAGAAAGGAGGTCGACCTCGACACCGTGTTGGAGTCGCCGGTCGTCGCCGACCCGCTTCGCCTCTACGACTTCTGTCCCATCACCGACGGGAGCGCGGCGCTGCTGTTCTGCCCCGAGTCGGTCGCCCGCGAGTACACCGACGAGTACGCCGTCGTCTCGGGCATCGGCGGCGCGACCGACACCCACGTCGTCCACGAGCGCGCCGACCCGACGACGATGGGCGGCGTCGTCAACTCCAGCGAGATCGCCTACGAGATGGCCGACCTCGGTCCCGACGATATCGATGTGGCGGAACTCCACGATATGTTCACTATCCTCGAGTTCCTGCAGTCGGAGGACCTCGGCTTCTTCGAGAAGGGCGAGGGTTGGAAAGCCGTCGAGGAAGGGGTCACCGACCGCGACGGCGAGCTCCCCATCAACACCTCCGGCGGGCTGAAGTCGAAGGGACACCCCCTCGGCGCGTCGGGCGTCGCGCAGGTGTACGAGATTTACAGACAGCTCACCCGCGACGCGGGCGACCGACAGGTCGACGCCGACACCGGCCTGGCGTGCAACGTCGGCGGGTTCGGCAACTGCGTCACCACGACGATTCTGGAGGCGGAACGATGACAGAGACTCGCGAGACGGAGAACCCACCCATGGAAGCAGCGCGCTACGCCGACGGCAGCATCACCTACCCGCCGCACCCGCTCGGCCCCGACGGAAAGGAACCGGTCGACACCGTCGACCTGAGCGAGTACAGCGCCACCGTCGTCACGTGGACGACGAGCACGGCGACGCCGCCGGGCGTCCGCGCGCCGAACTCGCTGGCCATCGTCGAGTTCGACGTCGACGGCGAACCGGTGCGCGCCATCGGTCAACTCGACGTCGACGGCGAGAGCCACGGAGTCGAAATCGGCGACGAGGTCGAACCCGTCTACGCCGAGGAGCTCCGCGATCCCGACGCCGGCATCCGCGAGAAGGAGAGCCAAGAGTGGGACGGCTACCGGTTCCGACCGGTTCGCTAACTCGGTACCCCCGGTACAGACCGTCGCCGTCGCGTCTGCGTCGACGGTGGACGCTCCGCACTCCTGAACGCACCCGCAGCCGACGACCGAAGCCAGCGATTCCACGTCTCGAAGTACGGACGACGATACGCCGTTTCGGCGTGCTGTTTCCCTTGCCGTTCCGTTACGGACGGCGAACGTTTTTGAACGAAGACGCGACCAGCCTCCCGCGTGACCTGACCAGTCGCGCACGACGGCCGAGGCGGGAGTACGGTGACCCGTCGTGCGCTCCGATTCGCCGTCTGTTCGCTACCCCGTTCCGAGTCGTTACTCCTCGTCGTCCTCGGGTCTGGGCTCCTCGCCGCGCTCCGCTCGCTCAACCTCGTCGCGAATCGAATCCAACTCCGACTCGATGTCGACCGTCGGTGGCTCGTCTGAGTCGTCTCCGGTCCGTTCAGCGTCGTCGGAATCGTCTCCGTCTGTTTCGTCGCCCTCCTCGTCGCTGACGGAGATTCTGACCGCACCGTCGTCGAACGCGTCGTCGCGTCCGTCTCGTCGCATCGGACCGCCTCGCTCCCGGGTCGCTCGTGGCCGACCGTCCGTCGAGCGGTCGCGCCGTTCGGAGTCGCGGTTGCGCCGTCGACTGTCGGCGAGACGCTCTTCGATATCTCTGGAGAGCTGTCGCGCCTCTTCGACGATGTCGCGGGACTCGCCGTTCTCGGGGAGATCAGCCTCCGAGAGCGCCCGCTGAAGCTCCGAGAGCGCGCGCTCCAGTCCATCGACGGCGACGCGGCCCACGTCGTCGGCGTGACGACGGGTCGTCTCGCGGGCGCTTCTGCTCTCCTCGCGTATCGCGCGCTCGGGGTCGGCGAGCCGAAGCAGTCTCCGGAACAGTTCGAGCGCCTGAATCGTCGCCTCCAGCGTCGAGATGACCGTCGGGATGGTGTACTCCTCGGTGAACCGGAGGATGTCTCTCGGCGTCGGCGGTTCGAAGGGTCGGCGGCGGGGGGCCCGCCCCTCGCGGAGTTCGGAGCGGAGTTCCGACAGCGTCTCCTCTAACTCCCCGAGAAGCTCTTCGAGGTCGTCGTCGCGGCGGCTCATGGTTCCGTGTTGGTCGCCTGAAGGGAATAAGGCTTTGTCCCGTCCGTTCGGCAGGTGTCCGCTCCGTTCCGCGACTAGGCGCGCCGGTACTGCACGGGCCAGTCGACGTCGACGCCGAGTTTCTCGGCGGCGTGCAGCGTGAAGTACGGGTCGCGGAGGTGCTCTCGACCGACGATAGCGAGGTCGGCGCGCTCGTTTCGAATCAGTTGGTCGGCCTGCTCGGCCTCGGTTATCTTCCCCACCGCGCCGACGGGCATCTCGGTCTCCTCGCGGATGGACTCGGCGAACCGGACCTGATAGCCCGCGCCCGTGTTCGTGATCTGCTGGTCGGGGTGGATACCGCCTGAACTCACGTCGACGAGGTCCGCACCCGCCTCCCGGAGCAGCGGCGCGAGGCGAACCGACTGTTCGAGGTCCCACGACTCGCGGTCCGGCAACCAGTCGGTCGCCGAGATTCGAACGAACACCGGTTTGTCGTCGGGCCAGACGGTCCGGACCGCCGAGGTGACCTCGCGGACGAGCCGCGTGCGGTTCTCGAAACTGCCCCCGTAGTCGTCCTCGCGCGTGTTGGTGACCGGCGAGAGGAACTCGTGGAGGAGGTAGCCGTGGGCGGCGTGGACCTCGGCTATCTCGAAGCCGGCGAGGTGCGCGCGCTTGGCGGCTTCGGCGAATCGGTCGACGACGACCTCGATGTCGTCGGCGTCAAGCGCGTGCGTCTTCGGATACGACTCCTCGCGCGGCCAGGGTTCGTCGGTCGGCCCGTACACTTCCCAGCCGCGCTCGTCGGGCGAGACGGGACCGCCGCCGTCCCACGGACGATGGGTGCTCGCCTTCCGCCCGGCGTGGGCTAACTGAATCGCGGGGTGACTCCCCTGCGAGCGAATGAACGACGCGATGGGCGCGAGCGCGTCCGCCTGTTCCTGCGTCCAGATACCGAGGTCGTCCGGCGAGATGCGGCCCTCGGGCGAGACGGCCGTCGCTTCGGTCATCACGATACCGGCCCCGCCGACCGCTCGACTCCCGAGGTGGACTCGATGCCAGTCGGTGGCGACGCCGTCGGGCGAGGAGTACTGACACATCGGCGAAACCATCACGCGGTTCGGAATCTCCGTCCCGCGGAGGGTCAGGGAACTGAACAGTGAATCCGTCATCGACGATGCTACGGCGGCATCGACAAAACGAGTACCGACTCGCCGCTCGGTCGGCACCCACAATATTTATTGTACACACGGTCGTCTCTTTTCGAATAATGAACGCCCCCGGGCAAAAATCCGTCACTCAGACGCTCTCGGAGTTGAAGCGCCGGGGGTGTAACATCCTCGTAGTCGGGTCCGCAGCACTCGACGCTCGGCAGGCTCTCACCCGCCGACTTCTCGGCGACGCGGTAACCGAGTCGCGCAAACGACTGTTCGTCTTCACCGACGGCGTCTACACCCACGAACGGCTCGGAAACGGGTCTCGGGACCCCGACTCGCTCCGCGTCGTCTCGCAGTCTGCGGTGGTCCGCGGTGCGGCCGCCTCCGAGGGACTCTCCGGGTCGAATCTCGGTGGCCCGGTGTCCAGAGAGTACGTCGAAGCCGACGACCTCGGGTCGCTGTCGTGGGCTATCGGCGACGCCATCGCGGCGTTCGAGGCGTCGGACGGACTCGACGCCGGCGAACTCCGCCTCTGTTTCGACTCGCTGTCGCCGCTCGTCGACGACTGCGGCGTCCAGTCGGTGCGCCGCTTCGTCAGCGTCGTCGGAGGTCGAGTCGGTTCCGTCGCCGGGATGGCGCACTACCACCTCTCGGTTCCCTGCGACGACCCGCTCGTCGACGAACTCGCGGACTCGTTCGACGCCGTCATCGAGCTTCGGCTCTGCGACGAGACGCCGGAACACCGGTGGCGCTTCCCCGACCGAGCGCTCTCGACCGAGTGGCTGGCTATCTGAGCCCGCTCGCGTCGCGGTCGACTGCCGAACGACGCCGAACGACGCCGAACGACGCCGAACGACGCCGAACGACGCCGAACGACGCCGCCCGTTCGGTCACGTTCACGAGTTGACGCAGTTTAGGGCAACCAAAACATACTTTGCTTTAGGCTCACCTAACACGACCATGGCAGTCTCCGACGCCCGCGACGACGACTCCGCCCGCCCAGCGGAACCCGAGTTCTCCGTTTCGGCGTGTCAAACCTCACAGAACCGAACCGTATTCACCGAAGACGGAAACAACGACGGCTGGATAGCGACCGACTTCACGGTCGCTCTCGAACGGTAGTTTCTTCGAACCCTCCCGGCGAAGTCACGCCGCGCTTCGTCTCTATTCGCTACGCCTCGAACACCGCGCGGATCCGTTAGATTCGCGTTTCCGCCGCTCGTGCGAGCGAGATAGCGGTCGCTGTGGAGTCGAAAAAGAAAAGAATCGTCCGGTCGGCCGACGAGCCCTCGTCTCAGTGCGTCGCTTCTTCGAGCACGAGCGTGTCGTCTTCGAGGTAGTGCTCGATGTGGTGGGCGTCCTCTTCGACTTCGACCAGAATGGTCCGGAGTATCTCCTCGGTCGCCGGGTCGCCGAGGTTGCCGGCGAGCTGGATGTGCTCGCGCATGTCCTCGATGATGTCGCCGTACATCTCGAGGTCGTTTTCCAGCGAGGTACGGACGTCGTACACGTCCTCGCCCTCGAACTCGACGGTGGCGCGTTCCTCCTGGTTCGACGGACCGGCGACGGGGACGCCCCCGAGCGCCTGCGCGCGTTCGGCGATGAGGTCCGCACCTTCTTCGACGTGTTCGTACGCCTCCTCGAGGAAGCGGTGGAGTTCGAGGAACTCCGCGCCCTCGACGTTCCAGTGGTGCTTCTTCAGTTGGTGGTAGAGAACGTACGCGTTGGCGAGGTCGGTGTTCAGCGCGTCGATTATCTGCTCGGCTTTGTCCTTCTCGATGCGGAGCGCCGTCTCCTCGACCTCGTCGGCGGGCTGACGGACGGTTTTCTGGGTACTCATAGCACTCCTTCGTACGGACGCCACCCACTTAAAAGTTGAGTCTACAAAAATCATTTTTTGGTTTTCCAAAAAATACTTTCCCTATGTGTCGTTAGTCCGTTCGTGTTGTGCGGAAGCTTCGCCCGGGTAGACAGTACTCGTAACCGGTGAGGGGAACGTCGGGTCGCGGCTCGTGTTCGTGGTCAAATCATCCGTCGGAAGCACCGACGAGTATCCACTGCTCGGTCGGTGTCCTCGGGCCGAGTTCGTCGACTAACGCCCGTTCGCCTCGACGCAGCGATTCGGCCCGGTACCTCAACTCAGTCAGAAGAAACGGTGGGTCAGTCGCGTTGATACGCCGCGATAGATGCATATAGTTGGGTGTGTACTAGTAACATGCTGGTCGTTAACACAGTACGGCAGGCCGGCACACGGCGGCCACGAACGGCGCGGGTTCGTCATGGTCTCGCGCGGGTAGGGTCGTGGCCGCAGTTTCCTCTCCGTCGCGGGGGTCCAAAGGGAAACGCTCTTTTGACGCACGTGCGGAGACTCAGCATATGACTGACGGGGACGACGAGACGCCCACCGAGGCGCCCGACGAGGAGTCGGCCACCGACGCATCCTCCGAGATTACGCCCGAGAGCCTCGACGAGCGCCTCGACACCGCCGAGGAGAAACTCGACGCGGCGGAGACGGAGGCTGACCTCGACGAGGCCGAAGAGACGCTCGACATCATCGCCGCCGACCTCGAAGCAGCCGAGCTGCCCGAGCCGGACGACGAGGACGAGGAGAGCCCGCGAGAGGAGCTCGAGTCGCGGCTCTCGGACCTGCGAGACGACCTCGAATCCCAGCGCGGACCGTACGCCGAGGAGGTCGTCGAGAACGTCGAAGAGTCGAAGACGAAAACCGAGGATACGCGGTGGACCGACCGCGGTGAGGGCGAAGTCGCCGACGCCGTCGAGTCGTTCCTCGACACGGTCGCCGAGATCTTCGAGGAGGACGACGAGAGCGACGCCGTCGTCGACGCGGCCGTCTCCACCGGCGACGAGAGCGACCTCGTCTCGGCGCTCGACGCCGTCGCGAAGACGGTCGAGTCGGCGTCGCTCGACCCCGACGAGGACGAAGAGACCATCGCGTCGCTTCTCGAAGCCACCGAGACGCTCCAGTCGGACCTCGAAGACGCCCAGGAGTGGGACGACCTGGAGACGCGCGAACAGCTCGAAGCCGAGGGGTTCTACGACGTACTCGGCCACTACAAGGACTACCCGCCGGAGTGGAGCGCACTGAAGGAGCACGAGAAGCGCGGTAACGTCGAGATGGTGCTGCTCGCGCTCGACAGTCTCCAGTCGGACTTCATGGAGGAACACTGTCTCGAAGCCATCACGCGGATGAACGACGCCCGCGCGTTCGACGCGATGCACCAGCGCGCACAGAAGCGCGACAAGCCGAGCATCAGGGCGCTCGGCAAGATGGGGTCGGGCGCGCTCGACGCCGTCGAGACGCTCGTCGACTACGTCGACACCGACAAGGACCCCGCACTGCAGAAGGTGACGTTCAAAGCGCTCGGCGAGATCGGCAGCGAGGAGGCGACGCAACCGCTGGCCGACAAACTCGTCATGGACAACGACCACGTCCGGCCGCACGCCGCGCGCGCGCTCGGCCTCATCGGCGACACCCGCGCCGTCGACCCGCTGACTGACACGCTCGAAGACGACGCGAGTCCGAACGTCCGCGCGAGCGCGGCGTGGGCGCTCCGCCAAATCGGCACCGAGAAGGCGCTGAAAGCCGTCGCCAAGCACACCGACGACGACTCGTTCATCGTCCAACACGAAGTCGACCAAGCGAAGCAGTCGCTCGACACGACGGCACCGACGGCGTAAGGAGACCTGATCTCTAATCTCAGTTTTTACGCGAGGAACGTCGAGAGGAACAGCAGCGCGAAGCCGAGTGCGATAGAGAAGCCGCCGACTCGGCCGAGCCACGTGTGTTCGCGGACCTCCTGCGGCGAGATGTCGACGGTGTAGCCGTTGAAATCGGGGTCGTACTCGACGTACGTCGGTTCCTGGAAGAACTCCATGAAGACGAGCGCGCCGCCGAGCGCACCGAGGGCGTAGCCTGCCAGTTCGAGACCGGTTACGAGATTCACCGTGACCATGACAGTCTCACCGTCTGTCGAAGTCAAAAAAACACCGAAGCGAACGTTTATCCCCGGGGACGGGACCACCCCGTGTCGTGTCCCGTCGCCTCGCGGCCGTCTGCTGTCTGCTCGCCGTCTGTGCGGGAGTGGCGTCGCCAGCACTCGCCGCGTCGACGCCCGACGCTCCGACGAACGGTTCTACGGCGACGAACGGCTCCGCGGCGTCGGGCGACCCCTCCGGCCGCATCGTCGAACTCTACCCGAACCCCGTCCACGACGGCGACGTCGGCGAGTTCGTCGTCGTCGAAACCGCGGGCGGAGAGAACTGGACGCTCTCCGACGGGGAGTCGACCGTCGCGGTTCCTTCGTCGGGCCGCGTCGCGCTCGCGTCCGACCCGGAAGCCGCGCGGAACCTGACCGACGCGCCGGTCGTCGAAAGTGCGCTCTTACTGTCGAACGGAGGCGAGCGTCTCGTCCTCAGCCGCGACGGCCGCGTCGTCGACGTGGTCGGCTACGACAGCGCGCCGAGCGGCGAGCGGTGGCTTCGCGACGCGGACCCCCACTGGCGACCGCGCGGCTTCGAGCCTCGGCCCGTCGTCGAGACTGGGGCGGCCGACGCGACGACGTTCGTCCTCCCCGACGCTCCGCGGGTGCCCCTCGAAACGCTGCGCGACGCCGACAACAGGCTCCTGCTCGCGGGCTACACGTTCACCTCCGAACGCGCAGCGGCGGCGCTTCGCCGGGCGAACGACCGCGGCGTCGACGTTCGCGTCCTCGTAGAGGGCGGGCCGGTCGGCGGCGTCTCGAAGCGCCAGGCCCGCCTGCTCGACGGCCTCGCGGCCGAAGGTATCGACGTGCGCGTCGTCGACGGCGAACGCGCCCGCTACAGCTACCACCACGCCAAGTACGCCGTCGTCGACGACTCGGCGCTCGTGCTCACCGAAAACTGGAAACCCGGCGGCACAGGCGGCCACGACAGCCGCGGGTGGGGCGTCCGCGTCGACGACGCCGAGACGGCCGACGAACTCGCAGCGGTGTTCGAGACGGACGCCGGCTGGCGCGACGCGAAACGGTGGTCCGAGTACCGCCGTAGCGCGACGTTCGTCGCCCCCGAGCCCGCGAGCGACTCGTACGCGGGCGAGTTCGACCCGAACCGCGTCGAGGTCGAGCGCGTGCGACTGCTCACGGCCCCCGGGAACGCCGAAGATGCCGTCGTCGCCGAACTCGCCGAGGCCGAGGAGTCCATCGACGTGCTCCAACCGTCGGTCGGCGGTCCTCGTCAGCCGTTCGTCCGGGCGACGACGCAGGCCGCCGAGCGCGGCGTCAGAGTCCGTCTCCTCCTCTCCGGCGCGTGGTACGTCGAGGAGGAGAACCGCGTTGTCGCCGACCGACTGAACGAGTGGGCCGACAGCAGCGACGCGCCGCTCTCGGTTCGTCTCGCCGACCCGCGGGGACGGTACGGGAAGGTGCACGCGAAAGGCGTCGTCGTCGACGGCGAGACGGCGCTCGTCGGAAGTCTCAACTGGAACAACCACTCCGCGCGGGAGAACCGAGAGGTCGTCGTCGCCCTCGACGGCGAGGAAGCGGCGGGGTACTACGCGGAGGTGTTCGCGGCGGACTGGCGGGCCAGCGGCGACGACGAGAGCCGACCGTTCCCCGTCGGCGTCGGCGTCGCAGTCGTCACCGCGGCGGCGCTGGCCGCGGTCGTGGGAGCGAGAGAAATCGAGTTCGAGTAGCGGTCTCCTCAGTCCAGCGCGGCGGTGCTCGACAGCTCGTCGTCGATGTCGGCTTCGGCCATCTTCTCGACGAGGCTGTCGATGACCTCCTCGCGCATGCCCTTGACGAACTTGATGGAGCCGACGACGAGGTGGCCGCCGCCGGAGACGCCGCCGCCTTTCACCTCGTCGTTGAGCTCGGCGACCATCTGCGGGATGTCGAGGCGGACGCCGTCGGAACGGAGCACGGCGAAGTCGGGGCCGTAGCCGATGGTGATGACGGGCTCGCCTGTCTCTCGAACCTTGCGGTCGTGGAGTTCACCCGTCGTCTTACCGGGCGCGGGGTAGGTGAAGCGGTGCGCGAAGTTGTCGAGGTCGACCGTGTAGAGGTGGACGTCGCTCTTCAGGCGCTCGTGTTCGACGTGGTCCTCGACGGCGTCGAGTTGGACGTCGACGTCGCGCTCGGCGCGTGCCGAGAGGAACTCGACGAGTTCGCGGTGGCGTTCGTCGTCGTCGCAGCCGACGTTGAGCACGTCGTTGACAAGCGCTTTGCCCTCGCTGTAGCGCAGCCAGTGGGCCGCGTAGTCGAGCGCCTCGCCGATGTCACCGAGGTCCTCGCGGTCGTAGCCCTGCTCTTCGGCGAGTTCGACGAACTCGTCCATCACCTCGGCCTTCGAGCGGTCCGCCAGTCCGGCGACGGCGGGGACGTGGCGGAGTTCATCGGTGATGTCTGGGTCGATCATCCGCGCGAGTTCGACGCACATCATCCCGGTGGTGATGCGGTAGTCCTCGTCGTACAGGTAGGGGTTGACGTGGGCGTCGAGCAGCGGTTCGACCGCCTCCGGGTCGGGGTGGTGGTGGTCGACGACGGCGATGGGCATGTCGTAGTGCGCGAGGTTCTGGTAGGCGGGAACGTCCTCCTCGGTGCTGCCGTTGTCGAGCATCAACAGGAGAGGGAGCTTCTGGCCGTGGCGGGCCTGGCCTTCGAGCGCGAAGTTGAGGTCGCGCGTCACGTCCTCCATCTCGTAGAACGGCGCTTTGCTCGGCAGGCGTTTGAACAGGTGGAGGGGAGCGTCGGGGTTCTCGTGAACCTCGGCGATGAAGTTCTCCAGCGCGAACTGCACCGGAATCGACGCGCACATGCCGTCGCCGTCGGCGTGGTGGCGGACGCGAATCGGGCGGCCCTCCAGCACGGTCCGGCGCAGCAGGCGGGCCACGTCGCGGAGGTCGTCGCGGAGCTTCTCGAACGCGGGCCACTCGACGAGCGGCTCGACGGTGTGCGGTTCCGCTCGCTCGGCCATCGCGTCGTCGAGGCGGTCGCCGACGGTCTCGGCGCGTTCGCCGTCGAGCGCGGCGAGCGAAGAGACCTCGACCTGCATCGTCCCGTCGTGGGTCTCGACGCGGCCGTCGATGCGCACGAGGTCGTCGAGTTCGACGTCGGGGTACGCGCGGACGCCGGCCTCGTCGAAGGCGGCGCAGGAGACGATTCCCGTGTCGTCGGTGACGTGGAAGATGGTCGGGCCGCCGGTCTGTTTTATCTGCGCGATTCGGCCTTCGATGGTCGCGTCGGTACCCGTCGAGAGCGAGGCGATGGACGTGATGTCGGGCTCGTGGTCGACGGTCTCCGTTCGGTAGTCGTCGACGTCGGCCTCCTCGAAGGCGATGTCGCCGTTCTCCTTTATCTCGACGAGTTCGACGACGAGGCTGTCGCCGACGTCGTACTCGGCGTCGAGGTTCGACTCGTGGACGAGTCCGGAGACGCTGTCGGAGATGTCGACGAAGACGCCGTAGTCGACGACGCCGTTGACGACGGCGTGGTAGCGTGCGCCCGCTTCCACGTCCGCGACGGTGCAATCGGGAGCGAGATCGTAGACGACGGGTCTCGAATCGGACCCTGCGCCGGAATCTCCGGCGGTGTCATCGGTCATGGGCGTGCTACGTGGGGGTCCCGCCTTAAGCTTTACATCCTGTCCCGACGGGACCGCTCTCGACCCGAACGGCGACCCTTCCGGAACCCTTAGAAGGCGACGGGTAGCACTGTCTGCTATGCGGCTCTTCCGGTCGAGCGAGATTCTCGGGATCGCCGCCGAGACGCTCGAATTCGCCCTCGAAGCCTCCGAAGAGACACACCCGAACGAGTACATGGGGTTCCTTCGGGGCGAGGACGCCCGCGACCTCGGGTTGGACCGCGACGGCACCGTCATCACCGACGTGCTGGTGATTCCGGGGACGGAGTCGAACCCGGTGAGCGCGACGGTCAAGACGAGCATGGTCCCCAACGACAGACACGCCGTCGGGTCGGTTCACTCACACCCCAACGGCGTGCTCCGCCCGAGCGACGCCGACCTCGCGACGTTCGGCAGCGGCGACGCTCACATCATCATCGGCGCACCGTACGGGCGGAACGACTGGCGCGCGTTCGACCGGGAGGGCAAGCGTCGGAAACTCGACGTGCTCAACGTCGAGCTGCCGGACGACGAGGCGTTTTTCGACTTCACACAGGAAGACATCGACCGGGAACTCTCCGAGGACTCATGATAGACGAGGCTTTCGACGCATGACGACGGTAATCGCACAGGGCACGTTCGACTTGCTCCACCCGGGGCACGTTCACTATCTCACCGAGGCCGCCTCGATGGGCGACGAACTCCACGTCATCGTCGCCCGAGGTGACAACGTCACCCACAAGGAGAAACCGGTTCTCTCGGACCGTCAGCGCCGCGACTTGGTCGCCGCGCTCGGCGTCGTCGACGAGGCGCATCTCGGCCACCGCGAGGACATCTTCGTCCCCATCGAGGAGATTCAACCGGACCTCATCGTCCTCGGCTACGACCAACACCACGACGAGGCGGCCATCGAGTCGGCGCTGACCGCCCGCGGTATCGACTGCGCCGTCGAACGCGCGTCCGCGAGAGAGCCGAAGTATCCCGACGAACTGCTCTCGACGGGCGACATCATCGAACGAATCCTCGCACGGCGCGGTTGCTGACACCGGGTTCTCTCGACTCGCTCAGACGGGGTACCGGTCGCCGTCGGCCTCTTCGAGTATCTTTTCGACGGTCTCCCAGTGGTGACGGACCTTGTCGGTCGGTCGGTACCGCGCCCCGTACCCTTCGCTGACCGGTTCGAGGATATCGTTTTCGACGAGCACGTCGAGGTGGTGGCGCACGGTCTTGTAGTCGAGGTGGAGGTCGGCGGCGAACTGGTTGGCGTTGCGGGGTTCGTCGTCGGCAGCGACGAGGAGCCGAAGTCGGTTGTCGCCGCCGCGCGTGCTCGTCAGCACGTACCAGAGGACGGACTCCATCACCGAATGAGAGTTCGCCGACCGACCTAAACACATCGCCGGAACATACAGGCTGTGCGAGTTGCTCGCACTCTCCCGCGAGCGTCTCCGCCGTCGATTCCCGTCGTCGACGCGGTGACGCACCGACCCCCGTCGTCGACGTGGTGACGCACCGACTCACGTCGTCGACGCGGTGACGCGCCAACTCACGTGGTGAACAGTTCGGTCTCGTCGGGTATCGAGAACAGCCCCATCCGGACGCCGGCGTCGAGCCAGCCGTATCCGTACGAGAACGAGGCGAGCGCGTTCACCCAGTCGTCGGCCTCGCGGAAGTGGCGGCCGTCGTCGAGGTACGACTCGGCCATCTCCCGGCAGTCGTCGGCCATCGCCGACAGCGGCGTTCCCTCGGGCGGGAGCGCCTCGGCCTCGTCGAGGGCGTCGGCCAGCATCCGCTCGTAGCGCGTCGTCTTCTCTTCGAGGTCCGCAGCCATACCGATGGATGCGCGCGTCGTCGCCTAAGCGTTCCCCTGTCGCATCGACCGGCTCGTCTCCGGACCGACTTGCGCCGCCCGCGTCGAACAGCACAAATTAAATACAAACCCGCGGCCAAGACACCCCAATGACAGACATCTCCGAAGAAGACGGATTCGTCGAACACCGGCGGCTCATCGTCGCCGGGACGGGTATCGCCGGCCTCACGGCTGCCATCTACGCGGCCCGGTCGAACAACGACCCGCTGGTGTTGGAGGGGTCCGAACCCGGCGGCCAACTGACGCTCACGACGGAAGTCGACAACTTCCCGGGCTTCCCCGAGGGTATCAGCGGCCCCGAGCTCGTCAACAACATGAAGTCGCAGGCGAAGCGCTTCGGCAGCGAAATCAAGAACGGCGTCGTCGCCGACGTCGACGACTCCCAGCGGCCGTTCCGCGTCGAACTCACCAACGGCGACGTGTACACGACCGACGCGCTCATCGCCGCCTCCGGTGCGAGCGCCCGGACGCTCGGCATCCCGGGCGAGGACGAACTGATGGGCTACGGGCTCTCGACCTGCGCGACCTGCGACGGCGCGTTCTTCCGCGACGAGAAGATCGTCGTCGTCGGCGGCGGCGACGCCGCGATGGAGGAGGCGTCCTTTCTCACGAAGTTCGCGTCGACGGTGTACCTCGTCCACCGCCGCGAGGAGTTCCGCGCGGAGGACTACTGGATCGACCGCGTGATGGAGCAGGTCGAAGACGGCGACATCGAACTCGTGCTCAACACCGAGGTGACGGAACTGCACGGGTCGCCCGAGGCGGGCGTCGACACCGTGACGATGGTTCGACACCCCGAGGGCCACCCGACCGACCGCCTCGACGACCCCGAAACCGACGAGTTCGAGTTCGAGGCGGGCGCGGTGTTCTACGCCATCGGTCACACGCCGAACACCGAGTACCTCGAAAACACGGGCGTGCAGATGGACCCCGAGGGCTACCTCAAGACGAAAGGCGGCTTCGAGGGCGGTCAGACCGAGACGGACGTCCCCGGCATCTTCGGCGCGGGCGACGTCGTCGACTTCCACTACCAGCAGGCCATCACCGCCGGCGGGATGGGCTGTAAGGCCGCCATCGACGCCGACGACTACCTCGAAGGCCTCGAACGCGGCGGGGCCGAGACGACCGAGGCGGCGGCCGCAGAGTCCGACGACTGAGTCGCGTTCGAGGTCGTTCGGACGGACAGCTCTCGCTCGATACTGTCGAGACACGGTAAGGCGAGACGAGCGGTCGCCGACGACGAGCAGACGGCGATTCACCGTCGCCCGTCGTTCGACCCTTCGGTCTGTTCTCTCACTCGACACCGGGGAACCACTCGAACGATTCGAGGGTGACGAGATACGCGTCGACGGTGTCGAGGTAGCGAATCGCGTACTCGGTTGGATAGTACCCCGACGCGGCGAACTCCTCGGGGGTGCTGATGGGCGCGCGGACATCTCTGGGTTTACCCTCCAGATACTCGGTCGTGACCATCGGCTCGACGAACGTGAGTTCACCTTCGTCGCCGCCGTCGGGGTTGTACGCGCCCCAGACAAGTGTGTGAGTGAACCGCTCTCCCTGGAACTCTCGCGCCATCGGGCTGACGAGGTGTTCGCCCATACCGGGGACGATCTCGCGCGGTGCGCCGAGTGCGTCGGCGGTTACGTAGCCCGGCGGCATCTGAGCGTCCGGAATCGTGTACTCCGCGACACCGGGTCCGATGGCTTCGACGTCGTCCTCCTCCATGAGATAGAAGTGGATGTCGAAGTGGGGGAGACCGTAAATCTCCACGGGCTGGTGGCCCATCGGCGTCCAGTCGAGACCCAAGTACGTGAAGTTCGTCCCGGGAGTCCGCGGGAAGTGCAGGTGGAGCATCTGCGGTTCCTCGGGGAGCGTTTCGAGCGTGTCAGCGGTGATAAACACCCCGAGCGCACCCGTCCGCCCATGCCGGTCAGGAAGTGCGAACGTCGCAACGCGGCCGCCGCCGAGTGTCCCCATCTCGCCGAGGCCGAACCTTCCCATAGACCGCCCGTTTCCGTTTGCTCCGGTAGCCGCGGCGGTACCGCTGGCCATCGTCGCGAGGGCCCCGGTACCTATCGCCTTGAGGACCGCCCGACGCGGCCATCCGTACTCCCGTCCCGGTAATCGTTCGCCGAACACTGGTAACGTAGCTATCCCTCTCTCGGTCGATCTGTCGGACGACATTTCTTCACCAACAATCGTGTACGTTGTACGTCGATATAGAGATTTGTTCACACTATTCATGCGCGAATGTCACGAATACAGGAACGGTCCGTCCAACCAGGAGCGGTTCACACGACGGTCTAGAGTCTCTTGGAGAAACGGCGGGAACCCGTCTCCGACCGGCGTCACCCGCATCGATACCCACAGACCCTTTAGTACGTATCGCCCACTCCCCCTATGGTCGAAACCGAGACGTACACCATCGAAGGACCCGACGGCGACACAGACGCCGTCGAACTGCCCGCCGGTCTCGTCGACGTACTCTCCGAACAGGGCGAGCAACCGACCGAGGTCGTCGGCGACATCCTGCTTCTGTCGTTCGTCCAGCGCGCGCACGCCATCGTCCACCACTCGGAGGGCGAGACGCCGCAGGACCTCGTGGAGATAAACGAGAAAGGCGAAGAACTGTTCGAGGAACGCTTCGGCATGACGCTCGCCGAGGCGACGGGCCACTCGCACTGAGCGACTCCCGCGTCGTCGACGGACCGACGCCGGCGGAACGCGAGCGGCCGTCTCGAACGGTCGCAACCGACCGTCGTTTCGGGCGAGTAGGCGCGGTAATACCAGTTTTCGACTCGACTTAACCCGGAAAACCGGCCGACTGAGTCGACGTTCACCGTCTCTCACCGTTCGCGCTCGGCGAAGTGTCTTGTGACCGAAATGTTCGCGGAAGTACGAACTATAACTAATCCTATCGCAGTCGCATCTTTGGGTGCGATGAGCTATACAACGACGAGCGGCGGACGGTACGCGGGGTGGCGAGGATGCTAGCCGAACTCGCAAACGCGACGGCGGCAGTTCCCTTGCAGTCCGGCGGGTTCTTGGAACTCGCGGTGCTGTTCATCATTCTCGCCATCGTCGCCTACGTGGTCGGTGCGCGGGGCATCGCGGGCGTCACGATGGAGATCGCCCGCATCCTGATCCTCGTGTTCATCGTCCTGGCGATCCTGTCGTTCTTACTGTAGCGACTCGTACCCATTTTTTACGTCGCCGTCCTCGGAGCGACAGCACTGCCCGAGCCGGTTCCCTCGTCCGCGAACGCGTAGCATCGGTAGTCGCTTGCCGTCTACGTAGCTGTTTTGTCGCCGGCGTGTTATCGGGTGTCATGCACCCCCGCGCACAGGCGTTCGCCGAACGCGCCGCCGAGTCACACGGCCTCGACGTGACCGTCCGCGAGTTCCCCGAAGGGACGAAAACCGCCGCCGACGCCGCCGACGCCGTCGGCTGCGAGGTCGGTCAGATCGCCAGCAGCCTCGTGTTCGCCGTCGAAGGCGACGACGGAGCCGTGTCGCTCGTCGTCGCGATTACCAGCGGCGCGAACCGAGTCAGCGAGGACGCGCTCGCCGCAGAGCTGGGCGTCGCACCAGACGCCATCTCGATGGCCGACCCGGAACTGATTCGGGAGCGAGTCGGCTGGGCTATCGGCGGCGTGCCGCCGTTCTGTCACGACTCCGACGTCCGAACGTTCATCGACCCCTCGCTTCTGGAGTACGAGACCGTCTGGGCGGCCGCCGGTACGCCCAGTGCCGTCTTCGCGCTCACGCCGGAGTCGCTCCGCGAGCACGCGAACGCCACCGTCGTCGACATCACCCGCGGTTAGAGCTAACACGAAGTTATATATTGTAGTAGGCAAAATAGAGAATTAGATATGTCTAATTCAGGGTGGTCGAGCGATGGGTAATCCCGCCGTGCTCGGCCAGGCCGGACTCTCGACGGAACTGTTCGATATCTTCCTCGCGTCGGTCCGCGACGGTTTCGTTCAAGTCAGCGCGTTCGTCGCCATAACCGTTCTAGCGTTCAGCTACATCCAGTACCGCACGAACGGACGGTTGATAGCGCGACTCGAATCGGAGGAGAAGTACCAACCGCTCGTCGGCGCGATGATGGGGTTGACTCCGGGCTGTGGCGGCGCTATCGTGATGATGCCGCTGTACGTCCGCGGAAGCGTCTCCTTCGGTACCGTCGTTGCGACGCTCATCGCGACGGCCGGGGACTCCGCGTTCATCATCCTCGTGCTCGCGCCCGAAGCGGCGCTGTACGCCTACGGACTCGCCTTCGTCTCGGCGGTCGCCTTCGGCTACGGCATCGACCGCTTCGGGATGGGCGTCGACCGCATCGACCGAGCGGTGGCCCGCGTCGGTCGCACGGTGACCGACGGCGGTGTCGCCTCCCCCGCAGTCGGCAGCCAGGTGCACCACTACGAGGACGCGCAGGGCTGCGAGGTCGACGACACCGTCAGCGACGCGCCGTTTCTCCGCCGTCTGAGCCAAGCCGCACTCGCGGTCTGGTGGGTCGCAGCGATAGGCGGACTCGTCGCCGGCGTAGTTTACCTCTTCCGCGGTGCGCCGGACGTACCGATGGTCGCCGGCGCCACCTTCGCGGGCGCGTTCACCGTCTTCGGACTTGTGGGGACGACGCTCTCCTTTTACCTGTACTTCGTCGGCCGTCGGTACATCGGACACGGTCACGTCGGCCGGGCCCGCGACACGTTCGGCAACGTCTACGAGACGCTGACGCACGCGGCCATGGAGACGTCGTTCGTCACCGTCTGGGTTCTCGCGGCCTACCTGCTGTACGAGTACGGTATCCTCGTGACTGGTGTCGACTTGCAGCTGTTCGCCGCCGCGGCGGGCGTTCTCGCACCCATCGGCGCGGCGCTCGTCGGCCTGATTCCCGGCTGTGGACCGCAGATTCTGCTCGCGACGGCGTACGCCGAGGGCGCGATTCCGTTCTCGGCGCTGACGGCCAACGCCATCAGTCAGGACGGCGACGCGCTGTTCCCGCTCCTCGCCATCGACAAGAAAGCCGCCGTCGTCGCCAGCATCTACACGACGGTTCCGGCGCTCGTCGTCGGTATTGCGCTCCACGTCGCGTTCGGACCGCAGTTCGGATTCGGGGTGCTGTGAGTGCGGCGTCCGAGAAACCCACTTCCGTCCGGGAGGCGTAACACGGGTCGATGAGCGCCCCCGACGTCGACAGTTCCGACGACTCCGAGGACACCGTGCGCGTGTGGCTCGTCGAACGAACGTACTCCGACGACGAACAGAACATCGTCATCCTCGTCTACGCGACCCCCGACGGGTCGCGGTATCTCCGTAAGGAGCGCGCGCTCACGAGTTTCGGCGACGTGCGCGACACCACCGCCGCCGTCGACGCGAGACCCGGGAGTGTTGGCCGCGTCGACGACGCCGACACCCGGGAGGCGTACGCGGCCGAAGCGACGCGGATGCGCGAGAAACACGACCCGGACGACCTCATCTGATTCTGTTCTCCGCCGCTCGCCGGTGTCACTCCCCGACGTTCAAATACGAAGACGGAACCATCCCGTACCGTGACGTGACCGTCGCCGCGAGTCGGACGAGGCGGGAGCGCGGCCGCCCGCTCGCGGGCACCACGACTCGACGCGGCCGCCTGTTCGCCACAGATTCGCCTCTGACCGAGCGTTGAGGTGTTTCCCACCCGTATGCGACTCCATGGGACATCTGTCGCCGACCTTCGAAGGAGACACCGTCGTCGTCACCGGTGCAAGTTCCGGAATCGGTCGAGCCGTCGCGCTCGCGTTCGCCGACGCCGGGGCCACCGTGCTGAACGCCGACGTGCGCGAGGAACCGAAAGACGTCGACGCGGACGTGCCGACGCACGAACTCGCCCGAGAACGCGGCGTTACCGCCGAGTTCCTCGAATGCGACGTGAGCGACCCCGCCGAACTAGAGGCCGTCGTCGAGCGCGCCCGCGAGTACGGTGGTGTCGACGTGATGGTCAACAACGCGGGAATCCACGTCAGCAAGCGGTTCCGCGACGTCCGACCCGAGGAGCTACGGCGCGTCCACGAGGTGAACACCTACGGGGCGTTTTTCGGCACGCAGCTCGCCGCCGAGGAGATGATCTCGCGCGGCGAGGGCGGCGTCGTCGTCAACACCGCCTCGACGACGATGGGCGTCGCCGAGTGGGAACACTCCCACTACGCGACGACGAAAGGCGCGATTCGGATGCTCACCCGGAGCGCGGCGCTCGAACTCGCCCGGCACGACGTGCGCGTCAACGCCGTCGCGCCCGGTCCCGTCGCCACCGAGATCACCGAGGGGTGGTCCGAGCGCGCCCGCGAGGTCGGGCCGGAGAGCGACGCGACCGACCAGCCGACGCTCCCCCTCCGCGCGGCGACGCCCGACGAGCTCCCCGGCGCGTACCTGTTCTTGGCCAGCGACGACGCTTCGTTCGTCACCGGTGAGACGGTGTGGGTCGACGGCGGCGACCACGTCTGCTGAGTGAACGCACGGTCGACCGAGCGCTCGTCTCGCTCGTCGAATCTTCACCGTCGTCTGTGAGTGACACGTCGAACCACGTGAGCGAACACACACCCGAACTTATGCGCCGAGGCCGGGTAGTAGGATGTGATGGGAGCGCTATCTGAACTGTTCGCGCCGGGACGCATCGCCGTCGTCGGCGCGACTGCGCGTGAGGGGTCCATCGGCCGCGCCATCACGCAGAACCTCGTCGACGACTACGACGGCGAGGTCGTGCCGGTGAACCCGAACTACGACGAGGTGCTCGGACTCCCGTGCGTCGACTCCGTCGGCGAGAGCGACGCCGACCTCGCGGTGGTCGTCGTGCCGCCGCAGATCGCCGTCGACGCCGTCCGAGACGCCGGAAAGAGCGGCGTGAACAACGTCGTCGTCATCACCGCCGGATTCGGCGAAACCGGTAGTGAGGGCGCAGCCCGCGAACGCGAACTTCGCGAGGCGGCCGAGCAGTACGACATCAACCTCGTCGGACCGAACAGCCTCGGAATCATGAGCACACCGAACGGGATGAACGCCACGTTCGGCCCCGACAACGCTCTCGAAGGCAACCTCTCCTTCATGAGCCAGTCGGGCGCGTTCATCACTGCCGTTTTGGACTGGGCCAACGACGAGGGCGTCGGCTTCAAAGACGTCGTCTCGCTCGGCAACAAAGCCGTGTTGGACGAGACCGACTTCGTCGCCGAGTGGGGCGACGACCCCGACACCGACGTCGTCATCGGCTACCTCGAAGGCATCGAGGAGGGCCGAGAGTTCATCGACACCGCCCGCGAGGTGACGCAGAGTACGCCGATTCTGCTCGTCAAATCGGGGAAGACCGACGCCGGCGCGCAAGCCGCGTCGTCGCACACCGGGACCATCGCCGGCTCCGACCGCGCCTACGAAGCCGGACTGGAGCAGGCGGGCGTGCTGCGCGCGTCGTCGCCGCAGGAGCTGTTCGACGCGGCGCAGATGCTCGCCAACCAGCCGCTGCCGGAGTCGAAGAACATCGCCGTCATCACGAACGCCGGCGGCCCCGGCGTGATGGCGACCGACGCCGTCGGCGAGTCGGGGCTGAAGATGGCGACGTTCTCCGACGAGACGCTCGACGCCTTCGGCGAGAAGTTGCCCGAGGAGGGGAACATCTACAACCCGGTCGACGTGGTCGGCGACGCCGACATCGACCGCTTCCGCGACGCCCTCGACGTCGCGCTCGCCGACGAGAACGTCGGTTGCGCGCTCGTGCTCTCGGCACCCACCGCGGTGCTCGACTACGGCGAACTCGCCGAAGCGACGGTCGAACTCCGCGAGAAACACGGCAAACCGGTCGCCGCCTGCTTCATGGGCGGCGAGCGCGTCGACGCCGCCGAGAGCGTCCTGCGGGAAGCGGGCATCCCGAACTACTTCGACCCCGCCCGCGCCGTCGAGAGCCTCGACGCCCTCGGCGAGTACAGCGACATCCGCAAGCGCGAGTACGACGACCCCGTCGAGTTCGACGTCGACCGCGAGCACGTCCGGTCGATACTCGAAGCGGCGGCCGACCGCGGCGACACCCGCATCGGCGTCGAAGCGATGGATCTCTTGGACGCCTACGGCATCCCGATTCCGGCGGGCGACATCGTCGACAGCCCCGAGGACGCCGTCACGGCCGCTCAGGAGATCGACGGCGACGTCGTGATGAAGATCGTCAGCCCGGATATCCTCCACAAGTCCGACATCGGGGGTGTCAAGGTGGGCGTCGAAGACGGAGAGGTGTTCGACGCCTACGAGGACCTCGTCACGCGGGCGCGGAACTATCAGCCGGACGCGACGATTCTCGGCGTCCAGGTCCAGGAGATGGTGAACCTCGACGACGGCGTCGAGACCATCGTCGGCATGAACCGCGACCCGCAGTTCGGTCCGCTGTTGATGTTCGGTCTCGGCGGCATCTTCGTCGAGATTCTGGAGGACACGACGTTCCGCGTCGCGCCCGTCTCCGAGAGCGAAGCCCGCGAGATGACCGACGAGATTCAGACCGCGCCGCTGCTGCGCGGCGCGCGCGGCCGCGACCCCGTGGACCGCGACGCCATCGTCGAGACCATCCAGCGGCTCTCGCAGCTCGTCTCGGACTTCCCGGCCATCCTCGAACTCGACATCAACCCGCTCGTCGCACTGCCCGAAGAGGGCGACGAGACGGGCGTACAGGCGGTCGACGTGCGACTGACCATCGACCCGGACCAACTATAAGCGACCACGAAACCCTCACACACTCATGACCGAAACCCTACTGGTGACCTCGACGCAGGACAGTACCGGAAAGACGGCGGTGACGCTCGCGCTCGGCTTGCTCGCGCAGGACCGCGGCCTCTCTGTCGGCTACATGAAGCCGAAGGGGACGCGACTGCAGAGCAACGTCGGCAAGACGCTCGACGAGGACCCGATGCTCGCGCGGGAACTGCTCGGCACCGACGCCGAGATGCACGAGATGGAACCCATCGTCTACTCGCCGACGTTCATCCAGGGCGCGGTTCGCGGCCGGGAGAGCGGCGAGGACCTCGCCGAGATCGTCCGCGAGTACTACGACGTGCTCTCGGCAGACACCGATCTGATGCTCGTCGAAGGCGGCGGCAAACACACCACCGGCGGCATCGTCGACCTCACCGACCCCGAAATCGCCGACCTGCTCGACGCGAAGGTGCTTCTCGTCGCCGACTACGCGACGCCCGCGGACCTCGACGACGTGCTCGCCGCCGTCGACGACGTGCGCGACGAAGGCGACGACCGACTCGCCGGCGTGCTGTTCAACCGCGTCGGCGACGCCGCCTACGACGAACTGGAGACGGAAGTCGTCTCCTTCCTCGAAAGCCGCGACGTGCCCGTCCTGGGCGTCGTCCCGCGCGAGCGCGAACTCGCCGGTATCTCCGTCGCCGACCTCGCCGACGAACTCGGCGCGGAACTCGTCACCGACGCGCCGACCGACGCCTACGTCGAACGCTTCCTCGTCGGCGCGATGGGCGCAGACGAGGCGCTCCGTTACTTCCGCCGGACGAAGGACGCCGCCGTCATCACCGGCGGCGACCGCGCGGACGTCCAGACCGCCGCGCTCCAGGCACCCGGCGTGAAGTGTCTCGTCCTCACCGGCGGCCACCGACCCTCGGGAGCGGTCGTCGGCCGCGCCGAGTCCGAGGGCGTCCCGGTGCTCGTGCTCAACGCGGACACGCTGTCGGCCATCGACCGCACCGAGGAGATAATCCGCGGCGGTCGCACGCGCGACGAGCGGACCGTCGAACTGATGCGCGAACTGTTGTTCGAGCACGCCGACGTCGACGCGCTCGTCCCGGCGGCGGCCGACGACGAGACCGACGCCGAGTAGTCGTCGCCGACCCCTCCGGATTCGGTCGGTACGACACCTTTTTCCACCGTTACGACGCCCGGCGTGTCGCCTCGTCTGCCGACTCCGGTGCGACGGCGGGTGTCGCCCTGTCGTGTTCGCGTCGATATTCCCTCACTCACCGATTTGTGCGAACCGTACGCTGATTTCGCACACTTATTACAACTAGCCTAATCTAATTAGGTTAATGTATTTAGTCAGCTCAATCGAAAGTGTGTCCGTTCGGCACGAAGGGACGTTCGCCGTCGGGAGGCGGCGCGTCTCGGCCGACGTTATCGACACCAACGATGGACGAAACACCGACGCTCGAAAGACGGACCGTACTGAAACTGACCGGCGCGGCATCGCTGCTTCCCTTCGCGGGTCGGGCGCGGGCGGGGACGCTCGCATCGCTCGTCGACGACACCTTGGATACGGCGAGCGACGCGCTACAGGAGGTACTCGTCGTCTTCGAGTCGAACGACGACGTGGGTCTGCTCGACTCGCTGGAGCTCGTCGACGGCTACCACGAGTTCTCGGTGCTCCCGGTGGGCTTTAGCCGACTGACGGGGGCGCAGATAGCGACCGTCGCCGACTGGGACGAAGTTCGCTACGTCGAGGCGAACCGCGACCTCGAATACTTCAACGACGACGGCCGCGAGGTGACTCGGGCGGCCGAGGTCCAGAGCGACCTCGGCTACGCCGGCGAGAACGCCCACGTCGTCGTCATCGACAGCGGCATCGACGGCGACCATCCCGACCTGGCGGCGAACCTCGACGCGAACTACCAGTGGGTCGGCGACCCCCTGGGACTCACCGACACCGAGACGCTGTGGCTCGACGCGGGCGCGTTGGACACCGACGAGATCGGCCACGGCACCCACTGTTCGGGCACCGTCGCCGGCGACGGCAGCGCGAGCGACGGCCAGTACAAGGGGATGGCACCGGCGGCGACGCTCACCTCCTACTCGACGAGCGCGGGCCTCTCGATTCTCAAGGCGGCGGCGGCGTTCGACCACATGCTCGAAAACGGCGACGGCTCGACGTACCAGGTCGTCTCGAACTCCTACGGCGCGTCGAGTACCGACGACTTCGACCCGAACGCGACGCTCAACGTCGCCTCGTGGTACGCCTACCAAGCGGACATCCTCCCGGTGTTCGCCGCAGGCAACTCCGGACCGGGGTACGACACGCTGAACGACTACGCGAAGGCGCCGCACGTCCTCGGCGTCGCCGCGACGGACGACCAGAAAGGAGTCACCGACTTCTCCTCGCGCGGCCGCGACGACGGCAGCAACTACGACCGCGAGACGGCGCTGTCGAACCTGGCGACGTACTACGAGTCCGGCGAAGCGTCGGGACCGCTCGGTATCTACCGCACCGGCGTCGCCGCGCCCGGAAACGAGATCGTGAGCACGATGTCGCCGGACGACCCGCTGGGGGCGACGACGGTCGGCGACGGCGAACTGTACTACGCGAGCATCAGCGGGACGAGCATGGCCTGTCCGCACGTCTCGGGTATCGCCGCCTTGGTCGTCGACGCCCACGTCGCCGCGCAGGGGAGTCGCCCGACGGCCCGCGAACTGTTGGCGACGGTCGAAGCCGAAGCCGAGGACGCGCTATCGAGCTACGAACCGGCCAGTGCCGGCGCCGGATTCGTCGACGCCTACGACGCCGTCGAGCGAGCGGAGGGCGGCGACCTCGCCACCCTCGACGAAACGACGCTCGTCTGACCGCCACGCCGACCGAAGGGACCGAACCCCGCGGGTCGCCTCGAACGCTGTGGCGCCGGCCGTCGACCGCGGACGGTCTCTCGGGGGCGACTCAGGCCAGGTTCCGCCGACCCCGACGTTCGGCGACGGTCGGCGACGGTCGACGGCGCCCCCCTCGCCGTCGTCGCCCGCGACGACCGGCGGACGATATCGGCTCAGTGATTGAACGGGCCGCTTATTGTCTCGGCGACAGAACGGAGACCAATGCAGCGACAAGGTGTCGACGAGGATGCGTCGGCGCTGCTCGACAGCGCCATCGACACGCTCACCGACGTATTTTTTCTGTTCGATCTCGACGGTCGGTTCCTGCAGTGGAACAGTCGGCTGCGGGAGGTGACCGGATACAGCGACGACGAGATAGAACAGATGATACCGTTGGACTTCATCGCACCTGAGGACCGCTCGGCTATCACGGAGGCGATCGTTCGCGTCGTCGAGACGGGCAAGGCCCAGGAGGAGGCGTCGCTTCTCACCTCCGACGACGAGCGCATCCCCTACGAGTTCACGGGCGCGTTGCTCCACGACGAGGACGGCGACCCCGTCGGCGTCTCGGGTATCGGCCGCGACATCACCGAGCGGAAGCGCCGCATCGAGGCGCTCCAGCGACAGACCAGTCGCGTCGAGACGCTGAACCGGATCAACGCCGTCATCCGAGAAGTCAACGAGGCGCTCGTCCGGACGTCGACCCGCGAGGAGATAGAGCGAGAGGTCTGTACTCACCTCGCCGGGGAGCGACCGTACCGCTTCGCGTGGATCGGCGAGCGCGGCTACGACGGCGAGTCGGTCCTCGCCCGAACGTGGGCCAGCGGCCGCGGCTTCGACGACGCGACGCCCGAGGAGGTCGACGCCGAGGGCAAGATGGCGCTGGCAGCGGTCGAGACCGGTGAGGTCTGCGTCGCCGACGCCGTCGACGACGACGCGTTCGACCCGGAGTCGACGGCCGCCGAACGCGGACTCGACTCGGCCGCGGCGGTTCCGCTCGTCTACCGGGACGCGAGTTACGGGGTGCTCTGCCTGTACGCGACTCGCTCGGCGGCGTTCGAGGAGGACGAAATCGCGGTGCTGCGAGAACTCGGCGAGACCATCGGCTACGCGATAAACGCCGCCGAGAAGCGGAACGCGCTCGTCAGCGACTCGGTCGTCGAACTCAAGTTCGACGTGACCGTCCCCGGACCGTTCTTTCTCACCGTCGCCGCCGACGCTGACGCCTCGGTCTCCATCGAGGGCGTCGTCACGGCCGACGACGGCTCGCTCTCGGAGTTCGTCGCCGTCGAGGGAGCGGCCTCGGCGACCGTCGTCGAGGCCGCCCGCGAGGCCGACGGCGACGCCGTCGTCGTCGCCGAGTACGACGACGAGGCGGTCCTCCGGCTGACGCCGCCGGACGCCACGGTCGCGTCCGTCGTCGCCGACCTCGGCGGCGTCCTGAGGGAGGCGCACGCCGACGGCGAGGACGGCTCTATGACCGTCGAACTCCCGGCGGTCGCCGACGTTCGCTCCGTCGTCACGGCGCTTCGAGACCGGTACCCCAACGTCTCGCTCCGCGCCCAGCGCGAACGCGAGCGCACGAACGGCCGCGGCGTCGAGTTCCGCGACGCGCTCGACGAAGCGCTGACCGAACGGCAGAAGGAGGTGCTGGAGACGGCGTTTCTCGCCGGTTCTTCGAGTGGCCCCGCGGGAGCACGGCGGAGGAAGTCGCCGAGGCGCTCGGCGTGTCGCCGCCGACGTTCCACGAGCATCTCCGCCGCAGCCAAGGGAAACTGCTCACCGCCTACTTCGACGGCATCTCGCAGAACGTCGACTGACCTAACCGGTTAGGCGGCTCACTTTTTATCGTTCGACGGTTTCGTCGAACTGCCTGGGTTCCCCACAGACCCGGCAAAGGTGAGACACCCGCGAGCGTTTCGATTCGTCGGAGACACCCGTCGTCTCGAAGTCGGCACGGACCGTGTCTGACCCGCACGGTCGAGTGCCGCCGCTTCCGCTTTCGCGCTCGCGTTCTGACTTCCCTTCGCTCGGCAACCCCCCATCCCCCCCTCAGCCGAGCGAAATCATCCCTTTTACCGTTTCGCCGGCCTGGACGCGCCGGAACGCCTCGTCGACGTCGTCGAGAGCCATCTCGAAGTCGATTATCCCCTCTACGTCGACCTGCTCGCTCGCCAGCAGCTCGATGGCCGTCGGGTAGGTGTGGCGGTAACGGAACGACCCCAGCAGGTCGAGTTCGTTGTCGATGATGTCGTTGGTGTCGAAGGGGACGACGCCGTCGGCGGCGAGACCGACGAGGACGACGGTGCCGCCGCGACGAACCACGTCGAGCGTGCCCCCGATGGCCTGCTCCGCACCCGACGCCTCGACGACCACGTCGGCGAAGCGCCCGCCGGTCGCCTCCTCGACGGCGTCGACGGGGTTCTCTTCGGCGACGTTCACGACCGTCGCGCCGCGTTCGCGCGCCCGTTCGAGCTTCGAGGGCAGGACGTCGGCGACGACAATCGGCTCTGCGCCCGCGACGCGGGCGACCTCCATCGCCAACAGCCCGATGGGACCGCAACCGGAGATGTAGACGGCGTCGCCGAGTCCGATGCCCGCGCGGCGACAGACGTGGATGCCGACCGACAGCGGTTCGATGAGCGCGCCCGCCCGCAGCGACACCGACTCGGGGAGTCGGTACGCGTAGTCGGCGGGCCAGGCGACGTACTCGGCGAACGCGCCGTCGTCCGGCGGCGTCGCCATGAACTGGACGTTCGGACAGAGGTTGTACTCGTTCGCGCGACAGAACTCGCAATCGTCGCGCCCGCAGGGGACGCCCGGTTCGAGCGTCACCCGGTCGCCGACGCCGAGGTCGTCGACCGCCGACCCGACCTCGACCACCTCGCCGGCGCTCTCGTGACCGAGCACCAGCGGCGAGTCGACGACGTAGTCGCCGATGCGTCCGTGTTCGTAGTAGTGAACGTCCGACCCGCAGATGCCGACCGACCGCATCCTGACCAACACCTCGTCGTCCTCGGGTTCGGGGCGGTCACGCTCCGCTATCTGTAACTGGAGGTCCTCGGAGAGTACAGCCGTGCGCATAACTGACATACTGCCGGCGAGTGGATAAACCCCGCGAGGTACTGGTGATGGCGGTAGCTCTTTGGAGCGTCGACGAGACGTCGAGACGATGCCCTCCCTCGCCATCGAAACCGACGACTTGCGGAAACGCTACGGCCGAGAGACGGCCGTCGCCGGCCCGACTCCGATGTAAATCACCGTTTGAACGTCGACGGAGTCGACTGCCGGCAGTCGATTTTACACCGCTTTACGCGCCGTACGCGGTCGGCGTCGTCGCCCGCGCGCTCTCGACTGTCTCGACTCTGACGCGCGGCTAAACGACCTCTCCCACGTCGTTCGCCCGACGACGACATCGAACCGAGTCGATAGGCGCTCAGTCTTCCGTTTCTGGAGGGCGTAGAGGCTCGCGCACCCGAGAACAGGCGCTCATTAACTAAGGACACTCGTGTCTACTGACCGTACATGGGATTCGAATGGGTGGCGTACTTCGAGTGCAGCGCGTGCGGAACGGCCGAACGAGCGGACGTCATCGAATACGACTGCTTCGGATACGCGGTATGTCCGGCGTGCGGTCACGAGACGGGTCCGCTCGCGAGCGCGAACGTCAACTCGAACGCGAGCGCCGACGGCGACAGTCGGACGGCGTCGTAGTTTAGTCGCGGGCGTCCAACGGGGGGTATGGGCTGGACCAGAGCCGAGACGACCGAGCGACTCACCGAGTGGAAACGTGCCGACGGATGGGCGACGATTCGCCTGCGGGAGACGGGCGCGGGCCGGTGGGTCGTTCGCCTCGACCGACTCGAACAGGCCCCGGAGGGGCGGACGTACCGCCGCGAGTCCGTCGAGACGCGCGACGCGGCGCTCGAACTCGTCGAGGAGTGGCGAGAGACGTTCGACGCGCCGGAGCGGTGAACGACCCTCCGCCGACTGTCGGTACCGTCACCGTCCGAGCACGCCGAGTCGTCGCGCTCGGTGTCGCCGCCGTCGCGTGTCGAAGACGGTTTACTCGCGGCGGCCGACGGTGAGACGATGAGACCGAACGAGACGGTCGGACTGTTCTTCCTCGTCGTGGCGCTGGTGTCGGTCGTTCTCGCGGCGCTCCCGGTCGCCTCGTGGTGGCCGCTATCGCGGCCGATTCCCATCCTCGCGTGGGCGGTCATCGGCCTGCTCATTCTCGGCTTCGAGCGGCGGAACCGGCGAAAGAGTCGATGAGGCGTCGTCCGCACCGGACGCCGCAGTCGGCTACGGTACGGCGGACGACCCCAGCCAGTGTGCGACGACCAGTCCGACGTTGCCCCAGTCGTACAGCAGCCAGAGGCCCAAGACGGTGGCGAGCGCGCCGCTGACCCGGTACCAGAGGACGCCCAGTTCGCTCAACTCCGAGTCGCTCGTCACCGACAGCCAGTGACGCATCTTGAACATCGTCTGCGGTCGGGCGACGCCGAGTACACCGACGGCGACGGCGTAGAGACCGACGAAGATTCCCAGCGGGTCGAGGGCTCCGAGGACCATAAAACTCGATTTTATCGGGCGAAAATAACAGCTTCGGTGGACCGGGTACGAACGCGCGAGGAGTTCGCCGTCGCTCGGCTACTGCAACCGCTTCGTCGTCTCGATGAGCGGGTGGCGGGCGTAGTCGACGATGTCGATGTCGTCGATGGAGGAGAGCCCCTCTTTCTCGGCGGTGCGCTGCATCCCGAGTTCCACCACGTCGTCGACGACGATGACGTAGGCGTCCATCTCGTCCATCTCCGAGCGGGCGGCGGCGAGCACGCGGTGGTGGCCGTCGGCCAGAAGCAGCGTCCCGTCGTTGTCGATGACGACGAGGGGTTCGGCGAGGCCACGTTCGAGTTCGTACCGGCGGCCTTCGAGTTCGTCGGCGTAGACGCGCCCCTGCGTGGGGATGAGCGACGAGATGGAGATCAGTCGGCGCTCCTCGTGGACCGGCACGTCGTGAATCTGTTCGAGCGTCCGCATCAGTTTCCCCACCTTCTCGGGCGTCGCGCGCTCGATTTGGCTCCTGATGACGTCGGTGTTCGAGATGATGCCGACGAGGTTGCCCGCGTCGTCGACGACGGGCAGTTTCTGGATGCCGGACCGGAGGATGACGCGGGCGGCGTCGGTGAGTTTCATCTCCGGGTGCGCGACGATGATGTCGTCGGTCATCACGGTGAAGATGGGCGCGTCGCCGTCGGCCATCAGGATATCGCGGGCGTTGACGAACCCCTCGACCTTCCGGCCGTTGCAGACGGGAAAGCCGTTGTGGCCGTCGCTCTCGACGATTCGGCGGGCGACGTCGGCGACGGTGTCGTCCGGCGAGACCGTCGACACCTCTCGGGTCATGTACTCCTTCACCGTGGCGTTCCCGGACATGCTGGAGGGTACGCGAGCGGGCGGCAAAAAGCGTGGTGTCGCCCTTGTCGAGCCGTACCGACGCTCAGCTCAGTTCCGCTCGTCGATGGGAAACTCCAGCGTCAGCTCTTCGGTATCGCCGACGCCGAGGGAGGGCGCGGTGTCGAGCGTCTCGAAGAACCGACCGCTGACGATACCGCGGACCACTTCGGTCAGCGGCTCCTTGGCGTCGTCTTCGACGTTCTCGAGGATGCCGAGCGGGAGCTGCGCGCCCGCCATGTCGGCGTGACCGCCGGCGCTGCCGATCTGTCCGAGGGCGTCTCTGAGCGTCTCGCCGAGGTCGATGTCCGTGCCGCGAGCGCGCCCGGAGACGTAGACTGTTCCGCCCTCGAAGCCGTAGACGAGAGAAACCTCTACCCCCTCCATGTCGAGCAGTCGCTCGGCGGCCTGCGCGAGCGCGTCGCGGTCGGTTATCTTGCCGACGCAGGAGGCGAGCGCCGTGCCGCGAACCTCGCGGTTGCGGATGGCGCGGGCGATGGTCTCGAACACGTCGGCGCTCATGCTCGGCGTCTCGACGCGCTCGAGAACCGAAGCGTCGACGCGCTCGAGCAGGTACGCCGTCGCCTCGAAGTCCATCTTCGACACCTCTCGGGTGAAGTCCTTCGTGTCGACGCGGATACCGTACAGCAGCGCCGTCGCGACCGTCCGGTCGAGGTCGCGGCCGAGTCGTTCGAGGTAGTCGGCCAACAGCGTGCTCGTCGCGCCCACCTCGCTTCTGAGGTCGACGAACCGCGCTTCGACGGGAGCCCGCGGCGGGTGGTGGTCGATGACGATGTCGACCAGCGTCTCGGGGTCGAGGCCGTCGTTGACGCCGGGGCGCGAGTGGTCGACGAGCGCGATACCGGCGTACGGTTCCAGGTCGTCGTTCGACTCCAGATTCCGGAGCTGGAGGTCCAGCAGGTTGACGAGCGCGCGGTTCTCCTGGTGCGATATCTCGCCGAAGTAGCACGCGTCGGCCTCGACGCCGACCGTCTCGGCGATCCGACAGAGCGCGACGGCGCTGGCGATGGCGTCGGGGTCGGGGTTGTCGTGGGTGACGACGGCGAGCGGACCGTCCAGTTCGCGCAGCACCGTGAGCAGTCTGCGGAGACGGCGGGCGGGTTCGTGGTCGACCATCCCGACGACGTGGTCTGTCAGCACCGACGTCGCGTCGACGACGCGGTCGGCGCTCGCGTGGAGTCGCTCGACGAACTCCGGGTCGGCGTCGACGCCCGCGTACGTCGTCACCTGCGCGTCCGGATACCGGCGACGCGCGCTCTCGACGGCGGCGAGATTTCGACCGGCGTCTTCACCGACGACGAGGATGAGTTCGGCCGTCGTCGGATAGCTCTCGGGGTTGGTCGGGTCGGCGTGTATCGCCCTGACGCCCTCCTCGCGCAACGACGTCACGCGCTCGGGGTCGTCGGTGATCACTTGAACGCGGCCGGAGCGCTCGGCGAGCATCTCGAGCATCGCGTGACCGACTGGGCCGCAGCCGAGCAGCAGCCACCTCACCATACCCGACTCTCGGTCGCCTCGGGGGAAAACCCTACCGTCCTCGCGGCGGACGGGGCGGCGATACGGGTGTCGTCGAGTCGGACGTCGGCGCGTCGGACGTCGGCGATACGGGTGCGTCGAGTCGGGCGTCGGGTCGGACGCCGGCGTCGGGTCGCGCCTCGCGCTTCGAGCGTCGTCACTCCCGGAGGCGGAACCACAGTGCGAAACGGAGAAAACGAAAACTCGGCGGTCGAGGCGAGCTCAGGCGAACAGCGTTCCGGCGACGGTCTGTGCCGTCTCGATGACCGGCGCGAAGCCGGGCAGGAGCAGCAGCGTCCCGACGGCGGCGATCATGACGGCGGCGTACAGCCCGACGGGCTGGCTGCCGAGGTCGAGCGACCCGCTCGGGTCCTCGAACCACATCGCCCGCACGACGCGGCTGTAGTAGAACAACGACAGCACGCTGTTGAGCGCGCCGACGGCGGCGAGCCACCAGAAGCCGTTCTCGATGGCCTCGAAGAACAGGAAGTACTTCGAGAAGAAGCCGCCGAACGGCGGGAGGCCGGCGAGGCTGAACATGAAGACCGACATCGCGACGCAGGCGACCGGTGCCTGCGTCGCCAGACCGTTGTAGTCCTCGAACGTCCGGCCGATGCCCCAGCGCTCCACCATCGCGATGAAGAGGAACGCGCCGGTGTTCATGAAGCCGTAGACGAACAGGTGCGCCATGCTCGCGCCGAGCACGTTGCCGTTGGCGCTACCGCCCGCCGAGAGCGCCGCGAGGCCGATGAGCGCGTAGCCGGCGTGACCGATGCTGGAGTACGCGAGCATCCGCTTGACGTTCTCCTGTGTCGCCGCGGCGAAGTTGCCGAGCGTCATCGTGGCGACGGCGAGAATCTGGAACGCGAGCACCCAGTTGATGCCCTCCGGAACCGTCGCCAGCGGGAACGCCTCGACGAACACGCGGAAGGCGACGGCGAACCCGGCGGCCTTCGAGGCCGACGAGAGGAACGCCGACACGGGCGCGGGCGCGCCCTCGTACGCCTCCGGCGCCCAGAAGTGGAACGGGACGGAGGCGGTCTTGAACGCGAAGCCGCCGAGAACCATCAGCATGCCGAGACCGGCGAGGCCGACGAACTCTCCGCCGCTAAGCGCCTCCGCGACGTCCGCGAAGATGAGCGATCCGGTGGCGGCGTACACGAGGCTGACGCCGAAGGTGAACACCGCCGCCGAGAGTGCGCCGATGAGGAAGTACTTCAGTCCCGCTTCGACACTGCCGCGGTTGTCCTTGAGGTACGCCACAAGGACGTACGACGGGAGCGAAGCGAGTTCGAGGCTGACGAGCACTGTTGCCAGCGAGTTCGCCGACGCCATCAGCGCCATCCCGCTGGCGGCGAACAGCACGAGCGAGTAGAACTCTCCCTGGTGCTTGTGGTCGCGCAGGTAGTCGTAGCTGGCGATAGTGACCATCACGACGACGCTCGTGAAGATGGCCGTGAAGAACAGGCTCATGCCGTCGACAACGAGCGCGTCGGCGAACAGCGAGATCGCGCCGTTGTCCTGACCGACGCCGGTGGCGAGCGACCACGCGGTGGCCGCCAGCGCGGCGGCGGCACCGAGCGTCGAGACGCCCGCCAGTAGCGCGCTGTTGGTCGTGTCCGCGTCGATACTGTCGATGAGCAGGAGTACGAGCCCCGTCACCGCGAGGATGAGCACCGGCGCGAGCGCCGCCCACTCGGGCAGTTGGCCCATCTGGAGCGGCGACGCGAGCGCGGTGAGTGCGGCGGGTGCCGTCATTGCAGCACACCTCCGATGACCGGGTCGACTGCGTCGGTGATCATGCTGAAGAATATCTCCGGAGCGACGCCGAGAGCGATGATGCAGACGAGCAGCACCGCCAGCGGCAGCGTGTCGTGCAGCGGCGCCGGACCGACCTCGTAGTCGGTTTCGAGACGGAACGGTCCGAACAGCGTCCGCTGCATGGCGAACAGCAGGTAGCCCGCGACGATGACGATGCCGAACATCGCCGCCGCCGTGAAGATCGCGAGGCCGTTACCCGCGATGACCGTCGACTGGAACGCGCCGGTGAAGATGAAGAATTCGGCGGCGAAGCCGGCCATCAGCGGCAGGCCCATGTAGCCGAACGCGCCGGCGATGAGGATGCCAGTCGTGACGGGCATCCGGTCGGCCATGCCGGACATGTCGCCGACCATCCGCGTGTGGGTCGTGTTGTAGATGACGCCGACCGCCATGAACATCAGCCCCGAGATGAGGCCGTGGGCGACCATCTGGAACGTCGCGCCGCCGACGCCGTAGGCGGTGTAGGCGACGAGACCGAGGATGACGTACCCCATCGACGAGACGGAGGAGTACGCGACGATGCGCTTGAGGTCCTGCTGTGCGAGCGCGAGCATCGCGCCGTAGATGACGCTCAGCACCGCGATGGCCGCGATGAACGGCGCGTACTCGACGGCGACCTCCGGCAGCATCGTGAAGTTGAACCGCAGCAGGGCGTACGTCCCCATCTTCAGGAGGACGCCCGCCAGCATCACCGACACCGGCGTCGGCGCTTCGACGTGAGCGTCCGGTAGCCAGGTGTGGACCGGCACGACGGGCACCTTCACGGCGAAGCCGAAGAACATCGCCGCGAAGGCGACGACTCGGAGCGTGCTCGCGTCGAGGCCGTAGAACGACCCGAGTTCGCCGGCGCGCAGCGCCTGTGCGACGTCGGGCAGCGCGAACGACGACGTGGAGTCGCCGAGGCCCAACACGAGCGCCATGAAGCCGATGAACATGATGAGCGACGCCGCGTTCGTGTAGACGAAGAACTTGATGGCGGCGTACTTCCGGCGTGGACCGCCCCAGACGCCGATGAGGAAGTACATCGGCACGAGGACGGCCTCCCAGAAGATGAACCAGAGGAAGAAGTCCAGCGCCGTGAACACGCCGAGCAGGTTCGCCTCCATGAACAGCATGAGGCCGAAGAACTGCGACTGGCGGTGCTGGATGGGCGTCCACGCGCTCACGATCGCGAGCGAGGTGAGCACCGTCGTCAGCACGACCAGCGGCAGACTGATGCCGTCGACGCCGACGTACCACGAGATCTCGTAGCCCGCGACCTGGAGCCACGGGACGACTGTCTCGAACGCGGTCTGACCGCCCTGCAGGAGGGCGTTGCCGGACGCGTCGAACTGCGACCACATGTAGAGGCTCCCGACGACGGGAACCAGACTGAGAACGAACGCGCCGCGACCGGCGAGTCGGTCCGGAAGGACGAACGCGACCAGTGCGGCGACGAACGTGAATGCGATGAGCGCTTCGATTATCATACGAACCAACCTCCTTCGAGACCGAGGATGACCAGCAGTGCGACGAGTCCGAGCGTCAACAGCGCCGCGTAGTTGCTGACCACGCCCGTCTGGACGCGGCGGACGCGACTACCCGACAGCAGGCTGACGCTGGAGATGCCGTTGACGACGCCGTCGACGACGCCCTGGTCGAACTTGTCAGCACCGCGGGAGATGCCGCGGGCGACGTCGTTGGCCAGCCACACCTGGTACTCGTCCTGGTAGTAGTTGTTGAACAGTACGTCCTTGGCGCCCCCGAGGCGGTCGGTGTGCTCGACCGGCGAGGGAACGTTGTACAGCGAGTAGGCGAGCGCCGACCCCGCGAGCGCGAGGCCCAGCGAGAGGCCGCCCGACAGCAGCACCGTCGTCAGTTCGCTGCCGATGGCGCCCGTCGAGTAGCCCGCGTACTGGCTCGTGAGTTCGCCGTAGTGCTCGCTCGTCAGCCCCGAGGGGCCGTGCGCGAGCCAGTCGTGCAGGAACTCGATGTGCAGTCCCGTCAGTTTCGCCACCGGAACCATGTTGATGAAGCCGGCGACGACGGCGAGCACGCCGAGGACCACGAGCGGTCCTTTGACGTTCCAGCGGACGCCGTGGGGGTTGCGCGCCGTGTCCGTCCGGGGCTCACCGTGGAAGGTCAAAAAGACCATCCGGAAGGTGTAGAACCCGGTGAAGAAGACGGCGAGGAGGCCCATCGCCCACGCGGCCAACAGCAGCGGACTGCCGCCGAGGCCGTGGGCGAGCGCCTCGTAGAGCACCTCGTCTTTCGACCAGAAGCCCGAGAACGGGAAGATGCCAGCGAGCGCGAGCGAACCCGCGAGGAACGTGTAGTACGTCGTGGGCATGCGCTCTTTGAGGCCGCCCATGTCCCACATGTTCTCGTTGTGGTGCATCGCGATGATGACCGACCCCGCACCCAGGAACAGCAGCGCCTTGAAGAACGCGTGCGTCATCAGGTGGAAGGTCGCGGCGATGTAGCCGCCCGAACCCAGCGCGAGCATCATGTAGCCGTACTGGGAGATGGTCGAGTACGCGAGCACCTGTTTGATTTCGCGCTTGACGAGCCCCATCGTCGCCGCGAACAGGGCGGTGAAGCCGCCGATGAACGCGATGATGGCGAGCGTCGTCGGGGTGAGTGCGTAGAAGCCGTACATCCGCGCGACGAGGTAGACGCCGGCGGCGACCATCGTCGCCGCGTGGATGAGCGCCGACACGGGGGTCGGGCCCTCCATGGCGTCGGGCAGCCACGTGTGCAGCGGGAACTGCGCGGACTTGCCCACGACGCCGCCGAGGACGAGCAGGCCGACGACGGTGAACCACGCCTGCGGGTCGAGACCGAACAGCGTGTTCACGTCGCCCGCGCCCTCGCCCGCGAGCGCGGCTTCCGCGAGCGCCGGGAAGCTTCCCTCGCCGGCGAACGCCGCCGTGCCGAACGTGGCGAAGACGGCGACGACGCCGATGAGGAAGAAGTAGTCACCGAAGCGCGTGACGAGGAACGCCTTCTTCGCCGCGCTCGGCGGCGCTTCCTCGCGGAACCAGAAGCCGATGAGCAGGTACGAGCAGAGCCCGACCAGCTCGAAGAACATGAACGCCATCAGCAGGTTGTCCGCGACGACGAAGCCGAGCATCGACGCCGTGAACAGGCCGAGACCGGCGTAGTACCGCGGCAGGCCGGTCTCGCCCTCGTCGTTCATGTAGCCGAGCGAGAACACGTGGACGAGGAACGCGACGAGCGTGACGATGAGCAGCATCATCGACGACAGCGGGTCGATGAGTAGCCCGAACGTCAGTTCGTACGGGAGCTCCTCTGCGCCCGCCCACGTGTACAGTGTCTGTCGAAGCGTTGCGCCGCCCGCTACCGTTAGAACCGTCCATATCGAGAGCAACAGCGACCCCGCGGTGGCCGTGATGCCCGCGAGCGCCCCGCCTTTGGGCATGTACTTGCCCGCGAAGAGCGCTATCAGGAACGAGAAGAACGGCAGGAGAACGATCGCCGGAACGAAGTCGAATGCACCTACCATAGTTACCACCTCATCGACGCTGCGTCAGTCACGTCCACGTCACCGAAGTTGCGGTAGAGCGTGAGGATGATGCCGATACCGATGGCGACCTCCGCGGCCGCCAGCGCCATCGTGAACAGGCTCAGCGTCTGGCCCGTTACGTTGCCCCAGTACACCGAGAAGGCGACGAGGTTGATGTTCGCCGCGTTCAGCATCAACTCGACCGACATCAGGAACAACAGCGCGTTCCGACGCGTGAGGATGCCGAACAGGCCGATACAGAAGACGGCGCCCGCGAGGAGCAGGTAGTACTGCGGGGGCACCATCAGTGATCGCCTCCTGTCGTCGTGTCGTCCGCGACGCCACCGTCCGCTCGCGCGGCGGGCCCGCGTCCGTCGGTCGGTTCCCCGCCGCTGGTCGGGTCGTCGCTGCGAACGTCGTCGACGAGCGCGGTCACGACTTCGCCGGCCTCCTCGCGCTTTGCGAGGTAGACGGCGGCGTCGATGGCGACGTCGAGCGCGATGGCCATGATGAGAAACGCCGCGAGGAAGCCCTCGGCGCTCACGATCTGTTGCTGCAGTTGGTCCGCCGAGATGTCGAACATCGCGTAGCCGATACTGGCGACGATGCTGACGTCGGCCGGGAACCCCTGCGGTTCACCGAACTCCGCCTGCAGGAATACGACAGCCATCACGACGAACAGTCCCAGAGCCGCGAGCCCCGGGAGGAAGTTCGAATCGTCGTTCAACTGCGGTTTGGTCGTCATGTGCTACTCACCTCCGGGTCGGTCCGCGTGAGCATCACGGCGAACGTGATGAGGATGAGGACCCCGCCCACGTAGACGAGAATCTGCATCGCTGCAAGGAACTCCGCTTGCAGCATCACGTAGTGCACCGCGACGCTCAAGAGCGCGCCCCCGAGCAGGAGTGCGGAGTGCCAGATGTCCCGCACGAGGACGACGCCCAGGCTGCAGCCCACGGTGACGAGGGCGAACAGCGCGAACGCCAGGGTTTCATAAACCATTGTGTGTGTCTCCTTGAGGTATCCGTTTGAAGGTTTCGAGAACGTACGACGCACCCGACTTCGGGCGCGTCGCTCTCGATTACTGGTAGTCGACCTCGCCGTCTCCCTCGCCGACCCACGCGTCCCGGTCGGGGTTGCGCGAGTTGAGGGGGTCGATTCCTTTGTACCAGGGGACGTTCTTGAGCTGTTCCTTGTTGTAGACGAACTCGTTTTTCGTGTCCGCCGTGAACTCGAAGTTCTGCGTCAGCAGGATGGCGTCGACGGGGCAGACCTCCTCGCAGAGTCGGCAGTAGATGCACTGACCGATGTGGAGGTTGTACTGCTCGCCGTTGCGCTTGTCGTCCTGCACGATCTGAATCGTGTCGTTCGGACAGACGTTTTCGCACTGGCGACACCAGATGCAGCGCTCCTGGCTGAACTTGTGCACGCCGCGGAACCGCGGACTCACCTCGGGGGCGACGTCCGGGTACTCGACGGTGAACGTCTGGCCGTCGAGGGCGTGTTTCATCGTCGTTGCCATCGATTTCAGGATTCCGATCATGCTATCACTCCCACGATGATGGCCGTGAGAACCAGGTTAGCGAAGGAGAGCACGAGCATCCCCTTCCAACCGATGTCGAGCAGTTGGTCGATGCGGACGCGCGGAATCGCCGAGCGCGCCCACTGCGTGAACAGGAACACCGCCCAGATCTTGATGAGGAACCAGACGAAGCCCGGAATCACGTTGAGCGCCGCGATGGGCGCGGCCGGGCCGCCGAGGAACAGCGTCGCGATGAGCGCGCCGCCCAGGAAGATGTGCAGGAACTCCCCGAGGTAGAACAGCACGAAGTAGACGCTGGAGTACTCGGTCTGGTAGCCGGCGACGATCTCGGTCGGCGCTTCCGGAATGTCGAACGGGTTGCGACCGATCTCGGCCATGTTGGCGACGAGGAACAGCACGAACGCGAACGGGTTGACGAACGCGAACCACTGCGGAATCGTCAGGCCGCCGCCGAGAGCGACGAGCGGCTCGCGCTGGACAGCGACGATCTCGCTCATCTGGAGCGTGCCGGTGAAGATGACCACCGACGCCGCCGTGACGATGAGCGGAATCTCGTACGCGATGTTCTGTGCGACGGCGCGCAGACCACCCATGAGCGAGTACTTGTTGTTCGACGCGTAGCCGCCCATCACGAGCGACAGCGACGCGATGGAGGCGACGGCGAACGCGAACACCAGCCCCGTCTCGGGGTCGGCCAGTTGGATGCCGCTGCCCATCGGGATGACCGCGAAGCCCAGCAGCGCCGACGCCGGCAGGATGATGGGCGCGAGGTCCCACGCCGGGCGGTCGACGCCCTCGGGAACGATGAGCTCCTTCGAGAGCAGACGCACCGCGTCGGCGATGATGATGAACAGGCCGAACGGCCCGATGCGGTTGACCGCGATGCGGTCGGTGAACGCCGCCGTGATCTTCCGTTTGGCCCACGGACCGGCGACGGCGGTCATCGCCAGCATGATGTTTGCGATGAGGAACGCGGCGACGAGTCCGCCGACGACCTGTCCGAGCAGGCCGTCGCCGAGACCGAGCAGGTCCGCGATGCGCTCGGGGAGCAGTACCGGTCCTTGCTGCAGCGGCGTCATCGGTCGACCTCACCGAGTACGATGTCGAGGCTGCCCAGCGACGCGATCATGTCCGGGACGTACTCGCCGTTCGACATCTCCGGCAGCGTCTGGAGGTTCGAGAAACACGGGCTTCGAATCTTGAAGCGCCCGGGTTTCTCGGTTCCGTCGGCGCGGATGTAGATGCCGAGTTCGCCCTTCGCGCCTTCGACGGCGCGGTAGATCTCGGTGTCGTCGTCGGGGCGGAGCGTCCGCGGCACGTTCGCCTGGATGTTCCGCTCGTCCTCGGGCCAGTCCTCGAGGATGTCGATACACTGTTCGATGATCTTCGCCGACTCCTCGACCTCCAGCATGCGCACGAGCAGCCGCGAGTAGTTGTCGCAGCCGTCCTCGACGACGACGTCCCAGTCGAGGTTCTCGTAGTAGCCGTAGGGGTCGTCGCGGCGGAGGTCGTAGTCGACGCCGGAGCCGCGGAGCACCGGTCCCGTCGCGCCGTAGTTCTTCGCGACTTCCGGCGGCAGGACGCCGGTGCCGATGGTGCGCGACTGCAGAATCTCGTTGCCGGAGATGAGGTCGTGGAACTCCTCGAGCGCCGCCGGCAGCTCCTCGAGGAAGTCGCGCGTGTTGTCGAAGAACTCCTCTCGGGGCTCGGGGAGGTCCCAGACGACGCCGCCGAGCCGGAAGTAGTTGAACATCAGCCGCTGACCGGTGAGGTCCTCGAGGATGTTCTGGGCCTTCTCCCGCTCGCGGATGGCGTACATGAAGATGGCCGTGAAGTCGCCGTAAACGTCGAGCGCGAACGTGCCGACCGCCAGCATGTGCGCGGCGATGCGGCAGAGTTCCGCGCCCATCGTCCGGATGACCTGCGCGTACTCGGGTACCTCGATGTCCGCGAGGTCCTCGGCCGCGCGCGCGTACGCCCACTCGTTGAGTAGCCCCGCCGAGATGTAGTCCCAGCGGTCCGGGTACGGCATGATCTGGTACCGGTACGTACCCTGCTGGCACATCTGCTCCTCGCAGCGGTGCAGATAGCCGATGTCGGGGTCGACGTCGGCGACCTGCTCGCCGTCGAGCGTCGCCTTCAGGTGGAGCACCCCGTGGGTCGCCGGGTGGTGCGGCCCGATGTTGAGGTACATCGTCTCCGAGTCCTGGTCGTCCTTGTGGTCCTCCTGGAGCGGGTTCGCGTGCTCGCGGAGGGGGACGACCTGCGGGCGTTCCTGGTCGTAATCCTTCGCCAGCGGGTGTCCCTGCCACGTCTCAGGCAGCAGGATGCGCCGCATGTCGGGGTGGCCTTCGTACTCGATTCCGACGAGGTCGTACGCCTCGCGCTCGTGCCAGTCCGCCGTCCGGAAGACGGGTTCGGCCGTCTGGCTGACCGGTTCGTCCTTCGCCGTGGGGACGACGACGCTGACCTCCTGGGTCGGGTCGTCGAACTTCTTGAGGTGGTAGATGGACTCGTAGCGGTCGGCGCGCTCCTCGGCGGTGACGCAGGAGAGGTGGTCGAACCCCGCTTCGTTCTTCAGAAGCGAGAGCGTCTCCTGGACCGAGTCCGGCCGGATGACGTATCCCGGCGCGTTGATGTGCTCCTCGCGTCCGATGACGAGGTCACCGAGCAGGTCGGCGAGTTCGTCGGCGCTGTGCCGCTCGACGCTCGCGCCCTCGGACGCCTCGGGACGTTCCAGGCTCATGGCGAATCAGCCCAGTTGTAGCGCATGACGAGGTCGTCGGTGTCGATCTCCTCGGCGAGTTTGTCGACGACTTCGTCGCGTTCGAGGTCGCCGAACTGTTCGAGTTCGTACGGTTTGACGACGACCGGCGAGCTCTCGCCGTTAGCGATGCGCTCCTGGAGTTTGACGACGCCGTAGATGAGCGCCTCGGGGCGCGGCGGGCAGCCGGGGATGTGGATGTCGACCGGAATGACCTCCTCGGCGCCCTTGACGACGTTGTACCCCTCTTGGAACGGGCCGCCCGAGATCGTACAGGAGCCCATGCCGACGACGAACTTCGGCTCGGGCATCTGGTCGTACACGCGCTTCATCCGCGGCGCGAACTTCGAGACGATGGTGCCCGGCACGATGATGACGTCGGCCTGTCGCGGCGACGCTCGCGGCACGCCCGACCCGAAGCGGTCGAGGTCGTGCTTCACCGCGTACGTGTGCATCATCTCGATGCTGCAGCAGGCGATACCGAACTGCAGCATGAACATCGAGGAGCCGCGGACCCAGTTCATGAACTTGTCGAACTTCGTGAGGATGAACGGCGAAGACCCGAACGCCTCCCGAAGTTTGGAGTTGAACCGGTCGTCTGCGCCCGCTAAGCGGGCGTCGCGGGTATCGGTCAGTACTTGTGAATCGTCTGTGACGAATGGCTGGTCGCTACTCATGATTGCCTCTCAGTCTTCCGACGGGTCGCGCGCGGGCTCTTAACCCACTCGACCGCGCCGTTGCGCCACGCCCAGAGGAGACCGACGACGAGGATGCCGACGAAGACGAGCATCGGCGTCAACACCGCTCCGAGACTGACACCCTGCTCCAGCGCGGAGCGATAGATGACGGTCCACGGGAAGATGAGGACGGTTTCGATGTCGAAGACGACGAACAGCAGCGCAACCATGTAGTACTGGATGTTAAACTGGATGCGCGCGCTCCCCGTCGGGATCTCACCGCTCTCGTAGGTGGCGCTCTTTCCTTGTTCCGGCACACTCGGGCGTAGGAGCGCCGACACCGCCATCATCCCAATCGGGATGCCGATGCCGACGACCGCCAGTGCGCCAATGGCTATCCATGGATTCATACCGGAGTTTCCAACGTCCGGCGGTTGGGTGTGCTACCCTATAAGCGTTGATTGTTGCTTTCTCGGGCGAAAACGAGGCCGTCGAGTCCCGAGGCCGCGATTCGGCGAGGAGTGGCCGCCGACGCGTCGGTATTAGCCCTTTCGGCCCCTGTAGCCGTCGAGGCCGAGTCGGTGGAGGTCGCGGGAGGCCTCGGCGACGTCGCTCTGGAGACCGTCGTGGTACTCGACGAGTCGGTCTACAAGTTCTTCGTGCGCGCGAGAGAGAATCTGGCCCGCCGACAGTCCCGCGTTGAACGACTTTCCGGCGTCGACGGCGACTATCGGCGCGCCTGTGGGCATGCCGATGACCGAGTCCACGGACTTCTCTTGGACCGGGACGCCGATTACGGGGAGGGGATAGGCGATGGACGCGGTCATGTTGGGCAGGTCCGCGGACTTCCCGCCCGCGCCGGCGATGATGACTTCGACGCCGCGCGCGGCGGCCGTCTCGCCGTAGGCGTACATCAACTTCGGCGTCCGATGTGCCGAGACGACGTAGCTCTCGAACGAGAAACGCGAATCGGGGGCGTCGTCGTACTCGGTCTGCTCTTCGAATCCCAGCGTTTCGAGCGCTTCGTACGCGCCGGCCATCACGTCGAGGTCCGAGTCCGAACCCATGATGATACCGACGTCGGGCGTCTCCGCGGCCGGTTTGTTCTCTTCGGCCTCCGCTTCCAACTGGTCGATGAGGTCCCGTATCTCGTCGGTCATTCTCGCGTCTCCGTGGTGTCTCCGAATCCGCCGTCGCCGAACGTTAGCTCGTCCGCGAGGCCGCGTGCGGTCTCCAGCAGGTCGTCGGTCGTCGCGTCTCCACTCTCGTCGTCGACGAGCGTCACGTGGCCCATCTTCCGTAGCGGGCGGACCTCGTGCTTACCGTACCAATGGAGGCTCGCACCCGGCGTCGACAGCGCCGTCTCGACGCCGCGAAGCTCGGCCGGTTGGGATTCGTCCACGTCGCCCAGGAGGTTCGCGCTGACGGCGACACCCCGTCGGTTCGTCGCACCCAGCGGCCACCCGAGCACCGACCGAGCGTGCTGCTCGAACTGCGAGGTCAGCGCTCCCTCGATGGTCCAGTGGCCGGAGTTGTGCGGTCGCGGGGCGATCTCGTTCACCGATATCTCGCCGTCGGACTCGAACAGTTCGATGCCGAAGACGCCGCGGCCGTCGAGCAGCGACAGCACGTCGTGAGCGACTTCCTCGGCGCGCGCTCGAACGTCGTCCGTGGTCCGCGCGGGAACGACCGTCTCGCGCAGAATCTCGTCCTCGTGGACGTTCTCGCCGGCGGGGAACGTTTTCAACTCCCGGTCGCCGCGGACGGCGATGACCGACAGTTCCCGCTCGAACTCGACGAACGACTCGGCCATCGCGGGCGCGCCGCCGAGTTCCGCCAGCGCGTCTTCGGCCTCGTCGACGGAGTGGACGGGGACGTTCCCCCGTCCGTCGTAGCCGCCGGTGCGCGCCTTCAGCATCACCGCGCCGAACGCCTCGACGGCGGCCTCCAGGTCGGAGACGTCGTCGACGCGGCGGAACGGCGGGACCGGAACGCCGGCGTCTTCGAGCGTCCGCTTCTGGACGAGTTTGTCCTGAATCGTCCGCAGCGTCTCCGGCGAGGGGTGGACGGCGACGCCGTACTCGTCTCGCACGGACTCCAGAACGTCTGGGTCGGCCAGTTCAATCTCGAACGTCAGCACGTCGGCGCGCTCGGCGAGTTCGCGGACGCCCTCGGGGTCGTCGAACGAGCCGTCGACCTGTTCGGCGACGACCGACGCGGGGCAGTCCGGCGTCGGGTCGAGGACGACGACGTCGACGCCGAGGGGAGCGGCCGCCTCCGCCAGCATCCGGCCGAGTTGCCCGCCGCCGACGACGCCTATCGTCGGACCGGGAAGCGTGAGAGTCACGGTCGCTCGGTTGTGGATGTTACTGCATAAACGTTGCTCACTGTCTGTCGAAATAGACACGAACGTGTGCACCGATACGCGGCACACGAACGCGTGTGGTAACGGTGCGCGGCGGGGCGATGGGTGTAGCAACGATGGGCGGTGAGGCAGCGGTCGTCCACGCTCGCGGCGGACGCGTCACTCCTCGGGTATCGCCGACTCGTCGACGAAGACGACGACTTCGTCGCTCCAGAGGCGGAACAGATGTCTGTGTTCGGTGTACCCCGGCAACTGCTCGCGGAGGTTGTCGGCCTCCCACTCGTAGGCGACGACGACGGGCGGCGGGTTCTGTAGCTCCGTTCCGTTCTCGCTGGGCTCGGTGCTCGTCACGTTCGCGTCGACGCGTTCGAGATACCACGGCAGCGGCAGGCGGCTGTGCCACGCCGGGCCGCCGGGCGGCATCCGTTCGAGACTCTCCTCGTTCTCGACGTACAGCAGCGTCTCGTCGGTCGTCGGGTGGTAGCTGCCGTAGAACAGCACGTCGACGCCTTCGTTCGTCTCGGCGATTCGTCCGACCGTCTGCATCGTCGCCTTCAGATCGTTGTCGGGTTGCGCCCACTGGAGCACCTCCTTGTCCTCCTGACTGGTGCTGTCGATGTAGGCGGCGTTCGCCCCGACGACGCCCGACAGCGCCGCGACGACGACGATGGCGGCGAGTCCGACGCTGACGGTGTCGCGGGCGACGACGGAGGCGCGCGTCTCCCGATAGAGGTAGGCGATGCCGACGCTCGCGGGGAACGCCAGCGGGACGACGACGTGGACGGCGGCCCACGGGGCCTCGATGTCGGTGGCGATGGGGTAGCCGACGAGGCTGGCGACGCCCCAGTAGAGGCCGAACGCGACGAGCCACCGGCGGCCGCGGCGGCCGCGCCCTCCGCCGTCGCCCCCGCCGTCGACCTGTGCGCTACGACTGCCGTACCCGTCGACGGCGAGGCCGACGACGGCGAAGACGAGCGTGAGCCCCGCGCCGTAGACGAGCGTCTCCGAGAGACCGTAGAAGAACGGTAGGTACGGGTGGTCCTGGTGGTCGCCCGATCCCCAACTGTCGTAGAACGACTCGGCCGCGCCGACCGTCGCCTCGTCGAGCACGCCGGGCAGCGCCGCCGGATTGCCGAGCGCCTGCCCGAGCTCCGGGCGCGGCGCGTAGAAGAACGCCACGATGGCGAGGAACACGAGGAGCGCGCCGACGACGTTTACGGCGAGGACGCCCGCGCCGTACTCGAACGTGTTCCACCGGCTCGTCAGCCTTCGCTTGGCCCACGCCGGTCGCGAACGGAGGTAGCTCCCGACGGAGTCGCCACGAGCGGCGAGTTCGACGAGCCGGTGGTCGAACACCAGCACCGCCGCCCCGAGGTAGCACGCGATGTAGAGAATCGCGTTTCCTTTCGTCGTGAACGCGAGTCCCATCGACACAGCCGCGAAGTACAGATAGCGGAGTCTGCCGGTGTCGACGGCGCGGACGACGAAGCCGAGCGCGAACACGGAGAACACGGCGACGAGCACGTCGTTTCGCATGAACCGCGAGTAGTAGACGAGGAGGGGGTTGGCCGCGAGGACGAGCGCGAGGCCGACGACCTCGGTGTCGTCGAGGTGCTCGCGGAACAGCCACGCCGCCAGCGGGAAGAGGCCGCCGACGACGGCGACGACGAGGCGGGCGGAGAAGTCCGAGACGCCGACGAGCGTGAACACCCAGTCGTTGACGACGGGGATGAACGGGCCGTGGATGATGGGGCGGTAGAAGAACTCGCCGTTCTCGTGGTAGCGCAGCGCCCAGTAGCCGACTCTGCCTTCGTCCCAGTGCATGATTCGCGCGCCGAGGCCGACGACGCGTGCGAGGAGGGCGAGGGCGGTGACGGAGAGGACCGCGTAGAGCGTCCGAGCGCCGGCCAGTAGCGGCTCCGGCGTCGCCGTCTCCGATTCCGAACGGCTGACGGCGTTCGTCGGTGCCGACGCACCGACCCCGTCGTCGCTAGTCATACCTCGCCTCTCGCACACGGGGCATAACAACTCTTGTGTTCGTCGCCAGACCGACCGGCCCCCGAGCGGCCACCGACCGGTCCGACGAATCGAGTCGACGAACCGAGTCGACGAATCGGGCCGATAAACCGAGTCGACGAATCGGGTCGATAAACCGAGCCGATAAACCGAGTCGACGAACCGTGTCGACCGCCGCAATCGCGGCGGCTAACGGTAGGTCTTTGGGCCGGCCTCTCCACCTCACTCGTATGGTCACACTCGGACTGGTGGCGGCGAGGTTCAACTCGTCGGTCACCGAGGAGATGGAGGCGACCGCCCGCGACGCGGCCGAAGCGCGCGGCGCGACGGTCGCCGAGACGGTCCACGTGCCGGGCGCGTACGACGCCCCGCTGGCGGCGGACCGACTCGCTCGCCGCGACGACGTCGACGCCGTCGCCGTCGTCGGCGCGATCGTCACCGGCGACACCGACCACGACCGGGTCATCGCCGACGCGACGGCGCAGGGGCTCACGCAGGTGAGCCTCGACCGCGACGTACCCGTCACCTTCGGCGTCAGCGGTCCGGGTATGAGCGGCGCCGAAGCGCGCGAACGCGTCGGCAAGGGAGCCGACGCCGTCGACGCCGCACTCGACCTACTGGAGGAACTTCCATGAGCTACGAATTCGATTTCTCTGACCGTGTCGGCCGTGTCGAACCGAGCGCGACGCTCGCCATCAGCAACCTCGCGGGCAAACTCGAAGCCGACGGCGTCGACGTCGTCGACCTCTCGGTCGGCGAACCCGACTTCCCGACGCCCGAGAACGTCGTTCAGGCGGGACAGGACGCGATGGCCGCCGGACACACCGGCTACACCTCCTCGAACGGCATCACCGAACTCCGCGAGGCTATCGCCGAGAAACTCCGCGGCGACGGCATCGACGCCGAAGCCGGGGAGATAATCGTCACGCCCGGCGGCAAGCAGGCGCTGTACGAGACGATACAGACCGTCGTCGACGACGGCGACGAGGTCGTCCTCCTCGACCCGGCGTGGGTCTCCTACGAGGCGATGGTCAAGTTGGCCGGCGGCGACCTCTCACGCGTCGACCTTTCGCCGCACGAGTTCCAACTCGAACCGGCGCTCGACGAACTTGCGGACGCTGTCTCCGACGATACTGAGCTCTTGGTCGTCAACTCCCCGAGCAACCCCACGGGGGCCGTCTACTCCGACGCGGCGCTCGAAGGCGTCCGCGACCTCGCGGTCGACCACGACTTCGCGGTCATCTCCGACGAGATATACGAGCAAATCACGTACGGCGTCGAACACACGAGTCTCGCCACCTTGGAGGGGATGGAAGACCGGACCATCACCATCAACGGCTTCTCGAAGGCGTACTCGATGACCGGGTGGCGTCTCGGCTACCTCCACGCGCCCGAAGAACTCGTCTCCGAGGCAGGAAAGCTACACAGCCACTCGGTCTCGTGTGCGGTGAACTTCGTCCAGCACGCGGGCGTCGAAGCCATCACGAACACCGAGACGGCGGTCGACCAGATGGTGCAGGCGTTCGAGGAGCGCCGCGACATGCTCGTCGAGATGTTCGACGAACGCGGCGTCGACGTTTCCGTCCCCGACGGCGCGTTCTACATGATGATTCCCGTCGCTGACGACGACCAGCAGTGGTGCGAGGACGCGATTCAGGAGGCGCACGTCGCCACCGTTCCCGGCAGCGCCTTCGGCGCACCCGGTTACGCTCGCATCTCCTACGCGGCGAGCAAGGAGCGACTACAGGAAGCCGTCGAGCGGTTGGACGACGGCGGGATACTGTAGAAGCGCGCTCGACGGCGACTCTCCGTCGTTGCGACACTCGAACGATCGACTCGACTTGTCCGGTGCAGAGCGCGAACGAGCAGTGGCGGTTCTCGATTTCGACGACTCGTAGAACGACAGCACGGACGAATCGGGGTCAGTCGCCACTCGGAGATTCGGCCGCGTCGACGGCAATCGTGCCGTCGGTCGTAATCCGGACTCGGTGACCGTCGTAGTCGAAGACGAGGCGACCGTCGGTGTCGCGGGGGCGACCATCGGCGCGATTTCGAAAGAGGTTGTCGAGGGCGTCGGGGTCGACGGAGTCCGCGAGAACCGGCAGTTCGGTCGGTTCCGAGTTCGTCAACGCGGCTACTGCCTTGACGAGCTCTCCACTTACTGAGTCTGTCTGCCAGTCGAACGTGTGTCGGTAGGCGGTTGTCGATGCACATTGCTGGTCGTCGCCGTTCGGCGTATGCTGATTGGTCATAGGCAAAGCGGCGCGAGTCTGGACTGCGTGATACGCTCCATATGGGTGTAACTAACGACGCAAACGGTGAGGTCACTGTCCTACTCGTGGTCGATCGAGACAATGGACGTACAGTGCGTACTTTCTCACTCGTTCGGTAGATGCTCGATAGGGAAAAGGGAGGTTTTGACCCAGTTAATCACACACAAAAACAACAGCTTCCGTTCACTTCCAGATGTCGATTTCGCAACGAGTCTGGAACTCAAACGTGCCCGTTCGACGCGAGTCCAACGTCCGGGATGCGAAAAAGCGGGCCCGCGAGAGAGGAGTCCTCTCGATTCCGCACGACAGTTCTGTTACGCTCTGAGGGCTCCTGCCCCAGTAGAGTTCTCTTTCGAGAAGCCACCACCCGTCTCGCTACGCGTCAGCGACTTCTCCGGTCGGCGTCGACGCCGTGGCACGTCTGCCCGCCACCAACCCGCCTATGCTCCCGAACACCAGCGGATACACCAGACCGAGGAACACGGACGGAAGCCCGGCGGGTGACGCGACGGTCCGCGCGTCCGCCGCGCCGACGGTGAAGACGAACGCCCCGAGAAGAAACAGCGGGAAGTAGCCGGCGACGACGCTCGCCCCGGCGTTTCGCGCGCCGTTCTCGCCGGGCGTTTCGCTCGTCCGAACGACGACGTAGCCCGCCGCGAGGAGCAACAGCGGTGGCAGCAGATACAGCGCGTACAGCGGTCCGCCGAGCGTCGCCAGAAGCGAACGGTTCGTCAACCCGCCGAGTCCGTTGACGGCGTCGGCGATGGGGACGCTCGTCGGGACGAGATGGGCGTTGTAGAACAGCCAACCGGAGGTGATCCACGACGCGGGGTCGACACCCAAAATCTCGCCGAGCGGGGCGGCGTCCGTCGTCTCACCAGCGACTTCGACGGCGGCGACCGCACCAGCGTATCCGGCGGTCGCAACGAGCGCCACCGCGTAACCGACCGCGTACACGACTGCACCGACCGAGGCGGAGCGGCGCAGCGGGAGGTGTGTGACGGGCATTGCTTCGACGACAAACCCGGCGAACATAGATGTTTCCCCCGAGTTGACACGAACGGCCGTCGACCGATGCGACGTTCCAAGTCACCACACTCTCGCTCCGCGGCGTACCTTTTTACCCGAAGCCGGAGACAGAGAGTGACAATGCGAGTCCGGGACCTGCCGCTATCCGACGAGTTGGTCGCCCACTACGAAGCGCAGGGTATCGACGAACTCTACCCGCCGCAGGCGGCCGCGGTGGAGGCGGGCGTCTGCGACGGCGGCGGCGTCGTCGCCGCGATTCCGACTGCGTCAGGAAAGACGTTCATCGCCGAACTGGCGATGCTCACCGCCGACGGTCCCGGCCTCTACGTCGTCCCGCTGCGGGCGCTGGCCCGCGAGAAGTACGAGGCGTTCGCCGAACTTCCGGGAGTCGAGGCGGGCATCTCCACCGGCGACTTCGACTCGCCCGGCGAGGAGCTCGCCGACTACGACGTCGTCGTCGCCACGAGCGAGAAAGTCGATTCGGCGATTCGAAACGGCGCGTCGTGGGTCGAACGACTCGCCTGCGTCGTCGTCGACGAGGTCCATCTGTTGGGCGCGGAGGGCCGGGGCCCGACGCTGGAAGTGACGCTGGCGACGCTCCAGCGCCGCGCTCCGGGCCTGCAGATCGTCGCGCTGTCGGCCACCGTCGACAACCCCGAGGACATCGCCGACTGGCTGGACGCCGAACTCGTCCGGAACCGGTGGCGGCCCATCGACCTCAGAACCGGCGTCTACTGCGAGGAGGAGGCGAGATTCGACGACGGAACGAACCTCACCGTCGACTGCGACGCGGGGGAACTGCCGCCGAGCGCCGACGCCGACACCGAAGCGACCGCGGCCTTGGTCGCCGGCGCCGTCGACGACGGCGGGCAGGCGCTCGCGTTCGTCCGGTCGCGCCGCGAAGCCGAGTCGCTCGCGCGGCGACTCGCGCAGGACGGATTGGGGTCGGCCTCCGGCGTCGCCGACGCCGTGCTCGACGCGGGCGCGACGGAGACGGGCGAGCGGCTCGCCGACGCGCTCGACTCGGGGGTCGCGTTCCACCACGCGGGCCTGCGGAGCGACCACCGCGTCGCCGTCGAGAACGGCTTTCGGAGCCGCGAGATATCGGTCATCTGCGCGACGCCGACGCTCGCCGCCGGGGTGAACGTCCCCGCGCGGCGCGTGGTCATCCGCGACCAGAAGCGGTACACGGGTTCGGAGATGGCGTGGCTACCGGTGCTCGAAGTTCACCAGATGTGCGGGCGGGCGGGCCGCCCGCATCTCGACCCCTACGGCGAGGCCGTCCTCGTCGGCGACGAGAACACCCGCGACGAGTTGCGGACGCGGTACGTGGAGGCGGAGCCCGAAGCGGTGGAGTCGAAGCTCGCCGACCGCGAGGCGCTGCGGACGCACGTGCTGTCGGTCGTCGCAAGCGAGTTCGCCGACTCGCGCGAGAGCATCCTCGACCTCCTCGGCGCGACGTTTTACGCGCACCAGACGCCCGACATGGACCTCTCGGGCGTCGTCGACGCGGTCATCTCGGATCTCGTGGCGATGGAGATGATCGCGGACGAAGAGACGCTCGCAGCGACGGAGCTCGGCGCACAGGTGTCGCGGCAGTACCTCTCGCCGGAGACCGGCGCGCGAATCGTCTCGGGGCTTCGCACCGCCGCCGGGATGGAGACGACGACGGAGCTGACGGCGTTGGAAATCGTCTGCGACACGCCCGACATGCACGGGACGTACCTCGGCAACCGCGAGCGGGCGGCGATGTACCAGTACGCGACGAAACACGCCGCCGAGTTCACGACGAAGATGGGCGAGACCGAGAACTTCGAGCGGTGGCTGGAGGCGGTGAAGACGGCGCGCATCCTCCACGACTGGGCCGAGGACGTGCCCGCCCGCGACATCGTCGACGCCTACCGGATCGGTCCCGGCGACCTCGAATCGCGAATCGAACGCGCCGAGTGGTTGCTGGGCGGCGCGGACGCGCTCTCGAACGTCGTCGGCGTCTCGATGCCCGAACTCTCGTCGGTGCGGGCGCGTCTGTAGGGCGGGTGAGTTCACGCTCCCGGAGATTCGGAACTCGTTTCGCCGTCGTCGAGGTCGGTGTTCGGCCCGACTGCTTCGAGCCACCATCCTGCACGATTCCCAGGTGGTGGGAACGAGATGCCGGTTATATGCAAACTCCGGTTGTTGGTACAACTGTAAGGTGAAGACGATGACCCAAACGACCCAAAACACGTTCCAGAGCAGTATCGGCGGCTACACCGTGACCGGTGAAGCCCACAGCCTCAGCGCCTGGTTCGTCCTCGCGCTCCGCCTCATGATGGGTGTCGCGTTCGCGTGGGCGGGCGTCGAGAAACTCGTCGTCCCCTTCGACGCGGGCGGCTACCTGACGAACGTGGCCGCGACGAACGGCAACCCGCTGGCGGGGCTGTTCGCGTGGATGGGCAGCACGCCGTGGTTCGTCGACTTCGTCAACGTCGCCGTCCCGTGGGGCGAACTCCTCATCGGCCTCGGACTCATCTTCGGGGTGATGACCCGCCTCGCGGCGTTCTTCGGCGCGCTCATGATGCTCATGTTCTACTTCGGGAACTGGAGCATCGAACACGGCGTCATCAACGGCGATTTCGCCTACGCGCTCGTGTTCCTCGCCGTCGCAGCGTTCGGCGCTGGCCGCATCCTCGGCCTCGACGCCTACATCGAGCAGTACGAGGTCGACGGGCAACCGCTCATCGAGAAGTACCCGAAGCTCGACTACGTCCTCGGCTGAGCGGACCGCTGGACGAACCCAGCGCCGACGTTCCCGCTCTCCTCTCGTTACTCCGGCCGCGACGGGTCGTTTCGCTCGTACGCGCCCGATTTCCGTAACCCGCCTACTCGCCGGAGAACCGGCGGCGTTCGACAGATCCCCGGTTCGCCGGTCGCTTGCGGCACCGCGCAGTTGTTGCAGCTCTCGCAGACGACGCGAGTCTCTCTCGTCGCGCCGTCGAGCAACCGCGCGGGTAACTCGGGTTCGGCGTAGAACGGCCGCGCCATCCCCACCGCGTCGCAGTCGCGGCCCAGCAGTCGGTCCATCTGTCCCCGCTCTCGAATCCCGCCCTCGGCGAGTACCGGCACGTCCACTCGCTCTCGTACCGCGCGACAGAGTTCGGCGTTCCACGCCGGTTCGAAGTCGTACGCGAGCGACTCCACCCAGTTGCCGAGTTCGACGAGCGCCGCTCGCGTCCGACCGCCGAACGCCTCGGCGTATCCCTCTCGGTATCTTTCGTCGCGCCACGCTCGCGTCGGAAACTCGCCGCGGACGATACTCATATCCCAGAACACCGAGGCGTTCACCGGAACGAGCGCGTCGTAGCCCATCTCGTCCAGTCGCTCGCAGATTCGGACGGCGTCGACCGCGGAGAGCCGATTACGGACGAACGGCGGCGCTTCCGTCTCCGCGGGTACTTTCGTCATGAGGGGCACGTCGCCCGCCCTCTCGCGGATCTCGTCGTGAACGAGTTCGAGAAAGCGCACGCCGTCCTCGAACTCGTCGCTCCGGCGGTTGTAGAACGGCGAGAGGAACTGCTGGACGATGCCCATGTTCGCCCCGGCGAGGTGGATGGCATCGTAGCCGGCGTCGACGGCGTACGCCGCCGACCGGCCGAAGTCAGCCGCCAACTCGTACACGTCGTCGGTCGAGAGCACGCGCGCATCGTAGCTGAGAAAGCCGAGTGCGTCGAGCAACCGAAGCGGCCACGGCGGCCGCGAGACGGCCAGTTGTTGCAGTCCGGGGTTGGCGGCGCGGTAGCCCGCGTGCCACGTCTCCATGCTCCGCAGGCCGCCGTGTTCCAGTTGGATGGCGATGGTACTCCCGTGGGCGTGAACGGCGTCGGTGAGTTCCGAGAGTTCGGCCACGAAATCGGGGTCGTGGACGCGCGTCATCCCCGGGGCGGCGCAGCCGCCCTCGCCGCGGACGATGGTCGCGCCCTGACACACCAGCCCCGCCCCCGACGCGGCGGCGGGTTCGAGGTCAGAAACGAGTGTCTCGACGGCGTCGTCCTCGTTGCCGGCGCACTCCAGGAGCGGCGCTCGATAGAGGCGGTTGGGGAGGGTGAGGCCGCCGATGTCGAGCGGGTCTTCCAGCCGCGGCATGACTCACCGTTCCTCGGGAGGCGGCAAAACGCTGTGGTCGACGGTGAGCGCCGTCCGCCTGCTCGGCGATGCTTCAGACCGTCGGTCGCTCGTCCGAGGCGACACTGCTCCGTCGCCTCGGGCGACTCGGGATTTCGTATCGCGGTCTTTGGTTTCTGTCGCAGAACTGTCGTCAGTGGTCGACTACCCCCACGCCCGATAGACGAGGAGACCGGCGGCGAGAAAGAACGCCGGGAAGCGGTACCCCGAGCGTAGCCGTCAGTGAGTCACTCGCCGAGTCACTCCGACGCCGGGTCGTGCCGCTCGTACCAGTCGAGAATCTCCGAAATCCGGTGAATCGCGCGGTCGGGGTCGCCGACGTTGTGGTGCTCGCCCGGGTAGAGGACGAACTTCGCGTCGACGCCCTGCTTCTTCGCGCTGACGTACAACTGCTCGGACTGCGACGGCGGACAGCGCCAGTCCTCCTCGCCCGCCATCACGAGAAGCGGGGTCGAGAGCTCGCCGACGTCGAGGATGCTGGAGGAGGCGTCGAGCGACTCGCCGGCCTCCCACGGGACGCCGTACTCCGTCTCGGTCCAGATGTGGCTGTCGTCGGTGCCGTAGGCCGAGCGGAGGTCGTAGAGGCCGTGCTCGGGTGCGGCGGCCGTGAGCAGATCGGTCTGCGTGACGAGGAAGCCCTGCGCGATGCCGCCGTAGGAGAAGCCGTGGCCGAAGACGCGCTCGGGGTCGGCGTAGCCGCGGTCGACCATCTCCTCGATGCCGGCGGCGATGTCCTCTACCTCGACGGTGCCCCAACGCCCGCGGAGCGTCTCGGCGAACTGCCGGCCGTAGGAGGAGCCGCCGCGGTAGTTGGGCCGGAACACGACGTACCCGCGGGAGGTGAACGCCGCGTGTGTGAAGCGGAACTCGGGTTCGTCGTAGGAGATGGGGCCGCCGTGGATGGCGACGACTAAGGGGTGTTCCTCGGGATTCTCGAAGTCGAACTCGGGTGGCGCGTAGACGATTCCCTCTATCTCCCACCCACCGGGAGACTCCGTCTCCCGAGCGTCCGAGCGTCGCTCGGACACATCCGAGTCGTACGTCACCCGCCGAACCTGCGGCATCTCGTACTCCTCGGTGAACGCGCCGTTGACCCGCGAGAGGCGGGTGAACGACGCCGGTTCGGTCTCGTACTCCGCGCCGAGGTCGGCCACGTCGAGCGCGAACAGGTCCTGTCCATCACTCGGGTGCGAGAGCAGGAACCCCGCGGCGTCGCCGCCGACGTCGAATCCTTTCACCGCGCGGTCGTCTCCCTGCGTCTCGAAGACGCGCTCGACGGTTCCGTCGGTGCCGACGCGAACCGGTCGCGTCTTGCCCTCGTCGCCGACGAGGACGTACAGCGTCTCGTCGCCGGCCCACTGCGGACTCGCACCGCGGGCCAACGTCCGGTCGAGCTCGGTGGTGAGCGACTCGTACTCGTCGCCGTCGTGGACGAACAGCTGCGTGGGAACGTACCAGTTCTTGGGGTCGCTGCCGACGAAGGCGAGCGAGTCGCCGTCGGGCGACCATGTCGGCGAGTTGACAGCGAGATCCGAGTCGGTCCACCGTTCGAGATTCCCGCCGTCGGGGTCGACGGCGTACACGTCCCGAACCATCGTGTCGTCGGGGTTGTCGAGGCGGCAGGAGGTGAACGCGATTCGGCCGCTCGGCCCCCACGCGGGGTTCATCCCCGTCAGGGGCTCGAACGCGCCGCCGCCGTAGGCGTCGTCGAGTCGCTCGCTGTCGCCGGACTCCGCGTCGACGACGAACAGGTACGTCGTCACCGAGTCCAGATACCCGACGCCGTCGGCTTTGTGCTGGAGGCGCTCGGTCTCGACCGGGCCGCCGTCGCGGCGGCGTTCGAGGTACTCCCGTTCCTCCTCGGTGGGGTCGCGCGCGGAGACGACGAGGCGGTCGCCGTCGGGCGACCAGTCGAACTCGCGGACGCCCTCGTCGAACTCGGTCACCTGTCGGGCGTCGCCGCCGAGCGAGAGGTCGAACAGCCACACTTGGGATTTGGGTTCGTCACCGTTGTCGCCGTTGTTACCGTTGCTGCCGTTGTCGTCGGCGTCGCTCTCCGTCTCCCCGTCTTCCTCGTCCTCGTCGCGTTCCTGCCAGCCGACGCGTCGCTCGGTGTCTTCCTCGCGCGCGGCGACGAAGGCGAGTCGCCGGCCGTCGGGACCCCACTTCGGCTGACTGCCGCCGGGGACGCGGGTCAGTCGGTGCGGCGCTCGGCTCCCGTCGGTCGGGACGACGAAAAGCGAGGTGAGTCGTTTCTCCTCCGCTTGGTCGGACTCGGCGGTGACGAAGGCGAGTCGCTCGCCGTCCGGCGAGACGTCGAACGCCGTCGAAATCTGAGTGAAGTCGTAGAAGGATTCGAGTGGGATGGGCTCGCTCATCGGTCGTATCTCTCCGGGGTCCCCGAAATACGTTGGCCAATCGGCACGTCGCGTGCGACGGGTGTCTCGGGTGAGTTTCGATATAGATTTCTGGATAGATATCCAGATAGCTATCTGGATATCTATCTATGCCTCAATCTACTTGTACGTGCGTCCGGCGGGCCACCCGTCCGTCCCGCCGGCCGGTTCGACGGCCGAATCACTCCGAACCGCTCATACCGTTCGCCCCGCATCGGCGACCATGGAAGCAGTCGACGCCGACGACCTGGCCGCGGTGGCCGAGCAGGCGGTGCGCGCCGGCGGGGAGTTTCTCCGCGACGAGTTCCGAAACGGCACCGTCGACGGCGAGTTCGGCACCGACGACGTGAAGGCGGCCGCCGACCGCGCCGCCGAAGCGCGGGTCGTCTCCGTGATTCGCGAATCGTTCCCCGACCACGCCCTCCACACCGAGGAGGCCGGACGCTCCGGGTCGGGCCGCTACGAGTGGGTCGTCGACCCGTTGGACGGGACGAACAACTTCGCCGCCGGACTGCCGATGTTCGCCTCCGCCGTCGCCGTCGTCGACGACGGAGAACCCGTCGTCTCGGCCATCTACGAACCGCTCCCCGAGTCGCTGTATCTCGCCCGCCGGGGCCGCGGCGCGACGGTGAACGGCGAACCGATTCGACTCGGCGGCGGGAGCGACCTGCCGCTCGAACACGGCACCGTCTCGTTCGTCCTCGGCCTCCCGGCAGTTCGGGACGCTGCGTTACGTGAACGGGGCGAGGAGATAATCGACGCGCTTGACGGTGTCTGCAAGCGGGTGCTGGAGACGTGGTCGCCCTGCGTCGACTGGGGCCTGTTGGCGACGGGCCGAATCGAGGGGCTCGTCTCGTTCCACCCGGACGTGTACGAACAGTACGCGGGCTCGCTGCTGGCGGCCGAGGCGGGCGTCGAGTCGGTCGAATCCGAGCGCACGTACGTCGCGGCGGGCGACCAGGAGACGCTCGAAGCGCTCGTCGGGGCGCTCCCGCCGGCGGTACGACCGAAACTGGAGTGACGGGGCTGGGTCGTCCGCCTTTTGTCCGCCGAGCGCGTATCGTCGGCGCATGGTTCGGTCACGGACGCTGACGGCGCTTCTCGGACTCGCCGGCAGCCTCCTCGTCAGCGCACTGCTGTGGTGGTACTTCGACAGTCTCGTCTTCTTCCTGTTTCTGCCGTTCGTCCCGTTTCTGTTCCGCGGCGCGACGGCCGCGGGAGCGACCCGGCGGTGTCAGACCTGCGGTTTTCGAACGGACGACGAGGCCTACGAGTACTGTCCGCGGGACGGCACGGAACTCGAGTAGCGACGCGAACCGAGAAGGCGAAAACGGAGGGGACGGGAACCGGTCGACGGCTGCTCAGCCGCGGACGCGTCGGTACAGGAGCACTGCTGCGCCGACGAGCGGCAAGCCGAACACGAGTAGATACGGGGTGGCGTAGGCGATGCCGACCACGAGTGCGCGGAGCGTGACGCCGACGCCGCTGACGGATTCGAGAAACGCCGCCAGTACGCCGGTGTCGTACCACGCGGCGCGGTCGTAGAGGCCCTCGGGCCGCGGCTCTTCGAGGTAGACCGTGAGCGTGGAGTACGCGACCCGCTGTTCGAGCGACTGGAGTCTCCCTTCGAGGCGCTCTATCTCCGTCTGGACGTCCGAGAGTTCGCGCTGGACGGCCAGCACGTCCTGGGTCTCGTTGGCCTGCTGGTAGAGTTCGCGGAGGCGGTCGCGCTCGGCCCGGAGGTTCTCCAACCGCGCTTCGAGGTCGACGACCTGGTCGGTCACGTCCTCGGTCGTCGTCTCCTCGAACTCGACGGTCCCCTCGGTTCTGGCGGCGTCGACCATCGAGGAGTAGTTCTCCTGCGGGACGCGGAGGACGATACGGCCCTCGGACCACGTCTCGTTACCCTCGCCGCGGTTCGAGACGCTCGTGTCGCTGACGTACCCGCCGCGGGCTTCGACGGCCGCGGTGAGGTTGTCGCGGGCCGTCTCGAACTCGTCGACCTCCATCCGGAGTTCGCCGGTGCGGATTAGCTCGCGCCGCTGGGCGAACTGGGCGTCGCTGTCGGCGTTCGCCGTCTCGCCTTCGGCGGCCGCGTCGTTCGCCGACCCGCCGTCGCCGCCGCCGGCCGACGTGACGAGGTCGGTGCTCTGGCCGCCGGCGTCACCGCCGCTGCTGGCCGAACACCCCGCCGTCACCAACAGGAGTGCGACCGCCAGCGTCGCAATCGTTCGGGAACTGATACGCATGGCGAACAGATACGGGCAGCATTTAAAGAAACTTCCCAAGGGACAAACAGGTGTTTGACCTACCGCCCTCCTCTCGCGGTCGGACGCGGAGGCGGCGGGCCGTAGCAGACGTTTCGGGCGGTGGACTGCGACCCCCTCGAAACACCGTTACATGTTAGCACAGAAGGATGTATAGGTCTATAGAGCGGTAATTATTTCAATTCGACCGGTGGCCGATATTTTTATCTCGGTGGCAGGCGTCCGTGAGGGCGATGAGACGAGAGCGCGTGAGCGGCGAATATCCTTCTTCTGACGGGGGCGTGCGTATCGAACTGTCGGCGCGGACCGGGCGGTCGCGGCCCGACCGGCGGATGGCGTTCGGCACCCACACAGAGGACGTCGGGCGATGACCGAGCGGGCCCCGACGCTCGACGCCGTCGGGCACACGGTTCGAGACGCCCGCCAGATCGTTCGCAAAGAGCGTCGTCGGACCGTCGACGAGCGCGAGGCGTTTCGCGCGTTCGGCGACCGACTGGCGCAGATACAGCCGGCGAGCGCCGGCCGCACGGTTCCGGCGACCGTCAGAGGTAGCGGCGTCGGCGAGGGCGGACCGAACGCGACGCGGCGCGTCCTGAACGCCTATCAACGGACGGTGATGGCCGTGCCGCACTACGAGAGCGAGTACGGCGACACCGTGGGACGAAGCATCGTCGAGGAGTTCGGCACCGGCGTCGGCGGCGCGCTCGTCTCGACGGACGGACTGACGCCGGAACTGCAGCGCGTCGTCGCGGAGGCGGCGAAGGAGGCGGCGGCCGACCGCGAGTCGTTCGTCGCCTTGCTCGACGAGGAGGCCGAGTCGCTGGGGACGGTACTCGACGGTATCGACGCCGTCGTCGAACGACTCCGCTCGCTCGACGACCGCCCGCTCCCCGAGCGGTCGTTCGACGACCTCCACGACCTCAGAGAACGCGTTTCGGCGCTCGAACGACGGGCGGGGTCGCTCCACGCCGAGCGCCAGTCGAAGATCCGGAGCCATCGCCAGCGACTCGGCGTCACCGACGTCGACCTCCCCACGTTTCTCTATCACGACCGGCCGTACACGTACCCGGCGTTGTCGGCGGTGACGACGCTCGTCGACGCGGTTCGACGCGCCCGCCGCCGCGTCGAGCGACGGCTGGCCGCGACGGCCTGACCCCGACGGGTACCGGGATTTATACTCGCTCCCTCGAAACGACCGGCGATGAGCGGCTTCCGGCCGACGGCAGCGTCGGCGAGACGACGACGGGACGACGAGGTCGAGCGAGCGAAGAGCGAACCGCACCTCCGAGGGGACGGGGTGCGTCGTCGATGATGCGACTCCACCCCCGCGTGCGACTGCTGTGGTCGCTGCGGGCGGTCGTCGCCGCCACCGTCGTCGGCGCGCTCGCCGCCGTGCTTGACCGATTCGTCCTCGAGCAGGGGCTCTGGCTTCCGGTCGCCGTCTTTCTCGCCGTGCTGTTCTTCGGAGTCACCGTCGCCCTCCTCCGGTACCGCTACTGGCGCTACGAGGTCCGCGACGACTCGCTGTATCTGGAGCGCGGCGTGTTCACTCGCGTCCGAACGGTCGTCCCGTTCGTCCGCATCCAGCACGTCGACTCCTCGCGGTCGCCCGTCGAACGCCTCGCCGGACTGGCGACGACGGTCGTCTACACCGCCGGGTCGCGCGGCGCGGACGTCACCATCCCCGGTCTCTCGGCGTCTGGCTCGGACGACCTCCAAGAGCGTATCAAGCGACTGGCCATCCGCGCCGAGGGTGACGACGCGGTATGAAGCTCTCGCCGCTGTCGATACCGTACCGCGTCGCCCAGAAGGCGGGGAGTCTCCTGTTCTCGCTTCTCATCCTCCTGTTCACGGGGGCGACGGGGCTGCTGGAGGCGTTCGGCGCGGGCGGCCTCCTCGTCGCGCTCGGCCTGCTCTTGGCCCTCGGCTTCGCGCTCGTCGGGTACGAGGTGGCGTACTACCGACGCTACGAGTACGACCTCACCGCCGACACGTTCGACATCCGGTCGGGGGTGTTCTCCCGCCGGACCCGCGAGATTCCGCTCGCCCGGATTCAGAACGTCGACATCCGCCGGAACGTCTTCCAGCGGTTTCTCGACATCGCGGCCGTCGACTTCGAGACCGCGGGCGGCAGCGAGACGGAGGCGGCGATACGGTACGTCAGTTTCGCGGAGGCGAAGCGCCTCCAGCGGGATATCGGCCGCCGAAAGCGAGGCGAGGCCGAGGACGCCGACGGGTCGGCGACCGACGAGACCGACCTCCTGTTCGCGCTCTCGGACCGCGAACTGGCGCTCGTCGGCCTGCTCTCGTTCGACCTCCGGGTACCCGGTGTCGTCGCCTTCCTCGCCTCCAGTTCGGTCCCGATTCTCTCCTCGCTGGTCCCGTCGCTCTCGGAGCTGACCGTGCTCGCCGTCGGCGGCGTCCTTCTGGCCGTCGGTATCCTGCTGTTCTCGTGGCTCGTCGGCGTCGTCGTCGCGGTTCTGAACTACTACGGGTTTCGGCTCTCGCGGACGAGCGACGAACTCCGGTACGAACGCGGCCTCGTCCAGCGCTACGACGGGTCGATTCCGTTCGACAAGGTGCAGACGCTCACCGTCGAGGACAACCCCCTGAAGCGACGGTTCGGCTACGCCACCCTCGCCATCGAGACGGCCGGCTACGCGCCGGGACAGGGCGGCAGCTACGGGTCGGAGGCCGCGGTGCCGCTGGCGCGCGTGGACCGAGTTCTCGCACTGGCTCGGGACATCGACGAGTTCGGCGAGTTCGACTTTCGACGACCCCCGAAACGCATCCGCCGGCGCTACGTCGGCCGGTATCTCATCGCACTCGGCGTCCTTCTCGCGGCGCTGTACGGCGTGAACTACGCGCTCGGCGGCGACTACCCGTGGTTCGTCCCCGCCGTCGTTCTCCCCCTGATTCCGGTCGCCGCGCACTACAAGTGGAAACACCGCGGCTACTGGCTGGACGAACGCCACGTCGTGACGCGGAACGGCTTCTGGAACCGCCAGACGCGGATCGTCCCCTACCACCGCGTACAGACCGTCATCGACACGCGGACCGTCTTCCAGCGCCGCTGGCGGGTCGCCACAATCACTGCCGACACTGCGGGGTCGCGCTCGCTCTCGGCCCGCGACGCTGCCGCCGTCGACATCGACAGAGCGGAGGCGAAGCGGCTCCGCTCGGCGCTGGAAACGCGGTTGCAGGCGGCGCTCGCGGCGCGACGACGCGAGGCAGCCGAAGACCAGAGCGACGACGACGGGAGCGAGAGCGAGACGGCCGGGACCAGCGAGAACCGCGAGAACAGCGAGGCGGTATCCGACGATTCGGCGTACTCTGACGACTCGACGGACGCTGACGAAAGCGAGTCGCCGAACGACGACACCCCCAGTACGACTTGACGCGAAGACGAACTGCGGACTCGTCGTCGCAGCGGGTCGAGACGGACTCAGTCGCCGAGGACGAGTTCGAGTGACGCGAAGGTGACCGCGAACACGACGGCGTACAGCGCGGCGCTGCGCAACCCGGCTCCCGCTCCGACGACGTACATCACCAGACCGCCGCCGACTCCGCCACCCTCGCCGTCGACTCCGCCACCTACGCTGCCGACGAGTCCACGGCGAACCGAACTGTCGTCCATGTGGGGGGAACGAAACCCGCGCGACGTTTGTTCTGCCGGTTCGTCTTCGCTCTCCCCTCGCACGACCGTTCGCGTCGGAACTCGTCGACTCACAGGTCGACGGGGTGCAGAAACGCCTGGAACTCGACGGTCCGCCCGTCGGGGTCGTCGGCGAAAAACTGGTAGATGTCGTATCTCTCGTTCTCGTGTGGTTCCTCGCGGGCGGCGTCGCCGACGGTAGCGTGCATCTCGTCGACCTCTGCGCGCGAGTCGTAAACGAACGTGAGGATGCCGCAGTCGTCGGTCGCGTCGCGGTCGCAGAAGCCGAACAGCATGTTGCCGTGCTTCAACACCGTGCAGTCCGGTTGTTCGAGCCACACCTCCGCGCCGACCGTCTCGGTGTAGAACTCGACGACGCTGTCGTGTCGCTCGGTGCGGAAGAAGACGATTCCGGACATACTCCACGCTCTCGGTCCGAGGAGATAATCGTGCCGTCTCCCCGAAGAAGTCGGAGAAACAAACACTCCTCTCTGGCGGAAAGTACTTGTGTGCAGCCCGGGGACTGGGGATATGAACCGTCGCGGGCTCCTCGCCGGTGCGGCAGCGGGAACGGCAGCGCTGTTCGGCGTCGGCGCGCTCGGCCTCCGGTCGACTGGCGGTCCGGTCGAGACCCGCGAGTTCGAGCGTCGCTCACCCGACGACGACGAACACGCCGCGGAACGACCGTCGGTGACGTTCGAGCCACAGCGGAGCCGAATCCGCGTGACCGGCGCGCTCGTCGTCGGCTCGGGCGCCTGTCTTCGCGCCGCGCTGGCGTCGGCGACGTACGACGCCGAGGGAGGGACGTTCGAGATGGTCGTCGCCGCCGAACGCGACGACAGCATCGACGGCTGTGCCGGCACCGCGACGGCGTCGGACGACACCGTCGTCACCGGCGACACGGACGAAGAAAACGGCTCGTTCTCGGCGAACTGGTCGGCGAACGACTCGAACCCGCAGTCGGTCCCCGAACGCCTGACCGTCGACGGCTACGACGCGGTGTTCGACTTCGAAGACGAACTGCCCGCCGTCGTCGTCGTCACCGAGCGCGACGAGGTGTACGGCGAGCGGACGACCCGCGTCGAGTGGGCGCTCGGCTGATCGTTCTCCTCTCTCGCGTCGATTACGAGTCGCGCGCCTCGTCGACGACGTCGCTGAAGCGGCGCGCCTGCTCGGTGATGGCCTCGAAATCGCCCTCGGCGACGGCGTCGCCGTCGACGAGCGCCGACCCCGCGCCGACGACCATCGCGCCCGCGTCGACGAAGTCGGCGGCGTTGTCGACGTCGACGCCGCCGGTCGGCATCATCGGAATCTGACCGAGCGGCCCCTTCATGCTCTTGAGGTGGCCGGGGCCGAGCGTCGACGCCGGGAACACCTTCACGAAGTCGGAGCCGGCCTCCATCGCCCGAACCGCCTCGGTGGGCGTCATGACGCCCGGCGCGACGACGGCGTTGTAGCGGTTGCACGTCTCGACGACGTCCGGTTCGAAGTTCGGGCCGACGACGAACTCCGCGCCCGCGAGCAGGGTGCTTCGCGCCGTCTCGGCGTCGAGAACGGTGCCCGCGCCCACGATGACCTCGTCGCCGAACGCGCCCGAGACGTCTCGGATCATCTCCATCGCGCCGGGGTTGTCGGCGGTGATTTCGATGGCCGAGACGCCGCCGCGTTCGAGCGCTTCGGCCGTCTGGATGAGCGAGTCGGCGTCCGCGCCGCGCATGACCGCGACGACGCCGCTGTCGACGATGCGTTCGAGATTTCGGTGTCGGTCGCTGGAACTCATTCGTGCGCTACTGCGCCGACGCGAGTAATAAAGGCCGGCACTGCGTCGCGGTTTGCGGGCGCCGACGCTCGGCGGCGGAAAGATAGAGAACGGGGGTCGTTCGTGTTCAGTGCTCGGCGGCGGTCAGTTCCGCTTGGGCGCCGACTGCGGAGGCGTTCGAGGCGTTGCCGGAGTCGTTGCCGGAGCCACCCGAGTCGCTACCGGAGGACTGCTCCTGCAGCCACTGCTCGTATTCGTCCTGCGGGACGACTTTCACCTGGAAGTACATCTGTGAGTGGGCGACGCCGCAGAACTCGGCGCAGTAGCCCTGGTAGACGTTATTCTCGTTCTCCTGGTAGTGGGCCACCGTCTTGATGGTCTGGTTCTGCCCGGGGAACGCGTCTATCTTCAGTCCCATCTCCGGGACGTGGAACGCGTGTATCACGTCGCGCGAAGTGACCTCGAAGTAGATGTCTTGCTCGGCCGGGATGACGACGGGGCTGGCCTCGCTTCCGTCTACGGTGACGTTCTCTTCGGGGTAGGTGAACTCCCAGCCCCACTGGTACGCCTCGGCGTGGACGAGGACGCTGTCGCCCTCGCCGGGCGCCTGTGCGCCGGGCTCTTCGGCGTACGTGACGTTGGGGTTCGCGAGCACGCCGTAGGAGGCGACGCCGACGAACAGCAGGATGATGGCCGTCGCGACGGTCCACGTGATCTCGAGCCGCCGGTTCTCTTTGGTCGGTTGCGGGTCGTCGTTGTTGCGGAACTTGATGACTGTGTAGATGAGGATGACTTCGACCAGAAGCGTGATCGGAATCCCCAGATACAGCAGTTTCCCGTTGAGCTCGTTGATGAGCTCCGCAGTCGCCGACGGCTGAGCCGCCGCCGGGACGGCGACGAGCGCCAGCGCCACTGCGGAGAACAGCGAGACGAGTGCGATGCGCGTACGCTTCATTGCTACTGCGGAGTTGGGAAAGCCGACGTAAATACCTGCTGACTCCCCGTTCGCCCGACGGGACGTCCCTCGAAGGACAGATTTCCGGGTTCGACGTTCGAACCACGAACCTCGGGGGGTTGCACGCCGCTGACCCGCCGTCGAGGCCCCGCAAAGCGCGGTGACTAAGTACCGGGCTTCCTAACTTCCGTCAGTGACCTACTAGTGGAATCGACAGACACTCCCGACCGGTTTCCGGCACTCCTCGCCGCCACCGCGATGGGCGTCTATCTCCTCCTCGCCGTCGGCGCGACGACGACGCTCACCGACGCGGCGACGGCGTGTGCGGCGTGGCCAGCCTGCGGCGACGGCCTCTCGCTGCCGTCGTCGGCGATGGGCTACGTCGCGCTCGGCCACCGGGCCGTGGCGCTCGTCGTCGGCGTCCTCGTCGCCGCCACCGGCGTCCTCGCGTGGCGACGCGGCGAGTCGACCCGCATCAAAGCGGCGCTCGGACTCTCGCTGCTCCTGTACCCCGCCCAAGCGGTTATCGGCGCGTTCGTCGCGACGAACGGGACGACGGCCACGCTGTCGGCCGTCCACCTCGTCGTCGGTATGACCATCTTCGGCGGACTGGTCGCCGCGCTCGCGTGGGCGCTCGAAACCGAGACCGGCGACCCCGACGACCGACCCGACCGGATGCCCGAGCGGGACCTCCCGCCCGCCGAGGAGCGACATCCCGAGATTCCGTCGTCGACGCTCGCCCGGGCGAAGGCGACGGCGAACGCCTACTTCCGGCTGATGAAGCCGCGGCTGATGTGGCTCCTCTGTCTGGTCGCCGGCGCCGCGATGGCGCTCGCCGGCGGCCCCGGACTCAATCCGACGACCGTCGCCGCGACGCTCGGCGGCGGCGCCCTCTCTATCGGCGCGTCGGGCACGTTCAACCACGTGCTCGAACGCGACATCGACCGCCGGATGAACCGCACCAGCGACCGACCGCTCGTGACCGACCTCGTCCCCGTCCGCAACGCCGTCGCGTGGGGCGTTCTCCTCTCGCTCGTCTCGCTGGCGCTGTTCGCGTCGGTGAACCTGCTGGCGGCGGCGCTCGGCCTCGCGGCCATCCTCTTCTACAGCGTCGTCTACACGCTCGTACTCAAACCGAACACGGTGCAGAACACCGTCATCGGCGGCGCGGCCGGCGCGCTCCCCGCGCTCATCGGGTGGGTCGCCGCCACCGGCGAGGTCGGCCTCGGCGGCCTCGTCCTCGCCGGCGTCATCTTCCTGTGGACGCCCGCGCACTTCTACAACCTCGCGCTGGCGTACAAGGACGACTACGAGCGCGGCGGCTTCCCGATGATGCCCGTCGTCCGCGGCGAGACGGTCACCCGAAAACACATCCTCTGGTACCTCGGCGCGACGCTCGTCGCCGCGGCGGCGCTCGCGGCGGCCGAGACGCTCGGGTGGCTCTACGTCCTCACCGGCGTCGTCTTCGGCGGCGTGTTCCTCTGGATGGTCGTCCGCCTCCACTACGAGCAGTCGGAGTCGGCGGCGTTCCGGGCGTTCCACGCCTCGAACGCCTACCTCGGCGCGCTGCTCTTGGCGGTCGTCGTCGACGCGCTGGCGGTCTAACCCGACTGACCCATGAGTACTCTCGCCCGCTCACTTCCCCGACCCTCGCACGACACGCTCCTCTACGCCGGCGTCCTGTTCAACGTCGAACTCGCCGCGCTCCTCGCGTACGGGCTGTTGACGCCCGGAACGCTGATTCCCGCTCGGTACACGGTGTACGGGTTGCTCTGGCTAAACGTGGGTGTCCTCGCGGTGGCGAAGACGTCCGTCGCGCCCGCGTCGACCCGGACGAAGCGCCGCGCGGCCGTCGTCGCCGCCGCCTACTTCGCGGCGCTGGCCGTCGCCGGCGGACTCGTGACGCTCGCCGCACCCCACGGCGGCGCGGGCCTCCGCATCGGCTGGCTCCCGCCGGGATGGGGACCGGCGCTCATCTACGGCGGCGAGACGCTCAACGTGATTCTGATGCCCGGGCGCGTCGTCGGCTACGTCGCGCTGACGTACCTCGTCTACGCGACGGTTATCGACGCCGCGGGCGCGGCCGTCTCGGGCATCTTGGGTCTCCTCTCCTGCGTCTCCTGTTCGTGGCCGATTCTCGCCTCGCTGGCGACGGCCGTGTTGGGGAGCGGGTCGGCGCTGGCCGCGTCGACGACGGCGCTGTCGTACGACCTCTCGACGGTCGTGTTCGTCGTCACCGTCGCGCTGCTGTACTGGCGACCGTTCGGCCGATAGCCGGAGACGGCTCCCGCCCGCCGGAGATTTAACACGATAGCTGGCGAACGTGTACACATGACAGCCGTCGAAATCGAGTACTGCGTCCCGTGCGGCTACCTCGACCGGGCCGAACAGATTCAACACCAGTTGCTGGAGGAGTTCGGACGGGAACTCGACTCGGTGGCGCTCGTCACCGGCGACCACGGCGTCCTCCGCGTCACCGCCGACGACGAGGTCGTGTTCGACAAGGACGAGGGCGACGAGTACGACGTCGACGCCATCGCCGAGGGCGTCCGGAACCGCCTCGGCGAGGCCTGAGGCGGCCGGTGCGGTCGTACGGGGACTCCGTCGGGCGAGCGCCCGACTCAGTGGCCCCAGAGGTTCCCGCTCTCGTCGTATCGGGCGTCTCGTATCCGGTCGTGTTGCTCCCGGGTGAGACTCACGTCGACCGCGCCGAGGTTCTCTTCTAACTGCTCCTCGGTGCGCGCGCCGACGATGGGGATACAGGTGAACTGCTCTATCTGCATCAGCCACCGCAGCGCGACCTGCGCGGGCGAGGCGTCGACTTCGTCGGCGACCTCCCGAATCGCGTCGAGCACCTTCCAGCCGCGTTCGGAGACGTAGTAGTCACCGAAGCGCTCGTCGATGTTCGCCCGAGAGCCGTCCGGTCCCCTGACGGCCTGCGGGTCGTCCTCGTCGGCGCGTTCGTACTTCCCGGTGAGGAATCCCCCAGCCAGCGGCGAGTACGGACAGACCGCGAGGTCCTGGTCGGCGCAGACGTCGAGATACTCCTTCACGTCCTCGTAGTAGCCCGCGTGAAACAGCGGTTGCGTCACGTCGAAGCGCGCGTAGTCGTTGACGTCGGACTTCCACAGCGCCTTCGTCAACTGCCACGCCGCCATCGTCGACGCGCCGAGATAGTTGACGCGGCCGTCCTCGACCAAGCCGTTCAAGGTCTGGAGCGTCTCCTCGACGGGAGTGTCCTCGTCCCAGCGGTGGATGTAGTAGAGGTCCAGATAATCGGTGCCCAACCTGTCGAGCGTCCCCTCTATCTGGTTTCGGATGTGGGTGCGCGACAGGCCCCGCCCGTTCGGGTTGTCCTCGTCGAAGGGAAAGTACACCTTCGAGGTGAGAACGTAGTCCTCGCGGTCGCGCTCGGCCAGCCAGTCGCCGATCCACTCCTCGCTCGTCCCGTTGGGGTCGCCGTAGACGTTCGCGGTGTCGATGAAGTTCCCGCCGCGCTCCGCAAACGCGTCGAGCAGGTCGTGCGCCTCGCTGCGCTCGGTCTCGTTCGTTCCGTCGGTCTTGCGTCCGAATCGCCACGTGCCGTAACAGAGCGCGGAGACGCGCGTCCCCGTCGCTCCGAGCTGTCGGTACTCCATACGGAGCCTTCGGAGGCGAAAACGAAAAGTGTAGAGTCGGCGGTAACGGGTTCGGAGACTACTCCGAGTCGCCGGTGCGCGCGTCGGCGATGCGGTCGTACTGGTCGTCGGAGAGGCTCACGTCCACCGCGCCGAGGTTCTCCTCCATCTGGTCGACGGTGCGCGCGCCGACGATGGGGATGCAGGCGAACTCGCGCTGGTCGACGAGCCAGCGGAGCGCGACCTGCGCGGGCGTCGCGTCGACTTCGTCGGCCACCTCTCGAATCGCGTCGAGCACCTCCCAGCCGTGCTCGGAGACGTAGGCGTCCTGGAAGTAGTCGACGAGGTTCGCGCGCGACCCGTCGGGGCCGACGGCGTTGCCGTCGTCGTCGCGCTCGTACTTGCCGGTGAGGAATCCCCCGGCCAGCGGCGAGTACGGACAGACCGCGACGTCCTGGTCCGCGCAGACGTCGAGGTAGTCGTCGACCTCGGTCTGCGCCGCGTGGAACATCGGTTGCGTCACGTCGAAGCGCGCGTAGTCGTTGACGTCGGATTTCCACAGCGCCTTCGTCAACTGCCAGGCCGCCATCGTCGACGCCCCGAGGTAGTTCACCTTGCCCTCTTCGACCAATCCGGTGAGCGTCCGCATCGTCTCCTCGATAGGCGTGTTCTCGTCCCAGCGGTGGATGTAGTAGAGGTCCAGATAGTCGGTGCCGAGCCGGTCGAGGGTGCCCTCGATTTGATTTCTGATGTGCGTCCGCGACAGGCCTCGCCCGTTCGGGTTGTCCTCGTCGAACGGGAAGTACACTTTCGAGGCGAGCACGAACTCTTCACGGTCGCGCTCGGCCAACCAGTCGCCGATCCAGTCTTCGCTCGTCCCGTTGGGGTCGCCGTAGACGTTCGCGGTGTCGATGAAATTCCCGCCACCGGCCTCGTAGGCGTCGAGTAGTTCGTGGGCCTCCCCGCGGTCGGTTTCGTACTCGCCGTTGCTCTTCATGCCGAATCGCCACGTGCCGTAACAGATGGACGAGACGCGCGTTCCCGTCGCTCCGAGTTGTCGGTACTCCATACCGACCGCTCGGACCCGTCGGTCAAAAGGCTGTGAGTACCGGAAACCCCCGAGCGACTCGCTCAGTCGCGCCGACTCCGACGGATTGATACTCGCTCCCACGCTCCACCGGCCGTGAACGTCGTAGGAATCGGCCTCGGTGACCTCGGCCGCCTCGAACTCCGAACGCTCGCCGCCCTCGACGGGGTCGACCTCGTCGCCGGGGCGGACGTCTCCCCGGACGCCCGCGAGGCGTTCGCCGAGGAGCACGACGTCCCGACGTACGAGTCGTACGAGGAGCTGCTCGACGCCGAGGACGCCGACGCCGCCTGTATCGTCACCCCCCACACGCTGCACTACGAGCAGGCTCGCGCCTGTCTCGACCGAGGCGTCCACGTCCACCTGGAGAAGCCGATGGTGACCGACCTCGACCACGCCCGCGACCTCCAGAAGCGAGCCGACGAGGCCGGCCTCGTCCTCGCGGTCGGCTACCAGCGACACGTCGACTGGCGCTTCCAGAAGATTCGTCGCCTCGTCGACGAGGGCGCAATCGGCGACCTCCACATGGCCGCCTGCTTCCTCGAACAGGTGTGGATATCGTTCGCCGAGGAGCAGTGGCGCGGCAACCCCGCGCTGTCGGGCGGCGGGCAGCTGTACGACTCCGGGTCGCACCTGCTCGACGCGCTGCTGTGGACGACGCGAACCGACCCCGTCTCCGTCGCCGCCGCGGTCGACGACCGCGGTCACGACGTCGACGTGAACAGCGCGCTGGCGGTGACGCTCGACCGCGACGGCGACCGAGTGACCGCGAGCGTCGGCGTTTCGGGGGCCGGCCGGAGCACGCCCGCTCCCGGCGAGGGCCTGCACTTCTGGGGGACCGAGGGCCGAATCAGCCTCGCCGACGACACGCTGACCGTCGAATCCGGCGGCGAGGTCGACGTCGAGGACGCCCACGAACCCCAGTTCGAGGAACTGACCGAGGCGAAACTGGAGAACTTCGTCGACGCCGTCCGCGGCGACGCCGAACTCGCCATCCCGGCGAGCGACGCCGTCCGCGTGACGGCGCTCACGGAGGCGGCGTACGAAGCAGCCGAGACCGAACGAACCGTCGGTATCGACGCGTTCGACGAGGACGAGGCCGCATCTCTCGCCGCTACGACCGAGGCGACGGGGGCCGTCGACCCCGGAGACGACGACTGAGCGGACGCGCCGGGCCGTGTCCGACGGGCCGCCAGCGCCGCGTCGCGTGACGAAGCGGAATCCGAATCCTTACGGCCGGAACGCTCCGAGTCCGACCATGGACGAGGTACTGGTCGCCGACGACGTACGGAAACGGTACGGTGACACCGTCGCGCTCGACGGCGTCTCGCTGTCGGTCGGCGCCGGGGAGGTGTTCGGCCTCATCGGCCCGAACGGTGCCGGGAAGACGACGCTCGTCCGCGCGCTCACCGGAACGACCCGCGCAGACGGGACGGTTCGCGTCTTCGACGGCGACCCCGAGGACGCCGACGAGCAACGCGTGAGCCTGCTTCCGCAGTCGTTCTCGCCGCCGGCGCGACTCACCGCCCGCGAACTCGTCGCCTACTACGCCGGCCTGTACGACGACTCGCGGGACCCCGACGCCGTGTTGGCCGACGTCGGCCTGACCGACGCCGCCGACACGTGGTACGAGAACCTCTCGGGCGGACAGCAGCGCCGCGCCTGCGTCGGCATCTCGCTCGTCAACGACCCCGACCTGCTCTTCCTGGACGAACCGACGACCGGCATCGACCCCGCGGGTCGCCGGTCGCTCTGGGCGCTCCTGGAGGGGCTCGCGGCGGGCGGGACGACCGTCTTCCTGACGAGTCACTCGATGGCCGAGGTCGAACGGCTCTCGGACCGCGTCGGCCTCCTCGCCGACGGGAAACTCGTCGCCGTCGGGACGCCCGACTCGCTGGTCGCCGAGTACGGCGGCGAGAGCCGACTCGTCGTCCGTCCCGAAACGTCGCCGTCCGCCGCGGCCGAGGCGCTCTCGAAGGCGAACCCGGCGTTCGATCTCGCCGTCGACGGCGAGGAGCTCGTCTTCCGGGACGTCGAACCCGAACGCATCGGCCCGGCCGTCGACGCGCTCGACTCCGCCGGCGTCCGCTACGACGCGCTGACGTGGAAGCAACCGAGCCTCGAAGACGTCTACCTGCGCCTCACCGGCGACGAGTTCGCCGCGTTCGACCGACCGACCGCCGCGGGACGTACCGCCGACGCCGGCGGCGCGGAAGAAACTCAGACCGTCGACGCCGGCGCTCCCGCCGGCTCGGGGGGTGAGCGATGACGGCGACCGGGCGGGTCCGCGCGGAGTTCGACGCGGCGTGGAACTCTTTCCTCCGCCGGCGGACGGCGGTGTTCTTCACGTTCTTCTTCCCGGTCATCCTCGTGCTCATCTTCGGCGCGCTGGTGCAGACCCAGCCGACCGGCGGGGGCCTGTTCGCCGAACCGCAGACGTACTACGTGCCGGGCTATCTGGCGACCGTCGTGCTGTTCACGCCGCTGTCGCGCGTCGGCAGCGAAATCGCCCGTCACCGCGAGGGGAGCCGCTTCGAGAAACTGGCGACGACGCCGCTGTCGCGCACCGAGTGGTTGCTCGCGCAGACGCTCGTCAACGTCGTCATCATCGGCCTCGCGGCGCTGCTCATCCTCGCGCTGATGGTCGTCGTGACCGGCGCGGAGATTCCGCTCACTCCCGGCCTGCTACTCCTGGTTCCGTTCGTCGTCCTCGGCGTCGTCGTGTTCTGCGGCCTCGGGACGATACTCGGCAGCGTCGCCGACTCCCAGGACGGCGTCATCGCCGCGAGCAACACCATCGCACTGCCGCTTTTGTTCCTCTCGGAGACGTTCGTCACGCCGGAGTTGCTGCCGGAGTGGTTCGGGCCGATAGTGAACCTCTCGCCGCTGACGTACTTCTCGCGCGGCGTCCGGGCGCTGACGTACGAGAGTGCCGGATTAGGTGACTCCGTCGTCGTCAACCTCGCCGTGCTCGCCGCGCTCGCCGTCGTCTTCTTCGCCGCCGGGGCGTACGCCATCCCGCGGACGGATTAGTGGAAACAGCGTTCTCTCCGCTCGTCTCGCATTGAGCGTACGGTCGGAACGTATTTGTTCAGCTCCAAGAGTCCAAACTCATGAACGGTTCGTTTCTTCGATTCGGAAACGTCCATTGGGCCTCCAAGGTGGCTTTCACTGTCGCTACCGTGCTTCTCGGGTACTCGCTCTTCGCGGCGCTCAGCGTGTATCCGCTCACACCCGAACCGAGGCACGGAGACGGGATGGGACTACAACTACTACTGCTCTTCCCACCGGCTATTGTAGCCGGACTCGTCGCCGCCGTGGTACTTCGCCGCGAGTTCCTCCCCTCGGCGTTGAAGTGGCGGCTGCTCTACCCTATCGGTGCGATAGCCGGTCTCGTTCCTGTCGTAGCGTATCTCGGTCTGTCGCCGAACTGGAGTGGTTCTGTCGGAAACTGGGTTCAGATGGCGGGACTTCTCGGCGGCTTCGTAACGTTCGTCGGGGAAGTCGCTAGCTGGTGAGTTACACTCCGACTCGGCTCACGCCGAGAATCGCGCCGCAAGACGAACACTCCCAGACCGTTCCATCGCTGAATCGGAGGTCGGTGTCGCTCTCGACGAGTTCTCGCAGTTCCGTCTCACAGTGGGGGCAGTGGCCCATGGCGCCCGAATTTCGGCCGCGAAACTGTAGCAGTTTCGAGTGATTCGGCGCTCTCTCGGCTCTCGGCTCAGTCGATGGGGATGCGCTCGCCGCGTCCGTCGCGCCGCCGCGGGCGTCTCCCGTCTGGCGTCGGGCGCTCGCCGAGAACCACGCGTAGCGTCTTCGCCTCGCCGTCGCGCAGCACGTCGATCTCGACCGGTTCGCCCGGGCGCGTCTCCGTGATGAGGTAGTGCATCAACTGCTCGTGGGAGTTGACCGCGCGGCCGTTGATGCCGACGATGACGTCGCCGCCGACCGGCACTTCCCGCCCGCGGACGGTCCGCGAGTAGCGCGACCCGCGGAGCGCGTCGCCGCCGGTCGGTCCGGCGGCCACGTCGACGACGAGCACTCCCCGAGGCTCGTCGAGGCGGTTCGCCCGCGCGACGGTGGGGGTCACGTCGAGCGTCCGCGTCCGGAGGTAGGAGTGGCGGTACGAGCCGTCCTCGACGAGCCCCGGAACGACCTGCGAGACGATGGCCGGCGAGACGGCGAAGCCGATGTTGTCGCCCTGTTTGGCGCGGTTGACGCCGACGACTTCGTAGGAGAACGTCGTCGAATCGCCGTTCTCGCCTCCGCCGTCCGACTCGCCGCGGCCGTTCAGCGCCACGAGCGGCCCGCCGCTGTTGCCGGGGTTGATGGGCGCGTCGGTCTGGACCACGTCCGGAATGGCGAAGCCGCCGGAGGTCGGCATCGAGCGGTTCGACCCGGAGACGATGCCGACGCTGATGGAGCCGTCGAGCCCCATCGGGTTGCCGAGCGCCGCGACGGGGCGACCGGGTCTCGGGTTCTCGGTGGCGACGGGGAGCGGTACGGCCGTCTCGGGCAAGCGCTCGACGCGGACGACGGCGAGGTCGGTGTAGGCGTCGACGCCGACGACCTCGCCCTCGCGCCACTGGCCGTCGCTGAACCGGAGTTCGACCCCGTCGCCGCCGCGGACGACGTGTTCGTTCGTCACGACGTGGTTCCGGTCGTAGACGAAGCCGGACCCAGCGCCGCCCATCGGACCGCGCTCGGCGGCGTAGATGGAGACGACGGAGGGGATGACCTCCTCGTACAACCGTTCGTAGTCGATGTCTGACTTCATGGGGTGGTGCGCCGACGCCGACCGGCGACGCCCGCGCTTACCGGAGGTTAGGCGTCCCAGTAGATATGAGAATGTCGGATGTTGTCATGCCGCAACGGAGAAGAGGCTGTCGGTTCGCGTGAAGCGACACGGCGAATCGAAATTTGGTCGCTCAGTACCGGAACGTCGGCCCGTCGTCGCTGTCTTGCACTTCGACGCCGATGGCCTCCAATCGGTCCCGGAGGTCATCGGCGCGTCCGTAGTTGCCCGCCTCGCGCTCGGACTCGCGGACCTCCAGGACGAGTTCGACGAGGTCGTCTGCGAGGCTCACGTCGCCGTCCGTCTCGCCGCCGAAGGTGAGGCCGAACACGCCGCCGCCGAGTTCCTCGAACGTCTCGACGGCCTCTCGCAGTCCCCGGTAGTCGTACTCGTCGTGACGCTCGACGTGGCGGTTGACGCCCGCGGCGAGCTCCAGGAGCGCGGCCATCGCCTCGCGGACGTTGAAGTCGTCGTTCATCGCTCGCGTGAACTCCTCGCGCGCCTCGTCGACCGTCGCTCGCAGTTCGTCGTCCTCGACTTTCGTCCGCGCACTGGTCGAGTCGAGGCGGTCGGTGGCCGTCTCGTAGGCGCGCTCCAGCCGCTCCCAGCGCTCTCGGGCTTCGGCCATCGCCTCCTCGCTGAACGTCTGTTTCGAGCCGTAGCCCGTCGAGAGGTAGAACGTCCGGACGATGTCGACACCGAACTCGTCGAGCGCGCCCGAGACGGTGAAAAAGTTGCCGAGGCTCGAACTCATCTTCTCGCCCTTGGTCTCCAGCAAGCCGGTGTGGAGCCAGTACCGGGCGAACTTTCTCCCCGTCGCTGCCTCGCTCTGAGCGATTTCGTTCTCGTGGTGCGGGAACACGAGGTCGTGGCCGCCGACGTGGATGTCGAGCGTCTCGCCGAGGTGCGTCATCGACATCGCCGAGCACTCGATGTGCCAGCCCGGACGCCCCTCGCCCCACGGCGACTCCCACGTCTCGCCGCGGTCGGTCGAGTCGTCGAGGGGGCGGTCGTCCTTCCGGTGTTCGGCGATGGCGGCGTCGCCGACGCCGTCGGCTTTCCAGAGCGCGAAGTCGGCGGGGTGGCGTTTATCGCTGCGCTCGTCGGCTTCGCCCTGTGCTTCCATCTCCTCGACGCTCTGGTTCGAGAGTTTCCCGTAGTCGGGGAACTCGGTCACGTCGAAGTACACCGAACCATTGGACTCGTAGGCGTAGCCCTTCTCGACGAGCGTCTCGATGAGGTCGATTATCTCGGGGACGTGCTCCGATACTCGGGGGTAGACCTCCGCGCGCAGGAGGTTGAGTCCGCGCATGTCCTCGATGACCGAGGCCATGAAGTGCTCGGCGACCTCGTGCTCCGTGTCGCCGAGGCCCTCCTCGCCCGCGCGGGCGGCGATCTTCTCGTTCACGTCGGTGAAGTTCTCGACGTGGCGGACGCCGTAGCCCTCGTGGGCCAGCCAGCGGTGCATCACGTCCGAATGGGTCCACACCCGGGCGTGGCCGAGGTGGGCGTCGTCCGAGACCGTCAGCCCGCAGACGTACAGCAAAACGTCGTCGGGGTCGCCCGGCTCGAACTCTTCGCGTTCGCCCGTCAGGGTGTTGGTCACGGACAGCGTCATTGGCGGGGATTGTCCGGGACGGGATTTAGACCTTTCAGAACTGTGCGAGAGGGTGACGGCGGTGCGTGTCGTTCGGCCCCTTCGCCGAGTCGTTCGCTCGCGGTTTCTCTCGGCGATGTCTCGGACGCAGTCGTGCGGAGCGACGGTGCGCGCCCAGCGAAACGCGGCTCAGTGAGCGAACGAAATCCGGTCCCCGCGGCGGTACCGCTGCAGTCGCTCGAACGCCACCGCGTTCCCCTGGCCGTCGAACTCGATTCTGTACACGCCCAAGATATCTTGCGTATCCGGCACCGACCGTCGCTCTACCACGTCGACGAGCGTGTGCCACCGCTCCGCCTCGTCGTCGTACTCGACCGCGTGAACGCTGTCGAGCGGACGCTCGGTGAGCGCTTCCGTGCGGCTGGCTGCGCGCTGCCGGATACCGTCGAGGTCGTACTGTCCCCGCTGTTCTGCCGTGCTGCCGGTATCTTCGCTTGTTGTGCTCATGTTCCCATCCGCGCCCCCGGGGAGAGTCAGACTCTGTTTCGATAACTGTTGTGTCGTTTACCGGTTCCGACACGTCTCCGGAGCGACGCGGACCGTCGTCTACCGAGTGTTCGCGACCGAAACCGCCTCCAGTGCCGCCTCGACGACCTGGAGCGCGTTCACGCCGTCGCGACGCTCCACGACGACGAGCAACGAACCACCCGCCGTCGCCGCCGCGTCGACCGGAATCTCGGCGGCCTGTAACCGTCCGAGCACCGTCGTCAGCGCGTCGGCACCCACTTCGCCGGTGGCCAAGATGGCCGTCTGCGACCCGTCGCCGGCGACGACCGCTCGTCCGCCGAGCGTCAGCAACGCGTCTCCGTTCGCCGACTCCGCATCCGCCGAGTCGACAACGCCGACTCCGCTCTTCATCGTCACGCGAGCGTCCCGTGGTTCGGTTTCCAGCGGCGGCAACTCCTCGGCGTACCGACGGAGCGCGGTGGCGATAGCGTCCGTCTCGCCGTCGACGTCGAGATGCGACGCGGCGGCGGCGTAGTTGACCACGCCCGCCCGGAGCGCCGTCAGGAGGAACGGTCGCTCGCGGGCGGCCTCGCGGGCGTCTGCGGCCAGTGACATGGCCGCGGGTCACGGGGAGCGCACAAAAAACCTGGAGGGTCCCTACCGCGCTGTCGACTGAAGCGAATTTCAGTAACATCGCGTACAGAAATATCATTCAGATTACCCTTATTGCCTCGGCGGTCCACTCTCTATCTGTGATGAGAACACACCCGGAGCCGCTCCCGACGACGGTCGAATCGGTGGTGCAGACGTTCGTCTTCCTCCTCGTCGCGTTCGCCGCGATGGTCGTCGCCTCCTACCCGACGGCGACCCTCCTCGTGTTAGCGGGCGTCGGCGCGGCGACGCTGGTGACGGTCGCCGTGCTCGCCGCGCGCCGCTCGCTGGGTCGCCGCAGCCACGTCTGCATCCCGCGAACCGGCGTCTGCATCGAGGCCTGAACCGTCAACGGTCGACGAACCGCACGCGAACCGCACTCGAACAGCACTCGACCCACACGCGAACTGACTTCCCGCTGACGCCTCCCCGCCCGACCGCCGCAGAACCGCACGAGAACCGCGCGCAACGAACCGGGTCGGACTGCCGGACCCGAAGTCCCTAAGAGCGTCGCGCCCTCAGCGTCGGACATGCAAGCGCTGGTCATCGTGGCCCACGGGTCTCACCTGAATCCGGATTCGAGCGCCCCGACCTACGACCACGCGGACACCATCCGCGACGTCGGCGCGTTCGACGAGGTGAAGACCGGTTTCTGGAAGGAAGAACCGTCGCTCAGAGAGGTCCTCAGGACCGTGGAGTCCGACGAGGTGTTCGTCGTCCCGATGTTCATCAGCGAGGGCTACTTCACCGAGCAGGTCATCCCCCGCGAGCTTCGCCTCGACGGCTGGGACGTCTCGGAGTGGGACTCCGACGGCCTGAGCGCCAGTCACGCGACGCTCACCGCCGCAGACACGAACCAGCGCGTTCACTACTGCGGTCCCGTCGGCACTCACGAGTCGATGACCGACGTGCTCGTCCGCCGCGCCGAGTCGGTGACGGACGACCCCGAAGTGGGAGCGGGATTCGGCCTCGCCGTCGTCGGCCACGGCACCGAGCGCAACGAGAACAGCGCGAAGGCAATCGAGTACCACGCCGAGCGCATCCGCGAGATGGACCGCTTCGACGAGGTGCAGGCGCTGTACATGGACGAAGAGCCCGAGGTCGACGACGTGACGGAGTACTTCGAGAGCGACGACGTGGTGGTGGTCCCGCTGTTCATCGCCGACGGCTTCCACACACAGGAGGACATCCCCGAGGATATGGGACTCACCGACGATTACCGGACGGGATACGACGTGCCCGCCGAGGTCGACGGCCACCGCATCTGGTACGCCGGGGCGGTCGGTACCGAGTCGCTCATGGCCGACGTGGTGCTCGAACGCGCCGCGGAGGCGGGCGCGGACGTCGGTGACGCCGTCGAAACCGTCCGGGAGCGAACGCGGGGGTCGCCCGCGGCGGGTGACTGATGCGCGCCGGACAACTCGACGCGCTCGTCGAAGCCGTAGCGGCCGACGGAGGCGTCGAGTTCGACGGGCTGAACGCGAACCGCCGGGACGACGGCTACGGGTTCCGGACCCCGCACACCGAGCGCACCGGCCTCTCCGAGGCCGAGTTCCGCGAGGTGGCCGAGTCGAACCCGTGGTTCGTCTCGAACTGGTTCTACTGGACGCGCGAGGTCGGTCTCGGCGACCGGGAGACGGGTGAGGCCGATTCCGGCCGACGCGACGGCGCCAGCGCGCGCCGCGCGTTCCTCCGATGGGCCGAGCGCGCCGACGACCACGGCGTTCCGGAGCGGTACGAGGCGCTCGCCGACGGCGTCAGCCGCGAGTGGGGACAACTCTGCGTCACCGCGACCGTCGCCGACCACGGCGAACGCCGCTACCACCTCCGTCACGTCGCCGACGCCGAGGCCGACCTCTCGTCGCTGGATGTGTACACCGACCCCCTGGAGGCCCGCGGCATCGCCACGTACGACGAGAGGGGACGGTACCGACCGCTGAAGACCGCGCCGACGCTCCGCGACGGGTGGGCGTTCGCGGACCTCGACGGTCGGGCGCTCGTCGAGGCGGTCGACGTCGTCTACCCCGCGACCGTTCCGAACTGGTACCGGGAACGGGAGGGTCGTCTCGACGTGAGCCACTGGAACGAGACGGCCGAGCGCCAGACGGGTATCTACGACGTCGTCGACGAACTCGACGAGGAGGCCGTCGAGTGGATTGCGGAGTCCTGTTGCGTCGACTCGCAGTGCCTCAAGCGCCGGATGTGGGACGCCGACGAGGAGACCGAACTCGACGCCGACCGGGGCGACGGCGTCTTCCCGTGCAGAGAACCCTGCTCGCTCGTCGTCGCCGCCGCCCGCAAGTGGACGACGCTCGAGCGCGAGGAGTCGCGGACCTACGAGTTCGAGCTCACGCCGAGCGAGAAAGAACAGGTCGAGGAGATAATCGACGCCGTCGCCGACGGCCGAACCGACGAGATTCGGGAGGCCGACGTGTACGAGGGCGCGAATCGCTACCGAGCGCGGTTCCTGCGGGCGAAGCGTTTCGACGACGAGGGAAACTTGTCGGGGACGCCGACCGACGAGTGAAGCGTTCGGCGGTTTTTGGTCCAGCTTTTCGAGGGAGCGGAGCGACCGAAGAAAAGGTGGCTGTGTGATTTGTCGGGGACGCCGACCGACGAGTGAAGCGCTCGGCGGTTTTTGGTCCAGCTTTTCGAGGGAGCGGAGCGACCGAAGAAAAGGTGGCTGTGCGATCTATCGGGGACGCCGACCGACGAGTGAAGCGTTCAGCGGAGTTCGCTCGCGGCGAAACTGAGTGCGACGCCGAGGACGACGCCGACGGCGACGAAGACCACCGGGCTGTTGAGCACCAACCCGACGCCGAGCGCGACGGTCAGCGCGACGACGCCGACGCCGACGAGCGGGAGGACGCCCACGTCGCCGACGCTGTCACGGACGTCGTCGAGCGTTCCCGCACCTGTCGTCGTTCCCGATTTCGACGTCTGTTCCGCGGTCGGCGGGCGACTGAGGCGTTCGTCGACGTCGACGCCGGGGTCGTCCTCGGGCGGTTCGACCGTCACGCTGACCGTCGTCTTCTCCGCACCGTAACCCGCCGATATTTCGACGGTGTCGGTCACGCTTCGGTCGAGCGACTCGTCGACGGCGATGTGAATCGGGAGGTTCGTCCCGCGTTCGACGTAGTGGTTGCCGCCGTCGAGTCGGGCGACCCGAGACAGCGCCTCGCCGAGGCGCAGGTGGACGTGGACCGCCTCGCCGCGGTTGACGAGGTCGACGACGAACGACCCTGCCGTCGTGAACTCGCTGGGCGCGTCCACGGCGTGGAGTCGCTCACCGTTCACTTCGACGGGGAGCGTCTGTGACATGTCTCCTCACTTAGTACGCGACGGCAAAAAGATACAGGGCGTTACAGCGACGTATCGGGCGGGTTCTTCGGACGAGTGCCGCGGAAACTCCCGTCGCGAGTCGCTCAGTCGTCGCGCATATCCGGCGGCAGCAGGTTCGGGATGCCGTCCTCGATGGGGTACACCTCGCCCGTCTCCGTCCCGATGAGTCGGCCTTCGAGTATCTCGTCGTCGTCTCGCTCGTCGACTTCCAGTTCGAGGTCGCTCTTGTCGAGCGGGTCGCAGAGAATGTCCATGAGGGATTCCTTCATCGTCCGAACGGTGGGATGCGTCGGATAAAAAGCGTGCGGGTTACCCGACGTTTCTGAACGACGGTCTCGCGGAGGGTAGCGCGCTCAACGGGACGCGACGCCCGTCTTCCCGCCGAGCTCCGTGACGACCACCGGAAACGCGACGACGAACCCGACCAGCAGCACGCTGAGTGCGAACACCGCCGGAAAGAGCGTCCCGACCGCCTCGGTGGCGACGCGGATGCCGACGACCGCGGGAAGGCCGACGAGCGCGAGCGTCGCCCCTTCTAGTCGAGAGGCCGGGCGCGCGGTCGGTTCGAGCGCGTACCACGCCAGCGCGCCGCCGACCGCCGCGCCGAAGACAGTCACGGCGTTGACTGTCGGCCCGGCGAGCGCGTAACCGACCGCGCCGAGACCGGCCGCGAGGACGAACGCCCGCGAGGGTTCTCTCCGGGTGATTCGGAGTGCGATCCACAGAAACGCCGCCGCCAACGCCACGCCCGCGAGCACGTCGCCGACGTAGTGGACGCCGATGACGACCCGCGACAGCGAGACGACGAGGACGAGCGCGGCGGCGGCCGCGTAGCGAACCGCGCGACGACCGGCGTCGACGAGCGCCGCGAGACCGCCGTACAGCACCGTTGCGATGACGGCGTGCCCGCTCGGGAACCCGTAGCCCGTTTCGACGACCAGCGCCGTCTCCACCGGCGGCCGCGGGAGCGCGAACGCGCCCTTCAGTCCGACGACTAGCGCCGCCCCGCCGAGAACGAGCGCCGTCAGCGTCGCCGCTCGCTCGCGGTCGGTGAGCCAGTACAGCAGACAGAGGAACCCGACCGAGAAGGCGACGCCGCCGAGTTCCGTCAGCGGGACGAACCAGTCGACCAGTTCCGGGGGAATCGCCTCCCGAACCGTCTCCGAGAGGTCGACGAGGCGAAACGCGTTCACCGTACCTCCCCGAGCGACGCCGACCCGCCGCTCGCCGTCGATGAGACGAACATAGCGGCCGGACTCCGGGGAGGAGTAAGAGCGTGTCGGTTCGGAGAGCCGTCGTGCGGTTCTACGGAGAACACGCCGGCGACGGCGGTTCGTCGTTCTCGACCGTCTACTGTGACTCGAACGGGTTCGCCAGTTCGACCGACTGCTCGCGGTCCGGACCGACGCCGACGGCGTAGACGGGCGCGTCGACCTGCTCGCTCAGGTAGTCGAGGTAGTCGCAGGCGGCCTCGGGGATGGCCTCGTACCCCGCTTCGGCGACGTCGCTCCAGTCGACCTCCGGCCACGGCTCGAACTCCTTGAGCACGGGGTCACAGCGCGCCCACTCGTCGGTCGTCGAGGGAATCGTGCGAATCTCCTCGCCGTCGAGTTCGTAGGCGTGGCCGACCTTCAGTTCGTCCAGGCCGGCGAGCACGTCGACGTGGTTGACGGCGATACCGGTGAAACCGCTCGTGCGCGAGGCGTGGCGGAGCATCGGCACGTCGAGCCAGCCGATACGACGCGGACGACCGGTGACGGTGCCGAACTCGCCGCCCTTCTCGCGGATGAAGTCGGCGAGTTCCTCCTCGCGCTCGTCGCCGTCGAGCTCCGTCGGCAGCGGCCCCTCGCCGACGCGCGAGAGGTACGCTTTGACGATGCCGACGACTTCGCCGCGGCCGACGACGGTCGGCCCGACGCCCGAACCGACGGCCGCGCCGCCGGCCGTCGGGTTCGAGGAGGTGACGTACGGGTAGTTGCCGTGGTCGATGTCGATGAGCGTGCCCTGCGCGCCCTCGAACATCACGTTGTCGCCCTCGTCGCGGCGGCGGTAGAGGAAGTCGCCGCAGTCGACGAGCATCCCCTCCTCGGCGAGTCGGCGGCCGTACTCGGTGCACCGCTCGTGGAGCGCGTCGACGTCGAGTTCGTCGCCGGCTTCGAGTCCGTAGACGTCCTCGACGATGGCGCGCTTCTGCGGGACGACGTACTCCAGTCTGTCGCGCAGAATCTCGGGGTCGAGCAGGTCGCCGACGCGGATACCGCGGCGGCCCGCCTTGTCCTCGTACGTCGGGCCGATGCCGCGGCCGGTGGTGCCGACCTTCACGCCCGAGTCGGCCTTCGCCTCCTCCTCGATGCCGTCGAGTCGGCGGTGGTACGGGAGGATGACGTGCGCTCGCTTGGCGACGCGGACGTCGGGGTCGAGGCCCCGCTCGCGCAGCGCGTCCATCTCCTCGAACAGCGTCTCGGGGTTGACGACGCAGCCGTTCCCGAGAACGCCGATCTTGTCGCGCACGGCACCGCTGGGAACCAACGAGAGCTTGTACTCGGTCCCGTCTTCGACGACGGTGTGTCCGGCGTTGTCGCCGCCCTGATAGCGGACGACCACGTCGGCGTCGCCGCCCCAGAGGTCGACGAGCGCGCCCTTGCCTTCGTCGCCCAACTGCGAGCCGACGATTGTGACAGTCATAGTCGCCGATTCTGCGGCACTCGCTAAACCGGTTACGGTCCGTCGTCGAAAAATGAACACGGGTGCGCACAGGCGACCGCCGACCTCAGGAGAGTTGAACACGAACGTGTATCTCCCTCCGCCTCGTGGTGAATCCAAACGGTTAACAATAGACGTGTTGTACAATGACAATCCCTACCGTTCTCGCCGGACCGGACAGCAACTTTTAAAGGGAGCGAAGACAAGTTAACAAATGGCATGATAGACAGACTCGAAAAAGAGGTGGACATGCTCGAACGACACCTCCAAGTCCTGAAGATGGTCATCGAGAACGAACCCATCGGTATCGTGAAGATGTCGAACGAGACCGGCTACCCCCACCACAAGGTCCGCTACTCGCTGCGCGTCCTCGAGGAGGAGAACCTCATCGAGCCGTCGAGCCAAGGTGCGATCACGACCGAGCGAACGGCCGAGTTCGTCGACGAACTCGACGGCAAACTCGACGAGATCGTCGACAAGCTCGACACGATGAAAATCGAAGACGCGGTCGAAGTCGAAGGGTAGCTGTTCTCTCAGAGCTCCGGAACGTTCAGATGGAAGTCGCCGTTACGGGTCTCGACGAGACAGAGGTGGAATCCCCGCTTTCTGGTGAGTCGGACCAGACTCTTTCGCTTGCCGCGACTGAGCAGTCCACCGCCCGTCGCGTCGGCGGCCGTCTCTAACGCTTCCGGCTCGAAGTAACTCGTCGTCACGAGGAACGACGCGCCCAGCGAGTCGCTCGTCTCGGCGACCTGTCCGGCGTTCTGGACGAGCGAGGACATCATCGCCTCCGACGCCGCCGCCCGCGAGTCGTTGACGTCGGCGACCAGAAGCGGGTTGCCCATCCGGTCGCGCAGCACCACGTCGAACGTCCGCTGTTCGCGGTGTTCCTCGCCGTTCTCGGTGAACTGCACCGAGACATCGCCGCCGAGCTCGGCCCGGTCTATCTTCGGAATCGCGTCGAACAGTTCCTGCATCGCGGCGACGTTGCCAGTGTCGCGGATCTCGTACAGCAGGTCGTCGACGACCCACTTCACGAAACCGTGCTCGACGGTGCCTTCGAGAAACTCCTCGTAGGACTCCCCTTCGACGTGGAGCCCCTCGGTCTCGAAGCGCGTGTGGTGCTCGAGCCGAAGATTTTCGATGACCTCGGGGCGGTCGACCTCGCCCGCGTGGGCTTTCTCCAGCGTCCCGCCGCTCTTGGTTCCGTAGCGGACGAACAGGTTCGTCCCGTCGAGCGCCTCTTTGCGGCCCATCGTCCGCTCGGGCGCGGACCCGTCGTCGCTCCCGGCTTGGGCGGCTTCGAGTTTCGCTTCGAGCGACTCGACCGTCTTCTCCAACCGCTCGACCGACTCCGCGAGGCGGTCGGCGCGCTCGCGCTGCTCGTCGCGTTCGGCCTCGACTGTCGAGAGCCGCTCCAGCGCCTGTTGGCGCTCGGTCTCGGCGGTCTCCTTCGCCGCAACGGCGCGTTCGAGGCGCTGTTCGAGTTCGGCGCTCGCGGCGGTCGGTTGCTGCTTCTGCGCGGCCGCCTGCCGGGGCTGACCGCCCTTCGAGCGCCGCGCGGCGGCGTCCTCGTCGGGGGTGCGGTCGGTCTGCGCGGCCTGTCGACGACGCCTCCGCCGCCGCCGTCCGTCGTCGTCCGCGTACTCGTTCACCTCGGTCTGTTCGGGGTCCAGCGCCGGTATCGACTTCGCGTTCCGCCACTCGGCCTCCTCGGAGAACACGTCGGGGTCCACGGCACCGTCGGCCGCGTTGGCGCCCTCACCCGCGGACACGGCCGCGGAGTCACCCGAAGGCTCGCGCGGCTCGGGGTGCGTCTGGGCGGTCGTATCGGTCCGCTGGTGGTCGCTGTCGTCGCCGTCGGCGTCGTCGTTCTCGCCCCTGTCGACTTCGGGAGTCCCCGTAGAGGCGCCTCCGGCGTCGCCGCTCGCCGGTTCGTCGCTCGCCGGTTCGTCGCTCACCTGCTCGCTGGCTGCGTGCGCGGCGGCCTCGGCTTCGGCCGGCGTCGGGTCCGTCGGCGTCTCGATCTCGGTGGCGACCTCTTCCGTCTCGGCGATGGGTCCAGAGAGCCGGTCATCCGACTCCGAATCGACCGCCGCTCGGTCCGCGGTCGAGTCCTCTTCGGCTCCGGCGTCGGTCGCGTTCGCCGTCCCGTCCGTCGCGTTCGCCGGCTCGTCGGTCGCCGCCTCGGACTCGGCGCTTCCGACCGCGCCGAACGTCACGTCTCCCTGGTCGTCCTCCGCGGCGGACTCCTCGGGCGCTGGCTCCGGTTCCGGCTCGGGCTCCGGAATCTCGACGACGTCGACGTCGGCGGTTTTCACCTCGAAGATGCCCACCTCGTCGTCGGCGCGTTCGAACGCCTCCTCCCCCGTCAGGAGCGTCCGGTTGTTGCCGACGAACGCCGCGCTCATCGACTTGCCGCCGTGGTAGACGACGTAGTAGTCGCCCGAGAGCACGTTCTCGGAGAGTTCGATGTAGCCCGTGAACTTCCCCGACTTCAGCGTGGCGTCGGCCTCCGAGATCGACGTCTCGTTCGTGTAGTAGCTCGCCCGCGTCTCGCCGCCCTGCTCTCGCATCGTAAAGAGCAGCGGTAGCGAGGGGTCCGGTGCGGTGTAGGCGGTTCCCTCGGCGCTCTCGAAGGACTCGATGGTACCCCCGAAGACGCCGACGACGCGGCCGTTGACGAAGAACGCCCACGCCATGTCGGCGCTGACGGCCCCGGTGAACCCCGCGGCCGCGAGGTCGGAGAGACCGGCGTACCCGCCGTCGAACGGTCGCTCCTCCCACCCGGTGACTGTCTCGATTACGTCGCTGTCCATTTGATGCTACTTCACCACACCCGAAGCAAATACTTTCCGGACGCGCAAGTACGTGTCAGTCAGCCGTCTGACGGCTGTCAGCCATCGGCCGACCGCCGCCTCCTTTGGGGCGGCTTTTCGGGTGACCGCTGCCGATTTTCCCTCCGGCTACGACCGCCGCTCTCTCGCCCTCGTCAGTAGCTCTTTGATTCCCGCGACCGACGTACGGCCGTGTCACGTCCCCAGTCGTACTCGTTTCAGCGCTATCTCGCGGCGAAAGAGCGCGTCGACGACCGGGCGCTTCACCGCCCGACGCTCGACGCGGTGGCCGCGGACCTCGCGGCCGTCGCCGACGCCCGCGACGAGGTCCGCGTTCTCGACCTCGGCGGCGGTCTCGGCTCGATGCTTCGCCGGCTGCTCGACTGGAACCGCCTTCCCGACCGAGTCTCGTACACGCTCGTCGACAGAGACGGGGCGAGCCTCGAACGCGGCCGCCAGCGGTGCGTCGAGTGGGCGTCGGAGGCGGGGTACGCCGTCGACGGCGGCGACGAGAGCGACGAGAGCGGCGAGAGCGACGAGAGCGACGAAAGCGAGAACGACGCGGGACACGACCTCGTGCTCTCGACCGCGTCCGAGGAGATCGGCGTCTCGTTCGTCGCCGCCGACGCCTTCGACTTCCTCGAAGCCACCGAAAGGCGGTGGGACCTCGTCGTCGCCGCCGCGTTTCTGGACGTCGTCGACCTCGACTCGGCGCTCCCGGCCATCTTCTCGGCGCTCGCCGCCGACGGCCGCTGGTACTTCCCGGTCACCTTCGACGGCGAGACGGGGTTCGCGCCGACGCCGGAGCCCGAACTGGAGGCCCGAATCGTCGACGCCTACCACGCGAGTATGGACGCCCCGAACCGTCCCGGCGGAAGCCGAACGGGCCGGGAACTGCTCGCGGCCGCCCCCGAGGCCGGCGGCGAACTGCTCGCCGCGGGCGGCTCCGACTGGGTTGTAACGCCGCCGTACGCGGGCGACGAGGCGTACTTTCTGCACCACCTGCTCTCGTTTTTCGAGGACTCCGTGGGAGAGAGCGGCGAAATCGACGGCTTCGACGCGTGGGTCGACGAGCGCCACGCGGCCGTCGAACGCGGCGAACTCTCGCTTGTCGCGCATCACCTCGACGTGTACGGTCGATGCTGAGGGAGGCCGTCGTCGCCGGACCGCTCAGTCGACGACGTGTTCGGTCGGTTTGGTCGCGCCGTCGCCGACGCGTCCGGAGACGTAGAGCCAGTCGCGGGCGAACCCGAGCAGCAGCGCGCCGCCGAACGCCACCGCACCGACGGCTCTCGCGCGCTGGTCGGGCACCGGCGACAACGCCACGGCGAGAAACGCCATCTGGAGCCCCGCGAGCAGGCGGCGACCGACGCGCGGCGGCAGGTCGTAGACGGGTGCCCCGCGGCGACGGCGCAGGTCGCGTGCGAGGCCGAACGCGTAGCGTGCGAAGCCGACCGAGAGATACCAGACGGGCAGCAGCCCGGCGACCACACCGACCGAGCAGGCGACGAGCACGCCGAGGGCGTCGTATTCCAGGTCCAACGCGGTGCCGAAGCCGGTGACGCGGTCGTTTCGTCGCGCGAGCGTCCCGTCCAGCAGGTCGAGCGCGGCGGCGGTTCCGTAGAGTGCGGCGGGTATCCACAGCAACGCGGCGGTTTCGGCCCAGTCGACGACGACGAACGCGGCGACCCACGCCAAGAGCACGCCCCGACCGAGCGTGACGAGGTTGCCGGCTCCGAGACGAGCGAACAGCGTCTCACCCGCCCGACGGTTCCGGTCGAGCTGTCGAAGCGCCCACCAGAGTTCGACTGCGAGAACCGCGGCGGCGACGAGGAACCAGGTTCCGACCGTCGCGGTCGTCGCGGCGCGAGTCGTAGAGAGCGCGCTGGCGACGAACAGCGTCGCCAGCGCGGCGACGCTCGCGAATCCGCCGAGACGGCGGCGGAGACTGGCGAGCGCGCTCTCGCGGCGGACGCGATTGCTCCCGGACACATGCACATATGCGGTGCTCGAAATATAGTTCTATGCCGCGCGGTCGTCATCTATGCCGCGCCGTTATCTTCTATGCCGCGCGGTCGTCCGGTCGAAGCGAGGGCGTCGTGTTCAGACGAGCGCCCGAACCGCGACGGCCGCCGCGAGCGGCAGTGCGAACGCCGCTACGACGGTCAGCACGCCGATCTGACCGGTCTGGAGCGCCGTCGAGAGCGCGCCTTCGTACAGCAACCACGCGGCGAAGGCGAACAGGACGACCAGGCCGAACGTGAGACCGTTGACGACGGCGCGCGAGAGCGAGGTGGCGACGAGGCCGACGAGCACGCCGCCGACGACGAGGCCCGTCCAGTGAACCGTCGTCGCCGCGACGCCGACGGCGGTGGCGAGAATCAACGCGAGTTCTGCGTACCGACCGGTGCGTATCGGCGCAAGCGCCGAGTCGGCGCGCGTACCGGTGCTCACGACGAACCCTCCGCGACGAACACGAGGTCGGGGTCGCCCCCGGGCGAGTCGAGCGTCATCGGTTTGTACTCACCGTCGGCCCACATATCAAGTTGGTCGTCGTACTGCGGCGACCACGGGTTACCGGAGTTACCGCCGGGGATGCTCGCCGATGACTCGTTCTCGAAACTGACGACCATCCGCAGACTGCTCCCGACCTGCCTCTCGGTTCGGAAGTTGAACACCGTGTCCGGCGACCCGTCCATCGCTCGCTCGGGGTAGTCGAGGAACGCCTGCCCGAACGGGTGGTTCAGGTCGAGTCGGTTGTAGTCGCCGTACGTCTCGTAGCCCCTTTCGCCGATTCGCTCGGCGGTCCGGTTCATCGCGATGGCGGCGATCTCCGCGCGCGTCTCGACCGCTCTCGTTCGATTGTCGTCGTACCAGTCGCTGTCCTCGGCGAACCCCTGCAGAACGTAGTCGCGCGGGTAGTACCCCTCGTCGAGGCCCTGCGCGCCGAACTCGTCGGCGAACGTCGCGTTCGTGAACTCCTGCATCCACACAGCGTAAATCAGCGCCGCCTCCGAGTCGGCGCGCATCGACCCGTTCCACCCGCGGAGCGTTCGGGCGTCCTCGCGTGCGGCCGACGAGAGACCGACCGAGGCGTTCGTCGACGACAGGGCGTACTCGGTGAACGCGGCCGCGCGTTCGCTCTCCGCGTCGCGTTGAATCTGCTTCATGTCCTCCGGCGTCATCGGCGTCCCCGCGTTCGCGCGCTCGTCGAGCAGTTCGTAGATTCGCTGCCCGCGATACGGGTCGGCGAACGTCATGCTCGTCCCGACGTAGAACGGCGGGTCGTCGACGACGCGCTGGTTCGCCGTGGCGACGTAGTCGGGGTTGTCGAGGTGCGGGATGGCGTCGAACGGGGCGAAGCCGGACCACGACGACGTGCCGTACGGTTCGTAACCCCGCCACTCGCCCTCGCCCGCGGAGCCGTTGAAGATTCGGTCCCCGCGGACGACGTCGCCGTCGGTGCGGCGAATCGGGTACTTTCCGGCGGGGTAGTACAGCGTCTCGCCGGCGCGGTCGACGGCGACGACGTTCTGCGCCGGCGCGTCCCAGATTTCGAGCGCCTCCTCCACGTCGCTCATCTCGGACGCGTGGTTCAACCGGTAGACGCCCAGACTCTCGTTGGTCGCCGAGAAGCCGGGCCAGGCGACGCCCACCTCGACGCCCTCGCGTTCGACGACCGGCCCGTGGACGCTCTTTCGCACCGTAACCGTGCGGTCCTCGCCGTCGGCGACTTCGATGGTCTCGGTCGTCGTCTCGAACGGTCGGTACTCGCCGTCGTACAGGTACTCGCCGTCGCGGGTCTCGTAGGTGTACTGGTCGGTGAAGTCGCCGCCGACGTTCGTCAACCCCCAGGCCACGTCCTCCGTCTGGCCGATGACGACGAACGGGATTCCGGGAAAGGTGACGCCGCGGACGTCCATCTCGTCGGTCGTGAGGCGCATCTCGTACCACAGCGCCGGCACCGTCAGTTGCAGGTGCGGGTCGTTCGCCAAAAGTGGCGACCCCGACTCGGTGAGGTTCCCCGAGACGACCCAGTTGTTCGAGCCGACGCCAGGTTCCGACTCGTACGCCCGCACCCAGTCGTAGAGTCCGGCGACGTCGGCGGACTGCGATGCCGGTGTCTCGGTTCCGGCGACACCCGCCGACTCGTCACCGCCGAACGATTCGGAGACGTTCCCGTCGGGCGCGTACGGTACCGCGTCCGACTCGCCGCGGACGTTCGGCGTCTCGTGGTCGAGCGCGTCGGGATACAGCTCGGCCGCCGCGTCCGCGCCGAGGCGCGAGCGAACCGTCTCGCGGCGCATGTCGGCGAAGTTGCCCGAGAGCGTCCACGAGATCTGCTTGCCGACGAGCAGCGTGTCCACGGGCGTCCACTCGTCGGGTTCGTAGCCGAGCATCCCGAACTCCGGCGGCAGCGGTTGCGTCTCTGCGTAGTGGTTGACGCCCGCCGAGAACGCTTCGACGCCGGGGCCGGCCTCGGTGTCCCGCACCGACTCCCAGGACGCCTCCGCCGCCGCCTCGAAGTCCATCGAGCGGTGGAACTCGTCGGATTCGACGGCCGCCTCGCCGACGGCCGACGACAGTTCGCCCGAGATGAGGCGTCGCTGGAGGTCCATCGCGAAGAGGCGGTCTCTCGCCTGCACGTAGCCGACCGCGAAGTACAGCGCCTCCTCGTTCTCGGCGTCGACGTGGGGGACGCCGTACTCGTCGTACGTCACCGTCGCCTCGCCGTAGGGGTTCTCGACGCGCTCGCCGTCGCCGACGCCGCCGTCGACGCCCTCGTAGACGCTCCCGGAGAACGGAGCCGAAAGCGAGAGGTACGTCCCACCCAGCACCGCCGAGGCGACGAGCGCCCCGGCGAGGACGACGCTGAGCGCGACTCGCCGCGGATTCGAATGCATAGTGAACGCGTGTACTGTTGCCGAATAAGTGTTACGCGGGTGATGAGAACGGCGCGTCGCACTGCCGCTCTGGTCGGAGCTAGTAACACTGTCCGGAACTATCTGCTCTGACCGAAGCTAGTCGTTCCGCCCGGAACTACTGTCGGAGGCGGTCGGCGAGCACGTCCCGAAGAATCGTCCGATGACACCGCTTCTTCTCGGTGTTCTCGTAGCAGACGAGCGCCGCGTCGTCGCCCGCGCGGAGTTCGGCCGCGAGCGACTCCAGCGCCGCCCGCGGCTCGTCGGCGTCGAGATACTCCCGATAGCGCTCCCCGAACCCGATGTTCTCCCACGCGGCGTTGTGCGCGCCCTCGTCGCAGAGACCGGCCATCTTCAGGTCGTCGCGCTCCCGCGAGAACTCGTCTAAGAGCGTCTCCGGCGGCGCGAGCGACGGGCGGTTCTCGTCGACGGCGGCGTGGAACCACCGCGTCGGCCGGCGGACGACGCCCAGCAGACGCACGCCCTCGGGGAGTTCGACCAATCCGTGCTGGAGCGCGGCGACGTACGTGTCGTACAGCTCTCCCGTCTCCTCGCTGCTCATAGGTCACCTCCTCGCTCGTCCGTGAGAACTGTTTCGGCGAACGGCGCGCGCCGGACGGCTCGCGTCGCGCCCGCGGCCGGCGCTCGAAGATGGGATGCGAAAAACGTGTGTCGTGCGTTCGTCCGGCGTTACGCGCCGCCGACGACGGCGCCGGCGTACAGCACGACGACGAGGAAGATCCAGACGATGTCGACGAAGTGCCAGTACATCGAGGCGGTGCTGACCGAGACGTGGCGGTCCGCGGAGTACTGTCCGGCGAGTGCGCGGACGAGGACAATGCCGAGGAGCACCGCGCCGAGGCTCACGTGCAGGCCGTGGAGGCCGGTGAGTCCGAAGAACGCGCTGGCGAAGATGCCGCTGGTGAGCGTGAAGCCCTCGTTGACGATGAACTCGTAGTACTCGAGCACCTGTCCGGCGATGAAGACGACACCGAGCACGAGCGTCACGACCAGACCGAGAATGAACTGGCGGCGGTTCTCGCGGCGGATGGCGACGTGCGCCCAGTGGAGCGTGAAACTCGACGCGATGAGCAGCGCCGTGTTCGCCAGCACGAGCGAACCGAGCAGGTGCGGTAGCTCCTGCGGCGGCCACGTCCCCGCGCGGATGAAGAAGTAGTACGTGAACACCGCGCCGAACGTCGCGAGCTCGGAGCCGAGGAACGCGACCATCCCCCACTTGAGCGCCATCGACCCGTTCGCGTGCGTGTCGCGCGACCAGAAGTGGCTCACGAAGGCGTGGTACACCCAGCCGTAGATGCCGACGAGGAACAGGCCGACGCTGCCGACGAAGACGGCTGGTCCGGCGATGGCCGGCAGCAGGTCGGGGTTGCCCGCCGCGATGATGTACAGCGCCGCGCCGACGTACAGCCCCGCGCCGCCGACGGCGGTGACGAACGGCCACCACGACGCCTCGCCGAACCCTCGCGGCCAGTCCTCGACGGCCGGGAGGTGGTGCCCGTGGTCCTCGTGTGATTCTTGCGTACTCATGCCCGTGAGTTGCCGTCGGTCCACTAAAAAACCTCCCTACTTGCGGCGCGGAGTAATCGCCTGCAGTTGGTTCGACCGTCGACGGGTGGCGCGAAGTCGCAACTTACTCGTGGCGACTCGCCCTACTCTCGGCGATGGCTCCACGCCCCCGCTCGGCCGGCCGTCGAAGTCGCGACGACTCCGCCCCCTGCGACGGCGACGCCGGGACGACCGACCGCAACCGACGGTCGGCGTCTCGACTCGTCGGTTCGCTCGCTGCCGCTCTCGTCGCCGCCGCGTTCGCGCTCTCGGCGTTCGTCGGCGTCGCCGCCGCTCACGCCGGGGCGGTCCGCAGCGCCGCCCCGGGGACGCTCGAGATTCCGACGTGGCTCTTCCTGCTCACCGGCGGCGGGGCCGTCGGCGCGTCGTTTCTCCTCGCCAGTTTCGTCACCGACCGCCGCTTCATCCGTTCGATTCACGACTGGGGCGGGACGTTCTCGTCGCCCGGTCGACTCCTCCGCGCGGCGGGGAGACTCGTCGGCGTGGGCGTCCTCGCCCTCACGGTGTACGTCGGCTTCGTCGGCCCGGATACGCAGCTCAGAAACCTCGCGATTCTCGTCGTCTGGGTCGGCTGGTGGGGCGGCTACGTCGCCTCCGTCTACCTCGTCGGCAACACGTGGCCGACGCTGAACCCGTTCCGCGCGCTCGCCGAACTCCTCCCGTCGCTGAACCGCGAGTACCCCGAGCGCTACGGCGCGTGGCCCGCCGTCGCCGGGCTGTTGGCGCTCATCTTCGTCGAGGTCGTCGCGCCCATCGGCGACGAACCGCGGGCGCTCGCGGCGGTCATCGTTGCCTACGCCGGCGTCTCGGTGCTCGGCAGCGTCGTCTTCGGTCCCGACCGATGGTTCGGGACGGTCGACCCCATCTCGCGGGCGTTCGAGTTCTACGGCCGCGCCGCGCCGCTCGACCGCACCGACGACGGCGTTCGATTCCGCCTGCCGGGGGCGGGCCTCTCGGAGGCGGGGCTGGTCGTCGGCCGCGACCAGGTGGCGTTCGTCGTCGCCGTCGTCTACGTCACCACCTACGACGGCTTCGTCGGGACGAACCTCTGGGCGTGGTTCGTCATCGAACTCGTCGGCCTCGGGACGCCGCCGCTTCTCGGCTACCTGCTCGTCTACCTGCTCGGGTTTCTGCTCTTCCTCCGGGTGTACTGGTGGTCGGCGCGACTCGCCCGCCGTTACGCCGAGACGTACCACAGCACCGAGTTCCTCGCCGAGCGGTTCGCGCCGTCGCTGCTCGCCATCGCGGCGGGCTACCACCTCGCGCACAACCTCGGCGTGATGCTGTCGCTGTCGCCCACGCTCCTCGACGTCGGCGGTTCGACGCTCGTCGACCTGGCGACGCTCTCGACGCTCGCGCCGCCGCAGAACCCGCTCACGCTGGCGTCGCTGCCGTCGTGGTTCGGCGGCCTCGAACTGTTCTTCGTCCTCTTGGGCCACCTCGTCGCCGTCTGGGTCGCCCACGCGGTGGCGTACGAACTGTTTCCCGACCGTCTGCAGGCCATCCACAGCCAGTACGGCGTCACCGTCGTGATGGTGCTGTACACGATAGTCAGCCTCTGGATCGTGAGCGAACCACCCGCGACGCCACCCTACATATGACCGACTCGAACTCGACGCCGCGACCCGACCGAACCGAAGACCGCGACGACTGCGAAGACCCCGAAAACCGCGAAGACCCCGAAAACCGCGACGACAGCGGCGCGCCGAACACCGAGCCGTCGAGTAGTAGCGACGTCCCCCACGCAGCGGGCCGACGGCGCGTCGACGACGGCGAAGCCGCTTTCCGCTGTCGCCACTGCGGCGACCCGTTCGTCGAGGAGCGGCATCTCGCGCTCCACCGCGGACTGAACCACGCCGACGCGCTCTCCGCGGCCGAAGTCGAAGCGTACCGGGACGCCTACGCCGCCGAGGAAGCCGACCTCAAGCGATTCCGCCTCATCTCGCTCGGCGCACTGGTCGTCCTCTACTTCGGGTTCCTGTTCGTCTACGCGGTCGTCACCTGAGTTTCGAATACGAGGACGGGTCCGCCGGCGACTCGTCCGCTACCGCTCACCCGAGCCGCCGTGTATCACCGGAAACGAGGCGTCGCACGCCGAACACGTCGCCGTCGTCGTCTCCAGGTCCGTACGTTCTTCGCCGTCTCCGACCCCCTCGCCGGGTTCGGCCGTCACGAACCGACGACCGGCGGGAAGCGAGACGTACACCGACGCGCCGCAGGCGGGGCAACTGACGCTGACGAGAGACACGTCTTCGGAGGGGTCGCAGCCGGTGAAACGCCTGCCGGTCCGCGCGGCGGCGCTCGACCGACGGGCGTCGAACCATCGTCCTTTTACGCCATCGACGGGAACGGAGGGTATGAGCTTCGAAAAAGACGACCGCGTGGTGTTCCACGACAAACACAGCGAGTTCGACGGCGACGTCGGTACCGTCACGCAGGTGATGGAGACGATGTTCGGCGAGGCGACGTACACGGTGAGCTTCGAGGACGGCCAGGAGACGGGCGTTTCCGCCGACTCGTTGGAGGCGACCGAGGAGAGCGACGCCGACACCGACGCCGACACCGACACCGACGCCGACGAGGAGTAGGGCTTTTTTCGGTTCCCCGAGTACCCCGTCCATGGCCAGCGTTCCGTTTCACTACATCGACGTTCGGAGCTTCTGCTACGCGACCGAGGACGAAAAGCGAGTCGAGGAGGCGCTCCGGACGTTCCTCCCCGAAGAGTTCGAGGTCGAGCGCGTCGAGAACAAAGGGTATCACGGCGACCGTATCGTCGTTCTCTCGGCGCGCGTCGAGAACGCCGACGACCTCAGGCACGTCCTCTCACAGCTGAGCGAACTGGACGAACTCGACCGCCTCCTGGCGGAGTTGGACGACAGGGTCGACGACAACTGCTCGTTTTTCGTCCGACTCGACAAACAGGCGGCGTTCAGAGGTGAAGTCCGCCTCGGCGAGGGAATCACGCTCCGGGCGAAAGTCGAAGCGTATCCCGCAAAACGCGACGCGGCCATCGAGAACGCGCGGAACGCACTCGAAACCGCGAGGGCGTAGCCGAGACGAGCGCGACGCTCACCCCTCGTCCACACGGCACTTTTCGACGGCGTTGGTCGACTCCGCCGGGACCTCATCGGTCCGCGTTCCCCGACGGCAATTCGAATAGCTATCTGGGTATCTGTCCGGATATCTATACCGATAGCTACGCTGAGTCACCGAAGAGAGCGCCCACCGTACCGGTTCTGTCGCGTCCGGAGAGCGAGGGGCCGACTCACTCGACGGTGACGAGGTAGACGGCGACGACCGCGAGAGCGATACCGGCGGCCTTCCGGGCGGTGAACGACTCGTTGAGGAAGACGATTCCGAGTATCGAACTCGTCACGAGGAACATGCCGAAGACGGGGGTGACGACGCTCACCTGTCCCAGGGAGAGCGCCCGGTAGTACGAGAGGATGCCGATGGAGAGACAGAGACCGGCGGCGTAGATGTACGGCGACTTCGGATGGGTGATGTAGTTGACCGCGTTCTCGTTCGTGAACGCGACGAGACCGAGCGTGACGAGAACGAGAATCGTGTTCGACATCAGCGTCGCGACGTTGCTCGGGACCGCGGAATCCCCGGTCGTCGCGAAGTTCATCAGCGGTGCGACGAGCGTGTACGTCACCAGCGCCAGAAGCGCCCACGGGAGATAGTTCATGCTGTAGAAGGGTCGCTAGGGGCGGTATAACGTTTCGATGCGAACCGTCGGAGTATAACTACCCCGGGGCTGTCGTGTCGCTACCGTGTACACTCCGCACATCTCGTATCTGACGCGCGCGTGGGCGGACCCGTCTCGCTGTCCGTTCTGTCTGTCGACGCTCGACGACGGCGTCGACGCCTTCCCGGCACATCTCTCGCAGAGCCCGCACTGTTCGGTCGAGTTCGACGACTGGGAGGAACTGGTCGGCGAACTCGTCGGCGACGGGTGGGTCGCCTGAGCGGTTCGATCGCGTCCGAAAAAGAGAGTCCGACGTTCAGGGTCCGACGCTCAGGCGGGAGCGTTCGTCTCCTCGGCCGGTTCCGACTCGGTCGTCCCGCGGGCGTACGCGTAGACGCCGCCGAGGACGAGACCGTACAGCAGGTGCGTGACCACGCCCATCGGAACCACCAGCGGGACGGGGAGCGGTCCCGCGCCGACCGCGTTCGCCCAGATGGGCAGCGCGAACCAGCCGGCGACGACGGTGAGGACCGCACCGTAGGCGAGTCCGAGGCCGACCGTGCCGAGCGTCGTTCGACCGTAGCGTGACAGCGACGTGCGCGTGATTATCGCCGCGAACGTGAGCGCGAAGACGACGCTGATGACGAGGTGGAGAACCCACCCGCCGACGACGGTCGGTTGCCCGACGAGCGCCCCGATGAGAGGCATCGCGTTCATGACGAACTGCATGACGAGACCCATCGCAATTCCGGCGACGAGTCCCGCCAGCGCCGACGCGGTCCAGACCCGAGAGCCTGTCTCGGTCGGCATCCGAGAGGGGTATGCTTGTGCCATCGTGTACCACCTGTCGAGTCAGTAGGTCGCACGGACGGATAGCCTCAGCGCGGTGGTGCAGTCCGGCCGCCAACACCACCTCAATACTGCGGTTTCGCGGCCTCACCGCTCGGTCGAGACTTCACAAGACCGGCGGCGCGAGCGACGGGCGTCCTCCGGCGTGATAGGCGGGCCGACTCGAATCGCCGTCGAAAGTGAACTTCTCGGGTGATGGCGACCCCCAACCGACGCGGCCGCAGGATTTCGGCCTTAACGGTAACGGTCGCGTGCGAACTCTCGCGGAAACGTTCGTCTTAGAACCATGCGCGCGATTCGGCTTAGACACTGTACCCGACCGACTTTCGTTGCTGTCTCACCAGCCGTTACGAGAGAGCACCCAAAGTTTGTATCGCGCTATTCGGTTTATTGCGTCGGGCGTAAACCCTTACATCGATGGCGATAACGAGGCCGTATGGACCAGCGACGGAAGATTCTCGACCTTCTGCTGTCGAACGCTCGGGAGAGCACGACCGACATTGCGCGACAGACCGGTCTCGACGAGGCGACAGTCGAGGAAACGATCACCGAACTCGAAGACGATGGCGTCGTTCGGGGGTATCAGGCGGTGGTCGATTGGCAACAGTTGGCCGACGACGACGAACACGTTCAGGCGGAGGTCGAACTCAACGTCGAACTCGACCGTGAGACGGGCTACGAGGACATCGCTCGCCGTATCGTGAAGTTCCCGCAGGTGTCGTCGTTGCGGCTGTTCTCGGGCGACTACGACTTCGCAATCCTCGTGGAGGGCGAGTCGATGCACGACGTCTCGCAGTTCATCTCCGAGCAGATCGCGCCCATCCCCGAGGTGACGCAGACGGTGACGCACTTCGTGATGGAGACGTACAAGGACCGCGGCATCGTCTTCGGCGACCGAGACGACGACGACCGCCTCTCGATCTCGCCATGAGAATCGCCGACCGCGTCGAACGCGTCCCGCCGTCGGGGATTCGGCGCTTCTTCGAACTCGCCGAGGAGAAGGAGGAGGTCATCTCGCTGGGCGTCGGCGAACCGGACTTCAGCGCGCCGTGGGCCGCCAGAACGGCCGCCATCGACTCGCTCGAACGCGGGCGAACCTCGTACACGGCGAACCGCGGCATGCGAGAACTGCGGACGGAGATAGCCGACCACGTTCGGCGGTACGACCTCGACTACGACCCCGACGAGGAGATTCTCGTGACGACCGGCGCGAGCGAGGCGCTCGACGTGGCGATGCGGGCGTTCGTCGACCCCGGCGACCGCGTGGCCGTCCCTCAACCGTCGTACATCTCGTACGTTCCGGGCGTCGTCTTCGCCGGCGGTGAGCCGCTGGCCGTGCCGACGCGGGTCGAGAACGACTTCGCGCTCACCTACGAGGACCTGACGAACGCGGGGGCGGAGGACGCCGAGCTGTTGATACTCTGCTATCCGAACAATCCGACCGGGGCGACGATGAGTCGCTCCGAACTCGCCGAAGTGGCGGAGTTCGCCGTCGACCACGACCTGATGGTACTCTCGGACGAGATCTACGCCGCGCTCACGTACGAGGGCGAGCACGCCTCCATCGCGACGCTCCCCGGGATGCGCGAGCGAACCGTAGTGTTCAACGGTTTCTCGAAAGCCTACGCGATGACGGGACTGCGGCTCGGTTACGCGATGGGACCGCCGGAGGCGATTCGAGCGATGAACCGCATCCACCAGTACTCGATGCTCTCCGCGCCGACGACGGCGCAGTACGCCGCACTGGAAGCGCTCAGGTCGTGCGACCAAGAGGTAGTCGAGATGCGCGACCAGTACGACCGCCGCCGGCGGTTCGTCCTCTCGCGGTTCGACGAGATGGGGCTGGACTGCTTCGAGGCCCGCGGCGCGTTCTACGCGTTCCCGCGCTGCGGCGGCGACGACGAGCGCTTCGCGGAGGAACTACTTCGCCAGGAGGACGTGGCCGTCGTCCCCGGTAGCGTCTTCGGCACCGGCGGTGAGGGCCACCTCCGCGTCTCCTACGCGACCGGTCTCGACGAATTGCGGACGGCGATGGACCGCATCGAGCGGTTCGTCGACGCTCGATGAACGACCCATAAACTACACTTTGCGATACCGATTCTGCCCAACCGGGATAGGCCGTACATTTTCGGAAGGCCGACGCAGGATACGCGGGAGGTGTGTTCGACCGCGAACGGTTTCAGCACTCTCTGAGCGAGACACCGGTCCGTAGATACGAATCCTGAGCGCACACTCTTCAACTCGTCTCGTTTCGGCACGAGCCAAACCGACAGGACAGATACGTGTATATGCACGTGCCGCGTACCACTCGCGTGGACCTCTCCGCCACCAAGAACTGCCACTGTCTCGCCGCACGGAAACGAGCGCGTGAAATCACGCGGCTCTACGAGGAGAAGCTTCGTCCCCACGGCCTACGGGCGACGCAGTTCTCCATCCTCGCTGCGTTGGCACAGACAGGACCGACTCCGTTGGGGGAACTCGCCGACCTCCTCGGACTCGACCGGACGTCGCTCACCCGGAGTGCGAACCGACTCGAAGACGAAGGCTGGATCGACGAGGCAGAGTCAGACGACGACCGGATGCGCAAACTGAAGCTGACCCCGAGCGGCCGCGAGAAGATCGAGCGCGCCTACCCTGCCTGGGAGGAGGCCCAAGACGAAGTCGAGGAGCAACTGGAGACGGAGTGAGACCACGAACGGAGACCAACGATGCCACCAATAGACCGTCAAGCCGAGCAGAAAACGCGAACGACCGACCCCGTATCGTCGAGATACCGGGAGGCGTGACCGTGCAGAAGATCACTCCGAACCTCTGGTTCGGCGGCGACGCGGAGGAGGCGGTGAACCGGTATACGAATATCTTCGACGACTCGTCAGTCGGCGCCATCAGTCGGTACGACGAGATGTCAGCGGAGGCTTCGGGCCGACCGGAAGGCAGTATCCTGACCATCGAGTTCGAGCTCGAGGGACAGTCGTTCCTCGCGCTCAACGGTAGCCCTCGATTCGAGTTTACCCCGGCGATCTCGTTCGTCGTCAACTGCCCGACGAGGGAGGAAGTCGACGAGCTCTGGGCAGAGCTGTCGGGGGGTGGCGAACCGTTGATGCCCCTCGATTCGTACCCGTTCAGCGACCGGTACGGCTGGACCGAGGACGCCTACGGCGTCTCGTGGCAGGTGATCTACGCCGACGACGTTCCGGACCGAACGATCGTTCCGTCCCTGATGTTCGTCGGCGAACGGTGCGGCCAGGCGGAGGACGCGATGGCGTTCTACGCGTCGGTGTTCGACGACGCCGGGGTCAACGACGTGGCTCGCTACGGCCCCGACCAGCCGCCGGACGAGGAGGGAACGGTGATGTTCGCCGACTTCACGCTCTGCGACCAGCATTTCGCAGCGATGGACAGCGCTCAGGACCACGACTTCGGCTTCACCGAGGCGATCTCGTTCCTCGTCGACTGTTCCGATCAGGACGAAGTCGATTACTACTGGGACGAACTCGCCGCGAACGGCGGGGAAGAGGGCCGGTGTGGCTGGTTGAAAGACAGGTACGGCGTCTCGTGGCAGGTCGTCCCGTCGGTCCTTACCGAACTCCAGAGAGACGAGGATGCTGAGAGGGCGGGGCGGGTCACTGAGGCGATGCTCGGGATGCAGAAACTCGACATCGAGACGCTGGAGGAAGCGTACGCCGGCACGGCCGACGAGGACGTCCGAATATGACGACGGTCACCGTCGGGGAGGACTGCGGAAACGCCCCAAAGAAGGCGCTCCTCAAGGAGTTCAACGTCGCGTTCGCCGAAAACGATGTCGAGTGTCTCCTCGATACAGTCACCGACGACGTCGAATGGACCATCGTCAGCGACCGAGAGATCAGCGGACGAGACGACTTCGCCGACGCCGTCGAGGAGATGGTCGACGTCGACACGACGGCGCTGACCATCGACCACGTCATCACGCACGGAGCGACCGCGTCGGTAGACGGGACGGTGAACCTCGCCGACGGCACGGTGTACGCCTTCTGCGACGTTTACGAGTTCAGTAGCCACGCGAAGGATGCGAAGATCCAGACGATGACGTCCTACGTGGTTGAGGTCGACGGTTCGTAACGCCCGAGAGCCTCGAGCGGGAGAACAGAGTCGACTCATTATTTGGACCGTCCATCGTCGACCGTGACGGCGAAGCGTAGTTCGAGGGAAATCTCTCCATCGGTAGTTGATCTGTTGCAGGGCCAGTTGCTACTCCGGCTCCGAGCGCGACTGCAGTTCCTGTGCCTCGTCTCACTCCGAAGCCATCTACTCATTCTTCGGGAGGCTAGTGACAAGTGCGTTCTTGCCACGTTCCGTCGGGAGACTCGGCCTAGAGCGCGTACGGGACCGCACGTCGGGTAGAGGCACGAACATACAAAGGCGAAGCTGTGGTACGCTCTTCCATGGAGATCACCCTCGTCGGGACTGGAAGTCCTGTTCCGATTCCGGAACGTGGCGGCACGAGCCTCGTGATCGACGTCGCAGGCGACACGGTGATGGTCGACTGCGGGCCCAAGACGGTCTACGGCCTGATGGACGCCGACGTCGATATGGGAGAGATCGAGACGCTGTTTTTCACTCACCATCACATGGATCACAACGCGTCGTTCTTCCACTTCGCCTTCACGAGCTGGACCGAGGCCGGTCGTGGATCGCTCACGGTGTACGGCCCGGACGGCACCGACCGGCTCGTCGACGCGCTGTACGACGTTTACGCGGAAGACATCGAGTACCGCAAGGATATCTACCCGACGGACGGCATCTCCGGTATCGAAACCGAACTCGTGACGGACGGGTTCAGTCGCCAGATGGACGGCTGGAAGATAGACGCAGTGCCAGTCGAGCACTCGGTCGAGACGTACGCCTACCGGTTCGAGGAGCACGAAACGGGGTCGTCGATCGTCTTCTCCGGTGACACACGGAAAATCCCGTCGCTCGCCGAGTTCGCCGATGGCGCGGACATCCTCGTTCAGGACTGCAACACCGCCCCAGTCGATGAAGACCGCGTCCCGAACGCGGACGAGCAGTTCGTGTGGCCACAGCATGCAGCAGGAGAAGAAGGACTCGACAGGTCTACGTTGACCGCCAATCACTGTGATGCGACAGACGCCGGTGAGATCGCGCAGGACGCCGGCGTGCAGACGCTCGTTCTCACGCACATCATGCCGTACCGCGACCTCGACGCAATGCAACGCGATGCCGAGTCGGTTTTCGACGGCGACGTAGTCGTTGCCGAAGACGGCCTCACGCTCGCACCGTAGGCTGCCGACCCAGCGACAGTCCAGAGCGGTGCAGTAGCCAGGTCCCGGTCCCGCTCGGCGTTGCCGGCTCTGGGATCGGACCGGGTTTCAGTTCACACGGGCGTCGGGTCGTTGAAGTTCGACGAAACTGTGGAGGTGACGAGACCGTCGAGGTAGCCCGCATCTGCATCGGTGTCGACTTCCCGAATTCGAGGTCACTGCCAGAGTCGCATACCGATCACGACGGTGAGCACAAGCGCCGCGAGAGAAAACACGACGGCGAGAGTACTATCGCCGCCGAACTGGAGCGTCCCCACGGCAACGAGAAACGCGACGAAGAATCCGAGCGAGATGAGTCTCCGAAGTTTGTACTCGCGGATCGCTTTCTGTACGCGTGCAGAGTTCTGCATGGGGCGAATCGAGACGCCGCCAGAATAACTGTTTTCGAAGCGCCGGTAGAACGACGGCGGAGCGGGCGTACGAGGAAACGCTCACCGGCTACACAGACGGCCGAACGCCGTGAAAGCAAATCGACGACAGTCGGCACGAGGACGAATCACCTTCCGAGCAGAAACAGTGTCCGGCCTCCGAGAGGAAGGGTCACCCGAGGCGGGACGCCGTCTATCGAATCTCCACACAGATATCTAGAAATCTACCCGGATTGATTTCCAGACATATTTCCAGATATATGTCTAAAAAGGTATGAGCGGAGCTATCCAGCGGGTTTCGACGGCGCGATTGTCTGACGGAGATTTATGTACGGCTCTGCGAAAGCGCAGGCCATGAAACGGGCAGTGACGATGTGGAGCGAATCCGGCGGCGTCGGGAAGACGACGATGGCGACGAACACGGCGGCCGCGCTCGGGCGGCGGGATGCGGACGTCCTCGTCGTCGATTTGGACCCCCAGCTCGGTAGTTTGACAGATCACGTCGGCTTCGGTGATCTGAAGACGACCGACGACGACCACCTCGGCGACGTTCTCCTCGACCAGGAACGCGACGCGTCCGAGCTCGTCGTCGACGCGGGTGACTTCGACCTGATTCCGTCTCACGAGGGGTTGGCGAACATCGAGAGCGAGATGGCCGCGCGCAACACCTCGCTGCGCGAGTTCCAGTTGCGCTCGTCGCTGTCGCCGCTGGCGGGCGAGTACGACTACTTCCTCGTCGACCCGCCGGCGACGCTGAACGTCCTCGTCGACAACGCGCTCGTCGCCGCGCGAGACGTGGTCATCCCCATCGAGCTCACGCGGAAGGGAAGCGTCTCCATCGACGGTCTGGAGGATACGCTCGACAGCATGGAACGCGGGTTCCGGACGTTCGACGACGCGTTCGCGCTCGGTATCCTCGCGGTCGTCCCCAACGAGGTCGGCGACTCCAACATCTACCGGGAGGTCCGCGAGGAACTGGAGACCGACGGCAAGCCGGTGACGCCGTTCGGCGTCCGCAAGCGCGACGTGCTGAAGGAGGCGTGGCGCAACCACATGAGCGTCTTCGAGTTCGCCGACAGCGCCGAGACCAGAGACCTCCGTCCGTACGAGGAGGACCTGCTCGACCAGTTCGACACCGTCGCCCGCATCGTCGAACGCGGGAGCGTCGAGGCGGCGCTCGACGTGGAGGTGGCGCAATGACCAAAGACGACCGGTACGGCGCCGCGGGCGACACCTACGGCGACGTCCCGGCGAACGTCGAGAACGGTGCCGAAACGTCGACGCCCGACGGAGAGCCGGACGCCGAAGCCGAGTCCGCTGCCGACCGAGCCGACGCGTCGGCCGGTTCGGACGCCGTCGAACTGCCGTTCATCTTCGCCCGTCGAACGGTGAAAGCCGACCGCGATGCGCTCCCCGTCTACGTCCGACCGACGACCGCCGAACGGCTCGACGCGCTCGAACGCGAACTCGCCGACCGATTCGACGGCGACGACGTGATGTCGCTGGACGTGCGCGAAGCGGTCGTCACGGCCGGGCTCAGGAACGTCGGCGACGTCGTCGACGTGATGGAAGAGTGGGGCTACGGACGGCGATAACCGGCACCGAGGCGGAAGAACTGACCAGAGAGGGTCGATTACTCGTCGAACTCGTCGAACCCGAACGAGTCCTCGCGGTCGATATCTCGGTACATCCCGACGAAACTGTCGTGGTCGACGCCCTGTAACCGTTCGTCGAGATTCGACCGCACCTCGCTGAGTCGCGCGTCGAGTTGCCGGTACTCGGGGGTCTCGGCGAGCGTCGACTCGTCTTTTTCGGCCTCCAGTACGGCCTTCTTCGAGGCGAGCGCGAACAGTTCGCGGACGCCGTCGTCGTACTCGCTCCGAAGGAGGAGGTCCGAGACGGTCCCCAGAAGCGACTCGCGGGTGACCGGTTTGACGAGGTAGTCGTCGAACCCCATCTCGACGATGTCGAAGTCGGGTTCGACGGCGGTTACCATCGCGACGCGACAGTCGATACCCCGGTCCCTGACGGCGTCGAGAACCTCGTCGCCCGAGAGACCCGGCATCCGTCTGTCGAGAAGCACGACGTCGACGTCGTCGTCCAACTCCGAGAGCGCCTCGTGACCGCCGTACGCGGTACGGACTCGGTACTCGTCGTCCAACCACGCCACGTAGAGGTCGGCGAGGTCGGCTTCGTCTTCGACGACGAGCACCAGCGGCGGTTCGTCGGTCATCGGCCTCCCCTCGTTGCCCGGCAAACGCCCATATCACCTCCATGGCGGACGACGCTATATCAAGATACCTCTTGTGAGTGAAATAGCAGCTGCGCTGTTGTAAGAAATCTGTCCTCTTCGGCTACGGAACCGATTCGACGGTCAGCCTGTTGGCCTCGATATCCTCGACGACCGCTCCCCAGCCACCGACGGTTCTGGTCTCGCCGTCGACGTCCACCGTGAGTGCGGTTTCGCCCGCCAGCTGCGACAGCGGCGGCTCGCCGTTCGTCGACGTTCCGGCGTACGAGACGTCGACGAGCGTCCCCGTGAACGAGGTCGCCTCCCCGTTCTGTGTGTCGAACCCCTCGACTCGGACCTGAATCGTCGCCCCGTCGTCGAGCAACGGCTCCATCTCGCGAACGAACCGTCGGATGTCGGCGTAGACGAGCGGCGGTTCGGTCGGGCGCGCGTCGAACACCGTCTCCCACACCTCCCAGAGACACGTCTGGAAGTACCAGTGGAAGACGTACGTGAGCGTGTAGTCGTCGACGAGCACGCCGTATCGGTTGACCGAGCGCGCGTGCGGCGTGAAACAGGTCTGGCTCCGGTCGACGAGGACGATGAACGGCGCCGGCAGCCGCCGGTGGCGGACCTCCGTGGCGACTCCCTCGTACGCCCTCGCCTCGGGCAGGGCGTCGGGGGTCGTCTCCGAATCGGTGTGAAGCGAGACGCTGACGACCGCCCCGTTGTCGTACGCCGCCGAGAGCGCGGGCCGAAGCCGCCTGAACTGCTCGGCGGTCGCCGACACCTGCACCTCCGTCTCCGCCTCGCGGACGATGTCGCGGGCGCGGTCGAACACCGTCTCGAAACGCTTGACGATGCTCACCATGTGGTCGTCGACGGCGGGTTGCTCCCACCGCTCCTCGATTTCGGCGGCGGCGGCGGTGAACCGCTCGGCTTTGCCCCGAAGCGAGGTGAGCACGGCCTGCGGTTCGTTCGCGCGGGCGTGGAGACTATCCTGCTCGTACGTCTCGATGTACCCCTTCGCCTCCAGGTCGCGGAGAACGTCGTAGATTCGGGCGGTCGGAACCGAACAGGCGTCGGCGAGTTCGGTAGCGCTGGCCGAACCCAGTCGGAGCAGCGCCGTGTACGCGTCGGCCTGATACTGCGATAGCTCGGCGTCTTCGAGCGCTCGACGTAACTCCGCGGTGTCCATCAGAGTCGAATCGACAACATAACGATTAATAACTGTTCCTTCGTTCCGACCGACCCGTCGTAAAATCGACTTCGCCGTCCGGCGTCGAACGAAGCGCCGGCGTCCGGCCGTTTACTCCTGCGGACTGTAGTTCGGCGCTTCGTCGGTGATCATCACGTCGTGGGGGTGGCCCTCGGTCTGGCCCGCCGAGGAGACGCGGACGAACCGGGCGCGCTCTTTGAACCCGGGGAGCGTCTCCGCGCCGACGTAGCCCATCCCGGACTTCATGCCGCCGACGAGCTGGTGGAGCTCGGAGGCGAGCGTCCCCTTGTACGGGGTGGCGGCCTCGACGCCCTCGGGGACGAACTCCTCGTCCTCGTCGGCGTCTTTGAGATAGCGGTCGCCGCCGCCCGAGCGCATCGCGCCGACGCTGCCCATGCCGCGGTACTGCTTGTACTTCTTGCCGTTCATCGTGATGACGCGGCCGGGCGCCTCCTGGGTCCCCGCGAAGTAGGAACCGAGCATCACCGCGTCCGCACCGGCGGCGATGGCCTTGATGGCGTCGCCGGAGTAGCGAATCCCGCCGTCTGCGATGACCGGGACGTTCTCCCTGCTCGCGACGTCGGCGACTTCGGCGACGGCCGTTATCTGGGGCATCCCCGACCCGGTGACGACCCGGGTCGTACAGATGGAACCCGGCCCGATGCCGACCTTCACGCCGTCGGCGAAGTCGACGACGGCCTCGGCGGCTTCTCGGGTGCCGATGTTGCCGACGACCACGTCGGCGTCGACCTCGGATTTGATGCTACGGGCGCTGTCGATGACGTTGAGGTTGTGCGCGTGCGCGCAGTCGATGAACAGCACGTCCGCGCCCGCCCCGTCGGCGGCGACGGCGCGCTCGGTCTCGAACGGGCCGACGGCGACGCCGCAGACGAGTCGCCCCTCGTCGTCGCGGGCGGCGTGCTCGTGCTCGCGGCGCTGGAGGATGCCCTGCATCGTCACCAGTCCCACGAGGCGGTCGTTCTCGTCGACGATGGGGACGCGCTCGATCTTGTAGTCGTACATCAGTTCGAGCGCGTCGCGGGCGGTCACGTCCTCGCCGGCGGTGATGACCTCGTCGGTCATCGCCTCGCGGACCTCGTCGCTCTCGCCGACTTCGAGGTACGGACGGATGTCGGTGCCGGAGATGATGCCGAGAACGATGTCGTCGTCGTCGACGACGGGCGCGCCGCTGACGCCCTCGGACTCCATCATCGCGTCGACCTCGCGGACGGTCTGACTCGGGTGCGCCGTGACGACGTTCTCGCGGCGGATGACGAGCTCGTCCGCGCGCTTGATGCGTTCGATCTCGGCGACCATCGCCTCGACGGGCATGTTCCGGTGCAGTACACCGAGACCGCCCTCGCGGGCCATCCCGATGGCCATGCCGCTCTCGGTGACGGTGTCCATCGCCGCCGAGAGAACGGGGATGTTGAGTTCGACGTTTTTCGAGACTCGCGTCCCCACGTCTGCGTCGTCGGGTTCGACGCGGCTCTCCATCGGTCGCAGGAGGACGTCGTCGAACGTCAGCGCTTCCGGTACTCGTAGTTTCTCCGAGAACGTGTCGTCGGGAACGTCGTTCGCCATGTAAGGGGTCCCGGCCGTCCGGACAAAAACGTTGCGAGATAGCATCCACTTGCGGATGTTTCTCACTGTAATCGCGAGTACTATACATCCATGTGTATATATTTGGGCGTCACGGCGGACGGTTCGCCGTTCGGTGCAATATTCGCCCGATACGAAGCGGTCCGTCGTGGATACTACAGCAAAACGAGTAACTATTCGTCAAATCGTAGGTTCGACTTATAAATTAGAGTGCGAGTACGCTGCCGTATGCACTCGCTTCCCACACAACACTTAATAGTTCTGTCCGAATTAGTTCAGCCATGAACTCCGAGAGTTCAGCCGCACTGCGCACTGCCGGTCGACCAGACTGCAACTCCGGCACCCTCTTTACAGCGATGTGGCTCACAATTAAATCGGGGTTTGTAGGCGGAGGACGACCGTGGTGGTCCGCGTCCTCGGGCTTGCGCTCGTATCACCGTCTGGCCGAAGGTGACGGCCGTTAGTCTCAGATGAGTGTCTCACAGCACCCGATTGCGCTGCGCTTAGAGCAGCAGGTCGGCGGCGCGACGCGTCTCCTGGCGACCGTGATGGCGCTGCCGCTCGTCGACGGTATCTTCCCCGCGCTCGTGTTAGCGGGGGCGCTGACGACGACGACCGCCAGCGGCGCGACGATGTTCTCACCGGTGGGAATCGTCGAGACGGGGCTTCTCATCTTCGGCGGCTCCGCGACGATGGCGGTCATCCTCGCGGAGATGGACGGGACGCGGCGCGAACAGATACAGTCGGTGCTGCTCTTGGGCGCCGTGTTGATTCCGCTGGCGGCCGTGGAGGCCGCCCTCGCGGGAACCATCGAGAGTCTGCTGAACATCGCCATCTTCGAGCGCTTCGCCGGCGTCGTCATCATCGCTATCGCGGCGAAGACGGCGAGCGCCGAGGTCGGCAAGTATCTGCCGGGGCCGGCGGTCATCATCGGCCTCGGTCTCGTGGCGAGTTTCGACCCCGCCGGCGCGCAGTTGGTCGTCGACCTCGACCCCGTGACCGTGCTCGCGGGCGCGGCCGCCGCAGGCGTCGGCGTCGGTTTCGCGCTCGGCGTCGCCGTCTTCGGCGACCACCTGCGCGGGAAGGTCGACATCGACCTGTTCCGCTTCGGGAGTTCGGTGGCGCTGGCGATGCTGGCGCTGTCGGTGCTCGGCATCATGAACACCCACTACCCAGTCGCGCTCGGCGTGCTCTGCGTGACGGCGGTGTTCTCCTACGACCCCGGGGCGTCCGCCGATTCCGACGCCGCGAAGACGGGCGAGCCGAGCGACTACGACGACCAGCCGCCCACCGGCCGGGTGTCCGACGACCGGCGTTCGGACGGCCGAGTCGCCGACAACCCGGTCGCCGACGGCGGCGACGCCCCGCGGTCGGCGGTCCACGGGGACGACGACCCCGAAGAAGAGTCCGGTCCCGCGTACGGCTACCCCGGCGAGGACGAATCGCGCGCGCCGTGGCTCTGAACGCCGACGATTCGCCGCCCCGTTTCGGCTCCGACGCTACTTCCGCCACCACCAGAACCCGACGTTGACCAACACGCCCGCGGCGAGCAGTCCGAAGTTCACCGGGTTCGAGTTGTAGTAGACGACGTCGATGCCGACGCTCCCCGGAACGAGCGGCCACAGCGGTTCTATCGGCTGTGAGATGTCAGGTGCCGAGAGGATGTCCCCGAACACGTGAGCGGCCCCGCCGACGAACACCGCCAATCCGGCGAACGTCGACGGTCGGTCGAGTGCGTCCGCCGCCCGCGACAGCGACCCTCGGTCGGCCAACCACGGGACGAGCGTTCGACCCAGAAGCGGACCGAGCACGGCACTTACGATACCCACGAACAGAAGCGTGTGGGTGACCCCGTGGTGCTGGACCGTCGCGACCGCCTTGCTCAGGTACAGGTCGATATCAGGTAGCATTCCGAACGGCGTTCCGAGGGCGATGAACGCCACCGCCGACTCGCGGTCGACGAGAAACCACGCCGGTGAGAGTGCCAACAGTGCGATTCCGATGTGTCCGCTGACGTCAACCATAGCGTACAGTTCGCTTCGTAGATTGGTAAATCTCGGGGCCGATGGCGGTGTGTCGACGAAGACAGAGAACTTAGGTGGGTTCGTCGTCTGGGAGACGTATGAGCAATCGCGTCGTTGAAGGCCGGATGGTGACGGCCGAACGACTCGCCGAACTGGTCGAGGGCGAACGCCCGATGGAAGCCGACAGCATCGACGACGCCGACTTCGACTGCCCGGAGTGCGGCGGCAACGTCCTCAGCGTCGGGTACATGCCGAGCGTCACCGAGTTCGTCACCGGCTACAAATGTCAGGACTGCGAGTGGGCCGACGACGACCGGTAACCGAATCGAAACCCCTTTAGTGGTTTTGCGACAATGAGAAGACGAGGGGTCGTGGCCAAGCCCGGCATGGCGACTGACTCCAGAGGCGACGCCCGGGACGAAACTCCAGACTGATATACCGAGCGACCGACTGATCATCGGTTCGCGACGACGACCCTCTGGAGTTCCGAGGCGGACCGGAGATATCAGTCGATCGGGGGTTCAAATCCCTCCGACCCCACTAACTCCTCGCGACACCCACCGTCGAGCAGTGCGTGCGCACTCCCCGAAGGCGGTTTCCGGTAACCATCCGCTCCGACCGGCGCTTCTCGACTGCGGCCGGCCGCTACTCGTCGTGCGACTTCGGCTCTCTGTCGCTCCTCCGAGCGTCGACCAACCGCTGAAGCCACGCGATCTGTTCGTCGCTGATTCCGTCTTCGACGGCGGTGGTCGGCGGACTCCCCAGTTTCAGTTCCCGGCTCAAGTGCTGCGAACCCTCGCTCTGACGAGTCGACTTTCGGAACGGACCGGTCGTGGACATCAAGATACTCGGTGAACTCTCTAATAATAAGCTTTCTCCAAGTTACTACCAAAAACTGCCGAACAGCAGATTATCGGCTCTCGGCCGGCGTCCAGCGCCCGGCGTCGACGCCGAAACTGTGACCCCCGAGAGCGCATCGAAGTTCGCCTCTTCGGGAGGCGTACCGACGTACCGCCGCAGTCGACAGTCGTCCGTTCGACGGGGAGAACGCGGAGCCGAGTCCGAGCCCCTCCTACCACTGAATCCGCAATCACAAAAAAGAAGGTTTACATACGGAGACACGTAGGCGTCCCCATGGACGGGAGAGAGCGGCGATGAGCGACCGACCCAGAGGCGAACCGTACAGGTACACCGGACCGTGCCCGGTCGACGGCTGTGACGAACAGTTCGTCGCCGTGGGCGTCCCGAACCTCCGACAGCACGTCCGCGAGGTACACGGTCCGCTCGCCGTCCACGAGCAGGTCCCGGAACTCGAACTCGTCTCGGGCACCGACGCGCAACGCCGCCACCGCGAGCGGAAGTAGCACGCCCGACCGCCGCTCTCCGCCGCCACCGCTCGCGGACTACTGCTCTCCGCCGCCGTTCTCCGCCGCCGCTCGTCCTTCGCTCTTCGACATCGACCGCGGTCTCCCGACGACCGTCCTACCGTCGTCTCACCGACGCAGCCGTTCGGCACGACCCGGCCGGCGCCGAGTCGAACCGGCCACTCAGACCGAATCCGAACCGACGAGCGAGTCGAGAAACGCCGCGACGCGCGCGCCCGTCTCTGCCCACGTCGGGTGCGCTCCGTACGTCGCCAACGCCGCCAACCCCATCCGCGCGAGGCGTTCGCGGTTCCGACACAGCGGGGCGACGGCGTCCGTCACCTCCGTCGGGTCGGTGGGGTCGACCAGATAGCCGTTCGTTCTGTCGGCGACGAGTTCGCTCGCGCCGCCGGAGGCGGACGCGACGACCGGGAGTCCGAACCCCATCGCTTCGACGTAGGCGATGCCGAACCCCTCGTACGTCGAGGGCATCGCGAACAGGTGGCTTCGCTCGTACAGCGCCGCCAGTTCCGCGTCCGCGAGTCGGCCGGTGAAACGGACGCGGTCGGCCAGCCCCGCCCGGTCGACGGCGGCGCGGAGTTCTTCGACGTACTCGGGGTCTCCGGTGAGACTCCCGGCGACGACGAGTTCCCAGCGTTGGCGGACTCGCGCCAACCCCGCCAGGAGCGTCTCCACGTTCTTGCGTCTCGTGACGTTGCCGACGCAGACGACGCGAAGCGGGCCGTCGCGTGCGCGCTCTCGGACGCGAGCGGCGGTGACCGTCGTCCCGAAGCGGTCGCCCGCCGGGTAGGCGACGACCGACGGTTCGGTAGTCCCGGCCGAGCCGTCGCCGACGAGCGTCGAGACGGCCCGGCGCGTCGTCTCGCTGTTGCAGACGAACGCGTCGACCGACCGGAGATACGCCCGTTCGAGACGCCGAACGAGCGCGTTTCGCCACGTCGGGCGCGTCTCGTCGACGCGGAGGTGGTGGACGACGGCGACGACCGGTACGTCGACGCCGAGTCGACGGTTGAACCACGCCAGCGACGGGTGGCAGAGCTCGTCCTGTAGCAGGACGTCGAGGTCGGCAGCGCGGATTCGGCGCGACAGCGAGGTGTCGACGTTGTCCGCCAGAGAGGGGAGATATCCGCGCTCTGGTAGCGAGAACACGACGACGTCGTCGCCGCGTTCGCGCAGGTGGTCGACGAGCCGGCGGTCGTAGAGAAAGCCCCCGGAGCGTTCGTCGAGGTCGCCGTAGACGAGGAGGCCGACGCGCATTCAGAGCGCCGTCTCGTACGCCGCCGCTGCCTCCTCGTCCTCCCACGCCGTCACGCGGACCCGTTCGGGGCCGTCGAGCGTCGCCTCGTCGACGACCGCCTCGCAGAGAACCCGCGCGAGTCGCTCGACGCTCGGATTCTCCTCCTCGAACTCCGGGAGATCGTTCAGCGTCGCGTCGCGGTACCGCTCGACGACCGGCGACAGCGCCGCCTTCACGTCGTCGATGTCGACGAGGTAGCCGTACTCGCTCAGCGTCGGGCCCTCGAACCGGAGTTCGACGTCGAAGCGGTGCGAGTGCAACTCGCCCTCCGGGCCGGGGTCGGGGACCGTCAGGAAGTGCTGGGCGATGAACGACCGGCGGACGGTTACCGAGTACATACTCTCGTTACGGGTCGCGGTACGTAAAGAGGATACCCACGGCGGCTTCGGCGTTCGAGTCGAGCAACTCGTATGCGCGTTCGGCGTCGTCGACGGGAACGCGGTGCGTGAGCAGGCGCTCGACGTCGAGTTCCGCGAGGTAGTCCCACGCGACGTCGAGGCGTCGGTCGCTGTCCCATCGGCCGCGAAGCGACGGGTCGAGCGTGCTCACCTGGCTGTTTTCGAGTCGGATTCGACTGCGGTGAAACCGCCCGCCCAGGTCGAGCGTCGCCGGTTTCGTCCCGTACCACGACCCGACGACGACGCGGCCGTCGTACCCCGTCGCGCCGACGGCGGCGTCGAGCGCGGCGGGGTTTCCCGACAGCTCGAACGTCAGGTCCGCGCCGTCGCCGGCGCGTCCGCGCGCACCGCCGTCCGGTGGCCCCGACGGGTCGAATCGCTCGCCGACCTCCTCGGGGGCGATGCTCTCGTCGGCGCCGAACTCTCTGGATAGCTGCCGTCGTTCGCCGATCTCGTCGACGGTGACGAGTTCGCCGAGCGGAAACGACGAGAGCACGGCCGTCGTCAACAGACCGACCAGTCCCTGTCCGAAGACAGCGACTCGCTCGCCGACCATCGGTCGGCCGTCCATCGCGAAGTTGACCGCGCTCTCGACGTTCGGCAGCAGCGCCGCCGTCGCCATCGAGCAGTCGTCGGGCACCGCGTGGAGTTCGCTCGGCGAGGCGCAGAAGTGGCTCTCGTGGGGACGAAACGCGAACACGCGCCGGCCCGTCCACGCCTCGTCGACGTCGGCGCCGACGGCGGCGACGGTACCGACGGCCGCGTAACCGTACCGGAGCGGGTAGTCGAGCGAGCCGTCGAGCGCGCTGATGGTCTCGTCGGCTTTCAGCTCTCTGGGGGCGTCTCCGCGGTAGATGAGCAGTTCCGTCCCCGGGCTGACAGCCGAGTACGTCGTCTCGACGAGCACCTCGTCGGAGTCGGGCGTCGGAATCTCGGACTCCGCGACGCGGACTTCGCGCGGTGCGGCGAACGTCACGGAGCGTGCGGGCATGGTCAGTCGTCGCCGACGTGCGCCGGTGCGGCCGCGAACTCGACGTCGGTGCCGCGGTGCCGACAGTCTTCGAGCGCGTGCTTGGCCGCGAAGCCGGCGACGTGGGCGCTCTCGCCCGCGCCGACGCCGACCTTCAGTTCGACGCCGACCTCCGACTCGACGTGTTCGATGGCGCTTCGGTACTCGCTCTCCGACAGCGAGGGGCAGACGGAGATGATGTTGTCGCCGCCGACGAAGAAGGAAAGCGCGCCGTGCGCCTCGCGCATGTGGCGCATCAGGCTGGCGTAGCCCTGCTCGATGTGGATGAACGAGTCGAACTCGTTGAGGCGGTCGGTGTACTTGCCGGTAGCGTCGTTGACGTCGAAGTGGGCGATGTTGAGGTCGTCAGTGCCCGAGGAGGCGCGGAACTCGCCGCCGAGCACCTCGCGGCGGTCGCCGTCCTGGGCGCTGCCGGCGAGCTGAATCTCCTCGGTCGCCCGTTCGAGGGCCTCGACGGGCACCTCGTCGACGCCGACGCCGAGGCTCAAGGTGACTGGATAGCGGTTCCGAATCGACTCCTGCATGAGCTCGTGGTCGGCGCGGTCGAGGCCGTTGGTCACCGCGACCATGTTGTCGAAGCGCGTGAAGAAGGCGTAGCCGTCGCGGCTGCCGACGAACTGCGCGAGGTCCGCAAAGAGGCGAGACTGCAGCGTCTGGAGGTCCATCTCCCGTCTCGGTTCGGGGGTGACCGTCCAGGGTCCGTAGTTGTCTATCTGGATGAGCGTCAACTGCGTGTTCGTCACGGTGTCCGATAGAGGGGTTGGGAGTACATTGTTCTTTGGTTCGGCTCCGACTCTCGCCGTGAAAACGCCCCGCACGGGGACGGATGCGACCGAACGCCGTTCGTCGGCGGCGGTGCGACCGTTCGGCCACCGCCGGGTTCAACATCGCGGACGGCGTACGAGGGACGATGGAGTTTCGCGGGGCAGTACTCGACGTCGACGGGACGGTTCTCAGGGGTAACGAGCGGATACCGGGAGCGACGAGCGGACTCGACGCCCTGCGTCGGGCGGGCGTCGACCGCGTCTTCTTCTCGAACAACCCGACGAAAGCGCCCTCGGCGTACGCCGAGCGCTTCGCGGGCGCCGGCGTCGACGTCGGCCCCGACGAGGTGCTCACCTCGGGGACGGCGACGACGGCGTACCTCGAAGCCGAGCACGCGAACGACTCGCTGTTCGTCGTGGGCGAGACCGGTCTCACGGCGCAGTTCGAGGGCGCGGGGTTGACCGTCACGGCCGACCCGACGGCCGCCGACGCCGTCGTCGTCTCTATCGACCGCGGGTTCCACTACGACGACCTCGTGGCGGCGATGGTCGCGCTCGAAGACGAGTCGGTTCCGTTCCTGAGCACCGACCCCGACATGACCATCCCGGCGGTCGACCGCGACCTGCCGGGGTCGGGCGCGATGACCCACGCCGTCGCGGGCGTCGCCGGTCGCTCGCCCGACGCGACGCTCGGTAAACCCTCCGCGCACGCCCGCCGGTTGGCCCTCGAACGCCTCGGTCACGACGCCGAGCGGTGTCTCGTCGTCGGCGACAGACTCGACACCGACATCGCACTGGGCGCGTCGGCGGGGATGACGACGGTGCTCGTGAAGACCGGAATCGCCGACGACCGCGCGCTGGCCGAGTCGGCGGTCGAACCCGACTACGTCCTCGACTCCTTCGCCGACATCGAGCGGGTCGTCGGCGACCGGTAGCCGGACTTATCGGAACCGCGACCGGTTCGCCCCGACGAAACGTTATCTCCCTGCGTGAATCACTCTCACACGCCATGTCAGGCAAGAAACTGCTCATGATAGTCGGCGACTTCGGCGAGGACCTCGAGATAATGGTGCCGTTCCAGGCCCTGCAGATGATCGGTCACGAAGTCGACGCCGTCTGCCCCGAGAAGGAGGCCGGCGACCGGATCAAGACCGCCGTCCACGACTTCCGCGGCGACCAGACGTATCTGGAGGAGCGCGGCCACGACTTCACGCTCAACGCGACGTTCGACGACGTCGACCCCGCGGAGTACGACGGCCTCGTCGTCCCCGGCGGGCGCGCGCCCGAGTACCTCCGAACGTACGACGCGGTCCTCGACTACGTCCGCCACTTCTTCGAGGAGGGAAAGCCCGTCGCGTCGCTCTGTCACGGCCCCCAAATCTTGGCCGCGGCGGGCGTCCTCGACGGCTACGAGATGACCTCCTACCCCGCCGTTCGCGCCGAGTGCGAGGCCGCCGGGTGCGCGTGGGTCGACGAGGTGACCACCGACGGCAACCTCGTCACCGGACACGACTGGTCGGACCACCCCGAGTGGCTCTCGCAGTTCCTCGACGTGCTCGGGACGACAGTCGACCACGAGTCCGCGTCCGTCGCGGCCGACGACTGAGTCGACCGCCGAACATTCGTGGTCCGTGAGAACACCCCTCGCAATTTTGTACGGGAACGACGAACGGGGGGTATGGAAGGCGACGACAGTCCCTACCGCTTCCGCGACGAGCGGACTCAGAGCCCCGTGTACGACCCCGAAGAGCGCGAGACGGTCATCGTCGACGGACAGGCGATGAGCTATCGAAGCTACCGTCGACAGTAGCGACTCTCCGCCCTCCAGTTCCGGAAAAATCGGCGTTTACGAGCGCGCGCTCAGAACGCGCCGTCGTTGACCGCGACGTCGGCGTGAAGTTCCTCGCGGAGCGCCGCGTGGACGTGGCAGATGTCCTCTGCGCGCGAGACGACTTCGTCGACCTCGTCGCCGAGGTCGGCCTCGACGTAGATGTCGAAGCGAATCGCCGTGAGGTCGTCGTCGCCGTCGAGGTCGGCCTCGGCGTCGATCTGGAGTTTGCCGAGGTCGTCGAAGCCGCGCTGGGAGCCGCCGACGCGGAACGCGGGGAGGAAACACGACGCGTAGTCCGCGACGAGAACCGAGTTCGGGTCCGGTCCCTGCTCGTTGGTGGCGTCGATGGAGAGTTCGAAGTCACCGACTTCGCTGGTGCTCGCGTAGCCCTCTTCGCTGACTGTCGTCGTCTGGATGTCCGTCATACGTACCGAACGTGGAACTGGAACGTCCTAAAGATTGCTTCATCGGCGACCAACTGATACCCCGCTCCGCCGGAAAATACTCGCTCGTTCTCGCTAACGGTTCGGCGGTTCTCGCCGGGAAATATCGCCGGCGGACCGGCACCGGTCGGACCGGTACCGGGCGGGGGCGACGTGACGACGCGACGACCCGGACCCGGCCGTCGCGCGTTAGTCCGACCCGCCCTCGATGGTCGTCTCCGCGTGGAGGCTCTCCTTGAGCGCGTCGTGGACCTTACAGAGCTCGAAGGCGCGCTCGAGGATCTCATCGCCCTGGTCGTCTTCGAGCGCCGGTTCGACGCGGACGTCGAAGGCGACCGACTCGAGTTTGTCGTCGTCGTTCAACTCCCCAGTCACGTCGATCTCGATGCGCCCGAGGTCGTCGACGCCCCGCTGGCGCCCGCCGACGCGGAGCGCCGGGACGAAGCAGGACGCGTACGCCGCGAGCAGGCTCTCGAGCGTGTCGGGGGCGTCCTCGCCGTTCGAGTCGATATCCACCTCGAACTCCCGTATCTGACTGGTCGCGCTGTACCCTTCCTCGGAAACGGTGTGTACCTCTTTCGCCATGCATCTCTCTCAACCACTGCCGTTCACAAAAATGGTCGTTTTAGCGGGGTGAAAGACGCGAAATCCGGACAGTCGCGAACGCCGACCTTCCCGGCGGTTCAGTACCCCTCTTCGAGGGTGAACGACTCGTCGGCTTCGGGGACGACGACTTCGGCGTCGGACCCCGTCGCCTCCACTTCGCGCCGGAAGTCGTCGGTGTCCTGTTCGATGGGCGGGAACGTGTCGTAGTGCATCGGGTACGCATAGTCGACGTCGAGCCAGTCGGCGGCGATGGCGGCCTGCCACGGACCCATCGTGAAGTGGTCGCCGATAGGCAGCGCCGCGGCGTCGGGTTCGAGGTACGGGCCGATGACCTCGCGCATCTCGGTCATCAGGCCGGTGTCGCCCGCGTGGTAGAAGGTGGTCGACTCGTCGTCGGACACCTGCGTCGGCTTGGTGTCGGAGATGACGAACCCGCCCGGCATCCCGACGTCATACTCGTAGCCGGTGTTGACGCCGTTGGTGTGGTCGGCGCGGTGCATCGTCACGTAGGCGTCGCCGCACTCGACGGTGCCGCCGATGTTCATCCCCATGCCGCCGACGGCGTCCTCGAAGCCCATCTCCTCTTTCGCGTAGGAGACGAGCTCCGGCACCGCGACGAGCGTCGCGTCGGAGAACTCGCCGGCGTGGCCGATGTGGTCGGCGTGGCCGTGAGTGAGGAGCACGTAGTCGGGGTCGTCGACGTCCGACGGGTCGAGCGACGTCTTCGGGTTGTCGAAGAACGGGTCGATGAGCAGGTCGGTGTCGCCGACGGTGACGTACCACGTCGAATGTCCGTGCCAGGTGAGTTCCATAGCGTGCCGTTCTACGGAGCAGTTACGCATAAAAATACGTCCGGCGGTCGGACTCGCTGGCGACAAAACGATGAAAAAGGAACGCCGGCGCCGCGGTCCGACGCTCCGGCCGACGAGTCGCAGACTCGCTCCGCCGGGCGCTACAGAACTCGCAGGTCTCGCGGCGTCTCGGTCAGCACTTCCGCTCCGTCTTCGGTCAACAACACGTCGTCTTCGATTCTGACGCCGCCGACGCCGTCGACGTAGACGCCCGGCTCGACGGTGAACGCGTTGCCGACGGTGAGCGTCGCGTCGTTACCTTCGACCAGGTACGGCGGCTCGTGACCCTCCAACCCGAGGCCGTGGCCGAGTCGGTGGGGGAAGTAGTCGCCGTAGCCGGCGTCGTCGACGACCTGCCGTGCGGCGCGGTCGAGTTCCTGATACTCGACGCCCTCGGCGACGGCCTCGCGCCCGGCGCGAGCCGCCTCGCGGACGACCTCGTAGATGTCGCGGCACTCCTCGCCGGGGTCGCCGACGGCGACGGTGCGGGTGATGTCCGAGAAGTAGCCGTCGACGCGGATGTAGAAGTCGATCATCACGAGGTCGCCCTCCTCGATTTCCGTGTCGCCGGTGTTCGCGTGCGGGAAGGCGGTACGTTCGCCGGCGGTGACGATGCCGCCCGCGTAGCCGTCGGCGTCGCTGTCGATGACACGCTTTTCGATGGCTCGCTCCACGTCGCGTTCGGTCGTGCCGACTTCGATGTCCTCGAACGTCTCCTGCAGCACTCGGTCGCTGATGCGCGCCGCCTTCCGCATCGAGTCGCGTTCGGACTCGTCCTTTCTGGCCCGGAGCGCCGCCGCGGCGGGTTCGAGGTCGCGTATCGACTTGGGGTCGTGGTAGTCGGTGAGGAGGGTGTACTCCAGCACCCGGGTCGACCGAAACTCGACGGCGGCTTCGCCCGACAACGCCCTGTCGGCGGCGAGCCGGTCGAACGCCTCGCTCGCCGCCTGCGTCGGGTCCGTCGCGTCGCCGTACGTGTAGAACGGCACGTCGTCGCCGAGTACGTCGGCGGCGCGGTCGGTCTCCAGTTCCGGGAGGACGGCCGCCGGTCCCGCCTCCCGCGAGAGCACGAGCAGCGTCGGTCGCTCGCTCTGGTGCATCGACAGCCCCGAGAGATAGCGAAGCGTCTCGCTGGGGGCGACGTACACCGTCTCGACCGACTCGGGGAGTTCCTCGAACAGCGCCGACCGCCGGTCGGCGTATCTATCTGTCATTGGTGAGCGAGACGCACGACGCTTACTAAGTGTATGGCTTTCGGTGACCGACTACGGATTCTCGTCGGTCACCTCGACGACGACGGCACCGTCGACGTACTCCTCGTCGCCGCCCTTGCGGAGTTGCATCCTCTCCGTGAGGGGCGCACCGTACACCCGCCTCGACCCCGTCGCGGCGTAAGTCAGTTCACGGAAGCGGGTGGTCCCCTTCTCGGTCATAAACTTTCGAGGTCTCGTCCCGACCGACGGCCCCGTCTGTAGGCCGGCGGACTCCCGTCGTCGTCCCCGCCTCTCGTCCGGTGTAAGCACCCTTAAGACCCGCCACAAACACGTACCGAACATGGAACCACGGGACCTCTCCGCGAACTCACCGTACGTCCCCGGCCGGGGAATCGAGGAGGTCGCCCGCGAACTCGGTCTCGACCCCGACGACCTCGTGAAACTCTCGTCGAACGAGAACCCCCACGGGCCGAGTCCCGACGCGGTCGACGCCGTCGAAGCGGCCGCGCCGGACCTCGACGTCTACCCGACCGCCTCCCACGCCGACCTCACGGAGAAACTGGCGTCGAAGTGGGACGTGGCCGCCGAACAGGTGTGGGTCAGCCCCGGCGCCGACGGCGCCATCGACTACCTCCACCGCGCGATGCTCGACCCGGGCGACGGGATTCTCGTCCCCGAACCCGGCTTCGCCTACTACTCGATGAGCGCGCGGTACGTCCACGGGGGTTCGTCCACCTACGGTCTCTCGAAGGGCGACGACTTCGCGCAGACCGCCGAGAACGTCCTCGACGCGTACGACGGCGAGCGCGTCGTCTACCTCACCTCGCCGCACAACCCGACCGGGTCGGAGTTCCCCCGCGAGGAACTCGTTTCGCTTCTCGCGGCCGTCGACGACCACACGCTCGTCGTCGTCGACGAAGCCTACGGCGAGTACGCCGACCAGCCAAGCGCGGTCGGCTTGCTCGGCGACCACGACAATCTCGCCGTCCTCCGCACGTTCTCGAAAGCGTACGGTCTCGCCGGCCTCCGTATCGGCTACGCCGTCGTGCCCGAGACGTGGGGCGACGCCTACGCCCGAGTCAACACGCCGTTCGCGGCGAACGAACTCGCCTGCCGCGCGGCGCTCGCCGCGCTCGACGACGGCGACCACGTCGAGAAGAGCGTCGAGAGCGCACGCTGGGCGCGCGAATACCTGTACGAGAACCTCGACGCGCCGACGTGGGAGAGCGCGGGCAACTTCGTGCTCGCCGAGGTCGGTGACGGAACCGCCGTCGCAGACGCCTGCCAGCGAGAGGGCGTCATCGTCCGCGACTGTTCGAGTTTCGGACTCCCCGCCTGCATCCGCATCTCCTGCGGTACCGAGGAGCAGACGAAACGCGCGGTGGAGACGCTCAACCGCGTTCTGACCGAGGCCAAAGCATGAGAGTCGCCGTCACCGGCACGCCCGGCACCGGGAAGACGAGCGCCACGGCGCTGCTCGAAGACGAGTTCGCCGTCGCCCACCTCAACGACGAGGTGCGCGACCGGGAGTTCTGGACCGAACGCGACGAGGAGCGCGACTCGCTCGTCGTCGACGTCCAGAAGGTGGCGACGTGGGTCGACGAGGAGTACGGCGAAGCGGGCGACTTTGACGACGACGGCGGCGACGTGACTGTCGTCGAGTCCCACCTCGCGCACCTCCTGCCCGCAGACCGCGTCGTCGTCCTCCGCTGTCGGCCGGACGTGCTCGAATCTCGCCTCCTCGACCGTGGCGAAAACGAGGCGAAAGCCGCGGAGAACCGAGAGAGCGAAGCGCTCGACGTGATTCTCGCCGAAGCGGTCGAAGAGAACGGCGTCGACTCCGTGTACGAAATCGAGACGACAGACCGGTCGCCGGCGGCCGTCGCCGAGGCGATTCGCGCCGTCGTCGCCGGCGACCGCGAGCCGTCGGCCGGCACGGTCGACTACCTGGAGTATCTATGACGCTCGACCAACTGCGCCCCGTCGCCGACCGGCTGCTCGACCCGCTCGTGACGGGCGCGAACAAGTTGGGACTGACACCGGACGGCGTGAGCGTCATCGCCTTCGGCTTCGCCGTCGCCGCCGGCGGGGCGTTCTGGGTCGCGTCGCCGGACGCGACCGTCTGGTACGTTCTGGGTGCGTTCTTCGTCTTCGTCAACGGCTGGCTCGACCTGCTGGACGGCGCGCTCGCCCGCGAACAGGGCGTCGCCTCCTCGGGCGGCGACCTCCTGGACCACGTTCTCGACCGATACGCCGACATCGCCGTGTTGGTCGGTCTGGCGGCCGGAATCGGTCGCTACGGCCTCGGTCTCGCGGCCGTGACGGGCGTGTTGATGACTTCCTACCTCGGGACGCAGATTCAGGCGGTCGGCCTCGGTCGCCAGTACGGCGGCCTGCTGGGTCGCGCGGACCGACTCGCGCTCGTCGGCGTCGTCGGCGTCGTCGCCGCGGTCGTCCCCGGACCGCTCGTCGCCGGTCTCTCGCTGGTCGGGTTGCTGCTCGTGCTGTTCGCCGTCGTCGGTCACTTCACCGCGCTCCAGCGCTTCTGGGGCGCGTGGTCGGACCTGAACTGAGCCGGGCGTCGACACCGCCGTCGTGTATTTTATACCACGTCGTCGTCTACGGGGCGTATGCCACAGTGCGAGATGTGTGGTGCCGAGCAGGCATCGCTCACAACCACGAAAGTCGAAGGTGCCGAACTCGAACTCTGTGAGAACTGCAAAGGGTTCGGGACCGAGGTCCGCACTGAATCCACCAGTTCCGCCTCGACGAAGTACTCCACCTCGTCGAGCGGGAAATCGGACGCTTCGTCCAGTTCCTCCTCGTCCTCGTCCTCGTCGTCCGGGGGGTCTCGCCGTCGCCGGCGCGACATGTTCGACGATATGGACGAGATCGCCGGCGACTACGACGACCGAATCCGGGAGGCCCGCGAGGCCGAGGGTCTCAGCCAGGAGGACCTCGCCAAGCGACTCAACGAGAAGGCGAGTCTCATCCGCAAACTCGAACGCGGCGACATCCTCCCCAGCGACGCCGTGCGGAACAAGCTGGAGCGCAAACTCGACATCTCGCTCACCGAGGGCGGGAACACCGACGACGCGGACTGGTCCGGCGGCGGGTCGACGACGACGACGCTCGGTGACGTCGTCAAACGGAAAGACTGAGTCGAGTTACCGGTTGTGGCGGTGGCCGACGACGAGCGCTACCAGGTTCAACAGCAGTAAGGCGAGAAACCAGGTTCCCCGCTCTCCTTGGAGTCCGGGTTTCGTGACGACGAGTCCGATGAGAACCACCGGTATCACCACCGCCGTCCAGAACGCGACTCTCCGTACGACGGGCCCGAGCGTCTCCAGCGCCTCCAGTACCTCTTCGACCTGCGGCGAACTCCCCGTGCTCATCGTCTTCCTCCCGACATACTCTCACGTAGGACGGGGGCGAATATAGCTATAGCTCGCCTACTCGCTGTAAGTCGTGGATACCGCCACCGGTAGCTCGAACCGTCCCCCGACGCAGCACCGAAGCCGGCGTTCGCTCGGTTTCGGGAAGACGAACCTATTTGCCGCCCCCGACGCCTCTTATCGGTATGTTCATCCTGGTGAACCTGAAGGCGTATCCGTGCGACCCAGTCGAAGTAGCGTCGGCCGCCCGCGACGTCGCCGACGACTCCGGCGTCCGCATCGCCGTCGCGCCGCAGGCGGCGCACCTCTCGCGCGTCGCCGAGACCGACGTGGAGACGTGGGCCCAGCACGTCAGCCCCGTCGAGTACGGCAGCCACACCGGCAGTACGCTCGCGGAGGCCGTCGCCGAGGCCGGCGCGACGGGCACGCTCCTCAACCACTCGGAGAACCGCCTCAAACTCGCCGACATCGACGCGTCGATGCAGGCCGCCGAGCGCACGAGCCTCGACACTATCGTCTGCGCGAACAACCCCGAACAGTCCGGTGCCGTCGCGGCGCTCGGCCCGGACGCCGTCGCCGTCGAACCGCCGGAGCTCATCGGCGGCGACGTCTCGGTCAGCAGCGCCGACCCCGACATCGTCCGCGACGCCGTCGACGCGGTGAACGCCGTCGACGACGGCGTCGACCTGTTCTGCGGCGCGGGCGTCTCGACGGGCGACGACGTGACCGCCGCCGCAGAGTTGGGTGCGGAGGGTATCCTCCTCGCCAGCGGCGTCGCCAAGGCCGAGGACCCACGGGCGGCGCTCGAAGACCTCGTCTCGGAACTGTAAGGGCCGCCTAGACGGGACCGCCGCCCGACAACGTCCGGTTATCGGCGGTCGGACCGGCGGAGAGTCGAGAGCGAATCGGTCACCGGTCGGAAACGGGCCAGCCACCCGACGACGGTCACTCGATTATCTCGGCGTCGTCGGACGGCGTCGTCTCCCCCTCGGCCGCCGTTTCGACGCCGTCGGACGCTTCGGCTTCGTCGTCTGAGACCCCGTCCTGTACCGCCTCGGACTCTTCGGACTCCGCATAGTTCTCGACGATTTCAGCGTTCTCGAGTTCGTGTCCGACGACTCCCGGCGTCGTTCCGTTGGCCGTCGAGGCAGTCGACTCCGCTGACTCCGCCGGCTCCGCCGACTCCGACGGTTCGTCGTCTCGCCGGGTGTCCGCTTCGTCGGTCGCGTTCTCGGTTGTCGTCGTCGCAGGGTCCGAAGCCGATTCGAGGGGTCCGTCGGCGTTGCCGTCCCCGCCGACTCGACCGACCGAGAGGTCCGAGAACGACGATTCGACGGCAGCGACGGTCGCCGCGAACTCGCCCTCGGCGAGTCTGTCGGCGTACTCGTCGCGGACGAGTTCGGGGAGCGTGTACCGGTACCGACCGCGGCCGACGTGCTCGATGAACCCCGCCTTTCGGAGCGCTCGGTTCCGGCCGTAGGCGAGCTGCTGGTCGCCGGAGTGGCCTGCGCCGACGTGGGCGTCGACGGGCGTGCTCAGGTCCTTCGCCCTGTAGTACGCGAGCATCTCGCGGGTCACGTCGTCGAGCGATTCGACGACCTCCCGGAGTTCGTCGACGATGGCGCGCCGAGAGCCGCCGGACGGCCTGCCGTCACCGTCTCGGGTCGCGTCTTCGCTTGGAGCCGGTGCCGTCGATGCCTCCGACGCGGGTTCGTCGGGTCGACCGTCGGCTCCGTCTCCCTCGGTCGCTTCTGCGACACTCGCTTTCGTCTCGTTCGTTGCGGACGTTTCCGCCGCCGTCGCGTCCCGCTGACCGTTCTGCGTCGCGGCCCCGGAGTCGACCGGACCGACCATCGCCGGCGTCTCGTCGGATTCGTACTCGCCGAGCGCCGCTTGCGCGTGCTCGGGCCGAGCGAAGTTCCGACCGTCGCCGCCGCGGTACGGCGCTTCTGCTTTCTGGAGCAGCGCCTGCGCGAACTGGTCGGCCATCCGACTCAGGTCCTGCGCCTCCTCCAGTTCCTGCTTGAGCCGCCGAATCTCGGCGTCCTTCTTCTCTAGCTCCTGTCTGAGGTCGGCGATGGTGCTCTCTTTCTGGGCCTCCTCGTCGGAGATGTCGCGCAGTTCCGAGACGAGGTCGCCGCTGACGGATTTGAGCTCCGGGCGTTCGAAGTCGTCGAGGCCGGGCGTCGCCCCCGCGTCGAACGTCTGCTTGCGGCGGAACTGGACCCGGCGGAGCGTCTCGCTCCAGTCGGTCATCATGAACGCCTCGCCGTCGTTCATGCTCTCGATGGCGTCGGCGTACTCCTTGCCGAGAATGCGACCGACGACTTTCGTGTCGTTACCCCACGTGAGACGATGCCACACCAGCCAGTCGCACTGGGTGATGTAGTCCTTCTTCACGTCGGCGGGGCGCTGGCTGATGCCGACGATTCCTAACCCGTGTTTCCGCCCGCGCTTGCCGATCTTGATGAGCATCTTCCCCGCTTCGCCCATCCCGCCCTTCTCCGGGATGTACTCGTGGCACTCCTCGACGAGCATCAGGAAGGGCTTCTTCAGTTTCTTCTCCTTGGCGAACAGCTGTCGCGCCGTCTGCAACAGCATCTCCTCGGCGTCGTTCTCGTCGAGGTAGCCCGACACGTCGAGGATGATGGGGACGTTCTGTTCGAGCGCGAGCGTCGCTATCTTCTCGGCGTGCTCGGGGCTGACGACGATGTCGCACTCCTCGTCGGCGCCGGCGTGGAGAATCTCGTACTCCTCCTTCAGCCCGTAGTACTCGCCGTCGGTGTCGACGATGAGGACGGGGAACTGCGAGTCGAGCAGTTTCTCGATGACGACGCTCGCGGTGTTCGACTTCCCGGACCCCGACTTGCCGGTGATGAAGCCGCGTCCGGTGAGAATCTCGACCGCTGGAAGGCGGACGGTCGTTCCCGGTTCGGCGTCGTCGGTCCCGCCCGGTCCGTCGCTCACGTCCGCGACGGTGATGGTTTCTACGTCCGTCATGTTGGTCGTTGGTGGCTACCTCAGAGGCGGACCCTATAGTTCCTGCTGTCGTACCCCCTCTCGGACGCGGCGACCGTATCCCGTTTCAGGGCTGCGTCGACGCCCGTTCGACCGTCTGCAACGAGAACCCCCACCCGGTCGCGCGCCGCTCGTGGTCGTCGAAGACGAACTCGCCGCTCGTGAGCGACCCGCCGTCGATTCGGGCGGTGCGCTCCGTTCGCTGCGTCGCTCCGTTGGCGAGGCGAAGCGTCGCCTCGAACGCGATGTCGACGGCGAACTCGTGGTCGTTTCTGATGACGTAGTTGATGGACACCTCCTCGCCGGGCTCGTCGCCGACGCCCGTCGAGGTCGTGTGTACGTCTATCTTCTCGCGGAGGTTCTCCGGTTCCGACGTCGGCTGGGACGTTGCGGGTTCCTCTGTCGTCGTCGCGGTTGTCGTCGTCGGTTCGTCGTCGGCGCTGTCCGCCTCCGTTTCAGTCTCTCCGTCGTCGACCGACTCACCGGACGACTGTCCGGCTCTCTCGGTCTGCGAGGACGACGCCGCGGGCGTCTCCCCGCTTCTCTCGTCGACGGGGGCGTCGGTATCGTTCGCCCCGTTCGTGCCGTTCGCCCCATTCGTACCGTTCGCACCGTCCGCGTCGTCGCCGCTGCTCAGAAACACGAACGACGCCGCTGTCCACCCGACGGTGGTTCCCGCGACTAGACCGAGGATCCCCCGTCGCTTCATGATTCGATTCCGAAACGTTCGCAAATAAGAGTGTCGGATACTGTCATTCGGATGGCTGTTCGGTCACTCGAACTCGGTCAGGGAGGCCTGACCGTCCGTCGATTCGGTCGATCTCTCGCCGGAGTCGGCGTCTCTCCGCCGTTTCGAGTCGGCGTGGTCGGCCGCCCAGTCGCCCAGGGTCCGCTTCGTCCGGCCGTCGTTCGTATCAGAGTCGTTCGTCTCGGAACCGTCGCTCGCGGTGCTCGTCGCGGGGTCGTTCGACCGGGACGGCGACGTTTCGGTCTCTTCGACGGCTTCGCCGGTCGCGTTCTCCCACCCGTCGAGGCTGGCCTGGTCGCCCTCGGCGAAGTCGAGGTTGGAGACGCGGACGCCCAGTTTTCTGACCCGGCTCCCGTCGAACTCCGTCAACAGCTCCAGCGCGACCGACTCGACGAGCCCGGGGTCGTCGACCGGTCCGGGAAGCGACTTCGCGCGGGTGTTCACCTCGAACGGCGGTTGGACGACTTTGATGCCGATGGTGCGGTAGAGCGCCCCGCGACTCTGCGCGCGCTCGGCGACGTCCGCCGCGAGCGCGCGCACTTTCTCGCGCATCGCCTCGCTCTCGGAGGTGGGTCTCGTGAACGCCGACTCCCGCGAGAGGCTCTTCGGGAGCCCCGTCGGCGTCACCGCCCTGTCGTCGTCGCCGCGGGCGCGGCGGTGGAGTTCGCGACCCCGCTCGCCGAACGTCTCCCCCAGGCGGTGCGGGTCCGCCGCTGCGAGGTCGCCGGCGGTGTCGATATCCATCTCGCGGAGTTCGCGCGCGGTGACGGGACCGACGCCGTGGACTTCCTCGATGTCCAGCGGGTCGAGAAACGACCGGACCTCCCCGGGGCGGACGACGACGAGGCCGTTCGGCTTGTCGTAGTCGCTGGCGACCTTGGCGACGCTCATGTTCGGGCCGACGCCGACGCTGGCGGTGACGCCGACTTCGCGGTCGATTCGCTGCTTGACGTGGCGAGCGTACCCCTCCGCGAGGGTTCGAGCGCTCTCGTCATCTCCGTCACCAACGGTCTGCCAGGCGGTCCGTTCGGTCACGTCGAGGTACGCCTCGTCGATGCTCACCTCCCGAACCACGTCGGCGCAGTCGTGGAGAATCTCTTTGACCTGCGCGCTCACCTCCTTGTAGTACTCCATGTCGACGGGGCGATAGTAGCCGACCGCCGGTACATCGGGGTCCGCGGGGTTACCATCGTCGTCCAACTCGGCGTCGGCGGCGCGGGGGAGCGCGTCGAGCGCCTGCGTGATGGGTTGGGCGCTGTCGACGCCGTGGGCGCGTGCCTCGTAGCTCGCGGTGGCGACGGCGCCGTGGCCCTCGCCGGGTTCGTATCCCATCCCGACGACGACGGGCTCTCCGTCGAGTTCGGGCTCTTTGAGCCGTTCACAGGACGCGTAGAAGCAGTCCATGTCGACGTGGAACACGATGCGCTCCTCGGCGTCTCCTCTCGCGCCGGGAAGCGTCTCGCCGCTCATCGTCTCGGAGTTGACCTCGGGGCGTTCTTAGTGTTTCCCAACCGGAGCGAAACTGGTTCGGGTCCGAACGTTCATATCAGTGTGGGAACCAGTGAGGGCCATGGTCGGTGACTGGGTGACGGGAGTGACCCTGCTCGTCGCGGGCGGGTTCGTCGTCGGAGTGGGCTACCACATCGTCTTCGCCGACGGCGACGAGCACTTCCGAGACGCTCGGTCGCGGCGGACGGCCGACGGCGAGCGGGCCTCGTATCTCGCCGGTGGGTTCTCGTTTTTCGTCGGCGTCGTGACGGTGGTGTACGGCGTTCTCGAACTGACGAGCGGGCTGAATACGCCGCTGTGGGTTGGCTACGCCGTGACGGTCCTCGTCGGGTCGGCGGGCGTCGCCGTACTCGCGGGGCTCGGCCGTCGCTACTGAACGCTCGCGGGGCTCGATTCGTCAGTCGGTCACTTCAGACGCTCTTGGAGGAACGAAGGGTGAGCGGCGGTGACGCCGTCGATGCTCAGAATGTGGTCGCTGATCACGTCGCCGAGCGAGTCGCCGTCTTTCGCGCGCACCTCGGCCATCAGCATGTGGTCGCCCGACGAGGTGTACAGCGCCTCCACCGCGTCGAGGTCTTTCATCGCGCGCGTCGCTTCGACGTAGCGTTCGCTCTCTACGTCGACGCCGACCAGTGCGATCGACTGTCCGGAGAGTTTCTTCGGGTCGACGTCGGCGGAGTACCCGACGATGACCCCGCTGTCCTCCAGTTTCCGGATGTACTTCCGGACGGTCGGTTTCGACACCCCCGCTCGTTCCGCGATGTCGGCGTAGGAGGCTTGCGCATCCTGCTCCAAGACGGCGAGGATGCGGTCCTCCGTGGATGTGGCTCCCATGTGCGTTTATTTCGGTTCACGGCAAAAATATGTTGCGAACGCGAAATCAGTTCTTCGGGATGTGAAATCCCGACCGAGAGACCGCTCGCTCTCGGGACGCGGTCGAAAGAAAAGACGGCGAGTCACGCGACGACGCCGCGGTACTCGCGGTTACTTGTGCTTGTCGAGGAACTGGTCGTACGAGCGCTCCCACTCGTAGCTGTCGTCGAAGTACCGCTCGGCCAGCGGTTCCTCGGGCATCTCGCCGATGCGCTGTTTCTCCTCCTGGTAGGACGGGCGGTCGCTGTCGACGTAGTAGCGGCCCGTGAGGACTTTCCCCTCGTGGAGGGCGTCCTCGGTCTCGTGCATCATCTCCGCCGCCTCGCGGCGGTCGGTGTTGTCGAAGTCGTAGTCCTCGGAGTCCTGGACGTCGATGTACGGGACGTACTGCCGGGCGTCCTTGTTCCACGTCGGACACTGGGTGAGGAAGTCGACGTGCGAGAAGCCGTCGTGCTCCATCGCCTCGACGATGATGTCCTTCGCCTGATTCGGATTGACCGCGGCGGTGCGCGCGATGTACGACGCGCCGGAGGTCAGCGACAGCGACAGCGGCCGGAGCGGCTGCTTGGCGCTGCCGTGCGGCTGCGTCTTCGACTTGTGGCCCATCGGGCTCGTCGGCGAGGTCTGGCCCTTCGTGAGGCCGAAGATCTCGTTGTTGAACACGATGTACGTCATGTCGTGGTTCTCGCGCGCGCTGTGCATGAAGTGGTTGCCGCCGATCCCGTAGCCGTCACCGTCGCCGCCGGCGGCGACGACTTCGACGCCGGGGTTGGCGAGTTTCGCCGCGCGAGCGATCGGCAGCGAGCGGCCGTGGATGGTGTGGAAGCCGTAGCTCTCGAAGTAGCTGTTGAGCTTCCCCGAGCAGCCGATACCCGTGACGAGCAGCATCTCGTCGGGCGACTTGCCGAGTTCCGCGGCCGCGCCCTTCAGCGCCTTCAGGACGCCGAAGTCACCACAGCCGGGACACCACGTGGCCTGCGGTTCGAGGCCGGGCGTGTAGTCGTTGCGGTCGATTTCTTTGCCTTCTCCGATTGCGCTGAATGCACTCATGATTAGTCACCCGCTGCTGGTACGAACTTCGTTCGCGTGTGGGGATGGTCGTCGTTCTCGACGATGTTCACCTCGAAGCCCTCGACGATGTCTTCGGGCTCGAAGGGGTTTCCGTTGTACTTCAGGAGGCTCGAGAGCTTCTCGCCGTACTGTCCGATTTCCTTCTGGGTCAGTCCGCGGAACTGCGCGGAGGCGTTCATCTCGACGACGAGCACCTCGTCGACGCTCTCGATGAACTCCTTCACCTGCTCGACCGGATACGGCGCCATCTCGCTGACGCCGAGCGACTTCACCGAGTGGCCCGCGTCGTTGAGGCGGTCGACCGCCTCTTCGACGGTGCCCTGGGAGCTCCCGAAGGTGAGGAAGCCGTACTGCGCGTCTTCCTCGCCGTGGAGCGTGTTGTTGACGCCGTCGCCGTCGAGTTCCTCGCGGATGGCTTCGAGTTTGCGCATCCGTTTGTCCATCTGGAACACGCGGTTCTCGGGCGACTCGCTGATGTGGCCCTCCGGCATGTGTTCGTTACCGGTGGCGAGGAAGCGACCGCCCTTCTGGCCGGGGATCGACCGCGGCGCGACGCCGTTGTCCTCGGGCGTGTCGTAGCGGAACCGCGAGAACTTGCCGGACTCGTCGTGCGGCGCGTCGGCGATCTCCTCCTCGGTGAGCGTCGACCCGAGCGACGGGTTCGGGTCCTCGTCGAAGTGGCTCGCCGGGACGTTCACGAGTTCGCCGCCGAGCTTCTGGTCGTAGAGCACGATGCTCGGAATCTGGTACTCGTAGGCGATTTTGAACGCTTTCCGCGTCTGCGTGTACGCCTCGGTGACCGTGCCGGGCGCGAACACGATGCGGTGCGAGTCGCCCTGCGAGGTGTACAGGACGTGTTCGAGGTCGCCCTGCTCGGGTTTCGTCGGCATCCCGGTCGACGGACCGGCGCGCATCGCCTCGACGAGGACGACGGGCGTCTCGGTCATCTCCGCGAGGCCGAGCGGTTCGGACATCAGCGCGAAGCCGCCGCCCGAGGAGCCGGACATGGCTTTCACGCCCGCGTGGCTCGCGCCGAGCGCGAGCGCCGCCGCCGCGATCTCGTCTTCGACCTGCTCGGAGATGCCGCCGAGTTCGGGCAGGTTCTGCGTCATGATGGTGAACACCTCGGTCCACGGCGTCATCGGGTAGCCCGCGATGAAGCGGCAGCCCTCGTCGATGGCGCCGTAGGCGATGGCGTCCGACCCGGACATGAGCACCTGCTCCTCGTCGTGCTCGCCCTCGGGAATCTTCACGTCGTGGGCGTCGACATCGTACTCCTCTTCGACCATGTCGTACGCCTCGTGAAGGATTTCGAGGTTCGGCTCGAGAATCTTCTCCGGCATCGCGTCGGTCATCAGCTCCTCGATCCACTCGAGGTCGATGTCCGCGAGCGCGCAGGTCGCGCCGACGCCGGCGGTGTTGCGCATGACCTCGCGGCCGTGTTCGCGGGCCATCGTGCGCAGGTCGAGGTCGTAGACGTGCCAGTTGTTCTCCTCGACGCGCTCGTCGAAGTCCTCTATCTCCGACGCGTCGAGCAGGCCGGAGTCGTAGATGATGACGCCGCCCTCGTGGAGTTCGTCCAGGTTCTCCGAGAGCGGTTTGATCTCCTCGTTGCCGTAGTAGGCGTTCTGCTGGGGGTTCCGGGCGAACGAGTCGCCCAGCGCCAGCAGGAAGTTGTAGCCGTCCCCGCGGGACTTGACGGGGTCGGCGGAGGCCCGAATCTCGGTGTACGTGTGACCGCCGCGAATCCGCGACGGGTAGTGTCGATGCGTGAAAACGTTGAGGCCCGAGCGCATCAGGGCCTTTGCGAAGTTCTGGCTCGTCGAGGCGATCCCGTCCCCGGACCCCCCTGCGATTCGCCAGATAAGTTCGTCGTTAGTCATATTTGAGTCCTGGCCCGTGTCGGGCCGCCAGTGTGCGATTGTAGCCAGCGTCGAAGTAAAGTCTTTGCTATAGGTTGTCATAGAATGATTATGAAGAATTGCAGAATCGCCCGTCGGTTGCCGGAATTTACGGTCGTTTACAACTACGAACCGAGTTCTTCATTTACGTTTAGAGTCAACCCTATAGACGCTTCTTTGATTGCAGCATTGATAATCAGCGTAAACAGAGAATACAAAAGTATCTAAAAAAAGAAAGACTTTTACACGGATAGATTTTGGAGGCAACAAATGATTGATTGGATACTGAGTCACACGACATCAATTTTGCCAGGTATCGGTGGATTGTTCGCGGGCCTTGTGTCTGCTATTCTTATATATGAGTACAAGAGTAGGAGGGAAACTAACCAGGCAGATAAACAGGAAGTAAGTGAATGGTATACCGAAGCTCAGGACTTGATATCTAGAGCGACTGTGGAGGGTATTAGGCAGACACAATATCAATCATTAGATCATAATTCACTAGAAAAATCTCTCAATACTCTTTCTGAGCGCCTATTTACACACGCAAGCACTGCTCCAAAAGCCGTTAACGATGACGCTGAAGATGTGTTGAAATCTGTTGCGAAAATGTGTATTCGTATCACAACTTTATCACGTACTATCAACACAGAGGGGATATCCGGATTCATGCAATTAGTGCAAGATAGCGTAGAGAGAAGTGACATAGGTGAACTGAGTGAAGAAAAATTCCAAAAATATGCAGAAGCTTCTGGAATTACTGAAAAGGAACTCCCAAAAAGATCACTCACGGATGATGTACTTAACGAGATGTTCCAGAATATGACTCCGTCCGAGAAGGAGTCTGTATCCAACCTCCCCGAGGCACCGTTTGAGATTGAAGACGGTCAATCATTATCGGAGGTAATGAAGCTCGTTCTACAAAACTGGGAGTTTCTTGAAGACAACATCAATGATGTCCAACCACAGTTATTTGAGCAGATAGTACCTGAGGAATGTTCTGAAGACATATTGAACGGATATTTGCGCCAGATGATAGAAATCACACTTATAGATAGCTGTGACTTCTCATACAACGTATTAGAGCAAATCAGAGAGAGTGAGTGATGTTTATTCGTTCTCCGGACTGCTCGGGTGGTAGTCGGTGTCGTACTCGCCGACCCGTCCGTCCAACCGGTCGGGGTTGATGCGCCCTGCCAACAGCATGAAGTCGAGCACCGTCACCCAGAGCATCGCCTCCACGACGGGCACCGCGCGCGGCGGCAACACGGGGTCGTGGCGGCCGACGACCTGCACCTGCTTCTCCTCGCCGGTCTCCCAGTCGACGGTCGTCTGCTCTTTCGGAATCGACGTCGGCGCGTGCCACGTCGCCTCGCCGTAGATGGGTTGGCCCGTCGTGATGCCACCCTGAAGCCCGCCGTGTTTGTTGCCGACGGGGACCGGGTCCCCCTCCTCTCCAAACTCCCAGTCCTCGTTTCGGTCGTGGCCTGTCCACTCGCTGGCCTCCTTGCCGAGACCGTACTCGACGCTCGTCGTCGCCGGAATCGAGAACATCGCTCGGCCGAGGCGGGAGGGGAACGACTCGAAGCGCGGCGCGCCCAATCCTCGCGGAACACCGCGCGCCTCGAAGTAGATGCTCCCGCCGATGGAGTCGCCCGTCTTCTGGTACTCGTCGGTGAGTTCGCGCATCTTCTCGGCAGTCTCGGGATGCGCACACCGAACGTCGTTCTCCTCGGTGTGTTCGAGCATCTCCTCGAACGTGACTTCCGGAGCCTCGACGTCGCCGATCTTGTTGACGTGCGCCTTGATCTGGACGTCGTACTCCGACTGCTCTAACACCTGCCGGGCGACCGCGCCCGCGGCGACCCAGTTCACCGTCTCGCGCGCCGAGGAGCGCCCGCCGCCGCCCCAGTTGCGCGTGCCGAACTTGGCGGAGTACGTGAAGTCGCCGTGCGACGGTCGCGGCGCGGTGACGAACGGTTCGTACTTCCCCGAGCGCGCGTCCTTGTTCTCGATGGTCATGCCGATGGGCGTGCCCGTCGTGTAGCCGTCTTGCAGACCGCTGTGGATGGACACCTCGTCGGGTTCGCCCCGACTCGTCGTTATCATCGACTGGCCGGGTTTGCGCCGGTCGAGTTCGCGCTGAATCTCCTCCTCGTCGAGTTCGACGCCCGCGGGACAGCCGCTGACGACGACGCCCATCGCGTCGCCGTGGCTCTCGCCGTACGTCGAAAACTGGAACAGTCGTCCGAAGCCGTTGCCGTTCATTACCGGGGGGTCGGTGTCGCGGCCATTTAGTGTTTGTAGAAAGGCGCAATCGTGGCGGCGGGAGGCGGAACTTCGCCCAGTGCGGGGCGAACCCTCATCTCGGCGGGCCACGTACGTTCCCGCATGACCGACCCCGCCTCGGTCGACTCGTCGAACGTCGACCAGCGCTCGCTGCGTGCGCGACTCGAAAACTGGTTCTGGCGCAGACACTCGAATCCGTGGAGCGCGGGGACGCGCTTCGTCATCACGCCCGTGTTGATGTACGCCATCTACCGCCGAAAGTGGCGGCTGCTCGCCGCGGTCGTCGCGTTCACCGTCGTCAACCCGGTGCTGTTCGGCGAACCGAAGCGCACTGACAACTGGTTCAGCGAAGTCGTCCTCGCCGAAGAAGCGTGGCTGAGCGAAGGAAAGGGTACGATGGATTTCGGCTATCCGAACGTGCTCAACGTAGTGAACGCGGTCTCTGGAACCGTGGCGCTCGTCTCGGCGATTCGGCGAAAGCCCGTCGGCACCGTCGTCGGCACCGCCGGGATTCTCGTCTTCAAGACGTGGTGGGTCGAAGCGATTCGGCGGCGGACGGGCGTCGGAGAGCGGTAACTCGGCTGTCTGTGGCCCTTCCACGCCCGCGTGACAACACCGTTCTCGGCCGAATCTTTTTGTACGAAAGCGGGGCCAGACCCCCCGTGATTTGACGAACCGCCGCGAACCGGCCGAGGCGGGTGTACGGCGTCCCGGTTCGCGTCAGTCGCCACATTCGACGCGCCGTCTGTTAGCCAACTCGATTACGCGACCGACTCGCCCCCACCGCGTCGCGTTACTCCCGCAGCCGAACGTCCGCGCCCAACTCGGTGAACACGTCGAAGAAGTTCGGGAAGGAGACGTCGACGTGCTCGGCACCTCGGACGCGAGTCGTCCCGTCGGCGACGAGTCCGGCCACCGAGAGCGCCATCACGATGCGGTGGTCGTGGTAGCCGTCGACCGTTGTGCCCGACAGCGAGGTTACGTCGCCCTTCACCGTCAGCACGTCCCGTTCTTCCTCGACGAGAGCGCCCATCTCGGTCAGTTCGTCGGCCATCGCGCTCACGCGGTCCGTCTCCTTGTAGCGGACGTGCTCGCAGTTCTCGATGCGCGTCTCGCCGTCGGCGATGGCGCCGAGCGTCGCGATGGTCGGGAGCAAATCGGGCGTGTCGCCGACGTCGACGGTGACGCCCGAGAGTTCGGACTTTCTGACCGTGATACGGCCGCTCTCGCGGTCCCACTCGATAGCCGCGCCCATCCGTTCGAGCACGTCGACGATGGCAGCGTCGCCCTGCGCGCTCGGGTATGCGCCCTCGACGACGAGTTCGTGGTCTTCGTCGGCGGCGACGGCCCCCGCGGCGAGCAGGTAGGAGATCGACGAGAAGTCGCCGGGGACGTGGTACTCGCCGTCGGTCGGTTCGTACGACTGCCCGCCCGCGACCGAGAACCCGCGCTCGGTCGCCTCCGCGCTGATGCCGAAATCCCGCAGGACTTCGAGCGTGATATCGACGTACGGCGCGGATTTCAGTTGCGTTTCGAGGTCGACGTCGATCCCCTCCTCGGTCACCGCCCCGGCCATCAGAAGCGCCGAGATGTACTGCGATGACACGTCGCCCGGAATCGCCACTCGTCCGCCCGAGACGGGCCCCTTCAGCACGAGCGGCGCTTGCCCGTTCCCGCGGGTGCTCTCGGCGCGGCCGCCGAGCTCCGAAATCGCGTCGAGCAGCGGGCCCTGCGGGCGCGAACGGAGCGAGTCGTCGCCCGTCAGTACGGTGATTCCGTCGGCGAGCGCCGCGCACGCGGTGACGAGACGCATCGTCGTTCCGCTGTTCGCACAGTCGATGACGTCGTCCGGAACGCCGGAACGGCCGCCGAAGCCGTCGATGTCGAGCGTATCACCTTCGCGGGTCACGTCGCCGCCGAACGCCTCGACGGCGCGCATCGTCGCCTTCGTGTCGGCGCTGACAAGCGGGTCGTAGACGGTCGCGCCGTCGCTGTAGCCGGCGGCGAGAATCGCCCGGTGAGTGTAGCTCTTCGAAGGCGGCGCGCGGGCCGTGCCGCGCACCCGAGATTGAGAGAGTTCCGCGTCCATACTCGCCACTCTGTGCGGGCCGGTATCAGGGTACCGGACGCGGTGACATTCCGTTCCGACTCTCTTCCGGGAAGCCAACCACTTTACCGTCGCGGCGTCCCCTCGGAGATATGGAACCAAACCTCTCCTCGCTCGCAGCACACCTCGATTCCGAGGGTTTCGACGGCTATCTTCTCGACGCCGACAGCGGTGACTCCAACCAGCTGTATCTCTCGGGATTCGACGCCCCCGACCCGTTCGTGACCGTGTTCACCGGCGACGAGACGCGCCTGCTCGTCAGTGGCCTGGAGTACGGCCGCGCGAAGAAGGAGAGCCGCGCCGACGCCGTCTCCCGCCTCGCCGAGTACGACTTCCGACGACGCGTCGCCGAGTACGGACCGAAAGAGGGCCGCGCCCGGACCATCGCGGCGTTTCTCGACGACGCGGGCGTCGAGTCGGTGCTCGCGCCCGAGCGCTTCCCGCTCGGCACCGCCGACGGCCTCCGCGAGCAGGGCGGCGACGTGACCGTCGAAGAGCGCGACGTGCTCGGCGACATCCGCGCGGTGAAGACCGCGGAGGAAGTCGACAACGTCCGCGCCGCCCAGAAGGCCAACGAAGCGGCGATGAGAGCCGCCGAGGACCTCATCCGCGCCGCCGACGTCGCCGCCGACGGCACGCTCGTCTACGAGGGCGACCCGCTGACGAGCGAGCGCGTGCAGCAGGAGATAGAGATCACGCTCCTCCGCGAGGGCTGCGCGCTCGACGAGACCATCGTCGCCTGCGGCGAGCACGCCGCCGACCCCCACGACCGCGGCAGCGGCCCGCTCCTGGCGAACGAGTCCATCATCATCGACATCTTCCCGCGGAGCAAATCGACCAAATATCACGCCGACATGACGCGGACGTTCGTGAAGGGCGAACCCTCGGCGGAGATTCGCGAGTGGTTCGAGCTAACCGCCGACGCCAAGGACGCAGCGTTCGACGCCCTCGAACCCGGTGCGACCGGTAAAGACGTCCACGACGCCGTCTGCGACGTCTACGAAAACGCGGACCACGCGACATTCCGAAGCGACCCGACGACCGAGACGGGCTTCATCCACAGCACCGGCCACGGCGTCGGCCTCGACGTCCACGAGGGCCCCCGCCTCAGCAGCGACGGCGAGGAACTGAAACCCGGCCACGTCGTCACAATCGAACCCGGCCTCTACGACCCGGCGGTCGGCGGCGTCCGCATCGAGGACATCGCCGTCGTCACCGAGGACGGCTACGAGAACTTCACCGACTACCCCGTCGAACTCGTCGTCGACTGAGACCGTTGCCGGCAAATCGCGGTAGTTACTCGCTCTGCCCGTATCTCGAATCGAACAGCTGCGCCGACGTCGGGCCGGGGTCGGCCCCATCGACGACGGCGTACCGCGCGAACTCCGAAACGCCGGCCTCGCGGAGCAGTTCCTCGTCGTAGAACTCGTTGCCCGTACACTCGGTCGGGTCGCGCGTCACCAATTCGAGCATCGCGTCGACGACGACCTGCGGCTTGCGCCAGTCCTCGGGTCGGCCGAGTTCGAAGTGGCGCGTCGCCTCCGTCTCGATGGCGGAGACGGGCCAGACGCTGTTGACGGCGACCTCGTCGCTCCGCAGTTCGTCGGCGAGCGACCGCGCGAGAAACGTCATTCCGTACTTCGAGAGCGCGTAGGCCGCTTTGCCGGGCGCGGGTTCCATCGTCGTCGGCGGCGAGTTCATCACGACGTGGGCGTGGTCGCTCTCGCGGAGGTACGGCAGCGCCGCGCGCGTCGTCACGTACGCCCCGCGGGCGTTGACGTCCATCAGGAGGTCGAAGCGCTTGGCGGGGATGTCGTCGACGCCGCCGAACTGAATCGCGCCCGCGTTGTTGACGACGAGGTCGATGCCGCCGAACTCGTCGACGGTCTCCTCTATGGCCGATTCGACGTTCGACTCGTCTCGGACGTCGAGTTGCAGCGCGATGGAGTCGCCGCCGCGCTCGCGTATCTCCTCGGTGGTCTGCGTGACGGTTCCCGGCAGTCGCTCGTGTTCGTCCATCGTCTTGCCCGTCGAGACGACGGCGGCCCCGGCGTCGGCGAAGGCGAGCGCGAGCGCTTTCCCGATGCCGCGACTGGTTCCGGTGATGAAGGCGACGCGTCCGTCGAGCGGTTTGTCGGTCATGGGCCACGTTCACGCGGTCGCACCTTCACTGTTCGTGTCAGCGTCGCTCCAGCACGCCGTTCGTCGAACCGTCGACGGACCCCGCCCGGAGCGCGTCGAGCGTCCCGTCGCCCTGCCAGCGGTCGACGACCTGTCGGAGTCCCTCGCGGTACGTCGGATACGTCGGGTCCCACCCCGTCGACTCGCGGAAGCGGTCGTTCGTCGTCGGCATCGACGTGGTGAACTGCGAGACGGCCGCCGAGCCGACGGTCATCCGGACGACCCACGCGGGGAGCGGAATCGGTCTCGGCGCGTCCAACAGCGCCGCGAACGTCTCGAGGAACTCCCGAGTCGACACCGGTTCGTCGTCGACGACGTGCCACCGTCCGGTCGCCTCCGACTCGGCGGCGGCGACGAACGCGCTCGCGGCGTCGTCGGCGTGAAGCGGCGCGATGACGACCTCGTCGCGGCCGAGCGGTCCCCGACTGATGGCGGGTAGTCGCCGCCGCAGCAGCCGTTCGGCGTACTGCCGGGTGTGGACGGCGTCCGGCGCGTAGAAGACGCCACACCGCAGTATCGACGCCGAGAACGGCGCCGTCTCGCTCGCGGCCATCGCGATCTGCTCGGCGTCGACGGCCGACTGCGTGAGGCGCGTCGGCTGCGGCGGCGACGACTCGTCGAAGAAGTCGCCCCGAGAGTTCGCGGCCACCCAGACGACGCTCTGTTGGAGATACTGCGTCGCGCCGACGGACGCGGCGGCGGTCGTGAGCGCGCGAGCTCCCTCCCTCCGGACGCGGTCGTTTCGCTCCCACTCGTTCTCGGCCGCCAGCGGATCGGTCGGAATCGACGTCGCGGCGTGGACGACGACGTCGGCACCTTCGGCGGCCAGCGCCAGCGAGTCCGCGTCGAAGAGGTCACCCCGATACGGTTCGCCGCCGCGGTCGGCGACGAGGTCGTCGCCTTCGGCGTCGCGCGTCAGGCCGACCACCTCGTGTCCGCGGTCGGCGAACTGCGAGACGAGTCGGCGGCCCAACACCCCCGTCGCTCCGGCTACGAATACGCGCATAGGATGGAAGCCGAACGCACGGGCAAAAGTGTTTCTCAGGCAACAGGCTTCCGCCCGCTGCCGGTATCCGAACCCACTTGCTCCGGTGTCGACAAGTTCCGGCGTGAACTGGCGCTACCGGAACACGGTGCTCGTCCTCTGTACGCTCGCGTTCTTCGCGACGATGGTCGCGCGCCTCGCCATCAGTCCGGTCGTCCCCGACATCACAGCCCAGTTCGAGGTGTCGAACGGCGCAGTCGGTCTCGCCCTCGCGGGGATGTGGGCCGCCTACGCGACGATGCAGTTTCCCAGCGGCGTCCTCGGCGACAGGTTCGGCGAGCGTCGCGTCATCCTCGCCGCCGTCGGCCTCACCGCGGTCGGTAGCCTCCTCCTGGCCGTCTCGCCGTCGTTTCCGACGTTCGCGCTGTTCACCCTCGCGCTCGGCGCGGGCGCGGGACTGCACTACACCGTCGCCACGACGTTCATCTCCAAGCAGTTCTCGAACATCGGTCGCGCTATCGGCGTCCACGTCGCAGGCGGGCCGCTCGCGGGGCTCTCCGTGCCCGTCGTCGCCGCCGTCGTCGCCGCCCGCTACGACTGGCGCGCCTCGATGCTGCTCGGCGCTATCGCCGCGGTTCCGGTGTTCCTCCTGTTCCAGCGGCGTATCGAACCCACGACGCCGGAGCGACCCGACCAGCCGATGCGCGAACGGTTCGCGTTCGCGTCGCTGTTCGAGCTGCTCTCGCGCCCCGAAATCGTCTATACTACGATTCTGGCCGTCGCCGGCGCGTTCACCTGGCAGGCGACGGCGTCCTTCCTGCCGACGTTTCTCGTCGCATACCACGACCTCTCGGTGGCGACGGCGAGCGCGCTGTTCTCGCTGTACTTCGTCGTCCACGGCGCGACCCAACCCGTCATGGGCTACTTGTCGGACCGGTTCGACCGCGACGCCGCCGCCTCGCTGTCGATGGGTCTCGGCGTCGTCGGCTACGCCACGCTCATCGAGGGGTCGACGCTCCCCGTCTTCGTCGTCGGCGCGTGCATGGTCGGCGTGGCGATGAGTTGGGGCGCGCCCATCCAGTCGCGCTTCATCGACAAACTCTCGGCGGAGGAGCGCGGCGCGGGGTTCGGCCTCGTCCGGACGGCGTACATGCTCCTGGGAGCGACCGGCAGTTTCGTCGTCGGCGCGCTCTCGGACGCGGCGGGGTGGGCCGTCGCCGTCGGCCTGCTCGTCGGCGTGATGGGCGTCGGCTTCTCGGTGCTCGCGGTGAATCGCGTATTGAAGTTGGGGTTGTGAGGGCAGGAGAGACGAAAAAGAGCGGTCAGCCGATTCGCTGCGGCGGCGGCCCGTTCAGGTCAGAATCCGTCGCGATGGTGAGCGAGACGACGAGCAGGACGACGCCGGTTCCGACGCCAACAGCTATCCAGATAGCGTGCGCACCTGCGAGAAACGGAGTAACGGCTGCGACGACCGCCAACAGGGCAAACACGGCTGCGCCGAGTTTACGTCTCTTGGCGTCCTCGGCTCTCGTGTCTCTCATACCGTGGTAGTCAGTCACGGACTCATTAACGATTGTGGTTCTGACACGTGATTGCGGATAGGCGGCATCGAACGCCTTTTGCGACGGCGTTGGCAACGAACGCGCAATGAAACTGCTCATCGTCGGTGCGGGCGCGATGGGTCGCTGGGTCGCCGACACGCTCTCGGCGGAGGTGGCGTTCGCCGACACCGACTCCGAGGCCGCCGAAGCGGCGGCCGCGGCCCACGACGCCCGCGCCGTCTCGACGGACACCGACGAACGCTTCGACGCCGTCTGTCTCGCCGTCCCCATCTCCGCGGTCGAGTCGGCCATCGCCGCGCACGCGCCGAACGCCGACGGGGCCGTCTTCGACGTGACCGGGGTGATGGCCGGGCCGCTGTCGGCGCTGCGCGAACACGCCGCCGACTGCGAACGCGCGAGCTACCACCCGCTGTTCGCCCCCGAGAACGCGCCGGGCAACGTCGCCGCCGTCGTCGACGAGGGCGGGCCGACGCTCGACGCCGTCGACGAGGCGTTCGCCGCCGCCGGCAACGACGTCTTCGAGACGACCGCCGGCGAGCACGACGGCGCGATGAAGACGGTGCAGTCGGGCGCACACGCCGCGGTGCTCGCCTACGCGCTCGCCGCCGAGGATGTCCGCGAGGAGTTCGCCACCCCGGTTTCGGCCGCGCTGGACGACGTCGTCGACACCGTCACCGGCGGCACCCCGCGCGTGTACGCGGAGATTCAGGAGACGTTCGACGGCGCGACGGGCGTCGCCGAGGCGGCGGCCCGAATCGCCGACGCCGAGGGCGAGGCGTTCGAGAAACTGTACCGGGAGGCGGGGCGCCACGAGACCGCGGACCCCGAAGAACTCGGGCGCAACGCCGGCGACGACAGCGCCGACGGCGACGACAACGGCGACGGCGACGACAGCGCCGACGACGACGACAGCGCCGACGACGACGGAGGTGAGAACCGATGACCGACCGCGAGGCCGTCGTCTCGAACGCGAAGTACCTCCGCAACGTCCGCCCCATCGACCCCGAGGAGATAGCCGAGTACGTCGAAGGCTACCCGCACCCGGCGGTCGTCAAGCAGACCCTGCGCGAGGAGGCGTTCGACCTCGGGTTGGTCGAACAGGCGGACGGCACGTTCGTCCCCGTCGACGACGCGCCGGTTCCGGTCCGCGACTGGCGGCCGACGACACTCCCCGAGGCCTACTCGTTCGCGGTCGAAGACCTGCTCGTCGGGCGCTACGGCGCGAACTGGCACACGGGGGAGTCGGGCGACGAACTCCGCGAGGCCGTCCGTCGGCTGAAGGAGGACTACTACTACCAGAACGACGTGGAGTACGACGAGACGGCCGCGCTCGGCTACGCCGTCTACCACCTCGCGGACTACTACGCCGAGGTGGGCTACGTGCTGAACGACCTCGCCGAGAACGGCCTGCTCCCGAGAACGCTCCGCGTCGTCGACGTGGGCGCGGGCGTCGGCGGTCCGGCGCTCGGCCTGCACGACTACCTGCCCGACGACTGCCTAGTCGACTACCACGCGGTCGAACCGAGCCCCGCCGCCGACGTGCTCGAACGGTTGCTCGACGAGACGAACGAGAACTTTCGGACGACGGTTCACCGCGAGACGGCCGAGGCGTTCGACCTCGACGCGCTCGGCGACGCGGACCTCGTACTGTTCGGAAACGTGCTCAGCGAGGTCGACGACCCGGTCTCCGTCGTCCGTCGCTACCTCGGCGCGCTGGCCGACGACGGCTCCGTCGTCGCGCTCGCACCAGCGGACAGAAACACGAGCATCGGACTTCGGGAGGTCGAACGCGAAGTCGAATCGGAGGCGGGCGCGACGGTGTACTCGCCCGAACTCCGCCTGTGGCCGGGGATGACGCCCTCGGACCGCGGCTGGTCGTTCGACGTGCGCGACGACGTGGAGCCGCCGGCGTTCCAGCGCCGCCTCGACGAGGGCGGCGCGAGCGACGGCACGTTCACCAAGACCTCGGTGCAGTTCTCCTACAGCATCCTCCGAAGAGACGGAAAACGACGCGTCGACCTGCGCGCCGACCGGAGCCGACACGCGCGGATGGCCGAGATGGAAGCCCACGTCACCGACCGCATCGACCTCCTGGCGGTGAAACTCAGTCACGACCTCGCCGACGACGACGGCCGGAACCCGGTGTTCAAAATCGGCGACGGCAGCCAGTCGGTCGACCACTACGCCGTGCTCACGCGGGAGTCGGCGCTGAACCGCGAGCTCGCGGAAGCAGCATACGGCGCGGTGCTCGGGTTCGAGAACGTGCTCTGTCTGTGGAACGACGACGAGGCGGCGTACAACCTCGTCGTCGACGCGGAGACGGTCGTCGAAATCGTCGCCCCCTGAGCGCGAACGGACGCGCAGCGACGCCGACCGCCCGCCGCGCCACTCCGCTCAGTCCAAGCTCTCCAGCGCCCTCTCGATGGGGTCGTCGCCGGCGAGAATCTCGAACGTCTTGCCGACGGTGTTCTCGACTTCGAACGCCGCGGCGAGCGTCCCGGCGACGTCGTCTCTCGTGATTTCGCCCGGCCCGTCGAGTCGCTCGTCAGCGACGATTCTGCCCGTCCCGTCTTCGTTCGTCAGCGCCCCCGGTCGGACGACGGTGTAGTCGAGTTCGCTCTCGCGGAGGTAGCGGTCGGCTGCGGCCTTCGCCTCCAGGTAGTCGCGCAGCTCCTCCGGCCCCGACTCGGGGTCGTCCGCGCCCATCGAACTGAGCATGACGTAGCGCGACGCGCCGAACGCCTCGGCGGCGTCTATCGTCCGAATCGCCCCGTCTCGGTCGACGCCCTCGACGTCCTCGCCGCCGGAGCCGGCGGCGAACAGTACCGCGTCGCATCCGCGGACCGCACGCTCGACGTCGTCGTCGCTCGTGAGGTCGGCGACGACCGTCTCGACGCCGTACGACTCCATCTCGGGGACCTGCGCTTCGTCTCTGACCATCGCTCTGACCTCGTGGTCGCTGTCGCTCAGGAGGTCGGTGACGCGCGTTCCGACGCCGCCGTGGGAGCCGGCGATGAGTATTCGCATGGTCGAGTAGACGAGCCGAAGTTGCAAAAAATCAGTCCCGCCGGTGCGAGTCGTGACGGCCGGTCAGACGCTCGTCGCGTCGAACCGACCGACCGCCGTGCGAACGCCGCCGTAGGCGACGACGGCGAGGACGACGTAGCCGGCGACGACGAGCGTCACCGTCGCGTCGGCGCTGCCGATGGCGAGGCGGGCGACGACGTTCGTGGGACTCAGCGGCGAGAGCGTCGCGCCGGCGAACGCGAGGAGCACACCAAGCGAGTAGAGCAGCTGGGCGGTCCGGCGCTCGGCGGCGACGAACGAGACGACGACGCCCAAACCGGCGGCGAGCACCGCCAGCGCGGCGACGAGCGCGAGGAGTCGTCCCGCGCCGGAGACAGCGGTGCCGTTGAGCGAGAGCACCGCGAGCCACAGCGCCGCCTGCGCGGGCGCGAGGCCCGCCGCAGCCAGCAGTTTTCCGTCGACGATGTCCGAAAGCGACAGCGGGGCGACGCGGAGCAGTTCGAGCGTGCCGCGCTCGAACTCCTCGGTCACCGAGTCGACGACGAGCGACCCGCTGATGAACACGGGGAGAAAGAGCAACAGCGGAATCAGCGCCGTGTAGGTGAAGCCGTGGTACGGGCTCGACGCCGGCGCGTCCGGTAGCTCCAGCGGAGCTCTCGCCAGCGACTCCGAGCGTTCGAACCGTTCGCGGCGTTCGAGTTCCCGCAGCGTGTCGCGTACCTGCGTGACGGTCACCGTCGTCCGAACGTTGTCGTCGGGCACCGTCGCCGTGACGTGTACGCGCCCGCCGCGGCGGTCGGTGTGGAGAATCGCGTCGACCTGTCGACGGTCGAACGCCTGTCGGGCGGCCGTCTCCGAGTCGAAGAGAACCGGCTGCGCCCCCGAGACGCTGTGAGCCGCGTAGACGAGCTCGTAGCGAGCCTCCCCCGAGACGCCGACGTCGACGTCGTACCCCTCCGAGCTGCCGGGGTCGTACAGCGAGACGAGTCCGACGACGAGAAACGACGAGAACGCCGCGATGAACAGCTGGATGAGGAGCGCCAGCACGATAGTCTTCTCCGAACGCAGCACCGAGAGCTCGCGGCGCGCGATGGTGAGTCGTCGGTCACGCAAGGGTGACCACCACCGCGAGGTTGTAGAAAGTGTGAACGGCGACGGCGACCACCAGCGACGCCACGTAGAGCAGCCGGTTCCTGCTCGCGCCGATAGCCGTGAGGCTCGCGGTGACGACGTGCAAGAGCAGCGGTGCGAGGAGGAGGCCGACCGCGCCCGCCGGGCCGATACCGGGGAGACCGGAGGTGGCGAACGCCGCCCGTCCGAGCGCCAACTCCGGCAGGCCGACGAGTTGGACGACGGCAGTCACTTTCTCGCCGGCGAAGAAGCCGACGGCCGACAGCGAACCCAACACGACCGCCGTCGGCACCGACCGCTCGAAGCGGTTCTTCTCGAAGCCGGCGTAGACGTGGACGCTCTTGGCGAACTCCTCGACGGCGGCGATCGACGCCAGGAGAAGCGGCATCGAGAGCTGAACCGGGAGCGCGAACAGCACCGCGACCGTGAGCAGTTCGGCGACGAAGACGAACGGGATGAACAGCGCGCTCAGCACCGCGACGGAGCGCTTCCCCGAGAGGCGGCTGTCGAGCGCGTCGAGGAACTTCAGCGGGACCGACCGCTGGGTGAACAGGTCCTCCTCGCGGTAGACGCCGACGCCGAGCAGGAACAGCACGCCCGACCCGAAGTAGAACGAGCCGGTGGCGAAGGCGTACTCGCCGGCCGACACCGCCGCGCCCTGCAGGTCGCGGACGACGAGCGTCAGCGGCGAGATGAGCGCGATGGGCGTCACGTCGGTGAAGATAGCCGGGACGAACGCGTACGTCGTCAGAAACACCGACAGCGCGACGGTGACGAACGTGAGTTCCTTGAACGAGCGCGCGAACATCGCGCCGACGAACGTCGCCGCCAGGTACGCGAGCGCGAGCGGAAACACCGCGGCGACCGAGAGCAGTCCGCCGCCGACGAGGGCGGCGATGAGCGTCGTCACGCCGAGAATCGCCAGTGCGTAGGGCAGCGTCTTCCCGGCGACGATGCTCGTCGGCGACAGCGGCGCGACGAGAAGCAGTTCGCCGCGGCGGTTGATGCGCTCGTTCAGCATCGTGCTACCGTACGACTGGACGACGAAGTTCACCGGAACGAGGAACGCGAACGCGAGCACGAGCGACCCGAAGGGAAAGGGCGGCGCGATGTCAGCCGGCGACCCGGAGCTCTGGCCGCCGAAGAGGGCACCGCTGCCGCCGACGTCGGGGACGGCGAGGGCTCCGTCACCCTCGCCGTCGCTCGGTTCGTCGGCTCCGGCCGACCCGCCCGTCCCGTCCGAAGCACCCGACCCGCTCTCGGCGTTCGGCGACTGGTCGCTGTCCGCCGAGTCGCCACCGGACGAGTCGGTGTCGCTGCCGGCGTCAGTCGCGGCCGACCCGCCCGACGCCCCCCCGCGGTCGGCGTACCGTATCTCGACCACGACGGGGAACGCCGCCGACTGGTTCTCCTCGGCGAGCATCCGGCGGTCGTTGTACGACTGTACCGCCGACCGATAGGCGGCGGCGGCCGCGCGGCCGCGCTCGGAGTCGGCGGGTTCGACTTCGTTGCCACGGACCAGCGCGTCTATCTCACCGTCTCTCAGCGCCGCTTCGTCGGGCGGACGCGCTGCGAGCGGGGGGCTCTCCGCCACCGCGTCGTAGTAGGGACTGTCGGCCGCGATGCCGACGCGGTAGATGTTCTCGTCGAGGGCGACGCCCGCCCCGCCCGTCGAGAGCGCGGCGGCGCCGAACGCTCCGACGAGGAGCGCGGCGGCGAACGCTGCACCGGCGGTCTTCCGGTCGAAGACGCCCGCCGTCCTGGCGGCCTCCCAGCGGGCGACGCGGAGCGTCTTCCGGGTCCAGTCGGCGAGTCGAGCGACGGCCTTTCGGAGTGCGTCGGCGAACCGAGCGGCGAGCGTTCTCGACGAACCGCTCACGACTCACCTCGGGCGGGCGGCGAAACGGTTCCGCCGCCGGCGATGTCGAGAAAGAGGGCTTCGAGGCTCGGTTCCTCGGTTCGGATGTCGACCACTTCGCCGCCCCTCGATTCGGCCTCGCTCCGGACGGCTTCGACGGCGACCATATCGTCGACGACGCGGCGATAACGCGCCGCTCCGTCGGGCGCCTCCTCGACCCGGTCCGCGCCGTCGACTGCGACGGTCGTGAACACGTGGTACGCCGTTTCGCCGTGTCGCTCTCGAATCTCGGCGACGGTGCCGCGGGCGACGATCTCGCCGCGATTCATGATTATGATGCGGTCGCAGACGCTCTCGACGTGGTAGAGGTTGTGCGCGCTGAACAGCACCGTCTTGCCCGCCGCGGCGAGTTCCTTCGTGAACTCCAGCACGTAGTTCGTCGTCAGCGGGTCGAGGCCGCTGGCGGGTTCGTCGTAGATGAGGACCTGTGGGTCGTTGACGAGCGACCGCGCGATGGCGACCTTCCGTTTCATCCCCTTCGACATATCGCCGAGGCGGCGGTCGCGGTGCTCCAGTTCGAGGCGGTCGAGCGTCTCCTCGCTCCGCCGAACCGCCTCCTCGTGGGGCACACTGTAGAGGTCCGCGAAGAAGCGGAGGTACGACCGCGGCGTCATATCCTCGTAGAGCGGTGACTCCTCGGGGAGAAAGCCGAGTGACGATCGCATCGCCGGGTCAGCGGCGTCGTAGCCGGCGACCGTCGCCGCCCCGCTCGTCGGTTCGACGAGCCCCGAGAGCATCTTCAGCGTCGTCGTCTTCCCCGCCCCGTTGGGACCGACGACGCCGAATATCTCCCCCTCGTCGACCTCGAACGAACTCCCCTCGACGGCGACGAAGCCGCCGTACTCCTTTCTGAGGTCCTCGACTGTTATCACGGGCGAGTCGAAGAACAACGACGTGATAAAATTATTGAGTATTTTTGGAGACTTCTATCGCCCGACTAGTTGAAGATAAGATACGTTCGGCGGTAACTGTACCTCGATATGTCGAGTTGTTCACTCGTGCGACCTTTTACTACGCGAAAGGTCGTGGTGGGGGACGTGGCATACGGTGACGACCTAACCCCGCGCTCGACGCTGCTCATCACCGGAGCGGTCGCGCTCGTCTGCTTCGCCGCGGCGGCGACCCTCTCGTTTCTCGGACCGGGACTGCTCGGGACGACAGTTCTCGTCGGTGTGTTCGTCGTCCTCGGCGTCGCCATGCTCGCCGGCGGCGTCGCTGGTGCAGTGTATCTCGTCGTTTTCGGAGAGTAAGAGAAGTTCGTCGTACTCGCGCGGCTACTCGTCGTCGCGGTCGGATTCGTCTCGGTTACCGCCGCGTCGCCAGACGCTGTCCGCGGAGACGCCGTTCGGCGCGGTGTGGCTCACGTCTTTCATCGTTCGTTTCTCTCCGTCTCGTGCGTCGGTGCTCCGTGACATCTTGGACCACGGTAGCCAGCGACCCTTCTTAACGCTTTCAGGGAGGGAATAATAACATTCAATACCACACTTACGTCCTTATATTCTTCTCCGACCCGCCGGTAGTCGCCTCCTGCGGGTCGACGACGGGACTTTCGCGCCAGCGACCGAGCGCGGGAGGCGGGCGAGACGCTAGAGGCAGGCGGGACGCTGGAGGCAGGCGGGACGCTGGAGGCGGGCGGGACGCGGGTGACGACACGACGGACGCCGGACGAAAGCGACTCGTCGTTCGACCGACGCGCTACGCGGCGCGTCCGCGGTTCACGGCGGTCGTTCCAGCGAGAACCGCTCGTCAGTCGTCGCGTACTGACTGCCCGAGAGGCGACCCACAGCGTCGAGTTTCGTCACGTCCATCTTCCCGTCGGTGAGCAGTTCGTCGGCGACGTGGGCGTGGACGGCCTCGCCGAGAATCATCGTCGACCGACCGACCTCGTGGGCGTCGTAGAGGCGGCACTCGAAGGCGACTTTCGCGTCGGCGACGCGGGCGGCGTCGACGGTCGTCGCTTCCACTTTCTCTAACCCCGCGTGGTCGAACTCGCTCTCGCCGCGTTCGAGCGTCGCGCTCGTCGCGTTCATCGCCTCGGCGAGGTCGCGGGTGACGACGTGGACGACGAACTCCTCGGTGGCGAGGACGTTCTCCGTCGTGTCCTTTCGGTCGTCGCCGACGCCGACCGGCGAGAACATCACGACCGGTGGGTCGGGCGTGACGACGTTGAAGAAGCTGTACGGCGCGAGGTTGTCAACCCCATCCTCGCTGCGACTGCTCACCCACGCGATGGGGCGCGGAACGACGGACCCCGCGAGCAACCGATAGGGGGAACCGAACGCGTCGGGCGCGCCCTCCATTCAGTCGTCACCGTAGCCCTTCTCGAACGGATCTATCTCGTCGCTCCCCGGCTCCGCCTCGTCGTAGGTGAACCCCGGTTCCATCGTCGCGAGTTCGAAGACGAGGCCGTCGGGGTCGGTGAAGTAGATGCTCTCGAAGTACGTCCGGTTCTTGACGTTCGAGACGCGCACGCCGTGGTCGACGAGGTGTTCGCGCCACTCATCTAAGGTCTCCCTGTCCTCGACGCCGAAGGCGAAGTGGTGGCTCGCTCCCGGGCCGGGGACGCCGCGGGAGTCGGGGTACTCGAAGTAGGTGACGTTCGTCCCCGGCTCGCCCTCCGGCGTCGACGAGAAGTAGTAGTGCGGCGTCCCCGGGTCGTCGTAGTTCTGGGTCATTTTCACGGTGTGCCAACCGAGGACGTTCTCGTAGAACGCCTTGGTCTCCTCTATGTCGGTGCAGATGCTCGTCACGTGGTGCAGTCCGGTCGTCGGTGGTGCGTCTGTCATGGGTGTCGTCCGTCGTTGGTCCGAAAGTCGGTTAACGGTACTGGAGGTTCGGGGTCGTTCGAGGTGGTTTGCCGTCGGTTCAGAGCGCGTACGGCCACGGCACGGCGCTGAGGCCGAGGAAGACGAGCGCGCCGCCGAGCATAGCGACGTTCTTCAGAAAACTCGTCATCTCGCTCTGCTGTTGCTCTGCGGGCGCGGCCCAGAAGTCGTGCATGAGCGGCGTCGTCACGAGCAGGAAGACGACGAGCGCCCCCGCCGCGAGCGTCGGGAGCAAGCCGAGGGCGACGCCGACGCCGCCGAACAGCAGCATCCCGCCCGTGAACGGGACGGCGATCCCCGGCGCGGGGACGCCTTTGGCCCGCGCGTAGCCGATTAACTGGTCGCCGTTGAGGAAGTGGTTCAGGCCGTTGAACGCCAAAATCGCGCCGAAGAGGACGCGCCCGAGCAGGAACGCGAGTCCCGCCGGGCCGTCGAACGCGACGGTGCTCTGTAGCACCGTCATCGCGCTCGCCCCGCTATCTGGCCGCGTTCGGTCGGTGAACGGTCCGCTTCTGCTATCTGATTGAAACGTGGTTGCATCACGTTACCTGGTATTCGATACGAACCTATATATCCGTTCGCGGACATAGACGTGACCAGGTAACACCGATGTCATCCAATCTCGACACCGAGAAGCCGCTGGCGGTCTGTCCGGTCATCGACTCGCTCGAACAGATCGGGTCGCAGTGGCGACTCATCGTGCTGCACGACCTCCAGGAGGGAGAGAAGCGGTTCAACGAACTGAAGCGCTCGACCGACGCGAGTTCGCGCACGCTCTCGCGCGTGCTCGACGACCTCCGGGAGATGGGGTTCGTCGACCGGCGACTGGAGGAGGACGCGCCGGTGGCGACGTACTACAGCCTCACGCCGAAAGGGCGGTCGCTCTGCCCGGTGTTCGAGGAGATCGAGTCGTGGGCCAGCGAGTGGCTCGCCGCCGACACCGAGTCACCCGTCGAGTCGCCGCCGCAGCAGTGACGAACCGGGACGCGGTCGGTTCGTCGACGAGGCTCACCCGTCTCGCACCGCCGCCCCGTTCGCTCGACACGTCCAACTTCACGCAGTTCCAACGGGGGGTATGTACACGGGCAAAACCGAGAGGCCGTGCTGTCTCTGCGGCGAACGGGAGACCGTCGCCCGACTCGACCTGCCGCCGCGGGCGGTGACGCTGATGCGCAACGGCGACCCCATCGCGTGGCGCGACATCGTCGGCGAGGTGTCGGTTCACTTCTGTAGCTCCGACTGGGAGACGGTCACCGACCTCGTGTCGAACCTCGGGATGAGTCCCCTCTCGCGCTGTAACGCCGCCTACGCGTCGTTCGACCTCCGCGAGGATTTCGAGGCGTTGCTGAACGCGACGCGCGACGAACCCGACCAGACGGAGACGGAGCGACGATTCCTCGAAGAGACCGACCGCGTGCTGACCGACGCCGACGCCGAGACGCGGGCCGTCGTCGAGGCGAAAATCGTCCGCTGGGCGCTCGAAGATCTCGGTGTCACCCCCGACTGACGCGAGTTCGTCCCCCGGCGCGAGGAAGCGCCTCGGCGTCTGACGATATTGTCAACTCGTTTGACTGTGATGTATTACCAAAATATTAACACGCTGGAAAGAACACAGTCGACAAAGAGAGGCGCACTATGGACCACACCGTACTCGTCGTCGACGACGACCCCGACATCGCGCACGGCCACGCCGAGCGCCTGCGAGACCGCTATCGCGTGCTGACCGCTACCAGCGGCGCGGAGGCGCTCGAACTCGCCGACGACGCCGACGCCGTCTTACTCGACCGTCGAATGCCCGGTATGTCGGGCGACGAGGTGCTCTCGGCGTTGCACGAACGCGAGAACCCGCCGCAGGTGGCGATGGTCACCGCCGTCGACCCGACCACCGACGTCGCGGAGATGCCGTTCGACGAGTACCTCGTCAAGCCCGTCCGCCGCGACGACCTGTTTGCGGTCGTCGAAAGTCTGCTGGTCCGCGCGACGTACGACTCGCAGTTGCAGGAGTTCTTCGCCGTCGCCTCGAAAGTCGCGCTCTTGGAGACCGAACACAGCGCTCGCCAGCTCGAATCGGACTCGAACTACGAACTGCTGAAGCGGCGGCTCGCGACGCTCCGCCGACAGACCACCGACCAGTTGGAGGAACTGGGCTCCGAGAGTTACGCCGTCGCCATCGGCCCCGGCGACGCCTCGTAGTCGGAGCGCCGTCCGCGGCGTTCGCTCGGTTTCTCCCCGCTCCTCGAACGCGTTCTCGTCACTCGGTTCGAACGTCGAGCACCGCCCCGCCGTCGTTGTACGCGGTGACGGTCCAGTCGTGCGCGTCGGCGATGCGAGCGACGATACCGAGTCCCGTTCCGGAGCCGTTTCCGGTGGTGTGCCCCCACTCGAACAGCCGCGCGTCCTCGGGGAACCCGGGCCCGTCGTCGGCGACGGCGAACCCCCGCGGCGTCGTCTCGACGCGTACCGTCACGTCACGGCCGCCGTGGCGGACGGCGTTTCTGAACACGTTCTCGAAGAACAGCACCAGAAGCAGCGGGTCCGCCTCCAGCGAGCGGTCGGCCTCGACGACGAGGTCCGCGTCGGACGCCTCGACGCGGTCCCAGGCGTCGGCCGCGACGGCGTCGAGTTCGACCGTCTCCGGCGCGGCGGTCCCGCGGCCGACCGCTTCGGCCTCGTCGGCCAGCCGTCGGAGGCGCGAGAGCACTCGGTCGAGTCGTCTCGCCTCGTCTCCGTCGGACGCCGAATCAGCCGCGAAGTCGAGTTTCATCAACTGGTTGCCCAGTTCGTGACTGACCGTCGAACCGTACGCGCCGACGGAGTCGGTCGTCGTCGACGCGGGGACGTCGTCTACGGCCGAGTCGAGCAACGCCCGACGGACTCGCGTCGTCGCGTGCGTCGTGTCCGCCGGAACCTGCTCGACCGCCGGCGGCAGCGCGGCCGTCTCGTCGCTCACGTACAGTCCCGGTGCGGTCGTCCGACTGCGCGCGAGCGAGAACAGCTCCGACGCCGGCGTCGGGAGCGAGCCGTCGGCGACGACGACGAAACAGTCGACGGGTCCGTCGCTGAGCGAGGAGAGCGCCGCCGACGCCTCGGTGGCGTGCGCGGCCGTGACGGTGGAGTCGCGGAGCGTCTCCACCAGTTCGTCGGCGAACTCGCCGCGGCCGAGGACGACGACCCGACGCCGGCCGGCCCCGGTCTGTGCGACCGGCTCTGTCATCTATCCTGACATTATTCTCAGAGGATATATCTCTTGTCACTCCGACGAACAACTCATTTAGGCGCCGAGAGAGTACGGGGGGTATGTCGCTGAGAGCAGTGATAGAGGGGGTGGAGAGCCGGGAGAAGACGCTGACGGTGTTCGACCCGGCGTCTCCGTCCGTCGTCGAGGAACTGGAGGCGTACTTCGCCTCCCAACGAGTCTCCGTTCAGGAGGGGAGCGCCGCGGGCGGCCCCGGCGGGTTCGCGGTGCTGAGCGAGGATGGCGACGTGCTCACGGCTGTCGATTTACAGTCGCTGACCGCGCCGTTTCGGCGCGGAATCGGCGAGCGGACCGGGTTCAGTAAACTGCTCGAACATCTCGACGGGACGACGTTCACCTCGTACGACGTCGGGCAGATGGTCGCGGCGTCGAGGGAGATCGAGGACCGCGCCTGGCGGTCGAAATCGGGGGCACTCCACGCCGGCTTCCAGCGCGTACGCGCCCTCGAAGCCCAATCGGACGTGTACGCGCAGCTCGGGAGTACGACCCTCGACGTCCACGTGTACGCCGCCGAGGGCGGCGAGTCCGCCGAGATAGCCGGCGTCACGCCGCACGTCGTCGATACCGAGGAGATTGCGGACTCGTGGTTCGTCGTCTACGACGGCGGCGACGTCGCAAGCGATAGCTGCGCGCTCCTCGCGGAAGAGCGCGGGAACCGGGAGTTCTACGGTTTCTGGACGTACGACCCGTCCATCGTCGACCGCATACTCGGTCATCTCGACGCCCGGTACGCCACCGCCCCGTAGGGTCGTTCCGTTGTCGGCCGACTCGGACCGCTCTCGACTCTCTCGTCGCTCTCGCCGCTCCCCCTCCGTCCGCCGATTCGTTTGGGAGGGCGTCGCATGTCGGTGTCCGAACGAATCGATAGGTAGTTTGTAGAAATTTACAACAACTTATGTAGTAGCGGCGTATACGGTGGAGCGAAGCCAGTCGACCGCGAGCGTCGACACCGACCGAATCGCCCGGCATCGGTCGCTCGGCGCCGCCGTCCGGACACTACTCAATACATGCGCAGAAAAGTACTCAGCGTCTTTCTCGTCCTCGCACTGCTCACGACGCCGGCGACGGTGTCGGCCATCGAAGACCCCCGGTTCGAGGTGTACGTCCCCGAACCGACGCTCACGCCCGGTCAGCAGTCGAACCTCTCGGTGCAACTCGTCAACGACGCCGAAGACGTCGACGAACAGGCTCGAAACGCCCGTAACGTCGAGGCGAGGCTGAAGTCGGGTGGGACGCCCATCTCGGTCCGTTCGGGGACGCGTCTCGTCGGCACGATGCAGGACGGCCAGCCGACGAACCTCGACTTCCGGGTCGGCGTCCCCAACGACATCGAGTCGGGGACGTACGACCTCGACCTCGAACTCACCTACGAGTACGACAACGACGAGCGGACGACCGAAACCGTCGACGTGACCGTCCGCGTCGACGACCGCGCGCGCTTCGTCGTCACCGACGTCGAGACGGACGCACCCGCCGGCGCGAGCGGGACGATGAACGTCACGATGCGGAACGTCGGCGAGAGCGTCGCCCGCAACGCCTCCGTCTCCGTTCAGACGACGAACGCCGACGTCCGCTTCGGCGAGAGCGAGTCGGCGAGCCGGTTCGTACAGCGCTGGGAACCCGGCGAGACCCGGACGCTGCAGTACGACGTGACCGTCGCCGACAACGCGAACCCGGAGGCGTACACGATGCGCGCGACCACGTCCTACGAGAACGAAAACGGCGAGAGCGCAGAAACGCCTCCCGTCTCTTTCGGCGTGACGCCGCTCGCCGAACAGACCTTCGAGTTGGAGAACGTCGAGGGGTCGCTGCACGTCGGCGAGGAGGGGTCGCTGTCGGGCGAACTCGTCAACACCGGCGAGACGACCGCCGACAACGTCGTCCTCGTCTTCGAGAGTCGGAACTCGAACGTGAACCCCGTCGAGACGGAGTACGCCGTCGGGACGCTCGAACCGGGCGAACGCGCGGCGTTCGACTTCTCGACCGAGGTGACCGACAACGCCGACGCCGGCCCGCGGCAGTTCTCGCTGGAGGCGCAGTACCGGACCGGTGACGGCACTCAGCGCACGAGCGACCCGCTCGACGTGCGGGTCGACGTCGGCGAACGGCGCGACGAGTTCGGTCTCGAAGGCGTCAACACGACGTTCGCGGCGGGCGAGAGCGGCGAACTCGTCGTCGAGGTGACGAACAACCGCGACGAACCGCTCCGCGAGGTGTCGGCGAAGATATTCCCCGAATCGCCCATCAGCGCCGACAACAGCGAGGCGTACGTCGACGAACTCGCGCCCGGTGAGAGCGCCAAACTCGTCTTCGGCGTCAACGTCGGCGGCGACGCGCTGGCGAAGACGTACCCGGTGAAGATGGACTTCCGATACGAGGACGCCTCCGGCACCGAACGGATTTCGGACACGTACCAACTGCCCGTCGAGGTCGCGAACGACGACGGCGGAAACGTCCCGCTGACGCTCGTCGGCGTCGGAGCCATCGCCCTCGTCGGCGTCGGCGCGGTACTGTACCGCCGACGCTCCGGCGGCCTCTGAGCATGGCGCTGGACCACCAGCGCGCCATCGACTGGGTAGACGAGCGCATCGTCGAGCGGTCGGGACGCGTCGTCGTCCTGTTTCTCGTCCTGACGCTCGTCTTCACCGCCGGGCTCGGCAACGTCTCGACGGAGTCGGGCACCGAGCAGTTCGCCGAGGACATCCCCGCGAACCAGGCGCTCGAGGACATCAACCGCGAGTTCGGCGCGTCGTTCGAGAGCGAACCGGGGTCGACGCAGTTGATTCAGCGCAGCCAGAACGTGCTGGCGAAACCGGCGCTCCTGGAGATGCTGCGGACGCAGGACGCACTCGAAGACCGGACCGACCTCCGCGTCTCGTCGACGAGCAGCGCCGCGAGCGTCGTCGCACAGACGCTCGACCCCGAGGCGGAGACGCTCGACGCGCAGATAACCGCCGTCGAGCGGGCCTCGCCCGGCGAGATTCGGGCCGCGGTCAGGGAGAACGCGAACAACCCCGGGCTCACCGGAACGCTGAGTAACGACTTCAACCGCCGGTCGGCGTCGGCGTCGGCGACCATCGGCGTCGTCCAACACGACGTTCCCGGCTACGAGTCGTCGGCCGCCGGCCAGGGCGGGACGAGTCCGCTCACGCCGATTCAACAGCAGGCGCAGCGCGTCGTCGCCGCGACGAGCGACGACATCACCGTCTTCGGCAGCGGCGTCACCGCAGACGAGTTCAGTTCGGTCATCACCGACTCGCTTCTCATCGTGACGCCGGCGGCGGTCATCTTCATCGTGTTCTTCCTCGTCGTCGCCTACCGCGACCTCGTGGACCTGCTCTTGGGCGGGTTGTCGCTTCTCATGGCCGTCGTCTGGACGTTCGGGTTCCTCGGCCTCGCCGGCATCCCGTTCAGTCAGATGATGATCGCGGTGCCGCCGCTGCTGCTCGCGGTCGGCATCGACTTCGGTATCCACGCTATCAACCGCTACCGCGAAGACAGAGCCGACGGCCACGACATCGACGGCGCGATGCGACTGACGACCGACCAACTGCTCGTCGCGTTCTTCATCGTCACCGGGACGACGGTCATCGGTTTCCTCTCGAATCTCGTGTCCGACCTCCCGCCGATTCGGGACTTCGGCGTCGTCGCCGCCGTCGGTATCGTCTTCACGTTCCTCATCTTCGGCATCTTCCTCCCGGCGGCGAAGGTGTGGATAGACCGCCGCCGCGAGGACTGGCCGGTTCCGACGTTCAGCGAGTCGCCGCTGGGCGCGGAGGGTTCGCGCTTCGGCGAGGCGCTCCGCGGCGGCGTCGTCGTCGCCGGGAAGGCTCCCGCGTTGTTCCTGCTCGCCGTCGTGCTCTTGAGCGCAGTCGCGGGCGCGTACGCGACGGGCGTCGACACGAGTTTCTCCCAGGAGGACTTCCTCCCGCCGGAGGAGACGCCCGACTACCTCGACGCGCTCCCGGAGCCGTTCGCGCCGTCGGACTACTCGGTCGTCGCGACGCTGAACTTCCTCGAAGAGAAGTTCGAGACGACGCAGGGGGGCAGCGCGACCGTCTACTGGGAGACGAACATGGAGCGGGACACGGCGCTCGAAGAGCTTCACCGCGCCGGCGACGACCCGCCTGACTCGTTCGTCCAGTCGGGCGGCCGCGCCGACTCCGAGAGCATCGTGACGGTCATCCAGTCGCAAGCCGCCAGCGACCCCGAGTTCGCGGCGGTGGTCGACCGCAACGACGCCGACGGAAACGGCATTCCCGACCGAAACCTCGGCGACGTGTACGACGCGCTGATGGACACGCCGGCGAGCGCGCAGGCGCAGGAGTATCTCTCGGACGACCGCCGGAGCACCCGCGTCACCTACTCGACGAAGGCCAGCGCCAGCCAGACCGCGGTGACCGAGGACGCCCGGAGCGTCGCCGAGAAGTTCCGCGGCGACGGTGCTATCGCCACCGGCAACACGGTCGTGTTCAAGGCGGTGTCGGACCTCATCCTCCAGTCGGCGATTTCGAGCCTCGCCTTCGCCCTCGTCGTGACGGTGGTGTTTCTCGTCTTCGTCTACTGGCTCGTCGAGGGGTACCCCTCGCTGGGAGTCGTCAACACCATTCCCATCGGCGTCGCCGTCGCGCTCATCGCGGGGACGATGCGCCTCCTGGGAATCTCGTTCAACGCGTTCACGGCGACGATTCTCGCCATCACCATCGGTCTCGGTATCGACTACTCGGTCCACGTCGTCCACCGGTTCGTCGACGAGCGGCGGACGCACTCGCTGTTTACGGCGCTCGACCGAACCGTTCGCGGGACGGGCGGTGCGCTCGCGGGGAGCATGCTGACGACGACGTTCGGCATCGGCGTGCTCGTGCTCTCGGTGCTGGACGTCCTCGGACAGTTCGGCGTGTTGACCGCGCTCAGCATCGCGTACTCGTTCTTCGTCTCGCTGCTCGTGCTCCCGTCGGTGCTCGTGCTGTGGGACCGGCACCAGGGCAACGACCCCGCCGTCCCCATCGGTCACGGGGCGGGCGCTCCGGACCGCGGCGACGGCGTCGCGACGGATGGTGGTGTCACGAACGTAGTGAGTGACACCTCGTCGCAAGTGAAGTGCCGCGACGGTGGGTTTGTGAGTGTAGCGAGCAAACCTACGTCGCAAGTGAAGCGAAGCAGCGGCAGGTTCGCAACCGAAGCGGACGAACGAAGCGACCGACCGGCCCGCCCGGAAACGAAACAGTCGAAAGGGCGGGAGACGAGGGAGGAACGATGACCGACGACAGGCCCGACGAACGCGACGTCGAGGAGGCGCTCGAACGCCTCGGTCTCTCGAACTACGAGGCGCGGGTCTTCGTCGCGCTCCACCGACTCGGCACCGGCACGGCCAAGGACGTCCACGAGCTCGCGGGCGTCCCGCGCTCGCAGGTGTACGGCGCGGCCGAGGACCTCGAAGCGCGGGGTCTGGTCGAACTGCAGCAGTCGACGCCGAAGCGGTACCGCCCGGTCAGTTTGGAGGCGGCGAAGGAACTGCTGACCGTTCGCCTCGAACGCGAGCGGGACCGCGCCTTCGACGCCCTCGCGGAGCTCCGAAGCGAGGAACACGGCGAGGAGACCCGCGACGACGTCTGGACCGTCCGCGGCCGCAGACCCATCGACGACCGGACCGTCGACCTGGTCCGCCGCGCGGAGCGACGAATCCTCTTCGGGGCCGACTCCGTCGACTTGCTCGACGACGACGTGGTGGTCGCGCTTCGGGAACGAGCGGACGCGGGAGTGGACGTCGACGTCGTCAGCGCCAGCGCCGCCGTCCGCGAGGTGTTCGCCCGCGACGACGATATCGGCGTCGCCGCGCCCCCCGCGGACGCGCCCGGCGACTTCACCGGCCGGGTAGTGCTCGCCGACGACGACATCTTCCTGCTCTCGGTGCTGTACGAGGGCGAGGGGACCGAACCGCCGGAGGAGACGGCTATCTGGAGCGCAGGAACCGCGATGGCGGCGGTGCTGACCCGCGCGGCCGGGAGCGGTATCGAGGCGCTCGTCGGTAGAGCGGACTCCGACTCGTAGCCGCCAGCACGGCTCGGGCCCGAGTCGGCCGAACCCCTGTTTTCGAATGCTCGTCCGAGAGAGGCATCCTCGACACCGAATACGCCGTTTCGGCGCACGGTCGTCGCCGACACCGACTCCGGCGGGGAGTCAGAACAGGACGACGCGCGCCAGTTTCGACCCGCCGAACGCGAGGGCGATGATGGCGGCGATGAAGCCGCCGGTGGCGACGAGAAGCGAGAGCGGGTCGAGCGTCGGTCCGCCGAAGAACGGGCCGCGGACGATGAGAAAGCCCGTCGAGAGGGTGGCGACGAGTCCGACGACGGTCAGAATCGTCCACGGAATCGCCGCGACCCTCACGGGCGGCCTCCGGCGGGAAGAGGGGGCAGGCGACGGACGGTCTGTGCGCGACGTGGCGACGAGTTACCGAGGTGCATCGGACCGGTTCTCACGCGGTCACGGTATGAACGTTTCTCTCGGGAAGGGTCAGGTCGCCGACTCTCCGGTACCGGCGGTGATATTCGAATCCGCGCTGCCCACTCGGTCGGCCCACAGCGCCTCAGCCCGCGCTTTCAGCGCCTCGTTCACGCCGCGGAAGTTCGCCTCCGTGTCGGCTCCGATGCGTCGGAGAATCGGTCCCGCGAACACCCCCGAGAACGACTCCGACTGGACGAGTCGCGAACGGTCGTCGTCGCGAGACTCGACCACGAACCGGTGTTCGCCGTCGAAGAGGCCGCGGACGTACAGGTGGCCGATCCACCGGAGTTCGCGGTTCGGGTCGGCGCGGAGCACGCGCGGTCGGAACGTCGGCGCACGCCCGGCCTCCGGGCCGGGCGAGACGCGGAGCCGTGTCCCCTCCTCGGCGCGGCCGGAGACGACGGTGTAGGGGTTCCAGTCGGGGTAGCTCTCGAAGTCGGTGAGGACGCGCCAGACCGTCTCGGGCGGTGCGTCGATGTCGACTGCGGTAGTGATGTCGTTCACGAGAGTGGATGGTGCGGCGAGGAGATAGCCTTCGCGTGACAGACGCTCCCCACGCTCCCCGCTTCTCTGCCTCTCCGCCGCCGCTCAGCGTCGGACCTCGAAGCCGTCGAGCCCTTCCGGCTCCTCGTACTCCGCTTTCACGTCGTCGACCTCGGCGTCCGGACTGCCGCTCTCGCACCACTCGACCATCGAGTCGACGGCGTCGGGAACGCCCTCGAAAACGGCTTCGACGCGGCCGTCGTCGAGGTTGCGAACCCAGCCGTCGACGCCCCGCTCGTTCGCCGTATCGCGGGTGTTCGCTCGGTAGAAGACGCCCTGGACGCGGCCGGTGACGAAGACGTGCGCGCGGGTTCTGTCGGAGTCGGACGGTGTCTCGCTCATGGGGCGACGTTCGCGGGCGACCGGCAAAATACGTCGGGCCGCGGGCGCGGCCGAATCGGGACCATCTAAGTACACCGCCCGATACCTCCGCGTATGGAACTGTTCGGAACTGCCGGAATCCGGGGAAGCGCGACCGAGCGCGTGACGCCCGAACTCGCCCTCGCCGTCGGCCGCGCGGTCGGTCGGGACGGTGCGGAGTTCGTCGTCGCGCGCGACGGACGAGTGACCGGGCCGGCGCTCGCCGCCGCCGTCGAGGCGGGACTGTTGTCCGCCGGTGCCGGCGTTCGCCGCGCCGGGATGCTGCCGACGCCCGCGCTCGCGTTCGCCTCGCGGGGTCGGCGCGGCGTGATGCTCACCGCGTCGCACAACCCGCCGACGGACAACGGCATCAAGGTGTTCGACGACGGCGTCGAGTACGACCGGACGGCCGAGCGGGCGGTCGAAGAGCGCGTCGCCGGCGACGAACCGCCCACCGCGTGGGACCAGTGGGGCGACAGCGAGAACGAGGCGGTGCTCTCGGCGTACCGCAGCGCCGTCGTCGACTACGCCCGCGGCCGCGGTGCGCCGCTGTCGGGGCTCCGCGTCGCCGTCGACTGCGGGAACGGGATGGCCGGTCTCGCCACCCCGCAGGTGCTTCGCTCGCTCGGCGCGGAGGTCGTCACGCTCAACGGGAACGTCGACGGGCACTTCCCCGGCCGCGAGAGCAAGCCGACGCCCGAGTCGCTCCGTGACCTCCGGACGTTCGTCGCCGACGCCGGCGACGACGGCGACCCCTTCGCCTTCGGCATCGGTCACGACGGCGACGCCGACCGAATCGTCGTCGTCGCCCCCGACGGCGAGGTGGTTCACGAGGACACCGTCGTCGCGATTCTGGCCGAACACTACGTCCGCAGCGTCGACGCCGACGACCCCGTCGTCGTGACGACGCCGAACGCCTCCGCGCGCATCGACGAACGCGTCCGCGAGGCCGGCGGCCGCGTCGAACGCGTCCGCCTCGGCGCGCTGCACGAGGGCATCGCCGCCGCCGAGAACGCCGGCGGCGACGTCGTCTTCGCCGCCGAGCCGTGGAAACACATCCACACGCAGTTCGGCGGGTGGATAGACGGCGTCGTCTCCGCGGCGGTCGTCGGCCGACTCGTCGCCGACGCGGGTCTCGACGCGCTGCGCGACCCCGTGACCGAACGCCCCTACCGGAAGGTGAGCGTCGACTGTCCCGACGAGGCCAAGCGCGAGACGATGGCCACGCTCGAACGGACGCTTCCCGACGCCTTCCCGGAGGCGAGCGTCGACACCGAGTACGGCGTCAGACTGGAGTTCCCCGACAGTTCGTGGCTGCTCGTCCGTCCGAGCGGCACCGAACCGTACGTTCGGCTCTACGCCGAGAGCGACGACGTCGACTCGCTCGTCGCTGACGCCGGTGCCGTCGTCGAACGCGCCGTCGAGACGGCGAAGAACTGACCGCCCTCGGGCGGTCGAGGCGTCTCTGAGCGCCGTCCGGCGCAAACGACGCCTTTATGCCTATTTCGCCGCCACCTTCGTCCAGACGTAGTCATGAATGTGGATAGGCGGACACTCCTGAAGGCGACGGGCGCGGCGGGAATCGCGGGACTTGCCGGCTGTACCGGCGGTCCGACCGAAGACGACGGCAACAACGAGAGCAGCGGCGGCAACGACAGCGGCTCGGGCAACGAGTCGAACGACGGCGGCGCGGGCGCTTCCGGCAGCGCCGACGTGAGCGTCGGTATGGTGTACGCGACGGGCGGCCTCGGCGACGGTTCGTTCAACGACCAGGCGCAGACCGGCGTCCAGCAGGCGGCCGACGAGTACAGCGTCACCCACGACAACGTCCAGCCGAGCGAGGTGACGGAGTTCCAGACGTACCAGCAGCAGTTCGCCCAGAGCGGCGAACACGACCTCATCTGCTGTATCGGCTTCCTGCAGGCCGAAGCGCTCGCGGAGAACGCCCCCGACTACCCCGACCAGAACTTCATGATCGTCGACAGCGTCGTCGAGGAGCCGAACGTGGAGAGCTACGTGTTCGGCGAAGAGGAGGGGTCGTTCCTCGTCGGTCAGATGGCCGGACTGCTCACCCAACAGGAGTTCAGCGCCGGCGGCGGCGAGACGACCCCCGACCAGTCGTCGGTCGGCTTCGTCGGCGGCGTCGAAGGCGACCTCATCGGCAAGTTCGAGGCGGGCTACCGCGCGGGCGTCGCCGAGGTGAGCCAGGACATCGACGTGCAGGTCAGCTACGTCGGGAACTTCAACGACACGCAGGCGGGTAACGAGGCGGCGACGGCGATGTACAACGACGGCGTCGACATCGTCTACCACGCCGCCGGCAACGCCGGGACGGGCGTCTTCCAGGCGGCGCAGGACGCCGGCAAGTTCGCCATCGGCGTCGACCAGGACCAGTCGCTCACGAAATCCGGCTACGCGGACGTCATCCTCGCGAGCATGGTCAAGCGCGTCGACACGGCCGTCTACACCTCCATCGAGAGCGTCGTCAACGCCGAGTTCGAGGGGGGCAGCGTCACGACGCTCGGCCTCGAACAGGAGGGCGTCGCAGCCGTCTACGGCGACAGCATCGGCGGCGAGATCCCCCAGGACGTGAAGTCCACCGTCGGCGAGACGCGACAGGCCATCATCGACGGCGACATCTCGGTGCCGGCCGATCCGTCGGAACTGAACCTGTAACTCGGTCCGTCGGGGACCGAAAACGGTTCGATAGTCGAACAATCCGCGAAACCACGCTCTTAAGCACACACTCAACAAGCCACTACCAATGGAACCGGCCGTCCATCTCGACGGAATCACCAAACGTTTTCCCGGCGTCGTCGCCAACGACGACGTCGACTTACTCGTCGAACGGGGGTCGGTACACGCGCTCCTCGGCGAGAACGGCGCGGGGAAGACGACGCTGATGAACGTCCTCTACGGACTGTACGAACCGACCGAGGGCGACGTTTACGTCGACGGCGACGGACTCGAAGCCGACGACGAGACGACCCACCGATACGTACAGCCACCCAGACGCTTCGACTCGCCGGGCGACGCCATCGACGCCGGCGTCGGGATGATCCACCAGCACTTCATGCTGGTCGACCCCATGAGCGTCACCGAGAACATCACCCTCGGCAACGAGCCCCGGAAGTGGGGCGGGCTGGCCGTCGACGGCACCCGCGCCCGCCGCGAGGTGGTGGAGCTCTGCGACCGCTACGGCTTCGACGTCGACCCCGACGCGACTATCGCCGACGTGAGCGTCGGCGTCCAGCAGCGCGTCGAGATTCTGAAGGCGCTCTACCGGGGCGCTGACGTCCTCATCCTCGACGAACCCACCGCGGTGCTGACGCCGCAGGAAGTCGAGGACCTCTTCGCCGTCTTCGAGGAGCTCACCGCACAGGGGAAGACCATCATCTTCATCACCCACAAGTTGGGCGAGGCGATGCACGCCGCCGACGACATCACCGTCCTCCGCGACGGGAGGAACGTCGGGACCGTCGCGGCCGCCGACGTGACCCGCGAACGGCTCGCGGAGCTGATGGTCGGCCGCGAAGTGTTGGAGACCGTCGAGAAACCGCGCGTCGAACGCGGCGAGACGGTCCTCTCGGTCGACCGCCTCTCCGCGGAGGACGAACGCGGCGTCGAAGCCGTCTCCGACGTCTCTTTCACCGTCCACGAAGGCGAGGTGTTCGGCATCGCCGGCGTCGACGGCAACGGGCAGTCCGAGCTCGTCGAGGCCGTCACGGGTCTCAGAAAGCCGACCGCCGGCACCGTCACCTTCCGCCACGACGACATCACGGCGTGGTCGCGCCAGCGCCGCATCGACGAGGGGATGGCGTACATCCCCGAGGACCGCCACGAACGCGGCCTCGTGATGGAGTTCGACCTCACCGAGAACGGGCTGCTCGGCAGCCAGCACAGTCGGCCGTTCGCCGAGAACGGGCGCATCGAGTGGAACCGAGCGCGGACCCACGCCCAGGACATCATCGACGAGTACGACGTTCGCCCGCCGAACCGCGACGCGAAGGCCGCCGCCTTCTCGGGCGGCAACCAGCAGAAGTTCATCGTCGGCCGCGAGTTCGAGCGCGACCCGTCGCTCGTCGTCGCCACCCACCCGACCCGCGGTGTCGACATCGGGTCGACGGAGTTCATCCACGACCGACTGCTCGACCTGCGGTCGGCCGGCAAGGCCGTACTGTTGGTCTCCTCGAAACTCGAAGAGGTTCAGGGGCTCTCGGACCGCCTCGCGGTGATGCACGACGGCGAGATAATGGACGTCGTCGACCCCGAGACGGTCACCGAGGAGGAGATCGGCCTGCTGATGGCGGGCGAGCGGTTGCCCGAGGAGTCGTCGGCGACGAGCCTCCGTGCCGCCGACGGCGGCGAGAGACCGGGCAGCGGGGCCACCGACGACGCGGGGCCGGGCGACCGGACCACCGACGACGACAACGCGGGTGCCACCGCCGGGGGTGAGAGCCGATGAGCGCCGGCGACTGGCGCGCGCGCGGTCGGAGCGCGCTCGAGCGACTCGTCCGCGCCTCGGCGTTCGAGCGGGTGCTCATCAGCACCGCCGCGCTCGTGCTCTCGATGTTCGTCGGCGTCCTCATCGTCCTCGCCGCCGGTCGGATGACGACGTGTACGACCGCGGCGACGACGTTCTTCGGCGTCGGCTTCTGTTACGACCCCTTCGCCGTCTACGACAGCCTCTTCCTCGGCGCGCTCGGCAACCCCATCAACCCGCTGTTCCAACCCCTGCAGGGGCAACTCGCGCCGCCGTTCCGCGAGGGGTGGACGCCGCTGAACGGACAGATGGCGGTCACGCTCCGCGAGACGACGATTCTCATCTTCACCGGCCTCGGCGTCGCGCTCGCGTTCCGCGCGGGCATCTTCAACATCGGGATGCAGGGTCAGTTGGTCGTCGGCGCGCTGGCGACGGCGCTCACCGTCCTCTGGGCCTCCTCGCTGGTCTCGGGCCTCGTCGGCACGCTCGTGCTCGTCCCGTTCGGCCTCGTCGTCGGCGCGCTCGCCGGCGGCCTGTTCGCCGCGATTCCGGGGGCGCTGAAGGCGTACGCCGACGCCAACGAGGTCATCACGACCATCATGCTGAACTTCGTGGCGACGAGCGTCGCACTGTTCCTCGTCGCGAACCCGTTCAAGGACCCCGAGAGCCCGGCCAACGAGACGGTCGGTCTCCCGGAGTTCGCCACCATCCCGCCGATTCTGTACGAACCGCGCGACGACTTCTCGATTATCGCGCTCGGAATCGCGCTCGCGCTCGTCGGCGCGTCGTACTACCTGCTCGAACACACGTCGTTCGGCTACGACATCCGCACGAGCGGCATCCAACCCGAAGCCGCCGAGTACGGCGGCGTCGACGCCGCGCGGACCATCGTCTCCAGCATGACGCTGTCGGGCGCTATCGGCGGCGTCGGCGGCGCGATGTACGTGCTCATGATTCTCGGCAACTACCAGACCGGCGTCCCGGCGTACGGCTTCGACGGCATCACCGTCTCGATTCTGGCGGGCAACAACCCCCTCGGCGTCGGCTTCGCCGCGCTGCTGTTCGGCATCCTGAAGAGCGGCTCCATCATCGTCGACGTGAGTACGGACGTGCCGCCGCAACTCGTCGGCGTGCTCCGGGGGCTCATCATCCTCTTCGTGGCGATGCCGGAGTTCTTCCGACTCATCGGACAGAAGTTCGTCGTCGACAGCTCCGACGAACGCCCCGTCGCGACCGATGGAGGGGTCGTGACCGACGACTCGGCCGCGGCGACCGGAGGTGAGCGAAATGAGTAACGCGACGCTCAGCCGCACCTCCGACCTCTCGACGCGGCGCATCGCGGGCATCGTCGCGCTCGTCGCCGCCGCCGTCTTCGTGCTGTGGGGGCTCGTCGCCCCGGCGTCGACGCCGGGGCGCATCCTCGGCGTCATGTTCACCAAGAGCGCGCTCTCGGCGACGCTTCGGCTCTCGGTACCCATCGCCTTCGCGGCGCTGGGCGGCATCTTCGCCGAGAAGAGCGGCGTCATCAACATCGGCCTCGAAGGGCTGCTCATCATCTCGGCGTTCGTCGGCGTCTACGCGACGGACGTGACGGGCGACATCTGGCTCGGCCTGTTCGTCGGCGTCGTCGCCAGCGTGCTGTTGGCGGCGCTGTTCGCCGTCGTCTGCATCGAGTTCCGCGCCGACCAGATCATCGCGGGCCTCGCGGTGTGGCTCATCGCGCTCGGACTCGCGCCGTTCGCCTCGCAGGTCATCTACGGCGGCCCGAACACCACGAGCGTGCAGACCTTCGGCACCGTCACGGTGCCCGGCCTCGCGGGTATCCCCTTCTTCGGCGCGCTGTTCGACGCGTCGCCGATAGTCTACCTGATGTTCGTCGCCACCGCGGCGTCGTGGTACACGCTGAACCGCACGTCGTTCGGCCGCTGGGTCGTCGCCAGCGGGGAGAACCCGCAGGCGCTCGACACCGCGGGCGTCGACGTGAACCGCGTCCGCTACGCGGCAGTGCTCATCTCCGGGTTGCTCGCGGGCATCGGCGGTGCGGCGCTGTCGCTCAGCCTCGGCCAGTTCGTCGGCAACGGGCAGACGATGGTGAACGGGAAGGGGTTCATCGCCATCGTCGCCTACCTGTTCGGCAACTACAACCCCGTCGGCGCGCTGCTGTCGACGTTCCTCTTCGCCGGACTGGACGCGCTGCAACTGCGCCTGCAGGCGGCGGCCATCATCGCCGTCCCGCAGTCGCTCGTGCGGACGATTCCGTACGTCGCGGTCATCGTCGTGCTCGCGCTGTTCGGGAAGACGCGACTCCCGGAAGCGGCGGGCGAACACTACGAGTCGGGCGAAGACCGGTAGCCGTCGCAGCGCTTCTTTCGTCTCCCCTCCGCTCCACGTGCTCACCCCGGAGAGCGCAGCGACTCGACCACCGTCTCGACGAACGACTCGGGCGCGGTGTTCATCGCCTCGTGGCCTGCCCCCGGAAGCGTGACGACTCGGGTGTTCGGCAGGGCCTTGTCGACGAGCGCGGTCGCTCGCTCCATGAACGGCGGGCTTTCGCCACCGGACAGAAGCAGCGTCGGGACCGTGAACGCCGCGAACCGGTCGGGGTCGAATCGGTAGTCGTCGATGGCGCGAATCTCCCGCGGAATAGTGTGCGCCGTTTCGAGGCCGACGCCCCACGCCGGAGCGGCTTTCAGGGCCTCGATATCCTCCCGCGACTCGCCGGCGACCTCCCGAAGAAACACCGTGAACGCCTCTTCGCGGTCGCCGTCGTCGAGGTGAGCTTCGATGCGGGCAACGGTCTCTGCGGGGACGAGACGCTCTCCGGCCTCGACAATCGGCGGTTCGTACAGCACCAGCCGTTCGACGTTGTCGGTTCGCAGCGCGGCTTCCAGCGCGTAGAGCGCCCCGGCGGAGTGACCGAGCAGGACGACCGGTTCGTCGACCGAATCGACGACCGCAGCGACGTCTTCGAGCTCCCGTTCGAGCGCGTACTTCGCGGTGTCGACGCTCTCACCTCGGCCGCGTCGGTCGAGCGCGTAGACGGCGAACCGTTCGTCGAGTGCCGGGCGCACTCGCTGCCAGTCGGTGTGGTCGCCGGCGGTCCCGTGAACCAAGACGAGCGGTGGCCCGTCGCCGGTTCGTTCGTACGCGATTTCGGTCCCGTCGCTCGACGTCGCGCGGTCTGTCGACGCGACGCTGGTCATCGGACATCCCCGGTCGCCGGTTTCGGCGCGACGTTCTGGTTCAGCCTGAACACGTTCTCCGGGTCGTACTCGCGCTTTACCTCGACTAACCGCTCGTAGTTCTCGCCGAACAGCGTCCGCGCGGGGTCCTCGCCGAAGCCGGGGAAGTTACCGTACGCGCCGGCGGCGACGTCCATCTCTCGGAGTTCGGCGAGGCCGTTTCGAGCCCACGCGACGTTCGCGTCGTCGGTCTCGGGGTCCTCCCAGTTCGCCTCGAACGTGACCATGAACGGCGCGTCCCGGTGCCAGAACGCCGTCTCCTCGGGGGCGACGTCGGAAATCGCGCCGCCGAGGTGCCAGACGTCGACCGTCGACAGCGTCGACGGACTCTCGCGTCCGTATCGAATCACGAGGTCGACGACGTCGTCGGTGAGTTCCGTCACGTAACTGGCCTTCCAGTAGTAGCGGAGTCCGTCGGGGTAGTCCTCGTCGAGCATCGACTGAAGCGCCGTGTACGCCATCACGCCGCTGAAGTCGACCAGCGGGTCGACGGCGGTTCGCAGCGTCTCGAACTCGGCTTCCGCGTCTTCGGCCGGACCGTCGTAGCAGCCGAGGAACACGACCGCCGACTCGCCCCGCGCCTCCTCCGGGAACTCGTCGAGTTCGGGAACCGTCGCGTAGAACGGGACGACGCTGCCGTCTCGGGAGGCGTCGGCGGCGTAGTCGCGGAAGGCGGAAAGCGCCTCCCGCGCGTCGTCGCCGTGATACCAGACGAACAGGCCGAATACCTCCGGTCCGACCTCGTGGAGTTCGTACTCGAAGGCGGTGACGACGCCGAAGTTGCCGCCGCCGCCGCGAATCGCCCAGAAGAGGTCCGGATTCGCCGACTCGCTGGCGGTCACCACCGAGCCGTCGGCGGTGACGAGTTCGACCGAGACGAGGTTGTCGAGCGAGAGGCCGTACTTCCGGCGGAGATGTCCGACCCCGCCGTTCAGGGTGAGTCCGGCGATACCCGTCTCGGAGACGACGCCGAGTGCGGTGGCGAGACCGAACAGCTGGGTCTCGCGGTCGACGTCGCCGAGCGTCGCGCCGCCCTGCGCGCGGACCCGCCGCGCGTCGGGGTCGACGAACACGCTGTCCATCCCCGAGAGGTCGACGACGAGGCCGTCGTCGCAGACGGCGGTGCCCGCGACGTTGTGGCCGCCGCCGCGGACCGCGAGCGGGAGGTCGCGCTCGCGGGCGAACCGCACCGCGGCGACGACGTCGGCGGTCCCCGAGCAGCGAGCGATGACCGCCGGACGCTTGTCTATCATCCCGTTCCAGATACGGCGCGCGTCGTCGTACCCCGCGTCGGACGGGAGCAGTATCTCCCCGCCGAAGGCGTCGGCGAACGCGTCGAGAGCCTCGGGACCGAGCGTCGACCGTCGGTCGTCTGTCGGGGGTCGTCCGTGCGAAGACATAACGAGTAGAGTACGTTTCCGGGGAGGATAACCGCGTATTCGGAGCCGACGAGTAAGTCGTTTCGTCGGTACGGTGAACCGACTGCACGTGAGGATATCCCGTGCCGGCGGAACTCGCGCGGAGGCAATTATGTCGGGGGTCGAAGGACAGATTTGGGAATAAAGAGTTTTGCTTCCGCCTACGAGACTCACGACTAATGACTACGCACGAGTACGATGTCGTCGTCGTCGGCGCGGGGACCGCCGGTTGCTACGCCGCCGCGACGGTGGCGAACGCGGGACTCGACGTCGCTATCGTCGAGCGAAAGGACGAGGAAGAAGCGGGACACATCGCCTGCGGCGACGCGCTGAAGGGCGCGGACGCGTTCCCCGAGTCGATTCCGAAAACGCAGATTCAGCCCGCGTTCACCAACACGGACGTCGACCACGGCCGCTTCGAGATACCGAGCCACGACACCGTGCTCGAAATCCCGGTCCCCGGCGAACTCGCGGTCATCGACCGCTGGGAGTACGGTCGCCTCCTCATCGAAGGTGCCGAAAACGCGGGCGTCGAGTTCCACTACGACACCGTCGTCCAGGACGTGACGCAGGCCGACGACGGCACCGTCACGGGCGTCCGCGGCAAGCACAAGGGCGACGTCGTCGAGTTCGAGGCCGACGTCACCATCGACGGCGCGGGTTCGCTGTCGCTTCTGCAGGACAAAGCCGACCTCTCGGGGGCGACGTTCGACACGAACGTCCGCTACTCGCAGTTCTGTTCGGCGTACCGCGAGATCGTCGAGGTCGACGAACCCGTCGAGTGGGACGACGCGCTCGTGTTCAAACCGACGAAGCGCGCGGCGGGCTACCTCTGGTACTTCCCGCGCACGTCGACGACCATCAACGCGGGTCTCGGTTTCCAGATGAACGAGCAGCCGATGAAACTCGTCGAGGACCTCAAGCAGGACCTCCGCGCGCGCCCCGAGTTCGAGGGCGCGACGGTCACCGACAAACTCGGCGCGGCGCTGCCGACCCGCCGACCGTACGACTCCGCCACCGCGCCGGGGTTCATCGCCGCGGGCGACGCCGCGGGTCACGTCAACCCGACGACCGGCGGTGGCATCGCCGGGGCGGCCTACGCCGGAAAGTACGCCGCCGAGCAGGCCGTCCGCGCCATCGCGGACGGCGACGTGTCCGAGGACGCGCTCTGGCACTACAACGAGCGCGTGATGGACCACTTCGGCGGCCGCTACGCCGGCCTCGACGTGTACAACGTCCTCTCGACGGCCGTCGACGTCGACGATCTGATGGGGCTGCTCGCGGCGCTGCCGGGCGAGAAACTCGCCGAGGCGCTGTACTCCGGCAAAACGTCGATGAGCCCGCTCCTGATGGCGCAGACCGCGTTCAAGAGCGCCGGCTACTGGCGGGAGATAAAGACGTTCTACCAGACGAAGCGACTCGCCGAGAAACTGATGAACCACTACGACCGCTACCCGACGCGCCCGAGCGCGCTCTCAGGGTGGCAGATCCACCGCGACGACCTGATGGACCAAATCTACGAGACGACCGGCGCGGAAGCGAAGTACTGATTCCGAACCGTTTGCGTCGGGTCCGGGCGGCGTCGTCGCTCCCGTTCGGTGAACGCGGCCCTCGGCCCTCGCGGTTTTATCCGCTCAGTCGTTCGTCGTGTTCGAGTCGTCGGCCGTCGTGTTCGAGGTCGAGTTGCCGGCAGTCGTGTTCGTCCCGTTGTCGCTCCCGGTAGTCTCGGCCAGGTCGCCGTCGACACCGATGCTGTAGCTCGAAACCTCCTCCATCTGCGCTTCTTCGAAGACGACGTCGAACTCCCACGTTTCGCCGGGTTCGAGGCGGTCTATCTCCTCCTCTTCGGTCTCGTCGATAAACTCGACGAGGACTTCGCCCTGGTCGTCCTGCAGCGTCACTTCGACCTCGACGAACTCGTACGCCGTGTCGCCGACGTTCTCGATGGTTCCGCGAAGACCGACCTCGCCGTTCGATTCGTACAGTTCCCTCTCCGTGACTTCGAGGTTCTCGTCGCTGTCGTCCGTGATCTCCCCGTCGACGTCTCCGAACGCTCCGTCCTCGGTTGCGTTTCCGTCGGTTTCGTTTCCACCGGTCTCGTTCTCTGCGGTTTCGTCCCCTTCGGTAGTCGTTTCTTCGGTCTCGTTTCCGTCGGTCGTATCGTTTGGACTGGTCTCGCTGTCGCCGTTTTCGCCACCGTTCATACAACCAGCGGCCAGACCAGTTAGAGCCGTTGCACCCGAGGCTTTGATAAATTTCCGTCGACGCATCGTTGTTCCGTTGGACGGGGAGACGGGTGTATTTCGTGCTTGCAAATTCAACCATATATTATTTCATATTATCAATTGGAAATTGTAGTATTAAAAAATGGTTTAATTACTTTCGAACAGGATTATCTCGTCGATGGAGTCGTCTTCGAGAATACCGAAGCGCGGTGAGCGGTACGAGAGACGAAACGGCTACCCTCTCGGTGCTCTCTGTCGGTGAGCGAGGCCGGGAAGCGGTGTATTCTGCGCTCGGGACCCCCGATGCGCCCCCACCACTATCAGTCTGCGCGTCGTCACCACTGTATGACGTACCGAACTACTATCGGCTGGTCGCTTCTCTCCTCAGGCATCGTCACGCTAATTCTCGCGTATCTACCCGGCGATTCGCTGTGGTACGGAATCGCGCTGCTCGTACTCGGAATCGTGACGTTGGTCGTCAGGCGATAGGGCGGGAGGAGGAGAACGCGTCGCCCTACGGCCGCGTCGCCGCGACTTCGAGAACCGAGTCGGCGAGCACCTCGATACCCAAGTCGAGGTCGTCTTCGTTCACGTCGAACGTCCGGGTGTGGTGGCCGCCGGGGTGGTCGGTGCCGACGCCGACGTAGGCGGCCTTCCCGCCGTTGTCCTGTACTTTCTGCATGAGGAACGTCGCGTCCTCGCTGCCGCCGAGCGCGTCGCGTTCGACGAGCGAGGTGACGCCGTCGTTGTCGCCTGCGACCGCGGAGACGACGTTCACGAGCGCGTCGTCGCTACGGGCGCTGGGGGCCTCGCCCTCCGTCGTCAGGGTGACTTCACAGCCGTGCATCTCCGCGGCCGCCTCCATCACGCGGTACGCCTTCTCCTGCATGTACTCCATCAGTTCGGTCGTCTCGCCGCGGACCTCGCCGTCGATGAACGACTCCTCGGGGATGATGTTCGTCGCCGTGCCGCCGCCGACCAACCCCGCGTTGATGCGGGTCGCGCCGTCGGCGTGTCGGGGAATCGCGTAGAGGTTCTGAATCGCGGCGGCCATCGCCTGCACCGCGTTGTCGCCCTCCTCGGGGCGCGCCCCGGCGTGGGCGGGGTGGCCGGTGAACTCCGCGCGGAAGTGGTGGACGGCCAGAAAACCGTCGACGCCCGCGACTATCTCGCCCGAGGGGTGGTCGAGACCGATGTGGACGGCCAGCAGGTAGTCCACGTCGTCGAGGTGGCCGCTGTCGGCCATCGGGCCGCCGCCGGAGACGATCTCCTCGCTCGGCTGGAAGAACACCTTGAACGTCCCCGAGAAGTCGCTGTCGATGATCGCGTCGAGGACGCCGAGACCGATGGTCGCGTGGGCGTCGTGGCCGCACGCGTGCATGAACCCCTCGTTCTCCGAGCGGAAGTCACCCGAGACCGGCGCGTGGTCGTCCTCGTCGGCCTCGGTGATGGGCAGCGCGTCGATGTCGACGCGGAGCGCGACGGTCGGCCCCTCGCCCTTCTCGACGACGGCGACGGCGCCGGTGTAGCCGCCCTCCAGTTTCTCGAGGACGTCCTCGCGCGCGCCGGCCTCGCGGGCCCGCTCGAACCACTCGGCGAGTTCCGCGTCGTCGGGGACGCCGGGGCGGTCGTCGGCGAGCGCCTCTCGGCCGACGAACAACCCGTCGAGGTCGCGTTTCTCCAGTTCGTCGACGATGCGGGCGGTGGTGTAGAACTCTCGCCACGCCGGTTCGGGGTGGCGGTGCAGGTCGCGGCGGAAGCCGACGTAGTCGAACTCGCTTTGGCTCATGTCGCGGAGATTGGGAGGCGTTCACATAAAGCCGGAGAAAAGGGCAATCGGAACGGACCGTCGCCGGACGGACTGGTTCGCTGGTTCACAGTTCGCCGAGACGTATCGCTTATTTGTCCGGCCCGAGTCGACAGAACTGATATGAGTCGTGCGGAACTCGGCGACGACTCCGAGGGCCCGCCGTTGCGCTTCCGCGGCGGTCCGCTCGCGAGCACCGTCCCGATCGCGTTCTTCATCGTATGGGCTATCGTACAGAGCGGTCTCTTCGGCATCGGCGACACGACGGGGTTGGTCGCCGGGATGCTCCTCGGCCTCATCCTCGGGATGTTGTTCGTGAAGGGAGACTGGAAGCACTACGCCAACGCGCTGTTCGAGGGGATGACCCAGCGCGTCGCCGTCACCGCCATCGTCGCGTGGCTGTGGGCCGGGATGTTCGCCGAGACGATACAGGTCGGCGAGTTCGTCTCCGGTCTCGTCTGGGCGGCCGACGCGCTCAGCGTCGGCGCGGCGCTGTTCCCGGCGCTGACGTTCCTGCTCGCCGCGGTGCTGGCGACGGGTATCGGCACGGGTTACGGCACCGCTATCGCCTTCACCGGCCTCGTGTTCCCGGCGGGCGTGCTCCTCGGCGCGAACCCCGTACTCCTGTTCGGGGCCATCCTCTCGGGGGCGGTGTTCGGCGACAACCTCGCGCCCGTCAGCGACACCACCATCGTCAGCGCCGTCACCCAGAACGCGGACATCGGCGGCGTCGTCGCCTCGCGGTTCAAGTACGCCGTCATCGCCGCCGTGCTCGCCTTCGCGGCCTACCTCGTCGCCGGCAGCGCGATGGCCGGCGAACCCATGTCGGTCGGTGCCACCGTCATCGAGGACGCGACGGCGCTCGGCCTCGTCCATCTGCTCTCCATCGCCGTCGTCATCGTGACGGCCGTCTCGGGCCGACACATCGTCGAGGCCATCTCCTGGGGGCTCATCGTCGCAATCGTCCTCAACCTCGCGCTCGGCCTCGCGCCGGCCAGCGAGATGCTCGTGTTCAACGCACCCGCCTCCTCCGGCATCGCCGCCGCCTTCGCCGACGCACCCGTCGTCGGGGCCGTCGTCGAGACGATTCCCGCGGGGGCCGACGCCGACCCGTCGGTCGGCGGGAGCATCTACGCCGGTGCATCGAGTTTCTTCCCGCTCATCGTCCTCGTGTTGCTCATCGTCGCGGGCGCGAAGGTGCTCCAGCGCGGCGGCGGCTTCGAGGCGATTCAGGACGTGCTGTTGAACCGCGTCGCCACCTCGGTCCGGCGCTCGGAACTGACGATGGTACTCGGCACGGCGCTGGTCAACGCGATGATAACCATCAACACGGCCGCCGAAATCGCCATCGCACCGTACGTTTCGACGCTCGGTCGGCGGTTCAACATCAACGGCTACCGTCGGGCCAACATCCTCGACGCCAACACCTCGGCGCTCGGCTACATCTTCCCGTGGGGCGGCGGCGTCCTCGCGGGCTACTCGGTGATGCTCGGCCTGCCCGAGGAGTACGAGTGGTTCACGCAGGCGATGCTCGTCAACCCCGCCTCGGTCTGGCCGTACGTGTTCCACGGCTGGTTCCTCGTCGGCGTGTTCGTCTTCGCGGCGGTCACCGGCTACGGCCGCGAGTACGTCCCCGACCGCGTCTCCGAGGAGGTGAGTCGCGTATGAGCGACCGCTCGTCGCAGCGCGACGCGCGGACCGACGGCGGTGGGGCGTTCCGAAAGCTCCTCGCGGGGTGGACGTTCCGGACGAGCACCCCCTCGTACGACGTCGGCGACCAACTGGTGGCGTACGTCACCGGCGTCGACGGCGACACCCCGGTCGTCCGAATCGGCGACACGGTGTTGCGACTCGCGACGACCGCGGACGACGTCGAACTCGACCCGGACGGGGAACTCCTCGACCGGAAAGTGCGCATCCGCGTCGACTCCTTCGACGCCGCGTCGCATCGGGGCACCGCGGAGCTGCTCGCGGTGCTCGACAGGTCCGAGGCGTCGTTCTGAGACGGACGGCGACCGTCGACGAGAAGATACCAGTTCCGCCGGTGCAGGTCAGTTCTGGCGGTGGCCGAGCGGTTTCTTCTGCTCGATCTCGATTTCGACGTGGACGCTGTCGGGGAACTGCCGCTCGGCGACGCTGCGGGCGATCTGGTCCGCGCCGTGGATTTCGAGTCGGCGCGTGTACACCGTGTACGACCACGGCGAGAACTCCCGGCCGCGCGTGAGAGTTCGGTACTGCGGGACGCTCAGTCGGTCCGGCGACGAGGAGTGCGGACCTTTGCACTCCGCTCCTTTCCGTTCGAGCAGCCGTTTGAGTCCCGTCACCACGTCGTCGAGCACGGCGCGGTCACCACTTTCGAAAGTGAGTTTGGTTACAAAAGTCATGAGCTGGGGGGTTACTCTCAGTTTCGCACGCGGAGCGGTAAAAACGCATCTACAGCGTGCGGCGTGCGTGACTGTTCCGCACGGGGACTCGCCTCTCGGTCGACGGAGCCGCCGCTCCGCACCGTCGACGCGCGCGAACCGGTCGACGACGGCGGGTCACTGATAAAGTCGGGTACGTTTCCGCAGAAATCGCGCCGTCGAGCGTCGACTGTGCGAGACTGTGCCGACGCCTCCGATATTCTCTTAACACGGGATGGTCTACGTGGATACAATGACGGTCGAAGCGGTCAGTGCTGGAGCCATCCTCTTCCGCGACACCCGCGGCCGACGGGAGTATCTGCTCCTGAAGAGCCGACCCGGGGACTGGGAGTTCCCGAAAGGCGGGGTCGAAGGCGATGAGGAACTGCAGCAGACGGCGATTAGAGAGATCGGAGAGGAGGCGGGCATCGACGACTTCCGCCTCGTCGACGGGTTCCGCAGAGAGTACGACTACGTGTTCGAAGCCGGTGGCAAGACCATCCACAAGACGGTCCACCTGTTCATCGCGCGCTCGTTCGAGGCCAGCGCGGAGCTGTCGAGCGAGCACCGCGACCTGCAGTGGCGCGACTACGAACAGGCCATCAACACGATCACGCAGGACGGCCCGCGCGAGATTCTCGAAGAGGCGCACAACTACCTCAACGAACTCGTCTCGGAGAACGGCGACGACGAACCGGAGCGAAAGTACCTCGCGTGACCCGCGGCGGGTGAGGCGGGTCGGCGCGCGCTCGCGCCGCGTTCCGTAACACGAATAGCGACTGCGCTCGCAGTGCGCCCGTGAGCTATCCGGCCGACTCGGAGTTCGTTTTCGAGCTTCTGACCTGCCGGTGGGCCGAACGCGCGTGGCCCCCGGAGAGCGACCGCGAGTCGGCGCTCGTCGTCGCGCGGCAGCTCGGCACGAAGCGACGCCGCTGGGACACCGTCGTCGTCGAAGCCGACCCCGAGGCGCTCGCCGCGCGCGCGGCGTTCGGCGACGACGAACTCGACTCCAACCTCCTGCACGTCGCTCGCCACGCACCTGCCGAGTGGACGTGGTACCGCGACGCGCTCCCCCATCCGGGCTACCCGTGGCGCTACGTCCTCGCGGCGATCCACCGCGCCGCCGCCCGCGGCGTCGTCGAGAAGCGACGTAAAGGGCGGAGAATCGAGATTCGCCGCATCGCGCCGTACCCCGACTGGATTCGTCGCATCGTCGCCATCGAGAACAAACCCGACCTGGACGCCAGCGCCGCGCGCGCGCTCTCGGGGCAGTTGGAACACGACGTGGAGACGGCGCTGGCCGACGAGGTGTGGCTGGCGACGGCGGCGACCGACGCGGCCGTCGAACCCGCGCTGCTCGAGAGCATCCCCGTCGATGTCGGCATCCTCGCGCTCGACTTCTCGGCCGGGGTCCGAGCCGACGCGGGCGAGGTGGCGTGGTACCCGAGTTCGCTGTCGCCGAGAGCGGACGGAGACGGAGTCGACAGCGGCGACTGCGGCGACCGAGCGGAGACGCGTCTGCGACTCGCAGAGCGCGCCTACGGCCGCGGCTGGCGGTCGTACCACTCGACGATGCGCCAGGACTGTCGGCACTTCGAACTTCGACGCGCGGGCGACGCGCTCCTCCCGTGGTGCGCGGCGAAAGGCCGCCACCAGACCGCCGCCGAGTGCGCGGGGTCGTGCGGTTCCTTCCAGCCCGAACCCCCGCAGTGGCGGACGAGAGGGTGGCCGATAGAGGGCGGTCCGGGCAAGGGAATCGAGCGGTTGCTCGAACGGCGGCGTGCGCGCGTCCGCGAGCGGTCCGCGCCCGACTCCCGATAACCGCCGACTCCCGATAACCGTCCGCGCCCGACTCCTGAGACCCGTCAGACCGAGTCGTGGTCGATTCGGCCGAAGGGGTGCCACGTGCCGGGGTCGCCGCCGTCGACGCAGACCCAACCCATCGCGCTCCCGGGCGACGGTTCGACGTTGCGGACCCGGCATCCGACGTCGAAGCGTCCCTCGGTCGGCGGCGCGCGGCCCGGGAACGTCAACGTCACGTCGGCACAGTCGGAGCCGACGCGAACGTCGGCGTGTGGGAGCTGCCCCTCGATATCGGTCGACCCCGTGAGAACCGTCGACCGCGCGAAGCCGTCGGCGTCGTTGTCGCGGAAGCGGAGCTCCTCGCAGCCGTCGAGGAGATAGCCGACCTCCCCGTCGTCCCCGTCGTCGCCTCCGCCGACGACGTCGGTGTCGCGGAAGAAGACGCGGCGGACGCCGAGGAGTTCGACCCCGCGGTCGACCCGTCGACAGTCGTTCCCGTCGAGGCGGTGGTCGAAGCCGCCGCGGAGACGGATGCCGCACTGCGAACCCTCCCGGCCTTCGAGCGTGTTGGCCGCGACCCGCACTCGGGCGGTCGGCGTCGGGTCGGAGACGGCGAGCACGCCGACCTCGAAGTCGAACAGTTCGTTCGCCGTGACCGCGACGTTGCGGCCGCCGCGAACGACGAACCCGACGCCCGCGACGGCGCGACAGACGTTGTCGGTGACGGTGACGCCGTCGCCGCGCTCGACGACGACGCCCGACGGTTCGTGGATCGGACGGCCTCGAAGGCTCCCGTCTTCGCGGCCCTCGGTCGAGCCGTCACGCCGACTCCCGCCGATTCCCACGTCGTAGACGTAGTTGTCGGCGACTTCCCCCGAGGCCCGGCGGAGCGCGATACCTGCACCGCCGACGCACTCGATGGTGTTGTCGGAGACACTGACGCCCTCGGCGACGGCCTCCTCGAACTCGTCGGGCCCGTCGGAGACGTCGCCCGCCGCTCCGTGGCCCCCGGGGTGAACCGTGATGCCGTCGCCGCCGTGGTTCCTGACGGTGTTGTTCTCCACGGAGATGTTTCGGTAGCGGCCGTCGAGGCGGATGCCGGTCGACGTCTCCGTCCCTTCGACGATGTTGCCGGTGATGCGTACGTCGTGCCAGTCGGTGCCGTCGTCGCCGAGGATGCCGACGTCGGTGCAGCGTCGGATCTTATTCCCGTCGACCGAGAGGTCGTGGCCGCCGCTGCGGTGGAGGTGCACGCCGCGCGCGCAGTCCTCGGCGACGTTGTTGACGATGGCGACGTTCTCGTTGGCGGAGCCGTCGACGGCGGCGTTCTCGACGCCGCCTCCGGGCGGGGCGACGACGAGGCCGCCGCGCTCGGTGAGGTTGTCCGCCTGGTAGGCGGCCGACCGGAGACCGACCGCGTAGCAGTTCCGCACGAGCACGTCTTTCCCGCCCGCCACGTCGACGAGGTGCCAGCGGAGGTTCTCGCCCCGACAGCCGCGGACGGTGACGTCTTCGGCGTGGGCGACGCCGATACCGTTCCCCTTCGCGGGGTCAACCGAACCGAGGGTCAGTCCGTCGACGACGACCTGTCGCACCCGTTCGCCGCCGCCGTAGCTTCGCGGGACGAGCGCCGTCGCGTCGGGGTCCGGCGGGTCGAACAGGAGCGTCGCGCCGTGACCGTCGACGACGAGGTTCGAACCGTAGAGCAGCGAGCGCTCGTGGCGGTACGTACCGGGCGGCAGCGTTACGGTTCCGCCGCCGCGGTCGGCGGCGGCGTCGAGTGCCGCCTGCAACGCGGGACCGTCGTCGACGTCGCCGTCGCCGACCGCGCCGAACGCGTCGACGTGTACCGTCCCCGGGCGAGCGCCGGGGCCGCCGTCTCGGTCGCGTTCGGGCGCTCGGCCGCTTCCTTCCGACGTCGCGGCAGTCGACTCGTCGGCGTCGTCGCCCTCGTCGTCTCTCATCGGGGTGCGTTAGGGGGGAGCGCTCGGATGAACGTTTCGGCGGGCATATGAGGACGGAGGTCGGCGGGCGCGAGAGAACGGAAGTCGGCGGGCGAGAGAGAACGGAAGTCGGCGGTCGAAGCCCGTCGAGCCGTCGGTCGGTTCAGACGACTTCGACGTCGACCTCGTCGCGGTCGACGGCGAGTTTGAACGTCGGCACCGTCCGGTAGGTGACCTCGACGACGCCCTTCCGCTTGAGGCTCTGCAGCGCCCGGCGGACGTCGGCGGCCTCGGGGTCGACGTCGAACCGCTCGCGGAGCTTGTTCAGCACGCTGACGACGCTCTCGGAGCGCTCGTCGGGTCCGGCGACGACCTCGAACACCCGCGACTCGAGTTCGGGGACGCGAAGCACGCTCGGCGCGCCCTCGTCGCGTTCGTCCTCGACCGGCGGGTCGATGCCGAGCAGCTCCGCGGCCTCCGTCGTCGCCCGGATGAGGCTGTTCTCGTCGCGGTAGTAGTACTCCTTGAGCGTGCCTTCGAGGTAGCGATGGACCTCGCTGCCGCTGTCGAGGTCCCAGCGGTCCTGCAGTTCCTTGTTCTTCGTCGGTTGGAGTTTGACTACGTCCGCCAACCGCTCCTTGTCCTCGTCCGAGAGGGTCATTGCCGGGTGTTCGGGGAGGGAGGATATCGGTGTTCTGGAGTGTGGCCGGGACCGCGGGCTGAGATGGCGTACCGTGGTCTCGGCGTCACCGATGCGGGCGAAGACCGTTCGTCGACCGGAACTCGCCGCTGTATCGACCGCGGGCCGAACGATTATCCCGAATCGGCGTGACCCACGAGTATGGCGGAGACCGTACTCCTCGACATCGACAGCGACGACGTGGCGACCATCACCGTCAACCGACCGGACCGACTCAACGCGCTCAACGTCGAGACGCTCGAAGCGCTCGAAGACGCCCTCGACGAGGCCGAGGCGGCCGACGCGCGCGTCGTCGTCCTCACCGGCGCGGGCGAGAAGGCGTTCGTCGCCGGCGCGGACATCTCCTACATGAAGGAGCTCTCGGTGCCCGAAGCGCAGGAATACGCCGAACTCGGTCACCGCGTCGCCGACCGCCTGGAGACGTTTCCCGCCCCCGTCATCGCCGCCATCAACGGCTACGCCTTCGGCGGCGGCTGCGAACTTGCACTGGCCTGCGACCTTCGAGTCGCCTCCGAGCGCGCCGTCATCGGCCAGACCGAGATCGACCTCGGCATCACGCCCGGATGGGGCGGCAGCCAGCGACTGCCGCGCCTCGTCGGCGACGAACTCGCCCGGCGGATGATCTACTTCGGTGACCGCGTCGACGCGACCGACGCCCACGAACACGGCCTCGTCGGCGAAGTCGTCGCCCACGACGAACTCGACGACGTCGTCTCCACCCGCGCTGCCGAACTCGCCGCGAAACCGAAGTTCGCGCTGCAGACGGCGAAAGAGACCATCAACGCCGTTCACGAGGAACCGCAGGGCGCGGGCCTCGTCTACGAGCGTCGGGCGTGGAGCGGACTGTTCGGCACGCACGACCAGCGAGAGGGGATGGACGCGTTCCTCGACAAACGAGACCCCGACTTCGAGTGAATGTCGTCCGATTAGATAGTCACTAACGAGTTACTCTACCGTTTTTAGTACATTCATAACAATGTTATAATCTTCCTTTCGCAGAGGTATGAACCCGTTCGCGGCCATCGCCGACCGCCTCTCCGAGAGCGGCGAGGCGAACGGCGGGCCGTACGAGTGTCGGGGGTGCGGCGAGACGTACTCGGTCGAGTACCACGTCTGTCCGACCTGCGGCGGCTACTCCGTCGAGAGCGACTACGACCCGGTCGTCTGCGACGCGGATTCGCCCGTGGACGGCGACACAGACCGCTTAGAGACGTCGTAACCGCTCGCGTGTCGTCCGAGCGCGAACCCGAAAATCGTGTCACCGAATCGCAGACTGCGCTGCGCCGGAAACTCACCGTCCCGCGGCGGGGACGCCGAAGCTATGTGTCTCGAAGGCGATATAGAACCCATGAGTGAGACGATAAAACTGAGTCGAGTCGACACCGCCTTCGAGCGGCTCTCGTACCCGGTCGCCCGCGACGAGGCCGTCGCGGAGTACGCCGACACGACCGTAGCGCTCGCCGATGGGGAGGCGAACCTCGGCGAGTTAGTTTCGGAGACGCGCAGCGAGAGGTTCCGCAGTTCCGAAGAGCTGTCCGAGGAGTTGTACAACGTCCTGCCCGTCGAAGCGCTGGGAGAACCGGGACAGTCGGAGGGCGACGCCTGAACGGTTCCGGATGCCGTCGCCGTCCCGAGGACGCGGACGCGCCGTCGGGCGGTTCCGACGCCGAATCCCGACGTTTAAGTAGCCGAGTACGCTGATATCACTCCTATGGAGTTCTGCGACGAATGCGGTTCGATGATGCAGACGCAAGGCGACAACTGGGTCTGCACGAAGTGCGGTCACGAGAAACTGCGCGACCAGGCCAAAGAGCAGGCGATGGTGACGACGCAGGCTCAAGAGGAGTCCGAAGTCATCGAGTCCGAGGGCGGCACGAGCGGCCTGCCGACGACGACCGCACACTGCCCCGAGTGCGGCAACGACACCGCCTACTGGTACATGCAGCAGATTCGCTCGGCCGACGAGTCCGAGACGCGATTCTTCGTCTGCACCGAGTGCGAACACAAGTGGCGCGAAGACGACCACTGAACGATGCGCGTGCCACCCCCGGCGGTCCCCGAGGACCGCCTCGACGGGTGGCGACAGGTCGAGTCGAGCGTCGAACACCCCTTCGACGCCGGACTCGTCCGAGTGACCGCTCACACGGTCGTCTACGAAAACGCGACGTTCGCCGAGCGCCTCCCGCGACGGCCCGGTGCGACCCCGATTCGCCGCTTCTTCTTCGCGAGTCGGCTTCGACTCGCCCCGAAACCACCCGCGTCGCGGACGCTGTTCCGGCTGGTCGCCGACCGGTCGATGGCCGGCTTCGAGACGAAGCTCCGCGAACGCGGCTTCCTCGCCGTCGACAGAGCCTCCGAGCGACGGTTCGACGTTCGCGGGACCGAGGCCAGACTCGCGGGGTACGACGCCCGCACCCGGGTCGGCGGAGCGGTCGTCGGCGTTCGGGGGTGGCTCGCCGCCTGGCCGACCGACGCTCGCGGCGAGTTCCTGCTCGCCGGCGGCGCGTACCCGACGAACGTCGCTGAGGACGACTCGATGGGGGTCGACGCCGGCCGCTCGCCGTCGCTAGCGGACGCGTTCGACCCCGAACGGTTCAGAGAAGAGCTGTTCGCGCTGATTCGGGCGACGCGGTAGCCCGCGGCTACCGCCGGAGCAGCGCCAGCGCCGCTCCGCCGAGGGAGAGCCGGGCCGGCGCGACGCCGACTCTCCTCGACAGGGCGTCCGGCCGGATACCCGGCCCGAGACGGGCAACGCTCACCCCGTCGACGCGCACGTCGACGGTCACGTCGGCCGCGCGGACGTTCTCGCCGAACCGCTCGGTCGGCAGTCGTCCCGTCCCGCGGAGGAGCGCGAGCGCCCCGGCGAGGGAAGGAGCGTCGACGACGACTAACTCCCCGTATCCGACGACGCGGACGTCTTCGTCTTCGACCGTCAGCGTCAGTTCGGCCGTGACGTCCAGCGGGCGGCGCGCGTCGGTCACGTCGTCGGTCACTCGTCCGGTTCGCGGGTGCTGATGCGGAGCGTGCCGTCGAGTCGCCAGTGGGCGTGGTCGGCGTCCTCGCCGGTCTTGCTCGGCACGTCGACCTCCATATCCTCGAACTCGTACGTTATCTCCGCGCCCCGCCCGGTCAACCGCTCGTAGAGGCCGAGGGCGAGTTCGGGCCACGTTCGCGTCTCGTCGATCTCGGACATCTCGTCGGTGCTCATGGCGTGAGTTCTGTTGGGAGGCCGTCGACTTAGTGGTTCTGCGGCGGCCGCTACACGTACGCCCCCTCGGGTTCGTAGATCGACGGGTCGTCCCGGTACTTGCGCGCAATCTCTTCGAGCGTCCTGAACTCGGCGTCCTCGTGGCTCCGAACGTAGCCGATGAACTCCTGCAGGAGCGAGATCATGTGGGGTAGCCCGTGGAGGTCGGGGTGGATGGTGAACGTGTACACCCCGGCTCCCCGCCGGTCGTAGAGGTAGTCGAACTGCCGCTTGTAGTACTGTTCGTACATCATCTCCGGGTCCTTGTACCCCGCGTGGTAGCTGGGCTGCTTGATGAACAGCATCGGCGGGATGTCGTCGCGGTACCAGCTGATCGGTATCTCGACGACGTCGGTCTCCTCGCCGTACCGGTACGGCTCCGTCCACGTCTCGGGTTCGCTGTCGTACTGTATCTTCTCCCAGCTGTCGCCCTTCCGCATCCACCCCGGCTCGAACTCGCGCTCCATCAAGCTGCTGTCGTAGAGGAAGCCGTGCTCTTCGACGAGTTCGGGCGTGTTCTCGCTGAACTCCCACCAGCTCGCCCGGTGGCCGACCGGCTCCTCTCCGGTGACGTCCTCGACGAGCTCCTTCGAGAGCTCGAGAATCTCGTCTTCCTGCTCGCGGGAGAGGTCCGTCGGGTTCTCGTGAGAGTAGCCGTGGACGCCGATCTCGTGACCCGCGTCCGCGACGGCCTGAACCTCCTCGCGGAACGTCTCTATCGTGTGACCGGGGATGTACCACGACGTGTCGATTCCCTCGTCCTCGAACAGCTGCACCAGTCGCGGAATGCCCTCGTTCCCGGCGGAGAGCCCGCGCGAGAGGTCCGCCGGCGAGTCTGCCCCGCCGTACGACCCTAACCAGCCAGCGACACAGTCCGCGTCGACGCCGATTGCTACGTCTATGTCTCCCATGTTTCTACACGACAGTGCCCACGCGGACACACATATTTCTCACCCGGCGTCACCACGCGTTCCGGTCGAAAGATGTCAGAAGTTTTGGTTAACGGCCGATATTTTGGGCAGGAACGACCCGCGTCGTCGCAACCGGCGCTCGTTGGTCGTGTAGAACGCGGTGCTCGTTGGTCGTGTAGAACGCGGCGCTTGTCGGCGAAGTCGAACGCGGCGTTCGATGCGCGAACTCCGTGAACCCGCTACTCGTTGCGGGCGAACGTCAGATAGCCGGTGTGACCGACTCCCGCCGTCGACGGGCGCGACCCCCGGTCGCTGAAGTCCATCTCTCGTTGGATCGTCTCGAGCGTCTCGACGCCCGTGAGACCGACTTCGCGGGCCGTCCGCACCGTCTCGTGTGAGTTCTCGACGAACGGCGAGTAGACGGCGAGAAAGCCGCCGGAGACGAGGAGGTCGGGCGCGTGGGCGACCACCTCGGGGGCGTCGCCGGTGTCGAGCGTCAGGAGGTCGAACCCCGACAGCGAGTCGAGTTCCTCGGTCAGGTCGCCGGTCCGCACGTCGACTCGCTCGTCGACGCCGGCGAGTTCCATGTTCTCGCGCGCGACGTCGGCGAACTCGGGGTCGCGCTCGTACGTCGTCACCTCCGCGCCGAGGCGAGCGAGATACGCCGAGAGGACGCCCGTGCCGGTTCCGGCGTCGAGCACTCGGTCGCCGGCGGCCGCGCCGGTGTGGCCGACGATGAGGCCGACGTCGCGCGGCATCATCGGCGCGCCCGTCCGCTCGAAGTGGTTGAACAGGTCGGGGCCGCGCGGTTCGCGGACGAGGAACTCCTCGCCGAGATGCGTCTCCAGGACATCGCCCGCCGAGACGTCCTCGGGGACGGTGAGCACGCCGAGGTCGGTCTGCAGTTCGTCGCCGGAGCCGCGCAGATACTCGCGGTCGCCGTGGACGAGGAGTATCACTCCAGGCGCGAGATCGCCGCGGCGAGGTCACCGTTCTCGGCTTCGAGCGCCTCTCGGGCCTCGTCTTTGCTCGCACCGGCGCGCGTCGCGACGATTTCGACGTCCGACTCGGGAATCTCCTCGCCGCCGGCGTCGCTCGCTTCGACGTCCACGGTGTCCTCGGCACCGGCGCCACCCGCGCCGGCGTCACCCGCGCCGAGCGCTCTCGACTCGGGTTCGCCGACGATCTGGTACGTTTGCTGTCCCTGTGCGTCCATCTGCGTCACTTGCGCGTCGCTGAAGACGAGTTCCTCGTCGGCTGTTCGGATGATGACCTCCTCGGCGTCTATCTCGGAGACGTCGATGCCCATCTGCTTCATCATCTGCTTCATCTTCCGCGGGTTCATACCGCCGCCACCAAACATACCCGGAGCGTCGTGGCGGGCGGGCAAAAACGTGGCGAACGCCGGCGAGAACGCGAGGACTGCGCGGCGAGTCGCGGCGATGGTGTCTCGACAGCAACAGTTTTGCGGGTCGACTCGTTCGCTCGATGTATGGTCTCCGACTCGCCCTCCCGACGAGGCTACCTCAGCGCGCTCGGTATGGCCGGAATCGCCGCTATCGGTGTGAGGAACACCGGTAGTGCCGACGACGCCGCGGCCGCCACGGGAAGCGGTTCGCTCACCGACTGGCCGATGCCGCGGTACGACGCCGCCGGAACCGGGTACGTTCCCGACGCTCGCGGCCCCGGTGAGACCGTCGATTCGGTGTGGAGCCACGACCCCGAAGACCTCTCCAGTACGTTCTCGCCGCCGATTCTCGCCGACGACCGTCTGTACCTCGTTAGCAACTCGGTCGCTGTGCTCGACGCGTTCGACGGTGAGGCGCTGTTCACCTACGACGGCAGTTCACAATCGAATCCTGCTATCGTTCCTGTGGACGCGTACACCAGCGACACGCTCGCCCTCGCCGGGGTCGAGGGACTGGTCGGCTTGAACGCCGACGGCGGCTACACGATTCTCGGCCGACAGTTCGGCGTGCGGCGGTGGCGGCAGGACGGAGAGAGTCCCAGTTCGTCCATCTTCGGACCACCGACGATGTCGCCGCCTATCGCCGTCGGTTCGACGCTGTACTGGGCAAATTCGGGAACCGACCACCTCTACGCCGTCGACGCCAGCAGCGGGCGGATGCTCTGGGAGCGCGAACTCGGCCGCGAGGGCGCGCTCGGAGAGCCCGGACGTCCGGCGTACCTCGGCGGAACCGTCTACGCCTCGTACTGGCCCTACGCTGTGGGCGCGTTCGACGCCCAAACCGGCGAGATGCTGTGGGAGACGGAAGTAACGGACCAGTTCGTGCTCCCCGTCACCGCCACGTCGGAGGCGATTCTCGTTCCAGGCCGCGAGGGCGTCACCGCACTCGACCCCGCAAACGGCGACGAACTGTGGCGATTCGACCACGGCGGCAACCAGACCGAGGGCGCGGTGGCGGTGGCCGATGTGTCCGCAGATGACGATTCGAGCGGGAAGATGGTGTACGTCGTCGGCGAAGTGTTCGACCAGCAGGCAGACAATCGTCTCTACGCTGTCGACCTCGAAACCGGCGAACAGCGGTGGTCTGCAAGCGGTCGCTGGCGCGAGACGACACCCGTCGTCGGGGACGACACTGTGTATATCTCCGAATTCGACACCATCGCCGCGTTCGACGCTTCGACGGGCGACTTGCACTGGCGATTCGAGATCGACAGTCCGCTGTCGACGCCCATCGTCAGCGGCGAGATGCTGTTCTGTACCTCGTTCAAAACGGTCCACGCGCTGGGGCCGGGGGAAGCGAGATGAGCGACCGGAGGGCGCTACTGGGGTCGAAGTTCGGTGAAAAGGAACCGGAGCTTTCGGTGTGGTCGGCGCTGTGGACCGCTCTGCACCGCATCCGGCGCGACCCCGTACTTGTCGTTCCGTTCTTCCTCGCCGGCGTCGTCGTCACGATAGTCGATTACCGCCGTCGCCGTGACCCGGTCCCCGTCAACGTCGTCGACCGGATGGGCGGAGGCGGCATCGACATCAGTTATCTCGTCTACCCGACCGGGAGTCGAGCGACGACGACGCCGCTCGGAGCGTTGGTCGACCTCAAGGTAGCACCGCTTTTCACGACGCTCGGTCTCGAACTGACGGCGTTTCTCGCCGTCGGTGTCGCCGGATGGTTGACGCTGTCGCGCGTACTGGGTGGCCGCGCGAGGAGCGCTCAACTGTTTTCGTATCTCGGACTGCTCGCGCTACTCCACGTCGCATTTCGGCTGCTCGGCCTCGTCGGCACCGTCAGTGGCCCGATAGGGTTGCTGTTGTTCGTCGGGACGCTCGCGGTGTTCGTCCGCGTGTTCCTCGTTCCGGTTCTCGTCGTCGCCGGCGAGGACATCTCGACGGCGTTCGGTCGAAGCGCCCGCCTCACCCGTGGTCACCGCTGGACGGTGTTCGGTCTCGTCCTCGTCGTCGGTCTCGCAACGTTCGCGCTGGGCAGCGTCTCTCCCGTCGGGCCGGTACTCAGTGCGACGCTGGTCGCTCCCGTCCACGCAGTGGCGTTGGTGGTCGTCGCCGAGCAAACCGACGGGACCGACTGACCCGACCGGTTCCGTATCGACACCTAACTTCTTGCACCCGCCGCCCCACATCCGACCATGTACGTCGCCGACCAGACGTGGCCGGAACTCGGAGAGTACGTCGCCGAACAGTCGCTCGCGGTCGTTCCGCTCGGTTCGACCGAACAGCACGGGCCGCACCTCCCCCTTGCGACCGACCACCTAATCGCCGAGTCGCTGGCGCGGGCCGCGACCGAACGCACGGGCCACCTCTGCACGCCCACGATAAACGTCGGCGTCAGCCCCCACCACCGGCAGTTCCACGGCACGATGTGGGTCGACCCGCCCGCCTTCCGCGACTACGTCGAGAGCCTCACGCGCAACCTGACGTACCACGGCATCGACCGCGTCGTCTACGTCAACGCCCACGGCGGCAACGCCGTCCACCTGCGCGAGGTGGGGCGTCGCCTCCGCGACGACGGCGAGGCGTACGCCATCGAGTGGATGTGGGACGAGTCGATTCCGGACCTCGTGAACGACATCTTCGAGCACAACGGCCCTCACGGCGGGCCGAAGGAGACGGCGATGATCATGCACATTGCCCGTGAACTGGTCCGCGAAGGGGAACTCGAATCGGCCCGCGACGGCGGCGTCGTCAGCCTCGCGGACGCCGACCCGCGGAAGTTCGGGGCGCGCACGTTCTACGACGCCGCCGACAACACCGAGAACGGGGTACTGGGCGACCAGACGGACGCGACGCCCGAGAAAGGGGAGAAAATTTTCGAGGCGGCGACGGACCAGCTCGTCCGCCTCTTGGAGTGGCTCGACGCTCAACCGTTCGAGTCGCTGCTGCCGGAACCGCACGTCGACCCGCAGCCGGGCAGCCGACGATGACTCGTACTCTCAACGTACAGTTCAATTTCACTACCTGATAACGGGGGAAACGTTGAGATATTCGGAGAACGACTGGGCGGACGATGCCCGACTCACGTCGCCGACGGTTCCTGCACGCCAGCGGCGTCGCCCTCCTCTCTGCGCTCGCCGGTTGCGGCGGGACGCTCTTCGAAGACGAGATGCCGCCGTCCACCGCCGAACCGGCACCCGGAACCGAGACGCCGCCCGGCACCGACGCCCCGACTCAGGGGCCGGCGTCGACCGACGGCGGGGCGAACCTCCGCGTCGTCCACGCCGTCCCGAACGCGCCGAACATCGACATCGTCGTCTTCGGCGACGCGGCGCTGAAAGACGAGACGTTCCGACAGATCAGCCAGTACCTGTATCTCGGCGCCGAGCGGACCGACATCAGCCTCGTGGCGACCGGCAACCCCGACCGGGTCTTCTTCGAGGACGCCATCGACTTCGAGGTCGGGAGCTACACCGGTGTCGTCCTCGGCGAACTCGGAGAAAACACCGACAGGTCGGTCGAATTTCGGCTCTTCGACGAGGACCTCTCGCTTCCGGAGCGGGGGAGCGCTCGCCTGCAGTTCGTCAACGCCGCGCCCGACAGCAACGCGCTGCGGGTCGTCCGCGACGACGGCGAGGAGACCCTGTTCGACGGCGTCGGCTACGCTCGAACGGCGACCGCGACGCTCCCCGCCGGAACCCATCGACTGGCTGTCCAGCGGGCCGACGGCGGCGACACGGTGACCACGACCGAAGTGACGCTCGACGACCGGGGCGTCTACACCGCCTTCGGAACGGGATATCTCGCGCCGGGCGACGCGCCGACGAACGCGCCGTTCGAGGTCACACTCGCCGAAGACGGCGACTGAGCGGACGACGAGGCGACTGAACGGACGATGGGACGACGGAGAGTCGAACGCCCCGTTTTCTACGGCGTCTTGATGTACGCGTAGCCCTCGCCCGCCTGTAGTTTCGTCAGTTCGCCGACGCCGGAGGGGACCGTCTCGACGCCGTCGACGAGGTCGTCCTGCGTCGCGCTGAACCGATCCATCGTGTTCTCGCAGGCGCGAATCGACACGCCCTGTTCCTGGAGTTCCTGCAGTTTCTCGGCGTGTTCGGTCTGCTCTTCGTAGACGAGTTTGAACCCCGACCCGTTGACGAGGAGGACGACGTCGTCGAGGTCGACGGTGTCGTCGGCGAGCAGGTTGCTGACGTTTCCGAGCGCGTGTTCCTGGTTCGATACGTCGTCGGTGAAGTGAAAGACGGTACTCATAGTGGGGTCGGGAGTTTCGGTTTGCGTCTCGGTCTCGGTTTCGGCCTCCGTCGGTGAGTCGGTCGACTCGGGCGTCGACGACGCGTCGCCGCCCTCCGACGCCGGCGCGTCGGTGCCGCCGCCGACACAGCCTGCGAGCGCGAGGCCGGTGCCGACGCCGGCGAGTTCCAGAACCCGCCTCCGGGTGTGCTCCGAATCCATTTCGGTCGAACGAGACGGCGGTGAAGCCTTTATTATCGACGTGCTAAACGGCGTCGACCGGAGTCTCGACGGCGCGGCGGGAACCGACGGCGTCTCTCGAACGCTTAAGGTACCGCCTATCTTCATCTTCGACTATGTTCGACCCCGACGATTTGGAGCGCATTCGTTCCGCGAAGGCGGAGTGGGAGGAGGAGACGCTCGGGCCGACGCTGGAGCGGTTCGGGGAGCGCGAGGAGACGTTCACGACCGACACCGAGGGCAACGAGGTCGACCGTCTCTACACGCCCGACGACATCGCCGACACCGACTACGTCGACGATGTCGGCTTCCCCGGCGAGGAGCCGTACACCCGCGGCGTCTACCCGACGATGCACCGCGGGCGACTGTGGACGATGCGACAGTACGCCGGTTTCGGCACCGCCGCGGAGACGAACGACCGATACCAGTATCTCATCGACAACGGCCAGACCGGTCTCTCCGTGGCCTTCGACCTGCCGACGCAGATGGGCTACGACTCCGACGCCGACATGGCCGCGGGCGAAGTCGGCAAGTCGGGCGTCGCCATCGACTCGCTGCGCGACATGGAGACGCTGTTCGAGGGCATCCCGCTCGACGAGGTGTCGACCAGCATGACCATCAACGCGCCCGCGGCGGTGCTCTTGGCGATGTACGTCGCCGTCGGCGACCAGCAGGGCGTCGACCGCGACCAGTTGCGCGGCACTATCCAGAACGACATCATGAAGGAGTACGTCGCGCGCAACCTCTACATCTACCCGCCGGAGCAGTCGATGCGGCTCATCACCGACGTATTCGAGTTCTGCGCGTCCGAGACGCCGAAGTTCAACACCATCTCCATCTCGGGCTACCACATCCGCGAGGCCGGGTCGACGGCGGCCCAGGAGGTGGCGTTCACGCTCGGTAACGGCATCGAGTACGTCCAAGCGGCCATCGACGCCGGCCTCGATGTCGACGAGTTCGCGCCGCAACTGTCGTTCTTCTTCAACGCGCACAACAACGTGCTGGAGGAGGTCGCAAAGTTCCGCGCCGCCCGCCGCATGTGGGCCAAAATCATGGAGGAGCGCTTCGGCGCGGAGAACCCGAAGTCGAAGCAGTTGAAGTTCCACACCCAGACGGGCGGGTCGACGCTCACCGCCCAGCAGGTCGAGAACAACATCGTCCGCGTCTCGTACCAAGCGCTGGCGGCCGTCCTCGGCGGGACGCAGAGCCTCCACACCAACGGGAAGGACGAGGCGCTGTCGCTGCCGACAGAGGAGAGCGTCCGCACCGCCCTGCGAACCCAGCAGATTCTCGCCCACGAGTCGGGCGCGGCCGACACTATCGACCCTCTCGCCGGGAGCTACTACGTCGAAGCCCTCACCGACGAAGTCGAGGCCGACGCCTTCGAGATCATCGACGAGGTGGACGAACGCGGCGGGATGCTGGACGCGGTGAAAGAGCAGTGGGTCCAGCGTCAGATTCAGGAGGTCGCCTACGAGCGCCAGCGCGAGATCGAACAGGGCGAGCGCGTCATCGTCGGCGTCAACGAGTACCAGGTCGACGAGGAGGCACACGTCGACATCGAGGAGGTGTCGGAGGAAGACGAGCGCCGGCAGGTCGAGTCGCTGCGGGAACTGAGAGACGACCGCGACGCGGAGGCCGTCGAAGACGCGCTGGAAGCGATTCGAGACGCCGCCCGCGGCGACGCGAACCTGGTGCCGCTCATCGTCGACGCGGTGAAAGTGTACGCGACGGTCGGCGAAATCTGCAACGTGCTCCGCGACGAGTTCGAGGAGTACCACCCCAACAGCGCCGTCTGAGCGCGGGTGTCGACGGCGCGGTCCGCGAACTGGGCGACGGTGTCGTGGCTCGGTGACCCTACTCGTAGCCTCGACGACGCCGTTCACGGACTGGACGACGCTGTTCACGGACTGGACGCGACGAGTCACCCGCCGAGACCGTCCCCGTACGCCGGAGTACGCACCCGAGGGACAGTCGCCGAGATTGTCAGAATTTGTATGTAATTACTTCTCACTCCGTTCGCTTTACACCGGTGTGAAACCCTCATCGAGTCGGCGGGAGTTGCTCAGGACGGCGTTCTCGGGCGCAGTAGTGGGTATCGTCGCTACGGCGGCGGATACCGGCGTCGCCGCAGGGGCGTCGACAGAGCCGTCGCTCGGAGCGACGGCCGACCCGTCGGAGGTCGAGTCTGCGCAGGGGACGGCGATTCCCGATTCGGTCGGCATCGAGACGGTCGCCGACGGGTTCGAGATACCGCTGGACGTCGCGTTCGTCCCCGGTTCCGACCAGCGGTACGTCGCCGAGCAGCGCGGCGTCGTCTCGGTCGTCGAAGCCGGGAGGGTGCGGGACCGACCCCTTCTCGACCTGCGGGACGCCGTCGAGGTCGACCTGGAGAAGGGGCTTCTCGGCATCGCCCTTCACCCGAACTTCGCCGAGAACCGGCGGCTGTTCGTCCGTTACAGCGCGCCGCGGCGGGCGAACACGCCGCGAAACTACAGCCACACGTTCGTCCTCGCGGAGTTCGCCGTGAGCGACGATGGCCGACGGGCCGACCGCGACTCCGAACGCGCGATTCTCGAACTCCCGGAACCGCAACCGAACCACAACGCTGGAGACCTCGCGTTCGGACCGGACGGCTTTCTGTACGTCGCCGTCGGGGACGGCGGCAACGGCGGCGACGTGGGGCCGGGTCACGTCGACGACTGGTACGACGCCGTCCCCGGCGGCAACGCCCAGGACGTGCGTCGCAACCTCCTCGGGAGCATCCTGCGCATCGACGTCGACGGCCGCGAGGACGGCAAACCGTACGCGACTCCCGACGACAACCCGCTCGTCGGCCGTCCTGGCCTCGACGAACACTACGCGTGGGGCTTTCGCAACCCGTGGCGGCTGTCGTTCGACGCCGAGAACCTCTTCGTCGGCGACGTCGGCGAGAGCGACTACGAGGAGGTGAACCTCGTCACGGCGGGCGGCAACTACGGGTGGAACGTCAAGGAGGGGACGCGCTGTTTCGCGGCGGAGTCCTGTCCGGACCGGACGGCCGAGTCGGTCCGCGGCGGCGAACGCCTCGTGGACCCCATCGTCGAGTACTCGCACGCCGAGGGGCCGCTCACCGGCAACTCCGTCATCGGCGGCTACGTCTACCGCGGGACGGCGCTTCCCGCGCTAGAGGGTCGGTACGTCTTCGCCGACCTGGACGCGCAGAACGAGTTGTTCGTCGCGACGCGACCCGAGGGCCAAGGGATGTGGCCGACGCGCGTCGTCGACGTGGTCGGTGAGGGAAGCGAGAACCTCGGACGCGTCTTCTCGTTCGGCCGCAACCCGGCGGGCGAACTGTTCGTGCTCGGGGGAACGTTCGACGGCGGTGCGCTGTACCGAATCGTCCCCGCGAGCGGGTGAGACCCGTCTCTCGACCCGTCAGCACACCGACTTCGGGTTCAGACCCAACTCGCCGAGCGCGTCGGCGTAGTCGTCGTACGCCAACTGGACGACGTACTCCGCCGTCGTCCGCGCGCGCTCCCAGTCGTCGTCCGTCTCACGGCCGCCGTCTAAGAGCTCCAACCCGCGTTCGAGGGTGTCCTTCGTCTCGTTCTTCAGGTCCCGGAAGAGGTCGGCGCGTTTCTCGTCGGCTTCGTTGACGAAGAAACTGATAATCTGGGTGTGCGTCCGCAGCGAGACGAGCGACCGGCCGACCATCCCGCCGGCGACGCGCGAGACGGTGTCGTCGCGTCCGCGGAGGTAGGCGTGCATCGGGCCGCTGTCGGCCTCGGCCGCCGCCTCGACGCTCTCCGCGGCGTCGCTGGCGTGGTCCATCGCGGCGACGACGCGCTCGTAGTGTTCGGCCTCCTGCTCGGCCACCGTCTCGAACGCCTCGCGGGCCGCGTCGTGGTCCTCATCCTCGGCCCACGAGGAGAACGTCCCGTAGGCGGCCGCCTCGCTCCCGGCGGCGACGCGGAGCACCGACTCGGCGTCCAGTTCGGCGTCGGTCAGTGCGACGAGCAGTTGGCTCGAACCCAGCCTGTCGAGTTCGGTTCGCTTCGCCGCTTCGACCGTCTCGCGGAACTCCGTGGCGTCCATACCTGTCGTGACGGGTGCTCGCGGGTTCAACGTTCGCCTCACCGCGCGTCGGGGGAGTCCGCTCTCGCCGCCGCGGGCTTTTGCCGTCGGAGAGCGTACGCCGACCCGTGAGCAGCGACGAGACCACACTCTCTCCGGCGACGCTGGCCGAAACGCTCCGCGCCGGCGGACGAGTCCGAGTGTTAGACGCTCGAAACCGCGACGAGGCCGACCGGTGGCCGCTCGGCGGCGGCGACGTGGAGACGACGCACCTGTCGTACATGCGGTTCGTGCAGGCGCAGGCGAGAGAGGAGGTCGGCGACCTCGCCGACGAGTTCGACGACGGCGAGCGCGTCGTCGTCGTCTGCGGGCGCGGCGAGTCGAGCGCGACGGTCGCCGCGGCGCTCCGCGAGCACGGCGTCGACGCGGTGAACCTCGAAGACGGGATGCGCGGGTGGGCGCGGGTGTACCACAGCGAAGAACTGGACGCCGACGCGGACGGCGCGCGGGTGTTTCAGTACCAACGCCCCGCGAGCGGCTGTCTCGCGTATCTCGTCGTCTCGGGCGACGAAGCCGCCGTCGTCGACCCGCTCCGACTGTTCGCCGACCGGTACGTCGAGGACGCCCGCGACCGCGGCGCGACGCTTCGCTACGCGATAGACACCCACGTCCACGCCGACCACGTCAGCGGTGTGCGCGACGTAGCCGAGCGGAGCGACGCGACCGTCGTCGTTCCCGAGGGCGCGGCCGACCGCGGACTCGCGTTCGACGCCGAACTGGTCGACGACGGCGACGAACTCCGCGTCGGCGACGCGACGCTCGAAGCGATGCACGTTCCGGGACACACCACCGAGATGACCGCCTACCGAGTCGGGGACCTCCTCCTGGGCGGGGACCTGCTGTTCACCGAGGGCGTCGCCCGTCCGGATTTGGAACGCGGCGACGAGGGAGCCGAGGAGATGGCGCGGCAGTTGCATCGGACGCTCCACGAGCGAGTCCTCACGCTGCCCGACGAGACCGTGGTCGCTCCCGGTCACTACAGCGACGTCGCTGAACCCGCCGAGGGCGGCGCGTACACTGCGACGCTCGGTGAGTTGAGGTCGCGGCTGGAAGCGCTCTCGACGGACGAGTCGGCGTTCGTCGACTACGCGCTGTCGGGGATGCCGCCGCGACCGAACAACTTCGAGGAGATAATCGAGGCGAACCTCGGCCGCGACGCCGTCGACGACGAGGAGGCGTTCGAGTTGGAGCTGGGCCCCAACAACTGCGCGGCGGCCGCCGACTGACGCCGTCGGCACTGGCGACCGGAGAGAACGAGAGAGTGGAGTCGGTCAGTCGTCGTCGGCCGCGGCGGCGTCGCCCGTCGACTGTGCGTCGCTCTCGATGCTCGGCGGGTACTTCCCGCGGTCGAGCTTCAGGTCGCTCTGGGGGCGAGCCATACAGGTGAGCGCGTACGTTTCGGCCTCCTCTTCGGTGAGTCCGCGCGCGGCGGGCTGTGTGACCTCTCCTTCGACGATCTCGGCCGAGCACGCCAGGCACATCCCGACGCGGCAGGAGTACTCCTGGGCGATTCCCTCGTCGATACAGGCTTTGAGAATCGTCTGCTTGTCGGAGATTTCGATGGTCTCGCCGGTGCCGACGAACTCGACGGTGTATTCGGGCATACTCGCCGGTACGAAAAGCCCGGAGAAAACTCTTTATGGTAGATACTGTCGCCTCGAAAGCGACGGAATAGGGCGCCGAGACACGCTCGAAGACGCAGCGGCGAGATACCCGCCGGTCGCGGTGTAGCGGTCGGACGGAAAGTGACCGTGTGATTGTCGGGGCCTCGCGTGCCGACGAACCTGTGGCGTACCCGTCCGCACGTCCGACAATCGCTCTCTGGTTACTCTGCCCGATTCATAATCGACCTGCTTGTGGCTACCGGGTCGAAGCCGCAGTCGTCGACTGTCCGACTCCGTCGCGTCGCTGTCGGCTCGGTGATCGGTTTCGGAGAAGGTGGTGTGTCAGGTGTGCCAACAGACGCCCGCTAAGCACGATTGCTGTCCGGGGGCTTCTGTAGCAACGACTGGGGTATCAAACAGGACATTGATAAAACTTTCTATATTTTCACCGAAACGGATACTGTCTTCTCCCTATAGTTACTTACGGTCGGGTCGGTCTCCATACAGACCGCGCGGTAATCGCGGTCACGACCGGGCTCCGAAAAGGTCCGATTCAGGGGGAGTGCACTGAACCGGGAATCGCATCCGGACGCGAACCATGCAAGCTCACTGACGGTGCCGAAGTCGCACCAGGGGGACGGTGCGGCGGTCGGCGTCGTCTCTGTCTGGATGCACTCTCACCGAGGGACTACACACCCAAAGTAACGTGCAGCCAAATGGCGAACAAGCCGGTATTTCCCGACGCTCGGGCAGTATCACGGCCATCGTAATCCGTTTCACGCTCGATTACGCCGAGATTGTAGTTCCGTAGGCCCTTCGTGTCCGTTCGGCCAGACAGACTGTTCGAGGAGACGGCAGGTAACGGAGAGGTCTCCGAACCGCGTCGTTCGGACTGCTGTCGCGTCGATACGGCGACCAGACGGGGTCAGTCTGGGAAACAGTTATACGTGGAACGCGCGTGCTCTGTACCGGTTGTCGGCGTAGCCGGACGCTCCCGTGTCCGGACGTTCCACCGGCCGCGACGGCCGCAAACGCCGTCGCCTGCGCGGCGACCATGCCTCTGATTTCGGGACCGGTCCTCACCGGACCGAGTTCCTTCGAACGACGTCGAGCGGACGCACTCTTCCCGCCCATCGGCGGTATCGACGACTTACTCGGTGTACGACGACGTTATTCGGCGTCCGTGACGTACCTCACGGTGAGCACCGGCGCGTCGGAACCCCGGACGACCCGCTCGGCGACGCTGCCGAGCAGATATCGGTCGAGTCCGCGTCGGCCGTGCGTCGCCATGACGACGAGGTCGACGTCGTGGTCCTCGCTGTAATCGACGATGATACTCGCCGGTGAGCCCGACTCGACGGCGGTGACAACGTCGAGGCCGGCGTCTTCGGCCCGGGAGCGGAGACGCTCGACGGCGGCGTCGCCCTCCTCTTCGAGCATCGTGAGAACCCTCTCGGCACCCAAGTCGACGGTGGCGAGCGTCCGCGTGTCGACGACGTAGAGCACGTGGATTTCCGCACCGTACGTCTCGGCGAGTTCGAACGCGTCGGGAGCGGCCGCCTCCGCCGCCTCGCTTCCGTCCGTCGGCAAGAGGATTCGGTCGTACATACGAGAGTGTACGCAGACCAGTGATTAGAACCCTCGCCCGAAAACGCCCCGAGAGTCTCTCCCGACGCGGTGACCCGACCGCGTCGGGGTCGGCGTCGCTTTTCGAGTTCGGGGGGCGGTCAGGCGCGGAGCGACCGAGCGCTCTCCTCGCACCGCTTGAGCGCTTCGTACCGCTCCACCTCGTCGAGCGACACGGTGTCCGCGGTTCGCCATCCACCGTCCTCGCCGCCGAACACGAGCGCCTTCACCCACGACTCGGTCGCCAACAGCAGCGCCTCGGTCGGCCCGCCGTCGTCGACGGCGATGGCCAACTCCACGGCGTCGGCGCGGTTCAGCGAGGCGAGTTCGGCGTCCGACAGCGGGCGACTCGGCAGCGAGTCGAGTATCGACATACGACGCGGTACGTCGTTGCGCCTGTTGACGGTTGCGAACCGCCTCGCTGCGAACACGTATCGACGCTACGAACCCGTACCGACGCTGCGAACCCGTACCGACGCCGCGGGCGGCGAAACCCGAAAGGCTTCTACCCCAGGGTGCGGCAGGAAGGGACATGACACCTCGCGGCGACGCCCGCTCCCGGTTCGACCGCGCGACGCTCGCGGTCGCCGCGCTCGCGGTCGTCGGTCTCGTCGCCCGTCTCGCCGGACTCGGCGCGAGGGCGTTTCACTGGGACGAAGCGCGCGTCGGCTACTGGACGCTCCGCTACCTCGACACCGGCGCGTTCGAGTACCGCCCCGTCGCCGGCGGGACGTTTCTCCCGCTCGTCAACCGCCACGTGTTCGCGCTCTTCGGCGCGAACGACTTCACCGCTCGCCTCGTCGTCGCGCTCGCGGGCGGGCTGCTCCCGCTCGTCGCGCTCCTCTACCGAAGCCGACTCCGCGACGACGAGACGGTCGCGTTCGCGCTCGTCCTCGCCGTCGAACCGGTGCTGCTCTACTACTCGCGGTTCGCCCGCGGCGAGTTGCTGCTGACCGCGTTCTCGCTGCTCGCAGTCGGCTGCTTCCTCCGCGCCGTCGACGCCGACAGTCGCCGGTCGCTGTACGCCGGCGTCGCCGCAGTCGGTCTCCTGCTCTCCACGTCGGGCTTCGCGGTCGTCACGCTCCTCTGCTGGGCGCTGGCGGCGGTGCTGACGTTCGACCACCTCCGCGTCCGCGGCGATTCGAACCCGGTCGCGGCCGCCGGACGCATCCGGCGCGGACTCGTCTCGCGGGCGACGCCGCTGGCGCGCTCGACGTTCCTCCTGCTCGGCGTGGTGTTCGTCTTCTACGCGCCCCGCGCTGGCGACGCCGACGACGTCGGCCTCTGGAACCTGACGACGCTCCCGGCGACGGTCGAGTCGGCGTTTCTCGGGTCGTTCCGGAAGTTCTGGGCCGTCCGCGTCGACTACCGGCGGACGAACGGCCACGAACTGCTCCCGTACGTCCTCGACTACGCCGAACTGCTCGTCACCGCGTCGCTCCCGGTGCTCGGTCTCGCCGTCGGGGCGTTCTTCTACGACCGCTATCTGACCGGCGGGCGGCGACCGCTGCTGCAGTTCTTCGGCTTCTGGGCCGGCGTCTCGCTGCTCCTCGTGCCGATGCTCGCCGAGCAGTTCGCGCCGTGGCTCGCCGTCCACACGGTGGCCGCGCTGACGCTTCCGGCGGCGCTCGGCGTGGCGGCGCTCGCACGGATGGGGCGCGTCGGACTCGAACGCGACCGAGCGGCCCGCGTCGGCGTCGTCGCACTCGTCTCGCTCGTCCTTCTGGCGCACGTCGGCGGCGTCGTCGCCGCGAACGTCTACGGCCAACCGGGCCCCGACGACGACCTCGCGCAGTACGCACAGCCCTCACAACCGCTCGAACCGATGCTCGAAAACGCCTCGGCGGCGATGGAGCGCACGGACGGCCCCGACGTCGTCTACGTCGGTGAGGCGTTCTACACGCTGAACGCCGACAGCGACCGCCGGCCGCCGGTGTCGGACGCGTGGGGGAACCGACTTCCGCTGCCGTGGTACTTCGAGCGCCTCGACGCGCGACAGACGAGCGTCGCCGACCCGAACGGGTTGACGATGGTCGCCGGCGAACCGGCGGTCGTCGTCGCGGACGGGGAGACGCGGAGTCAGGTCGCTCGGCGACTGGAGGGGTACGAGTCGACGCGCTACGAACTCGGACTGTGGAACCGGGAAGTGTTCGTCTTCGTGAAGCAGTAGTCACTCGCGGATAGCGCGGGCCGTCCGGATACGCGGGACGTCCAGTCGGAATACGGTCCGGGCGTCGGCTGCGACTTCACCTTCGCTCGGCGCTGCGTCGTCGCGCACGGCGCACTCCGGCGAGGCCAACGGCCACACCGCTCCCGAGTGCGTGGAGGATTGCACGGCGGTTCACGTTACCGCCGTCGAGAACGCGAGATAAATACTTTCAGGTCAGCCGACAGCTCAGCGGAAGCCCATCGCTTCGATCTGTTCCTGGTACCGGTTGCGGATGGTGACCTCGGTCACCTGCGCGACGTCGGCGACTTCGCGCTGGGTCTTCTTCTCGTTACAGAGAAGCGACGCCGCGTAGATGGCGGCGGCGGCGAATCCGGTCGGCGACTTCCCCGAGAGCAGGCCCTGCTCGGCGGAGACGTCGATGATTTCGGTCGCCTTCGCCTGCACCTCCTCGGAGAGTTCGAGCGCGGAGGCGAAGCGGGGAACGAACTGCTTGGGGTCGACGGGCTTCAGTTCCAGACCGAGTTCCTGCGAGATGTAGCGATAGGTCCGGCCGATCTCCTTCTGCGGTACGCGGGATACTTCGGCGACTTCGTCGAGGCTCCGCGGAATCCCCTCCTGTCGGCAGGCCGCGTAGAGCGCGCTCGTGGCCACACCCTCGATTGAGCGCCCGCGGATGAGGTCCTCGTTGAGCGCGCGGCGGTAGATGACCGACGCGACTTCGCGAACCGACCGCGGGACGCCCAGCGCGGAGGCCATCCGGTCGATCTCGCTGAGCGCAAATTGGAGATTACGCTCGCCGGCGTCCTTGGTTCGGATGCGTTCCTGCCACTTGCGCAGTCGGTGCATCTGACTGCGCTTCTCCGAGGAGAGCGAGCGCCCGTAGGCGTCTTTGTCCTTCCAGTCGATGGTCGTCGTCAGCCCGCGGTCGTGCATCGTCTCGGTGATCGGCGCGCCGACGCGGGATTTCGACTGACGCTCGGAGTGGTTGAACGCCCGCCACTCCGGTCCGCGGTCGATAGAGCGCTCGTCGATGACGAGGCCGCAGTCGTCGCAAACGAGTTCACCCTGGTCTGCGTCCGTGATAACATCAGTAGAACTACATTCCGGACACTGCAGGGTCTCGTCCGACGTCTGTTCCGCTTGCTGCTCTCGCTGACGCTGCCGACTCGGACGTTCCATAAAAAGCTTGTGGGCAACGGAAGGTTTAAACCTTTGTAACAGAACTTTGACTGACAATTCGTAACAAGGCGTCGCCTTCTGCCATGTTTGGTAAATTATATATAATGTAATACAAATTTGGAGGTCGCTCGTAGTGTTGTCTACTAGGTTGAAGTTCCCGCTCGGAATCATACGACAGGGAGTTCCGGTGTCCACGACGTGAGACGCGTTTCGCGGTCGGTAGACACCGGATTCGAGGGGAGTGGGGGTTGGAGCGTGTGACCCCCGTGAGTCGTTATGTCAGCATCGGGTATTAGTGTTCGTGAGGTCCGTGCGAATCTCCACCTCGATCCTCTTCCGACGGCGCTCGATGCCGGATAGTTATGCGCACTGTGCATTCACAAAGGTTTTTGTATAACTAAAAGGTATGCAGTAGTAGCATGAGTACCACTCACTCTCACGACGTTCGACAGGCGCTCGACGGGTGTCGCCCGGCGGACGTTACCCCGGTTCGTCTCGACGCGACGGTGCTCGATTCGACTGCGCCGTCGTACCTCCGCGACCTGAAAGCGGAGCTCGGCGAGGAAGGCTACCAGCCGGCGACGCTCGTCGTCGAGGCGCGTTTCGACGAGGACTGCTCGCTGGCGACTCAGCGGGAAGCCGACCGTCTCCGCGACCACGTCCGCGCGGCGGCGTTCCTCGGCGCGGGTCGGCTCGACGTCGTCGTCGACGAAGTGGCTGCGACCGAGAAGGTCGAACCCGCACTCGCGGCGCTCCGCGAACGCGCCGAACAGGAGGGCGTCACGCTTACGCTCTCGGGGGACGCTACTCTCGCCTGATGGGAGACAGGCGCGCGCTGGAGACGCAACTGGCCGTCGTCGCCGGGTTCGATAACCCGCAGATTCGTCTCGAACAGTATCCGACGCCGCCGGATATCGCCGCCCACGTCGTTCACCTGGCGGACTTGCAGGGCGACGTCGACGGCCGGACGGTCGTGGACCTCGGCACCGGCACGGGGATGTTGGCGCTCGGGGCGGCGCTTCGCGGCCCCGACCGCGTCGTCGGCGTCGAACTCGACGCCGAAGCGCTCGCCACCGCCCGCGACAACGAACGCCGGGTCGGAACCACGACGCCGATTCACTGGATTCGCGCCGACGCGACGCGCGCCCCGCTGTGCGTCTCCGACAGCGCCTCGAAGACGACGGTGCTGATGAACCCGCCGTTCGGAGCGCAGAACGGCAACCGCGGGGCCGACCGAGCGTTTCTCTCCACCGCGGCGGCACTCGCCGACGTCTCGTACTCGATTCACAACCGGGGGAGCCGGGAGTTCGTCGAGTCGTTCGCCGCCGACGAGGGCGGCGAGGTCACCCACGCCTTCGGCGCGACGCTGACGCTGGAGCGACAGTTCGACTTCCACGACGAGGCGACGAAGGACCTCGACACCGAGGTGTTCCGGATTCGGTGGTCGTGAACTCGCTCACCGGTACCGCTCTCTCGACGCGACTCGCACTCGGGTCCCGTTCGTCTCGGCGTACAGTTTTCCGTCTCGGTTCGTGAACCGAATCTCTCTGAGCGTCACCGACTCGTTCGTCCGGGGGACGGGCGCGGAGACGGTGTCGTTCTCGGTGCCGACGACGAGGCGGAAGCTCTCGTTCTCGGCCGCGATAGAGACGTTCTGTCCGGCGACGACCGGTTCGGCGGTCGCCGGCGGCGACGTGTACGCCGGCGTCTCGTCGCCGTCGACGGCGAGCGTCACCCGATAGCTCGCGTTGCTGCCGGCGAGCGACCACCCGGTTCGGTTCGCGACGACCGTCTCGCGCCACCCGACGCCGCCGACGCGGACCGCCGACCGCCCTCTGAACGCGAGTTGCGCTTTCGACACCTCTCTCGTCCAGATGTTTCGGTCGGGGTTGCGCACGACGACGCCGGAGGTAGTGACGCTCGTCGACTCGCCGAACCCTTCGAGGTCGAGCACCGACACCATCCCGTTGGTCACGTTCTCGGCGTAGGTCACCTCGTAGCCGCGGACCTGCACCGACTCCCCGGGCGAGTCGTCGCCCGCCGTCGTCACCATGTTGACCGCGATAGCCGGCCCGGTTATCGCCGCCGCGCCGACCAGCAGCAGGGCGACGGCCGCCTGCCGGCCCGTCACCGACCGGAGTCCGTTTCGTCCGCCGCTTTCGCCGCCCCTCTCGTCCCCGCTCTCTCGCGTTCGACGCCCCGAGCCGTCACCGACGACGTCGCCGGCCCGCTCGCGAACCGACGCGCCGACCCGGCCGAGGAGCGGACGGCCGCTCGCACCGACGGCGGCGGCGACGAGCGTCGCCAAGAGGAGGACGAGGGCGAGACCGACTGCGCGAAAGAGCACGTAGCTGTCGCCGCCGCGGTACCAGTACACCGCCCACAGCGACTGCGAGACCGAGAAGAGGAGCACGCCCGTCCAGAGCCGCAACGTCGAGGGGTACTCGTCGCCGCGGCGGTCGACCATCCACAGCGCGAGAAACACGCCGGCGAGAAGCCCGATGGCGTGCCCCTGAATCGCTATCTGCGCCCACCACGGGGAGACGATGGTCTCGCGCGAGGACGCGACGGTCGTCGGGTCGACCAGCGAGTCGTACAGGAGGTCGACGACGCGACTGGCCGACAGCGCCAGGACGGTGGTGAGCGGGTAGTAGACGAGCGCGAACCCGGCGAACGCGAAGACGACGCCCGAGAAGCCGACGATGGGGCCCACCGAGAACAGGGCGGTGAAGAGGCCGACGGCGACGACGGCGGCGGGAAAGAGGAGGAACGCGCGGACCCGCGGGTCGGCACGCCACTTCGACGGCCCGAGGCTCTCACCCTCGCGCGCCGTCGGATAGTGACCCCACGCGTACTCGACCAGCGGCGCGAGCGTCAGCGTCCCGAACAGATTGCCGAGGAGGTGGCCCGCCCCCGAGTGCGAGAACGCGGCCGTGAGCATGCCGGTCGGGTAGAGATACGACCACGCTCGGAAGGGGATGACGACGGGTCGATACCAGTACTGGTACCCGCCCTGGACGACGAGGTAGACGGCGAGCACGAACAGCGCCGAGACGAGCGTCCCCCACGGCACCCCGTAGAGCAGCCGCGACCGAAGCGCGGCGACTCGCTGTTCCCGGCGGTCGTCCAACCGCCACGCGACGTACAGACAGGCGACGGCGACGGCGACGAGCGCGAGTCGAGAGAGGGGGAGCCACGACGGAACCGCGAACATACCGACTCCAAGGCGGGCCGGAGTATCAAACCCGATGCTCGGTGCGCCGTGTGCGCTCCCTCTCGGTCACAACGACCGCAGTTCCGTCTGCGGGTCGACCACCCACTCGGTCCCCGTCTCGGTTATCTCGACCATCTCCTCTTGGCCGACGTAGCCCCACTCGGTGTCGACGCCGAGCTCCATCGTGTAGATCTCGCCGACGCGAACCTCGCCGTTCGGAGCGTCGCCGTAGCGGTCCCAGAGCGGACCGAGCAACGTCCCGCCGTCGTGGGCGGCGCGGCCGACCTGGTGGCCGAAGGCGTGCTCGAAAGCGGGCCACCCAGCGTCGGTCAGCGCCTCCCGCGCCGCGGTGTCGACTTCGTGTCCTTCCACTCCTGCTTCGAGCACCCCGTGGCCGGCGTCGATGGCCGCGCGAACGTCCTCGAACGCCGACCGGAGGCCGTCGGGCACGTCGCCGCGGACGTACAGCCGCTGGATATCCGCCGAGTAGCCGTCCTGACGGACGCCGAAGTCGACGTGCAGGAGCTCGTTTCTCGGGACGCTGCGGTCGCCGGGTAGCGTGTGGCCGACTTCGCTCGCCCCGCCGGCGTGGACCGTCGGGCAGTACTCCCAGCTCCACGCGCTGCCGAGGTCGCGCTCGGTCATCCGCGCGTGGAGCCAGTCGACGATTTCGGCTTCGGTCCACGAGGGGTCCCACGCCTCGACCATCGCGGCGAGCAGCTCCTCGGTCGTCTCGGCGGCGGCGTAGATGCGTTCCCGCTCGGTCGCGGACTTCAGCCCGCGGACCTCGCGGACGACGTCGCCCGCGCTCGCGAACTCGTACTCGTCGCCGATGGCGTCCCGCAGTTGGAGGTAGAGACCGTGCGTGAGGCCGTCGGCGACGTTGTCGTCGCGGTCGAAGTTGACGGCGACCGTCTCGGCGTCGGCGGCGACGGAGTCGAGCGCCTCCCGGAGCGCGGGGACGAACGATTCGTCGTAGGGGTAGACGTCGTGGACGCCGAGCCGCTCGGCGTTGGGTGCGTCGTGGCGGCCGAGAACGACGGCCGACGCCTCGGGACCGACGACGACGGCGGTGGGCCAGACGACGTCGAAACCCAGGATGTAGGGGAGACACGGTTCGTCGACCTCGTCGGTTTCGCGGCAGAAGGTGATCCAGCAGTCGGTGTCGTCGGAGGCGACGGCGGCGCGGGCCTGCTCGACTTTCCCGGCGATGAGCGTCTGGTCCATGGCGGACGCTCACGGGGGAGGACGATAGTCGTTAGCGTGGCGGAACGACGGGCGCGTCGAAAACGGGTTATATCTTCGATTCGGCGTCGTTGGCCAGTTCTTCCATCCGCTTGCCGACGCGGCCCGCGTTGGAGAACTCGTCGTCGCTCATCGCGCTCGCCAGCGCGTTGCCGAGGACGAAGACGGCGTGTTTGTGCTCACTCTTGGACTTGTGGACGTGCGAGGGCTCGACGCTCAGTTCGTCGTAGGGGTCGAACAGCGACGAGTCGACGCCCTCCTGGGAGCGGAAGTACTCCATGATAATCACCATCTGTTCGTGTAGTTCGAGCAGGTCGTCCTTGTGCATAGAAATCGGTAGGTCTGTTTTCGTTTTAAGGGTTATTGCGGCGTTCTGCCACACCGACACGAGTGGCTCAGAAGACGTACTCGTCTTCGTGGCCCATCATCCCGTCGTCTTCGAAGCCCGGTTCGTCGTTGTCCATCGGTCCGCTGGTCTTGTAAGCCTTCATACCGGTCGAGAGCAGTTCTTCGACCGCCTCCTCGCGGTTGACGAACTCGCCCTGTTCGACGAGTTGGGCGATCTGCATCTCGATGTGCTCGGGGATGTTCATCTTTACTTTGGGCATTTATCGAACGTGGGTTTGGATACGCCGTATTTAAAGTTGACGCCGAGTGAAACGTTCGCAGGCGCCCTACGGTACGAGCTATCACGATGACGGTCGTGGAGCCGCAAACGTCGGTTTCGTTTTCGCGCATCCACCAGCGGCCCTGTACAAATTCACGGAGAGAGTCGACAACGATAGGTGAGTGGCGACGAACGATGCGGTATGAGCAAGAACGTCACCGGTCTCTACGAGGAGTTCGGCGGGGATAGACTCCCGCCCGGCCAGCGCAAGACCGAGCGGTTCCCGGTGCTCTCGAAGAGCGGGACGCCGTCGTGGGACCCGGCGTCGTGGCAGTTCGACGTGTGGGGCGCGGTCGACGAGCGGTTGCAGTTCTCCTACGAGGAGTTCAAAGACCTGCCCGCAGAAACCCAGATTCAGGACTTTCACTGCGTCACCGGGTGGAGCAAGTTCGACTGCGAGTTCGCGGGCGTGACGTTCCCGACGCTCGCGGAGATGGCCGGCGTCGACGACGACGCGGTCCACGTGATGTTCCACGCCCTCGACGGCTACACGACGAACCTCTCGCTCGAAGAGTGCATGCGCGACGAGGTGCTGTTCGTCTACGAGTACGACGGCGAACCGCTCCCGGCGGACCACGGCGGCCCCCTCCGCGTCGTCACCCCGCACAAGTACGCCTACAAAGGGGCCAAATGGGTCGAGGGCGTTGAGTTCCTCACCGAAGCCGAGCGCGGCTACTGGGAGAAACGCGGGTATTCCAATACTGCTAACCCGTGGAACGAGGAGCGATATAGCTGATAACGGCTCTGTTGAAACCCTCAAGCGGTGATAGATTTCAGGATTCGTGCTGAATACAGGGCGCGAGTCGGTCACTCGACCCCCGCTAGTCTTGGTGTTAAATACAGGTAGTTCTCAGATTCAATAAAAGCAACTGTATATACTTCTTTAGTTCAAAATGAGGCTGAGTGTCTTACTAAATATCACATACATAGCTAGAGTTACTACAACCCGACTTAGAATACCGAGTCCAAAGAAATCGCCCACAAGAAAACCAAGGACGACGGTGAAAACCACCGCAAGATAGGTGGCCCACCCCGGAAGTGTCTCGGTTATAGCGTCGTGCATATTGAACTGTCTACTGTATGTCTGTGATGCGACCTATATCCTCCGGAGCAGACAGCGGTGCGAGATTGAAGCGGTAAATGCACACTACCTGAGGGCTGTTTCATTACTGGCTGAGTGAAACAAACATCAATGGCTTGCTGAATACATCCCTCTGTATTCAGCACGCCACATCTGTCATCGGATGAGGGTTTCAACAGGGCCCTGATAACGTAGTTTCGTCGAATTCCACGGCAGTAGCTACCTGACGAATTTGCACTAGATAGGGAGCTGATGTTCCACGAATGCCCTATGTTTTGGACTTGTTAGCCCAAACGATGGACGCTAGAAAATACTATAATCCGATACTACAACACCCATTGTAAATGGACAGTATATCGTATCAACACATTCTCTATTATTCGCCCTCACACATTCAACAGTTGTTCTTCGATCGAATTGATGATACCTCGAAAGTGGTCAGAGAAGAGGAAGAAAGAAGCAAACTTCGGGCTGGACTGAGTGCGTTTTTACCCGGGAATGTCCAAGGAGAAAAGCAGACTAGAGAGAGTGTTATGAAGACGGTGAACCACAGCGAGGATTATATTCAAACAAAACGTGTAGTGAATGACCTTCTTGATGACAACACGATACCACGAATCAAAGAACTAGATATAGACAATATTTCAACATTGTATCGTTTTTCTTGTGAATGCCAGTTACTCCCCGCAGATGACTCACCAGAGGGAGCCAACTTGGTTGAAGTTATTGGACGAGAAGGCGATTTTTCATTTGAAGGCATCACGTCTCTCGATAACTGGAGTTCATTGAGTGACACACTATTTGCTATTCGAAATGACATTCCGTACCCGCTTGAGGGAATTATACAGCTTAGAGACATTGAAAATCAAATCATCAGCGATGAGATTGATTACCAAGTTCTTGAGCAAGCGGACTGCAAGGTGAATTTCATCTTCATCTGCCAATCAAACCGAGAAGAATTCCAAAAGTGGTTGAATCGACGCACTCTTATGAACGAATACTACGAGAGGGGGAACTAAAGAGGCGCTATGTGCTGTTTTTCCGATTGAAAGCTGTTCTCCGCGAGCGAGGCGAAGCCGAGCGAGCGGGCCGAGGAACGAACGGAGGCGGCGAAGCCGCCGAAGTGAGTGACGAGTGCTTTTGGTCCAGCTTTTGCCGAGGGCGCGCGAAGCGCGCCCGCAGCGCAAAAGGTGGGGTTGAAAAGCCCCGCGTCCTAACCCCCCTTAGATGAACCCGGCGCAGCGCAACCAGCAGACGACGGCGTCGCACGCCGAGTCGACGCTCGTGAGTCGGTCCTGCGAGATTCCGGACGTTTCGTTTCGGGCCTTCCTCGCCGACCAGACCGCCCCCCGAGTCCACTGGGCGTCGCCCGACGGCCTCGAACTCGTCGGCGGCGGGGCGGCGGCGCACCTCAGCGCGTCGGGACCGGAGCGGTTCGACCACCTCCGCGACGAGGCGGCCGCCGTCTTCGACGACGTCGACCACGAAGGGCCGGCGGCGACGCGGCCGCGGATGCTCGGCGGCCTCTCGTTCGACGCCGGTCACGAGGAGACGCCGCCGTGGACCGGCTTCGCGGCGGCGACGTTCGTCCTCCCGCGCGTGCAGTTGACCCGCGGCGACGACGCGACGTGGCTCACTGTCGTCGAGTACGGGCCGGACGCGACGCCCGAAACGGCCGACTCGGCGCTCGACGCCGCGCGCGATTCGCTCTCGGAACTGCCGATGATGCGACCCAGCGGCGGGTCGCCCGGCGTCGTTGACAGACGCTGGCGGACGCCCAGAGACGAGTGGGTCGCGCAGGTCGAACAGGTCACCGAGCGCATCCGGTCGGGCGACCTGCTGAAAGTCGTGTTGGCGACGGCGCTGGACCTCGAACTCGCCGAGCGAGTCGACATCCCGGACGTGCTCGAACGGCTGCGCCGGACGTACCCCGAGTGTTATCGCTTCCTCGTCCAACCGACCGACGAGGCCGCCTTCTTCGGTCCGCCGCCGGAGCGCCTCGTCAAGCGCGACGGCCGAACCGTCGAGACCGAGGCGCTGGCGGGGTCGATGCCGCGCGGCGAGACGCCCGAGGACGACGCCGACTTCGCCGCGTCGCTGCTGGAGAGCGAGAAACTCCAGCACGAACAGCAACTCGTCGCCGACACCGTCTGCGAGCAGTTAGAGAGATTCGGCGACGTGACCGCCCACGACAAACGCATTCGCAAACTGAGCAACATCCAGCACCTCTGGACACCCATTTCGGCGACGCTCGACGACGACACGCACGTGCTGTCGCTCGTCGAGGCGCTGCACCCGACGCCCGCCGTCGGCGGCCTGCCGCTGGAGGCGGCACTGGAGACGATTCGACAGACCGAGTCGTTCGACCGCGGCTGGTACGCCTCGCCCGTCGGTTGGTTCGACGCCGAAGGCGACGGCGAGTTCGCCGTCGGGATTCGCTCCGGAGTCGCGGGCGGGACGCGGGCGACGCTGTTCGCGGGCAACGGCATCGTCGGCGACAGCGACCCGGAGGCGGAGTGGGAGGAGCTCCAGCCGAAAGTTCGGCCGATTCTGGACGAGTTGGAGCGGTAGTCTGCGAGGCGACCCGTTACCCGTTCTTCTCCCGCCGTTCGTCACTCGTCGTCGACGGCCGCTCGACCGGACTCCGAGGGCGTGTAGTCCCACTTGTCGTACTCCTCGGCGAACTCGGCGTAGTAGTCCGCCTTCCGCCGCAGTCGAGGGACGAGCTCCCGCAGCGTGTACCCCTCGCGGCGAAGCCGACGGACGAGGTGGAGAATCTCGCGGTCTAACTGGTCTTCCGAATCGATGTCGTGCTGTTCGACGAGGGCGTGTTCGTCGTTCACGGTCGCCCGTTGGCGCGGTCCGTTATAGGTCTCTTGAGCGAGCGGCGACGACCCTTGCGAAGCGAGGAGCGGTACGAGGCTATCGCGCCGCCTATTTGACGGCGCGCGCCAAGGTCTGAACGATGATTGCGCCGAACCGAAACACGCTGTGGGCGCGCGTGCTCGTCGACGAACTCGCCGAGGCGGGCGTGTCGGCGGTCTGCATCGCTCCCGGCAGTCGTTCGACGCCGTTGACCGCCGCGTTCGACCGCCACGACGACATCCACGTCTTCTCGCATCTCGACGAACGCTCGGCGGCGTACTTCGCGCTCGGCCGGGCGCGGCGAACCGGCGACGTGACGCCGCTCGTCTGCACGTCGGGCACCGCTGCTGCGAACTTCCATCCGGCGGTCGTCGAGGCCTCGCAGGCGCGCGTCCCGATGCTCGTGTTGACCGCCGACCGCCCGCCGGAGCTCCGCGACTCGGGGGCGAACCAGACTATCGACCAGGAGAAGCTCTACGGCGACTCCGTCCGCTGGTACAAAGACCTCCCCGAGCCCGAGGCCACGGACCGAAAACTCCGCGGGCTCCGGACGACGGCGCACCGCGCGCTGGCGCAGGCGACCGGCACGCCCTCGGGTCCGGTTCACCTGAACGTCCCGTTCCGCAAGCCGCTGGAACCCGTACCGGTCGACGGTGACGTGCCCGCCGACCTCCCGCCGCTGGCCGCTCACGGCCGCGAGGGGGGTAGCGGCGACCGCGACGGCGCGTACGTCCGGACGACCCGCGGCGTGCCGCAGTTGGACGACCGGGAGCTCCAGCAGATAGCCGAACTGCTCTCGGCCGAGCGCGGCCTCGTCGTCGCCGGACCCGCCGACCCGCCGGGCGTCGACCCGGAGGCGGTGGCGGTTCTGGCGCACGGCACCGGGTTCCCGATTCTGGCCGACCCGCTCTCCGGTCTCCGGTTCGGCGGCCACGTCCGGACGACGCCCGTCGTCGGCGGCTACGACGACTTCCTCGCGGCCGAGGCCGTCGCCGACTGGCCCGACCCCGAGGTCGTGCTTCGGATCGGCGCGTCGCCCACCTCGAAGCCGCTCAGGAAGTACCTCGCGCGGACCGGCGCCCGGCAGTTGGTCGTCGACCCCGCCGCCGAGTGGCGAGAAGCCGAGTTCGCGGCGTCGGATCTCGTCGTCGCCGACCCCTCCCGCCTCGCCGCCCACGTCGCCCGGCTCGTCGCCGGTCCCGACAGCTCTACGTGGCGAGACTGGTGGCTCGCGGCCGACCGCGAGCACTGGGAGACGGTCGACCGAGCTGACGAGCTGTTCGAGGGGAAGGTTCTGGAAGACGTGGCCGACCTCGCGCCGGACCCGTCGACGCTGTTCGTCTCCAACAGCATGCCGGTCCGCGACCTCGACCGGTTCGCCCGCCCCTCCGACAAGAACGTCACCGCGCTCGGTAACCGCGGCGCGTCGGGCATCGACGGCATCGTCTCGACGGCGCTCGGCGCGGGCAGCGCGACGACCGACCCGCTGACGCTCGTCCTCGGCGACCTCGCGTACTACCACGACATGAACGGTCTGTTGGCGCTCGGGCGGTGTGAGGTGGACGCCACGGTCGTCCTCGTCAACAACGACGGCGGCGGCATCTTCCACATGCTCCCCATCGAGGAGTTTGACCCGCCCTTCACCTCGCAGTTCAAGACGCCGCACGGCCTCGACTTCGAGGCGACGGGCGACCTCTACGACCTCGACTTCGAGCGCGTCGAAGCACGAGAGGAGTTCCGCGAGGCGTACGCCGAATCCGTCGCGAGCGCCGGCACGCAGGTCATCGAGGTTCGAACCGACGCCGAGGAGAGCCACCGAACGCGGGAGGCGCTACACGAGCAGGTCGTCGAACGCGTCGCCGACCTCCACTGACGGAGAGTCTGCGTTTCCGACGACCGGCCACCGTCGCCCGACACCCGCCGAGCAGAGATTTACGTACTTCCCGACGAACGCCTAACGCATGTCCTCACCGCGCCGCGGCACGGACCCGTCAACCGAGCAACGGCAGCTTCGCCCGCGCGAGGAACCGGACGGACTCGGCCGCGTCCTGGAAGACCTCTTCTCCGGCGGCGGTTCGGTGGCCGTCCTGACGATACCCGCCACGCTCTGGCTGCTCTCGGTGACGGCGGGCCGAAGCCTCTTCGCCGCCGCCGACGTCGTCTTCGTCTTCGGCGTCGCCTTCGTCTCGCTCGCCGTCTCGGTAAGCGCGTTCCGCGGCGACTGGGTCGGCGTCGGTCCGGCGTGGCCGCCGCGGTCGTACGCGCTGGCCGGCCTCCGCACCGTCGGCTACAACGTCGCCCTGTGGGCGGCGACCAGCCTCGCGCTCCTCCCGGGGCTTCCCGCCGGCCCGCGCATCGGCGTCGGCGCCGTTTCCGGTGACTTCGTCGGCGTCGTCGTCGCCGTCGCCGTTCCGCCGCTGGCAGTCGCGGCGCTGCTTCGGGCGTGTCACGCCATATACGAGTTTAGAACGGCGAGTGCGTGAACCAGCGGCGGATGCACCGAGGCGAACGCGCGGCCGCCCGACGGCAACCTTTTTCGCGGCTCCGGACCCGCCTTTCGTATGGTCTCGGAGCTCTTCGACCCCGACCGCTGGGAGGTCGTCTCGACGGATTTCTCGGACATCACCTACCACCGCGCCGTCGACGCGCCCGTCGTCCGCATCGCCTTCGACCGCCCCGAAGTGCGCAACGCGTTCCGCCCGGGCACCGTCGACGAACTCCACGCCGCGCTCGACCACGCCCGCAAGCAGGCCGACGTGGGCTGCGTGCTCCTGACCGGAAACGGCCCCTCCGAGAAGGACGGCGGGTGGGCGTTCTGCTCCGGCGGCGACCAGTCGGTCCGCGGCGGCTCGGGCTACGAGTACCGCGGCGACGACGAAGCCGCCGAGGACGACGACCCCGCCGTCAAGACGGCGAAGGCGGGCCGTCTGCACATCCTCGAAGTGCAGCGACTCATCCGCTTCATGCCCAAGCCGGTCATCGCCGTCGTCCCCGGTTGGGCCGTCGGCGGCGGCCACTCCTTACACGTCGTCTGCGACCTGACGCTCGCCTCCGAGGAACACGCGAAATTCCTCCAGACCGACCCCGACGTCGCCTCTTTCGACGGCGGATTCGGGTCGGCCTATTTGGCCCGGCAGGTCGGCCAGAAAAAAGCTCGCGAGATTTTCTTCCGCGGGAAGACGTACTCCGCCGAGGAGGCCGTCGACATGGGGATGGCGAACGAGGCGATTCCGCACGACGAACTGGAGGACGTGGCGTTCGAGTGGGCAGAGGAGATCACGAGCAAGAGCCCGACGGCGATTCGGATGCTGAAGTTCGCGTTCAACGCCATCGACGACGGGATGGTCGGCCAGCAGGTGTTCGCGGGCGAGGCGACCCGTCTGGGTTACATGACCGACGAGGCGAAGGAGGGCCGGGACGCGTTCTTGGAGAAGCGGGAGCCGGAATTCTCGAAATACCCGTGGCACTACTAACCCACCTTTTTTAACGGGGTCCTCACGCCGCTTCGCGGCGCTCGAACCCCGCCAAAAAATCTGGACCAAAAAAGACCGGTCGCGCACGGCGCGACCGGTGAACCGCGCTCACGACTCTGTCGTTCGCGCGGATGCTACACCGTTGATTTGCTCAGCTTTTTACTCTCGGCCTTGCTCAACACTGCCTCCGCGAACTTCCGGTCGAACGTCTCCTCGGGCAGTTCCTCGAACCACGCCGCTCGCTCGATGTTCTCGTCGGCGACGCCGAGGTCGGTGCCGACTTCCGAGTCGAGGTGCCGACCCGACATGCCAAATTTGACGACTCCCTAGCACGGAGACGGAGCCAATGAGTACGCAGAACATCTCGCGCCGGAGGGCGTGGGTCATCGCGGCGCGGCCGCAGACGCTCCCGGCCGCCGCCGCGCCGGTCGTCGTCGGCGTCGGTCTCGCGTTCCACGACTCTGTCTTCGCCTTCTGGCCCGCCGTCGCCGCGCTCGTCGGCGCGGCGCTCATCCAGATCGGGACGAACTTCGCCAACGACTACTACGACGCGATGCAGGGCGCGGACACCGAAGCGCGCGAGGGCTTTACTCGGGTAACCGCGGGCGGTCTCATCGACCCCGAGGAGGTGAAGCGGGCGATGTATCTCACCTTCGCCGTCGCTATCTTGCTGGGTACGTACCTCGTCTACGTCGGCGGCGTCCCTATCCTCGTCATCGGTCTCCTCTCGGTCGCCAGCGGCATCGCCTACACCGGCGGCCCGTACCCGCTCGGCTACCACGGGTTGGGCGACGTGTTCGTCTTCGTCTTCTTCGGCCTCGTCGCGGTCACGGGCACCTACTACGTCCAGGCCGCCTCGATTCTCGCCGACCCCCTCGCGGTGGGCGTTCCGGCCGGAACCGTTCCCCTCGAAGTGATTATCGCCTCGCTGCCCGTCGCGGCCATCTCGACGAACATCCTCGTCGTCAACAACGTCCGAGACAGGGAGGAAGACGCGACGACGGGCAAACGGACGCTCGCGGTCCGCTACGGGTACGGCTTTGCGCGGGCGGAATACGTCGCCATGTTCGCGCTGGCCTACGCCGTTCCCGCCTACTTCTGGTTGGCGGCGGACTACGCGTGGACGGTGCTCCTGCCGTTTTTCACGCTGCCGCTCGCGATTCGGCTGACCCGCATCGTCGTCACCGAGACGAAAGGCGAGAAACTGAACCCCGCGCTCGAACGGACCGGGAAACTGCTGGCGGCGTACGCGGTGTTGTTCGCCGCCGGGGTGGCCGTCGGGTCTGTGATGTGATATGCGGGGTGTGAGAGTCGAACCGTTCTCGCTTCGTCTCCGGAAGCCGCTCGGCACGGCGAACGGCGAGATACGAGAACGCCGCGGTTTCCTCGTCGGCGTCGAGACCGACGACGGCGTCCGGGGCGTCGGCGAGGCGACGCCGCTCCCGGGGTGGACCGAGTCGTACGTCGAGTGTCGCGCCCGGTTGGAGGAGTTGCAGGACGCCGCAGACAGGGGCTACGAGTTCGACGCCGCGACGCTCGGGCCGGCGGCCCGTCACGCGGTGAACCTCGCGCGGATGGACGTCGAGGCTCGCGCACGGGAGGTGGCACTGCACGACTGGCTCGCCGAGCAGTTCGGGACGCGGCGCGGCGGAGCCGCTCGACCGGCGACCGTCCCGGTCAACGCCACCGTCGGCGACGGGGCGCTCGACGAAACCGTCTCCGCGGCCGAAATCGCGGTGGAAGGCGGCTTCGACTGTCTCAAACTGAAAGTCGGCGCGCGACCGTTCGAGGCCGACGAGAAGCGGCTTCGAGCGGTGCGCGACGCCGTCGGCGACGACGTCGTTCTCAGAGCCGACGCCAACGGCGCGTGGGACCGCGGGACGGCCGAGCGGGCGGTCGACCTGCTCGCCGACCTCGACTTCTCGTACGTCGAACAACCGCTCCCCGCCGCCGACCTCGACGGGCACGCAAAGTTGAGAGGTCGCGGCGTCGGCGTCGCCCTCGACGAGACGCTGTACGACTCGTCCGTGTCGCTGCCGCTGAACATCCGCGACCACGCCGACGTGCTGGTTCTGAAACCGATGGCGCTGGGCGGCCCGGGACCGACGCTGTCGCTGGCGCGGTATCTCCGCCGATGCGACGTCGAACCGGTCGTCACGACCACCGTCGACGCCGCCGTCGCCCGAGCCGCCGCCGTCCACGTCGCCGCCGCGCTTCCAGAAGTTCCGCCGTGCGGTCTCGCTACCGGCGACCTGCTCGCCGAGGACCTCGTCGACGACCCGGTTCCGGTGATAGACGGGGAGAGTTCGGTCCCCGAGGGACCGGGTATCGCGGGCGTAACGTTCGACTCTCTGTTGCGATACTGAACGGGTCCCGTCACTGCCGAGCGAAGCGCGACGAGTTCGACGAAGTGCGACGAGGTGTGACGGAGTTCGACGGGGCGCGGCGAGTGCAACAGAGTTCGACGGAGCGCGGTGACTGCGACGGAGTTCGACGAGGTGCAACGGAGCGCGACGAAGTGCGAGGCGACGGGGAAATCGACACCCGTCGTCGGTTTACGAGCGTTGTTCGAAACAAACCTTTTAGCGACGGCGGACATGTGGTGAGATGGCACATGACAAATTTAGTCACAAACATCGCCTCGACGGTGGAGGAACACCCCGAGAACCTCGCGCTGAGCTTCAAGGGCAACGACGTGAACTATCGGGAGTTCTGGGGACAGACCGGCGCGTTCGCCTCCGGTCTCGCCGAGGCCGGCGTCGGCGAGGGCGACCGCGTCGCCATCTACCTGCCCAATCTCCCGCAGTTCGTCGTCGCGTTCCACGGGACGCTCCGAGCCGGCGGCGTCGTCGTCCCGATGAACCCGCAGTACAAAGCCCGCGAAATCGGCCACCTGTTGGCCGACAGCGGCGCGAAAGTCGTCGTCGCGCTCTCGGACCTCGTGCCGTTCGTCGAGGAGGTACAGGACGAGACGGACGTCGAACACGTCGTCGGCGTCGGCGGCGAGTCCGCGGGCGCGACGTCGTTCGAGGCCTTCTGCGGCGACCCGGAGTTCGAGACGGTCGACCGAGACGACGACGACGAGGCCGTCCAGCCGTACACGTCCGGAACGACCGGCCAACCGAAGGGCGTCCTCCTGACGCACCACAACCTCGCGTCGAACGCAGAGCAGTCCATCGCCATCGTCCCCGACGGCATCCGCGCCGACGACAAACAGCTCGGGGTACTGCCGCTGTTCCACATCTACGGCATGACCGTCGTGATGAACGCGACGCTGTTCGGCGGCGGCGCGTACTACCCGTTACCGTCGTGGGACGCCCAGGAGGCGATGTCGCTCGTCGCCGACGAGGGGCTCACGCTGATGCACGGCGTCCCCGCGATGTACAACGACGTCATCAACCAACCGAACGCCGAGGAGTTCGAGCTCTCCTCGCTTCGGCTCTGCGGCGTCGGCGGTGCGGGCATCCCGGTCGAGGTTCTCAGAAAGTTCGAGGAGCTCTACCCGGTCGAAGTCTACGAGGGCTACGGCCTCACCGAGACCAGCCCCGTCACCCACTTCAACAGCCCCAAGGACGGCCGCCGCGTCGGCAGCATCGGGAAGGCGCTGCCCGGCATCGACGCGCGCATCGTCACCGAGGAGTTCGAGGAGATCGGCCCGGTCTCGGAGGGTCCGGTCGACGAAGACGAGGTGGATTTGGACGAAATCACGGGCGAACTCGTCATCAGCGGGCCGAACGTGATGAAGGGCTACTACAACCTCCCCGACGCGAACGCCGAGGTGTTCACCGAGCACGACGGCAAGCGCTGGTTCCACACCGGCGACCTCGGCTACCACGACGAGGACGGCTTCTTCTACGTCGTCGACCGCGCCAAGCACATGATAAACACCGCGGGCTACAACGTCTACCCGCGCGAGGTCGAGGAGCTGCTGTTCGAGCACGAGGCCGTCGCCGACGTCGCCGTCGTCGGCATCCCGGACGACCGCCGCGGCGAGACGGTGAAAGCGTTCGTCGTCCGCGCGCCGGATGCAGACGTGAGCGCCGACGACGTCCGCGAGTACTGCCTCACCAACCTCGCGGAGTACAAACACCCCCGCGAGGTCGAGTTCGTCGACGAACTGCCGCGGACGACGACCGGGAAGGTCCAGAAGTTCGAACTCGTCGGCGAGGCCGAGGCGTCGGATGACTGAGGACGACTCCGACGGCGACGACGACTCTACGGAATCCGAAATCGGCACGGACGGCGGTACCGACGCCGTGCTCCTCGACAGAGACGCGGAGACGGGCGTCGCCACCATCACGCTGAACAACCCCGGTCTGCGCAACGCGCTCACCGTCGACGTCGCCGACGGTCTCATCGACGCGCTCGACGAGCTGGAGGGGTCGGACACTCGCTGTGTCGTCGTCACTGGTTCCGAGGGGTCGTTCTCGGCGGGCGGCGACGTGAACGCGATGATGGAACTGCAGTCGGGGAGCTGGTCGCTCGACGAAGCCGTGCGGCACATTATCCAGAACACGGGGAGATGCGTCCAGCGACTCGCCGAGTGCGAGTTCCCCACGGTGGCGAAAATCGAGGGCGTCGCCGTCGGGGCCGGTGCGAACGTCGCCATCGCCTGCGACGTGCAACTGATGAGCGAGGAGGCCCGGATGGGCTTCGGGTTCCGGCAGGTCGGCCTCGCCGTCGACTCCGGCACCTCCTATCTCCTCCCGCGGCTCGTCGGCGACAACGTGGCGAAGGAACTCGTCTTCACCGGCGAGTTGCTCGACGCGGAGCGAGCGCTCGACCTCGGTCTCGTCAACCACGTGTACTCCGACGAGGAGTTCGACGAGCGGGTCGACGCGTTCGTCGAGAAAATCGCCGAGGGACCGACCGTCGCGCTCCGGACCTCGAAGCGACTGCTCGACCAGGGGTGGGAACTGTCGCTCTCGTCGGCTATCGCCAACGAGGCGGGCGCGCAGTCGGCGGTGTTCGAGACGACGGACCACACCGAGGGCGTCGAGTCGTTTATGGGTAAGCGCTCGCCCGACTTCCGCGGCGAGTAGCGGAGGCGGACACGAACGACGCCGACGCGCTCACAGCGCGTTCTTCATCTGCCCGAGCGAGACGTTGAGCGCGCCGCGGACGAACGGGAGCGGGTCGTCGGCGCTCAGGTAGTCGATACCGCGGTGTTTCGGCCGGTACATCGACTTGGCCATCCCGACGGCGGTCGAGGCGAGCGTCGGCGGGTCGACGAACGACTCCTCGTTCGTGAGGATGCTCGTGAGGTGTGCCGCTTCGCCGCGGAGCAGGTGGGTGGCGACGTCGACCTCGTAGGGGTTCTCCGGGTCGATGTCGACCGGTCGACCGGTGGCCGTCTGCCAGTAGTACAGCGGGAAGTCGGCTCCGGCGCGAACCGAACAGGGAAGCGACACCCAGACGCGCGGGTTTATCTCCATCAGCGTGAACTCGCCGGACTCCGGCTCGCGCTTGAACTGCACGGAGGCGAACCCGTGCCAGTCGAGTTCGTCCAACAGCGCGCGCCCGGCCGCTTCCAACTCGGGAAGTCGGACCGTACGGCGGTAGACGCTCGTGCCGCCGGCGTAGTTCCAGCCGCGAAGTTGGTGTTTCTGACACGTGGCGACCGGTTCGCCGTCGTCGTACAGCGCCCACAGCGCGTACTCGTCGCCGTCGACGAACTCCTGTGCGATGGGGTCGTGTCGCATCTCGCCGCGGATCGACGCCACGTCGGGCTCGGTTCCCGCTTCGAGATAGCTCGTAGAGCCTGGGTCGAGCAGTTTCCGCGGCGGCACCGAGGCTTCGTACTCGTGGGTCAGCACCGAGTACCGACCTTTCACGATGCGGTTTCGGTCCCAGTCGTCGACTTCGCTCAGCAGTTGCGTCTCGGGTGCACTCACGCCCGCGTCGGCGGCGACTTCCACGAGCCTTAGGCGGTCGTGGACGGTCCGGAGTTGCTCGAACGACGGCCACAGCGTCGAGACGTGGTCGGCGAACTGCGCTCGGCGGCGGGCCAAGACGAACACGTCCGCCTCGCGCATCGGCACCAGCGTCCGAACGTCGGAGCGTTCGGCCAGCGAGAGGAGCGCATCCTCGTACCCCTGAAGGTCCTCGCCGGGTCCGGGGACGACGTGGCTCTCGGCGCTGTAGCGGGACGAGAAGCCGGAGGCGGTCTTCCGTTCGGAGACGGTTATCGGACGAACGTCGCGGCGGCCCAGCGACCTGACGAAACTGACACTGCTCGGTGCACTTATCGCCGGAATCACTATCGACTCGGCTCCCGGCCCGGGGGTGCTCATGGCCGAACTATCGGTAAAGCGGTTATTCAATCCGAGTATATGCCCTATTTCAGTAGAGTTTATCTGCCTAACACCATCTCCGCATCGGGGGACAAAATCGCCGAGCACAGATGTCTGTACGGGGTTCGTTCTGTCCGGCTGTCGCGCTGAGGAACCTGACCCGGACGACGATATCGGTAGTGACAGACTACAATCTACTCGTCCCGCCGAACCCGTGGTGCGGTGTTGCTCGGGACGACTGGGGCGGACGGGACGGCGGGAGCGGACGGCGGGAGCGGACGGCGGGAGCGGACGACGGGAGCGGCTCGGACCGCGAAAGCGGGAGCAGCCCGGCCAACGGGGGCGGATGCGGCGCCCGCCGGACCCTCCCACCTATCGTCCGCTCATGACGTTGGTCGACCCGCACCCCGGACAGCGCGTCATCTCGCCTAATCGCGGTACCTCGACGTGGTTCCACTCGTCTCCGCCGGACGGCGCCTCGAAGCCGCAGTTGAGACACCGTGAACGCGCACTCTGTTTGGATGCCATAACTCGTGTTACCTTGCATCACGGTCGGGGAAAACCGTTCCGCCGAACTCGGCCCGAGGTCGACGGGCGAGCGAACCACCTCCGTCGGTTCCCGAGCGGAGACGTGGCAGAGCCGAGAGAAACGGGCGGTCGCACGCTACTGACACTCGTCGCGCTCGCGGTGTTCGTGACGCTTCTCGGAATCGCCGTCGTCTGGGCGACAAGCTACGGACCGCCGTGACCGCCCGGAAGGGAGACCCGGCCGGTCGTCGAGGTTACTCGTCGCCGTAGGTGACACCCTCGCGGGCGTCGGCACGTTTGCGGCGCACGGCGGCGGCGGCGTTGCTCGCGTCGTAGCCGAAGAACACGTCGTTCGCGTAGGCCTCGGCGACTTCCGTCGCGTGGACGAGGTCGTCGACGTCGACGTTGACGGCGTAGAGTTCGATGGAGAAGGGCGTACCCGTGCCGTCGCCTCCGCCGGAGGGCGGCGTCGACCCGTCCGGCGTCCAGTTCAGCCGGCTCTGAAAGCCCTTGGCGATGGATTCGAGCCAGTACGTCGTCGCGTAGTGGATGTCGTACAGGGGGACGACGAACTCGTCGACGTGCTCCGCCAAGGCCTCGATGTCGAGACCGGCGCGCGTGTAGAGATGCCCCGGATACGGGTCGGGGTAGAGGGTGAGATACGTCTTCCCGGGGATGCGCTCCGTGGCCTCGGCGACGAACTCGGTGATGACCGACGCGCGCCAGGCGAACCAGTCGTCGCCCTCGTCATCCCGCGGACGAGACCCGCTCGGTTCTTCGGCGGAACGCTGTTCCGTCCACTCCGCGTACTGCCGCTCGCAGCGCTCGCAGTGACAGTACCCCTCGCGCGGGAACCCCACGTCGTCGAGGCGCACGTCGCCGTTCTCGGCGGCGCAGTCCTCGATGATTTCGAGCAGCCCCTCGCGGTACTTCTCGTTCGTCGGGCAGATGTACGCCCAGTCGAAGTACGTCCGGTCGCGGGTGGCGAGTTCGCCCTCTCGGTTCACGGGAACGAGCTCGGGATTCTCGTCGGCGGCGGCGTTGTCGCCGAAACACGAGACCATGTTGACCGCGTTCGGAAGCGGCGCGGCTGCGCGACCGGTGACGTCTTTGACCTCGTAGAACCCGGCGTCGAAGTCCGGCCACTCGACTTCCTCTGCGTTGCGCGTGACGACCCCGTACATACCCGCCGGTTGGCGGTGACCGTCCCTAAGTCGTTCGTTCTGACGGAGACGGCGTACCCACTCCGCGAGAACACTGGCCCGTCGAACTGTCCGATGTATTAGCGAGAATACTAATCTTCGCGTGCGACCTACTGACACCCTGCGAACGAGGTGAGGAAGATGGTACTGAAACCCGAAAAACGGGAACGAAACGAACGGACGGTCAGACGCTTCTTCGACGAGCTGGTCGGCGGCGGTGACTACGGTGTCGCCGACGAGGTGTTGACCGAGAACTACGTCCGCCACGAGCTGGGACCGAATCCGGATATGACGGGCCGTGAGGCGTTTGTCGAGTTCGTCGATGGGTTCAAAGACGCGTTCGGCGACGCTCGCGTCGATATCGACGAACTCCTCGTCGTCGACGACTACGTCGTCGTCAGAGCGACGGAGCGGGGAACCCACGACGGCGAGTTTATGGGCATCGAGCCTACCGGCAACGAGTTCGAGATCGGCGGCATCGTCATCCACCGCCTCGAAGACGGGAAGATCGCCGAGACGTACGCGTGTTGGGACTTGCTCGATATGCTGCGGCAACTCGGTGTCGACCCGGTCGCGGGGTAGTCGAGCGCACCCGAGTCGAGGAGAGCGTCGGCTCACCCCTCGGCGATTCGAAGAGTCGGGGACCGAAACTCGCGGGTTACGCTTCGACTTCGACCTCGACGGGTTCGGCTCCGCCGGAGGCGAAGACGTAGACGAGCGTCATCATCGCCAGTACGAGCACGAGTTTTGCCTTTCCAGACATGGCCACGGATACAGTCGGGTGGTACAAAGGTATTGTGACCAAACCCCCGGATATCGCGTCCCTATCTGCGGGTTTGCCGGGCTCGGAGAACCGCGTTCGAGCGGCGGTCGTCGCCGCGCTACGTCTGCACGTCGAGATGGGCGGCGATGTCGTCGCGGACGATCTCTCCGCAGTAGGCGCAGCGCACCCCGTCTGCGACGACGGTGAACTTCGAGGCGATGGGTTCGTCGTCGTTGGTGATGCAGTTGCGGTTCGGACAGGAGAGCAGGCCGGTGACGGTCTCGGGACGGTCGACCCGACTCTTCTCGACGACGTCGTAGTCGCGGATGATGTTGATGCTCGCCTCCGGCGCGATGAGCGACAACACCTCGACCTCCGACTGACTCAGCTCTCTGTCCTCGACTTTCACCACGTCCTTGCGACCGAGACGGTCGCTCGGGACGTTCATGCCGATGCTGACCCCTTCGCCCTCGGAGCCGTCGATGCCGAGGATGGCGAGGACGTTCAACGCCTGTCCGGCGGCGACGTGGTCGATGACGGTCCCGTTGCGAATCTTCGAGACGCGGAGTTCGTGGTCGCTCATCGGCCGCCCTCCTTGGCCCGCGTCAGCAGCCCGTCAAGCAGCGCCATCCGGACCGGAATCCCGTTGTGCGCCTGCTCGAAGTACGTCGCGTACTCGGTCTCGTCCACCTCGGGTGCGATCTCGTCGACCCGCGGCAGCGGGTGCATCACGCTCAGGTCGTCGCGGGCGGCCTCCAGCGTCTCCTCGTCGATTCGGTACTGTCCGGCGACGGCGCGGTACTCGTTCTCGTCGGGGAAGCGTTCGCGCTGGATGCGCGTGACGTACAGCACGTCGAGTTCGGGGAGCACCGCCTCGAGGTCGGTGTGCTCGCGGACGTGCGCTCCCGCCTCGTGCAGGTCGAAGCGGACGTTTCGCGGCAGGCGGAGGCTCTCGGGGCTGATGAAGTGCTGGCGGACGTCGAAGTTCGTCAGCGCGTGCGCGAGCGAGTGGACCGTCCGACCGTACTTGAGGTCGCCCATGATACCCACCGAGAGGTCGTCCAACCCCGCTCGTTCGCGGATGGTGTAGAGGTCGAGGAGCGTCTGACTCGGGTGCTGACCCGCGCCGTCGCCCGCGTTTACGAGCGGGACGTCGACGAACTCGGAGGCCATCTTCGCCGCGCCCTCGGAGGGGTGTCGCAGGACGATGGCGTCGGCGTACCCCTCGACGACGCGGACGGTGTCGGCGAGCGTCTCGCCTTTCTTGACCGACGACGACTCGACGGTGCCCATGTCGACGGTCGTCCCTCCCAGGCGTTTCATCGCGGTGTCGAAACTCATCTTGGTGCGCGTGCTCGGTTCGAAGAAACAGAGCGCGAGCACCGCCCCCGCGTGTCGCTGACGGTACGCGGCCGGGTCGGCGTCGATGGCCGCCGCCCGGTCGAGCACCGCCTCGATGCTCTCCCGTGACAGGTTCGCCGCGGAGATGAGGTGGTCCTGACGCATTACGTACAGGCGGGTAGTGCAGCGACTTGAATCAATCGGGAACGTGGTTCTGAGAACTATACAGCATCGTGCGGATTCAGTCGGGGCCAGTTTCGAAATTCGAACCGGTGACGACCGTCAGTGGTTCCTGAGGCGAGAAGCGAGGCTGTGACGTCGGAACCAGTCGGGAGAACCGGACACGGATTCGCGTAGACCGGGGTCGCTGGAGTACGCTACGACCGGGGATGGGAGACGAGAGGTGGAGGGGAGAGACGGAGTGAGTGGTGGGTGGGGCGAGAGGACGAAGGAGAGAGACGGAGTGAGTGGTGGGTGGGGCGAGAGGTGGAGGGGAGAGACGGAGTGAGTGGTGGGTGGGGCGAGAGGACGAAGGAGAGAGACGGAGTGGGTAGCGGGTGGGGACGAGAGGAGGAGACGGCGAGCGTCTACGGCCAGTTACCGCCCTGTTCGTAGGCGTCGACGACGCGCTGGATGGCGACGACGTACGCGGCGGTGCGGAAGTTCGGCACGTCGTTGGACTCGTAGGCCTCGACGAGGTCCTCGAACGCGTCGACGATGACCGTCTCCAGTTCGTCGTTGACGCGCTCCTCCGACCAGTGGAAGCGCTGGCGGTTCTGGACCCACTCGAAGTACGAGACGGTGACGCCGCCGGCGTTGGCGAGGATGTCGGGGAGGACGGCCACGTCGCGGTCGGTGAGCACGTCGTCGGCCTCCGGCGTCAGAGGTCCGTTCGCCGCTTCGACGACGACGTCCGCCTGCACGTCGTGGGCGAGGTCACCGTCGATGGCGTTCTCGAGCGCGGCGGGGACGAGGAGGTCGACGTTGAGCGTCAGCAAGTCCTCGTTGCTCATCTCCTCGGTCGCACCGTCGAAGCCGCTGAGGCTGCCCGTCTCGGCTTTGAACTCCTTGGCCTCCCGCGCGTCGAAGCCGTCGGCGTTGTAGACGGCGCCGCTGGAGTCGGAGGCGGCGACGACGTTCGCGCCGAGGTCCTCGATGAGGTACGCCGCGATAGACCCGGCGTTGCCGTAGCCCTGCACCGCGACCGTCGCGCCTTCCATCTCCTTGTCGAGGTAGTCGAACGCCTCGCGCGCCGTGAACATCGTCGAGCGACCGGTCGCTTCGACGCGGCCCTCGCTGCCGCCGGAGTCGATGGCTTTGCCGGTGATGACGCCCGGTGCGGTCGTGTTCTCCAGTTTCTCGTAGGTGTCTTTGATCCAGTTCATCTCCCGCTGGCCGGTGTTGACGTCGGGTGCGGGAACGTCCCTGTCCTCGCCGATTATCGGGCGGAGCTCCGTGGCGAACGACCGGGTGATGCGTTCGAGTTCGCTCTCGCTGTACTCGTTGGGGTCGATGACGATGCCGCCCTTCCCGCCGCCGTAGGGGATGTCGACGACGGCGGTCTTGTACACCATCCACCCCGACAGCGCCTTCACCTCGTCGCGCGAGACGTTCGGGTGGTAGCGGATACCGCCCTTGTAGGGGCCGCGGTCGCCGTTGAACTGCGAGCGATACGCGCGGAACACTTCGAGCCGTCCGTCGTCCATCTCGACGGAGAGGTTCGCTTCCAGGACGCGTTCGGGGTTCTTCAGGCGTTCGAGTACGTCGGGCGAGACGTCCAGATACGCGGCCGCGTCGTCCACCTGCTCCTGTAAACTCTCGAACGGGTTGGCCTCCTCAGACATATGCTCTGAGAGAGGACTCGGAGAACGATTAAAGCTTGCCGAAGCAACAGCAATCGCCACCGGTACTCGTGTTTACAGCTTCCCCGCCGCCTTCGCCCGCGCCAAGATGCGTTCCGCCTGCGCGACCAGCGGCCCGTCTATCATCTCACCGTCGACCTGGAAGACGCCGCGGCCCTCGTCGTCGGCTCTCTCCTTGGCCGCGACGACCTTCCGTGCCCACTCGATTCGGCCGTCGCTCGGCGTGAACGCGTCGTTTATCACCGGTACCTGCGCGGGATGGATGGCGAGCTTCCCGTCGTAGCCGAGGGTGAGCCCGAACGACGTCTCCTCGGCTAACCCCTCCGGGTTCTGGAAATCGGTGTACACCATGTCGAGGGCGTCGACGCCGGCTGCACTCGCCGCGAGAACGACGTGCTGGCGGGCGTAGAGCACCTCCGTCGCCTCCTCGGTCCGCGTCGCGCCGATATCGGCGGCGAGGTCCTCGGCCCCGAACGCCAACGCGTCGGTCGCATCGACGGCAGCGATGTCTTCCGCCGCGAGGACGCCCGCGGCGCTCTCGACGAGCGCGAGCACCGGGAGCGTTCGGCCGCGCTCGTCGAGAAGGTCGGCCGCTCGCTCGACGTCCGCCGCCGACGCGACCTTCGGGAGCATCACGGCGTCGAGCCGAGCGTCGTCGGCGAGAATTCGGTCGAGGTCCGCGCCGAGGTCGACTCCGCTGAGGCGGACGCAGACCTCGGCGTCGGGGTCGAACTCGGAGTCCGAGAGTACGTCTCGAATCGCCTCGCGGGCGTCGGCCTTTCGCTCGGGCGAGACGGCGTCTTCGAGGTCGAAGACGATGGTGTCGGCGTCGCTCGTCGGGGCTTTCCGCATGAGTTCCGGGCGGTCACCCGGCGAGAAGAGTACGCTACGTCGGGACATACCCCGAACGATGTGGAGCGACGGTTTAAGTTCCGCCGGTCCGGGTCGACTCGAATCGGTTCGGCGACGATACGGCGGGCGAACGCGCTACGGCCAGAGTCCGCGAACCTCGTGGGCCTCGGCGACGCGAGAGAGCGCGACGATGTAGGCGGCGTCGCGCCACGTGACGCCCCGCTCGTCGACCTCTGCTCGGACGGCGTTCCACGCCTTCAGCATCTCCGTCTCGAGTTCGTCGTTGACGCGTTCGAGCGGCCACGCGCGGCGATTGATGTCCTGAAGCCACTCGAAGTAGCTCACGGTGACGCCGCCGGCGTTCGCGAGGATGTCCGGAATCACGGGGACGCCGCGCTCCTCGAAGATGGTGTCCGCGGCGGACGTCGTCGGTCCGTTCGCGCCCTCGACGATCATCTCCGCCCGCACGTTGTTCGCGTTGTCGGCGGTGAGGACGTTGCCGACGGCCGCCGGGATGAGTACGTCTACGTCGAGTTCCAGCAGTTCTTCGTTGCTGAGCGTCTCCGGCGCGTCGTAGCCGGACACCATGCCGGGTTGCTCGTCGTGACCTTCCACGTCCTTCGTGTCGAGGCCGTCGGGGTCGTAGATGGCGCCGTCGACGTCGCTGACGGCGACGACCTTCGCGCCGAGGTCGTCTAAGAAGCGCGCCGCGTTCGCACCGACGCTGCCGAAGCCCTGGACGGCGACGGTCGTCTCCGCGGGCTCCCAGCCGTAGTAGTCGATCGCCTCGCGGGCGATGATGCCGACGCTGCGGCCCGGCGACTCCTCGCGGCCGTGGCTGCCCCCGATGACCGGCGGTTTGCCGGTGACGACGCCGGGTGTCGTCTCGCCCTCCTGCATCGAGTAGGCGTCCATGAACCACGCCATCGTCTGCGGGCCCGTCCCCATGTCGGGGGCGGGAATGTCGTGCATCGGACCGATGATGTCGCGGAGTTCCTCGGCGAGGCGACGCGTGAGTCGCTCCTTCTCGCCCTCGCTGAGCGTCTTCGGGTCGACGACGACGCCGCCCTTGCCGCCGCCGAAGGGGATGTCCATCACGGCGCACTTCCAGGTCATCCACATCGAGAGGCCGACGCACTCCTCGGCGCTCACGTCGGGGTGGTAGCGCAGACCGCCCTTGAACGGCCCGCGGACGCTGTCGTGCTGGGCTCGATAGCCGGTGAACACCTCCAGCGACCCGTCGTCGCGACGGAGTGGAATCGACACCTGGTGGACCTTGTCCGGGTACGACAACCGCTCGATGATTCCCTGGTCGACATCGACCTGTGCCGCCGCTCGTTCTAACTGTCGCCGGGCGGTTTGGACCGCCGACTCCGATTCTTCTTCGACCTTCGATGTACCTTTAGCTGCCATAGATGACTCTCTCGTGTCTGTGATTCGCAGTCGCACGCTTCCGGTGCGACAGGACCGGAGCGTCCGCCGGCGAAGGGCATCTCCGGAGCATTCGTCTGCGCTTCCGTTCCGAACAACATAATTGTTGTTAATGTCTTTTGGTCCGGTCAGATATTGCGGAGGCGGTCGGGGGAGAACCTCAGCATCGACCGGTAAGATTTTGCGCCGACCGGCCGACGCGGCGAGCATGACCGGACGCTACTACGAGGAGTTCGAGGTCGGCGAGACCATCGAGCACGCGACGCGCCGGACCGTGAGCGAGGGAGACAACCAGCGCTTCTGCGACATGACGATGAACCAGCAACCGCTGCACCTCGACGCGGCGTTCGCGGCCGACACGCAGTTCGGCGAGCGCCTCGTCAACGGTCTCTACACGATGAGTCTCGCCGTCGGCGTCTCGATTCCCGAGACCACCGACGGCACTATCGTCGCCAACCTCTCGTACGACGACGTCTCTCATCCCGCGCCGGTGTTCCACGGTGACACCATCCGAGCGCAGTCGACGGTGACGGAGAAACGCGAGACGAGCGACGGCGAGCGCGGCGTCGTGACGATGCACGTCGAGGCGTTCGTCGTCGGCGACGAGGAGCGAGACGAGGAGCTGGTCTGCGAGTTCGACCGAACGGTGCTGTCGCTGAAGCGGCCCGAGTCCGACAGGTAGGAACGAGCTATCGGGGAGTAGTGGCGAGCAGGCGGCCGCGCTACATCGTCCGCGGTCGGATGGCCGCACACCCGCCTCGTCCGAACCGCGGTGACGGTCAGGTCACGGGCGGGCATGGCCTCGTTGTCACTCAAAAAGATACGGGGAGAACGAGCTGAGAGAGGGAGAGGTGACCGGCTACAGCAGCGAGACGATGAGGGAACTGTTGATTCCGACGGCGATCCACGTCGGCAGCGAGAGCCCGGCGGGGACGACGAACCGATACAACGCCGGGAGAATCTTCCAGCCGACGAGGGCGACGGCCAGCGAGAACGTTTTGAGCAGCAGCATCGCCTCGACGACGCCGACCGTCTCCATGAGCGTCCGCGCGAGCGGGTTCATCTCCGCGAGCCCCAGCGAGAGACCGTAGGCGGTGAGTCCCACGTCGAGGGCGAACCCGAGCAGCGCGAACGCCCAGAGGTGCGGCTCGAACCGCGCGAGTGTCGTTATCGGTGAGTACGCCGCGACGGTCCCGTTCGCTCCGGCGGCCCCGAAGCCGCTCACGTCCTCTCTGCTCATTACCACCGAAGACGCGGGAATGAGCCTTGGTAATCCGCAGCGTACTCGTCGACAACGAGTCGCTACCGGTCACTGGCTATTGTCGAAAACGCAGAACGCACCGCCTACGCGGCGTTGTTCGGCGGTAAGCCGAGATTACAGCACCGTGCCGTGCTTCTTGTCCGGGAGCTCTTTCTGCACGTCGGCGTAGAACTCGAAGCGGTTCACGAGTTCCCGGCGGAGGTCGCTCGGCGGCACGATCTCGTCGACGACGACTTCGCTCGCCATGCGGTGGATGTCGATGTCGCGGCGGTACTCCTCGCGGAGTTCCTCGGTTCGCTTCTTCCGTTCCTCGGGGTCCTCGATGGCGTCGAGTTTGTTCCGATAGACCGCGTTGATGGCGGCTTCGGGACCCATGATGCCGATTTCGCCGGACGGCAGACCGATGACGCTCTCGGGGTCGTAGGCGGGGCCGCCCATCGCGTAGATGCCCGCGCCGTACGCCTTCCGGACGACGACGGTCTGTTTCGGGACCGTCGCCGACGACGTCGCGTAGATGAACTTCTTGCCCTTCTCCAGAATCGCATCCTTCTCGACCTGCGACCCGGCCATGAAGCCCGGCGTGTCGCAGAGGTACAGGAGTGGAATCTCGTAGGCGTCGCAGGTCCAGATGAACTCCGCGGCTTTCTCGGCGGCGTCCGGGAAGATGGCCCCCGAGCGCTCCGTGGGCTGGTTGGCGACGACGCCCACCGGTCGGCCGTCGATGCGGACGAACGCCGTGACGATTTCGGAGCCGTACGCCGACTTTATCTCGAACACCGACTCCGCGTCGGCGATGCGCTCTATCAGGTCGAGCACGTCGTACGCGCGGTTCGGCGATTCGGGGATGAGTTCGTCGATACCCTCGGGACTGAATTTTGGGGGTTTGGGTTCGCTCCGCGGCGGTTTCTCGCCCGCCTTGTTCGGCAGGTACGTCAGGAGGTCGGAGACGAGTTCGCGGGCGTGTTCCTCGTCGCGGGCGACGAGGTCGGCGCTTCCGGAGTGCTCGGCGTGGACCTCCGGACCGCCGAGGTCCTGCATCGAGATCTCCTCGCCGGTGACCATCTTCACCATCCGCGGCGACGCGATGGCCATCGCCGACATCTCCTCGACCATGATGGTGAAGTCGGCGAAGACGGGCGTGTACGCCGCCCCGGCGATGCAGGGTCCGTAGAGCACGCAGATCTGGGGTACGTACCCGGAGAGCATCGAGTGGTTGTAGTAGTACTTTCCGATGCCCTCGCGGTTGGCGAAGAAGCCCGACTGCTGGTCGATTCGACCGCCAGAGGAGTCCATCAGGTAGAGGACGGGTCTGCCGCTCTTGAGCGCGCGCTGCTGCATCCGGAGGAACTTCTCGACGCCGAGGCGGGCCATGCTCCCCGCCTTGACGGTGAAGTCGTTCGCCATGAAGTGGAGGTCGCGGCCCTCGAACTCGGCCGCGCCCGTGAGCAGGCCGTCGCCGGGCAGGCGGTTGCCGGGGTCCTCGTCCTCGAACTCGGGGCTGTCGGGGTGCCACTCGTCGAAGGCGGCGAACTTGCCGTCCTCGAACTTCAGTTCGCTCTCGTCGTCGCCGAACCAGAGGTCGAGTCGGTCGCGGACGAACAGTTTCCCCTGCTCGGGCAAGCGCTCCTTGTACTTCTCGGGACCGCCGCCGAGGATGTCCTCGATTTCGGCACGGAGCGCCGCCTCGCGTTCGCCGGGTTCGAGGTCGTCCTCGATGGGGTACGCGTCGGCCGGGGTCGTCGCTTCCGCGACCGGGTCGTCGCCGTCGCCGACGTGGACCGACACGTCGGTTCGGAGGTGCGTCGCCAGCGCTCGGGCGATAGCGTTCGCTTCGTCGTCGCTCGCGCCCTCGCCGATGCGGACTTTCATACGCTCGACTGCGTAAGGTGGTCGCAAATTGTTTTCCATGTAGAATCGCTCACCGAACCGAGAGTTGGGTCGCGGTTCGGAGGCCGAACCACGGTTCAGGTACGGAGACGGCGGTTCAGGCGCGAAGACGACGGCTCAGGTGCGGAGACGACGGCTCAGGTGCGGAAGTCGAACCGCGCACCGCCGCTGTCGCTCTCGGAGACGGTGACCTCCCACCCGTGAGCCTCGGCTATCTCGGCGACGATGGTGAGACCGAAACCCGTACCCGACTCGTTCGTCGAGTAGCCGTACTCCAACACCGCGTCGCGTTCGTCTTCGGGGATGCCCGGACCGTCGTCGGCGACGTAGAAACCGTCCGAGGACGCACCGACGCGGACGGTCACCGTCCCGTCGCGCTCGCCGCGCTCGCCGTCGGACTCCGCTCGGCTGCCCGCGGAGCCGCCGTCCGCGTCGTCAGCTTTCGCCCGACCGCGCGGCGAGCCGTGTTCGACCGAGTTCCGAAAGAGGTTCTCGAACAGTTCGCGCAGTCTAGCTTCGTCGGCGTCGACGGTGTGGCTGCCGTCGACTACGAGCGTCGCCCCGTTCGTCGGAACGTACCCCCAGGCGCGTTCGGCGGCGCTTCGCAACTCGACCGATTCGCGTTCGTCGACGACTCGGCCGTTGCGCGCCAGCGACAGCAAGCCGTCTACGAGGTTCTCCATCCGGTCGACGGCGCGTTCCATCGCGTCGAAGTGGTCCTCTTCGCCCGTCTCCCGAGCGAGTTCGAGATAGCCGTCGACGACGCTCAGCGGGTTCCGGAGGTCGTGGCTGACGACGCTCGCGAACTTGTCGAGTCGTTCGTTCTGTCTGCTGAGCGCTCGCTCGCGCTCGATGCGTTCCGTGATGTCGCGGACGATGCCGACGGAGCCGTCGAACCGTCCGTCTTCGTCGGTGAGCACCGAGATGTGGTCCTCGTATCGGCGTCGCTCTCCGTCGGCGTTCTCGATTTCGAACTCGAAGCGCCCCGAGAATCGGCTCTCGTCGGCGAGCAACGACTCTATCACCCGACGACCGCGGGCGATTCCCTCCTCGCTCAGGTACTGGCTGACGTGCACGCCGACGGGGTCGTTCAGCGAGTCGCCGGTCCCCTCGGTGTGAGCGTCGTTTACCATCTGGATGTAACCATCGGCGTCTAACACGTACGTCGCGTCCGGAATCGTCTCGACGACCGTGCGATACTGTTCGAGTTCCTTCTCGCGTGCGCGTCGCTCGGTCACGTCGCGGGCGATGCCGCAGGCACCGATGAGGCCATCCGCTTCGTCGGTCATGCGAACCGCGCGCACCTCGAACGGGACGAGTTCACCCGACTTCGTCAGCAATTCGCCGTCGAACGTCACGGTCCCTTCCACGAACAGCGCCTCGACGGACTGCTCTACGCAGGCGTCGTCGGCCGGGAAAAAAGCACTCGCCGGCATCCCTTCGAGTTCGGCGTCGTCGTAGCCGGTCACCTCGTTCAACTGCCCGTTCCAGCGGGTGAGGCGGCCGTCGGTGTCCACCACGAAGAACACGTCGTCGAGGGCGTCCAGCGCGGCTTCGGTGAACTGCTTTTCGCGCTCGAACGCCCGCTGCGTCCGCTTGAACTCCGTGACGTCGTTCAGGACTATCTGAGCGGCGTCGGCACCCTCGAACGTGATCGGCGCGGTCGCCAACACGGCGTGTAGCGGTCGTCCGTCGAGGCCGCGGAGGTGGAGCTCGGTCGGTGCGGCCACCGCGCGTTCTTCGAAGACGCGCCGGCTTCGTCGTCGAGCCAGGTCGAAGTCCGAGTCGTCGACCAGTTCGAATATCGACCGCCCGACGAGGTCGTCCGTGTCCTCGGCGCCGAAGTAGCCGACCGCCGCTTCGTTGACGTACGCGAGGCGGCCGTCCTCGGTGTAGATGCCGATCGGCGACGGCGACGTCTCGACGAGTCGTCGGTATCGCTCCTCGCTCCGGTCGAGCGCCCGCTCGGCGCGGTACTGCGAGACGTAGTTGGCCGCGCGGTTGGCGAGCAACTCGAACTGGTCGGCCCCGCCGTTCTTTCTGATGTAGTCGGTGACGCCGGCCGAAATCGCCCTGCTCGCCAGGTCCTCGCTGCCTCTCGCGGTGAAGAGGACGAACGGCAGCGCGTCGTATCGCGCTCGCACCGCCTCGAGCAGTTCGAGACCGTCCATCTCCGGCATCTCGAAGTCGCTGACGATTCCGTCGAACTCCGCTTCGGCGAGCGTGTCGAGCGCGGACGGCCCGTCCGGGGCGGTGACGACCGAGAGCCCCTGTCGTTCGAGGTGCGCCGTCGTCAGCGCGCGAAGGCTCGCGTCGTCGTCGACGCAGAGCACGCGCGACGGACGGGTCTCACTCATGCCGCGGACTGTGCAGCAGCGACATTAATACGTTACGGACGGTTTTATCACGAAGAGTTACAGGTCCCGGTCGACTGTCCGAATCGTCGACGTCGCGGCCGCAGTCAGCGTCGCGGCCGCGGCCGACGCTACGGCCCAGTCGACGCCGCCGCGCGCGTCGTCTCCGAGCCGATGCTTACGAGGAGAGCGCCGACTCCAGTCGGTCGACGAGCGACTGGTTACCGACGTACACCGGGACGCGCTGGTGGAGGTCGGTCGGTTCGACCGTCATCAGCGACCGGGCGCCGTCGGTCGACGCGCCGCCGGCGCTCTCCACGATGTAGCCGATGGGCGTCCCCTCGAACTGGAGGCGAAGTTTTCCGTTCGGCGCGGAGTTCAACGCGGGATACGCGAACACGCCGCCGTAGGTGAGCACCTGGTTGATGTCACCGATCATCGCGCCGCCGTAGCGCAGTTTCAGCGACTCGTCGGACTCGACCTCGCGCGCGTACGCCTCGAAGTCGTCGGGCCAGTCGGGGACCCGACCGCCGAACCCGTAGACGCCGGGGTCCTCGGGCAACCGAACGTTCTCGCGGACCGCTTCGAGTTCGCCGTCGTCGACGACGTACTCCGTCACCGTTCCCTCGACGGCGGCGACGAGCGTCGTGATGGGTCCGTAGAGCACGTATGCCGCGGCGACGAGGTTCTCGCCGCGCGCGGGCAACGACGCGTCGTAGACGCCGACGATGGTGCCCATCGTGTTGTTCGACTTCAGGTTCGAGGACCCGTCGAGCGGGTCGACGGCGACGGAGAGTCCCTCGCCCGTCTCGACGACCGACTCGCGCTCCTCGCTCGCGTACTCGCCGACGTTGTCGAGGCCGCCGAGGCCCTCCTCGAACAGTTCGTCGGCGTACACGTCGGCGGCCATCGGCGTCTCGCCGCTGGGGTTTTTCGTCTCGCTCTTCTGGCGGCGACCGGGTAGCGAGTCGCGGACGGTCGGCGCCAGTTCGGCGATAGTTTCGAGTATCTCGCGGACCGTCCGGTCCGTCCGATCCGTCGGCCCGTTCGACCCCGTGTCTGCGGAGCGTCCCATCAGTCGTCGGAGGCGGTCGCGCGGTTGCCGTTCGAGGAGGGCATGAGTCCGAGCGCCTCGTCGGCGGTCTTCTCGTCGAAGATGACCGCTTCGAGCGCGTCGAGTAGCTCCTTCGGGTTCTCGCGCTGGAACACGTTGCGACCGACGGCGAGTCCGGAGCCGCCGGCGCGCATCGCCGTCTCCACCGTCGAGAGGAACGCTCGGTCCGACGTCTTCGACCCGCCGCTCATCACGACTTTCGACCCGGCGGCGGACTCACAGGCCCACTGCATCGCCTCCGCGGAGCCCGGATACTTCACCTTCGTGATGTCCGCGCCGAGTTCGAGGCCCATCCGCGACGCGTACGCGATAGTGTCCGCGGAGGTGTCGTTCTTCAACCCCTGACCGCGGGGGTACGACCACATGACGACCGACATGTCGTGTTCGCGGGCGGCCTCGTGGGCCTCGCGGAACTCCTCGACCATCTCGATTTCGTTGTTCGAGCCGCCGTAGACGGTGAATCCGATGGCTTTCGCGCCGAGTTCGGCGGCGTAGTCGACGCTGCAGTTCACCGCGCTGTTCGGTTCGCCCATCCAGAGGTTCGACGTGCCGTTGAGCTTCAACAGCAGGTTCACGTCGTCCTCGTAGGAGGGGTAGTAACCCTCGGCGATGCCTTTCTGGACCGCCAACGCCGTGACGGCGTCGTGCGTCGCGATGTCGAACACCGTCTCCGGGTCGGTCGTCTCCGGTACGTCCTCGAAGTCCACCGGACCGTGCTCTAAGCCGTGGTCGTACGCGAGGATCAACGCTTTGTCGTCCCGGGTGATGGCCGCATCTGCCGATGGAATCATCGGTTCAAAATCCGGTGAACTGCTATATAAATCCTCGGTCCGAAACCGCCAGAAGCGAAACCGGAGACGTCGCCCCGATAGGCGCTGAAAGCGGACGAGAGCGGAGTTCACCGATTTCAAAACTTACTACTCTATGAGTAAATAGTCACCGGCGGTGCCGGCAGGCGGCGGCGTGCCACCGACGGACGGTCGTCGCGTCGAGTTCGAGCACGTCGGCGACGTGTTCGGGGTTCGCGGTCGTGAGGCTCCGAACCGAGACGATCCCGGCCTCCGCGAGCAGCGCCGCGTCCTCGTCGTCGACGGAGTCGAGGACGGTCAGCGGCGTCGGACGACTCTGCGCGCGCCACGCGGCCTCGGCGGCCGCCGACTCGCCGCTGCCGTCGGTCTCGGCGACGTCGAACGTCGGCGGCTCGCTCCGAGGCCACTCGTCGTCCGAATCGTCCGCGGTAACCTCGTGGGACTCCCAGTCCCCCGAACTCGCGGCGACCCACGCCCGTTCTGCGTCGCCGAGACCCCGAACCTGCGCCGACCGGCGTTCGAGGTCCTGTCCGCTCGACTCGAACGACCACGACAGCGAGTGCGCGCGGCGGATACGCGCGGCGACACCGGGGTTGACGCCCGCGTCGACCAACTCGGTGTAAGAGACGCGCTTGCGGCGGACGTCGTCGTCGGTCACGTCGGCAGCGTCCAACGCGTGCGCCGTCTTGGGCCCGACGTGGTGGAGCGCGAGCAGGTCTCGAACGTTACTTGATTCGGGACAGTCTGCCACGGCAATCAACTATCTCTTTCGGTACCGTCACTTCAACGTTTCTGTAGGTGTCGGTCCAGTGGAACGAAACGAGGCGCGGAGGGACTCGCGCGTCCCGTCCACGGGCGTTCGCGACGACGCTCCGCTACGCTTAGGTGACTCCCCGAAGCAGACGGAACTATGCGGAATATCGATGACATTCGGACCGTCGGCGTCGTCGGCGCGGGAACGATGGGTAACGGCATCGCCCAAGTCGCCGCCACTGCCAGCTACGACGTGGTGATGCGCGACCTGAAACAGGAGTTCCTCGACCGCGGCTTCTCGGCCATCGACGACAGTCTCTCGCGGTTCGTCTCGAAGGAGAAGATGGACGCGGACGAGGCCGAGGCGGTTCAGAGCCGAATCGAGGGGACGACCGAACTCTCCGACCTCGCCGACTGCGACCTCGTAATCGAGGCCGCGGTGGAGAACATGGACATCAAACAGGACATCTTCGCGGACCTCGACGAGGTCGTCCCCGACGACGTGGTGCTGGCGACGAACACCTCCACGCTCTCAATCACGACCATCGCCAGCGCCACCGAGCGACCGGGGCTCGTCGTCGGCCTGCACTTCATGAACCCCGTCCCCATCATGACGGGCGTCGAAGTCGTCCGCGGCGAGAAGACCGACTCGGACGTCGTCGACTTCGCCCACAAGTTCTCCGAGGAGCTCGGCAAGGAGACGTGGGAGTCCGACGACAAACCGGGGTTCGTCACCAACCGCATCCTGATGCCGTGGCTCAACGAGGGTATCCGCGCCTACGACGAGGGCGTCGCCTCCAAGGAGGACATCGACAAGGGGATGAAACTCGGCACGAACGTCCCGATGGGCCCCCTCCAACTCGCCGACCACATCGGTCTCGACATCTGTCTCGACGCCAGCGAGACGCTGTTCGAGGAACTCGGCGACCGCTACAAACCCGCCTACCTGCTGAAGCGGAAGGTCGACGCGGGCGACCTCGGCAAGAAGACCGGCAAGGGCTTCTACGAGTACTGAGCGCGTTCAGACGCGGTTAGCCGCGTCGTCGTGTTCCTCCGAGACGACGCGTTCACCGTCGACGTGCTGACCCCAGAACCCCTCGTGTTTCGTCACCCGCACGTCGCCTTCGACGCGGGTCTGACAGGAGAGTCGAAGTCCCGAGTCGAGGCTGTGCGGCGGGAGCGAAAGCCGACGCCGTTCCCGCCTCCCCATCTCGCTCACGCCGCCTTCCACCTCGACGGCGCACGTTCCACACGTCGCGTGACCGCGACAGTTCAACTGCTGTGCGCGCCCGTTGTGCGGCGACAGTCCGGCCGCCAGCAACACGTCGCGCAGCACCGCTCCCTCCTCGCAGTCGATGTCGCGTCCGCGGAACTGTACGGTAGGCATGTGTCGAGCTACGTGCCGTGTGAACAAGTAACTATCACCGGATATCTACCACTGGATTGTGTGTTCCGCGCTCGACGCAGCGCGGCGGTCGTCTCCCACACGCCGCTTTCGACGCTGATGGTCGGGTACGCGGTGTTATCGCTGTAGATTATCTCGCGGCCGGTCGCGGTCTGAGGTGTCCCGTTACAGCCCCGGAACCTCGCCGGTCGGCGTCGGCAGCGCGCGCAGGCGACGCGGCGGGACGAGGAAGTTCCCGCGATTCTCCACGAAGATGTACTCCAAAATCCCGTTGTTCACCCGCTGTCGGATGGCCGGTTCGTCGGTGAGGTCGGTCCCGTTCATCGCCCGTCTCACCTCCTCGAAGTCGGTGATGCGCCGCTGCAGCACCGGGAAGTGGAGGCTCGCCTCGTCGTCGTCGGTCGACTCGACGTGCCGCCGGAGGAGGCGGACGTTCCCCTCCTCGTCGCGGTTGGCGCGGGCGGCCTTTTGGGCGTGGCCGACCCGGCCGTACTGCTGGGCGTGCTCGCGGATGCGGTCGACTATCTCGGGCGTGACGCCGCTGCTGTCGCCGAGGTTGTCGCCGACGCCCTCGACGAGTCCCTCGGCGGCGTGCTCGGGGCTGAACATCTCGGCCACTCGGTCGTCGAACTCCTGCTCGACGTACCAGTCGTCGAGGCGCTGACGGAGCTTCGAGACGTGTTTCGTCGTCGCGCCCGCGAACGGGCCGTCGGGGATGGTGACGTACTCCTCGGTCGCCTGGTTCCCGGCGAATCCGGCCTTGAACCCCATGAACAGCGGCGACTCCTCGGGCACCGGTTTGCCGTCGGGGACGCCGCCCACGTCCTGTCGCTCGGCGGGCATGCCCTTCCCGATGAACCCCGTCCGCCGGGAGTCGACGGAGAACGCGGCCGACAGCGGCGTCTCCATCGTCACCCCGTTGGCGGTGTCTCGCTCGCCGGTCAGCGCCTCCTCGGCTTCCAGCAGCGCGTCGGCGCGGTCGCTGACCAGATGTAAGAGGGCGTCCTGTCGGTCGAACGCGGGGGTTTCGAACGGCGATAGCGCCCGTGGCTCCGGCAGGTCGACGTTCTCCGGAAGCGGGTCGTCGAAGCGCGAGAAGTACGCCGGGGAGAACGCCAGCGAGTGAATCAGTCCCTCGTTGCTCCGCTCGTAGGCGCGGTCCAGCGTCGTCAACGCGTTCTCGACCGCGCGGCGGTCGGCGGTCGTCGGCGTCCCGTCGCGGTCGAGCGTCAGATACAGAAACGTCTGGTGACGCGGGAGTTCGACGTTCTCCGCGCCGTCGCGCGCGAGCAAGTCGTTCCAGGCGTGCTGCCGCTCCGGCAGCGTCGAAAGGTCGGAGGTGCCCTCCGGGACGGGTTCGTCGGCCAGGTCGAGACAGGCCGAGAGCGCGCCCGCGCCGCCGACGGCGACGGCGGCTTTCAGCACGTCTCTTCGACTCCACTCGTCGGTCCCCGGACTCATCGTCGTTTCTATGCCCGTTTCGCGGATAGGGGTTCTGGTGTGGCCGTCGAACCGTCCACAGCACCGAAGCGAGAGCGTTCGCTTTCGAGAACCACACCAATCAAGCCATAACCGTCGAGGCGTAACCCCGACCAGATAGAGATGCACACGTTCTCAGCACACGCCGCGCCGACGATGAGCGCCCCGGAGGTGGCCGCCGTCGTGCTGGCGGGGTTCAGTTCGACGCTCATCGTCGCCGTCGGACTCATCGCGCTGTTACGTCGGCAGTCGCGGTCGCACACGCTCGTCGTGTTAGCACTCGCGGCGCTTCTGGCCCGAAGCGGCGTCGCCGTCCTCACTATCGGCGGCGTCATCCCGTTTCCCTCCCACCACGCCATCGAACACGCACTGGACTTCGTGATGGTCGCGCTCGTCATCGCGGCGGTGTACTACGCACGCAGTATCGAGCGGGCGTCACCGACGGGTGAGCGATAGTGAGCGCGACGCGCAGCCGTATCGCGGCGCACGTCCACCACAACCCCGGCGTCCACTTCAACGAACTCGTCCGGGCGCTCGACCTCGCGCCCGGTCAGGTGCAGTACCACCTTCGACGACTCGGCCGCGACGAACGGGTCGCGGAGACGCACCTGTACGGCAAGACCCACTACTACCCGTCGACGTTCGACGAGTGGGAACGCGGCGTGCTGGCGCTGGTGCGACGCGAGACGGCCCGCGACGTGCTCGGCGTGCTGCTCGAACGCGACGAAGCCACCCCGGCCGAGGTCGCCGACGAAGTCGGCATCGCCAGGAGCACGCTCGCGTGGCACACGAAACGGCTCGAAGAGCAGTCGGTCGTCGAGAAACGTTACGACAGTCGCGGCCGGGTGACGCTCGCGCTGGCGCGGCCCGAAGCTACCGCCCGCCTGCTCGCGTCGGTGTCGCCGTCGCTCCCCGAACGGTTCGTCGACCGATTCACGCGACTCGTCGACGGGCTACTCGAACCCTGAGGCGGGACCGCCGACTCGGGGACCCGCTTCGAGAAGCGGACCAGAACCCGTAACCGTCGCACCCGCCTAGCCACGCGCATGAGACGACGGACCCTCCTCGGCGCGGTCGGTGTCGGCTTCGCGGGCTCGCTGGCGGGTTGTACGGACCTGTTCGAGACGACGGCGAGCCGCGAACCGCCGGTCGTCGAGAACCGCCCGTCCGCCTCCTACATCCCCACTCACCAGGAGGGGATGGAGATGGTCGGGATGGCGAACGCAGGAGATCTCACCGTCGGCGTGATGTACAGTTGGCCGCACCGCTTCTGGACCGTTCAGGGCCGACAGACCGAACGCGTCGACGTCGGGCGCAACGACGCGATTCACCTGATGGTGAGCGTCTGGGACGCCGAGTCGGGCGTCACCATCCCCAGCAGCGGCGTCACCGTCGAGACGACCGACGGCGACGGGAACCGCGAGGAGGAGGTCGTCTACGAGATGCTCTCACAGCGGATGGGCTTTCACTACGGCGACAACTGGCCGCTGCCGGGCGACGGCAGCTACACCGTCCGCGTCGACGTCGGCGGGACGAACATCCGCCGGTTCGGCGAGTTCGAGGGGAAGTTCGGCGAACCCGCCAGCGTCGAACTGGAGTTCGAGTACAGCGAACGCGAGCGAAACGACATCCCGTACACGATACTCGAAGACCGCCAGGGGAACCCCGGCGCGCTCGAAGCGATGGAGATGGAGATGCCGAACGGGGCGACGATGCCCGTCGGGAGAGCGCCCGCCCCCGACGCGCTGCCGGGCGAGTCGTTCGGTACCCAGACGAGCGGCGACGCCGTCTTCGCCGCCAGCGCCGTCTCCGGCGGTCGCTTCGGCGACCGTCCCTACCTCCTCGTCTCGCCGCGGACGCCGCAAAACGGGCTCGTGATTCCGAGCATGGGGCTGTCGGCGACCGTCGGCGGGACGGACGTCGCGCTCGAAGCGGCGCTGGACCCCGAAGTCGGATTCCACTACGGCGCGAACGTCGAGGGGCTGTCGACGGACGACGACCTCGAACTCGTCGTCGACACGCCGCCGCAGTCGGCGCGTCACGAGGGCTTCGAGACGGCGTTCCTCGACATGCCGCCGATGACGTTCTGAACTCGAACTCGCGGACGCACAGAGACAGCGCTTTCCGACATCGATTCGAATGACCGATATGAACGACTCGGCGCGACGCGAACGACTCACGCTCGCGCTCTCGGTGTGGGCGGTGTTGGTCTCGCAGGTGCTCCTCTACCCGGGCGTCTCCGACCTCGTGCGAGCGCTCGGCGGCGCCGGCGATCTCGACGCGGGGATGTGGTTTCTCGTCTCCGAGTACGCGGCGTTCGTCGTCTTCGCCGGCCTCTGGGGCGCGCTCAGCGACGCGACCGGCCGTCGCGTCCCGCTCATCGTCGTCGGCGCAGTCGGCGGCGTCGCCTGCTACCTCCTCTTGAGCGCCGTCCCCTCGCTCGGCGTCGGCTTCGGCGGCGTCCTCCTGATTCGCGTCGTCGGGGGCGCGTTCACCATCGGCGCGTTCTCGCTGTCGATGACGATGCTGATGGACCTCGGCGGCGGCAACGGCCGCAACATGGGCGCGGCGGGCATCGCCATCGGTCTCGGCGCGGCCGTCGGGTCGGTCGTCGGCGGTCGACTCTCGACCGCCGACCCGCTCGCGCCCGTGTACGGCGCGGCGGTGTTACTCGGCCTCGTCGCGGTCCTCACGGCGACGGTGACTGACCGCTCGCCGGGCGCGGAACGGAGCGGGAGCGGCGCGAGCGACGGCCCCGCCGCCGGCACCAACAGCCGCGGCGACCTCGGCACCAACGGCCCCGACGGCACCGACGAACGCGCCGGGGCGCGGGAGGTTCTCCGGAAAGTCGTCGACAGACCGGCGCTGCGGGTGCCGTACGCCTTCGGCTTCATCGACCGCCTCACGGCCGGCTTTTTCTCGCTCGTCGGCATCTACTACTTCCGCGACGTGTTCGGCCTCGACGCGTTCGGGGCGGGACTCGTGCTCGCGATGTTCTTCGGCCCGTTCGCGCTCCTGCAGTATCCGATGGGGGTGCTCTCGGACCGAATCGGACGCTTCCTCCCGGTCGTCGTCGGGTCGATACTGTACGGCGTCTCCATCGTCGTCGTCGGCGCGTCGCCGTCGCTGGCGCTCGCGGCGGGAGCGATGGTGCTCGTCGGCGTCTTCGGTGCTCTGGTCTCGCCGGCGACGATGGCGCTCGTCACCGACATCGCCGACGCCGACGAGCGAGGCGCGGCGATGGGCGGGTTCAACATCTTCGGCAGCCTCGGCTTCCTGACCGGGTTTCTCCTCGGCGGGTCGTCGGCCGAACTGCTCGGTTACTTCGAGGCGTTCGTCGTCGTCGGCTTCACCGAAATCGGTATCGCGCTGGTCGCCTCGCGGGCGGTGCGTCGGTTGGCGACGGGCGAGTCCGTGGCCGTGCCGGGGGTCAGCGAAGCCGACGACTGAGGACGGCCGTCGCTACTCGTGACCCGAGACGCGTACCGGCTGGTACGGTTCTTCGAGATACTCCATCTCGCTCGAACTCAGGTCGATGTCGAGCGCCTCGACGGCGTCTTCGAGGTGTTCGATGCTCGTCGTCCCGACGATGGGCGCGTCGACCCAGTCCTTGTGGAACAGCCACGCGAGGCCGATCTGGGCCATCTTCACGCCCTTCTCGTCGGCGAGTTCCTGCACGCGCTCGTTGACTTCTCGGCCGCCGCCCTCCAGATACGGGTGACCGTGCGCGAGGCTGTCGGTCTCGCCGCGCTTCGTCGAGCGGGCCTCCTCGTGCGGACGGGCGAGCCATCCGCGGGCGAGCGGCGACCATGGGATGACGCCGACGTTCTCCTTCTTGCAGAGCGGGAGCATCTCGCGCTCTTCTTCCCTGTAGAGCAGATTGTAGTGGTTCTGCATCGTCACGAAGCGGTCGTAGCCGAGCAGGTCGCTGGCGTACAGCGCCTCGGAGAACTGGTGGGCCCACATCGAACTCGCGCCGAAGTAGCGAATTTTTCCTCGTCTGACCGCGTCGTCGAGCACCGCGAGCGTCTGGTCGATGGGCGTGTCGTAGTCGTATCGGTGCGTCTGGTAGAGGTCGATGGTGTCCATCCCCAACCGGTCGAGCGAGGCGTCGAGCTGCTGTTCGATGGCTTTGCGCGACAGCCCGCCCGAGTTCGGGTCGTCGTCGTCCATCCGGAAGTACCCCTTCGTGGCGACGACGGCCTCGTCGCGGCGGCCCTCCAGCGCCTTCCCGAGGATGCGCTCGGACTCGCCGTTCGAGTACATGTTCGCGGTGTCGAAGAAGTTGATACCGAGGTCGATGGCGCGGTCGACGAGTTCCAGTCCGGCCCCCTCGTCCAACACCCACTCGCGCCAGTCGCTCGTCCCGAAGCTCATACAGCCGAGGCAGATTCGCGAGACGGTCATCCCCGTGTCGCCGAGGGTGGTGTACTCCATGCGAGTCACTCTCTCGGAGGGGACAAAAACCCACGCGAACGGGTGCGGTCTGCCTGAAGAGCTATCCGTACTGAATCCTACTCCTCCTTCGGGCGCGAGTCGAACCACGTGCCCGGCCGCTCTCCACGAACATCGTATCGACCGTCGACGAACTCGTCCAGTCCGTCAGCGATTTTCCCGCGTCTCTCGGAGCGTATCGCGCCGACCGGTCGGAGCGCGGCGTCGGCCATCGATTCGACCGTCGACGCACAGATTCGTCGTACTGTGCCGACCGCCGCCGGCTCTGCACCGCCCGACCCGCCGACTGCGACGACCCGAATGATTATCCGGTACGGTTCCGACGTGGCGTGCATGGCACTCACGTACGATGACGAGCTCGCGTCGTTCGAGTGGGATATCCCCGCCGACTACAACCTCCCGGCGGTCGTCGAGTCGCACGCCGACGAGTTCGGCGACCGAGTCGCCCTCCACTTTCTGAACGAGAGTGAGCGCGAGGAGCGGACGTACGCCGACCTCCGCGACGACATGAACCGCTTCGCGAACGCGCTCGAATCGCTCGGCGTCGGCGAGGGCGACCGGGTGATGCACCTCCTCCCGCGACACCCGGACGTGTTCGCCGTCCAGTTGGGCGCGCTCAAACGCGGCGCGCTCCTGGTTCCCTGCTCGTCGATGCTCAAGCCGAAAGACCTCCAGTTCCGCGCGAACGACTGCGAGGCGACGACCGTCGTCGCCCACGCCGACCTCGCCGAGATGGTCGACCCCGTCGTCGACGACTCGCCGCTCTCGAACCTCGTCTGCGTCGGCGGGGAGCGCGAGGGCTGGCACTCCTACTCGGAGCTCGTCTCCGAGGAGTCGACGGAGCACGACGGGCCCGAACTCGCCGCCGAGGACCCGATGTCCATCAACTACACCTCCGGGACGACGGGCCAGCCGAAGCCCGTGCTCCACAGACACCGGTGGATGCGCTGCTTCGAACTCGTCAACGCGCCCTACTGGTGGGGCGTCACCGCCGATTCGGACATGAGCGACGAACTGCTGTGGGCGACCACGGGCACCGGCTGGGCGAAGTGGTTCTGGAGTCCCGTCGGCGTCGGCGTGACGACGGGCGCGACGCAACTGCTGTACGACGGCGAGTTCGACCCCGACACGTTCCTCGAACTGATGGCCGACGAGGGCGTCACCCGCCTCTGCGCCGTCCCGACGCAGTACCGGATGTTCACCCAGACGGACCTCGACGAGTACGACGTGGAACTGAAGGCGGCGCTCTCGGCGGGAGAACCGCTGAACCGCGAACCCATCGAGATGATAACGGAGGCCTTCGGCGTCACCCCGCGAGACGGCTACGGCCAGACCGAAACCGTCGCGCTCGTCACGAACTATCCGGGAATCGAGGTGAAGCCCGGCGCGATGGGCAAACCGACGCCCGGCCTCGGCACCACCATCATCGACGAGAACGACGAGGAACTCGGCGTCGACGAAATCGGCGAGATCGCCGTCCCCGTCGACTGTCCGGGCATCTTCGACGGCTACTACGAGAAACCGCACCTCGACGAGAAGACCTTCGCGGGCGAGTACTACCGCACCGGCGACCTGGCCTCCCGCGACGAGGACGGCTACTTCTTCTTCGAGGGCCGCGCCGACGACATCATCCTCTCGGCGGGCTACCGCATCGGTCCCTTCGAGGTCGAGGACGCGCTGGTGTCGCACCCGGCGGTCGCGGAGGCCGCCGCCGTCGGCAGTCCGCACGCCGAGCGCGGAAACGTCGTGAAGGCGTACGTCATCCTCGCCGAGGGATACGACGGCGACGACGAACTCGTCGGGGAGATTCAGGAGTTCATGAAGGAGGAGACGGCCCCCTACAAGTACCCACGGCGGGTGGAGTTCGTCGACGAGTTGCCGAAGACGTCGAGCGGGAAGATTCGTCGTATCGAACTCAGAGAGCGCGAGGAACAGTTGTTCGGGGAGTAGTCGACTCAGTCGTTGGACAGCGTCGCTCGTTCTCTGTTTGCGAAATACCTGAAGATAGCGACGGGTGAACCGATGAGTGCCGCGATCACGAAAGCCGGAAGTAGAACGCTCAGTTCGAGCGCCTCGACGGTCAGGAGCGCGGCGATGTAAACCAAGAGTGCAGTCTGGAGGGTCTCCGACATATTCGCGTCGACTCGGAGACTTCCCAAAACTGTTCCGACGCGTATCGCGGCGACGAAACTGAACGTACGGTACTGAGAAACGGTTCCGAATCGGAGCACTCTCGGTGACTCGTCGAACCGCGGGGACAGGTCGCGCCGCTTTAGGAGGCGGCGCGACGGCCGGTAGTCGAGTTCGAAACAGCGTGCTAGACGCCGGTCGGCGTCGACTGATTTCGTCGAGTGATGTGCCGCAGTCGAACGCGGCAGGTGGTAGCACGGGTCGGGGGTTTAAAACGGTACTTCTCCGACAGCCGCGGCTGTCCGATCGCTGTCGACGGGGTCGACGCGGTGGTTCGCTCCTTACAGCCGTTCGAGGTTCACCGCACGCGGACCTTTCTCCGCCGCCTCGATCTCGAACTCCACTTCCTGCCCCTCTTCGAGGTCGGGACCGTCGACGTCCTCCATGTGGAAGAACACGTCCTCCTCGGAGTCGTCGGTCTCTATGAAGCCGTAGCCGCCGGTGTCGTTGAAGAACACAACCGTTCCAGTCGCCATCGTAAACTGATGGACGCGTAGGGTCTCAATAAGGATTACGTGCGTCACTCGACGCGGTCGGTCACGGCGAGTGAGAGGTGGTCGCTGCGACGCGCGTCGAAACCGAGGTGGCGGAGCCGAACCCGACGGCGGTTACCGCAGGAAGCCGAGGAGGCGGTACTCGCTGTCGGGGTCGTAGCGCCGGAACAGGAGGCTGTTCGTGAGCACGGAGACGCTGGAGACGGCCATCGCCGCCGCCGCGAGGACGGGCTGGAGCAGGCCGAGCGAGGCCAGCGGAATCATCGCCGTGTTGTAGCCGAGCGCCCAGAAGAGGTTCTGCTTTATCTTCGAGAGCGTCCCCTCCGAGACGCGCATCGCGCGAACGACGTCCACCGGGTCGTCGCGCATCAGCGTCACGTCGGCGGCTTCGATGGCCACGTCGGTGCCGCTGCCGAGCGCCGTGCCGACGAACGCCGCCGCGAGCGCGGGCGCGTCGTTGACGCCGTCGCCGACCATCATCACGCGACGGCCGTCGGCCTGAATCGACTCGACCTCGTCGGCCTTCTCGTCGGGCAGCACCCCCGCGCGGACGTTCTCGGGGTCGATGCCGACGCGCTCGGCGACGGCGCGGGCGGTGCGCTCGTTGTCGCCGGTGAGCATGAACACCGAGACGCCGCGCTCGCGGAGCGTCGAGACGGCTTCCTGCGCCGACTGCTTCACCTCGTCGGCGACGGCGAGCACGCCGAGCAGTTCCCCGTCGAGGGCGACGAGAATCGCCGTCTTCCCCTCGGATTCGAGGTCGCTCATGACGTCGGCCGCGGGTTCGGGGTCGACGTCGTACTCGCGCAGCAGGTCGGGTTTGCCGACGACGGCGGTACCGCGGTCGATGCGGGCGCGGACGCCCTTCCCGGCGACGTTCTGGAACGCAGCGGGGTCGGAGACCTCGACACCTCGCTCCTTCGCGCCGTCGACGACGGCCTCGGCGATGGGGTGTTCGCTGCCCGCTTCGGCGGCGGCGGCGACTTCGAGGAGGAGTCGCTCGTCGGTCTCGGACTCGACGGCCGTCCCCGCGCTCGCTCCTGCACCGTCGGCGCGAACGTCACCGTCGGTCGCGCGGACGTCGCCGCCGGGACCGTTCGAGTCGCCGCTCCCGTCTGCGGTCGGCGAGACGACGACGGCGTCGGTCAGATGCATCTCGCCCTTCGTGAGCGTCCCCGTCTTGTCGAAGACGACGGTGTCGACGTCGCGGACGCGTTCGAGCACGTCGCCGCCCTTGAACAGGATGCCGTGCTTCGCGCCGATGGTCGTCCCGACCATCGTCGCCGCGGGCGTCGCCAGACCGAGCGCGCAGGGGCAGGCGATGAGGACGGCCGACGCGAAGACGACGACGGCGAACTCGAACGCGGAGAGCGCGGCGGGACCGCCGCCGACGAGACCCCACAGCGGCAGCGACGTGACGAACCCGGAGAGCGCCTCGGGGAACAGATACCAGACGACCGACCAGAAGACGGCGTTGGCGATGACCGCCGGGACGAAGTACGCGCTGATGCGGTCGGCGAGGTTCTGAATCTCCGGTTGGCGGCTCTGGGCGTCGCGCACCATCTGGACGATCTGCTGGAGCGCCGTCTCGGAGCCGACTTTCGTCGCGCGGACGTACAGCAGGCCGTTCTCGTTGATAGTCGAGCCGACGACTTCGTCGCCGGGCGATTTCTCGACGGGGACGGACTCGCCGGTGACGTTCGACTCGTCGACGGCGCTCTCGCCCTCGACGACGACGCCGTCGGTTGGCACTTTCTCGCCCGGTCGGACCTTCATCACGTCGCCCTCCTCGACCTCGTCGAGGGGGACCTCGCGCTCGTTCTCGAACTCGGGGTCGTCGCTCGTCTCCGACTCCACCTCGTCGACGACGGTGGCGTCGTCGGCTTCGAGTTCGAGCAACTGGCGAATCGCCTCGCCGGCCTGACCCTTCGAGCGGGCTTCGAGATAGTTACCGAGCGTGATGAACACCAAGATGAGCGCCGCGCTCTCGAAGTACAGTTGACCCACGTCCAAGAGGCCGAGGAGGACGACGACGCTGTAAACGTACGCCGTCGTCGACCCGAGCGCGATGAGCACGTCCATGTTCGCCGTGCGGTTCTTGACGAGCGCCTTGTAGGAGTTGACGTAGAACTCCTTGCCGAGGAAGTACTGGACGGGCGTCGCGAGCACGAGCGCGATCCAGCCCATCTCGACGCCGAGGATGGACTCCGGGACCGGAATCCCGACGAGGTGACCCATCATCAAGACCGAGAGCGGAATCGCCAACGATGCGCCGAACAGCGTCAGGTTGCGCTGGTGACGGAGTTCGGCTTTTCGGGCGTTCTCGCGGCGGTCACCTTCGCTCTCGCCTTCCTCGCCGTCGCCCGTATCTTCACGCACCGGCGAGTAGCCCGCGTCTTCGATGGCGTCGTAGACGTCCGAGCGCGACACCGCTTCCGGGTTGTACCGGACGGTCGCCTCGTCGGTGGCGTAGTTGGCGTCGACGGAGATGACGCCCGGCAGGTCGCCGACGGCGCGCTCGACCGTCTGCACGCAGTTCGAGCAGGTCATGTCCGTGATGCCGACGTTGACCTCCTCGGCGACCGGGTCGTAGCCCGAGCGTTCGATGGCGTCGTACACCTCCGCGAGGCTCACGCGGTCGGGGTCGTACTCGACGGTCCCCTCGTCGGTGGCGTAGTTGACGTTCACCTCCCCGACGCCGTCGAGCTCCTCGACGGCTGACGTGACGGTAGACGAGCAGTTCGCACAGCTCATCCCCCTGACTTCGATTCGGACGCGTTGCAGTTCACTCATTGATTCGATATACGTGCCCCGCACTCATGCGACTTGTGCCTTCGATTCGAAGGTAATTTCGAAATAGAGATTCGAAAAATGGACTGAGTTCAGACGCCGCTTTGGAGTCTGTCGTACCGTTCCCCGAAGTTCGCCAGACAGGAGTCGCAACAGAAGTGGTACAGTTCGTCGTCGAAGCGCGCGGACTCGCCCTCGCTGGTGACGGTGTTGCCGCACTCGACGCAGGAGAGCGCCAGGTCGGCGTCGCCGAGTCCGGGCGTCCACTCGTCGTCGACGACGAGGTTCGCGTCGATGTCGCGGACGTCGTCGAGGTCGACGACGCTGTCGAGGAACGCCGTCACGTCTCCCTCGCGTATCGGCGCGCGGAAGACGACGCGGGCGTCGGCGGTCCGGAAGACGTGGTCGGTTCGTTCGTGCGCGGTCAGCGCCTCGGCGATGTCCTCCGCGGAGGCGGGCCGAACGTCGAGTTCGACGAGCATCGGCATTCCCTCCCGAAGCAACGACCGGTCCACGTCGACGGTGAACCGTCTGATGACGCCGATCTCGCGCAGTCGGTCCACGCGGTCGGAGACGGCGGGCGCGGAGAGGCCGACGTGGTCGGCGAGATCGCTGTACGGTCGCCGGGCGTCGTCCAAGAGGAGACGCAGAATCTGTCGGTCGGTGTCGTCGAGGGTTCGCATGGGAAGCACTTCGACGTGAAGAGGTAAGTGAGTTCGGTGACCGGTTTCGATTCCAAAGGTGAAATCGCGGTTTCGGCCTCGGTTCGAAAGGGAAAGGTGAAAGAGTCGACAGCGAGTACGACGGGACATGACGACGACACTCATCGTCGAAGGCATGAGCTGTGATGGCTGCGAGAAAAGCGTCGTAGAGGCGCTCGAAGGCGTCGACGGCGTCGAGAGCGCGAGCGCGGACCACGAGTCGGACACCGCGAGCGTCGAGGGCGACGCCGACCCACTGGACCTCGTGGTCGCCGTCGACGACGCGGGCTACGAGGCGAAGGCGTAACTCGAGCTAGAGGCCCCTAGTTGTGCGATTTCTCCTGTGAACCGAGACGTGACGTACCGCCCGTCTCGCTGCGAACAGTAGCCTCGATGTAATTATATGCGGGAATGTCGTATCCGTGACCAGAATGGTGTTGAACCGCCCGGTCTGCACGAACTGCCAGAGTAGACTGGTTCTAAAGATGCGGACCGAAGGTACCTTCGCACCGCAGGCAACCGATTATCAGCCCGTGTATCGGTGCTACCGGTGCTTCAGCTCTTTCCAACTAGGCGCTGACGAGTCGTAACGAAAGCGGATTGCTCCTTATCTCGGTTGCGTCGTTCGCATCTGGACACCCCGACCGAAGCGCATCAGTTTCGCAGCGAACTCCGAACAGAGAGCCCGGACTACCGTTCCCTGTTACTCTTCTCTCGGCTGCCGCCCCAGCGTGTGGAACTCATCGTTCGGGCGCATGTCCGCGAACATCGCCATCCGGTTCGAGAGGTTGAACATCGACGTGACCGCGCCGATGTCCCAGATGGCCTCCTCGGAGTAGCCCGCGTCGCGTAACTTCTCGAAGTCCTCCTCGCCGACTTTCGCGGGCGCTTCGGTGAGTTTCACCGCCACGTCCAGCATCGCCATCCGCTCGTCGCTCACGTCGGCCGTTCGGTAGTTGGCGACGAGTTGGTCCGCGAGCAGGGGGTCTTTCGCGTAGATGCGGACGAGCGCGCCGTGGGCGACGTTGCAGTAGTAGCAGTGGTTGACGCCGGAGACGGCGACGATTATCAGCTCTATCTCCTCGCGGTCGAGCGCCGCGTCGTCGACGAGCGCGTCGTGGTACTCGAAGAACGCTCGGAAGTGCGAGGGTTTGTACGCGAAACCCGAGAAGACGTTCGGGGTGAACCCGGCGCGTTCTGTCTCCTCGGTGATTCGTTCCTGCAGGTCCTCGGGCAGTTCGTTGAAGTCGGGAACGGGAAATCGGCGCATCGCGTCGTCGTCCAGCGCGGGGGTCGAGTCGTCCGTCATACCCGCGGATTCGGTGAGACCGTACTTAATCGTACGTCCGAATCGAGACCTCGTTCAGATGACGCCGAGGGCGGCGCTGACCCACGCCGCCGTCACGAAGACGCCGAGGACGAACAGTCCGTAGTTCCAGACCGCGCTGTCCGCCGTCGTCAGCGACAGCGAGTATCCTCTCCCCGACAGCGGCCAGAGGAAGTTGACGCCCATCGGCGTGAGCGCGTCGCCGACGAGGTGACCGACGACGGTCAGGAAACCGACGACGAACGCGAAGACGGCGAGGCCGACGCTCGCGCCGCCGAGCGAGACGGAAAACGCCCCCAGCGCGTCGGTTACGACGGCGGCGACGCCCCAGAACAGACCACCGACGAGTCCCGCGAACAACAGCGTGTGCGTCGGCCCGCGGTGGCGAACTCCGGGTAGCTTGTGGTCCACGTCCGGCAGCATCGACAGCCAGAGCATCGTCGCGCCGAGGGCGAACGCGGGGGTGACGGCCCCCGCGCTGACGAGCGTGTAGCCGATGGGCGCGAAGACGAGCAGCGAGACGCCGTAGTGGCCCGTTCGGAACATACCGCGGCATCTCACCGCGGGCGTAAAATCGGTCCGTTTTCGGTCGACGAAGCGGCTTCGGCGGTTCCGTTGATTCGGCGATTCCGTCGATTTAGCAATTCCAACGATTCGGCGACTGACCGGAGAGTTAACCCGGTGGCCGACGTATCGCGGGTACCGTGGCTCCCGTCGTCGCATCCTTCGAGTGGCGAACGCCCGCCGAGTTCGCGCTCCAACTCGGTCCGGTAGATGCGCTGATTTCGACGTTCGGCCCGTTCGTCGTCCCGGTTCTGATCTTCGCCGTCGGTACCGTCGGATACCTGATTCTCGTCGCGCTTGGACGGGCGGGGTTGGTGAGCGGGGACGAACGGTAGTCACCCGCGACCGGACGCGGCGCGAAACTTCAAATACGGGGATGGAACCACCCATCTCCGTGCTCTAACGTGCGGTCGCGGGGGGAGTCGAGGCGGGTGTGCGGCGCGCTCCTCCGCGACACGGATTTGCGCCGCCTGTTCGCTAACTCACGGTCGAGAGGCGTCCCGCTCGACTCGACTCAGTTCCACGGCCTGTGGTCGGGGTCGATGACGCGCTTCTCGCGGTCGATGCCGTCTATCTTCGCCAGGTCCTCGTCGTCCAACTCCAGTTCTCGGGCGGCGAAGTTCTCGGCGACGTGTTCGCCCGTCGACTTCGGAATCGGGACGATGACGTCCTGCGCCATCGACCACGCGAGGCAGACCTGCGCGACGCTCGCGTCGTGTTTCTCGGCCACCTCGACGAGTTCGGGTTCGTCGAAGATTTCGCCCCGCCCGAGTGGGGTGTACGCGACAAGCGAGTAGCCGTGCTCGCGGGCGTCGGCGCGCAGTTCCTCCTGAGGGAGCAGCGGGTGGCACTCGACCTGGTGGGCTGCGATGGGCGAGTCGAGAGTCTCTCGCGCTTCGTCCAACAGTTCCGGCGTGAAGTTGCTGACGCCGACGTGGTCGGTCAGCCCCGCTTCGCGCAGTTCGTCGAAGACCGGCAGCGTCGTCTCAGCGTCGTAAGCGTGGGTCGGCCAGTGGACGTACAGCAGGTCGACCGAGTCGACGCCGAGTCGGTCGAGACTCTCCTCCGTCGTGCGCCGAACGTCCTCGGGTGCGAGGTTCTTCGGGTGGACTTTCGTCGCGAGAATCACGTCATCCGGGTCGACGTCGCTCTGTCGGAGACCCGCTCCGACGGGTTCTTCGTTGTCGTACATCTGCGCGGTGTCGACGTGGCGGTAACCGATATCGAGCGCCGCGGCGACGGTGCTCGCGCACTCTTCGGGGTCTTTGTTACCGGAGGTTCCGAGGCCCATCGACGGCAGGTCGAGCGTCATGCTCGATTCGAGGGGTTCGGTACAAAAAGAGGTAGGGGAGGCGGCAGGCGGGCGTCGAGGGCGGGCGTCGAAGACGCGCGTCTCGGACGATGTTGGCCGATGTTCGGACGGCCCTCAGTCGGCTTTCGTCTCGTCGCCGCGGACGAATCGGTCGTAGGCGGAGGCGAACTCCTCGTCGGATTCGGCCGCTTCCTCCCACGTCTCCAAACCGCGTTCGGCCCGCGTCCCCTCGATGGTGTTGTCGAGGAAGAACGCGACGAGACCGCCGACGGCCATCCCGGTGCTACCGACGACGTAGAGCACGTCGCCGACGAGCTTCGTTCCAAGGACTGGCCCGACGAGCGCGACGTTCTGCAGGCCCTGACGGAACGCTTCCGCGCCGCTGAGGTCCGGGTTCGCGGCGGCGACGTTGCCCATGTAGGCAGGAATCGCCAGTCCGGCGAAGAGCGCGAAGCCGACGATGAACACGTTGCGAGAGGAGTCGAGGTCGACGCATTCGAGGTTCGAGAGGCCGACGGCGACGATTTGGCCGAACATCGCCAGAAAGAGGCCGCCGACGATGGGGTCCGGAATCGTCGCGACGAGTTGGCCGAAGTAGCCGACGAAGCCCACGACGAGCATCAGCGCCGCGCCGACTTGAACGACGTAACGGGAGGCGACCCCCGTGATGCCGATAGCGCCGATGTTCTCCGAGTAGGAGGTCGACCCGCCGGCACCCATCGCGCCCGCGAACACGTTCATGATACCCTCCATCCCGATGCCGTGGTTGATGCGCTTCTCGCTCGGTGCGCCGAGACCCGAGAGACGGGCGACGGCGTGGTAGTCGCCGAAGCTCTCGACCATCGACGCGGCGACGCCCGCGAGCATCCCGACGACGAACGAGAGCGTCAGTTGCGGGACGCCGAACGCGAGCGGCCACCCGACGACCGGAACCGTCACCGCCACGGTGTTCGCGCCGCCGGCCATCCCCCACTGGAAGGGGTGAATCGGCATGAACGCGGGGGCGGCGAGCACCTCGCCCAGCGGGACGTAACCGGGCATCCCGGCCTGATAGACGCCGACGACGCTCAACGCGGCGGCGAGCGCGTACGCCGTGACGACGCCGAGGAGGACGGGGAAGAGCTTGAAGATGCGAGCGGACGTGTCGAGATACTGCGAGAAGAGGACGATGAGACCGAGCGTCAGTCCCAACAGCCACCAGTCGTTCGTGACTGCAGTGATCTGCGGGGTGTCGAACAGCGAGAGGCCGATGAGCGCGATGGTGGGCGCGATGACCACCGGCGAGACAAATCTCCGAAGACGGCCGAACAAGCCGAGATAGCCGACGACGATCTCGGCCAGCGAGGCGGCGATAATCGCTCCCTGTAACTGCAGCAGCGCGTACTGCCAGTCCGCTCCCGGCGGGTTCCCCGTCTGTGCGACGGCGATGACCGCCAGCGCGGGCGCGAGCATCGAGAACGGTGCGCCCTGCACGATGGGGTAGCGGTTACCGAACGTCGTCTGCGCCAGCGTGGCGACGCCGGAGACGACGAAGAACGTCCCGACGAAGCGCGGAACGAGCGAGTCCGGAATCCCGAGTGCGGCCGCGAGTATGAGCGGCACGGCGATGTTCGCGCCGACCATCGTCAGGTAGTGCTGCAGGCCGAGCAGCAGCGACTCGCCCAATGGCGGCTTGTCTTCGATACCGTACTCTACGAACTCCGATTCCGTCCGTTTGCCCGTCATGGTGCCCCGACCATTGGCGCAAACAAATCGCCGTTCGGTACTTATGCGGTCCGCTTTCGTCGCGCCCGTGCCGACGGAAACCCGGCGGCTACTCGTCGGCTCTGAACGTCTCGACGGCGTTCCGGTCGGGGAGCGCCGTCATCGCGCCGGGTTCGGTCGTCGTCACCGCGGCGACGGCGTTGGCGAACGCGAGCGCTTCGGCGAGCGACTCGCCCGCAGACAACGCCGCGACGACGCCCGCGGTGAACGCGTCGCCCGCGCCGGTCGTATCGACCGGGTCGACGCGGTAGCCGTCGTGCGTCGCCTCGACCTCCCCGCCGTCGCTCCACGGTGCCTCCGGCGTCGCGTAGGCGTACGCCCCCGCGTCGCCGAGCGTGATGACCGCGGTGTGCGGCCCGAACGTACAGATTTCGCGGGCCAACTCCGCCGCGTCGCCGGTGAGTCCAGCCTCGCGGAGGTCCTCTGGCGTGGCTTTCACCACGTCGGCGAGCGCGAACCCCTCACGAACCGACTCGCGGTAGGAGAACTCCGTCCAGCGTTCGGGTCGGGCGTTCGGGTCGAACGAGACCGTCACGTCCGTCTCGGTGGCGCGTTCGAGCAGGTCGAGCACGGCGGTTCGGGACGGTTCGGTATCGAGCGAGAGCACGTCGGCGTGGAGCCACCCGAACTCGGCGAGGGCGTCGTCGTCGACGGTGCCGGGTTCGAGTCGGGCGTCGGCGGCCGCGTCGCGGTAGAAGCTGAACTCCCGGTCGGCGTCCTCGCCGAGGCTGACGAACGCGAGCGTCGTCTTCCCGTTCGGGTCGCGTTCGACGTACTCGCCGGAGAGACCGTGGTCGGCCAGAAACTCGGCGAGGTAGTCGCCGAAGGGGTCGGTGCCGAGACGCGTCCAGAAGGAGACGGAGGCGTCGAGATGCGAGAGCGCGACGGCGACGTTCGCCGGAGCGCCCCCCGCGCGTCGGGAGAACGACTCGACCGACGCGAGGCTCCCCGACGCGTCGGGGATGAAGTCGATGAGCGCCTCGCCGGCGACGAGAATCCGTGTCATACGCGACGGTAAGCGAGCGGCTACCATCAATCCGGGCGATTCCGTCAGGATTCGACTAGAGGTCGGCTACGTCGTCGACGGGCAGTACTCAGCGCTCGTCGAGGAGCGCGTCGAGATGTACCTTGCTCGTCTCGATGTAGTCGAAGCCGAACGTGAACACTTCGAGCGAGAGCGTCCCCGTCCAGTCGTCGGGGAACGCGCCCAGGATGCGCTCGAAGTCGAGGTTGCCCGCGCCGAACGGCAGGTGTTCGTCCGAGGCCTGCCGCGTGTCGTTGAGGTGGACGTGGCTGATACGGTCGCCGTGTTCCTCGACGAACGAGGCGATGCCGCCGGAGTCGCGGCCGTCCATCCGCGCGTGGCCGGTGTCGAGCGTCATCGACGCCTCGGTCTCGGCGAGCAACTGGGAGAACTCGTGGGTCCGGAAGAGGCTCCGGGGGATGTTCTCGACGCAGACCTCGAACTCGTGTTCGTCCGCGTGCGCGACGAGTTCGCGTATCGAGTTGAGCGCGTTGTCTCGCAGCGACGAGGAGTCCCACGCGGGCGACCACGCGCCCGTCGTCGGGTGGAGGACGCCCTTCTCCGCGCCGAGCGCGGCGGCGGTATCGATTGCGGCTTTCTGCTCGGCAACCGACCCCGCTCTGACGTGCTCGAACGGCGACCCCAGGTCGATACCGCCGAAGGGGAGGTGGACTAGCAGGTCCAGCTCTCGGTCGTCGAGCGCCCGCCGAACCTCGTCGGCCCGCTCGTCGAGTCGACGGCGCTCGGTGTCGCCGTCCATCATCGCCTCCACGTAGTCGAACTCGTACTCGGCGGCCGCCTCGATAGCCGCGTCGAGGTCCATGTTCATCTGGGTGACGTACCCGGTGCGGGCGTCCATAGCAGGCCCTCCGTGCGCGAACGTGTTAGGTGGTTCCCCGAATCCGAAGCTCTTCGCGCCCCTCTCCCTCCCGTTCGAACGATGACGCGCGACTCTCTCTCCGGGTCGACGCCGACGTCGGCGACAGTGCCGAGACGGGGGCGCTCGGCGACGAAAGCGGCGAAAGCGGCGAAAACGACGAGAACGACGACCCGATGGTTCTCGTCCGTCCCTGACGACGGGAACGATTCGCACACCACCGAACGATTCAGTAGCGCGCGCCGAGAGCGTCAGCTATGCCCGGACCGGTGTTCCTCCGAGGGGAGCGCGTCGAACTCAGACCCGTCGAGAAGGCCGACGTCGAGTTCGTCCAACGACTCGTCGACGACCCGGCGGTGTGGCCGACGCTGGGCTCCTACCGACCGAAGAACCGCACCCAGGAGATGGAGTGGATCGAATCGATCGGCGACGACACCGACGACCAGTTTCTCGTCTGCGACGACGGCGACCCGGTCGGTCTCGTCGGAGTGACTCCGAACGAGACGTGGGGTACAGCCGAACTCGGCTACATGATCTCCCCGGAAGCGTGGGGCAACGGCTACTGCACCGACGCCGTTCGAACCGTCTCGCGCTACGCGTTCGAGGAGCGCCGGATGCACAAAGTCGTCGCCGAGGCGTACGACCACAACGTCGGTTCACAGCGCGTGCTGGAGAAGGTGGGGTTCACGCTGGAAGGGACCCACAGAGAAGAGGCGTACGTCGGCGGCGAGTACCGCGACCTGCTTCACTACGGCCTGCTCGAAGGCGAGTTCGCGTGAAGGCGACCACGGCACGCTCTCGGCGTGAGTGCGAATCCGATTCGCTATCGAGCGGTTAGAGCCCCGACTCCGGCGCTTCGTCCAGAACTTCGTCGCGCTCGTCGTATCCGTGAACTTCGTCGCGCTCGTCGTGTCCGTGGACTTCGTCGCGCATGTCGTTCCGGTCGCTCTCGTCACACGCCGACGGAGCCTCGCGGAAACGGAGTGTGACGACGCTCCCTCGGGGGTCGTTCTCGTCGAAGCGGAGTTCGCCGTCGGCCTCGGTGAGAATCCAGTTGACGAGCCACAGTCCGATACCGCTGCCGTGTTCGAGCGGGGTTTCGACGCCCGACTCGACCACGCGCTGCTCTTCGGCCGGGATACCCGGCCCGTCGTCGGCGACGGACAGTTCGACGAACGTTCCGCCGTCGTCGGTGGCGGTGTCGACGGCGACGCGAACGGTAGGCGACTCCCGGTCGTGGTGTTCGACGGCGTTCTCGAGGAGGTTCTCCACGGCGACGAGAATCCGTTCGCCACCGTAGACCTGATACCGACCCGAGACGGACGCGGTGAACGTCGCTTCCGGGAACCCCCGGCGAGCGTCGGTGAGCGCGTCGTCGACGAGCGCCGTCAGGTCGACGGTGCCGAGTTCCTCGGACGTCCGTTCGAGCGTCCGGTCGACGAAGCGGGTTCGGTCGGCCACGTCGACCAGCGAGGTGGCGCGGTTCCGAATCATCCGCGCGTACTCTCGCACCTCCGGAGAGTGCGGGTCGTCGTACACGAGGTCCGCGTAGCCGAGGACGACGTTCATGTCGTTTCGCAGGTCGTGGCGGAGGACGCGGTTCAGTACCTGCAACCGCTGTTCGTACCGGCGACGCTCCGTCACGTCGCGCGCACTGATGACGATTCCTTCCACCGCCGGGTCGTCGAGGAGGCTGACGCCGACGGCCTCGAACGTTCGCCAAGAGCCGTCGGCGTGGCGGTATCGGTACTCGGCGCGTTCGGGCGTTCCGGATTCGATAGCGTCTTGCAGCACGGCCGTCGCTTGCTCGCGGTCGTCGGGATGGATGTAGTCGAACGGGCTCTCGCCGACGTGTCCGTCGGGGTCGTAGCCCATCACCGTCTCCATCGACGGACTGACGTACGCGTACGTCGCCGCCGCGTCGAGGACGACGATGATGTCGTGCGAGTTCTCGATGAGCGCGCGGAACTGTCGTTCGACCTGTCTACGCTCGGTGATGTCCCGAAAGACGAGTATCGCGCTCCCGCGCGGGCCGTCGGTGGTCGCGGTCACGTCGAGAATGGAACTGTCGCCGTCGTCGGATACCGTGACCTCGAGGTGGTCGTCGTCTCCGTCGAGCAGCGACCGGATTTCCGCGGAGTCCGGAACTACGGTCGCTGCCGGTCGACCGACGGGCGCCCGTTCGAATCCGAACGTCTCGCAGGCGGCGGGGTTCATCGCGGCGACGCACCGGTTCGGGTCGAGAACGACGATACCGTCCTCGAGTCGTTCGAACAGGTGTGCGCGCGCACCGGGAACCACGTCCAAGAGCCGGTACCGGCGCAGTGCTAACAGAATGAGGCTGTTGTTCACCCAGAACGTCATCGGCGCGAAGTCGAGGGAGGTGACGCCGAGGGCGAGCGGGAGCGCGCCCACGAGCGGCACCACACCCGACAGAATCAGTACGGCGACCTGCTTGCGGTAGAACTGCTCCGACTGGCGGAGGAGGTGGACGAGCACCGCGAGTGCGGCGACGCTCAGTCCGAACGAGTAGACGAGGTGCGTGGCGTACAGCGGCCCCGGGGCGACGACGAGCGTCGTGTATCCGAGCGTCGTATCGACCGCCGTCGCGTCGATGAAAAGCACGCTGTCGGTGAGCGCGAAGCCGACCATGACGAGCGGTTCGGCCGCGAGGACGGCGAACGCGCCGCGCGACAGCAGTCGTTTGTACCCGCTGTAGGCGATTACGAACACGAACCAGAACACCGGCGACAGCGTCGCAGAGACGAGTATCAGCCGAAACCACGGGAGCATCTCGACTCGCGTCGGTGCCAGCAGCAACGCCGCGTACGCGACGGCCCAGACCGCACCCGAGAGCGACAGCGCCGCGAAGGGGTACCGCGTCCACCGCGAGTACGCGGCCGTCCCGCTCAGAACGGAGGCGGCGACGGCGGCGCACACGACCCCCGAGAACAGCAGAAGTGTGATTGATACGATGTGGATGACCATCTGTGTCCGGCGAGTCGAGAAGCCCGCTCTCTGCTACGTGACGAAGAACCGGAGTATAAAATGTACTGATACGAAAAGCGCCGATTTCAGAGGCCGAGTTGCCGGCCGAGTACGAGGTGCTGAATCTCGCTCGTTCCCTCGCCGATCTCCATCAGTTTCGCGTCGCGGTAGAACCGCTGGGGGGCGAAATCCTCGGTGTAACCGTAGCCGCCGAGCACCTGCACGGCGTCCTCGGCGACCTCGCGAGCGGCCTCGCTGGCGTCGAGTTTCGCCAGCGCCGACTCCGTCGTCACCGACTCGCCCGCGTCGTAGCGGACGGCGGCTTTGTGCGTCAGGAGCCGCGCGCGCTCGGTTTTGCGGTACATGTCGACGACTTTGTCGCGGATGGCGTCGAACTTCGAGATGGGCTGGCCGAACTGCTCGCGCTCGCCCGAGTACTGTTTTGCGGCTTCGTACGCGCCCTGCGCGAGCCCCGTCGACAGCGCGGCGATGGAGATGCGCCCGCCGTCGAGCGTCTTCATCGTCTGCTTCCAGCCTTCGCCCTCCTCGCCGAGCAGGCGGTCCTCGGGGATTCGCACGTCGTCGAGCGATATCTCGCAGGTCGGCGAGCAGTTCAGCCCCATCTTGTCCCAGACGGTCGTGACCTCGAACCCGTCGTCCGCCTCGGGGTCGACGATGAACGTCGAGATGCCGTCGTAGCCTTCGCCGGGGGCGGTGACGGCTTTCACGAGGACGCTGCCGGCGACGGAGGCGTTCGTGATGAACTGCTTCGTGCCGTTGAGGACGTACTCGTCACCGTCCTTCACGGCCATCGTATCCATGTCGCTGGCGTCGCTGCCCGAACCGGGTTCGGTGAGCGCCCACGCGGCCATCGCCTCGCCGGAGGCCAGCGGCGTGAGCCACCGCTCCTTCTGCGCTTCGGTGCCGAACATCTCGATGGGTTTCGACCCGAGCGAGACGTGTGCGGCGTAGGAGAGACCGATACCGCCGGAGACGCGGCCGAGCTCCTCGGTGACGAGCGCGTACATCAGCTGGTCGCCGCCGAGGCCGCCGTACTCCTCGGAGATGGGGACGCCCATCATGTCGAGTTCGCCGAGCTCCTCGAACACCTCCGCGGGGAAGCGGTGCTCGTTCTCGACCTCCTGGGCGATGGGGGCGATCTCCTCCTCGCAGAACTCCCGGACGCTGTCGCGAATCATCCGGTGCTCCGCAGAGAGTTCGAAGTCCATACCGACGACTGCGGGGAGACGAGTGATAAAGTCAGCGAACGACCGTGAGGAATTCGAAGCTGTCGGCTCGGCTACTCGATTCAGTCCCGTCTCGCCTGCACACAGGGCGCCACTTATTGCGCTCGCCCGCGTCTCACACGCCGATGGAACTTCGCCGTCTGGTCCGCGGCCGAATCGACTGGGACCGTCTCGAAGGGGTCGTCCGCACGCTCGCGGAGCGACTCGACCGAGAGGAGGTCCACGTCCGGTTTCTCGACGCGGACAACTGGCTGTCGACGCCGTTCGTTCTGGACGACGAGTGGTTCGTCAAGGTCATCAGCCGACAGAACTCGCTGGTCCACGCCATCTTCACGACGGGGCGAAATCTCGGCGCGTTTTCGAGCGGTACGGAGGGATTCTTCGAGCATTTCGGGACGCCGTACCAGATGGCCGAACACGAACTGGAAGCGACGAAGCGGATGCGCGAGATCGGTATCAACGCGCCCGAACCCGTCGAAGCGCTCGAAATCGACGGTCTCGGCGTCGTCGTCCTCGAGTATCTCCCCGAATTTCGGTCGCTCGACGAACTGGACCGCGAGCGGGAGGCTGCGCTCGCCCCGGACCTCTTCGCGGCGCTGAAGGAACTGCACGACAACGGACTCGCTCACGGGGATTTGCGGGGAGAAAACGTGCTCATCCTCGACGGCGAACTCTACTTCATCGACGCGACGAGCGTCCGCGAGGACGGCCGCGACGACGCCCGCTCGTACGACATCGCCTGTGGATTGGCCGCGCTGGAACCGCTCATCGGCGCGCAGGAGACCGTCGACGCCGCGCTCTCGGCGTACTCGACGGAGGACGTGCTCGCGGCGCTGGAGTTTCTGGACTTCGTCAACATCCGCCCGGACCACGACTTCGACGCCGCGGCGGTCAAAGGCGAGATCGAAAAACGCGCGTCGTGACCGTTGTGACCGTTCTCCTCGACGCTCGACGGCGACTCGAAGGAGTCCGGCCGAGCGCGACTACTCCTCGTCGATCTCTATCTTCACCGGGTCGCGCCCACGACCGTCCAAGCCCGAGGACTCCGCCATCGATTCGAGGTGGTCTTCGACTATCTCGACGTTCTTCACGTTCGCCTTCCACACCGCGTCGAACAGCGTCCCGAGGACCGGAACCGAGCCGACGACTGTGTCGACGGCGACGTTGGCCAACATCCGGATGAGTCGGTTCAGCGGCACGCCGAGGTTCGCCGCCTCCGCGATGATGTAGATCGAGAGCCCCGCCGAGACGAGGTCGCCGGCGACCGGAAGCGCGCCGAGAATGGGGTCGGCCCCGATTCGGTACCCGATTCCCGGAATCCTCACTGACTCGTCGAGGAAGGTAGCGACCGCCCGAATCCGTCTCAAGGCGGGTTCGTCGAGCGAGTCCGGCGCGTTTTCGATGGAGTGTTCGTCCATGTTCCGACAGTCGTCGCCCAGACGTATGACGGCTATGCCTGTTCAGTGCGCGATCCGTCCGCCGAGAGGACTGTTCAACGCACAACTTTGTTCGTTGTCTGACTTGTCCGACTTGTCCGACGGGCGGACCGTTCGTCCGGCGACCCGGCGACCCCTTCCGTGACCGGGTGTATTTTTAAGCTGTCCCTTCGCAAATTTTGTCACAGTATGAGCCAACAGACGGGCGACATCCGCCAGCAGTACATCGCCGGAGAGTGGACCGACGGCGAGGGAGAGGAGACGTTCGAGAGCACGAACCCGGCGACGGGCGAGACGCTCGGTGAGTTCCGGCGCGGCACCGAGGCGGACGTGGACCGCGCGCTCGAAGCCGCCGAGGAGGCGTTCGACGAGTGGCGCGCGCTCTCGCACATCGACCGCGCGGAGTACCTGTGGGACATCTACCACGAACTGGGCGAGCGCACCGACGAACTCGGGGAGATCATCACGAAGGAGTGCGGGAAGGAGATCTCGGAGGGGAAAGCCGACGTCGTCGAGGCCGCCCACATGGTCGAGTGGGCCGCCGGCGACGCTCGGCACCCGAAAGGTGACGTCGTTCCCTCCGAAATCCCGAGCAAAGACGCCTACATGCGCCGCAAGCCGCGCGGCGTCATCGGCTGTATCACCCCGTGGAACTTCCCCGTCGCCATCCCGTTTTGGCACATGGCCGTCGCGCTCGTCGAGGGGAACACGGTCGTCTGGAAGCCCGCCGAGCAGACGCCGTGGTGCGGCCAGGTCATCGCCGAGATGTTCGAGGAGAGCGGAATTCCCGACGGCGTGTTCAACATGGTGCAGGGCTTCGGCGACGCCGGCGCGGCCATCGTCGACGACCCGCGCGTCGACACCGTCCTCTTCACGGGCAGCGCCGAAGTCGGCCACGAGATCGCCTCGAAGGTCGGCGGCGAACCGGGTAAGCTCGTCGCCGCCGAGATGGGCGGCAAGAACAACATCGTCATCACCGAGGACGCGGACATGGACACCGCCGTCCACTCCGCCGTCATGTCGTCGTTCAAGACGACCGGCCAGCGCTGCGTCTCCTCCGAACGCCTCGTCGTCCACGCCGACGTGTACGACGAGTTCAAGGAGCGGTTCGTCGACATCGCCGAGGACGTCGCCGTCGGCGACCCGCTGAGCGAGGACACGTTCATGGGGCCGCTCATCGAACCGGAGCACAAAGAGAAGGTCTCGAAGTACAACGAACTGGCGAAGGAGGAGGGCGTGAACGTCCTCGTCGACCGCACGGAACTCGACGAGTCGGAGATTCCCGACGGCCACGAGGACGGCAACTGGATCGGACCGTTCGTCTACGAGGCGGACCCCTACGACGACCTGCGCTGCACGCACGAGGAAGTGTTCGGTCCCCACGTCGCGCTCCTGAAGTACGACGGTGACGTCGAGGAGGCCGTCGATATTCAGAACGACACCGAGTACGGACTCGCCGGAGCCATCATCTCCGAGAACTACCGCCAGATCAACTACTTCCGCGACCACGCGGAGGTCGGTCTCGCCTACGGCAACCTCCCGTGCATCGGCGCGGAGGTCCACCTGCCGTTCGGCGGCGTCAAGAAGTCCGGCAACGGCTACCCATCGGCCCGCGAGATAATCGAGGCCGTCACCGAGCGCACCGCGTGGACGCTCAACAACTCCTACGACATCCAGATGGCGCAGGGGCTGTCGGCCGACATCAAGACGAAAGACGAGTAGCGACGGAGACGGTACGACCGAAGGCGGAGACGCGAAGTCGAGCGCCGTCCGAGACGGCCCGTCTCTCGGTGCGTCCGGTCTGAGGTCTCACCGTACGTTCGACACGCCGACCACACCGACTGCGCCGACCACGCCGGCCGCGCCGACCACACCGACTGCGCCGACCACGCCGACCGGGCGAATCGGTCGCGGATTTATGGTCCTACCAGCCCAACGTTCGAGTAGTTCCCACCGAGTGATTCGGTTGATACACCGTGGCCAATACAACCATCTCAGACAGGGAGAACCGCCGGTCGAATCCGACGTCGCGGCGCATCGGGGGTGCCGCAGCGTTGCTCGGCACGCTCCTCGTCACCGCGGGCCTGCTCCAGCAGGCGCTCACCGACGTGACCGCCGGTGGCGACGTCGTGTTCGACGTGCAGAACACCGTCTTCCTCGTCGACCAACTCGCGCTCGTCGCGGGCATCCTCCTGCTGTTCGTCGCGCTCGTCGGGTTCGTCCTGTACCACGAGGAGGCGGGCGGCATCTACTGGTGGTTGGGCGTGCTCGGCACCGGCGGCGGGATGGCGTTCAGCCTCGCCAGCGCCGGCGCGCAGTTCGCCTTCGAGATGGCCGGGATGGCGACGCTCGCGCAGTACGCCGCCTACGGCTTCCTCGCCGGTAACGTCGGCTTCATCGGAGCGTCGCTGCCGCTGGGCATCGCGCTGCTGCTGAGCGGGTGGGCGAAGGCACCCGAACTCCGACTCGCGGGCATCGCGTTCGCCGGCACCGGCCCCTCCATCTCGCAGGGGGCGATCTTCTTCGGACTCAACGGCCTCTTCGGCGGCCTGCTGTTCGTCGGCGCGTACGCGACGGCGTGGCTACTGGTGGCGTACAATCTGCTTCGCGCCGACTTCTGACCGAGCCGACCGGATTTTTCCGGCGTTACGCGTCGTTCGTCTCGACAACCGAGTCGGTCCGACCGGTCCTCGAAGTATCACTTTTGTACTGGCCCCCGTACGCGGCGTATGCAGATTCACGAGTACTTCGACGAGTTCGCACGACGCGATTGGGACACCGGCGCGGACGGAACCGTTCGGTTCGCCGTCGTCGGCGTCGGCGGGTTCGCCCGCAAGGCGGCGCTCCCCGCCCTCGCGGACGCCGACTACGCCGAGGCGACGGTGCTCGTCACCGGGTCGCCCGAGAACGCCGAAGACGCCGCGAGCGAACACGGTATCGAAAGCGTCCTCACCTACGAGGAGTACCACGACGGCGCGGCGACCGACGCCTACGACGCCGTCTACGTCGTCACCCCGAACGCGCTCCACCCCGAAGCCATCGAGACGGCGGCGGAGAACGGAAAGGCGGTGCTCTCCGAGAAGCCGCTGGCGGCGACCGTCGAGGGGGCCGAACGCGCCGTCACCGCGTGCGAGGACGCCGACGTGCCGCTGATGGTCGCCTACCGGATGCAGTTCGACCCCGCGGTTCGCCGCCTCCGCGAGTTCGTCGGCGAGGGCGGTATCGGCGACGCGCTCCAGCTGCACGGCGGGTTCGCCTTCGACGTGATGGGCGGCGGTCGCGGCCCCGACCAGTGGCGTCTCGACGCCGACCTCGCGGGCGGCGGCGCGCTGATGGACGTCGGCGTCTATCCGCTGAACGCGGCGCGGTATCTCGTCGACGCCGACCCGGTGGCGGTCACCGCGACGACGCGCGGCGAGGGCGTCTTCGCCGACGTGGACGAGCAGATCGCGTTCCAACTGGAGTTCCCCGACGGCGTCACCGCCTCCTTTACCGCCGGGTTCTCCGGGTACACCAGGAGCCACCTCTCGATTCGGGGGACCGAAGGTTACGTCGAACTGAGCGACTCCGCGTTCGGCACGGAGGACCCGCGACGAGTGACCGTCCACCGAAACGACGTGCGGACGACGGTCGACGGACCACAGACGGGCGAGATACGCGAGGAGTTCGACTACTTCGCGCACGCGATACTGACCGACGGGGAGATCGGCCCGGACGGAGAGGAGGGGCTGCGGGACGTACAGGTGACGACGGCGGCGTACGAGGCCGCGGAAACCGGCGAACGCGTCGAGATACGGTACTCGTAAGTCGGGTGTCGTGAGGAACTTCGGAAGACGAGGCGGGAGCGCTCCCCCACCGGGCTAGGGGAGCGGTGCGGCGATGGCCACAGTGGACCCCTCACTGCAGCGTGGTGCGGCGGTTGATTTGTGCCGAGTCGTCGACGAGAAAAGCGTCGATATCGTCGGCGAATTCGCCTAAGGAGTACGCCTCAATAAAGGCATCGACACGGTGAACTGATGCCGCTAACGGGTCTCACGGTACCGTGGAACGTGGCCCTCGTCTCGTCACCGCCGGTCCGCGAGCGCCGGGAACTCCTCGCGGACCCGCGTCACCTCGTCGGGGTCGAGGTCCGCAGTGACGTGCGCCGGACGGTCGCCCGCGCTGGCCAACGCCGTCCCCCACGGGTCGTACACCGTCGACCGTCCGAGCAGCGTCGCCGACTCGAACGCGCCGACGCCGTTTATCGCGCCGAGATACCAGAGGTTCTCGATAGACCGCGCTCGCGTCAGCGTCTGCCAGTGTTCGACGCGGGGGTACGGCCACGCGCTCGGCACGAGGAGTAAGGTGACACCGTCGTCGACGAGTCGACGCGTCAGTTCCGGGAAGCGGAGGTCGTAGCAGGTACAGGTCCCGACGGTGAAGCCGTCGAACTCGAACGGTTCGAGACGCTCGCCCGGCGTGAGCAGACGGGCTTCGGCGGATTCGTATCCGAACAGGTGGTGTTTGCGGTACGTCGTCCGCAGCGAGCCGTCGCGGTCGAAGAACGTCGTCGTGTTCGCCAGCCCCTCGTCGGCGGGGACGTCGTAGCCCGCGGCGGCGCTCGCTTCGAGGTCCTCGACGTGGCTGCCGGCGAGGAGGCCGACGTCGTGGTCGACCGCCATATCGCGGAGTCGGCCGAACGTCGTCCCGTCCAGACCTTCGGCGACTCGGGCGTACGATTCGAACGCGAAGTAGCCGACGGCGAACAGTTCCGGGAGCGCGACGAGGTCCGCCCCGTCGGCGGCCGCCGCTTCGACGGCCGTTTCGGCGGCTTCGAGGGCGCTCTCGACGCTTCCGGCGTCCTGTTCGAGTTGGGCGAGGGTGAGACGCATCGGTCAGCGCTCCGCCTCGGCGAGTTCGCGTCGCAGCGCCCGTTCTAAGTTGTCGAGTTCGCGGTCGAGATTTCGCTTGAAGAAGCTCTCGACCCCGGGCAAACTGCCGTCGACGACGAACTCGTTGACGAGGCGGGAGCCGTTCTCCGTCCCCTCGACGGTGTGTTCGCCGGTGACGCGGAGCGCGCGCGAGCGGCCGACGAACTTCACGTACCGCGGCGCGTCGCGGGTGACGTCTTCGGTCTCGACGGGTATCGTCGACCGGACGAGGGGAATCGGGAGCGCGACGTGCCACGTCGCTTTCCGCTCGTCGGTCGGGTGAACGTCGTAATCCTCGACGACGCTTATCGCGCCCGCACGTTTCTCGGGGTCGGAGATGAACGCCCACACGGCCTCCGGTGGGTGGTCGAACTCGAAGGTCCGCGTAACCCTGACAGTCATGGGGTCATATCAGGCGGAGAGGGCAAAAATCCGTGGATTAACTGCGGGTGACACGCCACGTCGTCGAGCGCGCGCGACCCCACTTCTCGATCTCGACGTCTTCGGATTTCTCCGCGAGACGCGGCAGGCGCGACCCGACCTGCTTCGCCGAGAGGCCGATCGCCTCGGCGATGTTCTTCGCCCGGAAGTACCGCTCACCGCGAGTGACGCTCTCCCGGAGGTAGGCGATAATCCGCTGTTCCTCGTCGGTGTATTCGGTCATCGACGTTCCTCCTACGTGTCTGACGATAATAACGGTTACTCGGTCGGACGAGCGAACCGCAGTTAGGTAGGTTAGTTAGCGTACACGTGCACGGCGACGACCGCCAGCGACGCGGCGACCATCGCGCCGGCGAATCCCCACGCCTGCGTCAACTGATCGGGTCCGACGAGCATCACCGCCGCGCCGACGAGCGCGAGCACCGAAAACAGCATCGCCACGCCGATGCCCATGTCCGTCTGAGTCGTCTGCGTTGCCATACCACCCGGTTCGGTGGCGTCCACTTAGTTTATTCGACAGTGGTCGGTCTCTCCCACCGAGCCATATCGGCTAAGTAGCCCGCGGACACTGGCCTCGTATGGAACCGAGTGCGGCGGACCGTCCGGACGCGACGAGCGTGCCGGAGACGTTGCGGTCGCGCATTTCGAGGGGCCGGTCGGGTCGAATCGCCGTCGTGCTCGTCGCCGTGACCGTCGCCCTCGTCGTCGCCTCCGCGCTCGGCTTCGTCGACGCCCCCGAAGTCACCGAAATCAGCAATCGAATCGTCGCCGTCGACAACGACACGACGACTATCGAGACGAACGTCACCGTCCGGAATCCGAACCCGCTCGGGGTCAGCATCGACGGCGCGACTATCGACTACGGCGTGCGGATGAACGACGTGCCGATGGCCTCGAACCGCAAGAACGGCCTCCGCATCGGCCGCGGCAACACGACGCTCTCGTTCCGGACCGAGATGCGAAACGAGCGCATCTCCGAGTGGTGGGTGACGCACGTCGAAAACGGCGAGCAAACGACGCTCCGAGTCGACGCCGACGCCGGGTACCGCGGCGTCGAAGCCACCTTCGAGGGGCCCACGGTCGAGCGCGATATCCGGACCGACATCGTCTCGGCGTTCAACTCGACGGAGACCCGAGCCATCGACGCGAACCGACCGCTCGTCTCGGACCCGGTCCTCTACGTCAACGAGACGAGCGCACGGTGGGGCGACGCCAACGAGTCGGCGACGCCGATTCGCACCTCGTTCGTCGTCTACAACCCGAAGCCGGTCCCGCTGACGCTGAGCGAACTCGGCTACGACATCCACATGAACGGCGTCCGCGTCGGACGGGGGTCGACGAACCGCGAGTACGTCGTCGGGCCGAAGCAGACCCAGCGTATCGAGGCGACCGCCGTCATCGAAAACGACCGACTCGACGAGTGGTGGGTGACGCACGTCCGCCGCGGGGAGGTGACGACGCTCGCCATCGATTTCTCCGCCGTCGTCCGCCTGCCCGGCGGTGTGAGACTCGACCTCCCCCTCCAAGGCGTCCGGTACACGCAGACGATTCAGACCGACGTGTTCGGAACGGAGACGAACGTCGGGCGGTCGAACGGTACCGAATCGACCGGAAACAGCACCGGATCGACCGGAAACAGCACCGAAGCAAAAAGAAATCTGGCGACCGCAGACGGGCATCGTCCGACCGCGGACGGGAGTCACTCGACCGCAGGCCGAAATCGCTCGCCAACCGGCGAGGGTGGGCTGGTCGCGTTCGTCTCGCCAAACCTGCACCTGCCGACAACGTTTTTACCCCGTCCGTCCGTGTATCGAGTACATGCAACGGAGTACCCACTCTCCTGGTCGAGTTCTTCTCCCGCGATGAGAACGCCGTCTCGGTGACGAGCGACGACGAATCGATTCTGCTGCGCATCGGCGACCGCACGTGTGAACTGTCGAGAGCCGACGCTGCGGAACTGCAAGACAGCATCGGGACCGCGCTGACCGAGAAACGCGAGTTCTTCCGCACCGCGGGCGAGCACCGCGACGACGGCAGTTACGTCGTCTCGCGGCGCAGCGCGGAGTCGGCGGGCAACGCGAAAGTGTTCGAGAGCTTCGAGAGTCTGCGCCGCCTGTACGACCGTCTCCCCCGCGAGTTCACGGCCGAAGACGTCGGTCGGACCGGTATCACCGGGTCGCGCCGCCACATGCTGATTCGGCACTTCGGCGAACATCCCGCCTTCGACTGCCGCATCACCCGGCGGAATCCGCTGACCGCCGAACGGGTCGATGCCGACGCCGGAAACGCCGGTGGCGACGTGTTGACCGAGGCGGACGCGACGGCCGACTGAGTCGGTGGTCGCGGCGGGACCGGAGAGAGCCCGGCCGACCTCCCCCCGTCTCGTCTCTCAGGAAATCGTGACGTGTTCGGATTCGGCGTTGAGCGCGAGGTTCGCCGCGATTTCGGCGTTTCGCATCGCGTACTGGGCGGTCTGCTGGAGGCTGACGAGCACCTCGCGGATTCGAAGGAGCTCCTCGTTCGACACCTCCGGAATCTCCGAGAGGATGTCCTGCTCGCGGTCGGTGAGTTCGCGGAACTGCTCTCGCACCTCGATGGTGAGGTCGTAGTCGCGGTCGACGACCGACCGGACCGCTTTGACCGTGATGTCGTCGACCTGGTCGGTGAACTCGCGGATGCGGCGCATCGTCGCCGAGTCGACGTCGATGGTGTGTCCTTCGGTGTTGAGGACGATTTCGGCGATGTCCTCGGCGTTGTCGGCGGTGAGTTCGAGGTTCTTCGCCACCGAGCGGTAGCCGATGAGCGGAAAGCCCGATTCGAGGCCGACCGCCCGACAGAGGTTCGGGTTCTGGTACGCCGTGAAGATGAGGCGGAGCACGAGGACGAAAATCTTGTTCGCCTGTCGCTCGCGGTTGAGCGCCCGCTGTGCGAGGTCCGGGTTGCCGTGCGCCAGCGCCTTCACCGCCTCGCCGCGCATCGTGCTCCCGGTGTTTTCGAGGCGTTCGAGTAGGTTGTCGAGCGTGAAGTCCTCGGGGTCGACCGAACACCGGATGGCGATTCGCTCGGGCGTCTCCTCGATGACGCCGAGGCCCATCAGCTGCGTCTCCGCCTTGTAGACGGCGTTGATGTGTTCGCTGTCGAGCGCGCCCTCGGACTTCTCGACGTGAATCACGCGTCGCCCGAGAACGTACTGGGCGACGATAGCGCGTTCGAGTCCGTCCGCGTCGAGGTTGTCGGCGTGGATGACCGCCTCCGAGTCCTCCGTCGACGCCGACTCCGGCAACACGGTGAGCGTTCCCTTGCCGCCCATCCGAATCGACACCTCGTCGCCTTTGTTCACGCCGTGTTCTTTCGCCCACTCCGCCGGGAGCGTCATCGCCAGCGTCGAGGGACCGAGCCGCTGGACTTTCCGCGTCTCCATGGCATTCCGTATCCCTTCTATGACCTTAATCTTCACTATAGGGAGATAATACATCATAAATCGGGAGAATTCGGCTCGGAGTCGCGACGGGACTCGACGGGTGATGGAGGCAGCGCGGGCGCTCAGACGACCTTCATCATCCGGCGCTCGAAGCGGCCGACGCGGACCTTCGTCCAGCCTCGCAGCTCCGCGTCGAGTTCGGGGTCGTCGGTGTCGACGCGCAGCACCGAGATACCGTCGAGTTTCGAGCGCGAGGCGACGACTTCGACCGAACAGCGGCGGACGACCGCGGGCGACAACTGCGGGTTGCCGCGGCCGAACACAAACCCCTGTCCCCCGATGGGCGAGACGACGACGACGTTCTCCTCGCCGAGCGCGTCGAGAATCTCCGACTCGCCGGCGTCGCGGACGAGCAGTTCCCCGTCTCGCCACACGTCGACGCCGATGGGCGACCCCTCGAACCCCAGCGCCTCCTTCACCGCGCCGACGGTCGAACCGGGGCCGAGCACGTAGGTGACGCCCGGTTTCACGTCGGCGGCGACGCCCTCGGCGAGCGCCTCGACGGTGCCGCCGCCCAGTTGTTTCGAGGACTGCAAGTCGTCGGCGACGGGGACGACGGCGACGGCGCGGAGTTCGGGGTGGACCTCGCCCTCGCGGTAGTCGTCCTCGTCGATGTCCATCACCTCGCGGCGCTCGGTGCGCTCGAAGGAGGCGGCGATACCCGCGGCGTCCTCCGGAGAGACGGCGAACACCGACGAGTACACTTTGACGCCCGCGGGGACGCCGAGCATCGGCGTCTCGCTCCCCGCCTCCGAGAGAGCCTCGGCGACGTCGGCCGCGGTACCGTCGCCGCCGACGAAGAGGACGAGGTCGACGCCGGCGGCGACGAACGCTTCGACGGCGCGCCGGGTGTCGTCGGCCGTCGTCTCCTCGTCGCTCGGCGCGCCGACGACCTCCGGGTCGAAGCCGACCGCCCGGGCGGCGTCCTCGCCCATCTCGCCGCCGTAGACGACGAGCGCCGCGTCGGGAACGCGTTCGCGGAGTTCGGTCAGCGCGCGGCGCGCTCGCTCCGGTGCGCGCGGCTCCGCACCTCGTTCTCTCGCCTCAGCGACCTTCCCGTCCGTCCCTTTCAGTCCGACTCGCCCACCCATCCCGGCGATCGGGTTGACGACGACGCCGATGCGCATACTCGAAGGCTGCGGCGGCGACGCCAAAAGCACGCCGACTCCACGGACGAGTCGTGTCGATTTCGCGGACGAACCGTGTCGACTCCGCGGACGAATCGGTGACTGTCTACCGCACTGGCGAATCGACGCTCGCGATGTCGACTCGGCGCTCGGATATCGAATCGGTGGTTACGATGTCGAATCGACGATTACGATGTCGAACCGATGGTCGCGTCGTTCCGCCCGCTATCGGCCGTACTCCGGGATGCTCTCGAAGACGAGCACTCGGCCGCCGCTCGTGACGAGCACTTCGTATCCCGAGAGGTCGAACGCGACGGACGACGCCGACTGCTTAGCGAACAACGCGTCGAGGGCGTCCGGGTCGACGGCCCGGTAGAGCGGTTGCATCTCGCGGGGGTCGACGTCTTTCACTTCGGCCACGGCCACCACGGCGGCGGTGCTCGGGGGCATCGTCTCGTCCCACGAGGCGGCGTTTACGGCCACTTCCGTCAGTGACGCCGCACGGTCATCCATGGTCGTAGCGCACCTCGGCAACGTAGTTCAAGTTTCCCATGTCTGTTGGCTCTCGGTAGACTGATTCGCTCGAATCCGACACTCTCGGGTTCGTGTCCCCGGTCTCGGCTCGACGGCTGTGTCGTCCGATACCTACGAGTGCAAACCGCGAACAGTTAAACGGCGTGCCTGATAACGTGTCGCTCATGTACGTACTCGCGTCCGAACAGTCGCTGCCCATCGCCGAAACCGGCGGCGTCGTGCTCCTGTTGAGCCTGCTCATCACCGTCGGCTGGCTGCTCTACCTCTACCGCTGAGCCGACGCCGTGTGCGACTGCGACTCAGTCGTCCGCGGCGTCGACGTCGATGACGTTCGCGTGTTCGCGGAGCCATCCGGCCGCGTCCTTCGCCGCCCCCGCGTCGGCAGCGCTGATTTTCACGCGGACGCCGTCGCCCGGATGGCTTCCGACGGTGACGTCGAAGCGACGCTGTAAGTCGGCTAACCTGTCGGCGAGTGCACTCTCCGGTTCGTCGACGAGGACGCGCTCGACGTACGTCTCGGTTCCCGTGAACTCGTTTTCGACGCGTCCGAACATCGCCTTCATCTCCGCGGGGACGCCCGGCAGCACGTACACCGACTCGACGACGGCACCCGGCGCGACGCCCTCGTCGTTCGGGAGAAAACGCGCGCCCGCCGGGAGTTCGACCGTTCGCGGGTCGCCGTCGTCCGCCGAGTAGCCACCGCGGTCGGCGAGCCACGCCGACGCCTCCGCGTGCGGTTCCAGCGACCTGCCGACCGCCGCCGCGACGCCCTCCATCGTCACGTCGTCGTGCGTCGGTCCGAGACCGCCGGTGACGACGACCGCGTCGTAGGCGGCCAGCGACTCGTTGACCACTTGGGCGATGTCGGCGAGGCGGTCGGGCACCGTCGTCACGCGTTCGACCGTCGCGCCGCGCGCGTCGAGTCGTTCGCCGAGCCACGCGGCGTTCGTGTTCACCGTGTCGCCGACGAGCAGTTCGTCGCCGACGCTGACGATTGCGATTCGCATCGCTCGAAAGAGGGGCGGCGCGTCGAAAAGTCCCGCGTTCTCGTCGGCGACGGCGTCGATGCGAGCTTCGGGGTTCCGGAGTTTCGCAGCGACGGCGTCACATCCCCGGTGGCGGGCGACGACCGGTGTCGTCGGACGTGTCGACGTCCAGTCCGAGCTCCTCGCGCTGTCGCCGGAGTTCCGCGATACGCCGGCGGTAGTAGAGACCGCCGACGAGCGCGACGAGCGTGGAGACGCCGAGTATGCCGCCGAAGATGTAGAGGTCGCGTTCGAGGTAGAACCGGACCGAGATCACGTCGCGCTGAACGTCGTCCCAGTGGAGGTGGACGCGACCGTCTTCGAGGCTCTGTCGGTCCGCACTCGGCCGCGTGCTACTCAGAATCGGTACGTCGACGCGGCGGTCCTCCGGCAGGACGATCTCGTAGGAGCCTTTCACGAACGTCGGCAGCGAGAACTGCTTCGGGGTGCTCTGGCCCGTGAACGCTAACTGGCCCGCCTCGTTCGACGGCGCGTCCGCCGGCGGTTCGACGACGACGGCGTCTCGTTGCTCTTCGATGGAGCCGCCGCGCTCGATGAGCGTCGTCCCGTTGACGACGGTTCCGTTCGGGTAACGGTAGCGAACCGCCTCGACGTAGAGGGGACTCTCGGTGCCGAGGCCGTCGTTGCGGTACAGGCTCAGTTCGTCGCCCTCGAAGCGGTACACCGCCTGGTACGTCGCCCGCTCGGAGACGTTGATGTAAACGTCGGCGTCGGCGTCCCAGTTGTACTCGCCGGTGACGTTGCCGTCGAGGCGGTCGGGCGGAATCTCGTTGTCGCCGAAGAAGCCGAGACACCCCGAGGTGGCGACGAGCAGGACGACGGCGGCCGAGGCCAAAAGCAGTCGACGGTTCATGGGATGACACAGCGCAGCTCCGACGGCAGATACGAGCCGATGCTTGCCAGAAGCCCCGGCGGGTCGGTCCCCTCGGCGCAGATGATGCTCTGCTCGAGGAGGCCGAGTCGTTCGACGGTGACGATGTCGTTCGCGTGTCCGGCGCGGTTCACCGTCGCGCGAACCTCGCCGCGGGTGGCGCTGTTGACGTTGACCCGCCCCGCCCCGCGCCGCCAGTCGTACAACTGGTCGCGCGTCTCGTCGGCCAGCCGCGACGGTTCGTCGTCGCCGCCGTAGACGAATTTGAGGCGCTGGTGCTGGACCAGTCCGAACCGCTCGCGAATCTGTGAGGGGGTACCTCGCCCGAGCCCGATCTCGGCGCTCGGGATGCGAATCTCTTCGCCCACGTCGAGGGCGAACCCGTCGTCGTCCCACGATTCGAGCGTGCCGATGTACGTCTCTCCGGCGTCGAGATGCGTCGGAATTTCGCCCCACTCCTCGCGGAGCGCGTTGCGTGCGACCGTCTCGTCGTCGCCTTCGACGGTGACGGCGACGAACTCGTCGTGGCGGACGCCGACGGTGAACTCCACGTCCAGCGAGCCAATCTCGTTCGCGACGAGCGACCGGAGACTGTCGAGCGTCCGCTCGCGGGCGTCACCTTCGACGTAACATTTGGTTGCGAGAACGACCATCAGCCGGTCACGTCGGCGTTCAGTTCCTCGCGGAGTTCGTCGACTCGTCGGTTCATCGCGTCGACGAGGCGGTTGTTCTCCATCGACTCCAACGGGGAGCCGCACTCGGGACACTCGAAGCCGAAGTCCATCGCCTCGCCGAACTCGAAGCGGATCGAACAGACCTCGCAGAGGTAGAACTCGTGGGTCTGTTCGTACTCCTGGCGCTCTTCGAGCGCGTCGAGCAGGCGGTGCATCTCCTCTTCGAGGTTCTCGGGGATGTTGTCGTACTCGAACGTCCAGAGGTAGGTGAGCCACCCGGAGTCCTCGTCGCGGACGCGGCGGTACGTCGCGAGGTCGTTCTCGTAGAGGATGAAAAGCGCGCGACGAACGTCGTTGAGTTCGAGACCGAGCTCCTCGGCGAGCTCCTCGTCGGTGACCTCCCCGTCCGGCGGCGCGGCGGCGACGGGCATTCCCGTCGGACCGACCAGCTCGTGGAGGTACTTCTGAATGACAGGGTCTCCCAGCAGGTCCTCAAAAGCCATTACCCTATCCTCTGTCGCAGAATCGTTTAAAAGCACCGGATAGCGGCGTCGACGGGACGCTTCGGCGACGCGTCGGTTTTAGACGCCCCCGAGGTGCCCGGGCCGAGGTTTTTGTGCGGTGACGGGACCAGTTCGCGCCGTGAGTTGAACGCCGTCCGCGGTCGGTCGAGGCGGGTGTCCGGCGCGCCGCCGCGGAACCCTACAGCGCCGGCTGTCCGCCATTCGGTTCACGCGGTGAGTCACCCCCGGGCGCGTCGGCGCCGACGGCCTCACTCCACCTCTTCGACGCGCTTGCCCGTCTCCATCGGAATCACTTCGCGCTCGGCGTCCTCCCACTCCCGTTCGAGTTCCCGGCCCTCGAACAGGCGGTCGAGGAACACCGCCAGCGCCGCCACCTCCGAGTGAGGTTGGTTCGTCACGCCGACGTTGAAGTCCGCGTAGTCGTACACCTCGAACGGGACCTTCTCCGCGCCGACGACCACGAGAATCGGTTCCTCGGCGTGCGCGGCTCTGACGTCGTCCTCTACGTCCTGAACGCGCTCGCCGTACATCGTGAGGTGGACGACCGTCCCCCTCCAGTCGCGGACGATATCGCGGTAGGAGTCGACAACTTCGACCTCGAACGGGCCGCCGAATCTCGTCGTGATGTCTCGCACCGTCGTCTCCGACTGGCTCGCGTCGCCGACGAGGAGCGCGCGGTCCGCGCCGAGCGCCCGCGCCGTCAGCCCGATGTGCGTCGTCATCCGGTCGTCGCGGCCCGGTCGGTGCCCGAGTCGCAGGACGACGACTTCGGATTCGTCTTGCATGCGCTGTCCGAGGCGAGCCGTCGGTTAGGGGGTTTCGGAACTCGACGAGTTGCGATGCTGGTGCGACGACTTCGGCGCTGCCACGACGGCTCCGATGCCCCCGCGACGGTCCCGACGCCGCCACGACGGCTCCGACCGACTCTCGTAACGCGCGAGCGACCACAATCGACTTACTGCCGTCGGCGGAGGTTGGAGTATGAACCTCGTAGACAAGCGAGTCGTCGTCACCGGCGGGGCGGGTCTCGTCGGGTCGCACCTCGCGGCGAAACTGTCGACCGAGAACGAAGTGGTCGTCGCCGACGACCTCTCGAAAGGAACCGAGTCACGCGTCCCCGACGACGTCGAGTTCGTCCAGGCGGACATGCGCGAATCGGCCGACGTGGCCGAGGTAATCACCGAGGACGTCGACGTCGTCTTCCACCTCGCGGCGTACACCGACACGAACTACGAGGACCCGAGAAAACTGTTCGAGGAGAACACCGAGATGACGTACAACGTCCTCGAACGGATGGACGAGGCCGGCGTCGACGACGTCGCGTTCACCTCCTCCTCGACCATCTACGGCGAGGCCCCGCGGCCGACGCCCGAGGACTACGCGCCCATCGAACCCATCAGCGCCTACGGCGCGAGCAAACTGGCCGACGAGGCGCTGATGTCGACGTACGCGCACTCGCACGGCTTCACCGCGTGGGTGTTCCGCTTCGCCAACATCGTCGGGCCGAAGCAGCGCGGCAACGTCATCCCGGACTTCATCGAGAAACTGCTCGACGACCCCGAGACGCTCACCATTCTCGGCGACGGCCGCCAGGAGAAGTCGTACCTCTACGTCGAGGACTGCGTCGACGCCATCTGTCACGTCGTCGAAAACGCGGACAAATCGATGAACACCTACAATCTGGGGACGCGGACGACCACCTCGGTCAACCGCATCGCCGACATCGTCGCCGACGTGATGGGACTGGACCCCGAGTACGAGTACACCGGCGGCGAGCGCGGGTGGAAAGGCGACGTGCCGAAGATGCGCCTCTCCATCGAGAAACTCTCCGCGCTCGGGTGGGAGCCGTCGACTGCCAGCGACGAGGCGGTCGAACGTGCCGCAGAGGAACTGTACGACGAACTTCGCACCGAGCGCGAGTCGTAGTCGGCCCGTCGGTCACACCGACTCCACCGAAAACTTCGTCTGCGCCTCCGCGTCGGCGTCGACGGCCGTCAGTTCGCCGACGGCGACGTAGTCGCCCGGTTCCGGGTCGTTCCAGAGGCCCTCGAACGTCGTCGACTCGCCGGGGTCGAGCGTCTCGCTCCCGAGCATCTGCGCGAACATGCGGCCGTCGCTCCAGCGCCACACTTCGCCGTCGCCGCTGGCGTCGCTGACGACGAACTCCGCGCGTTGAGCGTCACGGAACGAGAGCGTCGCGCGCTCGTCTCCCCGGTTCTCGACGGTCAGTCCGAACTCTACGAGGTCGTCTCGCGGCGTCGCGGTGAGCGTTGCTGTGAACATACGTTGGGTACGAAAAAGCGAGGAATAACGTTCGGGTTTACAGGTCGTCGGAAGAGTCGAGACCGAGCGCCGCCGCGGTGTCGAGCAGTCCGGCGCCCTGTTCGTTCGACGCGAGACCGATATCTTCGGCCGTCGAGGCGAGTCGGTCGCGCGCCTCGGTGTTGGTGTACCCGTTGGCCATCAGCTGCGCACCCGCGCCGGCGACGTGCGGGCACGCCATCGACGTACCCGAGAACACGTCGTAGCCGCCGCCGGGGACCGTCGACTCCACGTCGACGCCGGGCGCGGCGATCTCGACCTCCGACCCGGTCGAGGAGAAGGAGGCGAGGTCGTCGTTGCTGTCGGTGGCGCTCACGGCGACGACTTCCGAGTAGGCGGCAGGGTAGCCGACGCAGTCGCTGCACGGCCCGTCGTTGCCGGCGGCGGCGACGAGGAACACGCCGCGGTCGTAGGCGTAGGTACAGGCGTCCTTGATGGTCTGCGACCCGCTGGACGCGCCGAGGCTCATGCTGGCGACGTCCCAGCCCTGGTCGGCGGTGTACTCGATACCCGCCGCGATGTCGGAGAACGACCCGCTGCCGCGCTTGTCGAGCACCTTCACCGCGTGGAGGGTCGCCTCCGTGCTGACGCCGACGACGCCCTCGTCGTTGTCGACAGCGTCGGCCGTCCCGGCGCAGTGAGTGCCGTGGTCGTTGTCGTCGTCCCACGACTCGTCGTACGGCCCTTTCGCCGAGACGAACGCCTTGCCTTCGCCGAGGTTCGCCTGCAGGTCGGGGTGGTCGGAGTCGATACCGGTGTCGAGGATAGCCACGTCGGCACCTGCGCCGGTCTCGCCGCTGTCGTGGGCGACGTCCGCGTCGACGCGGTCGATTCCGTACGGCGTCGACTGCGCGAACGCGTGCATCTGACCGTTGGCCTCGACGTAGCGAACGTCTCCGCGTTTCCGGAGACCCTTCACCGCGTTCTCGTCGACCTCGATGGTCATCGCGTCGAAGTTGAACCGTCGGACGACGCTCGATGCGGCGTTTTCAGCCGCTCGTCTGCCGCTCCGCTCGCTATATCCGAGATTGACTTCGACGAGGTTGTCGTTACCTTTCGCCGTCGCCAGTCCGCCGAGTCCGCCGACACCGACCGCTACGCCCGTCGTCTTCAGCACGTTACGCCGAGTTACACCCGTGGTATCATCCGACATTGCGAACAGTCAGAAGAATTAATCTATTTTATAACTTCAGGAATTGAACTATTTTGCCGATAAATTACACTCTTGATGTAGATATTTACTAACAGTATTGAGCTGAGGAATCAGTCGTCACCGAGGTCCAGCGCGGCCGCGACGTTTAGCAGACCGGCACCCTGTTCGACCCGTCCGAGCCCGAGGTCGTCGGCGGTTCCGACGAGTCGCTCGCGGGCTTCGGTCGTCGAGAGCCCGGTCGAGACGAGAAGCGCCGCGGCCCCGGCGACGTGCGGGCACGCCATCGACGTTCCAGAGTACGTCCTGTAGCCGCCCGGAACCGTCGAACGAACGCCCGTGCCGGGAGCTGCGATGTCGATTCGGGGTCCCGTCGACGAGAAACCCGCGAACCCGCCGTTACGGTCGACGGCGCTCACCGCCAACACCGTCGGCAGCGTCGCCGGAAACCCCACGGTGTTCGGCCGTGAACGGCCGTTTCCGGCGGCGGCGACGAGTAACACCCCTTCGTCGGCGGCGTACCGACAGGCGTCGCGGACGAGGTTCGTCGGACGCTGCGAGCCGAAACTGAGGCTCCCGACGGCCCAGCCCCTGTCGGCGACGTACTCGATTCCGGCGGCGATGTCGGAGACCAGCCCGACCCCGGCGCAGTATATCACTTTCACCGCGTGGAGCGTCGCCTCGGGAGCGACGCCGACGACTCCTTCGTCGTTGTCGAGGGCTCCGACGACGCCCGCGCAGTGGGTTCCGTGGTCGTCGTCGTCGTCCCAGTTGGTCTTGCAGGCGTTCCCGTTGCCGGTGACGCGGCAGAGTCGCGGCCGACCCCGGCAGTTGACGAACGCCCGCCCGTCCCCGAGATTCTCGCGGAGGTCCGGATGGTCGGAGTCGACGCCGGAGTCGACGATAGCGACGTCGACGCCGTCGCCCGTGACGCCCGCCTCGTGGGCGAGTCGCGCGCCGATACGGGAGACGCCCTCCGGAACCGTCTGAGACGCCGACTGCTGATACGTTCGCATCGTCCTGTCGGGTTCGACGTACCTGACCTCGGGGCGTCGCCGAAGCGTCGCCACGGCCTCCCGCGGCAGTTCGACCGTCAGCGCGTCGAAGGCGAACTGCCGGACGACTCGGGTTGCGACCCGGCGGACGACGTCGCAACCGGGGGCTCCGACTGTCGCGTCTATCCCGACGTTCACCACGGCGGTGTCACCGGCGTTTCCGCCTCCCCTCCGAGCGCCCCCCGCCGCGAGTCCGGTCGCCGCGCCCCCGCCGACCGCCCGCAACACCCCTCTGCGCGTCGCCGCTGACTGTCTCGACATCCTTCGAGTGGTTCGGACCACTGTCGCTTATCTCTAATTTCGACCGACACGACCGTCGTGAGGGCCGTTCTCTCTCCGACACCAGACTGTCAGATGGGGGAGAGACTTGATCGAAGGGAGAGAGACGCGGCCGAAACTGCGTCGGGTGCGACGGTACGCGCCGCCGAGAGAGACGCTTTTACCGTCGGACCGGATACTGGGAACCGTGCAAGTCGTCGGTTACGATTCACTCGACGGAGGACTCTATCTCGCGCTGAGCGGCGGGGCGACACTCGGTGACGGGACACCGACGGACCCGACCGAAGTCGAGTATCTCCCGCTCGACGCCGGCGACGAACTCGCGTACCGACTCGGGGGGCGACACTGCGCGGGCACCGTCGCCGACGAGGGCCACTACGCCTGCGAGAACGACGACGCCCCCCACTGCGAGTACCACCGGAGCACGTGGGTCTGCGCGCGCTGCCGAGGGACGTGTCTCAAAGACGAGATGGACTGTTTCGACGACCACGCCGTCTACCTCGCGGCGTTCGCGCCGGACGTGTTCAAGGTCGGCGTCACCAAGGAGTGGCGACTCGACACCCGCCTTCGAGAGCAGGGTGCCGACAGGGCCGCCCACCTCCGAACCGTCGAAAACGGCCGCATCGCCCGCGAAATCGAGTCCGAACTCGCCCGAGAGCTGACCGACCGGGTGCGCGTCCCGACGAAACGGGCGGGTCTCCACCGACGAGTCGACGCCGAGCAGTGGGAATCGCTTCTCGCCGAGTTCGACCCGCTCGACACCTTCTCGTTCGACTACGGCTTCAGCCTCGACAGCCGACCGATGGGCGAGACCATCGCCGCCGGGCGCGTCATCGGCACGAAGGGGCGACTGCTCGTCCTCGAAAACGCGAGGACGACGTACGCCGTCGACATGCGCGACCTCGTCGGCTACGAGCTCCGCGAGGGCGAGAGCGACCGAGAGCTACAGTCGAGCCTCGGCGCGTTCGGGTGATTACCGCACCGGCGGTTCGAGAGGCGAACCGGCCGTTTTCCGGGTATGTCCCGCCTTTAGTGCTGCGTGGTAACAGCTAACACATCACTGCGCGAACTCACGCTTTGGAGAGTGACGACGATGACCTTAGCAACGGTCCCACGGTACGACAGCGAGCGGGCGTCCGAGTGGGGAGAACGGGCACCCGAGTGGGGCGAACGGGCGGTAGTGGTCGGAGCGGGCGTCGCGGGACTACTCGCGGCGCGCGTTCTCGCCGACGGGTTCGACGAGGTGGTCGTCGTCGAGCGAGACTCGCTCCCGGACGAACCGGTCGCCCGTCGCGGCGTGCCGCAAGCGCGCCACGTCCACGTTCTCCTGAAAGGAGGCGAATCGACGATAGAAGACCTCTTCCTGGGCTACGGCGAGGAGCTGCTCTCGTCGGGCGGCGTCGTGTTCGACGGCTCTCGGGACGTCCACTTCTACCTCGAAGGAGAGTACCTCGCCGACGGTCCGCAGCGCATCCCCCAGTACGGGGCGACTCGCTCGCTGTACGAGCAGTTACTCCGCCGTCGCGTCGCCGACCTCGACGGCGTCGAACTCCGACCGAACTGCCGAGTCGTCGACTACCGCCTCGACGACCGAGGGACCACCGTGACGGGCGTCGCCGTCGAAGACGAGGAGTCGGGCGGAGCGGTGCTCGCTACCGACCTCGTGGTCGACGCTTCCGGTCGGACGAGCCGAACGCCGGCGTGGTTGGAACGCATCGGGTACGAGTCACCTCCCGTGGACGAGGTGTACATCGACCTCGCGTACAGCACGACCCTCATCGAACGGCCGCCCTCCGAGCGTCGTTCGTACGTCGTCGCGGCTTCGCCGGCGTGTCCCCGTGGGTCCGGGATGGTCCCTATCGAGGGCGACCAGTGGCTGGTGACGCTGTACGGCGTCCACGGCGAGCGACCCCCGACGACGTTCGAGGAGTTCGAGGCGTACGCGGCGACGCTTCCCGTCTCAGACGTAGCCGACATACTCCGCGAACACGACCAGACGGCCGACGACGTCGTCCACTACCGGTTCCCGTCAAATCGGAGACGCCGGTACGAGGACCTCGACCGATTCCCCGACGGCCTCGTCGTCGTCGGCGACGCGATCGCGAGTTTCAATCCGATATACGCGCAGGGAATGTCGGTCGCCTCGCTGGAGGCGGTCCTCCTCCATCACGCGCTCGCGGCGGGCGGCCGCGACGACCTCGCCCGACGCTTCTTCGCGCGGGCGTCCGACGTCGTCGACATCGCGTGGACGATGGCCGTCGGCGGCGACTTCCAGTTCCCGGAGACGACCGGACCGAAACCTCGGGGAAACGACCTCGTCGGTCGGTATCTCTCCCGGCTGTTCCGGAGGGCTCACACCGACGGCGTATTGCGAGACGCCCACTTTCGCGTGGTGATGATGGAGCAACCGCCGACGACGCTGTTTCGACCCGCGATCGCGTGGCGCGTACTCAAACCGAGCGGCGGCATCTCGGCCTACCGTCCGAAACTGGCCCGAGTCCGGGAGTCGCCGCATCTCAAACAGTGACTCGCTCTCTCGTCCCCCTTTGCGGAGGGTACCGAGGCCAACTGCGTCAGTGTGTCCGCCGTCGACCGGCTCTCTTGGTCCGTCGAAATCGCCAGACGCCGCCGCTCCGTCGCCCGAGTGCCAACGCTTTTCGGCGTGGCGTGCGAACGGCGACTCATGCCAGAAGACGAACCCGACGAGTCGACAGAATCTGAGGACGTGAACGTCGAAGCCGAGGAGAACGTCAACGCCGACTCCGGCGACTCCGAGGAGGAAGAGAAATCGTTCCGCGAGCGCGTCGAGGAGATTCGAGAGCGGCGCGCCCAGGAGCGAGAGGAGCGCGGGGAAGAGGGCGAGGACCCGATGGCCGAGATGATGGGCGGCGGCGGCCCCGGCGGTATGGGCGGCGGCCCCGGCGGCATGGGCGGCGGCGGCAACCCGTTCGCGCAGATGATGAGCGGCATGATGGGCGGCGGCGGTCCGGGCGGTATGGGCGGCGGCCCCGGCGGTCGGTCCGAGGAGAAAAGTGACGACAACGAGGCGCTCGTCCGCGAAGTTCGACAGCTCCGCGACGAGGTCCGCGACCAGACCCGACAGCTCCAGCGCATCGCCGACGCGCTCGAAGACCGGTAGGCCGACTTCCGACGCCGACTTTTCTCGCTACGCCTCCGCCGTGGCTCCGTCGTACACGTCCGCGAGGCGGTCGACGGCGTGCTCGACGCTCATCGACTCCCGGCGGTCGAGACACCGCCGTTCGAGCTCTCCGGCCTCGGCGAGCGTCCGCTCGATAGCCGCTCTGAACCCCGCCGTGTCGCCGAGGTCGTAGTGATAGCCGGTGACGCCCTCCTCAATAGTGTCCGAGAGCGCGCCCTCGTCGACGCCGACGACGGGCGTTCCGCAGGCGTTGGCTTCGAGCGCGACTAATCCTTGCGTCTCGACCGGACTCGGAAACAGGAACGCGTCGAGCGAACTGTAGAACGCCGGGAGCTCTTCGCGGTCGAGAAAGCCGAAGAAGCGGGCGTCGACGCCGCGTTGGCGCGCCCTGGCTTCGAGGTGCTCGCGCGCGGGGCCGTCGCCGCCGAAGACGACCGTCGCGTCGAGTCCGTCGACGGCCTCGACGATGTCGCTGAGACACTTTTCGTAGCCGTGTCGGCCCGTGTAGCCGACGAGCGTCCCCGCATCCGTGAGACCGTGTCGCTCGCGGAACGCCGTCGCGTCGACGGGGCGAAAGCGGTCGGTGTCGACGCCGTTGGGGACGACGCGGATGGGTGCGTCGTCGGCGATACGGCTCTGTAGGTCGCGCTTCGTCGCCTCGCTCGGGACGACGACGGCCGCCGCGTGACCGAGAAACCACCGCTCGTAAGACTCCGAGAGGCGCTCGATGCCGGATTCGAGGCGCTCGCGCGAGGTGAGATACGAGGCGTACTCGCTGCTCGGCGTGTGGTAGGAGACGACGAACGGCAGGTCTTCGCGGCGGGCGAGGCGGAGGCCGCCGAGCCCGAGCGCGAACGGCGTGTGCGCGTGGACGACGTCGACGTCTCGCACCGCCCGGGGGACGCGCGGGAGTCCGAACCGGAACCCGTCGTAGAAGGGAAACGGGAGGCTCCGGATGGGGTACTCGCCGTCTCCCGGGTCGTAGCCGTCCGAACCGGGGTAGACCACGTCCATCCGCCCGCCGCGGGCCTGCCAGCGGTCGCGCCACGACTCGACGGTGTAGGTGACGCCGTTGACGGTGGGCAGGTAGGTGTCGGTGAACGCGACGACCGAGTGCATTGTCACGAGATTCGGAGACTCGCGGTTAAGTCGTTGTGACTTTTCGCCGTCGACCGAGAGCCGTCGGCGACGCTCAGACCCGCCCGGCCGACACGTCCTCGTACGCTCGCACGAGTTCCTCGCCGACGCGTTCCAGACTGTGTTCGGCCGCCGTCTCTCGCGCGTTCTCGCCGAGTCGCTCCCGGAGGTCGGGGTCTCGCGCCAAGAGGTCGAGCGCGCGGCGGAACTCCGCGCGGGTCGAGCACTTCAGGCAGTCGCGGCCGTGGGTGTAGAACTCCTCGAAGACGGGGATATCTCTGAGGACGACCGCCTTCCCGCAGGCCATCGCCTCGAGGACGGCGATACCCTGGTTCTCGTTCTTCGTCGGGAAGAGGTAGACGTCGCCCGCGCCGAACGCGCCGCGCTTGTCGTCGACCCAGCCGGTGAAGGTGACATTCTCCGGGGGATTTTCGGTCCAGTGCCGCACCTCCGTCGACGCCTGCGGCCCGGAGTCGTACGGGCCGAACCACGCGAACTCGTACTCGGTCTCCTCGGCGAGCCTGCAGAACGTCGTCAGCCCCTTGCGCTCGAAGACGTTGCCGACGGTGAAGACGACGAGGCCGTCGAGTCCGAACCGCTCGCGGTACTCCTCGCGGAACCCCTCGAACCCGTCGAGCGATTCGACGTCGACACCGTTCGATATCGGCCGGATGGGGGCGTCGACAGGGTACGATTCGAGGATACCTTTCGTGTACTGACTGGGACAGAGCACGAGGTCCGCCTGCGAGTAGAACCACCGGAGGTAACGCCGCAGCGGCTTCGCGGCGAGGTTCGACCCCCGGAAACTCTCGGCGAAGTCCTCGCTCGTGACGTGGCTGTGGAGCACGAGCGGCTTGTCGTAGTGTTTGGCGTGCCGAGCGACGGCGAGGCTCCCTGGTCCGATGAGGTTGCAGTGGGCGACGTCGAACTCCACGACGGGGTTTCGACCGCCGAGCGCGCTGAGGGGGATTCGGGCCGGTGACCCGCCGCGCCACGGCGAGGTGACGACCTCGACGTCGGTCGCTTCGAGCGCGGCGCGCTGGTGGTCCGTCGACGTGCCGATGCCGCTTCGGTGGAGTCGTGAAGCGAGTTCGAGGTAGTTGAGGACGCGCACTGCTCCGTCGGTTCGCTGGAGACGGCTTTTAGTGTAGCGGCTTCGGGTGGGTGAGAGGTGGAGCGGGAAGTACGAGGGAGTAGTCCCGTTCTGACGAGACCTCGAAAATCCCACCAGCGATTGCCGGACGAACCACCATTGGGTGCAGTTCCACCAGTTGACGAACGCTTCGGAACACCTTTCAGAAAACCCCGACCCACTACAGGACGAATGCCGAGCATCGCCGAGGAGCGCATCGCGCGATTACACGAACTCGCCCGCGAGGCGACCAAAGAGCGCGAGTTCGACCGCTCCCGCGAGTACGTCCGCCTCGCTCGCCGCCTCTCCGAACGGAACCGCTGCGGCCTCCCCCGCGAGTTCAAGCGCTTCTCCTGTGACGCCTGCGACGTCTATCTCGTGCCGAGCGTCAACGCTCGCGTCCGCCTCCAGGACGGCCACGTGGTGATTCGCTGCGACTGCGGTCACATCGCCCGCTATCCGTACCGCGACTGAGTGCAGTCTCGATGGCTTTCAGCGACCGGTAACGTCGGTCCGTAACTAAAGGTTCAAACCTCCCGCGTCGTTACGACGGGACAGATGGTAGACGACGAGTTACGCAAAGAGGCCCACGACCTCGACGTGACGGTCTGGGTCGGCAAGAGCGGCATCGAAGCGGTGACCGAGGAACTGCGCGACCAACTCGACGACCGGAAACTCGTGAAGGTGAAGTTCCTGCGGGCGGCCCGCGGTGGAACGTCGACCGACGAACTCGCCGACGAACTCGCTGAGGCGGTGAACGCGAAACTGGTGGAGACGCGGGGGAACACGGCGGTGTACCACTGATGGGAATCCCGCTGCAGGTCGATCCGCGCGGGCCAATTTCGAGATTTCTCGTCAACACGTTCGGCCTCGACGAGAGTGTCGCGTACGCCAACACCGTCGACTCGGCGATTACGTTTCTCATCGTCTTCGTCGCGGTGTACCTCATCGGCCGACTCCTCCTCCTGCCGGTCGTCGGCCGCCTGCTCGACAACCGAGGGCTGGAGGCGCACGCCCAGAAACCGCTGCGGAAACTGTTCGGCGTCGTCATCGTCTTCGTCGCCGTCGGCGTCGCCTTCGCCGCCGCCGGGTTCGGCAACATCCTCACTGCGCTGGCGACGATCGGTGCGGCGGCGACGCTCGCCATCGGGTTCGCGATGCAGGACGTCATCGCCAACTTCGTCGCGGGCGTGTTCATCTTTACCGACAGACCGTTCCGCATCGGCGACTGGATCGAGTGGGACGGCAACTCCGGCATCGTCGAGGACATCAGTTTCCGCGTCACTCGGGTTCGGACGTTCGACAACGAACTGCTGACGGTGCCGAACTCCCACCTCACAGACGGCGTCATCAAGAACCCCGTCGCGAAGAACAAACTCCGCCTGCAGGTGCCGTTCGGCATCGGCTACGGCGACGACATCGAGAAGGCGACGGAGATCATTCTCGAAGAGGCCCGGAAGCGCGACGATATCCTCGCCGACCCCGAACCGTCGGTCCGCCTGACGGAACTCGGCGACTCGGCGGTCGTCCTCAAGTCGCGCATCTGGATTTCGCAACCGAGTCGCGCCGACTTCGTGAAGACCCGCGGCGAGTACGTCACCTCGGTCAAACAGCGGTTCGACGCCGAGGGAATCAACATCCCGTTCCCGAACCGCACCCTCTCCGGCTCTCTCGACATCGAGGGGTTAGACCGCGTGATGGCCAGCGCCGACGACTGAATCGGCGTCGGAGCGTCCGCCCGCGCTCTCTTGCTCCCTATCGGTCTACGGATCCGAGGACGATGTCGAGACTGCCGAGCGACGCGATGAGGTCGGGGACGTACTCGCCGTTCGACATCTCCGGCAGCGAGTGGAGGTTGTTGAAACACGGACTCCGAATCTTGAACCGCGCGGGCGAGTCGGTGCCGTCGGCGCGGACGTATATCCCCATCTCCCCCTTGGCCGCCTCGACCGCCTTGTACGTCTCCGTGTCGTCCTCCGGACGGAGGGTCCGCGGCACGTTCGACTGGATGTTTCGTTCGTCCTCGGGCCAGTCTTCGAGCAGGTCGATGCACTGGCCGACGATCTTCGCCGACTCCTCGACCTCGCGCAGGCGGACGAGCAACCGCGAGTAGTTGTCGCAGCCGTCTTCGACGCAGACGTTCCAGTCGAGTTCCGGATAGTACCCGTAGGGGTCGTCTCGGCGCAGGTCGTAGTCGATGCCGGAGGCGCGGGCGACGGGACCGGTGACGCCGTAGTCCTTGGCGACCTCCGGCGGCAACACCCCGGTACCGACGGTGCGCGACTGCAGAATCTCGTTGCCGGTGATGAGGTCGTGGTACTCTTCGAGCGTCGGGGGGAGCTCTTCGAGGAAATCCCTGACTTTCTCGAAGAATTCGTCTCGGGGCTCGGGAAGGTCCCAGACGACACCCCCCAGACGGAAGTAGTAGAACATCATCCGCTGGCCGGTGAGGTCCTCCATGATGTTCTGGACCTTCTCCCGGTCGCGGACGGCGTACATGAAGATAGCGGTGAAGTCGCCGTAAACGTCGAGCGCGAACGTGCCGACGGCGAGGAAGTGGCCGAGCATCCGCCCGAGTTCGACCGACATCGTCCGGAGGACGTCCGCGTACTCGGGCACGTCGAGGTCCGCGAGGTGTTCGATGGCGCGGGCGACAGCCCACTCGTTGGGGATGTTCGCCGTGTAGTCCCAGCGGTCCGAGTACGGGATTATCTGGTAGCGGTACGTCCCGTTCTGACACATCTGCTCCTCGCACCGATGCAGGTAGCCGATGTCGGGGTCGACGTGGGCGACCTGTTCGCCGTCGAGGATGCAGTTGAGGTGGAGCACCCCGTGGGTCGCCGGGTGGTGCGGCCCGATGTTGAGCAGCATCGTGTCCGTCTCCTGGTCGTCTTCGCCGGAAACGCGGCGGTCCGGCTGTAGGGGGTTCCTGCTCTCGCGGAGCGTGACTATCTGGGGTCGGTTCTGGTCGTAGTCGAGCGACAGCGGGTGACCTTGCCACGTCTCCGGCAGGAGAATGCGCCGGAGGTCGGGGTGGCCTTCGTACTCGATACCGACGAGGTCGTACGCCTCGCGTTCGTGCCAGTCGGCCGTTCGGAACACCGGTTCGGCCGACTGGCTGACCGGGCGGTCGCTCGGCGTCGGGACGACGATGCTCACCTCGTCGGTCGGGTCGGCGTACTTCTTGAGGTGGTAGATGGACTCGTAGCGGTCGCCGTACTCCTGCGCGGAGAGACAGGAGAGGTGGTCGAATCCCGCCTCGTCCCTCAGCGTCGAGAGCGTCTCTTGGACCGTGTCCGGCCGGATGACGAACGCCGGGGCGTTCTTGTGGTCGTCGCGGTCGACGACGAGGTCGCCGAGCAGGTCGGCGAGTTCTTCCTCAGTGGTCTGCTCGACGGCGGGCGTCGTCGCCTCCGGCTGTGACTCTTCGAGACTCATGCCGACGCACCACCCGTCGCGGTTCTACTCGGTCGCGCGGTACGTCGGTTCGGCCGCGAACACGGCGGTTCTGAGTTGCGTCGTGTCATCGGTGGTCTCCCGGGCGCTGACGACCTGACTTCGAGCAGTTCTCGGACGACCGAGGGCCGTCGGCGACTCGTCTCCGTCGACTAGCGTGCGCGGCGACCGCTGAAAAGGATTATCTGTAGTTGACACGAGTGTCCGCTGAGAGAGACGGATATCTGAGGGAGAAAACGCGGCGCTCAGTCCAGCATCTGCGCCGCGATAGTGTTACGAAGGATTTCGCTCGTCCCCTCGTAAATCTCGTTGAGTTTCGCGTCGCGGTAGTAGCGCTCGGCGGGGAAGTCCTTGGTGTACCCGTAGCCGCCGTGAATCTGGATGCCCTCGTTCGCGACTTCGCGGCTGATTTCGCTGGCGTACAACTTGGCCTGCGCGGCCTCCTTGATGAAGTTCTCCCCGCGCATCTTCTTGTCGGCAGCCTGGTGCATCAGGAGTTTCGCGGCCTGTATCTTCGTGTCCATGTCGGCCAGTTTGTGCTGGATGGACTGGAAGCGCGCGATCTGCTGGTCGAACTGCTCGCGCTCCTGGGCGTACTGCAGGGCGTCGTCGCGGGCGGCGCGAGCGATGCCGATGGAACGCGCGGCGATGGTGATGCGACCGCCGTTGAGCGTCTTCAGCGCGTGGACGAAGCCGTCGCCCTCCTCGCCGAGCAGGCGGTCCTCGGGGATGCGCATGTCGTCGAAGCGGAGTTCGGCGGTCGGACAGCCCTTGTCGCCGAGTTTGTGCTCGGTGCCTTCGACGACGAAGCCGTCGTCCTCCTCGGGACGGACGATGAAGGAGCTAATTCCTCTGTTGCCCGCTTCGGGGTCCGTCTTCGCGAACAGCGTGACCGTGTCGGCGACCGAACCGTTCGAGATCCAGAGTTTGCCGCCGTCGACGACGTACTCGTCGCCGTCCTTTTCTGCTGTTGTCGTCATCGAGGGCACGTCGCTGCCCGCACCCGCCTCCGAGAGCGCGAACGCGCCGATGTCCTCGCCGGTGTTCAGCGGCGTGAGGTACTCCCGTTTCTGTTCCTCGTCGCCGAAGGCGTACACCATGTTGCCCGCGAGGCTCGTGTGGGCGGCGACGACGGTTCCCAGGCCGCCGCTGCCGCGTGAAATCTCTTCGAGGCCGATAGCGTAGGAGTGGTAGTCGAGGCCCGCGCCGCCGTACTCCTCGGGGAACGGCATCCCCATCAGGCCGAGCTCGGCCATCTCGGAGACGAGGTCGGCGGGGAACTCGTCAGATTCGTCGATGTCGGCGGCGACGGGCCGAACCTCCTCGTCGACGAACTCCGCGACCATGTCCCGGATCTGCTTCTGCTCCGCGGAGAGCTGAAAGTCCATACTCCGGTTTTTCACCGTCGACCGTTTAGGTTTTCCGGGTGTAGAGCGTGAGCTGTTCACATTTGACGGAAGTGCCACGAGGCTTTTTATGTCTCCTTCCGTAAGCACGGTTACTTCGGATGCCTGAAGACGCAGATGCCCGCCCGCCCGGGAACGACGCAGACTTGCAGTGGTGTCACGACGCCGTCCAAGGCGTCTCGCGGACGTTCGCACTCACCGTGCGCGTCCTCGACGAGCCGATGTCATCGTACATCTGTCTCGGCTACCTCGTCTGCCGTATCGCCGACACCGTCGAGGACGCCGAGCACATCCCCGCCGACGAGCAAGCCCGCTTGCTCCGTCTGTACGACGCGGCGCTCGACCCCGCAGACGAAACGACCATCGACCAGTTCACCGAGGCGGTCAGCCCGTGGGTGCCCGCTCCGGACGCTCGAAACGACGACTGGGAGGTCGTCGCCGAGTCACCCCGCGTCTTCCGGACGTTCGAGGCGCTGCCCGCCGACGTCCGAGAAGCCGTGACGCCGCCCGCCCGCGAACTCGTCCAGGGGATGGCGATGTTCGTCGAACGCTACGCCGACACGGATGGCCTCCGCATCCAGTCGCGCGAGGAACTCGAAGAGTACTGCTACTACGCCGCCGGAACCGTCGGCAACCTCATCACGAATCTCGTCACCCGCGGCGACATCGACTCCGAACGCCGCAAGCGCCTCTACAACACCGCCGAGGAGTTCGGCCTCCTCCTCCAACTGGTCAACATCTCCAAAGACGTCTACGACGACTACACCGAGGAGAACAACGTCTACCTCCCGGCGGAGTGGCTCGAAGACGAGGGTATCCCCCAAGACGACGTGGTCGACCCCGCGAACAAAGCCGGTTCGACCACCGTCGTCCGCCGGACGGCGGACCACGCCAGGTCGTTCCTCGACGACGCGCAGACGTACCTCGAGACGGTTCCGACGACCGACGGCAACACCCTCGCCGCGTGGGCGATTCCGTTCCTCCTCGCCGTCGGCACGCTCCGCGAGCTGTCGGCGAACCCCGAGGACGCGCTCACCGGCCGCGGCGTGAAAGTGTCCCGGCAGGAGGTGTTCGCCGTCGTCGGCGCGATGACGAGCGGCGGACGACACTCGCTGGCGGAGCTCCGCGAGGCCATCGCTCGCGCGCCGTACCACCGCGTCGCCCAACAGGCGGACTGAGCGTCGCGACCGGGGGGCGTCGAACGCAGCGGACTTCCGGGACGTTTAACCCGGAGTCGCGCACGCCTTCTGGCATGAAAGCCACCGCGCGAGCACACCCGATTCAGGGCCTCGTGAAGTACCACGGGATGCGCGACCCGGAACTTCGACTGCCGTACCACGACAGCATCAGCGTCTGCACCGCCCCCTCGAACACGACGACGACCGTCGAGTTCGACCCCGACGCCGACGAAGACGCGTTCCTCATCGACGGCGAGGAAGTCGAGGGCCGCGGTGCCGAGCGTATCCAGGCCGTCGTCGACCACGTCCGCGACCTCGCGGACGTCGACCACGCCGTCCGCTTCGAGAGCGAGAACAACTTCCCCGCGAACGTGGGCTTCGGTTCCTCCTCTTCGGGCTTCGCCGCCGCGGCGATGGCGCTGTCTGAGGCCGCCGGACTCGACCTGACGCGCCCCGAGATATCGACCATCGCCCGCCGCGGCTCCTCCTCGGCCGCCCGCGCCGTCACGGGCGCGTTCTCGCACCTGTACACGGGACTGAACGACGACGACTGCCTCTCCCGGCGTATCGACACGGAGCTGGAAGACGAACTCCGCATCGTCGCGGGACTCGTGCCGGCGTACAAGGAGACCGAACAGGCCCACGAGGAGGCCGCCGAGAGCCACATGTTCCAGGCGCGGATGGCCCACATCCACGGCCAGATCGCCGAGATGCGCGACGCGCTCCGCAACGCGGAGTTCGACCGCGCGTTCGAACTCGCCGAGCACGACTCGCTGTCGCTGACGGCGACGACGATGACGGGTCCCTCCGGGTGGGTGTACTGGCAACCGGAGACCATCGCCATCTTCAACGCCGTCCGCGACCTCCGCGACGAGGGCGTTCCGGTGTACTTCTCGACGGACACCGGCGCGAGCGTCTACGTCAACACGAAAGCAGAGTACGTCGACGAGGTCGAGCGGGCGATTTCGGACTGCGGCGTCGAGACGATGGTGTGGGAAGTCGGCGGCCCCGCCGAGATTCTCCCCGAGTCCGACGCGCTGTTCTGAGCCGAGAGCCGCTAAGTCGGAGTGGTCTTTATCGGACGACTCTGCTACTGGAGCTTGTCGGCTGAGGGGCGGGAGAGGCGAGAGAACAGACGTGTGTCGGTCGAGGGGCGGGAGAGACGAGAGTGGAGAGACGAGACGTGCAGGAGTGCGCCAGTATCGGTCGGTAGTCCGTTCATCTGTGCGCGGGCGGCGTCGGTCAGACGAACCGTTCGCGGCGACGAGTCAACCGACCGGGTCGGAAGTAGTGGTTGCATTTCGGACACTGGACGTTCGCGCGAACGTACTCGGGTACCTCGAAGCGGTTCTTGCACTCGGCACATCTGACGATCATTGTCTCACGTTACCGTGACGAGGGGCAAATAATAGTTGGTTGAAGAACGTGACTGTCCGAAACTGCTGTAGGAAACGGCCGAACGTAGCGTCGGAACGGCGGGGCCGACACGAGAAGTGAGAGGTACGGAAGGAGAGCGAGGAGAGAGGGTTCGAGCGGGTCGGTCGATGCACCGCTATATCGTTGCCGTCGCGAGCGTCGAGAAGTTCGAGTCCTCGCAGACGGCGCAACGTCGCGGCGGGGTGGGCGACGAAGTCGCCATCACGACACCGCAGTGTCGACAAACGTGTGTGTACTGTCGGTCGGCCATAGGCACTCCCCAAGGTGTGGTAACGGCACGCACGGAGATAACGTGTGTAGATTACAACAGTACACGGATTGCATCGAACGACTCGACGCCGGGGACGGTCACGAGGGGCCCACATCCTCTTTGCTTCGTGGTCCCAACCGCCGAGTATGAGAGTTGCCGTACTCGGTGCCGGTTACGCGGGTCTCGTCCTCGCGCAGCGTCTCGAACGTCGACTCCCCGCGGCCGTCGACATCGTCGTCGTCGACGAGTCGCCGACGCACCTGGTCCAACACGAGGTCCACCGCGTGATTCGCCGCCCGAGCGTCGCCGACGCCATCACCCTCCCGCTGGACGACGCTCTCGACCGCGCCGAGATAGTCACCGAGCGCGTCGAGCACGTCGACGCCGAGGCGGGCCTCGCCGAACTCGCCGACGGGACGGAGCTCGACTACGACTTCGGAGCGGTCTGTCTCGGGTCGGAGACGAACTTCTACGACCTGCCGGGCGTCGAAGAACACGGGCTGCCGCTGAAGCGCGTCCGCCACGCCGAGGCGATTCGCACGCGGTTCCTCGACGTCTGCGAGGCCGGTGGCACCGTCGTCGTCGGCGGGGCGGGGCTGTCGGGAGTGCAGACGGCGGGCGAACTCGCCGCCCTCGCGGGCGAACGCGACGCGACCGACCGCGTCGACGTCGTCCTCCTCGAACAGTTCGACAGCGTCGCGCCGAACTTCCCGGAGAACTTCCAGCAGGCGGTTCACGACGAACTGGAAGCCCGCGGTGTGGAGATACGGACCGACACGCCGGTTCAGCGGGCGGACGCCGACAGTATCGAACTCGCCGCAGGTGCCCAGCCGTACGACCTGTTCGTCTGGACGGGCGGCATCCGCGGCGCGGACGCGATGGGCGGCGAGCGTCCGGTCGTCCGCAACGACCTCCGGCTCACCGAGAGCACGTTCGTCGTCGGCGACGCCGCCCGCGCCGTCGACGCCGACGGCGAGGCCGTCCCCGCCAGCGCCTCCGCGGCGATTCGAGAAGCCGGAGCGGCCGCTCGAAATATGGCGGAACTCGTGACTCACGAACTCGACGGCGACGGCGCCGACTTCGCCCCGCGACTGAAACCGTACCGCTTCGAGGTGCCGGGGTGGATCGTCTCCGTCGGCGACGGCGCGGTGGCGCAGGTCGGACCGACGGTCGTCACCGGGGCGGCGGCGAAAGCGATGAAGACGACCGTCGGAGCCGGCTATCTGAGTTCGGTGAAGGCGGTCGAGAAAGCGGCCGAACTGGTCGAAGAAGAACTGGACGCGTAAACCCGGAACCGACCCGGTCGGCGAAAGTTCATACCCGATGCCGGGACCACTTCGTCGGGTGACGTGACTACCGGCCGTCGGCGGTGAGCGGGTGTGCGGCCACCCGCCGGCGGGTCGTCGACCGCTCGAACGGCCGCCTGTTCGCCCACTCGCTCGAAGCGCCGAGTTACGACTGTCCCGCCTCGACCAGCTCTCGGACTCGGCTCTCGTCCACCGGATTCGTCGTCTCTTCGCCCGACTTGAGCGCCGTCCCGACGATGGCCCCGTCGGCGACGGCGAGCAGGTCGGCCACGCTCTCGACGGTCGTTCCGCTCCCGACGACGACCGGCGCGTCGAGACCGAGCTCGTCGCGACGAGCCACCACGTCGCGGAGGCCCTCGCGGTCGACCGCTTCGCCAGTGCCGACGCCGGAGACGACGACGCCGTCGGCGAGGCCGCGTTCGAGCGTTTCGGCGACGACTTCGTCCGTCTCCCTCGGAGTCACCGGTGCGGAGTGCTTGACGTCGACGTCGGCGAGAACCGCCACGTCGGCGTCAAGTCGCTCGCGGAGGCGCACCGTCTCGTGGGCCCGACCGGTGACGACGCCCTGGTCGGTCACCCGCGCACCGGTATGGACGTTCACGCGGACGAACGACGCACCGGTCGCGGCCGCCACCGACAGCGCCGCTTCCGCGTCGTTGCGGAGGACGTTGACGCCGACGGGGACCGACACCGCCTCGGAGACCGCGCCGACGAGCGCCGTCATCGACGCGACGGTGTGCTTCGGCACGCCGTCGGGATAGAAGGGAACGTCGCCGAAGTTCTCCACCATGACGGCGTCGACGCCACCGGATTCGAGCGCCGTCGCGTCGGACAGCGCTCGTTCTCGGAGTGCGTCGCGGTCGCCCGCAAACTCGGGCGCTCCGGGGAGTGCCGGGAGGTGAACCATGCCGATTATCGGCGCGTCGAGCGCGAGGAAGTCGTTCATACGCGTCGCTCGACGGGCGGCCTCAAAGAGGCGGCGAGTTCCGGCCGCCGGTCGGGTCGAACCGACGCGTATAATTCGCGCTTCGAGAGACGACTGTCCGATGGCCGAGACGATTCGATTCGAGGAGAACGCGTTCACCGCGGTCTGCGAGCGACTGCCGGAACTCGCGCTCGTCGACGACACGGAGTTGATGCGCGAGGCCGCCGCCGCCTTCTTCGAGGGTCACGAGGACTACTTCTGGACCGCGCCCGCCGCCTCCAGCCACGCCCACCACAACCTCTACTGCTGCGGCGAGCGCGGCCTTTGGATCCACACGAAGATGGTGTTCGCCGCGTACGAGCGCCTCGTCGACTCGTATCTCGAACAGGGACTCGTCAGCGAATTCGAGCGGGACCTCGGTCGCGTCGCCTGCCTGCTCCACGACGTGAAGAAGTACGGCGAGACGTACGAGGAAGGCGACCGCGCCGACCGCGACCACGACGTGCAGGCGGCCGATCTGCTCCGAGCCGAGACGGAGTTGGACCCGCGCGTCGCCGACGCCGTCGAGCGACACATGGGCCCGTGGTACGACGGCCCCGAACCGGAGACGCCGCTGCAGCGACTCGTCCACCTCGCGGACATGACCGCGTCGACGAAGAACACCACCGTCGGGGTGTACCAACCGCACGAGAAGATTCGGTCGCTGTATCCGTCGATTCCGGAAGCGACGTTCTGATTCGGCGGACGGGGCGGCGAAGCCGATACGATCAAGATCCGGGGATCCGTCGGGGTCGGACGTGTCCCGATGGAGACGCGTCGTCCGACGAGAGCTTCGCAGATACCGCGACCAGACGGGAACCGACGTCGTCTCGCGGCAGGACCTGCTTGACCAATCGCTCCCCGTTCTTCGAGCGGAGTTCCCCGATGCCGCGACGCCCGGACAGACGCTCAGCCGCGTGATGCAAGAGCTGCGAGACCGAGGGGAGGTCGACTTTCTAACCCCCGGAGTCTACCGAGTCGCCGACCTCGGCAGGGCGGCGGAAGAGACCGCTTCGACCCCCGAGCCGAGCGACGGCGTCGACGCCGAGTTTCCGGCGTACGAGGCACGAACGTACCGGACGACCGTCGGCGCACGCTCGATGCCGGCCGCGTTCCGCGAGGCAATTCTCGAACGATACGCGGAGCGGTGTCCCGTCTCCGGCGTCGACCGGCCGGCGCTTCTCGATGTCGCACACGTCCTCCCGTGGAGCGACTACGAATCGGTTCGGACCGACCCCGAGAACACGTTGCTCCTGAGCAAGACGCACCACGCCGCCTTCGACGCCGGACTGTTCACCCTCAACGGCGACTACCGACTCCACGTCGCGCCGAACTTCACCAGCGAGAGCGACGTTCTCCGGCGAACGCTCGTGGACAGAGACGGCGAACGAGTCGACGTGCCGGAGTCGGCAGGGCTCTCGGCGGCTCACCTCACCGAACACAACGAGACGCTCGATTGGTGGTAGCGGTCGGCGCCCGTCACAGTCGAATCGGGTTCGACCGACAGGGCTACGTCACGCCGCCGTCCTGTCGGTCGAACTGCTCGTACGCCGCTTCGTCCAGAATCGTTCGGAGTTCGTCGGCGACTTCCCAGACGTCCTCGTGGCTGTTGTACAGCGGCGCGGGGCAGATTCGGACGACGTTCGGCGGCCGGTAGTCGACGACGACGCCCCGCTCTTTGAGCGCGAGGCTCACCCGATACGCTTCGGGGTGTTCAACGGCGACGTGGCCGCCGCGGCGGTCGGGGTCTCGGGGAGTGCCGACGTCGCAGTCGTAGCCCGCCTCCGAGAGCGCGTCGACGAGATCGACGAGGTGGGTCGTCAGCGAGACCGACTTCTCGCGGACGGTCTCGATACCTGCCTCTTCGAACATCCGGAGCGAACCCTCCAACGGCGCGGCGCTGAGCATCGGCACCGTCCCGATCTGCCACGCGCCGGCGTCTGCGGCGGGCGTGAACGTGAGGTTCATATCGAACTGCGTCTCCTTGTCGTGACCCCACCACCCGGCGAGGGCGGGCGTTTCGCCGAAGTGCTCGCGGTTGACGTACAGCCCCGCGATAGCGCCGGGACCGCCGTTGAGGTACTTGTAGCCGCACCAGACCGCGAAGTCGACGCCGACGCCCGAGAGGTCGTGGTCGACGGCACCGACCGAGTGCGCGAGGTCGAAACCGGCGAGAATACCCCGGTCGTGAGCGGCCTCGGTGATTCGCGCTACGTCGAGCAGTTGACCGCTTCGGTAGAGCACCGACGGCAGGAAGACGATACCCGGGTCGTGTTCGTCCATCGCGGCGACGACGTCGTCTTCCTCGATTGTTCGGCCGTCCCGGCTCTCGACGGCGATGAGGTGCTCGTCGGGGTCGTAGCCGCGCTGACGCACCTGCGCGCGAATCGCGTAGTGGTCGGTCGGGAAGTCGAGGTCGTTCACGAGCACCGTCGGCGAGTCGACGACGTCGAGGAAGGTGCCGACCAGCGTGTGGATATTGACGGTGGTCGAGTTCGCGACGACGACTTCCGCCTCGTCGGCGCCGACGAGCGGCGCGGTCATCGACCCGAGTCGCTCGGCGTAGGTGAACCACGGTTCGTCGGGGTCGGTCCACCCGCGGATGCCGAGTTCGCGCCACTCGTCGACGACGCGGTCGAGGCTGCGTTCGGCGTCCTCGGAGATGGGACCGAGCGAGTTGCCGTCCATGTACTGGCCGTCGGGAATCTCGAAGCGGTCGGCGAACCGCGAGAGGGGGTCGTCGCGGTCTAACTCGCGGGCCGTCCGGCGGGGCGGGAAGTCGGTCATGGACGAACCTGTGTGTCAGTGACTATAGAGATGGCCGATGCGGAAAGCCGGACGGCCGCGGCGAACCGGTGACGGCATCGGATTAGTTTTACTCGCGGCGTTCGCACGCCCGGTATGTCCGACCTCGGGAAGATAGACCCGGAGTTCTTCGACGAGTTCCTGTACCCCCGACTCGGGGCGACCCGCGACGACGTCGCGCTCGGGCCGAAACACGGCGTCGACTTCGGGATGCTCGACGTCGACGGCACCGCCGTCGTCCTCGCCACCGACCCCCTCTCCGTGCTCCCCGACCTCGGCTTCGAGCGCGCCGGACGGTTCGCGCTCCACATCGTGCTCTCGGACGTTGCCGTGTCGGGGCTCGCGCCGTCGCACCTCGCCATCAGTTTCTCGCTCCCGCCCGAGATGTCCGACCGGGAGTTCGCCGAACTCTGGGCCGCCATCGACGACGAGGCCGAGAAGTTGGGAATCGGCATCGTCACGGGCCACACCGCCCGCTACACCGGGTGTTCGTTCCCGTGGGTCGGTGCGGCGACGGCGCTGGCCGTCGGCGACCACGACGACGTCGTTCGCCCCGACGGCGCGCGTCCCGGCGACGTCGTACTCGTCACGAAAGGGCCGGCCGTGGAGGCGACGGGACTGCTCACGACGCTGTTCGGCGACCGGATGGCGCTGCCCGAGGAGACGCTCGACGAGGCCCGAAATCGGCTCGACGAGACGCGGACGGTGCGCGACACGCGTGCTATCGTCGACGCAGTCGACGCGAGCGGCGCGGGTGACGACAGCGGCGACGCGACCGACGTGGGCGGCGTAACCGCGATGCACGACGCGACGGAGGGCGGCCTCCAGGGCGCGCTGTGCGAAGTCGCCGGGAGCGCCGGCGTCCGTCTCGACGTCGAGCGCGACGCGGTACCGCTGCGGCCGGGCGTCGCCGAGACCTGCGAGTATCTCGACATCGACCCGTGGCACGCGACGAGTTCGGGGACGCTCGTCGTGACCGTCGCGGAGTCCGCCGTCGACGACGTGGTTTCGGCGCTCCAAGCGCGGGGAACGCCCGTCGGCGTCGCCGGAACGGTGTCGGCGGGTGAGGGTGTCTACCTCGACGGCGAGCGGGTCGAACACCCGCGGGTCGACCCCTCGTGGGCGGTGTACGAGGCGTTCGCCGAAGGCGAGTCCGACTGAGGTGAGAGACGTGACGGTGCGCGGCGACACGCGGCGGACGGTTGCCGCGACACCCACCGTTATAGTTCGCCGCCGAATCTCCGGAGACCAAATGGATGTTCGCCGCGTCGTCTCGCTCGTCTTCCTCTGGCAGCTAGCGGCGAGCGTCTGCTACTACGCCGTCTTCGCGGCGACGCCCTTTTTCCGCGACCAGTTCGGCCTCTCGGGGACGGCCGTCGGCCTCGTCGTGACGTCGCTGACGCTCGGCTACGCGGTGTTTCTGCTCCCGCTCGGCGCGCTCACCGACCGCGTCGGCGAGCGTCGAACGCTGACGGTCGGCCTCCTCGGCCTCTCAGTGGGGGCGCTGCTCGTCGCCGGCGCGTGGTCGTACGCGACGCTGCTCGTCGGCGCGTTCCTGCTCGGGTCGCTGTACGGGACGGCGATGCCGGGGACGAACAAGGCGATATTCGACAGCGTTCCGACCGGCAGACAGAACCTCGCCGTCGGCGTCAAGCAGGTCGGCGTGACCGCCGGAAGCGGCGTCAGCGCGCTACTCGTCACGGGTATCGCGGGCGTGCTCTTCTGGGAGGCCGGGTTCTATATCGCGGCCGGCGGTGGCCTGCTCGTCGCCGCGCTCTTCTGGTTCGTCTACCGGGGTGCCGACACCGGCGGTGACGCCGAGTTTCCGAGTTTCCGTCGACTACTCCGCAACCGACCGTACCGTTCGCTGACGGTAGCGGGCGCGTTCCTCGGCGCGGGACTGTTCACGACGACCGGGTACACGATTCTCTACGTCGAGGAGTCCATCGGGGCGTCCATCGCTCTCGGCGGTCTCGTTCTCGCGGCGTTACAGGTCTCCGGCAGCGTCGGGCGCGTCGTCACGGGGTGGCTGAGCGACGCGCTCTCGGGCGACCCCCGGCGGCGCATCGCTAAAATTCTGCTCGTCCAGACGGTGGGGAGCGCCGCGCTGTTCGTCGTCGTCGCCTTCGTCGACACGACGGCCGCCGCCGCCGTCGCGTTCGTCGTTCTCGGCTTCTTCGTGCTCGGCTTCACCGGCGTCTACTACTCCTGCATGGCGACGGTCGTCTCCGCCGAAGAGATGGGCGGAGCGACCGGCGGCGGACAGCTGGCACTGACCTCCGGCGCGCTCGTCGCGCCGCCGGCGTTCGGCTACCTCGCCGACACGTTCGGCTACCGGGCGAGTTGGCTCATGCTCGCGGCGCTCGCGCTCGCGGCGACCGTGTTCGTCGTGCAGGTCATCCGGACCGAACCGCCGGCGGACGTCGCCGCCGCCGCCGCGGACTGAGTCTCTACCTCGACCCGCAGAAGCGTTATTCGGGCGGAGCGTGACGGACCGTCGATGCCGTCTCTCGCACTCGACACCACGTACGAACCGGCCGACGACGAACGACGCGCCTGCACGGAGTCGCTGACGGAACTGTACGCCGAGAAGATGTCGACGACCGCCGGCCACGTCGCCGTCGTCGTCAGGGAACACCCGCCGACGGCGATGTCACTCGGTCGCGCGGTCGACGGGCCGATAGCGGTGTTGAACGCGGACATCCGACGCGGTCGCTCGTTCGAGCGCCGTCGGGCGTTCGCGCTCGCGGTCGTCGACTGGCTGGAGGCGGCGTGGGGCGTTCCGCGTCCGAACGCGAAGGTGGTCTTCACCGAACACGAGGGCCACGACCTGATGGGTGCCGACCGCGTCGGCGGCGAGTGGTCGCCCGAGGAGGAGCAGTAGCGAGGGGCAGCGGCGAGGCGACCGCCGCTCAGACCCGCTCGACGAGTTCGACGACGTAGCCGTCGGGGTCCTCGACGAAGGCGACGCGGCGGCCGATCTCCTCCATCGTCGTCGGTTCGGTCACGACCGACGGGTCGCTGTGGTCGACGAGACGCTCGAACGTCTCGTCGGTGCTGTCGACGCCGACGGCGAGGTGGTCGAAGCCGCCGGCGGGACCGACCGACTCGTCACTGTCGGGGTCGTACTTGAACTGGAACTCGCCGTCGTCGCCGCCGACGTAGACGTTCCGAACGCCGTCGCTGGTGAACTCCCAGTTCAGTTCGAGACCGAGGCCGTCGACGTAGAAGTCGAGCGTCGCGTCGATGTCCGAGACCCGAAGCGCCGTGTGGATAACGTCGTTCGTCACAGTAGCCCGCTCTGCGCCGATTACATAAACGCTGTCGCTACCGGGACGATTCCGGGCTACTGACCGAGCGCCCGCCGAACGTCTCTCGCTACCGCGGTCATCGCTTCGTCGGCGACGTCGACGTCGTCGGTCAGACTGAGAAACCCGTGGACCATCCCGGGGTAGTGGCGGTGTTCGACGTCGACATCGGCCGCCGAGAGCCGGTCGGCGTAGGCGACCCCCTCGTCTCGCAGCGGGTCGAAGCCGGCGGTGACGACCGTCGCGGGCGGCAGGTCCGAGAGGTCGGCGGCGCGAATCGGTGCGGCGAAGGGGTTGTGCGCGTCGACCGGACTTCGGAGGTACTGTTCCCAGAACCAGCGAACGTCCCGCGTAGAGAGCAGATACCCGTCGGCGTTCTCCGCGTAGGAGCCGCGGTCGAACGCTCGCGATATCATCGGGTACAGGAGCGTCTGGTGGCCGATTTCGGGTCCGTCGAACTCCCGGGCGCGCAGCGTCGTCACCGCCGCCAAGTTGCCGCCCGCGCTGGTTCCGGCGACGCCCAGTCGGTCGGGGTCGCCGCCGAACGTCCCCGCGTGGGCGGTGACCCACTCGACGGCGGCGTAGGCGTCGTCGACGGCCGCGGGGAACGGGTGTTCCGGCGCGAGGCGGTAGTCGACGGAGACGACGACGCAGTTCGCCCGCCGGGCGATCGCCCGACAGACGCCGTCGATGGAGTCCAGCGTCCCGAGCGTCCACCCGCCGCCGTGGTAGTAGACGAGCGTCGGAAACGGTCCCTCGCCCTCGGGTCGGTAGATGCGCACCGGAATCTCCCCGGCAGGTCCGTCGAATCCCAGGTTGCGGACGAACTCGATGCCGTCGTCGTTCGGCGGTCCGTCGGGCGTGAACAGGTCGTCTTCGACGCGGCGGGCGCGGTCAACCGACATCGCGTGCCACCGGGGGACGCCCAGTCGCTCGATATCCTCGACGACGGCTTCGACCTGGGGGTCGAGTGCGTCTCGTCTCTGTCGGGCCTCTCGCACGTCTCGCCGTTCTCCCATATCTCGCGCTCACGGGCGGCGCTCTTAGTCGTCAGGGTGTCAATTAGTCGTCGAGGTCTCAGAACCGACGAAGTCCCGTCTCCCGCCGGTCGTCTCGCCGCGAAAAAGCCGAAACAGGGAGTGTTACCGGCTCGGGAGACCGCGCTGCGCCGACGCCGCGATGATGAACACCGCGAACAGGGCAACGACGAGCCACTGGCCGGTCTGCGACGTCAAGGCGTCGGCGACGACCCCCAAGAGGTCGAACCCGACCGCCTGTCCGAGTGCGAACAGCAGTAGCACGAAGCCGATAATCGCGAGGCCGCTCCGAAGTGCCGCCTCCGCGAACCACGACGACATGCGCTCGAGCGCACCCGGACGCTCCGTCCGTCGTTCCGTAGTCGCTGACGCGCGAGCATCGGCCGTTTTGTCGGCGTTTGCTTGGTTGTCTGCGGTACCGGACTGACGGGCGTCGTTCCGTCCGTCTCCGCTATTTCGTGCTCGGGGCATGTTGTGTTCCCCGGTCGGTGGAGACGACCGACGGGCAATAGTATGCGCAACTTAACGGAGAGTCGTGGGGCGAATACTGTCAGACGGGATGGAGTACGGGGACACCGAAAGAGCTACACCGGCACTCTCGGAGTCGGAAACGACAGATGACCGCCTCCGACCCGACGGAGACGCTCGCCGCGGCCTCCGGTTTTCGTCCCGTCGACGCGCCGTACGTCGGCGCGACGCTGTGGCTACTCGGTACGCTTCTCGCGAGCTACGCCGGCTACGAACTACTCGTCAACCAGTTGCAGTATCCGACGCTGTGGGGCGTTTCGGTGGTGCTGCTGGTGTTTTCCGTGGTCGTTCTCGGTCAGTACGTCGCTCGGACGCGGGGTTGAGTTGCGCACGTCCCGACCCGACTCGGTCTCGTACCCTCACCACGCACTCGAACCGTGTCTCGCCGACCGTTTCACCCTCTGTCCGACTCGGTCGTCCAGCAGAACGAGGGGCACCTGCCGTCGAGTGGTCCGGTAGCGTCGACAGAAGTTTTTTCCCGGAACGTGGTCCACGTGTTACCGATGTCTGAGCCCTCCGCGTCCGATTCGCCGTCGAACCGTTACGATATCTCCACGGTCGAACTCGACGACGACCACTACGAAGTCACGCAGTCGGTGATTCGGAACAAGTACGTCGTCCGCGACAGCGCCGGCGATGTCGTCCTGCGCGGGAAGCAGAAACTGTTCAAGATGAAAGAGGAGTTCCCGTTCGTCACCGGCGACGGCGAAGACGCGTTCACCGTGAAGGCCGGCGGCATCATCGATATCGCGGGGAACTACGCCATCACGGACGCGGGCACCGGCGAGGAAGTCGTCGTCCTCGACGAGGACTTCTCGCTGTTCGTGGAGAACTGGACGGTTCGCGACCCCGACACGGGGGAGGCTCTGGCGACTATTCGGTCGAAGAGCAAGCCCCTCTCGGCGCTCCGGCACCTCGTCTCCGTCGCGAATCTCGTCCCGAACAAGTACGAGATATTCGATGCTGATGGCGACCACGTCGGCGATATCGAGGGGAAGTTCTCGCTGCGAGACGCCTACACGGTCAGTATCGACGACGCCAGCGACGTTCCGAAAGAGGCGGTCGTCGCCTCCGCGTGCATCCTCGACGCCCTCGAAAACCAGTAGGTCGACATCCCGTACGCCGCGGTCGCACGCTCGACTGTCGAACGAATCGACTCAGCGCCGAGATGTCGTCCCGCGAGTGAGGCCGAAGGCCGAACGAGCGGCCGTTTTCGGTCCAGCTTTTTGCGAGGAGCGGTCCCGCTTCGCGGGACCCGACGAAGTAAAACGGTGGATGGGCGCTGCAGGATTTGAACCACGGTCGTTCCGCTCGCTTCGCTCACTCCCTGATTCAAACCCTTCGCGGTAGATGCTTCTCCGCGTACTTCGTTCGCGGAAGAACCATGGGCGCTGCAGGATTTGAACCCACGGCAACTTGGTCCGAAGCCAAGCACTCTGTCCAGACTGAGCTAAGCGCCCTTCACTCTACTCGAATACGGCGGAGTGTTTAAATGCCGTGGTTTGCCGTCACGCTCACTTCGCGCGATTTATCAGCGCCGGTGTAACAGTCCATGCTATGTCTCTCGGCGAGCGCCTCCGCGGTTTGCTCGACCTTACCCGACCGGGCAACACCGTCGCGGCCGCCCTGCTGACGGTGACCGGCGTGTTCGTCGCCGCCCCGGAAGCGATACTCGGCGGGCAGCGAGAGGCGTTGGCTGCGGTCGCGGCGACGGCCTGCGCGACCGCCGCGGGCAACGCCGTCAACGACTACTTCGACCGCGAAATCGACCGCATCAACCGCCCCGACAGAGCGATTCCGCGCGGGGCGGTGTCGCCCCGGGGTGCGCTCGTCTTCAGCCTCGCACTGTTTCTGGCCGCCGTCGTCGCCACCGCCGCGCTCCCGTTCGTCGCCATCGCCATCGCGGTGACGAACTTACTGGCGCTCGTCGCGTACACGAAACTGTTCAAGGGGCTTCCGGGCGTCGGCAACGCCGTCGTCGCGTACCTCACCGGAAGCACGTTCCTGTTCGGCGCGGCGTCCGTCGGATGGGTCTCCGACGCCCTCGTGTTGTTTCTGCTCGCCGCGGTTGCGACGTTCACCCGCGAAGTCGTCAAGGACGTCGAAGACGTCGATGGCGACCGAAAGCAGGGGCTCCGGACGCTCCCCATCGTCGTCGGCGAGCGGCGCGCGCTGTGGATCGGCGTCGCGGCGATAGCGCTCGCCATCTTGGCCAGCCCCGTTCCGTACGTCTCCGGGACGCTCGGAATCGTCTATCTCGTGCTCGTGGTCCCGGCCGACGCGCTCATGCTCGGGGCCGCGCTCCAGTCGTTTCGCGACCCCAGCGCCGGACAGCGACGGCTGAAACTCGGGATGTTTCTGGCCGCCGGCGCGTTCATCGCCGGACGAGCGACCGGGTCGCTGCTGTGAACGGCGGGGCGGTGGTTCCAATCAAAAAGAATAATATCGGCACACTATATGGTCTCACCATCTTATGACTCCGGGTGAGGTGTTGCGCCCTGCCGACAGCGACCCCCGACTCGAACGTCCGGTGGTGAGCGGCGCGGATGTATGACCTCTCACCGGCACTCGACGGGGCCGTCGACCCGGGGACGAACCTGTTGGTTACGGGGCCGCCACTCACCGGGAAGCGCGCGCTCACGCTAGATATCCTCGCCGCCGGTGCAGACGCCGGCGACGGCAGCATCTTCGTGACCACCAAAGACAGCGCCGCGCGGGTCCTCGATGAGTTCGGCGACAGAGCCGTCTACGAGGACCGCCCCGTCGCCGTCGTCGACTGTGTCACCCGGCAGCGCGGCGTCGGTGACGTCCGAGACGACGGCCGGGTGAAGTACACCTCTTCGCCCGTCGACATGACGGGCATCGGTATCAAGCTCTCCGAGTTCCTCCAGACGTTCTACGCCGACCAGCACGTCGAGCGAAACCGCATCGGCGTCCACTCGCTCTCGACGCTCCTGATGTACTCGAACCTCCAGACCGTCTTTCGCTTCCTGCACGTCTTCACCGGGCGAATTCAGAGCGTCGACGGTCTGGGGCTGTTCTGCATCGACTCGACGGTTCACGACGACCGGACGCTGAACACGCTCAAGCAGTTGTTCGACGGCATCGTCGTCACCAGCGAGGACGCACCGCCGACGCTCCGTCTCTGAATCGCGTCTCCTCTGCGCCAAGGCTTTTGCTCGCAGGGCGGCAACCGTCTATCTATGCCCATCACCGACGACGAGGGACTGCGAAGGCTACTCGAACACGACACCGTCGCGGTCGTCGGGTGTTCGTCGACGCCCGGGAAAGACGCCCACGACATCCCGGCGTACCTCCGGGACCACGGCTACGACGTGATTCCGGTCAACCCCTACGCCGACGAGATTTTCGGCCGGGAGGCGTACGACTCGCTGGCAGACGTCGAGGAGGAAGTCGACCTCGTCGACGTGTTCCGCCCGAGCGAGGAAGTCGCGGGTATCGTCGACGACGTCGTCGCCCGCAAGGAGGAACGCGGCGACGTGAAAGCCGTCTGGCTGCAGCTCGGTATCACCGACGACGAGGCGGCCGCCCGCGCCGAATCGGCGGGGCTCGAAATCACCCAAGACCGCTGTATGAAAGTCGAACACGGCAGACTGGTGGCGTAAACGCGGGCCGCGGGCGACGGAAGCGGAACCACCGCGCTCATCTTCCCGCCGACGCTACCGTCCAGTATGAGACCGTTCGAGTCGCTGCCAGACCGGGCGCTGACCGACGCCGAACTGCGAGCGCTCCGCGAGAGCGACGCCATCACCGAGGCGGCCCCGATGGCGCTCGTCGCCCACGAACCCGGAATTAGACTGCTCGCGCTCCAGCGAGACGAGACGCTGTACGGACTCGGGTACGACCCCGAGGAGGGGTGGACCGTCGTCACCGAACGACGGGCCGACGACCCGAAAGACCTCGAAGCGGTGCGCGACGTCCTCCGCGGGTGGGCCGACGGCGTGTATCGGGACGCGACCCACGTCGACTGACCGCTCCGGCGACCGCCTATTTTACCGACCTCCTACTCCGTCGACCGCAGTTCGAGACGTTCGACCAACTCGTCGCTCACACCCGTCAGGTGGGCGGTGCCGAAGACGGCGACGAGCACGCCGCCGAGCGTGTTGTAGAAGAGGTCCAACACCGTGTCGTCGAGGCCGTACTGGGTGAGGATGGTGCCACCCCCGAGGAGGTAGCCGACGACGGAGATGTAGAACTCCAGCAGTTCCCAGAGCACGCCGAACGCCATGACGAACATCAGCAAGTAGACGAACAGGAATCGAGAGGGCATGCTGATGGCGTCGGTGTACTCGTCGAACGCTCGAAGCGTCGCGTAGGCGGCACCGGCCACGAGCGACGACGACAGCGCGTGCGTCATGTGGTCCCACCACCACGTCGCGCCGTAGGGGCTGAGAAAGTCAAGCGCCGGAAGGGGAACCGTCCCGAACGCGTGCAGGAACATGGCGACGGTAATCCACAGCACCAGGGCGACGTCCATCGTGAAGTCGTACCGGCGGTTCAGCGCCGCCGGGAGGAACGTGACCGCGAGGCCGACGCCTGCGTTGACGGTGATGCCGGAGTGCCCCAGCCAGAGACCCAGCGCGAGGATGAGTGCCATACACAACTGGAGTACCCTGACGAGAACGCCTTGGTTCCGCGTCGAGAGGTGCAGCCGAGTCCGGACGCTCATGCGAACTCACCGCCGGCATCTGCGACGGCTGTCTCGGCAGCGTCGGTCTGGTCGCGTCCGAGTCGCCGCCGGAACGTCCGCCTGAAGGCCAGTCCGGTGCCAACCCCACCGAGCGCCGCGGCGGTGAAAACCGTCATCAACTGGTCGTTCGAGTCGACGAACGCCGTCCCGAACACCGACGCCGACGCCGCCGACCCGACGGCCCAGAGTCCGGTCACCGCCAGCGTGGCGATGGTGACGAAGACGACGGCGAACGAGGGCGTCATCCGAAGCGTCGTCGTCATCTGCAGCGCCACGACGCCGAGCAGCGCGAGTGTGGCGAGACCGACGCCGACGAGAACGTCTGCGACGAAGTCGAGTCCGAACAGGCCGAGCGCCTGCGGAAGCGACGCGAGAAACACCAGCGGCCACGGCATCGCGTGCGTCCACGAGCGGTCGACGAGCGCGGGCACTACTGCGACCGCGACCGCGACACCGGCTATCGCTGCCTGTGCGAACAGGTTCTGCAAGACGCTTCCGACGACGGTCACGGCGAGAAGCCCGACGAGCAGCCACGCGAGTATCGCGTTCGCCCGTGTGCTTCTCACGAACCAGTTCGGTTGCAATTGCTGACTCATCGACGAGTATCCTCCACCAGATTCCGGGAAACACGTATTCTGTCCCACCGAAGTCTGTGTAGTTGCCGTCACTACGTCGGCCACAACAATCAACAATCTGCCACTTCTTCGAGACTGTCGCCGTTCCGTGTCGGTCGATACGGACGCTCGTCGCGGCCGATTTTCGACCCGACGACGGTTCCCCGTTCACCCGAGGAGATTGTCGAGCGTCAAGACGACGAAGAGGAGAAGCACCGCCTCCGAGACGACCCACGAGTTGTCGTTCATCCAATCGCGGACCTTCGGCAGCGCGGTCTCCGCTCGGTCGCCGAGTGCGAGCACGCTGAGTGACGGAAGCGCCAGCAACAGGAGGGTGACCGCGACGAATCCCGCCGCGTCGGTCACCGGAGCGCCGTTCGCCGCGAGGAAGGTACCGACCGTCACCGAGGTGACGATGTCGGTGGGAAAGAAGCCCAAGAGAAGGAACCCCAGTTTCAGCGAGAAACGCGGCGTCGCAGTCGCCAGCGTCCCCATCCACTTCGGGGGTTCCGACACGTGGCGCGTTCGGTAGGTGTCGAACGCGACGTACACGAGGAGGGCGAGGACGACGACGTTGAGAACGGTCCGCGCTCCCGTCCCGAGGAGACTCCCACCGCCGCTGACCCTGCTTCCGAGTAAGTACGCGACGACGACGACGAGGCTGATAGAGAGCGACGCCCCGAGGACGAACGCCGCCGAATTTCGTCGCCACTGCTCGCTCGTCGCCAGAAAGATTGCGCTGAGTATCTGTGGACCCGCCACCATCACGACTGCGAGCGGAAGGACGGTGACGAGGCTCATCGGCCGTCCTCGGGTCGCTCCGATTCGGCAGTCGGTCCGAAGCGTCCGTCGTCGAGATCCCCTTCGATGCCACGCTCGAAGTCACACATTGGCAACTCCTGCGCGGAGACCGACTGTACCCTCCGCTGTCGTTGGAGAGTACGTCCTGTCATACCAGAGAGAGAATCGCCCACCAGAAGAATGAATGTTCTCAACGGACGGCGAGTCGGTAAATCGCACGCCCCGATAGGTCAGCAGCAGAAAACCACACAACGGAACGGTCAGCGAGTCAGCCTTCCCACTCCTCGAACGACCCGTAGACGCCCTTCGAGAGGTAGCGCTCGCTGGAGTCCGGGAAGACGGTTACGACGGAGTCGTACGGCGCGTCGATTTCACCCGACCGAATTCCTTCGGCCACGTCGCGCGCGACGAGGGAGTTGGCGGCCGCGCTGGAGGCGACGAGGTGCCCTTCCTCGGCGGCGAGTCGCTGCATCTCCGCGTGGGTGTCTCGGTCGGCGACGGCGACCACGTCGTCGACGAGTTCGGGGTCGAACAGTTCGTTCGTGCTCGGGTCGTGCGTGCCGATTCCTTCGGTTTTGTACTCGCCTTCCTCGGCGGCTATCCCTTTGAACGTCCGGTAGAGCGACCCCTGCGGTTCGACGGCGACGACGTACGTGTCGGGGTGCAGCTCGCGACCGTACCGGGCCATCCCCATGAGCGTCCCCGCGGTGCCGCAGCCGGCGACGATAGCGCCGATTTCGCCGTCGAGGGCGTCGTACACTTCGGGACCCGTCGTCTCGTAGTGGGCTTCGGCGTTGAGAGGGTTCGAGAACTGCTGGGGGACGACGGCGTCGTCGAGTTCCTCGGCGAGTTCGTGGGCGCGGTCGATGGCGCGACCCATCCCGTCCTCGCTGGGGGTGTTGACGACCTCCGCACCGAGCGCGCGCATCAACTGCTGTTTCTCGACGCTGAAGCGCTCGGGAACGACGAAGACGGCGTTCAGGTCGAGCTGCCCCGCGGCGACGGCGATGCCGATGCCGGTGTTGCCCGCCGTCGGTTCGACGACCGTCCCGCCGGGGGATACGTCGCCGCGTTCGAGCATCCGTTCGAGCATGTACTTGCCGATGCGGTCTTTGATGCTCGCACCGGGGTTGAACGACTCCAGTTTGGCGTAGACGGGCACCGTCTCCGGCGCGGCGTGCACCGAGACGAGCGGCGTCTCGCCGATGGCCTCCAGCACCGAATCGAGCGGAGCGGCGTGGTTCGTCATGCGCTGGCAAAAGTTGCCCCCGAACCTTAGTGTTGTTATCGCTCACGGTTCGGCAGTGCGGCGGTGCGACGGTCCGGTGATGGGGCGGTTCGAAGATACGGGGGTCCGGCGATGCGGCGGCTCGGCGACGCGCAGAGTGACACCTTCGTACGGGTGGCACCCTCGGATAGCGTCACGCCTTCGGACGGCTCACGCGCTGTCGGAGGTGGTCGCGCCGTTCTCCTGGGCGGAGGCGTCGTCGTCGGGGACTTCCGTCTCGTCGGAGTCCGACGTCCCGTCGCCGGACTGCTCGGCCTCGGCGTTTGCGATGCGTTCGGCTTCGGTGATGTGCGCCTCGGCGGTCACCGAGTCCACGTCGACGTCCAGTTCGTCGGCGACCGCTTCGAGAATCGCGCGCTGTTCGGCGACTTCCGTTTCGAGACTGGCGACGCGAGCCTTCGTCTCGGCGACGGTGTCCTGCGTGGCTTTCACCTGTTCGCGGACCTCGTTGAGCCGTTTGTACACGTCCTCACCCATGTCGGCGACTTTCTGTAGCGTTCGTGCCGTACTTCCGAGTCCCATACGGTGTTCATGCGTCCGCTGCTTTGTGTGCGTTCCGACTCGCGTCGGTCTCCCCGCCCTCGATGACGCCGAGAACGACGAGCGGAGGGCTTTTGCGACCGCCGCGTGAGTGTTCGCCATGGATAGGCCTCGCATCCTGTTGACGAACGACGACGGCATCGAGAGCGTCGGGTTCGTCGCGCTGTACGACGCGCTCTCGACGGTCGCCGACGTCACGGCCGTCGCTCCCGCCGACGACCAGAGCGCGGTCGGTCGGCAACTGTCACGTCGCGTCGACGTGGCCGAACACGAACTGGGCTACGTCATCGAGGGAACGCCCGCCGACTGCGCCGTCGTCGGCCTCGAATCGCTCTGTCCGGACGCGGACATGGTCGTCGCCGGCTGTAACAAGGGCGCGAACCTCGGCGCGTACGTCCTCGGTCGCTCCGGAACCGTCAGCGCCGCCGTCGAAGCCGCGTTCTTCAGCGTGCCGGCCATCGCCGTCTCGTTGTACATCCCCGCCGGCGAAGTGTCGTGGGAGGAGGCTGCGACGGAACCCGACGACTTCCGGGAAGCGACCGACGCCGCCGTCTATCTCGTCGAGAACGCGCCCGAGGCGGGCGTCTTCGAACAGGCCGAGTACCTGAACGTCAACGCGCCGCTGCCGGGCGACGACCCGGCGCCGATGCAGGTCACCCGCCCGTCGACGATGTACGAGATGACCGCCGACCACGACAGCGAGAACGGGCACATCACCCTCACCGACAACGTCTGGACGCGGATGCGAAACGACGACATTCCGGACCCCGACGGCACCGACCGGCGCGCCATCGTCGACGGGAAAGTCAGCGTCTCGCCGCTGACCGCGCCGCACACGACCGAACGCCACGAATCGCTCGACGGGTTAGCGGTGTCGTATCGGCGGTGACATCCCTGGACGACTCTGAGGCGGCAGATGAGGCGGCGCCTACAGAGACTCGTCTCGAACGCGTTCGACGTGTCGGCCGATACGCTCGAGCCCTTCCTCCAGTTCGTCGGTGTGCAGGCCGAAGCCGAGTCGGAATCGGTCGGGGTAACCGAACACGTCACCCGGCGCGAGAACGACGCTCTCGGCTTCGAAGACGGACCGACAGAACTCCTTGCCCGATTCGAACCCGTCCGGAACCGTCGGGAACGCGTTGACGCCGACCGGTTCGAACCACTCCAGGTCGTACTCCTCGACGAACGCCGCGACGCGCTCTCGGTTCCGTCTCGCGTGCTCGCGGTTCTCGCGGAGAATCTCGTCCTCCTGTTCGCCGAGCGCCTGCTTGGCGACGTGCTGGCCGAGCATCGGCGGCGAGATGGTCGTGTAATCCTTCCACTTCCGGACCGCGTCGGCGAGTTCGGGGTGGGCGACGACCCAGCCGAGTCGCGCTCCCGCGAGGCCGTACGACTTCGAGACGCCCGCGGCCGAGATCGCGCGCGGGCCGAGCGCCGCGGCCGGGGGATGAGGGTCGTCGGCGAGCATCCGGTACACCTCGTCGACGAGCAGGTAGGCGTCGTTGTCGGCCGCGAGGTCGTACAGTGCCCGCATCGTCTCCGAGCCGAGGTACTTGCCCGTCGGGTTGCTCGGGTTCGTCAGGACGACGAGTCGAGTCTCCTCTCGCATCGCGTCGGCGACGGCGTCGACGGAGAGGTCCCACTCCGGCGGTTCGGTTCGAAGTTCGGTCACCGACCCGATGGAGTCGGGGACGCTCTTGAGCGACTGGTACGTCGGCGAGACGACGACGGTGTGGTCGCCCTCCTCCAACAGCGCCATGAACGTCAGGTAGTCCGCCTCCTGCGTGCCGCAGGTCAGGACGACTTCGTCGGCGCTTCGGCCGTACCGCTCGGCGATATCGGCTCGGAACTGCGGGTCGCCGTCGGTGGGGATGACGTAGCCGAGTTCGCCCACGTCGAGGTCGAATCGGTCGACTGGGAGACTTCTGACGCCGCTCTCGGCGAGCATCAGGTCAGCTTGCGGTTCGTACTCGTCGAGCCAACGCTCCAACTCGAACGGCGGAAGTTCCATGCGGACGAGACGGAGAGCCGGTAGTTACCAGTTCTGGCTGCGGCGGAATGTGCTCTCGGCAACGGCGACCACAGGCACGGTTTGCCGGATTGTCCGAGGTTCTTCGGACCGGAATCCGACTAACCGGTATGCAGCGGCGATTCGTTCACCTGTTACAGCGCAACGCAAACCACGCGGAGTCGTTCCGGTCACGGTTCGACGACGTACAGGACTCCCAACACCCCGAGGCGGTCACCGTCTGCTGTTCGGACTCCCGCGTCCTCCAGGACCAGATTTGGGGGAACGAGGAACCCGGCCACATCTTCACCTGCAGCAACATCGGCAACCGCGTCGTTCAGCGGACCGACACCGGCGACGTCGTCTCCGGCGACGTGCTCTATCCCATCGCCCACACCGGAACCGAGCTCGCGGTCGTCGTCGGCCACACCGGGTGCGGCGCGGTCACGGCGACGTACGACGCCCTGACCGACGGCGTCTCCGACGCTCCCGGCATCGAACACTGCCTCGACGTTCTGAAACCGCGCCTCGAAGCGGGCGTCGACGCGCTTCCCTCGGACGTCGAGCGCGCGGAGGCGATAAACCGACTCGTCGAGTACAACGTCGACAGACAGGTCGAGTTCCTCGTCGAGAGCGACGACGTGCCCGAGAGCGTCGATGTCGTCGGCGTCGTCTACGACTTCCAGGACGTCTACTCGGAACGACGCGGCGAGGTCCACGTCGTCAACGTCGACGGCGAGACGGACGTCGAGACGCTCAAACGGGAGCATCCGGACGTCGAATCGCGTATCGACCGTCTGTGGGAGTACTGAGTACGACCGACTCCGGCACACGTGCGGCGGAACGGGTATGTTTCGGCCTGCCGGCGTAGCGGCAGGCTCGCGCTCACGCACGTCAAGAGCGACGGCGATTTACCGGGGACGTGCGGAGTAGGGGGTAGATGTCCTCGAAACGGTGGCTCCAGCGAAATCAGGTCGCCGTCTACGCGGTGTTCGTTCTCCTCGCGGTCGCCGTCGGACTCGGTCGCCCCGACTCGGTTCCGTTCCTCGAACGGCTCATCGACCCGGTGTTGGCCCTCCTGCTCTACGTGACGTTTCTCGAAATCCCGTTCGTTCGGCTCCGGCGGGCGTTTCGGAACGGCCGATTCGTCGCGGCGGCACTCGGGTTGAACTTCCTCGTCGTCCCTGTCGTCGTCTGGGGACTGACTCGATTCCTCCCGCAGCGGCCAGTCGTCCTCGTCGGCGTGTTTATGGTACTTCTGACGCCGTGTATCGACTACGTCATCACCTTCACCGAACTCGCCGGCGGCGACGCCGAGCAGATCACCGCGACGACGCCCGCCCTGATGCTCGTCCAACTGCTGTTACTCCCGGCGTTCCTGTGGCTGTTCATGGGAGAGGAGGTCGCGGAGGTCATCAAACCGGGGCCGTTCGTCGAGGCGTTTCTCGTCATCATCGCGCTCCCGCTGACGCTCGCGTGGCTCACCGAACTCTGGGCGGAACGGTCGTCGAAGGGAGCCGTATGGCAGGAGACGATGGGGTGGTTGCCGGTGCCGATGATGGGCGCGACGCTGTTCGTCGTCATCGCCTCGCAACTGCCTCGGGTGCGCAACTCCATCGACCAGATTGCGTCCGTAATTCCGGTGTACGTGGTCTTCCTTCTGATTATGCCGGTACTCGGACGACTCGCGGCGGAGGGCCTCCGGATGGACGTCGGCGAGAGCCGGGCGCTCGTGTTCACGTCGGTCACCCGTAACTCGCTGGTCGTACTGCCGCTCGCGCTCGCGCTCCCGGCCGGTTACGGACTCGCACCGGCCGTCGTCGTGACGCAGACGCTCGTCGAACTAGTCGGAATGGTGGTGCTCACGCGCGCCGTCCCGGCGTGGCTCGTCCCCGTTCGGAGTTCGTCGAACGCCTCGTAGGTCGAACGCCTCCGAAGCGGACTCTTCGGGTTCGAGGGTGGACGTTTCGTTCCCGACTTTCACTCAGTCGACGGTCGAATCATCGATATCCTTTCCGTGGACTCGTACCGTCGAAATACGGGCCCCCTCGACGCTCGTCACCTCGACGACGGAGCCGTCGATCTCGACGCGGTCGCCGAGCGCCGGCGCGCGGTTGAGTCGTCCGAGCACCAACCCTCCGATCGTTTCGACCTCCTCGCTTTCGAAGTTCCCTTCGAGAGCGTCGTCGACTTTCGACAACGGGACGCCCCCGTCGATGTCGTACCCCCCGTCGTCGCGCGGGCGTATCGAAGGCTCGCGCTTGTCGAGGTCGAACCCGTCCCGGAGGTCCCCGACGAGGGCCTCGACGATGTCTTCGACGGTCGCAACCCCCTCGAACGCTCCCCACTCGTCGATGACGCCGGCTATCTGCTGGCGGTCATCCCTGAACTGTCTCAGGAGGTCGCTGATCGTCATCGTCTCCGGAACGATGAGAATCTCGTGGGCGATGTCGCCGACTCTCTCGGCGTCCCCGCCGTCCACCTCCGCTCGCAGCACGTCCTTGACGTCCACGAATCCGACCACTTGGTCGCCGTCGTCGGCGTCCAGAACCGGGTAACGCGTGTGACCGGCCTCGAAGACGATCGACTGAAGTTCGGGTAACGAGGCGTCCGCCGGAACGCTCACCACGTCCGGTCGTGGGACCATGACCTCCCGTACTACGATGTCGTCGAGGTCGAAAACGCGCTCGATCATCGTCACCTCCGCCACGTCGATGTTTCCTTCCTCGCCGGACCGGGTGAGTACCCGAAGAAGCTCCCGCTCGCCGAGCGTCTCGTCCGTTTCGGAGGCGGGCGGTACACCGATCGACCGCGTGAACGCGTTGGCCGCTCCGTTGAAGACGACGATCCCCGGATAGAGGACGTAGTAGAAGAACTTCATCGGCGGGGCGAGGAACAGCGAGAGTCGCTCCGTCTTGGCGATTGCGAGCGTCTTCGGCGCGAGTTCCCCGAAGACGACGTGGAGGAACGTGATGAAACTGAAGCCGACCGCGAAGGCGACGAGATGGATGAGACCCGCCGGGAGAACCGGTTCCAACACGGGTTCGATGAGCGACGCGACGGCGGGTTCGCCGACCCACCCCAGTCCGAGCGAGGCGATGGTGATGCCGAGTTGCGTCGTCGCGAGGTAGTCGTCGAGGTTCGTCATCACTTCTTGGAGCGTCCCAGCACCGGCCCGTCCCTCCTCGGCGAGCCGGTCGACCGAGGTTCCTCGAATCCGAACGAAGGCGAACTCGGCGGCGACGAAAAAGCCGTTCAGCACCACGAGAAGCAGCGCAAGTACGAGCTGTGTCACCGAGAGCACGACGTCTACCATCGGGGCCTCCGGAACGTACTGCTGTTCGATTGTAGCGTGTCCATAGCTACGTATCTCGTTCCAAGGACAAAAACTATCTAAACAGTCGACGGATGAGCGACACCCCTCGCGGACGACCCGAACCTCCCGTCGTTCCGCGGGTGAACCAGCGTCGTGGCCCGTCGAGACTGTCGCGTTCCACCGTACGCGACTCCCCTGCAACGAGAGCGGAGCCGAAGTCGGGCCGCTACTGGCTACGTTTCGAGGCGATCCGGGCGAGGAACTCCCGTACCGCCGTCGAGAAGAAGTCGGGGTTGTCGATGTTGGAAGCGTGACCAGCGTCCGGAATCACGGTGAACTCGACGTCTGCATTGGTGAGTTCCTCCGCGAGTCTCCCGTGCATGTCCCGAAGCACCGCTGGCAAATCCTCTCCGTGCATAACTAATGTCGGGACAGTAATCTGTGACGCGTCGAGGTCACTGTTCGGGAAGCGCGCCATCGAATTGGCGATTTTGACGAACTCCCCGTGAGATATCGTCGGCGCTGCTTCCATGAGCCGCTGCGTAGTCGTGCCGTCACCGGCGACCCCCGGTGAGAAACGATTGCCCACCCAGGTTTGGAACCGGTTCAGCGTCGTGTACCGAATAAACCGGTCGAGCAGGCCGAAGAATCGGAGATTGGCGAATATCAGCCGACCCGTAAACGGGAGCGGGGCCGCGGTGAACGTATCGGACACCACGAGGCCGGCCACCTTTTCGGGATACGTCGCGGCGTACATCTGGGCGATACAGCCGCCCATCGAGAGCCCACAGAGAACCGGGTTCTCGACGTTTAGCGCCGCGAGAAGCGCATCGAGGTCCGCCGCGTACAACTCCATGGTGTACGAGTCGCGGTCGGAGCCACCGGTGTGCCCGTGACCGCGCACGTCGTACGCGACCACGGTGTACTCGTCACCGAGTGCCTCCATCTGCGGTTCCCACTCGCTGGCGCTCATCGCCATGCCGTGGATGAAAACGATGGGAGGACCGTCCCCGCGACGCACGTAGTACGTCTCGATGTCGTTCGTTCGAACAGTTCCCGACTCGCTTGTAGCAGAGCTCTCGATAAGACGATTCCCTACACGTTCCGTCTCGGCGCCGAGGTTCTGTTCTTCCATCCGAGTTGTAGGTTGCCGGTGGGGATAACTCCGTCAGTGACTGCGTTTCACCAACCGAGGAACGGAAAGACGACAGCCGGAAGGAGAATCGGCCAATCACCCGGTGTCGGAGGATACGAAACGCTCGCGTTCGGCTACCTACTGCTCCGTTGCTCCACCTTGTTCAGGTTCTCAACTGGTGTTACAGATTTTAGCTATTTTGCCGCTTTCTTCCCAGCGTCCGAAATGACGGTGGGTAACGCAAGTTCTCTCTGGAACCTACGATGGGGTTCGCCGTTCGAGCGCCAGTTTAACTCCAAATCCGACGAGAACGCTGCCGCTGGCCACGCGAAGGACAGTTTTCACGAATTCACGCTCAGTAATCACTCGTCGTGCTCGCGCAGAGAAGACCGCGAGTATCGCTTGATAAACGAATCCGAGACTCGCAAACAACACGCCAAGCGAGAAAATCTGTAGGGCGGAAGAACTTCCCGGCTGAACGAACTGTGGAAGGAAGGCGAGGAAAAACACTGCCACCTTCGGATTCAAGACGTTAATCAGCAGGGCGCTTCGGAACGACTCGCTCGGCGTGTAGCTGGTGCTGTCTGGTGTAATTTCGAATTCTTCCGAACTCCTGAACGCCTGAACGCCGAGATAAACGAGATACGCCGCACCGACGAATTTGACGACAGTAAACGCCAACGCGGACGTTTGCAGAATTGCCGAAAGCCCGAGCACGGCGGCCGCCGTGTGTACGATACTCCCCGTCGAAGACCCGAGCGCGGCCGTGACACCGGCGGTGCGTCCGTCGCTGATACTCCGAGTTAGCGTGTAGATACTATCTGGCCCGGGTGAAACGATGAGAGCGATTGCGACGGAAATGAACGCAAGGACGGTGCTTGGTTCTAACATGCACTAGCGGTCGAGAGTAGATACCTTAAAATTGAATCACTATACCGCCCGTTTTGAACAAAGTTCGAGACGATTACTGCGTTAGTTAGGCGTACTCTGACCGCCGTCGCGGTACCGTTTCGGCTAGATTCGAGAATCGGGCGAACGTTTTGTTATATGCTACCTGCTCTCGCGCTGCTCAACCTTGTTCAGCTCTATGAGCAACCGGAAGATCGCCTTCACCAGATTCGCGTCCACCTCGAACGTCTCGGCGTTCTCGCCGGCGCGCTCCATCACCTTGTCCTCCTGGGCTTCGTCGGTCGTCGGCAGATTCTGCTCGTCTTTGACCTGCGCGATGGTGTCGGCGACGTACGTTCGCCGGGCGATGAGTTCGACGAGTTCGCGGTCGATATCCTCTATCTCCTCGCGGAGTTCGTCGAGGTTCATCTCGTCGGGTTGCGGTCGGGTCGGGTCGGTCTCTGTGAGTTCGTCAGTCATGGATGCGTGCTCCGTCAGGTCGTGTTCCGGTCGAAATCGTCGTTCCGGGCCGTTCCTCCCACCGCTTCTGGACGCGTTCGAGCGCCGCCGCGTCGCCGACGGCGACGACGCTGGGGCCGGTCCCCGACAGAGAGACGCCGGCCGCGTCGGGCAGCGCCTCCACCGCGGGTTCGGCCGAGAATCCGAGTGCCGCCGAGAAGGCGAGGCCGTTGACGGTCATGGCCTCGGTGTACCGGCCCGCGAGCGCGAGGTCGGCTACCGTGTCGGCGACGGACGCGATTCGGGTACAGCGGTCGGCGTCGGCGTCGGCGCTGTAGGCGCGTTCCGGCGGCGTCCAGACGAGAACGTCCCAGTCCACCTCGTCGCGGGCGAGCAGTTCGTCCTCGCGGTTGTCGGTGACGGTGACGCCGCCGAGCATGCTCGCGGAGGCGTCGTCGAACGCCCCGGTCACCGTCACACCGGCGTCGCGGGCCGCCTCGACGCCGATTCGGCAGGCTTCGAGCCGTGTCACCGTCGAGTTATCCGCGTCGCCACCGTCGTCGACCTCGACATCGAGTGCCGAGAGCGTCGCCAACACCGTCGCGTTGGCGGCGGCGCTGGAACTCTTCAGTCCGGCGGCCATCGGAACGTCGCTCTCGGTGCGGACGGTTCCGCCCTCGCCGTCGCCGAACCCGTCGACGCAGCGTTCGACGCAGCGCTCGACGAGTCGCGTGTCGGCGTCGGGGTCCTCGGCGACGGCTCCGCGGACGACGCCGGAGTCGTCGAGTTCGACGGACGCGCGCGTCTCGACGTCGATAGCGAACGCGGAGCCGACACCCGTCGCGAGCGCGTTCAGGACGGTTCCCGCCCCGAGGGCGGACGCACGGCCGTGCATAGCGAGAGGCGGCGACGAACCGCATTAGGTGTGGCGGTCGATGCTGATTTCGCTTCTATCCGGGGGAACCGCGCCGCCGAGGCGCGACGCTTTTCCCACCTCCGTCTCTACCTCGGGTATGAGCGCGCGAAACGACGTCCCTCCGAGTACGCTCGGCGTCGAACTCCTCGACATCGGCATCGAGGTGGAGTATCTCGACGGCCGAACGACGCTGTACCGCGGCGTCCCGAAGAAACACGGCGGGCCGCTCCGCACCGGTCCCGGAAAGGAGACGCACGTCCTCGTCACCGACCCCACCGAGACCGAGGGCGTGATGATGTACGTCAACGACCTGAAGACGCACGACGACATCCTCGACGACAGCGGCGTCGGTCGAATCATCCTCGGCGACGGCGACGAGGAGGAGCTGTTCCCGGGCGTCGTCGTCCGCCGCGTCGGCGGGATGCGCACCGAGGTCGAGGCCGACCCGGAGGTCGCCCGCGGCCGCGTCTTCGTCTTCGTCGAGGACGACTGGGGCGAGCAGAGCTTCGAGTTAGTTTCGGAGGAGTAGTCGGCCCGACAACCGGAGCTGCGGCGGTTCGCTGCAGGCGCGGCGGTTCACTGCAGGTACGGCGATTCATTGCAGGTACGGCGGTTCACTGCAGGTACGGCGGTTCACTGCAGGTACGACGGTTCCTCTGCGTCGCAACTCGACTCGTGCTGTTTCGCGTCCGTCTCGTTCTCGAAGAGGAACCCGCACATCTCGCATTCGTACCACGTCATCTCGTCGCGTTCTGTCGTGGCGACCATACGCTGAGAGAGGGTAGCAATAGACAAATGCGTTACTCGGCGGGAGTCACGATACCGCGGCGCGACAGTCCCGCCGTCGGCGCCGACGACGCCGGTGACCGGTCGTTTCGACGGCCACCCGTGAGGAAGGGTAAAGAGCCGTCACTGCAAAGGCGGTTACATGAGCGACGACTCGGGCATCGAACTCACGGTCCGCGCCGCAGAGAAGCGCGACGCCGGCCGTGGCATCGCCCGCCTTCCCGACTCCGCTCGACGGACGCTCGGCGTTCTCAGCGGCGACACCGTCGTCATCGAAGGCGAACGCGAGACGGTCGCCAAAGTGTGGCCCGCCGGTCCGACCGCCCCCGCCGGCACCGTCCAGGTCGACGCCGACACCCGCACCAACGCCGGTGCGAAAGTCGGGGAGACCGTCCGCGTACGGAAGGTCGCCGTCGAGACGGCCCGCTCGGTGACTATCACCGCCGCCGCGAGCGTCGGTACCGACGACGAAGACCTCCTCCGCCGCATCCTCAAGCGCGCACTGCTCGACCGCCCCCTCCTCCAAGGCGAGCAGGTGCACGTCGAACAGCTCGGCGACGCGCCGTTCGTCGTCAGCGAGACCAGTCCCGACGGCACCGTCCGCATCGCCGATTCCACGACCGTTCGCGTCGACGTCGAAGCTGACCAGAGCGGAAGCGACGTGTACCGTCCTACCGACCGCGACGCCGGGCGCACAGCCGGTTCGGGAGCCGGAGCCGGCTCCGACGCGGATTCCGACACCGGCGCGAGCGCCGCACCCGCGCCTGTCAAGCCGGCAACCGGAATCAACTACGAGGACATCGGCGGGCTGGACGAGGAACTCGAACTCGTCCGCGAGATGATAGAGCTCCCCCTCTCCGAGCCGGAGGTGTTCACTCGCCTCGGCGTCGAACCGCCGAAGGGCGTCCTGCTGTACGGCCCGCCCGGAACGGGCAAGACGCTCATCGCCAAGGCCGTCGCCAACGAGGTGGACGCGCACTTCGTCACCATCTCCGGCCCGGAGATAATGTCGAAGTACAAAGGCGAGTCCGAGGAGCGCCTCCGCGAGACGTTCGAGGAGGCCCGCGACAGCTCGCCCGCAATCGTCTTCTTCGACGAGATAGACTCCATCGCCCCCAAACGCGACGAGGGCGGCGACGTGGAGGACCGCATCGTCGGCCAGTTGCTCTCGCTGATGGACGGACTGGAAGCCCGCGGCGAGGTCATCGTCATCGGCGCGACGAACCGCGTCGACGACCTCGACCCGGCGCTGCGCCGCGGCGGGCGGTTCGACCGGGAAATCGAAATCGGCGTCCCCGGCGAGACGGGTCGGCGCGAGATTCTCGACGTTCACACGCGGAACATGCCGCTTGCCGACGACGTGGACCTCGACCGCATCGCGTCGCGGACCCACGGCTTCGTCGGCGCGGACCTCGAATCGCTCGGCAAGGAGGCGGCGATGATCGCGCTCCGTCGCTCGCGGGAGGGGACGGACCCCGTCGCACTCGACGACCTCGAAATCACCCGCGCGGACTTCGAGGGCGCGATGGCGGCCGTCGACCCGAGCGCGATGCGCGAGTACGTCGCCGAGACGCCGACGACGACGTTCGAGAACGTCGGCGGTCTCGACGAGGCGAAAGCCGTGCTCGAACGCGCGGTGACGTGGCCGCTGACGTACGCCCCGCTGTTCGAGGCGGCCAACACCGCGCCGCCGTCGGGCGTCCTCCTCTACGGCCCGCCGGGGACCGGGAAGACGCTTCTCGCACGGGCAATTGCGGGAGAGAGCGGCGTCAACTTCATCCACGTCGCCGGGCCGGAGCTCCTCGACAGATACGTCGGCGAGAGCGAGAAGTCGGTGAGAGAAGTGTTCGAACGCGCTCGACAGGCTGCCCCGGCCATCGTCTTCTTCGACGAGATCGACGCCATCGCCGGCGACCGAGACATGGCGGGCGGCGACTCCGGCGTCGGCGAGCGCGTCGTCTCGCAACTGCTGACCGAACTCGACCGCCTCAGCGACAACCCGAATTTGGTGGTGCTGTCGGCGACGAACCGCCGCGACTCGCTGGACCCGGCGCTGCTCCGACCGGGCCGACTAGAGTCGCACGTCGAGGTTCCCGCGCCCGACGAGGCGGGTCGGCGCGCGATTCTCGACGTCCACGTCCGAGACAAGCCAATCGACGACGAGGTAGATTTGGACGCCGTCGTCTCGCGGATGGACGGCTTTACGGGCGCGGACATCGCGGCGGTCTGTCGGGAAGCGACGCTGTTGGCGATTCGAGACGTCGCCGACCGGTACGAGGGTGCGGAGGCGAACGAACACGCCGACGAGGTGCTCGTCACCGACGACCACTTCGACGCGGCGCTGGAAACGGTCGAACCGTCTCTCCGGTGAGCATCGAACACTACCTTCGCTTTTCGAGCACCGCTCTGTAGTACGGGTCGCCGTCGCGGCGACGAACCCCGACGACGTGCCACGGCGTCCCCACCAGCGCGTCGGCGAGTCGGTCGGGTGAAAAGAGCAGAAACGAGAGCGCCCGGCCGACTTCTCGCATAGCCCCGCTGGACTCTCCGCTCTCGCTGTCTCGGTACTCGACGTGAAACGCCCGTCGAGCGACGCCCCGCCTCGGGTCCGACCGGTAGCCGAAGAACGACTCGGCGTCGAGACGGGTCGGGTCGTAGCTGTCGACGACAGCGACGCCCGACTCGTCGGTGACGCCCGCGAGGTCCGAGAGGAACGCTCGGATACCTGCAAACGACCCGGCGAGGCCGAGTTGCGTGCCGTTGACCAGCGCCGACCGAAATCGGTCGCGGGGGAAGTCGAGCGCGAACATATCCATCACACGGGCATCGACGACGCCGCCTTCGCGGGCGGCTTCGACCGCTCCCGGACTGGCGTCGACGGCGACGACTTCGCGGTCGTCCTGGAGAAACAGCGCGTACTGTCCGGCACCACAGCCGACATCGAGCACTGGACCGTCGAGCGAGTCGAGAAGTGATTGCCATCTCTCGGGCCACTCCGTCGGCGGCGCGAAGTAGTGGTCGGCGACCTGCGCGTCGGTCCGCTCCGCGCCGTCGACGTACTCGCAGACGCCGCGAAGGCCACCCCGTCGGTAGTCGAGCATCGCGCGTCCGAGAGGGTCGGCCTCGATCGGTTGCTCGTCAACTCCGTCGAGGGGCATCGCAGGGCTCGAATCGCGTTCCGTCACAATATGTCACAGACTACCATCTGTGATAAATACGCAACGAGATTCGGTACCGGCTCCCGTGGTCGCGCCGGTCGATTGCGCTCGTCGTCGCTTATTTGTGAGTTGGTGTCACAGAGGCGGGTATGAGTGATGGCTTGCTCACCGAAAAAGCGCGGGACAGACTCACGACGACCTGTCGAACGGCCGTCGGCGACAGTTTGCGGTCGGTGACGTTCTTCAGCCGATTCGACTACGAGCAAGTGTATCTCCGAAGTGACTTGGAGCAGGACGCCGACCTGAGTTCGTTCATCGGCAACGAGTGGCACGACTTCAAGACGACGCAGGACGCCTACCACAACTCCGAGTTGGGCGAGTATCGATACACGATTCGCGTCTTCGACAACGGCTTTCTCGTCCGCATCACCACCGAGAACACGGGTGTGTTCATCACTACCGACGGCATCACGATGAAGGACTTCGAGTCGCTCGCGGCGGCCGTCGAGCCCGTTCTCGAAGACTGGGTCTGAGACGGTTACGCGGCCTCCGGCCGCGGTTATCGCCGTCTGATTCGACGGGGCCAGTTTGCAAACCTGAGAGGTGAGACGAGAAACGAAGGTCCGAGACGGAGTTCGGAGTCAGTCCCAGAACGACTGCGTCCGGGCGTACTGGCGCTCCTGGGCGAGGATGTCGCGGTAGAAGTCGTCCTCGTCCTCGCGGAGTTTGGCGATGATTCGGGCGGCGTTGTGCGGGCCGACGCCGCGGGCGGCCATGGCGACGACGGCGCGCTTGCCGTGACTCTGGACGAGACTCGCCGACCGGTACGCTCGTCGCGTCATCTTCTCCTGTTCCTCGTCTTTGTCGTTCGAGCGAACCGCCTTCACGACTTCGTCGGCCCACGGGTTCAGCGAGGCCACGCGCGTCGACCCGCAGTTCGGACACTCGGGTTGGTCGGCGACGCGTCGCACCTTCGTCTTGCGGTGCCATTCGGTGCAGTGCAGACAGAAGAGGATGACGCGGTCGTTTCGGATACGCTCCCGAATCGCCTTGATGACGCTCGCGTCGGCGTTCTCGGGGACGAGGAACTCGCGGCCGCTCGACCGTCCGGCGGCGCCGACGGGGGTTCGCTCACGGGCGACGGCGAGTTCGATATCGCCCGACTCGATGCGCCGGAGCACCTCGACCGCGCCGGGGACGTCCAAATCCCGGTGGAACACCTCCCGTACGGCTTCGTCGTAGACGGGCGTGTCTTCGAGCGCAGCGAGCAGGCGGTCCGCGCCGAAGCGGTTGTTCCCCTGGTAGCGCTTGAGCGCGCCGAACTTCGCGGCGACCTGCGCGAGCGTGAACTTCAGGGTGTCCGAGTTCTTCAGCGCGAGTTCCAACAGCCCCTCGACGTGGTCGGGGTCGGTCGACTCCAGCACCTCGACGAAATCGGCCGGTCGAACCTTCGGCGGTACCTCGAACTCGATGCGATACGGGCTGACCTCCATCCCCACGGAGGACCCGGTTCGCTGGCCGACGAGCGCCGACAGCAGCCGCCCGAGGGTCTCGTTGACCTGATGGCCGAAGCAGGCGTTGACGACGACGCTTCTCCCCTGGCCTTCGACGACGATTCGGTCGGCCGTCGGCAGCGGTTCCCCCGTCTCCGCGTGACGGTCGAGTAGCGTCATCGCCTCCGTCACCGTGTGTTCGTCGGTCGGATAGCGTCCGAGAAAATCGCGGGCGACCGACTCGACCGACGCGCCGGACTCGAACTGTGGCCCGGCGACGGCGCGCATCTCGCCGACCTCCTGGGCGACGGCCATCGGCACGGGAATCTCGCGGCCGGTCCACGAGGGAACCTCTCCGGCGGGGTTCTCGATGGGCGCGACGTTCACCCGCGTCTCCTCGTCGTCGATGTCGTTGATGCGCCACATCTCGCCGCGCTGGATGAACACCTCGCCGGGTTGCGCGAAGTTGACGACGAACCGCTCGTCGAGCGTCCCGATCTGTTTTCGGGAGCTCATGTCGTGGACCTCGTACGTCTCCTGGTCGGGAATCATCGAGAGGTTCGCGTAGAAGTACTGCCACGTCCCGCCCGATTTCTCCAGGAGGTCCTTCTCCTCGTCGACCCACAGCAGACGGTTGCCCGACAGTTCGCGGACGACCTGCCGGAACTGCTCTTCCTCCAAGTCGCGGAAGGGGTACGCCCGCCGAACCAACTCGTACGCGCCGCGGGCGCTCACCTCGCCGGTGTCCATGACGACTCCGACGATCTGGTTCGCCAGCACGTCGAGACTGCCGTGGTGAATCTCGGCGGGTTCGACGTCGCCGTCGACGGCGCGGCGAGCGATAGCCAGTGCCTCGAACGTGTCGTCGGGGTCGCTGGTGACGATAGTACCCCGGGAGACGGCGTCGCGGCGGTGTCCCGCCCGGCCGACGCGCTGGAGCAGGCGGGCGACCTCTCGGGGGCTCCCGTACTGGACTACGTGGTCGACCCGGCCCACGTCGATACCGAGCTCCATCGACGACGTGCAGATGAGCCCGTCGATGTCGCCGGCTTTGAACCGGTCTTCGATGTCGATCCGCGCCTCCTTCGAGAGCGACCCGTGGTGGACGCCGACGTTCGCGCCGAGCGTCTTGAACCGAGAGCCGAGCGCCTCGGCGGTCTGTCGAGTGTTGACGAAGACGAGCGTCGACTCGTGGTCACGAACGAGGTCACGGATCGTCCGGACGTGACTCGCTATCTCGGCGTCGGTAGCGAGCTTCCCCGCGAGACGTTCGTCTTCGGGCGTTACCTCCGGACGCGTCACGGTGAACTCGACTTTGCTTCCGACATCCACTTCGACGATTTCGAAGTCGCGGTCGCCGAATTCCGTCGACGGGCCGACCCCAACCAGAAACTTCGCGACCTCCTCGGGCGAGCCGACGGTCGCCGACAGCCCGATTCGCTGGAACGGTCCCGCGACCTCGCGGAGGCGTTCGAGGCCGACCGTCAACTGCGCGCCGCGCTTCGAGGAGGCGAGTTCGTGGACCTCGTCGACGACGACGTGTTCGACGTCCGCCAGCGCCTTTCTGAGTTTCTTCCCCGTCAGCATCGCCTGCAGCGTCTCCGGCGTCGTCACCAGCACGTCCGGCGGGTCGTCGGCCTGCTTGCCGCGCTGGTACTGCGTCGTGTCGCCGTGGCGGACCTGGATGTCGAGGTCCAGCGTCTCGCCCCACCAGTCGAGGCGCTCGCGCATGTCTCGGTTGAGCGCCCGGAGCGGTGTAACGTACAGCGCGGAGATGCCGAACGGTTTCTCGCCGTGCTCGACTATTGAATCGAACACGGGGAGCATCGCCGTCTCGGTCTTGCCAGTCCCGGTTGGGGCGATGACGAGCGCGTTCTTCCCGGCGGCCAGCGGCGGAATCGCCCGGCGCTGCGGCTCCGTCGGCGTGGTGAAGCCGCGTTCGGAGAGGGCCTCGCGCACGGCGTCGCCGAGCGCGGTGAAGGCCCGAATCCCCGTCGCGGCCTCCGACTCGGACATTAACCAGATTAGCGGCGCGAGGGGGTTAAGGCCTACGCTTGTGGGGGAATCCGGTCTCGCTCACACCGACCGATAGTCGCCCAACCGCGTCCCGTCGAGCAGGTACAGCTCCCCCGACTCCAACCCCCCGGGCAGAAACGGCGAGAGGAACTCCTGCCCCTCGACGTTCACCCACGTCCCGCCGGAGCGCTCGTTGAACACCGGGAAGACGACGAGTTCCGGGTCCGTCCACTCGAAGTCGTCGGAATCGTCGCCTTCGACGCCGAGATGCTCGGCGAACACGTCGCGGCGGAGCGGTCCGCGGAGCCACGCCGGTTCGACGCGCCCGCCGCCGACCGAATCCTGCAGTTTCACCGTCACGTGCTCGTGACCCATGCAGATGGTCTCGGCGCCGAGCACCGCCCGGTTCGGCCACGTATGCCCGTGGAGGAAGCCAACCTCTCCCATCCGTACGCCGTCGCCGGGCGTCGCGTCGATGCGGTCCTCGAACGCGTCGGCGACGCCGCCGTCGTGGTTTCCGGTGACGAGCGTCAGCGGCACGTTTCGAGAGTCGAGCGCGTCGAACAGCGCCTCCAGTTCCCTGTGTTCCTCGCCTTTCGGGTCGCCGATGCGGTGGCCGATGTCGCCGAGGACGACGACGCGGCTCGCCCCGGTGCGGTCGAGAAGCGAGAGCAGCCGCTCGCGGCGAGCGTCGGCGTTACTCGCGAGTTCGACGCCGCGCTCGTAACGCAGTCCGACTTCGATGCCAGCGTGGTAGTCGGCGACGACGAGCGCTCGTTCGTCGCCGAGGTCGGCGGTCGCCGCCGGTTCGCCCGGCACGGGTTCGACCGCGGGTCGCGTCATCAGATGGCTTTCAGCTTCCCGTCGGCGGGCTCGTAACACTGTCCGCTCATCAGCGCGTCCTGGATGGCGTCCTCGACGTTTCCGGGGTCCGCGCCGTGTTCGTCGACGACGGCGGCGACGACTTTCTCGCGGTCCGCCCCGTCGCCGTCGTCCAACTCGGACATGGCGTCGACGGCCGCGGCTTTGAGGTCCGCCTCGTCGAGCGGTTCGTCCGCCTCCTCGGCGTCGGTTCCGTCGTCCGTGTCGGTGGACGCTGCGTCCGTCTCCGGGGCGGCCGCCTCGGCGGGTTCGGCCGCGACGTCGTCCGCCTCCTCGGCAGTTTCGTCGACGACCGAACCGGTCGAACCGGCGGCGCTCGTTTCGGCGGCGACGGACTCTTCGGCGTTCTCTGCGCCCGCCTCGTCGGTCGGCACGTCGATATCCGCGTCGCCGGGGTCGTCGACTTCCGCGCCGCTCGTGAACTCGGTGCCGAACTCCTCTTCGACCTCCTGGCGCTCGTCCTCGTCGAGTTCGTACATCCCGTCGTCGAAGTCGTCGAGGTTCTCTCCGCCGGTTTCGTCGGTCGGTTCGGTTTCGTCGGTCGACTCGGTCGATTGGTCGAAGTCGCTCGACGCGTCGTCGAAGTCGCCGAGCCCGCCCGAGCTGTCGGTCTCGGTCGGCTCGGAGTCGGTCTCAGAGTCAGTGTCGACGGTTTCAGCGGACCCGGAGTCGGTCGCGTCTGATTCAGCCTCCGTCGACGCGGCGGTCGTCTCCTGTCTGTCGGGAGCGGTCGCCTCGGCGGGTTCGGCGGCGGTGTCAGCCGTCGATTCGTTCGTGCCGACCATCGTCTCGGTGGACGCTGCGGCAGCCGACTCCTCGGCGGCTGGTTCAGTCTGCTCGGTTGATTCGGTCGATTCGGTCGATTCGGTCGATTCGGTCGATTCGGTCGATTCGGTCGATTCGGTTGATTCGGTCGTCTCAGTCGAGGCGGCCTCGGGGTCGGTACCGGCGGTAGTTTCGGTACTCGACTCGGTGCTGTGGGTCGCTTCGACGGTCTCCGCAGGTTCTGTGGAGTCGTCGCTCTCGGGGTCGCTGGCTTCCCCGGCTTCCTCGGCTTCCTCGGCTTCGGACGTTTCGCCGGCTTCCTCGACGGCGACGTCCGAGAGGTCGGGGCGCTCGATACCCGCCGGAAGCGGGCCGAGTTCCGTCGGTTCACCCTCCGCGGGACCGACGGTCAGCGGGCGGACCTCGTCGCGGTCGCCGGCGACGACCTCCAGCGCGTCGACGGCCAGTTGCCGAATCGCTTCGAGGTACGCAGTCGTCGTCCCGTAGTGGTCGATGGCGCGCGGGATGCCCGCGGCGAGCGTCTCGTCGACGCCAGCGGCGAGGAGCGCGCGCTCGAGGTCGTCGCCACGTCGGTCGTCGGCGAGCGCGGCGTCGAAGGCGGCGACGCGACGGAGCGTCGCCTCGGCGGTCGAGACGACCCAGCGGTCCCGGGTGTCGGCGTCGACGGCGTTGACGCTCTCGGGGCGGACCGAGGTGAACACGCGGTCGGAGTCCTCCGGTTCGAACGTTCTGGCTTTCCCCGTGAGCGCGACGAACGCCGGCGGCGTCGTCCGGTCGATGAAGGCCATCGCCTCCGGTTGGTACTGCCCGGCGTAGGTGACGAACGCACCCGTCGGGTCGGCGACGCGGCCCCGAAGCACCTCCTCGTTGACCTGTTCGACTTCGGTCAGCACGCCGACGGCGAACAGGCGGTTGACCCGCGCCCCCGTCGGCGTGACCACGTAGTTCGGCGCGCGCTCCTCGTCGCTCTCGGAGTACGACAGCGACGCGTCGTCGTACTCGGCCGCGAAGAGCCGGTAGGCGACCTCGCGTCGTCCTGGGGCATCGGCGCTCATCGCGCCACCTCCTCGTCGGCGGCCGGAATCTCTGAGAGCAGCGTCCGGGCGCGCTCGGCCGGGTCGTCGTCGGTCTCCTCGAACTCGCTGGCGTCGAGGTTCGCGCCGTATTCGTCGACCGAGAGGTTGCCGCGGACGCGGTGTTCGAGGCCGACGAGTTTCTCGCGGATGTCGTCGGCGACGACCTCTTTGTCCATCGCGTCGCGGGCGGCCTGCTTCGCGTCGTCGATACCGCCGCCGTACACCTCGCTCGTCGCCTCGGCGTCGAGGACGACGGTGACGGTGTCGGTGCCGTCGTCGAGAATCGCCTTCACGCGCAGGTCGTCCTCGCCGTCGACGTTACCGTGACTGCGGCACTGGCCGTTCTGGACGACGCGGCCGCACTCCGGACAGCGCTCGATGAGGCCGGAGCCGTCGCGGACGGCGATGACGTTGCCGACGAGTTCGACGTCGAACATGCCGCCGGCGTCGACGGCCTCGTCGATGGGGAGCCGGGGGGCCGCGTCGCGGACTTCGACGGGGTCGGCGAGTTCGGTGACGGTGGTGAACTCCGAGAGGTTCACCGAGGGCACGCCGCGGAACTCGCGGATGTACACGTCCTCGATTCGGAGGTTCGCACCTTCTGTGACCTCGTCGCGGGGGTTCCAGTCGGTGAAGGGCAGTCGGGCGGTTTCGTCGGCGAGGACGCCCGAGAGAATCTCGGTTTCGCCGTCGCGTCCGTCGATCGTCCGCTCTTCGACTTCGAGCACCTGTACCTCGACGTTGCGGCCGCGGTCGCCGGGTTCGAGGTCGAGGAGGGTCGAGTCGCCGCCGACCTCGTAGTCGGTCGAAACCGACTCGGAGGCCACGGCGACGCTGCTGCTCTCGCCGAGGTTCAGTTCGGGTCGTCCGTCCCACTCGCGGACGTTCGCGTTGCCGATGGTGACGGTGTCGCCGGCCTCGAACCCGAAGTCGGTCCACGCCGTGTACGAGATTTTCCCCGACTCGTCGGCGAGTTCGCCCTCGCGAATCGTCTGGTCTTTGCCCTGGTAGCGAATCGAGCGGGTCCCGACGGTGAGCACTTTCGCAGTAACCGTGACGCTGCCGTCCTCGGGGGTGATTTCGGCGACGTTCTTCGAGGTGGGCGTCGCACCGCCACCGCCGCTGCCGCCACCGTGTTTTCGGCGGATGCTCTGTTTGGCCTCCTCGATGGGGACGCTGTACTGCAGCAGGTTCTCCAAGTCGCGTGTGACCTCCTCTTTGTCGACGCCGAGAGCGGAGGCGAGCTCCTCGGCATGGTCGTCTACTTGCATCGGGGAAGGTTTCGACCCGCTGTGTTAAAAACCGTTGCACGCGCGGGCGCGATGGAACCAGATGGTCGCACGGGCGCGATGAACGACGGCCGCCCGGAGCGACGAAGGAGAGCTGACGGAGCGAAAATCGGACGAACGCCTAAGTAACGTCGCCGAGAGTGTGCGCTATGGACGAGTTCACGTTCGAGACGCACATCGACGAGGACGGCGACACGACCATCGACGTGGTCGGAGACCGAGCCATCGCCGTCGTCGTTCGCTCGGAGTCGGGAGAGCGTATCTACCTCCCGCCCGAGGGGTTCGACCGACCGCGACAGGACGACAGCCCCTACCAGTCGCGCGATAGCCCGTATCAGAGTAGCGCCGACAGTCCGTACCAGAGCAGCACCGACAGCGATAGCCCCTACCAGAGCAGCGCCGACAGTCCGTACCAGCGGAGTAGCGCGCCGAAGAAGAAGGGCGTCTCGTTGACCGCCGACGGACTGCGGATTCGACACCCCGAACCCGTCACCCACGTCGAACTCTACCGCGGCGGCGACTGAGCAGCCAAGCCGCGGCGACGACTGAGCGTTCGAGCGTTTCGGAGCCGTTTCAGGCGATTTCCCGGTAGTACTCCGCGGTCTCTTCGACGACCTCGTCCCACCCGCGACGCTCGTACTGCGGCGGTCCGTCGCGCGAGAGCGCCTCCTCGATGCCGTCGGCGATGGAGTCCGAGTCCGGTTCGACCTCGACGAGACAGTCGTCAGGCAGTATCTCTGCGACGCCGCACTCGGTGGCGACGACCTGTGTCCCCACCTCCAGCGCCTCGGTGATAGTGATGCCGAACGGTTCGGCGAGCGACGGCGAGACGAACACGTCCGCCGACGCGTAGTAGTCGCCGAGCGCCTCCTCGGGCACGTAACCGGCGAATATCACCTGGTCTTCGACGCCGAGCAGTTCGGCGAACCGCTCCAGTTGGTCGGTCAGGTGACCCTTTCCGCCGATGACGAGCGTCACCTCGGGGTCGCGGAGCTTCTTGATGGCGTAAAGCAGGTGAGCGATACCCTTCTGGTCCGTGTGGCGGCCGACGTACAACAGCATCGGGCCGTCGATTCCCAACTCCTGCTTGTAGTCGCGGCCGGTGGTGTCCGGCGTCGAGAAGCCGTTGTGAATGACGGTCGACTCGCCGCCGTACTCCTCTTTCAGGTTACGAGCGAGGAGATGACTCACCGACAGGAGGTGGTCCGAGCGGTCGGTGACGCGGCGTTCGGTCTCCAGTTCGCGCTGCGGTGGGTCGATGTTGCGGTCGGACGAGAGCGAGTGAAAGGTCGTCACCCACGTCACGTCGGTCTGCTGTTTCGCGCGCGAGGCCGGACCGTAGCCGAACCAGTCGTGGGTGTGAACGATGTCGAACTCGGATGCGCGCTCGGCGAAGCGCTTGCTGATACGACCGATTCGCGTAACGATGTCGCCGTCGCCCGTCGGCACGCCGACGATGTTCTCGCGGCCCTCCGGGGCGTACTCCGCCGGGAGCAGTAGTTCGATCTCGATGTCGGTCTCCTCGAGGCCGTTGAACAAGGCACCGACGTGGGTGTCTAGGCCGCCGGCGACGTTCGGTGGAAATCCCCAACCGAGCATGAGAACGCGTGGTGGCATTGTACACGATTCTCAGAGGCGATACTTAGTGTTTTGCTGAATGCGGCGCGTCGACGGTCGACCGGGTCTGAGAGGCGTCGAAAACGCGCATCGAAAGGAGCATCTTATCGGCCACCCCAGTGACACGACATGCACGTGGTGGTCAACGCGGCGACGAGCGTCGACGGGAAACTCTCCTCGCGGCGACGCGAGCAGGTCGTCATCAGCGGAGAAGACGACTTCGACCGCGTCGACCGCCTCCGCGCCGAGAACGACGCCGTCATGGTCGGCGTCGGCACGGTTCTCGCGGACGACCCGCATCTCGTCCTCGACGCCGAGCGTCGCCGAACCGAGCGCCGTGAGAGCGGTCGGTCGGAGAACCCTGCTCGTGTCGTCGCCGACTCGCGCGCGCGGACGCCCCTCGAAGCCCGGATTCTCGACGACGAAGCTCGCACCTACCTACTCGTCTCCGAGGCAGCGTCGAAGAGTCGTCTGGACGATCTACGCGCCCAAGGCGCGACTATCGTCGTCGCGGGCGACGACCGAGTCGACCTCTCGGCCGCGTTCGACACACTCGAAGCCGAGGGCGTCGACCGACTGATGGTCGAAGGCGGCGGCGAGCTCATCTTCTCGCTGTTCGAGGCCGGGCTCGTCGACGAACTCTCGGTCTACGTCGGGTCGAAGGTAATCGGCGGCCGCGACGCCCCGACGCTCGTCGACGGCGACGGGTTCGTCGACGAGTTTCCCGCGCTCTCGCTCGACTCCGTCGACCGCGTCGACGACGGCGTCCTGCTCCGATACTCGGTACCCTGAACGGTATTGCGAACTTCGAGACAAACTGCTCAACGCTTATGAGCGGTGGACGGCTAACCAGAGGTGATGAGTACACCAGAGAGCGCAGAGAAGCCAGTACACGTCGAGGACCAGAGCCACCTCGAATCGCTCGTCGCCGAAAACGACGTCGTCGTCGTCGACTACTACGCCGATTGGTGCGGCCCGTGCAAGATGCTCGAACCGACGCTCGAAGAGTTGGCCGCCGAGACGGACGCCGTCGTCGCAAAACTCGACATCGACGAACACCAGCAACTCGCCCAGTCGGCCGGCGTTCGGAGCGTGCCGACGCTGGAGTTCTACGCGAACGGCGAGGCTGCCGAACGAGTCGTCGGCGTCCAGGAGAAATCCTCGCTCGAATCGATGGTTTCGCAGCTCTCGTCGTAACGAGCCCGCCGAGTCGAACTTTACACTTTTCCGAGCGCTCCGAACGCGTCGACGAGTTCGTCGTGAGCGGCCCCGTTCGAGGCTATCAACCCCTCTGAGTCGTGTCTCCACGGGTCACCCGACGGGTCGGTGACGACGCCACCGGCCTGTCGGACGAGAAAGACGCCCGCAATCGTGTCCCACGGGGATAGTTCGACCGTCGAAACCGCGGCGTCTAACTCGCCGCTGGCAACCATCGACAGCGTCGTTTGGCCGCTCCCGACTCGCCGAAGGTCGCCGAACTCGGTGACGATTTTCTCCGCGACGCGGGCGAGCGCCCGGCGTTCGGGGCGGCTCAGCCCGAAGATAGGGTCGATGACGAGCGTCTCCGAGTCGGACGCGCCACTCACGCCTACCGGGTCGCCGTCTCGTCTCGCCTCGTCGCCCGTCGCTACGTAACGTTCTCCGAGCGCCGGAAGGTAGTTCACTGCGGCACGCGGTTCACCGTCCTCCACGAGTGCGACGCTCGTCGCCCACCGTCTGTCCCCGGCGACGTAATTGTTCGTTCCGTCGATCGGGTCGATTACCCACGCGACACCGTCTTCGGGGACGCGTTTTGCCGCGTCGTCTTCTTCGCCGACGATGTCGTCTTCGGGGAACCGTTCGGAGATTCGCTCGACGATGTGGCGTTGCACGTCTCGGTCGACTGCCGTGACGGCGTCCAGCGGTCCCGCCTTCGTCTCGACGGCGAGTTCCTGTCGGAACGAATCGAGCGCGAGCTCGCCGCCTTCGTGTGCGACATCGACGACGAGGCGTTCGCGCACTTCGAGGTCGTCCATATCGTTCCGTCGAAGGCGAGAGTGAAAGGATTATGCAATTCTCCAGTAGGTGATCCGATGACCGAGACGAGCGCCGTGCTCGACCGACAGTTTCGACGCTGCGGACTCACTCGCGGTGAGATGCTCGGTTCGGCAGGCACGACAGATGACGTGGTACGCCCGCTCGTTCATCTACGGCGTCGTCTGCGACCCACTGCATAGTTATCCGTCTCGCTCCAACTCCCGAGCAGTGCCTGTGGCCCCGGTAGAGGCACGTTACCGGATGCTCAGAACGGGACGTCGGAGAAGTCGTCGTCCGGAGTCGAACCGAAGCCACCCATTCCCGTGGAGGCGTGAACGGCACTAATCTCGTCGAACTCCGAGACCATCCGGCTCTTCAGCGCCTGAACGGTCATCGGCGAGATACCACACCCCGAGCACGCGCCACCGAGTGCAATCCACACTTCGCCGCTCTCCTCGTCGAGGGCTTCGATAGCGGCGCTACCGCCGTGCATCTGAATCTGTGGGAAGTTGCGCATCATGAACAACTCGATGCGGTCTTCGAGGCTCTTTTCGGCGTCTATCGTGCTCATACGATGGGAGAAGGGGTGAGGGGGTATAGCGTTTTGTACCTGATTTTCTAAGGCCGAATATCGTTAAGGCAGTGAAATTAGAATCGGCTTGGCTAAATCAACACAACGGCGGACCACTCTGGAATATTTCGCATAGAGTAGGTAGAAAGACCTCATATACAAAAAGTGTGGAGAAGATAAACGCAATCAGCAATATAACTAGAAAGCCGCTGTCTGCCTTTGCTCTCTTTCTCATCGAAAACCCCCCGAAGAGGTGAGAGACGAATAGGTTCGAAGGGATTTTGCTTCTTCTTTTGATTTTTGCTTAGAATATGCAAAGAGCGCAGTTAGGCTTGAAATAGTGAGTAAAGCAACTCCCAACCCGAGATTTGAGAGAATTACTAAGCCTGCTGCATGAGCGATTCCGTAAGCCAGTACTCCAAGAAATCGAAGGAATACGAAGGCACCAACAATACCCCCAACCATAAGGAGGAATTTGGCGTCTTGATAGCTCTGAAGCGCATCAAATGCATAAGGACCCTGCGATTGGAACGATTGCAATTCTATCAGAATCATTTTGAAGGGGTCACCTACTTCTTTCCAAAGTCCACCGAAGAAGGCCCCACAATACAACGTTCCGCTGATGAATGCTCTCAATTTCTCTGACATTCATTTTCCAATACCATTTCAAAGCACTTAATTGTGTCTTTTATTCTGTTATGTTGGACTGAATTTTGTCTTACTCCGTAAGAAATTGTCGTGTAAACAGGACAAATACGACATTCGTCGTTTTGGAGAATCCAACTGGTGAAACCGGAACGCAAGCAGTGCTTTTAACCCCAGAGACAGTATCCCGTGGTATGATTTCGCTTGACGACGCCGTGACCGCGCGACTCGAATCACACGGAGCGCGCTTCGAGGTGCTCATCGACCCCGACGCCGCACTTGCGATGAAACGCGGCGAGTTCGACGGCGACCTGGAGGAGGTCATCGCCGCCGAAGACGTCTTCGAGGACGCCTCCCGCGGCGACAGACCCGCCGAAGAGGACCTGAAGAAGGTGTTCGACACGACCGATCCGATGCAGATCATTCCGGAGGTCGTCGAACGCGGTGAGATACAGATTACGGCCGAACAGCGCCGCGAGATGCAAGAACAGAAGCGACGCCAACTCATCAATCGCATCGCGCGCAACGCGGTCAACCCGCAGATGGACGACGCGCCGCATCCGCCCGAGCGCATCGAGCGCGCGCTGGAGGAAGCGGGCTTCCGCGTCGACCCGATGGAACCCGTCGAGACCCAGGTCGACGACGCCCTCGACGCGCTCCGGCCCGTGATTCCGATACGGTTCGCCGAGGTGACCATCGCGGTCAACATCCCCGCACAGTACGCCGGCAGCGCGCAGGCGCGAGTCCGGCAGTTCGGTGACTTAGAGCGCGAAGAGTGGCAGAACGACGGGTCGTGGGTCGGCGTGATGACGTTCCCCGCGGGGATGCAGAACGACTTCTACGACCTCGTCAACGAACACACGAGCGGCGAAGCGGAGACGCAGATAATCAAGGATAAAGACGATTTAGCGACCCGCTGAGCGCTCGAACGACGTACTGACGAGAAGCGGCGAATCGGCTGGGTTACCCTTTCTTGAAGCCGACGAGGAAGCCACCGGTGAACCCGGCGGAGATGGAGAGTGTCGAGAGAATCGTCATCATCCAGTCGGGCGGCGTGCCCGTCGTCGCGGCTTCTCCGGTCTTCAGGAAGCCTGCGCTCAGTTTGTCCCAGTCGACGGAGAGAATCCCGCGCGATTCGAGGAACTTGAACAGCGCGAGTTCGAGACCGACGAGGACGGCGATAATCTTCGCTACCTTCTTCGCCGCGAAGCCGATTATCGCACCGATAACGGTGCCGGTGCCGGCTTCCATGGCGAGTTGTTGTACGTCTATTTCCATAACGACCGACAGTCCTCACAACTAACTTATTACCTTTGTGGATACGTGTCGGCACGGCGAGACGAACCTCGGGTCGAACCGACCCCCGACCCAGGAAAGTACAAAAGTGCGCACGACATACACCCGCACATGCGAACAGAGGTGGAGAGCACCCATCCCTGAAGACGGGACCGCCGTGGTCGCAAAGCGCGTCGACTCCGGGAGCGCCGACCTCGGAGAGATAACGGAACTGGCGCGCGCGGCCGGGTACAGAGTGGTCGGTGAACTCACACAGAGCCGCGAGGAGGACCCCGCGTACGAGTTCGGAGAGGGGAAGGTCGACGAACTCGCGGCGTTGGTCCGCCGCAGCGACGCCGATACGGTCATCGTCGACAACCGACTGGGACCGTACCAGACGTACAACATCGGACAGAAACTCCCGGACGGCGTCGAAGTCGTCGACCGATTCACGCTCATCCTCGACATCTTCGGCCAGCGCGCGCAGACCCGCAAGGCCCAACTGCAGGTCGAACTCGCGGAACTCAGATACGAACTCCCGCGCGCGGAGGCGAAGGCGAGTCTCGCCAAACGGGACGAACGGCCCGGGTTCATGGGCCTCGGCGAGTACGACGAGAGCCGCGAACGGGACATCAAGGCCCAGATAGCCAACATCAAACGCGAACTGGACTCTATCGCCGACAAGGAGGAGACGCGGCGCGAGCAGCGCCGCGAGTCCGGCTTCGACCTGGTCGCGCTCGCTGGCTACACCAACGCCGGAAAGTCGACGCTGCTTCGGCGACTGGCCGCCGAACTCGACGTCGACGAGAACGAGGACCTCCATCCCGACTTGGAGGCGACCGCAGAGTCCGAGGACCGCCTGTTCACGACACTCGGAACGACGACGCGCCGCGCCGAAACCGGAAAGCGGAACGTCCTCCTCACCGACACCGTCGGCTTCGTCTCGGACCTCCCCCACTGGCTGGTCGAATCGTTCAAGTCGACGCTCGATTCGGTGTACCGCGCCGACCTCGTCTTACTGGTCGTCGACGCCTCCGAACCCGTCGAGGAGATGCGCGAGAAACTCGTGACGAGTCACGACACGCTGTACGAGCGCAACGAAGCGCCCATCGTGACGGTACTGAACAAGATAGACCGAATCGACGACGACGAACTCGAAGAGAAGAAAGCGGCGTTGACGGCGCTCGCGCCGAACCCGGTCGCCGTGTCGGGACAGACCGGCGAGAATATCGAAGCACTGCAGGCGCGCATCGAGGCCGAACTCCCCTCGTGGGAGCGCGAGCGGTTGATGATACCCCTCGTGGACGAGACGATGAGCGTCGTCTCGTGGATTCACGACCACGGCCACGTCGAGACCGAGGAGTACGACGACGACCACGTGCTCGTCGAGTTCGAAGCGCGACCCGCAATCGTCGAGCAGGCGCGCGCGAAAGCCGCCGATTTGACCGCCGTCGAGTCGGCCTGAGGCTGCTCCCGTCGGTCTGAGTGAGCCTACGTCGGTCCGAGTCTGCTCGCGTCGGCCCGTGTCCACACTCGGTCGCTCGCGTTTTCGACTCGTCCGCCACACCGACGAAACGGAGGTTTATTGTTTCGGCTTCCCCTCCCTTGTCGGGGACAATGCTACTCTCAGGAACCGTCGTCGTCGACGCGGAGACCGTCATCGAGGACGGGGCCGTCGTCGTCGACGACGACCGTATCTCGGCCGTCGGCGAGCGGGCGGCCCTCCTCGACACCCACCCGGACCACGAGCGGCGGTCGTACGACGTGCTGCTACCCGGTCTCGTCGGCGGTCACATCCACTCGGTGCAGTCGCTCGGCCGCGGCATCGCCGACGACACCTCACTTCTCGACTGGTTGTTCGACCACGTGCTCCCGATGGAGGCGAACCTCGACGCCGAGGGGATGCGCACCGCCGCCGAACTCGGCTACCTCGAACTCGTCGAGTCGGGAACGACGACGGCCATCGACCACCTCTCGGTTCGGCACGCCGAGGAGGCGTTCGAAGCCGCCGGCGAAGTGGGCATCCGCGGCCGCATCGGGAAGGTGCTCATGGACAAGGAGTCGCCGCCGGGGCTCGTCGAGGACACGAAGGCCGCCCTCGACGAAACCGAGCGACTCATCCAGAAGTACCACGGCTCTTTCGGGGACCGCATCCGCTACGCGGTGACTCCCAGATTCGCTGTCAGCTGTACGGAGGAGTGCCTCCGCGGGTCGCGCGAACTCGCCGACCGCTACGACGGCGTCCGCATCCACACACACGCAAGCGAGAACCGCGACGAGATAGCCACCGTCGAGCGCGAGACGGGGATGCGGAACATCGAGTGGCTCGACGAGGTCGGACTGACAGGCGAAGACGTCATCCTCGCGCACTGCGTCCACACTGACGAAGTCGAGCGTGAAATCCTCGAAGAGACGGGCACGAACGTCACCTACTGCCCGTCGTCGAACATGAAACTCGCCTCGGGCATCGCGCCCATCGTCGACTACCTCGACCGGGGAATCAACGTCGCGCTCGGCAACGACGGCCCGCCGTGCAACAACACGCTCGACGCGTTCACCGAGATGCGGCAAGCGAGCCTCCTCCAGAAGGTGCAGACGCTGGACCCGACGACGACGCCTGCAAAAGTTATCTTCGAGATGGCGACGCGAAACGGCGCGAAAGCGGCCGGGTTCGAGAGGGTCGGGAAACTGAAGAAGGGGTGGAAAGCCGATGTCGTCGGCCTCACCACCGACCTCACGCGCGCGACGCCGCTGCACGACGTGCTCTCGCACCTCGTCTTCTCGGCGCACGGCGACGACGTGCGGTTCACCATGGTCGACGGCGAAGTGCTCTACGATGACGGCGAGCACGTCCGCGTCGACGCTGACGAGATTAGAGCGAGAGCCAGCGAGTACGACATCACGAAAGAACGCCGCGAGTGCGAACACGAGCACCCGGCGTAGTCGCGTCGAGTTGTTTTCCGTTTGTTCCCGTCCCGAGCGTTTATCACCGAAGACGGAACCATCCCGCCGCGTGCGCTGAGTAGCGCCGCGATTCGGGCGAGGCGGGAGTACGGCGACCCGGTCGCGGAACGGTCGAGAGTACGGTACGCCGTCTGCTCGCCCCCTACCCCAGCGTCTGCTTCTCCTTCGTAACGACTTCGACGTCACGAATCGAGGTGTCGGGATACTGCCCGTCGTCGTCCTTCTCGGCGGCTTTCACCATGTCCCAGACGACGTTTAGGCCGGTGGTGACGCCTTCGAGCGCCTCCATCTCGCAGCCGGTCTTGCCGGTGGTTTCGACGCCGACGGTCAACACCACCCGGTCGTCGCGCACGTCGAACTCGGTGTCGACGTTCGTGATGGGAATCTGGTGGCACATCGGAATCGTCTCCCAGGTGTGTTTGACAGCCTGCACCGCGCCGACGCGGGCGGTCGCCAGCACGTCGCCTTTCTCGATTTCGTCGCCGCCGATCGCGTCGATGGTGGACTCGCGCAGCCGAATCTCGCCCCGTGCCTCCGCGCGGCGCGCAGTGTCGGGTTTCGCGCCGACGTCGACCATCTGGACGTTGCCTCCTTCGTCGGTGTGAGTCAGTTCGGAGCGGCTGCTCGTTCGGTACGTCTCGGCTTCGGGGTCGTCTTCATCGGGGTTGCTGTGGTCCGCAGGGTCGGCGTCTGCGTCGCCGGCGGCCTCGGCCGGGTCGCTGTGGTCGGCGGGCCCGGTCGGTCGTCCTTTCTCGGTCATACCTCTCCAACCTCGCCGCCGCGGTTCATCGCTTTCGGTAGGCGGTCGGGGAGGTCCGTCGCGACGAGGCCGTAGCCGCGTTCTTCGGCGGCGAGGTCACCGGCGCGACCGTTGGCCCACGCGGCGACGCACGCGGCGTCGAACGGGTCCTGGGTCGCCGCGAGCGCGCCCGTTACCCCGGCGAGCACGTCCCCGGTCCCACCGACGGTCATCCCGGCGTTGCCGGTTCGACTGGCTCTCGTCCGCTCGCCGTCGGATATCACGTCGTACGCTCCCTTCACCAGAAGCGTCTGCCCGAGGTCGGCTGCGAACTCCTCGACCAGGTCGGCACGTGCTTCCCAGTCGTCGGCCGTCTCACCGCCCATCTTCTGCAACTCCCCCTGGTGCGGCGTACAGACGAGCGTCGCGTCGGTGTCGACTTCGGGGACGACCTGTAAGGCGTCGGCGTCGACGACGGCGGTGCCGTCGAACGCCGAGAGGAACTGCCGGACGGCGTCGAGCGTCTCGTCCGCCCCGCCGAGTCCGGGACCGAGGACGACGGCGTCTTTGCTCTCGGCGCGGCCGAGCAGTTCGTCGACGTGGTCGGGACGGAGGTGGTCGCCGTCGAGGCCGTGGACGATGAAGTTCTCGCTGTAGCCGCGCACCGAGTTGGCGACGCTCTCGGGACACGCGACGTTGACGAGGTCCGCGCCCGCCCGGAGTACCGCGTGCGCCGATAGCGCGGGCGCGCCGGAGAACGGCCCGCCGCCGACGACGAGCACGTCGCCGTTGTCGCCCTTGTGGCTCTCGGGGTCGCGGACGACGACGTTCAGGTCGCCGGGGCCGACGAACCGCTCGGCGGCCGCCGGAATCCCGATGTCTGCGACGGTGACGGTCGAATCGAGGGTGTCGAGTCCGGGTTTCGCGTCGTGGAACGTCACCACGCGGTCGGCGTCGACGGCGACGCCCTCGGCCTCGCCGGTGTCGGCGTCGACGCCGGAAGGAACGTCGACGGCGAGCACCGTCGCATCGGCGTCGTTTACGGCTCTCGCCGCCGAGGCCTCGGGCTCCCGGAGTTCGCCCGTGACGCCGGTTCCGAGCATCCCGTCGACGACCAGATCCGGTTCGCCGAGGTCCAGCGTCGTCGAGTCGGAGACGACTTCGGTGTCGTACTCGGCGTTCCGCAGCGCCTCCCAGTTCTCGCGGGCGATGCGGGTCGAAATCGTCTCCGAGCGACCGAGAAGGTGGACCGTCACGTCGTACGCCTGCAGAAATCGGGCGGCGACGAACGCGTCGCCGCCGTTGTTGCCGCGGCCGGCGACGATGGCCACCGACGCTCCCTCGTCGACGAGGGCGCGAACTTCGCGGGCGACGGCGTTACCGCTGGACTCCATCAGCTGTTTCCGTGGGACGCCGAGCGCCTCCGCGTTCTCGTCGACGGCCGCCATTCGACGGGACGTTATCATGCGTCGATGTTCGACGCCGCGGGCGAAAAGCGATAGGGTCGAACCGCTGTCGACGGCGCCGAGGAGACCTTCGATGTCCGCTTTCGTAACGCTTGACCCGGCAGCCGACGAATCCGCGGCAGTGACACGCCGTCTGTTCGGAACGCTCTGCGGGCTCGTCTTTTTCGTCAACCTCGGACGGACGGCGTTCGCTCCGTTAGTCGAACCGTTGCAGGCGGCGTTCGGTGTCGGTCCAGCAGCCATCGGACTCGTCACCTCGCTCGTCTGGTTCGGAACCGCCGTCCCCCGGATTCCGGTCGGCTACCTGCTCACGCGCGTCCCCCGTCACCGCGTCGTGTTGGGAACCGGAGCGCTGCTGACGACCGCCGCGGCGTTCACCGCGACGGCGACGACCCTGCTCGCACTCCAGGTCGGCGCGTTCGCCATCGGCATCGCCTCCGGCGCGTACTTCGTCGCCGCGGTTCCGCTCGTCGGCGAACTGTATCCGGACGCCGTCGGGCAGGCCGTCGGTATCCACGGGACGGCGAGTCAGGTCGCCGCCGTCGTCGCCGCCCCCGTCGTCGTAACGCTTCTGGCCGCCGGCGAGTGGCGACACGTGTTCTGGCTACTCGCGGCGTGTACTGCGATGCTCACCGCCGTCCTCGTCGTGGTCGTCCGCACGCGGGAGACGGTCCCCTCGTCGGCCGGGGACGACCGTAACTTCCGCGAAGCGCTGTCGCACTGGCACGTCATCCTCACGGGGGTAGCGATGGTCGCCGTCGTGGGGTTCGCCTGGCAGGGGTTATTCAACTTCTACGTCCCGTATCTCACGGCGACGAAGGAGTTCACCCCGACGCAGGCGAACACGATGCTGACCGTCGTCTTCGCCGCCGGCGTCCCCGCGTTCTGGTTCAGCGGCCGCCTCGCAGACCGTCTGCCGCACCTGCCATACGTTCTCGGCATCGTCGCTGCGTTCGGCGCGTGCTTAGGTGCCCTGACGCTCGTATCCGACTTCGTTCCGGTGTTAGTCGTGACGGCGACGCTCGGGTACGTCGTCCACAGTCTGTTTCCGGCGCTCGACACGTACATGCTCGGCGCGCTCCCGGCGGAGAACCGCGGGAGCGCCTACGCCGTCTTCAGCGGCGTCGCTCTCCTCATCGAGTCGGGCGGGAGCGGTGCGGTCGGGTTCCTCACGGGGGCGGACGTTCCGTTCGACAGCGTGTTCCGACTGTTCGCGCTCGCGCTCGGCGTCGAACTCGCGGCACTTCTGGCGCTCTACGCCGCGGGGCGACTCCCGAGCGACACGCGGCGTCTCGACGTCGTGACCGACTGACTTCCGCCTGATTCGAGGCGCCGACCGTCGAACCGATTGACCGGAACACGTAACTGAATCTGTCGAAGGGTTTACTAACCTGTCCATGGAATGAGAATCCATGTCAGGTCTGCTCCCGTCTGACAGAGACGCAGAGCGGGAGGCTCGAACCCCCCGCGTCCTGTGGCTCGACGACGACGACGCGGAGCAGCTCATCTCGTCGCTCTCCTCGGAGACCGCTCGGTCGGTTCTCACGGAGCTGTACGAGCGCGACGCGACGGCTTCGGAGCTGTCCGACGCCGTCGACACGTCTCTGCAGAACGTCCGGCACCACCTCGGGAACTTACAGGACGCCGGCCTCGTCGAAGTCGTCGACACGGAGTACTCCGTGAAGGGACGCGAGATGAACGTCTACGCGCCCGTCGACAGCCCGCTCGTCGTCTGCGCCGGCCAGGAGGACGACCGCGCGTCGGTGCTCGACTCCTTGCGGAAGTTCGTCGGCGTCGCCGCGTTGTTGGCCGTCGGCGCGGTGCTCGTCCAGTGGCTGTTCGGGGCGGCGGTGACCGTCTCCGACGCCGGCGGACCGGGGACGGCCCCGCGAGTCGGCGACAGCGTCGCCGGCGGAGTCGCCCCGCTTCTCGGGACGCTGCCCCCCGGCGTCGCGTTTCTGGCCGGCGGTGCACTCGTCCTCGCTGCAGTCCTCGTGCTGGAGGTCGTCGATAGGTGAACAGACCCGGCGACCGGCACCGCGAGCGTGCACACTGACTCTGGCCGATGAACCGACGACTCGTCGCGTGCGTGCTGGCCGTCTGCGTGCTCGTCACCGCGTCGAGCGCGCCACTGGCCGGGTCCGTCGCCGCGACGGTTCCGCTGCTTCCCGGAGAGGATTCGGCGACGACGGCTCCCTTCGGACAGGTGAGCCGGACCGGCGGTCACATCGTCTCGACGGAACGCGTTCACGAGCGGGGTATCACCGGCGACGGCGTCGCCGTCGGCGTCGTCGGCGCCTCGTTCGAACCGGAGGGGACGTCTCTCGACGGTCAGGTCGCCGGGCATCGACGCGCGCCCGACGAACGCGGGACCGGTGAAGTGTCCGTCGGCCCGCAGCGACGAGCCGACGGCCGACACGACACCGCCGTCGCCGCCGTCGTCGCCGAAACCGCGCCGGACGCCGAGCTGTATCTCGCGGCCGTCGGCGACGACCCGACGCCCGAAGAGTACGAGCGGGCTCTCGACTGGCTGGTCGCCAACGACGTGACCGTCGTGGTCGACGCCGGAAGCTACTTCGCCTCGAACCCGGAGACCAACGAGCGCATCACCGCCGCGGCTGAGCGCGCTACCGCCAACGGGACGACGTTCGTCACCTCGGCGGGCAACTACGCGAACAGCCAGTGGGTCGGCGACGGGCCGGCCGACGGCTGGGTGAACTTCTCGAACGAGACGCAGGGCAACCGATTGGCCGGCGGAGCGGTCACCGGCGGAGAGGTGTCGCTGCGGCTCTCCTGGAACACGTCCGCCGACTACGACCTCTATCTGTACCGCGAACGTGCGAACGGTCCGGACCCCGTCGTCGCCAAGTCCGTCCGCCGGCAGAACGACTCCGCGGAGGCGTGGGAAGCCGTCGACGCGTCGGTGCCGCGCGGCCGGTACTACGTCGCCGTCGACGCGTACGACGCGAATCGAACGACCACCGTCGACGACGCGAACGAGAGTGCGAATCTGAGCGTCGACCGACGTTCGAACGCGAGCGCAAATCGGAGTCGAAACGCGAGCGCGACCCGTCTTCGGCTACTGTCGAGTCGCCACTCGCTCGAACACGCCGTCTCGAACGAGAGCGTCGTCGCCCCGGCGACGGGCGAGGGCGTCGTCGCCGTCGGCGCCGTCGACACCGACAGCGGTCGAATCGCGCCGTACAGTTCGCGGAGCGACTCGCTCGTCGACGTGTGGGGGCCGGCGACCGTCAGAACGGAGTCCGGAACGCTCGAAGGAACGTCGGCCGCCGCTCCGTACGTCGCCGGGACGGCGGCGCTCGTCGCCTCGACGTGCACGCGAGAACGGCGACCCGGCGAACTCGTCGAACTGCTTCGGAACTCTGCGACCGACGACCGATACACGCCGGACTCGTTCGCCGTCGTCGAGGCGACGAGAGCGGTCGAAGCCGCGGAGCGGCCCGGTCCCGACGGGCGTTCCTTCCAGTGTCACGACACCGAGTGACTCCACGTCGGCGTCGACACCGTCACGTCGATACTGCCGCGTCGACACCGCCGCGTCGACACCGCCGCGTCGATACCGTGGCGTCCGCCGACGCCACCTCGACTTTTTGTGCGAAGACGAGTCCACCCCTTCGTACCGTGTCGACTCCAGACTCACAGCCTCCCTCCGACACCGATAAGCGTCCGCCCCGGCGAGAGTCGGACGTGACCTGGCGCGAGGTGTTCGGACATGACGAGCCGTATCCCGAGCAGGCCGACGGCATCGAAACCGCCGTCGAGACGGCCGAAGACGGCGGATTCACCGTCGTCGAAGGCGCCTGCGGAACTGGCAAGACGATGCTCGCGCTGACGGCGGGCATCGACCGGGTGCGCGACCCCGACTCGCCGTTCGAGCGCGTCGTCGTCCTCACCAGCGTCAAACAGCAACTCCGGCAGTTCGAAGACGACCTCCGGACCGTCAACGCGAACCTCCCCGACGAGTGGCGACCGGTGTCGGGGCTGACGCTCGTCGGCAAGTCCGACGTCTGCCCGTACAGCCGAGAGCGCGTCGCGGGCGTCGACGACTCGAACGTCTACGAGCGCTGCGAGGGCCTCCGCGAACGAACCAGAAACCTCGCTGCAGAGAGCGGGCCGACCACCGCGTCGGCGCTGGCGGGCGAGGCGCGACGCGCCCAGACCGGCCTCGCCGACACCGGCGCGGGCGGTCCCTCGTACCTCCAGACGGCGGACGAACCGACGCCGTACCTCCCCGAGCTGCCCGAGCACGGCGACACCGAGTTCTGCCCCTTCTACGCGCAGTTCCTCGACGACCTGCCCGAGGACGGCGAACCGATCGAGGCGGTGCCGTTCGACTTCGAGGACGCCGGACTGCTGGAGCCGGACGACCTCGTCTCGCTCTCCGCGGGCTTCGGCACCTGCCCCCACTCGACGATGGGCGCGGTGCTCCCCCACGTCGAGGTCGTCCTCGGCAACTACTACCACGCGTTCGACCCGACGACGGTGGCGACGTTTACGGCCTCCCTGATCGACGAGACGACGTTTCTCGTCTGCGACGAGGCGCACATGCTCGAACCGCGCGTCCGCGACCTCGTCAGTTCGGGCGTCGGCGACCGGAGCCTCCGCGACGCCGAGAACGAGGTGACGCGCGTCATCCAACCCGTCGAGTTCGATGACGCGGGCAGAGAGACGCGCGGGTCGACCGCCGACGCCGACCTCGTCCGCGGCGAACTGAAGAAGAGCGACGTGACGCTTCGAGAGCTGAAAGAGACGCGCGAGTTCCTCCGCGACCTGCGCGAGGAACTCGACCGCCGCGTCGTCGAGCACCTCGACGGCGAGATGCCCGATTGGAGGGCGGACCTCACGAGGCTCGACGACGCCGAAATCCCGCTCCGAGACCCCGAATCACCCGCGGTCGACGAGATAAGCGAGTGGGCCCAGGAGGCCGGCTACGACGGCGGGACGTGGGTGCGCGTCGAAACCGTGGGAGCCGTCGTCGGCCGCATCCTCAACTCGGCCGAGGAAGACGACAAGCAGCGGGCCGCGCCGGGCGTCGGCCGCGTGCTCGGCGAGTGGTACCGCTGCGACCACGAGCGCTACTTCCGCGAACTCGAACTGGAGCGGACGTGGGACGAGATGGAGCCGCCGGACTCGTGGCGGCGGGCGTACAACGCGCGCCTCGCGCTCTACAACTGCGTCCCCTCCGACGCTATCGGCGAGCGACTCGCCGAGTTCGGCGGCGGCGTCCTGATGAGTGCGACGCTCGCGCCGATGGATATCTTTCGGACCGTCTCGGGACTCGACTCGCTGGCCGAGTCCGGCCGCCCGGTCGAAGAGCGGACGTACGGGCTGACGTTCCCCGAGGAGAACCGGGCGAGTTTCGCCGTCGACGCGCCGAAGTTCACCTACGCGAACCGCGGCGCACCCGACGAGGAGAATCCGACGCGACAGGCGTACGAGGACGCCGTCTCGGAGGTTGCACGCTCGCCGGGCAACGTTCTCGTCGGCATGCCGAGTTACGGCGAGGCCGAGTGGATGGCCGGAGTGCTCGACCGCCGCGTCGACAAGCCCGTGCTCCTCGACGAGTCGAGCGACGACGGGACGACCGAGTCGCTGAAGGCGGAGTTCTTCGGCGGCGGGGGGAAAGTGCTCGTCACCAGCCTCCGCGGGACCTTGACGGAGGGCGTCGACTACCGGGGCGACCGCCTCTCGGCGGCGGTCGTCTGCGGCGTTCCGCTCGTGAACACGTCGAGTCCGCGGACGAAGGCAGTGAAGACGGCGTACGACCGCGCCTTCGAGGGGTCGGGCTTCGAGACGGCGCTGACGGTGCCGGCGGTCAGGAAAGCGCGGCAGGCGGTCGGCCGCGTCATCCGCGGCGACGACGAAGTCGGGGTTCGCGTGTTCGTCGACGCGCGTTACGCTCGCGAGTCGTGGAACGGCGTACGCGAGTACTTCCCCGGGTACGAACGCGAGGAGTTTCAGCCGGTGAGCCCCGACATGCTCGGGTTCGGGTTAGAGAGATTCTGGTCGGGGCGGTGAGCCGGTTCCGTCGCAGACACGTCCAGAACGGTCGTCGTCCTCGCGGCGCGTGACTCGCTCGTCGGAGGCATCACCCGGCCGGGTGTGCGACGGTTTGCTCGGTACGCGGGACGGGGTCGTCGTCGACGCGGACGCGGCCGTCGGGCCACCGCGTGACGAGACGCGACGGCGTCGCGTCGCCGAGACCGAAGTGCGCGACGGGTTCCGACTGGCTGTGGCCGCCGCTTCCGGCGTCGACGAGGCGGGACTGGACGCCGTCGGTCGTCTCCAGCGTGACGCTCGCGCCGCGGGCGGGCGCGCCCGCCTCGGTGAGCGGTCGGACTCTGAGCCAGTCGTTGTCGTTCGGCGCGCGGAAAATCGAGAGCGGTTGCGCCCCGGCCTCGCCGTGGACGACGAGCAGTTCGAGCGTCCCGTCGCCGTCGAAGTCTGCGGCGGTCGCGCCCGTCCCCAGTCCCTTCGGTTCGAGCGCTTCGCCGGTACCGACGCGTCGCCACGTGCCGTCCGACCGCTCGAACAGCCGGTTCGGTGCGCCGAGGGCGTTGACGAACAGTTCGAGCGACCCGTCGTTGTCGAAGTCCGCGGCGACGACCGAACGAGTACGGGTCGGCTGTGCGAGTTCCGGCGGCGCGACGTCGCGGAATCGGTCGTCGGTTCGAGCGAACAGCCGCGTCGGTCCCTCCCAGTTGCCGCAGACGAACTCACCGGTCGGCTCGGCACCCGACCCGACGAAGGAGAGACAGCGAGCGTCGCAGGTGGCGTCGGCGACGCCGCTCTCGGCGGCCACGTCGGTGAACTGACCGCCGTCGTTTCGCAGCAGACGGTTCGGGCCGCGTTCGGTCGCCGCGAACACGTCCATCCGCTCGGTGACGAGCGGCCCGCTCGCGAGCGCGCGGACGTTCGCTTCGACATCCAGGCCGACCGACTCCGCCATGTCGGTCACCTCCCCGTCGTCACCGAGTTCGTAACAGCGCATCGGCGATCCGTCGCTCGCGACGAGCAGCCCGTACCGACCGGTGCCGTGCCGGTCGACGGCGGCGACCGACCAGCCGTCTCGTCGGTTGCTCCGTCCGGCGTTGACTTCCAGCGAGAAGGCGTCGATCCACTCGGTGCCGTCGCAGTCGAAGAGGCGGTCGACCGCGCCGCCCATCCGGCCGTAGCCGCCCGCGTTCTGAACGTACACCTCCTCGCGGCCGTCGCCGTCGACATCGGCGGCGGCGACGGCGATGCCGCGTCGCTGTCTGTCGGCGATGATGCCGGTGGCGATATCGACGAGCGCGCCGTCGCCTCCCCCGTCCGCGTCGCATCTGAGCAGCCTGTTCGCACCGCTGCTGGAGGTGACGTACGTGAGCGGTCCCTGCGGTCCGACCGTGACCGCAGCGCCGTACCCCTTGAACGACGGATTAGTCGCGAGTAAGTCGGAGCGCTCCTCGAACACATCCGTTTCAGTGGGTCCGGCTATAAGAGTGAACGGTCTGGAGTGTCGTCGTCAGGTTGAAACTCGTCGCCGTCTTCGGGGGGTCGACAGAGGGACGAGCGTCGATTCACCCCCTCTTCAGTCCAGCACGCGATCGAAGCTCTCTCGCACGCGTGGACTCGGACTCATCGCGTCGAGTTCGCCCTCGACGTCTACGTCGCCGACGACGCCGGCCAGTTCGGGCCGTCGACGCAACGTCGCCACGTGGTACAGATACGAGAGTCGCAGGAGCCACCGCGCGGGTTCGAGGTCAGCGCCGGTCCGAATGCGGAACGTCGTCCACCCGGAGTCGGGGACGACGTGGTGTTCGCCCGTTCGTCCCTCGTCGATGAGGGTGTCGCGGAGCCGTCTTGGGTAGTTGATGTCGAGGATACCGAATCGGTGGACGTGACCGACCTCGCGGGGGCCGAGCGTGAACTCGCTGCCCTCGAAGCGGTGCGGCGCGACTTCGATGCCGGGCCACGTCGCGACGGTGGCGGTCAGTTCGTCGACGAGTTGCTCGCGAGACGGTGTGGTCGAACTCATAGCGTCGATACGTCGGCGACCGAGATAACGGATGCGCGGTGGATAGCGCTCAACGGAGAACGCGCGTCGGGTACCGACGCCCGTGCGGAGATATCGAGTCAGCGCCGGAAGACGACGGTCTCGACGACGCCGACGGCAGAGGCGTCGAGTTCTCGCCCGTGAGAACCGCTCCGGGCCTCTATTCACCGATATTGCTCACTATAGAGTGGTCTTAGCAGCGGTTATGTACCCGACTGTGGGAGTTCTTGACACCCGGTAACGGGGAACCTCTCCATGAGCCTACACACGAGCGACGACCTGTCCGACGTTCCCGCTGCGCACGACTACCAACTGGACGGCCGCTCGTTCGGTCTCCACAGCGTCACCGTTCGGTACGGAAGCGGTCCCGACCGGTGTACGATCTACCCCCGCGACACGCCCGTCGAAGAGCGAGTGACCGTCTGGCTCACCGCCGACCGCGACGCGTTCGTCGGCCTCGAAGAGATGCGCTAACCGGTCGTCGCCGCGCCAGCGCGTTTCGAACCGGACGCCGAACCGTCAGGAACCGAGCGCCGTCACCGCCTCGGAGACGACCTCGACGCCGATACTCAAGCTTCGTTCGTCGACGTCGAACCTGCTCGAGTGATGCGGCGCGGGGTGGTCGGTACCGACGATCGCGTACGAGGCCGTCCCGCCCCGTTCCTCGACGGCCTTCATGAGGTACGTGGCGTCCTCGCTCGCCCCGAACTCGCTCGTCGCCGTGGCGTTCGTGACGGAGTCGTGTTTCCGCGCGACGTCGGCGATACTCCGGCTAAAATCGGGGTCGCTGTCGGCTCGTGGCGCTTCGCCCGTGACCTCGAACTCGCCGACGCAGGAGTGCATCTCGGCGGCCGCGTCGACGATTCGTTCCGTCTCCGCGCGCAGAAATTGGAGGAGTTCGTTCGTCTCTCCGCGGACCTCCCCTTCGATACGCACCTCCTCGGCGATGATGTTCGGCGCGGTTCCGCCGTCGATGCGGCCGACGTTGATTCGGGTCATCCCCTCGGCGTGGCGGGCTATCGAGTACAAGTTCTGGACGGCCGCTGACGCCGCTTGCATGGCGTTTCGCCCCCGATTCGGGTTCTTTCCGGAGTGGGCGGACTCGCCGTGGAATCGGGCCTCGAAGTTCGCGACGGCGAGTGGTTTCACGATTCCACCGACGACGTCCCCCGTCGGGTGACCCAGACCGACGTGGAGCGCGAGGAAGTAATCGACGTCGTCGACGTGTCGAGAGAGCGCCATCGGCTTTCCGCCGCCGGCGCGCTCCTCGGCGGGCTGGAAGATGAGCTTGAACGTCCCGTCGAACTCGTCGCTCCGCTTCACGGCGTCGAGCACGCCGAGCCCCAGCGTGATGTGCGCGTCGTGACCACAGGCGTGCATCACGCCCTCGTTCGTCGACCGGAACCCCTCGACTGCGGGCAGGTGTTCCGAGTCGTCCGCTTCCCGTTGAGGGAGTGCGTCGATGTCGACGCGGAGCGCGACCGTCGGGCCGTCGGTGCCCTTCTCGAGGACCACGATGCATCCCGTGTGTCCGCCCGCCGTCGATTCCAGAACGTCCGGCCGCGCTCCGGCGTCCGCGGCGCGGTCGTACCACTCTCGGAGCGTCGCGTCGTCCGGAACGGCCATCCGGTGTTCGCTCGCGTACGCCTCCGTTCCGACGTGGAGTCGGTCGACGCCGATTCGTTCCACCTCGTCGACGATGCGACTCGTCGTGTAGTACTCACACCACGCGGGCTCCGGGTACCGGTGGAACTGCCGGCGAAGCTCGCGCAGTCGGTCCCGAACGGGCACGTCACTCATCGTCGAGTTCCCCGGCATCGGCGTCGGCGTCGGCGTCAGCGTCGGCGTCGGCGTCAGCGTCGGCGTCGGCGTCAGCGTCGGCGTCGAACGCCCACGCTAACTTCTCGTTGGCGATGTTTCGGCCGGACAGTTGGAGGACGACCGTCTTCCCGGCGAGTTCGTCGGCCGACGCCAACGCTCCCGCGACGCTCGCGGCCCCGGCACCCTCGAGGAGGATGTGCTCTCGTTCGACCATGGTCCGGACGGCCCTCCGTATCGCGTCGTCCGAGACGGTCACCATGTCCGTGAGCTTCTCACCGAGAATCTCGGAGGTCAGCGCGAACGGCACGCGCGACTGGAGCCCCTCCGCGAGGGTGTCCGCAGTCGGTTGGGGGTCGAGATGTCCCTCCTTCCACGCTCGGTACATCGCGTCCGCGTTGGACGACTGGACGCCGACGACGTCGGCGTCCGCCACGTCGCCGACGGTCAGGCAGTACCCCGACGCGCTGCTCCCGCCGCCGATGGGACAGAAGACGGCGTCGACGTCCGGGAGGTCGTCGAGGACTTCCAGCCCCGCCGTACCGACGCCGGCGACGAGGAGCGGTTCGTTGGCCGAGTGAACGTACCGATACCCGTGCTCGCTGGCCTGTTTCTCGGCCCACTCCCGGGCGTCGTCGTAGTCGCGGCCCACCCTGTGAACCTCCGCACCGAACCGCTCTATCGCCTCGACCTTGTCCTCGTTCGGCTCTCCGGGAACCGCGATGACGACGGGGATATCGAACGTCTGTCCGGCGTAGGCGACGGACTGGCCGTGGTTCCCCGTACTCGCCGCTATCAGGCCGCGGTCGCGGAACTCGGGGTCGAGTCGGGAGCACAGGTTGAGACCCCCTCGAACTTTGAACGCGCCCGTCGGGAGGGTATCGTCCCGCTTCAGATACACGTCCGCGTCCAGTTCGTCGGAGAGATACTGACTTCGGACGAGCGGGGTCTTCGGGAGGTGGCGGTCGGTGACTCGTCGCGCTCTGAAGACGTCCGCGAGCGTCGGAGGTGTGAGGTCGTGGTAGGAGAACACCGTCGTTTCGTCCGGTGATTCAACCGGTTCGTACGCGGTCATGGCCGAGAATGGGCTATCCGGTTCATAGTTGTTTTCCCCGTCTCACGTCCTGTCGCAGTCAGATCACGTCCTGTTCCGGAGCTAGTTCCGCTCCCGCTTTCGGGTCCGTTCGCCTCCGCTTCGGGGTTCGACGCTCACTCCCGCCAGCGCGCGTCCGACAGCGTCTGTTGGACCGCCTCCTCGCCGACGGCCGCCGCGAGCGTCTGAAAGCCCTGTCGCTCGACGTTGTCCTTCGCGTTCGCGACGAGTCGCGAGACGATGAACTCCGGCGTCGATTTCCCGATCGTGCCGAACCGCGGTTGGTAGTCGACGCGGAGCTTCAGGTCGGGCGTCAGTCCCTCCGCGAAGATGCCGTCGATGCGCGCGGCAGCGGGCAACGGACTCAGGTCCTCCGCGAGGTGGGTGACGTAGACGCCGACGGCGTTTCGGTCGACGGTCAGTCCGACGAGCCCGCCCAGCAGATCCGCCGCCCGACCCGGTTCGGTGATGGCCTCGAACTCGTCGACGAGCATCAGCGTCCGCCCCTCGCCCGACAGCGGCGGGACGATAGATTTCAGCGTCGACTCCAGCACGCCGGCGTTGAAGCTCGCGTGACGGCGGTGGAAGACGACGGTGTCGAAGTCGCCGACCTGCGCTCGACTCGCCGGGACGGGCAGGCCCATCGCGGCCAGAAGCGCCACCTGACACAGCGTCTCCAACAGCGTCGTCTTCCCGCCGGAGTTCGCGCCCGTCAGGACGGTCACCCGTTCGTCCGCGGGCGGTTGCGGCTCCGCCGAGAGGGTGTGGTGGCCGACGGCGTACGTCACCGGTTGCACGTCGTCGTCCAACAACAGATGCCGCGCGTCGACGGCGGCGACGCCGAAGGGGCCGTCGTCCCCGCCCAGTTCGGGGCGGACGAGGTCGTACGCCTCGGCGAAGCGCGCCAGCGAGACAGCGAACGCGCTGTCCTCGACCGCCTCGACGGCGGCGTCGATGTCGTCGCGGGCGGCCTCGATGGTCTCGCGGAGGTCGGCGGCGACAGTTTCCTCGCGCTCGTCGACCCGCTCGCGGAGGTCCGCCGCGAGCGCGCGAAGGGTGGTGCTGACGAAGTCGGCGGCGTCGACGGGGTCGTCGGCCGCCGCGCCGAGGACGTCCTCGCGAGAGAGCTCCGTCTCGGCGGCGACGTAGTCCGCCACCGCGTGCTCGAAGTCGTCAAGGTTGCGCGCGCCCGCCTCTCGGACCGTCTCCAGGAGGTCGAACGCGCCGGATTCGAGGCGCTCTGCGGCGTCTAACTGGTCGCGGAGGCGGTCGAGCTTCTCGTCGGTACCGTCGAGTACGTCGTCGCCGTCGACGTGACCGAGCGCGCCGACGGCCTCCGAGAGCGCCGCTTCGTCGACGTCGGCGAGCGGCGCGAACGGTCCGGTGTCGAGACCGATGTCGCGCAGGGTGAGCGCGGTTTCGACGGCGGCGCGCTCGGTGCCGCCCGACTCGTCGTAGGCGGCGAAGGCGGCGAGCACCCGGTCGCGGGCGTCGGCGTCCAACTCGGCCCACACCTCCCGCGCGGCCTCGATTTCGTCGAGTCGCGCGTCGCGGGCGGCGCGCTCCGGCAGCGGCGTGAGCACGCGGATTCGGTCGCCCGCGTGGCGCGTCACCGCGTGGTCGCCCGCCAGCGAGAGTAACTCGTCGTAGACCGAGCGGGCGTCGCGCGTCCCGAGCGTCGCCATCCCAGCGTCGCCGTTGGCACGCCGGAGGATGCGCGTCGCGCGTCCGGCGGGGATTCCGGCTTCGGTCAACGCTCGCACGTCGGCGGATTCGATGGCCTCGACGGCGGCGGCGACGCCGAGCGTCTCCTGTAGTCGCTCGCTCGTCTTCGGTCCGACTCCCCAGTACTCCTGCAGTCGCATGGTCGTGGCTGACGCGGACGCGCCTTAGTGATACCCGTTCGCCGCCGGGAGACGCGAGTTCAGTCGAAGGCGACGGTCGATTCTCTCGTCGCCTCCGACACCGAGAGCGAAGCGAGGGTGCGAGCCAACGTCATCACCGCCTCCTCGTGGTCGGCACGCGAGGACTGCAGCGACATCGGCGTCACGCCGAGTTTTCGGTACGGTTCGAAGTCCGCTCGCGTGGCGTCGCCGCGGCGGATGTACTCTTGGCCGAGGAGGACGAGCAGGGAGTGGAACTGGACGAGTTCCTGCTTTTTCATTGCGAGTGCTCTTCGGGCCGAAGGCGTGTAAGCGCCACGGTGAGGGGAGTGCGTGGGCGATTCACGAGTCGTGGTCCGCTTGGCTATTCAGAAATATTTCTGGATAGCTTTACAGATTTACAGAGATAGATACGTCGGCCGCGGTCGGTCAGTCGGTCGCGCTACCGGTTCCACCCGCCGTCGAACGACTGGAACCGTTCGAGGTCGTGGCCGTAGAGCACGTCCGCGTCGTGGCGGCGCTGGAGTTCCTTGAGGAGTTGGAGGCTGTCGAACCAGTCGCGGTCGCTCCAGAGCAAGCCGGGACCGAGCGGCACCTCGTCGGCGTAGTTGGCGTCGACGTAACACTCGTCGCCGGCGACGAGCACGGTTTCGTCGGGGAGGTCGAGTTTCGCGCCCATCACGCCGGGGGTGTGACCCGGTAGGTGGAGGAGTTCGAAGTCCTCGAAGAGGGTCGTACGGTGGCGGTGGACTATCTCCCAGTTCAGGTCGTAGTCGAAGTCAGAGGCGAGGTAGGCGACAGAGCCCTCTGTCGTCTTCGCGCTGTAGTAAGCGAACTTCAGTTCCTCCTCGTGGACGTAGACGGGAACGTCGGTGTCCGCGAAGTGATAGAGGCCGCCCGCGTGGTCGAGGTGGAGGTGGCTCGTCACGACGGCGTCGACGTCCGAGAGCGCGTAGCCCGCGGCGTCGAGGTCGGATTCGAGGTCGTGGTCGGCGGCGTCGTAGTGTTCGAACGCGCCGTACAGCGGCGCGGGCCAGTAGCCGTCGCCCGCCTCCGGGTGCGAGCCGGTGTCCCACAGCACCGTCGCCTCGGGGTGGTCGACGACGGCGCTCCAGACGACGAACTCCGTCATCTCGTGTTCGGGGTCGGGGTTGTCGGCGCTTCCCATCGCGTAGCCGTCGACGACGTAGTTCATGTCCGCGCGGACGCGACCCCGGTCGAGCAGGTGGATGCTGGCGTCAACCATACCGTCTGTTGGGTCGGCCCGCCGATAACTGTTCAGCACGCCGGGAGATGTAACGGCCAAGCCCTCGCGCGTCGAATACGGAGGTATGGACGAACCCACCGCGGCGGAGGGGTGGCCCGACCGCCCGCTGACCGGCGACGAGACCCGAAATCTGGTAGATGCCGAAGTCACCACCGTACACGTGATGGACCACGAACCCGCGACGCGCGGCGTAGTTCTTCGAGACGACGACCCCGGCCCCGACGAGGCCATCATCGAACTCGTACTCGAAACCGACGACGAGTACCGGATGTACAGCTACACCCGCGACAACGACGGCGCGCGCTGGATGGACTACGGAACCGAGCAGAAAGGGACCGAAGGGGACGAACAGATGCGGGCGACGCTGGAGAGCTATCGCGTGTTCGCGTCGGCGAAGTGAGAACTCGCGGAAACGCGGGCCGCCACCGAACCGTTCACGAGGGCCGCCGGAGAATCGGGCGTCGTGCGAACCCCCTCGTTGGACGCCGTGCGCGGTTTTCGTCGCCCCGTCTATCTCGTCGCGCTCGGTCAACTGGTCAACCTGTTCGGCTCCGGCCTCGTCTACCCGTTCGCAACCGTTCACTTCCACCTCGAAGTCGGCATCTCGCTCGGAGTCGTCGGCTTCGGTCTGCTTCTCAACAACGTCGCCACCGCCGTCGGCACGGCAGTCGGCGGGTTCGCCGCCGACCGAGTGGGGAGAAAGCCGGTGATGGTGACGAGCATGGCGCTGTCGACGGTGACGCTCGCCGCCTACGCCGCGGCGACAGATGGCGCCGGATTCGTCGCCGTCGCGACGGCCGCGGGCCTCACTTTGGGTCTGTTCCCCCCGGCGAGTCAGGCGATGATAGCCGACCTGACCGAGGGCAGCGAGCGCGACCGGGCGTTCGCACTCCTCAAAGTCGCCAACAACGCCGGGTTCGGTCTCGGGTTCGTCGTCGGCGGCGTCCTGTACAGCGTCGCGCAGTTGGCCGTCTTCGTCGCCGACGGCCTCACCTGCGGTGTCGTCGCCGTGCTGCTCTGGGCGACGCTTCCGCGCGTTCGACGGGGCGGCGACGCCGGTTCGGAAGCCGGGGCGAACGCCAAATCGTCGCTCGCGTCCGCGCTCGCCGACTGGCGACGCGCCGTCACGCGCCCGCGGATCGTCTTTCTCGCCGTTCTCAACGTCGGCTTCGCGGTGATGTACGCGCAGATGCAGGCGACGGTTCCGGTCGTCGCCACCGAGACGCTCGGTCTCACGTCGGCGGAACTCGGCACGCTCTACGTCCTGAACCCGCTCGTCATCGTCACGCTCCAGCTGCCGCTGGTCGCTGCTATCGGCAACTGGCGGCGCACGCGGGGACTGGTCGCCTCGGCGGGCTTCTGGGCGGCAGCGATGCTCGCCGTCTGGGTCGTCGCGCTCGGACCGCTCGTCGGCGTGTCGATTCCGGTCGTCGTGGGCGTCGGGCTCGTCGGCACGTTTCTCGTCCTCCGGACGCTCGGCGAGATTCTGCACTCGCCGCTGGTCTCCTCGCTCGCCAGCGACATCTCCCCCGAAGCCGAGCGCGGGTCGGGGCTCTCGCTCGTCGAAATCGCCAAGCGGCTCGGCTTCGGTATCGGCGCGGCGCTCGGGGGCGCGTTCTTCGATTTCGGTATCGGACATCTGCTCTGGCCGACGCTCGCGCTCGGCTGCATAGGTCTCGCCGTCGGCGTGCTAGCGCTGGAGCGTCGGGTGACGCCCGCCGAGAACGGAGCGGCGGGCGCGACGGCGACGGCCGATTGAGGCGTCCGTCGGATTACGGCGCTCGGTTGGCGAACCGGAGTTCGACGTCGGTGTCGAGAAAGCGTCCGACATCCTCGACTTCGGTCCGCAGCGGCGATTCGAGTTCGGGGCCGACCGACTCAAACGGGTCGACGACGAGCGCCGTCGTCGCTCGGTTGCGGTCGAGCCGCCACGTTCCCACGACTTCGCCGTCGACGACGAGCGTCGGGCGGATGACTCCGGCACCCGGCCAGACCTGCGACTCGTACCCCCGCGGGATGGGCCGGACCTCCTTCTCGTAGCCGAGGAGGTAGGAGTCGTAGCCGGGGAGCAACCGGACGCGGTCGGCGGTCTCGGTGTTGGATTCCGTCGCCGACTCGTACGCTTCGAGGTCTTCGGTGAGCATCGCCGCGTCGCGGCCGTCGACGACGACTTCGGACGTCTCGTCGGCGACGAGCCCCCACGCGAGTTTCACGTCGCGCACGTACAATCCCGACCACGCCGCGAAGTCGTCTACGGAGGCGGGTTGAAACGCCCGGAGGTAGCGGCGGGCGAGGTCGACGAGCGCGACCTGTCTGTCCGGCGGCTCGTCGACCGGCACCCACTCGTCAAGCAGGTCGTAGGCCGGCTTTCCCTCCTTCAGCGCGACCTCGCAGAGGATTCCGAGCAGCGCGGCCCGGCGAACGAGAACGTACGGCGCTTGGCTCTCGGGGTCGAGGTCGACGCCGCCCCGTCGAAGCCGCCCCGCTATCTCCCCTCGGGTGAGCGGCCCGTCCTCGCGGAGGGCGTCGCGAATCAGTTCCATCGCCCGGGCGATATCGCTCTCGTCGAGTCCCATCGATTCGAGTCGCTTCGGTTCCGGCCCGCGCGACGCGAACGTCTCGCCGAACAGCGAGAGATAGAGCGGAAGATCCGCAGCGGCGACGAGATGGAACGTCCCGCGCATGCACCACGTCCTGACGACCGACCGGTCCTCGTACAGTGCTCGTTCGAGGTCCGCTTCGGTCAGCGACTCGCTTCGGGCGCGGACGCCGAGCGCGGCCGCGGGTTTCTCCTGAGCTTGGATGCCGCAGACCGACGCGAGCAGTTCTGAAACCGATGTCTCGTCGTCGGTGCGCGGCGCGAGTCGTTGCGAGCGGAGGCGGTAGCGAGCGGCGTCAGCGGCGGTGAGTTCGAGCGGCACTGTCGGATTCCTTCGCCGAAGGTCGGTCGTGAGGGGAGTCACGTCCGTTCGGCGAGGCCGGAGACGACACGGACGCGACTAAGCGTTTTGTCGCGCTCGCTGGAAGGTAGCGAAGAGAGACAGAGAGAAAAAGAGGAACCGAAACGGTCGCTTACTTCGACTGCCGGTAGATGAGGTTGCGCTGAATCTCGTTCGCGCCCTCGTAGATGACCGGGATGCGCACGTCGCGGTAGACGCGGGCGATGCGGCGCTCGGTCAGGATGGAGCGCCCGCCGTGCAGTTGCATCCCGCGCTCGGCGCAGAAGTTGGCGACCTCGGTCGACTTCGTCTTCGTCGCCGCCGCCCAGAAGCCGGCGTCCTCGTTGTCGGCGACCTTCTGCGCGGCGCGCCAGTTGAGCGCGCGGGCGGCCTCGAACTCCATGCGCATGTCCGCGAGGATGTGCTGGACGGCCTGGAACTCCGAGACGTTACGGCCGAACGCTTCGCGGTCGTGGACGAACTCCCACGCCTCTTCGATGGCCGCGGCGGCGAGGCCGAGCCCGTGACCGCCGACGGCGACGCGGCCGTGGTTGAAGAAGTCCGCGAGCATGTAGAAGCCGCCGCCCTCGCTGCCGACGAGGTTCTCCTCGGGGACGACGCAGTCGTCGAAGACGATGTGACCCTGCTTGGAGGCGCGCATCCCCATCTTCTCGGGGATGTGTTCGGCCTCGTACCCCTCGGTATCGGTCTCGACGATAAACATCGAGTAGTTCGAGTAGCGGTCCTCGGAGTCGCCGGTCTTCGCGTAGACGGTGAGCCAGTCGCCCTCGACGGCGTTGCCGACCCAGTACTTCTCGCCGTTGAGGACGTAGCCCTCGTCGGTCTTCTCGGCGGTCGTCGTCATGCCGGCCATGTCGGAGCCGGTGTCGGGTTCGGAGACGGCGAGTCCCGAAATCTGCTCGCACTCGGCGACGGGGCGGAGGTACTCTTCCTTCTGCTCCTCGCTGCCGTAGTGCTCGACGATCTCACAGCCGAAACTGGCGAGCATGAGCGTGAGGCCGATACCGGCGTCGGCGCGGTAGAACTCCTCGGCGAGCGCGAGCACCTGGTACATGTCGAAGCCCTTGCCGCCGTACTCCTCGCCGATGTCCTGGGCGATGAGGCCGGCGTCCTGGGCCGCTTCCAGAATCTCCCACGGGTAGTCGCCCGTGCGGAAGTACTCCTCCGCGTTCGGTTCGATGTGTTCCTCGGCGAACTCCCGGGCCGCCCGCTTGACCTCGCGGGCGTGCTCCGGGACGACGCTGTCGTCCAGAAGGTCCATGGAGACACGTCGGTGGCACGTGGTAAAATAGCTCGTGGAACGGTAACTAACGTGCGCGAGGTTTACTCGGGGAACGACGCCGGCGAGGTTTATCCGTCGACGTTCCCGGATTCGACCCGTCTCACGTCGAAACCGAGCCCCGGAAACGAAGTAAACCCGACTCGGGTGGTTTCTCGATATCCGCGCTGGCGTCACTCGTCGAGGTCCGACTCCCGAGCGTCGTCCGCGTCGTCGTCTACGTCCCAGAACGAGGCTTCGTCGGTGTCGTCGGCGTCGTCACCGACGCTCCCGCTATCAGTTTCGTCGGTGTCGTCGGTGCTGTGGCCGTTATCGCTTCCGTCGCCACTGTCGCTCTCGTCGCCACTGTCGCTCTCGTCGCTTTCGCCGACATTGTTGCTCTCGTCGCTACTGTCGCCATCGTCGCCGGGAGTGACGTCCACCGATTCGGCTTCTTCGACGACCGAATCGTCACCCTCGTGCGTCACCGTCCCGTCGACTTCCGTCGCGTCGGTTTCACCTTCCGCATCGGTCGCGTCGTCGAGTTTCCGCGTCGGTTCCGCCGACTCGGCGTCCTCGATGCGAATACCGTCGTCCAACCTGTCACGGAGCGCCCCTCGGTCGACGGTGCCCGAGACCGTTCGCGGGAGTTCGTGGTCGAACTCGATGGTTCGCGGGAGCTTGAACCCCGCGAGTCGCTCCCGACAGAACGCGTCGACGTCCTCGACGGAGAGGTCGGGGTTCTTCGGCACCAGAAGCGCCGCGACCCGTTCGCCCCACTCGTCGTCGGGAACGCCGACGACGGCGGCGTCGGCGACATCGGGGTGCGAGCGGAGCGTCTCGACTATCTCGCCGGGGTCGACGTTCTCGCCGCCGGTGATGATCCGGTCGTCGAGGCGGTTGAGCACGTAGACGCGACCCTCTTCGTCGCGGTAACCGACGTCGCCGGTGTGGAGGCCGTTCGGGCCGAACGCCTCGTTCGTCGCCGTCTCGTCGCCGTAGTAGCCCGGCGAGACGGTCGGCCCGTCGACGACCAGCTCGCCGACCTCGTTCGGCGGGAGCTCGGCACCGTCCTCGTCGACGACGGTCAGCCGCGTCCAGTAGAGCGGGCGGCCGACGGTTCCGGGGTGGTCGAACGCTTCCTGCGGGCGAGCGGTCGCTATCTGCGAGGCCGTCTCGGTCATCCCGTACGTCGGGTGTACCGGGACCGAGTAGTCGCGGCAGCGTTCGACGAGCGACCGCGGGGCCGGCGCACCGCCGAGGAGGACGACTCGTAGCGAGTCGGCGAGCGTCCCGCGCGTGTCGAGCATCTGCGTGAGCATCGTCGGGACGAGCGAGACGCAGGTGATGTCGAACTGACCGATGTCGTCGGCGGTCGACCCCGGGTCGTACTCCTCGCGGAGGACGACGGTGATGCCGTACAGCGGGCCGCGGAGAATCGGGCCGATACCGCCCATGTGGTACAGCGACAGCGGAACCAGCCAGCGGTCGTCCGGCGAGATGCCGAGGTGGAACGCCGAGGCGACGGCGCTCGACAGCACGTTTCCCATCCGGAGAATCACCGCCTTCGGGTCGCCGGTGGTCCCGGAGGTGAAGAGGAGCACGAGCGGGTCCGAGCGCTCCCACTCGGCCGGGACGAACCCCCTGGCGGTCACGTCCTTGAACGACGTGACGGCGTCGTGCTGCGGTTCGTCGACGGAGACCAGCGGAGTGGAGGCCGTCGAGTCGGCCCGCTCGACCGCGTCGACGGCCGTCTCCTCCGTCGTCTCGCCGCAGACGAGCGTCGTCAGGTCGGCGCGCGCTATCTGCGGTCCGAGTTCGGCGGCGGTGAGGCGGTCGTTCAGCGGCACGAGCGTCGCGCCGAGTCGCATCGAGGCGTGGACGAACAGCACGTACGCCACCCGACTGTCCATGAGGACGCCGAGGTGGTCGTCAGCTTCGACGCCGAGAGCCGCGAGACGGCCCGCCGTCTCCTCGACGGCGGCGTCGAGTTCGGCGACGGTCCACTCGGCCTCCGAGTCGGCGACGACGAGCGCCGTCGCCGTCGGAGACGTCCGTGCCCGGTGCGAGAGCCAATCGCGCATACCTCGGGATGGCGGGCGGGGCACAACTGTCTTTGCATCGGCCGCCCCCGGTGTCGTCGGTCGCACCGCTCGGTTCGGCCGCGTAGCCGGAACCCGGCGAGACGGAACCGAATCGGACGAAACGAAGCGAGCGGTTCGTCAGTGCTCGACGAACTCGACGAGGACGCCGCCGGTCGATTTCGGGTGCAAGAAGGCGACCTGATGGCCCCACGCACCCGGTCTCGGTTCCTCGTCGATGAGTTCGACGCCCGCCGCTCTCGCGGTGTCGAGCGCCGATTCGATATCCTCCGTCGCGAGCGCGAAGTGGTGGAGTCCGGGTCCGGTGCTGTCGAGGTAGCGCGCGATAGCGCCGTCGGCGTGCGGTTCGAGCAACTCGAAGTAGCCGTCGTCGAGTTCGAGGAAGACGACGGTCATCCCGTCGAACTCCTCGCGGTGGACTTCCGGGGCGTCGAACAACTGACCGAACAACTCCGCGAGCGCGTCTGCGTCGCGGGTGGCGACGCCTGCGTGGTCGAACTGCATACCCGCGCTTCGTCGGACGAAGAGATAAATCCCCGAACGGTAGTTCGACGGTGGGAGACTCTCCGGGAGTCGCGAACTCACCTCCCGAACACGCGCGATACGTTGCGAGCGACGCGCCACCCGGCGTCGCGCACCCACGCCGGGAGGTGTCCGCCGAGGACGAGCGCGCGGCCCTGCGTCCCCACGGGGTACCGCTCGCGCGGTTTCGGCGCACTCGCCGCGCGGACGATGGTGTTCGCCGTCTCGTCGGCGTCGCCGCCGAGGTCTTCGAGGTCCGGTAGCCAGTAGTCGAGCATCCGATAGAGGTCGGCGTAGCGGCCGTCCTCGGCGGCTCGGTTCTCCACGTCCGAGAAGAGGTCGTCGACGAATCCGGTGCCGACGACGCCGGGTTCGACGAGTATCGCGTCGACGCCGAACGGTTCGAGCTCGGCGCGGAGCGCCTCCGTCCACCCCTCGACGGCGAACTTCGAGGCGGTGTAGGCGGCCATCCCCGGCAGCGGGTAGCGGCCGACGACGCTCGAGAGGTTCACGACGCGGCCGATTTCGGAGTCGCGGAGGTGCGGGAGCGCCGCCCTCGTGACGCGGTGCATCCCGACGACGTTCACCTCCAGGAGAGCGGCCACGTCCTCGGCCTCGGTCTCCTCGACGGCTCCGACGTGGCCGACGCCGGCGTTGTTGACGAGGCAGTCGAGTCGGCCCGCCTCCTCGACGACGTCGTCGACGACCGACTCCGCACCCTCGTCGGTCACGTCGAGCACTGCCGTCTCGCAGCCGTCGTCTTCGAGCGGTTCGAGCGCCTCCTCGTCGAGGCCCGTCGCGTAGACGGTCCAGTCGGCGGCGGCGAACGTCCGCGCCGCCCGTCGTCCGATACCCTCGTCGCAACCGGTGATGAGTACGACCCGTGTCACGTCTCCCGATACTCCCGTGCGGCACATAAAACGCGACGGGCGGTGGCACGGCGTGCAACTCGCGCCTTCTCCGTGCAGTCGATTCTCGTCGACGACGAGATTCGTCCACTGCTCGCCGGCGGATCGCCGAGACGTCCCCGCCGACGAACCGCTTTGTCGGTGGAGGCGCTACCGAACGTATGGCTTACGTCGAACGCGTCTTCGTCGCCCCCGAGGACAGCGCACCGATGGAGGAACTCGACAGCGTCGACGCCGTCGAGGGCGGTCTCAGCGGCGACCGCTACCAGACCGGCCGCGGCTACTACTCGCCGTACGACGTCTGCGAGGTGACCCTCATCGAAGCCGAGGCCGTCGACGAGATACGCGACGAGTTCGGCATCGACCTCACCGACGGCCGCCACCGCCGAAACGTCGTCACCCGCGGCGTGGAGGTCCACGACCTGCTACACACCACGTTCCGCGTCGGCGACGCGTTCCTCCGGGGGACGCGCCCGCGACCACCGTGTGCGCACGTCGAGCAGGTCGCCGGCGAGGAGGGCGTCGCGCGGGCGCTGAAGAACAAGCGCGGGGGAATCTGCGCCGACGTCGTCCAGCCGGGAACGATTCGCGCCGGCGACGACCTCGAAATCGTCGAAGCGGACCCCCGAACGATGGGGCGGAAGATAGCCGAACGGTTGGGTCTGTAGCCGGAGAACCGCTCTACTGCGGGAAGATGCTCTCGGGCAGGTACGCCGTCACCGTCCAGTTCGGCGCGTCGACGACTTCGCTTATCTTCAGGTCCACCGCGGCCGAGCAGAGGATGTACGCCTCCCCGCGCGTCAGGTCGCGTTCGGTGTGGAGATGCTCTATCATGTGTCGAACCGCCTTCTTCGTCGCCTCCATCAGGTCGCTGTCGATGCCGGTCGTCCCGTACATCCGTTCGTCCTGTCCCGTCGGCGTGAACGGGCCGTCGGTCTCGAACTGCGGTTGCTCGATGTCCATGTCTTTACGCACGTCGAACCGGGCGGTGACGAACATCGGCGCTTCGATGCCCGTCACGCACACTTCGCCGTCACCCTGTGCCGCGTGGCAGTCGGCCGTCGAGAACAGCGCGCCCTCGGTTTCCACGGGGAGGTACACCGTAGACCCGGCGGTCATGTGCTTGACGTCCATGTTTCCGCCGGTGGCACTCGGCGGAAGCGTATCGTGCTCACCCGCCTCGCCCGGCGCGACGCCGATGATACCGGGGAACATGTCGAGCGGTACCTCAATTCCGTTTACGAACTCGGCGGTCTCCTCGCCGAGGTCCCAGATGTGCAACCCCGCCTCCTCGAACTCCTCGGGGAGGAGGCCGAGACCCATCTCGCCGGGCATGTAGCCGGTGAACCCCCAGCCCTTGTGCTCGAAGTCGAGCAGTTCGACGACGAGCACGTCGCCGGGTTCCGCGCCCTCGACGGCCACGGGACCGGTGAGCGGATGCACCGGGTCGAAACTCGCGTTGGCGAGGTCTTCGGCCGTCGAGTCCTGCGTCACCTGTCCGTCGAGGGCGTCGCGGCACTCGAATCGAACGACCTCTCCGGGTTCGACTCTCAACACCGGGTCGAGGCTGTTGTCCCAGACGTTGTGGATGTTCTCGTCGTCGTCGCTCAGTTCGTAGTCGACGGTGTAGTCGTGCTGCGCCATACAGTGACAGTAGCGTCGGACAGCTAAATAATACACTCCGGGAATCGGGACAGTGTCCGCGAAGGGACGGCCGGATTCGTTCAGACCACCTGTCCGTTCTGCGACGCCGCCGACGGATGTGCACTATAGCGACGAGCGGGGCCCCGAATCGAGCGTTTCATAGGTTTCTTCGACGCCGTATCGGGATTTGAGCCGGCTATAGCACGGTGAACGCGCGAAATCGGACGGTTCGAACGTGATTGAAGCGTATTTGTCGTCGCGACAGCGTCTTGCAGACCGCAAATCGGAGATTCGCTGGCTCGACGATGCTATGCTTCGTCGAACGTCGTGACGCAGGGCGTCACGTGCTCGACTTCGCTTCGCTCAGTCGAACAGCTCTTCGCCGTCGACCATGCGCTCTTCGACGACGTCCATGTCGAGCGTCAGGCCGAGGCCGGGCTTCTCCGGAATCTCGATGTACCCGTCCTCGATGACGTCCTCCTCGACCAGGTCCTCCCACCAGCCGAGCTCGTAGGAGTGGTACTCGACGGCCAGCGAGTTCGGGATGGACGCGCCGACGTGCGCGGAGGCCATCGTCGCCACGGGCGAGGAGACGTTGTGCATCGCCACCGGGACGTAGTAGGTGTCGGCCATGTCGGCGATCTTCCGCGTCTCGCGCATGCCGCCGACCTTCGGCATGTCGGGGGCGATGATGTCGACGGCCTGCTCTTCGAGGAGTCGGCGGTGGCCGTGCTTGCGGTAGACGTTCTCGCCGGCGGTGATCGGCGTCGAGGTGTACTGCGTCACCTCGCGCTGGACGTCGTGGTTCTCCGGCGGCACGGGGTCTTCGAGCCACCAGACGTCGTAGTCCTCGATGGCCCGCGCAAGGCGCTTGGCGCTGCCGGCGGAGAACGTCCAGTGGCAGTCGAAGGCGACGTCGGCGCGGTCCTTCACGCGCTCGGTCACCTTCTCGACGATTTCGGCTTTGTGGCGTATCTCGCCCGGGCGGAGGTGGCGGTTCGCGCGGTCCTTCTCCAGCCCCGACGGAACGTCGAGGTCGAATTTCAGCGCGTCGTAACCGAGGTCCTCGACGACTCGCTCGGCCTCGTCGGCGCAGGCGTCGGGGTCGGCCTCCTCTTCGGTGTGGCAGTCGCAGTAGACGCGGACCTCGTCGCGGTACTTTCCGCCGAGCAGCTGGTAGGCGGGAACGTCGAGAATCTTACCCGCGAGGTCGTGCAGCGCGATCTCGATGCCGGAGATGGCGGTGACGGTGACGCCGCCGATGGAGCCCTCGCCGGACATCTTCTGGACGAGGTGTTCGGTGATTCGGTCGATGTCGAGCGGGTTCTCTCCGATGACGAACGGCGTCATCCGCTGGACGAGTTCGGGGACGCCGGCGCCCCAGTAGGCTTCGCCGGTGCCGACGACGCCCGCGTCGGTGTAGACGCGGACGAGCGTCCACGGGAAGTTGCCGTCGATCATCGTCGTCTGAACGTCCGTGATCTCGACGTCGCGAGTCCCGCCCCGCTCGCCGGTGACGCCCATCGTCTCGGCGGAGAGGTCCCGCATCGTGTACTCCGCGTTCGGGTCGTGGAGCTCTGCGTAGTTTCGTGTCATGGTCTGGTATTTACTCGGTGTGAAGTAAAGGTTTTGAGACCCTCTCGAAGCGTACGGCTGTCGAGAGGGGCATCGTGACCAGATTCCGGCCCCGGAAGTATGAGCGTTCTGCCCGTTCAGTCCGTTGTCGCCTCTCCGCACGGCGTCGTCTCGCTCACGAGTGTCGCTTCGACCGATTGCCCTTCGACCGAGACGCGGACCTCGTCGTTCTCGGGGCGGTCGACCGGCAGGGTGAACGACGTCGTCTCTCCCGGTGAGAGCGTATCACTTCCGCGCGGTTGCGCGTCGAGTACCGAAACCGTGACCGCTTCCGCAAACCGGTTCGTGACTTCCACTCTCAGCACCGACCGGCTCTCGTTGCTCGGTGAACCGGAACCGCCGCGATCGCGAACGCAGGCGTCCACTCCGATGTACGCCTGGTCGTCGTCGGCGACGCGGATGTCGATACCGCGTTCGACCGTCGCGGTGTCGAATCCGGCTGTGCCGCTGACCGTCGTGAGAACGGCGAGGATTCCGAATGCGACAACGAGCACCTTGGTTGGGCTCACGGTCCGGCTCCCGGCGGAGTCTCTCTCGTCCCGAGCTTCATTCGTCTCGTGAAGTAGACGTGCGTGAGCGCGGATGCGGAGAACGCCGCGACGACGAACGCGAACCACGAGAGATCGGAGACGGCTGACAACGGATACACATCGACCCACGCCGCCGAGAGAACGACCACACTGACGCCCGCCAATCCGAGATAGTACTCGCTCCACGGAATGTCATTGCCGCGGACGACGTCCATGTACACCTCGAACTCGTCGAGCGACGGCGATGGCGACACGCTCCCCGAGCGCTTGTCGAACGTCAGTACGCCGCACTCATCCATCCGTGGCAGGTGTGACTGCTGGAGTGCCGTATACACTCGCTTCCGTTCCGTAGAACTGACGTCCTCGACTGAAACCCCGTTCTCCCACGCTGCGACCAGTTCCGCGAGGTCGCCGAGTTCGCACGTCCCCTCGTTCAGCAACGCGTGTAACGCGTACCGTCGTCGCCGATTAGACAGTACGTCGAACAGTTCGTCTTCGGACGGTCCCTCCTCGTCCGTCGTGGACTCACCCGAATCCACTGGTTTCGTCGTGACCCCCATAGTGCCGACTGAGAGTCCTTAGGTGTCCTACATAAAGCATAAAGACCGTTTTCTCTGACAGTTGCCGGTAACAGTTCGATACGTCGAAAACTCACCTGCGTCAGGACCGTCACTTTCGACAGGTAATCCGCCGTTTCTCCCGAACTCGGGCTTTCAGACCGACCCGGAACCGGGTCAGAGTGGTCCGGAACGTCCGTCTGTCGTGTCAATACAAATACCATGGCTCCGGTCGGCAGTCGTGTGCATCCGACACAGGGTGTACAGGAAGTGACCAATCATGAAGCGCAGAAAGTATTTGGTCGGACTCGGATCGCTCGCCGCAGGCTCTGCGGCCGCAATGGGAACTGGCGCGTTCAACTTCGCTAACATTCAGCGTGATGTCAGTCTGAACGTCGTCGACGACGCAAACGCGCTACTCGCGCTCGATTCGGAGAGTGACTACGCCGACACTTCTGGTGGAACTCTCTCGCTCAACTTCGAGAGTCCGCAGGGTGGCATGGGAATCAACGAGAACTCTGACTACTCCTTCACGAGCCTGTTCTACATCACGAACCAAGGCGAACAGTCGGTCGGTGTCTGGATAGATGACGACTCCAATGACGTCAACTGGTACGGAACGGCGAATGCTAACTCATCTGATTTCAGTACGTCGATAGAAGGGCCCGGAAATGCGTACACGCTCGGCAGTGGCAATACGGTGTACGTCAACATGGAGGTGCTCGGCCAAGGAGGCCTGGATGAGATAACCTCGATTAACGTCAAGGCCGACGCATCGCAGGGGTAGTCGAACGACACACACGACGGCTGACCCGTCGTAGTGGCCCACGCTGGTGCTCGCGTCTCGCGTTGCGCGCACGCGACACGCACTCGTCGCGGCATCGCCGCGTCACGGTGGTTCGATTCCGCCGGTGGGTTTCGGACCGATGAGACGAACCAACACCGACGCTGGACTGCCAGAGGCGAGAACGGCCACGTTCTCGATACCCCAAATCAGTCTGTTCGCTCCTCGCCGTCGGCGAACCGTACCGAGGAGCGACGACCAATCGAAAATTAGCGTCGGAAGGTCCGGAGAGGTGAGCGATGGCACCCGGTCGTAAACGTCTCTCGCAGGCAGTTGAACTCCTTCTGCTGGTCGTCGTCATCTGCTTGCTCGCTGGGCAACTGCTCGGACAACCGATACTCTTGAGCTACGTCGAGACCGGGAGTATGGAGCCGACGATACAGACCGGCGACGGCTTCATCGCTATCCCGGCAGAACTCTCCGGTCCCGTCGAAGAGGGTGACGTCGTCACCTTCCGGGCGGAGGACCTCCACGGCGGCGGGTTGACCACCCACCGCGTCATCGGCGAGAGCGACCGAGGCTACGTGACGAAGGGTGACGCTAACCCGTTCGTCGACCAAGAAGGCGAGGAACCACCGGTTCCGGAGACGAAAATCGTCGCCGTCGCCCTGCAGGTCGACGGGACTGTTGTCACGATTCCACATCTCGGAACGGGTATCGAAAGCCTCCGAGGCGGGTTAGTTTGGATTCAGCAGTACCTCGCCTCGCTTCTGGGGACCCAAGCGGTGATGGGTCCGCAAGGACTCGCGTACCTGTTTTTCGCGCTGTGCGTGGCGGCGTACGTCGTCGAAAGCTATCGAAGCGGCGGACGGACTCGGTCGCGGTCCAGAGCGCGCGACTCCGGCCACAGTACTCGACTCGTTCTCGGCGCTCTCGCGGCGTTGCTCGTCGTTACGGCGACGGCGGCGATGGTGGTGCCCGCTGGGGTGCAGCAGTACGGTGTCGTCAGTGCCGACCGAGACGCCGAGGGCGCTCGGGTGATTCTACAGGGAACGAGCGAGGAGACGATGTACCCGGTGGTCAACGGCGGTCTGATTCCGGTTGTCTCGTTCGTCGAACCACGGGGTGACGGCGTCGACGTGACGCCTCGAGAGGTGCGTGTCGAGAGCGGTGAAGTCAAAAACGCGACTGTGACACTCACCGCACCGCCGGAGACCGGTTACTACCGGATGTTCGTCGTCGAACACCGATATCTGGCGCTCCTGCCGATGTCGGTCATCCGAGCCGGATACGCCGTCCACCCGTGGGTCCCGATTGTTCTCGTAGACGCGATGCTGGGCGGGGCGTTCTACCTCGTCGGACGGGCGGTGGTGGGAACGGGACGGGTAAGAACACGGTCGAAGCGACCGACGGAGCGCCTATCGATTCGGAAACTACTACGGAGTGTGTACGAGAGATGAGCGAACAGAGACAATCCACCCGGTTTACGTGCGAGAATCGCAGAGAAGGCCGCGCAGACGAGGCAGCGGTCGGTCGGATAACGCGAACAGTTCAGAGGAATCGGACGACTGTCGCCTTCGCGGAGGGGGTCCCGTGAGTCGACGACTCCGTACTCGTGCGTTCCTCTCTCGGTACGCGACGGTGCTCGTCGGGTTCTTGCTCCTCGTCGCACTGGTCGGTGCGGGCGTCACCGTCACCGCTGTCTCGCCAGGAACCCACACCGAAGAACGAACGGTCGATTCCTGGGAGCTCGACAGCGAGTTTTCCCACGCCGCGAACGTGACCGAGCCGAACCCGGCGTTCGAGACGGGGACCGTCCTGTCGAACCGCAGCGCCTACTTCTTCCGCGCCTCGCCGACGCTCGACGGGACCTACAGCGTCAAGTACGACGCGAGCGACGGCGGTTCTATCGACGTGCGGACCACCGTCGTCCTCGTCGTTCGCTCCGTCGACGACGAAGGCCGCGAGTACTGGCATCGAACAGTACCGTTGCAGAACGAGTCGTACACCGACGTCGCTCCCGGTGAATCAGTTCCGGTATCCTTCTCGGCGAATCTGAACGCAACGCGCAACCGAGCGGAGCTCATCGAGGACCGACTCGACGGTTCGCCCGGAGAGACGGAAGCGAGAATCGTTGCGACGACGACCATCGAAGGGACGGTCAACGAACGACCGGTGTCCGAACAACGGCGGGACGTGTTGGCCGTGACGTTCGAGCAAGGTGTTTACCGGCCGACTTCGGAGAACACGACGCCGCAGACGTACGAGCGAACCGAGTCGGTCAGCGTGCCCGACCGCCCCGGTTCGCTCCGCCGAGTCGGCGGTCCAGCGATGCTAGTGGCAGCGCTCGGCGGCCTCGGTGCCGTCGGCGTCGCCCGTCGCCGCGGCATCGAACTGACTGCGGCCGAGCGCGCGTATCTGCAGTACGCGGACGATCGAGCGGAGTTCGACGAGTGGATAACGACCGTCCGACTCCCACCGTCTGTGATCGACGCTCCCCGCGCGGAGGCTGCGTCGCTGGCGGACCTCGTCGACTTCGCTATCGACTCGAACACCGGCGTCGTCGCCGACCCCGACGACGAGGTGTACTACGTCGTCACCGACGCCTGTCTGTACACGTACGAACCACCGACGAGGGTCGGGGACATCGCGTCTCACGACACCGAGTCCGAGAGCCAGTGAAGCGGCCGTCGTTTCTGTTCGGCGTGACGGGTCGATAGTCCCTTCCCACACGCCGTGCCACATGCCATCTATCGAAAGCCGACGAACGCCACATCTGTAAGCGTCTGAGCTTCGGAACACGGTAGTGGCAATCCCCCGTCCGGCGGTCCTAAACGTGACGGTAGGGGTCAATTACTGGACTTCTGACACCGGTTGAACGGTATTCTGACAACCAATGAGACATATCTCCTGGCTAATGAGTAAGTGGGTACCACCCCGAGTGGAAAGCAAGCCGGCAGGGACCGGCAAGACGCGAACCATGTCCAAGCAGAACAAGTTCAGTCGGCGGAAAGTCGTATCGGCACTCGGAGCAATCGGCGCGGTCGGAGTCGGCGCGGGATTCGCGAGCACTGCGGCCGCGGAGAACGTTGACGCAGCGTTCACGGTGAACGACCCGGACCCGGTCGTCAACGACGAGGGCGCCGTGACGCGCTACGTCGTCGCTGTGGAGGGGACCGTCACCTGGGACGGGTTCGACTCGCCCGCAGACTACGCGACGGTCACTCTCAGCGGCGAGGTCGAGGGCGATGATGAATCCAAAGAGATCGATTCGGTCAAACTCGAAGGGCTCACTAACACGCACGGTAGCGCCCCGTTCTCGCTGGAGGAGGACGTGACCGACGTGTTCGGCGACGAGGCGTTTTCGGTTTCGGACGACGGGGAGACGGTCACTTCCAATCTGAAACTCAGTCTGGGAATCGAAGTGACTCCCCGCAACGGCTCGGCAGTCTCGGCCAGCGAAGACGGAACGATGGCTCTCGAAGTGACGAACGAGAAGGAGACGGTCGCTTCCGAGAGTGAGGCTACTGGTTCGGCCGGTGGCTACGACTCTCACTACATCTCGCGGGCGAATCAGGACCTGAAGAACCCCGACAAGTTCGACCCCGAGTACACCGAGGGAGCGATGGAGCTGTTCATCTCCTACGTCTACGACGGCAACGACCTCTCGAAGGTCCTGTTCGACGTGGAACTGGAGGAACCGTGGTCCGACGAGGACGAACCGTCTGCGAACATGGCCCTCGGAATCAAGACGGACAGCCACCCGGCGTTCCAGATCGGATGGCACGCCTCCAACGAGACGTTCGCAAAAGCGGTCACGGACGGATCGTGGAACGACATTTCCATCCCCGAGATGGTCTCTATCGACAAGGACGGAGAGTCCTTCCACATCGAATTCGACGCCAGCGGTCTCGGCTTCGGCGAGGGAGACGCCTACCAGTTCGTCTGCAACAGCAGCTACGGCGGCGAGGGCGAACACGTCACCATCTCGAACGACCCGGACGGCAAGGCGGCGTGGGACGGGACGGACACGACGTACTTCCTCACCGAGGAAATCGTCCAGTCGTAAACGCCGACGCGAACGGGCGTTTCGACGCGACACTCGTCGCACCGAAACCGCCTCGCATCGCACCCATCTCTCGACAACTACTCCCGCGCTGGCGTACGGCGGTTCGACTCCGCCGGCGGGTATCTCGTATGCACCCATCACGAACGGTAGCGACACCCGTTACTGGCTCGCCGAACGCCAGCGCGACGACCGACCGAACCCCGACGACGAGGGGTCCGTCGACCGCGGCGGGCGAGAACCAGGGGTAATCGATGCCGTTGAAATCCTCCGTCGCGGCGCTGGTGACCAAGAAGTCGATTTTCGCGCTCATCCTCGTCTCGACCGTCGCGTTGGGGGCGGGGTTCGGGGCCCTCGACTCCCCGTTCGGCGGCGATTCGTCGCAGCCGACCGACCAGACCGACCTGACGAACGCGACGTCGACGCCCGACCCGACCGTCACGCCGCCGCCGACGGAGACGGGCGACGACGAGGGGTCCGACCAGCAGCCGACGACGACAGCAGCGCCGTCTAACAGCACCGAAGAGCCGGCGGAGGCGGCGAACTCCGACGAGTCCGACGAGAGCGACGAAAACGACGAAAACGACCGCTCCGAGCGCTCGAACGACCGAAGTGACCGGTCGAACGGGAACGACGAGCGCGACGCCGACCTCGGGCTCTCGGTCGGCGACGCCGCCGACGTCCGAAGCGACGACGGCTCCGTCGACGTCGTGAGAGGACACCTGTCCGGGACGGTCTCGTGGGAGCGAGCCAACGTCGACGCCGTCGTCTTCGTCGTGAGTGCGCGGACGGACGACGGCACGTGGCGAGAAGCGACGAGAGAGACCGTCGCGACCGAGGACGAACGCAAACTCGACCTCCGAACCGTGTTCGGTGACGACGCAGTCACGTACGCCGACGACGACGACACCACCGCGGCGTTCGCGAACGACGACGACGGAACGACCGTCGAGCGAACCGGACGCGTCGGAGTGACCGTCGTTCTCTTCGACGGAGAGCGAGAAGTCGCCCGCGTCACCGAAACCGGCGCGTACGCCTTCGACGTAACGAACGTCGAGGCGAGCGTCGGGGTGTCGGCTGAGTCGGACGCGACCGCCAGCGCGCTCGAGAGCGACGGACTCGCCGCTGCTTTCGCCTAACTACCGATAGAACCGAGGACGCGCCGAAAACCGAACGCGAGACCGACGCTGATTTTCGTCGATTCGAAACTGACAGTCGGCCGGCCTTACTCGTTATCCTGGTGCCGGAGCTCCGGCGGTAACCCGTCGCGACCGAGGCGCTGTCGCCGGCTGTGGAGCGTGTGAACCGCCGCCGACGCGACCAACAGTAACCCGGGGACGAGCGCGCCGACGAGCGACGGTATCGCGCCGAACGGCGGGAGACCGCCGACGACCGCGCCGGCGAACGAGAGCGAGAACGCGCCCAAGAGCAGATAGTAAACGCTCCAGGGGATGTCGTTTCCGGGGACTATTTCGAGATACACGTGGAGATTCGACGCCTCCGTCGTCGTCGAGATGATTCCCCGGTCGCGGTCGTACTCGACGACGCCGACGTCGTGCATCTTCGGGAGATGCGACTGCTGTAAGGCGTTGTACACTCGCCGACGCTCCTCGGAGGAGACCGCAGACGGCGACTGACCCGTCTCCCACGCCGCGACCTGCCGCGAGAGTTCGCCGAGTTCGACCGGCGCGTCTTCCTGGAGGAGCGCGTGTATCGCGTATCGTCGACGCCGATTGCTCAACGTCTCGAACGCCTCCTCCCGAGACAGTGTGAGCTCGTTTTCGTCTACTTCGGTGACACCCATCGCAGAGTAGTCAATTTGGATGATATTTAAAATCTGCGACCAGTATCTAGAGGTGAGTGTTCGGACCCCGGTTCTTTGCGGCAACACAGCCCGAATCTGGGTCGGCATATGGGGTATCTCGGTGGGCCAGTAGAGCCCGCAGAGTGTATCGAACGGGCTTCTGAACGACGTTGTGGACGCCCAGTCCGGCTCGTAAACGGACGCTCCTCGTACCCGGGGCAGCGTGAGGCGTCACGGGACGACCGGACGCGGTCGAACGCCCGCGCAACGACGAACTCTCAGCAAATCGGTAGCAGGAATTGGAGTGCCGGGTCCGAACGCGGTGCTGGTGACCTCCAGTGTTCAGCCGAGCATCAATCGAACGTTGTAGACGGTGGTGAACGCCCCGACGAGCGTCAGCGCGATGGGCGGCGCGTAGTACCAGAGTCTGTCTCCGTCCCGAGCAGCGTCGAGGCTGAGCGCGAGACACGCGAGGAACGCGACGAGTTTCAGCCCGACGAGGCCGCTCTGGCCGAACTCGGTGACGGCCCATCTGAGAACCGGATTGCCCTCGACGGTGGTCGGACTGTAGCCCATGAGCGCGATGGTGGTGACGGTGTCGCCGACGCCGTAGCCGAGGGCGGCGAGAAACCAGAGATTCGTGAACTCCCGTTCGTCGAACGGTGTCTCCGAGAGCGAGAGACGGTCACCCAGTGCGGACGCCGACGCGAACGGGAGCAGTCGCATCGTCCTGTCAGAATACGTGTTGAGAACATAGTACTTTCGACGCCCGTGAAACTCTCGTCCGAGGACTCGTTCACTCCAGTTTCGCCAGGAGGTTGAGGACGAATATCGTCTGGAGCATCTCCGCCGAGCGCCCTCGGTCGAAGACGAGTTCGTCGGTGTCCATCACGTGCGCGAGCACATCGCGCGAGGAGTGGTCCGGGGCGGCGGCGAGTCCGGCGTCGGCGTCGGCGGCCCACCGCATCACTCTGAGGTCGGATTTGCTGTCGCCCATCACCAGAACGAACGGGTCGTCGACGCCGAGCACGTCGAGCGCGGACTCGACGCCCGCGGCCTTGTTCAGTTCGAGCGACCCGACTTCCGCGGCGTCGGCGTGGTAGTACGCCACGTCGATTCGGTCGAACCGGGCGGCGACGGCCTCGGGGACGGCGTCGACCGACAGTTCGGGAGCGGCGTGTTCGGATTCGAGCACCTCGCGGATCTCGTTGTCCGCGTCCCCGTAGTACGCCCGCGCCCACGACGGGCCGCGGTCGGGCTCCCCCAGTTCGCCCTCGTCGGCGTCCAACGAGTTGACGACTGCCTCGCCGACCAAGTCGAGCAGGTAGACGAGCCCCTCGTCGATGACCGCCGCGGCCCGCTTGCTCCCGGTCTCGAAATTCGGCTTGAGCGTGACGTTGAACTCGTTGCCCTGCAGGTGGACCGACCGCCGGAGTTCGTCGTCGGCGTCGGGCAGCACCCGCGAGCGAATCTCGGCGAACACCGACTGAATCTCGGGGTCGAGGTCCTCGTACAGCAACCGCTTGGTGTCGGAACCGTGGCCCGGCGTGAACACGCCGGTTCCGGCCTCGTAGACGATGCTCACGTTGCCGGAGTGGACGAGTTCGTTGCCGAGACCCTGAATCGCGAACCCCTTGACGTTCTCCAGCGTCTGGCCGGTGCAGATGACGATGGGCACGCCGGCGTCGTGGAACTCGGTGAGCATGTGCAGCGTGTCGCGCGGGATCTCGTTGTCGGTGCGCCCCGCCGAGCGAAGCGTCTCGTCGACATCCAACACCAGCGCGTTCACTGCCCGGTCGTACTTCGAGTGAAGGTCGAGGGCCGTAAACGCCTGCTCTCTGCTCGCCCGCGCGGCGACTTCGGCGTACGTCGCACCCATCGCGAACGCCGACCGAATCTCGTCTTTTCGCTCCTCCAGTTCGTCGTTGGCGTCCTGCCAGTGGTCGAGGGCGACCCGGGAGTCGACCGGCGGGAACACGTCGACGAAGTTCTGGTACTCCCGCAGCGTCTTCGTGTCGAACTCGTCGTACAGTCGATACAGCAGGTCGTACCGTTCCATACTCGGAGAGGGTGTGCCGGCGTGATAAGCGCGACGACGAGCGCGCCCCGACGAAACCGTCGTCGCACGGGGAGAGAGTAGTGAACCCTGCGCGTTCGCGTCGCCGATGCGCTCCTAACCGGCGGGTTCGCGGCGGGACACAACGCTGATACTCGCGGTGTGCCAAACGTCGGGCATGCAGAACTGGACCGACAGCATCGTCGGCGAGCGGATGACCGTCGACAGGGAGTTCAACCAGCGGATTCGGGACTCGGCGTTCACGAGCCAGGAGTGGGGACTCGTCATGACCGCTACCGAGTTCGAAATCGAGAACGCCGACGACCCCGAGAACGCGCGCATCGTCGCCAACACCGAGAAAGTCCCGCAGATAATCCCCGAACTGGAGAACGTCCGCTCGCAGATGCAGTCGATGGGCGGCGCGCCCGAGCGGAGCAACCGCGGCGGTGGCGGCATCGTCGACTCGATAAAGGGTGCACTGGGACTCGGGAGCGGCGGCGGCGGTGTCGACCAGGAGAAACTCGAACGCGCCGAGCGGCTCACCCAGGAGTACGCCGACGAGCTACAGTCGCATCTCGAACAGAAGGGAAAGTGGCAGCAGGTCCGCGTCGCCTACCAGGAGTGAGGGGTCCGAACGCGCGAACGGAAGCGGGACGGAGGCCTCAGATCTCGTCGCCGCCGTGGAACAGCGTCAGTTCGCCCGCTTCGTAGATGTTGATGAGTTCGTTGACTATCTCGTCGTACTCCTCGTCCTCCTCGCGGAGGCTGTCGAGTCGGCTGACGGTTTCGTCGTCGAGGTGAATCTCGGGCATGGTCGCATCTTCACGGGCCACGGGTATAAGCATCGGCCCACGGTGAGCGGAACCGAGGGAAAATCGCCTCCGAAACGACGGTGCCGTCGACGGAACTCAGTCCGCTGTCTCGTCGTCCAGCAGCCGTTCGACGTCGCGCTTGGTGCTCGCCCGGAGCGTCCGCGCCGCGAGTTCCCCGGCCGACTCACGGTCCGTCTCGGCGACGTTCGCCTTCACCTCCGGAATCGTGACGGCGCTCATACTCAGTTCGTCGAGACCGAGGCCGACGAGTAGTTCCGTGAGGTCGGGGTCGCCAGCCATCTCGCCGCACATGCCGACCCACGCGTCGGTTCCCTCCGCGCCCTCGACCGTCCGCGCGATGGCGCGAAGCACAGGCGGGTGTTGCGGGTCGTGCAGTTCCGAGACGCGTTCGTTCCCGCGAGAGGCCGCCATCACGTACTGCGTGAGGTCGTTCGTCCCGATGGAGAGAAAGTCCGCTCGGGCGGCGAACTCGTCGGCCATGAACGCCGCCGACGGCGTCTCTATCATCAGGCCGAACTCCGGGGTCTCGCCGTCGATCCCCTCGCTTTCGAGGTCGGCGGCGACCGAGTCGAGCCTCTCGCGCGCTTGCTCGAACTCCTCGACGGTGGCGACCATCGGCACCATCACCGCCAGGTCGCCCGCGCCGTCTGCGGCCGCCCGAAGGAGCGCGCGCAGTTGCGTCTCGAAGAGGTCGGCGTCGACGCCGAGCGAGCGCCGGATGCCGCGCTCGCCGAGGAACGGGTTCTCCTCCTCGGGCAGTTCGAGATACGGGATGGGTTTGTCGCCGCCGACGTCGAGCGTCCGGACGACGACCCGGCCGTCGGGGAAGGCGTCCAGCGCCTCGACGTACGCCTCGTACTGCTCCTCCTCGTCCGGCGACGACTCGCGTTCGAGAAAGAGGAACTCGGTCCGGTAGAGGCCGATACCGTCGGCTCCCTGCTCGACCGCGCCTTCCAGTTCGGCGGGTTGGCCGACGTTCGCCGCCACCTCGACGGATTTGCCGTCGGTCGTCGCCACCGGTTCGCGGCGAACCTCCGCGCGGTCGGTGTCGGCGGCCGCCGCGCGCGTCTCCTCGCTCGGGTCGAGAACCACGTCGCCGGTGTCGCCGTCGACGACGACTTCCGTGCCTTCCTCGACCGCGAACAGGTCGTCGCCGACGCCGACGACGGCGGGTAGCGCGAGCGACCGCGCGAAGATGGCCGCGTGCGACGTTCTCCCTCCCGTAGCGGTGACGAACCCCGAGACGACCTCGGGGTCGAGCTGCGCCGTGTCGCTCGGCGTGAGCCGCTCGGCGAAGACGACGCTCCCCTCGGGCAGCGCCGAGAGGTCGGTCCGCTCGCCGCCGACGAGCAGGCGAAGGAGTCTGTCGCGGATGTCGCGGAGGTCGTCGGCGCGCTCGGCCATCCGGCCTTCCATCCCCTCGAACTGCTCGATGGGGCCGGCGAAGCCCTCGCGGACGGCGTGTTCGGCCGGGAGCCCGCCGTCGAGTTCGTTCCCGACGGCGTCGCCGATCTGGGGGTCGTCGAGAAACTGGAGGTGCGCGTCGAAGATAGCGGCCTCCTCGTCGCCGACCCGCTCGCGGGCGCGTTCGCGCTCGGCCTCCAGTTCGTCGCGGGCGGCGTCTCTGGCCGCCTCGAAGCGCTCGCGCTCGGTCGCCGGGTCGACGGCGTCCGGTTCCGGCGGGTCGTCGAGTTCGAGCGCCTCGCCGGGGCGGTACCAGACGACGGTGCCGACGCCCGACAGCGGCGTCGCGCCGACGCCGGAGAGCGTTCGTTCGCTCACGGGGCGGTCACTCCCCGTCCCCGTCGTTCCCGTCGTCCCCGTCGTCGCCGGCTTCAGGGGTCGACAGTATCTCTTCGAGCGCGTCGAGCGCCGCCTCGGCATCGTCGCCCTCCGCGGCGAGTCGCACCTCGTCGCCGTGGGCCGCGTTGAGGCTCGTCACCGAGAGCATGCTGGCGGCGTTCACCGGTCCGCCGTCGCCGTCGATTTTCTCTATCGTCACCTCGGCGTCGTACTCGTTCGCCGTCTGCACGAACTTCGAGGCCGGACGCGCGTGCAGTCCCGCCTCGGGGACGATGGTGACGGTTCGCTCCATCACGCCGTCGCCTCCTCGCCTGTCGGCCGGGCGTCTCCGCCGCCGGTTCGCTCGTCGGATGTTGGTTCCGCGGACGGGAGCCGCTCGATGTCGTCGATGTGGTCTCGACTCATGCCAGTGTGTACGGCGCGCAGCGAAAGCTACTTTTGGTCGGTCGTGTCGAGAAAGAGACCGGTCGTGACCGTGGACATCTCTGAACCGTTCGGCGCGTGGGTGGTTTGGGGCTGTCCGGCGCGTGGGTGGCTCGGGGCCGTCCGACGAGCGGACCGAACGGGTGGCCTCAGAGCTGTTCGACGACGGCGCTCGTCACGTCCTCGGTGGACGCGTCGCCGCCGAGGTCGGGCGTCCGCGGGCCGTCTTCGAGGACGGACTCGACGGCCGACCGGACGTTCGTCCCGGCCTCGTCGTAGCCCAGGTGTTCGAGCAGCATCGCCGACGAGAACAGCGTCGCCGCCGGGTTGGCGACGCCCTCGCCCGCGATGTCGGGCGCGGTTCCGTGGACCGGTTCGAAGAGCGCGCGCTCGGGGCCGACGTTCGCCGACGGCAGCAGTCCGAGCCCGCCGACGAGTCCGGCCGCGAGGTCCGAGAGCACGTCGCCCGCCAGATTGGGACAGACGACGACGCCGAACTGCGTCGGGTCGAGACAGACCCGCGTCGCGAACGCGTCCATCAGCACCTCGTCAGTGTCGACGCCGCGTTCGTCGGCGACCGAGAGAACGGCCTCGCGGAACCGACCGTCCGTCTCGCGCATCACGTTCGCTTTGTGAGCGACGGTGAAGCCGCTGTCGTCGTACTCGCCCGTAGAGACGAACTCGCAGGCGTACTCGGCGAGTCGCCGCGAGGCGGAGTCGGTGACGACCCGGGTGAGCGTCGAGAGGTCGTCGCTGAGGCGGTCCTCGTGGCCCGCGTAGACGCCCTCGGTGTTCTCTCTGAGGAACACGAGGTCGGTCTCCGGGCGGAGCGCGTCGACGCCGGGGTGCGCCTTCGCCGGGCGGACGTTGACGAACGAGTCGACCGCTCTCCGGAGCGGGAGGATGACGTCCGCGGCCGTCTCGCCCGCCGCGCCGAACAGCGTCGCGTCCGCCGAGGCGACGAGGTCGTACGTCTCCTCGGGCAGCGCCTCGCCGGTCTCCTCCTTCACGCGGTCGCCCGCCTCGGCTTCGACGAACTCGAACTCGCCGACCTCGTCGAGCACGCGGACGGCCGCCGGGACGACCTCCTGACCGATGCCGTCGCCGGGGATGACGACTATCTGCTCAGTCATCCGTCTCCACGTACGGCAGCGAGTCGGCCGTCTCCTGTACGGCGTTCCTGTTCGACTTCATCAACGCGGTGGTGTCCCAGACGCCCTCGACGAGCGCCTTCCGCTGGGCGTCGTCGACGTCGACTGCGACCTCGTTGCCGCCGTAGGTCACCGTCTCCGCTTCGACGTCGACGTCAATGTCGCCGTCGGGGTTCTCGTCGACCCACGCCTGTAGGTCGGCGATGGTCTCGGAGTCGGCGGTGACCGTCGGGATACCGAGCGCGAGACAGTTGCCCGCGAAAATCTCGGCGAACGACTCGCCGACGATGGCGTCGATACCCCAGCGCATCAGCGCCTGCGGGGCGTGCTCGCGGGAGGAGCCACAGCCGAAGTTGGCGTTGACGACGAGGACCGAGGAGTCGCGGAAGCGGTCCTCGTTGAACGGGTGGTCCTTCTCCTCGTCGTCGTCGCCAAACCGCTGGTCGAAGAAGGAGAACTGCCCGAGGCCGTCGAACGTGACGACCTTCATGAAGCGCGCCGGAATTATCTGGTCGGTGTCGATGTCGTTGCCGTGGACGGGGACGCCCGCGCCGGAGACGTGCCGGACGGTGTCGGCCGGTCCGTCCGCTGCATCGGCGCTCATACCGTCGTCACCTCCGAGAGGTTCCGCACGTCGGTAACTCTCCCTTCGAGCGCCGCCGCGGCGACCATCTGCGGGTTCATCAGAACCGTCCGGCCGTCTTTGCTTCCCTGCCGGCCGATGAAGTTCCGGTTCGACGAGGACGCGCAGGCTTCGTCGCCCTCCAGTTGGTCCTCGTTCATACCGAGACACATCGAGCAACCGGCGTTGCGCCAGTCGAAGCCGGCCTCGCGGAACACGTCGGCGAGTCCCTCCTCCTCGGCTCGTTCTTGGACGCGCTGACTGCCGGGGACGACCATCGCGCGGACGTCGGGGTGGACCTGCCGCCCCTCGACGATTTTCGCCGCGCGGCGCAGGTCGGGCAGGCGGGCGTTCGTACACGACCCGAGGAAGGCGACGTCAATCTCGTAGCCCTCCATCGTGTCGCCGGGTTCGACGCCCATGTGCTCCTGCGACATTCTCGCGGTCTCCCGCTTCTCCTCGGGTAGCTCTTCGGGCGCGGGAATCGGCTGGGTGACGCCGACGCCCTGACCGGGCGTGGTGCCCCACGTGACGACCGGTTCGAGTTCGTCGCCGTCGACGACGACCACGTCGTCGTACTCGGCGTCGTCGTCGGAACGAATCGACTCCCAGTACGGCTTCAGTCGCTCGAACTTCTCGGGGTCGTCGGCGAACTCGTCGGTCGCTTCGAGCCACTCGTAGGTGGTCTCGTCGGGGTTGACGTAGCCCGCGCGCGCGCCGCCCTCGATGGACATGTTGCAGATGCTCATCCGGCCCTCCATGTCGAGGCTCTCGACGGCCTCGCCCGCGTACTCGTAGACGTAGCCGACGCCGCCGTCGGTGCCGAGGCGGCGGATGACTTCGAGGATGACGTCCTTGGCCTCGACGCCCTCGGAGAGTTCGCCGGTGACCTCTATCTTCCGCACCTTCTGCTTCTCCATCGCCACGCAGCCGGTGGCGAGCACGTCTCGAATCTGGCTGGTGCCGATGCCGAACGCCAATGCTCCAAAGGCGCCGTGCGTCGAGGTGTGGGAGTCGCCGCAGACGATGGTCTTGCCGGGCTGAGTGATGCCCTGTTCCGGGCCGATGACGTGGACGATACCCTGGTCGCCGCTCGTCGGGTCGGAGAAGTCGATGCCCGCCTCGCGGACGTTCTCCTCCAGTTCCGCCATCATCTCCTCGGCGGCGGCGTCGCCGTAGGGGCGCGACTGGTCCGCCGTGGGGACGATGTGGTCGACCGTCGCGTGGGTCAGTTCGGGGTAGGCGACCTCCATGTCGCGCTCGCGCAGCATGCCAAACGCCTGCGGACTCGTCACCTCGTGGATGAGGTGGAGGCCGACGAACAGTTGGGTCTGGCCGGTCGGTAGTTCGGCGACGGCGTGGTGGTCCCACACCTTGTCGTACAGCGTGCCCTCACTCATCTACCGGTTCACCCTCGCTCCGTCGCGCGTCGCGTACGGTCTGTCGCTCGTTGCCGCCGCGCGCCCACACCTCCGAGACGTCCTCGCCGTGTCGGGGCGTGTGGTCCACGTCGCGCATCGTCTCGCCCCGTCGACCCGTTCGGTCTTTCGCACCGCCGTCGGCCATCGCCGGTCCGCGCTGGAACACCGCGCCGAACGTCTCGCGCGTGGTCGGATGCGTGTGGCTCACGTCGGCCATCGTCCGTTTCTCGGTCGTGCTCTGGTTTCGTCCGCTTCGTCGGTTTCGTTCGCTCATGCTCTCACTCGCGATTTCTCGTCTTCGTCCTCGTCCGTCGTCTCGCTCTGTTCCTCCTCCGCCCACGCGAACAGGCCGCGCAGTTCCTCGCCGACGGCCTCGATGTCGTGGTTCTTCTCGGACTCGCGCAGTTGCTCGTAGCTCGGGCGGCCGGCCTGGTTCTCGACGATCCACTCGCGGGCGAACGTCCCGTTCTGGACCTGTTCGAGCACCTCCTCCATCCGCTCGCGGGCGTGGTCGTCGACGACGACGTCGCCGCGGGTGAGACCGCCGAACTCGGCGGTGTCGGAGACCGAGTCCCACATCCCGCCGAGCCCGTCCTCGTACATCAGGTCGACGATGAGTTTGAGCTCGTTGAGGCACTCGAAGTACGCCATCTCGGGGCTGTAGCCCGCGTCGACGAGCGTCTCGTAACCCGTCTTCACCAGCGAGGTGACGCCGCCGCACAGCACCGCCTGCTCGCCGAACAGGTCGGTCTCGGTCTCCTCGCGGAACGTCGTCTCGACGACGCCCGCGCGAGTGCAGCCGATAGCCTTCGCGTACGCCAGCGCCTCGCCTTTCGCGTCGCCGGTCGTGTCCTGGTAGATGGCGACGAGACCGGGCGTGCCCTGGTCGGCCTGGTAGTTGCGGCGGACGAGGTGGCCCGGCGACTTCGGCGCGACCATCGTCACGTCGATGTCCTCGGAGGGCTGAATCTGGTTGTAGTGGATGTTGAACCCGTGGGCGAACTGCAGCGTGTCGCCGGGTTCGAGTTCGTCCTCGATGGCCTCGTACACCGACGGCTGGACCGTGTCGGGTACCAGTACGGAGACGACGTCGGCGGCGGCGGCCGCCTCCACGGGCGTCGCTACCTCCAGGCCGTCGTCTCTCGCAGCGGCGCGGGAGGCCGAGTCCTCGCGCAGCCCGACGACCACGTCGACCCCGCTGTCGGCGAGGTTCTGCGCGTGGGCGTGGCCCTGGCTGCCGTAGCCGAGTACGGCGACCGTCTTGCCGTCGAGGTACGTTGCGTCTGCGTCGTCGTCGTAGTAGATCGTCGCGTCGAGTTCGTCTGTCATGGTTGGTGTGTCAGTTGGTTTTCGTCGTCGTCGTCGTCGGTTTCGTCGCGATACGTCGAGTCTTTCGGCTCGGTGGAGTGCCCCGGCTCCTCGCCGGGCGTCGTCGGCGTGTCGCCGCGGGCGAGCGCCGTCTGTCCCGTCCGCGCGATCTCGATGATGCCGAACTGTCGGAACGCGTCGACGGCGTCGTCTATCTTCTGCTGGTCGCCCGTGATCTGGACCGTGATGGTGCGCGGGCCGGCGTCGAGCGTCTGGCCCTCGTACATCTGGGTGATGGCGTGGACCTTGTCGGGTTCGTCGCCCCGAACTTTCAGCAGGACCAGTTCGGCGCGCACGGCGTCGTCGTCGAGTTCGCCGACCTGGATGACGGGTTTGAGCTTCGCCAGCTGCTTTTTGACCTGGTCGATGCCGGCGTCGGTCTCCTCGACCACGAGCGTGATTCGCGCGTGGCCGTCGACGGTCGTCTTCCCGACGGTGAGGCTCTCGATGTTGAACTGCCGCCGGGAGAACAGTCCCGAGACGCGCGAGAGCACGCCCGGTTCGTGTTCGACCAGAGCCGAGACGACCGCCGTCCGGTGTCGCGGCTTCGCCTCCGCCTCCGGGTCGATTCGGACGCCGTGGGTGTTGCGTCGGCCCTCCGGGTGGGGACGCTCGTCTGGAGCGGGACCGGGCATGCCGGGTCCGTCGAGTTCGTATCCGCTCTCGGTTTCGAACTCCGGAGCGTCCGTCGAGTCCTCGCCGCTCATAGCTGGTCCTCCGAGAGCGCGAACTTGCCGTTTGCACCGCCGCTGGCGACCATCGGGTAGACGTTCTCCGCCGGGTCGACGCGGAAGTCGACGACCGACGGCCCGTCGTAGGCGAGCGCGTTCTCGATGGCGTCGGCGGCCTCGTCGTAGTTCTCGGCGCTGAAACCGCGCGCGCCGAACGCCTCGGCGAGTTTGGCGAAGTCCGGACACCAGTCGTACTCGGCGGCCATCCGGCGGCCCTCGAAGAACGCGTCCTGCCACTGGCGGACCATCCCGATGTACTCGTTGTTCAGGACGGCGACGGTGATGTCGAGTTCCTCGCGGACGGCCACGGAGAGTTCCTGAATCGTCATCAGGAAGGAGCCGTCGCCGTCGACGCAGACCACGTCCCGGTCGGGTGCGGCGAGTTTCGCGCCGATGGCCGCGGGCAGCCCGTAGCCCATCGTGCCGAGGCCGTGCGAGGAGACCCACGTGCGCGGGTTCGTGAACGTCCAGAACTGCGCGGCCCACATCTGGTGCTGGCCGACGCCGGTGGTGACGATGGTGTCGTCGGACGTCGCCTCGTCCAACGCCTCGACGACGAACTGCGGTTTCAGCGGCTCGTCCTCGGGGGTTTTGTACGCCAGCGGATACTCCTCTTTCCACGTCTGGCACTGCTGTCGCCACTCGCGGGCGTCGGGCGCTTGGCCGACTTCCCCGGCCAGTTGGTCGAGGACGGCCTTCGCGTCGCCGACGACCGGGTAGTCCGCGTGGACGTTCTTCGAGATTTCGGCCTCGTCGACGTCGACGTGGACGACCTCGGCCTCGGGGGCGAAGGTGTCGACGCCGCCGGTGAGGCGGTCGTCGAACCGGCAGCCGACGGCGACGAGCAGGTCGCAGTGGGTGACCGCCATGTTCGCGTAGCCGGTGCCGTGCATCCCCGCCCACGACAGGCAGAGCTCGTGGTCCTCCGGCATCGAGCCGATGGCGGGCATCGTCGTCACCACGGGAATCCCGTTGTCGACGGCGAACGCCCGAGCCTCCTCGGTGGCGTTGGCCTTGACGACGCCGCCGCCGAACAGGAGGAGCGGTTTCTCCGCGCGCTCGATGGCGGCGGCGGCCGCTTCGACCGATTCGGCGTCGGCCTCCGTCGGGGGCGTCGTCGTCTCCGGCGGCCTGGCCGGACCGGGTTCGCGGTCGGTCTCGGCCATCGTCGTGTCCTTCGGCAGGTCGACCAGCGTCGGCCCCGGTCGCCCCTCCGCGGCGAGCGCGAACGCTTCGCCCACCGTGTCGCCGACGGTGTCGGCGTCGCTGGCGAAGTAGTTGTGTTTCGTGATGGGCGCGGTGACGCCGGTGGTGTCGGTCTCCTGGAACGCGTCGGAGCCGACCATCGTCGACGGCACCTGTCCCGTCAGCGCGAGCATCGCGTCGGAATCCATGTCGGCGTCGGCGATGCCGGTGACGAGGTTCGTCGCGCCCGGCCCCGAGGTTGCGAGGCAGACGCCCGGTTCACCTCGAACGACGCCGTAGGCGTCGGCGGCGTGCGCCGCGCCCTGCTCGTGCGCCATCGTCACGTGGTGGATGTCCGAGTCGTACAGCGCGTCGTAGATGGGCATTATCGCGCCGCCCTGCACGCCGAAGGCGGTTTCGACGCCCGCGTTCTCGAGCGCGCGGACGGCCGACGACGCGCCGGTCGTGATCGGCGTCTGCGTCGTCTCGGCCGTCCGGTCGTCCTCGGTTCTCTCGTCGGTGGCGGGGGTGGTCTGTTGTTCGCTCATGCTGTCCCTCCTCTCTGGTCTGCGTCGTGTGTGGTTGGTCGGTGCGGTCGCATCGGTGGTGTGCGTGTGGCTTGGTGTCGCGGAGCGCGCGAACCGGTCGCGCGGCTCGCTCTCGAAAACGGTGCGAAACGGAGTCGGAAGAAGGGGTGGTGAGGGGCTAGGCGGCCCCTACAATAATGAGCGAACCGAGGACAGCCTCGCCGCGCAGCGACGGCTCGGGAGCCGTCGCGGACGTGCGGCGCGTCACTGACTGTCGCATCTCGTTCGCTCCGTATCACCGGTGGGTAAAAACCCTTTCGCGCCGTGCAAACGTTGCCCGAACGGGTCGCGTTCGCACGGGACGGGAGTTCCTCGGTGGGTCGCCCGCGGGGCGGTGCTCCGGCCCCGCGGAACGAATCGTAAACGCGACTGCTCGCCGGGTGGTACACCCGCGGCTCTTCGGAGCCTGCGACGCCGCGCCGGGACATCAGGCCCGGACCTCCTCCGGTTTCTCGACACCCGCGTCGTGAGCGAACTGTTCGAGGACGCTCACCGTGACGCGCCCGCCGTCCGCGCCGTAGTCTTTGACGCGACGGGTGACCTGTCTGACCTCGGCGTCCGTCGGCGAGTAGCCCGCGTCCTCCAGCCGTTTCCGGACCGAGTGCGCGCCGGTGTGTTTACCCAGCACGAACTCGCGTTTCGCGCCGACCATCTCCGGCGTCATCACGCCGGGTTCGAAGGTGTCGGCGTTCTCGATGACGCCCGCCGCGTGGATGCCGCTCTCGTGCGAGAAGGCGTTCCGGCCGACGACCGGTTTGTTCGCGGGGACCGGGATGTCCGACTTCTCCTCGACGATGCGGGAGAGTTCGGTGATTCGCGTCGTGTCGACGCCGGTGTCGACGCCGTAGACGCTCTCGGCGGCCATGACGACCTCTTCGAAGGCGGCGTTGCCGGCGCGCTCGCCGATGCCGTTGACGGACACCTGCGCCTGCGCCGCGCCCGCCTCGAACCCCGCCATCGCGTTGGCGGCGGCGAGCCCGAAGTCGTCGTGGGTGTGGACGTCGATGCGCGCGTCGGTGTGCTCCGTGATGGACCCGATGAGGTCGCCGAAGCGCGTCGGCGTCGCGACCCCGCACGTGTCGGGGACGTTTATCCAGTCGACGTCCGCCTCGGTGACGGCCTCGATTATCTCGTAGAGGAACGCCTCGTCGGTCCGCGTGGCGTCCATCGGCGAGAACATCACGTCGACGCCCGCCTCCTTCACTCGTTCGACCGATGCGACCGCTCGCTCGACCGCCTCCTCGCGGGAGGCGTGCATCGAGTCCTGTAGCTGTACGTCACTGGTGCTGACGAACACGTGTACCATGTCGACACCGGCGTCCAGCGCGGCTTCCACGTCGCCGTCGACGACGCGGGCCAAGCCGCAGGTGGTCGTCTCCGTCGCGGCCGCGGTGTCGCGGACCGCCTCGAACTCCGCGTCGGAGTTGACGGGGAAGCCAGCCTCGACGACGTGGGTGCCCATCGCGTCGAGGATCGACGCGATCTCTCGCTTGTCGTCGTAGCTGAACGAGGTGCGCGGCGACTGCTCGCCGTCGCGCAGGGTGGTGTCGAACAGTCGTACCGTCTCGATTTCAGATTCGCAGTTCAGTGTGCCGTCGAAGAACTCGACCCGCCGGGGTAGCCGACGTGTCCTCCGTGTCGTTGTGAGACATCGTGTGCCGTGCTCGGGGTGACCACACATATAAAAGTTTCTCTCAGACAGATTCGTGGCGAAATCAGGACGACATCAACGTTCGTGAACGACCGGCGAATCGCACGACTAAAACGTCCTTTCATACGACCCCATTCCTTATATCCGATAATATTGTCGGAGGTCGACAGCCCGCGCCGACTGGACAAAATTGCCACCAAACGGTGGCGATTCACCGTGCTACCGAGTCGCGCGCGGATTGTCACGTGAGGTGACGAAAACTGGACATCCGTCCGTAACGGAGCGCCGCAGAACGGGACAGGTGACCGATCGGTCACAACGAGTCGGGTCCGAACGCGCTCGGGGAGACGGGCGAGCCGAGAGAACGGCGAGGTTCGAGACCCGCCGAGAAGGCGAGGATTTTTGATACCCTCGCGCAAGTGCCGCGTATGAGCGATTTCGACCTCGACCTCCGAACTGCGGAATCCCACATCGAGAACGCCGAGATTCGCGGCGACGTCGTTCTCGGCGTGCTCGACGGGTCGACGGACCCGTCCGAGTGGGTCCGAAACGTCAAGGAAGGAAACGTGTTGGTGCTGTCGGTGCACGGCGACCTGAACAAACTCGCCGCCGGGTTCGCCCGCGAGGTCAAGGACATGGGCGGACAGCTGATGCACTTCCGGAAGTTCCTCGTCGTCACCCCGCCGGGCGTCGACATCGACACCGACCGACTTCGGTAACGAGCGCCGGGTCGAGTCGCGCGCGGCTCACTCGAAGCGTCGCGTCTCCACACCGCATTCCGCACACGAGAGGACGTACACCGTCCGACCGTCGTCTTCGACCTGCTCGTACGACCGGTCGGTCTCCTCGGCGCAGGCCGGACACTCCTCCTCGATAATCGCACTGTCGGCGTCTTTCGGCGCGCCGACGGCGACGAACCGACAGGGTTGCTCGCCCGCGGCGACGGCGCGGTTCGGCGCGTTCCGGGGGACGAAGAAGGCCTCGTCGGCCTCGACCAGGAAGTCGCCCTCGGGCGTCTCGACCCGGAGTTCGCCCGAGAGCACGTAGAACAGTTCCTCGTGGTCGGGATGGCGGTGGTAGCCCCACGGCACCTGCTCGCCGGGGTCGGCCGTGAACACGTTGAACCCGAACTCGCTCGCGCCGACCGCCTCGTCTAGCTCTCTCTTCTCGCGCGTCGGGTTCGGCGTGTTCGGCACCGACTCGACGGACACCTTGCGGTACTCGGGCATGGGTCGGCGTTCGCACTTCTCACCTTTACGTCCGCGGACCGCGGCAGAACTGTTACTCGCTCTCTGCGCCGACGAACGTCAGCACGTGCCCGTCCGGGTCGCGCAGTCGCCGCTCGTCACCGCCGCTACCGGTCGGTAGCGACTCGCAGGCGAACGCCGAGAACGTCTCGGCGGCCGCGTCGGGGTCGTCGACGGCGAGACCCAGTTCGACGTGGACGCCGCCGCGGGCGTCCGCGAGTCCCAACTGCGGCTCCCACAGTTCGAGGTCGAACGGACGGTACGACGAGCGCTCCCGGGCCTCGCCGGGTCCCCGAAGGCGGACGCGCCGTCGGTCGTCGCCGCGGTCGACCACCTCGAAGCCGAGTTCGCCGTACCGTCGCTCCGCGGCGTCGAGGTCGGTCACTTCGAGAACGACCTCGAAGATGCCCGTGAGCGAGAGTGAGGCGTCGTCGTCGGCACCGTCAACGCGGTCTGTCCTCGATTCGTCGTCGGTGCCGCCGATTTCGACGCAGTGGTCATCGGGGTCGTCGACGTACAGCGACCGGTAGGAGCCGAACTGTACCTCCTCAGGGGCCAGATTCGAGAGGTGGTCGAGCCATCGGTCGTACTCGTCGCCGGGCGCGGAGAACGCGTAGTGAATGTGGAGACCGCCGCGCGGGACGCCCGTCGGGCGTCGAATCCGGAGGTCGACGGGGCCGACGGGGTAGACGAGAACGTCGTCGCCGTCGCTCGCGGCGTCGAGACCGAGGCGGTCACCGTAGAACGACCGCGCTCGGTCGAGATACTTCACTTCGAGGCCGAGGTGTGCGAGACCGACCAGCATGTGGGGTCGTACGCCCGTGACCGGCAAGAGCGCATCGGCGAGGAGGTAGCGAAAGAGCGCGTCGGCGACGGCGAAAGGAGACTACGCGTCGCCCTCGGGGCGGAGTTCGTCGACGAGATACGTGAACAGCGCGTCGCGGAGTTCGTCGGGCGCGCTGTCTTCGTCGAGCGTCACCCAGCGGACCCGCGCGCCCTGTAGCGCCGAGAGGACGAGCGTCGCGACCGCGTCGGGGTCGACTTCGCGGAACGTTCCCTGTTCGACGCCGTCGGCGACGATGTCGACGAACAGTTCGTGGATCGCGGCGTCGTTGGTCGCCAGTTGCTCGCGGAACGCCTTGTTGTAGGGCGCTTGCGCGCGGAGTTCGAGAAGCGTCGTCTGAAACGCCTTGTGCGCCTCGCGGTCCGGACCGAAGAGGAGCATGTCGACGAGCGTCGTCAAGCGGTCCAGCGGATCCGACTCCTCGTCGAGCGCGAGCCGCTCGTCGAGCTGCGCGAGCATGTAGTCGAGGAGCGCGACGAGCAGTTCGTCTTTGGTGTCGTAGTGATAGTGCAGCAGCGATTTGCTCTTGTCGAACTCGTCGGCGATTTTCTGCATCGTCAGCCCCGCGTACCCGTGTCTGGTCAGAGCGCGGAACGTCGCCTCCATGATGGCGTCGCGCGTCGGCTGGTTCGCCGTTTCCTCGGTGTCACCCATCAGTCGGTTTGACTCGTCGAACGCGTCGCTTATATCTTCTGTCTCCGTGCCCCGCGTCCGTCGGTCAGCCGTCTCCGTGCCTCGCGTCCGTCGGTCAGCCGTCGGCGTCGGTGCGGGAGTCGACGCGCTCCGCGCACCACGGGCAGAACTCCATCTCCTCTTCGACGGCTTTGCCGCAGTTCGGACAGTTCCACGTGGCTTCGGCGTCGGACGGCCCGTCGTCACCCTCGCCCGCGGCGGCCGCGTCCTCGGCGCGGAGTGTGCGGAGGCCGACGAGAACGGCGTCGAGTGCGCTCGCTACGATGACGAACGAGACGAGCAGCAGTTCTTCGAGAACGACCGGTGAACTCGGGGCCTGGTCGGCGACGAACGGCGGCCCCTGCGAGACCGTCGAGTCGAGAAACGCGACCGTCTCCGGAGAGAAGAACAGTTCTCCGACGAGGATGACGAGCGCCATCCACGCGATAGCGCGTCGCCACCGCCGCAGGTACAGGTGGCCGAGTCCGGCGATGAACATCCCGAGTGCGCCGGCGATGAACGGCTTCAGCCGTCGGAGACTGACCATAGTCGGGAGAAATCGACAGTCAAACTTGAACGTTCTGTTCGGCAGAACGGATAGTTCGAACCGGCCGGAGGGGACTCGACCCCTCGGGACGAGACCACGCGGAACGAAACCATGCGGGACGAAACCACGCGGGACGAGACCGTGCGGAACCGGGCGAACGAAGTCGGGGGAGCGAAGTCGGGCGAACGAAGCCGAACGACGCGCCGCGGTGCGGCCGGAGCGTCATTTATCCGTCTTCCGCCCTAATCTGCGTCCATGCCGATGAAAGGCGGCCGCGAGGAACTCCGCGAGATAGACCGGTGGGACCACGGCGTCGGATGGATGGCCCACCCCGGCGAGGAGATGCAGCGCGCGAGTCACGCGCTGGAGCTCGACGGCGGCGTGTGGGTCGTCGACCCCGTCGACACCGACGGCGTCGACGAACTGCTCGCCGAGTTCGGCGACGTCGCCGGCGTCGTCGTCGGCCTCGACCGGCACAAACGCGACGCCGCGGCGCTGGCCCGTCGACACGGCGTTCCCGTGTACGTCCCCGACTGGATGAGCGGAGTCGCGAAGAAACTGAACGCCGAGGTCGAGCGGTTCGGCCGCGAACTCGGCGACACGGGCGTCCGCGCGCTCACCGTCCGCGACTCGTCTGTGCCGCCGTGGCAGGAGGTCGGCCTCTACGACGAGTCGACCGGGACGCTCGTCGTCCCCGAGGCGCTCGGGACGGCGCCGTACTTCCTCGCCGAAGGCGAACGCCTCGGCGTCCACCCGATGCTTCGGCTGTTCCCGCCGACGCGCGCGCTCTCGGGTCTCGACCCCGAGCGGGTTCTCGTCGGCCACGGCGAGGGTGTTCACGAGAGCGCGAGCGAGGCGCTCGCCGACGCGCTGGAGAACTCGCGGAGGCGGACGCCGTCGCTGTACGGGAAGACGCTCAAGACGATGGTCTCCGGGTGACGGAGCGACCGAACACCCCCTCGCACCGAGTCAACGAGGTTATATCACCGCACCCGGAACGGCCGCGCGTGGTCTACGCAACCCGCGGACTGGTCGACGTGCTCTTCGGCCTCGCCGAGGACGCCGAACCGGAGCGAGCGAACGTCGTGCTGGCGACGACGCCCGCGGGCGAGTTCGAGACGGAGCTCGGATTGGACCCCGAGACGCCCGTGCTGACCCACTTTTACCTCCCGGACGCCGGGCGGTCGGTCAACGCCATCTTCGGCGTCGACCTCGCGACGCCCGCCGGACGGGGGCGTGCTCGCTTCGTCAGCCACCCGCAGGGAAAACTCGAAGTGACGAAGCGCGACGACCTCGCGGGCGTCGTCCTCGTCGCCGTCCCGCCGTGGGAAGACCGCTCGCTCGGGGCGTTCGACCGGGCCGGGGCGCGACTGGAACTGTCGATTCTCGACGCCGAACCGCCGCAGGAATCGTTCGCTTGAGTCGGGCGACCGGCGCGACGCCGGCGGGGCGGCGGTCGGGTCTCCGGCCGCGACGCTACTTCAGGTAGCCGAGGTCGGTCAACTGATCGGCGATCTCTTCGAACTCGGCTTCGGTGAGCTGTCCCTGCCGCTGATGTTGGATGACGATGCTCCGGAGCAGGAACCGGACGAGGTCGCTCGTACTGGAGAAACTCGTCCCCTCGATGGTGTCGTCGACGCGTTCGGCGAGTTCCTTCGGGATGGAGACGGTCGTGTACTCCGTCATACACGCCTTCAGGGACGGGGGTCGGATAAAGACGCTGGCTGCCGTTGGGGTTTTGTCCTTCGAGTCCCAACAGCGCGCCATGGCAGCGCGGCCCCCACAGCGCGATAGCTCCGAACCCGACCAGATCGAGTTCGGCATCGCCGCTCTCGACGCGCGACTGTCGGACGCCGGGGTACAGTTCCCCGCGACGAGCGACGAACTCGTCGCGGCGATCGACGAAACCGAGATTCCCTGCGACGCGTCGGGGAACACGCTGCGCCTCTCGGAGGCGCTGGACCGAGTCCACCAAGACCGGTTCGAGAACAAGACCGAGTTGCTCGACAAACTCCACCCGGTGTTCGAAGAGGAGCGCGCGGCCGTCGGAAAGAGCGTCTTCGGTCGCCTCCGCGCGCTGATTCCGTTCTGAATCGGTCGCGCACCGCTCGGCCGACCTTCGCGGCGGCGTTATCGCTTCTGTCTCGGTTTCCGTTTCGGAGCCGAGGCGTCCGTTCGCTCGTCGAGTTCCTCGATTTTTCGGAGCTGCTCGCGGTGGAACGTGAGAATCATGTCCGCCAGTACGCCGAAGATGAGCAGTTGGACGCCGAAGAGGATACCCGCGGCCGCGCTGACGGCGATGACCTCGTGCGAGACGCGGGGCGGGACGAACCACTCGTAGGCGACGTAGAGCGTCAACAGCAGTCCCGTCAACGTCGAGAGAACCCCGACGCTGCCGAAGTAGAACAGCGGGTTGTTCGTCTTCGCGCGGCGGTACAGTTCGAGGAAGATGATGCTGCCGTCGCGGAACGGGCGGAGGTTCGTGTCCGACCCGTCCGGACGGGGGTGGTAGGTGACCGGGACGACGGCCGTCGGAACGTTCCGCTTCGCGCACTCGACGGACATCTCGGTCTCGATACCGAACCCGTCGGAGGTGAGGTCGAGTCGCTCGAACGACTCGCGGGTGAACGCGCGGTAGCCGCTGAGGATGTCCGCGAAGTTCTCGCCGTGGATGTACGCGAACGCCCGGTTGACGATGCGGTTGCCGAGTTTGTTCAGCCCCGTCATCGCTCCGGGACGCATGTCGGCGAAGCGGTTGCCGACGACGTGTTCGTAGCCGTCGTCGAGCGGTTCGAGCATCGCCGCGGCGTCGTTCGGCGGGTTCGTTCCGTCGCCGTCGGCCATCAGCACGTACGGCGCGTCGATGTACTCCATCGCCTCGCGGATGGCCTGTCCCTTCCCGGTCCCGGACTGGGTCTCGACGCGTGCGCCGTGCTGTCGGGCGATGTCGCGCGTGCCGTCCGTGGAGCGGCCGTCGATGACGAGGACGTCGGAGAAGCCCTGCTCGCGGTAGCCGTCGACGACTTCGCCGATAGTCTCGGCCTCGTCGTACGTGGGGAGGAGCACACAGACGTCGGCGCGGTCCATTGGCGTGACCTGTGTGAGGGTCGCATAAAAACGCTTCCTCCTGCTCTGAGAAGGGGTCGAAAGCCCACATCGCGGGGGTTTTTGTCACCCGGCCGGATACCGGCAGACATGAAGCGTCTCGCCCGGCTCGCCGGACTGCTGTTCTTCCTGGCCGGCCTGCCGTACGCGCTGTTCCTGTTGCTTTTAGGGTTGGTGCGACCCGAGGGCTCACCCGCCGAGAAACGCCCGCAAGAGCCGACAGTCAGCGTCGTGCTCCCGACGTACAACGAGGAGCGCATCGTCGAGAACAAGCTCGAAGACATCCTCGCGCTCGACTACCCGATGGAGAAAGTCGAAGTGGTCGTCGTCGACTCCAGCGACGACGCGACGCCCGACCTCGTCGAGGCGTTCTTCGCCGAGCGCGACGCGCCGACGCTGACGCTCCTGCGCGAGGACGAACGACGCGGACTCGCCATCGCGCTCAACGAGGCGTACGCGGCGGCCTCGAACGAGGTCGTCGTCAAGACCGACTGCGACTCCAAAATCGCGCCCGACGCGCTCCGCGAGGCGGTGGCGAACCTCGCCGACCCCGCGGTGCAGGGCGTCACCGGCCGCAACGTCGACGTGCTCGGCGGCAGCGAAGTCGAGGAGGGGTACCGCGACGTTCAGGCGCGGATTCAGACGCTCGAGTCGCACCTCGACTCGACGCTCATCTTCCACGGGCCGTTCTCGGCGTTCGAGCGCGACGCCATCGTCCCCATCGACGAGGACTCCATCGCCGACGACACCGAACTGGCGATGAAGATTCGGAAGAACGGCGGCCGCGTCGTCTTCGACCCGGCCATCCAGTATATGGAGGCGTCGCACTCGGCGTTCCGCAAGCGACGAAAGCAGAAGGACCGCCGCGCGATGGGCTTGGTTCGCCTGCTCTCTCGCAACCGCGACGCGCTGTTTCGCCACGGACTGTACGGCTGGGTCGTCCTCCCGTTCAACTGGTGTTTCATGGTGCTGTCGCCGTGGGCCATCGCCGCGGGCATCGTCGCGTTCACGCTCGCGCTGGCGGCGTTCGGCGGCCCGCTCGCGCTCGCGGTTCCGGTGCTCCTCCTGGCGGTCGTCGCGCTCGGGTCGACGGAACGGCTCGGACCCGCACAGTCGGCGTACGCCCTGTTCGACACGCAGATATCGCTGTGGTGGGCGAGCGTCCGACTCCTCCAGGGCGAGGGCGGCCCCATCTGGGAGGTCGACGCCGAACTGCGCGAGCAGTACGAGTAGCGCCCCGCACTCCGATGAAGATTCTTCAAGTCACCCACCGTTATCCGCCCCGCGCGGGCGGCGTCGAGACGCACGTCCAGCGAGTGAGCGAGGGACTCGTCGCACGCGGCCACCGAGTCACCGTCGTCACCGCCGACGCCGGGTCCGACGTATCGCGACGCGAGCGTCGAAACGGCGTGCGAATCCGGCGGTGCCGGGGCGTCGCTCCCGGCGGCGCGTTCCACTTCGCGCCGGGCGTGGCGCGGGTCGTCGCCGACGCGGCCGCGGACGCCGACCTCGTTCACGCGCACAACTACCACTCGTTTCCGCTCGCGCTGGCTGCACTCGGCGCTAAGTCGCGGCCGTTCGTCGCCACGCCGCACTACCACGGTTCCAGCGCGGACGGCCTCCGCGACCGACTGCTCGGACTCTACCGGCCGGTTGGGAGAGAAGCGCTCCGCCGCGCCGACGCCGTCGTCGCGGTCAGCGAGTGGGAACGAGAGAGGTTGAGACGGGATTTCGGTGTCGACGCGGCGGTGATTCCGAACGGCCTCGACGTGGACAGATTCGAGAACGCGACGCCGCTCGCCCGCGAGCGCCCACGGCCGTACCTGCTCGCGGTCGGCCGACTCGTCGAATACAAGGGCGTCCAGCACGCGATTCGGGCGCTCACCGCGCTCCCCGAGTACGACCTGCTCGTCGCCGGGAGCGGGCCGTATCGTCCGGAGCTGGAGACGCTCGCGCGCGACGTCGGCGTCGCCGACCGCGTCGAGTTTCTGGGCTACGTCGACGACGACGACCTGCCGAACCTCTACGCGGGCGCCGCGGCGCATCTCGCGCTGTCGACGCACGAGGCGTACGGGATGACCGTCGCCGAGTCGCTCGCCGCCGGAACGCCCGCGCTCGTCAGGGAGGCGGGCGCGCTGGTCGACTGGGCTGGGCGGCCCGACTGTCTGGGAATCTCGCGCGTCGACCCCGAGACAGTGGCCGACGCTGTCCGGCGGGTGGTCGAACTCGACGCCCCTGCGACGCTGCTGCCGACGTGGACCGAGGTGGTCGACGCGCTCGAATCGAAGTACCGTGCGCTTTTGTCCTCCGACGCGGAGGGTCGGCCATGAACGTCCTCCTCGTCACCGTCGACTCGCTGCGGGCCGACCGGGTGAACGACCGGGTGATGCCCTTCGCTCGGTCGTTCGCCGACGGCGCGCTGGAGTTCACCGACTGCGTCGCCAACGGGCCGTCGACGCCCGCGTCGTTCCCGGCGATTCACGCCAGTCGACACTTCGCCAGCATCGAAGGGCTGGGTATCCCCGAAGCGGGGGGAGACGACCGAGCCGAGAGCGTCGTCACGCTCGCCGAGCAGTTCCGAAAAAACGGCTACGCGACGGCGGGCTTCACGGACAACCACTTCGCCAGCGGCAGTTACCACTACGACCGCGGCTTCGATCTGATGCACGACGCCAGCGGGTCGGCGGAGGCGGGAAAGCTCAAGCAGTTCGTCCAGTCGAACCTCGACAAAGACGGTCCGCTCTTTCGCAGCATCGAGCGCGTCTACAACCGCGTCGACGCCGCGATGGCGACCGCTTCCAGCGGCGACGCCAGCGAGTACGAGCGCGCCGAGTCACTGAACCGGCGGTTCCTCGACTGGGTCGACACCGTGCCCGAGGAGCAACCGTGGTTCGCGTGGCTGCACTACATGGACGTCCACCACCCCTACGAGGCCCCCGAGGAGTACCAGCGGCGGTTCCTCGACTCCCCCCGCAGCGTCGCCGACTGTCGCCGGCTCTCGCGGAAGGGGACCCACCACCCCGAGGAGATGACCGACGCCGAGTGGGAGACGATTCGCCGCCTCTACGACGCCGAATGCGCCTACACCGACGACCAGTTCGAGGCGCTCGTCGGCGCGCTGGAGGAGCGAGGAGTCCGCGAGGAGACCGCGGTCTGTCTCACCGCCGACCACGGCGAACTCGTCGGCGAACACGACCACGCCGGTCACCCGCCGGAGTTCTGGGAGGGCGTCGTCCGCGTGCCGTTCGTCCTCGACGGGGTCGGCGGCGACGAAACAGGAAAACAGACCGTCGACGGGCAGATTCGGCTGCTCGACACCGCGCCGACGCTCGCCGAGGCGGTCGGCGTCGACGCTCCGGCGGCGTGGCAGGGCGAGTCGGCGCTCGAACTCGCCCGCGGCGAGGTCGACGCCCGCGAGTACGCCTTCGGCGACGTGGGACGACAGGTCGACTACGGCCGGTGTTACGCCCGGCGCGCCGACGGCTGGAAACTGCTCCGCCACGCCGACGACGGCGAGTTCTTCTTCCAGATTCGGGAGACGCCCGAGGAGCGCCCGGAGGACGACCGCCGGGAGTTGAACCCGGCAGAGTACGAGGCGCTGAGCGAGGCGTTAGACGAGCACCGAGAACAGATGCGGCGCCTCCGCGGCGGCGACGTCGCCGTCGACGAGGACGACGAGATGGTCGAGAAACACCTGCGGGATTTGGGGTACATGGAATGACGTTCGGTGACTGGGTCTCCGACACGAGGAATCGAGTCCGAGACGACGGCGTCGCCGGCCTCCGAGAGAGCGGCTACGAACTGTATCTCGGCGGCCTCCGCCGCGTCAACGAGTTCTACCCCGAGGGAACGAACGTGTACGACCGGGAGTGGGACGCACTGATTCTCCTCGACGCCTGTCGCGTCGACCTGATGCGCGAAGTCGCCGACGAGTATCCGTTCCTGAATCGTCCCGGTGAACTCGTGTCGGTCGGCAGTTCCTCTATCGACTGGATGGAGCGGACGTTCACTGACCAGCGAAGAGACGAGATGCGCCGGACAGCGTACGTCACCGGCAACCCGTTCAGTCACCGCGTGCTCTCGGAGAGCGACCTGGTGCGCCTCGACGACGTGTGGCGCTACGCGTGGGACGACGACGCCGGGACGATTCCGGCGCGACCCATCACCGACCGCGCCATCGCGGCGGGCCGAGAGACGGACGCCGACCGCCTCGTCGTCCACTACATGCAACCGCACTTCCCGTCGGTGCCGGACCCCCTCGGCGGCGGGATGAACAGCGAGACGCTCGGCGAGGGTGCCGGGTGGGACTCGCCGTGGGACCGACTGCGGCGCGGCGAACTCACCGAAGAACGGGTGTGGGAGAGCTACCGCGAGAACCTCCGGTACGTGCTCGACGACGTTTCCCTCCTGCTCGAAAATCTCGACGCCGAGCGGGTCGTCATCAGCGCCGACCACGGCAACGCGAAGGGCGAGTGGGGCGTCTACGGCCACCCGAAAGTACCCATTCCGTCGGTTCGGCGGGTGCCGTGGTACGAGACGGCCGCCGAGGACGAGGGGACGCACGACCCCGAAACGGAGCGAAACGTCGAGCGCGGTGATATCGAGGAGAAACTGGGCGCGCTGGGATATCTCTGAGCGTCTAAGACGTTTTCAGTCGATGTAGCCGAGGTTCGTCAGCCGCTCCTGCACGTCGCTCATGCTGCCGTCGTCCTTCTCTCCAGTGACGGTGACGCCCTTTCGCTCTCGGAGGTGCGTCCGAAGAACGGCTTCGAGTTCCTCGGGGTGGTCGCCCCAGCGGTCCTCGCGCTCCAGCGGGTCGTTGGGTCGGAAGAAGGCGTGCCAGCCGGTGTCGGGGTGGTGAAGCACTTTCCACTCCTCGCCGACGGCGGCCGCACGGGCGTCGCCTTCCCCGGCAAGGTTCTCGACGACGACCGACTCTCTCATTTCGCGTTCGTCGCCGAGCAACGACGGTCGGTCGGCGAGGCGTTCGTCGCTCCCGGCGATGTCGAGGATGGTGCTCCCGAGGTCCAACAGCGTGTGCGGACCCTCGATTCTCCCCGTCTCGCCGACGTTTCGCATCACCAGCGGGACGCGGGTGAGCGTGTCGTACATCCGCTGGGAGGAGTGGCCGTACTCGCCGTGCTCGCCGAGTTCGTCGCCGTGGTCGCTGTGGACGACGAGCGCCGCGTCGTCGTTCCCTGTCTCTTCGAGGAGGCCGTCCAACTTCCGGAGGAACGCGTCGGCGTGGCGAATCTCGTTGTCGTAGGCGTTGACGATGGTCGGACGACGGTCGCCGGTCCGCTCGGGGTACCGTCGCATGACGTAGTTCCACGCGTGTGCGCCGCGGAACCCCGGTTGCTCCCACTCGCGGTACTCCGGCGGCGCACACCACGGGTGGTGCGTGTCGACGAGCAAGACCCAGAGAAACCACGGTTCGGGCGCTTCGCGGACGAACTGCTCCACATCGTCCCACATCCGCTCCCACTCGACGTACGACGGCGTCTTCAGCGCGATGTTGCGGCCGTGGATGACCGCGCCGGCGACGCCGAGGCGGCGCAGCGTCGGCAGCAGTCGCTCTTTCTTTACTCGATTCCACCACTTCGCCGAGTCGGAGTCGCCGTCGGACTCGGTGACGACGTTGTCCTTGTACACGTCCCACCCGCGGTCCCAGCCGTAAAAGCGGCTCATGAGCGCGTTCGAGTGGACCGCACCGGTGTGGTAGCCGGCCTCGGAGAGCGCCTCCGAGAGCAGGCGGCGGTCGGCGTTGGCCGCCTTCCAGTCCGCGGGTTCGATGGACTGTTGGGTCGCGTCGGCGTGCGCACCCGTGAACGCGCCGGTGAAACTCGTGATGGTACCGACGCCCGGTACCTGCGCGTCCTCGAAGACGAGGCCGTCGGCGGCGACGCTCGTCAGATACGGGGCGGTCTCGCGCTCGTAACCGTGCGTCGAGAGGTGGTCGGCGCGGACGCTGTCCCACGAGACGAGGAGGGTGTTCGGGCGGTCGGACATACCCGAGAGTCGTCGGCGTCTCGTTTGTATTTTGTGAGTTTCCGAGGAATCGTAGTCGTGCGCCCGCGAGCTCAGTCCAGATATCCCAAATCGCGTAGCGTCTCCTGCACTTCGTCGCCCGCCGTGTCGCCGCCGCCGGACGTCGCCGTCGCCGGCCCCTCCTCGACGCTGCGCTGCTGGGGTTCGCCGATGAGAATCGCCCGCAGGACGTCGCCGTCGATGTCTCGGGGGACCGGCGCGCCGAACCAGTGGAGGATGGTCGGCGCGAGGTCGTACAGCGTGCAGTCGAACCGGCCGGAGCTGAACCCGTCGCCCCACGCACCGAAGACGCCCTGCCTGCGGTGCGTCGCCAACCACTCGGTCCGCTCGCCGAAGACGCGACCGCCGACGGCCTCGGGCGCGTCGACGCCCGTCGCGTACTCGACGACGAGGTCCGGCGCGCGGTGCAGCTCGCCCGTGTAGACGTCGTCGGGTTCGTGAACCGCCGATACGACGGGGTCGCCGTCGGGCGTCTCCAGCGACGAGAGCGCCTCCGACAGCGACGTTCGGTAGGCTCGTTTCGCCGCGTCGCTCTCGAAGGCGGCGTCGTTCAGGTAGATGGGGCCGCGGCCGAGCGAGATGGCTCTCGTCTCCGCCCAGTCGATGGGCGCGTCCTGGATGGCGACGCGACCGCTCTCGCTGGGGAAGAAGCGCTGCAAGGATTCGGGAATCAACCCCTGCGCGAGGTTGACGAGGCCGAGGCGGTCGACGAGGCGCTTGAGTCGCTCGCGTGTGATGCCGACGGAGGCGAGCGCGTCGCGGCCGCCCGCGTCGTCGACGGCGAGGTCGCCGCGCTCTACGAGCCACTGGTTGACGAGAAACGTCTCGTCTATCTCGGTGAACCCGTGGTCGCTCATCAGAAACACCGCCTCGGCGTCCTCGCGGTCGAGCAGCGCCGCGATGCGGCGGTCGATGCGTTCGTACAGTTCCCGAATCATCTCGGGCCGGTCCCAGAGCCGGTGCTGGACCGTGTCGGTGACGAAGACGGTGAGGTGGACGAGGTCGCACGCTTTCTCGTCGGCGAACCACTCGGCGGCGTCGAAGCGCTGGTCGGCGAGCGTCTTCGCCTCCGAGACGAGTTCCTCGGGCGACGCCTCGTCGAGGACGAGGTCGGGTTTCGTCCGGTAGTCCGGTACCGCGTCGAGGAGTTCGGCTTTCAGCGATGCCGGTTTCGTGAACTCGCCGCGCTCGGAGGCGGGACTGCCGGCGACGGTCAGCACGCCGTCGTCGGTGTTCGGCGGGTGCGTCGTCGGCATGTTGACGACGGCGGGGGTGAATCCCTCGTCGGCCAACACGTCCCAGTACTCCCGCGAGCGGAAGTTCGAGGAGTCGTTCGTCGTTATCGACTGCGACTCGCGGTCGAAGCCGAACCACTCGTAGACGCCGAGCTTGCCGGGCGTCTTGCCGGTCGAGTAGCACTTCCAGGCGGGGAAAGTGATCGGCGGGAGCGTACTCTCTAAGTTCCCGGAGACGCCCTCGTCGGCGATACGGGCGAATCCCGGGAGGTCGCCCGCGTCGATACCGTCGCGGAGCAACGACCAGTCGGCCCCGTCGAGTCCGACGACGTAGACGGTCATGTCCGGGCTATCGGCACACCCGCGTTAAAGTGCTTCGAGTACGGTATCGAACGCCTCAGCGAAGCCGTTCGTGCGGCTCTCGGCGTCGAACGTCGCCCCGCGCTCCCGAGCGCGCGACGAGAGGTCTCGTCGCTCCGAGCCGTCGCGCTCGAAGTACGCGACGACGCCCGCAGCGAGCGCCTCGGGAGCGGGGTCGACGACGAGTTCGGGCGAGAGCGCGCGGGCCTCCGACCGCGTCCCCGTCGTCTCGGTGACCAGCGGCGGCAACCCGGCTCGCATCGCTTCGAGCACGCTCACGGGGAAGGTGTCCATCCGCGACGGCTGAACGTACAGCGAGGCGGGCGCGAAGGCGTCCGCGAGGTTCTCGACGTAACCGCGGACCTCGACGCCGGGCGTCTCGGCGTACGACTCGGGGTGACCGCCGCCGACGACGTGCAGTTCCGCGTCGGGAACCGACTCGCGGACCGTCGGCCACGCCTCGACGAGCATGTCGACGCCCTTGTAGCGCCACGGGCGGCCGACGGTGACGGCGACGTCGTCGTCGAGCGCGGGGGAGACGCCGCCGAGCGCGTCGTACACCTTCGGTTGGATGAACGGATGAGCGACTTCGATGGGCGTGTCGGGGCCGACGACGGGTCGCGTGAACTCGGCGGCGAACTCGGAGACGGCGACGACGCCGTCGATAAACCGAGAGCCGACCGCGCCGACGGCCGGTTTGCCGAAGCGACCGACGAGCGATTTGAACCCCGAACTCCCCTCGAACTCCGACTGGCCGAGGCTGTAGAGGCCGTGGTCGGCGCAGAGGTAGACGAGCTTCGAGCGACGGACCGCACGGTGGGCGAGCGCCGCGTACAGCGGCCGAGAGCCTTCGACGAGGTACACGTCGTACGAGGGGTAGCGAAGCCCGTTGTACACGTCGCCGACGAGGCTGTCGGAGAGCGGGCCGAGCGAGTGTCGCTGGAAGTCGACCAGGTCGGCGTCGATGGCCTCGGCGAAGCCGCGGTGGGCGGGGTGGGGGTCCTGATACAGCATCGCGACCCGTGCGGTCCGTCGATTCACGGGAGAAGCGGCGAGCGAGAGGGGTATAAATCCGCTGGACTCCGCCGGACGCCGCCGCGCCGTCGACGGCGGTTCTGACACGCAAACGATATTACCGTTCCTCCGAAACGACCGTTATGGACTCTCCGCCCAACGTCCTCCTCGTCGTCTGCGACACCCTCCGCGTCGACGCCCTCTCCCGTTACGCCGACGACGCGCCGCCGACGCCGAACCTCGACCGCCTCGCCGCCGAGGGGACGACGTTCGAGAACGCGTTCGCCGTCGGGTCGTGGACGCCGCCCTCGCACGGCGCGCTGTTCACCGGCCGGTATCCCTCCGAGACGGGGTTCGCCGGCGCGTGGCCCTCGCTGTCGGACGACGAGACCACGATGGCCGAACGGTTCCGCGACGCGGGGTACGACACCATCGGGATTCCGGGGCCGTCGAAGATGGGGTCGCCGGTCGGTCTCGACCGCGGCTTCGACGAGTACTACGAGGTGTACGAGGAGATGGCGAAGCGACCCTCGCTGCGGTATCTCGGACAGCTGCTCACCGACGAGTTCGTCCGCCGCGACTTCGCGCGCCTCGCCACCCGCGGCAACGACTACTACACAGAAATCAAGCTGGAGAAGCTCCGCCGGTTCGTCGCCGAGGCCGACGCGCCGTGGTTCGCGATGGCGAATCTCACTACCGTTCACGCGCCGTACTGGGTACCGAAGCCGTACATGCGCGAGGAGACGCCTGAGTTACGCAGACCGTTCTTCCCGCTGCTGGAGGAGTTTCGCCCGTCGGCGGTGCGGCTCGACCGCGACGACGTACGGCCCGAGCGGCTGTTCGCGGCGGCCGACGGCGCGTCGGCGACCAGCATCGCGATGCGGCAGTACGAGACCGGCGAGTATCTCACGGACGCGGAGCTCTCGGTGCTCAGGGCGTGGTACCGCGCCTGCGTCCGGTATCTGGACGCCCGACTCGGCGACCTGTTCGACTGGCTCGACGAGACGGGCCGGCGCGAGGAGACCCACGTCGTCCTCACCTCCGACCACGGCGAGTGCTTCGGCGAGCACGGGACGATGTACCATGGGTACTTCCTCCACGACGAGTTGCTGCACGTTCCGCTGGTCGTCAGCGGTCCCGAAGTCCCCGCCGGAGAGCGCCGCTCGGACCTCGTCTCGCTCGTCGACGTCTTCGACACGGTCTGCGACCTCTCGGGCATATCGGCACCGGAGGCGACGAGCGGGCGGGCGCTGTTCGCCCGCGACGCGGACGACGGGAACGAGTCGAACGACGACGAGCGCAACGCGGTGTTCGCGGAGACGGCGGTTATGGACGAACGTGACCGGGAGGCCGCCGCAGAGGTGTCGAGGGAGACGCTTTCGGCGTTCGAGACGGGCAAGAAGTCGATTCAGACGGCGACACATCGCCTCGAGCGACGGTCGGACGGGAGCGAGCGACTGTACGACGTGCGGACTGGCGAAGAGACCGACGACCCGGCACTCGCGGATTCGTTGCGGGAGCGGTTGGTCGGGACGCTCGGCGAGGAGTTCGTCGTCGACGGGGAGGACGAACGGGAGTACAGCGCGGGCGTCGAGCGGAACCTTCGGGAGCTCGGCTATCTCGATTAGCCCGCCGTCGGTCGACCGGAGTGGACGCCTCCAACGAAGTAGATAGGGAACGTTTTACCGACCAAGCCTGTGCGGGAAACCATGCGAACCCTGTTGGTCGGACTCGACGCCGCCAGTCTGCCCGTCCTTCGACCGCTGTTCGACGACGGGGACCTGCCGACGCTCCGCTCGCTGTTCGACGAGGGCGCGGCCGCGCCGCTGGAGTCGCAGATTCCGCCGTGGACCGCGAGCGCGTGGCCCTCTTTGTACACGGGGAAGAACCCCGGCAAACACGGCGTCTTCGACTTCCTCTCCTTCGACGGGTACGAGTGGGATATCGTCAACTCGACGGACGTGAAGGCGCGGACGATGTGGGAGTACGCCGACGAGGCAGGCCTGACGAGCGTCGTCGTCAACGCGCCCGTCACCGACCCGCCGCGGGAGTTCGACGGCGCGCTCGTGCCGGGGTATCTGGCCGCCGAGAAACCGCGCTGTCATCCCGAGGGACTGCTCGACGACATCGAGGACGACGTGGGGCCGTACCGCGTCTACGCCGAACGAGAGACCGACGAACGCCGCAGCGACGAGGCGAAGTTCCGCGACTACGTCGAACTGAGCCACCTTCGAGGGCGAACGTTCCGCTACCTCGCCGACCGGTTCGACCCCGAGTTCGGCTTCGTTCAGTTCCAGAAAACCGACGCCGTCTTCCACGACTTCCCCGACGACCGGGCGAAAGTCCGCGACATCTACCGCGCCGTCGACGAGGAACTCGCCGAGATTCTCGACGCCTGCGACCCCGAGGCCGTCGTCGTCGCCAGCGACCACGGGATGGGCGAGTACGACGGCTACGAGTTCCGCGTCAACCAGTTCCTCAAGGAGCGAAACCGGGTCGTCACCGCTCGCGGCGGCCAGGACGTGCCCTCGTGGTTCCAGATCAAGGATAGCGAGTTGACCGACGAGTCCGAATCGAGTGAGGAAAACGGCGACAGCGGTACACAGTTACTCTCGGCCGTCGCCGCCGCGGCCGCGCGCGCGGGACTGACCTACCAGCGCGGAAAGGCGATTCTTGACCGCGTCGGTCTCGCGGAGTTCGTCGGCCGCCACGTTCCCGTCTCCGTTGTGTTCGCGGCCAGCGAGTCCGTCGATTTCGCCGCGTCGGAAGCCTATCTCCGCTCGCCCTCTGAGTTGGGCGTTCGGTTGAACGCCGAAGGGAGAGAGCCCGAGGGAACGATTCCCGAAGGCGAGTACGACGCCGTCCGCGAGGCGCTGATGGAGGAGTTGCGCGCAGCGACGACGCCCGACGGAGAGCCGGTGTTCGAGCGCGTTGCTCCGCGAGAGGAGGTCTTCGAAGGGCCGTACGCCGAGGAAGCGGTCGACATTGTCACCGTCCCTACCGAATTCGAACACTCGCTGTCGGCACTCGTCGGCGAGCAGTTCGGCGACCCCGAACCGTGGAACCACAAACTCGACGGCGTGGTTTCGGTGTCGGGTTCGGGCGTCGATGCCGACGCCGACCTCTCGGGCGCACATCTGTTCGACGTCGCGCCGACCGTGTTGGCGACGCTCGGTATCGCGCCGGACGTCGAGATGGACGGCGAGACGCTCCCCTGTGTCTCCGGGCCGGAACCGGAGACGTACGCGGAGTTCGACGTCGGCGGCCGGGTGCGGACCGACGACGACGAGGTGGCGAGTCGACTCGCGGATTTGGGGTATCTGGAGTGACTCGCCGCCCGAGAGACCGAACGGCTTTTACTCGGAACCAACATCGCTTCCGGCATGATTGTCCTCGGCTTGGACGGCGCGACCCACTCGCTGATTCGTCCGTGGGTCGACGCGGGACACCTCCCGACGTTCGCCCGCCTCTACGAGGAGAGCGTCCACGGCGACTTGGAGAGCACCATCCCGGAGATCACGGTTCCGGCGTGGCCCGCCTTCGCCACCGGTAGAAACCCCGAGCGACTCGACGTCTACGGCTTCACGCACTTCAACCGCGAGACGCGCGAGTTGGACCTGAGCCACGACGAGTTCGTCCCCGGAAAGATGTGGGACGTCGTCGACGACCAGGGCGGCCGCTGCGTCGTGTTCAACATCCCCGGGTCGTACCCGTGGCAGGCCATCGACGGCACGATAATCGCCGCCGCGCCCGAGTACAAAGAGAGTTACAGCTACCCCGAGGAGCGCTGGGAGGAGTTGGAGTCGGTCGTCGGCGACTACAAGCTCAGAAACGACGCGACCCCCGGAAGCCGGAACTACGTCGACCAGAGCCTCTCGCTCGTCGACAAACGCTTCGACGGCTTCGAGCACTTCATCGAGAAGGAGGAGCCCGAGTTGGCGGTCGGCCTCGTCCGCGCGACAGACCGCGTCGCCCACCACTACTGGGGGACGGACACGCTACCGCCCGCCGACGAGTCGAACCCGATATTCGAGGTGTACCGCCGCGTCGACGAGCGCCTCGGCGAGTTCCTCGACGCCCACGAAGACGAGGACGTCGTCGTGATGAGCGACCACGGCTTCGAGGCCGTCTCGAAGAAGTTCGCGCCGAACTACGCGCTGTCGCAGGCCGGACTCGTCCGCCTCAACGAGAGCGGCGACGGGAAGAAGCAGGCGCTCGGGAAACTCCGCGACGCCGCCAGCGACGCGCTCGGTCGGGTCGGCCTGCTGACGCTCGCGCGCAACGTCGTCCCCGAGAGCTACGTCGCCGACCTCCCGACGGGGTCGACGCTCGGTCTCGACAACGCCATCAGCCTCGGTCGCATCGACTGGGAGCGGACTCGCGCCGTCGCCGACATCGGCCAGAAGACGACGATGGTGTACGCGCTCACCGACGACGCCGACGAGCGCGCTGAAATCGTCGCCGAAGCCCGCGAAGCACTCGTCGACTCGGCCGACGACGCCGGACTCGACGTGCGCTTCGTCGAACTCGACCGCGGCGGACCGCACACGCCGGACCTCACGATGGTCATCGAGACGCCCGAGGTCCACGCCTCCTCGCGGTTCGACGTGGAGTCGCCGCTGTTCGACGCCTCGACGAGCGGCCACGCTCGCAACGGCATCTTCTTCGCGCGCGGTCCGTCGTTCCGCACCGGCACCGTCGACGGCGCTCGCATCACCGACATCGCGCCGACGGTGCTGCACGCGCTCGGCCGGGCGCTCCCGAACTCGATCGACGGCGACGTGCTGGACGTGTTCGCCGCCGGAAGCGACGCCGCGCAGCGAGAGCCCGAGTACTACGACTTCGCCGGCGAGAGCGCGGTCAACGAGGGCGGCGTCTCCGGCGACGACGAACGCGAGACGGAGGTCAAATCCCGCCTGCGCGAACTCGGCTACCTCGAATAATGAAGGTCGGCGCGGAGGTCTCGAAACGGTTCGTGGCGAACGTCTTTGGAACCGTCGCCGGATTCGCGGGGACGGTGTACTTCACGCGCCTCTTGGGGACGTCGGGTCTCGGCGTCTACGCCATCTTCACGAGTTTCCAGATGGCGGCGGCGACACTCGTGACGTTCGGGCTCTTCAGCGCGCTCACCAAGCGAGTCAGCGAGGGCGAGAACGAGGCCAAACACTTCACGAGCGGTGTCCTCATCGTCCTCGTCGGAACCGCCATCTCTGCCGTCGCGTTCGCGGCGGCCGCGCCGCTCGTCAACGGGATTCTCGACGCCGACGCCGCGCTGCTCGTCCCGCTCGGCATCCTCTCGTGGAGCCTCATGCGAGTGGCCGGAGCGTTCCTCGAAGGGAAGGGGAAAGTGGCGCTGGCGGGCTTCATCGAGAACGGGCGCTACGTCGTCATCGTCGGCATCCAGACCGCGCTGTTGCTCCTCGGGTACGAGGTGTACGCGCTGCTGTGGGGGCTCGTCCTCGGGCAGTTCGCGACGTTTCTCGTCGCCTACCTCGGCTACGCGCGCGTGATTCCCGCGTTCCCCTCGCGCGAACTCCTCGGAGACTTCCTCTCCTTCTCGAAGTACACCTACGTGCAGTCGCTCGGGTCGCAACTGTTCAAACAGGCCGACTACATCGTCCTCGGCCAGCTGTTCGGCAGCAGTGCGGCCGGGCTGTACAAGCTCTCGTTCACGCTGACGGAGGCGGCGATGCTGTTCTCGTCGGCGCTGTCGGACGTCTCGTTTCCGGAGTTCTCGCGGCTCGAGGCGAGCGACCGCGCCGAGCGCATCCGCGAACTGCTCGCCAAGTCGGTGACGTACGCCGGCCTGTTTGCCATCCCGGCCATCGGCGGCGGCCTCATCGTCGGCAACGACATCCTCTCGGTTATCTACGACGTCGACCCCGGAACGGTCTCGCTCGGCGCCGTCGGCGCAGTCGGCGTCGGTAACCTCCTCATCGCCGTGCTGGCGCTGGCGAACCTCTCGAACGGCTACCGGAGCGTCCTCGAATCGTACTTCCTCGGGACGAACCGTCCGCGAATCAGCGCGCTGAGTTCGGTCGTGCTCATCGCGACGTACGCCGTTTTCGTCCTCCCGCTGGCCGAACTGGCCGGCACTATCGGACTCGGCCTCGTGACCACACTCAGCTTCGGCGGGAGCTGTCTACTGCTGTGGTGGAGTCTCGAGTACAGACCCACTCGAGAACTGCTCGCCGACGTGGGGAGCCAACTGGCGGCGACGCTGTCGATGATGCTCATCGTCGGCGCCGTTTACGCGCTTCTCGGGGGCATCTCGGGACTGTTCACGCTCGGCGTCGTGCTCGGCGTCGGCGGCCTCGCGTACTTCGCCTCGTTGCTCGTGACGAACGGTCGACTCAGAAACGACGCGTGGTGGGTCGTACAGGACCTGAGAGGCGAGATTCGCTAACGTTCGAAGAGTCCCGTATCATAAGGCTTATGCGGGTTTTCCCAGTCCTTTCGGCCAATGAGTCATCGAACAGAGAGCGTCGAGGAGACTGAGAACTCCTACCTCGACCGCCTCGAAGACTGGTACCACGTCCCCGCCCTCCTGGGTGTGGTTGCCGTCATGCTCTACTACCGGTTGCAGGGCTACGGCAACTACATCGAGAACGGTACCGTCGTCTTCTCGGGCAACGACGCCTGGTACCACCTCCGCGAAGTCGAATACACCGTCAGACACTGGCCCTTCACGATGCCGTTCGACCCCTGGACTTACTTTCCGTACGGCACCTATCAGGGACAGTTCGGGACCCTGTACGACCAGATCGTCGCCACCGTCGCGCTGGTCATCGGCCTCGGTAGCCCGAGCGACCAACTCGTCGCCAAGACGCTGCTCGTCGCGCCCGCGGTCTTCGGCGCGCTGACCGCGATTCCGGTGTACTACATCGGCAAACGGCTCGCCGGCCGGTTCGCCGGTCTGTTCGGCGCGGTCATCCTGATGCTGCTCCCGGGGTCGTTCCTCCGACGCTCGCTGGTCGGCGTCTCTGACCACAACGGCGTCGAGCCGCTGTTCATGGCCGTCGCCGTTCTGGCGTTCATGGTCGCGTTCACCGTCGCCGAGCGCGAGAAACCCATCTGGGAACTCGTCGACGCTCGCGACCGCGACGCGCTCCGCTCGCCGCTGAAGTGGTCCGCCCTCGCCGGCGTCGCCCTGGCGATGTACATGTGGGTGTGGCCGCCGGGCGTCCTCCTCGTCGGTATCGTCGGGACGTTCCTCGTCGTGAAGATGGTGAGCGACACCGTCAACGGCGAGTCGCCCGAACCCATCGCCTTCGTGGGCGCGGTGTCGATGGGCGTCGCGGGCCTCTTCATGCTCCTCCGCATCGACACGTTCGAGTTCAGCGCGACGCAGTTCTCGCTCATCCAGCCGGTGCTGGCGTTCGCCGTCGGTGCGGGGTCGGTGTTCCTCGCGTGGCTCGCCCGCGAGTGGGAGTCGCGCGACCTCTCTATCGCGCTGTACCCGGTCGCCGTCGGCGGCGCGATCGTCGTCTCGCTCGGCCTCATGGCCGTCGTGCTCCCGGACGCGTTCCAGCAGCTGACGAACAACTTCAACCGGATTCTCGGCTTCAGCGCCGGCGCGCGAACCCGGACCATCAGCGAGGCGCAGCCGTTCCTCGACCCGAACACCCTCTCGCAGTTCGGGACGACGGCGACGATGCAACTGCTCAGCGAGTACGGCCTCGCCATCTTCACCGGCGTCGCGGCGGCGACGTGGATGCTCGCGAAGCCGCTGCTGCGCGGTGCGGACCCGCGTAAGGTCGGGTACGTCGCCGGCTCCGTCGCCGTCGTCGGCCTCCTGTACCTCGTCCCCGCGGTGCCGAAAGCCGTCGGCGGCGCGCTCGGCATCGACCACGCCCTTCTGGGTCTCGTCGTCGTCTTCGGGCTCATCGTCGGTGCGACGCTCCTGACGACGTACCGGGCCGAACACCTGCTCGTCGTCGTCTGGGCGGCGTTTCTGACCGCGGCGGCGTTCACGCAGCTGCGTTTCAACTACTACCTCGCGCTCGTCGTCGTCGTGATGAACGCGTTCTTCCTCGGAGAGGTGCTCGGCTATCTCGGCCTTCGGAAATCCATCGCGCGCGCCACCGACGACATCGAAGCGTACCAGGTGCTCGCCGTCGCGACGGTCATCGTGCTCGTGCTCACGCCGGTGCTTCTCGTTCCCCTCGGGGGAGGCCAGGGCGCACAGACGGCGACAGCCCAGCAGATCGGGGCCGCGAACCAGCCCGGCGCGTACACGCAGTGGCAGGGGAGCCTCGAGTGGATGGCGAACAACACGCCCGCGGAAGGCGACTACGGCGGCGCTGGTAACGCCGACCAGTTCGGCTACTACGACCGCTTCGAGCGTCCCGCCGACGGTGACTACGACTACCCCGAGGGGGCCTACGGCGTCATGTCCTGGTGGGATTACGGCCACTGGATAACGATGGGCGCAGAGCGGATACCGAACGCGAACCCGTTCCAGCAGGGCGCGACCGCCGCGGCGAACTTCCTGCTCGCGCCGAGCGAGGAGCGGTCCGAGGAGGTGCTCGCCAGCCAGAGCACCGAAGGCAACCAGACGCGCTACGTGATGGTCGACTGGCAGATGGTGACGCCGGGCGAGAAGTTCGGCGCGCCGACCGTCTTCTACGACGACGAGGAGAACATCTCGCAGTCGGACTTCTACCAGCGCGTCTACGCCGAAGGGTTCAGAGGGAGCTTCTTCCTCAAGGACCAGCGCTACTACGACAGCACGATGGTCCGTCTGTACGAGTACCACGGCAGCGCGATGGACCCCCAGCCGTTCGTCGTCGACTGGGAGCCGACCCCCGCCGTGAACCAGCAGACCGGCGAGGAGGTCACCGTGCCGACGCCCGCCGGCGAGGGTGAGAACGCGACGCTGTTGCGGACGTTCGACAACATGAGCGCCGCCCGCGACTTCGTCGAGGAGGACGGCACCGCCCAGGTCGGCGGCGTCGGGCCGTACCCCGAAGAGCGCGTCGAGGCGATGGAACACTACCGCCTCGTGAAGGCCAGCGAGTCGTCGGCGACGCAGTCGCAGTCGTACTTCCGCCAACTGCTCAGCACCGGCCAGATAACGGGGCTGAACGCGCAGTTCCTGACGCAGACGCCGCCGCAGTGGGTCAAGACGTTCGAGCGCGTCCCCGGCGCGACGGTCGAGGGCAGCGGCGCACCCGCCAACAGCGAAGTTCGCGCGGCGGTCCAGATGGAGATGGGCGCGGGCGAGACGTTCACCTACGTCCAGTACGCCGAGACCGACGCCGACGGCGACTTCGAGCTCACGCTGCCGTACTCGACGACCGGCTACGACGAGACGGGCGACGAGTACACGAACGTCAGCGTCCGCGCGACCGGTCCGTACTACGTCAGCACGCAGGCGACCGAGAACGAGTCGGGCGATTCGGTCGTCTACGACGGGACGGTCGACGTCTCCGACGCGAAAGTCGTCGGTGAAGACGGCAGTCCCGCGACCGTCGAACTGACCGAGTCGCCCGTGCAAGACGGGAGCGACGACTCGGGCAACGAGACGGTCGGTAACGGGACGGTCGACAACGCCACCGGCGAGAACCCATTCGGCAACGAGAGCGTCGAGGGCGAGTCGGGCAACGAGACCGGCAACTCGACCTCGTCGAACGAGTCGACCGCCGCCGGAAACGACTCCGAGAACAGCACGTCGCTCGTCGCTCCCGACGCGACGACCGCTCGCGGCGCGGCGACCGCACTGGTGACCGCTCCGGCGGCGGTGTGGGGCTAACTCGATGGCCGACGGAGAGACGGTTTCGGACGTGAACACGGTGTCGGGAGGCCTACGCGGGTGGCTCGGCATCTACCTCAGAGGCGTCTGTATGGGTGCCGCTGACGCGGTGCCCGGCGTCTCCGGCGGCACCATCGCGCTCATCACCGGCATCTACAAGCGCCTCATCGACGCGGTGACGGCCATCGACGTCGACAACGTACTCCGCGTGCTCCGCGGCGTCACCGGCGACAGCAGCGACGCGTTCGCCTCGCTGCGGGAGATGGACGCCGCGTTTCTCGTGACGCTCGGCTTTGGTATCATGACGGCCATCGTCACTATCACGGGTCTCGTCGAAGTCGCCGTCGAGACCGTTCCGGCCCCGACGTTCGGGTTCTTCTTCGGTCTCATCGCGGCGTCGGCGCTCGTGCTCGTCACGGAGGTGTCGGTCGACACGCCCGGCCGAATCGCGGCCTCCGTCGCCGGCTTCGCCCTCGCGTTCGTCGTCTCCGGCGAGGCGCAGTCGGCGCTCGGACACAGCCCCGTCGTGACGTTCGTCGCCGGAGCCGTCGCCATCAGCGCGATGATTCTCCCCGGCGTCTCGGGGTCGCTGCTGCTGCTCATCCTCGGGCAGTACTTCTACATGACCGACACGCTCTCGACGTTCCGGGACGGCGTGTTCGGCCTCCTCGGAGGCGGCACCCTCGACGCGCTGGCCGGTCCGTTCGTCACCATCGTCACGTTCTGTTCGGGCGCACTCATCGGCCTGTTCACCGTCGCCCACGCCGTCGACTGGGCGCTCGAACACCACCGCGAGGCGACGTTCGCGTTCCTCATCGCGCTCATCTTCGGCGCGCTCCGCGCGCCCATCTCGCAACTGTCGACGAGCCTCGCCGAACACGGCGGGTCGTGGACGACGGACGTCCTCGTCGCGTTCGCCGTCGCGGCGCTCGTCGGCGGTGGACTGGTCGTCGTCGTCGACCGGGTCGCCGGCATTGATCTCGACTGAAAATCCGGATTTTTGCCCCTCTCGAGTCCTGACGCGGGACCGGGAGCGCTTCAGAGAGACACGACGCAGAGGAACGTCTCCGTCCGCGACTCGGCGCGGTCGACGGAGAAACCGGCGTCTTCGAACGCCGAGGCGGCGTCGCCGACGCTGTAGCGTTCGTCCCTCGGCGGACCCGCCCTGCCCGCGCCGGTCGCACTCCAGTCGACGGTGACGACCCGACCGCCGGGTCGGAGCACCCGAGCGAGCTCCGCGAGCGACTCCGCGCCTGCGAACTCGTGGTAGGTCATCGTCGAGAACGCCGCGTCGAGCGCGCCGTCGTCGAACGGGAGCGACGCCACGTCGGCGACGACGGTTTCGACCGACTCGGGGAGCCCCTTCTCGCCGTAGAGGTCGTGCATCGCCTCCTGCACGTCGACGGCGTAGAGGTGACCGACGTGCGGGGCCACGTCGTCGGTGTAGAACCCGGTCCCGCTCCCGAGGTCGGCGACGGTCATCTCGGGGTTCGGTCGGAGCGCCGACAGTAGCTCTTCCGCCGAGAGGTGGCGGTAGCGACTCGCATCTTCCAGCGCGTCGGCGCGGTCGATATCGAACGTGTGGAAACCCATAGTGCCCGTTCGCGCGGCGGCGTAAGGAAAGTATCGGGTGCGACGAGTTCGACCCGTGAGCGAAACGTCGAACCGCTCCGCCCGAGAGTCGGACCCGCGAACGTCGGAGACCGACGCCGCGAGGAGCCGTTCGGTTGGCGGTCGTCCGGCTACAGGTCGTCGAGCTGTATCGTCTCGTCGAGGACGAGCCGCGGCCCCGCACCGGTCTCCAAGAACTGCTCGGCGTCCGCGAGGGTTCGCTCGCCCGCCTCGGAGTCGAAGGCGGCCGACATCGCCTCGCTGTCCTCGAAGTACAGTTCGAGCACGCCGTCGTACTCGGTGCGTTCGGGGTCTTTCGGTATCGACGTGACGTACTTCTGCAGCCCCGGCATCTCCTCGGCGATGGGGCTGTGCTCGTTCAACCAGTAGTCGACGAACTCCTCGTGGCTCATCCCGTCGCGGCGCACCAGCAGTTCTACCAGTTTAATCATACAGGACCCTCCGTGAGGGACGACTTCCCTCTATCGGTTACAGTCGTCGGTGCCGGAGCGTTTTACCGGCGCGAGGACCCGTCGGCCTCGGCGAGTCGGGTTCGCTTGTACGCTCCGGGAATACGCTTAACTCGCTCGGCACGTTTCTGAGACGTATGAGCAGCGGTGTCCGACTCCGCCGACCGACAGACAGAACCTGTGAGCGCTGCGGCCGCCGCGAGGCGTGGAACGACGACAACGAGTCGTGGCGCGTCGTCGTCGACGACGCCGACGAACCGCAGACCGGCAGCGTCCACTGCATCCACGAGTGGGACATCAACGGAAACTTCCTCCCTATCGAGGGATAGCCGACGGTCTCCACTCCACTCATGCCCACAGCCTACATCACCGCCCCCGAGAGCGACGCGTCGACGCTCGCACGGACGCTCGTCGACGAGCGACTGGCCGCCTGCGTGAACCAGCTCCCCTGCGCCTCGACGTACCGCTGGGAGGGCGAGGTCGTCGACGAGGACGAAGTCGTACTGCTGGCGAAGACGACCGACGACGCCTACGACGAACTCCGCGACCGGGTGCTCGAACTCCACCCGCACGAGACGCCCTGCATCGAGCGGTTCGACGAGGACGACGTGCTCGACTCGTTCGCGGCGTGGCGCGCGGGCGCGGTCGAGTCCGACGGAGAGTAGCCGAGCGAGCGGTCCGTCACCGAAGCGACTCCAGCACCGACAGCGTCCCGTCGCTGTAACTCTCTTCGAGGACCGTCTCCGCGGCGGCGCGCGCTCGCTCGTCGGCGTTGGCGACGGCGTACGACTCCTCGACCAGCTCGAACGTCGAGACGTCGTTCTCGCTGTCGCCGACGGCGACGAACGTCGTCGGGTCCAGAGAGAGCGTCTCGCAGACCGCCTTCAGTCCCCTGCCTTTCGAGACGCCCGGCGACTTCACGTGATAGGCGTAGCCGGTGTCGACGACCTCCATTCCGTACTCGTCGGCGACGGTCCTCAGCAGTTCCTCGTCGGCGTCGACGTTGACCGCGATCTCGGTCTCGCGCCAGCGGTTCGCCGTGTCGGCTCTCCCCCACCCGAGGTCGCCGCCGCGGGCGACGAACTCGTCGGCGACGGCGCTCGCGCTCTCGCGGTCGCCGGTGAACGTCACCTCGTCGGCGGCGTAGACGACGCCGCCGTTCTCGGCGACCACCGTCTCAGGAATGCCGACGAAGTGACAGAGCGCGACCGGATAGGGAAACGATTTGCCGGTGGCGAGGACGACCGGTGCGTCCCAGTTTCGGAGTACGTCGAATATTCGCGGGTCGACGGAGCCGTCGCCGCGCGTGAGCGTCCCGTCGATGTCGAGCGCGAGGGGGCGAGACATGCGGGGAGTTCGTCTCCGAAGGCGTAAATCCCGTTCCATCGGCACGCCCGGCGGTCGCACCGAGACGGGAACGGCTCCGCGGGCGAGGAAAGCTTTTGCCCGGTTTCGCCCAACGTTACCACGAACCATGAAGAAACTCATCAACGACCCGGCAGATTACGTAGACGAGATGCTCGACGGAATGGTCGCCGCTCACCCCGACCGCCTCCGACGCCTCGACGGGACGAAAGTGCTCGTCCGCGCGGACGCACCGGTCGACGGGAAGGTCGGCGTCGTCTCCGGCGGCGGAAGCGGCCACGAACCGACGCACGCCGGCTACATCGGTGACGGGATGCTCGACGGCGCGGCGGCGGGCGAGGTGTTTACGTCGCCGACGGCCGACCAACTGGAGGATATGGTCCGCGCCTGCGACGCCGGCGAGGGCGTACTCTGCGTCGTCAAGAACTACGAGGGCGACGTGATGAACTTCGAGACGGCCGGCGAGATGGCCGAGATGGAGGACGTCGACGTCGCGGAAGTCGTCGTCGACGACGACGTCGCCGTCGAGGACTCGCTGTACACGAGCGGTCGCCGCGGCGTCTGCGGCACCATCTTCGTGCACAAGATTGCCGGCGCGAAAGCCGCCGCCGGGGGCGACCTGGAGGAAGTTCGGACGGTCGCCGAGAGAGTCGTCGACAACGTCGGCACGATGGGGATGGCGCTCACCTCCTGTATCACGCCCGAGAAGGGCGAACCGACGTTCGACCTCGGCGAGGACGAGATCGAGCTCGGCATCGGCATCCACGGCGAACCGGGCGTCGAGCGCACCGACGTGATGAGCGCCGACGAGGTGGCCGACCGCCTCACCGAACAGGTGCTCGACGACCTCGAAATCGACGGCGGCGACGAGGTCGCCACCATCGTCAACGGGATGGGCGGCACGCCGCTGTCGGAGCTGTACATCGTCAACCGCCGCGTCCAGCAGATTCTCGACGACCGCGGCGTCGAGACCTGGGACGCGTGGGTCGGCGACTACATGACCTCGCTCGACATGATGGGCTGTTCGGTCACCGTGCTCCGTCTCGACGACGAACTGAAGGAACTGCTCGGCGCGCCCGTCGACACGCCGGCGCTCAAACGCACGGACTGAGCGCACAGCCGTCCGACCTTTTTTGAACGATAAGGCGGCCAGAGAGTCCGTGACCTGACGAACCGCCGTGCGACGCCCCGCGGGAGTACGACACCGCGTCGCACGGAGCGGAAGAGGCTATCGGTCGTGTCGTCTGTACGCTATCCACTGCTCAGTCGCGTCCGCCGAGCGGTGCCACCGACGCAAACACTTTGCGCCGCGGGGCCCCTCTATCGGATATGACAGACGCGGAGATTCAGCGGGAGGCGATTCTGGCGGCCGTCGAGAACGTCGCCGCGCGTATCGCGGAGGAGAAGTCGTATCTGACCGACCTCGACTCGGCCATCGGCGACGCCGACCACGGGGCGAACATGAACAGGGGGTTTCAGGCCGTCGTCGAGGCCGTCGACGACGACGAGGTCGACGAGATGGGCCCCGACGAGCTCGTCAAGTTGGTGGGCAAGACCATCATCTCGAACGTCGGCGGCGCGGCGGGGCCGCTGTACGGCGGGTCGACGATGCTCGCCAGCAAGGAGCTCGAAGGCGGCATCACCGCCGAGACGAGCGTGGCGTTCGCCGAGACGTATCTCCAGAAGGTGCAGGACCGGGGCAAAGCCGAAATCGGTGCGAAGACGATGGTCGACGCGCTCGTTCCGGCGGTCCACACGTACAAGAAGTCCATCGAACAGGACGACCTGCCACCGCTGACGGCGCTCTCGAAGGCAGTCGACGCCTGCGAGCGCGGCGTCCGCTACACCGTCCCGCTTCGAGCGCGAAAAGGTCGCGCGTCGTACCTCGACTGGCGGTCGGTCGGACATCAGGACCCCGGCGCGACGAGTACGCTGTTCGTACTGGAGGAACTACTCGAAACCGCAGCGGAGTACCTCGACGGCGAGGTGGTTCGAGACGCCCGGTCGCCGGACGTACCGAACGAGTCGCCCGAGGAGGCCGCGAACGAACCGCTCGACGAGGGGGACGAGTAGATGGTCGGCCTGGTCGTCGTCTCTCACAGCGGGAAAGCCGCCGAAGGAATCTGTGAGATCGCCGCGCAGATGGGCGGCGGCGACGCGCGTATCGAACCCGCCGGTGGCGGTCCCGACGGCGACATCGGGACGAGTGTCGACCGAATCGAGGCCGCCATCGCCGACGCCGCAGACGGCGACGGCGTGGTGGTCCTCGTGGACCTCGGAAGCGCCGTGATGAACGCCGAGGTCGCCATGGAGATGAGCGACTCGAACGTCCGTATCGCCGATGCACCGATACTAGAAGGAACGCTCAACGCCGCCGTCGAGGCGAGCGGGTCGAAGGCGACTCTCGATTCGGTCGTCGAAGCCGCCGAGGAAGCCCGAGATTATCGGAAACTAAACTGATGTCGTGTAATCTCGTCTGATGCCGTACGGTCTCGCGGGGACGAGACAACGCGCGAAGGGGCGGCTCCGACGACGGGTCGAATAACGGAGAACCGGCCGAAGCGACGGCGTCGCTTCGACGCTGGTCCCGGCGAACCCAGTCAGTGTCGGTGTATGTCTTCGATAGTCACAAAACTGCTTATCTCGCTACTCGTGGACAACTAATCGAAGGGAATCGAGGACTCCGGGCACTGTGAGACACCCGACACGACTTAGACAATTCACGGATATGACAACGATTGCAGAACTACGTACGCCGGCCGAACAGTTCGCTCTGGGAACGCTCTTCGAGCGACACTCGGAGGTCAGCACTGACGTTCTCCGGACCGCAGCGGACGGACAGAAGACGCCAGCGTCGCTCCTGTGGTTCAACCACGACGGGTCGGTGGACCTCGAGTCGGCTCTCGACCGCGACTCGTCGGTCGAGACCGCGACGCTTCTGGCGGAGTCGAACGGAAAGTGGCTCTATCAGCTCACGTGGACGCCGTCGGTCCGAGACACCCTCGAGACGTTGCTCGGATGTGCGACACTGCTCGGTGCCTCGGCGGAGAACGGACGCTGGCAGTTCCGCGTACTGTTCCCCCGACACGAACAACTCGCCACGGCACACGACCGCTGGGAATCGAACGATTTGCAGATCACCGTCGAACGGATCACCGAACTCGACGAGACGTTCGGCGACAGCGAGTTCGCACTCACCGACGAGCAGAAGGAGGCGTTCGTCATCGCTCACCGGCGCGGCTACTTCAAGGTTCCGCGAGACGTGACGCTCACCGAACTCGCCGACGAGATCGGCATCACCCAACAGGCGCTCTCGGAACGGCTCCGCCGGGCGCACAACTCCTTAGCCGAGAGTACGCTCCACCTCACGGAACTCACCGAAGACGAAGTCGAACCGCTCGGGTGACTCGGCCGTCGCCGTCTCTCCGGTTCGGCAACGCGTCCCGAGCGACCGGTTCGAAAGGAGAAGAAAAGTACAGTTAGATTTCGATTCCGAGCGTCGGCACGTACGACGAGTCCGGCAGGATGCCGAGGATGGCGAGCACCGCGATGACGAGCGAGCCGAAGACGATGGCCGCCGCCGGCGGGTCCCAGTGAGTGTCGCCGTGCGCGTAGAAGACGCGCTGGAACGCTTCGCCGAACAGCCCCGAGATGAGGCCGAAGAACGCGCCCGCGAGCAGTCCGACTACCGTCGCCCCCGCGGGGTCACCGCCGACCGCGGCGACCGCACCCGCGCTCCCGATGAGCGTGATGTGGTGGGTGACCGGAATCTGTTCGACGCCGCAGTTCAGGAAGACGAGCGTCGCCGCGCTGATGCCGAACCCGAGGAAGACGAGGCCGGTTTCGAGCGCGATGAACCCGCCGAGCAGACCGCCGAAGATGCTGAGCGTGGCCACGTTGACCCACTTGTACTGGTGGGGCAGCCACGGTTCGACCGCGAAGCGGGACTTGGTCACGGTGCCCCCGTCCGTCTGCGGTCGGTCGGTTCCGCCGTCGACTGCGGCTTCTCCGCCGCCGCTCGCGCGCATCTCCTCTCGCTCGAACGGCGACATGTCGAGCAGGCTGCCCCCGCGTACGTCGCCGATGAGCGGGTAACCGAAGGCGAGTCGGTGGATGAGCGCCGAGATGACGACGCCCATCGCGATGGAGTCCCACGGCAGGAGGAAGACGTTCGACACCTGGGTGATCCAGTAGCCGACGACGCCGAACACCGCGCCAACGAGGAGCACGTCGGGTTTCGTCCCCTGTGCGAAGGCGATGTTCTTCGCCTCGTGGTAGTCGAAACCGGTGTCCATGTAGCCCTGTTTGGCGGCGTACGCCGCCGCGGCCGCGCCGCCGGCGAAGCTAATGGCCGGCGAGAACGGCGGTCCGAAGGCGATGGCGCCGGTGATGCCGGCCGCCTCGGGGTTGACGTACTCCGCGACCTGTCCGGCGATGACCATGAAGCCGGTGAAGATGAACGCCGGGAGCGCGCCGAGCGCCGCGCCGAACGCGCCGCCCGCGAGCGCCGCCAGAATCATCACCGGGTCGACGAAGACGCCGAAACCGGTCTGCATCACCGGGACGAAACCGGAGAGACCGACCGCGGTGAGGGGTCCGAGTTTCAACATCGGTCAGTCACTCCCGTCGCGCGCCCAGTCGAGCGAGCGCTTGACCGCCTCTTGCCAGCGTTCGTGGCGTCTCTCGACGTTCTTGCCGTCCTCGGCTTCGAACTCGCGGTCGACCTGCCAGTTGTCGCGCAGTTCGTCGAGCGTCTCCCAGTAGCCGACCGCGAGCCCGGCGGCGTACGCCGACCCGAGCGCGGTCGTCTCGTCGACCTGCGGGCGGACGATCGTCGAGTCGACGATGTTCGCCTGCAGTTGACACAGGAAGTTGTTCTTCACCGCGCCGCCGTCGACGCGAAGCGTCGTCATCTCGATGCCCGAGTCCGCCTCCATCGCGTCGGCGACGTCCTTCGTCTGGAACGCGATGGATTCGAGCGTCGCGCGAACGACGTGCTCGCGGCGCGTCCCGCGGGTCATCCCGACGATGGTCCCGCGAGCGCGGCCGTCCCAGTGCGGCGCGCCCAGTCCCGTGAACGCCGGCACGAAGTACACCCCGTCCGTCGAGTCGACGCTCCGAGCGAGCGTCTCGCTCTCGGAGGCGTTCGAGATGATCTCCATGTCTTCGAGCCACTCGATGGCTGCACCGGTGACGAAGATAGCCCCTTCGAGGGCGTACTGCACCGGTTCGCCAGAGCGCTGGAAGCCGACGGTCGTCAGCAGGCCGTGTTCGCTCTCGACGGCCTCCTCGCCGGTGTTCATCAGCATGAACGACCCCGTTCCGTAGGTGTTCTTCGCGTCACCCTCGTCGAAGCAGGTCTGGCCGAACAGCGCCGCCTGCTGGTCGCCGAACGCGGCTGCGACGGGCACCTCGCTGCCGAGGAAGCCCTCCGAGTCCGTCGTCCCGTAGTAGTTGTCGTCGGAGGACGGTCGGACCTCGGGGAGCATCGCCATCGGCACGTCGAACTCCTCGCAGAGTTCCTCGTCCCACTCCATCTCGTGGATGTCGAACAGCATCGTCCGCGAGGCGTTCGTGACGTCCGTGATGTGGTTGCCCGTCAGTTTGTAGATGAGCCACGTGTCGATGGTGCCGAACAGGATTTCGCCGTCTTCGGCGCGCTCGCGGACGTCGGCGGGTCGCGCCCGCTGCATCTTCATCGGGTCGGCGTTGTCGAGCAGCCACTCGGCTTTCGTCGCCGAGAAGTACGCGTCGGCTTCCAACCCCGTCTTCCCGCGAATCCACTCGACTTTGTCCTCGGCCTCCAGTTCCTCGACGCGGTCGGTCGTTCGTCGGTCCTGCCAGACGATGGCGTTGTGGACCGGCGTTCCGGAGTCGGCGTCCCACAGCAGCGTCGTCTCGCGCTGGTTCGTGATGCCGATCGCCTCCAGCTGGTCGGCCGTCAGGTCGGCCTTCTGGAGCGCAGACGTGATCACCGACTGCGTTTTCTCCCAGATCTCGGCCGGGTCGTGTTCGACCCAACCCGGTTCGGGATAGATCTGTTCGTGTTTCTCGTACGCACTCGTGACGACGCGTCCGCTATGGTCGAAGACCATAAACCGGGTTCCCGTCGTCCCCTGGTCGATAGCGCCAACGTATGTTTCTGTTGCCATTGGTGTTTCTCCTTCGTGTGTCGGAGCTAGTCCCGCGTACTACGCTGACGTGCTAGCGCCCCACACCACAATGAAAAACCGTGCATGAAGATGATAAACGTTGCTCACTTTTCGACCGCGATACGGGGTCGAACGGTGGTTAATCTGATCGTTCGACACACACTCGTTTGGTTCGAAACGATTCTCTCCGAGAAATACAATCCGGAACTCGAACTGGTCTGCGGACGAAACCGTCCGCTTCGTCGAAGGTAGAGTGAAGTCGCCAGAAAACCCTCGTCACGGTAAACCGATGACAGATACACCCCACGTGGTCGTCGTCGGGGGCGGGTCGACCGGCTGCGGCATCGCGCGCGACCTCGCGATGCGCGGCCTCGACGTCACCCTCGTCGAACGAGGCAACCTCACCCACGGCACTACCGGCCGCATGCACGGACTGTTGCACAGCGGCGGTCGCTACGCCGTCTCCGACCAAGCGAGCGCGAGAGAGTGCATCGAGGAGAACCGCGTCCTCCGCGACATCGCCGCCCACTGCGTCGAGATGACGGGCGGGCTGTTCGTCCAGAAACCCGACGACCCGGACGACTACTTCGACGAGAAGCTCGAAGGCTGCCGCGAGTGCGGTATCCCCGCCGAAGTGCTCACCGCCGAGGAAGCCCGAGAGATCGAACCGTACCTCGCCAAAGACATCAAGAGAGCGATAAAAGTCCCCGACGGCGCTATCGACCCCTTCCGACTCTGCGTCGCCAATGCCGCCAGCGCCCAGGAGTACGGCGCGCGCATCGAACCCCACGCCGAAGTCGTCGACGTGCTCCTCGAAGACGGCGAGGTCGTCGGCATCGAAGTCGAACACGCCTCCGGCCCCGGCAAGCGCGTCCACCGAACTCCCGGCTCGACCGAGAAAATTCGCGCCGACTACGTCGTCAACGCCACGGGCGCGTGGGCCGGCCAAATCGGCGAGATGGCCGGCGTCGAAGTCGCGGTGCGTCCCTCGAAAGGCGTCATGACCATTATGAACACCCGGCAGGTCGACACTGTCGTCAACCGCTGTCGACCCAAAGGCGACGCCGACATCGTCGTCCCCCACGAGACCACCTGCATCTTAGGCACGACCGACGAGGAGGTCGAAGACCCCGACGACTATCCCGAAGAACAGTGGGAAGTCGACCTCATGATCGACACGCTCTCTGAACTCGTCCCCATCCTCAAAGACGCCCGGACGATTCGTTCGTTCTGGGGCGTGCGTCCCCTGTACGAACCACCGGGGACCGGCACGACCGACCCCACCGACATCACGCGCGACTTCTTCCTGCTCGACCACGAGGAACGCGACGACCTCCCGGGCATGACCAGCATCGTCGGCGGCAAGTTCACCACCTATCGGATGATGGCCGAGAAGATCTCCGACCACGTCTGCGAGCAGTTCGGCATCAACGCGGCGTGTCGCACCGCGGACGAACCGCTTCCGGGTAGCGAGGACTTCTCCGTACTGCGCGATTACATGGACGAGTTCGGCCTCCGGTCGCCTATCGGCCGCCGCAGCGTCCAGCGACTCGGTTCACGCGCCGACGAAGTGCTGAAAACCGGCGAGCCGAACCCCGTCGTCTGCGAGTGCGAGGCCGTCACCCGCGCCGAGATTCGGGACGCTATCGAGCAGTCCGGTTCGGACCTCAACGCCGTCCGAATCCGCACGAGAGCCTCGATGGGCAACTGCCAGGGCGGTTTCTGCTGTCACCGCATGGCGAACGAACTCTACCCACAGTACGACGAGCCAACCGCTCGCGAGGCGCTCGACGAACTGTTTCAGGAGCGCTGGAAAGGCGAAGTCCACGCGCTATGGGGTGAGCAGCTCTCGCAGGCGATGTTGAACTACGCGCTGCACGCGACGACGATGAACCGCGACGGCGACCCCGCAGCGATGGACGGAGCCGTCGACTTCGCCGCTTTCGACGGCGGGGTCGGCGTCGACGCGAGTGACGGTGAAACCGGACGCTCGGACGCGACAGCCGCGGATGGTGGAACGCGACGGGGTGAGCGCTGATGCCCATCCGAGACGACGTGGTCGTCGTCGGCGGCGGCCTCGCGGGCTCGATAGCCGCACTCTCGGCCGCCGAGGCGGGCGCGAGCGTCCGCCTCGTCTCCTACAAGAAGAGCACGCTCCGCTTCGCGAGCGGACTAATCGACGTGTTGGGTTATCCGAACGGCGACGGCCCCGTCTCGAATCCGTACGACGCGCTCTCGTCGCTTCCCGACGACCACCCGTACTCGCTCGCCGGCGAGCAAGCCATCCGCGACGGACTCGACCTGTTCGACGAGGTGACCGCCGACAGTTATCGCGGCTCACACACGGACGCGAACGCGCTCGTGCCCACCTACGGCGGCACGGTCAAACCGACCGCCCGGTATCCCGAAGCGTCGGCGGCGGGCCTCGCCAGCGATGCGCGGTCGATGCTCGTCGTCGGCTTTCGTTCGCTCACCGACTTCGACGCCCGACTCGTCTCCGAACATCTCGAAGCCGCCGGCGTTCCCTTCGAGGTCCGCGGCGCGGAGCTCTCGTTCCCGGAGGAGTTCCGCGCTGACGCCAAAGTGACTCGGTTCGCCAACGCGCTCGACAGAGACGAGGAGATTCGCTTCGCGGGCCGGTCGGTCGGGGCGCGCGAGGCGCTCGCCGAGACCGTCAAACCGCGGCTCAAAGGTGTCGAACGCGTCGGCTTCCCCTCGCTGTTAGGTGACGAGCACGCCGACGAGGTGCGCGCGGACCTCGAATCACATCTCGGTGTGGACGTGTTCGAGATTCCGATGGGACCGCCGAGTTTCCCCGGACTCAGACTCGAAAACGCGCTGTTTGCGGCGCTCGACGACGCGGGCGTGAGGATGAGTACGGGCAACCCCGTCGTCGACTACGAAGCCGACGGCGACGAGTTACAAGCCGTCCACGTCGACCAGAAACGCAGGAAGGTTCCGTACCACGCCGACGAGTTCGTGTTGGCGACCGGCGGATTGGTCGGCAAAGGCATCGACTCGAACCGCTCGCGCGTCCGAGAACCGATCTTCGAGTCGTACGTGCCGCACCCGTCCGACCGCTACGACTGGTTCGACACCGACGCCTTCGGCGACCATCCGTTCGCACGCTTCGGCGTCGTCGTCGACGACGAAATGCGCGTTTTGGACCGAAACGACGCGCCGCAGTTCGCGAATCTGCGGGCGGCGGGCGCGGTCGTCGGCGGTGCCGACGGCGCGGCCGAGAAATCGAGTAGCGGCATCTCCCTCGCGACCGGCGTCGTCGCCGGCCGAGAAGCAGGAGCGAGTATCTAACCCAATGAGCGACGCAGAACACCCAGCAGACGAGAGCAACCCGAACGTAGCACAGGACGACTTCGAACCCGTACAGGTGTTTCCTGAAGCCGACGAGATGGACCTCAGACCGGGCGCGGACAACTGTTACAAGTGTACGACATGCGACTCGGCGTGTCCGGTCGCCGAAGTCGACGACGAGTTCCCCGGTCCGAAGTTCCAGGGACCCGAGCAATGGCGCCTCAAACGCAAGAGCGACGAGGACATCGACGCGTCGGTGATGGACTGCTCGAACTGCATGCGCTGCGACGACGTCTGTCCGTCGTCCGTCCCGCTGAGCCAGATGCACAACACCGCGCGAGGCGAGTTCGTCGACGAACGGATGGAGAAACTCTCCCGAGAGTACGTTCGTAACCGCATTCTCGCCAACTACCGGACGATGGCCGAACTCGGCAGCAAGGTTCCGCGACTGACCAACTTCGTGATGGGCCTCGGCGTCACCAAACTGTTCAACGAGAAGGTGTTGGGCGTCACGTCGGAGCGGGAGTTCCCCGAGTTCGCCGCCCAAACGTTCAGAGAGTGGTGGAACGAACGCGGTGGGCCGCAGGTCAGAGACGAACAAAAGCGCGTGGCGTACTTCCACGGCTGTTACTCGAACTACAACACGCCCGAGGTCGGCAAGGCGCTGGTCCGCGTCTTCGAGAAGTTCGGATACGAGGTCGTCGTCCCCGTCCAGCGCTGTTCGGGCACGCCGATGTTCGCCAACGGGATGCTCGACGACGCGAAACGCGCCGCCGGCATCAACGTCGAGAACTTCTCTGGATTGATCGCCGACGGTTACGATATCGTCGCCTCGTGTACGTCCTGTTCGATGTCTCTGAAACAGGAGTACCCCGAACTGTTCGACTTGGACGGCATCGAGGACGTGTCGGCGCACACCTACGAGGCGATGGAGTACCTCCGCATCCACGAGGATTTAGAGGGTGCGCTCGCCGACTCGTCGGTCCCGGAGCAATCGTATGCGTACCACGCACCGTGTCACGCCCGCAATCAGGGACTCGACCGCCAAGCCGTCGAGTTGTTCCGCGAGTTGGACGGCGTCGAAATCGAGGACGTCGGGCCGTCGTGCTCGGGCATCTCCGGCACGTACGGCTGGAAAGAAGAGAAGTACGAGAAGTCGATGAAGATCGGCGAAGAGATGTTCGAGCACATGCACCACGCCGCCGGCGAGGTGGGCATGACCGAGTGTCCGACGTGTTCGATGCAGATGGAACACGGCACCGGCTACGAGATTCGACACCCCCTCCAGGTCCTCGAAGAGGCGATGGCGTAGCCGAAGTACACGATTTTTCGCCCTCGACGGCGACTCACGCAGGGCTTTTGCGCGTCGGGTCCTAACCCGCGAGCGGAGACTGTGGGCGAGCAAACTCGCCCGACGACTATGACTATCCAGACTGAAGTCCTCGTCATCGGCGGTGGAGCAACGGGTGTCGGAATCGCGCGCGACCTGGCGATGCGCGGCGTCGACGTCGTCGTCGCCGAACGCGGCGGCCTCGCCAGCGGGACCTCCGGACGGTCGCACGGCCTGCTGCACAGCGGCGCGCGGTACGCACCGGACGACGAACTCGGCGCGGAGGAGTGTATCCGCGAGAACCGAATCCTTCGGGATATCGCAGGGCACTGCATCCGCGACACGGGTGGATTCTTCGTCCAACTACCCGAAGACGACCCCGAGTTCTTCGAGGAGAAACTGGCCGCCTGCGAGGATATCGGCATCGAGGCGGAGGTGCTCGGCGACGAGGAAACCCGAGCGGAGGTGCCGGGGCTCACACCCGACGCGGAGCGAGTGATGAAAGTCCCCGACGGCGTCGTCTACCCCTCGCGTCTCGTCGCCGCCAACGCGGCGAGCGCGGCCGAGAACGGCGCGGAGGTGCTGACGCACGCGCCGGTCACGGACGTCCGCGTCGAAGACGGACGGGCGACCGGCGCGACGCTCGGCGGTGACGTAGACGAGACGGTCGACGCCGACTACGTCGTCAACGCCGCCGGCACGTGGGCCGGTGAGTGCGCGGAACTCGCGGGCGTCGAGGTGGCGATGCGACCGACCAAGGGCGTGATGGTCTCCGTCGACTATCCGGGTCTCGGCCCGGTGCTCAACCGCTGCCGCCCGCCCGCCGACGGCGACATCGTCGTCCCCCACGAGACGCAGGCGGTGTTGGGGACGACGAGCATCGAAGTCGACGACCCCGACGAGTTCGACGAGGAACACTGGGAGATACGGAAGATGGTCGAGGAGTGCTCGAAGATGCTCCCCGAAGCGGCGAAGAGCGAGATTCTCCGCACGTGGTGGGGCGTCCGCCCGCTGTACGCGCCCGACGAGGCCGAGCGCGAGACGATGGACGGCGGCGAGGGCGACGCCCGCGGCATCTCGCGCGGCTTCTTCCTACTCGACCACGAGCGAGAGGGCGTCGAGAACTTCGCCAGCATCGTCGGCGGCAAACTGACGACGTACCGGATGATGGCGGAGGCGACCGCCGACCACGTCTGCGAGGCGATCGGCGTCGACGAACCGTGTCGCACCGCCGAGGAAGAGTTACCCGGAATCGACGACGAACGGCGGTTAGACGAGTTCGTCGCGGAGTACGACGCGCGCTCGCCGTCGGACGAGGACGTGCTGACGGCGGACTGAGCCGCGACCGATTCGGTTCAGTTCCGCTCTCGAAGCGTGCGCTTCGAGGCCGCGTTTTCGCCGTCGCTTCCGCGGCGAGCGACTTCGTCGGCGTCCAGCAACGTGTCCAACCGGCGCTCGAACTCCTCGTCGGAGAGTTCTCCGGCCGCGTACTTGCGCTTTAGAATCTCCGACGGGTCAGTGTCGGCGGCGCGCTTAGCGGCCGGCGTCGACGGTGAGCCCGTCCGACCGTACTTCTCCGGCGAGTCGACGTTGCCGATGAGCGAGAGGTACACCGGCCAGAGCGTCAGAATCGTCAGCAACGCGGCGACGACGCCGACGACCGCCGCGAGCACTCCCGTGATGAACCAGACGAAGCCGAAGGAAGCCAGTCCGAAGATCGCGAGCAGGAACGCGCCGCCGGAGAGCGCGCCCGTCACCGATGCGAGGAGGAGCCGGCCGAGCATCCCGTCGGGCGTGTAGTGTTCGACGAGGCGGTGCGACTGACGGAGGGTCGACTGTTCGGGCGGGTCGCCAACCATACAGCGTGATAACAGGTAAGCTGTAAAACAGTTCTGGAGCGGTCTCTCGACTGACTGTACGGAGGGTGCGCGCCGCTCAGTCGTCCTGCGCGGACGCGGACTGCTCGGCGACGCGGGCGATGCCGATGGTCACGTCGACGCCCTCGACGTCCCACTCCTCGCGCAGGTCGAACTCCTCGTCCTCGCCGACGAACTCGCTCGTGCGGGTCTCCTCGGCGATGAACTCTCGGTTCTCGTCGACGAACCCGGCGACCCGGTCGTCGGCGACGTCGACGTACGCCCGGATGTTCTCTTCGACGTCGAGGTCGAGTTGTTTGCGCATCTCCTGTATCCGGCGGACCACGTCGCGGGCGTAGCCCTCGGACTCGATATCGTCGGTCAGGCGCGTGTCGACGTACACCGTCCCGCTCTCGAACTCGGCGGCCGAGAGGTACTCGGGCGGTTCGGCGTGGAACTCGACCATCTCCTCGTCGAGTTCGTACGTCTCGCCGTCGACCTCCGCGACGAGCGTTCCGTCCCGCGTGAGTTCGTCCCGAGACGCGCCCCGTACCGCGCCCATGATTTTCTGGGCGTCACCGCCGAAGGCGGGGCCGATGACGCTCATCTGCGGGTCGGCGCGCTCGACCAGTTCGTCGAAGCCGTCGACGACTTCGAGCGACCGACCGTTGACGCGTTCGAGCAGCAGCGATTCGAGCGAGCGAACCGAGTCGGCCACCTCGTCGGCGCCTGTCTCGACGACGACGCGCTGGACGGGCCAACGGAGTTTGCGGCCGCCCTGTTGGCGGGCGTTCGCCGCCGCCTCCTCGACGCGTCGGAGCACGTCCATGTCGGCCTCCAGTTTCGGCCGGTGGAGGTCGTCGTCGACCTCGGGGACCGAGAGCATGTGCACCGTGGTTTCGGTGCCGTCGAGATGCTGGTACATCTCCTCGGCGAGGTACGGTGTGAACGGCGCGATGAGGCGCACGGTTTCGAGCAACACCGTCGAGAGCGTGGCGTACGCGCCGCGCTTCGAATCGGAGTCCTCCTCCTCCCACATCCGCTCGCGGATGGCCTTGACGTAGAACCGCGAGACGTCGCCGACGACGAAGTCGAGCACCTCGTTGAGCGCGTCGTCGATACGGAACTCGTCCCACGCCTCGTCGACGTTCGATTTCACCGACTGCAGGCGCGAGAGCACCCACTCGTCGACGACGGTGAGTTCACCGTCTTCGAGACTCGCTTCGGCGGGGTCGTAACCGTCGAGTCGCATGTACGGCAGCGGGAAGCGGAACACGTTCCAGAGGATGTTGAGCGTCGACTGCACGTCGCCGAGACCCTCCCACTCGAACGAGAGGTCGACGCCCTGCTGGTCGTGGCTCAGCAGGTACGCGCGCAGCGGGTCGCGGCCCGCGCGCTCGATGGCCTCCTCGGGCGTGACGATGTTGCCGACGGACTTCGACATCTTTCTCCCATCTTTGTCGTTGGCGAACCCGTGCATCAGCACCTCCTTGTACGGCACTTCGCCGACCGCGGCCGTCCCCATGCCGAGCTGCGACCAGAACCAGCCGCGGGTCTGGTCGTGCGCCTCGACGATGAAGTCGGCGGGCCACAGTTCCTCGTAGTCTTCTTCGTTGCCGGGGAAGTCGAGCGTCCCCCACGAAGCCACCGAGGAGTCTATCCAGACGTCGAACACGTCGGGGACGCGCTCGTACGTCGTCCCGTCCTCGGTGATGGTCAGCAGGTCCACCGAGGGTCGGTGCAGGTCGATCTCCTCGGGATTCACGTCCTGGTCGACGCGCTCTGCGAGTTCCTCGCGCGTGCCGACGACGATCAACTCCTCGGGGTCCGGCGTCGCGTTACCCTGCGGCACCCAGATAGGAAGGGGAATCCCCCAGTAGCGCTGCCGCGAGATGTTCCAGTCGGGGGCGTCCTCGACGAAGTTGCGGAAGCGACTGTCGCGCGCCCACTGCGGATGCCACTCCGAATCCTCGATGTTGTCGAGGAGTTCGTCTTTGACGTCGGTGATAGTGATGAACCACTGGTCGGTGGCGAGGAAGATGATGTCCGTGTCGCAGCGCCAACACTGGCCGTAGCGGTGGCGGTGGGTGCCCGAGGCGAACAGGAGGCCCTTCGAGTCGAGGTCCTCGATGATCTCGTCGTTGGCGTCGCGGACGAACGTCCCCTCGTACTTGCCCGCTTCCTCGGTGAAGTCGCCGTTACCGCGGACCGGCGAGAACACGTCGAGGCCGAGTTCCTGACCGCGCTCGAAGTCCTCCTGCCCGTGGCCGGGCGCGGAGTGGACGAGACCCGTCCGGTCGGCTTCGACGTAGTCGGCGGTGTAGACCTCCCCCGCGCCCTCGAAGTCGGCGTGGTCGGGCACCTCGTCGGCGAGCGGGTGGTCGTACTCCCAGCCGACCATCTCCTCTCCGGTGACTTCGTCGACGACCTCGTAGTCCTCGTAGCGACCCTCCTTCAGGGCCTCCTCGACGACGGGTTCGGCGAGGTAGAGCACCTCGCTTTCTCCCGCTCTCTCGGCGCGAACGCCCAGGTAGGTCATCTCGCCGTCGACGGCGACGAACGTGTTCGCCGGGATGGTCCACGGCGTCGTCGTCCAGATGACGAGGTTCCCCTCTCTCCCTTTCAGCGGGAACTTGACGTAGATGCTGGGCGACTCGATCTCGTGGTACTCGACCTCGTTGTCGGCGATGGCCGTCTCGCAGCGCGGGCACTGGTTGACCGAGCGCTTACCCTGACTGAGCAGGCCGTTCTCGTGGACCTGCTTGAACGCCCACCAACCGGCCTCCATGTACTCCGGCGAGAGCGTCTTGTAGGGGTTCTCCCAGTCCATCCAGACGCCGATGGACTGGAAGTCCTCGTCCATGTTCTCCCTGTTGCGCTCGGCGAACTGCTTGCACTCCTCGATGAACGCCTCCATCCCGTACTCCTCGATGTCGCGCTTGGACTCGAAGCCGAGCTCCTGCTCGACTTTCACCTCGATGGGCAGGCCGTGCATGTCGTAGCCCGGTCGGTCGGTGACGCGGTGGCCCTCCATCCGCTTGCGTCGGATGATGGCGTCTTTCAGGGTCTTGTTCCACGCCGTTCCGAGGTGCATCTGACCCGAGGTGTACGGCGGGCCGTCGACGAAGAAGAAAGCGGGGTCGTCGGCGTGCGCCTCCTTCGTCGCCTCGTAGGCGTCCGTGTCGTCCCAGTGCGCCCGCGTCGAGGACTCCACGTCCTCCGGGGCGTACTGGTCTGCGACGTCTTCCATACAGGATGCTGTCGCCCGGCGTATATCAAAACGGTGGTCCCGCGCGTACGGTTGTGAGACGGGTCAGCGCGCGGGCGTCACACAGTCGTCCGCAGTCGTCGCACGGTCGTCGCGCAGTCATCCAATCATCCGCAGTCGCCGCGCGGCCGTCGCGCAGTCGCTCACCGCCGAACGACGTTCGGCACTTCCGGACTCCCGTTCTCTATCTCCAGGTACACGTCCCAGACCAGGTCGGCCAAGAGGTGACCGTAGAGGACGACGGCCGTCAACAGCGCGAGCGCCGGACTCACGAGGACGAGCGCGGGAACCGCGACGCCGACGACGACGACGTGGCTGAGCAGTCGCCGGAGCGTCCCGACCTCCCCGTCTTCGAATATCTCGTCCTGTCCGGCGAACACCCGCGTCGGATTCAGGAGGCACTCGCGGGCGGCGCGCCAGCTTCCGGTGTTGACGCGGGCGACGAGAAAGTGGTCGAAGTCGATGCCGACGCCGACGACCGCGGAGTACGCGAGGACGAACCAGAGCGGAAGCGAGGAGTCGACGGCGAGGACGAACAGCGCGCCGAGCGCCAGCGAGACGACGAGATGGTGTTTAGAGTAGATGACGAGTCACCTGTCGTGTGGGTCACGCGGCGAGGTGATGAATCCGGCGGGCGCGCCGGGGCGCTCGCCGAGTCGCGTCGTCAGTCGAAGTCGGGTAAGTCGTCGGGCGCTTCGAACTCGGCTTCCCAGTCGACGTAGTCGTCTTTGAGCACGTCGCAGACGACCTGCCCCAGTTCCGTGAGTCCAGCGTTTATCGAGGACACCTGCGACCAGCTGTCGAGGTCCGGGTGCACCGCTCGCTCCTTCCAGTCCTCGGGGATACCCGGCGCGTGGTAGCCGACCCGGTCGGCGAAGTCGTCCCAGAAGAAGTCGAACCGCTCGACGAGTCCGAGCTCCTCGACGATGCGCCACTCCGACTCGCTGACTTCGGCCGTTTCGGTCCACCGCTCGAACGACTCCGCCCACGCGCCCGAGTCGAGGAACTCGCCGAGTTCGTCGCGGCGGTAGTCGTCGTCCGCGATGACCTCGGCGTCGTCGTACTCGCTCGGGTCGACTGCGGACAGTTCCGGCGGGTCGGGGGTGGAAACGTCGAGTGCCATGGTTCGAGCGTCGCGGGCGAGAGAGAAAAGTACCGCGACGCCGGTCGCTCGTCGACCGGCGCTCCGTCGACAGCAGCACGTCGAGCATCCGCTCTCCGCCTCGTGCAGTTCCGTGAGCGCAACCCGAACCTACTTTCGCTCGCACGCCGAGTCGGCACGCAGACGTGACCACCGAGAGGGAGAAGATGCTTCGCGGCGACCCCTACGACCCGTTCGACCCCCGACTCGTCGAAGAACGGAGCCGAGCCCGGTCGCTCACCCGCTGGTACAACGACACCGAGGAGACCGAGACGGAGACCCGCGCGGCGCTACTGGCCGAACTGTTCGGCACCGTCGGCGAGAACGCCTTCGTCGAACCGCCGTTCCGCTGCGACTACGGCTCGCAGATTCACGTCGGCGACGAGTTCTTCGCCAACTTCGGCTGCGTGATGCTGGACGTCTGCGAGATACGGTTCGGGTCGCACTGCCTGCTCGGACCGGGCGTTCACGTGTACACGGCGACGCACCCGCTCGACGCCGAGACGCGGCGCGAGGGCGTCGAGTTCGGCGACCCCGTCACCGTCGGTGACGACGTGTGGGTCGGCGGGCAAGCGGTGCTCAACCCCGGCGTCTCGGTGGGCGACCGCGCCGTCGTCGCCTCCGGGGCGGTGGTGACGGGAGACGTCCCCTCGGACGTCGTCGTCGGGGGGAATCCGGCGCGGGTGCTGAAGGAACTGGACGACCAGTAACGACTGTCACGAACGATTCGACGCCACGTTCTTGCAGTCTCCCGTCGAAACGTGACCCATGACCGACTTGATGGAGACGTACATCGAGAACCGGCACCTCATCCAGCCGAACGACACGAACAACTACGACATGGCCCACGGGGGCAACGTCCTGAAGTGGATGGACACCGACGGCGCGCTGGCGGCGATGCGCTTCGCCGGACAGACCTGCGTGACCGCCCGGATGGAGCAGGTGAACTTCGTCCAACCCATCCCGCGCGGCGACACGGCGCTGATACAGGCGTACGTCTACAAAGCCGGCGAGACGAGCATCCGCGTTCGCATCAAGGCGTTCCGCGAGAACCCACAGACCGGCGAGACGGAACTGACCACCGAGTCGCTTTTCGTCTACGTCGCCATCGACGAGAATCACAAGCCGTCGCCGGTACCGGAACTGACCGTCGAGAGCGAGGAGGGTGAACGACTCCGCGAGCAGGCGTTGGAAGCGGAGGCGGAGTTGGCGAACGGGCGATAGAGCCGACCGTCGAGCGGTCGCCGAGTTGTCAGTCCTCGCTACAGACCGGGGTTCTGTCCAGATAATTTATGCCTCGTAGTCGACTGTGAGCGACTAATATGTCTGGAGAGGGTGGGAGCGGGAGAGACGAGTCACAAACACGCGTAGAGAGGTGCCGAAAGCTCCGGCGATACGAGTCGGTCATCGAGACGGTCGGCGACGGAATCTATCAGCTGGACCTCTCGGGTCGCTTCGTCGACGTGAACGACGTCCTCCTCGACGTCACAGGGTACTCTCGCGCGGAACTCGTCGGTGAGCACGTCTCCGTACTGTTAGACGACGACGACGTCGCTCGGTTCGCCTCGGATATTCTCGAACTCCTCCGCGAACCGACCGAGAGCGTTCGAACCCGCGAGATACCGATTCGGATGCGCGACGGCCGCGAGATTCCGGTCGAAATCAGGTTCGGGCTGCTCACCGACGACGGCGAAGTGACGGGGACGGTGGGAATCGCCCGCGACATCACCGAGCGCCGCGAACGCGAAGGACAGCTCGAGCGAGAGCGCGACCTGCTGGAGAACGTCCTCGAGACGTGTCCCGTCATCGTCGGCGTCTTCGACGCGGAGAGCCGCGACCTGGTCCGCGCGAACGACGCCGCAGCGCAGGTGCTCGACGCCTACACGAACGGCTCGGAGGTGTTAGAGTACACGGCGGGCAGCATCCCGGTGTACGACGAGGAGGGCGAACCGGTTCCCCGCGAGGAGCGCCCGTACGCGTGGGCGCTGGAACGAGGCGAACCGGTGTACGATTGGCAGGCGCAGATGGAGCTCCCCGGCGGCGAGCGGCGCTGGTACTCCATCAACGCGATGCCGCTCCTCGACGACGGAGAGGTCGAGCAAGTCGTGGTCGTCGGCGACGACATCACGCAACTGAAGCGACAGACCGAGTGGCTGCGGCGCGAGCGCGACGAACTCCGGTCGGAGCTCGACGAACTGTTCACGCGGGTCACGGACGCGTTCATCGGTCTGGACACCGACTGGCAGTTCACGTACGTCAACGAGACGGCGGAGGCGGTTTTGGAGCGCTCGGCCGACGAACTCGTCGGCGCGAACGTCTGGGAGGAGCTCCCCGAAACGGTGGGGACGGCGTTCGAGACCGAGTACCGCCGAGCGATGGAGACGCAGCAATCCGTCTCGTTCGACGAGTACTACCCGCCGCTCGATACGTGGTTCGAGGTGCGAGCGTACCCCTCCGAGACGGGGCTGTCCGTGTACTTCCAGAACGTCACCGAACGCAAAGCGCGCGAGTTCGAACTCGAACGGTACGAGACCATCGTCGAGACGGTCGACGACGGCATCTACGCCGTCGACTCGGACGCACGTTTCGTTCTCGTGAACGACGCCTTCTGCGAGACGACCGGTTACGACCGCGAGAAACTGCTCGGTGCACACGCCACGATAGTCCACGACGACGCGGTCACACCGCAGGTCGGGCGGATGGCCGAGGAGGTGAGCGAGGGGAGCCGCGAGGAGATAATCATCGAACTCGACCTCTCGACGAGAGACGGCGAGAAAGTGCCCGTGGAGAGTCGGGTCGCCCCGCTCTCGATGGCGGAGAGAGACGGCCGGTGCGGGGTCGTCCGGGACATCACCGAGCGAATCGAACGCGAGCGCGAACTCGAATCGCGGGTCCGCCAACAACAGGTCGTCACCGACCTCGGCCAGCGGGCGCTCGCCGAACGGGACCTCGACACGCTCGTGGAGACGGTCGTCGCCGCCGTCGCCGACACGCTCGAGATGGAGTACTGCGAGCTTCTAGAGCTTCACCCCGAAGGCGATGAGCTGATCCTCTGCGAGGGTGTCGGGTGGCACGAGGGAATCGTCGGCACCGCAACCGTCGACGCGAAGGAAAACTCTCAGGCGGGGTACACGCTGTGCTCGAACGAACCGGTCGTCGTCGAGGACCTCGCCGCCGAGACGCGGTTTTCGGGGCGGGGCCTGCTGCTCGACCACGACGTGACGAGCGGTATGAGCGTCGTCGTCGGCCCGCCCGACGACCCGTGGGGTATCCTCGGCGCGCACGCCACCGAGCGACGGGAGTTCTCACAGAACGACGTGAACTTTCTACAGAGCGTCGCGAACGTCCTCGCGACGGCCATCGAACGCGCCGAGCACGAGCGGGCGATGGAGGAGAGCGAGCGGCGCTACCGGACGCTCGCAGAACAGTTCCCCAACGGGGGCGTCGCACTCTTCGACGAGGAACTGCGGTACACGCTGCTCGAGGGAGCCGTCTTCGAGGAGTACGACATCTCGAGTGAGCGGCTGTTGGGGGCCGACGTCGCCGACCTCTCATCGGACGTCGAACTGGGTGACGACCTTCGTCGATACTGTCGGGACGCGCTCGACGGAGAGACGACTCGCTCGGAGTTCGAGTGGAACGGCCGGGTGTTTCAGATGTGGGCCGTGCCCATCGTCGGTGAACGTGACGAGCCGTACGCCGGCATGCTCGTGACACAGGAGATAACGGAACTGCGCGAGCGCGAGCGCGAACTCGAACAGCAGCGCGAACGGCTCGTCGCGCTGAACCACCTCAATCGAGTCGCCCGTGAGGTCACCGAAGCGGTCATCAGTCAATCCACGCGCGAGGAGATCGAACGCACAGTCTGTGAGGCGCTCACCTCCACGGATTCGTACCTCTTCGCGTGGGTCGGTGAGGTGGACGCCGAGACGGAGACGGTCTCCCTTCGCGAGGAAGCGGGCGTCGATGGCTACCTCGACGATGTAACTCTCTCCGTCGACCCCGACGACCCACGAAGTCGAGGACCGACGAGCCGGGCAGTGCAGACGCAGGAGATACAGGTCACACAGGATATCTTCTCGGATCCCCACTACGCGCACTGGCGCGAGCGGGCGACGATGTACGGCTACCGTTCCTCGGCCGCGATTCCTATCGTGTACGAAGGGAACCTCTACGGCGTTCTGAACGTGTACGCGGAGCGAGCGCTCGCGTTCACCGAGGAGGAAAGCGAAGTGCTGGAACAGCTCGGCGAGGTCGTCGGACACGCCATCACCGCCATAGAGCGCAAGCACGCGCTCACGAGCGACCAGCTCACCGAGATCGACCTCCAGATAGAGAACGTCTTCGACGAACTCGACCTGCAGGCCACCGCGACCGACGAGATTACGTTGGGCCAGTCGGTTCCCATCGGCGGCGGCGAGTACCTCGTCTACGGCACGGCGAGCGCGGACGACCTCGAAGTCGTGCGGGAGATCGTCGAGCGAGTACCGCACTGGATCGCCCTTCGCGTGCTCAGCGAGGGGTTCGGCCGGGCCAAGTTCGAGATCCGACTCTCCGAGCCGCCGGTGCTCTCGGCTATCGCGTCGCTGAGCGGCTACGTCAAGCACGCCAAAATCGAGGACGACGACTACCACATGCGCATCCAACTTCCGGTTACCGCGGACGTCCGCGAGTTCGTCGAGACCGTCCAGGAGGCGTACCCGGCCGCGGTGATGCGCTCGCAGCGTCAGGTCACGCGCACCGACGACGCCTCGAACCAAGCCGTGAGCGCGTTCTACGAGGACCTAACCGAGCGACAGCGTGCCGTCCTGGAGTCGGCGTACTACGCCGGGTTCTTCGAGTGGCCCCGCGAGAGCACCGGTGCGGAGGTCGCCGAGTCGCTGGGCGTCTCGGCACCGACGTTCTCCCAACACCTTCGGAAGGCGGAAAACAAGGTATTCGACGCCCTGTTCGCCGAGAACAGAGGTGTCTGAGCGCATCAGTCGCCGCTCCAATGCCGTCGAGGCGGGATTCGAGTCGATGCGACCGAGAAAAGCGAGAACGAGCGAATCTCGACGGATTCAGAACGTGTCGTCGTCGTCCGGCGAGAGGTCGATGGCGGAGGGTGGTCGTCCGGCGGCGTCGAGAATCTCGTCGGAGACGTAGATGGGGCAGTCGACGCGGACGGCGAGGGCGATGGCGTCGCTCGGGCGGGCGTCGAAGACGTAACTCACCGGTTCGCCGTCCTCGTAGCGTTCGGCGTCGAGTTTCGCGTAGAACGTCCCGTCCGAGAGGTCGTCGATGCGGACGCCGTCGATGGCCCCGCCGAACTCGGTCACCATCTCGACCAACAGGTCGTGAGTCAGCGGGCGCTCGAACGGTTCGCCGGCGAGTCCGAGACGGATCGTCTGTGCTTGGTCGGCCGTGACGAATATCGGAAGGACCTCTTCGCGGGCGCGGAGGACGACGGCGGGGACGTTCGTCCCGTCGGCCCCGACGCCGACGCCGATGCCCTCCACTTCGGCAGTGTGCTCCATGCTCACACGTTCGTCGTCGAAGGTAAATAGCTACCTGCGACCCGCAAATAGCGCGAACAGACACTACGGGCGGAGAGAAACGCGAACAGCACAATCGATTCTGCTGATAGCTCGACGGCGGAGCGTCGGACGCTCACCGCCGGGCGTACCAGACCGCGAAGGCGAACGCCAGAACGACGAGGCCTCCGAGGAAGAAGGCCAGCCCCGGCGGGAAGCCGGGTGCCGTCGACGCAGTCGTCTCGACGGCGGAGGTCGTGAGCTCAGTTCCCCCATCGCCGCCGGACGCCGACTGCGCGAGAAACGGTATCTCGCCGGTGGCGACGATTTGGACGACGAAACTCGCGGCCGCGAGGATGCCGACGCTCGCCAGCAGACGCTTGAGCGCCGTCTTCAGACCCGCGCTCTCGGACTCGCGGCCGGCGAAGACGACGAGCGGGCGGTCCGCGGGCGCGTAGACGTTCATCTCGCGGCCCTTCTCGGAGTAGACGGTGTCGACGACGCCGACGAGGCCGGCGTCCTCCAGTTTCTTGAGGTGGTACTGGACGTTCTGCAGCGAGGAGTCGACGCGCGACGCGAGCCCCGACGGCGTGTCGGGTTCGTCGTGGAGCTTCGAGAGGAGGGTGCGTGCGGTGTCGGAGGAGAGCGCCGACAGCAGGTCGTCGGCGTCCTCGCTGTCGACGCCGATGACCCGCGGCTCCGCCTCGTCGGCGGCGGAGGTGTCGGGCGTGGAGGGCAACAGTCTCGCCATACCGAGAGAGTATCCCACGGGTGGACTAAACCGTTTTCGTCGACGAGTCGTCCTCACTCGGCGTCAGCGACGACCTTACTCGGCGTCAGCGACGACTTCACTCGGCGTCAGCGTCGACCTCACTCGTCCTCGACGACGAGCACCCGCAGGTCGTTGACGTTCGTTCCCGTCGGTCCCGTCTCGACGACGGCGTCGCGGGCGTCGAGGTAGCTGAACGCGTCGTTGTCGGCGAGGGCCGCTCGGGCCGCGGCCGCGTCGTCGACCGTCTCGGCGTCGACGACGGCTCCGGCGACGTCGGTCCCGCCGTCTCTGCCGTCGGTGTCGACGCAGGCGAGGACGACGTCGGCTTCGCCCCGCCACGCGGTCGCGAACTCGACGGCGGCCGAGAGCGCGAACTCCTGGTTCGGACCGCCGGTGCCGTCGCCGCGAACCGTCACCGTCGTCTCGCCGCCCGAGAGCACCACTGCCGGTGGGGACACCGGATTTCCGGTGAAAATTGCTTCTTCGGCGACTGCGGCGTGCGTCTTCGCCGCTTCGCGCGACTCGCCGCGGACCCGCGAGGAGAGGATACAGGTGTCGTAACCCCTCGTCTCGGCTTCGTTTCTGGCGGCGTCGAGAGAACTGAAATTGCTCCCGAGCAGGACGTTTCGAACGCGGTCGAAGGCGGAGTCGCCCTCGCGGGGCGTCTCCGAAATTCCACCCGCCGCGCCGCGTTCGAGTCGTTCGCGGACGGCAGCCGGGGCGTCGATATCGTACCGGTCCAGCACGTCGAGGGCGTCGGCGTAACTCGTCTCGTCCGGTGCGGTCGGCCCGCTGGCGATGACGCTCAGGTCGTCGCCGACGACGTCGCTGAGGACGAGACCGACCACCGTCGCCGGGGCGGCGGCGCGGGCGAGGCGGCCGCCTTTGATGGCCGAGAGGTGCTTGCGGACGGCGTTCATCTCCCGTATCTCCGCCCCGCTGTCGAGCAGCGCGTCCGTGGTTCGCCGGAGGTCGTCGAGGCTCACGTCCTCCGCGGACGCGGCCAGAAGCGCGCTCCCGCCGCCGGTGACGACGGCGAGGACGAGCGTCCGTTCGTCGGCCGCCTCGGCGAGGTCGAGCAGGCGACGCGTTCCCTCGACGCCGCGGTCGCTCGGAACGGGGTGGTCGCCGACGACGACGGAGACGCGGGAGAGATCGGCGGCGTCGGGGACGACCACGACGCCGTCGGTGAGACGGTCGCCGAGAACGCCTTCGAGCGCGCGAGCGACGCCGACGCCCGCTTTCCCGCCGCCGAGGACGAGCACGTCGTCGAACTCGCGGAGGTCGTAGCTGTCGTCGCCGACGGTCAGCAGCCGCCCGTCGAACGTCACCGCGTCGGCGACGACGCGTTCGGGGTTCGCGGCGTCGATTCCGGCGTCGAGACAGGCCAGCGCCGTCTCGCGGGCCTCGCTGCCGCCGAGCGCGGCGGCGTTGCGGACGAAGGTCATACCGGAGCGTCGCACGGGGGCGACAAAAGCGTAGATGGCGGGAGACGCTCACAACCGTCGTATTCGCCGAGAGATTCGTTCACGACTCCGACACTGATAACAGGGGTGAACTTGTAGCGGAGGTCGATGAGTAATAGAGCGGAGTCCGCCCCCGAAACGGGACGCGTGCGCGTCGTCGGCACCGCGCACGTCTCCGCCGACAGCGTCCGCGAGGTCGAAGAGACCATCGACGCCGAGCGACCCGACGTGGTCGCCGTCGAACTCGACGAGGGGCGCTATCGGCAGATGCAGGGCGAGACGCCCGACGACCTCGACCCCGGCGAACTGCTGCAGGGGAACACGGTCTTTCAGTTCATCGCCTACTGGATGCTCTCGTACGTGCAGGCGCAGATGGGCGAGAAGTTCGACGTGAAACCCGGTGCGGACATGCTCGCGGCCGTCGAGACGGCCCAGGGCCACGGCATCGACGTGGCGCTCGTCGACCGCGACATCCAGACGACCATCCAGCGGTTCTGGGCGCGGATGAGCTTCGTCGAGAAACTCCGGATGGCCGGCGGCCTCGCCTTCGGCGTCACCGACGCCCGCGTCGTCGGTCTCATGTTCGGCCTACTCGTCGGTTTCGTCGCGGGCCCGATCATCGCGCTGTTCGGCGGCTTTCTCGGCATCACTGACGCGGTGTTCGTCCGGGCGCTCGGGTCCGCCTTGGCGGGCGTCGTCTCCGGCCTCGTCGTCTCGTGGGTCGCCTCCCTCGTCGTCGACGACGGCGACAGTATCTTCGCGGGTATCGCCGGCGGTCTCGCCGTCGCGCTGCTCGGCGGGGCGACGCTCGGTCTGACGGATCCGTTCGTCCAGTCGACGTTCTCCGGATTCGTGATTCAGGTGGGCGGGAGCCTCGCGCTCGGTATCTCCGGGAGCGTCGTCGTCGGCCTGCTCGCCGGCTTCGTCCTCGCGGCGACGGGGATGGACCGCGGCGAGGAGGTCGAGGAACTCGACATGGCCGAACTCACCGACACCGACGTCGTGAGCGTGATGATGGAGGAGTTTCGGGCGTTCAGCCCCGGCGGCGCGGAGGCGCTCATCGACGAGCGCGACGCCTACCTCGCGCACAACATCGTCGCCCTCCGCGACCAGGGGAAAGACGTCGTCGCCGTCGTCGGCGCGGGGCACAAACGGGGTATCGAGAACTACCTCCGGAACCCCGAGACGCTGCCGCCGATGGAGTCGCTGACGGGCGTCGCCGAGAAACGCGGAATCCCGTGGATGAAGATAATCGGCACGCTCGTCTCCGTCGGCTTCGTCGCCTTCTTCGTCCTGTTGGCGATGGCGGGCGTCAGAGACGGCTTCCTGCTCCGCCTGTTCGGCGCGTGGTTCCTCGTCAACGGCATCTTCGCGGCCGGACTCGCCAAACTCGCCGGTGCGCGATGGTCGTCGGCGACCGTGGGCGGTCTCGTCGCCTGGATGACCTCGGTCAACCCGCTGCTCGCGCCGGGGTGGTTCACCGGCTACATGGAACTGCGCCACACGGCGGTGAACGTCGCCGACATCGGTCGCTTGAACGAACTGCTCACCGACGAGGAGACGCCGCTGGGCGAACTGCTGGAGCAGATGTTCGACGTACCGCTGTTCCGACTCATCATGGTCGTCGCCATGACGAACATCGGCAGTATCATCGCCAGCCTGCTGTTCGTGACGTACATCCTGCCGCTGTTCGGCGCGGAGCTCGGCGGTGCCGAAGCCGTCAGCCGACTGATGCTGGAGGGCGCACGCAGAAGCGCCGAGCTCGTCTGGGGGGCGGTCGCGTGAATCTCACCTTCAGCGGCCGCGAGGTCCGCGACCTCGCCGTCGCGTGGCTCGTACTCGGCGTCGCCTTCGCGCTGTTTTTCGCCGGCGGCGACCCCTTCAGACTGCTCGAACGGGGACTCGTCTCCGGGCTCGTCGTCAGCCTCCTGACGGCGGGCGTCGGCTTCCTGCTGCACGAGCTCGGACACAAAGTCGTCGCCGTCCACTACGGGCAGGTCGCGGAGTTCCGCGCCGACTACAGCATGCTGGTTCTGGCGCTTCTGAGCGCGTTTCTCGGCTTCATCTTCGCCGCCCCGGGCGCGGTTCACCACCGCGGGATGCTCACGGAGCGAGAACACGGCCTCATCGCGCTCGCGGGACCGGCGGTGAACGTCGTGCTGGCGCTGGTGTTTCTGCCGCTGGCGCTCGTCGTTCCCACCGGCGGCTTCCTCGCCGAAATGGCGAACCTCGGCGTCATCATCAACCTCTTCTTGGCCGCGTTCAACATGATTCCGTTCGGCCCGCTCGACGGCCGAAAGGTGCTCGGGTGGAGCAAAATCGTCTACGTCGTCTTCACGGTGCCGACGATGGGCGTAACCGTGCTTCTGCTCTTCTTCTGAGGGGACAGGAGACGGCCGACGGGCCTTCGCTCGCCGGCGAACGACTAAGCGACTCGCTTCCGTTTTCGAAGCTATGGAGAGCGTCAACCCGGCGACCGGCGAGCGACTGGACACGTATCCCGACGACGACGAGGAGACCGTCGACGCCGCCCTCGACCGAGCGACGGAGACGTTCGCGGAGTGGCGCGAGACGAGTTTCGCGCACCGCTGTTCGCTCCTGAAGCGAGCGGGCGAGGTGCTCCGCGAGAACACCGACGAGTACGCCGAACTGATGACGCGCGAGATGGGCAAACCTATCGTCCAAGCCCGCTCGGAGGTCGAAAAGTGCGCGTGGGTCTGCGAGTACTACGCCGAGACGGCCGAAGAACACCTTCAGGACGAGGTTATCGGCACCGAAGCCGACGCCCACGCGTTCGTGAGCTACGAACCGCTCGGCCCGGTTCTGGCCATCATGCCGTGGAACTTCCCCTTCTGGCAGGTGTTCCGATTCGCCGCGCCGAACCTCGCGGCGGGCAACGTCGGCCTGCTGAAACACGCCTCGAACGTGCCGGGCTGTGCGAAGGCCATCGAGGAGGTGTTCTCGGAAGCCGGCTTCCCCGACGGCGCGTTCCAGTCGCTTCTCGTCGGCTCCGACCTCGTAGACGGCATCATCGAAGACGAGCGGCTGCAGGGTGTGACGCTCACCGGCAGCGGCCCCGCCGGTCGAGCCGTCGCGTCGACGGCGGGCGAGAGCCTGAAGAAGTCGGTGCTGGAGCTCGGCGGCAGCGACCCGTTCGTCGTCCTCGACGACGCCGACGTCGAACGCGCGGTGAGGAGCGCCGTCTACGGGCGGACGCAGAACAACGGCCAATCCTGTATCGCGGCCAAGCGATTCATCGTGATGGACGAGGTGTACGACGAGTTCGAGGAGCGATTCGTCGAGGAGATGGAGTCGCTCACCGTCGGCGACCCGGCGGACGAGGGGACGGAACTCGGCCCGCAGGCGCGAGAGGGCCTCGTCGAGGACCTTCACCAGCAGGTCGAAGAGACCGTCGACGCCGGGGCGACGGTGCTGACCGGCGGCGAGCCGATGGACAGAGAGGGAGCGTACTACCCGGCGACCGTCTTGACGGACATCCCCGACGGGACGCCGGCGGCCCACGACGAGATATTCGGCCCCGTCGCGTCGCTGTGGCGCGTCGACGGCGAGGAGGAGGCCATCGAGCGAGCCAACGACACGCCGTTCGGACTCGGCGCGAGCGTCTGGACCGGCGACCCCGACCGCGGCGAGCGATTCGCGCGAGCGTTCGACGCCGGCTGTTGCTTCGTCAACGAGATCGTCAAATCCGACCCGCGGGTGCCGTTCGGCGGCGTGAAGGACTCGGGCTACGGCCGCGAACTCTCCGAACACGGTATCTGGGAGTTCGTCAACCGCAAGACCGTCTGGGTCCAGCACGGCGACTCGAGCACCGGCCTGGAGTCGCTCTCGGAATGAAGGCTTCGGACCTTCTCGTCCGGTGTCTGGAGGCCGAGGGCGTCGAGTACGTGTTCGGGGTCCCCGGCGAGGAACTGGAGGACGTGCTGTTCTCGCTTCGGGACTCCTCGATACGGTACATCCCGGTCCGACACGAGCAGGGCGCGGCGTTCATGGCCGACGTGCACGGTCGTCTGACCGGCGACGCCGGCGTCTGCCTCGCCACGCTCGGTCCGGGCGCGACGAACCTCCTCACGGGCGTCGCCGACGCGCACCTCGACAAGTCGCCGCTGGTCGCTATCACCGGACAGGGCGGCCGCGAGCGACTCCACAAGGAGAGCCACCAGGCGCTCGACGTCGTCCACACGTTCGAGGCCGTCGTCAAGTGGAACACGCAGCTGAACGACACCGAGATAATCAACGAGTCCGTCCGAAAAGCGTTCAAACTCGCCGAGTACGAGAAGCCCGGCGCGACTCACCTCGAATTTCCGGAGGACGTCGCCGCCGAAGCCGTCGACTACGAACCGCTCCCGGTCCGAGAGAAGGTCCGTCGACCCGACCCGGACGCGGCGTCGGTCGAACGCGCCGCCGACCTGCTGTCGACCGCCGAGCGACCCATCGTACTCGCCGGAAACGGTGCGGTCCGAGCCAACGCCGCCGACCGCCTGCGGTCGTTCGTCGAGGCGACCGACGTCCCCGTCGTCTCGACGTACATGGGGAAGGGCGCGGTGTCGGACCGCAGCGCCCACTCGCTGATGACGCTGGATTCGGGACCGGACGGCGAGGCGGAGGCGGCGATGGAACGCGCGGACTGCGTCGTCGCCGTCGGCTACGACATCGCCGAACACGACCCGAAGCGCTGGAATCCGAACGCCGACACTCGCGTCGTCCACGTCGACCACGAACCCGCCGAGGTGTACCAGCACTACAACCCGGATGTCGAGATCGTCGCCGACATCTCGCGGGCGCTGGAGCGCCTCGAAGCGACCGTCGAGGGAACGTGGGGGACGTGGTGTGCCGACACACACGAAGCGGTGCTCGCGGACGCCCTGGAGACGCCCGAGGACGACGAGCCGTTCTCGGTCGCTGGCGTGCTCCCGTACCTCCGAGACGCGATGGCCGACGACGACGTGCTCGTCTCCGACGTCGGGAGCCACAAGATGGCCATCGCGACGCGGTTTCCGACGTTCGAGCCGAACACGTGCATCGTCTCGAACGGTCTCGCCAGCATGGGCATCGGCGTCCCCGGGGGCGTCGCCGCCGACTTGGCGCTCGACTCGAACGTCGTCGTCGGCACCGGCGACGGCGGCTTTCTGATGAACGCCGCGGAACTGGAGACGGCGACGCGTCTCGGTCTCGGCTTCACCGTCTTGGTGTTCAACGACGACGACTACGGGCTCATCTCGGAGAAGCAGCGCGAACACACCGGCGAGGCGTTCGGAACGGGACTCACCAACCCCGACTTCGTCGCGTTCGCCGAGAGCTTCGGCGTTGACGGCTACCGCCCCGAGTCGTGGGCAGAGCTCGAAACGGTTCTGGACTCGGTGGTCGACGGAGACGAGATGGCTCTCGTCGAGGTTCCGCTGGGAGGGTGACGCGTTCGGCGGCGTCACCGTCTCCGGTAGTTGTGCCCGACGACCAGCGCGAGCACGTTCACGCCGAGGAGGGCGACGAGCACTAGCGACCGGTCGCCGGACAGCCCGCCGACGACCAGCGCGAGCTGGCAGAACGGCAGTGCGACCGCCAGCCAGAAGGCGACGAATCGAATCGCCGAGACGGTGATCGCACGAACCGTGGGGCCGAACCGAACGTCCGCGGGGCGAGTGATACGGCGGTCGGCAGTTGAAGGCGCACTTGCCATGGACGGCGTTCTATTCGACTGCTTCAGTCCGCATATAAGCGGTAGTTCGTTCTGAACCGTTCTCGAGAGTTGTCACTGCCTACCGGTTCGTGCGAACGGCTATCACGGCGGAATTCGGGCGACCCCGACGCATTCCGCCCGAGTAGGCGTACGGTCGTCGAAGCGACGTTTAGGCGGTCTCAACCGCGGCGTCGACCGCGTTAGGCGACCGCAACCGCCGGGGTTGGGGCTGCCTATCCCGAAAGTGGGACGGGGCACAGCCCTGTTACGTCCCGCGTACCACCACCCCGGCGAGGCGGCGACCCGCGAGCGGTGGGCTTTTGAGGAGCCACCGCGGGGGTTCGCGCATGGGAGACGACGAGGAACTCACGTACTCGGACGCCGGCGTCGACATCGGGGCCAGCGAGGCGGCGACGGCCGCGCTCGTATCGGCCGTCGGCGACAGCGAGGGCGACTACGCCGGACTGCTCGACATCGGCGACCGGTACCTCGCGCTGGCGACCGACGGCGTCGGGACGAAGCTGCTGGTCGCCGAGGCGCTCTCGGACTACTCGACGGTCGGCATCGACTGCATCGCCATGAACGCGAACGACCTCGTCGCCGCCGGCGTGCGACCGGTCGCGTTCGTCGACTACCTCGCGGTCGACGAACCCGACGAGACGTTCGCCGAGCAGGTGGGCGAAGGACTCGCCGCCGGTGCCGACGAGGCGGACATCGAACTCGTCGGCGGCGAGACGGCGGTGATGCCCGAGGTCATCAACGGACTCGACCTCGCGGGCACGTGTGCGGGCCTCGCAGCCAAAGACGACATCTTCGAGGGCCACGCCGAACCCGGCGACGCGCTCGTCGGTTTTCGGTCCTCCGGCATCCACTCGAACGGCCTGACGCTCGCGCGGAAGGCGGCGACGAAGAACCACGACTACGACGACGCGTTCCCCGGCGACGGCTACGAGACGGTCGGCGAGGCGCTGTTGGAACCGACGCGACTCTACACCCACCTGCTCGACCCGATGCGCGACCACGGCGTCCGCGGCGCGGCGCACGTCACCGGCGGCGGGTGGACGAACCTCGAACGCCTCGGCGAGAACCGCTACGTCGTCGACGACGCGTTCGACCCCCAGCCAGTGTTCGAGTTCGTCCAGTCGGAAGGCAACGTCTCCGACGAGGAGATGCACCGGACGTTCAACATGGGCACCGGGTTCGTCGCGGCGCTCGACCCTGAGGGCGCAGAAGCGCTGGCCGACGCGGCCGACGGGAGCGTAATCGGCCGCGTCGAGGACGGCTCCGGCGTCTCGATTCGCGGGTTGGAGCTGTAGGCGTCCGGTCGGAGAGCCGACGCTCGAAGGGGAAAGCGGATGGCGAACAGACGGCGAATCGGGACTTCGGAGCGCAACGGGCTCGCCGTGCTCCCGCCTCGGCCGCGCTGCGCAGACTCGTCAAGTCACGCGGCAGGATGGCCCCGTCTTCGCACAAAAACGCTCGGAACGGCGAACGGGGAGAGTGTGAGAATCGACTACGAGAGCTGCGCGGCCACGTCGGCTTCGGTGATGATGCCGACCGTCTCGCCGCCCTCGGTCACCATCACGGCCTTGTAGTGGTCCAGGAGGTTGCGAACTTCGTCGACGGTGGCGTCGCGGGCGACGGTGGGGAACGACTCGCTCATCAGTTCGCTCACCGGCTTGTCGCCGACGTTGTCGCCGCCGCGGATGACATCCGACTGGCTGATGGAGCCGACCGGAATCCCCGACTGGAGCACGGGCAGTTGCGAGTACGCCTCCTCCTCCATCGCGTCGACGGCCTCCCGGACCGAGGAGTCCGGTTCGACGTGGATGACCGTCTCGTTCATGATGTCGCCGGCGCGGAGCACGTCGCCTTCGGCCTCGTCGAGCGCCTCGACGATGCGGCGGAGCGTCGACAGTCGGGGGTCGACGTCACCGCCCTCGATGCGGGCGATGAGCGGTTGGGAGACGCCGGCGGCGTCCGCCAGCGCGCTCTGGGTCAGCCCCAGCGTGTTCCTGCGTTCGCGCAGGTCCTGCGGCGTCGGGAGTTCCATGTCCGCCGATTACCAGCGGTTATTGAAAAGGTTTCGGCTATCCGCGCCGCGGCGCGCGGTGCGCGGTGCGTCGAACGAGCGAAGAGTCGACTTCGTCGCCGCGTTACTCGTCTTCCTCTTCGGTCTCGACAATGTCGATGACCGACAGCGGCACGTCGCGGAGCGCGCCGCCGACTTCGCTCTTGGCGATGCGGGCGGCGTGCTTCTCGCCGTCGGCGTTGAAGACGTCGATTTCGAGGAGCAGGCCGACGAGCGCCGTGTTGGCCGCGATGAACGCCGAGTCGAACGGTTCGCCGCAGGCCGGGCACGGCGTCGCGCCGACTTCGACTTCCACGTACTCCTTGTTCTGCTGGTTGAGGCGCTTGCCCGCTTCGCTGACGGCGACGCCGATGGCGTCGTCGATGTCTTTCACGTCACGTACGAGCCAGGCCGCCTCCATCGCTACGAGGTAGTTGCTCATACCCGTAGGTAGGGATAGGGGGTTTCGTGTCTTGTGATTCGGTCGTGACCGAACGTCCGCCGCGGAGAGCGGTCGGAACCGGCCGTGTACCTCGGCGGATTATCTCCGTAAGTTATGCGTGATACAGTGATTGCCCACCCACCGTATCCGTCGTGGTTGCCAGAAAACCCACCCCAGTTGCGGAGAACACAACTGGAGTTTAATCGCAAGCGGGCGTCGACTTCGTCGGCTTGGAGAAGCGAGAAAGTTTATATACCACCGGGATGGAGCCCGGGGTAGGCAATGTTCGAGTCGCTGTCCCGTATCAGCCTGTTCGCCCTGTACCACCTGACGCTCGCACTGGGTATCGCGCTCCTCCCACTGACGCTCCTGGTTCGCCAGCTCGGCGTTCGACTCCCGGTCGGCCGTCTCGTCGAAACCGTCGGAACCGCCTACGAGAACGCCGCCGCACAGTAACCCCGAACCCGTCGACCCCACTCGAACCCGTCGACACCGCCCGTCTTTGTGGCTCTCGCTCGTCCAGCGGCGGCGCCCTCGCGTGACGGAGAACCGACCGCTGCGACGGCGGCAACGAGCGAGTGAAGAGGTGCATTTATCTGCGCGGCCGCGCAAGTGTAGGTAATGCGTCCACCGACATCGGATTTCTCCGGGAGCGACAGTCCCCTCGACGGTAACCGTTCGAGCGTGTTCGGGCCGGAACTCGGCGAGTTCCCGAACGCCGAGCAGTCGTCGGAACCGCGCGAAGGCGAGATGAAAACCGGGACGACCACCGTCGGCATCAAAACCGAGGACGGCGTCGTTCTCGCGACCGACATGCGCGCCAGCGCCGGCTACATGGTGGCGAGCAAAGACGTCCAGAAGGTCGAAGAGATTCACCCGACGGGTGCGCTCACCATCGCCGGGTCGGTGTCGGCCGCGCAGTCGCTCATCCGCTCGCTCCGCGCGGAGACGCGCCTCTACGAGGCCCGCCGCGGCGAGGAGATGAGCATGACCGCGCTGTCGACGCTCGTCGGCAACTTCCTGCGCTCGGGCGGCTTCCTCATCGTCAGCCCCATCCTCGGCGGCGTCGACTCCGAGGGTTCGCACGTTTACAGCATCGACCCCGCCGGCGGCACCACCGAGGAGGAGTACACCGTCAGCGGTTCCGGTTCGCAGTACGCTCTCGGTGTGCTCGAACAGGACTACGACGAGAGCCTCTCGCTCGACGAGGCCAAAGACGTCGCGACTCGCGCCATCAAGAGCGCCGTCGAACGTGACCTGGCCTCCGGCAACGGCATCAACATCGCCGTCGTCACCGAAGACGGCGTCGACATCGAGCGACACAAAGACATCGAGTCGCTGCTGTAGACGGCGACGAGAACCGCGGCGACCGGTCACGGCGACCACCGACCGCTCGGACGCCGACTTTTCTCAGTCCGACGCGAGCGTGGCCTCCTCGACCGCCTTTCCCGTCTCGGAGACGAGCGTATCGAAGTCGGGGTTCTCTCCGTCCCGTACCCACTTGTACGTCACGACGCCGTCGGTGTCGACGACGAACACGCTCCGCTGGGCCACCTCTATCGTCCCGTACATATCGTCGAGCACCACGTCGTAGGCGTGGATGACCTCGTGGTTCCAGTCCGAGAGCATCGGGAAGTTGATCGCCTCCTGCTGTATCCAGACGTTCTGCGAGAACGGTAAGTCGACGCTGACGCCGTACACCTGCGCGTCGAGGTCGTCGAACAGCCCCATCGAGTCCCGAAAGGCGCACATCTCCGCGGTACAGCCGCTGGTGAACGCCGCGGGGTAGAACGCGAGCACTGTCGGCCCGTCCGCGACGGCGTCCGAGAGGGTGAACGCTTCGAGGTCGTTGTACGCCTCCCCGCCGGCTTTCGGTACTGTGAAGTCGGGTGCTTCGTCTCCGATGTCGACCATAGCCAGCAGTTGGGGCGCCCGATATTCACCGTTGCCCCCGTCGGCAAGAACGCACTCGGGCCGACCGTGCTACGCCCAGTCGGCGACCGTGCTACGCCCAGTCGGCGAACGTCCCTTCGAGGAGCGTCTCCTCCTGGGCCTCGATGTACGCTCGCTGCATCCCCGCGATGGCCTCGGCGAGCGACGCGCCGTCGTCGAGTCGCGTTCTCACCTCTCTGCGCTTCCACGTCGCTGGCGTCTCCTTCGCCTCCACGCGCCAGCGAAGCGGTGCGATGTAGCGCTCGGCCTCCGTCTCCGAGAAGCCGGAAACTTCGAGGCCGTGGCGGGCGTGCGCCAGCAGGTCCTCGTACAGTTCGACCGGGTTCGTCGTCTCCTGGCCGTCGTTCGTGATCCAGCGCTGGCCGCTGTCGAGTCCCATCCGCGTCGCGGCGGTGAAGTTCTCGCGCGCCTGTCCCCAGTCCAGCGAGAGCACGGGGTGTTCCCGGCGCGGCAACGCTTCCATCAGCCCCGCGAACGCCGCCTGGAAGGCGATGGAGTCTCTGACGGTGGGCTGGGCGGGAATCGGCCGGAACTCGATGCGGGCGTTCGCCGCCGACCGGGTCGGCCCGTCGAACACCGGACGAACCCAGCGCCAGTAGGTGCCGTGTTTCGTTCTGAGCGTCGCAAACGAGTCGTCGAAGCGGTCGCCCCGCTCGACGGGCATCGGGACGAGCGTCGAGTCGACGACGACCCTGTCGACGGCCTCCTCGACGGAGTCGAGGTCCTCGGGGAACGCGACTTTGTCGTCGTCGTCGTCGTTCAGCACGGACTCGAAGACCGCGATGCGGTGCTCGTCCCAGGCGTCGGCGAGAATCGTCTCGGCGTCGACGCCCTCCTCGTAGAGGTCCGGCGGGAAAAACGGCGAGTTGACCCCGAGCGCGAGAAGCGGCCCCGCGATGCGGAGCGCGTAGTTGTGGTAGACGGGGAGGTCGGCGGCGTGGGCGACCTGGTAGTGCGGCTGGATGGAGGTGATGAGGCTCTCGGGCATCACCGTGTCCGCCCGCAGGTCGACGTTCGGCGCGTCGACGGCGAACGTGTCGGCCGCCTCGTCCGTGTTCGCCATCGCGTGGTAGCGGACGGAGTCGCTCATGTTGGTGGCGATGCGGACGCCGTCGTCGACGACGCTGTCGGAGAGATAGCTCCGGGCCGTCTCGCCCGCGGGCGGAATCGTCCACATCGCGTCGCTGACGAGGCGCATCCCCTCGGCGGCGGTGCAGTCGAGCGCGGCCGCGAGTCGCGCCTGAACCTCCGACTCCTGGGCGCGGATGCCGTACGGCCCGAACGGTTGTGGACTCGTCGACATCTCGGCGTTGTGCAGGCCCAGTTCCTTCTCGAACCCCATGAGTTCGAGCAGTCGCCGCGGGACGCGCATCAGTGCGTTCTCGTCGTCGGTCGACTCCGTCCAGCGGCCGTCGGCGACGGCGTAGAACTCGTACTCGAAGCCGACGATAGACTGGTGGTTGTCGAACGTGCCCGCTGCCAACTCTTCCTTGACGACTTCCCCGTCGGCGGCGGCCTGTGCGCGGAACGTCTCGGTGTCGACGCCGAGCACCGCCGACACCCGCTCCGCGAACGTCTTGTCCATACCGTCTCATGCGCGAGGGGCGTCTAAAAGTGCGACGGCCTCGGCCGAGTCGGCCCGCGCTCGGTCGGTCAGTAGGGGCTGTCGACGACGTGTAACTCGTAGTCGGTGATCGGGCTGGCCCACTCTTCGTCGTACGGGAGGTAAGTGACCGTGAAGGACCACTCGTCTTCGGCTTCGAGGTTGGTCGTGCTCGCGTAGTTCGAGGTGAGGACCGTCGTCTCGTCGGCGTAGAACTTCGCCTCGGCTTTGAGGTACTCGAACGGTTCCTCGCCGACGTTGCGGAGTTTCCCGGTGAGTTCGGCCTCGACGGCCTCGGAGTCCTCGGTGTCGAGTTGGCTGTCGAGGAGTTCGATTCCCTCCGGAACGCGCGGGAGCGGTTCGACCTGGAACGCCGCTTCGAGTTCGTGCGATGCGACGTTCACCCCGTCGTCGTAGTACGGGATGTACGCCTTCCACGTCTCGCCGGGGTTGAGACCGATGAGGTACTCGGTGGCGACGTCGAGCGGGTTGTCGTCCTCGTCGAAGAAGCGCGCAGTCACGCGGATGCCCCCGGAAGGCGTCGGTCCGACGTTCTCCATCAGCGCGAGGACGGCTGCCGACTGACGGTAGGTATCGTCGGTGGTGACGAGTTCGTGGGAGGTGACTACGATGTCGGGGGAATCCTCGTCGGTACTGCCGCCGCTGTCGTTACCCGCGAGCCGGTCGATGACGCCGTTTTCGGTCTCCGTCGGTTCGGACGTCGTGTCGACGGGTCGCGTATCGCTCGACGTACAGCCCCCGAGGCCAACGAGTGCACCGCTCGCGAGCGCCAGGAACCGCCTCCGATGCATACGGGTGATAAAGAGCGTTCCACATAAGAACGCTCCCACTCTCTCTCCCGGAGTAAAGTTTATCTAGTTTATACGAACCCCTCAATCGACCGCGTCGCCGCCGAGGCGAGGCAGTTAAACCGAGGACGCGAGTACCGCCCTGCGATGGAGTTCGCGGCGTTCGCAGACCGGGCGGCGGCTATCGAGGCGGAGTCGGCGGACCTCGAAATCGTCTCGCTGTTGGCGGAGACGTTTCTGGAGGCCGGGCCGGAGCTTCCGGTCGTCGCGCGGTTCGTCCAGGGGCGCGTCTTTCCCGCGTGGCGGTCGGCGACGCTCGACATCGGTCCGAATCTCTGTTACGAGGCTATCGCGCGCGCCGCCGGCCGGAACGTAGACGCTTCGGACGTGGAGTCGAAACTCGCCGAGACCGGCGAAATCGGTGCCGTCGCCGCCAGTTACGAGTTCGGCGGCCAGCGGGGTCTCGCCGCGTTCGGGACCGGGGGAGCGGCCGACCTGACCGTCGCCGAAGTAGACGAGACGCTCCGAGCGCTCGCGGCGGCGACGGGGTCGGGGAGCCAAGACCGGAAGGTCGACACCCTGTTCGGCCTGTTCAACCGCACGAGCCCGGAGGAGGCGCGCTATCTCGCGCGGGTCGTCCTCTCGGAGATGCGCATCGGCGTCGGCGAAGGGGCGGTTCGAGACGCGATCTCGGAAGCGTTCGAGGTGCCCACCGAGAGCGTCGAGCGCGCGCTCCAGGTGTCGAACGACTACGGTTACGTCGCCGAAATCGCCCGCGACGACGGCGTCGACGGCCTGAACGAGGTGGGTCTGGAAGTCGGCCGACCGGTGCAGGCGATGCTCGCGCAGGCCGGTACCGTCACCGACGCTCTCGACGAGTGGGAAGACGCCGTCGTCGAGACGAAGTACGACGGCGCGCGGGTCCAGATTCACCGTCGTCGGTCCGACGGCGGCGGTGGCGACGACGGCGACAGTGATGGCGACAACGATACCGGCGACGAGAGCAACGCCGGCGACGAGAACGACGCCGGTAACGAGAACGACGCCGAGTCGGCTGCGGTGTCGCTGTTCTCCCGCAACATGGAGGACGTGACGGATGCCCTCCCCGAGATTGTCGAGTTCGTCGAACGCGCCGTCGACGCGCCCGCGATTCTCGACGGTGAAGTCGTCGCCGTCGACGACGAGGGCGACCCGCTGCCCTTCCAGGAGGTCCTGCGGCGGTTCCGTCGCAAACACGACGTCGCGCGGATGCGCGAGGAGGTGACGCTCAGGTTGCACGCCTTCGACTGTCTGCACGCCGACGGCGACGACTTGCTCGAAGAACCGCTCGTGACGCGTCACGACCGTCTCGCCGACGTCGTCGGCGACGACGCGGCCGTCTCGACGCTGCTTCGCTCGGCCGACGCCGACGAGATAGCCGCCTTCGAGGCCGACGCGCTCGACGCGGGTCACGAAGGCATCATGTTGAAAGACCCCGAGTCGACGTACTCGCCGGGCAACCGCGGGAGACACTGGCTGAAACGCAAACCGGACGTGGAGACGCTCGACCTCGTCGTCACGGGCGCGGAGTGGGGCGAGGGGCGGCGCGCGCAGTTTTTGGGGACGTTTCTGCTGTCGGCGCGCGACGAAAACGGCCGGTACCGCACGCTCGGGAAGGTCGCCACCGGCATCACCGACGATCAACTCGCCGAGTTGACCGAACGCCTCGAACCCGAAATCGTCTCCCAGGACGGCCGCGAGGTGGAGCTTCGACCCTCGACGGTGTTCGAGGTCGGCTACGAGGAGATACAGCGGTCGCCGACGTACTCGTCGGGGTACGCGCTGCGGTTCCCGCGGTTCCTCTCGGTGCGGGAGGATAAATCGCCCGAAGACGCCGACGCGCTCGCGCGGGTCGAACGACTCGCCGAGACGCAGTGACCGCAGCGCCGCGGCGAGAGTCGGCGAGCGACTCACAGCGTCTGCGAAGACGTGCGAGATTTATCCCGGCGCGGTTCGACTCACTCTGTATGACGATTCGACACGACGGTCTCTCCGTCGATTGGTTCGGGTACGCGACGGTCAGAATCGAGACGCCCGAGGGGTTCGTCGCCTACCTCGACCCCGGTCGCTACGGCGTCCTCGACGGCTACGACGCCGGAGACGGGGATCTGGTCTGCGTCACGCACGTTCACCACTACGACCCCGACGCCATCGAGCGCGTGGCGAAGGAGGACGCGACGGTCGTCGCTTACGGCGGTATCGACGCCGGCGATACGGACCGCGACGTGACGCCGCTCGACCGACTCGACTACGAGGTGGTGACGCTCGGTCAGGAGGACCGCTTCTCGGTCGACGGCGCGGACGTGTGGACGCTCCCGGCGTACAACGAACCGGGCGGCCCCCACACCCGCGAGGACGGCGAACCCTACCACCCGGAAGGGTTCGGCGTCGGCTACCTCCTCGCGGTGGGCGGCCGGACCGTCTTCTGGCCGGGCGACTCCGACGCGCTGGAGGGTCACGAGCAACTGGAGGTGTCGCTGTTCCTGCCGCCCATCGGCGGCGCGTTCACGATGGACCGCGGGGAGGCCGCCGACCTCGCGGAGACGCTCGACCCCGACCTCGTCCTTCCCATCCACTACGACACGTTCGAGGACCTGGAGACAGACTCGCGCGCGTTCGCCGCCGACATCGCGTCGCGGGGCGTCCCCGTCGTGCTGGACGAGCGGTGAACGCCCGTGCGCAATCGCATCGACTACGGACATCTCGACGGGCGACACCCCTACCACCGGGTCGGTAACGGCCCGCGCCGACTCGTCGTCTTTCCGGGTCTGAGCGACCCTCTCTCGGGGAGAGAGCCATCCCGCTTAGTCGCCGAACTGCTCGCAAACTACGCGTACCGTCGCTACACCGACGAGTACACCGTCTGGGTCATCAGCCGTCCGCGGGGGATGCCCGCCGGGCACACGACCCGTGATATGGCCGCCGACTACGCGGAGGTGGTGGCCGACATCGGGTCGGCGTCGATTCTCGGTCTCTCGATGGGAGGGCTGGTCGCCCAGCACTTCGCCGCCGACTACCCCGAGTTGACTCGGCGTCTCGTCCTCGGCGTCAGCGGCTGTTACGTCGGCCAACGGGGTGCCGACACGCTCGGGCGGTGGTCCTCCTGGGCCGAGCGGGGCGACTGGCGCGAGATTCTCCTCGACAGCGTCGCCGTGACGTACGGCGGCTATCGCTCGTTGGTCTACCCGCCACTGCTCCGGCTGGTCGGCGACGCGTCGGTTCCGGACCCTCTCGTCGGCTCGGACGTCTCCGTCTCCTGTCGTGCGTGTCTCGAACACGATACGCGGCGGCGACTCGTCGACGTCGACGCGCCGACGCTCGTCATCGGCGGCGCGCACGACCACTTCTTCACTGAGGAGATTCTGCGCGAGACGGCCGCGGGGATTCCCGACGGTCGACTCGCACTGCTCGGCGGCGTCGGACACGGTGCGCTCGAAGAGCGGCGGGCGACCGCCGACGCGACGATACGGCGATTCCTGCGCGACCGAAGCGAAGCGGTGGCGCAACTCGACTGAGCGACGAGTCGAGTCGCCCGAGTTCCGAGTCGCGTAACCGCGCGAGTTCCGGACTGCGTAACCGCCCGAGTTCCGGGTCACGTAAATTACTTGTCGCGCGCGTGTCGATTTTCGAACATGGTCCCCGAATCGGAGACACCGAACTTCTGTGCGGACTGCGGTGCCCGCCTCGCGGCGGGGGCGTCGTTCTGTTCGCGGTGCGGAACGGCCGTCTCGTCCTCCACCGAGTCGGCCGCGAGCGCGACGCTCTCCCCGTTCCGCCGGCGAGTCCGCGAGTACACCGTCCACGGCTGGGAGATAGAACAGGACTACGGCGACAGGGTCGTCGTCAGGAAGCGCGGTTTCGGGTCGATTCCGGTCCACGTCCTGTTGTTCCTCGTCACCGGCGGCATCGGCAACGCCGTCTACGCGTGGTACCGCTACTCGCTCGGCGCGTCGCGGGCGGAACTGAGAGCCGACGGCACCGAGCGGTGGGTCGACGGTCGGTCGGAGAGTCGCTCGAAGTTCGGCGTCGACCTCGCGACGGCGGGCGGCTTCGTCGCCGGTATTCTGCTCGTATTCGTGTCGCTCGCCGTGTTTTCGACAGGCGTCCTCGGCGTCGGGGACCTGCTCGTCGGACTGCTGCTCCTGACTGCAGGACTGGGGCTACTGCCGCCGGTCCGAAAGCGACTCGACAGGGAGCAGTCGTTGACGACGTTCGGCCGAAATCGGAGCGTCGACACCGAAGCCGCCGGCGAGCGCGAGCGCTGCGTCGTCTGCGGCGAGCGCGCCCGCGGCGGCGTGAAGCGAACGTTCGCCGAGAAGACGTACCTTGCCGGGGTTCCGGTGAAGACGCACGAGGAGGGGTCGAACAGCTACTGTCGTCGCTGTGCGGCCGAGGAGGACGTGGGCGTGTCGGCCGTCGAGCGAGAACCGAGCGAACTCTACGAGACGGCCTGAGGGTCGTCAAGACTCCGCGTGGATGAGCCAGACGCCGACGAGGACGAGCGCGCCGCCGACGAACGCCGCCGGCGGGAACGGTTCGTCGAGCAACAGTACGCCGAGGACGACGGCGACTATCGGTTCGACCGTACTGACGAGACCGGCCCGCGACGCACCGATTCGTCGGATACCGCCGAAGAACGTCACGACGGGAACCACCGTCGACAGCACGGCGATACCGACGACCGTCGACCAGGCGGTGGTCGTCGCCGGCAACGCCAGCGAGCCGGTGGCGGTCCCGTAGACGAAGAACGAAACCGCGGCCGCCGGGAGGACGTACCCCGCGAGCAGGAGACCGTCGGTATCCGCGAGCGCGACCCGGCTGACGACGATGTAGCCCGAGTAGACGAGCGCCGACCCGAGGACGATGGCGACCCCGAAGGGGGCGACGCCGGCGGGGTCGACGCCCGCGACGAGCGCCACCCCGCCGAGGACGAGCGGGAGGGCGACGAGTCGCCGTCGCGTCAGCGGTTCGCCGAGAAACAGCGCCGAGAGCACGAGCACGAACGCCGGGTACGTGTAGAGCACGAGCGTCGTCACGCCGGCGGTGAGATACTCGAGCCCCCAGAAGAACAGCGCGCTCTGTCCCGTGTATCCGACGAGGCCGAGTCCGACCGCGACGGCGAGTAGTCGTCCGCGGAGTCGGAGCCGCCCGGACGCGTCGGACCGGCGTCGACGCGCGGCGAGGAGCGTCCAGACGAGAGCCGCCGCCAGTGCGAAGCGCAGCGCGAGCACCGACGAGATGTTCAACCCCGCGTCGAAGGCGAACTCCCCGAGAACCGCCAGCGTGCCGAAGCCGAACGCGGAGACGACGACCAACGCGACTCCGACGGTCTCGGAGCGAGAGTCCGGTTCGGCGTCTCCGCTCATCGAGCTACTCTTTTCGGGAACCGTAGAAGCGTCTACCGGTACGGCGTCGCCGGTTTCCCGATACCGGAAACGAGTTCGACGGCGTCGTCGAACGCGACGCCGTGAAGCGACCGGCCGTCGCGTGTCCCTACAGGATACCCATCTCGCCGAGTCGCTCGGGGAGGTAGGTGTCGGTGACGAAGTCCAGCCCCCGGGACGCGAGCGCCTGCTGCTCGGCCTTCTTGCCGATGTCGAGTTGGAGCTCTATCTGTTCGGTCCAGTACTCCGTCTGGAACCGCGGGTCGTCCAACTCGCTTTCGAGCGCGTTGATGTCCGAGTCGCTGAGCGGGTCCGTCGGCAGGTCGTAGTCGACGATGTCCTGCGGTTGGATGCCGACGAACTTCGCCTCGGGCGTGGCGAGGTACTCCGAGAGGTGCGCGGATTTGATAGACCCGTAGGCGACGGAACCGTAGATGCGGTACGACCACGGGTCGCCGTCAGTGAACACCACGACGGGCAGGTCGAGTTCGTCGTGCAGTCGCTTCGTGATGCGGCGGGTCGCGCGGGCGGGTTGACCCTTCAGGTGGACGACCATCGCGCCGTGGTCCTCGTCGAAGCCGTTCTCGACGAGTCGGTCGCGCATCCCGCCGGTCTCCACGCAGAGGACGAACTCGATGTCGTGGTCGAGGAACTCGATGGTGTCGGGGTTGTTCGGGATCTGATAGCCGCCCTCGCCGACGTCCTCCTGACAGTGGATTTCGCGCTCTCCGCGCCGCGTCTGCTCGCGGATGCGGAGCGGCCCCATCAGCGTCGCGCCCGACTCCTCGGGGCGCATGTGGAAGTCCTCGCGGGTGACCTTCGAGACGATTTCGAGGTCCTCAACCAGCTGGTTCGACTCGTCCTGGTCGTTGAAGCCGGCCTCCTCGGAGTCCCACGACTCCGAGAGGTAGTACAACTCACGCAGCGTCGACGAGCGGTCCTCCTCCAACTGCTGGGCGAGGAAGTCGATGGTGTAGACGGCTTTGAGCAGTTTCCGCGCGCCGCGGACGCTGTTGGCGCTGCGGGTGCTCGTCCGGTCGCCGTACACCCAGACGTGGCTGTCCTCGTCGTACTCGATGTTGCTCTTCGTCCGGGTGGGCAGTTTCATCTCCGGAATCTGCCCGCCGGCGAACTGGTCGTAGAACTCCACCGCGAGGTCGATGAGACGCTCGCGGGCTTTCTCCTCCTGTAGCTCCGTGTCTGAACTCATATTATGCGTTCACCGTAAGTCGTTCCGTCTCGACACCGTCGACGTCGATGTCGAACGTTGCATCCGCGCCGACCGTGTAGGTCAGCGTCGCCGTCTCGCCCGACGGAACCGCGGGTTTCCACTGGACGAACCACTCGCCGTCCAGGTCGACGACGCTCGCCTCGCCGTTGAGCCCCTGCGGTTCGACCGAGACGATGTCCGTGATGTCCAACTCCTCGCTTCGGTCCGAGTAGTTGCGGACGCTGAGCGTCACTTCGTCGCCGTCGACGCGGCGTTCGACGCTCACGTTGTTCATGATGCGGGCCATCGCGCCGTCGATGTTCGGGCGCTCTCGTCCCGTCACCTCCGACACCTTGTCGGCCATCTCGGGGAGAATCTTCCCGAGGACGTTCTGCTTCTGGCGGCGCTGCTGCATCGAGCGCCGTTTCTTCAGGTACGATTTCAGTTCGCGGGCGGCCTCGCGGATGGCGAGCTCTATCTCGTCTTCGATGGCCGGGATGTTCGCCAGCGCGTCCTTCGACTCGCTCGTGAACGGGACGTTCGTCGAGGCGACGTGGACCATGATGACCGCGGGGCCGTTCGGCATCCCGCTGCCGCCGGGTTGGTCCAACCCGTAGTTTCGCCAGCCGATACCCTTGACCACGTCCGTCGTGGCGCACGCGCCGCGCTGGTAGACCAGCGGGACGCGGTTGGCGAACCGGAGCAGGTCGACGCGTCCCTCTGCGGCGAGTTCGCCGCCGTAGGCGATACCGGCTTCGACGATGAACGGGTCGCCGCCGTGGACCTCCGCGTCGCGGGTGGCCGCTGCGTAGAAGTCGGCGTCGTACTCCTTCCGGAGTCCGGCCTCGACGAGTTCGGCGGTGATGGGCGAGAGACACTCCGTCGGCGGCGCGAGGATGTCGGTGACGCGCATCGCTTCGAGCAGGTCGCTCGCGGCGTCGCGGTCGTCTGCGACCTCGCGCACCGGCGGCGCGTCGTCGGGGACCGTCCGCATCGAGTTCCAGAGCACGTCGACGACGTTCTCGCGGGCCGTCTCGCCGAACGTCGCGTCGTCGTACTCGACGGTGGCGTCGGCGGCGTCGTCGACGAGCGCTCGAAGCGTCTTCCGCGAGAGGCGGTGTCTGTCGTCGTCGAGCGCGGCGAACTTCCGGGCGATGCGCTCTGCGAGGCCGTGAACCGTCGCGTCGTCTTTCTGCGTACTCGTCGCCTCGTCGACGGCGGCGTGTATCGAGGGAACCAGCGCCGACTCGGTACCCTCGTCGGTCTCCTCGTGGCGGGTCAGTTCGGCCCACGCGGCGTCGACGGCGTTCTCTCGAACCGTCTCGCCGAACGTCTTTCCGGTCTCCTCCTGCACCGTCTCGGCGACGTTGTCGACGATGTCGACGAGTTGGAAGTGGCTCGTCCGCTCGCGGGAGGTCAGCACGTCGGCGACGCCGCCGGCGAACTGAGCCGTCGCGTCCGGACCTTTCCCGGAGACGGCGTCGGCGATTTCGGCTTCGAGTTCGTCGGCGTCGGCGACGGCGGGCCACGACATCTCGCGGCCGAAGTGGTTGTCGCGGAAGTTGTCGAGCACCTTCGACGCCGTCTTCTGTCCGACGCGGGTGAACTCCTCCTGGAGGAAGCCCGAAACCGAGTACGAGTCCGTCGAGTCGAGCATCTTCAGCAACGTGCCGAGTTCGACGCCGTGGGGGTGCGGGCGAATCTCCTCGGTTTTGGCGGGGAGCTGGTCGGTCGCGCGCTCGAACTTGAGAGGCGCGTCGAGGCCGGGTTCGCGGAGCTCGAAGCGCGCGTGGGGGTTGACGACCGCCGTGTGCTTGATGTAGTCGTGGAGTTGCTGGCGCGCGCGCATGTTCGCCTCCATCTCCAGTTCGATGCGCGTGCCGTGCGGGCGGTCCCACGAGGTCTCGCGCGACTCGCGAATCTCGGGGTCGTTCTTGTCGGTGTCGACGACGAGTTCGAAGTACTGCGCCTCGGCGCTTCCCTGGGTTCGGGAGGTGATTTTGGCGGGTTTCCCGCTCGTCAACTGCGAGTAGAGGACGGCCGCGGAGATACCGATACCCTGCTGCCCGCGCGACTGCTCGCGGGCGTGAAAGCGAGAGCCGTACAGCAGTTTCCCGAACACTTTCGGCACCTGCTCTTTGGTGATGCCCGGTCCGTTGTCCTCGACGACGAGGCGGTAGTAGTCGCCCGCCTCGGCGATTTCGACGTAGATGTCGGGGGCGATTCCGGCTTCTTCGGTGGCGTCGAGGGCGTTGTCGACGGCCTCCTTGACGGCGGTGACCAGCCCTCTGGCCCCGCTGTCGAAGCCGAGCATGTGTTTGTTCTTCTCGAAGAACTCGGCGATGGAAATCGACCGCTGGTTCTGCGCCAGCTCGTCGGCGATTCCCGCCTCGTCGCCGAGTGTCGACTGAAACGAGGTCATTCTGTGAATCCAGTTATCGACGGGACGGTTAAAACCTGTTCGGGACCAGGGTGAAAGTGAAAATCGGAGTGAGAGCCGTTCGCACACCGAACGGTTCGCCTTCCGAAATGTCTCGCACAACCGAGTAGTACGATGTTCGAAGAGTGGCGTTGTCGGTGGGCTTCCCCCAGGGGTTCGACGCCCGAAACCCCCTTCCGGACGGTTACGGGCGACCGCCGAAAGGCGACTCGGAGCGTCGGGTCGTTTCGTCGGTCGTACAGTCGAAAACTATTCGTAGGTCATCTCGGTATCGTCACAGCGAGCGGCGCTCGGACGCGACGAACGTCGTCCGTCCGCTCCGAACGCCGGGTCGTCGAACGTCGCCTCTGTGGTTTATTTGGTGTCCGCGCGCCCGCGCGTGCGAGGGCTTTAAGGAGGGCGGTATCTTAGCTGAGGTAGATTCTATGTCCCAAGACAGCGAGTACGGCGCCGGGCAGATTCAGGTCCTCGAGGGCCTGCAAGCCGTCCGGAAACGTCCGGCGATGTACATCGGTTCTACAGACGTTCGTGGACTCCACCATCTCGTCTACGAAGTCGTCGACAACTCCATCGACGAAGCCCTCGCGGGCCACTGTGACGCTATCGAGGTGACGATTCACGACGATGGCTCGGTGTCGGTCTCCGACAACGGCCGGGGTATCCCGGTCGACACCCACGAACAGTACGAGCGTCCGGCGGTCGAGGTCATCATGACCGTCCTCCACGCCGGCGGGAAGTTCGACAACAAATCCTACCAGGTCTCCGGCGGCCTCCACGGCGTCGGCGTCTCCGTCGTCAACGCGCTCTCTCACTGGCTCGAGGTCGAGATCAAGCGCGACGGCGGCGTCTGGAAGCACCGCTTCGACCGGGGCGAACCCGAACAAGGCGAGTTCGAGCGCGTCCGCGACCTCGACCCCGACGAGAGCACCGGAACCACCATCCAGTTCTGGCCCGACTCCGACATCTTCGAGACGACGGAGTTCGACTTCTCGACGCTCGCCACCCGTCTCCGCGAACTCGCCTTCCTCAACTCCGGCGTCGAAATCACGCTCACCGACGAGCGCTCCGACGACTCGGAGACGTTCTACTACGACGGCGGCATCCGCGAGTTCGTCGAGTACCTCAACGAGACGAAGACCGCACTTCACGACGACGTCGTCTACTTCGAAGACGAGGACCAGAACATCCAGGTCGAAGTCGCCATGCAGGCGACCGACGAGCTGCAGGGCTCCATCCACGCCTTCGCCAACAACATCAACACCCGCGAGGGCGGTACCCACCTCACCGGGTTCAAGACGGCGCTCACCCGCGTCGTCAACGACTACGCGAGCAAGCAGGGACTCATCGACGACCTGGACGACAACCTCCGCGGCGAGGACGTCCGCGAGGGACTCACCGCGGTCATCTCCGTCAAACACCCCGACCCGCAGTTCGAGGGGCAGACGAAGACGAAGCTCGGCAACTCCGAGGTCCGAGGAATCGTCGAGAGCGCGACGCACAAACGCCTCTCGACGTACTTCGAGGAGAACCCGGGAACGGCGCAGGCGATAATCCGCAAGGCCGCCGAGGCCGCCAAAGCCCGGAAAGCCGCGAAGAAGGCCGAAGAGCTGACGCGCCGCAAGAGCGCGCTCGAATCGACGGCGCTGCCCGGCAAACTCGCCGACTGTCAGACCCGCGACCCCGCGGAGTCCGAACTGTTCATCGTCGAGGGTGACTCCGCCGGCGGGAGCGCCAAACAGGGCCGCGACCGGCACAATCAGGCCATCCTCCCGCTCCGCGGGAAGATTCTCAACGTCGAGAAGCACCGTCTCGACCGGATTCTGGAGAACAACGAGGTGCGCGCGCTCATCACCGCCATCGGCGCGGGCATCGGCGAGGAGTTCGACATCGAGAACGCCCGCTACCACAAGATCATCCTGATGACCGACGCCGACGTCGACGGCGCGCACATCCGTACTTTGCTCCTCACGCTTCTGTACCGTCACATGAAGCCGCTTCTGGAGGCCGGCTACGTGTACGCGGCGCAACCGCCGCTGTACCGCATCCGCTACCGCGGCGAGACGTACGACGCGATGACGGAGGAAGAACGCGAGCGCATCGTCGAAGAGAAGTGCAACGGCAACCCGACGCGCATCCAGCGGTTCAAGGGGCTCGGCGAGATGAACCCCGAGCAGCTGTGGGAGACGACGATGGAGCCCGAGAACCGCATCCTCAAACAGATAACCATCGAGGACGCCGCCCAGGCCGACCGCATGTTCAACGTGCTGATGGGCGACGCCGTCGAACCGCGAAAACAGTTCATCAAAGACCACGCCACCGACGCAGAGTGGGTGGACATTTAATCTGATACATGAGTTCAGAACTCCCCGACCCGGACGCGAACGCGGAGGCCGCGCGCGTCAAGACCGCACGAATCGAAGACGAGATGGAGCAGTCGTACATCGACTACGCGATGTCGGTCATCGCGGGCCGCGCCCTCCCGGACGTCCGCGACGGCCTCAAACCCGTCCACCGCCGCATCCTCTACGCGATGCACGAGGCGGGCGTCACCGCGCGCTCCTCGCACCGAAAGAGCTCCTCTATCGTCGGCGAGACGATGGGTGATTACCACCCGCACGGCGACTCCGCCATCTACGACGCGCTCGCCCGGATGGCGCAGGACTTCTCCATGCGCTACCCGCTCGTCGACGGCCAGGGCAACTTCGGTTCCGTCGACGGCGACCCGCCGGCGGCGATGCGGTACACGGAGGCGCGCATGTCCGCCATCGCCGAGGAACTGCTCTCGGACATCGAGAAGGACACCGTCGACTACCGCGCGAACTACGACGACCGCCTGCAGGAGCCGGACGTGCTCCCCGCATCGTTCCCGAACCTCCTCGTGAACGGCTCTTCCGGGATTGCTGTCGGGATGTCGACGAACATCCCGCCGCACAACCTCGCGGAGGTCATCGACGCGACGGTTCACCTCATCGACAACCCCGACTGCACCATCGAGGACCTGATGGAGTTCGTCAAGGGGCCGGACTTCCCGACGGGTGCTAACATCGTCGGCCGCAACGCCGTCCACCAGGCGTACAAAACCGGCCGCGGTCGCATCCGCGTCCGCGCGGAGTACGAGGTCGAAGACGACGAGCGCATCGTCATCACCGAACTCCCGTTCCAGGAGAACAAGGCGCGACTCGTCGAGCGCATCGCCGACAACGTCAACGAGGGCAAGATAGAGGGCGTCCGCGACCTGCGCGACGAGTCCGACCGCGACGGTATCCGCATCGTCGTCGAACTGAAGCGCGACGCCATGCCCGAGGTTGTGAAGAACCAGTTGCTCGAACACCACCTCGAATCGACGTTCGGCGTCATCAATCTCGCGCTCGTCGACGGCGAACCCCGCGTGCTCACCCTCAAGGAGACGCTGGAGGAGTACGTCGACCACCGCCGCGAGGTCGTGCGCCGCCGCAGCGAGTACGACCTCGAAGAGGCCGAAGACCGCGCGCACATCCTCGAGGGTCGGTTGACCGCGCTCGAGAACGTCGACGACGTGGTCGACCTCATCCGCAACTCCGAGAGCCGCGACGACGCGAAGGAGGCGCTGATAGCGGAGTACGACTTCTCGGAGGCGCAGGTCGACCACATCGTCGCGATGCAGCTCGGTTCGCTGACCTCGATGGAGGCCGAGGCCATCGAAGACGAGTACGAGGAGGTGCAGGCGACCATCGAGCGTCTCAACGAGATTCTCGAAAACGAGTCCGAACTGCTCGGCGTCATCAAAGACGAACTCCGCGACGTGAAGGAGGAGTACGGCGACGAGCGCCGGACGAGTTTCATCGAGGACACCGGGACGGTCACCCGCGAGGACCTCATCCCCCAGGAGGACATGGTCGTCGTCGTCACCGAGGACGACTACATCAAGCGGATGCCCGCCGCCGATTTCCGCGCGCAGGGCCGCGGCGGGAAGGGTATCATCGGCACCGACCTGAAGGAGGGCGACCGCGTCTCCTCCGTTTTCTTCGCCAACACCCACGACTACCTGTTGGTCTTCACCACCCACGGGCAGGTCTACCAACTGAAAACGTACCAGATACCGGAGATGGGTCGGACCGCCCGCGGAAAATCCGCGGTCAATCTGCTCGACCTCGACGCCGACGAGGAGATAACGGCCGTCGTCAACACCGACGAGATGGACGACGACGAGTTCCTCACGATGGTCACCCGCGACGGCTACGCCAAGCGGACCGCCGTCGACGACTTCGCCAACATCCTCTCGACGGGTATCCGCGCCATCCGCCTCGAAGACGGCGACGAACTCGTCGACGTCGAGGTGACAGACGGCGACCGCGACCTCGTCGTCGCCACCGAGGGCGGCATGAGCATCCGGTTCGACGAGGGCGAAGTCCGCGCGATGGGTCGCAGCGCCCGCGGCGTCCGCGGCATCCGCCTCACCGACGGCGACGTGGTCGCCGGCGTCGCTGCGGTCGACCCCGGCCAGCACGACTGGTTGCTCACGGTGACGCAGAACGGCTACGGCAAGCGCAGCGACCTCGAAGACTACCGCAAACAGTCCCGCAACGGCAAGGGTCTCATCGACATCAAAACCAACGACCGCAACGGGACGGTCTGTGCCATCGACGCCGTCGCCTCCGGCGACCACCTGCTCGTGATGAGCGAGGACGGCCAGATAATGCGCACCCGCGTCGACGACATCTCGAAGTACGGTCGCAACACGATGGGGGTCATCGTGATGGACTTAGACGACGGCGACTACGTCGCCGCCGTCGACGTGATTCCGGCCGCGAGCGTCGGCGAAGAGGCGGAGTCAGATATCGAATCCGAAGAGACGCCGACCGCCGACGCCGACGACGAGTAGTTCGTCTGCGAGTAGTCGACGAACCGGACGCGGACGACGGGGTTCTGTCCCGTCTCGGCGCGTATCTCCCGCTGTATCTCGCTCGGAAGCGACGAGTACGACCGGTCGGTCGTCCGCGTGACCGTGACGGTCACCGTCTCTCGCTCCGCGAAGCCGACCGGGTAGGCGTACTGGACGCTGACGCTCGTCGCCTGCAGGTCGCTGTACCGCTGTTGCCCAAGCACCTCTTCGACCTGCTGGTTCACCGTCCGCTGGTAGTTCACCTGCTGGACCGTCCCGACCGTGACGACGCCCACTCCCGCGAAGAGAACCAGCGCCGCGAGCGCGACGGCGGGCACGTTGACGGCGTCGTTTTGCAGGTAGCCGCGGAGGCTATCGACGCTGGAGCGGTACCCCAAGAACGACAGCGTGGCGATCATCGCGACGTCGATAGCGAGCACCGTCGCGGCCAGAAGCAACAGCGTCCCGAGCACGAGCAGCGGCGCACCCCACGCGACGCCGATGCCGGTGACGCCCGCCGCGGGGATGAGCGCCGCCGCGACCATCACGCCGATGAGCGACAGCGGCCCCTTCGTCGTGACGCCGAACGTCGCCGCGGCCCCGGCGGCGACGCCGACGAGGATGGCGACCGAACTGGGGGCGAGGCGGAGGCTGACGAGTTCGATGCTCGCGGGGGCGAGCGTCGACGAGACGAGCGAGAGTTCCTTCAGCGCGAACGCGGTGACCGTCGCGCCGACGACGGCGACGCCGAGGCCGAGAACCTGCTGGCGGACGCCGGCGACGCACATCTCCCAGTTGCTCGTCGTCGCGCCGACCGTCGCGGTGAGTATCGGCCCCATGATGGGCGCGATGACCATCGACCCGACGACGATGGCCGGCGAGTCGATGAGCAACCCCGCCGTGGCGATGATGGCGCTGAGAAACAGCATCCAGACGTAGGAGTAGTCGTCGCGGCTCAACGACTCGGCTTTCGACTGGAGTTCGAACTCCGCCAACGGGGTGAAGTCCTGCGCGTACCGCTTCTGAAGCCGGTCGACGTTCGGCGTCAACACCGCCTCGGCGCTGCCGACGACGGTGTAGGTCCCCTCCTCTACCCCGGCGTCGTGAAGGTCTTCGAGCACCTCTCGAACCCCGTCGACGGGGACGGGAAACTGGAAGAGAACCTTCGCCTCGGTACCGCTGCCGTCGCTCGTGACGGCGTAGTCGACGTCGAGTTCCGAGAGCGTCTCTTCGACCGCCGGGCGCTCCTCGGCGGGGACGAAGATGTGGACGTGGCGCACGTGAAAAGTAGCGACGGAGAGCCGCAAAAACGGGGTGTCTGTGTATTCAGGGTGAGTGACGCTGTGTCGTCAGAGAATCGTCTTTCCGAGCGCGCTCGCGGCCAGTTCCGTCGCCAACTCGGCCGTCTCGTTGTGTTCGTCGAGGATGGGGTTCACCTCGACGACTTCGAGCGAGCGCATCGCCTCCGACCGAGCGACCGTCTCCAGCGCCGAGTGCGCTTCGCGGTAGCTGACGCCGCCGCGGACGGGCGTTCCGACGCCGGGGGCCTCCTTGGGGTCGAGCCAGTCCAAGTCGAGGCTGACGTGGACGCCGTCGGTGCCGTCGGTGACCACGTCGAGCGCGTCGTCGACGACGTCGGTGATGCCGCGCTCGTCGATGTCGGACATGGTGAACGCCGTGAGGTCGGTGGTGCGGATGAGTTCGCGTTCGGCGTCGTCGAGGCTGCGGAGGCCGACGAGGGCGACGTTCTCGGGGTCGAGCCCCGGCGCGTTCGCCCACTCGACGCCGCCGAAGTCGGCGATGCCGAGACCGGCCGCCAGCGGCATCCCGTGGACGTTACCGCTGGGCGTCGTCGTCGGCGTGTTCAGGTCGCCGTGGGCGTCGAACCAGATGGCCCCGATGTCGGCGTCGCGCGCGGAGCCGACGAGCGACCCGATGGCGACGGAGTGGTCGCCGCCGAGCACCAGCGGCGTCACGCCGTCGTCGAGGGCGTCGGCGACGTCGTCGGCCAGTCGCCTCGAGACCTCTTCGGTCTCGCGGAGGAACTTCGCGTGTCCCTGCGACGGTTGGTTCACTTCCGGGTCGCGCTCCTCGGCTCGCGGAACCGGCAGGTCGCCCGCGTCCTCGGGGACGACGCCCGCGTTCTCCAGTTGCTCGGCGAGACCGGCGTAGCGAATCGCCGACGGCCCCATGTCGACGCCGCGTCGGTTCGCCCCGTAGTCGGTCGGTGCTCCGATGATTCGGACCGTTCGGGTCATACCCGAACGTTCGTGACCGAGCGGGTAGTGGTTCCGATTCCCCCTGCGAACCCGACAGTGACGTGAACACAACGTTTCGTCGTATGCGACTGTCCGCCACGCTCAAGGCGAGAAGGCGTGTTCTTGGAGTAGATGCGGCTCATCAAACTCCTCGTCGACGAGGCCAACAAACAGAACGTCGTCGACGTTTTGGAGACAGAGAACATCGACTTCGTCGTCACGAAGAACGCGACGGAGCGCGAGGACACGGTGCTCGTCGAGTTCCCGCTCCCGACGCAGGCCGTCGGCTACGTCATCGACGAGCTCCGCGACGCGGGCGTCGACGACCGGGAGTACACCGTCATCGCCAGCGCCGAGACGGCGAAAACCCGCAACTACCACGAACTCGAAGAACGGTTCGTCGCCGGCGTCGAGGAGGACGACGCGGTGGCGCGCGAGGAGATTCGCGCGAAGGCGCTCGACATGCACCGGAGCAAGCTGACGTACTACTCGATGACGATGTTCAGCGCCATCGTCGCGGCGTCGGGTCTGCTTCTGGATTCGCCCGCCGTCGTCGTCGGCGCCATGGTCATCGCGCCGCAGGTCGGCTCCGCGCTCATCGCCGGCGTCGGCATCTCGCTGAACGACCGCCGGATGATTCGTATCGGGTTCGCACAGCAGTTCTTCGGCTTCGGCGCGGCGATTCTCGGTGCGTTCGCGCTCGGACTGCTCCTGCAGTCCGGCCAGATAGTCACGTCAGTCCTCGACGTCTCGACGGTCAGCCAGATAAGCAAGCGAATCTCTCCCGGACTGCTCTCGCTGCTCGTCGGTCTCTGTGCGGGGGCCGCCGGGGCGTTCGGCCTCGCGACGGCACTGCCCGTCTCGCTCGTCGGCGTCATGATAGCCGCGGCGCTCATTCCGGCGGCGGCGGCCGTCGGCATCGGGTTGGCGTGGGGCCTGCCGAGCGTCTACCTCGGCGCGGGCGTGCTGCTCGTCGCGAACGCCGTGGCGGTCAACGTCTCGGCGTTTCTCGTGCTCTGGTATCTCGGCTACCGACCCGACTCGTGGACCGAGAACACCCGCGAGGTCAACAACGGTGACTCCGCCGAGACGGACGACCGCCCGCAGTATCTCGGAGCGGTGGTCGCGCTGCTACTGCTCGGGGGTATCTTCGTCGGCGCCGGCGGCCTGCTCGTCGGTCAGATCGGGTTCGACAACGACGTGAACACCGCCGTCGAGCAGGTGCTGGAAGACGACCAGTACGGCGAACTCGAACTCACGTCGATGCAGACGGAGGTGGGGATGGCGCGCCACTTCGGACAGACGCCGGAGGTGACCGTCGTCGTGCTGCGGCCGGCAGACGAGTCGTATCCGAATCTCGCGGAGACGCTCCGCGAGCGGATTCGACAGGAGACCGGGCGTGACGTCGCCGTCTCCGTCGAGTTCCGCGAGGGGCAACAGGCCGGGCAGTCGAGTCGGTCGGTTCGCGGACCGAGACCCGTACCCGCTTAGTCGCCGAGGTACGGTTCGCAGACGCGGCGGACGCCCTCCTCGAAGCCGATTGTCGGCTCCCACCCCGTCTCCTCGCGCATCTTCGAGGCGTCGGCCATCGTGTCGTGGACGTAGACGTCGAGGGGGTTCTCGACGTACTCCGGTTCGACGTCGGTGCCGAGCACCTCGTTTATCATCGCCACCATCTCGTTGAAGTCGTAGCTCTCGCCGGTTCCGAGGTTGTAGGTGCCCTGCAGCCGGTGGTCGGCGGCGAGTTCGAGTCCCCGGACGATGTCGTCGACGTGGGTGAAGTCGCGCGTCTGCGAGCCGTCGCCGAACAGTTCGGGCCGCTCGCCGTTAGCGATTTTGTGTGCGAACTGCGCGACGGTGTTGGCGTACTGGCCCTTGTGTTCCTCCGCACCGCCGAAGCCCTGATACACAGAGAAGAAGCGCATCCCCGCGAGCGACAGCTCGTAGTGGTTGTGGAAGTACTCCGCGTAGCGTTCGCGGGCGAGTTTCGACGCCTCGTAGCCGGTTCGCGCCTCGACGGCCATCGACTCGGGCGACGGTTCGGTTCGACTGCCGTAGATGGAGGACGTAGAGGCGTAGACGACGGTGTCACAGCCGTCCTGTCGAGCCTGGTCGACGGTGTTGACGAACCCTTCGACGTTGACGCGCGCGCCGCGACGCGGGTTCTCCTCGTGCATCGCGTACGACGAGAGCGCCGCGAGGTGAAACACCACGTCGACGTCGGTGGGCAGGTCGTCGTCGAGGACGCTCCCCTCGACGAACTCGACCGCGTCGGTGAGGTTCTCGGGGGTACCGAGATAGAGGTCGTCGACGGCCACCACGTCGTTGTCGACGGCGAGGTGGTTCGCGAGGTTCGACCCGATGAATCCGGCCCCGCCGGTGACGAGAACTCGCTGATTCTGCATACGTGTACGGCCAGAGGTGGCGGTAAAGGCCTACCGATACGTTAAGGCGAAACAGAACGTTTCAGGTTGGACTGAGGCGTCGAACGTCACCGAACAGACATTCTCTGAAGAGACAGTCACCGAGTCAACAGCATCGCCATAATAATCACCAAAAAACCGGTTATCCGTCGAATTTAAGAACATCAATTACGAACGTTCGTTTATGTCGTCTATCGAGCTCACCCCGAGCCAGAAACAGATACTCACGGCCCTGATAAATCTCTACCGTCAGGCCGAGGACGCAGTGAAAGGCGAAGATATCGCCGCGGAGGTGAACCGCAATCCGGGGACGATTCGCAACCAGATGCAGAGCCTGAAGGCGCTGCAGTTGGTCGAGGGCGTCCCGGGTCCGAAGGGCGGTTACAAGCCGACGGCGAACGCCTACGAGGCGCTCGACGTCCAGGAGATGGACGAACCCGCGACGGTGCCGCTGTTCCACGAGGGCGAGCGCGTCGAGAACGCCAACGTCGAGGAGATCGACCTCTCGAGCGTCCACCACCCGGAGCTCTGCCGCGCGGAGATTCACCTCCAGGGATCGGTCCGTGACTTCCACGAAGGCGACAACGTCACCGTCGGCCCGACGCCGCTATCGAAACTCGTCGTCGAGGGAACCGTCGACGGGAAGGACGACACGAGCAACATCCTCATTCTCCGCATCGACGACATGGTCGCTCCCGCGGAGGAGCCGGAACACTAACTGGTTCGGGGACGCTCTTTCGTCTTCTACGGTTCTTCTCTTCTACGCTCGGAGTGACGACGCCGAGACGTCGACAGCGACGCCCGAAAACCAGTGCCGTCGCTCGTCGCAGACGGTGTCCGGAAACGGAGAGAGGAAAGACCGAGTAGTCGAGAAGTCTGGGAAGTCGGGCGGGCCGCGCGAGGCGGCCGTCTCTTACATGTCGTCCCAGGCGGTGAACGCGCGCTTGGGCGACGAGATGTCGGCGATCCAGCGCGTCGCGACCGCCTTCTTGAGGAACTTCGCGCCCGGACCGCCGAAAGTCTGGACGGGCACGCCCTGGACGCCGTGGGCGACGGCCATGTCGCCGACGGAGACGAGCGTCCCCTTGTCCCTGTGGGTCCACGTCTTCAGCGGCTGACCGCGAATCGTGCGGGCGAGGTTCTCGCCAACGACCTCCGCCGCCTGCCACGCCGCCTGCGCGGTCGGCGGGGCGACGTTGTCGTTGCCCTGGTCGACGAGTGCCGAGTCGCCGATGGCGAAGACGCGCTCGTCGCTCGTCGAGAAGTCAGAGCCCGCGAAGATGCGGTTCGAGCGCTCGTCCTTGTCGAGTTTCGCCTCCGCGACCTCCTTCTGGCCGGTGATGCCGCCGGTCCAGATGAACACGTCGTAGTCGAGTTCGGTGTCGTCGCCGACGTAGATGGCTTCCTCGTCGACTTTCGAGATGAACTCGCCGGTCATGACGTCGATGTCCTGGATGTCGAGACGCTTGCGGAGCGCGCCCTGCAGTTCGGGGTCGTTACCGGGGAACACCTCGTCGAGCCCCTCGACGATTTCGATTTCGATGGGCGCGCGGTGCTTGTCGCGGAACTCCGCGATCTCGCCCGCCGCCTGGATGCCCGAGAGGCCCGCACCGCCGACGACGACCTGCGCGGGTTCGCTGCGCGAGGCGTCTTCGGAGGCCGCCTTGATCTGCTCGTGAATCTCGCGGGCGTCGTCGAGGCTCTTGAGCGTGAGCGAGAACTCTTCGAGACCCTCGATGCCGTAGAAGGCGGTGTCGCTGCCGAGGGCGACGAGCAGGTAGTCGTACTCGACGGTCCGGTCGTCGCTCAGTTCGACGACGCGTTCGTCGACGTCGACGTTCTCGACGTGACCCTTCACGAAGTCCGTCTCCGGCGATTTCACGTCGTCGATGGGGACGGCGACTTTCGACTCGACGCTCGGGTCGCGGATGACCCGGTGGACCTCGTGGAGCACGAGGTGGTAGTCTCGCTCCGAGACCCACGTGAGTTCGGCTTCGCCGTCTTCGATCTCGTCTTCGAACGCTTTCACCGCGCCGGCACCGGCGTACCCGGCACCGAGAACGACGACCTTCTGAGTCATGCGTCTATTTGCGGAGTCATACGATAAAGGGGCTTTGGAACGAGAACGGCCTCGTCGCGCGCGAGAGCGAACGAATTTTGGGGTGCGTCCCGATTCCGTGACGGGGCCGTTCGGGGGAAACGAGGCGGGTGCGTCGGTTTACAGCGAGAGGCCGGCGTGCCACTGGTCGACGCCCGCCTCGCGTTTGACTTCGTCCATCCGCGCGAGAAGCGAAACGGCGAGACTCGCGGTCTCCGCCGCCCGCGACTCGCCCTCGGTCCGGAACTCGCCGGTGATGCGGTTGGCGTACACCGAGCAGACCGCACCCGCGCGGAGGCCGTAGACGTTGGCGATGGTCAACAGCGCGCTGGCCTCCATCTCGATGTTCTTCACGTTCGCCTCCCGCAGTTCCTCGACGAGCGACTCGCTGCCCGCCGCGCGAAAGCCGTCGAGACCCGGCCGACCCTGTCCGGCGTAGAAGCTGTCGGCGCTCATCGTCAGGCCGACGTGGTAGTCGTAGCCGAGACGCTCCGCGGCGGCGACGAGCGCCGAGACGACCTCGTGGTCGGCGACGGCGGGGTAGTCCTCGCGGACGTACTCGGCGCTGGTCCCCTCCTGTCGCACCGCCCCGGAGGTGATGACGAGGTCGCCGACCTCCATCTCCGGTTGAATCGCGCCGCAGGAACCGACGCGGATGTACGTCTCGACGCCGACGCGCGCGAGTTCCTCGACGGCGATGGCGGCCGAGGGACTGCCGATACCGGTCGACGTGACCGAGATGGGCGCGTCGTCGTACGTTCCCGTCGCCGTGCGGTACTCGCGGTGGTACGCGACCTCCTCGTAGTCGTCCCACAGCGCGGTTATCTTGTCCACGCGCTCGGGATTCCCGGGGAGCAACACGGCGTCGGCGACGTCGCCCTCGGCGACTTCGATGTGGTACTGGACCTCGTCGTTGGGGTCCTCGCTGGCGTCGGTGTCGGTCATATCCGCTCTCGGGGACGATGCGACAAATAAACCGGTGGTGCGCAGGACCCGACGAGCGCGTCCGACGACGCGGTCGCTCGGTGGATGGAAACGCCCGCGACGGCTCACCGACGACCGTGGACGGCGTCGGCGACGCGCGCTGGTGGGATGACAGACGATAGTATGATATCGCTACGCGGGCGTGTCGCTTGTTACCCGTTAACAGTATAAATCATTCGATTTATACGGGACTCCGCGGGGAAAAATGAACGGCGACGCGTTAGCTCTCGCCCGAGCGCTCGGCGTCCGAGAGCGTCCCCTCGGAGATGGTGTTCGGCAGCAGTTGACCGAGGGTGTACTCGGTGGCCCGCTCGCCGCCCTCGTCGCAGACGACGACGAGCCCGTCGTCACAGAACTCGGAGAGCGTCTGTCGGCACATGCCACAGGGTGTGACGCCGTCGCGGACGCCCGAGGAGACGGCGATGCGGTCGAACTCGCGGTAGCCGTTCTTCACCGCCTCGGCGATGGCGACCTCCTCGGCGTGGAGGCTGTTGCTGTAGTTGGCGTTCTCGATGTTGCACCCGACGAACACCGTACCGTCGGCGGTTCGGAGCGCGGCACCGACGCGGTACTCGGAGTACGGAACGTGAGCGTTCGAGAGCACCGCGCGCGCCTTCTCGACGAGTTCGTCGACCATGGGGTTTCGTCATCGCACGCGGCGGGTATAATCGCTCCGCCACGGATCGGTGGATTCCGGCACCGGACTCGGTGTCGTCTCGGTCGCAGTGAGAAAGAGTCTATAGCCGACGCCACAGAGTTCGACCGTGAACGAACTCGACGTGAAGGAATCCGGCCGCGGTCGGCGCATCCTCCTCGGCGTCGGCGCCGTCGTCGTGCTCGTCGCGGCGCTCATCGGCCTGTTCGTCGGCGAGAACAGTGCGGGCGCGTCTATCGACCTTCTCGGCGTCGCGACGCTGCCAGTGAGTCCGATACCGATGGCGCTCTACGGCGCGGTTCTGGCGACGGTAGCGCTCGGTGCGCTGTTCGGCGCCGTGGAGTTCGTCTCTCGGGTGGAAGAACGCGACCGAGTGTAGTCGAAGCGTCGAACGGAGCGCGGCTCTTTTCAGGGTCGGCCACGGAGTTTCGGTATGGCCGCCTCGACGAGCGACTCCGACTCACCGGAGCCGACGCCGACACCGGAGGAGAACACACCGCTAGCGGAGGAGAGCGGGCGAAACCGGAGACGGGCCGCCCTCGCCGTCGCACCGTTTCTCGCTCTGGGACTCTTCGACGTGGTGCTGCTGCTGTTCTGGGGCATCGAACCGCTGTGGGCGTTCGCCATCCTCCCGCCCATCCTCTTCTGTTCGGTGCTGGCGTGGATCGTCTTCAGCACCGACTTCCTCGACGACCGGACGTAGGCCGGTTCTCCGCCCGCCTATCGGCCGGTGTCGTACTTGTACGTCGCCGACTCCGGGTCGATGCCGAAGTCCTCGGCGCGCTCTTCGGGTTCCGACGCCTGCTCCGCCTTCGGTGCGGCGCGCTTGAACGCCTCGCGCGCCTCGTCGGGCATCTCGAACGCGTCGACGGGAAGCAGAAGCGCCACGGCGTCGGGCATCACGTCTTCGCGCTTGGCTTCGAGCCGCTCCCGGACCGTCGCGGGAAGCGACTCCGACTCGACCGGGGCGAAACCGAACTGGACGAGGTAGTTCGGCTCGTTCGTGAAGCAGTACACTCGCTCGAACCCCTCGTCGCCGGCGGTTTTCACGAGTCGTTCGACGACGTGTGCGCCGACGCCCTGGCCGCGCCACTCCCTCAAGACGCCGATACCGGTGAGCTCGCAGAACTCGCCCTCGTCGTGTTTGTGGATTCGGGTCCGACCGAATCCCGCCCGGGTGTTCGACGCCTCGTCGACGGCGATGACGTAGTCGCGCGAGCGAAACGCGACGTCGTCGAGGTCCATCGCCTCGATGTGATCGAGCAACCAGACCTCGTCTCGGTTCTTGGCGTCTCGAACGTACATGTCACCCAGTAGTCTCCGAGCGGGCAAAAGAATTTACGCAGCCGTCAGCGCCCGCGGCGGTGGCGCCGAGTTTCACATATCCCGGACGACGACACGGGAGTTGGTGACCTCCCGAACGTCGGAGCCCGAGAGGGTGTACGTGTCGTCGTCGACGTCGCCCCAGTCGAGTTCGGCTTTCAACCGGTCGGTGAGACTCGGCGAGGGGTCGACGTGGATGACGTCGCCTTCGACTTTGGCGACGATGCCGACTTCCCGGCCGCTCTCGTCGACGATGTCTTTCCCCTGGTCGTTCTCGTCGAGGTGCGTCTCGGTGTCCGCTTCGGTTCTCGGGTCGCTTTCGGCCTGTGCGCCCTCGTGTCGCTGTTCCTCGGTCGCGTCGGACGACTCGGTCGCGTCGCTCGTGAACGGTTCGTTGCTGTCCTCCGTCTCGGTCGCGTCGCTGCCGAACGGCTCTGCCTCCTCGGTACCGGTAGTGTCGGTCTGTTCGACCGCTTCAGAGCGGTTCTCCTCGGCGGCCGCCGTCCCCTCGGTTCCCGTCGGTGCGGCGGTTCCCTCGCCTCGCTCGGGTTGGTCGGTTTCCGTTCCTTCGGCGGTCGCAGCCATCTCGGCGTCGGCGGTCGTCGCCGTCTCGTGGGTCTCGACCGCCTCCATCCCCTCGTACTCGCGGTCGACGATTTCGCGCTCGACGACGTGGCTCGCGACGACGTTCGTATCGAGTAGCTCCGTCTCCGAGAGGGTGTAGATGCCGCGTTTGCGCTCCTCGACCTCCTCTTCGACGATGGTCCGCTGGAACAGTTCGCTCTCGACGATGTCACCTTCGATGACCTGGCTCTCGACGATGCCCGCCTCGACGACCTCGCTCCCGACGGCGTCGCTCTCGACGATGTCGCTCTCGACGATGGTCTCTTGGACGCCTCGGATGTCGATATCCGCCTCCATCGTGTCGCTCTCGACGGTGTCGGTCTCCTCGAGCTCGGTGTCGACGACGCGACTGTGGACGATCATCCGTTCGAGAATCTCGTTGGTGTTCGACCACAGTTCCTCGATAGTCGCCTCGATGCTCTCTTCGTCGACGAACGACGCTTCGACGAGCTCTCGACTGACGAGTTCGCGGTCGACCGTGGTCTCGCCGATGGTTTCGGTGTCGACGACGTCGCTCTCGATGGTGTCGCGCTCGACGATGGTCCGTTCGACGACTTTCGTCTCCGTGACCTCGGTGGTCACCGTCTCACCCTCCATCAGCGCGCTCTCGACCTCCTCGTTGTCGAGCGCCGCGCGCTCTGCGACGTCGGAGTGGGTGACGAACTCCCACGGTTCGGCGTCGCCTTCCGTCTCGCCTTCGGTGTAGGCGAACGCGACGTTCTCCGAGTCGAACGTCTCGAAGAACTCGTCCCAGTCGCGGCGGTCGTGGGTGTCGTCTATCTCGCTCTCGCGGACGAACCGGTAGTTCATCCCACCCGTGTCTCGCTCCTCGTAGACGGGTGCGTACTCGCGCTCGTCGGCCCACTCTCGGATTCGGTCTCGGTCCGTCGTGACGTTTCGTTCACGTGTTGTTGGTTCGTCGGACATCTGTCTCCACCGAGGGTGTATCCCACGGGACAGCACTTAACAGATTGGTGAGATGTATCGGTGAATCCGTATCTTCGGGGTTCGTTACAGTCCGAATAGACTACGGGAGAGGCCGTTCTGACAGCTTCCGCCGACTATCAGATTGGTGTGGTTGTTTTTACATTTGGCGAATCGCGGGGCGGGGCGAGGCGTCGGGACCGACCGTGCGGTCGTCGACAGAACGCATCCCGTCGAGCGCTCTCGCGGGCCAGTCGTCGGGCTCGATCGTTCACAGACGATAGTGAGCAAGCTACTTGACGGCGGCAGCAGAAGATGGGTGCGATGAACACGCACCCAGACACCGACGAGGTGGTCCACGAACCGACCCGGGAGTTCGTCGAGTCGACCAACGTCTACGCGTTCATGCAGGAGCACGGGATCGACGACTACGAGGAGCTCGTCGCCCGTACCTGCGGCGACGTCGAGGGCGAACCGGACTCGGGCGTCGACTGGTTCTGGGACCTCCTGCCCGACTATCTGGGCATCGACTTCTACCACGACTACGACTCCGTCCGCGACGACAGCGACGGCCCGCAGTTCTCCCGCTGGTACCCCGGCGGCACCATCAACGTCGCGCACAACACGCTCGACAGACACGCCGCCGTCGACTCCGGGACTCGAAACAAAGTCGCCTGCATCTGGGAGGGCGAACCCGGCGACGTCCGCGAGATAACCTACCACGAACTCCACCGGCAGGCCAACCGCGTCGCCAACGTTCTCGAAGCGCGCGGCATCGAGACGGGCGACACCGTGGGGTTGTACATGCCGATGGTGCCCGAAGTCATCTCGATTCTCTACGGCTGTTTCAAGGTCGGAGCCGTCGCCGTTCCCATCTTCTCGGGGTTCGGCGTCGACGCGACGGCGACGCGAATCGAAGACAGCGAGTGCTCGGTGCTCTTCACGGGCGACGGCTTCTACCGCCGCGGGAGCGAAGTGACGCTGAAAGACGCCGCGGACGAGGCTATCGAGCAGGCCGGCCACGTCGAACACACCGTCGTCTACGAGCGACTCAGTTCGGAGATAGAGTGGCACGACGAGCGCGACGAGTGGTGGCACGAGACAGTAGAAGAGGCCGACGACGAGTACGAGACGAAGGAACTGCCGAGCGAGCAGGAGTCGATGCTGCTGTACTCGTCGGGGACGACGGGAAAGCCGAAAGGCATCGTCCACACCCACGCGGGCGTGCTGATGCAGACGGCCAAGGAGATCTACTTCGGCTTCGACCACAAGCCGTCGGACCGCTTCTTCTGGGTGTCGGACATCGGCTGGATGATGGGGCCGTGGACGCTCATCGGCAACCACGCCTTCGGCGGCACCGTCTTCATGTACGAGGGCGCGCCGGACCACCCCGAACCCGACCGCTTCTGGTCGATGATCGACCGGCACAAGCTCTCGGTGTTCGGCATCTCGCCGACCGCGATTCGCGCGCTTCGAAAGCACGGTGACGACTGGCTCGACGGCTACGACCTCTCCTCGCTTCGACTGTTGGGGTCGACCGGCGAACCGTGGGACCCCGAGTCGTGGATGTGGTTCTACGAGAACGTCGGCGGCGGCGAAGCGCCTATCGTGAACATCTCCGGCGGGACCGAGATTTGCGGCTGTTTCCTCATGCCGATGCCCATCCAGTCGCTGAAACCCTGCACGCTGGGCGGCCCCGGCCTCGGCATGAACGTCGACATCGTCGACGCGACAGGTGAGAGCATCGCCGACACCCACGAGCGGGGCTACCTCGTCGCGCGCGACTCCTGCCCGTCGACGACCAAGAGCCTCTGGGACGGCGACGAGCGCTATCTGAACGAGTACTGGTCGCGCTTCGACGACATGTGGAACCACGGCGACTGGGCGCAGAAGGACGAGGACGGCTTCTGGTTCCTCCACGGCCGCGCCGACGACGTGCTCAACGTCGCCGGTCGGAAAGTCGGCCCCGCCGAGGTCGAGGGCGCGCTCATCGACCACAGGGCAGTAAATCAGGCCGCCGCCGTCGGCGTCTCCGACGACACCAAGGGCACGGCCGTCGTCGCCTACGTCGTCCTCGAAGACGGCGTCGACGCCAGCGACGACCTGCGCGCGGAACTCAGAGCGGTCGTCGGCGAGGAACTCGGCAAGCCGTTCCGCCCGCGCGAGGTGCTGTTCGTCGACGAGTTCCCGAAGACTCAGAGCGGGAAGATAATTCGCCGCGCCATCGCCTCGGTGTACGAGGGTGAGGAACTCGGCGACATGAGCAGCATCGAGAACCCACAGGCGCTGGAGAAGGTGAAGGCGGCGAAGTGAGGGGTCGAGGAAGTCGAAGAACGCTCGAAACGCCGAGCGACAACGGAAAGCTTATTCTCTCGCCCTCGGTCGTCGAAATCGTCTATGAGCCCTCCGTTGACACGTCGTCGCACGGTTCAGATTACTGCTACCACGCTCACACTCGGTTTGAGTGGCTGCACCAGTAGGACGGACGCGGCCGGAGACGAAAGTACAGACGAGCCGGCGAACGCGTCGTCGACGCTGTCGTCGGAACCCACCACCGAACGGAGTAGAGACGTGGGGAGCGTCGTTCTCGAAAACTCGGATTCGTCGACGCACGAACTCTCCGTCGTCGTCAAACGGTACGGCGAAGTGATTCACGAAGAAAACCACGTCTTGGAGGCCGGGAGCAGTGAGCAGGTTCCGCTCCGAGAGCCGGGTAGTTACAGTGTCACGGTGGCACTCGACGGAGAGACGGTCGCCAAACGGGAGTCGCTCACGAGGACGGACAAGTGTCGGGAGTGGCGACTCTCGTTCGGTGTCTCCTCGGACGGAGAGCTGAAGAAGAGCCGTGGAGTGGCGTGTCTCCAGTAGGAGTCGCCGTTCTATGTGGTCTCGACGCTCGGAGTGAGAGATTCTACTCCCGTCCGCGAAGATCCCACGCGACCGCGACGCACCCGACGCCGACCAGAACGAACAACGCCCGCCAGACGAGGACTTTCTCGGGCGGGCCCGAACTGTAGCTCCGCCCCGTCACGGCGTACACCTCGCCGTCGTGGGCGATGGGGTCGCGGCGCTCGAACTCGGGAATTCGGTGGTCGACGACCGTGACCGAACCGGTTTCCACGGCCCGACGGACTTCCGGCGAGGTCTCGTCATTCGGGACCGCGATCTGGTCGAGCGCTTCCATCGTCGACAGTTCGCGGTGGGTCAGAATCGTCCGCTCGCCGTCCTCTCTGACCTCCGGCGCGTAGAACCGCCCGTCGATAGCGACGAGGGTGTATCTCGCGTAGCTCAGACTGAATGGGTCCCAACCCGGTAACCTCTCTTGAACGGTGTGATTGTATTCGAGCGAACCCTGTTCGGCCACCTCGCGTTCGAGTGCGCACGCCCGCTCGGTCCCACACGTGAGCGTCTGCTCGGAGATGTAGACGAGCGATTCCGCGACCGTCTCGTTCTCTACCGGTTCGACCTCGTAGGTGACGACGGTTCCGGTGCCGTCGAGGTTGTTCGGATACAGGTATACGGGGTTCAACAGCAACCCGATTCCGAAGATGAGGAGGAGCGTCGTCTTCGTGCTTCTGGAGACCATTCGCTCGCGCGTTTCAGCCGTCAGTAAAAGAAATTTGTCATCAGAAGATAACTACCCCGGAGTCCTCGACGGACGCTCGAAATCGTCGCTCACTCCGCGTCGCAACCCGTCCGACTCTCCGCGTCGCGGCCGCCGTCGGTCAGCACCGTCGACGGTTCGCCGGTCGATAATCGGGCCGCGAGTTCCGGCAGCCGACCTTCGAGTTCCTCGGAGCCGAGAATCACGAACCCGGCGAAGATAACGCCGAAGCCCGCGACGGTCGACAGCGAGATGGCCTCACCCAACAACGCCCACCCGCCGAGCGTCGCGACGACGGGGCTGACGTAGAAGACGAGGCTCGCGCGAATCGCGCCCACGTCGTCGAGCAGACCGAAGTAGGCGATGTAGGCGACGGCTCCGGCGAACACGCTGACGTAGACGAGCGCGACGAAAGCGGCGGGCGTCCACGAGACGGCCGAGAGCGATTCGCCCGCGCCGAGGCTCATGCCGTGGACCATCAGCGCGCTCACGGGCAGCGCCCACGCGGTTCGGACGGTGCTCGACAGTGTGCCGTCGGCGCGGCGGATGAGCACCCCGCCGAGCGCCGCGCTCGCCGCACCGCCGAGGACGACGGCCTTGCCGACGACGCCGCCGCCGAGCAGGTTTTGCGGGTCGACGCCGACGACGAGCGCCACGCCGACGAGTCCGACGAGCACGCCGACGCCGCCGCGGCGCGAGAGTCGCTCGTCGGAGAGCAGAAACGCCGCGAGAAGCGGCGTGAAGATGGGCGAGAGGCTGAAGATGATAGAGCCGACGGCGCTGGAGACGTACTGCTGGCCGACGAACAGGAGACCGTTGGCGAGGCCGATGGCGAGCACGCCGGTGGCGAGAATGCCTGCGACGTCGCCGCGCGTCGTAGGGAGGAGGTCCTCGCGGGCCGTCGTGAGCGCCACGTAGCCGAGGAGTACCGCCGCAGCGACGTCGAAGCGGAGCGCGACGAACAGAAGCGGCGGGAAGTACGAGAGTCCGGCTTTGGCGGCGACGAACACGCCCCCGAAGAAGACGCTGGCGAGCGCGAAGAAGACGAGCGAGCGTTTGGTGACCACTACGGGGACACCTCCATCGACGCCGCGAGTTCGGCGGCCCGGCCGACCGGCGAAGTGAAGCGAATCGTCATCGACTGTACAGAGGGGCGCGAGGGTTATACATATATTCAGTAAATTTTTCACAGCAAGAAATTCAGGTGGCGTTCGCCGGCATTTCATATAGTGAAATATATTCACAGTGCGAAAGCCACTTGTGGGAGTCGGTCGAACGTAGTCCCATGGAATCGGCGCTCGAAGATATCGAGTTTCTCGCGCTCTCGGTGAACCGGGTCGAGGTGTTGAACGCGGTGGCCGAAACACCCCACACGCGCCGTGATCTCCAGGAGCGAACTGGCGCGTCACAGCCGACGCTCGGCCGCATTCTCCGGGACTTCGAGGAGCGAAACTGGGTCGAGGCGACGGGCCGGGAGTACGCGGCGACGCCGACCGGACGGTTGGTCGCGGACGGATTCTCGAACCTCCGCGAAATTGTCGAGACCGAACAGAAACTCCGTCAAGTCGCCAACTGGCTCCCCACCGAGGCGATGACGTTCGACCTCAGACGGCTCCGAGACGCGACAATCACGACACCGACGCAGACGCGTCCGAACGCCCCGGTCCAGCGCGTGCTGGAGTTGCTGCGCGACGCCGAACGCGTCGAGATAGTCTCGTACGCGTTCAACGAACAGAGTATGGACGTGGTTCGACGACGCGTCGCCGACGAGGGGCAGACGTTCGAGGGGATCTTCTCGGCGAGCGCCATCGACGCCATCGCCGACGACTCCGCGCTCCGCGAACGCCTTCGGGAGTTGGTCGACCTGCCCGGCGCGGAACTCCGCGTCGTCGACGACGACGTACCCGTCGCGCTCACCGTCGCCGACGACGTGGTCCACCTCTTTCTGCGCGACGACGACGGCCTCTTACAGGCCTCGGTCGACACCGACGACGAGGCCGTGCTGACGTGGGCGCGCGACGTTCACGACCGGTACCGGAACGAGGCCCGGCCGCTGGACGCCGACGACTTCGCCGACTGAGTTCACCCGCTGTACTCGCCGACGACCGTCTCGCGCATTCCGCGCACGATATCCAGATACTCCTCGACGGACCGCTTTTCGGCTTTCGCCGCCCGAATCGCGGCCTGCTTCTCGGGGTCGGCCAGGAGGTCGATGACTAACATCGCCGTCAGCTTCGCCGGAATCACGTACGCCATCTCCGCGTCGACGACCTCGAAGTCGCGGGCGTGGACCGCCCCCGAGAACCCGCCGACGTAGGGGTGGATGCCGGGGATGACCTGCGTCACGTCGCCCATGTCCGTCGACCCGGTGAGGTGGGGTTTGCCCGGCGTCAGCGCGTCCTCGCCCAGGAGTTCGGAGACGTTCGCGTCGTACGTCGAGACCATCGTCTCGTCGGTCCGCAGCGGCATGTAACCCGGGTAGTCCTCGATTTCGACGTCCGCGCCGACGGCCATCGCACCGGATTCGAGCGCGCGATTCGTCTTCTCGTTGGCGTCCTCGACGGCAGCGACGGTGCTCGCGCGGACGTACGACTCCATCCGCACGTCGCTGGGGACGACGTTGACGCCGTCGCCGCCGTTCGTGACGATGGGGTGGACGCGGACGTGGTCGTCGTCGGCGAACGTCTCGCGGTTGGCGTGGACGGCGTTCATGCCGAGCATCGCCGCGTTGAGCGCGTTGACGCCCTCCTCGGGGGCGGCGCCCGCGTGCGACTCCTTCCCTTCGTAGGTGACGAATTTGCCGACGAAGCCGTTCGAGGAGAAGTCGCTCGTGACGACGCGCTCGGGGGTGTCGCTCCCGGCGTGTATCATCATCGCGCAGTCGACGTCGTCGAGGTGACCGCGGCGGATGAGTTCCTGCTTGCCGCCGAGGAACTCCACCTCACCGTTTTCGACCAGCGTCCGGCGGTAACCCAGGTCGAGGTACTCTTCGGCGGGGACGGCGACGAAGTCGATAGCACCCTCCAGGTCGTCGACGACGCCCGCGGCGGTGAGGCCGTAGGCCGCGCCGACGAGGTTCGCCAGTTGGGCGTGGTGGCCGCAGGCGTGACACGCCCCCGTTTCCGGGTTGGCTTTCGGGTGCGCGGGGTTGACGAGCGCGTCGAGTTCGCCGAGGACGGCGACGACGAACTCGTCCGCATCGTCCAGTCCGCCGGTTGCGTCGGTTCCCAGCCGCGCCTTCGCTCCGGTGACGGCGATGTTTTCCTCGACGTCGAGCCCCATCCCCTCCAGTTCGGCGACGACCTTTCTGGTCGTCTCGGTCTCTTTGAACCCGAGTTCCGGTTCCGCTTCGACGTCTTCGGCGAAGGTGACGATGTCGTCGGCGTGCGCGTCGATGGCTTCGACGGCCCGGCGTTTTCGGTCGGCTACGTCGGTCATGACGGGTGGTTTCGCCCGAAGAACGTAGCGTTTGGGTGTCCGGCAGTTCACGCAGTCGGTTGCGACCCGAGAGCGAGGAGAGCGCTACCGAGCGAGGACGCCCGTCGGGTCGACGACGATGGGTTCCGGCGCGTCGTCCGTCGGACTCACGGCAACCTCTCCGGACTTCCCCGCGTCGGCGTCGGCGAGAACGACCGTCGCTCCGACGAGAAGCGGCGCGACGACGCCCGCGACGACGGCGCCGGGGTGCGACAGCGAACTCCGGACGACGACGCGGGAGGCGTCGGTCAGAGCGTACTCGTCGACGACGTCCTCGGCGAACTCCAGCAGTTCGCCGTGCGCGTACGTCTCGTCGGCGGCGAGCGCCGGTGTGGAGGGAGTCACGTCGTACGGCGGTATCGCCGGGTTCTCGCTCCAGACCTCCGTCTCCCAGTGAGTCGTCTCCGGACGGGTCGGGCGGCCGCCGTAGACGACGAGTTTCGTGCCCGGTGCGGGGTCGAACCCCGTCTCCCGGTCGGCGGTGGTGACGACGAGGCGCGTCCCGGCGTCGCCGCGGACCTCGAATCTGACGGGCGACCCGAGCAACGCCGCGCCGAAAAATGCGAGCAGTGACTCCGGCGACCCCGCGGGTTCGACTTCGACGCCTCGGCCGCTCGCGAGGCCGAGATGTCGAAAGACGTTCCCGGCTTTCCACGCCGTCGTACAGAAGTCGTGGTAACTCATCGTTCGGTCGGCCGCCGGAACGTGGACCGCCGAGCGGTCGGACCGCCGGTCGCGCGCGACAATCTCTCCCAGAACGTTCACGACCGCGATACGGCGAGTCCGTAGAAAAACACACCGAGCCGTCGGCACCGAGGATATCGTTCCGAATTGTGGATTGTGTACCGAAACGATAACAACTCACCTACGGAAGATGCTACCATCTCGGCCGTAACTCAAATTATCTTGAATTAGATATATGATGGTGTCTGATGGGTTACCACGTGAGGTTCTAACGAATGTCAATGAACGCAGTGGTTTACAAAGGACCGAACGAGGTCGCCGTCGAGGAAGTGGACGATCCGGAACTCGAACACCCGAACGATGTCATCGTCGACATCACGACGTCGGCCATCTGTGGGTCGGACCTCCACATGTACGAGGGGCGAACGTCGGCGGACCCGGGCATCGTTTTCGGGCACGAGAACATGGGCATCGTCGAGCAAGTCGGCGAGGGTGTCGACACGCTGGAGGAGGGAGACCGCGTCGTCATGCCGTTCAACGTCGCCTGCGGTTTCTGTCAGAACTGTGAGAACGGCTACACGGGGTTCTGTACGAACGTCAACCCCGGATTCGCCGGTGGCGCGTACGGCTACGTCGCGATGGGTCCGTACAAGGGCGGACAGGCCGAGAAACTTCGGGTACCGTATGCCGACTTCAACGCGCTGAAACTGCCAGAGGGTGACGAACACGAGGACGCGTTCGCGCTCCTCGCGGACATCTTCCCGACGGGGTGGCACGGAACCCGACTCGCGGACCTCCAGCCGGGCGAGTCCATCGCCGTCTACGGAGCGGGCCCGGTCGGGTTGATGGCGGCGTACAGCGCGAAGATTCAGGGTGCCTCCGAGATATACGTCGTCGACCGCGTCGACAGTCGCCTCGAACTCGCCGAGCAGCACTGCGACGCGATGCCCATCAACTTCGAGGAGTCCGACCCGGTCGAGCAGATCAAAGACGCCCACGGCGAAGGTGTCGACAAAGGCGTCGACGCGGTCGGCTACCAGGCTATCGACCCCGAGACGGACGTCAGTGACGACGCGTACGACCCGGCGCGGGAGAACCCGGCAGTCGTCCTCAATCAGCTCATCCAGACCGTCCGCGCGACCGGGAAGCTCGGTATTCCGGGGCTCTACGTCCCCTCCGACCCGGGTGCGCCCGACGAGATGGCCGCGCAGGGTCGACTCGGTATCGACTTCGGAAAACTGTTCGAGAAGGGTATCGCGCTCGGCACTGGACAGTGCAACGTCAAGCGCTACAACCGACAGCTCCGGGACATGATCATCGAGGGTCGCGCCGACCCGACGTTCGTCGTCTCGCATCGCGTCGGCCTCGACGAAGCGCCCGAGATGTACGAGCGCTTCGACAGCCGCGAGGAGGGCGTCACCAAGGTGTTACTGGAGCCGTAGTCGACGGACACTACCTCGATTTTTTCAGGTGCGAAGCCACGTCTGGTGGTGGTTCTCTCGGAGGTGCGTCTGATACGCTCGCACCATCTCCGAGTACGATGTCGTTATCATCGACCAGTCACAGTGGTCGCAACGTCCGGTTATCACAGTTGGTCACACGCCCCTCGCTCACACCCACTTATCAATTTTCTTATTCCGTCGTCTCGAAAGCGTCACAGATGGTAGATATAAACGTGAACGCATCGTATCTATCGTGACAATGTGCCAGTACTGTAACTACGCGATGGAGGGATGGACGGAGCTCCTTCAGTACGACACCGTCTACCAGGACGCTATCGGGAAGCGGAAGGCGGCAAACGCGAACTACGGTTTCGACGAGTCGTGGGACGAACTCCGCGAGGAGTTCGCGTGAGCGCCGGGTCTGCCACCTCACTCGTCGACGGTCGTCGCTAGCGGGAACGGGTCGTCGCGCGCTGCGGGTTCGGCGCGTTCGCGCTCGTCGACGAGACAGTCGTCGAGTTCCGTTCGGAGTCTCGTCTCGTCCATCTCGCTCCCGATGAAGACGAGTCGCGTCCGCGGGGTGTCCGCGTCGTCCCAGTCGCCGATGGGACCCGCCTGCACCGACGGCCCCGCCTGACTCAGCCCCATCACCGACTCCTCGCGGCCCGCGAGGAGGAAAAACCCCTTCGCGCGGACGATACTCCCGTCCCAGTCTCGGAGCCACGCCGCGAACCGCTGCGGGTGAAACGCCGTCTCGTCCGCGTAGACGAACGACGAGACGCCGTGGGCTTCGGCGGCGGTCAGTCCGCCGTGGTCGTGCTCGTGACCGTCCTCGTCGTGGAAGTCCCCCGTCTCCTCACCTCGCTCGTGTTCGGCGAGTCGCCGTTTCCAGCCGACGTTCTTCCGGGCTTCTCCCACGTCGAACCGACCGGTACCGAGGATGCGCTCGGGGTCGACCTCCGAGTAGGTCGTTCGGGTGAGGTCCGCCCGAGGTTGCAGTTCACGAACCACCGACTCGATGCGGTCGAGTTCGTCGTCGGGCACCATGTCGCACTTGTTCAACAGCAGCACGTCACAGAACTCGATCTGGTCGACGAACACGTCGGCGAGCGGGCGGTCCACCGACGCCGACTCCTTGCGCGTCGTCGGGTCGAACTCCTTCCAGAACCCGTAGGCGTCGACGACCGAGACGGTGGTGTCGAGTCGGTAGTGGTCGGTCGGGTCGACGTCGCTCTCGGGCGAGCCTTCGACGAACGACCGCGCGACGGGCAGCGGTTCGCTGATTCCGGAGGACTCGACCAACAGGTAGTCGAACGACCGCGTCTCGGCCAGTTCAGCCGTTTGTTCGAGCAGGTCGCCCTGTAACTCGCAGCAGATACAGCCGTTCGAGAGGTCGAGAACGCCCTCGTCGCTGTCGCCGTCACCACTGTCCGCGGCGTCGGCGAGCAGTTCGGCGTCGACGTTCACCTCGCCCATGTCGTTGACGACGACGGCGACTTCCATGCCGCGTCGGTTCTGCAGGACGTGGTTGACGAGCGTCGTCTTCCCCGCGCCGAGGTAGCCGCTGACCACGGTGACCGGGATTCGGTCGGCGTCGGTGTCACTCATATCGCGTGAGACGGTACCGAGTAACGTATCCTCTGGCACCGTCACTCGACGGTGACACTCACCGCGTCGGGAACGTAGCTACGGTGCGCCCGCGAGTACGAGCGTGCTGTCCTCGTCGCCGACGTTGATCTGCCGCGTCGCATCCGGCGGAATCCGAACGGCGTCGCCGGGTTCGAGCGATACGTCGACGCCGTCGACGGTGACCGTCGCCGCGCCGTGGACGAGAAGATAGATCTCCTCGTGGTCTTCCTCGCCGTGGTCGTGTTCCATTCCTGACCAGCCCGCCTCGCAGTCGAGCACCGTCACGCCGAGGTTGTCGGCGTCGAGCGCGTCGCGCAGGAAGTGCATGCCGTCGGCTTTCGGTTCGACGTCGCGGTAGTTGACCTTCGAGTAGGGCACACGGAGGGTTCGGTGGCGAATTCCAAGTAAGTTGGTCGCGGGGGGGTCGAGACGACTGTTCTGTACCGCGAGCGACCGGAATTCCCGTGAGCGACTGGAGGGAGCGAACGGGTGCACGGAAGAGCGAGGCTCTTCCGGAGGGAGCGAGCGGGCCGAGGAGCGAACGGAGAGACGGCGTTGCCGTCTCGAAGTGAGCGACGGGTGTCCTCGTGAACGAAGTGAACGAGGGCTCGTCAGAGCTCCGCTCTGACGGTGCTTTTGGTCCGAGAGCAGACGCTTCGCGTCTGCTAAGCCTTCGCGGTGGAACCGCGAAGAGAACTTTTGCCGAGGGGTGGCGAAGCCACCCCGCAGCGCAAAAGGTCGGTCTAGAAGGAGTTCTTGATCTTCTCGAAGAAGCCTTCCTTCACGTCGACCTCCTCGCCGCCGGCCTCGGCGAACGCTTCCAGCGCCTCGCGCTGCTCTTTGTTCATCTGCTCGGGCGTCACGATCTGCACCTGCACGTAGAGGTCGCCCTCACCGCGACGGCGGAGTCGGGGCATCCCCTTTCCCTTCAGTCTGAACGTCTCGCCGCTCTGGGTTCCCTCCGGGATATCCATCTCGACGCTGCCGCCGAGCGTCGGAACCTCGACGGTCGACCCGAACACCGCCTGCGGGAACGAGATGGGGTGCTGATAGTGCAGGTCGTCGCCGTCGCGCTCGAAGTCGTCGTGCGGGCGAATCTGCACATCGATGAGCAGGTCGCCGTTCGGGCCGCGATTCTCGCCGGGCGCACCCTCGCGCTCCATCCGGAGCGTTTGGCCGTTCTGGATTCCGGCGGGCACGTCGACGGTGAGCGTCGCCTCCTCGCGAACGGTGCCGTCACCGCCGCACGTGGCGCAGGTCTCGTCGTACAGCTCGCCCTCGCCGCCGCAGCGCCGACACGTGGTCGTCTGCTGGACGCGACCGAACGGCGTCTGCGACACCTGCGTGACCTGCCCTTGGCCGTTGCACTCGGGGCAGGTTTGCGCCTCGGCGTCGGACGGGTGACCCTCGCCGTCGCAGTCCGAACAGCGCTCGGGTCGGGTGATGGTCACCTGCTTCGTGACCCCCTCGTACACGTCTTCGAGGTCGAGCGTCACGTTCGTGCGGAGGTTGCGGCCCTGCCGTGGGCGGTTCTGCTGGCCGCGGCCGTTGCCGCCCGCGCCGCCGCCGAAGAACTGGTTGAAGATGTCTTCGAAGCCGCCGCCGCCCCCGCCGCCGAAGGGGTTGCCGCCGCCGAAGCCACCGCCCCCGCCGCCGACGCCGCCGCGTTTCTGGGCCTCCTCGAAGCGGTCGTGGCCCACCTGGTCGTACATCCGGCGCTTCTCGTCGTCGGTGAGCACCTCCTTGGCCTTCTTGACCTTCTTGAACTTCTCGTCGGCGTCTGGGTCGTCGCTCACGTCCGGATGGTACTCCGCAGCCTTCTTCCGGTACGCCTGTTTTATCTCGTCCTCGTCGGCGTCGCGCGACACCCCGAGTACGTCGTAGAAGTCCTCGCTCATCAGTTGTCTCTGGTTATTCGGGGGAACTACTTGAACGGAATGGCTCGGCGCGGAACGAGGCGGCGTCGTCCAGCGCGCGAGTGCTGTGTTGCTGTCGTTACTTCTCGCCCTCTTCGTCTACGTCACCAGAAATCATAGATTTCTGGTTGGCGGATGAGACGACTCTACGAGTCGTCCTCGTCTACGTCCTCGAAGTCGGCGTCGACGTACTCGTCGCCGTCGTCCGACTCGTCGCCGCCCATGTCGCCCATACCGCCGGGACCCGCGCCGCCGGGGCCGCCCGCGGCCCCGCCTGCGCCACCCGGTCCGGCCTGGGCCTGCTGCTGGTACATCTGCTTGCCGATCTCCTGCAGTTCCTGCGAGAGGTCCTCGGTCGCGTCTTCGAGTTCCTCGGTGGAGGCGTCCTCGTCTTCGAGCGTCGCCTCGACGTCCTCGATTGCCGACTCGATATCCACGTAGAGGTCGTCGTCGATGTTCTCCTCGTTCTCGTCGAGCAGTTTCTCGGCGCGCTGGACCGCGCCCTCGGCCTCGTTGCGAGCCTCGATGCGCTCGCGGCGCTGCTTGTCCTCCTCGGCGTGCTGTTCGGCTTCCTCCTGCATCCGCTCGACCTCTTCGTCGGAGAGCCCCGCGCCGCCCTCGATGGTGATGTCCTCCTTGTTGCCGGAGCCTTTGTCCTCGGCTTCGACGTTGACGATGCCGTTCTCGTCGATGTTGAACGTCACCTCGATCTGCGGCGTTCCGGCGGGTGCGGGCGGGATGCCCGTGAGCTGGAACTCGCCGAGCAACTCGTTGTTCTGCGCCATCTCGCGCTCACCTTGGAAGACGCGGACCTGGACGGAGGTCTGGTTGTCCGCCGCCGTGGTGAAGATTTTCGACTCCTCGGTCGGAATCGTGGTGTTCTTCTCGATGAGGCGCTCGAAGAGACCTCCTTTGACCTCGATACCGAGGCTGAGCGGCGTCACGTCGAGCAGGACGATGTCGTCGACTTCGCCGCCGAGGACGCCGCCCTGAATGGCCGCGCCGAGCGCGACGGCCTCGTCGGGGTTGACGTTCTTCTTCGGTTCCTGGCCGACGAGGTCGCTCACTTTCTCCTGAACCTGCGGCATCCGGGTCGACCCGCCGACGAGGATGACCTCGTCGATGTCGGATTTCGAGTAGCCGGCGTCCGAGAGCGCCTGCTCGGTGGGTTCGACGGTCCGGTCGATGAGGTCGGAGGTGAGGCTCTCGAACTTCGCGCGGGTGAGCGACTGTTCGAGGTGGACGGGACCCGAATCCGTCGCCGTGACGAACGGGAGGTTGATGTCGGTCTCCTTGCGCGAGGAGAGCTCGATCTTCGCCTCCTCCGCGGCGTCCTTCAGGCGCTGCAGCGCCTGCCGGTCCTCGCGGAGGTCGATGCCGTGGTCGTTCTCGAACTCCTGGGCGAGGTAGTCGATGATGGCCTCGTCCCAGTCGTCGCCGCCGAGGTCGTTGTCACCGTTGGTGGCGACGACCTCGTAGACGCCCCCGCCGAGGTCGAGGATAGAGACGTCGAAGGTGCCGCCGCCGAGGTCGTAAACGAGAACCGTCTGGTCGGAGTCGTCGTCGAGACCGTACGCCATCGACGCCGCCGTCGGTTCGTTGATGATGCGCTCGACTTCGAAGCCGGCGATCTCGCCGGCGTCTTTCGTCGCCTGGCGCTGTCGGTCGTTGAAGTACGCGGGGACCGTGATGACCGCCTTCTCCACGTCGTCGCCGAGATACTCCTCGGCGTCGCGCTTGATCTTCTGGAGGATCATCGCCGAGATCTGCTCGGGCGTGTACTCCTCGCCGTCGACGTCGACCGTGAACTCCTCCTCGCCCATGTGGCGCTTGATGGAGCGGAACGTCCGGTCGGGGTTCTGAATCGCCTGGTTCTTCGCCGGTTTGCCGACGAGTCGCTCGTCGTCGGTGAACGCGACGACGGAGGGAGTCGTGCGGTCGCCCTCGGCGTTGACGATGATTTCGGGGTCGCCACCTTCCATCACCGCGAACGCGCTGTTCGTGGTACCGAGGTCGATACCGAGAATCTTGTTACTCGCCATTTGCCGACAACTACCGGTTTGCGCCGGTTAAAGGTTACTAGACTAAACGGCGACCGCGAGGAAAACACCTCGCTCCCCTCGTGCGATTTCGTCTCGCCGCATCGGACGAGGTCGGCGGATTTTTATCGACGCGCTTTCCGAGCGAACGACTCGCAGGCCGCCCGTGAGAGATCACTCGTCGCCTTTGCTCACCGTCACCTGCGCCGCGCGGATGACCTTCTCGGCCATCTCGTAACCCGGTTGGTAGACGTCGGCGACGGTGCCCTCGGGGTGGTCGCTGTCGACGCGCATCATCACCTCGTGGCGCTGCGGGTCGACGGGTTCGCCGGCATCGGGTTCGATGGGTTCGACGTTCTCGTCGTCGAGGACGCGGTCGAACTCCTTGAGCGTCGACTCGACGCCGGGGCGGATGTCGGCACCCTCCTCCTGGTCGAGCGCGCGCAGGAGGTTGTCGCGGACGCCGACGAGGCGCGAGACGAGGTCCTCGGTCGCCCGGTCGCGGATGTCGTCCTGTTTCTTCTTCGCGCGCTTCTTGTAGTTCTTGAAGTCCGCCTGCGTGCGGCGCAGGCCCGACTCCAGTTCCTCGACGCGCTCGTCCTTCTCGGCGAGTTCGGCTTCGAGTTCCTCGACCCGCGACTGCAACGCGGCCACGTCGGCGGCGAGTTCGTCGTCGTACTCCGCGGCGCGCGCGGCAAGGTCGGCATCGTCGGCCGTCGGTTCGGCTTCGACCGAACCCGCCGCGTTTTCGTCGCTCTCGACGCGCTCACCGCTCGGGTCGTTCGCGCCGTTCTCGGTCGCCTCGGCGTCCGCCGCCGACGCGTCCGTAACCGACTGCTCGGTGTATTCCTCGGCTTCTCGCTCCGCCGCTGACTCGTCGGGTGCGTCGTCGGTCATAGTCGGACTGTGCCGCTGGTTCGGCTTAAGGATTGCAGAAACAAACGGCGGGGTGGGGGTGGCGGTAGCAGTAGAGGAATCTGCCATAATGACTATCTATCGATAATCAATGCGCGTTGAGTGCGCGTTGAGACGACCCAGACCGAGACTGGCAGAGTTGCTAAATTGGCTACTACAGATGAAGTTAATTTGAGAGGATATAGGAGACTCTGAGTACCCGCTCGGGATGTTCGATGTACCACCGATAATTGCCAAAATCAGGATTTTCTGCTGGAGGGAGCTCGAATAGCGCTTCTACGGCTTCGTACAGGTCGTGCTGTGAAAAGTCGTCGTGATTGTGTCCAACGGTTATGGTTTTAGGGTTGTCGGGGTTATTTCTTTTTTGTACACTTTCCGGCGGGATATCCGAATCTACAGCCATTTGGATAAGCGTCTGAAGAGCGTTTACTTCTGCAATTCGCTCATCGTTGTATCTAGTCGAGGGTTCTCCTTCGTAGCCCTTAACGACAGGTACGCCGAAAATCCCTGCAACTCGGTCTGGTGGGGGAATTTCATCACGCTCATCTCCCGAATCCAGCCCGTTTTGTAATCCGGTACATCCCGCAAATAGAACCGGTACCGTGGCTATCACGCCTCGTCTGGAGGGCATATTCGATCTATATTTCGTTAAAGTGTTAGTTCTATTGATGCCATTTATCGTGGATAACACCGCTATTGGACGTTGTTTTCATAATTTTTCTGGGTAGGGTTGGTGCACCGTGCTGGATGTATCCTCCGTCTCCGTACATAGCATCACCAAACAATCATTTCTGAGGGGATTCTCACAGAGTTACGGAGCTTTTGCCGAGGGCCGCCGGAGGCGGCCCGTGGTTCGAGAGACGACGCAGGCGTCTCTCGTCACTGAGCGAATCGGAGATTCGCGAGGCCTGCGAACGCTTTGCGTTCGCCCGGTCTCGAAAGGCGCTTTGCGGCTTTCGGTGACAGCGCAGAAGGTCACTACTGATACATCCGAAGCGGCTGCGCCTGCGAACTCTCGTCGTTCTCGGCGTTCTGAAGGCGCTGGGCGAGACGCTGCTTGGCCTCTCGAATCTCCTCGGCGCGGTCGACGAGGTCGTCGGTCGGCACCGCCACATCCGAGAGCGCGTTGAGTCCCTCGGTGACGACGACGCGGGCCGCCTCCGGGTCCGGGAACTGCGGGTCGGACTCGACGACGAGGCCGACGGCGTTCTGGTCGTTCTCGACGGCGTAGCTCAGCAGCGCGCCGGTCGGTCCGGAGACGAGTCCCATCTCCGAGGGGGCGTCGATACCGGCGTCGTCGAGCATCGACGCGGCGTCGCCGGTGCCGATGCCGTAGAGCGCCGGGGGTTCGTCGTCCTTCTCACGGGGGAGTCCGCTGATGTAGACGGGCGTGAGGCTGATCTCGTCGAACCAGTCGCCGAGGCAGTCGGCGAACTCGGTGGCCGCGCCGGGCGAGATGGGCACGTCGCTCTGGAGGACGAGCAGGTCCCGCTCTGCGTCGCCGTAGATTCGGACTGGCGGGTGGACGCTCCGGTCGGCGTCGCGGTAGACGGCGACCTTCGGGATGCTCTCGCAGTGGACGTTCGCGTAGTGAGTCATCTCGAACGTCTCGACGAGGTGGTCGGCGGCGATCTTCCCGACCAGTCCGACACCGGGAAGCCCCTCTACGAGCAGCGGTTCGTCGAACTCCAGGTCGTCGGCGAGCACGTTGATTCGAGCCATGGGCGAGGTAAGCGCGCCATCGTTGTAAAACCGCCCTGCGAGGGCGGCAGGGCGTCCCGTCGAACGTCGCCACGACCGGTCAACTCCGAAACCGACAAGCGCGCCGCCGGGAAAGTCGACCCATGAATCCCTTGGAGCGGTACGCGCCGCTCGTCGACGACGAGGAGGCGTTCTTCGACGCCTGCGAGCGACCGCTTCCGTCCGTCGTCCGCGTGAACACCATCAAGACCACGCCCGCCCGCGCCCGCGAGGCGCTCGACGAGGAGGGCGTCGGCTACGAACCGGCCGGCTGGCACGACGAAATCCTGAAACTCGACGGCCGCAGTCCGGGGACGACGTGGCCGTACTTCCACGGCTGGCTCCACGGCCAAGAGGAGGTGTCGGCGCTGCCGGCGCTGGCCGTCGACCCCGAACCGGGCGAGTTCGTCTGGGACGCCTGCGCCGCGCCGGGCAGTAAGACGACCCAACTCGCCGCGCTGATGGACGACACCGGACTCCTCGTCGGCAACGACAACAACCTCGGACGCCTCTCGGCGCTCCGACACAACGCCGAGCGACTCGGCGTGACCAACCTCGCGGTGACGAACCAGGACGCCCGAAACTTCTCGCTCAAACCGTTCGGCTCCGGCCAGTTCGGCGGCTACGGATACGACGGTGACGACGGCGACAGCGACGACGATAGCGACGATGCGCCCGACGACGCCGCCCGCGAGGCGTTCGACCGGGCGCTCGTCGACGCGCCCTGTTCGTGTGAGGGAACGGTCCGAAAGAACCCCGACGTGCTCGACCAGTGGACGATGGACCACGTCCACAGCGTCGCGGGTATCCAGAAGGGAATCCTCCGGCGGGCGATTCAGGCGACGAAACCCGGCGGCACCGTCGTCTACTCGACGTGCACCTTCGCACCCGAGGAGAACGAGGCCGTTCTCAGCCACGCGTTGGAGGAAGAAGCGTGCCGGATGGTCGAGTTCGATTCGCCGCTCGAAACGGTGCCCGGCGTCACCGAGTGGGAGGACGAGGAGTACCACCCCGACGTGACGAAGGCGCACCGCGTCTACCCGCACCACAACGACACGGGCGGGTTCTTCTGCGCGAAACTGGAGGTGGAAGCATGAGCGACGGTGCGGACGGAGTCGACGACGAGGGTTCGGACGCGCCGACGAACTCCGGCCAGCAGTTCGACCGCCTCCCCGCCACCGACGACGAGCGCGAAGTCCCGGGCCGGGCGACCCGCGAGGAGGTCGTCGGCTGGTGGGAGGAGCGCTTCGGCATCCCCCCGGAGACGTTCGACGGCTTCACGTTCTGGGAGAAAGGCAAAGGCAAAATTTGGGCGTTCCACGGCGACACCGTCGACCCGATACGCATCGAGGGTCTCGGGATGTCGTTCCTCCGGACGCGTCAAGAGCACTGGAAGCCGACGACGAACGCCGTCCAGCGCTTCGGAAAGAAGGCGAACAGAAACGTCGTCGAACTCTCGGGCGAGACGGCAAAGCGGTTCGCCGCCGGAGAGGACCAGGAAGTGGAGTGGGACGGCGACTGGGGCTATCTCGTCGTCGCTCACGAACTCGTCGGCGAGCGCGAACCGATGGGGGTCGGCCTGTATCTCTACGGCGAACTTCGGTCGACGGTGCCGAAGGGTCGACAGGAGTCGCTGCCGGTGCTGGACTGAACGACCTCGCTCAGACTGAACGACTCTCGCTCGGTTACTCGCGCTCGGTCGCCGTGAAACGCCGCTCCGGAACGTCGCCGTACAGTGCCTCCACGTCGTCGCCGAGGCTGGCGAGCGCACCAGTTCTGCCGGAGGCGACGCGGAACAGCGACACCGCGTCGAACACCGAACCCAGCCAGACGGCGTCGTCGTAGAAGACGCCGAAACGGTGACCCGTCGCCTCGAACGGGTACGTGTCGTGGTCCTGGCTGTCGAGACGCCACGCGACGTACACCGCACCGCCGTTCGGCGGTCGCCACGGCTGGAACCAGCCTCGGAACTGCCCCTTCCGGCCGACCAGTTCGTGGTGGTGAATCTCGCCGGTATCGGCGGCGTCCGGCGGGGCCAGAAACACCTCGCTGTCGAAGACGGTGGGTATCGCGCCGAGGTGCGGCGACAGCATAGGCTCGGTGAGCGCGTCGAGCTCTGACCGAAGTCGCCCCGAGACGGCGTCGGAGAGCGCCGCAGCGTATCGTCGCGTTTCAGGCTGTTCCGGGAACGCCCCGTAGCCGAACCGGAGTTCGTCGTGCGCAGCGCGGTACGTTCCCAGTCGACCCGCCACCGGTCCGACCCGCCACGCGACGTAGAGGCCGCCGGTCCGACCGGCCCACGGTTGTATCTCCCCCTCGTACTCGGCGTCGTCACCCCCGAAGGTGCACGGAATCAGTTCGCCGCGTCGAGCGTTCTCGGTCGGCGCTGGTCCCGCTGAGTCGGTCATATCGTCGGAACGCAGGCGAGCGGTAAGTGCTTTTTATCGGTTGGTTGTCAACCGCGAGCGGTCCGGCGACGCCCCCGCGGTCCGAGAGGCGGATTAGCCTCCGCACTTCCAGACGACTACTGACCCGATGCCGGTGTCGCAAACAGCGACCCGAACACTTTCTGCTGAGCCTTCCGAAGGTGCTGGTGGAACGTCGGAGACGCGATGCCGATCGACTCGGCGATACGTTCGCCGGTTCTCTCGCGCGGCCACGCGAAATATCCCGCGTAGACGGCCGCCTCGAGTGCGGTTCGTTGACGTTCGGTCAAGTCTTCGGTCACCAACCGATGGACCCTTTCGAGACTGTCGTCGTCCCGCGCAATCTGCCGACGTGAGGCCATCTTCGCCGTCGGATATGTCTCTCGAACCGTGTCGATGATGCTCCGAGCGGCGACGCTGGTGGGGAGGTGGATCGTCATGTGGCAGTCGCCGTCTTCGACCTTCATCTGCTTCACGTGACCGCCGTGAGACGCGACGGCCGACACGACAGGTGGCTCGGAGACCCGTAGTTCGAACCAGTTCGTGTCGGTTTCTCGGTCGACGACCGTCATATCCGTGAAGTGAGGAATCTGTTCGGTGAGCCCCTTCACGACGTCGATGGCCGTCGCGTCGACGGTTCCGTACTGGAGGAAATCGTCGTCGCCGATTGTTGTGGTCTGTTCGAACGTGATCGTCCCATCGACGTCGAAATCGACTCCGAAGGTCTCGAGGATAGACGGGATGATAAACTGTATCTCGGTGATCTCGTCGCTCATCAGCGCCTGTTTGCGCTCGATAGCCGCGATAGCGTGACCGACGACTTCGCCGAGTTGAGCGATTACCTCGCGCTCCTGACCGTCGAACGCTTTCGGGCGGTCCGCGTATATCGCGAGCAGTCCGTACAGGTTTCCGTCGTGGACGAGCGGAATCGCGGCGGACGAGCGGTAGCCGTACTGCTCGGCGAAGTGGCGCCAGGGCTCGAAGTCGGGGTCCGACAGGGCGTCTTGGAGAACCCGTATCTCCCCCGTTCTGACGGCTTTCCCGGCCGGCCCTCGCCCCGTCGAGTCGTCCGGGTCCACGGAGATCGGAACCTCGTCGAGATACCCCTCCACGCCGGCTTCGGCTCGCACTTTCACCGCCTGGGAAGCGGCGTCGACGTCGCCGATCCAGGCGAATTCGTACGAGTCCACGTCGGCGAGTCGCTCACAGACGGTCGCCTCGATTTTCTCGCGAGTGGGCTGGTCGATGACCGTGTCCGTGATATCACGGATGATGGCGTTGAGGTCGTTCAGCGCGGCGAGTTGGTGTCTCTGCTTTTCGAGGGCTATCTCGGCTCGTTTCCGTTCCGTGATGTCGACGAGTGCGCCGAGGAAGACGACGGGGTCGCCGTCGTCGTCGCACTCGACGTGACCGCGAGCAGCCACCCACCGGAGTTCGCCGTCGGCGTTCCGGACGCGGTACTCCTCTTTGTGCTCCCCGCAGGATGCAACCGCCTCTTCTACTTTTCGCACGATTCGCTCACGGTCGTCCTCGTGGATGGCCGCGACGAATAGGTCGGACGACACACCCTCTTGGGCCAGGTCGGGGTCGACGCCGAACTGGTCGGCGAACGAGGGCCCCACGACTACCCTGTCTTCGGGGATGTACCACTCGAAGGTACCGACCGCGCCGGCCTCGGTTGCAGCCTGTAGTCGGGATTTGGCGTCGCGGATGGTCTGTTCGTACTCTTTCCGTTCGGTGACGTCCTGGCTCGTCGCCATGGCCGCGAACACGTCGCCGTCGTCGGTGGTCAACGGGAGCGTTTGGAACGCGAACGTCCGCCCCTGGACCTCCAACTCGAACGAGTTTGACTCGCCTTCGAGTGCGGCGCGGTAGTTCGGTTCGACGACCTCTAAGAGCTCTTCGGAGTACACGTCCTGTACCCGTTTACGCCGGAGATCAGCGGCGCTAAAGTCGAGCTTCTCGAAACCCCGTCCCTCGACGAGCGTGTGCCGCAACTCCTCGTCGAGGAGCGCGACCGCTCCGTTCGGAAAGTTTTCCGCGAGGGTGCGGTAACGCTGCTCGGACTTTTCGACCTCGCGCTCCTCGCGGCCGGTCGTCTCCCGAACGACCGTCACGTAGCCCTCGAGTTCGCCGCCGTCGTCCCTGACGGCCGCAATCGTAACGCTCGCCCAGAAGCGCGAGCCGTCGGACCGGACGCGCCATCCGTCGTCTTCGAGGAGACCCGTTTCGGCGGCGGTGGACAGGTGTTCTTCGGGGACCCGCGCGTCCCGTTCCGCCTCGGTGTAAAACGTCGAAACGTGTTCGCCGACGACCTCGCGGGCGTCGTACCCCTCGATTCGCGCGGCGCCTCGGTTCCAGGTTCGGACGCGTCCCTCTGAGTCGAGTACGAAGATGGCGTACGCTTCGACCGCCTCGACGAGAGACGCGAACCGCTCGTGGTCCCGCCGAGTGTCGAGAGAGTGATCGACCGACGCCGATGGCGGCAGCCACCACACGCGCGCGTTCGCTCCGACCTTCTTGGTTTCGAGTTCGCCGTGCTCGACGAGCCGTTCCAGGCGTTCGTACGTACTCCGACGACCGAGGTCGAGGAGGTCCGCCACCTCGGGCGTCGTCTGCGGTTCCCCGGAGCCGTCGAAGAGGTCGAGCGTCTCCCGAAGGCTCTCGGTCAGCGAATCGGGCATTACGCTGTACCAGGCGGTTCGCACTCATCAACCCTCCGCCGATGGAGTCAAACGAGTGTAGACGACGGTGAGCGAGCCCGAAAACTACTCCCGTCCCCGCGTCCGCGAGGCGGATGTGAGGACGCACGGGGCTATTTCGAGGGAGTCTGACTCGACCGGACCTACTCAGTTTTAGTGCAGTCTTACGCGTGCGCGACCCCTTGGCGAAAGCACGACCGTCGAGATAGCCGAGAGAACGGAGACTAACTCTCATATGACTCAATATTCGCACAAATTTGCACTGAAGCGGTCGAGGGCAACCGAGTTGACTGCGACCGAGTATCACCGACTGCACGCCTCGAAGCAGCGTCGAACCGCGCTCGACGTCCTCGAGAGCAGAAATCCCCCTGTCGACCTCGAGGAGTTGGCGGCGGCGATCGCAGCGAGAGCGGAGGGGATGGGGACGGCTGACGACGAGGCCATCGACCGGATAGCGCTCCGGCTCCACCACGCACACCTCCCGATGATGGCCGATCTCGGCGTCATCGACTACGACCCGGACGTGAAATCGGTCGAGTTCTGTCCTCGTCGCTCCGACTCTCGGACGACGTAGCGCATTCTGCTCGGCGGCTCGACGACGACTTCGCCGAGTCGGTGCGCCGAGTCTGACTCACGACGTACGCCTCGAACTCGATAGTAACGGTGGCGCGCTCGCGGGGTCTCTCCGCGCCTGTTCCGGGGCCATCCGAAACCGCTACGGGGACGTTCGAAGCAAATGCCCGACGTCCTCTTCACCCACCGCGTCCGGTCGTTTTCACTCCTTTCGCCGGAGCGTCCCGCCGCTGAGCCCCTCCCAGGCCACTTCGTACCCGGCCTCCGAAAGCACCGAACTGGAGTCGGTGACGCCCCTGCTCGACAGCAGCGCCTCGGCGTCTTCGAGCGACATCCCCGGTTCGAGCGCCGCCGTGAGTTCCTCCAACAGTTCCGAGCGAATCAGCGTTCGGCCGACGCGCCGGTGGTCGGGGAACTCGACGTCTTCGAGGGCAGCCTCGCTCACGCCGTGCGCTTCCGCCAGCGCCTCGAAGGAGGTGACGTCGGCGTCGGGCCGCAACTCGGCGGGAAGGTCCGAGGCCGATTCCGTCACCAACTGCTCTTCGTAGCTCCTGAGCGCGTCGCGAACGTCCTTCAGCCGCACCGAACCAGAGTACGGAATCGCCCGGTGGTCGCGCGCCTCGATCTCCTCGCTGACGCCGAGGCTCTCGTCGACGGCGACGAGCATCTCGACTCCCTCGACTCCCTCCAGCTGCGAGAGCTTCTTCTCGACGTATTCGGGCGTCCAGAAGCCCATAATCTCGAAGTAAATCCGGAAGTCGGCGAACTTGTAGTCGAACGCGAAGTCGGGAATCATCACGCGATAGCCCGTTTCGAGCGGTTCGGGTTCGCGGACGAGCGCCCAGTCGAGGTCCAAGGAAGCGAAGCGAGCGGCGAAGTCGGATTCGACGCCGCTGTCGTACGTCGGCTCGGCGACCGGTTCGACGCCCGGAACCGACACGTCCGCGTCCGTGAGCGTCAGCTCGCGGTCGGTCCCCCGGTCGTCGATGGTCGCCGTGAGCGACCAGTCGGTCGACGTAGCGACCGTCCGAAGCAAGCGAGCGAAGCCCGTCCCGTAGCGGCGAGTGCGCCGAAACAGCGCGTCGGGACCGGTGACGACGACCTCTCTACCCCGCTCGGTCCTGCGAATCTCGTACATCAGTCGAAGGCGCTTCACCGCCGAAACGAGCGCCTTCGGGTCCGAACTTCGGACCCTGACTTCGGTGGCGTCGAAAAGCGCCGTTTGCGCGAGCGAGAGGTTATACTGAGCGAGCAGTTCGTCGGGCGACCACCGCGAATCGAACGCCGCGAGTCGCTGGTTCACGTCCCGGTCGGCGTACAGCGACGTTTCGAGCGCGCCGGTGGCGACGCCCAGCCTGTCCGCCGCGGCGTCGAGCGCCGCCGCTCGTTCCTCGTCGGTGGCGACGCCGCCGACGGCTTCGGCGCTCTCGAAGACGGCGCGGCGGGTTCGCTCGGGCGGCAACGCCGCGTCGGTTTCGAACGTCGCCTCCCGCTCGACCAGCGCCGCGAACCCGCGGACGAGTTTGAAGTCGTCCGACTCGGCTTCGAGGTCGTCCAGCGCCGCCGTGAGCGTCCCCCGACGCTCGCCGACGTGCTCCTCGTACGTGCCGAGCACCGTCACCGCCAGGGGACGACGCGACGAGTCGACGAACTGGGGGCGGTAGCCGCCGCCGCGGCGCGACACCCGGAGGAGGTCTTTCGTCAGCACGGGCGTCGTTTCGTGTCGAGTGATAAAAGCGCCGCGGGGTTCGAACTACCGGGTTCGGGCGGACGGCGTCGACGGCGAGGGCGACGCCGACGGAGGACAAGGCTCATACGGGCCCGTGCAGACGCTCGGCTATGAAGCGACGGACGTTCGTCACTGCGCTCCTCCCGGCGCTGTCAGCGGGCTGTCTCTCCTCGCTCCCGCGGGCGACGGGTCCGCGCGGGCCCCCCGAAGCACCGGCGAGCGAACCCGGCGAGACGCCCGAACCGGACCACCTCTCCATCGAGACGTTCGACTACGAGGGAACCGACGACGACCAACTGCGGGCGTTCGGCACCGTCGACAACCGAAGCCCGGAGGAACGAACCGGCGTCGTGCGCGTTCGCGTCACCGTCGACGACGAGGAGACCGTCGGGACAACGGAAGTGACGGTTCCGGGCGATTCGACCGCCGAGTTCGAGACGGTCGTTCCGGTGTCGTTCGAGACGTTCCGGCGAAACGGACAGTTACAGGTGACCGTCGAAGCGGCCGGGTCCGACTGACTCCTCGACTACCGCCGCCGCGCCGCCACCCGTTCTTCGGCGGTTTCGGCGCTCACGAGTTCGTACAGCGTCGCCGTCTGCCCGTCTTCCTTCGGGCGTAGAATCCGTCCGAGTCGCTGCGTGAACTCGCGTTCGCTCCCGCTGCCCGAGAGCACGACGGCGACGTTCGCGTCGGGGACGTCGACGCCCTCGTCCAACACGTTCGCCGTGACGACTCGGGAGTAGGTGCCGTCGCGGAACCGCTTCAGAATCTCTCGGCGTTCGGGCGCGCCCGTCTCGTTCGTGATTGCGGGGAGCAGAAACCGCTCGGAGAGCCGGTAGACGAGGTCGGTGTGGGCGGTGAAGACGATGACGCGGTCCTCGCGGTGGCGGTCCAGGATGCGACCGAGTTCGCGCACCTTCTCGTCGGCGTTCATCATGATGTCGCGGGCGCGCTGTTTCGCGAGCAGCGCCTCGCGGGCGCGCGGGTCGTTCCCCGAGCGCTTCACGAGTCGCTGGTAGTCGCTGCCGCTTCGGAACGTGATGTTCGCCGTCCGGAGGTAGTCGACGAACGTCCCCTGGGCCGCTTCGTAGCGTTCGCGCTCCTCGTCGGTGAGTTCGACTTCGACGCGGCGTATCGCGTAGTCGGCGAGGTGGTCGCCAGCCAACTCGTCGACGGAGACGTCGTACACCCTGCTGCCGACCAACTCCTCGACGACCTCGTGCGCGCCGTCGGGTCGCTCGAACGTCGCCGTGAGACCCATCCGGGCGGGCGCGGCGAGGAGGCGACCGATGTCGCGGTACCCCTCGCCGCCGAGGTGGTGGACCTCGTCGAAGACGACGAAGCCGAACTCGCCGCCGATATCGTCGGCGCGCAAGTAGGCGGAGTCGTACGTCGAGACGGTGATTTTTTCTCGCTTCTGCTCGCCGCCGCCGAACTGACCGATAGGAATCTGAAACTCCGTTTCGAGTTCGCGCCGCCACTGTTCGAGCAGGTCGATGGTCGGAACGACGACGAGCGTCGGCACGCCGAGTTCGACCATCGCGGCGATGGCGACGACGGTTTTCCCGCTCCCGGTGGGTAGTTCCAGGATGCCGCGCCGACTGTTCGACAACCACGCCTCCAGCGCGTCGCGCTGGTACTCCCGGAGGTCGTACGTCGTCGAGAGGTCCACGGTGGTGTCGGGTAGCACCCGGTCGTCGTAGTCGGCGCCGCACTCGTCGAGAACGCGCCGCAGTTGTGCGTATCGATAGGCGGGCGTACGGGCGACGCCGCTTCGCGGGTCGTCCTCGACGAACGGAAGCGACGGCACCGAGTCGCCGCCCTCGGCGTCGATACGGATGGTGCCGTCCTCGTAGCGCAGTGTGACCGTCACTACTCCGAGATTTGCGGGTGGAGATTAAAGGCGCTCCGGAGAGCTATCGGTCCCTCGGGGACGCGGACCGATGAGACAAGAGGCTCCGAGTCGACGGGGCGAGTATGGCAGACGAACTCGAAACCGCAGTCGAAACGTTCCTCGACGACGCCGACACCGTCCTCGGCGAGTACGAACAGGGCTACATGGACGCCGACGCCGCGTTAGGACTGCTCCGGTCGCACGTCGAAGACTTCAGGGACGAGTACGAAGGTTAACGACCGGGAGAGACGGGTCAAACACCGCCTCTCGCCGTTTCAATCGTCCTGAATTCGTGAAATACTGTTATCTCCTGAACCGCCGTCATTAGTAACATGAATATTCGTGAAATAAGTGTGTCTGCCGTCGTGATGCTACTCGTCCTCTCGACGCTCGGCGGATTCGTCGGCGTCGTCGCGGGACAGACGGCGACGCCGCTCGACGAGTGTACCGTGATTTCGGAACCGGGACGGTACGTACTGGCGGGTGATATCACGGACGCGACCGCGGATGGAGAGGCGTGTATCGTCATCGAATCCGGTGATGTCGTCTTCGACGGCGACGGTTACGTCGTCGATGGACGAAGCGATATGCGTGAGGGGAACACCGGTATCAGCGTCGGGGGGAGTTTCGACCCCGCCGACGATATCACCATCCGCGACGTCGTCGTCTCCGACTGGGACACCGGTGTCGAGGTTCTCTTCGATAGTCGAGTGACTCTCGAGAACGTCGTCACCGAGAGTAATCGAGTAGGAATCTACGCGCTGGGAAGCGACGTAACCGTCCGGGAGAGCGTCGTTCGCGATAACGACTTTATCGGAATTTCCGGGTCGTCCGGGACGTTCGTCGTGGAATCGACCGAAGTCGTGTCCAACGAGTTCGGCGTCGAACTCTTCGAGACCGTCGATTCGGTCGTCGTCGGGAGCAGAATCGCCGGGAACGAGCGGTTCGGCCTCTCGGTGAACGTCGGCTCCGAAATCGAGGTTTCGGGCAACGTAATCGAGGACAACGAGTTCGGCGTTCTCATCTGGTCAATTTACGGAGACCTGATCGTCGAGAACAACACCATCGAGAACAACGACCGACACGGCGTGTACCTCGTCGGTGACGTCGACTTCGGTGACTCGACCGAGAACGTCGTTCGCGACAACCACGTCGTCGGCAACGGCGTCAACGGGATTTTCATCTCGTCACACACCGCCGACAACGTCGTCGAGCGCAACGTCGTCAGCGGAAACGGCAACGACGGAATCAGTGTTCAGGCCGAGTTCGAAGATTTCGGCTCCGCCGAGCGTAACGTCCTCCGCTCGAACCTCGTCGAGAACAACGGTGACGACGGTATCAGCCTCGGCGAAGGCGCCCTCGACACCGAAGTCTCGGAGAACACCGTCCGCAGCAACGGCGGTGACGGCGTCTTCGTCCGCGGTGCCGAGGGAACGACTCTCGACGACAACGAACTCGTCGGCAACGGCGTCAACGGCATCAACGTCGTCGCTGCCCCCGGCACGACCGTCGTCGAGAACGTCGTCGACGCGAACCGCAACGACGGTATCGGACTCACGAACACCGACGGCGCGACCGTCGAACGCAACCAAGTCAGAAACAACCGCGACGACGGTATCGGAGCGGGCGAGAGCGACGGGAACCAGTTCGTCGACAACGTCGTCACCGGCAACGACGACGACGGGTTCTTCCTGCGCGGGTCCGGTGGGAACGACCTCTTCGGGAACGTCGTCCGCGACAACGGCGACGACGGCGTCTACCTCCTCCGCGCAGACGAGAACGAACTCGTCGACAATGAGGTCGCGAGCAACGACGACGAGGGTATCGAACTCGACAACTCCGACGACAACCTCGTCGAGAACAACGACGTGCGCGACAACGACGGTCGCGAGGTACTCGTCCGCAACGGTTCGAACGGCAACGTCGTCCGCAACAACTGAGTTCGACCCGTTTTCCCGGTTATAACTCGATGGTTCGACGCCCCAGAGTCACCGCTGGCCGCCTCAGCGACGCCCGTCCTTCCGCGGAAGCAAGAACTATGCTGGCGGCACACACGGATAGGTGCATGACGGAGTTCTCCGAGCGAGTCGAGCGAATCTCTATCAGCGGCATCCGGAAGGTGTTCGAGGCGGCCGGCGAGGACGCTATCAACCTCGGCATCGGCCAACCCGACTTCCCGACGCCCGAACACGCGCGGGCGGCCGCCGTCGACGCCATCGAATCCGGGAAGGCCGACGGCTACACCGGAAACAAGGGGATTCTCCCGCTCCGGGAGGCTATCGCCGCCAAACACGAGGCCGACCAAGGGGTGAGCCTCTCGCCCGAACAGATAATCGCCACCGCGGGCGGCAGCGAGGCGCTGCACATCGCCATGGAGGCGCACGTCGACGACGGCCAAGAGGTCCTCATCCCCGACCCCGGCTTCGTCTCCTACGACGCGCTGACGAAACTCGCGGGCGGCGAACCCGTCCCCGTGCCGCTCCGCGAGGACCTGACGCTCTCGCCCGCGGCGGTCGAAGACGCCATCACCGAGGACACGGCGGCGTTCGTCGTCAACAGCCCCGGCAACCCCACCGGAGCGGTGTCTCCCGAGGAGGATATCCGGGAGTTCGCCCGCATCGCCGACGAACACGACGTGCTCTGTATCTCCGACGAGGTGTACGAGTACACCGTCTTCGACGGCGAGTTCCACTCGCCGATCGAGTACGCCGAGACCGACAACGTCGTCGTCGTCAATTCGGCCTCCAAACTCTTTTCGATGACAGGCTGGCGACTCGGCTGGGTGTACGGCTCCGAGCGCCGCGTCGAGCGGATGCTGCGCGTCCACCAGTACGTCCAGGCGTGTGCGAGCGCGCCGGCGCAGTACGCCGCCGAGGCGGCGCTGTCGGGGCCGCGCGACGTCGTCGACGAGATGACCGCCTCGTTCCGCGAGCGACGCGACCTCGTCGTCGACGGCCTCACCGACGCCGGGCTGGAGGTGCCGACGCCCGGCGGCGCGTTCTACGCGATGCCCAAGGTTCCCGACGGGTGGGTCGACGAAGTGCTTTCGCGGGGCGTCATCGTCGTCCCCGGCGACGCCTTCGGCGAGCACGGCGCGGGCTACGCGCGCCTCTCGTACGCGACGGGGACGGAGGAGCTGAAAGAGGCCATCGAGATCATGACCGACGCCGCCCGCGCCGTCCGCTGAACGGGACGCTCTCGTCGCGGATGCGGTTCGTCGCGGATGCGGTTCGTCGCGGACAGGATTTATCCCCTCGTTCGCTGGCAACTAGCCCATGGGAGTCGCACGACACGGAACCGGACCGATGGCGGCGCTTCGGGCGTTCGGGTCGCAGGTGCACCCGGTGTTCATGCTGCCGCCCGTCGCCGCGTCGTGGTTCGGCAGCGTTCTCGCCGGGTCGTTCTCGCCTGCGGTCGGAGCGGTCCACGCGCTCGCGGTGTTCTTCGCCGTCTACACGGCCCACGTCAAGGACGGCTACGTCGACTTCCACCTCCGCGGCGAGGACGACGACCACCCGCTGTCGGTCGGCGGCTGCCGACTCGCACTCGTCGGCGCGACGCTCGGATTCGTCGCCTGCCTCGCCGCGCTCTGGGCGCTCGTCGGCCCCGCCGCCGCCGCGGTGACGCTTCCCTGCTGGGTCATCGGCTACCTCCACGCGCCGCAGTTAGACATGCGCGCGGCGACGACGACGCTCGGCTATCCGACGGGCATCTCGCTGGCGATTCTCGGCGGTTACTACGTTCAGACGGAGTCGTTCGCGGCGACGCCGCTCGCGTTCGCGCTCGTGTTTCTCGTGATTCTCACGGGGGTGAAGATAATCGACGACTCGAAGGATTACGCGTACGACCGCTCCATCGACAAACAGACCGTCGCGGTGCTGTTCGGCCGACGCGACGCGCGTCGGCTCGCTTACGGGTTCCTCGTCGCGGGACTGAGTCTCGTCGCCGTCTTCGCGCTGGTCGGCGTGTTCCCGACCGGGGCGGTTCTCGCGGCCGCGGCGTTGGGCGTCGTCGTCGCCGTCTCCGCGCGGACGACGGACCCGGCGCTGGCGACGATGCTCCTAGTTCGCGGGTCGTACGTCTTCCTGGCGCTTCTCGTCGTCGCGGTCTGGTATCGACCGTTCTCGTGAGGAAGGGTCCGCCCGTCGGCCGTCGACCGTTCAGTCCGCGATGGACGGTTCGTCGCCGAGCTGGACCTCTTCGTTGATGAGCGCGACGAGGTTCGCGTACGGGATGAAGGCGATGAACTCCTCGTCTTCGGTGAAGATGTCGACGCCGTAGTCGCCGTGTTCGTACTCCGCACACTCCATATCGCCGTCGGGGAGGATCGCCCTGTACATAGGTTACCAACCAGCGAGGAGATACTTGAAACGTCGGTCCACTCCTTCCCGTCTTCGCCCGTCGTCTCATCTTCGCCCGTCGTCTCATCTTCGCCCGTCGTCTCATCTTCGCCCGTCGTCTCGTCGAGGAACCCGTCCCCGTCGAGGAGTCCGTTCCCGTCGCGTCGCAGAGAAGTTCATATCCCGTCGAAACCTGCCAGCGTACGAGCAGTATCTATATCTACGCCCCCGGCGAGGTAGCGTCACGAAAGTGTCTTCGAAACTGAGTTTCAGATATTCAGGCTCGTTCAGCGACGGACGGAGGGAAGACGGTGTCGACGAGGGCGATTAGAGTCGTCGCGGTGCTTCTCGTCGTGATGGGCGTCGAGACGACGGTGTATCTCTGGCAGCTCAAAGAGCTACAGGTCGGCGGCACCGACGTCGAGTATCTCGGAACCATCGCCGTCGTCTTCTTCGCCTGCTGGGTCGTCATCTTCTCGGCCGTGTTGCTCCGCATCGCAGCGACGGGGGACCCGCGGTTCGTGTAGGCGATGCGACACCGGTTTAGGAGGAGCGTATGAACGGACGAAATCGCACGACTGCGTCGTGTTGCAACGGTCCGAAACGGTCCGAAACGGTCCGCGACTGACCGCCGGGAGCGACGACAAGCAACTACTAACCTCGCGGTGAAATTCACGTTCTATTGCTTAGCAGCTCGATAACTAACATCCTGAGTGTCCTCCGCTTTGATGTGAACGACCTAACTGGCTTCCAACGAGACTTGCTGTTCGTCTGTGCGGGACACGACCACCCCTCGGGGCAGGACATCAAAGCCCACATCGAAGAGTACCTCGGCGGCGAGGTCAACAACGGTCGTCTGTACCCGAACCTCGACATCCTCGTCGAAGCGGGACTCGTCGAGAAGGGCACGCTCGACCAGCGGACGAACTACTACGAGCTGACCGAAGAGGGCCGTCGCGCTATCCGCCAGCGCTGGGCGTGGGAGCGACGCCAGCACAGTCGCGCGTCGGACGCACGAAGCGACAACACCGTCGGCAGCAGCGCCGACTGAACACGCGGCTCCAGCGGATTTTTCGAGCGTCGTAGTCGAGAGCGGAGCGTCGGTGCGTGCGGTCCGTCCCTCGGGACTTTCAGACTCGCCGCTACGTCGCCGTACTCACGATTTTGATGACGTCGCCCTCCTCCAGTTCGTAGGAGTCCGAGATGCGTCGCTTCGATTTGGCGTCGACCGCGTGGAGATAGCCGTCGCCGATGTCTGAGTGGACGGCGTAGGCCAGGTCCGCGGGCGTCGACCCCCGAGGTAAGAGAAACGCATCGGGCAACACGTTCCCCTGTCCGTCGGTCCACTTCGACTCGTTCTGGACCGGGTACGCCGTGAGGTGGTCGAGTAAGTCGTACACCGCCGCGTTTATCGCCTGCTGGACGCCGGTGCCGCCGTACTCGGCCATCACGTCGCGGATCTGTTCGAGCCCTTTCCGCTGGGCGTCGTTCACGTCGCCGACGAGCTCGAAGTCCTCGTCGCCGGGGTCGTAGTCGACGATTCCCGCCTCCGCCGCTCGACGGAGCGCGAGCTCGCCGTCGGCGGTGGCCGGGATCACGAGTTTCTCCGTCTCGCGCAGTCGGCGGATGTTCTCCTCGGGCGCGATGTCGACTTTGTTGGCGACGAGCACGATAGGCTTCGTCCGCGCGCGCACGTCCCGGGCCAGCGCCTCGCGGTGCTCGTCGCTCCACTGCATCGGGTCCGCCGGGTAGTCGAGTTCGCGCAGGCTGGCGGCGACTTCGTACTCCGACGCGCCGAACCCGGTGAGCAGGTCGGCGAGCGCGTCGTCGATGTCGAAGTCGGGAGAGCGAGATTTGCGCTCGATGGACTCCCAGTTGCGCTCGACGATGCCCGCGAGCCACTGGTCCATCTCCTCCTCGATGAAGTCGACCTCGTCGAGGGGGTCGTACGTCCCGACTTCGACGGGTTCGCCCTCCTCGTCGGTGCCGCCGGAGGCGTCGACGACGTTGACGATGACGTCGGCGTTCGTCAGTTCGTCGAGAAACTGGTTGCCGAGTCCTTTCCCCTCGTGCGCGCCGGGGACGAGTCCGGCCACGTCGAGCAGTTCGACTGGGACGTAGCGCTTTCCGTCCTCGCAGTTGCCGCAGCGCTCGTCGCGTTCCAGACAGGGGCATACCGTGCGCGCGTACGTGACGCCGCGGTTGGCGTCGATGGTCGTGAAGGGGTAGTTCGCCACGTCCACGTCAGCCATCGTGGCCGCGGTGTAGAACGTCGACTTGCCCGCGTTCGGCTTGCCCGCGAGCGCGATGGTGAGCATACCCTCCCTTCCGCAGTCGCGGGGAATTTCCTTTCGGTTAGAGGAGGCTACTCGATCTCGCGCGTCATGTCGGTGCGAACCAACCGCACCTCGCCGCGGGCGCGCATCGAGCCGTCGACGGTCGCACCCTCGTGGACGACGAGGTCGGAACAGACCACGTCGCCGAGGATGCGCGCGTCGTCGGCGACGTGTACGGTTCCCGACCGGGTCGTCACGTCGCCGTGGACCCGAGTCCCCGAGCCGACGAAGATGTCCTCGCGGGCGCGCAGACTGCCGAAGATGTTGTTCCGTTCGCCCACCTGGATGGACTCCGCGCGGACGTTGCCGTGGAGTCGGCAGTCGCCGCCGATGCGGGCGGGCGTCGAGACGCGCCACGCGTCGTCGGAGACGTGGCCGCCGCGCGGGACGACGAGCGGGTCGCGCTGTTCGTCGCCGTCGGCCATCGCCGCCGCGAGTTCGTTGGCGGCGTCGCGTTCGCCGAGTTTCAAGAGCTGCGAGAGGACGATGAAGTAGAAGACGAGCGTCGGCACCGGGTTGCGGATGACGATCCAGCCGCTGGCCTCGAACCCTTCCTCTATCTCGACGTCGTCGCCGATGTCGAGGTCGCCGGAGACCATCAGGCGGCCGCCGATGTGGACGCGCTCGCCGAGGTAGGCGTCGTCGCCGACGAGGACGTTGCCGGCGACGTCGCACCACATGTCGAGGCGGCAGTCGCCGTCGGCTTCGATGTCGCCGCCGAAGGTGACGCGCTCGCCCGCTGCGAGGTTCCGGCCGCGGACGCCGAAGTCGACGGTGGCTTGGCTCCCGACGATGACGTCGCCGTCGGTGACCAGGTCGTGTTCCTCGACGGTCGTCCCGTCGGGGATGCGGAGGGCGTCGAGCGGGTCCTGACCGGGTGGCACAGTGCGCACCAAAACGTCAGGGATAATAAACCGTCCGCAAGACGCCCGGCGGACAACGAGCCACGTTTTTACGTTGCGGTGGCCAACGGCGGGTATGACCGTTCTCTCTTTCGACGAAGAAGGCGTCGACGTCGTCTACGACGGCACCGAGTTCCGCCTCGAAAAGAAACTCATCGAGGACGCGACGCAGAAGTCCTACCCCGACGTAACCGATCACGAAGTACTCAAAATCGTCGAGAAACAGCCCGAGCTAAGCGGCGAGGCGCGACGCATCGGCGACATTCTCGCGTGACTGCTCCCACGATTTCGGTCGTGTGCTCTCTCCTCGAATCTGTGTGATCGGGAGCGACCCGGTCAGTCGCTCTCGGCGACTGGAACCATGTTCTCCGCGTCGAACAGCGTTTCTAACGACGGAATAGACCCGGGCCGAACCGTCAGTTCGTCGGCGTCGAACGCGACGAGCCCCGCCTCGTCGAACTTCGGGAGATGGACGTGGTACAGGTTGTGGGCGAGACGGTCGGCCTGCGGTGATTCCGCGTCGTTCGTCTGTGGCTCTCGCTCTTCGATGAGACGTGCGAGTTCGTCGACCGAGAGAACGTCGGCCGTCGTCGAATCGAGACACTCCCAGAGCTGTCGGCGGCGGACGTCGGAGAGCAGGTCGAAGAGAACGTCGGTCGAGGTCGAGTCGAAGTCTTCGCCAAACACTGCGCGTAGCTACTCCCTCGCACACAATGAGGTAACAGCGTGCATTTTCCCGCATCTTATATACGGATGACTGCTCTCTGGTATCGATGTCGAGCGATTGGAGGGCAGTGCGGTGATCGTCGTCGAGTTTACCCTCGACCATCCGATACTGCGCCGGGCGTTGCAGCGGGAACCGGGAACGAAGATCGTCTGGGAACGGTCCGACGCCGTCGACGGCGACCGCGTCCGGCTCCTCGTCTGGGCCGAGAGCGACGAGTTCGAGACGTTCGAGCGGGCGGCCGAGGAGGACCCGACCGTCGAGTCGCTGTCGGTGGTCGCCACCGCCGGCTCCAGACGGCTCTATCAGACGGAACTACGCGGCGAAGGACTCGCGACGAGCATCTATCCGCTGGTCGTCGAGGAGGGGGGCGTCATCCACGAACTCACGGCGACGCACGACGGATGGCAGTTCCGCGCGGAGTTCCCCGACCGGGAGTCGTTCGCCCGGTGTCACGCGTTCTGCCGCGAGCGCGACGTCGACTTCGAGTTTCACCGACTCTTCGAGGAGCGCGAGACCGCGTCGGTCGACGAGTACGGACTGACGGACGAACAGCGCGAGACGCTCCTCGCGGCGGTGTCGAGCGGCTATCTCGAAATCCCGCGCGAACAGTCGCTGTCAGAACTCGCCGACGAACTGGGAATCTCCGGGAACGCGGCGTCCGAGCGGTTCCGCCGAGCGGTGAAGACGCTGGTCGAGAACGTGCTCTCTCCTGTCGACGAGCGCAAGCGAGCGAGCGACGGCCGGCCCGAACAGGAGCGTTCTCCCGCGAGCTAAACGAGCGCTCCGTTTCGACTACTACGGCAGGACGTCCGCGAAGACGTTCTCGTGGAGACGAGTGGAAACGTCGTCGGCCAACGCCCGGAGGTTCTCCGTGTCGTCGCGGTTGTACGAGACCAGCGTGTCGAGGGCGTCGTCGTCGCCGCGTTCGTACTGCCGCCAGAGACGAACCGCGTCGCGACCCGAGAGGTCCGGTCGGTCGCGGTCGATACCGACGTCTCTCTCGATCTGCTTGAGGCCGCCCGAGAGACCGAGCGTCTTACACGGGTACATCAGGTCGAGGTGCGGTGCATCGACGTCGATGCCGAACGACTCCTCTAAGAAGGGCGCGTCGAAGCGGATGCCGTTGAACGAGACGAGAAGCGGCACGTCCGCGAGGTGTTCGCGTAGCGTCTCCGCGGAGAGGTCCTGCCCGCGGACGAGCGTCGTCGTCTCGCCGCCGCGACAGAGACTCACCGTCGTCACGTCGGCGTAGGAGGCGTCGAGACCGGTCGTCTCGATGTCGAAGAAACAGGCGTCGTCGCGGAAGTTCTCGTACAGCCGCCAGCGCGCGCTGCTCGGGAGGGCAGCGTCGAAGTAGCGCGAGTCGCCGGCGTCGAGGCGGTCGGTCGCTTCGTCGATGAACGCCTCGATTCGGTCCGCGGTCGTCTCGCCGACGGCCGACGGCTCGAACTCGTCCCAGTGAGTGACACCCGACTCCCACAGTCGACGCTCGGTTTTCTCGCCGACGCCGCGAACGGGGATGAAACTGTTCTCGATTCGCACGCCAGTAGGACGGAGACGGGGAAACCTAAACCCGTCGCACCGTCACGGAGAGCGGACGGACCGACGACCTAACTCGCTCGGCGTCCTCCTCTCGAGTATGTGTGGCCGCTACACCCTCTTCACCCCGCAACCCGAACTCGAAGAGCGATTCGAGGTGACCGCCGAGCGCCCGCTGAAAGCGCGATACAACTGCGCTCCGGGCCAGCAACTACCGATTATCCGGAACGACGCGCCCGACACCCTGCGGTTCGTCCAGTGGGGGTTCATTCCCGAGTGGGCGGAGTCGCGTTCGAAGTCGTTCATCAACGCCCGCGCTGAGAGCGTCGCCGAGAAGCGGAGTTTCCGCGACGCGTTCGAGCGACGTCGCTGTCTCGTGCCCGCCGACGGCTTCTACGAGTGGACCCCGCGCGAGAACGGCGACGGCAAGCAACCGTACCGAGTGGCGTTCGAGGACGACCGCCCGTTCGCCATGGCCGGTATCTGGGAGCGGTGGACGCCGCCGGAGGCCCAGACCGGACTCGACGAGTTCACCGACGACGGCGCGGGTGACCCCGAGCCGATAGAGACGTTCGCAATCATCACGACAGAGCCCAACGGCGTCGTATCGCCGCTTCACGACCGAATGGCCGTCGTCCTCTCGCTCGAGGAAGAAGAGAAGTGGCTCTCCGCCGACGCCGACACCGCGTCGACGCTCTTGGACCCCTATCCCGAAGCCGAGATGCGTGCGTATCCGGTCTCGACGCGGGTGAACAGCCCCGCGAACGACTCTCCGACGTTGGTCGAAGAAGTGAATCCGGCGTGACGGTGTCGGCGCAGTTTGGGTATAGCGATATGGGATATACATGGCGTCGTAACGACGGACCGCGAGTTCGGAGAGTTCGGTAACGTCCCGCCGCTCGTCGGAACTGGCGCTCTCAGACGAGTTGCCGCGTGACATCCTCGGCGGACTGCTACCGGAGTTCTCCATCACCCGGACATCGGGTCGGGTACCGCGTGAGAACGAATATGGAAATCTCTCTGGAAAGATAGACAGATATCTTTACGGGCGGCTGTCGGGAGTGTCCTCCAAAAAGCCATCCGAGGCGGTGTACTGATTCGGTCTTCCCGAACGCGGTACAGAGGCCGACGACTCAGAGTATCGAGTAGATGTTCGAGTCGTACGTCTCCCGAACCTGTCCCCCCCAGTTGTGGGTGTACGTGTCGATGATGTCGGTTGCGACGTCGCCGCGAAGATACTTGACGATACCCCGGTCGCCGGTCCGGTCCCGGAGATGGGTGGTGAAGAAGTGCCGGAAGTAGTGCGGCGTGACGTTCTCGGTCGCACCGCCCCCGGAGCGGTACCACCCCGCCTCGCTCGCGTACGTGGTGACGACATTGTGGACGGTGTTCGGCGTGAGTCGTTCACCCCATCCCTCGCTCGTCCCCACGAACAGCGGGTCGGCGGGTGAGACGGAGTCGGGACGGATCGCCAGCCACGATTTCAGGAGCCGAGCGAGTTCGTCGTCGACCGGTATCACGGTGTCGCGTTTCCGCTTGTTCGACGCCGACCGGACCTCGCCGTTGTGTCGTTCGCCGACCGTCGGACTCGAAGAGATGAAAATCGAGTTCGGACGGGCGTCCAGTTGGGGTCGTCCGCCGAGGTCGTAGGCGTTCGTCAACTCCGAGTCCTCGAGCGACACGTCCCGGAGGTCGAGGTTACAGAGCTCGCCCACTCGGATGCCGGTTTTGAGAAACGTTCCGACGAGCGCGCGGTGGAGCGGATGTCGAACGTCGGCGACGAACGCCCGCATCGTCGGAACGTCGATGTCGCGGCGGGTCGGGTCTTTCTCGATGGACTCGTCCATCTCCTCGGTGACGAGCGTCATCGGGTTGGAGTCGAAGACGCCGACCTGCGTCATGTAACCGTAGAATCTGTGGAGGTACGCGGCGTAGATGGCGACCGTACTCGACGCGACGGTGCCGCGAAGCGAGTGGACCCACGCCATGCAGTCGCGGTGGGTGGCGTCGGCGGGGACGACCGACCGGCCCGCCGGATTCCGGTCCGGGTCGGCGAGGAACGATTCGAACCGACGCAGCACCCGTTCGTACTCGGTTCTCGTTCGTTCGGACTTGCCGTGGTACACCATGTCCTGGAGGAAGTAACCGATGGGGTCGTCGGTTTCTTCGCCCGTTCCGGTCGACTCACTCGCCATCGGTCACCACGTATCCTCCTTCCCGTCCGTTGTACCGGACGCGGTTCGCCGACTGTAACGAGTCGAGGGCGTCTTCCAACCGACTCTCGAAATCTCCCGAGAGCGCCTCGACGAGTTGGTTCCACGACATGACACCCCGTCGGTGGAGTACTTCTTGCACCCGGTCTTCGAGCACGTCACCCCCGGGGTTCGAGCCCTCGACAGGGGCCTCCAGATTCTCGTCCGACGCGTCGAGATCGAAGTCGCGCCGACCCGCCTGGACCATCGTCCGAACGAACTCGCTTTGGGTCATCCCGAGTTCGGCGGCGTGGTCGGCCCACTGTTCTTTCTGGTACGTCGGCACGTACGTCTTCACCGACGACCGACTGGTGTCCGGTTCGCTCACGGTTTGGCGTCGGAGCGACCCCACATCAAGTTATCCCTACGCACGAATCTTAGCGCACTAAGATGTGCTATTGGGACCACCGAGGCGGCCGCCAAAGGCTACAAAGATTGGACTGTATGTCTATAGAATCCGGGTGTGGCTCTAGAATGCAATCTGCAGAGGAGTCGGAGAGGAATCTCAGTCGGACGATTCGAGAACACCCGAGCGTCGTCAGCAAAGTTGGAGCGGTTCGTGTTACGCTCGAATAGCTGTCTCCTCGGAGACGTCGGAGAGAATCGCCTTGACCCGGTCGATCGCGCTGCCCCGTTCGGCGTCGTTCTCCATCAGCACGGTTTCACTCGGGAACAGGTGGTCGCCGAGGACGAGACCGTGGTCGCGAGCGGTCGACCCCGTCATCGTGAGATAGACGCCGAGGCCAGTGTCGGCGATGGCGGCTTCCTCTTCCCTTCCGTCGTCTGCGTCGGGGTATCGGAACGCGACGTTTTCGATGGTGTCCGTTCCGAGCACCGCCTCGACGAGCCGTTCGTACCGTGGCGAGATGCACAGTGGTCCCTCGTAGTCGGCGACGAACGAGCGGTCGAGCGTCGCTCCCGCGGGCAGCACCTCCGGCGTCGCCATCAGCGTGTGGTAGACGGTGTCGCCGAGGCCGGTGACGACACGAACGTCGGACTCCATCGGGTCGATTCGGGCGTTGATGTCGTCGATACTGCCGATACCGTCGGGTTCGAGGCTGACGACCTCTTCGAGAACGAGATCCGCGCTGTCGAATCCAAGGGCGAACTCGTGGGTCCGAAGCGCGCGGAACGGTTCCTCGCGGCCGACGAGTTGGACGTCGACGCCGTCGAGTGAGAGCGTGACGCTGTCGAAGACGATGCGTCGCGGCAGTCCGGCGCGTCCGTCTCGTAACAGGGTGTACTCGGGTTCGTTCGGGTCCGAGAGCTCGCTGTACTCGCCGAGCCGTTCGTACACTGTCCGGTCGTCGTCGGTGTTCCCTTTCGTGACCGACTTCTCGTAGCGGAGTGTCGAGGAAATCTCGTCGGCGACCGAATGCGAATGCGTGCCCGCCACGGTCGCGAAACGTTCGAGTACCGCTTCGAGCGGGCGTCCCTTCCGTGGGACGGCGACGGACACGGTCTGCGTCATTGTCCGCTGAGAGGGGGCGGCGTCGTAAACCGATTACGTTTCGGGAGATTCTCCAGAGAACTCGTGTCCGGGTCGACGGGACTACTGTTCGCCGCCGAAAACGCTACTGAGGCGGTCGCGGAACGAATCGAGCGCCTCCAGTTCCTGACGAATCTGTTCGAGTTCGGCTTCCAGTTCGGCGCGTTCGTCCGCGCTCAGTTCCTCGACGGAGACGATGTGCGAATCGAGGTCCGCGAGGTCGCTTCTGACTTCGCCCATCTCGTCGTCGAGCGATTCGACGCTCGTCTCGACGGTATCGACGCGCTCGTCGACGTCGTCGAGGCGACCCGAGACGTCGTCGACCGTCGATTCCAACTCGGAACGGTCCTCTCGCAACGCGGCGACGTCGGTCTCCAGTTCGTCGGCTGTCGCCGACAGCGACTCCTGTTCCGCTCGGAGGTCGGTGACGAGTTCGTCGGCCGTGCCGTTCTCGTCGATGAACGTCTCGAGTGCGTCGGAGTACGCATCGAGGTCGTTCATCTGCGATTGGAGGCGGCGAATCCGCACGTCGACACTCCGTGGAAGGCCGAGGTCGAGCTCGTCGCGGAGCAGTTCGAGGTCGTCGTCGTCGACCGCCCCCGACCGAATCTCCTCGGCGAGCGCCGCGGCGACGCCCGTCTGCGGAGATGGTGCGGCGTCGGACGCGTCGACGGTGTCGGAAGCGTCGACGGTATCGGAAGCATCGACGGCATCGGAAGCGTCGACGGCATCGGAAGCATCGACAGGGGCGGCCGGAGTTTCTTCGACGTCGGCGTCGGGGGTCGGCGTACCCTCCGGTACTTCGTCGAACTGCGCGCCGAGCGGTGCTGCGTCCGGCGGGCGAGCGACGACCGCTGCGGTGAGGCCCGACGAGAGCGAACGGGGGCCTGACGTCCGCTCGTCGGGACTCTCGTCGACGGAATCAGCGGGTGATTCGGGCGACCCGTCCGCCTCGTCGGGCGTCGAAAGCGGGTCTTCGAGCGTCAGCGGTTCGGGGTCCTCGTCGGCGTCGGCGCCGGTGGCTGGCTCCGTCGACTCCGCCGAGTCCTCGGCTGTCTCTACCGGAGCGTCGGTCGTCTCCGTAACCCCGGACAGCGGGTCCTCCGCGAGGGGGTCTTCGAGTTCGAGTGGCTCCGGTGCGTCGGCGTCGTCCGACGCGGATTCCGGCGACTCCGGGGCGTCGAGGCCGTCCGCTTCCAGGCCGGGCAGTGCCGTCGCCTCGTCCGCGAGCGCGTTGCGGACCACTTCGGAGCTGTCGTCTCCGACGACGGAACTGACGGTGTCGCCGCCGTCGCCGGGGACGACCGTCTCCAGCATCGGGTCGGTGAGAAACGCCGAAACGTCCCCGTCGTCGCCGACTCGAACGCCGTAGACGGTTAGAACCTCCTCTTTGGGGTCCAACGTGCGCTCGTACTCGACGAACTGGTCCTCGTACGCGGTCCAGTTCGCGCTCTCGTAGTCGGGGTGAAAGCCGACACGCTCCATCGAAAACGACTCCGGGATGTCGTCGGAGAGTCGAACGTCGACGACGTCGTCTCGCTCAGATCGGATGACGAACTTGATCGCAGGAACCGGGAACTCCTCGGCCGCGAACGTCTTTTCGACGCTCACCCCGCCCGCCGAGACTGTCACCGTCCCTTCGTGGTCTGGCTCGTGGTTCATCTACCGGGGTATCCCGGAGACAGTACATAAAACAACCGACGGATATACTGTTACCAACGATAGTTCCCGAATCGAACGAGTCGGCCGCGACGCGTGCACAGACGGACGAGCACGGAACGAAGCAGAGTGGGGAAAGAACGAAAAGTAGAGAAAAGGGAAGAAGCCGTCGCCAGCGCGTCTCAGAGGTCGACGCGGTCGCCGATGGAGACGATGGTCAACGCCCGGGGATACGCGTAGCTGGCGGCGTGTTCGTGCAGCGCCGTCGGGTCGGCGGTCATCCCGCGCCACATGTCCCAGTGGCTCGGCAGCAGGCGGTCGAACCGGAGACTGCTGGCGGCTTCGACGATCTCGTTTTCGGTGCTGTACCACTTGGTTCGGACCATCTCCCCGGTCTCCTTGTTCGGGATGTTGCCGATCGAGCCGAACGCGAGGATGCCGAGGTCGATGTCGTACTTCTCGCCGATATCGTCGAACGCGTCGCTCGGTTTCGTGTCGCCGCCGTGGAAGATGGTGCCCGCGTCGTGTTCAACGACGTAGCTCACCGGGTGCGTCGCGTCGGCGTCGGCGGCGAGTTCGACGTGGACCGTGAACTCGCCCACCTCGAAGGAGTCGTCCTCCGAGACTTCGGTGAACTGGTCGTCGCTGACGTCCCAGACGTCCGTCCAGTTCTCCTCTTCGCGGGCGACGGCGAGACTGTCGTCGGGCGCGTAAAACTGTGCTCCCGTGTGTTCGAGAATCGGCGCTTGGCTCGGGCCGTGGACGTGGTCGGTGTGCTCGTGGGTCGCGAGAATCGCGTCCGCTTCTTCGACGTCTTCGGGGTTGAACGGGACCGGAATCATCCGGACCGTCCGCGGCGGGTCGCCGACGCCGAGATACGGGTCGACGAGCAGCGTCGTCCCGCGGTTCCCCTTGATGACGAAGCCGTTACAGCCGAGATACCAGACGGCGACAGTCTCGGGTTCGGCCGTCGCGACGGCGCGCGGCAGCCAATCACCCCAGTCACTACCGGTCATACCTCTCCATCCACGGCCGACGGGCTAAGTGTTGTGGACTCTTCAGAGCGGTTCGTCGCCCTCGATGATGCGCATCGCTCGGTCGCCGAGCGCGGGTACCTGCGTCTCCATCTGCGGGTAGAGGTCGTCGTCGGAGTTGCCCTCCAGGTACCGCCGGAAGAACATCTCGCCGAGCGCCGCGAGTTTGTACACCGCGAGCGTCCGGTAGAAGCGGTCGTGTTCGTACTCGAAACCGGTCTGCTCTTCCCACCGCGAGACGAGTTCGCGGCGAGTCGGATACTCCGGATGTTCCATGAACGTCGTCGTCAGGTCCGGAACCGCGGGTTCGGGGTCGTCGGCGTCGCGCCAGTACGAGAGCATCCACCCCACGTCGGTTCGCGGGTCGCCGAGCGTCGACAGTTCCCAGTCGAAGACGGCGTCGATTTCGGGCGGCGTTCCGGGCGCGTACATCACGTTGTCGAGTTTGTAGTCGCCGTGGACGAGCGTGTGTGGGTACGCTTCGGGGACGTTGTCGGTGAGCCACGACATCACGTCGTACAGTACCGGTACTTCGCGCTCCTCTGTCGTTCTCGAAAAGGCCCACGTCAACTGTTCGGACCACCGCTCGACTTGGCGTTCGGTGAAACCGTCGGGGTACCCGAACTCGCCGAGGCCGACGGAGTCGGGGTCGACAGCGTGAATCGTCGAGAGGGTGTCGACGAGTTCCGTCCCGATTCGTTCGCGGTGGGCGGCAGCGGCGAACCGCTCGGGTTCGGCCTCACGGAGCACGTCGCCGTCGATCCGCTCCATCACGTAGAAGTCGCTGCCGAGCACGTCGTGGTCGTCGCAGGCGAGAACCGTCGGCGCCAGCGGGACGTCGGTGCCCTGCAGTGCGTCCATCACTCGATACTCCCGGAGGACGTCGTGGGCGCTGGACGCCGTCTCCCCCGGCGGCGGGCGACGAATCACGAGTTCTCGGTTCCCCCACGTGACGAACAGCGTCTCGTTGGAGTGGCCTTCCTGGTGGTGGTCGACGGCGTACTCGTCGTCGGCGACGGGACCGAGTTCCGCGGCGAGGTACTCGCGGAGGCGTTCGGGGTCGACGAGACGGGTGAAGTAGTCGCCCTCGCGTGTCATGGGAGTACACGCGCACCCGAAGCATGAATAACTGTGTGTCGCGGCCGACGTGAGGACGCAGTTTCGAGGGCGTTCGACCGCTCTCGTCGCCGGGTTCCCGAAACCGCTGCGTCTGTCTGGTACCTTGTAAACTGTATTTCGCTGTACGAAGTTCGTGGTCGGCGGTGAGACGAGCCGAGTTCACGCAGCGTCGGAAATCGGCGACAGCCGGGCACACCGGCGCGTATCCCCGCATCGCTGCCTCCGAGTCCCTTCACCCCGGGACGCCGTCGGGACGGTTCCGGCGAATCTCCGCTTCGAGTCAGTATTGCACCGGTGATGCAAACGGTTTTGAGCGAGCGTCGCCTAGCGCCGCCAAGCGATGGCGAATTCGATGGGCGAGATGCTCCGGCAGGACATGCAGTGCGAGGGACTGCTGGAGTGTTTCCACGACCTCAAGGAGATCGACAAGGACGTCTTCCGACTGCTGAACGGGACCGAAGACCCCCTCACGGTCGACGAAATCGCCGACGAGATCGACCGCGAGCGGTCGACGGCGTACCGTTCGGTCCAGCGGTTGCTGCAGGCGGGCTTTCTCCAGAAGGAGCAAGTGAACTACGAACAGGGCGGCTACTACCACGTCTACCGGCCGCGCAATGCCGACGAAATCGCACAGGAGATGCAGCGGATGCTCAACGACTGGTACGCGAAGATGGGACAGCTCATCGGCGAGTTCAACGAGAAGTACGACGACGAACCCGTCCCCTCGCCCCCGGCCGAGAGCTGAGACGGCGATTGCCTCGGTCGTCCATCACCTCGCCCGAGAGACGGAGAGCTGCGCGGGTTTCGGCGGCGACGACGTTACGTCTGTGTCACTCGCGTTCGTGTCGTCCTTCTTCGAACTCCTCGACGATTTTCTCGCAGAACGCGTCCAAATCGCCGGGGTTCCGGCTGGTAACGACGCCCGCGTCGACGACGACTTCCTCGTCGACCCACTCGCCGCCGGCGTTTCGGATGTCGGTTCGGAGGCTGTGATAGGAGGTGAGCGTCAGTCCGTCCGCCACACCGGCTTCGACGAGCGTCCACGGGCCGTGACAGATGACGCCTATCGGCTTGTCCGCGTCGAACATCTCGCGGACGAACGTCACCGCGTCGTCGTCGGCGCGGAGTCGGTCCGCCCCGACGCAGCCGCCGGGGACTACGAGCGCGTCGTACTCCTCGGCGGAGACGTCGGAGAACGTCGCGTCCACCTCGAAGCTCTCTCCCGCGTCGAGGTCGTCGTTGACGGTTTCGGCCTCCTCGGTCCCGCTGCTGACGACGTCGACGGTGGCCCCGGCGTCTTCGACGGCCTGCTTAGGTTCGGTGAACTCGACCTGTTCGGTACCTCGCTGTGCGACGAAGAGCGCGACGGTCGTGTCGGCGAGTTCGTCTGCCATCGTGGAAGAGACGGCCGCCGCGCGTGTAAACGACGGGGCGGCAAATACAAGCCTCTCGCCGCGTCCGGCGTCCGGCTACCTTCTGTTCGTGTCGCCTCGAAGTGACCACCGTGACCGACCGACCGACCGACTCACCGCGCTCGTCCGCGCCGTCGAGCGGGTCGGACCGTGAACGAGTGAAGTGGAGTGTCGAGCGGGTCGAACCGTGAACGAGTGAGGTGGTGTGTCGAGCGGCCGCGTTCGAGCCGTGGACCAGACCCGCCGGTCCTCAGTGGAGTCATTCCTCCTGTCCGGGCGTCGTGAACGGGATCGTCGCGGAGGTCCGTTGGGTGACCGTCGCCGTCCGGGTGATGTACGAGAACAGAACCGCGAGCGGGGCGAGACCGACGACGGCGATGCCCGGGAGTACGACGTCTCTGGCGAGCGGTGGGATGGCGCTCGGCGTCGTCGTCAACGACAACAGAACGAGGATACAGAGCGCCTCCGCCGGGACGCCGACGTAGAGGAGCATCCGCGACAGCGACGAGAGTTCGTCCTGCAGGTAGACGGTCTTGAAGTACTGGCGCGCGACGTCGACGTCTTCGAGTCTGTCGACGAGGCGGTCCAGCGCCGCGTCGGTCTCGTCGGTGAGGTCGCGCTGCTCTCGAATCGCCCGCGCCCGGTAGATCTGTTCAGCGTAGTTCGTGGTCAGGGTCGCCGAGAGCGCGCGGAACGGACTGTCGTCGGTGTTCTCGATGAGTTCGACGACCGAGTCGACGTGTCTCGTCACGGACGCAACGAGGTCGTCGATCTCCTCCCACGCGTCGTCGTTTCCCGGGCCGATCGTGAGGCCGCCGAGGCGCTGGGCTTCCCGCCGCGTGTTCTCCATCAGTAGGTCGAGAAACGCCGTCGGACGGACGGGAGCGACACGGCCGGCCGCGTTCTCCACGCGGTGTTTGAACCCCTCCGTGTTCTCTATCTGGGACTCCAGTTCGCCCGGCGTCCGGAGCGTCCGCGAGAGCAGCAGTTGGTTGATAGAGACGACGACGGTGACGAGCGTGAGGTTCCCGCTGATCAACCCGCCGAAGACGTAGTAGACCGGTTGCAACTGGTCGAACTGCACCAGTCCGACCGCGACGAAGAGATACACCGCCGAGAACAGAACGGCCAACACGAGCGCCGAGAGCGTGACCCTGTTCCCGCGGAGGAGAACCCATTCGTGCGCTCTCTGGAGCGCTGAACGGTCGCCGAGTTGGGACAATCCGCCGTCGCTCACGTCCGGTTCTGTCATGGGTGAGGGACGTACCACGAGTTATCGCAAGAAAGTTGGTCGGCCCGGGAGCGCGTGGCTCCGGTCGGAGACTCCCGGGGGGAGTGACGGCCACGCTGTCACCTTTATCAATCCGGCAGCCGTGGGTTCTGTCATGTCTACAGACAGGTTCAGCGTCGCCGGACAGACCGCCATCGTCACCGGGGCGTCGAGCGGCATCGGGAAGGCAATCGCCGAGGAGTTCGCCGCCGGCGGCGCGAGCGTCGTCGTCTGCTCGCGCGAGCAGGGCAACGTCGAACCGGTCGCAGAGGGAATCCGCGAATCGGACGGTAACGCGCTGGCCGTCGAGTGCGACGTCACCGACCGCGACGCCGTCGAAGCGCTCGTGGAGGCGACCGTCGAGGAGTTCGGCGGCGTCGACACGCTCGTCAACAACGCGGGCGCGTCGTTCATGTCCTCGTTCGAGGACATCTCGCCGAACGGCTGGAACACCATCGTCGACATCAACCTCACCGGGACGTTCCACTGCACGCAGGTCGCCGGCGAGCACATGCGCGAGAACGGCGGCGGCAGCGTCGTCAACCTCGCCAGCGTCGCCGGCCAACAGGGGTCGCCGTACATGAGCCACTACGGCGCGGCGAAGGCGGGCGTCATCAACCTCACCACCTCGCTGGCGTACGAGTGGGCCGACCACGACGTGCGCGTCAACTGCATCGCCCCCGGGTTCGTCGCCACGCCCGGCGTCGAGAGCCAGATGGGCGTCTCCGGCGACGACATCGAGCGCGACGAGGTGAAGCGACGCATCGGCCTCAGCGAAGAAATTGCGGACATTGCACAATTTCTGGCCGCGCCCGCCTCCTCGTACGTCGTCGGCGAGACCGTCACCGCCCGCGGCGTCCCCGACGTGATGGAGACGCCGGACGTCTGAGTCGGGGCCGGTCAGTCAGGTTGGTTCGTCTCGTCGTTGCCGACGAGCGAGTCGACGACTCTGAACAGTAGGTAAAACGGCAGTAACGGGAACGTCAGCACGGCGATGAGCACGCCGATGATGCCGCCGATGAGCCCCATCTCCGCGTCCGGGGTGAAGTTTCGCTGTCGGGAAATCTGATTCTCCTCGTCGCTCGGTTGGTCGTTGTCGGGTGGCGCGCGGGACACGTTCGAACGTCGGGACCGCGAACGGTTGGCTTCCGACGTGGAGAATACAAGCGGACGAACGAGGGACGTGGCGGCAGTCGGTTCGAACGAACCATGGCGATGTGTCCAATCTGCGAGTCGCTGGTCGACGAGCACAACCCGCCCACGCAGGGCCACTACCAGGGCGAGACGTACTACTTCTGCAGCGTCGAACACCAGTCGGAGTTCGAAGACGAACACGTCCAGTGAGCGAGAGTTCGGGGGTCGCCCGTCCGCGGGTTACTCGCTGGTCTTCTCGTCCTCTCGGTCGCGTTCTCGGGCCGCCGGGTCGCGGTCGTCGGGGTCGCCGTAGCCGCCGCCGCCCGGCGTGCGGACGGTGACCGTCGTCCCCGCCGAAATTTCGCGGGTCGTCTTCGCCGGGACGGGGTCGCCGCCGACGAGGTTCTCGCCGACCGCGCCCGGTCTCCCGCCGGCGACGCCCGCCGGAGCGGTGCGTCGGCGCTCGGTCAGAAGCGAGACGGTGGCGTCGACGCCGACGGTGACGGCGCGTTCGACGCCGAGGCCGCCGCGGAACTGGCCGTCGCCGCCGCTGTCGGGGCGGAGCGCGTAGCGTTCGACCCGGAGCGGGTACTCGGCCTCCATCGCCTCGACCGGCGTGTTCAGCGTGTTCGTCATCCCGACCTGGACGCCGTCCATCCCGTCCTTCGTCGGGCGCGCGCCGAACCCGCCCGCGATAGTCTCGTAGTAGGTGAACCCGCCGGCCTCGCGGTTGCCGAGGATGAGGTTGTTCATCGTGCCCTGTCCCTGCGCGGGGACGCGGTCGGGGGCGGCGTCGGCGAGCGCAGTGAGGACTACGTCGGTGACGCGCTGACTGGTTTCGACGTTACCGCCGACGACGGCCGCGGGCGGCACGGGGTTCAGCAGCGAGCCCTCGGGCGCGGTGACCGAGATGGGGTCGTAACAGCCCTGGTTCGGTGGGATGTCCGGGTCGGTCACCGCGCGGACGACGAAGTAGACCGCGCTCTTTGCGACCGCGAGCGGCGCGTTGACGTTGCCCGCGACCTGGTCGGCGGTGCCCGAGAAGTCGACGCGAACCTCGCTTCCCTCTATCTCGACTTCGACTTCGATTGGCACGTCGTCGTCGGTGATTCCGTCGCCCTCCATCGCGTCGACGGCGCGGTACGTACCGTCGGGGAGGTCGGCGAGTTCGCTCGTGATGCGCTGGCGGGAGTAGTCGATGACCGCGCCGAAGGCGGCGAGGAGGCGTTCGCGGCCGTGCTCGGAGGCGAGGTCGGAGATGCGGGACTGCGCGCGGTCGTTGGCGGCGATCTGCGCGCGGAAGTCCGCGCGGCGCTCGCTCGGACTGCGGACGTTCGCCAAGAGGAGGCTCATCACGTCGTCGACGACTTCGCCCTCGGAGACGAGTCGGACGGGCGGCAGGCGGAGGCCCTCCTGGAAGATTTCGCGCGCGCCGGCGGGCATGCTCCCGGGCGTCATCCCGCCCACGTCGGCGTGGTGGGCGCGCGAGACGGCGTAGCCGAGAATCTCGCCGTCGACGGCGACCGGCGAGACCATCGTCACGTCCGGCAGGTGCGTGCCGCCCTCGAACGGGTCGTTGAGGACGAACACGTCACCCGGTTTCGGATTTCGGTCGAGGATGGCCGCGACCGAGGCGGGCATCGCGCCGAGGTGGACCGGGATGTGCTCTGCCTGTGCGACGAGTTGTCCCTCGGCGTCGAACAGCGCCGTCGAGCAGTCGCGGCGCTCCTTGATGTTCGGCGAGTACGCCGAGGTGATGAGCACCTGTCCCATCTCCTCGGCGACGCCCTCCAACTGGTTGCGAAGGATTTCGAGCGTCACCGCGTCGATTTCGGCGTCGGGAGAGCTCACAGACCCTCACCTCCCTTCGTCAGGACGACGGTGCCGTCGGCCTCGACCTCGCCGGACCACCCGGGCGGGACGACGGCGGTGCTCTCGTCCTGTTCGAGAATCGCGGGGCCGTCGAACGTCGCACCGACGCCGAGCGCCTCGCGGTCGTAGACGGTCGTCTCGTAGAACTCGCCGCCGCCGTCGAGTCCGAAGAACGCCTCTCGCGTCCCGCGAACCGGGTCGCCCGCACCCTCGTAATCGACCGACAGCGGGTCGCGTTCGACCGTCGCCGTCAGCCGGAGGTTGACGAGTTCGACGGGGTCCGAGAGCGTGTAGCCGTACGCCTCCTCGTGCGCCGCGGTGAAGCGTTCGGCGACCGCCTCGGCGTCGAACTCGTCGCCGACGGGGACGGAGAGTTCGAAGCTCTGGCCGACGTAGCGGAGGTCGGCGACGCGGTCGATACTCGCGTCGTCGGGCGCGGAGACGTCGGCCAACACGTCGGCGCGGAGGTCGTCGTACGCCGATTCGACGCGGTCGGGGTCCACGTCGGCGAGCGAGGTCCGGACGGTCCGGACCGAGTCGTGTTTCTCGTCGGCCGCGAGGAGTCCGTACGCCGAGAGCACCCCGCAGGCGCGCGGGACGACGACCGTTTCGACGCCCAACTCGTCGGCGAGCGCGGCCGCGTGCATCGGCCCCGCACCGCCGAAGGCGGCGAGCGCGAACTGCCGGGGGTCGTGGCCGCGTTCGACGGTGATAGTTCGGATGGCGCGAGTCATGTTCGCGTTGGCGACGCGGTAGACGCCCCGCGCAGCGGCGAGCGCGTCGGGCAGGTCGGCATCGTCGGCGAGGACGGAGAGCGCGTCGCGGGCGGCGTCGACGTCGAGCGAGAGTTCGCCGCCGAGGGCGGTGTCCCCGCCGATGTAGCCGAGCACGACGTTCGCGTCGGTGACGGTCGGCTTCTCGCCGCCGCGACCGTACGAGGCCGGTCCGGGGTTCGCGCCCGCCGACTCGGGGCCGACGCGGAGCGCGCCGCCGGCGTCGACCCACGCGACGCTCCCGCCGCCCGCGCCGACGGTGTGCACGTCGACCATCGGCACGCGGATGGGGTGGCCGTTTATCTCGGCGTCGGTGGTCCGTTCGACCTCGCCGTCGCGGACGAGGCTCACGTCGCTGGAGGTGCCGCCCATGTCGAAGGTGACGAGGCCGCGCAGCGACTCGGCCGCTTCGACGGTCGCCCCCGCGCCGACGACGCCCGCGGCGGGTCCGGAGAGCGCCGTCGTCACCGCGTGCTTTCGTACCGTCTCGGCCGACGCGATGCCGCCGTTCGACTGCATGATTCGCGGCGTCGGAACGCCGGCGTCGCTCGCTCGCTCTTCGAGACGGCCGACGTAGGCGTCGATGGCCGGTGTGACGTACGCGTCGACGACGGTCGTCGAGGTTCGCTCGTACTCGCGGAACTCCGCGAGCACCTCGTGGGACACCGAAATCGGGACGTCGAGTTCCTCCCGGAGTACATCGGCGACGGCCTGCTCGTTCTCCGGGTGCGCGTACGCGTGAAGGAGCGAGACGGTGACGCTCTCGGCTCCCGCGGCCTCGATGTCGCCGGCGAGGTCGCGGATTTCGTCGGCGTCGACGGCGCGTTCGACCCCGTCGGCGGTCGCGCGCTCGTCGACCTCGAAACGGCGACGACGGGGGACGAGCGGGTCGGGGAGTTCGGCGTCGAGGTCGTAGAGGCTCGGACGGTTTTGGCGTCTGATTTCGAGCACGTCGCGGAAGCCCTCGGTGGTGACGAGCGCCGTCTTTGCACCGTTCGATTCGAGCAGCGCGTTGACCGAGACGGTCATCGCGTGCGAGAACGCGTCGAGCCTCGCGGGGTCGAGGTCGGCCTCCGCACAGGCTTTCTCGATGCCCTCCATCACGCCGACGCTCTGGTCGTCGGTGCTGGGAACTTTCGCGGTGACGAGCGACCCGTCGTCGGTCAGGAGGACGACGTCGGTGAACGTGCCGCCCACGTCGACGCCGATGTGCGAGGGCACTCAGAGCACCCCCGCGACTTCGAGCAGCGTTCGGATGCCGAGCCAGACGACGATGGCGGTGACGATGCCGCCGAGGACGTTCTGTTCCGTGCCGTTCGTGTACTCGCCGAGGAGTGTGTCCGAGTTCATCGCGACGATGAGGAAGATGGCGACGATAGGGAGCAAGATTCCGTTAACGACCTGCGCGAAGACGATGATCTCGACCGGACTCCCGCCGAGCAGCACCGACGAGACGCCGACGGTGAGGATGACCGCCCAGACGGCGCGGAACTTGGTGTCCGAGAGGTCCGACTCCCAGCCGAGCGCTCCCGCGGTTGCGTACGCGCCCGCGAGCGGGGCGGTCGTCGCGCTCGTGAACCCGGCGGCGAAGAGGCCGATGCTGAAGAAGAGCGTCGCGTACGGCCCGGCGATGGGTCGGAGCTGTTCGGCCATCCGACCGACGTCATCGATCTCGGTGCCGACGGGGAACGCCGCGGCCGCCGTCACGAGGATGGCGATGGTGATGACGCCGCCGCCGACGATCGAGAGCACCGTGTCGGTCCGGCACTCGCGAAGGTCGCCGGGGCCGGCCCAGCGCTCCTGGACGTTGCTCGCGTGCAGAAAGAGGTTGTAGCCGACGACCGTCGTTCCGATGAGCCCGGTGATGAGAAACAGCGACCCCTCGGGGACCGCCGGGACGAACCCGAGCGCGAGCGCGCCGAGGTCGGGGCCGATGAGCACCGCCGAGGCGAGAAACGAGAACGCCATCAACGCGACGAGCCCGACGAGCACCCGCTCGATGAGTTCGTACTTCCCCGTGTAGAGCAGCGCGCCGGCGACGAGGCCCATCAGGATGCCCCACCACGTCGCGCTCACGCCGGTTATCGTCTCCAGCCCCGCCGCGCCGCCGAGAATATTCCCGGCTTCGTAGGCGGCGGTACCGATGCCGATGGCCGAGACGACGAGGACGATGGTGGCCCACTTCGCGACCTCGTTGTCGAACTGGTTACGCAACGCCTCGCCGAGTCCCTCGCGAGAGACGAGCCCCAGTCGGGCGCTCATCTCCTGGAGGACGATCGTCGCGACGATGGAAAAGAGGATAGTCCAGACGAGCGCGTAGCCGAACTCCGCGCCGGTGACGCTCGCGGTCGTTACCGTCCCGGGGCCGATGAACGCCGCGGCGACCATCGCACCGGGACCGATGGTTTTCAGTCTGTCTACGAGTGACATATGTGCTGTATTCACACACTTCTCGCTCACGGCAAAAGGGTTGTTGAGACCGGTGAACACCGAATACGCGGCCCGTGTGAACAGGTATGAACGACCGTGCAGTCTCGACAGCCGTCGCGTCGTTCAGCCGCCGGAACCCCGCGTCTCGGTCAACAACACCTTCGAGACGCCCTCGTTGATGGTGAGGTCGAACGAGAGGTTGGTGGTGGAGCGGTCGATGAACCCGAGCATGAACCACTTGACCGATTCGGAGGGAAAGACGACGTGGTAGGTGCGACGCTCCGTGCCGCCTTCGGTCCGCCGGACCGTGAGGAAGCCGCAGAACGAGAGCCAGTCGAGCAGCTCGCCGAGCGAGTCGAAGCGCCGTTCGTACTCGTGGGCGTGGTAGTCGGCGACGCGGTTGGCGGCCGCGAGGAACTCCGGGTCGGGCCTGCCGTCCTCGGCTTCGACGTGGTCGAGAAAGCAGTGCAGGAAGTCCACGTCCAGCAGGACGTGTTCGCCCGACGAGAGCATCTGGTGGTACGCTTCGAGATTGGGCCCGGCGTCGGCGGTCGCCGCCTCGAAGTTCGCGGCGTAGAACGTCAGCGCTCGGCGGACGACCTCGCTTCGCGACGTGTCGGTCCGACCGACCAGGTCGCCGAGCGCCGCCTCCGCCTCGTCGTCGAGCGAGATCGTCAACCGGTTCGTCGGCATGCCCTCCGCTACGAGCGGCCGGGGGTAAAGCTGTTTCTTCGGTATTTCACCGACCGTCGCGGAACTCGTTGACCACCGCGCCGCCGCCGATCATCCCGAGGACGAAGTTCACGAGGCCGCCCAGAATCGGGACGAGGCCGATGAGCGAGACGATGATGACGCCGACGACCAGTGCCTTGAACAGGCTGTCGTCGACTGCGCCGCCCGCGACGAGCATCCCGAGGGTCACAGCCACGATGACGTTCCCGACGATACCGAGGACCAGCAGTGCGGGAATCGTGACGATCATCGTGATGATGAGAATGGAGGCGACCAGCAGTCCGACGAACGCGATGAGTCCCCAGATGAACGACGAGACGGGGTCGTCGCGGACTCGGGCGGAGGTCCGTCGGAGGTAGTCCGGCGCGACGGCGACGACGATGCCGCCGATGACGAGGTTGAGTGCTAACGAGGCGACGAAAGTCAGAATCGGCGAGATTTGCGGCGGGCTGGGAGTCGAGGGCGGTTGCTGGGCGGCGGCGACGCCCGCCAACGCGGCGAGCGCGACGGTGGCCGACCCCGCGACGCGGAGAGTGCGTTTGGAGACCATACCAGTGAGAATGAACAACGCCATGAAATGTTTTGGGGTTGAGTGCCGGCGTCGCTCGGTACTCGCCTTCAGCGACCGTCGCGGAACTCGTTGACCATCGCACCAGCGCCCATCATTCCGATGACGAAGTTCACCACGAGACCGAGAATCGGAATCTGGCTGACGAGCGTGACGACGAGGAGGCCGACTGCGAGCGGCTTGAGCAGACTGTCGTCGACGCCACCGCCTACGATGGCCATCCCGATACCCACGCAAGCGATGATGTTCCCGACGATACCGAACACCAGCATCGCGGGAATCGTGACGATCATCGTGATGATGAGGATGGAACCGACTACCAGAACGACGAACGCGAGAAGGCCCCAGAGGAACGTCGAAACGGGGTCGTCGCGGAAGCGGGTAGTAGTCCGCCGGAGGTAGTCCGGTACGAAGACGACGAGGAGGCCGCCGACGAGAAGGTTGAAAACGAACGACCCGCCGACGGCGACGAGCGGCGAAAACCGGGGCGTACTCCGGGGCGAGGGCACTTGCTGTGCGGCGACGACGCCCGCCAGCGCGACGAGCGCGACGGTGGCCGACCCCGCGACTCGGAGAACGCGTTTGGAGACCATAGCGGAGGGACAGAGCAGATACGTGAAAAAATTGTGGAGAGACGACCGCCGGCGACGACTACGCCGACCTCACCACGTGCCGTGGAACGTGTCGAACTCCAGATTTTCGAGCGGTTCGTTGCCGACGGCGATTTCGTACTCGCCTGGGGTCAGCATCGGCTTGTGGAAGCGCGGGCCGTCGTCGGTGGTGATGCGCGGACAGCCGGTGTTGACGAACGCGTCCATGTTGAAGTTGCGCAGGCGGTCCGGCGTGACTTCGTCCATCGTAATGAGGTAGGCGTTCTCGTTGTTCTCGACTATCTCCTGGGCTTTCTCCCAGCGACCCTGCCCGATTTTGGTGCAGAAGATGACGCCCCACTTGTCGGCGTCCATCGCGCGGTGGACCGCGCCGTAGCGCTGCTTGAGGAATTTTTCCGTATCTGCGATGGTGACGACGTTGTTGACGGGGTCGGCGATGACGACGTTCTTGTCGGGGTGTTCCATCGCCAGGCCGAGCGGGTGGAACTTCCCGCCGCCGACGTACAACACCTGGTCGGCGTCGATGTCCGCGGAGGCGTAGTTGCAGCCGAGCACCTGCCCCTCGTGGGTGAGTCGGTCGTCGCCGCGGCGGGTGTGGACCTCGAAGCCGCGCTCCTCGAGCCACTCGCACATGTCCTCGAAGAGGTTCATGTGCTGGGCCGTCGTAACGAGACCCACGTCGGGGTTCTCCTCGGGGTCGTCGAGTTCCTCCAGCGACTCCTCCATGATGGGGAAGGGGTCGACGTTCGAGAAGAGGGGAACGTAGATTATCTTGTCCGACTCCTTCATCGGCGAGTGGCCGAAGTGGACGAACACGTCGGTCCGGCGCATCAGGTAGGTGTCGAGGTCGCACGCGCCGTAACACGGCTGCCCCGAGAGCAGGAACGTCACGTCGTCGTCGCAGAGCTCTCGGAGGTCGTCGGCGACGGCCGGGCCCCGGCGCTTGAGACCTTCGGGGAACTGCAGGCCGACTTTCGTCGCGTCGCGCTCCTCGATCTCGTCGATGATGCGTTCGAGTTCGTAGTCCCACTCGCGGTCGTGGCGGAGGGCCATGCCCGTGTTCCTGAGGTCCCCCTCGGAGTAGGCGTCCTGGCTCATTGGCCTCTCTTGCGCGTCGGGACGTTTAACCTCGGCGTTTCTGGGATTCGCCGCGTAGCGGCTTCGACGCCGCTCGGCGGACGAGAAATCGACACCGCGGGAGTTCCGCGACCGTTCGTCGAGTCGCCGGAGCGAGCGTGTGCGGGTCGCCCCGTCGCGGGTACCTCGGGCACGTATCGGAGAACGACCTCGGTCGGTTTCGGATGTGCCGCCGCCGCGAGACCTCGACACAGTCACCGTCGGCGCGTCGTCGGGGGTGACACCGCACCGTGGTAATCATGCGTCTGCGTGTCGTAGTCGGTGTATGTCCGCGGAACCGGTTCGATGCCCCGACTGCGAAGCCGATATCGAAACGACCGACGACCTCGAACACGACCACGAAGTCGCCGAACTCGAACTCGACGACGCGGTCGACCCGCCGCGCGTGATTCTCGGCGCGGGGACCAGAGACCTCTGGCGTTGCAAGAACTGCGGGCGAGTCCTCGGCGTCAACTAACGTCCCGAGACGCACGGCGAACGGTACCGGTTACGTCGGCGTCACTCCCCGTTTAAAGACCGACGAGGCCATACGTGGGGCCGATGGCCGACCTGCCACTGGAACACGTACACGTCGAACCCGCCGTATCGAGCGACGGCCCCGCGCCCGCCGTCTTCGTTCTCCACGGACGGGGTGCCGACGAAGAGGACCTGCTTCCCGTCGCCCAGCAGTTGCCCGACACGCTACACGTCGTCAGCCTCCGAGCGCCGGACCGGTTGATGGGCGGGTACACGTGGTACGAACTCGACATGTCCGGGGGCGGCCTCCACCAGAGCCAACCGCACGCAGAGGAGTTCCGCCGGAGCCTCGACCTCGTATCGGAGAGCGTCAACGCCGCGGTCGAGGCGTACGACCTCGACGCGGGGAACCTCGGACTGCTCGGCTTCAGCCAGGGGTCCATCACGAGTCTCGCGCTCCTCTTGGAGAACCCCGAGCGATTCGCGTGGGTCGTCGCGCTGCACGGCTACCTCGCGGAGTCGCACACGGAGCTCGAACCGTCCGGACTCACCGGAAAGCCGGTGTTCGTCGGAGCCGGCAGCGCCGACCAGATAATCCCCGCGGCGCGCGCCGAGGCGGCCGCAGAGCGCCTGAAAGAACTCGGTGCGGACGTCTCGTTCTCGGTGTACCAAGTGGGTCACGGCGTCGGTCAGGACGAACTCCGCGACCTCGCCGAGTTCGTCGAGAACCGACTGTCGTAACGCTCAATTACTCTGCTCCGAATCGTTGCGGCGATGCCCTGCCCGTTCTGTGCGGTCGTCGACGGCGACGCTCCCGGAGTCGTCCTCGACGAACGCTCCGAGTCGCTCGTCGTCGTCCCTCGAACGCCGGAGACGCCGGGACACGTGCTCGTCGTCACCCGAGACCACTATCGGAGTCTCTTCGACGTGCCCGAGGAAGTGCTCTCGGACGTCACGGAGCACGCTCGGGACGTCTCGCATCGCCTGCAGACGGCCGGTTACGACGGCGTCAACCTACTACACGCCAGCGGCGAGGCCGCCCAGCAGTCGGTGCCCCACTTCCACATCCACCTCGCGCCGCGTCGAGACGTCGACGGCTACGACCTCTGGCCTGCCTCGAACCAGTGGGACGGAACGAACCAGCACGGCGTGTACGACGAACTCCACGCGGTGCTCGGCGACGAGAGATAGCGAGTCGAGGCGTCGCGCGTCCGAAACTCCGAACGTCGACAGCTAGACCCCGGGGACGAACGAGGTCACCCCGGCCGTCTCGGCGACCATCCATCCGACGAACGAGAGGTAGGTCGTGAGCAACACCGTCGCTTCGCCGTCGGTCAGTTCGAGGTCGGTCCGCATCGCGGTGAACAGCACGACGGTGGCCACCGTCAGAAAGCCCATCATCGGCACGGCCGCGCCGTAGTTGAACTCGACCGTACCCACGATGAGAACGCCGACCGGAACGGCGACGAGCAGGTCGAAGATGTTGCTTCCGAGGACGTTTGCGAGGCTCGTCACGCCGCGGTCGTCGCGGGCGGCGCGGACGCTGACGAGCGTGTCGGGGAGGCTGGTCCCGGCGGCGACGACGGTGAGACCCCAGAGGTACTCCGGCGTGCCGAACACGTCGGCGAAGCCGCGAGCGGCGTGGACCAACCCCTCGACGGAGACGACGACGATGACGAGACTCGCCGCCAGCAGCGCCCACTGCTTGCCGACGTCGACGGTTCCACCGGGCGACGGCGGGTCGTAGTCGGCGGTGTCCTGGTACTGGATGAAGATGTACAGGCCGTAGAGCAGGATGGGCAGGAGCGCCATCGGTCGCGTGACGGTGGTGACGAGTCCGCCGGCGTCGGTGACCGGCCTCGGCGAGTAGATGACTCCGAAGGAGAACACCAACAGCAACACGGCGACCGAGAGCATGTAGAACTGCGCCTCCTTGTACACCACGTTGCGGTCGGCTTCGAGGCGGTCCGAGAACAGCGTCGCCACCGCCGGGATGACGAGGACGTTGAAGATGGCCGACCCCACGATAGCGCCGACGCCGAGGCCGAACGAGTCGTGCAGAACCGTCGAGAGAACCACGCTCGCCAGTTCCGGGAAGCTCGACCCGACGGCGACGACGACGGCCCCGTGGACGGCGGGCGGGAGGCCGTAGTGCTCCGAGAGTTGCTCGCTGGAGGATTCGAGCAGGTCGCTGCCGTACCAGACGACGGCCGTGGAGACGACGGCGAGCCCGAGCAGAGAGAGCGCAGACTGCATCGTCCGAGCGTTCTCGGTCGACCGGATATAACCCGGTGGTACGATCGTCGATTCCGGTGAGCGCCGTCCGGTCGGCTATTCGGCAGGCCTAAACCGCTCCGGTTCCAAGCGCGCCCATGAGCATCGAGACGGCGCGGACGGACGAGCTCGGCCGCGAACTCGGCGACGCCATCGCGGCCCTCCCCGAGTACGAAGCGTTCGAAGACGCGAAAGCCGCAGTCGAGGACGACGACGAGGTCCAAGCCCAGATTTCGGAGTTCGAGCAGCTCCGCGAGGAGTTCATGGTCGCGCGTCAGATGGGCGAGGCGAACCAACAGCAGCTACAGAAAGTTCAGCGCGCCCAGCAGGAACTGCACTCGCTGCCGACGATGGCCGAGTATCTCGAAGCGCAGGAGGAGCTCCAGAGCCGCCTCGAAGAGATCAACAGGGCGATTTCGGAGCCGCTCGCCGTCGACTTCGGCGGCGAGGCCGGCGGCTGCTGTCACGACTAAGCACCCACCTTTTACGCTGCGTGAGGGCGCAAAGCGCCCTCACTCGGTAAAAGCTGGACCAAAAGCATTCGTCAGTCGCTTCTTCGCCGCTCACTTCGTTCGCGGCGATTCCGCTCCTTCCTCAGCCCGCTCGCTCGGCCTCTCGGCCTCGCTCGCGGTACAACGACGGGTTCGACTGTCCGCGCCGCAACCGCCTTCACCGCTATCCGCCACAGCACCGCCTCCGTCATCACCCATCACAGCACCGCCTCCGTCGTCGCCCACCACAGCACCACTCCACCACCGTCCGAACATTCAAATCCGAGAGCGCGGCCAGAGTCCGTATGCTCGCAATCGCTGGCGGGAAAGGTGGCTGCGGAAAGACGACGACGACGCTCGGGGTGGCGACGGCGCTCGACGGCGAAGTGCTCGTCGTCGACGCCGACCGGGATATGCCGAACCTCCACGCGCTCGCGGACGTACCGCGCGAACCGACCGTCGCGGACGTGAGCGACGACGCGCTGGCGATTGCGCACGAGTCGTCGGGTGGACTGTCGGTGCTCCCGGCCGCACCGGGCGGTCCCGACGGCGACACCGCGACGCAACTCGCCCGAGTCAAGTCGGCGGATGCGGCGACGCTCGTCGACTGCCCGGCCGGAGCGGGACCGGACGCCGCCGGACCGCTGCGCGTCGCCGACGCGGCGCTGTTGGTGACGACGCTCTGCGCGCCCGCGCTGCGCGACACGGCGAAGACGGCGGCGATGGCGCGCGCGCTCGGGACGCGGGTGGTCGGCGTCGTGCTCAACCGGACGCGACTCGCTCCCGGGTCCGTCTCGGAGTTGTTCGACTGCCCCCTCCTCGCGGCGGTTCCGGAGTACGAGACGCCGTCGGAGTCGGTGCGTCGGACGGGCGGCGGACGGGCGGCGTACACCCGCGTGGCGAACGCGCTCTCTCGTGAGCAAGACATATTATGATTCACGTTCGTGGAACTGTATGGCAAGTAGGCTTCCGACCGGAATCACGGTGCTCGACCGCCAGTTAGGCGGCGGCATCCCGGCCGGAAGCATCGTCACGCTCGCGGCGACGCCGGCGAGCCAGTCGGAGTTGCTGCTGTACGAACTGACGTCGACGCGCGGCACGCTGTACCTGACGACGGTTCGCTCCGACCAGGCGGTGCAGGACGCCCTCGACCGGGTGACGACCAGAGTCGGTCGCCCGACGGTGCGCGACATCGGCGGCGACGCGGCGCTGGACCACGCGAATCGACTCGTCCAGGCGCTTCCGGAGGGCGCGAACCTCATCATCGACGTCGTCGACGTACTGGAGCGCACCGATCCGACGCGCTACCGGAACTTCCTCAACGAGCTACAGACGCACGTAACGAACACCGGCGGCGTCGCCGTCTTACACGCGCTCGACGGTCGGTCGGTACCGGAAAACCGAGATATGACCGAGCACATGTCGGACGCCGTCTTCCAGTTGCAGACGCAGGTGAAAGGCTCCGAAATCGAGAATCGACTGGCGATTCCGAAGTTCCGCGGCGGGCGGGCGTTAGAGGAGACTATCAAACTGCGGCTGACCGAGGAGGTCACCATCGACACCAGCCGCGACATCGCCTGAGCGCCAACATCGCCTGAGCGCCAACATCGCCTGAGCGGGTTCAAATCGCGTAGAAAACGGCCGCCGCCAGCGTCGCGGCGACGGTCACGACGTACCACGTCGTCGTCTCGCCGAGCGCCGTCTCCGAGAGCGCGTCTTTCGCGAACAGGTAGACGAAGTAGACGAAAAGCGGCAGGAGACGCACGAAGAGGTTCGCGTCGACACGCAGTCCGTAGCGGAGCGACAGCGAGAGACCGACGGTGCAAGCCGAGGCGACGGCGGCGACTTTCAGGTCGTCGGGGACGTCCATGCTGGTCAGTGACGCGTCGGGAGTAAAGAAATCGCGGATTCGCAGCGGACGGCGCGGTTAGTGGTCGTGGTCGTGGTCGTGATCGTGGTCGTGACCGTCGTCGCCTTCGGCTTCGAGTTCGTCGACGATCTCGTCGGCGTCGACGTCGACGTCGTCGAGGGCGTCTTCGATGTCGCCGGCACCCATGCCACCCATGCCGCCCATCATGCCGCCCATTCCGCCCATACCCATCCCGTCGATGGTCTCCTGGACGATGACGCGGTCGACGTCGAGTCGGGTCATGAGGTCCTGGGCGATCTGCTGCTTCGAGAACATCCACTGCTGGTTCATCGTCATCTGCGGCGTGGCCTCGATGTACAGCGTCTCCTTCTCCTCGGTGACGGTCTCGGTCTCGACCTCGTCGGGGTCGACGTCCTCGCCGCCTTCGAGCGGCATCTCCTCTTCGACCTCGTCGGTCTGGATCCAGAGCTCGGGGCTCTGCTGGAGGTACATGCCGAGCAGACCCTTCGCCTGCTCCTCGCGGTCGTCGACGACGTCGAGGATCTCGTACTCGTACTCGAGGTCGTCACCCGCCAGCGGGTGGTTGAAGTCGATGCGGGCGCGGCCGCCGATGATGGTCTCGATGTGGCCCTGCTCGCCGTCGACGTTGACGTGCGCGCCGGGGTAGCGGTCGTCCTCGGAGATCTTGTCCGCGCTCACCGTGCGGACGTTGTCGGAGTCGTACTCGCCGAACGCTTCGGCGGCGGGGACGTCGACGGTGCCCTCGTAGCCGACCTCCTTACCGACGAGGTCGTCGTCGACGGCCTCGAACACGTGACCCGCGCCGACGATGACGACGCGCGGTTCGAAGTCGTAGTTCTCGGTGTCGATTTCGGCCTCTTCGGCCACTTCCTGGCTCGTCGTGTCGACGACCGTGTCGTCGTCTTTCGTCCGGACCGTGTAGGCCAGACGGACGAAATCGTCGTCCTGTACTCCGGAGCTCTCCCCTGTCTCCGTCTCGTCTTCGACGTCCTCGGGCGTGTCGGCGTCTACTGACTCGTCGGCCGATTCCGCCTGTTGTTCATCGCTCATGTAGGCTACGTCTCCCGTGCGCCCTATAAGAATCACGTTTCGTACCTGCGGAAGCGACTGCCTCCGGGACGAGAGGGTCGTGATACCGTTGCACTCGAGGACATCGGCGACCGCCGAGAAACGTCGGCGACCGCCGAGAAACGTCGACGACCGCCGAGAAACGTCGACGACCGCCGAGAAACGTCGACGACCGCCGAGAAACGTCGACGACCGCCGAGAAACGTCGACGACCGCCGAGAAACGTCGACGACCGCCGAGAAACGTCGACGACCGCCGAGACACCCGACGGGGCGTGCGAAGGGGACAGCCACGCTTTTGGGTCGCACCGTCGAGAATCGGCCATGTACGAGGTCGAACTGAAAGTCCGCGCCGACCACGACGACGTCCGAGAGCGACTCGCGGCGCTCGACGCGGAGGAACTCGGCGGCGTCGCGCAGGCTGACACCTACTACGACGCGCCGCACCGCGACTTCGCCGAGACCGACGAGGCGCTCCGCATCCGGCGGGAGCGTCGCACCGACGCGATGGCCGACGAAGACGCCGCGGAGACGGCGAAAGTGACCTACAAGGGGCCGCTCGTCGAGAGCGAGTCGAAGACACGCGAAGAGTTCGAGACGGGCGTCGACGACGGCGAGACGATGGCGAACGTCCTCGACCGCCTGGGCTTCGAGCCTGCGGCCGTCGTCGAAAAGGAGCGCACGTACTTCCGCGTCGACGAGTACACTGTCGTCCTCGACGACGTGGAGGGACTCGGCGAGTTCGTCGAGGTCGAACGCGAGGCCGAGGAGTCGGCACTCGAAACGATTCGCGACGGCGCGGCGGCAGTGCTTCGGAGACTCGATTTGGACTCCGACGACCAGGTTCGGACCTCGTACCTCGGGTTGTTGCTCGAAACGCAGGAGTGAACGCTAGCCGGGTCAGGCGTCGAGCACGTCCTGTAGCGCGTCGCCGAAGACGCTGAGCGAGACGACGGTGAGCGTCAGAAACACCACCGGTATCGTCGAAACCCACCACGTCACCGTCGGAGTGCCCTGCGTCCCGCGCGCGATGGTCTCACCCCACGACAGCAGCGTCATGTCGTTGAGGTTCATGAAGGAGATCGCCGCCTCGACGAGGACGAGCAACGGTATCTGACGCGTCGCCGCGACGACCACCGTCTCGCGGACGTGCGGGAGGATGTGGTGTCGGACGATGTTCCATCGCTTCACTCCGGCGCTCCGGGCGGCGACGACGAACGGCTCCTCGCGCAGCGACAACACCTCGCTGCGGACGACACGGGCGACGCCGCCCCACCCCAGCAGACCGAACACCAGCAGGAAGAGAAACAGACTCCGGCCGAAGACGTAGATGGCGATGAGGTAGACGACGAACGCCGGGAGCGTCTGTTGGATATCGACGTAGCGCATCGTCAGCGTGTCGACCCACCCGCCGAGATAGCCCGCCGACACGCCGACGACGGTGGCGATGGGGACGACGAACATCGACGTGACGAAGCCGATGACGACGGCGACGCGCATCCCCTCGACGACGAGCGAGAACATGTCTCGACCGTACGGTCCCGTTCCGAGCGGGTGCCGGAGCGACCCCCGACACAGGCCCTGCGTAGTCGGTCCCACACAGTTCGAGACGATGTACTCGGAAGCGCCGAACCCGACCGGCGGTTGGAGCACACGGGCCGGGTCTGCTGCGGAGTCGAACACGAGCGGACCGACGAGGCCGAGGACGAAGACGACGAGGAGATAGCCGAAGCTCACGACGGCGAGGCGATTCTGTCGGAGCCGACTCCAGTAGCGGGCGGTTCGCTCGCGGTCGGTCCAGAGCGGCGCGACGACGAACAGGGCGAATCCGGCGAGCGAGGTGGCGAAGAGGAGGTCGACGACGGTCGGCCGCCACCCGGCGACGAGCGGTGCGTCCGCCGAGAGCACCAGCGAATCGTACGCGTAGACGGCGACGAGGACGACGGTTGTGGCGACGAACGCGGCGGTGTTCCGCGACGGGTCGTCGGCGCCGAACCCCGGTCGAAGGCCGCGGAGACGGGGAAAACGCGGGGTGTTGGAGAGATCCGACGAGTCGTCGCTCGGAGGCATGTCAGACGACTGTCGCCGCAAGAGGCATAAACCATGCTGAACGATGCTGATGAAGTGATGCGACTCGCCCGCGACGAACGCCCGCGACGAACGCCCGCGACGCCAGACCGACGATGACTGACTGGCCGCGAGTCGCCGCCCGTCTCGGATTTGCGTTCTTCACCGTCTACCTCGTCGTCTCTGTGACGTTCGCCGTCGTCGTGCTCACCAACGACCCGAACACCGCCGCAGTGCGGTGGGGCGTCGCCGCGGGCGGAGGAGACGCCGCCGCCCAACAAGCCGCCGTCGACGCGTATCGGGAAGCGCGAAACCTCGACGGACCCGTTCTCGACCGGTATCTTCGGTGGATGACGGGCGTTCTAACGCTGGACTGGGGGCGGTCGTACAACCTGGGCGCACCGGTGACCGCGCTCATCGCCGAGCGAGCGCCGTACACGCTGTCGTATCTCGTTCCCGGTGTACTCGTTAGTGTCGCTGTCGGCGTCTCCGGCGGCGTGTTCGCGGCGTTCCGACACAACAGCCTCGTCGACCGGGTGGTGACCTCGCTGGCGTATCTCGGGTTCGGGGTGCCGTCGTTCTGGTTGGCGCTGGTGTTCATCGTCGTCGTCGGCCCCGCGCTGGGATGGAACACGGAGTTCTCCACCGCGGAGGGCGCGTTGAGCGGCGAGAACCTTCGACGGTATCTGTTGCCGACGGCCGTGTTTGCAACCGGACTGACCGCCGGGCAGTTACAACACGCTCGCTCGCAGACGGTCATCCACCTGAATGCGACGTTCGTCCGTCTCCTCCGAGCGATGGGCGTCGGTCCACGCGGGACGGTGAAACACGTTCTACGAAACGCCGCCGTCCCGCTTCTGACGCTGTTCTTCTCGGACCTGCTGGGTATCGTCGTCGTCAGCGTCTACGTCGTCGAGTACGTCTTCGGTATCCCCGGTCTCGCCATGCTGAGTTACGACGCTATCTTCAACCGCGACCTTCCAGTGCTCTTAGGCACCACGTTCATCGTCGTGTTCGTCGGCGTCGTGAGCAACCTCGTTCAGGACATGGTGTACCCTCTCGTCGACCCGCGAATCGAGAAGTGAGCCGTTGGCGACGGGCGACGACCGCAGGTAGACCCGAGTGCGGACGGAGGCGGCAACTCACCGACGCCGCGATAATAACGCCCACGCCCGATTACTACCGCAAGTTATAGCATCTGCGGCGCAGAACGCCGAACAATGAGCGAGCGGAACATTCGGGTCGAGGGTATCGACCGACTCGCAGTCGAGGACCAGGAAGTCGAAATCGTCGAGCGGAAGGGTATCGGGCACCCCGATTCCATCTGTGACGGCATCGCCGAGAGCGTCTCGCGGGCGCTTTCGAAGCTGTATCTCGACCGGGTCGGGAAGGTGCTGCACTACAACACGGACGAGACGCAGTTGGTCGCCGGAACCGCCGCGCCCGCCTACGGCGGCGGCGAGGTCATCGAACCCATCTACATCCTCATCGTCGGCCGCGCGACCAAGGAGTACGAGGGCGAGAAACTCCCCGTCGGGTCGACGGCGCTTTCGGCCGCCCGCGAGTATCTCGACGAGAACATCCCGGAACTGGAGTACGGTCGCGACGTCGTCGTCGACGTGAAACTCGGCGAGGGCTCCGGTGACCTCCAGGACGTGTTCGGCGAAGAGGAGGTCCAGGTGCCCATGGCCAACGACACGAGTTTCGGCGTCGGCCACGCGCCGCTGACGGAGACGGAGAAGATCGTCCTCGCCGCCGAGCGCGAACTCAACGGCGCGTACGCCGCCGACCACCCCGAACTCGGCCCCGACGTGAAGATTATGGGCAAGCGCGAGGGCGACCGGATAGACATCACCGTCGCCGCCGCGATGGTCGACTCGTACGTCGCCGACCTCGACGCCTACGACGCCGCCGTCACCCGCGTCGAAGAGTTCGTCACCGGACTGGCCCGCGAACACACCGACCGCGAAGTCAGCGTCGAGGTCAACACCGCCGACGACTACGAGGAGGGCTCGGTCTACCTCACCACCACGGGAACGAGCGCCGAGCAGGGCGACGACGGCTCCGTCGGCCGCGGCAACCGCGCCAACGGCCTCATCACGCCGAACCGCCCGATGAGCATGGAGGCGACCAGCGGGAAGAACCCCGTCAACCACATCGGGAAGATCTACAACCTGCTGTCGACCGAAATCGCGGAGAGCGTCGTCGCCGAGGTCGACGGGATTCGAGACCTGCAGGTCCGTCTCCTCTCGCAGATCGGCCGCCCCATCGACCACCCGCACGTCGCCGACGCGCAGGTCGTCACCGACGAAGGCGTCGAGGTCGCCGACATCCGCGAGGAAGTCGAAGCCATCGTCGACCGCGAGCTCGCGAACGTGACCGACGTGACGCGCTCGGTCATCGAAGGCGACATCTCGACGTTCTAAACCGCTGTCGAGGTTTTCTCCCTCTCGACCCGCGGCGAGGTGCGAACCCTCTTATCCTCCGCCCGGATAGCCTCGCGTAGTGGAATCCGTGGTCCCCGAACGCGACACCGTCGTCGTCTCCTACGGCGAGATGGGCACGAAGAGCTCGAAAGTCCGCGGCCGGATGGAGCGGACGCTCGTCTCGAACCTCGAAGCGATGCTCGGCTCTCGCGGCGTCGACGCCGAGGTGGAGCGACGGTGGTCGCGGCCGCTGATTCGGGTCCAGAGTCCCGAGAGAATCGACGCTGCCGTCGACGCCGCAGGGGACACGTTCGGCGTCGTCGCCGCCCGACCCGCCGTCACGTGTGCGCCGGAGCAGGAGCGGCTCGTCGACGTTCTGGCGTCGCTGGCGGCCGAGCAGCGGAGCGACGAATCGTTCGCCGTTCGCGTCTCGCGCGCCGGGCCCAAATCGGCGCACGACTTCGGCAGCCGTGAACTCGAACGCGTCGGCGGCGCGGCCATCGAGGAGCGAACCGGCGCACCGGTCGACCTCGACGGCCCCGACGTGACCTACCGCGTTGAGGCCCGCGAGGACGAGGCGTTCGTCTCGACGGAGGTGCGCGACGGGCCCGGCGGCCTGCCGCTCGGTACGCAGGGAACGGCGGTCGCGCTGGTCAGCGGCGGCATCGACTCGCCCGTCGCGGCGTGGGAGGTGATGAAGCGGGGGTGCGCGGTGGTCCCCCTCTACGTCGACCTCGGCGACTTCGGCGGGCCGGACCACGAGGCGCGGGCGGTGTCGACGATGCGTCGCCTCGCGGCGTTCGCGCCGGGGTTCGACGTCCGCCCCCGAGTGGTCTCGGCGGGCGACCTCGTGGCCGAACTCGCCGCCGAGGTGGGGGCGACGCGGATGCTGTCGCTCCGGCGGGCGATGCTCCGAATCGCCGAGACGGTGGCGAGAGACGTGGGCGCACACGCCGTCGTCACCGGCGAGTCGCTGGGACAGAAGTCGAGTCAGACCGGCCCGAACTTCGCCGTCACCGACGCGGTCACCTCGCTTCCGGTGTATCGACCGCTTCTGACGCGCGACAAGTCCGACATCGTCGCCCAGGCGCGGCGAATCGGGACGTACGACGACTCGACGCTTCCCGTCGGCTGCGAGCGCGTCGCGCCGTCGCGTCCGGAGACGAACGCGGCGCTCGCGGACGTGGAGGCCGCTGAGCCTGAGGGGCTGTTGCGGCGAGCCGAGGAGGCGGCCGCGGACGCTCGCGCGGTGGAGTTCGACTAGCCGTCCCTCGAAACTGCCGCCGGACCGCAACCCCTTTAGCCGTAACCGGGGACGTACAGCCGTGACGCGGGTCTGTCTACTCGGCGCGCCCGAGGTGAACCTCCGATACGAGTTGCTGTCGCGCGACACCGCCCGCGCGGCGCTGTCGACGTACGCCCTCGGCGAACCGTACCGCAACAGCCTCGAACTGGAGACGGTGAGCGTCGGCGCGGCCGTCTCGCTTCTGAACGACCTCAACTGGTATCTCGTCCGGTTCGTCGACGAGGCGCTCGTCCAGTCGCCGAGCATCAGCGAGACGGAGTGGCTCTCGCGGAAGTTGGCGACCGCGGTCAGGGAAGGCGAGCTCCGACCCGAGGAGACCGACCGCTTCCTGAAGGTGTACGGCGTCGACGACGACGAACTGCTCGACCCCATGTTCCTCGCGCGCGTCGACGGACAGGTCCCCGAGTATGACCTCTACGACGTCGACGAGACGCTGACGGTGCGCGTGACCGAAGCAGAGTTCGGCGAGTGACCCGATTCGACCGATTCGACCGACTCGACCGACTCGACCGACTCGAACCCCCTGACCCACCGACGAGGAGACGCCCGTCTCTCGGCCTCGTATCCGGGTAAGCGCGACATAACCTTGGACGCGGTCTGTGTACTCTCGCCGAGAGCAAACCGTGAGCACGAACAGACGACGGTTCCTCCGACGCGGTACAGTGGCGGCGGCCCTCGCGCTCGCCGGGTGTACGGACCGGATAGGCGGCGCGGGCGGGACACCGGACTCCACCGAGCGACCGAACGAGACCGAGCGACCGGTGCAGACCGACACCCCGACGCGGGCGACGGCGAGCGCCGAGGAGACGAGTTGGACCGAACTGACGCCGATGCCCGGCCCCGAGCGGACGGAGGTGGAGTCGGTCGCGCTGGACGGCGAACTGTACGTCATCGGCGGCTACGTCCCCGACGGCGTCACCGGCGACGTCGCCGTCTACAACCCCGACGACGACGCCTGGCGCAGCGCCGCGGCGCTGCCGCAGGCGCTTCACCACGTCAAGGCGGTCGCCCACCGAGGGCGGATTCTCGTCTTCGGCGGCTACACCGAGGCGGAGAAGTCGGTGGCGACGACGTACGCCTACGACCCGCAGAGCGACTCGTGGGAGGAGCGCGCGCGGATGCCGACGGGGCGCGGCGCGCCGACGGCCGAACTCGTGAACGGGAAGGCGTACGTCGCCGGCGGGTACACGAAAGGCGGTCTCGGCGGGGGGCTCCGGGCGACGCTCGAAATCTACGACCCGCGGGCGGACAAGTGGTCAAAAGGCCCCGACATGCCGACGGCTCGAAACCACCTGACCTCGGGGACCGTCGGCGGAAAGCTGTACGTCGTCGGCGGCCGCGAGGAGTTCGGCGAGGAACTGAGCGCCAACGAGATGTACGACCCGGAGGCGAACGAGTGGACCGAGTTGACGCCGATGACGTCCGAACGCGGCGGCGTCAACGGCGGCGCGATGGGCGGGAGAGTGTTCGTCCTCGGCGGCGAGAAGCCCGAGGGCACGCAAGCGACCGTCGAGGCGTACGACCCCGAGAGCGACTCGTGGGAGCAGTACCCCGACATGCCGGAGGGGAGACACGGCCTCGGCGTCGCGGCCATCGACGGGCAGTTGTACGCCGTCTCCGGCGGTCCCGAACCGGGCAAGGAGTACTCCTCGACGCTGTGGCGACTGGCGGCGGAGTAGTCTCCGGTAGAGTCGGGACGGGGCGTTTACGGCGACCCGCCGTCGTCGAGGTCGGGACCGCCGTCGAACATCCCGGTCGACATGTAGCGCTCGCCGCTGTCCCAGAACACGGTGACGACGAGCGGGCAGTCGTCGTACTCGGCGGCCCCGCCGTCGGTCTCGATGCGTCGTGACGCGGCGTCGGGCGCCTCCGGGCAGTTCAGTTCGGGCTGTGCGAGTCGTTCGGCGACCTGCTGGGCGGCGAGGTTCGACGCGCCGCTCGATTGGCCGACCAAGATTCCCTCCTCGCGGGCGAGACGGCGACACTCGGCCTCGGCGTCGTCGAGCGAGACCGTAATCACGTCGTCGAGGAGGTCCGTGTCGAGATTCGGGCTCACGAAGCCGGGACCCATCCCCTGGAAGCTATCGCCTTCGGGTTCTCTCCCGGAGAGGACGGCGCTGTCCTCGGGTTCGACGGCGACGATATCCATCTCGGGGAACTCCTCTCGGAGGCGTCGACCGATGCCCGACAGCGTGCCGCCGGTGCCGACACCGGCGACGAGCGCGTCGACCTCTCTCCCGTCGACCTGTTCGAGAATCTCCTCGGCCGTGGTTCGGTAGTGCGCCTCGGGGTTCGCTTCGTTCTCGAACTGGCGGAGTTGCACCATTCCCCGCTCCGCTTCGAGTTCGTCCGCGCGCTCTTTGGCGTCGGAGATGTCGCCGTCGACGAGTTCGAGATCCGCGCCGTAGGCCTTCATGATGCGGCGGCGCTCGGGCGATTTCGAACCGGGCATCACGATAGTGATGTCGTAGCCTTTCGCGGCGGCGACGACGGCTAAACCGATGCCGGTGTTCCCGCTCGTCGGTTCGACGAGTTCGTCGCCGGGCGAGAGCGTACCGTCGCGCTCGGCCGCTTCGACCATCGCCAGCGTCGGGCGGTCCTTCGCCGAGCCACCGGGGTTCTTCGACTCTATCTTCGCCGCCACCGTCGCGCCCTCCGGCGAGTCGAGCCGCACCAGCGGCGACCCGATAGTATCGAGGATGCTCGCGTCCATCGGCGTCGGGTAAGCGGTTGTGACGTAAACCGCTGGCGGACACCGGCAACGTTCGACGGCGTTTGTGGCGCGCGAATCCGCGAGTGAACCCGAACGGTCGTGCGCGCAGAATCACCGCCAGCGAGTCGGTTAAAAAGCTCCGCTCCCAACGACCGGCCGATGAAACTGAACACGATGGAGCCGAACCCGACGTGGGGTCCCGCGGGCTACGAGGACGCCGTCGAGGCGCTCGGCCGAGCGGGGCTGACGTTCAAAGTGTGGGGCGGCGACTGGTGTAAAGACTGCCGTCAGCAACTCCCCGACTTCGCGGCGGCGCTGCGAGAGGCGGGCGTCCCCCGGGAGCACATCGAGCAGTTCCCGGTCGAGAAGGAGGAGGACGGAAGCAAGACGGGTCCGCAGGTCGGAGAGTACGACATCGAGTTCATCCCGACTATCGTCGTCGAAAAAGACGGAAGTGAGGTCGCTCGGTACGTCGAGGACGAACCGATTCCGGCCGCCGCGTATCTCGGCGAGCGACTCGAAGAGGCCGAGCAGACGGCCTAATCCGCGTTAGTTCCCGTCTCCGTTCTCCAGCGCCCAGTCCAACGCCGACCTGATATCCGCCTGCGGCGGCGAGCAGGTGAAGTTCTCGCAGGCGTACACCGTCGGCTCGCCGTCGACGGCCTCGCGTCCGGCCCAGATGGCCGGTGTCTCGTCGACGCCGAGTGCTTCGAGCCACGAGTCCAGTTCGGCGTCTGTCTTCGGTCGCTGGGTCAGAATCGTCGCCGGGAGATAGCGACTCGCCAGCGCCTCCCACCAGTCCTCCGGGAGTTCGTCGGCGGCGACGGTGAGTTCGAGCGCCCCTCCGCGCTGTTTTTCGGCGGCGAGGACGAGCGACCCGTGTTCGAGCGGGCTCCCCCGAAGCCGGTTCGCGTGCGTCGACAGCACCGCCTCGGCGACGTGGCCGAACTCGGCGTCGGGCGCGAAGTGGTCCAGGTCGAGGAGGACCGAGACGGCGACGCCGAGACTCGACGGGGTCGACTGGTCGCGGCGCTCCTGCGGGCGGGCGACGAGCGTCTCGCCGCTCTCGGGCGTGAAGTACAGCGTCCTCTCGTCTCCGTCCCAGAACTCGGCTTCGATGACCCGCGCGAGGTCCAGCGCGAACGCGAGATGGTCGACGTCGCCGGTCGCCTGATAGAGGTCGAACGCGCCGCGGGCGAGGAACGCGTAATCTTCGAGGTAGCCCGAGCCCTTCACGTCGCCCGACTTGAACCGCCGAGAGAGTCGTCTTGCGTCGTCGTCCCAAAGGTGCTCGCGGACGAACGTCAGCGCAGCCTCGCCCGTCGCCGCGAGCGCCGGGTCGAGCGTCCGCGCGCCCGCCGCGAACCCCGATATCATCAGCCCGTTCCACCCGGCGAGAATCTTCTCGTCGCGGGCGGGGCGCTCGCGCTCCTCGCGGGCCTCGTACAGCGCCGTCCGGGCGTCCATCAGCCGCTCTTCGACGTCGGCAGGGTGGAGGTCGTACTCCTCGGCGAGGCTCTCGATGCTCTCGGCGAGCGTCAGTACAGTCGTACCGTGCTCGAAGTTCCCGCTCTTCGTGATGCCGTAGCGCTCGCAGACGAGGTCGGCGGTCGTCTCGTCGTCGACGGCGCCCCGGACGGCGTCCGGCGTCCAGACGTAGAACTTCCCTTCCTCGCCCTCGCTCTGGGCGTCGAGCGTGCTGTAGAACCCGCCATCCTCGTGGGTGAGTTCGCGCTCGACGAACGCGAGTGTCTCCTGCGCGACCGTCGCGTACCGAGGGCGGCCGGTGAGTCGGTAGGCGTCGAGGTAGACGCGGGGGAGTTCGGCGTTGTCGTACAGCATCTTCTCGAAGTGCGGGACGGTCCACTCTCTGTCCGTGGCGTAGCGGTGGAAGCCGCCGCCGACGTGGTCGTACAAGCCACCAGTAGCCATCGCGTCGAGCGTCTCCGTGACGACCGCGAGTGTCTGGTCGCGGCCGGTTCGAGTGTACGTCCGCATCAGGAGGTCGAGCCGGGTCGGTTGGGGGAACTTCGGCCCGCCGCTGCCGAAGCCGCCGTACTCGCGGTCGGCGCTTCTGAGCGCCGCCTGCGCCGCCGAACCGAGCAACTCGTCGTCGAGTTCGCCCGGTTGCTCGGGGGTGTCCTCCAGTTCGTCGCGGACGGCGGCGGTCCACTGGTCGGCTCGGTTCTCTATCTCGTCGCGGTCCTCCTCCCACGACCGCGAGAGGTCCCGGAGCAGGTCGAGAAAGCCGGGCATCCCCTGGCGCGACTCGGGCGGGAAGTACGTCCCGACGAAGAACGGTTTACCCTCGGGGGTGAGCCACACCGACAGCGGCCACCCGCCGCGCCCGGAGACGAGTTGGCAGATGCTCTGGTAGACGCCGTCGAGGTCCGGACGCTCCTCGCGGTCGACTTTGATGGGGACGAACTCCTCGTTGAGCAGCTCGGCGACGGCGTCGTCCTCGAAACTCTCGTCGGCCATCACGTGACACCAGTGGCAGGCGGAGTAGCCGATGGAGAGGAAGATGGGGACGTCGCGCTCGCGGGCGGCGTCGAGCGCAGCCTCGTCCCACGGCTGCCAGTTGACGGGGTTGTCCGCGTGCTGCCGGAGGTACGGCGACTGTTCCTCGTCGAGGCGGTTTCGGCCCGTCGGGTCGGTCATACCAGACGGTACGAACCACAGCGGGGAAAAGCCGTGTGCTCCGGCGGGCGGCTCCCCATCGGTCGACGACCGACCGAGCCAATCCGAACCAGTTATACACCAATTCGCATAGAAATGGACGGTCGAAGCAGCAAGGTTTACACTGTCGTGCGTAGCACGTCGTCGTATGACGGAGACGGTGCTTCTCATCGGCGGCGGCGGCCGCGAACACGCAATCGCCCGGTCGCTCGCGTCCGACTGCGACCTGTACGCCTGCGCGAGCAACCGAAACCCCGGAATCGTCGCGCTCGCCGAGGGGTTCGAGCGCGTCGACGAGACGGACGCCGACGCCATCGCCGACTACGCCGAGACGGTGGAGGCGACGCTCGCCGTCGTCGGCCCCGAGTCCGCGCTCGCCGCGGGCGTCGTCGACGCGCTCGAAGACCGCGGCGTCTACGCCTTCGGCCCGAAGAAGATGGACGCCCGCCTCGAGACCGACAAGGCGTTCCAACGCCGGTTCATGGTCGAAAACGACGTTCCCGGCTGCCCCGACTTCGAGACGTTCCACGACATCGAGGCCGCCTGCGCGTACGTCGACCAGTACGACGGCGACGTGGCGGTCAAACCGGCCGGCCTCACCGGCGGGAAGGGCGTGAAGGTCACCGGCGACCAGGTGACGAAGGAAGAGGCGAAAGAGTACCTCCGCACCGAGAAGTACGAGCGGGTCGTCGTCGAGGAGCGCTTCGTCGGCGAAGAGTTCACCGTGCAGGCGTTCGTCGCCAACGGCGACGTTCGGCCGACGCCCGCCGTCCAGGACCACAAGCGCGCCTACGAGGGCGACGAGGGGCCGAACACCGGCGGTATGGGAAGTTACAGCGACGCCAAGCGGACGCTGCCGTTCATGGAGGAGAGGGACTACGAGGAAGCCGTCGACGTGCTCGAATCCGTGGTCTCGGCGCTGCCGGACTACCGGGGCGTCCTCTACGGACAGTTCATGCTCACCGCCGACGGCGTCCGCGTCGTCGAGTTCAACGCCCGGTTCGGCGACCCCGAGGCGATGAACACCCTTCCCGTACTCGAAACTCCTTTCCTCGACGTACTCGTCGCCGCCCGCGACGGCGAGACGCTACCGGACCTCGAGTTCGCACCGACGGCGACGGTGTGTAAGTACGCCGTCCCGGAGGGGTACCCGACGAACCCCGAGGCGGGCGCTCGCATCGACGTCGACGAGGAGCGCGTGACGCGAGCAGCGGAGCGCGTCGCCGACCAGTCGAGCGACGACGAGTCGCGGGACGGCGTGGGCGAGGGCCTGCTGTTCTACGCGAGCGTCGAAGAGCGCGAGGACGGCCTGTACACGAGCACGTCGCGGTCGTTCGCCGTCGTCGGACTCGGCGACACCATCGCGGCGGCGGAGGCCGTCGCGGCCGACGCGCTCTCGGCGGCGGGCGACGGACTCAGGGTTCGCCAGGACATCGGTACTGCGGAGTTGGTCCAGCGACGAATCGACCACGTGACCGATTTACGTGGTGTATAATCCCACGAAGACGAACTGTTTCGCGGACAGCGCCCGGTGGTAAGAGTAAACAACCGACGCCTCATGAACTCGGTTACGAACGGTACGTACGGCATAACAAAGCCGGTAGCTGTGAAATCCGAGGGCACATGGGACACGCATCGCCTCAAAGTAAAGTGACTCCGGCGGAAGACGGCTACATCGTGCGTCGGTACGAACCGGCCGACCGGGAGAAGTTCCTCGCACTCTACGAAGAAGTGTTCGAGAAAACTCGCACGTCCGAGTGGTTCGACTGGCGATACGGCGGCCCACACACCGACGACGTCCGAATGTTTCTCGCCGAGAAGGACGGCGAAATCGTCGGCGCGGAGCCGTTCATCTCCTTCGAGATCCGCGGCGGCGACGAGACGGTGTACGCGCTCCAACCCGCCGACGCGATGGTTCATCCCGACCACCGACGCAACGGTCTCCTGACTCGAATCACCGAGGCAGCCATCGACTACTACACCGACAACGGCCCGTCGTTCATCTTCAACTTCCCGAACCAAGCCGCGATCGGCGCGTTTCTCAAACTCGGCTGGGTGCAGGTCGGCGAGGTGGCGACGGCGTATCGCATCCAGAGACCCTCCACGTTCCTCAAGTCGGACCGCGCGCAGCGATTCGGCCCCGTCGCCGACGTGCTCTCTGCAGCCGGATACCGCGCCCGCGACGCCGCGACGCTCGCCGCGTCGCGTCGCCAGAGCGACGACGAGGTGACGGTGACGAGACACGCCGAGATTCCGGCCGAGCGTCTCGCCGCCCTCTACGAGTCGGCGGTCCCGTCGCGCCTCCACGCCCCGCGGACCGAGGCGTTCTACGACTGGCGCTTCGGCAACCCGCAGTGGGACGTCGCCGCGTACTCGGCCAAGCGCGACGGCGAGATCGTCGCCAGCATCGTCGCCTGTACCCAGGAGACCCGCGGCATCACGACGACGAAGATTCTCGACGCGCTGCCGATGGTCGACGCCGAGGCCGAGAGCGAGGCGTTCGACCGTCTGCTCCGCGTCGCCATCGCCGACCACGAGGACGCCGACGCCATCGCCGTCGCCGAGGACACTATCCCGTCGAACGTCCTCTCGCGGCTCAACTTCCTGAGCAACGACAGTTTCCCGATGTCGATTCGGGGGTCTCCGACGCCGGTCGTCGCGCGACCGCTCGTCCCCGAGGACGACGCCCAGTGGACCGTCGGTGGTAAGCATCTCGCCGACCGCGAGGACTGGCGCCTCTCGTTCGCCGAACAGGACACGAGCGTCTGAGCGCGGCGCGGCGGAGGGCCGAGCGCTCTCCCGTCCCACCGCTTTATTAGCCGTCGACCGAAAGCACGCGGCGTGACAGACGAAGGAACACGGTACGACCGGCTCACGAGACATCCGACTCCGGGTCCCCGAAACTCGTTGCAGTCGTGGCCGAGCGCCCGGTCGCCGCTCGTCGTCGCCCGGAACTACGCCGTTATCGTCGCCGCCCGCGTCTCGCCGAGCCTCCGGCTGAAGAACTGGCTGCTCCGCCGCATCGGCGTCACCGTCGGCGAGGGCGTCTCGTGGGGGTTAGAGTCGACGCCGGACGTGTTCTGGCCGGACCTCGTAACCGTCGAGGACCACGCGATAATCGGGTACGACGCGACGCTCCTGTGTCACGAATTTCTCCAAGACGAGTACCGGACCGGCGAAATCGTCGTCGGCGAACGGGCCATGGTCGGTGCGGGTGCGGTCGTCCTCCCCGGAGTCCACGTCGGCGCGGGCGCACAGGTCGCGGCGAACTCGCTCGTCGTCGAGGACGTTCCTCCTGGTACGACGGTCGCCGGCGTCCCTGCCGAAGTCGTCTCACGCAGCGCCGCCGAGGGCGGTTTGGAGCGCGACGGAGCGGGCGACAGCGGCAGGAAGAACAGCGAAGAGAACGGCGGGGACAGCGTCGACGACGCGGCTCAGTCGTAGACGCGGACGATACCTTCGTCGAAGACGGTGCGGTTGGGGATGATGTACTCGCGGTTGTCGGTTTCGACGCGCGTGACGAGCATATCGACTTCTTGGACGATGCCGGACTGCTCGCCGAGTCGGACCTCGTCGCCGATAGTGTACGGCTGGTTCAACAGCAGGTAGATACCCGCTGCCGCCGACGAGAGCATGTCCTTGAAGGCGAGCGACGTGAAGACGACGAGCGCGAACGCGTACGCGCCGAGAAGGACGACGAGTGCGAGCGTGTTGATGTTCACCTGGCTGAGCGCGACGAGGATGGCGAGATAGAACACGCTGTACTTCGCCAGCGTCGGGATGAGACCGATCTCCGGGAGTTTGACGCCGCGGAGGCGCTCGGCGACGAGCAGGTCGACTTTGTCGCCGATGAGGATGCCGCCGATGAGGATGAGCAACGCGACGAACAGCCGCGGGAGGAACGCGACGAGGCGCGTCCAGAAGGTGTCGGTGTAGCCGACGTCGGCGACGGTGAGCGCGACGACGATGGTGAGACCGATGAGAAAGTACGTGCTGAGTTGGGCGACGATGGCGATGGTAGAGGTGCCGAGACCCTGCGCGAGGCGCTCGAAGCCGGTTCCCTCGATGACGCCGGCCAACCCCGCTCGTTCGAGCAGTCGGCGGTTGACCGCGCCGACGATGATGCTCAGCATGACACCGAGGGCGAGGACGCCGAGGGAGAGCCAGATGCGCGGCGGCACCGCGTCGTAGAGCTGTCCCAGCTGCGCCTGCATCTCAGTAATCCTCCGGGTCGAGTTCGAGTATCAACCGTCCGCCCTTGAACGCTCGGACGAGACCGTCCGACTCCGAGAGCACGATGGCCGTCGCGTTCGTGTCGCGGGTTATCGCGCCACCGGCCATGTGGCGCGCACCGAGTCCCTTCGGGATGTCGACGCCCTCCGCGCCGGGTTCGAGATAGCGGTACGCCGAGACGATCTTCCCCGAGTCGGAGATGACGAACGCGCCGTCGAGCCGCGAGAACTCCTTGAGCATCACGTTGACGATGGGGTCGCCGACGTGGACGTGGCTCTTCTCGAAGGGGTTGTAGCTCAGCGGCCGCGACTTGTTCATCACTTTCCCGGCGTCGCCGACGACGAACAGCGCGCCGACGGGACTGCCTTTCTGTCCCTTCTTCCCGAGTTCGATGGCGACCTCGAACACGTCGCGGATGACGCTCGGGTCCGCACGGGAGTTGGTGAACAGGTCGTACATCCCCGAGTGCATCTTCTCGTCGGCGCGGACCCGAAGCAGGGTGTCGGTGTCGTCGCCGAACGTCCCGATGGCACAGGCGATGGCGTCGCCGGCGTCGACGAGGTCCTCGTCCATCGCGCCCTCGATGCCGAATCGAACGCGGTCGCGGACGTTCTCGAACTCCAAGGGGAGTTCGACGAACTGGTCGGCACCGACGTTGTTCTGCGGTGCGACGACTACGAGACCCGTCTCGACGCTCTCGAACCGTTCGTAGAACGAACTGCTCGGGGAGAACAGAAACAGTCCGTCCACGTCGGCGACGAGGTCGTTCAAGAAGTCAGCCAGCATTGACATTGACCGATACCTCTCAAGGAGTGCCTATAGAAGTTGTGGCGCGTGCCTAACGCCGTTTGGCGATTCGTGACATCATACATCACGAAATAAGAGTGTTTGATTTTTTGTGGTGAGCGAATCGAACACTGGGCCGATTGTCGAAAGCGCAGTAATGGCACACGAGAGACAGTATTTGGTGCGGAGTTGAGGAGAACCAAGGCGGGCGTGGACGAACTGAAGTAGGGTGAACTAGCTTACCTCTGTCACCGTCACAGAGGGTGCGTAACGGAAGCTGAGAGGTGGGCGACATCTCGTTGTCGTCGGCGAGCGAGCGGTTCGGAGAACCCGAGCGAAGCCGTTCACCGAGCGCCGGAGGCGGCCCGCAGCGCAAAAGGTCGTAATCCGTGGGACCGGATTTGAACCGCGAGGACTTCGCTTCGCTCGTCCTCTGGGCTCAAATCCGCTCTGAACGATTTTCACGACTCTCCCTGCGGTCGAGTCGGAAAATGCGTGGGACCGGATTTGAACCGGCGGACTCCTACGAGACAGCGTCCTAAGCGCTGCGCCGTTTCCTGGCTTGGCTACCCACGCGCACCCTCCACTACTGGAAAGTGCAGTAAGTAGCTGTCGTTCCCGAGCATCCTCACGCGGTCAGTTTATAGCCGCCGAGAGAGAACGGGAGGGCATGTACCGCGCACGGGACCGCGTCGACAACGAGGAGTGGCTCACCCAACTCGAACGGGCGGCCGACAGCCTCGAACTCGGCTCGGAGTCGCGGTCGAACGCGACTGACCTGTTTCTCACTCACGTCCCCGACGAGGACCGTTCGAAGCCCGCGACGGCCGCCGCCAGCCTCTACGCCGGCGCGCTCATCGCTGGCGAGGAACGCTCGCAGACCGCCGTCGCCGACGCGATGGACGTGACTCGACTCTCGATACAGAAACGCTGGAAGAACATCTTGGAGGACGCCGGATTCCGCCCGCCGTCGTGGTGAGCTAACTACTCCGGCGGCGTCTTACCGCGGCCCTCGCGCTCGGGCGTGAGGTTGCCGTGGCGGTCGATTTCGCCCGAGACGATGCGCGTCGAGGAGATGCGCTCGCCGTCCTCGGCGGCCACGTGGCCGACGACTTCGATTTCGAGCGGGTCGAGGCCTCGTTCTTCGCGGATTTCGTTGACCTTCTCGCCGCCGCGTTCGGTCTCGGGGGAGACGATGAGAACGTCGAAACCGGGTTCGGTGGCGATACCGGTCGGCTCCGACAGCTCCCGGACCTCGAACTCGCGGTCGTACTCGGCGGCCATCGGTTCGAGTTCGGCGACCAGGTCCCGCTTTCGGTCCTCGAACGAGCGGACGTAGCGTTCGACGTGTCGGGTTTTCGGGGCGAGCTCGTCGGAGGTGAGTCCGACGGTGAGGTCGCCGATCTCGAACGCGCGCTCGAACAGGGCGCGGTGGCCGTCGTGAACCGGGTCGAACGTGCCACCGAGCGCGACGTGCATAATCTGCGTGTCGGCGCCTGCTCACTTAAAAAGGTCGGCTTCGTCGGACTGTTAGTCGTCGACGGCGTCGTCTGCGTTCTCGTCTGCGTCGTCGTCGACGGTGATGGTGACCGGGGTCGACTCGGGAGGCTCTTCGCCGTCGGCGCGGAGTCTCGAATCGAGGTTGAACACGGTGTTCAACTCCGACTGCACCTGTCCGGCGACGCCCCGAACCAGATCGCTCGGCGGGATGGCCTCGTACTCGTAGGGGTTGTTGCCCGCGCCGGAGCTCTCGCGTTTCTGTCTCGTCACTCGTTGTTCGTCGTGGAGTTCCGCAAGCGCCTCCCGAACGGTGCTCGGGTACAGTCCCGTCCCCCCGGCGACCTCGTCGCTCGTGCTCTCTGGGTGTTGACGGAGGTAGACGTAGATGCGCGCTCGCGTCTCGGTGTCGAGCACCCAGGCCAACAAGTCGACGACGCTCTGGTCGAACTCGGTAGCGGCACGGCCCGAGCCGTCGCCGAGTCGCGCCCGAGTCGTCGGCTGTTCGTCCTCCTCAGCCGTTCGCTCGTCGGTGCGTGCGTCTTCGGGGGTCTCCTCGGCAGACATATGTTTCGGGTCGAAGGTCGGAACTACAGTCAGAAAAGGCGTTTGGCCGCTCCGGTCGGAGCGGGAACGGCCGACTCAGATGAGCAACGACGCACAGAGCGCGTCCATGCCTCCCTCGTCGAGGATGCGCCGCTGCCGGGTCGCACCGCTCTCGTCGTCGAGCACCGAACGCAGTCCGGAGACGCCGAGTCTGTCGCAGGCGCGGTCGACGGCCGTCCCGAGGTCGACGACCGACTCGGTGTCCGTGTCGACGAACGAGGCGTCGTGGCCGTGTCGCATCGCTCGCCACTTGTTCTCGTCGAGGAGTTCGCGGCGGATGTCGGTCCCCGACTCGCCGTCCTCGAACCGTTCCGCGAGGTCGACGACGAGCGCGTGGACGAACTCGGCGAACGCCAGCACCACGTCTGGGTCGCGCTGGGCGTCTGGCGTCCGGACTTCGACGGTTCCGTGGCCGGTGTGCGGGCGGACGTCGTGCCAGAGTTCGCCTCTGTCGTTTATCGACCCCGTCTCGACCATCCGGCGCTCGAAGCGCGCGTACGACTCGAAATCCGAGAATCGGGTGGGCATCCCCGTGTTCGGCAGCCCCTCGAAGATCTTCGCCCGCGCCGAGGCGAGACCCGTGTCGAAGCCGTCCCAGAACGGCGAGTTCGCCGACAGCGCCAGCAAGATCGGGAGATACCAGCGGAGCTCGTTCGCGACCCAGACGGCCTTGTCGGCGTCGTCGACGCCCACGTGGACGTGCAGTCCCGCGGTCGTGTTTCGGTGCTGCGGGTACTGGATGCGGTCGAGTTGCGCGCGGTAGCGCGGTTTCTGCGCGTGGTCGAGTTCGCGCCACTTCGCCGCCGGGTGGAGACCCGCGGCGGCGACGCCGAAACCGTGCGTCTCGGCGTGGCCCGCGAGCGCTTGCCGGACCGAGTGGAGCGCATCGCTCGCCGCCGAGGGTCGTTCGATGAGCGGCGTCTGCGTCTCGATGGTGAACTGGAACAGTTCGTGGTCGATTCGGTCTTCGAGCAGTTCGGGCGGGTCGTCGTCGTACACCAACTCGTCGATACCCGACGTGGGACGCCCGGCGTCGTCGACGATGAAAAACTCCTCTTCGATGCCGAGGGTTCCCATCCGGTCGAACGCCTCGCGCGTGCCCAACTCCTCCATTGCCCGCCTTTCGGAACCTCGAAGTAAATAGTTCGTGAAGTCGGCCGCACACACCGGGTGTGCGGGCGATTCGTCCAGCCGCCGGGGGCGCGCTCGGCGTATCCGCGTTACCGCGGTCGGGCGACGACGCCGAGGTGGTCGCTGTGGAAGCGGTCGAGACGCTTCGTCTCCAGTAGCTCGTAGGCGTCGTCGAGTCGGGAGACGACGCCCTCGAACACGTCGTCCGGGTCGCTCGTCACGTCCTCGCTCCGAGCTTTGACCGCCATGAGCAGTCTCCCGTCGTCGGCGAGGAACCGGCGATTGCGGACCGCGACGTCGGCCTGCCCGCGCGTCGCCACGTCCTGCACGAGCACGTCGAGGTCCGACTCGACGACGTGCGCGTACGTCTCGGGCTTTCGAGCGTCTTTCAGCAGCGGAAACAGATTGTCTCGGTCTTCGGCGACGCCGACGAGGTCGCGGACCGTCCGGGGGGCGAACTCGACGGCGTACGTCGGACCGGCGAAGTCGGCGACGTGGCTCACTGTCGTGCCCGACGCCGCGCCGAGATAGAGAACGGTTTCGCCGCCCGCGAGGTTCGTCTCCACGCCGAGTTCGAGCATCGCGCCGAGCTTCGAACGCCCGGCGTCCCAGAGCCGCCAGCCGTCGGCGGTCGGTTCGCCGTACACCGTCTCGCCCCGCGTGGCGAGGCGCTCGCGACCGTCGAACGTCCGGCGCTCGACGCCCTCGGGGAGTTTCGGGTCGCTCATTCGTCGCCCTCCTCGGCTCGGGCGCGAATCGCCTCGATTCGCTCGCGGAGTTCGTCGTGAATCTCCGGCCGCATATCGCCGCTGTAGTGGTCGATGCGCGCCGCGATGACGAGTTTACCCGCGAGCGCGCGGGCGGCCGACCCGCGGTCCTGCGGTCGGGTTCCCCTGATTGCTTCGTGGACGTAGATGACGCCGTGTTTCGGCGACGGCGCACGCCCGGCGAGGTGGGCGAACAGCGCGTCCTCCGCGCCGAGAACCTGCACCGTCCCGCTGGGTTTCTTCGCCAGCGAGTCGAGTCCGCCCGCCAGCGAAACGAGTCGGGCGGTGAGAACCGGTCCGGCCATCTCGGCCATGTTCGGCGCGACTTCCGGGGCGCGGCGCTCGACGTACTCCCGGAGCGCGTCGCGTTCGTCGGCCAGTTCGGCGACGCGCCCGGCCAGCGAAACGACGCGCTCCTCCGTGAGGTCCTGCGGCTCTCGCTCGGCGAGTTCGCGGGCGTAGTCGACGCCGGTACTGCTCTCCTCGAAGAGGCTCCCGGCCCACTCGCCGAGGCGCTCGGCGAGTTCGTTCGCGGTCCGTTCGGCGTCGTCCATCGCGCGGACCGCGTGCATCAGTTGCTTGTCGTCGGCCCGTTCGGCTTCCGCGGCGGCGGTTCGGGCGGCCTCGATGCTCGCTGCGCGGAGCCTCTCGTAGTACTCGTCCTCGTCGGCGGCGAACCCCGACTCGACGGCGGCGGCGGGCCAGTCGGCGGGCGCGTCGGCGCTCCCCTCGCGGATGCGCGACACCGCCGTCTCGGTGTCGTCGGAGTCGACGTCGACGAACCACGCGTCTTCGGTCATGGTCGGAGGTGGACGCGCCGGGGGTTAAAAGGGGACGACTCCGGCGTCAGCCGAACTGCTCGAACGGCTGCTCGCACTCCTCGCAGTAGTGCATCGACCGGCAGAGGCCCGGTCCCTTCGGGTGGTCGCGTACCGTGTTCGTCGACTCGCAGTAGGGGCACTCGACGCCGGTTTCGGGGCCGTCGCCGCGGGTGCTCGGGTCGAAGCGCATCAGACGCTCAACCCGAACTCCCGCAGGTCCCTCTTTCCGTCTTCGGTCACCATCTCGACGTTCCACGGCGGCGAGTATCGAAGCGTCACCTCGGCGTCGGCGACGCCCGCGGCGAGCGCGGCGCAGCGCACGTCGTTGAGAATCATGTCGCGCGCCGGACAGCCGGTGTAGGTCAGCGTCATCTCGACGCGCGCGACGTCGTCGACGACCTCGACGCCGTAGATGAGCCCCAAATCGACGATGCTGACGGGCATCTCGGGGTCCTCGACCTCGTACAGCGCGTCCCACACCTTCCGTTCGGTGCCGGTCGCTCCCTCCCCGGTTTTGGGGTACTCGTCGTGTTCCTCGCCGGATGAGTAGTCGGTGTAGGCGCACGCCTCCGACTCGAACTCCGAATCTTCGAACTCTCCGCCGTCGAACTCGTCGGTGCTCACGCGCCCTCACCTCTGAGCGTGGTCGGCCTCTCGAAGTCGAGTTGGCGGTACGTCGCGGTGAACTCCTCGTAGAGGTCGAACCAGTCGTCGGTGTGGTCGCCGTCGCGGCCGGTCGTCTCCGGCCGCGCCACCTCGTCCGGTTCGGGCACGTCGAGTCCCAGCGATTCGAGGTACGGCACGACGATGTCGAGCCACTCCGTGCGGAGGTCTGCGAGCGTCTCGGTTCGCAGGCCGAGGTCGACGATGTCGTCCTCGTGAGGACCGGCGGCGAACAGTGTCAGCGCGTGAGGGAAGAGGCGGTCAAGTGCGGTCTGGACGCGGGCGCGACTCTCCTCGCTCCCCTCGTCGGCGAGGCGGTCCAACCAGTTCTGGGCGTGCTCGCGGTGGTACGACTCCTCGGCGAGCACTTTCTCGACACGGTCGCAGAGCGGCGCGTACGACGAGTCGACGACGGCCTCCATGCGCAGCTGCTCGGCGGTGTCGTAGAGATAGGTTCGAAGCATCGTGTCCGCCCAGTTGCCGGGTTCAGTTTCGAGTTCGACGAGCGTCGCGTGGGTCCACTCCTCGGGCGGGCGCTCCCAGATGAGTTCTTGCTCTTCGTATCCCAAATCCTGAAGCAGGTCGTACCAGAGGCGGGCGTGGCCGTACTCGTCCTGGGCGACGTTGGCGAGCGCGAGGTCGGATTCGAGCGTCGGCGCGAATATCTGCCACTCGATGTAGCGCTCGGCGGCGACGTACTCGTCGTCGGCCATCCGGAAGAGGAGCGCTTCGAGCGCCGTTCGTTCGCTGTCGCCGAGGTCGTCGGGGCCGGCGAATCGGGGGGTGCTCACGACTGCGCCTCCTTGCGCTTTTCGGCAGCTTCGCGCTGTTCGTCCTCACTCTCTTCGACCTCGGCGGCGAAACTGGCGTCGACGTCGTTGTACGTCATCGCCCAGCGGTACGCCTTGTCGGTCGTGCCGCCGAACTTCGCCTCGTCGACGTCGACCTCGCCGATTTCGTCGCGCGGGACGACCCAGAGGCTGTTGGTCTGCATGCGGCGGCCGTGCTGAATCTGCGCGAACATCAGCGCCATGTCGCGGTCCGGCGCGTGGACGTTGCCGCAGTGCTGGTGGTACTTCCCGGGTTTCTCCTGTCTGAACACTTCCCAGATCATTTTAATCAGCTGCCTGCGGGGTCGTGCCCGCCGATTCGTTCTCCCAGCTGTCCATCGCCTCGCGCACCCACGACACCGCCTCGTGGCGCTGGCGACGCGACCCGATCTGTTCGTAACTGCCCTCGTAGTCGTTCTTGGCGATGGTCCAGAACTCGTCCCAGTCGAGGTCCTCTTCGACGACGGTGTACTTGCCAGTCTCCTCGTCGTACTCGATTCTGGGTTCGTCAGGTATCTTGAGGCCGTACTTCTCGGCCTTCGGGATGTAGGCGTTCAGGAACGCCTGGCGGAGTTCGGAGTTCGAGACGGTCTTCAGTCCGACCTGCTGGGCGAAGTCGTTGTGCGTGCTCTCGCTGTTCATCGGCCCGAAGAACTGCAGGATGCGCGGCCACCACGTGTCGAACACCTCCTGAGTACGCTCCTGGTTCGCCTTCGAAGAGCGCATGAGTTCGCGGAGGATGTCCTCGCCGTGCTTGACGTGGAACCCTTCCTCGAAGCACACCTTGTCCATGGCGTGCGCGTACGGCTCCCACGAGGTGCTCTTGAGCGTCGCCTGCCGACGCATCGCGCCGCCGTCGACGAAGAAGTCGATCATCGGCGCCTCGTACCACGAGTTCACCGGGTAGTGAAAGCAGTTGAGGAACTTCCCGTCGCCGCGTTCGAGTTCGTCGAGCATCTCCTCGCGCGTCTTCACGCCGAGCGTCTCGGCGGCGCGGTAGAGCAACTGCGCGTGTCCGATCTCGTCCTGCGTCTTCGCCGTGCACGCGAGTTTCCGGTCCAGACTCGGGGCCATGCGCGTGAACGCCTTGTCGAGGTAGCCGCCCATCACCTCGGAGTTGGCGTGGAACTGAATCATCCGCGTCGCCGCCTTCCGATACTCCTCCGGCATGTCGTCCTTCGGGCTGAACTGCCTGGGTCCGGCCCGTTCTTTGACGGTGTCGAGGTCCATGGTCGTTCGTTACAGATTGTCCGGCTTACGCGTTCACCCGGCTATAGGCGGCATTTATATGTCCCCGCCGCACGATAAGCGGTCGATGCGCGAGGAGTGTCTGGTCGTGGAGTTCCGCGTGACCGGCGACGACTGCCCGTTGGCGGCGGCGTCGCGGGCGGCGAACGCGACCATCGAGTGCGAACCGCCGCAGTTGCGCGGCGACGGCAACGTCCTCCTCCGGTTCGGTTCGCCGACGAGCGACGAACTCGCGGCGACGCTCGACGGCGACGAACGGCTGCGCTACCTCCACCGCGCGACCGCCGAGGAGCGAGACACGTACCGGTGTCTCTCGAAGCATCCCTGCATCGTCCACGAACTGACCGACGCGGGGTTCGTCGCGGAGGCGCTGACCTATCGCGACGGCGAGGAGCGGTTCACCGGCGCAGTCGTCGGTTACGACGTGCTCCAAGGGGTCTTGGCTGCCGCCGGAGAGGCCGTCGGCGTGACGCTCGAACGCGTCTACCCGCTCGGTCCGCAGGCCGATTCGGCCGCCGCGCGGTGGGACGTGACGCCCGCACAGGAGGCGGCGCTCCGGGCGGCGCTGGAGATGGGCTACTTCTCGGTACCGAAGGCGGCGACGGCGACCGAAGTCGCGGAGGAGTTGGGAATCAGCAAGTCGGCGTTTCTCGAACGCCTCCGGCGCGGGCAGACGGGATTGTTGGGACAGATTCTCGGCCAGCGATAGTCGGTCGGAGTTGACTGGTCGAATCCGGTCGGTCGGAGTCGACTGGTCGAATCCGGTCGGTCAGAGTCAACTGGTCGAATCCGGTCGGTCGGAGCCGACTGGTCGAGCCCGGTCGGGGTCAGTCGTCTCCGGTCGTCGACGACCGGTCCGGCGACTCCGTGTCGGCGGTCGCCGTCGCCTCAGAGTAGACACGGGCGTCGGTCTCGTCGATCTCCCACCGAAGTCGCACCTCGTAACGTTGTCCGTCGTCCTCCTCGACCGCTCGCTCTTCGACTTCGAGCGTCCCGGTCTCCGGCATCCGTGGGCGGCCGCGCGTCCCGTCGGTCGTCGTCGGTTCCATCCCCTCGTACCGCCGCGCGACGTCCTCACGGAGTCGCCGCAGATAGCTCGCCGCTTGGTCGCGGTTCAGGCGGTCTTCGCGCAGCGGGCCGCGATTCGCCGCTTGCTCGGCGGCACCGCGACCGACGCCGCCCGACGCGCCGGTCGCGTAGCCACCGACGACGGCGTTGACGACCGCGCCGAGCAGGAGGACGAGGCCGCCGAAGTAGAGCCAGGTCACGAGGAGGATGACGCCGCCGAGCACGCCGTACGCCTCGGATTTGTCCGAGAAGGCGATGTAGAACTGGAACGCGCCCTGGAGGAGCGCCCACCCGACCGCCGCCGTCAACACGCCGGGGAGGATACCGCGGACCGAGAGGTCGGTGTCGGGGAACACGTAGTACAGCGGGAGGAACGCGATGCTCAGTCCGAGAACCAACACGAGCGGGTTGAGGAGGCCGAGCCAGGGTAGCGACTCGAAGGCGGCGAAGGCGGTGCTGGCGGCGACCATCGCCGTGATGCCGACGAGGAGCGCGACGAAGACGACGAGTCCGTCGCGGAGTTGGTCGACGAACTCGTTGCTGTCTTCGGTCTCGTAAATCTCCGAGAAGGCGGTGTCGAGACCGCGGAATATCTTCAGCGTCCCCCACAGCAGCACGACGATACCGACGATGGAGAGTCCGGTCCCCTCGCTCGCGCTGTCGAGGGCGTTCGAGACCAAGTTACCCGTCGCGGGAGTCAGCGACGACGCGACCAGGCCCGAAACCCGCCCTTCGAGTTGCTCGGACCCCAGAAGCGACACGAGAAGCACGACGAGGAGCAACAGGGGAATCAACGAGACGAACGCGTTGTACGCGAGGCTGCCGGCCATGAACGCGACGTTCTTCGAGCTGAACTCTTCGAGAACGGCTCTGCCGACCGCGATGGGGGAGCGTCGAGTACTCACATCGTCCGGTCAACGCCGCGGCGGAAAGCGTTTCGCCGACGTCGGTCGTCGACGTCGGCCGGACAGTCGAGGGACGAAACGTCGTCTCGAGTGAGAGGTCGCGGGCGGTCGCGGGCGTCCGATCGGGGCCGTTCACCGCTTCGGCACGGTCGAGTGACGGGCGACGCCGTTCATGTCGTGACGCGACTTCGGCACGGTCGAATGCATCGTCGCGCGCCCCCGCGAACCGCGGTCCTCGCCGTCGTCGCCGACGTCGAGGAGACCGTCGTCGTCTTCTTCGTCCTCGACGTCGGCTTCCGCCTCCTCGTCCGTCTGCTCCTCGTCGTCCGCCTGCATCTGTTCGACGCTGGCTCGGAGCGAGTCGGCCGCCTCGTCGAGTTGCGACTGTAACAACGCCGTAAGTAGCGAGTCGTCGCTCTCCGACTCGGGTTCTTCGCTCGCTTCGGTTTCGGCCTCGCCGGCTTCGACCGCTTCGGACTCCGCTCCGTCGGTCACTTCGGCCTCGGCATCGGCCTCGTCCTCGTCAGCTACCTCGCTTTCGTCGGCTGCCTCGCTCTCGGCGGTCCGTTCGGCCTCGTCCGCCTCCGCGGTGAGTTCGGAGAGTCGTTCGCGGAGTTCGCCCATCGTCTCCTCGTCCTCCAGGCCCTCGGTCTTCGACAGTGCGAGAATCGTCTTGAGGTCGAGCACCGATTCCTCGCCGCCGACGGCGAGGGCGTTCGGAATCGTCTCCACGTGGTCGCCGTCGTCGTCCGTGAGACCGACGGCTTTGATGAGGTCTTCGGTCGTCGTCTCGTCGACGAACGCCGACGTCTCTTCGGCGAGTTCGCGGAGTCTGTCGTCGCTCTCCTCGTCGGACGCCGAGAGTTCCTGTCTCACCCCGTCGAGGAGACGGTCGACGGTCTCGGCGGCGTCGGTCATTCGTCTTCGTCACCCCCGTCGTCGGACTCCTCGGCCGACTCGGTCTCCTTATCGAACTGCTCGACGAGGTCGTCGACGAGTTCCTCGCGGCTCTGGTTCGCCTTTATCTCCGCGTCCTTCGCCATCGACTGCAGTTCGCGGTAGGAGACGGTTTCGAGCAGTTCCCGGTACGTCTCCCGGCGAACGTCGCTGAGGTTGTCCGGAACGGCGTCCGACGCGCGTGATTCCGCCTCGTCAGCGGCATCTTCGGCCGTCTCCTCGGCGCTCTCGGCGGCGTCAGTCGCCTCCTCTTCCGCGCTCTCGGCTGTCTCTTTAGCCGACTCCGAGGCATCCTCGGCCGCCTGTTCTATCTCACTCGGTTCGGAGACCGCGTCGCGCAGTGCGCTGGCGCTCTCCTCGACCGCCTCGCGGCTTCCGAGCGAGTTCAGGATGGCCTCTTCGAGCCGCTCCTTTACGTCCGCGAGAATCTCGAACGGTCTCTTTCCCGCTTCGACGCCCTCCCGGACCGTCTCGTCGACCGTGTGGCCGAACCGCTTGCCGAGTTCGCGGCCCAATCGACCGCCGAGCTTTCGGCCGATGCTCTCGCCGACTTCGCGGCCGTCTATCTGGTCTTCGACTTCGTCGGCGACGACGCTCTGCAGCGACGACGAGGAGGACGAATCGCTGTCACTCATCGTCGTTCCCTCCGACGAACCGACCGAGCGCGCCCTCGACGACCTGCTCGCCGAGGAGTGCGCCGAGCGCAGAGCCCACGAGCGCGCCGAGGACCTCGCCGCCTCGGCCGCCGAGTCGCTCGCCGAGACCGTCCTCGTCCTGAATTCCGTCCCACTTCGTGTCGGCCAGCAGGTCGTCGTAGTCGAGGTTCGTCAACAACTCGGTCACGTCGAGTCGGCCGAGAAGCGACGACTCGCTCACGATTCGCCGTCCTCCTCGTCGTCGGACGAGTCGCTCTCTTCGTCTCCGTTCTCGCTCTCACCGTCGCTCTCCTCGCCGTCGCTTTCTTCGCTGTCGCCCTCGTCCTCGTCAGCCTCGCTGTCCTCCTCGTCGGTGTCGCCGAACAGCTGGTTCACCACGCCGACGATGAGCTGGACCGCAATTTCCTGCAACGGGAGCTCCTTCGCGGCGGATTTGAGCGTGCTCTTCGTGGTGTCCGCCGCGGACGAGAGGCGGCCGCCTTCGCCGTCTTCGCCCTCTTCGCCCTCGCCGCCGAGCGACGGCAGAAGGTCGCCGAGTTCCGGCAGCTCCGGGACGCCCGGGAGTTTGTCGGCGATGTTGCCGAGTCCGTCGTCGAGCAGTCCGGCGACGACCGCCAGGAGGTTGCCGACGAGGTTCCCGTCGCCCTCTCGGGCGGAGAGGTCGAGGACCACGTCGTCGAGGTCGACCTGAAGCCCGAGGAGGTCGAGGTGAAGCCCTTCGAGGTCCAAGAACAGGACGCCCGTCTCGTCCTCGCCTCGCATCGCCTCCTGTCGCTCGTCGGAGGCGTCCTTCTTCTCCTCGGCCGTCTCCGACGGGAACTCCTCTTCGTCTCCCTCGTCGGCCTCGGACTCCCCGTCCGCCGACTCTTCGGATTCCTGTTCCTCCCCGTCCGCCGACTCTTCGGACTCGTCTTCGTCTGCCGATTCGTCTTCGTCTGCGGACTCCTCGGACTCCTCCGACTGTTCGCTCTCCTCGGCGGATTCGGACGTGTCCGACTCGTCGTCCTCCTCTGCGTCTTCCGCCTCGGCCGACTGCCCTCCGTCCGGCAGTACTCTGCGTTCGACACCGTCTACCGCTACCCGTCCAACTCGATGGGATGACCGTTCCGGATCCATTGCTTTGTGAGGAGTCAACGGCTCCGCTGAAGGTGATTCGGCTTGCCATAGCAAGCCACCCCGGTGACGAGGCGAAACCAGCCTGACGCGGCCACTATCCGCTCGGCGAGAGAGTCGTCCAAACCACATGCTCGAAGCGAAATCGAAGGAGAAGCGCTCGGCTACGGTTCGGTCTTGATCATGAACTTCATGTCGCCGGCGAACACCGTCTCGCCGTCCTGGTTCGTCATTTCGGAGTCGATGACGACGAGACCGGCGTCGTCACGGCTGGAGAACGGTTTCGTCTCGACGACTTCCATCTCCAGTGAGATCGTGTCGCCCATCTTGACCGGTGCGGGGATGTCCATGTAGTTCATGCCGAGGAAGGCGACGACGGTGCGTTCGAGGAAGCCGCAGCGGAAGACGAGTCCCGTCGCGAGAACGAACGTCATCGGCCCGTGAGCGACGCGCTCGCCGAAGTACTCGTCGTCGGCGTAGTGACGGTTGCTGTGTAGTTCCGTCCAGTCGCCCGAGAACGCCGAGTGCATGACGAAATCCGTCTCGGTCACGGTGCGGCCGGCGCTCTCGAACGTTTGGCCGACCTCGAACTCCTCGAAGTACTGTGGTTCGTAACTGTATGGCACGTCCCCCGATTCACGTATCGATGATAAAAATTTGTGTACTACCCGTCGCCTCACCCATGATAACGTTTAACGCGCGGCGGCGAGCAGTACGGACGATGACGGAACGTCCAGTGTTCGTCTGTGAGCGGTGTGAACAGCGGGTGACACCGCGCTCGTACTACGCGCTCTGTCCGAAGTGCGGCGGCGGCCTGCGGTCGGCGCCTTCGTGAACGGTTCTGTCGTTCGAGTCGCGGGCGGAAGCGCGAAAGCGCCTTGGTTCTCTCCCCCGAACCGAGAGCGATGACGCGCGACGACAGCGGGACGACCGATAACGACCCCACGCGCATCCGCTCTATCGCAGTCACGGCCGACGACGTCGTCGCCGCCTTGGAGGCGCGACGCCGGAGAGGAGTGCCCGCCGTCCTGCGGGTGACGCCGCCGTTTGCCGGGCGGATGCGCGCTCGGCTCCACCTCGCCGGCGGCGAGGGAAGCTACGAGGGACCGACCGAACCGATTCATCTCGACCCCGAGCGCCTCGTCGCCGACGTGCCGCCGTTCCCGGACCCCGACGAGACCGAAGACCGCCTCCGAGAAGCGGGGGACTACTCGGTCGACGCCCACCGCGACGAGCACGCGGAGGCGGTTCGACGGTGGCGCGAGACGGTGACGGACGCCATCGTCGAGGCGGTGACTGTCGGGACCGAGAACGGCGGACACGAGATTACGGTGAAACGGCTGGGATAGCCGAGGGCGCGGCTACTCGACCGGTTCGAAGCGGTGGCGGACGACTTCGGCGTCGTCGTCCCACTCGAAGTCGTCGTGGGCGCGTTCGAGGCGTTCGCGGTACGTGTCGAGGTTCTCGGAGCCTTCGGCGCGGGCGTCTTCTTCGGTCAGGTCGCCGAGCGTCCGGGCGTCGACGGCGACGACCTCGAACCGCCGGCCGTCGACCTCGAACGTGTCGCCCGTCTCGGCGTAGGCGTGACCGCGGTGGAGTTGCGTCACTCGCCCCTCGGCGACCATCGACCGAAGTCGGTCGGTCGGGAGCACGTTCGCGGCGTCGATCTCTGCCATGGGGGCTTTTGGGACGGGACGGAGAAAAGCGGTCGGGCCGTCGGCCCGCGAACCGGGCGAAACCGGCCCGCGGGCGAATCGTTTTTGCTCCGTCGGCGTCCATCCCGACGCATGGACGGCCACAGACGCGGACGCGACGCCGACCGCGGCGGCGACGGGTGGAGCGAACGCCGCCTGGTCGCGCCGTACCGCAAACTCGTGCTTCTCATCTGGCTCCTCGGGATTCCGCTTCTCGTGCTCTCGATTCCCCTCGGTGACGGGTCGGGGCTGGTGGTGATGCTCGTCACGCACCTGTTCATCGCCGGGTTCGTTCGCTCGGACATCAAGGCGATGCGCCGACAGGGGTACGAGTGGGGCTGGACGCGTCACCTCTGGTTCGGCGCGGCGTTCGCGCTCCCGTTCGTCGGTCCGGCGTACTACTTCTACAGCGGACGGCGCATCCGAGCCGAGAACGAGCGACGACGGGAGAAGTACGCTTCCGGGGACGGAGACGCCCGCGAGGGGTCGCCGGGCACAGACGACGCCGTCGACCCGGCGGTGACGTCCTCGGACGCCTGACGGCCTCCACGAGGTTCGTGCGGCGGTCAGCGGTGGTCGTAGACGCGTTTTACTTTCCCCGTCTCGGTCCGCTCGATACCCCCGGGCGGCGCGATAGTGAGCGAGTCGGGCGACAGCGAGAGCACGGTCTGGAGTCGGTCGCGGAGCCTGTCGGCCAACTCGTCGTCGTCGCCGTCGAACGACTCGGTCCGCTCGACGGTGATGTCGATGGTATCGAGTTGCCCGTCGCGCGTCAGGTCGATGCGGTAGTACGGCGCGACGGCGTCGAACTCCAGTACGACTGATTCGATTTCGCTCGGATAGACGTTGACGCCGCGGACGATGAGCAGGTCGTCGCTTCGGCCGGTGACGTGCGACATGCGGACCATCGTCCGCCCGCAGTCGCACCGCTCGCGCGTCAGCGTCGCCAGATCGCCGGTCCGGTAGCGCAGTACGGGAACCGCTTCCTTCGTGAGCGTCGTGAACACGAGTTCGCCCTCCTCGCCCTCCGGGAGCGGATCGCCCGTCTCGGGGTCGACGACCTCCGGGTAGAAGTGGTCCTCCCAGACGTGGAGCCCCGATTTGGCCTCGCACTCCATCGAGACGCCCGGCCCGATTATCTCGGAGAGACCGTAGATGTCGAGCGCCGTCACGTCCAGCGCCTCCTCTATCTCGGCGCGCATCGGTGCGGTGCAGGGTTCCGCGCCGATGACGACCGTCGAGAGGTTCCACTCGCGGGGGTCGAGACCCTCGTTTTCGGCCGTCTCAGCGAGGTAGAGCGCGTACGACGGCGTGCAGGTCAGCACGTCCGAGTCGAGGTCCGACAGCAGTTCCAACTGTCTCCCGGTCTGCCCGCCGCCGATGGGGATGACGTTCGCACCGAGCGTCTCACAGCCCCTGTGGATGCCGAGGCCGCCGGTGAACAGCCCGTAGCCGTAGGCGTTCTGGACGGTGTGGCCGGAGTCGACGCCGGCGGCATCGAGCGACCGCGCCACCACTTCGCCCCACAGCTGGAGGTCGCCCTCCGTGTAGCCGACGACCTTCGGTTTTCCCGTGGTTCCCGACGAGGCGTGGATACGTCGGAGGTCGCCCCTGTCGACGGCGACGAGGCCGGTCGGGTAGTGGTCCCGGAAGTCCTCCTTGGCGGTGAACGGTAACAGCGAGAGGTCGTCGACGCCGCGGACGTCGCCGGGCGAGACGCCCGCCTCGTCGAGAGCGTCGCGGTAGAAGGGAACGTTCTCGTAGGCGTGTTCGACGGTCGTTCGCAGTCGCTCGTCCTGCATCGACCGCAGTTCGTCGCGGTCGGCGCGCTCTATCTCATTGTAAACCATGATACATCGCTCGGAGAGGTGGTACAAAACGGTTACCCCGAGCGGTCGGGTCTTCTCGCCTACTTCGGCCGCCAGTCCATCTTTATCGACACCGTCTCGCGGTTCGTCTCCTCTGCGTCGAGCGTGACGCCGGCCATACCGTCCCGTGGGATGGACTCTGTTGAAATCCTCAAGGGTTGATAGATCGGTGTGCGAGATACAGAGGATGTAGTCAGCAGAAATCCGGAGTGATGTGCCACCTGATCGGTGGTGACCAAAGTGACCGTCAGACGCGTCAAGAAACCGTGACGGCTATTCAGACGCCGGGAGTAACTGGGAGACATGATATGAACGAGGGGAACAATACCAAGCGATGCGTTGTGGACATTACCGCAAAGTTGGAGGCCGGCGTTGACCTGGACTCCGGTGACGTCAAGTTCGTTCTCGGATATATACCGTCTCTTATGGAGTACGGAGAGCTGGAGGCGTACCGGGACAATATCGATGAAGCAGTTACCAGCGAGGTAGGGCACGCAGTGTACGCGTCGATTCTTCGAGACTTCGAGACTATGGGTGTAATTAACGAGCTACGGCGCGATTTGATCGACCCCTCGCTTGATCCTGACGGCTTCGAACGGGTTGAGACGAGTGATCGAACTCGTTACCGGGGCATCAGGATCGGGGAGGATGCGACCGAGGGCGTCGGGTGGCTTGATCCACCGGAAAAAGAACCGACGAGCCTCTCGCAGATTCGGAGTTCTCTGTTCGACTATCTGTTCTGTACCGGTCGAGGGTTCTACCTCGATGCGGAGATGATCTACGATATCGAGACGGATTACCGGGAGTTTCTCCGGGCTGTCATCGACTGTACGGATGGGTTGGGCAGGTACGAACTAACGGTTGACTGTGACGATAACGGGAAGCAGTCGATAGTTCGCATCTCCCTGGATTTGGAGGACCGCTCGTACCAGCAGGAATTCGAGCAGGTGAGCGATTGGCTCCGGTTCGATGCACTGGACCCCGTTCAGGCAGCTCTCGACCGGGAAACCTCACAGACGGTCCATTACAGTGGTGGGAACGACGGCTGGATACTGGTGCTGGAGAATGTACACGAGGACCTGGTGAGGAAATACATCTAACTATCGAGTTCCATTTCGACCTCCTCTCGAAGTGGCGTTCTCAACAGTATCTGAATCAAGCAGTCGAATGCTTGTGTTGCTGCACTTGCGCTCTGTATTCAGCACGGCGTCAACAAACTATCAGAGACTGAGGGCCTCGACAGAGCCGCGCCGTTCCCACGTGAGGGAACGGTCGGTGCTTGTGCTGACCGCGAGGTTGGGGAGGGCTGAGGCGGGTAGTTGCGGTGCGCTCGGCAGTCGACTTCGTCACCTCAAGAACGCATCCGATAGCTGAATCACGAAAAGTCTGCTCCGGTACATCGACCACCACCTAACGCGGGGTATCTGCCGATTAACTATATCTTGTTAAATTGACTTTATAGACAACGACAATGTTAGGACCAGAACGTGTAAATAGAACCCACAGTGGTGTAACAGATGACTAATTCGCTCGACAGAAAGGCACAGACCGTTATTCGAATTGTCGGAGTTCTCTTTGCAATCGCTTCGGCAATTGCGCTCGTTGTCTCCTCGTATCCATTCACGCTCACTCTCGCTCTGATTCTTCTCCTTCTGCTATCCGTGTTTGCCGCCTTCAGACCAGGTGATGGCAAATCTGCCGGGAAGTACTTCGCTCCGATTATTTTCGTTTGTGTTCTCGTGATTAGCGTACTCACATTTTCGAGCTTCGACGTGGTCTATACTCTTCTCATGCTCACGTTTGCCGGACTCGCACTCTCACTGTTTCTTTTCGGACTGGAATACGGCGTGGAAACCTTCCTCATATCCGGTCTCGTCTGTCTCGCCTCTGCGTTCTACTTCTATCCGGCGAGGATCCTTGCAGCACTGATTGGTGTCACTTCGGCCCTCATTCTCTTCTTCTACGCAGCAGCCACTAAGTGGAAACAAAAACACCAACTGGCGTAGAACTCGTCTTCTTCGATTCTACTCCGGATGGTACCTCTCCAGCATGTTCTCAACGTACTTCGCCACCACGTCGACTTCAACGTGAACCGAGTCACAATCGGATTTCTCTGAGAGCGTCGTCGCAGGATACTTTCCGCTCTTTCTCGTCGGAGCGTTCGTCTTCACCGTCGCCTCCCCCGCCGGGCTTCCGTCGGTGTTTCTCGATATCGCGTATCCGCTCGTGTTCGGGGCCGTAGGAGGGTTGTTGGCGGATAAACGCGGCAGCGCGTCAACACCGACCGGAGAAGTCGCTGACGCATAACGAGACTCAAGGTAACTTTTCGGAAAAGGTGAAACCCCTCTCAGATTCACCAGAGGGACATTCTGCATTTGCGCTCTGTATTCAGCACGCCTCCAAGAAAATATCACCAATTGAGGATTTCAACAGGGCAGTAGGATGGAATCGCAAAGTAGTCAGTAGATTCAGACATTCTGACACCTCTCGTCGAGACGCGACGCAATGGGAATGATTTAATCGCCGACCCGAGCCACATCGTTCATGAACGTCTGTGTAATTGGCGCGGGGACGATGGGCCACGGCATCGCACAGGTGAGCGCGATGGGCGGTCACGACGTGACGCTCCGTGACATCGAAGACGGGCTCGTCGCCGACGGACTCGCGGCCATCGAGGCGAACCTCGACGGCGGCGTCGAGCGCGGGAAGGTGAGCGAAGACGAGCGAGAAGCGACGCTCGCGCGACTCGACGGGACGACCGACCTCGCCGAGGCCGTCGCCGACGCGGGTCTCGTTGTCGAGGCGGTGCCCGAAGACGAGGAGCTCAAAAAGCAGGTGCTGTCTGACGTGTCCGACCACGCGCCGGCCGACGCCGTGTTGGCGACGAACACCTCGTCGCTGCCGGTGACGAGCATCGCCAGCGCGCTCGACGAGCCCTCGCGCTGCGTGGGCCTCCACTTCTTCAACCCGCCGCACATCATGCAGTTGGTCGAAGTCGTGCTGGCCGAGCAGACGAGCGTCGAGACGCGCGAGTTCGCCGAGTCGTTCGTCGACGGCGTCGGTAGAACGGCCGTCGTCGTCGAGGACGCCCCCGGATTCGCTACGTCGCGGCTGGGCGTCGCCCTCGGCGTCGAAGCGGTCCGGATGGTCGAATCGGGAGTCGCCAGCCCGCGCGACATCGACGCCGCGATGGAGCTCGGCTACAACCACCCGATGGGGCCGCTGGAACTCGGCGACGTTGTCGGGCTCGACGTCCGGCTCGACATCCTCGAACACCTGCGCGAAGAGTTGGGCGAGCGGTTCAGACCGCCGTCGCTGCTTCGGAAGAAAGTCCGCGCCGGAAAGCTCGGCAAGAAGACCGGCGAGGGGTTCTACGTCTGGGAAGACGGCGAAATCGTCGGCGTCTCGGGGGAGAACGATGCGTAAAGACGCCCTCTCGAACGCGGAGACCGCAGCCGCCGACGCCGAGTTCGTCCGCGCCCGGCGCGGCGAGTACGGCGAGTACGCGCTCACGGTCACCATCGACCGCCCCGACGCCCGCAACGCGCTGAACGCACAGGTTCGGACGGAACTCGCTCGGGTGTTCGACGCCGTCGAGAGAGACGACGAGGTGCGGGTCGTCGTGCTCACCGGCTCCGACGAGGCGAAGGCGTTCGTCGCCGGGGCCGACGTGAGAGAGCTCCGCGAGCGGAGCGCCGTCGAACAGCACGAGGCGAGCGAGCGACCCCGCATCTACGAGACCGTCGCCGGCTGCTCGAAGCCCGTCGTCGCCCGCGTCAACGGTCACGCCCTCGGCGGCGGCTGCGAACTCGCGCAGGCCTGTGACGTGCGGCTGGCCCGCGAGGACGCCAAACTCGGGCAGCCGGAGATCAACCTCGGCATCATCCCCGGCGGCGGCGGAACCCAGCGACTGACGCGACTCGTCGGGCCGGGGCAGGCGCGAAAGCTCGTGCTCTCCGGCGAACTCGTCGACGGGGCGGAGGCGGCCGAGATAGGGTTGGTCGAGGAGGCGCACCCGGCCGACGAACTCGACGAGCGAGTCGCCGACCTCGTCGGAAAGATGGCATCGAAGAGTCCGCTGGCGCTGGCCCGGGCGAAGGAAGCGCTCCGGGCCGCGACGCGGATGGACCTCGATTCGGGGCTGGCGTACGAGTCGGAGCTGTTCGTCGGTCTCTTCGACAGCCACGACAAAAACGAGGGGATCGACGCGTTCTTAGAGGGTAGAGACCCCGAGTGGCGCGGTGAGTAGGGCGGACGCGTCGGCTCCGCTCCACTTTACTTCACCCCGCTCTACTCCACTCCACTCTGCTCTACTCCACTCCACTCTACTCCGCTCTACTCCACTCGAAGTAGTCGTTTCTACCGACTGTTCGGCCGAGAAACTTATAACGCTGAGTGAGAGAGACGGGGGCGATGAGACACACGAGACGCGAGGTAGCGACTGCGGCACTCGGCGCGTTGGTCGCGTCGAGCGGTTGTCTGAGCTTCGTCACGGGCCAGGAAGCGCTCTCGTTCGAGGCCGACCCTGCGCTGGCCGAGGAGTCGGTGGCGAACGACACCGGGTACGAACTCGACGGTACCGAGGCGCAGACCATCACCCGAGAGTTCAGCGCCGCCGGACAGACCCGAAGCGTCGAAGTGACGAACCAGATATCGACGTACGAGAAGAGTCTGAACCTGAGCCTGCTCGGCGAGCAGAAACTCGGCGTCTTCGCCGTCATCTCCTCGCCGGCCGTCGAGATCGCGAGTCGAACGTTCAACCCGCTCAAAGACTACGGCAACGAGGACCTCGTCCAGATGCTGACGAGCCAGTACGACGGGCTGAGCAACGTGAGCGAGGCGAGTTCACAGACGCTGACGCTACTTGGAACCGACACGGAGGTGACGAAGTACGACGCGACCACGAACGTCGAAGGCGAGCAGATAGACGTGTTCATCCACGTGACGAAAGTGCGCCACGAGGACGACTTCGTCATCGCACTCGGCGTCTACCCCCAGCAGATGAGCGACGAGGAGTCGAACATCGTCTCGCTGTTCGAGTCGGTCCAGCACCCCGCCTAACGGGTCGGAGACGGAAGGCGAGTCGGAGGTGAACGTTCGAGACGGCCGCCGAGCGGTCGACGAGCAGCCGATAGGCAATTAGTGCGGATAGAGTACGATAAACCGAAGTCCGTTCGTCGTGCACGAAAAGCCTTCTGAGGCGTCGTCGCGAGATAGTAGTCCGCACACTCGAACCGCTGCACTCGCGGAGGAACTTACCGTCAGGTTTAATACACTCAAATAGAGCCACCAGAAGTTCTCGAAAGATGAATACTCACGTATTCGTCGGTTTGAGAGCGCCTCCCGCGTTTTGCGGGCGATATATTTATAAGGCTTGCGGCCTTACTGAGGGTAAGGACCGACTCCGGAGTCTTCTCCATATTCTCCCTCTCCCGGATAGCGGTCCGCCACTATCACGAGGACCATCATGACCGACACAACCATCCGTACGTACACCGGCGAAACGGAACCAGAACGAGAACGAGAGAGCGAGTCGGTGCGCACCTGTCCCGAGTGTGGCGGCCGACTCGTCAGCGACACCGAACACGGTGAGACCGTCTGTACCGATTGCGGCCTCGTCGTCGAGGAAGACTCCGTCGACCGCGGCCCCGAATGGCGTGCCTTCGACAGCGCGGAGCGCGACTCGAAGTCCCGCGTCGGCGCACCGACGACGAAGATGATGCACGACAAGGGGCTGTCGACGAACATCGGCTGGCAGAACAAGGACGCCTACGGCAACTCGTTGTCGTCGCGTCAGCGCCAGCAGATGCAGCGACTGCGAACGTGGAACGAGCGCTTCCGCACCCGCGACTCGAAAGAGCGCAACCTCAAACAGGCGCTCGGCGAGATCGACCGCATGGCCTCGGCGCTCGGCCTCCCCGAGAACGTACGCGAGACCGCCTCGGTCATCTACCGCCGTGCGCTCGGCGAGGACCTGCTCCCCGGCCGCTCCATCGAGGGCGTCGCCACGGCCAGTCTGTACGCCGCCGCTCGTCAGGCGGGGATGCCCCGCAGTCTCGACGAGATCGCGACCGTCTCCCGCGTCGAGAAGATGGAGCTCACCCGGACGTACCGCTACATCGTCCGCGAACTGAAGCTCGAAATCCAGCCCGCCGACCCCGAGCAGTACGTCCCGCGGTTCGCCTCGGCGCTCGACCTCTCCGACGAGGCCGAACGCCGCGCCCGGCAGCTACTGAAGACGGCCAAGGAGAAGGGAATCCACTCGGGCAAGTCGCCGGTCGGCCTCGCCGCCGCCGCCGTCTACGCCGCGGCGCTGCTGACCAACGAGAAGGTGACCCAGAGCGAGGTGAGCGACGTCGCCAACATCAGCGAAGTCACCATCCGAAACCGGTACAAGGAGCTGCTGGAAGCGGAAGACGCCGGCCTCTTCGCCTAAAGTGTGCGAGAGCGGCACAAACATTTATTGAAGTCGCTCCCGTCGGTCAGTCGTATGGTCGAAGCGTTCGTCCGCCTGTTGTGCCCCGAGTGTGGAAAAAACTGGGAGTCCGGTCCCAGCGAGTTGCCCGGCCATCGCACGAACTTCAGTTGTCCCAACTGTCACGCGACGCGCCGGCTGGCCGAGTTCATGCGGACGGAATCGGACCTGAACACCGTCAAACAGTTCGAGTAGCGGCCCCTCTTTTCGCGCCGATTTTTCGGAACGCAGTCCGCCGAGCGACGCTTCGTCACCGACCCGTCGGCGACAGCGCACCGCAGGCGTCGCACTTCAGCATCCTCGTCCCGCGTTCGTCGACGAGGCGCGTGTCCGGAAGCCCGCACTCCGGACAGAGGACGAACGCCTCCGTGTACTCCTCGACGGCGCGGGCGATTCGGTCCTGGCGGAAGTCGCCCGTCAGGCGGGCGCGTCCGCTCTCGTCGATCTGCCCGCTCGTCCCCAGTTCGGTCTGGAGGAACTTCAGGACGTCCGACTCGTCGCGGCCGAGTTTGGCGACCACCGGCTGGAAGTTTTCGAAAACCGTCATGTTCCCCTCCGGACGGACGTTCGGGTCGGGGACCTCGAACCGACTACCGGTGCTTTCGATGTCGGGAGACTCCGAAAGTGCCTTCTCGAGTTGGTCGTCGTAGTCCATATCTCACGGGTCGACGCGCGGACGGTAAAACGTTCACGACAGGGTATTGCATCGCCTCATGGAAGTACAGGTATCGAGGGGTAGAGTGTCTCACACACAGCACTATGTTAACGAGACTCAAGATAGTACTATAAGCATCGAGTATCAACGAGAATTTGCTCATGAAGAAGCAGGAGCTCATTCACCTTCACGGCCTGCTTGCAGAGGTACGAAGCCAGCAGGAACACTGGAAAGACACCGAACTCGACCTGACCGAATACAACGAACTTGGCGTTCGTCCGACATCTATTCACAAGTCGAAGACCGACCACAAGGCCGCCGTTTTCAAACTCGCAAAGGGAATCACGGCCTCGATGGAAGAGACCGAACCGGAGACAGTCGCGCCGAAAGCCGACTGAACCGTCGACTGCAGTTCTCTCGCAGGTTACGACCGCTCAGCCGTCGCTCTCTTCGTCGACTATCTCTTCGAACTCCGGGAGCAACTCGTCGTCCCCGTCGTCTCCGTCACCATCTTCCGACGACTCGCTCGCGTCTTCTTCGTCGTCCTCGTCGGCGATGACGGCCACCTCCAGGACTTTGAGCGGAATGTTTTCCAGGCGCTGACCGATCTCCTTCCTCGCGATTCTCGACGCGTGTTCCTCGCGTTCGACGTTGAAGACGGTCATCTCCAGTTCGAGGGCGACGAGCGCCTCGTCGGCCGCGATGAACGCCGGCGGGAGTTCCTCGCCGGACGGCGACTGTCGGCTCCCCATATTTATCTCGACGTAGTTGAGGTCCGGGTTGAGCATCTCGCCGGTTTTGGAGATAGCGATGCGGACCGCTTCGTCCGTCGTCCCCACGTCGTAGACGGGCACGGCCGCCTCTACGACGACTCTGCAGTCCATAGTGGGTAGTGATAACCCATCGAAACGCATAGAGTTTCGCCCGGCAGGACGTGTCCGTCACGGCGAACGGACTGTCAGGCGGAGTCGGCGGCTCAGTCGCCGCCGTCGCCGCCGGCGCGCAGGTAGTAGAAGACGTACGTCTGGGCGTAACCCGCGTACTCGCCGCCGAACCGCTCGCGTATCGCCCGCGACGTCTCGCGGTAGTTCCCCCGCTCGCAGTCGGGGTAGTGGTCCGAGATAGCGGTTTGAATCCACGTATCCAGCGGCACCGCCTCCAGGAAGCCCAGCGAGAAGAGGAGGACGCAGTCGGCTACCTTGTCGCCGACGCCGACGAACCGCGTCAGCGACTCGCGGGCGTCCTCGTAGTCGAGGCCGAGCGCCTCGTCGGGGTGCGCCTCGCCCGAGGCGACCATCTCCGCGCTCCGCTGGACGTAGGGCGCGCGGTAGCCGAGGCTCAGTTCGCGGAGTTCGTCCTCGGTCCGCTCGGCCAACTGCGCGGGCGTCGGGAAGGCGTAGTACGTCTCGCCGTCGAACTCGATTCGGTCGCCGTACTCGCGGGCCATCGCCATCTGCATGCCGTGGATGCGCGAGACGCGCATCTGCGCCGAGCAGATGAAGGAGACGAGACAGGCGAACGGCGGGTCGCGGACGAGTCGCATCCCGCGGTAGGCGTCGTACGCTCGGCGGAGGAGCGGGTCGTCCGGCGTCGCATCGAGAATCGCGTCCAAGTCGTCGTCGAGGCGGAGCAGGTGGGTCAGAAGCGGCACGGCGTCGACGTTCGACTCCCACTCCAAGCGCCCAGTGGCGGGGCCGCCGACCTGTCGCACGCGTAAGACCGCTTGCTCGTCGCTCACGCCGTCTATCCGCGGCACGACCGTCTCGTACCAGTGGTCGCCGCCGTAGGCGACCAGTTCGTCGTACATGCCGCCGTCGGCGCGGTTCCAGAGATACGACTGACCGCTCTCGACGGTCGCCTGTAGGTCGAACTCGCCGGCCAACTCGTCGAGCGGAATCGCCCCTCGCTCCATCGTCTCTTCGTTCGTTCCCGCGGGCTTGCGGGTTTCGATGTTCGTCCGTGACGCCGGTCCGTCAGAGACGTCCGCCCGCCGCGTCGGCAACGGCACCGGCGAGCACGCGCGTCGCCGCCGCACAGTCGTCCCAGTCGGTCCACTCGCGCGGGTTGTGCGAGATGCCGTCGCGCGACGGCGCGAACAGCAGCGCCGCGTCGGTCACGTCGGCGACGTGCATCGTGTCGTGGGCCGCCCCGGAGTGCATGTCCATCGTCTCGATACCGGCGGTCTCGCCGGCCGCGTGGGCCGCCTCGCGCAGGCGGTCGGCCATCGGCGTCGGTTCGAGGTCGAACGGTCGCTCGAACTCGGTGTCGACGCCGCGCTCGGTTTCGAGGCGGGTGAGGCTCTCTCTGGCCGCGCCGACGATGGTCTGCATCGACTGGTACTCGACGTCGCGGACGTCGACGCCCATCTCGACGCGGCCGGGGACGACGTTCGTCGCGTTCGGCGAGACGTCGAGCGAGCCGACCGTCCCCACGGCGGAGTCGCTCGATTCGGCGACGACGCCGTTGGCCGCGCGCTCCACGTCGAGGACGAACTCCGCGGCCGCCGCGAGCGCGTCGGTCCGCTCGTCCATCGGCGTCGCTCCCGCGTGGTTGGCCTCGCCGAACACCGTCGCCTCGCAGTGGGTGATGCCGGTGATGGTCGTCACGACGCCCACCGGGACGCCGGCGCGTTCGAGTTGCGTGTCCTGTTCGATGTGGAGTTCGTACCACGCGTCCCACTCGCTCGCGTCGAGCAGTCCGTCACCGCGGAAGCCGATGTCGTCGAGGGCGTCTCCGAGGGTTACGCCGTCGCTGTCTTCGAGCGCGAGCGCCTCCTCGATGGTGCGCTCGCCGACCGAGACCGAAGAGCCGAGCAGCCCGTCGGCGAACCGCTGACCCTCCTCCTCGGTGAAGGAGACGACGACGACGGGGCGCTCGGGTTCGACGTCCGCGTCCTGCATCGCGCGGACGCTTTCGAGCGCGGCGTAGACGCCGAGCGGGCCGTCGAAGATGCCGCCCTCCGGCACCGAGTCGAGGTGGCTGCCGAAGGCGACGGGTGCGGCGTCTCCGTCCGCGGAGTCGGGCGTCCACGTCCCGGAGATGTTACCGATGGCGTCGATTTCGACCGACAGTCCGGCGTCTTCGAGTCGTTCGACGAAGTACTCGCGGGCCTGCCTGTTCGCCTCGGTTCCGCAGAGGACGGTCCGACCGCGACCCTCCTCGGCCGCTACGTCGCCGAACTCGGCGTTCGCTTCGATGTCCGCTCGGAGGCGGTCCGTGTCGACTTGCATGGACGAGTGGTTGCGATAGAACGGTATGTGGCTTGCCCCCGCGGCTATCCGTGCGCGGCCGACACGTTCGATTCTCGAACAGACAGAAGATTCATACTGTTCGGTACGACTACCGCTCTGCATGGGTACGACGGAGGTCACTCGCGGCGGGGCGATACGGAGACGTATCGGCGCGGGTGTCGCCGTCGTCGTCGCGCTCGCGGCGCTCGTCGGTCTGTCGGGCGTGAGTTGGAGCGGAGTGGTCGCGGAGTTGCGGACGATAGACCCCCTGCTTCTGGTGGTGGCACTCGCCGCGAGTCTCCTCGCACAACTGGCGTGGAGCAGTTCGACGCTGCTGTTTCTGCGAACCGTCGACCCCACGGTGTCGACCGGTCGGGTCCGACTCGGGTATCTCACCGGGACGTTCGCCAAGCAGATTCTCCCGTTCGGCCACGCCGGGGGCGTCCCGCTGATGGCGTACGTGCTCGCCGAGGAGATGGACCTCGACTACCGCGGGACCTTCGCCTCCGTCACCGCGAGCGAACTGCTCATCTTCGTCGCCTCGCTCGCAGTCGCCGGGCTCGGTTTCGGGTGGTTCGTCGTCGCCGACGGCGTCGCCTCCGGAACCGAACTGGTCGCGCTCGGGCTGGTCGGCGTTTTAGCGCTCGTCGCCGTCGCGATTGCCGGGTTCGTCAAGCGCCGGACGGCGTTCCGGCGCGTCGTCCACGGCGTCGCGCTGGTCGGGCGGGCGGTGTTTCGCCGGGCCGGGCCGCGAGTGCAGGGTCGTCTCGCCCCGAAGGCGGTCGACCGCGGCCTCGACGAGTTCTTCGAGACGTTCGACCGCGCGACGAGCGACCGCAGTACGGTAATTCGGGCGGCGACGTTCGCCGTCGTCGGCTGGGTGTTGTTCGCGCTGCCTCTCTATCTGGGGTCGCTCGCCGTCGGCCAGTCGCTGCCGCTGGCGCTCGTGCTGTTCGTCGTCCCCGCGGCCGGGTTGGCGACGCTGTTGCCGACGCCGGGCGGGTTGGGCGGGACCGAGGTGGGGTTGACCGCCGCCGTCGTCGTCCTCGCCGAGGTCGGACTGGAGACGGCTGCTGCCGCCGTGCTGGTCTATCGAGTGTGTTCGTACTGGTTCCTGTTGGTGGTCGGCGGCTTGAGCTCGCTGTTCCTCTCGGTCGGGTTTCGGGAGCTTCGGTGAGACCGATCGAGAAGGAGTTCCCGACGCTGAGTCGACTCGGTGGCTACCGAATCGTGAAGTCGGTCACGTCCCGAAGTCGCTCCGCCACACTCTCGTCGAGCCCCTCGTACGTGCACCGCCACGACCAGTTGCCTTCGGCGGTTCCGGGCGTGTTGAACCGGGCTTCCGAACCGAGTCCGAGAAGGTCGGGCACCGTCGTCATCGCCAGCACCGCCTCTGAGTTCCAGACGGCTTCGATGAGCGACCAGTTGATGTCGCTGCCGTCGACGCCGAGGTTGTAGTGCAGGCAGTCCGTCTGGTCGTCGGGGAGGCTGCGGTAGTAGCCGACCGTCGTGTCGGTGTCGTGGGTGGCGGTGTAACCGATGCTGCCGTGGGGGTAGTGCATCGGCTGATTCATGTCGCCCTCGCGGCACCAGTCGGCGTAGTGCGGCACGCGCATGCCGGGGAACTCGAAGTGGTCGCGGAACGCGACGAGTTGTTCGTCGATGAAGCCGAGGTCCTCGACGACGAACGGCAGGTCGCCGAACTCGCGCTCTATCGTCTCGAAGAAGTCGTAGCCGGGCGCGTCGCGCCACGACCCCGCCGCGGGGTCGTCGGCGTCGGCGGGAATCGCCCAGTACTCGTCGAACGCCTTGAAGTGGTCGAGGCGGGCGACATCGACGAGGTCGAACAATCGAGAGAAGCGGCGACGCCACCACTCGTAGTCCGTCTCGCGGAGGTGGTCCCAGTCGTACAGGGGGTTGCCCCAACGCTGGCCGCTGTCGCCGAACTGCGGCGGGACGCCCGCGACGGCCGCCGGTTCGTTGTTCTCGTCTAAGTCGAACGCTTCGGGAGAGGCCCACACGTCGGCGCTGTCGAGTGCGACGTAGATGGGCAGGTCGCCGACGAGCGAGATGCCGCGGTCGCTCGCGTAGGACTTCAGGTCGCGCCACTGTTCGTCGAACAAGTACTGACAGAACGCGTGGTACCGACGCTCGGCTTCGAGGTCGTCTCGGGCCTGTTCGAGCGCGTCCGGCTCTCTCGTCTTCAGTCCCTCGGGCCAGTCGGTCCACGCGACGTGGTCGTGTGCCTCCTTCAGCGAGATAAAGAGGGTGTAGTCGTCGAGCCACGACGACTCGCGCTCGCGGAACGCCTCGAACGCCTCGCGTTCGTCGTCCGACCCTTCGGACTCGAACCGCTCGAACGCCGTTTCGAGCAGCGGACGTTTGTACTCCGAGACGCGCTGGTAGTCGGTCTCGTGCGGGTCGAACTCGGGGACGGGCTTGAGGTCCCCGTCGGTGAGCAGGCCCCGGTCGAGCAGGTCCCTGAGGTCGACGAACAGCGGGTTGCCCGCGAACGCCGAGAACGACTGGTACGGCGAGTTGCCGTGGGCCGACGAGGTCGGCCCGAGCGGACAGAACTGCCAGAGCGACTGGTCCGCGTCCGCGAGGAAGTCGACGAAGGCTCGCGCGCCGTCGCCGAGGTCGCCGATGCCGTGGGGGCCGGGCAGCGAGGAGACGTGGAGAAAGACGCCGCTTTGTCGGTCGAATCGCATGGCAGACAGTTCCGGCTTCTGCGATTTAACTGTAGGGACCGGCGGAATCGGGCCGCCGATAAATTCCTTTCGCTACCCCGGTAGCGCGGGTCAAAAACACTTATCCCCGTCCTCCGGTTTCGTCCTCTCATGAGTGATATCGTAGTGACCCTGCCGGACGGCTCCGAGCTGTCGCTCTCGGCTGGGTCCACGGTAGAGGACGCCGCCTACGAGATCGGACCGGGCCTCGGCAAGGACACCGTGGCCGGCGTCGTCGACGGTGATCTCGTCGACAAGGCGACGGAATTAGCGGACGGCGCGGAGCTCGTCATCGTCACCGACGGCTCCGACGAGTACCTCGACGTGCTCCGCCACTCGGCGGCGCACGTCTTCGCGCAGGCGCTGCTCCGACTCCGCCCCGAGGCGAAGCTGACCATCGGGCCGTGGACGGACGAGGGGTTCTACTACGACGTGACGAACGTCGACCTCGACGAGGACGACCTCCGCGAGATAGAGGAGGAGATGGCCGACATCGTCGCCGAGGACTACGACATCGAGCGGTTCACGATGAGCCGCGAGGAGGCGTTCGACCACTACGAAGACAACCGGTTCAAGCAGGACATCCTCGACAACGAGGCCGCAGACGAGGAGGAGATAAGCTTCTACCGACAGGGCGAGTTCGAGGACCTCTGTAAGGGACCGCACGTCGAGTCGACGGGCGAAATCGGCGCGTTCAAACTCCTCAACATCTCGTCCGCTTACTGGCGCGGCGACGAGTCGAACGAGACGCTGACGCGCGTCTACGGCACGGCGTTCGCCGACGAGAAGGAGCTAGAGGAGTTCGTCGAGCGGCGCGAGGAGGCCGCCGAACGCGACCACCGCAAACTCGGCCGCGAACTCGACCTGTTCTCCATCGACGAGGTGACGGGGCCGGGTCTGCCGCTGTACCACCCCAACGGCAAGCGCGTCCTCGACGAACTCGCCGACTACGCGAAGAGCCTCAACCTCGAAGCGGGCTACGACCCCGTCGAGACGCCGCACCTGTTCCGCACGGAACTGTGGAAGAAGTCGGGCCACTACGAGAACTACGTCGACGACATGTTCCTCCTCGACGTCAACGACGAGGAGTACGGGTTGAAACCGATGAACTGCCCGGGTCACGCGACCATCTTCGACCAGAAGTCGTGGAGTTATCGGGACTTGCCCGTCCGCTACTTCGAGGACGGCAAAGTGTACCGGAAGGAACAGCGCGGCGAACTCTCCGGGCTCTCGCGCGTCTGGTCGTTCACCATCGACGACGGCCACCTGTTCGTCCGCCCCGACCAGATAGAGGCGGAGATCAACCTCATCATCGACAACATCCTCACGGTGTTCGAGACGTTCGACCTCGACGCCGACGTGGCGCTGGCGACGCGCCCCGAGAAGTCCGTCGGGAGCGACGAAATCTGGGAGAGAGCCGAGAAACAGCTGAAAGCGGTGCTCGACGACGGCGACATCGACTACCACCTGGAGGCGGGTGACGGCGCGTTCTACGGCCCGAAGATCGACTTCGGCTTCGAAGACGCGCTCGGTCGCAGTTGGGACGGCCCGACGGTCCAGCTCGACTTCAACATGCCCGAGCGGTTCGACCTCACCTACACGGGCGAGGACAACGAGGACCACCGCCCGGTGATGATCCACCGCGCGCTCTACGGCAGCTACGAGCGCTTCCTCATGGTGCTCATCGAGCACTTCGACGGGAAGTTCCCGCTGTGGCTCGCGCCCGAGCAGGTCCGCGTGCTCCCCATCAGCGACGACAACCTCGACTACGCCGAGCAGGTGGCCGAGGAACTCCGCGAGGAGGGACTCCGCGTCGGCGTCGAGAACCGCTCGTGGACCATCGGTCGGAAGATTCAGGACACGCACACCGACCGCGTCCCGTACATGGTCATCATCGGCGACAACGAGGAGGACGCCGGCACCGTCTCCGTCCGCGACCGCAAGGAACGCGAGGAGAACGACGTGAGCCGCGACGCGTTCCGCGCGCACCTCCGCGAGGAACGCGACGAGAAGCGAGTCGCGCCCGACTTCCTCGACTGACGGTCGCCGAACCGATTCCTTTTCTGACTCGTCCTATACGAGTACTGTCTGACTAAGTTATATGTAGTGGTCGCCCTACTATCGGTCCGTGTCGCAGCGTATTCGGTCGGCAGTCGTCGGAAGTGACGAAGCTTTGACTCGTCGAGTGACTGTCGCGTCGGTCGTCTTCGCGGTCGGACTCGCGAGCTACGGGTTCGTCGACCCGGTGACGCTGCGCCGACTGACGCTCTTTTCGGTGCCGACGCTGCTCGGCGTGACAGCCGGCATCGCGGGACTGACGTTCTACGCCGTCCGCGGCGGCGGTGCCGGCGGCGCGTGGACCGCGGTGTTTTCGGTTCTCTTCGCGCTGTCGCTCCACGGCCAGCAACTGTTCAGTACCTCGCTCGGCGTCGGCGACGTCTCGACGGCCACCGCCGTCGCCAGAGCGCTCGGCTACGCCGGGAGTCTCGCGGCAGTCGTCGGAAGCCTCGTCTTCGTCGCCGGCGTCGCCGTCCGACGCTACCGGAGTTCGGTCTCGCGCGGCGACGTGACGCCGCTGTCGTTTCTCCTCGACGTCCGACGTAGCCGCGGGACGAGCGACCACGACGTGGTCGTCGGAACGCTCGTCGTCGTCGGTACCGCCGCGCTCGTCGTCGCCGGATGGCTGCTTCCGTGGAGCACCGCCATCTACACTGTCGGTATCGGTACGCTCCTCGGCGTCGCGGTGTACGCTCGGATACGGGGTTGGGGACGGAACGCCCGGCTGGGCGTGCTCTCGCTCGTCGCCGTCCTGTTGGCGGCGTACCTCTCGCAGTTCACCCACCCGGCGCTTCTGAACGGTCTCGTCGTGACACTCACGCTCGGGGCGGTCGCGTACGGTTCCGCACACGGCGAGCGCGTCTTCGCGTGCCTCTCCCTCGCCGTCGGCGTGTCCTCACTCCTCGGGGTCGTCTGGGCGGTTCGGTCGGCGGAGTTGTCGCTCGTCGACGTTCTCGCGGTGAGTATCGGGAGCGGCCTCGGTCCCGGACTTATCGTCGGTGTCGTCGGCTACGCGCTCGGCTGGGCCGTTCGGCCCGACGAGGTCGAACGAGTCCGGGAGGCGGAGACGGAAACGGAGACAGAAGCGGGAACGGGGACGGAGACGGAGACGAATCGCCGAGTCGAGTCGTCGTCGGGACAGAAACGAGTCTTCGGCGACGACTGAACGACCGACGCGGCGTCGCTCACCACTCCGTCAGCGCGCGAACGCCGGTTCCGTTGTGGTAGACGAGCACGCCGAGCATCGTGACCACGCCCGTGATCGCCGACGCGCCGCCGACGTAGAACACCCACTCCATGCCGACCTCCGCCATCAACCAGCCGCCGAGCAGCGGCCCCACGACGCTGCCGGGCCGCCAGACCAGTTCGCGGATACCGAAGCTCGACGCCACGCCTTTGCCGCCGCTGCCCTCGTCGGCGAACAGCGCCATGCTCGCGGGTTCTCGGAAGCTGTCGGCGACGCCGAGCAGCCCCGAAAGCGCCGCCAACGGAAGGAACGCCGGGGTGAGCGAGCCGAGAAACGGGAGGTCGGTCGGAGCGCCGAGCGCCGCCCCAATTGCGGGCGAGAACGGCACCGCAAGCGCGATGAGACCGTAGAGGCCGCCGCCGAAGAAGACGAACAGCGCGCGACCGTAGCGATCCGAGAGGCCGCCCGTGTACGGCTGTAGCAGCATGTTGCAGAACTTCTCGGTGACGACGGTGACGCTCACCGCGAGCGCACCGTAGGCGAGACCACCGCTGGCCGCCGAGACGCCCGCGTAGATGGGCACCCACGTCCGAACGAGCGTCACTGCGACGGCGTACTGCGCGCGGAAACTGGAGACCGTGACGATGCGGCGGTTGAGCGCGAGGTCCGAGAAGGGAAAACCCTCCACCCGGGTGTCGTCGGGCGAGACGAACAGCCAGACGATGCCCGTCGCCACCGAGAGCAGCGCGACGATGAGCGTGAAGATGGGTGTGAACCCGAGGAACTCGTACAGCGCGCCGGCGCTGATACTCCCCACGACCGAGGCCGCGAAGTTCGACGCGTTGGCCTTGCCGATGTGGTTCGCGCGCGTCCCTCCGGAGGCGAGTTCGCCGACGAGCGACAGCGACATCAGCGACGCGCCGGTGACGGCGACGCCCTGTAGCGCGCGACCGAGAATGAACAGGAGGCTCGCGCCGGAGGCACCGGTGTCGAGCAACGGAAACAGCGCGTAGGCGACGATACCGACGAGCAGCGACCCGAGGAGGACGAGCCGTTTGTCGTAGCGGTCGCCGGCCCACGCCAACGGGACGACGGCGACGGTCTGAGCGAGCGTGAACCCCGTCGTGTACATGCCGATGATGAACCCGGCGCTGAGCGTGATACCGACGAGCGGGAGGACGAAGTTCTGCGGGTCAAGCAGGTCGATGTACTCGGGCAGGAGCGTGATGAGCGTGATGAACCCGAACCCCTCGGCGAACCGCGTGAGATAGAGCCCGTAGAACTGGAGTCGCTTGGATTCCACGGAGTGGGATGCGACGGTCCCCCGAAAATGGGTTTCGGTTCGTAGGCTCCCCGTCGCCCGCTCGCCGCCGGCCCTCCCCGCCGCCGTTCGCGCGTCTTGCGAACTACACCCATGCTATTTATCCCCACTCGGTCGTAGGCTGCGTAATGGCGGTCGACGAACATCCGACGGTCGAGGCGTTCGAGGCGTACCGCGCATCCGAGTTGGATGCGGCGACGGACGTGAGCGAGTACGCCGCGTTCGCGGCGGCGTTACGCGACGCCGTCGCCGGAGAGGTCCGATTCGACGAGTACAGTCAACTGTTGTACGCGACCGACGGGAGCATCTACCGGGCGCGG